>CAWBJH010000001.1:1187500-3659033 GCA_963789115.1 uncultured delta proteobacterium
CACGGTCCCGCCATCGCACCGAAATCGTAGAGCGAGGTGTAGATCGCCGAGGAGCGGCCCATCGCGTTCTGACCGCTCCGTTCGATCACCAGAGCGCTGAGCGAGGGATAGACGTAGCCGTGTCCGACCCCGCCGATCAGCGCCGCGACTTCGAGCATCCCGCGATGGCCGATCAGCGCGAGCATCGCCAGCCCCACGCTCAGCACGATCAGCGAAGGGAACAGCACCTTCTCAGGGCCGACCTGATCGATGCCGCGCGCGCTGAACAGCCGCAGCGCGATCGCCGCGCCGCTGTAGATCGCGAAGTACCATCCCACGCGCCCGATTCCCTCCTGGTAGGCCCACGGCGCAACGAAGCTCAGGCGCGAAGACAGCGCCAGCGAGAACAGCAACGTGACGATCCAGAGCGGCATCAGCCCGCGGTCGAGGATCATGCGCGTGTAAGATGGTACCTGCGGGTCAATTGCCGGCCGGGCCACCCGGCGCGAGCGATTATCCGGCACCCCGAGGGTGGCGATCGCCGCCACGATATAAAGCGCGATGGCGGCGGCGAAAAACGCGCCGAACCCCCGTCGTTTGATCAGTTCCTCGCCGATCAGGGGCGCCAGCGCCGCCGGGGCCATCCCGCATATGCTGAAGATCGCCATCCCTTCCCCTTCGCGGCCGGGCGGCAGAATTTCGTAGACGAAGGCGAACAACGCAACGCGCGCGGTGCCCTCAGCGGCACCCTGCAGCGCGCGCACCGCCAAGATTGGCCATCCCAGCGACGCGATCGGGATGTAAAGCGCGGTCGCGATCGCGGCCAGGACGAGGAACCACAGCACCATCCACTTGCGTCCGAAAGAGTCGATTCCCGGTCCGACCGCGGGCCGCACCATCAGCGCCGCCAGCCATCCCGTGCCCATTATCACGCCGATCACGGATGCGCTCCCGCCCAGGCGCATCACGAACAGCGGAAACAGCACGAACAGGTTGGTCGCCGAGTTGAGCGTGAAGCTGGCCGCGAACACCAGCCAGAAGTCGCGCGTGTAGAGTGGAGTCGAATAGTCGACCGCGGGTTCGACCGCGAGCCTCTCGCCCGCATCACCGCCGCTTGCCGGCTCTATCACGTGCTCACTTGCCGGAGTGCCCCTGCAGTACGATCTCGCCGCTCGGCTTGCCGCCGCCGGCTGCGGGCTCGAGCGTGACGAAGCACTGCGAAACGCCGCGGCCTTTGTGCCAATCCGCCAGCGTCATCGCCTTGCCGTCCGTGACGGTGAACTCATCCTCCTTGATCGGCTCGCCATGAGCGCTCGCGCACCACAGCGCATAGACTTGGCCCGGGTCTTCGGGTTTCAGTCCGACCGCCGCGAAGACCGCTTCGCCAAGCTGCTCGCTGGTAACGACCAGAGCCCTTACACTGCGGACCGAGTCGCGAGGGGCGAGCCTGAACAGCTTCAAGTCGGATGCCATCAGGATAGCGTCCAGATGATCGAAGACCTGAACCTCGCGCTCTGCGGAACCAAGCTCTTTGTCGGCGGCGGCGAGGTCGCGCTTGAGAGCGCGAGTCTTGGCGGAGAGTTGCGCGAGCCTGTGCTGGGAGCGGCTGGCGAGCGCGCCCATCGAATGCGCCAGCTCCAGCGCCACCATCGTCGAGCCCATCGCCACCGCGAACGCCATCCCGGCCACCGCGCGCAATAAAATCAAGCGCGAACGCCCGGCACCTGCAGCAGGCTGGCCGTGACCGGCGGGATGGTCTGAGTCCGGCGGGCTACCTTCCTGCATCGCGATGCTCACATCCCTGCAGGCTGCTGAAAAACCCTTCAGCGGCCTGGTCCCCTCGTCTCCCCGGAGAGTAGAAGGCTGTTGACGCGAGACTAGGCTTGCGGCAGCGGCTCAGGCAAGGCGGGGGTTGCGCCGAACCAGCGCCGCAGGGGCGCGGCTGCACGGCAAGCCAACGAGCCAAGGATGCGGGTTTCTCGCAACGGCGCGTTTGGGCTAAAAGATATTGGTCTGGGCCGATGAGGAAGATTCAGGATCTACACGTCGTCCGCAGCGAGCCGCTGGTTGCGCCGGGCGCGATGAAGGAGCAGTTACCGGTCAGCGAGGCGATCGCCGACAACGTGATCGCCGCGCGGGCTGCGATCCGCGAGATTATCGCCGGACGCAACCAGCGCCTGCTCTGCATCGTGGGCCCCTGCTCGATCCACGATCCCGACGCCGCACTCGATTACGCGCGCAGACTGGCCAAGCTGCGCGATCAGGTTGCGGACCGCATGCAGGTGGTGATGCGCGTGTACTTCGAGAAGCCGCGCACGACGATCGGATGGAAGGGGCTGATCAGCGACCCGCATATGGACGAAAGCTGCGATATGGAGCAGGGGCTGCGGATCGCCCGCAAGCTGCTGCTCGAGATCAACGGGCTAGGATTGCCGGCGGGCACCGAGTTTCTCGACCCGATTACGCCGCAGTATATCGCCGACCTGATCGCGTGGAGCGTGATCGGCGCGCGCACCACCGAGTCGCCGACCCATCGCGAGATGGCGAGCGGGCTCTCGATGCCGGTAGGGTTCAAGAACTCCACCGACGGCAATCTCGAGGTCGCGGTCAACGCGATCGAGTCGGCGCGCCGCCCGCACTCTTTCCTCGGCATCACCCAAGACGGGCTGACCGCGATCGTCCGCACCTCCGGCAATCCCGACACGCACGTGGTGTTGCGCGGCGGCCGCGCCCCGAACTACGACGAACGCAGCATCCAGCAATGCGTCGAGCTGTTGCTCAACAAGAAGCTCGAACCGCGCGTGATCGTGGATTGCTCGCACGCGCAGACCAACAAGGACTACACCAAGCAGCCGGCGGTGCTGGCGACGCTGGTCGGACAGGTCCAGCGCGGCAGCCGCGCGGTGATGGGCGTGATGCTGGAGAGCAACCTCGCAGCCGGCAATCAGCCCCCCAACGCCGATCGGAGCCTGCTCACCTACGGCGTCTCGGTCACCGACCCGTGCATCGACTGGCAGACGACCGAGCGATGCCTGCTCGGAGCAGCCCGCGCGCTTTCCGAGCCGCGCCTCGAATCAAGCGCCTCCGTCATCAGGTAGCGATCACTCTTCGTGAAATCGAGGGTTTTGTAGCGCCGGCCTCCGTGCCGGTTCCTTTTTTTGGAACGCTCTAAAGGTCTACTTTCCACGCTAAGCGATCTTTCCGATCTCAAGCAAGCCACTTCGACTTCAACCTCCGTTGGATTTAATGACCGCAAGGATCACCTTGCGGTCGAGGCCATCATCCACGATCCGAATCTGGCTGCCTCACCTGAAGAGTACAAGTGGTTGTTTCTAAAGAGCCACAGGCAAGATGCCTGTGCCACAAACACAGGATCTGCAGATGTCCCAGGCTTGCAGAGTGGCGCAGCCTTGCAGAGTGGCACAGGCTTCCAGCCTGTGAGGATCGAGTTTGAAGTGTTCACCCCCCACGGCGAGTGGGAGGTTCCGGCAACACCGGCAGGGATGCCGGTGCCACTAAGAATGGCCTGAAGACCGAAACCCGCCGCATACTGAGCTAGCCGAACTGGAAGATTCTCGCTACACAGAAACCCGCAACTGAGGCCAGGGAAGAGAGTTTGTCAACGCATCACTCCTGCCTGCGCTCGGCTCTTAGCTTCTCGCTGATCAGGGTGGCATTGAGAGCGGCGGTCGGGCGCACCGGATAGACCGCGGGGCGGCGGATGGCCTTGTAGCGCGAGTCGAGCCGGGCAAGGCCGTCGAGGACGCGCCGGCGCACCTCGTCGAGCGGCACCGGCGCGACCACTCTGCGTCCGGCTTCGAGATGGGTGGCGAGCAGCTCGCCGACACCGCCGGCGGCGGTTCGGAATTCGCGCGCGAGGCCGGCGGCGCGCTCCTCGGCCAGCCCGATCAGATCGGCGTGGAAGCGGCCCGACAAATCCAGCGCGCGAAAGACCTGCTTTCGCCCGGGCAGTGAGATTTTCGCGGTCGAGGTCTTGAGCCGCGGGACCTGCTTGTACTCGACAAGTTTATAGGTGAAGTCGCCGGAGGGAGCGTCCGCGCTCACCACCAGCGCGGTGCCGACGCCGAACGCATCGATCGGCGCCCCGGCCTTGAGCAGCTCCTCGATCCGGTATTCGTCGAGGTTGCCGCTGGCGAAGATCGCGGTGTCCTTGAGACCGGCGCGGTCGAGGATCTGGCGGGCACGGCGGCTCAAGTCGTCCAGGTCGCCGCTGTCCAGGCGTACCGCCTGGAGCTGCATGCCCCGCTCGCGCATCTTTACGCCCACCGCGGCCGCGTTCTCGACGCCCCTGACGGTATCGTAGGTGTCGACCAGCAGCGTGCTCAGTTGCGGGAAGCTCTGCGCGAAATTCTCGAACGCCTCGCGCTCGCGCTCGTGCGCCATCACGTAGCTGTGCGCCATCGTGCCGAACACCGGGATACCGTAGCGTTTGCCGGCCAGCAGGTTGGAGGAGCCGGCGAAGCCGGCGAGATAGCTGGAACGCGCCGCGATCAGCCCGGCGTCGGCGCCCTGCGCGCGCCTGAGCCCGAAGTCGACCAGCCGCCGCCCGCGCGCCACCTCGCGGCATCGCGCTGCCTTGGTCGCAAGAATCGAGGCGAGCCCGAGCTGGTTGATGGCGATGGTCTCGATAAGCTGCACCTCGATCAGCGGTCCGGATAGCTCGGCGAGCGGCTCTTGGGCGAAGAAAATCGTCCCCTCGGGCATCGCGCGGACACTGCCCGTGAAGCGCAGCCTGGACAGGAATTCGAGGAACTCGGGTTTGAAGAGTCTCAGCGAATCCAGGTAGTCGATCGCCGCGGCGTCGAAGCGGAACTCTTCAAGCAGTTCGAGCAGACGCTCGAGCCCCGCCGCGACCATGAAGCCGCGATTCTCCGGCATTCGCCGCATCGAGAGCGAGAACGACGCGACGTCGTTGAAGCCGTGCTCGAAGTAGCTCGCCGCCATCGTGACTTCGTACAGATCGGTCAGCAGCGGTATTTCGGGCGGTTCTAAACGCAGATCCATCGCGATTTCGGTCACGGAGCAGCGGTGGCAGGGGGACCGCCCCAGTAGTGGATCCGGATCGGCACTATCAGCACACCGCCGCGGTAGTCGAACTTCGCCGCGTCGAAGCTGGGCGCTTTGAAGGTTACCGTGGGGTCGCTCGAGAAGCCGTAACCTTCGAGCGGCATCCCCAGAAAGCCGTAATCCATGCGCTCGTTGTCGTTCTCGTCGTGAAGCGCGGCCACCGCGTAAGTTCCGGGGGGCAGGCCCTCGAAGATGCACGAGGCGCGACGGTCCGCGACCCGTGCGTGCGCGTTACCGACTGCCTTGTCGCTGTTCTCGGGGAAGCCGTCGGGCGAATTGAAGATCGCACATCTGAAGCTGCCGTAGCTGTCGCGCAGATTCACGGCCTTCGCCTCGATTCGGCTGGGGTTCGGCGCCTGCGGCGTGCCTTCGGCGCCGGCCGGCCCGCCGCGCACCAGAGCCGCCGCCATCGCGAGCATCAAGCAGATGACCGATCGCATCGTGGCTGCCGGCGCCGCGACCGACGCATATCGCTTCAAAGCCCCACGCATGGGTCGAAGCGCTAGCGCGGGGGTTCCGGCGGCGCAGGAGGTTTCGGGGCCGGCGCCTTTTCGGCCGGTTCATGCACGACGCGGGTTTCAGCCGCCGCCTGACCGCGCAATATCTCAGCCATCTTCTTGAGCCGCTCAGCGACCAGAAAATTGATCGTGCCGGGCTCCTCGAGAGTGCCGGCGCGCACGCCGGTCAGGAGCTCGATTCCCTCATCTACGGTGCGGACCGGGTAGACGTGGAACTTGCCGCTCTCGACCGCCGCGACCGTCTCCGCGTCGAGCATCAGGTTGGGAAGGTTGGTGCGCGGCACCAGCACACCCTGCGTGCCGGTCAGCCCGACCGCCTTGCACACCCGGTAGAAGCCCTCGATCTTTTCGTTGGCGCCGCCGATCGCCTGCACCCGCCCGTGCTGGTCGACTGACCCGGTCACCGCCAGGTCCTGGCGAATCGCAACGCCGCTCAAGGCGGAGAGCATCGCGTAGAGCTCGGTCGAGCTGGCGCTGTCGCCATCGATCGTGGAGTAGGACTGTTCGAAGCATACGCTGGCGGTCATCGCGACCGGTGCTAGCTGGCCGAAGCGCGCCCGGATGAACCCGCCCAGGATCATGATTCCCTTGTCGTAGGTCGAGCCCGACAGACGCGCTTCGCGCTCGATATTCACCACCCCGGCCTGGCCGAGCGAGACGCTCGCGGTCACGCGCGCGGGACGCCCGAAGCTGTAGCCGCCGACATCCAGGATCGCCAGGCCATTGACCTGCCCGACGCGCTTGCCGGTCAGTTCCACGACCAGCGTGCCGTTGGCGATGAGCCGGCGGATTTCTTCCTCGATGAAGTCGAGGCGCAGGATGCGCTCCGAGATCGCGCGCTCGACCTGCGCGGCGCCGACTGCGGCGGCGTTCTCGGCGCGCGCGAAGTAGACGGCCTCGCGCGCGAGGTCGTCGATCGGCTCCATCATGCTCAGCACGCGATCGCGGTCGCCGGCCATCCGCATGCCGAACTCGACGATTCGCGCCAGCGCGCCGGGCTCGAAGGCGGGCAGATGCTCGCGCCGGCAAAGCTCGGCGATTCGCGCCGCGTAATGGCACGCGGCGGCCTCGTCGGCCGCAACCACCGGACGGATCTCAGCCTTGACCTTGAACAGCTCGGCGAAGTCGGAGTCGTAGAAGTAGAGCAGGTTGTAGAGCAACGCTCCACCCAGGACGATCACCTTGGCGCGCACCTCGATCGGCTGGGGCTTGAGCCCGCTTATCGAGAAGAACGGGAACGGCTCGAAGGTCTCCAGGGTCATGCGGCCCGACTTGAGGCTGCGCTTGAGCGTCTTCCACACCCCGGGCTCGACGATCGCGTCCTCGAGGTCGAACACCAGGAAACCGCCGTGCGCCTTCAGGAACGAGCCGGCGATGATGCCGGTGAAGCTGCTGAAGTGGCGCCCGGACGGATCCATCCAGCGCTCGATGGTGCCGAACAGGTTGCGGTAGCTGGGTGCGTCTTCGCTGATCACGGGCGCGCCGCTCACACCCAAATTGTCCACCAGCACGTTCACCTGGTACTCCGCGAAGCGCGTCCCGTCCTCCGTGGCAAACGGCATCGGGCCGCCCTCGCGCCCCTCGTGCGGCTCGTGGAAGCGGTCGAGATGGCTGAGCATGTGCTCGGCGACCTCGTCCAGGTAGCGGGCAGCGTCGGGGTTGTCGAAGCGCTGCTTGAGCGCGGCGATGGCGGGTGAGATCTGCCGGCCCGCAAATGACCGCTCGATGGCGCGGACGTCGTCCGCCAGCTCATGCATCAGCTCCTGCTGGCGCATCAACAACCCGCCTAGCTCGCCCTGCAACTCGCCCTGCGCCTTGGCCAGGCGCTCGCGCTCGCTTTCGGGAAGCTTCGCCATCTCGCGCGCCAGCGCTTCCGGCGACTCCGGCATCTTGCCGTCGATCAACGGAACGAACAGCACTTGGCCCGACGGCGTCGCCTGGATCGCGAATCCACGCTCGCGGGCCCGCGCTTCAAGGTTGCCGAACAGTTCCTGGGCTCGTTTGTTGTATTTCTCGCGCAGCGCGGCGCGTTCCTGGTCGAAGTCCTCGCGGCGGAACGCTTTGGGCAACTGCTCGCGGACGAAGTTCACCAGCTCCGTCATCCGATCGCGAAGCTCGCGCCCCTGGCCGGGCCGCAGATGGATCGCGACAGGGGACTCGGGGTTGCGAAAGTTGTTGACGTAAATCCAATCGTCCGGAGTCGGCATCCCGGCGGCCCGGTCCGCGAGCAGCTTGACTATCGTCTCGCGCTCCTGGCGTGTTCTCAGGCCGTCCACGAAAACGTTGTAGCCGGGAGCGTCGATTCCGATCGCAAGCCGGATCGCGTCGAGCGCGCGCTGCTGACCGAGCATCTCGGCGGCGTCGCCACGCTCGGCCGCGCGCGCCAGGAGATCGGGGCTTACCGGCAGCCTGCCTCTGAGCTCGGAGGCACTCAGCTCTTTCGGGGTTGGTGCAGACTCGAGCTCACCGGGCTTGAAGTCATCTTTCGCCAACTCATCCACTGTCACGCTCCGCCGGATCGAGATTTCGGCCGGATCGGGAAGCCGGCCCTCACCAGGGCACCGGCCCGATCGGTGAACCAATACGCCCTGAAAGTGCCTCTTGTGCGCCCCGCTAGGATTCCTCGAGACGCACGCGCCGGACCTTCGGCCGTTTGGGCAGCATCACGCTCAGCGTTTTGTCGATCATTCGGGTGCTGACCTTGTCGCGATCGACGAGGTCGGGAAGGGAAAACGAGAGCTGCCGCAAGCTGGTCCCCTCCCGCACCCGCACCCAAAGCCGGCGCTCGCTGACCTCGACTTCAATCTGCGAAGGGTCCGCGTCGCCCACCTCGATGCGCACCTCGTAGCAGTCGCCGTGGTCGAGAATCGGCGCGAGTCCGAATTCGCCCGGGATGTCGGGCGCCGCCCGCCACGGCTCGATCAGGAGATCATCGAAAAGCTCGTCGAAGACGCGCTCAAAGTCCCGCAGTGTCGGTGCAAAAAACTTGGCCATAGCGAATGGTCGGCTCGGACGATTGTAGCAGGCTGCGAAAAGAGTTTCCGCAGGCGCCCTCCGCAGGTTTTCCTATGTCTCTTCGCCGGTCAAGCGGGAAAGGAAGGAAGCCGGGTTTCACGGCCACCGCGGGTCATGGGACACGCCCGATTCCGCTTGCCGCCGGCTGAGGCTCGGCGTATCGTTCGCAAGGTGCCGACCTTCAACAAGATTATCGCCGCAACCGACTTCTCCGAGGACTCCGAACGAGCGCTTCAGTACGCAGAAGAGGTGGCCCGCAAGTTCGGCGCGGAGATTATCGTGCTCCACGTCGATCAACCGCTGGCCCCGGTCATGCTCACGCCCGAGTTCGGGCCGGGATTAGACACCGGCGCGATGGGCCGCATCGCCGAGGAGCAGCGCCTGCTGGCCCAGCGCGAGCTCGACAAGATAGTCGTGCGGCTGCGCGACGGCGGGCTCAAGGCGCGAAGCCTGTTGCGCGTCGGCGCGCCGTTCCTGGAGGTCATCCACGCGGCGCAGAGCGAAGCCGCCGATTTGATCGTGATGGGCACGCACGGACGCAGCGGGCTCGCGCACGTGCTGATGGGCAGCGTCGCCGAGCGCGTGGTCCAGAAGTCACCCTGCGCCGTGCTCACGGTTCGCCATCCCGACCGCAAGTTCAAGCATCCGCTCGACAAGTGACAGGCGAGCAACGCGAGCCTGTCATCCTGAGCGAAGCGAAGGATCTCAGTAGCGCGAGCCTGTCATTCCTTCGGCGGCCTCAGGACGGCGCCTGAACAGAGCTTAGGGATCTTACAAGCCGCGGCCTTCACCTGCCGACGAAGCGCGGCGGACGCTTTTCGATGAAGGCCTTCACGCCTTCCTTGAAGTCCTCCGACAGCGCCATCCGACCCATCGCCTCGTCATCCTCGCGAATCGCCGTGGCAAGATCGGTGAACAGGTGCTCATAGACCAGTCTGCGCGCCTGCGCCACACCGAGCGGAGAGCACTTGCTCGCGATCTCGCCGGCAATTTGGCGAGCGGTGGGAATCAGATCCTCAGCGTTGACGACCCGCGTCACCAGCCCCAACGAGAGCGCCTCTTGCGCGTCGACCAGACGCCCGGTGACGGCCAGTTCGATCGCTCGCGCCAGGCCGATGATTCGCGGCAACATCCAGCTGCTCCCGTGCTCGATCGCAAGCCCGCGCTGCGGAAAGATCAGCCCCAGGCGCGCGCGGTCCGAGGCGATCCTGATGTCGTAGTAGAGCGCGCTGGTGAGGCCCAGGCCGACGCAGGCGCCGTTGATCGCTGCGATCACGGGCTTGCGCAGCGCGAGCACCCAGGAAAACGAGCCGCGGAAGTCCGGGCGCGCGCCCGCGAGCCAATCGCCGTCGTCATCCAAGCGCGCGCCCATCGAGGCGCGCCCCTCGGCGATATCGCTCAGGTTGTTCATGTCGGCGCCGGCGCAGTAGGCTCTGCCGGCGCCGGTAACGATGACCGCGCGAATGTTGTCGTCGCGGTCGGCGTCCCGCATCGCGGCCCTGATCTCGCCGCCCATCCTTAGCGTCCAGGCGTTCATCCGCTCGGGCCGGTTCATCGTGACGGTCGCGATTCGATCCGACTTCTCGTAAATGATTTCGCTGAAATCCATGACGATCCTCCTGTCGGTTGCCGAGGCGGCCTGATCAAAGCACTTGGGGGCCCTGAAATCTAACCCGAGACAAGCGGCCGCGGCGCGCGAGCCATCGGACACTCACACCGGCTTTTCTTCGCGCGCCGCGGCTGTTAGTAAAGCCGTCATGCTCACAGCCACCCGAGTCTCATCGTCTTCGCGATCGACGCGGGTATTGGCGTGGGCAGCACTCGCTGCGCTTGCGCTCGCCCTGCTCTTGGCGCCGCGCGCGGCGATGGCGGCCGAGGCCCGGCACGCGATGGTGGTATCGGAGAGCGAGCCGGCCGCGAAGGCCGGGCTCAAGATACTCCAAGGCGGCGGCAACGCCGTCGATGCGGCCTGCGCCACAGCGCTGGCGATGTGCGTCACGAATGCGAGTTCGTGCGGGATCGGCGGCGGCGGCTTCATGCTGGTCTACATCGCCAGGACCGGCTCTGTCTCTTCACTTGACTACCGGGAGCGGGCGCCGGCCGCGGCCACACCAGCCGCCTACCTGAGCGACGGGCATCCCGACGAGGAAAAAGCGCGCACCGGCCCGCTCGCGGTCGCGGTCCCCGGCGAGATCGCCGGGATCGACGCCGCGCTCAAGCGCTTCGGCACGATGAAGTTCAGCGCGATCGCGGCGCCGGCGATCGAGCTTGCCGGCAAGGGGTTCCCGTGCAGCGAGCATCTTGCGCGCGAAATCGCGCGGACCGCCCCCGCGCTCGCGCGCGACCCGGGGCTGAAGGCGGTGTTCCTCAATCCGGACGGCACGCCGCACAAGGCCGGCGATGCGATCGTTGAGAAAGATCTCGCGGCCACTCTGAGTAGCCTGGGCGACGAGCCGGCCGAGAGCTTTTATCGCGGCGCGATCGCAAGCCGAATCGCGGCCTACATGAAGGCGAACCGCGCCCTGGTGAGCGCCGGCGACCTCACGGCCTACCGGCCGCTCTGGCGCTCGCCGCTCCATCGTCAGTACCGCGATTTCGAGATCTATGCGATGCCGCCGCCGTCGTCGGGAGGCGTGGTGCTGGAGATGCTCGGGGTGCTCGAGCCGGGCAACATCGCCGGACTGGGCGCGGACTCTCCCCCCTACCTGGCGCGGATTATCGAGGTGATGCGCCAAGGCTTTATAGACCGCGAACAATACGCCGACCCCGATTTCGTGTCGGTGCCCATCGACACGCTGCTTTCCGCCCACCATATCGCCCAGCTTCGCGCGCGCGCGCTTCACCATCAGTCCGCTCCGGCGCCGGCGCAGGCCGCTCAGGACCACGGCACGGGCCATCTATGCGTCGTCGACAAGTCGGGGAACGTGGTCTCGCTCACCACGACGATCAACACGGCCTTCGGGGCCAAGATGACGGTCGCCGGGCTGGGAATAATCCTGAACGACGAGATGGACGACTTCGGGGTGGCTCCGGGCGTGCCGAATGTCTACCGCCTGCTCGGTACCAAGCCGAACGCGATCGCGCCCGGCAAGCGCCCGCTTTCGAGCATGGCGCCGGTTATCGTGACCAGACGTGGACACCCGGTGCTCGCGCTGGGCGGGTCGGGAGGCCCTACGATCATAAGCGGAGTGCTCCAGGTCGCGCTCGACGTGCTGGACTTCCATCTCGACCCGCAGCGCGCGCTGGACCTGCCCCGCGTCCACGATCAGGCGTCGCCCGACGTGGTCGCGGTGGAATCGAAGATGCCCGAGACGACTCGCGCCGCACTCGAGCAGATGGGCTACAAGCTGCATGAAGTGCCGGCGCTGGGGGCGATCGGCGCGATCACGATCGCGCCCGACCTCCTGCGCGGGTCGTTCGACCCGCGCAAGGGTGGCGGCGCGGCGGGGGATTAGGCCCGCGACGGCACGAACAGCGCAAGCGCGGGGCCCGCGTGGCGGCGCGTCAAACACCAGGGGAAGCGCTCAGCAGCCGCTAATCTTACGTTCGCGAGCGGAGTCGGTTATGCAGCGTGGCTCGTGGTTCCATGTCAGCCTGCCGGGTTACACTTGAGCCGCTTGCCACGGCCCGCACATAGCGCAGCCGGCGGGTTGCCGGCACCGCGCGCCGGCAACTCACCGGCTGGCGCTGCACCACTGAGGGCGGACAGCCCGGCCGCCATCGCGGCCGGGCTGTCCGCCTTGGTCGCAATCGCCGCGACGCTCTTTTTCTTCCATCTCGGAAGCTACGGATTATGGGAGCCGGATGAGGCCCGCTACGCGGAGATCGCGCGGGAGATGCTCCTAAGCCGCAACTATCTCATGCCCCATCTGAACTACGTCCTCTATCTCGAAAAACCCCCGCTCCTTTATTGGCTTACCGCACTCTGCTTCAAGGTAATCGGCCAAAGCGAATTCGCGGCGCGAATCGTGCCGGCGCTTTCCGCGATGCTCGGCGTGATTGCGACGTATTTCTTTGCGCTGCGCACTTTCGGGCACCGGCGCACGATCCTCGCGGGCGCCCTCCTGGCGACCGCGCCGCTTTACGCCGTGATGGCGCAGGTGTTGACGACCGACATGCTTCTCACCGCGCTGACCACCGTCGCGTTGTTCGCCTTCTTTCTTGCGCTGCGGCGGGACTCGCGATGGCGATGGGTGTTCTACGCCGCGATGGGCCTGGGAGTGCTGGCCAAAGGACCGGTCGCGATCGTTGTCCCGGTGCTCGCGGCGTTGGTCTTTCTATGGTGGCAGGCCGAGTTGGCGGCAATCGCGCGGCTGCGGCCGCTCTCCGGCTTTCTCCTGACGATCGCGATCGCCGCGCCATGGTTTGCCGCCCTCTCGATCCGCGAGCCGGACTTCGTCTCTTTCTACTTCTTTGGCGAGCATCTCCGCCGCTTCTTCGAGCCGGCCTTCAGTCACGGCGGGCCAATCTACTTCTACGTTCCGGTGCTGATCGGCGCCCTGATACCGTGGTCGATCGTAACGGCCGCGATGCCCTGGCGGATGAGCGCCAACGCGGAGGCGCGAAATTTCTGTCTGATCGCGGCGGCGACGACCTTCGTTCTGTTCTCACTCGCAAGCGGCAAGTTGATTCCGTACATCCTGCCGGCCTTGCCGCCGCTTGCGGTTGCGATCGCCGACGCGGTGGTTGGATGCGCGGAGGCGGCGACAGACCGCGATACGGGGCTAAAGTATCGACTAAGGCTCTCGCTCGCTGCTGCGACCCTCGCGATTCTGGGAGGAGCGGCCCTCGCAACTGCGCTCCTGGCGCCGCGACTGGAATCGCCCTACGCACTCGCGGTGCTTCCCGCGCTGATCGGCGCCGGAGTGATCATGCTCGCCGGTGCCGCACTGGCCGCGATTTGCCTGGGCGCTGCGCGCGCGCAACTCGCCGTCGCCGTGATCGTCTTGACGATGGCGGGCGGTATGCTCGCCGCAAGCTTCGCGCGTATCGAGGCCGAGCCGCTGCGCTCCTACGCGGCGCTCAGCCGCGAGGTTGCCTCCAAGGCCCCCGGCGCGACGCTGATTTGTTATCACCGCTACGTGCAGTCTCTCGCCTTTTATGCGACGCGGCGCGTGGTGCTGGTCGGTTCGCCCAGCGAACTGCGCTACGGCAGGGATCACGCCGCCGACTCCGCGGGCTATTTCCTGTCTACCGACGACGACCTGATGCGGCTCTGGAGCGCACCGGGAACGAAGGTGCTCGTTCTCGACGAGCCCGACCTCGAACGGCTCAGGCCGCGGCTAGGAGGGTTCGTGGTGATCGCTTCCGAGTCGAAGAAGCGCGCGATCCTGCGTTCCAATGGCTGAATTACGGCAACTCATGGCGGGGCGGGACGAGCCGTCCCGCGCGGAATGCGCTGGTTTGCCGCGATACCCGATGGGCTTGTTCGGCGTGGCGCCGTTCGTTACAACCCGTGCGAGGGTTCGCGAAGCCCGGCAGCCGGCCGCCCGTAGCCCTCTCGTGTCCGGATTTTCTTGTTTTTTCCGGTATTTGCGCTGCTCCTTGCCTTCACGGTCCTCGGTTTATATAGTCTGCTGCGACTAACCAATCGGACAGGCGGAGAGTGCCGTTGGCATGGACGTGATGAAAACCCTGTTCCTGAACCCGCCCTCGTACGAGGATTTCGATGGAGGTGCGGGCTCGCGCTACCAGGCGACGCGCGAGGTATGGTCGTTCTGGTACCCGACCTGGCTCGCGTATCCCACCGGGATGATTCCCGGCGCCCGGCTGCTCGACGCCCCGCCGCACGGTTACGACGCAAAGAAGACCGTCGAGGAAGCCGGCCGCTACGACTTCGTCGTGATCCACACGTCCACTCCGTCGCTCAGGATGGACACGCGCACCGCGGAATCGCTGAAGGCGGCGAACCCGAATTGCACCATCGCCTTGGTCGGCGGCCATCCCACGGCCCGCCCCGAGGAGGTGCTCAAGCTCTCGAGCGCGATCGATATCGCGGGGCGCAAGGAGTTCGACCATTCGATGGTCGAGGTTGCGCAAGGGATGCCGTGGGAGCGGATCGGCGGAATCAGCTACCGGCGCGACGGCAGGATTTATCACAATCCGGATCGCCCGCCGCTTTCCGACCAGGACCTCGACAAGCTCCCGTTCGTAACCGAGGTTTACGCGCGCGATCTCGACTATCTGCGCTACAACAGCCCCTATTGCCAGTACCCGTACGTCTCGATGTACACCGGGCGCGGATGCCCGGCGCGATGCACGTTCTGCCTGTGGCCGCAGGTCACCCAGGGCCATCAGTATCGCGTGCGCAGTCCCGAGAACGTGCTCGAGGAAGTATCGACGCTGAAGGCGAAGTTCCCGAAGCTGAAGGAACTGTTCTTCGACGACGATACCTTCACCGCAGACCCGGCCCGCGCGCGCAGGATCGCCGAGTTGCTGAGGCCGCTCGGAATCACCTGGTCAACCAACTCGCGCGCCAACGTCGATTACGAAACGCTCAAGGTGATGAAGGACGGCGGCTTGCGCCTTTTCGTGGTCGGCTACGAGAGCGGCAACGCGCAGATCCTCAAGAACATCAAGAAGGGCGTCGGCCTCGATCGCGCCCGCCGCTTCACCCGCGATTGCCGCCAACTCGGCATCCTGATCCACGGCACCTTCATCCTGGGATTGCCGGGCGAGACCCGGGAGACGATCGAGGAATCGATCCGCTTCGCGCGGGAGATGGATTGCGAAACGATCCAGGTCTCGCTCGCCTCGCCCTACCCGGGCACCGAGCTGTTCGAGTACCTGGTCCACAACGGCTACCTCGCCGTCGATCAGTTGCTCGATGAGACCGGTTACCAGAAGTGCACGATCAGGTATCCGGGGCTCAGCAGCGAGGAGATCTACGGCGCAGTCGAGCGTTTCTACCGGAGCTTTTATTTCCGCCCGCGCTATATCTTCAAGGCCGTGCGCAAGATGGTAAGTTCGACCGAGGAATGCAAGCGGCTACTGAAGGAAGGGATGCAGTTCCTCTCGACGATGCGCCGGCGCCGCCAGCAGATTCAGCCGGCGAGCTGAGCAGCGCCGCCGCGACTCCCTGGCAATGAAGTCTCCGCTTCCTCCTCACCTCGCCCGCGTCCGCGCGGGAGAGGCGGGGTGAGGGCTGCCTGTCGGCTCCTTTGCTTCGATGACCCTCATTCTCATCATCTCCGCGATCGGCATCGCAGCCTCGCTTCTCTACTACTTCGCCGCGACCGTCGCGGCTGTGCGCTTCGCCTCGCGCGCCGGGTCGGCTCCGCCGCCGCTGCCTAAGATCCCGCCGCGTATCGCGGTCCTCAAGCCGCTCCACGGCAAGAGCCAGAGCCTGGGCGCGAACATCTTGAGCTTCCTCGAAGCCGGCTATCCGCGCGGCGAGTTCATCTTCGGCGTGTCGGATTATGAGGATAGCGCCGCCGAGATTCCCCTCGCGCTCAAGCCTGCCTACCAGTTCGCGAATATCGCGCTCTCGGTCGGCGAGGAGCCCGGATGCGCCAACCACAAGGTCGCCAAGCTGATCAGGATAGCTGAGCGGGCGGCCAAGGCCGAGATTTTCGTGCTCAGCGACGCCAACGTCTCGGTGGATCGCGACCATCTTCGGCGCGTGGTCGGCGAGCTGATCGCGGATGAAAAGACCGGCGTGGTCACCTGCGTTTATCGGGCCCGGCCGGCGGGCCCGCTCGCCTCGCGCCTCGAAGCGTTGTACGTCAACAGCGACTTTGCGCCGATGGCGATCCTGTCGGCGGCGATCGAGCCGATGCGCCACGCCTTCGGCGCCACCATCGCGATCAAACGCGCCGTGCTGGAGGCGTCAGGCGGCTTTCGCGCGCTCAGGGATCTGCTCGCCGACGACTTCTTCATCGGCCGGATGGCTGCGCAGCGCGGATGGAAGGTGAAGCTCTCGAGCTCGATAGTTACGCTGACTTGCGAGGAGGCCCGCTTCGCCCAGTTCTGGAACCATCAACTTCGCTGGGCGCGCACCTACCGCACGCTCCGTCCGGTGAGCCTGGCGACGATTCTGATCCATGGCCCGTTCTGGGCGCTCGTGATGCTCGCCGCTTCGGGCTTCAGCTCTTATGCGCTCGGCGCACTCGCCATGGTGGTGGGCGCACGGCTTGCGATGTCCGCCGTAATCATCGGTCGTGTGCTTGGGCTGCCCGAGCTGGTCCGCGACATCTGGCTGGTGCCGCTCAAGGACCTTCTGATGACCGGGGTCTGGTTCGCAAGCCTGCTCAGTAACAAGGTGCTCTGGGGCGGCCGGCGTTTTCAGATCATGCCGGGCGGCGCGATTCGCGAGCTCCCGTAGGGGCCGCTCGCGAGCGGCAATTCAGAAGCGGGAGAGTGGCACACGCCGCCAGCCTGTGAAGGTCCCCCAAACTTTTCCCGCAGCCTGACAGGTTGCCGAGCGCCGCCGGAATGGTACGGCGTCTATGAGGGGATTTACTTCAACCTCATGCGGGCCGGAATGCCGAGAGTGCAGGCTGGCGATAAACTCGCGCAGAAGTTCCGGGACATCGCCTGGTGGGCGCATGAGCGCGGGCGCGTTGCGGCTGAGCTCGATCCGCACCGGCAGCCGCTCGATCTGAATGCGTTGTTTCCAATTCCGAGGCGCGTGCTGCGCAAGGGATTTGCCGAGGCCGGGCAAGAGTGGATGTGGGGGAATTGGGGCGTGCGCTGGCCGATTCGGCGCGTCACGTTCGCGATGGAACAACAGCGCGTGGGTCGGACGAGAGTGAAGCCGGTCGCGGTGTTCCGCTTCCTCAGCGAGGATCGGTCGCCTTGGATCGCGCTCGTGCGCATGCGCGAGCCGGGGCCGGGGCTCAGGTTCGATTTAAAAGCGGCGTATTTGCAGGCGGTGCGCTCGCGCGGGTAAGGTCGGCAGATTTGAGTTAAGAGGAGAACTGGTTCGTTGCAGACTTTCAGGAAGGTAGCGTATCATGGACGGCAGTAAAAACTTTGCCGCCATTCCGGAGAATTACGGTGACACTTATTCGAAAGGTCGAACCTTTTGTCTTGAGAAGTAGGCTGCTGCTGCCGTCTGAATCTGCTCCTAAACCGTGGGAGGTTTATGATCCCGACCGCCAGTTGTGGATAGACGCTCGGTCAGGGGAGCCGCTCGTCGGAAGGAGCGGTTTTCAGGACGCAAACGATCTGTCGCCCTCCCAGTTTGGCGAGACGCTGCTGACACAAACGGTGGAAGGAGCTGACCAGAGCGAAATATCTGCATCCCCGTTTGGCGAGACTTCTATGACGAAAACCGCGGAGGGCGCGGACCAGACGGAGTCGGTCTCTGCCGCGTTACCCGCGTCGCCGTTCGGAGAGACAACGTTGACAAGGACGCGGGAAGGAACGGATGAAACGGAGGCCCTCAGGCATTCCAACGTCGGCGAGACCTCGATCACGGAAACCCGGGAAGGGGCGGACCAACCCGACTGCGCACAGGCGACCGATCTCGGGGAATGGTAGGGGTGTTGAAGACCGGCTAGGCGTTTCAGGGTCGGCCAAAAACCTCGCACGTACATAAGCCTCATGGGGTGCAGGATTGCTTTTGATCGTTACCAACCGTGACGATCTGACCGCTGACTTCTTGATAACCCGTCTCTTGGAAACGCGGCGGCCTTACTTTCGCATTAATTCTGAGGACCTCGCCGATGCGAAATATTTGTTCAGTGCAGGCGATCACGGCGATGTGGCGCGCCGCTGTACGATTAGCGGAAAGAGCGTGGATCTGAGTGACATTCGCAGTGTCTGGTATCGACGAATGGTGTGGCCTTCTCCTTCTCAGACGGTCTTTCCGGAACAGCGGCGTTTTGCGGCCGGTGAAATCCGTCATCTGGTCGAGGGGCTGATCCTTGATCCGTCAATTCTCTGGGTGAATCCCATCGATGCAACGGCCATCGGGGAGCGCAAGGTCTTTCAATTGAGGCTAGCGCGCGAGGTCGGATTCCGCATTCCGCCAACTCTGATTTCGAACGAACCGAAGATGCTACGGGATTTCGCGGCCCACCACGACGGCGGAGTGATCTGCAAGCCTATCTATCATGGCCTGGTGTCGCAAGGGTCCGAACGGTATTCGGTGTATACGAAACAAATTGATCTCGATGAGCTCGCCGACGATCTGCAGTTGGGAGCTTGCCCGACACTTCTGCAGAAAAGGATCCCGAAAGGAACGGATATCCGCGCAACTTTTATCGGCCGAGATGTGTTCCCGGTGGAAATCTCTTCGTCCGACTCGATGCCGCTTGATTGGCGTCGTCCTGGAGAAAGGATTCAGTATCGTTGCATCGAACTGCCTCCGGCAATTGAACATAGCTGCCGTGAGCTGTTAGACCGGCTCCGTCTTTCGTATGGCGCTTTCGATTTTGTGCGAAGCCCGGAGGGGGAGGTGTTTTTTCTTGAGGTGAACCCGACGGGCGAGTGGGCTTGGCTGGAACGAGCCCTTGGAATTCCTATGCGCGACGCCTTCTTACGATTGTTTTTCGATGACTGATAAGAGTCCTAGCTCTCCGTCGAACGAAGCGGATGAAGGCCTTTCGGCGGAGAGGCCTACCGGCAATGATGCAAGTCAGAGCGAGGCAGCGCCATCACGCTACTTCGCGAAACGTCCCAATCGACAGCCACTTTCTCTGAAGACGTTCAAGAGAGAGGGAGCTATAATTTGGCATCTTTTTCGTCACACCCTTTCGTCCTATGATTCGAATCTCCCGGAACTCCCAGCATTAACGCGCGACAATCCCAAAGGCTCGATTCAGAAGGAACAAGTTGAATTGTGTCGGCTCGTCTACGATACTGAGGAACACAGACGTGAAAAGCTCGAAGAAAAATCAACCGCAGCGCTGTCCCTCGTGGCCGTACTTACGCCATTCATCGTTTCGGCCGCAGTTTACATGGCGTCTTCGAGTGGGTTCGCTGTTAGGGAGCGCGGATTTGCCCTGGTAATCTATGCGCTCTCGTTTCTCTCGCTCTTAATTGCGTTCATCGCATCGGTTAGGGCTACTGGGATCCGCGCGCGTCCGAGCCTTCATATCCATTCTGTGATTGGGCCTGAAACAGAACGTCATTAAAGAATTCAGTCCGGATTATTTCGGGCGCGGGCTGTTGTGGTGCGCTTCTGTTAATAGCGCCGTGAATGATCACATCGCCGATTTCGTTCGCGCGGCACAAATGTTCCTGGTCTTTTCCGTTATATTTCTCGTATTTGGAGCGGTTCCCCTGGTTTTTCTGTTACATCCAGACTCAGAGCCTCAAGACCTTAAGAAGGCTGTGCAGGCTGAATCGGCGGCCCTGCAGCAAATTTCTGTGAGTATATCCAGGGCAGCGGACGCTTCGACTCAACTCGAAAAGGACCGTGCGCAAATCGAGAAAATCGAAGGAGATCTATCGGCGCTACGAAGCAAAGTAGCGGAATTAGAGAAACGAGCCATGGCTAAAGGGAAAACCGGGAACTTGGGTTCCAGCAAGGAAACCGCCAGAAAGACGACTCACTAAAGACGAACTGAACGAAGGGGGCAGGGGGTGAGTTTAAACAAACAACATGAAAGTTCCACAGGGTTAACAGGGGTCACTCGGAAACCGGAATATAAAGGAGGTTAAGGCCAGGTAACCGTTTGTTGCATATAGCCCCGCTTGGTCTTTGTGGTGAGCCGGTGGGCAAGAGCCGCCTTAGGCAAAAAACCCCTGAATCAAGACAAGAATTTTCTGTGAGCACCCGCCTACAGGGACTGATGGCTGTGAGGTCCAGAGACTTCAGCGCGGACGCTAATTCAAAAGACGGGCTGCTGCTTCAGCTCCGACTGCACCGGAGGGGGTAGCTCGTGGTCGGCGCAATACGTTGTCACCTCGGGAACGAATGCTGGTGAAGCCTCTGGATGAAAGACCACACTCTGGACGAGTCGCTTGACGTCGACAGGCGGCGCATAGACGCGAAAACTGGGATCTCCCTCCTTCTCGAGAAGATTCTCTTGGAGGCGGGAGCCCCCGAGCTCTGTCGGCGCCAGTCCGAATGCCACTGCGCGAACTTCCTGCTCAAACGCAAGCTGAATGCGCTTGTGCATGATGTACTGAAACATGTTCATGGTTGGTAAGCGCTCAGTCGTATAGTCGATGTATCGGACTAGGCCAGTGAGAATGTGCGGTGGCAGGCAATCTTGTAAAACAGCATACGTGGTTCGGATTGCCACAGATTCCGACTGCCGGGTATAGAGTCGCCACATGGCGAGGTTTTCGTGGCGGTTTATATGCCAGCAGCTCACGTAGTAGTTGCGCCTGAATGCCTTGGCGAAAGCCGACAGCTTGGCACGATTTTCCTGGAGGATCTTGCGATGCTCTTCGCCGGTGGCCTTTGCAGCCTCATCGCGCCACCATTGGAGCTCACCTTGGCGCGTCGTTCCCTCAAATGGGTCGCCCAGTAGCTCGGCAGCGGGCATGAACAAGCGGCTCTCGGAAACGAGCCACTTGAACTTGTCGACATCCAGGTATCGCCAGAGGACAGTGTCTTCGGGATCAGCGGGTTGCGGGAAGGCAGGATGGTGATTCGGTTTGGTACTCATAGCTGCCGCTGGGCAGACGGCAAGCGTTGCGCGATCGGCCCTGCCGATATTCGTGATAGAGTACATTATCAGGATAGGAATGCCCTCGGCAGGGTTTTTCTTTCCCGACGACGGCCCAGGCTACAGGGAGGGCCAGATGTCCGCGATGGTCTGGCAGGCAGCTTCGATGTCTTTTGCAGTCCTGCTTCGCATTCGAGCGCCGCGGTATACCGTTTTGCGAGGAACGTCGACCAGCAAAATGTCGGCGGCCCGAAGGTTCAAGGGGGCGGCGGAAGCAGCCTCAAACATCGCTTGCGACATGACCCTGATGGCCGTCTCACTCGGTGGCTTCGACCCAAACTCCAGTTTGATGATCTTCTCCACGCCGGCTTCCCGCACGTGTAGGTCGGGGTAGATCGAGATTGTGACGCCGCTGTACGAGAGCGAGAGCGACAGGTCGCCCAAAATCTCGAATGTCTTGTTTCCCCAAAACTGCTCGTACTCACGAAGCGCTCGGGCATTGTGCCGAACTCTGAGAGCACTGGCAGCGCTCTGTGCTTGCGCCTTGAGCAAAAGTTCCTGCGACCTCGCGGATAGCCAGCCTTGCGGATTCCCTTTTGAATGGTTTCTGCGTATGAGCAGCCGCGCCTCGCGATAGTATCGCGCCTGTGCCTCTCCTTCTCGTTTGGGGTACTTGTAGTCGCGGAGGACTTTGCGTTGTGCTGCAGGCGACGACGCGATGAACTTTGCCAAGCCCTTGAGTCCAATTTTAATCATGCCCGACTCCCGCGCCATTTCGCACGGTGCTCGCCATCCAGGAGTGTACAGAATTGCTTCCTTCTGGTCTACGTTGGGGTCTAGCAGGTTGCGGAAAAAGCCTTTTTGGGCCCTTTTCGGCCTAAGCAATCACACGCTTTGATGAGCTGATTCATGCCAACGTTACTGACTAGTCAAGTGTTTCCGGAGTTTTTCCGCAACCTGCTAGCGCGAAAGCCGGTCGCGGCGTTCCTCTTCCTCAGCGAGGACTGGTCGCCATGGATCGCGCTCGTGCGGATGCGGGAGCGGTGGCCGGGGCTGCGGTTCAATATGACGGCGGGGTATTTGCATCCGGTCCAGATGCATTACAAGAAGAGATGAGGTATTCTGTAAGGCACGGCGGAGGTCGAATTTTCGGAGAACACAGGTGACCCGCTGCCCGAAGCCAGAGCACCATTTCGAGGTTAGATGCGTGACCAACGAGACTTTAAACCCGACCCCGACCTCGGAACAGTTCCAGCTCGGGATACGGCTCGAAAGCATCTTTATGCCCTACGCCAGAAGGCAGCGGGACACATTCTACAGTGGCAGCTCCGGGATAGAGCCGGCGGCAAGGTTCGTGCATTACACATCGGCAAAATCAGCGCTCAAGATTATCGAAAGTAAACGCGTGTGGATGCGAAATACCACATGCATGTCGGACTACCGCGAAGTGCAGCACGGCTTTGAGATGCTGCAGAGGTTCTTCGTCGATGAAACCAGAAAAGGACAATTCTATGGGGCGCTTGACGCTGTTTCGCCAAACATCGCGGCAGAGGCCATCGGCCTGTTCAATCAGTGGTGGGCCAACATCCGGTTTAGCACGTACATAACGTCAATCTCGGAGCATGATGAGACGGAAGACTTGCACGGTCGGTTATCTATGTGGCGCGCATTTGGAGCCAATACGGCTCGCGTCGCCATTGTCTTGCGCATACCTTGGTTCTCTGCCGGGTCGGAAGCCCTCAATCTCATGTTCAGTCCTGTCGCCTACTTGCGGGAAGAAGAAGCTCACGCGGTGATTGCGACAGTCATCGAAAACATACGGGCCAGCCATGATTTCCTGCTTTCCGTCGAGAGATCCATTGTCGTGGGAACCGTCTTCAACATGCTGGTCGCGGGCGTGACGTGCTTGAAGCACGAGGGGTTTCATGAGGAACGCGAGTGGCGCGTAATCTATGCGCCGAACCGGTCACCATCGCCTCTCATGGAAACGTCTATCGAGGTCGTCGGCGGGATCCCGCAGATCATCTACAAACTGCCGCTTGACGTGAAAGTCTCTGACGCTCTCGCAGAGTTGGACGTGGCGCGGGTGTTCGACCGATTGATCATTGGCCCATCCCAATTTCCCTGGGCGATGTATGAGGCATTCACAAAGGCAGTGACGGCGATGGGCGTTGAGCAAGCTGAAAGCCGCGTGTTTATTTCCGGTATTCCAATTCGATCATAATAGGGGGCACTGCACCAAAGTGAGATTTGTGCACCGTAGGGCTTCCTAGGCCATGCGGCCAAAACGGAAATTCTGTTTCGCAGAGGCCGCAGACGGCCATCAGTGAATTCGCGGCGCGCGCCCTCGGTCCCCCGGACCGATAGGGTCCCAGGCCGTCCTTAGCGGGCGGATGCGAGCTATGAACGGGACATTTGAGATTCAGCCGGGAGAGTGCTTCGGATGCCTCGCGCTGAAAGGTTTGACATTCCAAAGCCTGACTTTTCAAGGCAAGCCATGGGGCGAGCTTCTCTCAGCGTTGAAGGTTCAGCCTCAGAGCTGTGAAGATTATTGGTTGTCCAAGGAACCGCCCTTCGCTGTTGACGACGAGATCAACCGCCAGCTCGGGGGCTTCGTGGTCGAGAAGCTCAACGGCAGCGAGGTCATCCTTACGGTCAAGCGCTGCGCGCCGCAGCTTTACCACCTTGTCAAGGACGGGAAGGAAGAGCGACACAGAGTAACCTATTTCCAGTCTGGCCTCGCGGTCTGGCTCGGAATCCCAGAGTTCGATGAAGCCGTGCTCTTAATAAGTAGGCGCGACCAAAATCGCACGCACGTATTGCCGCTTGCGCTGAGACCGGGTTTTCAAGGAAGTGTCAGCCAGCTTTGGTCACGTTCAACCAACCTGGTACAGGAGGACCGCCAGCGACTCGCCGGCGTCGTATCGCGGACGCTCGAGACGAGGCAATGGTCACTTGCCGAACGGATCGGCGTTGCGGTTGAATTCGCGCGCAGGCTCAAGCAGATCATTGATTGGCACGAAGGGGATTACGCAAGGAATTGCAAACCACCGCGTTACTGGCGCGTAAACTCGGGCGTGGCAGCGTTTCTTGAGGCTTGTCGCTCGCGCCTGTGTCACGTTCGCATACACCAGTACGTTCGGGCTATCGAATCGTTCCTGCCGCCCACGGCATGGGGGAAAAAGCAGTTCGCCGATAAGATGGGCATTCTCTGCGGCTCCGACCAACAGGGCATTGAAGCACTCAAAGAAATTTACTGCTTGCGGAGCAAGGCGGAGCACCACGAGTATTTCGAGGATGCGCAGCTATCTGGTTCCGTTCCTGAGCAAACCGCCTGGCTGCGCGCGTGGCAAGCCGAAGTCCTCTGCCTGAAGCTTTACCGCCGTCTTTTCACAAAGAGCGGCGTTTTCTTAAAGGCGTATTCGGACTCCGACTCGATCAAAACGTTCTGGGCAAACGGCGTCGCTTCGGTTCAAACCGAATGGGGTGCGCCGCTCCACCTACCGGGCCGCTGAGGGAACCGTTCTTGTTCCGGGAAAAGTTGTGTCGTCATTTCGTTAACCTCAAGGCCTTGGCTCACAAGCTGATGCGCTCGATCTCATCGAGCGTGAGGCGTTCCTTGCTCGGGCCGCAGAGCTTGCTGGTGCGCGGGCTCTGATTCGGGGCCATGCCCTTGGGCGTGGTCGAACGTGACGCGCATGGGAGCTGCAAGTGGCGCCTGCTAAAGCACATTATCATTCATGGTCCGCCGTCCGTACAGGTGGAGGGCACCCTTGGGCGCTCGTGATGCTCGCCGCTTCGGGCTTCAGCTCTTATGCGCTCGGCGCACTCGCCATGGTGGTGGGCGCACGGCTTGCGATGTCCGCCGTAATCATCGGTCGTGTGCTTGGGCTGCCCGAGCTGGTCCGCGACATCTGGCTGGTACCGCTCAAGGACCTTCTGATGACCGGGGTCTGGTTCGCAAGCCTGGTGAGCAACCAGGTGCTCTGGGGCGGCCGGCGTTTTCAGATCATGCCGGGCGGCGCGATTCGCGAGCTCCCGTAGCGGCCGCTCGCGAGCGGCCCACCCGAGCCTGTGGCCGGCCGGGCGCGCGGATCGGCTCTGCGGCTTTCAGCGACGCCGTGGACTAGGCTAAGTTTGGCCATCATGAGAAGCGTTAACATCCACGAAGCCAAGACCCATCTCTCGCGCCTGGTGGAAAAAGCTGTGGGTGTGAAATGCAAGTCCAAGGCTGGGCCAACGCGCCGGAGCGCTGATCGCCATCGGTGGCCCGTGAAGGACTCTCGTTCCACGGACGCTCGTCTGTCCCCCTCTCGACGTTTCTAGCCTGCCGGACGCACATGATGCGCCTCTTCCTCGCTCTGGGAGCCGTTGCGAGCGCGTTGCTGGCGCTCGGGCTGTTGATGATGAAATCGCGGGCCGAAGTGCTGCCGGCGGCGCACGGCGCCAAAATCATCCGCGCCGTGATCGCCTGGATTCGCGACCCGGTCTGGCTCGGCGGACTGGCCGTGCAGACCTGTGGCTACGCGCTGTATGTGATCGCGCTTGCGGGGGCGCCGGTCTCGATGGTCGCGGTGATGATGCAGGGCGGGATCGCGCTGTTCGTGATCTTCGCGGCGCTCTTCCTGGGCGAGCGGGCACAAGCGGCCGAATGGGTAGGCATCGGCGGCATGATCGCGGCGATGCTCCTGCTGGCGCTCTCGATCGGCGCCGCAGAGGCGGAGGGCGGAATCGACGGGCGCGCGCTCGCGATGCTCTCGATCGCCGCGATCGTCCTCGCCGCCGCGCCGCGGGCGGCATCAAGGCTTCGCGACAGTGGCGCCGCGGCCGCGATCCTGTCCGGCATAGCGTTCGGGCTCGGCAGTCTCTACACCAAGGTCCTTACCGAGCGCTTTCTTGCCGAATCCGGGAGTGCGGTCGTCGTCCGCGTCGCTTCGAGTCCGTATCTCTATCTGACGATCGCCGCCAACGTGGGCGGACTGGTGGCGCTGCAGAACGCGTTCCATCGCGCACGCGGGATTATCGTGATGCCGCTCTCCTCGGCGCTCTCGAACGTGGTGCCGATCGCGGGCGGAATGGTCGCCTTGGGCGAGCGGCTCCCGGCCGAGCCGGCGGCGGCCGCGATGCGAGTCGGCGCCTTCATCCTGACGATCGCAGCCGGCGCCCTACTCTCGGCCGCGCGCGAGGCCGAGAGCAGGGCGCCGGGTCTTTGGGGGGAGTAAACCCCATAACAGAGACGGTTTATAAGCCCAATCCTCTCACTTAGCTGGTTTATATGGATGATTTACTTAGTTTCAGATAACTAGCAGCAGAAAATGAGGATTTGGGAGGTTTAGTAGGAAGCCTTACGCGGACTGTCATTACTTCAGTTGACTTCCCGTTCCAGCGTGTCTAATCTGACGCGTCTAATCTAACCTCGAACCGACCGGTAGGACCGACAAAAGGAGACAGAAGAGTAATGAATATCCGGACGTATTCGACTTGGACCACTGCTGCGACGTTGGCGAGTCTCACGCTTCTGTTCGCGCGGCTTGCGCGGCGAGGAAATCCGACGAGTAGGCTCTCGAGTCCTAGTCGGAGTGCTCCAATCCTGACCTGTCTCCTGGCATGTCTCTCATTGCTGTGCGCGACGATGGTGCTGGCACGCAAGGCGGGCGCAGAGAGTGCGCCAGTCATTGTGGACAATCTGGACGAAGCAGCGACCCTCGCCTACTGGACGCCAGAGCGCCTGGCAAGCGCGAAACCGATGCCACTGCCCAGGCCCGCCGTCGAGGTCGTCCCCCGGACCGAGCCCGAGGCTCCTCCTGAGTCGCAAATAAGCCTTCCGGCGAGCCCTCCCACACTGAAGGTTTGGCCCGACCAGGAGCTTTTGTTTACTCCCATTCCTCGCGAATTAGACCAGTCCGACGTAACCCCCATGGCCTTCGGCTCCTCGGGCTTACGCTTTACCAGCTCAAGGCTGGTGAGCGACAAGGTGGCGGCCCTCGGCGCCGAGACGGAGACTGAGTTCGCCATTGAGGGCCAGCTCTCCTTTGTCGTTCCGCCCGGAGCCACTGTGAAAGCCGGAAATTATGTTTGCTCGGCTACAGTGCAGACGCCCGGAATCATCACAACCGCTGGACACTGTACGGAGGACGGGAACGGCCATGCCTATAAGAATTGGCTGTTCGTGCCGGTCACCCGGTCCGGAAGCGCGCCCTTTGGGAAGTGGGCCTACCGCACGGTGTTCCCTTCCCCCACCTGGGCGAGCGGCGGCGGAACGGTCCCCAACGATCAGGATGTCGCGGTCATCGTGTTCAGGAAAGACAAGAGTGGCCACCGGCTTGGCGATTACACCGGAACCGCCGGGTTCAACATCCCGGACCTGTACTCGGGACAACAGGTCACAGTGCTCGGCTATCCGTGCAATATCGACAATTGCGCAAAAGATCACCGAACGGATGCCCAAGCCGCCGGAGGCAGCGGCAACACTGACATTATCGGCGCCGACGCGGGCGGTGGCTCCAGCGGCGGGGGTTGGATCGTAAATTACGGGGTGTTCGGTAAGGGACAACCCGCCTCGGGTGTGTCCGATGACGGGCAGAATGAGCTTGTAGCCGTCACCTCCTATGGTCCCACCACCGGGGTCGGCTACCTTGGCGCCTCCATTCTGGACAATCGCTACATCCAGTGTACGCCGCTCAAGACCTGCGCCGGCGGCCACGCGAGCGCCATCCTGAACATAGCGTGCCAGGACTATCCCGGAGCCTGCTGAGATCATCGCTGCGCCGGGACCTTGAGGCGAGGGCGCGGGTGGCTCGCCAGTCTCCCGGTGCGGAAGGCCGGCGCTGCGCGAATTGAGGCGAACGCAGGCTAATGGGTGTTATAGGTCTATATGAGCAGCTCGAATAACTGGCAGGCAAAAAATGAGGATTTAGGGGCTTTAACAGGAAGTCTCGCGCGGATTGTCATTATTTCCATTGCCTTCCCGTGCCAGCATGCCTAGTCTAACCTCGAACTGACCGGTAGGACCGGCAAACTAAACTAAGAAGCGAGGAAACCAAGAATGTTCTCGAGCACGCTACGGAAGTCCTCTAAGCACGCATCTCCCCGCGCTGGGAGCCTGTGCGCAGTCGGCCTCAGTGTCGCCATTGCGGTTTGCGGCCTTTCCTCGCTCGCCATGGCCCAGCACACGCCGCCACAGGGAAGCGTTGCACCCGATCAGACCAATGTCCCGGGCGTGGTCATCTACCCCGCGCCGCCAGCAGGCTTCGATGCGCTTACGGCGTCGGACGCAGATCTCGCGCAATACGGATTTCCACCGCGCCCGGATGCGCAGAGCGCACCGGAAGCCTACGCGCATTGGCAAAAGATGGTGGCGTCGCCACAGAAGCGCATCACTCCGAAGCTGCAGCAGACGACAATTTACAATGGCCCGGCTCAAGATGTGTCGGTGGGCGAAACCCTCGATAATGGGGCTG
Source organism: uncultured delta proteobacterium (assembly GCA_963789115.1). GTDB lineage: Bacteria > Desulfobacterota > Binatia > Binatales > Binataceae > CAWBJH01. Next base: position 1,216,127 of record CAWBJH010000001.1, read on the forward strand.
TTGCGTCCACCTCCACCAATTGGAGCGGCTATGTCGTGACCGGCCCTAAAGGCATGCTCAAGGTCAATAACTCATACGTTTATGCCGAATGGGTCGTGCCGATCGCCCAGCAAGCCTACAAAGTCTGCAATGGCGGATGGGATTACTCTTCGCAATGGGTCGGTATCGACGGTAGCGGTTCGAGTGACGTCCTACAGGCCGGTACCGAGGCGGACGCCTACTGCTCGGGCGGCACTACGGGTACGTTCTACTCACCTTGGTTCGAATGGTTCCCTAATTCTGAAGTCCGGATAACAAACCTTCCAGCCAACCCGGGCGATTTGATCATCGTGGAGGTCTGGTACACTACTGCGGCGCCGCTCGGGCACGCCTATATTGTCAACTACGGGACTAACCCTGCCGAATCCGTGAATATCGGGTTCAACCCACCTAAAGGCACCACCCTGAACGGCAATAGCGTGGAGTGGATCGTGGAACGGCCGGGGATCTCTGGTGGTCTCGCCACCTTGACCAATTACTCGGCCGTCCCGTTCAATCTTGCCCATGCTAGAAAGGGGACAACCAGCAATTTTTACTACCCCGGCTCAAGCCCCGCCGGTACAACAATATATGATTCAACAATGGTGTGCCCGCCGTGGACGCCAAGTTCCTCGTGTACGAGCCCAACGGCGATATCATACGTTGACCTCTACGGCGCGGAAAGCTTGTGGTTCTACCCTGAGGGCCCGGCCTACTGACCGGAGCGCCGTCAATCATAGGCTGGATCTCGTCAGGAAGGCCCCGCTGCGGCGGGGCTTTCTATTTGGTGCTCCGCGCAAAGAACTCTAGCGGGCTGCGTTTCAAGCGGCTTGTGGCAGGCGTTTGACCTTCCTCAATAGACTAGCGCCCTGACCGGCGCTGCAGCGGCTGCGGGCCCACGGCGCCCCGATCGCATCGGGAATCATCGCCGCCGCGGGCGCGCTCAGCACGTTGGGCAGTTGGCGGGTCCTGATCTCTTCGCCGATCGAGACGTAGGGCGGTACGAGGTGGCCGCCGATGGTATCGGGTTCTCTTTGACTGAGACCAGCGGCCGCTGTGCTCACCAAGTCCTGCGCATCACCCCGAACCCGTACTTCAGCGCCACCCGTGGAGGACGCGCCGTGATGTCGGGCGGCAGGGTTAGACCCTCGTGGAATGCAGCGATCGCCTCCCTGTAGTTTCCCATATTGGCGAAATTCGTGAACGCCAGCAGGCGAATTGCGCTTGCTTTGCCGGTGATCGGTTCAGGCCGGAACTCGAGCCGAGGAATCGAGAGAGCGCGCTTCATCAGGGGCTCTGCGCTGTGCGCTTTTCCTTGCTTCCCTCGTTCATCAGGAAAGGTATGAGAATGCCGGCGCCGATCACGCCGGCATCTGCAATGGTGATGGGCGCGATGCCGAGCAGGCTGCGCAAGCGGGGAACCACGAAGGTGAGGATTTGCGCGCCAAACGATCCAGCCAGCGCGGTGGTCAGATAGGGGTTGTGCGGCAAGCCGGTCTGGTCGAAGATGCTGTGCGTTTCCGAACGGGAGCTTACAGCATGCAGGAGTTGTCCCGAAGCCAGGCTGGTGAAGGCCAGGGTCGCTGCCTGAGGGCCGGTGCCATAGCGCGCCAGGCCGTAGGCGTAAGCGCCCAACGCGCCGGCGGAGAGCGCGGTTGCCTCCGAACCGATCCTTGCAAAGTCCGAGGCCTTGATAATCGGTTCCGTAGGATCGCGCGGCGCCTGCGTCATGACGTCCGCCTCCGGCGGCTCGAGCGCCAGCGCGAGGCCGGGGAAGATATCCGAGATCAGGTTGATCCAGAGAAGTTGCATCGCAGTAAGCGGCTGCCCCAAGCCCGCCGCGATCGCCACAAACATCACGATTATCTCGCTCAAATTTGTGGATAGCAGGAAATGCAGCGACTTCCGGATATTGCGATAAATCGTGCGGCCTTGGCCGATGGCGACCAGCATGGTCTGGAGGTCGTCATCTTCGAGCACTACGTCGGCCACTTCTCGCGCGACATCCGTGCCGCTGCCGCCCATCGCGATACCGATGTCCGCGGCTTTCAGCGCAGGAGCATCGTTGATACCGTCGCCGGTCATGGCGACCACCTTGCCGGCGCGCTGCAGTGCTTGCACTATCTCGAGCTTGTGGGTGGGGCTCACTCGCGCGAAGGCCTGCACGTTTGCCGAGACGGTCTTCAGCACCGCGGGATCGATTTTCCCAAACGCAGTTGAGTCGAAGATTTCGAGAGGCCCGTTTCGGTTCAGTCTCAGCTCCTTGCCGACCGCGTAGGCGGTGGCGCTTTGGTCGCCGGTGATCATCACCGTGTCGATCCCGGCGCGGTGAAAGGCGTCGATCACATCCTCGACGCCGCTTCTGATCGGGTCTGCCATACCGACTAGGCCGAGCCATGTCAGACCGTCGCGAACCTCGCCATCCAGGACTTCGCCTTCAATCTCGCGGTAGGCGCAGCCGAGGACGCGCAGTTGTCTTTCGGCCATTCGCCGGTTTTCGGTTTCGAAGACGGATCGTTCCCTGTCAGTGAGCGGTATCAGCTCACCATCTTTGAGCCGGCGGCGGCACATGCCGAGCACCTCGGCGGGGCTGCCCTTGACGGCAAGCAGGAACGAGCCGCGAAACCTTCCCGCGGCGGTGCAAACCCGGTGAAGCGTGCTCATGAAATTACGATGTTCGGAGCGCACGCTGATCCTGAGCGCGGGATATTGTTCGCGCAGCCGCAGCACATCGATGCCCGCGCCGATCGCCATGTGAACCAGAGCATTTTCAGTCGGCGAGCCGTTCAGGACGTACTGCTCGCCCTGCTTCTCGATGCTGCTCTCGCTGCACAGGACGCAGATTTCCTTAAGCTTCGCCGTCTCGTCCCGGTCCGAAACCGCGGCCTTGTTCTCGGCCTCGAAGAAGCGGCCGTCTTCGACGCGAAAGCTGCTTGTCCCGGAGTGCGCGCTGACGACCGCCATCCGGTTCAGGGTCAGCGTTCCGGTCTTGTCGAGGCAGATGGTTTGCACGCATCCCAGCGTCTCTACAGCGTCCAGGCGGCGAACTATGACGTGATGCCGGCGCATGTTGATGACGCCAAGGGCGAGCGTGGTTGTCGCCACGGTGGGAAGACCTTCCGGAACCGCAGCCACCGCGAGGGAGATGGAGCTTTTGAGCATCTGAAGAAACCCGTATCCGCGCAGCAGCCCGACAAGAAATATCCCGCCGCACACGCCGGCCGCGATCAGCACCAATTGGTTTCCGATCCGGGCCAACTGCCGCTCCATCGGCGTCTCGGGCGATTGGGCCTCCGCGGCCAACTTCTGGATCTTGCCGATCTCGGTGGAACGCCCGGTGGCGACCACCACCGCGAGCCCCTGACCTCCCGTCACCAGCGTCCCCATGTAGACCATGTTCACGCGGTCGGGCAGCGGGACTTCCGCACCGTTGAGCGGCGCCGCGAGCTTGGCGACCGGCATGCTCTCTCCGGTCAACGCAGATTCGTCAACCGTAAGATGGCGGACTTCGATCAGTCGGCTGTCGGCAGCAACGCAGCTACCGGGCTTGAGCACAAGTACGTCTCCGGCCACTATTTCCGTTCCCAAAATTTCCCGCAGCTTGCCTTCTCTGACCACTACGGCGACGGGTCGCACCAGGCTCTTGAGCGAGCGGAGCGTCTTCTCTGACTGGCTTTCGGTGGCGTAGCCGATGGCCGCGTTGATCGCGACGACGCCCATGATCGCCACGGCGTCTGCCAACCCACCGGTCAAGATCGAGATGCCGGCGGCCGCGGACAGCAGTGCGACCGGCCAGGAAGTGAATTGATCGAGCAGGATGCCGAGCGGCGAGCGCGGCTGTGCTTCCGGCAGGACATTGGGCCCCTGGCTCTGCAAGCGCTCACCGGCGACCCTTTCGGATAGCCCGGCCTTTGGCGATGTCTGCCACCTGGCCAGCACCGCAGCCGTGTCCATCACGTGCCAGGCCGCGCGCGGCTGCTTTGTGCGGCCGGCATCTTGAGGTAAATGCCCGCCGTTCCTGGATGCCGCCGCATGCGCCGCCGGCCCTGCGGCCGCTTTCAGCGCGAATCGCGCGGATGAAGACGCGCTGGACCGGATCCCGTTGCCGTTCGCCGCGGGACCGGCCCCGTTCAGCAGCGTTCTCTCGATCAGCGTGCAGACGCGCTTCGCGTTCAGGTTCCCGTCGAACAGGACCAGCACGTTGCCGGTCAACGGGTTCGCCGACGCGCGATCGATTCCGTCGATCTCCGAAAGTCCGCGCTCGAGTAGTTTCTTGAGCGATTCGGACCGGCGTAGTCCCGCGACCCAATACCGCGCCCGTCCGGGAACGGCCGTGTGTATCGCCGCCACAGCCGGGGCCGTCATGCTGCGCGAGCCAGCCTGCTGCTTTCGCGCACCCGTAGCGCCGGCTTGCGTGCCGGTTTTTTTCTTGGCGCCGGCGGGAGCCAGCCCTGAGACCGCTCGAAGGGCGCCGTTTTTTTTCTCCGGTCTGGTTGGAGCGTGTAACACGTTCGGCGCGCGCCTCGACGATCAGCGCGTGTATGCGAAGACCAGACCAATCGATAGCGCGTAACCCGCCATCATCAGGATGCTTCCCGGCTCTATGATCGCGAGCCGGCCGTTGCGCCGGTAAACTACACTGGCGAGCCCGAGGGTGATCAGAACCATCGATAGCGAACCGCTGAGAACATGAACCGGTTCGAGTACGCTGAAGACCGATCCTTTCGGGGAAGCAAGATCCATCACAAAAAAAATGACCATGTTAAAGGCGCAGGAACCGAACAGGTTCGCCACTCCGAGATCGGTGGCGCCGATCGCAGCCGCAGTCAGAGAGGTGACAAGTTCGGGCAACGCGGTGGTCATTCCCAACACCCATGTCCCGACGAATGAGCTGCCCAGACCGCTCACCAGCGCGACCCGCTGAGCGGCACTCGCCATCACAGGCGCCGCGAAAAAGATCATTATCGCACCAAGCGTGAAGATCAGGATTGAGCGCGCTAGAGGCTTCGCCGCCTCTCCAAGAATCGCAAATCGTGCTCCAACGGTAACACCGCTTGGTTGCGACACTGTTGCTCCCTGGAGATAGACGACTCGCATTCCAAATAGATAAACCACCGGCAGAACGACCGAGTGGAGCTGCAAACCCGCCAGGGTCAGTTGCGGCCGCACCATCAGGGCAGCCACGGCGAGCGCGTTCAGCAGGATCGCAAGGCATCCCGTGATGGCATTGGATGCGTCCTCCACGATCCGCTTCCTGGCGGGCAGCAGGCCCAGCAGGGCGAGAATCAGCATGTTGGTCAGATTGGAACCGAACAGATCGCCCGCAGCCAGATTCGCCGCTCCGATCCTTACGGCAGATACGTCGGTCACAAGTTCCGGCAAAGAGGTCGCCACCGCGAGCAGGACGGCCCCCGTCCAAATGCGGCCCAGACCGGTCAGAGCCGCGATGCGGTCGGCGGCCGTGCCCAGCATGATGCCGGCAGCGACTACAACGGCACCGGTGCCGATGAAACTGAGAACCGCTGCGCCCATCACGGTATATTCACTATTTCTCAGTTCCCGCCGCGTTGGATGGAGTAATGGTAACCCCTCAGCTCCGCGCCGGCGCCAGCCTTAGGACCAACAAGTTGGAACGGACTAGACCTCGAGGCGCGTTGCGAGCTCCGCCAGTTGCAGTTCAAGGTCCCCAGCTCGAGGGTCGTGCAACACCAGGAAAGAGCTGAACCCGAATATCATCAGCGTCAGCCAAAGCGGCGTCGCCCTTGCCCCGCGCATAAGAGCGATACCCAAGACGGCAGCCGCCAGCGGAAACAGCACCCGCAGGTCGAGTTGGTCGCCGGTGGCGGTCCTGATGGCGTCATCGAGGTCCCCGAAGAATCCCATGATGGACTGGGCGGCTTCGGAATGCTGCTTTGGTCGCCGTCTTCGAACGTTGCCGCCTGGGGGGCTCGAGTGCAGCGCATGCAACGAGAACGGGGGTGCGGAACCGTTGTGCGCGCTCAAAAACGCCGGGAGCTTTTCGTCGGGGCCTGGGGCGTAGTGTACGAGCATACTGCCCGTGAGCGGATTGCAGTCAACGGCCTCCACCCCGGGTGCAGATAGCAGAGCCTCCCGGAGTTTTTCCAAGAGCGCCTGGTTGCGTTTGGCCTCCGGAACTCTGATTCGCAGTCTGCCCGGTATGTAGTGCGAAATGTAGGCTTCAGGGAGCACTGTGTTCTCCACGGAAAACGCCTTCAGGCGCCAGAAGAACTCAAATCGAGCTGGAACTTAGCCGAGCGGCGCTTTACCGATCAGCGCGAGCGCGCGCCCATTGCGCGCAGACCGATCAGGCCTGATGTTGTGCGGCTTCTTTTCCTTGCTCGGCACGAACCTCAGCGACCATGTCCTGCACTTGTTCTGTCGCCTCGGAAACTACCTCCACTGCGACATAGCCCGCCTTGACCACGGTCCTGACGACCGGGCGCAGCACGCCGCCCATCAGGTCGGGGAGCCATTTGGAGGCGTATACGAGGCCGCCCCCGATCGCCATCCCGACTAGCAGCTCAGGCTGGATGAGAGCCCCGATGCCGATCAGCACGGCGGAAGACAGTAACGATGGCGCGCCGTCGTGCGCGGCGCCCTCTACAGCGGCGTGCTCCTTGTGCTCGCGCACAGCGGCCTTTTCGCCTTGCGGTGGGCTCATGCGAGGTGCCTCCTCTTTTCTTTTGTTGGCCTTTTGCTTTGGAGCTGGCATTGAAGCCGGCTTCCCCGAACTCCGGACTCCAGGGATCGAACGCCAGTGACTTTCTTATCGCTTACGAGCGTCACTCGCAAGCAAAACTTTGTTAACTGAACGGTAATAAAAACTTATTCGACACTTCACGAGGGCTGCGCCCTTCTTCATGGCCACTCCGCTAGACTCTTGAGACGAAGCTCAATGCGGCAACTTGCTTACTGCTGAGAATCGAGGAAAGGAGGATGTGAGCATGCTTTTGTTCTTCCTGCGCACAATAGTTGAAATGTTCGTCTCCAGCGTTGTCGTTGCGCTCGTCACTGCCCTGCTTGCGTGACAGGTTCGGGGTGCCAGCTCGGGCGTCCCGGGCTGCATCGATGAGTGGTGCGTGATTTCCCGCGCTTGCCCTCGCCCGCTCATGACCCTGCCAATAACCTGCCGGAAAGCGGCGGGCGAGGCCGCCCACTCCCGCTTCAGACAAAATAAATTCTGAAGCCAGGGCCGAGCGGGGCCGGGCGTCCCGCCCGGCCAGCCACTGGCGGGCGAGACGCATGCGCCGGGGGCGACCGCCGCCACTTCTCCCGCCTGCCCCTCCCGCACACACGGTGCATGAACCGCTATTTTCAGAATAGAGGGCAAGCGACGCGCGAAAATATCTACCGCACTACCACTGGCTGGTGGGGCCGCCGCCGGGCGATTCGCCGTGCCCCTCGGCAAACCGCAATTTGCGATGGCACAGGTAGATCAACGCGGGCTGCAAAAGGCGCGTCAGCACGAGGATCGCCAGGGCGCCTCCGATCACCACGATCGCCAGCGGACGCTGGGTCTGCGCGCCGATCCGCGTGGAGACCGCCGCCGGCAGCAGACCGAGCGCGCCAACCAGGTCGGTCATCATCGTGGCGCGCAGCCGCCGATCGGAGCCCATGATTATCGACTCGGTGAACGGATGGCCCTCGTTCCAGAGCTGGCGGATGTAGAAGCTCAGCAGGATACCATCCATCACGGCGATGCCGAAAATTGAGATGAAGCCGACCGCCGCCGACACCGAAAACGGCGTGCCGGTGATAATCAGCGCAAGGATGCCGCCGAGGCAGGCCACCGGGATTTGCGCCATGATGATGAACGTGTCGACCAGCGAGAGGGTCGCGGCATAGAGCACCCCCGCGATCAGCACCAGCGCGAATGGCACCACCACCATCAGGCGGCGGTTGGCCTGTTGCAGCTCGCCGTACTCGCCGGCCCATTCAAGATGCATACCCTCGGGCAGCTTGACGTTGCGAGCGACTCTGGCCTTGGCCTCGCCGACCGCGCCCTTGAGATCGCGGCCGCGCACGGCAAAACGCAGCGGCACGTAGCGCTCGAGGGCGTCGCGATATACGAACGACGCGCCCTCCGCGGTCTTGATGTCCGCGACCTGGGCGAGCGGCACGTATCCCCCGCCGGGAATCGCAACGCGAATCTGCCGGATCGCATTCAGGCTGGAGCGATACTCGGGCTTCCATCGCACCACCAGGTCGAAGCGGCGGTCGCCCTCCAGCACCTGCGTCACGGCCTGCCCACCGATCGCGGCTTGCACCACGGCGGCGACGTCGCCGACATTGAGTCCGTATCGCGAGCACGCGTCGCGGTCGGGCGTAATCAGCAGGTTGGGCTGGCCGAGCGAGCGGTACGTCGCGACATCAACGACTCCCGGGACTCCTCGAATAACCTCTGAAATTCCGTTGGCGATCCTTTCATCGACATCGAGCTCGGGACCGAACACCTTGACCGCGTTCTCGCCCGCCTTTACGCCCGAAAGGGCCTCGTCGATGTTGTCCTCGATATTCTGCGAATAGCCGAAGCTCACGCCGGGAAACTCGTGGGTGAGCTTTTCGTCCATTTCCTTTACCAACCGGGGCTTGGTCGTCCCGGGCCGCCAGGACAACCGGGGCTTCAAGTCCACGCTGAACTCGACGTTGAAGAATCCGGTGGTCTCGGTGCCGTTGTCGGGCCGCCCGAGCTGCGAGACCACCTGCGTGACTTCCGGGAAGGACATGAAGATGCGCCGCATCTTCGCCGTCATCACGGCTCCGTGCTCGAGCGAGATCGTGAGCGGCATGATGGCGTGGGCCCAGATATTGCCTTCCTCGAGTTTGGGCAGGAACTCGCCGCCGAGCAGCGGGAACATCGCGAGCACCGCCGCGATCAACACGACGATCGCGCCCAGCGTGGCCCGTGGATAATCGAGCACCCGCACGAAAACGCCGTGATAGAACCGGCTGATCGCGGACCACACCGGGTTCAAACTTTCGCGCGCGCTCTTGCGAAGCAGAAACGAGCTAAGCACCGGCGACAGCGTGACCGCCATCAGGATCGCCGTCGCCAGCGCGTAGGCGTAAGTATGCGACATCGGCGAAAAGATCGCGCCCTCCACCCCGCGCATCGTGAACAGCGGCAGGAACGCGATCACGAAGACCAGGGTCGAGAACAACATCGGGCCGCCGACCTCCTGCGCCGCGCGCAGGATACTGTGGTGTACGCCCTCGTGCGGCGCCTCGCCGGAGGTCAAATGGCGGTTGATGTTCTCCATCACGATGACGGTGGAATCGATGATGATCCCGAAATCGACCGCGCCCAGCGATATAAGGTTGGCCGGTGTATCCGACAGCCGCATCAGGGTGAACGCCCCCAGCAGCGCCAGCGGGATGTTGATTGCGGCGATGATCGCGGTGCGCAGATTGCCGAGGAAGAAGATCAGCACCACAAACACCAGCGCCATACCGATCGAGAGATTCTCCATCACCGTGCGAAGCGTCATGTGAACCAGCCCGGTGCGATCGTAATAGGGAATTACCCGGTAGCCCTTGGGCAGGATGCCCGAGGTGTTCAGCGACCGGACCTTGGCTTCCACGCCCGTGAGCGTCTTGAGCGTGTCGCCGTACTTGCGCATCAGGACGATTCCCGTGACAACCTCGTCGCGATCGATCCCCTCGCGGTCCTGCATCCCCACGATTCCGAGCCGCGGCGCATAGCCGACACTCACCGTAGCCACGTTGCTGACCCGGATCGGCGTGGATTTGTTGGCCGAAAGCACGATGCCGCGAATGTCGTCGAGCGAGTGGATGAAGCCGATGCCGCGGACGTCGAACGCCTGCTCGCCCACGGTCAGGTAGTTGCCGCCGACGCTGGTGTTGGAGTTGGCGATCGAGCTTACCAGCGTCGCGAGCGGAACCTGGTAGTAAGTCAGTTTCTGCGGATCGACTTCGACGTGGTATTCCTTGGTCAGCCCGCCGAAACCCGAGACGTTGATCACCCCGTCAACCGTCTTGAGTTGCTTCTCCAGTATCCAGTCCTCGACTTCCTTCTCCTTGATCAGGTCGTGGTCGGGACTATCGACCCAGTAGCGGTAGATCTCGCCGATCGGATTCTCGGGCGATATTCCGGCCGACACACCCTGCGGCAGGCCGATGAAGCCGAGGCGACTGATGGTCTCGACGCGATCCTGGAAGTAGTCGCTGTCCCACGAGAAGTAGCAGCGGATGTCCGACAGGCCAAACAGCGAGATCGACCTGAGCGATTCCAAATTCCGCATCCCGGCCAGCCCCACCTCGAGCGGCACCGTGACCAGCTTCTCGACCTCTTCGGCGCTGAGCCCGTTGGGCAGCGTCAGCACCTCGACCATCGGCTGCACCGGGTCGGGATAGGCTTCGATATCGAGCTGGGCAAACGAATAGACGCCGGCCACCACCAGCGCCAGCGCGACGCCGATGACGATCACGCGCTCGCTCAGCGCCAGCTCCATCAACGCTTGGATCATAGCCCGGCCTCTTTCAGCGTCCCTCTATGAAGCTTCGCCGTGAGCCTCGTGCCAGAGCGCGTTGACCTGGATGGTTTCGCTCGCGACCACATTCTCACCGGCCTCGAGGCCTGCGGTCACCCTGGCGAAGCCTTGTTCGTTCCATGAACCGATTGCGACGCGGCGCCGTTCGACACGGTCGGGGCCGGCCTGAACGAAGGCGTAGTAGCCGTCGGTCTCGAACACCAGCGCGGTCTGCGGCACGACCAGCGCGGCACCGGGACGCGTGATGATCTTCACCCGCGCCAGCATCTGGGGCTTCAGCTTGTAGCCGGGGTTGCGAACCTGGCATCGGATCTGCGCGGTGTGAGTGTTCGGATCGATATTGGGGCTGAGCTTCGCGATGACACCCTCGAACACTTGGTCCGGAAAGGCCGTGGTCACGGCCGCGAGCTTCTGACCTTCATGCACGCGCGCAAGGTCGTCTTCATAGATGTCGGCGATGATCCAGACGTCGTCCAGCGTGCCGAGCACGTACAGCTCGTCGCCCGGATTGACCTGCGCGCCGCGCAGGGCTTTCTTTTCCACCACCGTCCCGCTGATCGGCGCGCGCATCCAGAGCGTCGGACTCGGCGCCTTGACGGCGTTGATGTCGGCGTCCTCCATCCCGAGCAGCTCGAGCTTGCGCTTGGCGGCCGCGGCCATCGCGGAGGCCAGCCCGCCCGCATCCGTCATCCCGGGCGCGGTGCTGAGCCGCGAGGTTGAGAGCGCTTGAAGATACTCGGCCTCGGCGGTCATGAAGTCGGGGCTGTAAAGGGCAACGATCGGTTCGCCGCGCCGGACGGTATCCCATTGCGAGACGCGAGTGTCCTCGATGCGCCCGGTGACGCGCGAGACGATCGTGGACACGCGCCGATCGTCGAACGTAATCTGACCCGAGGTCTCGAGAACCCCGGGCAACTCAACGTTGGCAACCGCGGCGAACCTCATCCCGGGAAGGTCGGCCGGGCTTAGCTTCATCAAGTCGGGTCCCCCGAACTGGCGGACGATCTGCGGAACCGAGGCCGTCGGCTCGACCGCGGCGCGCCCCGCCGGCGAGCTTTCGCATCCCGCGCCGCCAAACGCGATCAGAGCAACCAGCGCGGCCAGAGGCGCAAATCCGATTTTCCTGTGCTCCTTCACCTTGGCAACGGCTCTCCTATCGCCTGCTCCAGCGCGACCTCGCCGGCCAGGAACTGGTTGGCGGCCTGCAGGTAGGCGACTCGCGCATCGTAAAATCGCCGCAGCGCCCCGGCCAGAGTGAGGAAATCAACCTTGCCCGAAGAGTATGCCACCAGCGCAACCGCGAAGTCCTGCCGCGCGAGCGGAATCAGCGAGTCGCGATACAGCGACGCGGTGCGATAGGCGAGCTGCGCCGTGCGGTACAGCCCGGTCACGGTCGCCGCGGTCTGGCTCTTGATCGAGCCCAGGTCGTCGCGCGCGGCCTCCAGATCGTAGCTCGCGCGTCTTACGTCTTCGTTCTGCTTGAACCAAAAAAAAATCGGCGCGTTGAACGAGATCGAAAAGCCGTGGTCCTGCATGCGGCCATTTGGGGACGGCGCGAAACTCGATAGCAGATAATTGTCGAAGGTGTAGCCCAGCGTATAATCGGGCGCGTACTCGAGCCGGGCCAGTTGCAGCGCGATCGCGGAATTGCGCTCGGTGAGCGCGGTCTCCAGGATCTCCTGGCGCACCTCGCCCGCGCGCTGGGTGAGCGTGTCGAGCGGGGTCTCAAGCGTCCGAAGCTCGAGCCTCCGGTCGATCGCGAGCGGCTCGTCGGGCGGCCGATAGAGGAGCTGGTTCAGGACGGTCCTGTCGTTTTGTTCCGCGGTGCGCAATTGGTCGCCCTGCTGCCGGGCGGCGGCGAGATCGAACTCGGCACTGATGAAGTCGGTCTGCGTCACCTGATTCGCCGAGTAGGCAACCTGCGTCACCTGCCGCACCCGCTTCAGGTTGTCCACGTTCTCCGCGGTAACGTCCGCCAGGGATCCGTCGAGCAGGTCCTGGTAGTAGGCAGTCTCAACCTGCGCACGGAGGTCCCGGATCGTCGCGGCGTAGGTGAGCCGCGCGATATCGGCCGCGCGGATGGCGTGGTCGCCTTGCAGGATTGCCTTGCCCGGAAACTGCAGGGCTTGCGTGACCGCCAGCGTGTGCAAGGAGGCGTCGCTGAAACCGTTAGTGGCGCTGTCGACGTTCAGATAGCCGAAGGTCGGGTCGGCCGGCGCGTAGTTCTGGCGTATCGAATGTTTCGCGGAATCCCATCGCGCGCGGGCGGACTTGACCTGTGGGTTCGCCTCCAGCCCGATCTCCACCAACTGCTCGACCGAAAGCGCCGGCTCAGCCCTCACGCGTGCGGCCGGAACCACGGCCGCAATCGCGAGCCCGGCAGCCAGAATCAATTTCCTGATTCGCATCGACCTCCCCAGCCCTCCCTATAGTTGATAGAGACTCAATGTCAACGCGGCGCTTTCTTCTTTGTTTCGGAGCGACCGTGTCCGGGCGGCCAACGCTGCAGCGATGGTCAATTGACAATTAAATAGAATTGAGGGGCCAAGCGAAAGCGCACAGGCGCACCGCGCCGGGCGAGGAACGGCCGTGGCAACCGCCTGCTCTTTACGCGGCGCTCTTCAGCGGCCGACTCTGAAACTCGAGTCCGCGCGGACCCGCATCGACCTTCACCCGCGAGCCGTCGCGTATCTCTGCGGCCAGCAGCTTGCGCCCGAGCGAAGTCTCCAGCTCGCGCTGGATCATCCGCTTGAGCGGACGCGCGCCGTAGACGGGATCGTAGCCGTGCTCGGCGAAGTAGTCGCGCGCCTTGTCGGTCAACTCGAGCTCGATCTTGCGCTCGACCAGCCGCTCGCGGATGCGATCGAGCTGGATATCGACGATCCTGCGCAACTGCTCGCGGGTCAGCGGATGGAACACCACGATCTCGTCCACCCGGTTGAGGAACTCGGGCCTGAAGCTCTTGCGCAGGGCGTCGAGGCATTCCGCTTTCATCCGCTCGTAGTCCTGGCCCTTGAACGACAGGATGAGCTGCCCGGCGATATTGGAGGTCATGATCACGACGGCGTTCTTGAAGTCCACCGTACGGCCGTGGCCGTCGGTGAGCCGGCCGTCATCGAGGATCTGCAGCAGGATGTTAAAGACATCCTGGTGCGCCTTCTCGATCTCGTCGAACAGGATCACCGAATATGGGCGGCGGCGGACCGCCTCGGTCAGTTGTCCGCCCTCTTCGTAGCCGACGTAGCCCGGGGGTGCGCCGACCAGCCGCGCGACGGTGTGCTTCTCCATGTACTCGGACATGTCAACGCGGACCATCGCGGCCTCGTCGTCGAACAGGAATTGCGCGAGCGCCCGCGCCAGTTCGGTCTTACCGACGCCGGTCGGTCCCAGGAAGATGAACGAGCCGATCGGGCGATTGGGGTCCTTGAGGCCGGCGCGCGCGCGGATCACTGCGTCGGCCACCGCCGAGACCGCCTCGTCCTGTCCGATCACGCGCTTGTGGAGATGCTCTTCGAGATGGGCAAGCTTCTGCACCTCGCCTTCCATCAGGCGCGACACCGGGATGCCGGTCCATCGCGCGACCACCTCGGCGACGTCGTCCTCGTCAACCTCTTCCTTGATCAGCCGCTCGCCGCCGTCCTTGCGGACCAGCTTCGTCTCCTGCGCCCCAAGCTCCTTCTCCAGCCCGGCCAGCTTGCCGTACTGCAGCTCGGCGACCTTGTTGAGGTCGTACTCGCGCTTGGCCTTTTCGATCGCGAGCCGGGTCTGCTCGATTTCCGCCTTGATCTTCGAGATGCCTTCGAGGCCGGCCTTCTCGCTCTGCCATCTGGCCTGGAGCGCATCGCGGCGTTCGCGCACGCCCGCCAGTTCCTTTTCGAGCCGCTCGAGCCGCTCCTTTGAGGCGGCATCGGTTTCGCGCTTGAGCGCCTCGCGCTCGATTTCGAGCTGCATGAGGCGGCGGTTGACTTCATCGAGTTCGACCGGCAGCGATTCCTTTTCGGTGCGCAGCTTGGCGGCGGCCTCGTCGATCAGGTCGATCGCCTTGTCGGGCAGGAAGCGGTCGGTGATGTAACGCTTGGAGAGCACCGCCGCGGTCACCAGGGCGGCGTCCTTGATGCGCACGCCGTGATGGACTTCGTAGCGCTCCTTGAGCCCGCGCAGGATCGAGATGGTGTCCTCGACGGTCGGCTCCTTGACCAGCACGGGCTGGAAGCGCCGTTCGAGCGCCGCGTCCTTCTCGATATGCTTGCGGTACTCATCCAGCGTGGTCGCGCCGATACAGTGCAGCTCGCCCCGCGCCAGCATCGGCTTGAGCAGGTTTGATGCGTCCATCGCGCCTTCGGCGGCGCCGGCGCCGACCACGGTGTGAACCTCATCGATAAACAGGATCACCTCGCCGGCCGACTCCTGGATTTCCTTGAGCACCGCCTTGAGGCGCTCCTCGAACTCGCCTCTGAACTTGGCGCCCGCCACCAGCGCGCCCATGTCGAGCGCGACCACGCGGCGGTTCTTGAGCCCCTCGGGAACGTCGCCCGCCACGATTCGGCGGGCGAGCCCCTCGACGATCGCGGTCTTGCCCACGCCGGGTTCGCCGATCAGGACGGGGTTGTTCTTGGTGCGCCGCGACAGCACCTGGATGACGCGGCGAATCTCCTCGTCGCGGCCGATCACCGGGTCGAGCTTGCCCGCCGCGGCCATCGCGGCGAGGTCGCGTCCGTAGCGCTCGAGCGCCTGGTAGGTCGCCTCGGGATTGGCGGAGGTAACCCGCTGATGGCCGCGCACCTTCTTCAGCGCATCCATCAGTTTGTCGTGGGACAGCCCGGCCTCGCGCAGGATTCGCGAGGCCGCGCCGCTCTCGTCCAGAATCGCAACCAACACGTGCTCGACCGACACGTATTCGTCCTTGAGTTTGCCCGCTTCATTCTCGGCGCGCGAAAAAACCCGGCCTAAGCGCTGGGTCATGTAGACTTGGCCGGAGTCCGCGCCGCTGCCGGTCACGCGCGGCAGCTTCTGGAGCTCGTCCTTGAGCTTGCTCACAACGGCCGCGCGATCGACCCCCGCCAGCTTGAGGACCGAGGCGGCAAGCCCATCCTGGTCCTCGAGCATCGCGACGCTCAGATGCTCGACGTCGACGGCCTGATGATGGGCGCCGAGCGCGGCGCTTTGGGCGCGGCCCAGCGCTTCCTGGAGCTTCTCGGTAAAGCGGTTGAAATCCATGACTGTACTCCAAGCTAACCACTTTTCGGCCCCCGGCAAACGGGGCAGCCGCGGCCCTCTGCGCAGGCGGGTCGCAGAGCCGCCCTGCGAACGATTTGCCAATCAGGCTGCAAGCCGACCGGCGCTACGCGCCGGCGATCGTCATCTCGCTCAGCTTGAGGCTCGGGGAGGCGGTCGAGGAACGCCAACGCAGGTCGTTGCCGATCATCTCGATCGACTGAAACATATCGGTCAGGTTGCCGGCGATCGTGATCTCCTGGACCGGGTAGGCAAGCTCGCCGTCCTCGATCCAAAGCCCGCTCGCGCCGCGCGAATAGTCACCGGTCACCAGGTTGACGCCGAAACCGATCAGTTCGGTGACGTACAGTCCGTGCTTGACCGAGCGGATGATCTCTTCGGGCGAGTACGGGCCGGGCTGGAGATAGAGGTTGGTCGGACTCACCGAGGGCGCCTCGCCCACGCCGCGCGCCGCATTGCCGGTGGGCTTCAAGCCGAGCTTGCGCGCTGAATAACAGTCGAGCAGGTAGCTCGACAGCACGCCCTTCTCCACGATCGCCTTGCGCGTGGTCGCAAGCCCCTCGCCGTCGAAGGGCTTCGAGCCAAGCCCGCCCGCAATCGTCCCGTCGTCGAGGATCGTCACATTGGGCGAGGCCACTTGCGCTGCGAGCTTGCCCACCAGGAACGAAGCCCCGCGATAGAGCGAAGGACCCGAGGCCGCGCCCGCCATCGAGCGGATTAGCCCCGCCGCGATCTCCGGGTCGAAGACCACCGGCGCGCGGGTGGTCTTGATCTTGCGCGCGCCGAGGCGCCGCAGCGCGCGGCGCGCCGCGGTGAGTCCGACCGATTCGGGCTCTTCGAGCCGGTCGTAGCGGCGGTCAGCCGTGTACCAGTAGTCGCGCTGCATCCCGTCGGCGTCCTGCGCAACCGGCACCACCGTCAGGCTGTAGGAGGTACCCGCGTACTCGCCGGAGAATCCCTGGCTGTTGGCGAACAGCACCTCGTAGCAGCCCGAATCGAACTCCGCGCCCTCGGAGTTCTTGATTCGCGCGTCGAGCTTGAGCGCCGCGTTTTCGGCCCTGCGCGCGATCTGCAGGGCATGGTCGGCGTCGATGATCCGATGCTCGCGGTCGTCGAGCTCGAGCTCGACGAGATGGCGCGGATGAAGCGACGGTTCGGGCAGGCCGGAACACGGATCGCTCGCCGTCAGACGGGCCATCTGCACGGTCTGCGCGATGAAGTCCTCGAGCGCGTCGCGCTCCAAATCGGCCGTGGCGGACGTCGCCGAGGACTGTCCGGTGAAAACCCGAAGCCCCAGACGCCGCTCGCGCGAACTCTTAAGCTTCTCAACTTCGCCCAGCCGCACGCCCGCCGAGAGCGACTCGGCGCCGACGATCATGATCTCGGCGGCGCTCGCCCCCGCGTGCGAGGCCCGGCCAAGCGCCCATTGCGCCAGTTCCAGTTGCGCCATTGGTCTCCCCTGTCAGGCCCTGGTGCCGCCGACCGTGATTCCGTCGACCCTCAGCGTCGGCAGCCCTACTCCCACCGGTACCGACTGCCCGTCCTTGCCGCAGGTGCCGATCCCGGAGTCGAGCTCGAGGTCATTGCCGACCATCGAGACCTTGGTCAGCACGTCGGGGCCGTTGCCGATAAGCGTCGCGCCCTTGACCGGCCGGGTCACGTGTCCGTCCTCGATCAGGTAAGCTTCGCTCGCAGAGAACACGAACTTGCCATTGGTAATATCGACCTGTCCGCCGCCGAAGCTGACCGCGTAGAGCCCGCGCTGGACGGAGCGGATTATCTCCTCGGCGGTGGAGTCGCCGGCCAACATGAAGGTGTTGGTCATCCGCGGCATCGGGCTGTGCGCGAAGCTTTCGCGCCGCCCGTTCCCGGTCGGCGCCATGCTCATCAGCCGCGCGTTGAGCCGGTCCTGCAGGTAGCCGCGCAGGATTCCCTTCTCGATCAGCACGGTGCGCGAGGTCGGGGTGCCTTCGTCGTCAACGTTGAGGCTGCCGCGCCGATTAGGGATGGTGCCGTCGTCAACCACGGTGCAAAGCTCGCTCGCCACGCGCTCGCCGATACGGTTGGCAAAGGCCGATACGCCCTTGCGGTTGAAGTCGCCTTCGAGTCCGTGGCCGACAGCCTCGTGCAGTATGATTCCCGGCCATCCATGGCCCAGCACCACGACCATTTCGCCGGCCGGCGCGTCGATCGCGTCGAGGTTGACCAGCGCCTGCCGGACCGCCTCGCGCGCGTACTGTTTCCATCGCTCGTTCTCGAGCAGGTAGCTATATTCGACGCGCCCGCCGCCGCCGAAGCTGCCGACTTGCCGATTGCCGCCCTCCTCGGCGATCACGCTTACCTGAAGCCTGCACAGCGGCTGCACGTCGGCCGCGATTCGCCCCTCGCTGTTGACGATCAACACCACTTTGCGCTCCGCCGCCATCGACGCCATCACCTTCTTTACCCGCGGGTCGGCGGCGCGCGCGGCCTTGTCGATCTCGTTGAGCAGCTTGACCTTGTCCTCGAGCGGAATTTCCAGGGGGGTGGTCTGAAGGTCGTAAAGCGAATGCCGGCGGACGGACCCGCCGACCTGGACCGCGTCGCGCGGGCCGCTGCGCTGGTCGGCGATCGCGCGCGCCGCCTCCGCCGCGATCCGCATCCGCTCGACCGTGACCTCGTCGGAGTAGGCATAGCCGGTGCGATCCTCGGCGCAAACCCGCACGCCCACCCCGTGGCTAAGACTCTTGCTGGTCCGGTTGACCATCGATTCCTCGAGGCTGAGCCCTTCGGCGTCGCGGTACTCGAAGTAGAGATCCGCGTAGTCGGCCTTGCGCTCGAGCGCCTTTTCCAGGATGCGCTCGAAGGTGCGCTCGCTCATGCCGAAACGGGTGAGGAAGAACTTTTCGGGTGCGGCGAGTTGGTTTGCCATCGTGAATCTCCGCCTGGCCTTTCACCGATCAGTGTATTATCCGCGCCCTCTCGCCTGCCAGCGGCGAGTTTTCGCCAGCCTGGGCCGTCCGCGAGTGGTTCCGAGCTTTCGGTCGAGTCGGTCACCCCGACGCGCAGCGCTTCTGCGCCCTCCCCCTATGTGGCAGCTTCCTTCTGAGCCCTCTCCCTATGAAATGGGAGAGGGCCTGGGTGAGGGACCTACAGGTGCTTGAGAATCTCTTCAAGTACGCCGTCGATGTTGGTCAGCACGTCAGTGTCCCAAAACCTCAGCACGCGGAAACCAAGCTTGCGCAGGTAGGCACTCCGGCGCTCGTCTCTCGCCTGCTGTGTGGCGTGCTGGCCGCCGTCGAGTTCGATCACGAGCGGGCGCTCGAGGCAGCAGAAGTCGGCGACAAAGGGTCGGATCGGGTACTGCCGGCGAAATTTCACGCCCAGTTGCCGCGCGCGCAGCCGCATCCAGAGTCTGCGCTCGGCGTCGGTCTGATCGCGGCGCAAACGTCGGGCGAGATCGCGCATCAGGGGCCGCTTCGACACGAGGGAACAATATCAAAGGTCCCTCACCCAAACCCTCTCCCACTGATCATAGGGAGAGGGCTCAGAAGGAACCAAACCCCGACAACGGAGCGCGGGAGGCAGGCGCGGGAAAAAGTCCCTCACCCACGCCCTCTCCCGTTGATCATAGGGTCGGGTAGGACGATGGCGCTAACCGGACTTCGAATGATGCCGACGTTTCCATCGTCCCCCTAAGATTCCGTACGGCGGGTTTTCGCCAGGTCATGGATCCGGGCTAAGATGGCGCCGTGGCCTCCGATCCACGCGAAACGCTGCCGATGATTGACCGGCTCCTGCTCGCGCTAATCGAGCAGCAGGAGCGCAAGGTGCTGGAGTTGGGACGCCGGATTCATCCGGGGCTCACGGCCGAGGACATTCGCAATCCGCACGACTTCCCGGCCCTGATGGGGAGCGCAGAGTGGAACTTCGAGGACGGCATCCTGGCGGGGCTGAGAAGCGCCCACATGGCTCTCAGAGCCAAGCTGCTGGAAGAGAAGTAAAGAGCCGGGTTCCCCTTTTCTTTTCGTAGCCGGCCTTCCCGCGCCGGTGGCGAGTGCCGGTTCTCCCTGTAGCGCCGGCCTCCGTGCCGGTTCTTTTTCTGGTTCTTTTTCTGGTTCTTTTTCTGTAGCAGGGGCACGCGACGCGGGTCGCGACACGTCACGAAAGAAACAGGGCTCTGCAACTGAATATATGTTGAATGTGGAGTTGCCTCCGCCCCTGCAGGGCGGATGGGATTTAACGGGCCGATACCCAGGGCGTTGCCCCATAGGCGCTAACCTAAGGTCTAAGCGCTGGGGAGATGGGGAAGGTGAATTGCGCAGGCGCAAACGGTCGGCGAGTACTGAGGCCGGGGCGCCGGCATATGCTGCCCTCGCCCGCATCTTTAGCGGGAGAGGGCAAGCGGCGCGGCAATTGCTCCTTTTTGCAATCGCCGTGACGCGCGGGTGAGGGTGCCGGGTCTGCTGCTCAGGGCCTAATCTCACTAGCGGCTGCCGAAGCAGGCCAGAATATTGCTGAGCACTCCATCGAGATTCTCAAGTACATCGGTATTCCAAAATCGCACCACCCGATACTTCTGACCTGCAAGCAGGCGCGTCCGCCGCGTGTCGTAGGCTTGCTGTTCATGATGCTGTCCGCCGTCAACCTCGACGATCAGCTTCTCCTGCTGACAGACAAAGTCCACGATGAACGGTTCTTTGCGGGCTTGGCGGCGGAATTTGCGCCCCGCCAGTCGTCGGTCGCGCAGTGCGCCCCACAGTTTTCCCTCTGCGTCGGTTGCATTGACGCGCAGTTCGCGTGAACGCGCAAGCGCAGTCGCCTCGGCAGGAGCAATTCGAAAAAAACGCCGCACTTCGAGCAGGATAGCAGCACCCTCACCCGCGCGTCACGGCGATTGCGAGAAGAAGCAATCGCCGCGCCGCTTGCCCTCTCCCACTAAAAATGTGGGAGAGGGAGGACACGCGCCTCGTCCCCGTCTCACATCAACTCTTAAGTTAGCGCTTATGGGGCGTTGCCCCATGGGCGCTAACTTAACAGCACCAAAGCCAGTGGGGCGGGCGTCCGTCAGTGGGGCGGGCGTCCCTGCCCGCCATGGACGTCAGCGAGGGGGAGCGCTACCAATCAGGCGTTTGTGGTGATGAATGATCACGTTCACGTGTTGCTGAGCACGATGGAGCCTTACCGGCTGGAAGACGTGATCCATTCATGGAAGTCGTTTACAGCTAACCGGATGCAGCGCGACCACGGCCGCCGCGGGCGCGTGTGGCAGGACGAGTACCTTGATCGGATGGTTCGCGACGAGCAGGAATTGGTGCAAAAGTCCGACTACATCCAGGGCAACCCTTGGACTCGATGGCCGAACCTTGAGGCATACCGTTGGGTGTGGCCGGGAGATGGTTGAGCGGCGGGCAGGGACGCGCGCCCCACTGGCTTTGGTGCTGTTAGGTTAGCGCCTATGCTTGCGCAACCTGTGGGCGGAAACGCAGCCTAGCCGGCGGCGGCGGCGGCGCGGGGCCGTTCGCGCTGCGGCTCTTTCTTCGCGGCGGCCTTCTTGCGCGGCTTTTTGGCCTTGGCCTCTTGCTCGCCACCGGTGAACTCGATGATCGAGAGATCGGCGGCGTCGCCGCGGCGAAAGCCGTACTTGACCACGCGAGTGTACCCGCCGGGGCGATCCTTGAAGCGCGGCGCGATCTCGTCGAACAGCTTCTTGACCGCATCGCGCGACTGGATGAAGGAAAACGCGCGGCGCCGCGCGGCCAGGTCGCCTTGCTTGCCCAGCGTTACCATCCGGTCCGCATAGCGGCGCAGCTCCTTGGCCTTGGCGTCGGTGGTGCGGATGCGTCCGCTGCGAATCAGCGCAAGCACCAGGTTGCGAAACAGGGCCTTGCGATGAGCGGAGGTGCGGTTGAGCTTGCGGCCCTGATTTAGATGACGCATCGGGTGTTCCCCTGAACTCTCAGGCGCCTAGCAGGCCGTTGAGAAAGTCCTCACGGCCTGCTCCCCCTCTCTTATCTCCCCCGCAAGCGGGGGAGAAGATTGAAGAAAGAAGCCAGTTTTCATGCAGGGTGCTTCTGTCACCGGCGAAGTATCTCGTCTCGAAAATCGTTTTTCCGCACCCTGCTACGCGGACTCGCGGCGCTCCTGCTCCTCCCACATCCGGTCGAGCTCGCTGCGCGGCGGCAGGTTGTCCAGCCGCATCCCGAGCGAGAGCCCCATGTCGGCCAGCACTTCCTTGATCTCATTGAGCGACTTGCGCCCGAAATTCTTGATCTTGAGCATGTCCTGCTCGGTGCGCTGGATAAGCTCGGCGATATACTTGATGTCGGCGTTCTGGAGCCCGTTGAAAGCCCGCACCGAGATCGGCAGACCCTCGACCGGCCGGTACAAGTATTCGTTGACGGCCGCCTGGGGCACGGCTTGCGCTCCCGCGCCAGGGGCCTCGGCCTCTTCCTCGACGCCGGCGAAGATCGCGACCTGGTCGCGCAGCACGCGGGCGGCGTAAGTCAGCGCCTCGCGCGGGCCGATCGAGCCGTCGGTCCAGATCTCGATCGCGAGCCGGTCGTAGTCGGTGCGCTGGCCGACACGTGCATTGGTCACCACGAAGTTGACCTTGCGGATGGGCGAGAAGATCGCGTCCATCCGGATCGTGCCGATCGGCTCCTCTTCGTCGGTGCGCTCGGCCGGAACGTAGCCGCGGCCACGCTTGATCACCAGCTCCGCGTCGAACTCGGCACCCTTGTCGAGCGTCGCGATATGCTGGTCGGGGGTCATCACCTCGAGGCTCGGACCGCCGGTTATATCCGCGGCAGTGACCACCGCCTCGCCCTTGGCCTTGAGCGTGGCGGTAATCTGGTCGCCCTCGTGCAGGCGCAGACGCACCTCCTTGAGGTTGAGCACGACGTCGGTAACGTCTTCCTTGACGCCCGGGATGGTCGAGAACTCGTGCAGGACGTTCCCGATCCTGACCGCGGTAATCGCAAAGCCGGGCAGCGAGGATAGCAGGATCCGGCGCAGCGCGTTGCCGAGGGTTATGCCGTAGCCGCGTTCCAGCGGTTCAGCGAAGAAGCGGCCGTAAGCCGGCGTCACTTCCTTGTCTTCGAACGCGATCGCCTTGGGTTTGATCAAATCACGCCAATCGTTCTGCATAGCCTCCCCGACCAGAGAGAATTGGAATCACCACTCCACCACCCCTACTCAGCGCGAGTAGTGCTCAACGATCAGCTTTTCGTTGATCGGCATCGTGAGATCGGCCCGTGCCGGCAGCGACTTGAGATAGCCGCGGAACTGCTCGCGCTCCAACACCACCCACGGCGGCGTGCCACGCCGCTGCGAAAGCTCGATAGCTTCCTGAATTGCTTTTTTCTGACGGCTCTTCTCGGCCACGCTGACCACCTTGTTCACCGAGACCAGGAAGGACGGAATGGTGACGACGCGGCCGTCAACCGCGATATGGCCGTGGCGCACCAACAGGCGAGCCTGGGCCAGCGAGCTGGCGAAGCCGAGCCGGTAGACCACGTTGTCGAGCCGCCGCTCGAGCAGCACCAGCAGGCTCTCGCCGGTGATGCCGGGTTCCCGCTCGGCCATCCTGAAGTAGCGGGCGAACTGGGTCTCAAGCAGACCGTAGATGCGCTTGACCTTCTGTTTCTCGCGCAGCCGAATCGAGAACTCCGAGAAGCGGGTGCGCGCCTGGCCATGCGCGCCGGGCGGATAATTGCGCCGCTCGATCGCGCACTTGTCGCTGTAACAGCGCTCACCCTTGAGGAAGAGCTTGAGCCCTTCGCGCCGGCACATCCGGCATACTGGACCAAGATTTCGTGCCACGTTTGCCTGCCTTTAGCTGTTCTTGCCCGGCTCAGACCCTGCGCCGTTTGGGCGGACGGCATCCGTTGTGCGGGATCGGCGTGACGTCCCGGATCGACTGCACGTTGAGTCCCGCAGCCTGCATCGCGCGGACCGCCGATTCGCGGCCGCCGCCCGGACCCTTGATGTACACCACCACGCTGCGCATCCCGACTTCCTGGGCCTTTCGCGCCGCCGCCTCCGCCGCCATCTGCGCAGCGAACGGCGTCCCCTTGCGTGAGCCTTTGAAACCCACCGACCCGGCAGTCGACCACGCGACCACCATGCCCTGATGGTCGGTTATAGTCACGATGGTGTTGTTAAACGTCGCATGGATATGCGCGACGCCCTCGGGCACGACGCGCTTGACGCGCCGGCGCCTGGGCGGTGCCGCCGGGGCGGCGCCGGCCGCCGGGGCTTGCCCAGGCGGGCCGCCTTGGCCCGAAGCTTTGGGCGACTCGCCTTTCTTTTCCTTTTCGTCTGCCATGGTTTTCCTGTGTTACGGTCGGTGTCCTGCGCTTACTTTCCCCTGGGCGGCGCGACTTTCTTGCCCGCCACGATCTTGCGCGGGCCCTTGCGGGTGCGCGCGTTGGTATGGGTCCGTTGTCCGCGCACCGGAAGGCCGCGCCGATGGCGGATGCCGCGGTAGCATCCCAGGTCCATCAGGCGTTTGATCGATTGCTGCACCTCGCGGCGCAGGTCGCCTTCGACCTTGTAGCCCTGGTCGAGCACATTGCGGATGTGCACCTGTTCGTCGGCGGTCAAGTCGTCGGTCTTGCGGGCCGGATCGACGTTGGCTTGCTTAAGAATCTTCATCGCTGCGGGGCGCCCGATTCCGTAGATGTAGGTCAGCGCAAGCTCCATGCGCTTGTTCTTGGGAAGCTCGACTCCTGCGATACGCGCCATGAAACGTCCTCCTGGTCGCCCGGTCCTATCCCTGGCGCTGCTTGTGGCGCGGATTGGAGCAAAGGATGCGCACCACGCCGTGGCGGCGCACCACCTTGCAGTTCTTGCAAATCTTTTTCACCGAGGCACGAACCTTCATCTGGTCTGGTTCCCGTCGCGCGCTCAGCGCATCCGATAGGTGATCCGCCCGCGGCTCAGATCGTAGGGCGACAGCTCCACGGTTACCTTGTCGCCGGGCAGAATCTTGATGTAGTGCATGCGCATCTTGCCCGAGATGTGCGCCAGCACCCTGTGTCCGTTGTCGAGCGAAACCCGGAACACTGCATTGGGCAGCGCTTCCAGAACCGTGCCCTGGACTTCGATCGCGTCGCCTTTAGACATTGCCCGGCTCGCTCAGGATTTGTGGGCCGTCGGCGGTAATCGCCACCGAGTGCTCGAAATGCGCCGATAGCGTGCCGTCGGCGGTCACCGCGGTCCATCCGTCGTCGAGGATTCTCAGGTCCGCACGGCCCTCGTTGACCATCGGCTCGATCGCGAGCACCATCCCCTCCTTCAGGCGTGGATTCGGCATCCCCGCTCTGAAGTAGTTGGGCACCTGGGGATCCTCGTGCAGGTTGCGCCCGATTCCGTGGCCGGCAAATTCCTCGACCACCGAGTAGCCGGCCGCTTCGACGCGGGTCTGCACCGCGTGCGCGATGTCGCTGATCCGATTGCCCGAGCGCGCCTGCTCGATTCCCGCGTAAAGCGCCTCGCGCGTCACTTTCAGCAGCCGTTCGGCCCGCTCGGGGATCTTTCCGACCGCGACCGTGCGCGCCGAATCGCCGTAGAAGCCCTTATAGACCACGCCGAAGTCCAATCCCACGATATCGCCCGGCTTGAGCTTGCGCCCGGACGGGATGCCGTGGACGATTTCGTCGTTGACCGACACGCACAGGCTGTTGGGATAAGCCACGCCGCGCGGCGCGTAACCCTTGAAGGCGGGCGTCGCACCCTTCTGGTAGATCAGCTCCTCAGCCATCCGGTCGAGCTCGTCGGTGCTAATCCCCGGGCGCACGGCGGCCGCCACGGCGTCCAGGATCTCGGCCACGATCTGGTTCGCCTTGCGCATCAGCGCGATCTCTTCGGCGCTCTTGAGCAAAATCATGTCTTGCGCCCGCGAGCCCCCTGTTTCAGGTCGGCGGTCATCATGCCGCCGCGCCGAGCGCCTCGAAGATGCGGCTGCCGACTTCGTCGGGGCGGCCGACGCCGTCGATGCGCGCCAGCAGTCCCTGGCGTTCGTAATGCTCGAGCAGCGGACGGGTCTCGGCGGCGTAGACTTGCAGGCGCATGCGCACCGTGTCCTCGGCGTCGTCGTCGCGCTGGTATAGCTCACCGTTGCACGCGTTGCAGATGTTCACGTTGCGAGGGGGGTCGAAGATTGTATGGTACATGGCCCCGCAATTTCGGCAAGTGCGCCTTCCCGAGATACGCTTGATGATTTCGTCGTCCGGTATAATCAGCGCGACCACCTTGTCGAGCCGCCGTCCGCGCCCCTCGATTATCTTCTTGAGCGCCTCGGCCTGCGGCACGGTGCGGGGAAACCCGTCCAGGATAAAGCTTTGCTGCGCGTCGGGCTTGTCCAGCCGCTCTTCAATCAAGCCAAGCACTAACTCGTCCGGCACCAGGTTGCCGCGATCCATAAAAGTGCGGGCCTGCTTGCCGAGCGGGGTACGTTCGCGCACCGCCTCGCGCAACAGGTCACCGCTGGCGACGTGCGGGGCGCCCAACCGCTGCGCAAGCACCCGGGCCTGCGTACCCTTGCCGGCTCCCGGAGGACCCAACATCACCAAACGCATTTATCCCCTCCTCGACTTGATCCGCCCGCGCCGCATGAAGCCTTCGTAGTTGCGGGTGAGCAGATGGGTTTCGATTTGCGCGACGGTGTCGAGCGCAACCCCGACCACGATCAGCAGCGCCGTGCCGCCGAAGTAGAACGGGACGTTGAAGCGCTGGATCAGGATGGTCGGCAGGACGCAGACTGCACTTACGTAAACCGCCCCACCCAGTGTGATCCGCGACAGCACCCGGTCGATATAGTCGGCGGTAAACCGGCCCGGCCGGATACCCGGGATGAAGCCGCCGTACTTCTTGAGATTGTCCGCGACGTTGACCGGATTAAACGTGACGGCAGTGTAGAAGTAGCAGAAAAACACGATTAGCGCGACGTAAGTCAGGTCGTACACCAGACTGCCCGGCGTCACGTAGGCGGCAAAGGGCTTGGCCCACGGCACGAAGGTCGCCACGGTGGCGGGGAATATCAGGATCGAGGAAGCAAAGATCGGCGGAATCACTCCCGAAGTGTTGACCTTGAGCGGCAGATGCGAGGTTTGGCCGCCGTAGACCCGCCGCCCGACCACGCGGCGAGCGTACTGGACCGGGATGCGGCGCTGTCCGGTCTCCACGTACACGATGCCGCCGGTCACCGCGATCGCGACCGCGATGATGAACAGCAGCAGGAAGATGCTCATCTCGCCCTCGCGCACGAACTGGGTGGTAACGCCGATCGCGCTGGGCAGCCGGGCGACGATTCCGGCCATGATGATCAGCGAAATCCCGTTGCCGATTCCGCGCTCGGTGATCTGCTCGCCGAGCCACATGATGAAGACCGTGCCCGCAGTCAGCGTCACGATGGTCAGCAACCTGAAACTCCATCCGGGGAAGTAAACCACCGAGCCGCCGCCCGGCGCCTGGATTTTCTCCAGCGACACCGCGATCATCATACCCTGCAGCAGCGCCAGTCCGACCGTGCCGTAGCGCGTGTACTGCGCGATTTTGCGCCGGCCCGCTTCACCCTCCTTGTAGAGCTCGTCGAGGTAGGGCGAGGCGACTTTCATCAGGTCCAGGATGATCGCCACCGAGATGTAGGGCATGATGCCGAGGGCGAACACCGAGAAGCGCTCGAGTGCGCCGCCCGAGAACAGGTTGACCCATCCGAACAGCGTCCCGCTCGCGGCATCGAAGAACGAGGCCAGCGCCTGCCCGTCGATTCCCGGCGTGGGCACCGCCACGCCGATCCGGTACACGGCCAGCATCGCGGCGGTGAACAGCAGCCGGCGGCGCAATTCCGGGATGCGCGAGGCGTTTGAGAACCCCTCAAGCATTCAGATTTATGTGCTTTGCAGCAGCTCCGCGGTTCCGCCTGCGGCGGTGATTTTTTCACGCGCACTCGCCGAAAAGGCGTGCGCTTTGATCGTAAGCTTCTTCTTCAACTCTCCGTCGCCCAGCACCTTGACTATCCGCCCGTCCGGCACCAGGCCGTGCCGCGCCATCAGCGCCGGATCGATTGTGTCGCCGTCGGCGAACTGTGCAAAGCGCTCCAGATTGACCTGCGCCATACGCTCGCGGCGCGCCGCGTTCTTCTGCAGGCGGCGAAAGCCGCGCTTGGGAAGGCGCCGCTTGAGCGGCATCTGCCCACCCTCGTAACCCGGAGGCGTGTTGCCCCCGCTGCGCGAGCCCTTGCCCTTGTGACCCCGGCCGGCGGTCTTGCCGTGGCCCGAGCCGATTCCGCGTCCGATGCGGCGTTCGCGGCGCGTGGACCCGGGAGCGGGTGTGAGTGTGCTCAGATCCATCGCCTTAAGCCTGTTTCACCTCGACCAGGTGCGACACCCGGCGGATCATCCCAACGACCATCGGCGTGCGCTCCAGCACGCGCTCCTTGCCGATGCGGCCGAGCCCCAGACCCTTTAGCGTCTCGCGCACGCGCTGGTTGGTGCTGATCGGGCTGCGCACCAGCTTCACCTTTATCGTATCAGCCATCGCTTAATCCCACCCCCAGGTCGCTCAATCCGACCTCAGGCCGCCTCCGGACGTTCAGGCTCGCGCCGGCGAGCGCGTAAGATCTGCTCGGGATCGCGCAGCTCGGAAAGCGCCTGCATCGTGGCCCTCACCAGGTTGTGCGGATTGGAGGAGCCCAGGCGCTTGGTCAGGATATTGCGGATCCCGGCCAGCTCGACCACCGCGCGCACGCCGCCCGCGGCGATAACCCCGGTGCCCTCGGCCGCCGGCTTCAGAATCACCTTGCCGGCGCCGAATCGTCCCAGCACTTCGTAGGGGATGGTCCCCTGCCTGAGCGGCACCCGCACGAGGTTCTTGCGCGCGCGCTCGACGCCCTTGCGGATGGCTTCCGGCACTTCATTGGCCTTGCCGAGGCCGAATCCGACCAGCCCGTTCTGATCGCCCGCTACCACCAGCGCGCTGAAGCTGAAGCGCCGGCCGCCCTTGACGACCTTGGCGACGCGATTGATATGCACGACCTTTTCCTTCAGTTCGAGGCCCTGCGGGTCTATTCGTTCAGCCACTGCTTCTCCGTTGCGATGCCGGTTTGCGGTTCACCCTAAAATTTCAGTCCCGCCTCGCGCGCGGCGTCGGCCAGCGCCTTGACGCGGCCGTGATAGAGAAAGCCGTTGCGATCCAAGACCACCTGTGTGATCCCGGCCTGACGGCATCGCTCGGCAATCGCCTTGCCCACCACCTTGGCGGCGGCGATGCTGCACTTGCTCTTGAGCGTGCTCCTCAGGTCGGGGCTGAGGGTCGACACCGCGGTCAAGGTCCTCCCGGACTGATCCGAGATAACTTGGGCGTAGATGTGATGCAGCGAGCGGTAGACGCTCAGGCGCGGTCGCACGTCGTTGCCCGTGACCTTGCGTCGCACGCGCTGGCGCCTTGCCGTTCGCTTCTCGAAACGCTCCGAGGCCATAACGTCGATACTTTCCGCGCTAGGCTGCGGTCGCTCCCGCGGCTGCTTTTCCCGCCTTGCGACGAATCGTTTCAGTTGCGTACTTGATGCCCTTGCCTTTGTATGGCTCCGGGGGCCTAAGCGCGCGAATCTGCGCCGCGACCATCCCCAGGAGCTGGCGGTCGGCGCTCCCCAGCGTGATTATGACCTGGCGCTCGACCTTGGCGGTCACGCCAGGCGGCAACTGGTAGGCGATCGGATGGGAATAGCCAAGCGTCATGTGGATCGCGCTGCCCCTGACCTCCGCGCGATAGCCGACGCCGTTTATTTCGAGCACCCGGATGAAGCCCTGGCTCACGCCCTGAACCATGTTGGCGACCAGCTTGCGCATCAGGCCGTGCATCGCGCGCTCGCGCTTGGAGTCGCCGGGGCGCGTCACCACGATCTTGGAGTCCTTGATCTCGAGCCCAAAACCGGGCAGCAGCTTCATCTCGAGCTTGCCCTTGGGTCCTTCGACCTTGACCAGGGCATCGCAGACGGTGGCCGTAACCGTCTGGTCGAGTGCAATCGGCAGTCTGCCTATCCGCGACATCGAAAATTCTTCCCCTACCAGACCGCGAGCAGGATTTCGCCGCCGACGCGTCTGCTGCGCGCCTCGCGGTCAGTCATCACGCCCAGCGGGGTCGACAGCACCTGCACCCCGAGTCCGCCGCGAAGCCGGGGCATCGCCGCGCCGGTGTAGCGCCTGAGGCTCGGGCGGCTCACGCGCTTTAGCCCGCGAATTACGGGCTCGCGCCCCGAGTAGCGCAGGCGCAGCGCCAAGGTCTGCTTGGGCGGCTCACCGCCCATCTCGACGCGATCGAGGAAACCCTCGACGGCCAGCACGCGGCAAATCGCCTCGCGCAGCCGCGAATAGGGCACCGTAACCTGCTCGTGACGCGCGTGCATCGCGTTGCGAATCCTGGTCAGAAGCTCTGCGATCGGATCGGTCTGTGACATTGCTATCGCTTTCTACCAGCTCGCCTTGACCACGCCCGGCAAGGCCCCGGTATGCGCGTACTTGCGCAGGCAAAGCCGGCACATCCGAAAACGCCGGAAGTAGCCGCGCGGGCGACCGCACAGCGGGCATCGGTTATGCTGGCGGGTGCTGAACTTGGGCGTCCGGGTCGCCTTGATCCTCAGGCATTTCTTCGCCATCTCAGTTTGCCGGCGTCGCCGCCTCCTTGACCGCCGCTGAACCTCGCTCCGGACCGCCGCGCAGCGGCACGCCAAGCGCGCGCAACAGGGTTTGCCCCTCGAAGTCGCTGCGCGCGGTACTTACTATCGAGATCGTCAGTCCCTTTACCTTGTCGACCTTGTCGAGCGGGAGCTCGGCGAAGATCGTATGTTCGCGCAGGCCCAGCGAGTAATTGCCGCGTCCGTCGAAGGCCTTTTCGCTCAGCCCGCGAAAGTCGCGCACGCGGGGCAGCGCGACGTTGACCAGCCGATCGAGAAATTCGTACATCCGCTCGCGCCGCAGCGTGACCATCGCGCCGATCGGCATTCCCTTGCGCAGCTTGAAATTCGATATCGCCTTGCGGGCACGCGTGATCACCGGCTTCTGCCCGCTGATGAGCTTGAGCTCCTCGACCGCCGCGTCGAGCACCTTGACGTTGTCGCGTGCTTCATTGAGCGCCATGTTGATGACGATCTTCTCGAGCCGCGGCACGCGGTAGCGATTGTCAATTTTCAGCTCGCGCATCAGGTGCGGCACGATCTCGCCCTCGTAGCGGATCTTGAGACGCGCCGGCACCTTGGGCTCCGGCTCGAGCGAAGGCGGCGGCGCCGCGGCCTGCGCCTGCTTGGCTGCGCCGCCCTTGGGCGGGCGCTTGGCCTTGTCCTGCTGGCCCTCGGGTCTTTCGCCCCGAGGCTTGCGGCCCTTTTCCGCCTGAGGCTTGCCGGGCTTTTCAGTCTCGTCCGCCATCACTCGTTCCCTACCGACTCACCGCATCGCCGGCACACCCGGGTCTTGCTCTGGTCGGCTCCGATCTTGGCGCCGATCCGCACCGGCGCGTTGCATCGCTCGCAAAAGATCATCACGTTGGACAGATCGATCGGCGCCTCGCGCTCGACGATACCGCCCGGGCTGGCCGCGCCGCGCGGGCGCGAGTGGCGCTTGACCACATTGAGCCGCTCGATCAGCACCCGCCCGGTCTCGGGCACCACCTTGATCACCTTGCCGGTCTTGCCGCGGTCGCGCCCGGCGATCACCATCACCAGGTCGTTCTTCCTGATCCGCGTTCTGACCTTGGACGCCCGGGCCGCCATCACAGGACCTCCGGCGCGAGCGAAATAATCTTCAAGAAGCGCTTGGCGCGCAGCTCGCGCGCGACCGGACCGAAAATTCGGGTTCCGATCGGCTCGTGCTGGGTGTCGAGCAGCACGGCCGAGTTGTCGTCGAAGCGGATATAACTGCCGTCGGTGCGGCTGATCTCGCGCGCCGTGCGCACGATCACCGCATGGGTAACGTCGCCTTTCTTCACCTTGGCGTTGGGAATCGCTTCCTTGACCGACACCACGATCACGTCGCCGACGGTCGCGTATCTTCGACGCGACCCGCCGAGCACTTTGATGCACTGCACCTTGCGCGCGCCCGAATTATCGGCCACCTCGAGCATCGTCCTGGTCTGCACCATCGCAATGCTCCCCTCTACCGCTCGGCCCGCGCGACCACGCTGCTTACGCGCCAGCGCTTGTGCCGCGAGATCGGCTTCGACTCGGTAATCGCCACGCGGTCGCCCTGGCGGCACTCTCCTTTTTCATCGTGCGCCATGAAGCGCCTGCTTTGGCGCACGCGCTTGCCGTAAAGCGGATGCTCCACCAGTCGGTCGACCTGGACCACCACCGTCTTGTTCATCGCGGCGCGGATCACCACGCCTTCTCGACGTTTAACTCGTTGCCGCATGGTCAACCCTGGCCGCGCCTGCCGTCTTGGGCCCTGCACCGCTCTTTTGTCCGATCACGGTCAGAATTCTCGCCAACTCCTTGCGCGCGTGCCGGTAGCTCGACGGATTATCGAGCTGATTGGTGCGCAGCTTGAGCCGGAGCCGAAACAGCTCCTCGCGCGCCTCGCGCTCCTTGACCCGAAGGTCCTCGGCGTTCATCTCTCTGAGTTCACTAAGCTCCAAACGCCCCTCCCTCGCGCGTCACTACGACGGTCTTGACCGGCAGCTTGTGCGCCGCCAGCCGCATCGCCTCGTTTGCCGTCGCTGCGTCGACGCCTTCCATCTCGAACAGGATCCGTCCGGGCCGCACCGCCGCGACCCATCCCTCCGGCGAGCCCTTGCCCTTGCCCATGCGGGTTTCGGCGGGCTTCTTGGTGTAGGGCTTATCGGGAAAGACCCGGATCCACACTCGGCCGCCGCGCTTGATGTGGCGGGTCAGGGCGATTCGAGCCGCCTCGAGCGCGCGCGTGTCGATTCGTGCACTCTCGAGGCTTTTGAGCCCGAAATCCCCGAAGGCCAGCTCGACTCCGCGCGCTTCGATGCCGCGCACGCGGCCCTTCTGAATCTTGCGGTATTTGACTTTTTTGGGAGCGAGCATCGTGATTGCCGATTACTGCTGATGGGCCTGCATGCCGGTGCGCTTGGCCTCTTCCTCGTGGCGGGTCAGAATCTCACCGCGGAAGATCCAGACCTTGACTCCGATCACGCCGTAAGTGGTGTGCGCTTCGGCGAATCCAAAGGCAACATCGGCGCGCAGGGTCTGCAAGGGCACCCTTCCCTCGCGGTACCATTCGCGCCGTGCGATCTCGGCGCCGGCCAAACGTCCGGAGACCTGGACCCTGACCCCCCGCGCCCCCATCCGCATCGCGCGCGTGACCGCCTCCTTCATCGCGCGGCGGAACGCGACTCGCCGCTCGAGCTGCAACGCGATATTCTCGGCCACCAGTTGCGGGTCGAGGTCAGGACGGCGCACCTCGTGGATATTGATGAAGGCTTCCTTGCTCTTCATCAGCTTTTGGATGTCGGTCTTGAGCTTGTCGATCTCGACGCCCTTCTTGCCGATCACGATCCCGGGACGCGCGGTATGGATATTGATCTTGGCCTTTTGCGCCATCCGCTCGATTTCGATCTTGGAAATACCCGCGTGATGGAGGCGATTCTTGATGAAAGCACGCAGGGCGATATCCTCGTGGAGCAGGTCCGCGTAGCCGTGGTTCCTGGCCGCGTACCACTTCGAATCCCAGCTCTCGATTATTCCCAGCCGCAGGCCTCGCGGATGTGCCTTCTGTCCCATAGGGCTCCTATGCCGCGCGCTCGTCGATCACGACCGTCAGATGGGTGGTACGCTTCAGAATCGGCGTGACGTTCATGCGCGCCCGCGGCATCGAGCGCTTGACGGTCGGTCCGGTGTCGGCCGCCGCCTTCTTCACGTACAGCCGGTCCTCATCGACGTTCTGCTGATTGCGGGCGTTGGCCACCGCCGCGAGCACCGCCTTGGTCAGGATCTTCGCTCCCTTTTTGGGCGTGAACTCGAGGATCGAAAGCGCCTCATCGACGCGTTTGCCCTTGACCAGATCGCACACCAGGCGCATCTTGCGCGGCGAGATCCTGATGAACCTGGTTCTGGCTATCGCTTCCATCGCATCACGCCATATTCTCTCGATCACGCCCTGCCCGCTTTGGGAGTAGCCGGAGCTGCAGCGGCAGCCGCAGGCGCGGCGGCCGCCGGCGCCGCCGCAGGCGCTGCGCCGCCCTTGATTTCGCCCTTGCGCTCGCCCGAATGGCCGTGAAAGGTGCGCGTGGGCGAGAACTCGCCGAGCTTGTGACCGACATTGTTCTCGGTGCAGTAGACCGGGATGAACTTGCGACCGTTGTGCACCGCGAAGGTCAGCCCCACCATCTCGGGCAGGACCGTCGAGCGGCGCGACCAGGTCCTGATAATCCGCTTCTCGCCCGAGGCGTTGGCCGCTTTCATTTTCTTGGCCACATGCTGATCGACGAACGGACCTTTTTTTAGCGATCTCGGCATCGCAGTTTAGCCTCGTTTACCCCGCGGGCGGCGGCTCACGATGTAGCGATCGGAGTGCTTCTTACCGCGCGTCTTGTAACCCTTGGCCGGCATGCCCCACGGCGACTGCGGATGGTTGCCCTTGGAGCGGCCCTCCCCGCCGCCGTGCGGATGGTCGACCGGATTCATCGCCATCCCGCGCACGTGCGGACGCTTGCCCAGATGGCGGCTGCGCCCGGCCTTGCCGATCGAGATGTTCCCGTGATCGACGTTGCCGACCTGTCCCACCGTAGCGCGGCACTCGGCCAGCACCATCCGCTGCTCGCCGGAAGGCAGCTTGAGCAGCGCGAACTTTCCCTCCTTGGCCATCAACTGCGCCATCGCGCCAGCGCCGCGCGCCAACTGCGCACCGGCGCCCGGCTTGAGCTCGACCGCATGGACCATCGTGCCGAGCGGGATGTTTCTCAGAACCAGCGCGTTGCCCGGCTTGATATCGGCCT
This sequence comes from uncultured delta proteobacterium, assembly GCA_963789115.1. Lineage (GTDB taxonomy): Bacteria > Desulfobacterota > Binatia > Binatales > Binataceae > CAWBJH01. The sequence goes on from CAWBJH010000001.1 coordinate 1,250,845, forward strand.
GCGGACCAGACTCGACCCGGTCACCGTGCTTGAGCCCCTCGGGCGCGATGATGTAGCGCTTGTCGCCGTCGGCGTAATGCAGCAGTGCGACGTTCGCCGAGCGGTTGGGATCGTACTCCAGCGCCGCGACCACGGCCGGTACGCCGTCCTTGTCGCGCTTGAAATCGATTATCCGCAGGCGGCGCTTATGCCCGCCCCCGCGATGGCGCGAGGTCATCCGGCCCTGCTTGTTACGCCCGCCCGAGCTCGGGAGCGGGGCGAGTAGCCGCTTCTCGGGCGGCTTGTCGGAAAGCTCGCTGAAATCCGCGACCTGCGTGAAGCGCTGGCCCGGAGTGCGCGGATTTAGCTGAATCACTGCCATCGCGAATTACCTGTCAGACACCCTCGAAGAATTCGATCCGTTGGCCGGCTTTGAGCGTGACGTAAGCCTTCTTCCAGTTGGGACGCACGCCCTTGATGCGGCCGCGGACGCGCTTCTTGCCCAGGAAGTTGGCGGTGCGAACTTTCAGCACCTCGACCTTGAACAGCTCCTCGATCGCCTGGCGAATCGCGCCCTTGCTCGCCTCGCGCCGCACGCGGAACACCGCCTGGTTGGCCTTCTCGGAAGCGGCGGTGCCCTTCTCCGTGATACAGGGACCGAGAATCAGGCTCTCCTGGTTCATCGCAGGGAGCCTCCCAGCCGCTGCTCGAGCGCGTGCGCCGACTTGGTGGTCATGAGCATTTCGCCGTAGTTCAGCACGTCGTAGACGTTGAGTCCGCTCAGCGCGAGCACCTTATGCGCGGCGAGATTGCGCGCCGCGCGGGCAAAGCCCTGGTCGCCTTCGCCGATCAGGATCAACGCATGCGCCAGTCCCAGCGAATCGAGCAGGGCCTTGGCGGCCTTGGTCTTGAGCTCCGGCATCTCCAGCGATTCGATTACCTTGATCTTGCCGTTGCGCGCCCGATCCGAAATCGCCAGGCACAGCGCCTGCCGCCAAGCCTTCCTCGGCATCTTGTAGGAATAGTCACGCGGCTGAGGGCCGAAGATGGTTCCGCCATGACGCCACAGCGGAGAACGCGTCGAGCCGGCGCGCGCGCGTCCGGTTCCCTTCTGGCGCCAGGGCTTGCGCCCGCCGCCGGAAATCAGCCCGCGGGTCTTGGTCGCAGCCGTCCCGGCACGGCGGTTGGCGAGCTGCATCCTGACCGCCTCGTGCAGAAGCGATTCCCCGCCGCTGCGTCCGAACACGCTGGCCGACACCTCGAGCTCGCCGACCTGCTCGCGCTTGGCCGAGTAGAGCGGGAGTTTCACGGCCGCCGCCGATTGGACCTGCGCTTCAGCCATTGGCGACTACCTGCGCCCTGCGACGCGGCTTGCCCGCGTGGGTTACCACCACGGTGCAGCCGTCGGCCCCCGGCAGCGCCCCGCCGATCACGATCGCGCTGTCCTCGGGCATCACCTCAACCACTTCGAGGTTGAGCACCGTCGCGGTCTCGTTGCCCATCTGACCGGCCATCCTCATCCCCTTGCGCACGCGGCCGGGGTATGAGCGGTTGCCGATAGCGCCACCGTGGCGGAAGTACTCATGCGTGCCGCGCGCCATGGGAAAGCCGGCAAAGTGATGGCGCTTGATAACGCCGGCGTAGCCGCGGCCCTTCGAGGTGCCGGTCACGTCCACCACGTCGCCGGGCTGGAACACGTCCGTCAGCGCCACGGTCTGCCCAAGCTTGAGCTCGCCCTGCTCACCACGGCCTGAGAATTCGTGGGTTGCGACGCCGGCCGCCACGTTGCTCGCGGCAAAATGGCCGCGCTCGGCGCGCGTCACGCGCGAGAGTTTCTTCTTGCCGAAGGTCACCTGCACGGCCTCATAGCCGTCGGTCGCCGCGGTTTTGAGCTGGGTAACCGTGCACGGCCCGAGCTGGACCACCGTCACCGCGCGCACCCTTCCGGCGGCGTCGGTAACCTGCGTCATCCCCAGTTTCTTTCCGATCAGTCCGCTCAGCACGCCGCGCGCCCCTACTCGAGTTTGATTTCCACGTCCACGCCGGCCGCCAAGTCGAGCTTGCCGAGCGCGTCGATGGTCTGTTGAGTGGGTTCGAGCACGTCGAGGAGGCGCTTGTGGGTGCGAATCTCGAAATGCTCGCGGGACTTCTTGTCCACGTGCGGCGAGCGATTAACCGTGAAGCGCTCGATGCGGGTCGGCAGCGGAATCGGGCCGGCCACCCGGCCGCCGGTGCGGCGGATAGTGTCGACGATTTCGCGCACCGACTGATCGAGCAGGCGGTAGTCATAGGCTTTGAGCCTGATCCTGATCTTTTCGTTTACCCTGTTGGCCACGACTCCCGCTCGCTCCCTCGATATCTGTGTCTGGTTGCCTATTTCAGAATCTTGGAAACCACGCCTGCGCCGACTGTGCGGCCGCCCTCGCGGATGGCGAAGCGCAGCCCCTCGTCCATCGCGACCGGCGTGATCAGCTCTCCGAGGATCTTGATGTTGTCGCCCGGCATCACCATCTCCGTGCCTTCGGGCAGCGTGAGCACGCCGGTCACGTCGGTGGTGCGGAAGTAGAACTGCGGCCGGTAGCCGTTGAAGAACGGAGTGTGACGGCCGCCCTCGTCCTTGGTCAGGATGTAGGCCGAGGCCTCGAAATTGGTGTGCGGCGTGATCGAGCCGGGCTTCGCGAGCACTTGTCCGCGTTCGACTTCCTCGCGCTTGATGCCGCGCAGCAGCACGCCGATATTGTCGCCGGCCTGGCCTTCGTCAAGGATCTTGCGAAACATCTCGACCCCGGTGACCACGGTCTTCTGGGTTTCGCGGAAGCCGACGATCTCGACTTCCTCGCCGACCTTGACCCTGCCGCGCTCGGCGCGCCCGGTGACCACGGTGCCGCGCCCGGAGATCGTGAACACGTCCTCGATCGGCATCAGGAAGGGCTTGTCGGTTTCGCGCTTGGGCTGCGGGATGTAGCTGTCAACCGCGTTCATCAGTTCGAGGATCGGCTTGCACTTCTCGCAATCGTCCTTGCCGCATCCGCACTCGAGCGCCTTCAGCGCGCTGCCGCGGATGACCGGAATCTCGTCGCCGGGAAACTCGTAGCGCTTGAGCAGGTCGCGCACCTCGAGCTCGACCAGGTCGAGCAGCTCGGGGTCGTCGACCATGTCAACCTTGTTCATGAAGACCACGATCGACGGCACCCCGACCTGGCGGGCGAGCAGGATGTGCTCGCGCGTCTGGGGCATCGGTCCGTCGTTGGCGCCCACCACCAGGATTGCGCCGTCCATCTGGGCGGCACCGGTGATCATGTTCTTGATGTAGTCGGCGTGTCCGGGGCAATCGACATGCGCATAGTGGCGCTTGGTGGTCTGGTACTCGACATGCGCGATCGCGATCGTGATTCCGCGTTCGCGCTCCTCGGGCGCCTTGTCGATCTTGTCGAAGGGTGTGTACTCGGCAAGCTTGCGTGACGCCAGCACCTTGGTGATCGCCGCGGTAAGAGTAGTCTTGCCGTGGTCGATATGGCCAATCGTGCCGACGTTGACGTGCGGCTTGGTTCTCTCAAATTTGGCCTTGCCCATGGTCTTCTCCTGAGTTAGGACCCTTCCTTGACTTGCCCCGTTTTCATCCCGGGTGCGGGTACCATCGATAAACCGATATCGCCTCGCGAGCCTGCTTTGCGCACCCGCCTACGCTCTGGCCCGCGACTCGGCGCCATCGCCCTCGCGTGCCGTTAGTTCCTCGAAAATCTGCTGCGGCACCGGCTCGTAGGCCGCGAACTGCATGGAGTAGGTCGCCCGCCCCTGCGTGACCGAGCGCAACTTGGTCGCGTAGCCGAACATGGTGGCCAGCGGCACGCGCGCCTCGATCACCTGGGCGCCGGCGCGGGTCTCGAGGTCCAGGATCCGGCCGCGCCGCGCGCGGAGATCGCCGATCACGTCGCCCATGAACTCCTGCGGCGTCACGACCTCAACGTCCATCACCGGCTCGAGCAGCACCGCGTCGGCCTTCTCGGCGGCCTCGCGGAACGCGAGTGAGCCGGCGATTTTGAAAGCGAGCTCGGAGGAATCGACTTCGTGAAACTTGCCGTCGAGCAGCGTCGCCCTGATGTCCACCATCGGGTAGCCCGCCAGCACGCCGGCTGAATTCGCCTCGACCACGCCGCGCTCGACCGAAGGAATGAACTGGCGCGGGATCGATCCGCCCTTGGTGGCGTCCACGAACTCGAAACCGGCGCCCTTGCCGAGCGGCTCGATCCTCAGATCGACCACGCCGAATTGGCCGTGACCGCCGCTTTGCCGCACGAAGCGTCCTTCGGCCTCGGCCGGGCGGCGGATGGTCTCGCGATAGGCCACCTGCGGCTTGCCGACGCCGGCGTCGACTTTGAATTCGCGCAGCAGCCGGTCCACGATAATCTCCAGATGCAGCTCGCCCATCCCGGAGATCAGCGTCTGCCCGGTCTCGCGGTCGACGCTCACGCGGAACGAGGGGTCTTCCTTGGCGAGCTTGTTCAGCGAATCGCCCAGCTTCTCCTGGTCGGCCTTGGTCTTGGGTTCGATTGCGATCTGGATTACCGGCTCGGGAAACTCGATGGATTCGAGCACGATCGGATGCGCGGGGTCGCACAGCGTATCGCCGGTGGTCGTGTCGCGAAGTCCGACCGCGCAGATATCGCCGGCGAACACCTCCGAAATCTCTTCGCGCTTGTTGGCGTGCATCTTTACCAGCCGACCGATCCGTTCGCGCTTGCCCCTGGTCGAGTTGAGGACCGACGAGCCGCTTTCCAGCCGCCCCGAGTAGACCCTCAGGAAGGTGAGCGTCCCGATATACGGATCGCTCATGATCTTGAACGCGAGCGCCGAGAACGGCGCGTCGTCGCGCGGCCATCGCTCTTCCAATTTGTCGCCGACCTTGCCCATGACCGGCGGAATATCCAGCGGCGAGGGCAGGTAGTCAACCACCGCGTCCAGCATCGGCTGCACGCCCTTGTTGCGGAACGCGGAGCCGAGCAGCACCGGCACCAGTTGCAGCTTGAGCGTGGCGGTGCGGATCGCCGACTTGATCGTCGCGACGTTCGGGGCGCTTGCCCTCCAGGAACAGCTCCATGATCCGCTCGTCGTGGTCGGCCAGAGTTTCGATCATCTTGTCGCGGTAGGCGGTCGCCTGCTCCTGCAGCTCAGGCGCAATCGGCTCGACCGTGAAGCTCGCGCCCAGCACATCGCTGTCCCAGATCACCTGGCGCTGTTCGACCAGGTCGATCACGCCGCGGAACTTGTCTTCGGCGCCGATCGGAAGCTGGATCAGCAGGGGCTTGGCCTTGAGCTTCTCGCGGATCTCGCTCACCACGCGCTCGAAATCGGCACCCACGCGATCCATCTTGTTGATGAAAGCGATGCGCGGGACGCTATACTTGTCGGCCTGGCGCCACACGGTCTCGGATTGCGGCTCCACCCCGCCCACCGCGCAGAACAGCGCCACCGCGCTGTCCAGCACGCGCAGGCTTCGTTCGACTTCGATCGTGAAGTCGACGTGGCCCGGGGTATCGATGATGTTAATCCGGTGATCGCGCCAGAAGCAGGTGGTGGCGGCCGAGGTGATGGTGATGCCTCGCTCCTGCTCCTGCACCATCCAGTCCATGGTGGCAGTGCCTTCGTGCACCTCACCGAGCTTGTAGGTGATGCCGGTGTAGTAGAGCACCCGTTCGGTGGCGGTGGTCTTGCCGGCATCGATGTGGGCCATGATGCCGATGTTGCGCACCCGTTCTATGGGAGTCTGACGAGCCATCCGAAACTCTTCGGTGTTCTACCAACGATAATGGGCGAAAGCCTTGTTGGCTTCCGCCATCCGATGGGTATCTTCGCGTTTCTTGACCGCCCCGCCGCGATTCGCCCCGGCATCCAGGATTTCTCCCGCCAGCCGCTCGCGCATCGACTTCTCCGCGCGCGCCCGCGCCGCCTGGACCAGCCATCGCATCGCCAGCGAGTTGCGCCTGACCGAGCGCACTTCGACCGGCACCTGGTAGTTGGCGCCGCCGACCCGGCGCGACCGCACCTCGACCGAGGGCCGCACGTTGTCGAGCGCGCGCTTAAACACCACCAGTCCATCTTCCTTGGTGCGCTCAGCGACCAAGCCGAGCGCGCCGTAGAGGATGTTCTCGGCGACCCCCTTCTTGCCGCGCTCCATCACGATATTCACGAACTTCGCGACGGTGCGGTCGTGGAACTTGGGGTCCGGCGTGATTTCCCGGACCCGGGCCTGGCCTTTACGCGACATAATTCTACTTGGGCTTCTTGGACCCGTACTTCGAGCGGCCTTGGCGCCGCTCCTGTACGCCGATCGAATCCAGCGTGCCGCGGATTACGTGGTAGCGCACGCCGGGCAAATCCTTGACGCGGCCGCCACGAATCAGCACCACCGAATGCTCCTGCAGATTGTGGCCGACACCGGGGATATATGTGGTCACTTCGTAACCGTTGGAAAGTCGCACGCGGGCCACCTTGCGCAAGGCCGAGTTGGGCTTCTTGGGCGTGGTGGTCTTCACCTGCGTGCAGACGCCCCGCTTCTGGGGCGAACCCTGCAGGGCCGGAGCGCTGGTCTTGTAGCGCTTCTTTTCGCGCGCCCCGCGTATGAGCTGGTTGATGGTCGGCACCTTACGACTTCACTTCTCTCGCGAACCCGCCCCGCTTCCCGCATCGAACGGATACAACTGGGCAGGTGCGCAAATAAACCCCCCAAGGGCCATAAGCGCCCTTGGGGGAATCGTTAATACTAATGGGCAGGTTCCCACCCTGTCAATCTCCTCCCGCAGGCGCGGTATCCGCCAGCGCGGGTTTTTCCGGTTCTTCTTCAGCCGGCGTGCCCTCAACCTTTATTTCGATGCGGTTGTAACTGGCCAGCCCGGTCCCGGCCGGAATCAGCCGGCCCATGATCACATTCTCCTTGAGGCCGACCAGCCGATCGACCCTGCCGTGGATCGCCGCCTCGGTCAGCACCCGGGTGGTTTCCTGGAAGGAAGCCGCGGAGATGAAACTCTCGGTCGAGAGCGAGGCCTTGGTGATACCCAGCAGGAGCGGCTCCGCGATCGCAGGCTCACCGCCCTTGGTCAGAACGCGGGCGTTCTCCTCGTCGAAGCGCCACTTCTCGACCTGGTCGCCGACCAGGAAGTCGGTGTCGCCGACTTCCTTGATTCTGACCCGGCGCAGCATCTGGCGCACGATCACCTCGATGTGCTTGTCGTTGATGCGCACGCCCTGGAGCCGATAAATTTCCTGAATTTCGTCCACCAGGTACTTGGCCAGCGCCTTCTCGCCCAGGATGGTCAGGATGTCGTGCGGGTTGGAGGAGCCCTCCATCAGCGGCTCGCCGGCTTTTATCATGTCGCCTTCATGGACGCCGATATGCTTGCCCTTCGGGATCAGGTACTCGCGCGGCTCTCCCACCTCGGGCGTCACCACCACCTTGCGCTTGCCCTTGGTGTCCTTGCCGAAGGAGACCTGCCCGTCGATCTCGGAGATCACGGCAAACTCCTTGGGCTTGCGTGCCTCGAACAGCTCGGCCACGCGCGGCAGACCTCCGGTAATATCCTTGGTCTTGGTGGTCTCGCGCGGGATCTTTGCGATCACGTCGCCGGGCGCGACCGCGGCTGCCTCGGGCACGTTGATGTAAGCGCCTACCGGCAGGAAGTAGCGGGCGTGGAGCTCGCTGCCCTTGACCTTGGCGGTCTTGCCGGAAGCGTCCTTGATCGAGATGCGGGGCCGCACGTCGAGCTCCTTGAACTCGACGATCACGTTGGAGCGCGCGCCGGTGCGCTCGTCCACCCGCTCCTCCATCGTCTTGCCCTCGATGATGTCGCCGTACTTGACGGTGCCGCCGACCTCGGTGACGATCGGCGTGGTGTAGGGATCCCACTCCGCAATCAACTCGCCGGCCTTGACCGGGGCGCCCTCGGTCTTGCGGAGCTTGGCGCCGTAGACCAGCGGGTAGCGTTCGCGCTCGCGTTCGCGCCGGACGCCGTCCTCGCCGATCACTGGCGCCACAATCACCGCCTCGCCGTGCCGCGACATCACGACCAGAGTGCCGTCGTGGGCCTCGACGGTGTTGACGCCGTGGAGGCGCAGCAGGCCTTCGTTGCGCGCCTCGAGCGTGGTCTGCTCCGCGCGCCGGCTCGCGGTGCCGCCGATATGGAAGGTCCGCATCGTGAGCTGCGTGCCGGGCTCTCCGATCGATTGCGCCGCGATCGTCCCGATCGCCTCGCCCAGGTTGACCAGGTGGCCGCGCCCCAAGTCGCGTCCGTAGCACTTGACGCACACGCCTCGGCGCGACTGGCAGGTCAGCACCGAGCGGATCTTCACCCGCTCCAGGCCCGCGTCCTCGATCAACTTGACCCTGTCCTCGTCGATCATCTCGTTGGCCCGGACCAGCACCTCGTTGGTGAACGGATCGCGGATGTCTTCGAGCGCGACCCGCCCCAGCACCCGGTCGCCGAGTCCCTCGATGATCTCGCCGCCCTCGACCAGCGGGGTCATCTCGATGCCGTCGAGGGTGCCGCAGTCGTCCTCCGTGATGATCGAGTCCTGCGCCACGTCAACCAGGCGGCGGGTCAGATACCCGGAGTTGGCGGTCTTGAGCGCGGTGTCAGCCAGGCCCTTGCGCGCGCCGTGCGTGGAGATGAAGTACTGCAGCACCGTGAGCCCCTCGCGGAAGTTCGCGGTGATCGGGGTTTCGATGATCTCACCCGACGGCTTCGCCATCAGGCCGCGCAGTCCCGCGAGCTGGCGGATCTGCTGCTCCGAGCCGCGCGCGCCCGAGTCGGCCATGATGAAGATCGGGTTGAACGAGGGACCGCTGACCTCTTTGCCGTCCTTGTCCTTGCCGTAGACCTCGGTCGATAGTCCCTTGATGACCGCGTCGCCAATCTTGTCCTGGACCTCGGCCCAGATGTCGACGACCTTGTTGTAGCGTTCACCGTCGGTGATCACGCCGTTGTTGTACTGCTTCTGGATCTCGCTGACCTGCTTCTGCGCCTCCTCGAGCAGTTCGGCCTTCTGCGCGGGGATTTTCATGTCCTTGATCGAGATCGAAATCCCGGCCTTGGTGGCGAACTGGAAACCGACGTCCTTGAGACGGTCGGCGAAGATGACGGTCGCCTTGTTGCCTGCGCGCCGGTACACCAGGTCGATCAGGTTGCCGAGCTCTTTCTTCTTCATCGTGCGGTTGACTTCGCTGAACGCGATTCCAAGCGGCACGATCTCGGACAGCAGGACGCGGCCGACCGTGGTCTCGACCCGCTCGGTGGCGGGCAGGACCGGGGGAGCCGCCCCAACCCGGCGCTTGCCGTTGCCGGAAGCCCCGTTCGATTCGCTTTCGTCGGCGGACGGTTCCGCAACCACCGGCACCGGCATCCGGACCCTGATCCGCGCGTGGAGATCGACTTCGCCGTGATCGTAGGCGATTCGCACCTCCTGCGGACTTGAGAAGAACTTGCCCTCGCCGCGCGCCAGCGGGCGCTCGCGCGTCATGTAGTAGAGCCCCAACACCATATCCTGGGTGGGCACGATGATCGGCTTGCCGTTGGCAGGCGACAGGATGTTGTTGGTCGAGGTCATCAGCGCCCGCGACTCGACTTGCGCCTCGATCGAGAGCGGTATGTGCACCGCCATCTGGTCGCCGTCGAAGTCGGCGTTGTAGGCCACGCAGACCAGCGGATGGAGCTGGATCGCGAGGCCCTCGATCAGCACCGGCTCGAAGGCCTGGATGCCCAGGCGATGGAGCGTCGGGGCACGGTTCAGCAGCACGGGATGCTCGCGGATCACGTCGTCCAGGATGTCCCAGAACGTCCTTGCCCTCTTTCTCGACCATCTTCTTGGCGCTCTTGATGGTCGTGACGTAGCCCTTTTCCTCAAGCTTGCTGTAGATGAAGGGCTTGAACAGCTCGAGCGCCATCTTCTTGGGCAGTCCGCATTGATGGAGCCGCAGCTCGGGCCCGACCACGATCACCGAGCGGCCCGAATAGTCGACCCGCTTGCCGAGCAGGTTCTGGCGGAAACGCCCGGACTTGCCCTTGAGCATGTCGCTGAGCGACTTGAGCGGACGCTTGGAGGGCCCGGTGATCGCGCGGCCGCGCCGCCCATTGTCGAGCAATGCGTCGACCGCCTCCTGCAGCATGCGCTTCTCGTTGCGGACGATGATGTCGGGAGCGTTGAGCTCGATCAGGCGCTTGAGCCGGTTGTTGCGGTTGATCACGCGCCGGTAAAGATCGTTGAGATCGGAGGTCGCGAAGCGGCCGCCGTCGAGCGGCACCAGCGGCCGCAGGTCGGGCGGAATCACCGGCAGGATCGTGAGAATCATCCACTCCGGCTTGTTGCCCGACTCGCGGAACGCATTGACCACCTTGAGCCGCTTGGCGACCTTCTTGCGCCGCGCCTCGCTGGCGGCGCTCTTCATCTCGGCCCGCAGCTCCTCGGCGAGCTTGTTCAGGTCCAGCGCGGCCAGCATCTGCCGGATCGCTTCGGCACCCATGCCGGCCTTGAAACCGTCGGCGTACTGCTCGCGCGCTTCGCGGTACTTGCGCTCGGTGAGCAGCTCCTTGTGTTGCAGCGGCGTCTCGCCCGGTTCGGTCACCACATAGCACTCGAAGTACAACACCTTCTCGAGTTCCTTGAGCGTCATGTCGAGCAGGGTGCCGATGCGCGAGGGCAGCGAGCGCAGGAACCAGATGTGGGCGACCTGCGCCGCCAGATCGATATGCCCCATCCGCTCGCGCCGGACCTTGGACTGGATCACCTCGACGCCGCACTTCTCGCACACCACGCCGCGATGGCGCATGCGCTTGTACTTGCCGCAGTTGCACTCGTAGTCCTTGGTCGGCCCGAAAATCTTGGCGCAGAACAGCCCGTCGCGCTCGGGCTTGAAGGTCCGGTAGTTGATGCTCTCGGGCTTCTTTACCTCGCCGTGCGACCACGACCGGATCATCTCGGGCGATGCGATCGAGATCCGGATGGCGTTGAACGATATCGGGTTCTTGGGTTTCTCGAAAATGCCGAAGAGATCTTCCATTACCCTTTATCTCCCTGGATCCCGCGTCACTCGCGCGGAGGTTCCTCCCGCAGCTCGATGTTGAGACACAGCGACTGCAGCTCCTTCACCATCACGTTGAATGACTCGGGCAAGCCGGGCTCGAGCGTGTTCTCGCCCTTGACAATCGCCTCGTACATCCGCGTGCGCCCGGCCACGTCGTCGGACTTGACCGTGAGCATTTCCTGCAGCGTGTAGGCCGCGCCGTAGGCCTCCAGCGCCCAGACCTCCATCTCGCCCAGCCGCTGCCCGCCGAACTGGGCCTTGCCGCCCAACGGCTGCTGCGTGACCAGGCTGTAAGGACCGGTCGAGCGCGCGTGGATCTTGTCCTCGACCAGGTGATGCAGCTTCATCATGTACATCACCCCGACCGTGACCGACTGCTCGAACGGATCGCCGGTGCGCCCGTCATAGAGAGTGCACTGGCCGGTTTCGGGCAGCCCGGCACGCTTCAGCCACTGGAAGATTTCATCTTCGCGCGCGCCGTCGAACACCGGCGAGGAAGTATGGATTCCGCCGGCCGCCTTTTGCGCCAGCCGCATTACCTCGGCGTCGGAAAGCTTCTCGATCAAGTCCTGCGTCTCCTTGTCCGGGTAGAGCTCGCGAAGCCGCTTCTTGAGCTGCGCCGTAGCCGGCGAGTCCCGAAGCTCCACGCCGATCTGGCGGCCGAGCTCGCGCGCGGCCCATCCCAGATGCGTCTCCAGGATCTGCCCGACGTTCATCCGCGAGGGCACCCCCAGCGGATTGAGCACGATATCGACCGGGGTGCCGTCGGCCAGACACGGCATGTCTTCCTCGGGCAGAATCCGCGAGAGCACGCCCTTGTTGCCGTGGCGCCCCGCCATCTTGTCGCCCACCTGGAGCCTGCGCTTAATCGCGACGAAGACCTTGATCATCTTGATCACGCCCGGTGCCAGCTCGTCCCCCGCCTTCAGCCGATCGAGCTTGGCGCCGTACTGGGCCTTCACCGCTTCGACCGCCTCGTTCATCGCCTCGATCGCCACGCTCGCCTCGCCCATCGCCGTCTCGCTCTCGACCCGGACTTGGCCCCACAGGTTGGGCGGCACTTCGTCGAGCTGGTCGGCCTCGAGCGTGTTGCCCTTCTGCAAGAGCACGTGGCGGTCGTCCGAGAGCACGCGCGCGGCCAGCTTCTTGCCGCCCAGCAGGCGCTTGAGCTTGCGCAGCGTTTCCTGGCGGATGATGCGGATTTCTTCAGCCTTGTCCTGCTCGAGGTGTTCGGCTTCGAGGTTCTCGATCTCCTGGGTGCGGTCGTCCTTGGCCACGCCGCGGCGCGCGAACACTCGCGCGTCGATCACCGTGCCTTCGACGCCCGGCGGCACCCGCAGGCTGGTGTCGCGGACCTCGCCGGCCTTCTCGCCGAAGATCGCGCGCAGCAGCTTTTCCTCCGGGCTGAGCTGGGTCTCGCCCTTGGGCGTGATCTTGCCGACCAGGATATCGCTGGGGCGCACCCTGGCTCCGATCCGGATGATCCCGCTGGCGTCGAGGTCCTTGAGCGCCTCTTCGCCGACGTTGGGGATGTCGCGGGTGATATCCTCGGGGCCAAGCTTGGTGTCACGGGCGATACATTCGAACTCCTCGATATGAACCGAGGTGAACAGGTCTTCCTTGGACACCCGCTCGGAGATCAGGATCGAATCCTCGAAGTTGTAGCCGCCCCAGGGCATGAAGGCGACCAGCACGTTGCGTCCGAGCGCGAGCTCGCCCATGTCGGTCGAAGGGCCGTCGGCCAGCACGTCGCCGGCCCTGACCCGCTCGCCCTTGGCCACGACCGGGCGCTGGTTGATGCAGGTATTCTGGTTGGAGCGTTGGTACTTGACCAGGTTGTAAATATCGACGCCCGGGTCACGCGCGTCGCGCGGCGGCTTCTCGGCGCGCACCACGATTCGCTCCGCGTCCACGCTCTCGACGATCCCATCGCGGCGCGCGGCTACGGTCACGCCCGAGTCGCGGCCCACGGTCTTCTCGAGTCCGGTGCCGACCAGCGGCGCCTCGGTCTTCAGCAGCGGCACCGCCTGACGCTGCATGTTGGAACCCATCAGCGCGCGGTTGGCGTCGTCGTTCTCCAGAAACGGGATCAGCGAGGCGGCCACCGACACGAGCTGATTGGGCGAAACGTCCATGTACTGGACTTCGTCGGCGCGCACCACGGTGAATTCGCCGCCGATTCGCGCCGAGACCAGCTCGTCGGTGTAGCGGCCGTGCGCGTCGATCGAGGCGTTGGCCTGCGCGATAACCTTGTCTTCCTCGTCCAGCGCCGAGAGATAGACGATCCGGTCGGTGACCCGCCCGTTCTCGACCTCGCGGTACGGCGTCTCGATAAAGCCGAACTCGTTGACCCGCGCGTAGGTCGACAGCGCCGCGATCAGTCCGATGTTGGGACCTTCGGGGGTCTCGATCGGACAGACCCGGCCGTAGTGGGTCGGATGAACGTCGCGGACCTCGAAGCCCGCCCGCTCGCGGGTCAGACCGCCGGGCCCGAGCGCCGAAAGCCGGCGCTTGTGCGCGATCTCGCTCAGCGGATTGGTCTGATCCATGAACTGCGAGAGCTGCGAGGAGCCGAAAAATTCCTTGATCACCGCGGAGGCCGGCTTGTAGTTGACCAGCTCCTGCGGCATCAAGGTCTCGATATCCTGCAGGCTCATCCGCTCCTTGATCGCGCGCTCCATCCGCACCAGTCCGATGCGGAACTGGTTCTCGACCAGCTCGCCGACGGCGCGTACCCGGCGATTGCCGAGATGGTCGATGTCGTCAACCTGGCCGACGCCGTTCTTGAGATCGAGCAGGTAGCGCACCACTTCGAGGATGTCCTCGCGGCGCAAGGTGCCCTGCTCCAGGGGCACGTCGAGCTTGAGCTTGTGGTTGAGCTTGAGGCGCCCGACCTTGGAGAGATCGTAGCGCTCCGGGTTGAAGAACAGGTTGTTGAAGAAAGTGGTCGCGGTCCCCCGGGTCGGCGGATCGCCGGGACGCACCCGCCGATAAATTTCAATTATCGCCTGCTCGGGCTCCTCCAGCCGATCCTGCGCCAGCGTCAGGCGCAGCGGACCGCCGCCGGGCTCGCCTTCGGCATACAGCACCTCGATCTTCCCGATGCCGTTTTCCCGCAGCTTCTCGAGACTCTCCTCGGTCAGCTCCTCGTTGCACTTGAGCAGGACTTCGCCGGTGGTGGTGTTGACGATATCGTGGGCGGAGATCCGGCCGATTACCTCCTCGAGCGCGACCGGAATCTCGGTGATCCGGGCCTGCTCGATCTGGCGCACGATCGCCTTGTTGAATTTGCGCCCCTCGCGCGCGATCACCTCGGCGGTCTTGGGATCCTTGACGTCGCGGCTGACCCGGCTGCCCAACAGTTGATCCGCGACGAACTGCTTGGCGTACTGCTTGCCGTCGAGGATGATCAGGTCCTTCCTGTAGAAGTAGTTGAGCAGGTCCTCGGTGGTCATCCCGAGCGCGCGCAGCAGCACGGTGGCCGCGAACTTGCGCCGCCGGTCGATGCGCACGTAGAGCACGTCGCGCGGGTCGAACTCGAAATCAATCCAGCTCCCGCGATATGGAATGATCCGCGCCGAGTAGAGCAGCTTGCCGGTCGAGTGCGTGCGGCCCTTGTCGTGTTCGAAGAACACCCCGGGCGAACGATGAAGCTGCGAGACGATGACCCGCTCGGTGCCGTTCACCATAAACGTGCCGTTGGGCGTCATCAGCGGAATCTCGCCGAAGTAGACCTCCTGCTCCTTGACGTTCTTGATCGAACGGCGGCCGTTCTCGACCTCCCAGATCACCAGCTGAATCTTGACCTTGAGCGGAGCCGCGTAGGTCATCCCGCGCTGATGACATTCCTCAACGTCGTACTTGGGCTCGCCCAGTTGGTAGCCGACAAACTCGAGCGAGGCGGTCTCGTTGAAGTCCTTGATCGGAAAGACCGACTTGAACACCGCTTGCAGCCCCGTATCCGTGCGCTTGTCGGCGGGAACTCCCGCCTGCAGAAATTCGTCATACGACCGCTTCTGGATTTCGATCAGGTTGGGGATGTCGATAATCTTCTTGATCTTGCCGAAGGACCGGCGAAGCCGAAGACTACTGCTGTAACCCTGCTGCTGAGCCATCTCTACCTCACGCGGCGCGATCGCCAAGCGCTGCGCGCCGTGATGTATTCGCAGTCATGGCGCGAGACGGTCCGCCTCGCGCCGCGGAATTTTCCTGCTCCGCGCGCACCAACTCCGGCGGGCGCCTTAGGGCCGCCCGCGCCAGTCCCGATCTGCGTCGAAAGACGCGTAGCCGTAAGCCGCCGCGCCGCCTTTATTTGAGCTCGGCCGAGCCGCCCGCGTCGACCAGCTTCTTCTTGATCTCCTCGGCCTCGGCCTTGTTTACCCCTTCCTTGACCGGCTTGGGCACCCCGTCGACTAGGTCCTTGGCTTCCTTGAGTCCCAGTCCGGTCAGCTCGCGCACCACCTTGATCACCTGGATCTTCTTGTCGCCCGATCCGGTCAGCACGACCGTGAACTCGTCCTTCTCGGGCACCGCGGCTGCGGCGCCACCCGCCGCAGCAGCGGCCACCGCGACCGGCGCCGCCGCCGACACCCCGAGCTCCTGCTCAAGTTCCTTCACCAACGCCGCCGCGTCCATCAGGCTCATGTTCTTGAGGTATTCCTTGACCTGGTCGCGGCTGACCTGTGCTTCTTCCATTTTGATTTCTCTCCTTGTGCTCGCGTCGGAACCGGCAAGGATGTGGGAGCGCCCC
Source organism: uncultured delta proteobacterium (assembly GCA_963789115.1). Classification (GTDB taxonomy): domain Bacteria; phylum Desulfobacterota; class Binatia; order Binatales; family Binataceae; genus CAWBJH01. The sequence goes on from CAWBJH010000001.1 coordinate 1,266,645, forward strand.
CGCGATTCCGTCAGATTCCGTGCTTAATCGCCCGCCTCAGGCGGTGCGCTTTCTGCTTTTTTCTTCCCGATTGCGTCGATCAGCCGCGCCAGCGCCGAGGCCGGCTCGTTGAGCAGCCGCACCAGCCGCGTGGCCGGCGCCTGAATCAACCCGAGCAGTTGCGAGAGCACCACCTCGCGCGGCGGCAGCATCGCCAGCGCCTGGATTTCTTCGCCGCTCAGCAACTTGCCGTCGAGCACCCCGGCGCGAAGCTTGAACTTGTCGCCCAGCTCGCGCAGGGAGGTCGCCGCCTTGGCCAGCGCCACCGGATCGTCGAAGCTCAGGATCAACCCCACCGGGCCGCCCAGCTTCTCCGCGATCGACTCGAACCTGGTGTCCTTGACCGCGCGCCGGATGAGCGTGTTCTTCGCCACCCGCAACTCGCCCCGCGCCACGCGCAGCCGGCGCCTGAGCTCGGTCGATTCGGCGGCAGTCATCCCGCGGTACTCCGACACGATAGCCATGTTGGCGCGCCTGAGGCCCTCGCCCAGACTTTCGACCACCGCAGTCTTTTCGCTCTTCCTCATCTCGGTCCCCGCACAGTCGGTTCCCTCACGCCGCGACCGCCAGCACTCGCGCCTGGCCGGGATCGACCTTGACCCCGGGTCCCATCGTGGACGACAGCGCGATGCTCTTTACGTAATTGCCCTTGGCGCTGGCGGGCTTGGCGCGCACGATCGCGCCCAGCAGGGCGTGCGCATTCTCGATCAGTTTCTGGTCGCCGAAGCTGATTTTCCCGATCGGTGCGTGAATCACCCCCGCCTTGTCCACGCGGTAGTCAACCTTGCCGGCCTTGACCTCGGCCACCGCCTTGGCGACGTCGAAGGTCACCGTGCCGACCTTGGGATTCGGCATCAGCCCGCGCGGTCCGAGGATTTTGCCGATCCGGCCGACCGCACCCATGATATCCGGGGTCGCGATCACGCGGTCGAACTCCAGCCAGTTCTCCTCCTGGATCTTCTTGATCAGCTCCTCGCCACCGGCAAAATCGGCCCCCGCCTCGCGCGCCTCCTTCTCCTTCTCACCCTTGGCCAACACCAGTACCCGCGCCACCCTGCCGGTGCCGTTGGGCAGCACCACCGTGCCGCGCACGTTCTGGTCGGCTTGGCGTGGATCGACGTTCAGCCGCACCGCCATCTCGACCGTCTCGTCGAACTTGGCGAGCTTGTTGGCGACCACGACCCCGATCGCCTCTTCCAGTGAGTAGCGCTTCTCGCGATCGATCTTCTTTAGCGCTTCGAGATACTTCTTGCCTGCCATCACCGGCTACCCCACGACTTCGATCCCCATCGAACGGGCCGTACCTTCTATCGTCCGGCACGCCGCATGGAGGTCCTTGGCGGTCAGGTCCTTGACCTTGGTCTTGGCGATCTCCTCGACTTGCGCACGCGTCACCTTGCCGACCTTGTTCTTGCTCGCGCTCGGCGAACCTTTCTCCAGTCCCGCTGCCTTGAGCAGCAGGATCGACGCGGGCGGGCTCTTGGTGATGAAGGTGAAAGAGCGGTCGGCGTAGACCGTGACGATCACCGGGATCAGAAGCCCGGCCATCGGCTGGGTCTGCGCGTTGAAGGCCTTGCAGAACTCCATGATATTGACTCCGCGCTGCCCGAGCGCGGGCCCTACCGGCGGCGACGGGTTTGCCGCCCCGGCCGGAATCTGCAGCTTGATCTGCGCAACGACTTTCTTGGCCACCTGTCTCGAACCCCGCTCGCGCTGCTTGCCCTTCTCGTCTCCCGCAAACGGGGAGATGATCAAGGAAGTCGGCAGCTCTATTCCCTAGGACTTCTCCACCTGCACGAAATCCAGCTCGACCGGCGTGGCACGCCCGAAGATCGAGATCAGCACGCGCACCTTGCCCTTCTCGGGCCGCACTTCCTCGACCGTGCCGTTGAAATCCTGAAATGGCCCGTCTATCACCTTGATCGCCTCGCCCACCTCGAACAGCACCTTGGGCTTGGGGCGCAGCGCCCCTTCCTGCATCTGCTGCGTGATTTCACGGACCTCTTTTTCCGGCACTTCGGGCGGATTGGTCGAATGGCCGACGAAACCGGTTATCTTGGGTGTGTTCTTGATCACATGCCAGGTTTCTTCGTCGAGCTCCATGCTGACGAAGATGTAACCCGGGAAGAACTTGCGGCTGGAAATCTTGCGCTGGCCACCTCGGCCCAGCTCCTGAACACGTTCGGTCGGCACCAGGATGTCGCCAATCTTCTGCTCGAGCTTGAGCGCCTTGACCCGTTCTTCGAGCGCAGCCTTGGCCTTGTGCTCGCAGCCCGAATAAGTATGGACAACGTACCACTTCTTGCCGCCCGTCGCGGGCGCAGGTTTGGCCGTCGTACCCGCCGACTCTGTCATGGCGTCTTTCGATGCGGCTGCCCGCCCGCGGTTGCCTGCCTGACCGTTGCCGCCACCGCTGCCGGCATCCGTGCTATGCTCTTCACTCAGAATTTTCTTGCCCCTGCCGGCCTTCCCAGCCGCGCGCGATCAGCCGAGCAGCTCGCGCACGACCCTTGTGGCCGCCAGATCGATAAGTCCGAGCCACAGCGCCATCACGAGCGTGAGAACCACCACCACGGTGGTCGCCTGCACGGTCTCCTTGGGCGAGGGGAAGTGGACTTTCGAGAGCTCCACCCAGCTTTCCTGGACGAAGCTTACGCCCTGCTCGAGGTAACTTTTCAGTTTATTCATTTCCGAACACCAATGCCAGACCCTCGTAAGGCCCGTTTTGCTTTGCTTTTCGCTGCTTGTATGGCGGGTCAGGCAGGATTCGAACCTGCAGCCCCCGGATTTGGAGTCCGATGCTCTGCCAATTAGAGCTACTGACCCTGATTCTCAATGCCCGCCGGCGCCGCTCCCCGGACTGCCCACCTGCGGGCTTGCCGCCTCCGGGGGTGCGGAGATTTACCCTCGGCTCGCTAGCCGACCTTTACTTCCTTGTGCAACGTGTGCACGCGGCAGCTCGGACAAAACTTCTTGATCGAGAACTTCTCCGTCTGGCGCTTCTTGTTCTTGGTGGTGTTGTAGTTGCGCCGCTTGCAGCTGTCACACGCCAATCCGATAAGGTCCCTCATGAATCTTTTTCACCTATCGGGCACGAGCCGCGAATCGCACCCGCGTTCCTGTCGTGGCCATCGAAAATCTTCGCCTCGCATGCTTCTCTCACCAATCCGGCGCGAGCGGACGACATGTCGCGATCCGCTCGTTGTCAAAGGTCGTTACCCCGCATGCCGGCCTGGCTAAGTAAGCCCACGACGGGAATCGAACCCGTGACCTCTTCCTTACCAAGGAAGTGCTCTTCCGACTGAGCTACATGGGCATACGTTTCTGTCGTGCGCAAACTCGCGCTCGTCGCCGGCATTCTGGAGCGGGAAACGGGACTCGAACCCGCGACCCCGAGCTTGGAAGGCTCGCGCTCTACCAACTGAGCTATTCCCGCTCTCCCTCTTCCGGCGCCAAATGGTGGAGAGGGGAGGATTCGAACCTCCGAAGGCATAAGCCGGCAGATTTACAGTCTGCTCCCTTTGGCCGCTCGGGAACCTCTCCCCAAGCTTTCCGTCGCGACAAGCCGATGGCCGGAATCGAACCGGCAACCTACTGATTACAAGTCAGTTGCTCTTCCGATTGAGCTACATCGGCGAAGATTAAAAGTCCTTTATTATCGCCCTTAGGCGGTCTCAAGCAAGCCCCGTTCCGACACCGCAAGGGTCGTCCCCCCCCCCAAGGAGACTCTTGCCGCGCGGCAAGCGCGCTGCACGGAGGCCCCGCGGGGTCGATTGAAGAATACCCGCTCCCATTGCCTGACTGAAGGGCTCGGAGACGACGCAGGCGCAACTCGCAAGCTGCCGTGTGTCGGCTCAGGAAGGTGTCGCCCTTCTCCTCGCAACCTCGAACAGCGCGACTGCGGTGGCGACCGACACGTTGAGCGAGCCGATCCGTCCGCGCATTGGGATGCTTACCACGAAGTCGGCGGTCTTCCTGACCAGCTCGCGCACGCCCCGCTCCTCCGAGCCGACCACGATCGCCAATCGCCGCGACACATCCAGCTCGTAGAGCGAAGTCTTTCCGCCCGGCGCAAGCGCCGCGATCCAGTAGCCGTCCTCCTTCAACCCGCGCAGCAGGTTCGCCACGTTGCCGCATCGAGCGATCCGAAGATGGATCCACGCGCCGGCCGAGGCCTTGATCGCCGCCGGCGTCACCGGTGCCGTGCGATCGCGTGCGATAATCACGGCGCGCGCGCCTGAGCCTTCGGCCGAGCGCAGGATGGCGCCCAGGTTGCGCGGGTCGGTCACACCGTCTACCACCAGGAGCGGATCGTGTTTCTCAGCGAGCAGCTCTTCGAGCGGCGTGTAATTGTACGGGCGGGTCTGCGCGACGATTCCCTGATGGCGCGCCGACGGCCCCACGACTCGCGCCAGCTCCGCGTCATCGGCCGTGCGGACCTGCCCCCCGCTGGCCCGTACGCGCCGGATTTCCTCTTCGAATCGGCGCTGCTCGCGATCCTTCACGTACAGGATACGGATCACTCCGGGCGCCGCCGCGATCAGCTCGCGCACCGGCTCGACTCCATACACCAGCTCGCGCTCCTTGGATCGCTCGCGATACCCTTCGCGCCCGCCCTCGACCCAACCTCGATGCGGCGCGGGCTCGGCGCGGCGGCGCTCCTCTCCTCCCCTTCTTCCCGGTCGCTCCCGATCCATGGTTGGAGATGATATCGCGATTTGCCCCAGCTATGCTCGCCCTTCAGCAAACCGGGTGCGACCACGGAGCGGCGGCGCCTTGGGTTGGCGAGAACCGCGTTTACATCGCGGCGCGGCCGGGCCTAAACTGCTCTGGACTGACTCACGCCGCATCACTGCACCCGCGCCGGTATGCGCAAGCTCAACCGCATAATCGACCGCTACGTCATGCGCGAAGTTGCCGGGCCGTTCGCGCTCGGCGTTGGCCTACTCACCTTCGCGCTGGTGGCCGGGCGCCTGCTCAAGCTGACCGAGATGGTCGTCAATCATGGCGTCACGCTCTCGGAGGTGCTCGGGCTGGTCGGGTACATCATGCCCGGTTTCCTGGAGCTGAGTTTCCCGATGGCGGTGCTGCTCGGGGTGCTGCTCGGCTTCGGCAGGATGTCGAATGACCAGGAGCTGACCGCGGCGCGGGCCTGCGGGATCAGCCTGTATCGGCTGGCGATGCCCGCCATTGGGCTCGCGATTGTGGTATGGGCAGTTTCGAGCTGGTTCGCCTTTGACGTCAGACCATGGGCCAACGCGAGGCTGCGAATGCAGCTCTACGCGCTCACGCGTACGCGCACCACCGCCGGTCTTCAGGAAAAGGTCTTCAACCGCAGCCTGCCCGGGCTGGTGGTTTACGTCGATCGGGTTGGGCCTTCCGATTCGAGTCTGAGCGGGGTGCTGATCTCGGACGAGCGCGATCCGCTCGAGCCCAACGCCATCGTCGCGCGCTCGGGGTTCCTGTTTCCGAACGCGAACAAAAAAAACGTCACGCTGCGGCTGTTCGACGGCTCGGTGTTTGGCCAGGACACCGAGAAGAACGCCTCGCACGTCACCAGCTTCAAGGTCTACGATTTGACCATCCGGCCTGAGGACCTCGGGATCATCGAGCACGATCCGGAGGAGATGCCGATCGGCGAGTTGCGGCGCACGATCGCGAAGGGCCGTGCCGGCGGCCATCCCAACTACGAGGCCGAGGCCGAATTGGCGCGCAAGTACACGATTCCGTTCGCCACCGTGCTGTTCGCGCTGCTGGGGGTCTCGCTGGGACTCAAGCCGGCGCGCGGCGGACAATCCGAGCGCTTCGGGATGAGCGTGGCGCTGTTCTTCCTCTACTACGCGCTGATGCGGGTGGGCCAAGCGCTGGCCGAGCGTGGCAAGCTCGACGCCCTGCTCGCGATGAGCATCCCGGATGTCGCCTTCACCATCCTGGCGCTGTGGCTCTTCTACCGCAGCGCCACCGACCGCGGGGACCAGGGCCGCGGCCCCGGCGACGTGTTCTGGGATCTGGTCGAGCGGCTCGAGCGCAAGCAGGCGGCGTGATGGTGCGCGGGCGACTCTCCCCCACTATCGATCGCTTTCTCGCGCGCGGCTTCTTCGAGCCGTTCGTCGTCTCTCTAATCGGCTTCACCGCGGTCTCCCTGCTCGGAGACGTCTTCGAGCGTTTCGATGACCTGGTGCGTTACGGCGGCTTCGGACTGCTCGGGCTCGAGTACTTCGCGCTCAAGCTGCCGCTAATGATCACGCAGATGCTGCCGGCAGCGTGCCTGGCGGGAGTCCTGCTCGGCTTCGCGCTGCTCAATCGCAACGGCGAGGTGCTGGCCTGCCAGCAGTTGGGGATCAGCCGGCTCGAGATGGCGGTGCCGGTGCTGATGGTCGCGGTCCTGATCTCGATCGCCGACTTCGTCTTCACCGAGACGATCGTGCCGCTCGCCACGCGCCAGGCGCGCTATCTCTACAATGTCGATCTCAAGAAGCGAAAGATCGCCGGTGTCTTCGCCAATCGCAACATCTGGGTGCGCGTGCGCGACGGCTTCCTGTGCGCCGATGCCTACGACGCGCGCTCCAATCTGCTGAAGGGCGTGACGCTCTACCAGATCGGACCTGACTACAGCATCCGCGATATCGTGCACGCCCGCCACGCTTGGTGGGACGGCAAATCATGGCGGCCCGAGGGGGTTTCGCGGCTGCACCTAGGGCCTGGCGGCGAAGTCACCGCAGCCGACGCGGACGGGCTCAGGATCGACGTCAAGCCCAGCGACTTCGGGATGCTGCGGCTGGACCCCGAGGAGTTCAGCCTGTGGGAGCTCAACCGTTACATCCACGGCCTGCGCCGCAAAGGGCTCGACCCAGGCGGCTACGTCGTCGACCGCGACCTGAAGTACACCACGCCACCCGCCTGCCTGATTATGGTGGCGCTCGGCGTCGGGCTGAGCCTCGATCCGCTGCCGCGCCGCCTGAGCCTGGGCCGCAGCTTTGGGCTGGCGATCGGAATCGGCTTTGGCTACTGGCTGATGCTCGGCCTCACGGCCTCGCTCGGGCGCTCGGGGCTGATCCCGGCGCCGGTCGCCGCGCTGATTCCCGATCTCACCTTCGGCGCCATCGCGCTCGGCATCTTCCTGTTCGGCGAAGAGCGCTGAGCGCCCGCAGTTCCCCGCTTGAGCGGGCCGGATCGCCGAAGCTAGCATCGAGACTGTGCCCGCCCTCGATACGATCGTCCTGCCTGAATGCGACCCGCCGCTATTGCTCGGACTAGAGCTCCACTTCCTCGCGGCAATGCACGCCGGGCGATCTCTCCCGGTGCTTATCGTTTACGCGCTCCCCGGCCACCTCATCTCGATCGGCCGCTACCATCTATATGGCGGTCCCGAGCGGCGCGGCGGCGTCCGAGCCCTGCGCAGGCTGACCGGAGGACGAATCGTCGGCGCGGGCCAGGGGTGGGTCGGGACTGCGCTGTTGCTTCCCGGTTGGAGCGCTCTGCCGGCCGCACGCGGTTTGCCGCTCAAGCCGGACCAGATCATGAACCGATGCGTGCGCGGCGCGCTCGCCGCGCTACGCACGATGGGCCTGGATTGCTTGTACCCGGGGCGCGACGCGGTCACCGTCGAACGCCGCGAAATCGCGATCTGCTCGTTCGAGACCGATGCGTCGAGCGCCCTGCTCTTCGAGCTGATGCTCGCGGTGGGGCGCGGGATGGAAGACCTGGTCCACGACCTGGAACGCTTCGACCCCGACGGGGCGCTGGTTTCCCCGATGTACGGTCCCGAAGTGGCGACCAATGTCGCGCGCGAGCTCAAGCGTGAAGCAAGCTTCGCCGAAGTGGCGGACGCGCTCGCGCGCGGATACGCATCGATGCTCGGCGAGGTCGAGCCGCGCCGGCTTAACCCCGCCGAGCGTACCGACGCCGAGCGGCGCGGCGCCGAGCTGGCGGCGAGCGGATGGCTCAACACGCGCAAGCTGGACCCGGCGCTCGACAAAGCCAGCCGTAGCGGCTCGCAACTCGGGTTCATCGAAGCGCATCTCAAGCTCGCCGGCGGCGCCGCGATCGAGCGCATAACGCTGTCGGGCGACTTTATCGCCAATTCCCCCGGTCTCGCCCGCTTCGAGCGCGAGCTGGTCGGTATGCCGCTCGACCTTGCCTCGGTCTCGGATGCCGCGATGCGAGTCTTCGGCGACGGCTCGAATTACATCCTCGGGGTGGGCGAGCTGGTTAATCTCGTGAAGCTCGTGATGAGGGCAACTTGAGCGAAGCTGCCAGGGACGATCGTCTCGCGAGCGCGCTCTGCGCCGGCGACCCGCAGACCCGCCTCGGCGCCATCGCCGAGGTACTTGGCAACCCCGCGGCGCGGTTGTCCCATCTCGCGCTGGCCGCGCTGGTGGGATGCCTCGGCGCGGAGCACAAGGCCGTCCAGCGCCGCGCGGTGGACGCGATAGCCGCGCTCGCCGGCCACGACTATCGAGTCGTCGAGGCGTTGCGAGCTGCGCTGGATGGGGACAATCCACGCGCGCGATGGGGCGCCGCGTACACGTTAGGCACGTTAGGCACGTTGGGCACGTTAGGAATGATCGGCGGCGCGCTCGACATCCCCGCGCGCAACGCGCTGCTGGAGGCACTCGCCGATTCCGACGGGGACGTGCGATGGGCCGCGGCGGACCTGCTCGTGCGGCTCGGCGGCGAAAACCCCGACCCAGTGCGCCGCGCCCTGCTCACGCTGGGGAGCCATCGCGATCGCAACGCGCGCAAGATGGCGATCTACTGCCTGCGCGACCTGAAACTCGCCGACCCCGAGGTGCGTGCGGCCGTCGAACACGCCGGCGCAAGCCCGGAGCCCGACGTACGGCTGGCCGTGCTCTCCCTGCTCGCGCACCTGCCGGACGCCGACGACCAAGCGCGCCGGATCGCGATGCGGTGTCTCGAATCCGATCCCGACCCGGGCGTGCGGCGCGCCGCCGCGAGCGCGCTGGGCAGGATGGGCGATCGCTCCACGGCGGCTCGTGAAGCGCTGCATCGCGCCGCGGCTCACACCGGCGACGCCGCGCTGGTCAAGGCAGCGCGCCAGGCGCTCGGCAAGCTGGAGCGTCCACGATGACCGCCAGCGGCCGGACGCCGGCGCTGACTCAGGGCGCGGTCCGCGACTTTATCGCCGCCGCCCGCGTCGCCCATCTGGCGACCTCCGATTTGAAGGGCGCCCCGCACGCGATTCCGATCTGCTTCTGGTTCGATGGCGCGCGCTTCTACTTCGTAATCGACGAGAAGCCCAAGCGCCTCACCGGCACCGGGCTCAAGCGGATGCGCAACCTCGCGCAAAACCCTCAAGTCGCGCTGCTGATCGACCATTACGAGGAGGACTGGGCGCATCTCGCTTACATTCTGATCCACGGCCTCGGCTCCGTGGTCGAGGATCCCGAGGAGTACCTGCTTGCGCTGCGCGGCCTGCGCGACAAATATCCGCAATACCGCGCGATGGCCCTGAGCTACGAGCGCAACCCGATTGTGCGCGTAGACCCCGAGCGCGTCCACGTATGGGGTGCGCGCTTCGGCGCGACGCCGGGCGCAAAGCAATGAGCCGGGTCGAGGAAATAAGCCACGCGCTTTCGACGAGGGAGAGCTTTGCAAAACTGGGGCCCTCTCAGTCCCCCCTCTCCCACATCTTTTGTACGGACGGGAGACATAGGTAACAGGTGTACGGAGACATGGGTAACACATTTTGGGTGGCCGTGGGTTGCCCACAAGGTCCACAGGCGCTGGGATCGAATGAAGGATCCCGCCTGTGGACTTGTGGACAACCCACGGTGAAACGTTAGTCGGTGGCATCGGTGAGATTGGTTTGATTGAGGTCGATCACAGCGACCACTTGATGACAGAACAGCACCTCACGTTGGGAGTCGGAAAGGGGGCCAGGACGGAGCGCAACCGGCAAGCCGCGCAGCCCCTTGCTGACCCGGAACTCGCGTCCGCGATAGCTGAAGTAGCCCTCGGCCTGCACCTTGCGCACCTCGAGGCCGGCCGGATATTCGATCGGCGGCAGGTGCTCGGGGAAGGGGATCGAACTGGGGCGATAGCGGCTGGCAGGAGTGGCCAGCCCGAGCGCGTCATGTGGGCGCAGCAGGTTGTAGCGGTCGCGAAAGCGGTCGAACTCGCGCTGGCAATGGTCGAGGTCGGTGAAGTTGAAGTGGCGCAAGAGTTCGAACCGCAAGGTGCGATGGAAGCGTTCATCTTTGCCCTGGGTCTGGGGATGGCAGGGACGCCCGTGGATGACTTTGATCCCCAGCCGGATCAGCCACAGGCCGAGCCGGGTGTAGGGATGCTCGCGGCCGCCCCACGGCCCGCCGTTGTCCATCAACATCGCGGCCGGTAAGCCGTAGCGGCGGAAGACCACGGTCAACGCCGCGCGCACGGTGTCGCCAAGCTCATCGGCACAGGCCTGCAACGCCAGGGAGAAGCGCGAATGGTCGTCGAGTGCGGTCAGCGGATGGCAGCGCGCGTTGGAAAGCAGCGCGAAGTGGCCCTTGAAATCCATCTGCCACAAGTGATTAGGCCCGCTGCGTTCGAAGCGTTGCCAGGGAGTAGCTGCGGCGGCCAGCTCGGGGTTGAGCAAGCCGGCGCGGCGCAGGATGCCGGTCACGGTACTGGGCGCCAAGTGCGGCCCGCCTTGGCCGAGCAGTTGACGGGACAACTTGCGGCCGCCCCAGCAGTTGCGCGACTGCGCCCGCAGCCGAATTACTTCCTGCTCAATCCCGGCTGCGGTGCGCGCCGGGCTGCGCCGCGGGCGGCGCGAGCGGTCTTTAAGTCCGCTCGGCCCTTCCCGCCTATGGCGCGCGAGCCACTTGTAGCCGGTCTTGGCCGAAATCCCGAAGCGCCGGCACAACTCACGCCGATTGCTTCCCGCTTGCATCGCCAGTTGCACGAACTCCTCCCGCAACGACACTCGAGTAACCTCCCGCCACGGCATCCCGGTCACCTCCTGGTGGAGGTCCAGCATGCCGGTTAGGTGTTACCCATGTCCTCGCACACCTGTTACCCATGTCCCGCGCACAAACACATCTTTAGTGGGAGAGGGCAAGCGTCACGGCGATTGCTTCTTTTTGCAATCGCCGTGACGCGCGGGTGAGGGTGCAGAAAACCACGGTGGCGCAAGGAGCCGAGCACCGCGACGATTTCCCGATGGCCACCCCCAATCGACCGGGCGATGCGCCGCAATTCAGGGTCGGCACCGCGTCGTGGACCGATCCTACGCTGGTAAAGTCCGACACCTTCTATCCGCCCTCGCTCAAAACCGCCGAACAGCGGCTCAGGTTCTACGCCGAGCAATTCGACACGGTCGAGGTCGATTCGAGCTATTACGCGCTGCCCTCCGAGAACAATTCGCGGCTGTGGGCGGAGCGCACGCCCGACAACTTCATCTTCAACCTCAAGGCGTTCGCGCTGCTGACCCAGCATTCGGCGGACACGGCCCGCCTGCCGCTCGCGATCAAGGAGATTCTGACGCCGGCGCAGAAGGCCGAGCTGCGCCTCAAGGACCCGCCCGCCGAGGTGCTGGAGCTCTCGTTCCGGATGTTCGCCGGCGCGCTCGAGCCGCTGCGGGCAGCGGGCAAGCTCGGGATGTTGCTGTTCCAGTTCCCGCCCTATTTCGTCTGCCAGCCACGCAACCTGGACTATATCTCAAGTCTCAAGGAGCGCCTGGCGGGGGATTCGATCGCGGTCGAGTTCCGGCATCCGAGCTGGATTATCGAGGGCCGGCGCCGTATCGAAACCATGAACTTCCTTCGCCAACACGGCCTGACCTTCGTCTCGGTCGACGCGCCGGCGGGGACGATTCCTTCGTTTCTGGAAACCACCGGGCCCGAGGCCTACGTGCGCTTCCACGGCCGCAACCGCGAGAACTGGTACCGGCGCGGCATCGAGGTCTCCGAGCGCTACAAGTATCTTTACTCGGAGCGAGAGCTGGCCGGATGGGCGGGGCGGCTCAAGCAGCTAAGCGGCGTCAAGCGGGCGTTCGTAATCTTCAACAACTGTTACCGCAACTTCGGAATCATGAACGCAACCACGATGAAGCAGATGCTGGCGCATTAGACCGGGATTCGCGTTGCTTACGCGGAAGGGTACGCCGCCTCTTTCATGTGCGCACCTGATCCACAACTTTCGGTAATAGCTCAGAAAAAGAACCGGCACAGAGGCCGGCGCTGCGAAAGAAGAACAAAGAAGCCGCTCTCCCCCTTTGCCAATAGACGCCGAACGCAGATGACTTGTTAAGCCAGCGCTTATGGGGCGTTGCTCCGGGCGGTTATCCTCGCGCGCCGTCAGCGCGCTCCGGCGGCGTCTGCGCCGCATCTAAAACTCTGCCGCGCACCCCCTCCTGACCCCTTGCTATGCTGTTCATGAGATGGCTTCTAGGGAGGGGAGTCCGATGAAGGCCAGACTATACCAGTTCGTCACCAGCCCGTTTTGCGCCAAGGTGCGCAAGATCCTCGAGTACAAGGGCCTGGAGTTCGAAACGATCGAGGTCGATTACATTGAACGCAAGGAGCTGATCGTCGCCTCGGGGCAGATGATGGTGCCCGCGGTGACGCTGCCCGGCGGCGAGACAATCGTCGATTCCGGCCGGATCGCGGCGCGCCTGGAGGAGCTGTATCCCGAGCCCACAATCTTCCCGCCCACTTGGCGCGGGCAACATCTCGCCCTCGCCGGCTATATCGACAACCAGATCGAAGACGCCCTGTTCCGTGTCGCGATTCCCGACTACCTCGAGCACTTCCGCCGCCTCGGTCCCGACCGGCTCGCTTTCTACCGCCTGATTAAAGAGCGCAAGTACGGGGTCGGCTTCTGCGATCGGATGGTGCGCGAGCACGAGGCGAACTGGGAGGATGCCCGCAAGATTCTGGCCTCGTTCGAGGAGAGTGTCACCGACCGCGCCTTTATCCTGGGCAGGATCGGGCTGGCGGACTTTGCGCTCTACGGACAGCTCTACTACCTGGCCTTCACAGGGGAGCTGAAGATTCCGCCGGACTTTCCCGCCCTGCGCGCGTTCTTCGGACGGATCGACCGGATTACCGCCGCAATCGAGCCGGGCGCACCCTAGCTACGTTTGACATTTTGGCGAAAAAACCCGGGATCGTCTGCCCTGGACCGCGAGGGCACCCAACTGGGAATCAAGCAATTCGATGCCCGAAGAGAGGGCGGGGAAAGCGAACGGCGACGGACGCGCTCAGGGCTGCTTCGAGTTGCGTTCGACGCACCAGCGATCGATCACCTCGGCGTTGAACCGCCAATCAGTGCCGATGCGGAAGCCGGGCAACTCGCCGCGCCGCAGAAGCTTGTAAATGGTGGAGGGATGCACCCGCAGATACGCGGACAGTTCCTTCACCGTCATGACGCGAGGTAGGGTGTATTTCGATTCCATTGATTGTTGCGGTCCAGTCTCCCCTGGTTCCGGGCGACGCTTGACAGAGGAGTTGTTGGTTTTCCGCCTCACCTAAAGCCCGTTTACAGACTATAAGCCCCGTTGGCTGCCCTCAACACTCCCAAAAATGCAAAGACGCGTCAAGAGCCCCGTTATTCCCTTCTTGTTGTCCCAAAGGGACCGTCCCAGGCGGGAGCGAGAATCACCTGTTACCTACTGCGGTCGTAGAAAGAATCAAGGCAAGCGCCCCCTCTTTTCGCTGAAGCGAGGGGCCATGTTACAGGAGGGCTACAGGAGAACGATCATGGGCAGGAACGTAGCGCCGAGCGTGGCGTGGATATCGACGCGCACCAACCTCGCCATAGTCTGGTTGACGTTGGCCGTGATTGGCCCATCGGCTGCGACCCGCGCGGGCACAATCCTCGCTCATCGTCGAAAGCGCGGCGTTCGCTCAGGGAGCCGCGATTGCGCGTGTCCATACCTGCGAGGGCGCCGACACGTCGCCGCCGTTATCGTGGAAGGGCGTGCCGGCGAGTGCGAAAACGATCGCCCTGATTGTCGATGACCCCGATGCGCCGCGCGGGACGTGGGTACACTGGGTCATCTTCGATCTGCCCGCCAACATCACGCGACTTGATGAAGGCGTGGCAAAGACCGCGACGCCGGCCAACGGCGCGCATCAGGGTGTGAACGATTTCGGCCGCCTTGGATACAACGGGCCGTGTCCGCCGCCGGGCTCGCCGCATCATTATCACTTTCGGCTGTTTGCCCTCGATAGCGCGCTCAGCTTGCCCTCTACCGCGACCGCCGCCGACCTTCGCACCGCCTCCAAAGGCCACGTCCTCGCAACCGGCGAGCTGATCGGCACCTTTGGCCGTTGATGGCCGCGCGCACGATACGGGACTTTCTAATCGAGGACCACGCCCGGTCGCTGAGCGTTGACTTGCAGACCCCGCAAAATGTAGCTTCCTTCGGGAAAAATGACATGCAGCGGTTTCGGACTATAAAGCTGACCTGGATAGCGGCGGTGGCCGTCATTGGCTTCGCCCAAATCGCGCTCGCGCAGGCTCCGCTTGCGCAGGCTCCTGCCGGGACGAGCTCCGCCGGGCAGACGCAACCGGGCAACGTCAACCTATACGCCCGGAAGATTGCCGGCGGCGCAGCCGACGTCAGCATCAGGAGCGCCGCGGCGCGCAACGATCCGAAGCGCCCGTCGCTCGGTCCTCCACCAAAGGTCGACTACGGAAAGCCGGCCCGCAAGGCGGACCAAGTCTGCCTGATTCACGTAGACAATCGCACCACCTGGGCTACCGATCTCTATTTCAACGGCGACTACGGGGCGACCGTGTCAGGATGGGGCGACAGCTACGTACCCGCATCCGAGCCCGCTACGTTTTACGCAAAGGCTGAGATGACCGACGGCAGCGCACTCACCTGGGGACCGATAAGGGCGCAATGCAACGGCTTCGAGTACATGGTGCATCTATGGCCGTAGCGGCTCCGCCATCAGCACCGGCGTGGGCGCAGCCAACCCGTCTCGTTTGAGATTGCTACTTCATCGGAGTGGAGGGCGGCACACCGCCACCGCCACCGCCACCACCGGGCGCGAGATAGAGACCGCCCAGCACGCCCAGAGGAACGATTCCGAGTCCGGCCGCAGCCAGCGTCCAGAGCGGAAATCCACCGCAAGTGGCGGTCGCCATCGAAGTCACACCGGGCGTCGAAGTCGCAGCCGCGGGGGCTTGCGGACAAGTGGACCAATCGACCGTCAGACCCTCGGCGCCGAGGCTTTCCGGCGCAGCCCCAGGGATGTATCCGCTGGCCGGGGGAGGCGTAAGATTCAGCGTGTATCCGCCCGGCTTCAGTCCGCTGATGCAGTATCGGCCGTAGATGTCCGACCGCCCCTGGCCGACCTGTTGCCCCGTCGAGTCGACGGCGCCCACGTTGGCACCATTGAGCGGGTCGCCGTTGGCGCCGAACACAAGGCCTACGATCTCTGCGCAATTCGCGGGCGCCGCGATGAGCAGGCTTAGCACGAGCGCGGGGACGAGACTGCGCTTCCTGCGCGCAGACCAGGACCCTGGAAGGAGCTTCCGAATAATGGAGCACACGGCTTTATCCACGAGCAGTTGCCTAAGCATCTATAAGTACTATTGGCCCAGTGTCAGCGCTAAGGCAATGAGGTCCTGAGTTATGGGGACAGTGCTCGAAGCGCAGTTCGTATCTTCCGCGCTCAAGCCCGCCGACTGTCCGCGATGGGTCCGTAGCGAGGTTGCGATCGCGGGGCGCTCGAACGTCGGAAAGACTCGCTGATCAACGCGCTGACCGGCGCGAAGCATCTCGCCCGCACCAGCAAGACCCCCGGTCGTACTCGCGCGCTCAATTTCTTCGCGGTCGGCGACAACCTGGCGCTGGTCGACCTGCCGGGCTACGGCTACGCGAAGATGTCGCATGCCGAAGCGCAACGCCTCGGCGCCGCGATGCGCGAGTATCTCGAAACGCGGCGCAACCTGGTCGCGCTCGTGATGCTGATAGACGCGCGGCGCGGTTGTGAAGACGAGGAGGTGGAACTGGCAGCGATCGCACGGCGGCGCGGGCTCGAGCTGATCGTGGCGGCAACCAAGAGCGACAAGCTCCGCCGCTCGCAACGCGCGTCGGCCGCCCGTAAATTCGACGGACTGGGCGTCGAGCCGTTATGGTGCTCGGCGGTCGACGGCGAGGGCATCGACGCGCTCCGCCGCCGCATCCTGCATTGCGCGCACGGCGGGCATTGAGCCGCCCTATCCGACCCGGCGCTGAAAGGCCCGGCATGACTGTCGATGCGAGCGCCTGAGCGCCGCCGCCGAGCGGCTCGACGCCAGGATGCCCCGGCTTTCGCTCCCGAGCGGCGTACGCCTGCTCTTGCCCAAGGATCCGGCCTCTGATGAACTCCGAAGCGAATTGCGGGCCGGGAGCGGTGCCGAGGTGATGCGGCAGATCGAGGCGCTTGCAGCGATCGGCTGATGAGCTGGTGCACATCACCCGCTTGCTTGGCGGTGAACGTGAGCTTCGAGCTCGACAAAATAATTGTCGAAGATGTCGGCAGTGTCCCCGGCACGCCCGCCGAGTCTCGGCCGGCGGCTCGCCGCCGGGCGCTGAGGACCAGCCGAAGCCGATGACAAGCAAGCCCCGGCGCGGGAAGGCGTCGCTCAAGGCCCCATCGAGGGACGGCCGCATGCGCGGGACCTTCACCACCGCGGTGGCCGAGCGCGCGATCGGCGTCTTCGACTCGGGGATCGGCGGCCTGACCGTGCTCAAGGCGCTGGCCGCGATGCTTCCCCACGAGGATTTCATCTACCTCGGCGACACGGCGCGCACGCCCTACGGCACCAAGTCCGCCGACGTGATTCGCCGTTACACGCGCGAGAACACCGAGTTCATACTGGCCAAGGGAATCAAGATGCTGGTGATCGCGTGCAATACCGCGAGCGCAGTGGCGCTCGAGGAGATCGCGCGCGACACGAGCGTGCCGGTGATCGGCGTGATCGAGCCGGGAGCGCGCGGTGCGGTAAGGGTCTCGCGTTCAGGCAAGATCGGAGTGATCGGCACCGAAGCCACGATTGCCTCGGGCGCCTACACGGCCATAATCCGCCGGCTCCGCCCCGGCGCCGAGATTTACACCCGCGCCTGCCCCATACTGGTGCCGCTGGTCGAGGAGGGATGGGTTGACAGCGACATCGCGGAGCGGATCGTCACCTACTACCTGGAAAGCCTCAAGGTCAGCGGTATCGACACGCTGCTGCTCGGATGCACTCATTACCCGATGCTTCAGGACCTGATCCAGCGCGTAGTCGGCAGCGGCGTGCGAATCGTGGATTCGGCGAGCGCGACCGCGGCCGCGGTCCGCGAGCGGCTGACGGCCTTCAAGCTGAGGCGCACTGACGGCCGCGGCCGGCAGAGTTTCTTCGTCACCGAGGCGCCCGAGCGTTTCGTGCGCGTGGGGCGCCGGTTTTTGGGCCCACAGGTCGAATCGGCATTGCGGATCGAACGCTGAAAAAGACTTCGGAGTAGGATAAACTTATTTGTTTGGGGAGCCTGGCAGAGATTCAGGCTCCCGGACAATTCGTCGGATATGGCATCAGCGGCTTCGCTAATCGCCCGCAAAATCTTCGGCTCCAAAAACGAGCGCGAGCTAAAGCGCCTGCGCCCCTACGTCGCGGAGATCAACGCGCTCGAACCCGAGATGGAGAAGAAGAGCGCCGCCGAGCTGTGCGCGCTGATCGCGAATTGGAAGGCCAAGCTCAGCGCGATCGAGGATCGCGACGAGCGCGAGAGCGCGATGGACGAAATCCTGCCCCAGGTCTTCGCGGTGGTGCGCGAGGGCTCCAAGCGCACGCTTGGCCAGCGTCACTTCAACGTCCAGCTCGTCGGCGGCATCGTGCTCCATCGCGGCAAGATCGCCGAGATGAAGACCGGCGAGGGCAAGACCCTGGTCGCGACCCTGCCCTGCGTGCTCAACGCGCTGTGCGGGCGCGGCATGCACGTGGTGACGGTCAACGACTACCTGGCCCGGCGCGACGCGGAATGGATGGGCCGGATCTACAAGTTCCTGGGACTCAGCGTCGGCGTGATCGTACACGGGCTTACCGACCAGGAGCGCCAAGTCGCCTACCAGAGCGACATCGCCTACGGGCAGAACAACGAGTTCGGCTTCGACTACCTGCGCGACAACATGAAGTTCAACCTCAACGACTACGTGCAGCGCGAGCACAACTTCGCCATAGTCGACGAGGTCGACTCGATCCTGATCGACGAGGCGCGCACGCCGCTGATCATCTCGGGCTCCTCCGAGGAATCCACCGATACCTACTACGTCGTAGACCGCATCATCCCGCGCCTGCGCAAGGAAGAGGACTACACCGTCGACGAGAAGCTGCGCACGGTCGCGCCCACCGAGGACGGGGTGACCAAGGCCGAGCGGCTTTTGGGAGTCGAGAACCTCTACGACCCGCGCAACATCACGTTGCTCCATCACGTCAACCAGGCGCTCAAGGCGCACGCGCTCTACAATCGCGACGTCGAGTACGTGGTCAAAGACGGCCAGGTGATCATCGTTGACGAGTTCACCGGGCGGCTGATGCCGGGGCGGCGATGGAGCGACGGGCTGCACCAGGCGATCGAGGCCAAGGAGAACGTCAAGATCGAGTCCGAGAACCAGACCCTGGCCACCATCACCTTCCAGAACTATTTCCGCATGTACAAGAAGCTGGCCGGGATGACCGGCACTGCCGACACCGAGGCGGTTGAGTTCAAGCAGATCTACAACCTCGAGGTCGCCGTGATCCCGACCAACCAGGACATGATCCGCATCGACAATCACGACCTCGTCTACAAGACCGAGGAGGAGAAGTTCGATGCGGTGATCGAGGAGATCAAGGACTGCCACGAGCGGGGGCAGCCGGTGCTGGTCGGCACGGTATCGATCGAAAAGTCGGAGCGGGTCTCGAACCTGCTGCGCAAGACCGCCATCAAGCATCACGTGCTCAACGCCAAGAACCACGAGCGCGAGGCGGAAATCGTCGCGCAGGCCGGGCGTCACGAGGCGGTAACGATCTCGACCAACATGGCCGGACGCGGCACCGATATCGTGCTGGGCGGCAATCCCGAGTTCATGGCCGCGGCCGAAGCCGGCACCAAAGAGCCCGGCGATCCCGCCTTCCAGGCCGCGCTCGCCAAGTACCGCGAGCAGTGCAGCCGGGAGCGCGAGCTGGTGCTCGAGGCGGGCGGACTCCATATCCTGGGCACCGAGCGCCACGAGTCGCGGCGCATCGACAACCAGCTCCGCGGCCGTTCCGGGCGCCAGGGCGATCCCGGCTCGTCGCGGTTTTTCCTGTCGCTCGAGGACGACCTGCTGCGCATCTTCGGCGCCGACCGGCTCAAGAACCTGATGGGCCGCATCGGGATGGAGGACGGCGTCCCGATCGAGCATCGCTGGATTTCGCGCGCGATCGAGAACGCGCAGAAGAAGGTCGAGGGGCACAACTTCGACATCCGCAAGCATCTGCTCGAGTACGACGACGTGATGAACAAGCAGCGCGAGGTCGTCTACCATCGCCGGCTCGAGCTCCTGGGCGAGGTGCCGCTCAAGGACGACGTGCTCGGCATGTGCGACGATCTGATCGAGGTCATCGCGGATGCGCACTGCGACCCCGAAGTCGAACCCGCGCAATGGGACTGGAAGGCGATCGAGGACGCCTTGTACAAGCACTTCAAGTTCCGCCCCGAGTTCCGCCAAAACGGCTCCGTTCCGGAAAATCCCGACGCCTTCATCGAGATGGCCGGGCAGCGCGTGCGCAAGCTCTACGACGAGCGCGAGGCCGAGATCACCCCGCCGGTGATGCGCCAGATCGAGAAGATCGTCGCCCTGCAGACCCTCGATTCGCTGTGGAAAGACCACCTGCTCGCGATGGACCATCTCAAGGAGGGTATCGGGCTTCGCGGCTACGGACAGCGCAACCCCTTGACCGAGTACCAGAAGGAAGCGTTCACGATGTTCGAGGCGATGATGGGCACGATGCAGGCCGACATCGTCGAGAAGGTCTTCTCGGTGCAGGTCACGCGCCAGCAGGACGTTCGAACAGATCCAGGCGCAGCGCCCGCAGCGGGTGGTGATGAGTCACGGCGGCGAGGCGGCAAGCGCCGGGGCGTCCACGGTCAAGCGTGACGGCGAGAAGGTCGGACGCAACGATCCGTGCCCTTGCGGCTCGGGCAAGAAATACAAGCGCTGCCACGGCAAATGAGACCGCGCATCGGCTTCGCCGCCTAGTGCCGTTCCAACTTGCTGGTCCTAACGCCGGCAGCAGCGACGAGGAGCGCAAGGTGGAGAACGTGTTGCATAGTTTCAGGTCGAAAAAATTGGAACGGCACTAGTCGGCACATCCATTCGCGATGCGCATCCTGCTGGTCTGCCGCGACTTTCGCTCGATGGGCGGCGTCGAGGAAATCGTCGATAACGTCGGCGCGGAATTCGCCGCGGCCGGGCATACCGTGGCGGTGCTCTCGAAGCCCAAAGTGCCTGAGTACATGGCGGGCCACGAGCGCGCGCTGCGCGCCGGTCTCGAGTGCGTTGACGTGCGAGTCCCCGAGCGCAAGCCCGCAACCTGGCGGCATCCGGAGCGGCTCATCCGCGGTTCTCGCGGCACACGCGAGCTGGTGACCTGGCTCAGGAATTGGCGGCCCGATATCGTCAACTGCCACATCACCGGCTGGGAACACGCGGTCACCGTGACCGATGCCTCGCGCGCCGCCTGCGTCCCCATCGTGTACAGTCTCGGCGGCCTCGTCGATGCCGAGCGCCTGAGCCCGCGGCAGCTTCGCCTATTCAAAAGTGCTCCCGCGATCGTAGCGATCTCACAGGCAGGCAAACGGCTTTTCGATCCGTTCCCTGACATCGCGGCCAAGGTTCGCGTGATTACGTGCGGCGTGGACGACATGGCCGCCGACGCGGCCACACCGGCGCGCCGCGAGCGCTCATACATTTTCTGCACCTCGCGGCTCGACCTGCAGCACAAAGCGATCGACGCGCTCATCCGGGCATTCGCGATGCTCGGGCCGCGCTATTCGGAACTGGACTTGCTGATCGGCGGCGAGGGGCCGGACCGCGGACAGATCGAGCTGCAGATCGCCTCGGCCGAACTCGGCGGTCGCGTGCAGCTTGTGGGCTTCAAATCGCGTGATGAATTGTGGGGTCTCTACAAAGGGGCGCTGGTGTTCGCGATGCCCAGCAAGCGCGCCGAGGGGCTGGGGCTGGTGTTCCTGGAAGCGATGGCGTGCGGGACGCCTGTCATCGGGACCCGCAGCGGCGGAGCGCCCGAGATTATCATCGAAGGCGAGACAGGTCTGCTGGTCGATCGCAATGAACCCGAGGAGCTGGCCGCGACGATCCGCAAGCTGCTCGACGATCCCGAGATGCGGGCGCGGATGGGAAGGCAGGGCCGGCAGTTCGCGGTGCAACATAGCTGGCGCCGCGCCGCCCAGCGCTACCTGGACCTCTATGCCTCGTGCATCGGCGGCGGCGCGGCGCGTGGAGCCGAGGCCCGCATCCCCGGGGCGCGCTGAGCTGCGCGATGCGAATTGCGCTGATTTGCGCGGCGTTCCGCTCGCTCGGAGGCCCGCAGGAAATCGTCGACAACCTCGCGATGCAATTCGGCGCTGCCGGCCACGCCGTCAGGGTCATCTCCAACCGCGATCCGGCCGGCCCCGAGCGCACCCCGCGCGACCAGTACGAGCTGGTTTTTCTGAGGATTCCCGAACGCAAGCCCGCGTCGTGGAAACATCTCGAACGCCTGCTGCGCCATCCGCGCGGCACCAGGGAGCTTAAGGATTTTCTGGGGGAATGGCGGCCCGACATCGTGGATTATCACGTCACCTCATGGGACCACATCCCCGCGGTCACGCACGCTTGCCACACTGCGGGTGTGCCCGTAATCCACAGCTTCCACGGCATCTTCGCCCGCCGGCAGATGGGCGATCGCGCGCTGGCGGCGCTGGCCCTCGCCAACGGAGTCGTGACGGTGTCGGCCTTCACCAGGCGGCATCTGGCGGCCCTCTCGACGGCGGCTTCGAACGCCGACGTGATCATATGCGGGGTCGATACCGAGGCGGCCCGAATCGCGGTGCCGATCAGGCGAGAACGGCCTTACATCTTCTGCGCGGGGCGCCTGAGCCTGGCGCACAAGGCGATCGACGTGCTGCTCGGCGCATTCGCGATGGTCGCGAAGCGACATCCCGAGCTCGACCTTTTGATCGCCGGCGACGGCCCCGATCGCGCACAGCTCGAACGACAGGCCGATGCGGCGGGACTCTCCGCTTCCGTGCGGATACTCGGCACGATCGCGCACGACGAGCTGTTCGGCTTTTACAAGGGCGCCGTGCTGTTCGCGATGCCGAGCCGGGTGCCGGAGGGGATTCCGCTGGTCTTTCTCGAGGCGATGGCCTCGGGTGCGGCGGTGGTGGGCACGCGAGACGGAGGGACCCCGGAGATCGTAATCGACGGAGAGACCGGGGTGTTGATCGATCGCAACGAGCCGGCGGAACTCGCCGCCGCGATCCTGCGGTTGCTCGATAACCCGGAGCTGAGAGCGCGGATGGGTCGGCGCGCAATGGAACTGGCCGCTCTATATGGATGGCCGCGCGTCGCCCAGCGCTACCTCGAAGTCTATGCATCGCGGGCGCGATCGAAGCTGGCGTAGCGCGATGCGAATCTTGCTGATCTGCCCGAATTTCGAGACCTTGGGCGGTGTCCAGGAAGTAGTGGATAGCCTCGCCGAAAAGTTCGCCGCCGCGGGACACACGGTGGCCGTGATCTCCACGCCGGGTGCAGCCGGTCCCAGGCGTATGCCGCGCGCAAACGTCGAAATCATCCGGCTCGACCAGATCCCGCCGTACAAACCCGTTACCTTGCGGCATCTCGAACGCCTCGTGCGCCGCCGGCACGCCACGACGGAATTGATAGACCGGCTCAGGCGCTGGCGCCCGGACGTAGTCAACTCCCACGGCGCGTGGTACCGGCTCCCTACGCTGGCCTACGTGTGCCGCGCAATCGACGTGCCGCTGGTACACAGCATCCAAGGCATCTCGCCCGGCGCCGAACTGGACCGCGACACGCTGGAGGCACTGGCAGACACGTGCACCGTTACGGCAATCTCGCGGGCCGTCAAGGAATACTTCGAGCAATTCTCGCCCGTGGTGCGCGACGCGCGCGTCATCGTCGGCGGCGTCGACTGCGAGGCGGCGCGATGCGCGGCTCCCACGCGGCGCGAACGGCCCTACATCTTCAGCGCAGCGCGGTTGCTCCTGCGCAGCAAGGCGCTTGACGTGCTGATTTCCGCATTCGGAATCATCGCAGCCCGGCATCCGGAGCTCGACCTGGTGATCACCGGCGACGGACCCGATCGCGAACGACTGGAAGGACAGATTGCCGCCGCCGGTCTCGGCCCTCGCGCGGAAATACTCGGAGTGAGGCCGCGCGGCGAGCTTTGGAGCCTGCATAAGGGAGCGACGTTATTCGCGATGCCGAGCCGATGGCCGGAAGGACTGGGCTTGGTCTTCCTGGAAGCGATGGCCTGTGGAGTACCCGTTATAGGGACCAAGAGTGGCGGAACCCCCGAGATAGTGCTGGACGGCGAAACCGGCCTGCTGATCGAGCGCAACGAGCCTGAAGAATTAGCCGCCGCAATACGGACACTGCTTGATGACTCGGAACTGACAGCGAGGCTTCGCAGGCGCGGCGCGCAACTCGCCGCCGAGTACGACTGGTCCAAGGTCGCCGCGCGTTATTTGGAGCTTTACTCGCGCCTCGGAGCCAACTAGGCAGCACTGCTCCAGCCGCTGCCTGGGCGGTATAGTAGCCACAGGTATCCCGCCCCGGTTCGCGTGCGTGTCGGATCGCGCCGCCTCGGATCGCAGCGGCGGGTGCATTTCACAGGATGGCCGGCCGCAAGCGGATGAGATGGTGGAGGAGGACGTGGCGCGCGATCGGATGGCGGCGCGCGGCGGCGGGCCTCGTTCTGATACTCGCTTTCGCCACCGGCTTCTACCTTGCCCAACTCTACGCCGAAATCTCCGCGATGATCGAGCAGCGCCGCGCCGCGCTCGGCTCCGCTATCTACTCGGCGCCGCTGATCCTCAAGCCCGGCGGCGACGCCGCCCAGCTTCATCTGATCGATCGCATGGCCCATCTCGCTTACACGCGGGTCGCAAAGGTCGCGAACCCCGGCGAGTATTGCGAGAGGCCGGGGGCGCTGGAGATTTATATCCGGCACTTTCGCCTCGGCGCGCGAGACTACCCGCCGGCGATGGTGATGCTGGTGCTGGACGGCGAAACGATCGACCGGGTGGCCGATCCTTACGGCGCGGATTTGAAGCGCGCGACCCTGGAGCCGGAGGTGATCGGGCGCCTGATGCCCGACGCGCCCGCCGAACGGGTCGAGGTCCGCCTGGAGGAGCTGAAGCCCTACGTGGTCAAGGGCCTGCTCGCCACCGAAGACCGCTACTTCTACTGGCATTTTGGCTTTGACCCGATTCGGATCGTCGAGGCGGCCCTTACCGATCTGCGTGCGCGGCATCTGGAGCAGGGCGCGAGCACAATCACCCAGCAGCTCGCCCGCACTTTCATCCCGCGCCACGGCCGCAGCTTCCGGCGCAAGTTTCGCGAGCTGGCGATCGCGTTGGTGCTCGAGCTGCGGCTGTCGAAGGACGAGATCCTCGAGCGCTACGTCAACGACGTCGCGATGGGCGAGTATCACGGCGCTCCGATCTACGGGCTGCCGCTGGCGGCACGCTACTTCTTCAGCAAGGACCTGCGCGAAGTGACGCCCGAGGAGGCGGCCACGCTGATCGGAATGATCCGCGCGCCCACCCTCTACGATCCCCGGCGCCATCCGGAGGCCTGCGGCGCGCGGCGCGATACGGTGCTGGCGGTGATGCGGCGCGCGGGGGTTGTCGATGAGGCGACTTACGCGGCGGGCTTAGCGGCGCCGCTCCGGATCGCCGCCGACCGCGGGCTCCGTCACGCGCCGTATTTCACCGACTACGTGACCGGCTTGGTGAGCAAAATTCCGGGCTTCGACGGCCATCTCGAGGGCCTCAAGGTTTACACCACGCTCGACCCCGAATTGCAGGCCGCCGCCGAGCAAAGCCTTACCGGCGACCTGGCGCGTCTGGAGAAGGAGCATCCGCGGCTGCGGCGCGCGAACCAGGACGAGCGCCTCGAAGGCTCGCTGGTCGCGATCGACGCCGAGCGCGGCGCAATCCTGGCGATGGTCGGCGGGCGCGATTACGCCGCCAGCCAGTTCAATCGTGCGGCCCTTGCCCAGCGGCAGCCCGGCTCGGCCTTCAAGCCGATCGTCTACCTGAGCGCGCTCGATCCCGAGCGCCGCCCGTTCGCGGAGCCCGTGACGCTCGCCTCGCTGCTCCCGGACCGCCCGATGTCGTTCCACGGATGGGCGCCGGTCAATTACGAGGGCACCTACCATGGCCAGGTCACGGTGGCGGATGCGATTGCCGAATCGCTCAACGTGCCGACCGCATACCTGGGCAGCCTGCTCGGCGCTGAGAGAATCGTGAATACCGCGCATGAGCTGGGAATCCACGAGAAGCTGGAACCGGTGCTGCCGATCGCGATTGGCGCGGACGAAACCACGCTGCTCGAGCTGACCGCGGCCTATCAGCCTTTCGCCCACCGCGGGATGGCGGCTGAGGCCTACGCGATTGAGTCGGTGGTCGATCGCCACGATCACCTTATCTTCCAGCATACGCCGGAGCCGCGTAGCGTGATGGGGGCCGACGTGGCCTACCTGATTACCGCCGCGCTTAAGGGTGTGCTCGCGTACGGCACCGGCGCGGGCGCCGCCCGGATGGGACTCGACTTTCCCGCCGCCGGCAAGACCGGCACTACCGACGACTTTCGCGATGCGTACTTCGTCGGCTACACGCCGGACCTGGTGTGCGGCGTGTGGGTCGGCTTCGACGAGCCGCAAAGCTTGGGCCTGCCCGGCGCGCAGGCGGCGCTGCCGGTGTGGGTAAGCTTCATGACCCAAGCGGCGCCGATCGATTCGCCGGACTTTCAGGCGCCGGTGGGGATCACGATGGCGACGATCGACCCGGTGTCGGGCGGGCTCGCCACCACTGCCTGTCCGCGCGCGATCGAGGTCCCGTTTCTGACCGGGACGCAGCCAACCCAGTTCTGCCGGCTCCACGGTGGTTTGTTCTCGTCGCCCGCCGCGCTGGCGAGCGAGTCGCCGCCTGGTGGTGCGGCTGCAGCTCCCGGCGCCGCCATCCCGCGACCCCGCCCAACCCCCGCCCCCGGCTTGTTCGGGATGATCGGAAACGTGTTTAGCGGAATCTTCGGCCGTTAGCGCAATAGCCGGCGTGCAAACAAGTTACCAGTAGTTGAGGCTCGGAACCTTCGTCGCCTACAGATCACCCTACCGCCGTCACTTCGAGTTCCATCCGCGGCTGGAAGCTCATCCCGCTGCCGGCCTGGGGGTCGCTCTCGGGCTGGACCGTGCCGTCACCTGCGGCGGCGCGGACGCGGATCGAGTACTTGCCGGGCTTTTCCGGAGCGAAATGATACTTCCATACCGTCCACACGTAGGGCGACCGATTCTCGACCAACTCCGCATCGCCCCACGACTTGCCGCCGTCGGCCGAGACTTCGACCCGTTTCACGCCCGACGGTCCCGCCAGCGCCCATCCGAATACGTCGACCGGCGCTTTGACCTGAGCCGCGCCGGAGAGCAGTGAGAACAGTCCACGCGACGGCGATGGGTAGAAGAAACCCGAATTGATCTTGCGCCACGCGCTGTTGCTCCATCCGCGCGCCTCCCAGTAGCCGGTGAACGGATGGTCCATGAACTCGATCTCGGTGAGCCACTTCGGCTGCTTCATCCCGTACTTGCCGGGGATGAAGATCCTGAGCGGAAAGCCGTGATCGGGCGGCAGCGGCTCGCCGTTCATCAGGTAGGGCAGGAAATTCTCCTCGCGCATCACTTCTTCGACCGGCACGCCGGTGTAATAGCCGTCTGCGCCGCGCAACGCGGCGTACGCCGCGACGATTCGCACTCCGGCGCGGTCGAGCAGCGGCTTGAGCTTCACGCCGACCCACTCAGCGTTGCCGATCGCGGTGCCGTCGGGCGGATTGGAGATGCACTCCAGCGTGAGCGTCCGGGTTACCGACGGGAGCTTCCTGATGTCAGCGTAGGAGAACTCGAGCGGCTGTTTGACGAGCCCGCCGATCCGCAGCCGCCAGCCCTGCACATCGACCTCCGGCGTGCCGTTGTACGATGTGAGGTAGAAGGCCGCGTTGGGCGTTGGCCCGCCGAAGCTCGCCGGCGGCGAGGTCTGCGCGAGCGCGATTCGCGCAGCAGGGGAAAATCCGGCCAGCGCGATCGTCGAGCCTGCGATAGTAACGAACTGTCTGCGCGTAATCGACGGGGGCTTGCGTTTGCGAGTCATGCCCTTCCTTTTTTTCCCCGCCCGCAAAACCGCGGGCGAGACCACAGACAATCAACCGTCGGTGACGGCTGGAAAGTCCCGGCAGACTCACTCTTTGGTCGCGCCGGGAGCACCACCGTTCGGCTCCGCCGCGCCGCCCTCAGCGAGCTGCGGCGGCGCCGGCCCGGCCAGGCGGCGCGCGACGATCGCGAAACCCGAATGCGCCACCATCCGATGCACCGGGCGGACGCTCAGACCCTTGACCTGCCAGTTGCGGAGCAGGGTCTCGAAGCTCTCGATCTCTCCGAAATCGGGACGCAGCTGAAGGGCCTCGACCGTGTCCTTGAGCTGGAGCGCGGTCGGCACCCAACACACCAGCACGCCGCCCGGCCTGAGAGCGCGCGCGATCGGTTCCAAGGCGCGAGCCGGTTCGGCCAGATCGATGAACAGGCGATCGACGCCGGTTTCGTCGAAGCCTTCGTAGAGGTCGCGGATCTTGAGCGTCCAGGTGGGCGCGTCGCCGAAAAAGGTTGCGACATTCTTGCGCGCCGCGGCGGCGAAGTCCTCGCGCACTTCGTAGGAGATCAGGCGCCCGGCGGGTCCCACCGCGCGCAGCAGTGCGATGGTCATCGCGCCGGCGCCGGTGCCGCCCTCGATTACGGTCGCGCCGGGGAACACGTCGCCCCAAATCAGGATCGGTCCTGTGTCCTTGGGGTAGATGACCTGCGCGGCGCGCGGCAGATGCGGGATCAGGTCGGCGTAGGTCGGGCGCAGCACCAGAAAGGTCTCGCCCGAGTTGAGCTTGACGCGCGAGCCCTCGTCAAGGCCGAATAGGCTCTCGGCTGCGATCTCGCCGCGGATCGCAAGCCGACTGCCGCGGCGAAGAATTTTCAGATAGCGGCGGCCCTTGCGATCGATGAACAGGACCGGGTCGTTCTCTTTGAGCTTCGGATCCAACCGGGTTTCCGCCGTCCAAGGCTAGCAGGCTGCGGAAAAAATTTCCGCACCCTGCCAGGACGGCGCAGCATCCGCGCGCAACCGCGCGGCTGCCGACTATTGACTACACTCGACCCGGACGTTTACGCTGATTGGGAGCCGCCGGGGGAGGCCGGTGAGGAGCAGATGCGCCGGGGGCTCAATTCGAAAAATCGACGATGACGATGCGGCATCGAGTCGTAAAATCTGCCGCAGGGATATGATCAATCATGGCAGAAAAGAAAGCTAAGACTGCGGAAAAGGCCGGCGAGGCCGGCCGCAAGCATCTCTGTCCCAGTTGCGGAGCCGAGAGCAAGGTCGTAATGTTCACCGGATTTGACCGGCGTGGGTTCTTCTGGGTTTGCGACAAGAATTGCGGTTACGCGGAGCGCACTCGCTAGTATCGTTCCAACTATTTCGACTTCGACCGAGAACCATGCAGCAGACTAGAGCGGGGCGGACTGGGCCGGCTAGTGCTTCTGGTTAGTCCCAACAAGTTGGAACGGCACTAGCGGGCGGCGCCAGGCAAGTCCGTACCCTGCTGGTGGAGGATTGAGCGATGGCCAGGGCCCGCAGGAGCAAGTCTTCCAAGAGCAAACTTTACGCGGGGTTGGGCGACAGCGCCGAGGATGCCGAGGACGACAGCGATCTCCCAAAGGACGAAGCCGGCAGACGCAAGATCAAGCGTCAGTACGCCGAACTGCTCGGGATTCGGGTCGAGAAGCTGCGTGGGCGAATCCTGAACCGCGAGCGCATCAACAAGACCATCGAGGGCATCTACTTCATCTGCGCCAAGTGCCTGAAAGTCTGCCACTCGCTGGATGAGGGCTTGGCCGAGGATCCCTCCAACGAGCGCAACATGTGCGCCAAGTGCGCCAAGTCCCGAATCGCCGCCGCCTAGCAGGGTGCGGAAAAACGCTTTGCGAGACGAGAGCCGGCGCCGATTCCCATCGCGCGCCGGTTTGCCGCCCGTCGCCTGCGCATCGGCCCTCTGCCGGCACTTTCCTTTGCCGTCTCGAACGGCTAATCCTGGTGTGATGCGCCCCCGGAGTGGGGCGCATTAGCGAGGGCCAATGTCGTTACAGTTTATCCCGCCCGACATCAACCTTGATTTCGTCGGCAAGCGGTACTTCTTCGTGGCACTCTCGACCGCGATCAATCTCGCGGCGATTTTCCTGCTGGTTTTCGTGGGCCTCAACTACGGGGTCGATTTCGTCGGCGGCAGCGTTGTCCAGGTGCGTTTCAGCCGAGAGACCCACGCCGACCGGATCCGCGCGGCGCTGGTCCCGCTCGACCTGGGCGAAATCACGGTGCAGGACTTCGGCAAGACCGGGCATGAGTATCTGATCCGCTTCGAGAAGGTCAGGAACATCGCCGGACTCGCCGGCAAGCTCGAGGGCGCGCTCGACAAGGCTTACGGCAACAAGGTCGCCGAGGTGGTGCGGGTCGAGAGCGTGGGCGCCAAGGTCGGCAGCGATCTGAGGCGCAAGGGCTTCATGGCGGTGATCTTCGCGACCATCTTCATGGGTGTGTTTATCGCCTGGCAGTTCCGCCACGTGAGCTGGAGCTTCGGCACCGGCGCCGTGATCGCGCTGATCCACGACGTGCTGGTGGTCACCGGCGCGCTGGTGATTTCGCAACTCCAGTTCGACCTGACCACGCTGGCCGCCCTGCTGACCGTGATCGGCTACTCGGTACACGACACGATTATCGTCTCGGACCGGGTGCGCGAGGACGCGGCCAAGCGCCGGCGCGAGCCGATCGCATCGATTATGAACCGCGCGATCAACGAGACGCTCTCGCGCACCATCCTGACCTCCGGCACCGCGATCACCGTGCTGATCGCACTGCTCGCGCTGGGCGGACCGATCCTGAGGCCGTCGGCGTTCACCCTGCTAATCGGCTTCATCACCGGGACCTACTCCTCGATCTACATTGCCGGACCGGTGGTGCTGTTCTGGGAAGGTTCAAGCCGCGGCCGCGGCACGCTCTCGCGCGCGGCTTAGCGCCGCCGGCCGCAACGCCGGCCGGGCCGGGGCAGAGCTTGGAGTTGAGACTAAGCACACCGCGCGGCATCTACCTTGTGAGCACGGTCGGGCCGCCCGAACGCACCCAGTCCGGATTGACGATCACGCTCAGACTCGAGCGCGCCGATGGGATAGAACAGCTTGCGTTGAAGTGCGCCGTCGCCAGTGAATTGCTCGGCCCCGGCGGAGAAGCCGCGACCGCCGATAGCCTCGCGCGCAAGCTGATGCCGTGGCTGGAGCGCGAGTTCGAAGCGACGCGCGAAGCGGCGCTCAAGTCGGTGCGCAGCGAGCGCAGAATCTTTGAGATCGACTTCAACCGCGACCATCCGGGGCCATTGTGAGGGCGCACGATGACCGCCGACGACAAGCTGGAGATAAGGGCGGCGCGTGAGAGCGACATCCCGGAACTGGCGCGCCTGATCGCCGCGATCGGCGCCTATCACGAGGCGATCGACGATCGCGTGCGCGTGGATTGGGACGAGGTTCGAGACGCGCCCAACTGGCTAAGACTCATCCTTAACCGCGACCATCACGCGATCTGGGTCGCCGACCGCGGACAGGGCCGGCTCGTCGGCT
The DNA here is from genome assembly GCA_963789115.1 of uncultured delta proteobacterium. Classification (GTDB taxonomy): domain Bacteria; phylum Desulfobacterota; class Binatia; order Binatales; family Binataceae; genus CAWBJH01. Next base: position 1,297,638 of record CAWBJH010000001.1, read on the forward strand.
ATCTCTGGATGCGGCTCCATCGCCAACGCCAAGGCTACCGGCCCAAGGTCGTCGGCTATATCAGTAATGCTTTTATCGAAGAGGCTTGGCGAGGAGCCGGCCTAATGAAACAGATGCTCGAGCGTGGCTTCGACTGGTTCCGCTCCAAGGACATCACGGTCGTCACCCTCAGTGTGCTGCATCGCAACTGGATCGGCTCGTCGGCTTGGTACAAGCTCGGCTTCGAGGATTGGAACGAGGAGCGGCGGATCGTCCTCAAGCCGCGCTCCCGATAGCCGGCGGAGCGTATTTCCGACCCCTCGTAAGGTCGACATTCCCCTTGACAAACAAGGCGAATCGCCTTAGTTGACTGGTCGGGTCAAGTATCGAACAATGGTTCAGTGGCGAAGGCTCCGCAGATTTGACAACCAAGACGGAACGGCTATAGTATACCTGATGGGTCCACTAATTTAGAACGGCCATCGGCCCAAGCTCAGGCTGGGCCTCAGGGAGCGCAATGGTCAAGCTGCCGATTTACATGGACAACCACGCGACCACTCCGCTTGATCCGCGGGTGCTGGACGCGATGATGCCTTACCTGACGGTCAAGTTTGGCAACGCCGCTAGCCGCAACCACTGCTTCGGATGGGAGGCGGAGGCAGGGGTCGACAAGGCGCGCACCCAAATCGCGGCGCTGGTTGGGGCCAAGCCCAAGGAAATCATCTTCACGAGCGGCGCGACCGAGTCGGACAACCTGGCGATCAAGGGCGTGGTCGAGTTCTACAAGGAAAAGGGCGATCACGTCATCACCTGCGTTACGGAGCACAAGGCGGTTCTCGACAGTTGCCGGGCGCTGGAGCGCAGCGGCAAGGCGCGCGTGACGTACCTTAAGGTCGACAAGTATGGGGCGGTCGACCCGGACGAGGTGCGCGCGGCGATCACGGACAAGACCGTGCTGATCACGATCATGTACGCCAACAACGAGATCGGCACGATTCATCCGATCGCGGAGATCGGCAAGATCGCCAAGGAAAAGGGCGTGATCTTCCACAGCGACGCGACCCAGGGCGTGGGCAAGGTTGCGGTCGACGTCGAGCAGTGCGGCGTGGATCTGCTCTCGATGAGCGCGCACAAGATTTACGGGCCCAAGGGAGTGGGCGCGCTGTACGTGCGCTCCAAGGGGCCGCGGGTGCGGCTCGTGCCGATAATCGACGGCGGCGGTCACGAGCGCGGGATGCGCTCGGGGACGCTCAACGTGCCGGGTATCGTGGGGTTCGGCGCGGCCTGCGAGATCGCGGGCAAGGAGATGCCCGAGGAGATCCAGCGGTTGACCGAGCTGCGCAACAAGCTGCAGGCCGGGATTTTCGAACGCCTGGAAGACGTCTATCTCAACGGCCATCCCACCGCGCGATTGCCCGGCAATCTCAACGTGAGCTTCGCCTACGTCGAGGGCGAGTCGCTGCTGATGGGTATCAATGACATTGCGGTCAGCTCGGGTTCGGCCTGCACCTCGGCGACCTTGGAGCCCTCCTACGTGATTCGCGCGCTGGGGACCAACGAGGAGCTGGCGCACAGCTCGATTCGCTTTGGGCTCGGGCGTTTCAACACCGAAGAAGAAGTGGACTATGTGACCGACAAGGTGACCGGGGAAGTGAAGCGGCTGCGCGAGATGTCGCCGCTCTACGAGATGGCCAAAGAGGGGATCGACCTCAAGTCGGTCCAATGGAAAGCGGAGTAGATCACAGACAGGGGCGGAGAATCATGGCATATTCGAGCAAGGTTCTCGATCACTACAACAATCCGCGCAACGTCGGCAGCTTCGGCAAGGACGAGCCGGGCGTCGGCACGGGCGTGGTGGGCGCGCCGGAGTGCGGCGACGTGATGAAGCTGCAACTCAAGATCAGCGTCGAGGGGGTCATCCAGGACGCGCGCTTCAAGACCTTCGGCTGCGGCAGCGCGATCGCCAGCTCGAGCTACGTGACCGAGCTGGTCAAGGGCAAGCGCATCGACGAGGCAATGGCGATCAAGAACACCTCGATCGTCAAGGAACTCAACCTGCCGCCGGTCAAGATTCATTGCTCGGTGCTGGCCGAGGACGCGATCAAGGCGGCGATCAGCGACTGGAAGAAGCGGCGAGGCGAAGGCCAAGCCGACGCCGCGCCGGCCAGGGCCGCGCAGGGGTAGCTGCTTACCGATGATTTCGCTTTCCGAACGGGCGGCGGAGAAGATCAAGCATCTGGTGGCGGAGAAGCCCGGCTCCGGCCTGCGGGTCAAGGTGGTGGGCGGAGGATGCTCGGGGCTGCAGTACCGGATGGAGATCGACGCGGCCAAGGAGCGCGACAAGCTCTTCGAGCGTGACGGCGCGTTGCTGATCGTCGACAAGAAAAGCTTTCTATACCTGAACGGCTCGGAACTGGATTACACCGAGGAACTGATGTCGTCGGGCTTCAAGCTCGTGAACCCCAATGTCAAACGCGCTTGCGGATGTGGGGAGTCGTTCGTCGTATGAACGAAAGGCGGGGCGTTAGGCGCAACCATGGTGCAATGTCCATCATGCGCACGGACCCACGAGCCGTGCCTGGTCTGTCCCGATTGCGGGTCGCCGATTCCGGCTGAACTGGACTGTTTCGCCGCGCTCGGATTGCCGCGCCGGATGACGCTGGATCCGGAGCGGTTGGAGCAGAGCTACCATCAGCTTGGCCGCCGGCTTCATCCGGACCACTTCGCCACCGGCTCCCGGCAAGTGCGCGAAGCGAGTCTCAAGGCGACCGCGTTGCTGACCCGCAGTTACCGCACGCTGCGCGATCCGGTGAGCCGCGGGCTCTACTGGCTCGCGCTCAACGGCGAGAAGCTGGGCGAGAACAACAAGCAGGTGCCGGTGGAGATAGCGGATTCGGTCTTCGAGGTGCAGGAACAGCTCGCCGAGCTGCGCGGCGCGGACGGTGCGGACGCGCCCGCTCTGCTGGCCGCGCTGAGCGAGCGGCGCGTCGCGCTAAAGGCCTCGATGGACGAGGCGCAGGAAGAACTGGCGCGCAATTTCGCGCGCTGGGATCGAGGGATTGCAACGGAGCGTCCGGCGCTGATCGCGGAGCTGAAAGCGATCCTGTCGCGAATTGCCTATCTGCGTACCCTGATTCGCGACGTAGACCGTGAGCTGGAGAGCGCCAGTGCCGCGACCGCCTGAACATTAAAAGCATGTCCCGAGTATTCGGAATAGATCTGGGCACCACCAACAGCCTGATCGCTATGATGGAGGGCGATACGCCGCGCGTGATCGCCGATCCCGCGACCGGCAATCCGCTGTTGCCCTCGGTGGTCGCGATAACCCCCGATGGCGAGGTCGCAGTGGGCGAGCCCGCGATCGAGATGGAGCCCCATCTGGGTGTTGCCGCGAACGCGGACGGCCGCGCAGGCGCGGTCGGCGAATCCGGCGCCGTGGTGCGCTCGGTCAAACGCTACATGGGGCTGGGCGGCGAGGAGCTGGCGCCGGAGGATCGCCGGCGTTACACCTTTGCGGACTTGAACGGGCCGGTGGTGCGCTTCCGGGCCGGAAAGCGTGTTTACACTCCTCCACAGATTTCGGCCGGGATTCTGCGCGCGCTCAAGGCCCGCGCCGAAGCGGCGCTGGGCGAGGAAGTCACCCGCGTGGTGATCACCGTGCCGGCTTACTTCAACGACGGCCAGCGCCAAGCCACTAAGGACGCCGGCCGGCTCGCCGGCCTGGAAGTCGTGCGGCTGGTCAATGAACCGACTGCGGCCTCGCTTGCCTATGGACTCGAGAAGCGGGCCCAAGGCAACGTCGCAGTGTTCGACTTCGGCGGCGGCACCTTCGACATCTCGATCCTGAGCATCGAGGGCGGGATCTTCGAGGTGCTCTCGACCAACGGCGACACCCATCTGGGCGGCGACGATATCGACCGCGCGATCGTGGATTTTATCCTCGAGGACCAGGAGCCAAGCAGCGATCGTCGGCTCTGGAACAGCGCGCGGCGCGCCGCCGAGGAGGCCAAGAAACGGCTCAGTATCGAGCAGAGCGCCGAGCTGGTGCTGGAGCTCGAGGACCGCACGATTCGAAAGGCGCTCACCCGCGCCGATTTGGAGCGGATGGCGGCCGGGTTCGTCGATCGCACGCTCAAGTGCTGCGAGTTGGCGCTCAAGGACGCCAAGCTCGCGCCGGGGGCGATCGACGCGGTAGTGCTGGTCGGCGGCTCGACGCGGATGCCGCTCGTGCGCCGGCGAGTCGAAGAGTTCTTCGGCCGCGAGGCGTTGTGCACGCTCGACCCCGATTTGGTGGTCGCGATGGGCGCGGCAGTACAGGGCGGCGTGCTGATGGGCAAGCAGGGCGACATGCTGCTGCTCGACGTGGTGCCGCTCTCGCTGGGTATCGAGACCATGGGCGGGGTGATGGAGCGGCTGGTCCATCGCAACACCACGATCCCGACCAGCGTTACTGAAATGTTCACCACCGCGGTTGACAACCAGACTCACGTCGACGTGCACGTATTGCAGGGCGAGCGCGAACTGGCGCGCGATTGCCGCAGCTTGGCGCGCTTCAAGCTCGGGCCAATCGATCCGCAGCCGGCGGGCGTGCCGCGAATCGAGGTGACGTTCCTGATCGACGCCAACGGGATTCTCAACGTGACTGCGCGCGATCAGCGCACCGGCCGCGAGCATTCGGTCAACGTCAAGCCGAGTTACGGGCTGACGGAAGAGGAGATCGAGCGGATGATCGAGGAAGCGATCGATCGCGGTGAGGAAGATATCGAGCAGCGGCTGCTGATCGCCGCGCGCAACGACGCCGAGCAGATTCTGACCGCGCTGCGCAAACAGCTCGGCGAGTACCCGGAGCTGCTGGAGCTGGGCGAGGCGGAGCGTATCGAGGCGGTGGCGGCCGAGTTGGAGGCAGCGCGCAACACAAGCGAGCGTGAGCTTATCTCGCAACACGTAAACGAGCTAAACGAGCTTACGTCACCATTTGCCCATCGGATCATGGAACGCGCAATCAAACAGGCTTTGGCGAAGAAGTCTGTGGAGGAATTGTCGTAAATCACTAGCGTTGGACGCGAATAAGGAATATGGAAGGGTGAATTGATGGGCTTAAAATGGGATCAGGCCGAGGAAATCGCGGAGGTGCTGGCGGAAAATCATCCCGGGCTGAATCCGCTTGACGTTCGTTTTGCGGACTTGCGCCAGTGGGTGATCGATCTTGATGAGTTCGACGACAACCCCGGTGCTTCCAACGAGGCCAAGCTCGAAGCGATCCAGATGGCGTGGAACGAAATCTACCAGGAGCAGTCTCAGGACGACGATGAATAGCCGGCCAGGGGTCGGCGTCTAAAAAAGGAGGTTGGGCGGCGGTGGAAAATGTAGGGACCAGAGCGGACGAAGGAGTCAAGATGCAGGAAAAGGAAACATTGGATGAGAGGCTGCCGGCGCTGTTCGAGCCCGACACGCTTTTGCCCATCCAGTACTTCGAGGCGATGCGCCGCAAGCATCTGCTCGAAGGCGAGAAGCGTCTTATCCTGAGTGTCCTGGAAGACGCCGTCGAGTGCTTCATGAAGTGCATCGACTCGCCCACCAACAAGGGTCAGAGACTGTTCCGCGAGGCCGAGGAGTGGATCAACCTCGAGGACAAGAAGTGGGTTTTCTCCTTCGACAACGTTTGCGACATGCTCGATATCAACGCCGAGTACATGCGGCGCGGGCTGCGCGATTGGAAGACGCGCAAGCTGGAAGCAATGGAGCGGGCCGCGGCGGAGGCCGCCGCGCGTCCCCCGGAGCCTCCGGTCGAGGCCGAGCCGGAGAAGCCGCAAGCGGCGGCGCCGGCGCCGGCGGTCAAGCCGGCTGCTGCCGCTCCAGCACAAATGCGGCGCAAGACTGCGGTCGCGGCGCGGGGCCAGGCAGGAAAGCTGCGCAAGGCAAGGGCCTAGCAGGTAGAGCGTCAGTCGCCCGAAAAGAGCGTGAAGGCGGCTCAGTGAAGGGCCGCCTTCGCATTTTCAAGGGGCGCAGGTGAGAACGGCGAGTGCCAATCCGCACCCGGATCGAGTGTCCCAAGTGTGAGAGCGATCTGGTCGTCAAGCGCGGCGGAGTATGCCCCAACTGCGGCACGCCGATCACGGAGCACGTCGCCAAAGTCCGCGCCCGCGAACGACGAATCGAGCAGATCGTGGCGATCGTGGCGTCGGCGCTGGTGCTCGCCCTGTTCCTAGCCACCAGCCGAATCGACCTCATCGAGGGCGTGGCGGTATACGCAATCGTCGGCGCGACAATTTTCTACCTCGCCCGCCGCACGTTCTTCTAGTCTCCCGCGACTACAGAATTCGGGTCTGAACTTGCGTTAGCTCCTCATAGGAACAATCGCCGAATCCAACACCTGCGCCAGATGCATCGGGCGGCGTCCGCTGCAGAAGGCACGAATCTGCAAGCGGCATGAGAATCCGTCGGCGATGACCATCGTGTCAGCGGGACTCGCGTTGATCGCCGGGACCAGGACGCGCTCGGCGATCCTGCGCGAGATATCGAACTGCTCCGAATCGTAGCCGAACGCACCCGCCATCCCGCAGCAACCCGCATCGAGGACCTCCAGCTTAAGCCCCTCGATTCGACCGAGCAGGGCAATCTCGCTGTCGAGACCCGCGATCGCCTTCTGATGGCAATGGCCGTGCAGAACTGCCCGGCCGGAAAGGGCGGGCGGCACGAATTGCTTTGTTTCGCGCGCGAGGAACTCATCCAGCAGCATCGCGCGTCTTGATAACGCGGCGGCGGCGGGATCGTCTGGGAAGAGACCCGGCAACTCGTCGCGGAAGGTCAGGATGCAGCTCGGTTCGAGGCCGACGATTGCGATCCCGCGCTCGACGTACGGTCTCAGGACCGCGAGCGCCGTGGCAAGCCGCCGCCGCGCCCGGTTCAGCATCCCGTATTCGTAGAGCGGGCGGCCGCAGCACAAGTCACGGGGCGGAATCGTGACTCTGAAGCCGGCGCGCTCGAGGACCGCGACCGCCGCGATCGCCACTTCGGGCTCGAGGAAATTCGTAAACGTGTCGGGAAACAGCACCACCTCAGGTCCCGACGGGTTTGCCGCGGCCCGGCGGCGGAACCATGAGCGGAAAGTGCGCGGCGCGAAGCGTGGCAGCTCGCGCTGCGGATGGACGTTCAGCGCGCGCCTTAAGAATAGCGCGCCCAGCCCGCAGGCCAGTGCGTTGGCCACGCCCGGCGCGAGCTGCGCCAGGCGCGCCAGCTCGTGAATGCGACCGAAGCAGCGGGCGGCGAGCGGGCGGCGGTTCTTCTCATAGTAGTGCGCAAGGAACTCGGCCTTGTAGGTCGCCATGTCCACCGTCGCCGGACACTCGTTCTTGCATCCCTTGCAGGCAAGGCAGAGCTCGAGCGACTGCGCCACGACCGGGTCGGCGGCGCCGCCGTCGAGCAGGCCGCCGCCGCTCAGCGCCTCGAACAGGAGCCGCGCGCGTCCCCGCGTCGAGTGCATCTCCTCGCGGGTGGCCATGTATGACGGGCACATCGTGCCGGCATCGGTCTTGCGGCACTTGCCGATCCCGACGCACTTGAGGGCGGCGCCGGCCAGCCCGTCCTCGCGGCTGAAATCAAAGTGGGTTGGAAGCGGCCGCGGCTTAAGCGCGGAGAGCCGCAGGTGCGAATCGAGCGGCTCCGGACTCACGATCACTCCCGGATTCATCATCGCATCGGGATCGAACGCGCGTTTGAAGTCGCGGAAGGCGTCGATCAGCTCCGCGCCGAACATCCCGGGCAGAAGCTCGGAGCGCGCGATGCCGTCGCCGTGCTCGCCGGAGAGCGAGCCGCCGAACTCGCTCACCAGCGCGCCGATCTCGACCATCGCGGCGCGGAAGGCGGCGCGTCCGGCCAGGGTCTCGAAATCGAAATTGATTCGGCAGTGGACGCATCCTTCGCCGAAATGGCCGTAGTAGGTCGCGGCCCGAAGCCGATGGCGTGCGAGCAGTTCGGAGAAGCGTCTCAAGTACGCCCCGAGCCGGGCGGGCGCGACCGCGGTGTCCTCCGCGCCGGGCCACGTGCGCGGGAAGCCGGGGATCACGGCCCCGGCGCCGAGTCCCGATTCGCGAAGCCGCCACACGGCCTGCTGAGCGGCCGGCCCGGCCACCATCGCGACGCCCGTGCATTCGGGGATCGCGCGCGCCTGTTTGAGCAGCGACGAGGCGCGCTCCTCGAGCTCGTTCCGGCTTTGCCCGGCAAGCTCGACGATTAGAAAGGCGCGCCCGGGCGGCATCAGCCGCATCGCGTCGGCCTGTGCGCCCTTGGCTCTGGCGAAGTCGATCAGATGATGGTCGAAGCCCTTGAGGGCCTGTGGGCGATGCTCGAGCAGCCACGCGGTCTGGTCGGCGGCAAGAAAAACATCGTCGAAGCCGAGCACGGCCAGGCATCGCTCGAGCGGGCGCGGCACGAGCTTCACGGTTGCATTCAAGGTGACAGCGAGCGTGCCCTCGGAGCCGGCCACGGCGCCGGCCAGATTGAAGCCCGCCTCGGGAAGCAGTTGATCGAGGTTGTAGCCCGAGACGCGACGGGGAATTTTCGGATAACGCTGCCGGATCAGGTCGCCGTAGCGGGCGCGCGTCTCACGCAGCCGTGCCATCAGTTGCCCCTCGCGGCCCCCATGCGCGATCGATGACTCCAGCGCCGCCTCGTCGATCGCGCGCAGGCTCAAATGTGTGCCGTCGTAAAGCATCACCTCGATCGCCGCCAGGTTGTCGGCGGTCTTGCCATAGGCTGCCGAATGCGCGCCGCATGAGTTGTTGCCGATCATCCCGCCCAGCGTGCATCGGTCCTTGGTCGCCGGGTCGGGAGCGAAAAACATCCCATAGCGCGCCACCGCGGCATTGAGTTGCGCCTGAACCACTCCCGGCTCGACTATCGCCAGACGCCGATCCGGATCGATCGAGCGGATCGCGTTCATGTACTTCGAGAAGTCGAGCACCAGCGCCGTGTTGCAGGTCTGGCCGGCCAGCCCCGTGCCGCCGCCGCGCGCCAGCACCGGGATGGCATTCTCGCGACCGATCGCGAGCGCCGCGGCGACATCGCCCTCATGGCGCGGGACGACTACGCCGACCGGCACGCGGCGGTAATTGGAGGCGTCGGTGGAATAGAGGGCGAGGCTGCCGGCGTCGAAGCGCACCTCGCCCTCGATTCGGCGGCGCAACTCGGACTGGAAGGGAGCTTGGGAGGCCATACGTAGTCAAATCCTATGGCAGGTCACCAGAACTTGACAGGCAGGGACGGGTGCGACAGGTTGCGGCGCCACGGCCTGAGGGTCGTCCGGGGAAAGAAAGTATGGCCGTCGCCGAACGTCGGCTACGTCAGCTCCAGCAGCGACATGTAGAGGTCGCACTGGTCGGCTCTACGGCTCCAGGTCCCCCATGCCGCGCTTGGGCGCACCGACCAGGGCGACCATGTTGCCCTCCGGGGCGCGGTTTTCGTACATCGCCTGGTGGCACTCGGGAATCTCTTCGAAGGAGTAGTTTCCGGCCAGGCACGGCTGGACCTTGCCTTCGACAACGAGCTGGTTGAACGCGTAGGCCTGCTCGTCGTTGGCGAAATGCGATCCCTGCAATCGCTTCTGCCGCATCCACAGGTAGCGCAGATCCACCACTGCGTTGTAACCGGTAGTTCCCGCGCAGATCACCACCATCCCCCCGGTGTCGCACACGAAGATCGAGGTGGGAATGGTATCCTCGCCAGGATGCTCGAAGACGATGCGCGGGTTGCGCCGCTCGCCGACGATGTCCCAAATCGCCTTGCCGAAGGCGCGGCATCCGGCGGTGAATCGGTCGTAACCGGCGGCATCGGTCCAATGCGGCATCATGCCCCAGTGTTCGAATTTCTTGCGGTTGATGCAGCCCTTCGCGCCGAGCATGGTGCAGAACTCGAACTTGCGATCGTCGCTGACCACCGCCACCGGAATTCCGCCCAGGGCGTCGACGATCTGAATCGCCTGGCATCCCAGTCCGCCCGACGCGCCCCAAATCAGGACCACGTCGTTGGGCCGCACAACATGCGGCGGCCAGCCCATGAGCATCCGCAAGGCGGTGGCCCCGACTAATGTGGGCGCGGCCGCCCTTTCCCAGGTGAGGTGCCTGGCTTTCGGCATGCACTGATGCGCCTGGACGCGGGTAAACTGGGCGAAGCTTCCCCAATTGGTTTCGTAGCCCCAAATCTTGAAGGAAGGGTCGTACATCGGGTCGTCGCCGGCTCGCACCGCGGGGCAATCGCGATCCCATACGCCGCAATGAATCACGACCCGGTCGCCGACCTTCAGGTTCTTCACGTCGCTGCCGACCGCGTACACGATTCCCGAGGCGTCGCTGCCGCCGATATGGAAGTCGGAGGAGTCGTACCCGGTCTTTTGCCGCTGCGCGATCACGTTGACCGGCGAACCCAGCGCCGCCCATACGTTATTGCGGTTGATCCCCGCCGCCATCACATAGACCAGCGCTTCGTCGGGGCGGATTTCGGGGACCTCGACCTTCTCGACTTTGAACGCAAGCTTCGGTTCGCCAAACCGCTCCGCCCGAATGACCTGGGCGTACATCTGGCGGGGGACATGACCGACGGGCGGCACTTCGCCGATTTCGTAGATTTCCTTGACGCTCATGCTATTCGGTCCCCATGGTGCCCCTGGCTTCTGAATGGAGCCTCAGGTGCGAGGCAGAGAGTCGATTAGGTACCTTTTCGTGGCGCTTTTGACAACAGGTCCGTTACGATTGGCGGTTGACCGGAATCGACCAATTCCATAATAACTGACCGCGACCGGCGGCGGACAGCTATTCGCCGCCATTCCCCGCTCTGAGGGACCAAAGCCGCAGGCCGGTAAAACAAGGTTGCGGTGCCGCGCGGTTAGGATTAACAAATTGAAACGCCCCTGAAATCGGGTGGCACAAGCCGGATTATCATCATGGCAGAGCGCAGGATCGAGCGCGGGCACTTTTTCGAGGACTTCACCGTCGGCCAGATCTTCAAGCATCACTGGGGCCGGACCATCACCGAGGGCGACAACAGCCTGTTCACCAGCGTCACGATGAACTTCAACCCGATCTACTTCAACCGCGAGTACGCCAAGAGCCTCGGCTTTCGCGGCATCGTGGTCAATCACATGCTGGTGCTGAACGTGGTGTTCGGATTGTCGGTCGAGGACTTGAGCGAGCGCGCGATCGCCCATCTCGGATACGAGAAGCTCAAATTCCTCAACACCGTCTCTCCGGGCGACACCTTGACCGCGCAGTCCGAGGTGCTCTCCAAGCGCGACACCTCGCGGCCCGACCGCGGCGTGGTGCTTTTCCGGACGACCGGTTTCAACCAGAATGGCACGCTGGTGCTCGAGTACCAGCGGCCGGTCCTGATTCGCAAGCGAGACGCGGGGTAGAAGGCGATGCAGGTAGTGACGCCGGAGCACGATGAGATTCGCCGCTCGGTGCGCGACTTCGTGGAAAGCGAAGTCAAACCGATCGCCAACGATCTCGACCGCCGCAACGAGGAGATCCCGGAGAGCATGCTCAGGAAGATGGCCGAGCTCGGTTACTTCGGCATTATCTTCCCGCCGGAGCAGGGCGGTCTGGGCCTGGATTATATTGCGATGGCGATCGTGACCGAGGAGCTGTCGCGCGGATGGCTCTCGGTGGGTTCGGTGATGACGCGCAATTTGATCACCGGCACGCTGATCAACACCCACGGCACGCCCGAACAGAAGGAGAACTTCATGGCGCGGATTGCGCGCGGCGAAGTGATGACGGCGGCCGCCTTTACCGAGCCCGACACCGGTTCCGACACCGCGTCGTTCAAGACCCGCGCGGTCAGGAAAGGCGACGGGTATCTGCTCAAGGGCTCCAAGATGTGGTGCACGTTCGCCAACCGCGCCGACATCCTGACCGTGATGGCGCGCACCGATCCCGACCCCGCCAAACGCCATCGCGGGCTCTCGCTGCTGCTGTTCGAGAAGCCGCCGGGCAACGGCTTCATGCCGCCGCAGGTCACCGGCGAGCCGATTCCAACTATCGGCTACCACGGGATGAGGAGCTACGGACTCTCCTTCGACGACGCCTATGTTCCCACTTCCAACCTGATCGGCGGGGTAGAGGGCCGCGGCTTCTACCAGTTGATGGCGACCTACGAGTCGGCGCGGATCCAGACTGCGGCGCGCGGCGTAGGCGTCGCTCAGGCCGCCTTCGAGGCGGCGACCAAGTACGCGCACGACCGAATCCAGTTCGGACAGCCGATCGGCAACTTCCAGGTGATCCGGCACAAGCTGGCGCACATGGCGGTGGAGATCGAGGCGGCGCGGCAACTGACCTACTTTGCGGCCTCGCAAAAGGACGGCGGCAAGCGCTGCGACTACGAGGCCGGGATGGCGAAGGTGTTCGCTGCCGAGATGGCCGAGCGGGTGACGCGCGAGGCGATGCAGATCCACGGCGGCTACGGGTACTCGATGGAGTTCGACGTGCAGCGCTACTGGCGCGACGCCCGGGTGCTGTCGATCTTCGAGGGCACCAGCGAGATCCAGCTCGAGGTGATCGGGCGGCGCATCATGGGGCAGCAGGGCTAGGACGATGGCGATCACGAGTCCGGGCAGTTATTTCGAGGATTTCACGGTCGGCGAGACGCTGATCCATTCGCGCGGCCGCACCATCACCGAAGCCGACAATCACATGTTCACCTCGCTGGTGATGAACACCGCGCAACTGCACTTCAACCAGGACATGGTCGACAAGGATCCCAAGACCTACTACGGCGGCAGGCGGGTGGTATACGGCGGCGTGGTGCTGGCCTTCGTGGTGGGACTGGCCTCCGAAGACACCAGCGAGAATGCGATCGCCGAGCTCGCGATGGACAACGGACGCCATACCAACCCGGTGTTTCACGGCGATACCCTGTACGCCGAGTCAACGGTGCTCGAAAAACGCGACTCCGATCGGCCGCACGCCGGAGTCGTCAAGTTCAAGCTGGTCGGCAAGAACGCGGCCGGGCAGCCGGTGGTGGAAATCGAACGCACAGTCCTGATCAAACGCCGATCGCATTTTCCGGACCGCCAGGACGGCTCGAGCAACCAGTAGATCGCCAAACCCCTTCGCCGACACTTTCCTATCGAGGACACCATGTACGTATTGGACAACGGCAGCCGTTTCGTGATCCCGCGCACCGAGTTGACCTATCCCGGCCACAGCATGAAGCTGCACCAGAGCGCCGCCGATCCGGTCAGGTCGCCGGTCGATCACCTGATGGCGGACTTCGAGGACGCTTGCCCCTACGAGTTCAAAGGCGAGAAGAGCCGCAAGGTGATGGTCGAGGCGCTCAACACGCTCGACTTCGGCAAGAAGGTCGTCACGGTACGGCCCAATAATATCCATTCGCCCTTCTTCAAGGGCGACATGGAGGCGGTGATGCTGGGGGCGCCCAACCGCTTTCACGGCATGATCATCCCCAAGGTTCGCGGACCGGAGGACATCAGGCAGGTCGCCAACCTGCTCGATGAGCTCGAGCGGCGCGGCGGATGGAAGTACCGCATCCAGCTCGAATCGCTGATCGAGACGCCGCAGGCGCTGGTCAAGGCCTACGAGATTGCAACGGCCTCGGACCGGATGTGCGGGCTGGTGTTCGGAATCGCCGATCTTGCCGCGACGCTTGGGGTACGCGAGATCGTCGAGAACCAGAACCAGAATTTCCACTACGCCAAGCAGGCGACCGTGGTTGCCGCCAAGGCCGCCGGCCTGCACGCGATCGACAACGTCTACCTGCGGCTGTGGCGCGCCGACGAGCCCCCCGAGCGGGTCGAGCAGCTCAAGCGCGGGCTTCGCGAGAAGAATATCGGCGCCGCCAACCTCGGCATGGACGGTACCTGGGTGATCCATCCGCAGCAGGCCGAGATTGCCAACGCCTGCTACACGCCCACCCAGGCGCAGGTCGACCAGGCGCGCCGGCTGGTGCGGCTCTATCATGAGAAGGGCGGCGGCTCGATGGCCGATCCCAAGAGCGGCGAGATGATCGATGAGGCGACGATCAAGATGGGGCTGATGGATCTGGCCAAGGGATGCCAGGCCGGAATGGTCAGCGACGCCGAGCTCAAGGACTGGTCGCAGAAGAGCAAGGCGATAACCGGCTACGACATCCTCGAGCTGATGCGCCGCGTCGCTTAACCCCGGATTTCCGTTTTTAGGGCGCGCGAGTGACTTCCGACGGCGGTCTGATCCTGATTTCGGGGGTCAATCGCACAACCCGCTCAAGCCCAAACGCTCATCCAGCTCGCGCACCCGGCACGTAGGCTGCCAGAGCGTTTTGTGCCAGCCGGACAAGTGCACGGTGGTTGCAGAGTCGAATCTCTGAATAGCCCAGCTTCACAAGGCCCTGTTCCTCGAGTCGTCTGAGATGCGAGTTAAGCGCTTGGCGCGAGATGCCGACGTTTGAAGCCAGTTGTTCCTGCGAAAGGTTGACAACGCGCCCGGGCTCACCGTTATTCGCCTGGGTGCGCGAGAAGAAAAGCAAGCGCTGCGCGATCCGTGCCTCCGCCGGCATGCGAAGGCTCGCGAAATGATCCATCGCGAGGCGAAAATGATCGCAGAGCAGCCGCACGAACGCCGCATAACGTTGCGAACTGTCGCGCGTCATCTCCCGGAACGCGAACACGTCGAGATGGAATAATTCAACGCGTCCGACAGCAAGGGCATCGGAATTGCGGGTTCCGCCGTCGAGCAGCGAGGTCTCGCCGAACCAGGCGCCCGACTCGGCCATCATCAGCAGAGCAAGGCGGCCGTCGCTCGAGGTGTGCGAAATCTGGACCTTTCCGGAAAGCACGGCGAACAGACCGTTTGGCGCATCGCCGACCGCAAAGATCACGGCATTCTTCATGTACCGTGTACGGCCCAGGCGCAGGATATCGGCTTGAAGATCGACTGCAAGGCTGGCGAACCACGAATTGCGCGCGAGCACGGATTTGGCGGCTGTCCGGTCCATGGCCGAAAAATTCCCGATCGCGGCAAGATTGTCAAGTGCTTGACAGACCTGCGCTTCACCAAGAGATATCTTTCCCTTCCGATAAGGAGCGCAACGACCAATGAAATCTGCACACATCATCGATTTACGCGCCGTCTTGCTCACAACCCCTTATGGCGTTGCCGGTGCTCAGACGCGTCAGAGAAGCGCGGTCTTTGTGGAACTGGAGTGCGACGACGGCATCACCGGCATCGGAGAGACTTACGCCGGCGTCTATATGCCGGAGCTCTGCGCCGAAACGGTCTCGTTCTTTCGGCCCCACTTCATGGGCAAGGATGCCGGCCGAATCAATTGCCTTGCCCGGGACGCGTTCTGGATCAGCAGCTATATCGGACGGACGGGGCCGACGGTCATGGTGCTCTCGGCGATCGAATGTGCCCTGTGGGATGCGATGGGCAAGCGCCTCGACCTTCCCGTCCATGCGCTCCTGGGCGGCGCCGTGCATGACCGATTGCCACTGTATGCAAGCGGCGGCGTTCCCACCTTCACCATCGACCAGTTGGTCGAACATGCAAAAGCGGTGATGGCCGACGGCTATATCGGCTTCAAGATGCGTCTTAACCCGTTGGCATATCAGCCGAAGGTCGAAGCGGAACGCGTCGCCGCGGTTCGCGCGGCGATCGGATCGGACAAGTTTCTGGCGCTGGACGCCGTGCAAAACTTCAACCGGCAGCCCTGGAGCATCAAGCAGGTGCTTGCGCTCCTGGACGCGCTCGCGCCGTCTCGTATCGCCTGGGCGGAAGAATTTCTGCCGCCGTTCGATCCAGCGCCTTATGCCGAGCTGCGCGCGGCGTCATCCGTGCCGATTTCCGGAGGCGAGGGCATCACGACGGCTGCCGCTTTTGTCCAATGGATTCGTGCCGGCGCCTTCGACATCGCCCAGCCCGATCCGACAATTGTCGGGGGCATCGCCGAGGCGCGCCGAGTCTGCGAGTTCGCGCTCGCCTCAAACGTGAAAATTGCGATGCACGTTTGGGGTGCCGCGCCGACGATCATGGCCAACTACCATTTGGGATTCTGCATGCCGAATTGCTTCATTCTCGAGCGGCCGGTCATGCAGAACCCGCTCGAGACGGAGATGCTGGTCGAGCCGCTTCAGATCGAAGACGGATACGTACTGCCGCCAACAGCGCCCGGTCTCGGCGTAAAACTTACGGACGAGATCAAAGCCAAATATACCTATAAGCCGGGCAGCGCGAGTCTCTTCGGCTGAGCACAAAGTTGTTGTTCGAGGGCGTTGGCGCCGCGCAGCCGCTCGTCGTGGGCGGAGACGGGCTGTTCTGGTCGCAGGCTGGCTCGGAGATCAAGGAATTCGTGGAACTCACCGGCATCCCGATTTACATCCGCCGCGCCGGACAGGGTGACGCGCGCGTCGGCAACGCTACACTGGGAGGCAACCTGCCCGGTTCCACCGGCTCGAACTGACGGCTTGCGCGAGTGCTTTTCCGTTCCTCGCCCGCAGGGAGAGGACGGGGGCGTCTTTTGCCGCCTGATGAGGGACCTTGTTCAGCGCGAGCGCCGCGCCTCTGTTGCGCGCGCCGTCTTACCTGTTATGAGAGAGACACGGCCGTTCTGAGAGCCCACGACTATCGCGGCCTGGGAGCTGAAAAGTGGCGAAAGCAAAAGCGAAGATCGGGAAAGCCAAGGTCCGTCCCAAGACCCGTCAAGTCGCCGCCAAGCCGCGTCGCGCGACGCCCAAAGCGGCCCCTGCCCGCGTCGCTCGCAGCGCCGAGCCGAAACTTCCCGCCTACGATGAGCTGCCGGTAAGGCCCGGGGCTCCGAAAGGCTCGGCCTGGGGGGTCTTCGGCGACAACGACGAAGTCGGCACGATCAATCTTCTCACCCCCGAGCGGGTGCGCGCCGCCGCCGTATTG
Source organism: uncultured delta proteobacterium (assembly GCA_963789115.1). Taxonomy (GTDB): domain Bacteria; phylum Desulfobacterota; class Binatia; order Binatales; family Binataceae; genus CAWBJH01. Next base: position 1,314,512 of record CAWBJH010000001.1, read on the forward strand.
ATCCGCACCGGCAAGGTCTTCCCGCTCAACCTGCCGATCGACATCCCGGACCCTCCGCTCTTCAAGCGCGGCAGACACGTCCATAGGGTGATTCAATATCCCGGCGCGGAGGCCTTCGTGCTCGACGATTACATCGACAACTTCAATCCGCAGTCCTCCTCTCAATGGGACGCGCTGGCGCACGTCAAGCACATCACGTTCGGCGCCTACAACGGAATCCCGGACAACGAGATCACCGGGCGCGGCGGCATGCGGCTTGGAATCGACAATCTGGCGCGGCGCGGAATAGCGGGGCGCGGCGTGCTGGCCGACCTCGCACGCCATTACGAGCGCCACGGCAAGACCATCGAATACACCAAGTACCAGGCCATCCCGCTCGAGGATCTCGAGGCGACGCTGGAGGAGCAGCGCACCCGCCTTCGCACCGGCGACATCCTGCTGATTCGGTTCGGGTGGACCAAGTTCTACCTGAACGCGAGCGAGGAGGTTAAGGCTGAGCTGGCCCGCGAGACGGTGGCGCCGGGACTCGAAGCCAGCGAGCGGGTCGCACGATGGATCTGGGACAACCACCTGGGAGCGGTCGCGGCGGACTCGCCGGGGCTGGAGGCGTTTCCGCCTTCAGGCGGCGAGTTCCTGCACTTCCATATGCTGGCGATGTTCGGGATGCCGATCGGGGAGATGTGGAACCTGGAGGAGCTGGCCGCCGATTGCGCCGCCGACCGGCGCTACGAGTTTTTCCTGACTTCGGCGCCGCTCAACGTGCCCGGCGGAGTCGGCTCACCGCCCAACGCGCTGGCGATCAAATAGGACCCAAAGTACGCGCGCAGCGCGTGCGGGAGTGCGCCGGGATGCGGGGCGAGCAGATCTCTTCGGCTCCCTGGTCCCGGCCCGCCCGACCGTCGTGGAGAAGATCAACAGCGCCGTGGTGTCGCAGGTGCCGCTCAATCGTGGAATCCGCTATTTCGCCGGTATGGCTCGGTAGCGCTCGATATGCACGAAGCCGTTGCGCGACAGGCGCTTTCTTCACTTCGACTCGACAAGCCGACCGCTACCAAGCGATGCCGATTCTTATCGAGGGTCCCCACAAAAGTCCCCACAGCGCGGGCCGCCGCTTCCGCACCTATTCCCACGAGTCGGGGCGCAGACCCTCGCGCCGTTGCTCCCCGCCCCCGGAACGGGGCCGCCCTGCTCTCGGCCAGCCCTAGCCTCTGGGGGGGCTGACTCCCGCCAGACTCACGACGTTACGGGTCTAGCGCAAAAGCGCGAGATTTCTCACCTTGTCACGACGATTCCGAGGTCTGCTTCTACCGGGCTCGAAAGCTCGTTACATGTAATACGACAGTTGAGGCCAACTGCTGGGAGATTCCTTTCGGCCAGCAAAATAAAAAACGGTGGAAGTTGCTGTTCTTTGCCGTGCTTCAGTTTCCTGATTCGCACGTTCATAGAGTACCCGCCGGCGCATGGTTTTACCTCCGAGCTGACATCCGGTTCCTTCAATTTAGCGAGCTGCTCAGAGAGGGGAACTACGTTGGGCGGTACAAAGTAGAGACCCCTTGGATAGCCGTCATCCGGTGGGCTTGGCGGCTCGGGACGCGGTGGATACTTCGCTTCCGTGACGACCAGAAGTTTTTCGCCTGCACATGGAATTTCCACATCAATGTCGGTCGCAGGGCCTTTTCCGGTGTTTCTCAGAACCAACTGTACCCGTATTTTTGATGCCTCGATCAAGTCATACTGGCGCGCGTCTGCAAGATACTTTTCGGTCTGTTCATAAAAGCGATCCAACTTTTCATTGAAACCGCTGATGATAGCTTCGGTATATTCGGGCAGTCCCCATGGAACACGCGACGCTGTGCGCTTGGGATGCTCGCGACGTGTTTGATCGAGCTGCCGTTTGAGGTCGGCATCCGCGGGGAGGTCAACGGCGGGAAGCTTTACTTCCAGCCGGTGGCCCCCCACCTTTTCGAACTCGATGGCAAACTCGGGAAAGCGTTTGTTGAGGCGATCTATTTCAGTGCGGAGTTTCTTAAGCTCATCGTCCTTGGGGTCTTTCTCCTCTGGCAACAGATACTTCTCGGGCAGACCCATCACCCGAAACCGCCCGCTGGCTTTTAGCTCCAGACCGAAATCATTCGTTATGATTGTTAAGTCCAAGTCGCCTTTCTCTAACTTCATTTGGAGCGCCGAAGCCACGAATCGATCGTCAGGATGCGTTCTGTCCAATTGATTGGCCTCGAAGTCAATTGAAGGCTCTTTTGACTCGAAAGCGAGAGAAACTCCTTCTCGAATTGTGGACCCGGCCAAATTGCGAAACGCGCGTAATTTGGCGATCGCCGCCTGGGCTCGTCGGCGGATGAGCGGAGAAGCGTCGTATTTCTTCTGATCGAGTTCCCTAATGACGATCGGGAAAATGATTAGCCGCACTTCGGACGCTTTGAGGAGGGTTAACCAGTCTATGTTTTCCAGCGATTGATAGTGAAGGAAGCAGTTCGTATCGAGCGCGGTGTATTTCATCGCACTACTTACCCAGACTTTCTGTTGCAGTGCCGCTAATATCGTCCACGGCCTTAAACCTTGGCGGCGCCACGATCAGATACCACCCACAAGCGCGAGCGTGGTGGCGTGGCGGAGGACCATGTGGAGTCCTTCTACTCCAGCAATAAGCGGTGTTGCAAACGCAAGCCCTGCGCCTATTCATTTGACGCGCTTGGCCAGCCCTCTGACGCATCCAGTCGCGCCCGTGGTGGCGGTTTGCGGTGCGGTCATCAGCCGCCCGCTATCAGTTAAGCTACAAGCCGCCTCTTCTTCGCGGCGAACGCGTTACGGGACGACCTGACTGCCGCGCTATTCCGGCTCGGATAGGCCGGTGTTCTATGTGCGGTAGTTGTATTCCTTGCGCCCCAAGCGAAAATTATCGCCCCGGCCGATGCCCGTTCCAGGGCCTTCATAGACATATCCAAACGCAGTGACGTAAGGATTCTTGAACACATCTTCGTAGCTGATCGTTCCATACAAGACAATCTTGGTTTCGCCCCTGCGGAGACTTTCCCAATCCGCTACTTGGACAAGGTATCCATCTATGGGCACGAAAAACTCGGACGGTGCCTTGTCCTCGATAACAGGCTCCTTGAAGGCTCTTATTTCGAGACAATCAGAAAAATCTGGTGGAAGCTTCAGGTCATTTGCCAGCTTCATGCGAGCCATGATTTTCGTGAGTATCGCTGGCCCCTTGCCAAGATTCTTGACGCTGCATCTCGCCGAACTGATCACGAAAACCTTGTCTTCTCGCGATTGCGGGTCGAAGAACTTTTGCTCGGGTCGGTCGAGAAAGAGCAGATACGGCCGGTCGGCATACAGTGCATTGTTTGCAACTTTCCATTGCCAGATCGAAGTCAGCCAAAGGCCCCCCGTGAACATCGCCAGCAGGATCGCGGATGCGATTGCTGCTATTTGGCTGAAAGAGGTCAGCCAAGTCTCTGGGGTTGGATAGTAGTAGTTGTACGTATAGCTGGCGGACTGCGTGCTGGCTGGAGCGGGACCGGCCTGATTGCTGCTCATGATCGCTATTGGTGCGGGGCTGCCATGCTGGTCGCCCGGAGTCTTTTCAATTTGGCTTGTATGCCGCTGGTTGCTTGGAGTTGCAGCGCTTCCATGTGTGGCCCCTAGCAGCAAGGCGGATGCGACCACAATCCAAAGACCGGTTGTTCTCAGCCAAGCCACTTTCTACTCTCCGCGTCGGCCTTGCGCCGTCTGGCGAACTTGCGCTTCTGCGCGGCAAAATGAGGGCTCGTTTTCAGTTCGTAATCCTTGCGGGTGTAGCAGTAGAAGAACAGAATCGGCTGCGCGTACCTGGCACCCATGCTCCAAGTTTCCGCAGTTGCCGCGTAGCCGTCAAGCGCAGTACGATGCACGACAAGGGAAATCTCGTCCTGAGGGGGAATGTGCGTGAACTGGATCGAGACGCTGAAGTATTACGAACCGCTTGCCGAATGGGCGACCTGCCTCTTTGTGGCATACGAAGTGGTCAAGGTTAAAGATCACAATCGCGACGCCGCTCCCGCAACTCAGCGTCGATATTGGCCGTGGATTTTGGCGGGAGTTGCGGCGACCGTAATCGCATGGGGGCCAGTTGTATTGCCTTACTTCGGAATTTTGAGTGGGCCGCGAGGGCATTCAACCCCAGAGAGGCCACTTGCCGACGACGCGTTGAAATGGAAGCTGGCGACGCAGTTATTCGGCGACTTTCAGTCGATGAAAGATGCCAACTGCCGCGTAACGATGATTCACAACGACAGCGACTATGCCGAAGACTTGTACGATGACGCTCAGAGAGTGTTATCTCTTGCCGGATGTACGATCTTGGATCAACCGCGTGAGTACACATTACCGAGAGGGTTAACCGTTTGTTCGTCGAGAACCGCGCCCACGTCTAGGTTCGCTCAGGCTCTGGTGAGTCGCCTGGACGATACCGCGCACATCAAATCTGATTTCGAGTTCTACGACGGGTCAGACATCAAGTGTCCCATGCTCCTTTGCCCTGCTGGGCAAACGTGTTTTGCGGTCACTATCGGGAACCGGGCGGAATAGTGGCAGGCAAGAAGCGTCGCACGAGTCTGCGCGTCGTCCAGAGAGCAAGGATGAGGCTGCCAACATAAGTCGTGACCCTGAACGCAATCGGTGGCGGAGTCGATTCAGAAAGGTGGCCAGTCAAGTTCCACAAGGGCGCTGCCAAAAACAGATAAACGATGAAACTCACGCAGAAGATGGCCACGGTCGCTACGACTCTGAAAGTTGCTTTCATGGGAGCGGCAATTCCCAATTGAACCGGCTCGCTGGCGTCGTCTGCGCTCTGCTGTAGCGCCCGCCAGTCGGTGCGCTTTAGCATCCTGGCATGGCATCCTGCTATGGCCCTGATACTGCCCGCCGCCGCGCCCGGATCGGCGTGAGTCAAACGCTCTCTCTTCTACTTTGGGGTCGAGTCGAGGTAAGCCACAACTTCTGCCGAAATCTGTTCGGCGCTTCTGGTGTTTGGTCGCTCCACGTTTTCGGCCCATGATCGTCCGGGATGCAACGTATCCCACGCCGACTTCATCTGGCCTCGGCGAGCTTTCCCTTGATCGTGGTGGCCGAAGCCGTCAACACAAATGTTCCACACAGGCTTGAATTTCTCGATGAGCAACGACTCTCCGAGGGGAATCCAGATATCATCGACAAGAAGATACCGGCATCGGAAATCGGCGAGACTGATGTTGCGCGCAGAGTCGATAGAAGAAGCATGTTCCGACAATCTGCGAAACAAAACCTCGCCAGGATCGCTCCCGAGGCCGTAGCCGCCTTTCCTTGAGCCCGCTGGGACGGCCTTTCCAACGTAGATCGGAATCGCCTTCTCCTCACGTGAGACTGTCTTAGCGATCTGCTGGTAGGCCGGAAATTTTCCCGCGTAATAAATGGCGTATATCCCAGCCCCCGAAAATCGACTCGGAGGCAACTGGACAATTAGGCGCTTGAGCAAGTGGTCGCTGACGCTCTCTGCCAGGTTTGTCTTGTCGAGAGGATTAAAAACTTCGTCGCCGAGCGGTTTCACCGGATGCCGTTCAACCTTCGCAGTCGTCGCCGTTGCGGCATACGATCCAAAAGCAGTGCCGTTTTCGGGCGTGATGAGCTTCTTTCCACTTGGTCGAGACCATCGGGCCGGCGCGAACCTTAACGATTAAATCGCAGACAGTGAACCCAGCCTCTTCCGCCATTCGCATGAAATCACAGTGCGGCCATTTTGCCTTGTGGTTGTTCACCATATCTGTGATCTTTGCGAGCAGCAGGCCGTTCGGCTTTAATACCCGCTTGGCCTGTTTTAAAAACGGCGGATATAGGTAGCTCAGGTTCCAATCCTGCTCCTTGCCGCACTCCACCGTCGCGCCGAAATCAACATCGAATCGCTTCCTGCTCTTGTCTCGCCCTTGCGGCCCGACGTGAGGCGGGTCGTAAACAACAACTCCGAACTTGGCAGACTTCACGCCCGTCATCTTGCGATTGTCTCCGACGATCATCGGCTTGTATTGCGGATCGATGTCCATCGAGACGACGCGCCGTTTGGAGCCCTTCCAAAATCGGCCAGCGTTGTACGTGGCGTCTAAGATCGGTTCGGTCGGGATCGACGCATAAAACTTAAACATCGCTTCAAGTAGCTCGCCGTCGCTTCGCTCCCATACGCTGCTGACTGGTTCGTATGTCGAACCGGCGTTTAGAGATGTGGCCTGAGGGTTGGCAAGGGGTACGTTGATTCTCTTCCGCCGCACACCTCTAGGCGTCAACGCTAATGCCAGATTTTTGTTCACAGCCATCATCTCCTCCCGCCCATCCTGCCCGCAGCCGCGCCCGAAATAAAGGTGGGGCCGAAGACCTTTCAACCCCCGACCCCAAGGGACGCGCCAGCAAAGGGGGGTAAACCGCGTTGAGGTACGCCCTTATCTCGCGGCCCGTTTAGGGTTTTGTGATACGGAAACGATTTGATCCAATCTCTTCCAGCAAAAGCCGATCATTGGGACGTAGCTGAAGTTGCGTGTAGAATTCGCCGAACTCGCTCCGGGCCTTGAACTTATAGTCCATCGTCATCGTCTGGATTGTCCGAATTCCATTCGGTGCGACTAGGTCGAGGGTAACTTGCGCGTTTTCAGGCAAATTCATTCCTTGGCGCTTCGCTTCCCTTAGGCGAAACAGGTGTTGCTTCAAGTCTCCTTCAGAGATTGTGACGAAGGCCGAGCCTAGCGGCGGCTTCGAACCCAGCTTGGACGATTGCCCGTTCAACTCACCGGCAATGGAGCCTACCTCAGTGGCTGCGAATTCGAGCCGTTTGCGGAGCGCCGTAAGCCGTTGAATCTTGTCGAGATCATCGGCTTCGTTCGCCGTGCGAATCTGGTCCCTGAGCTTCTCACGAAGCCCGCTTGTGAAATCAGTGAAATCAAATTGGTTGTTCATGGAGTAAATGTTTAGCAAACCAACGCCCGTTGGTCAAACGGTTTGACAAACACCAACACACAATCGTGGCGCCCTCAGCATCCCTTATCCGGGCGCTCGACGGCTGAGGAGCAGAAACCGTCCGCGCTCGCCGGCTACGCGGGTGTTTAAAACACGCATCGAAGTAACCGCACCTATATCGTAACTGTGAAAAACCGCGTGACGGAACGGTTTTATCCCAGCCCTACCCCGTCACTCGTACGGGCCGTGTGGCGAAGGCGATCAAATAGGACCCAAAGTCGCTGAGGCTCTCTCCATCTCCGGCGAGGAAGGTCTGAGCCCTACGTCCGGGAAGCGCCTGAGATGGGCGCAGCCTCCCAAGCCGCCGCCTGTGACGAAGCGATAGAGGGCGTTCAATTGCCGCGCACCGAGGCCCATCCCTGCCAAGAACACGTTGGAGTCCTCGGCGACCTCGAGGCGCGGATCGATACGCCGCAAGTCGCTCGCCCGCCTAAGTGTCCACAAGCACGCCGTCCCGAGCCGGCGATGCGCGGAAAGCCGGGTGACCATCCAAGCGCCCAGCGGGCTGGCGTAGTCGAAGGCGACCTCGATGTAGGCGCGCCGGGCCCCGGCTGCGTGCGCTTGCGCGGCGAAGAACGCCTCGACTTGAGCGGGTGGGAGGTAATACAGCAGGCCCTCGGCGGCGATTATGGCCGGCTCACCCGGCGCCCACGGCAACCTTGCGAAAAGACTCGGGTCGGTTACATCGCCCTCCATCGTTCGGCGTCGCGCGGTGTCCGCGAAGAAGCGCCGGCGCAGCTCGATAACCTCGGGCAGATCAAGATCGATCCAGCCGAACCCACTGCCACCCGCATCCGCGACCTGCTCGAAGCTGGGAGTAAGCCCACAGCCGATGTTGATGCACAGCCCTTGCGGGTACCGTTCGAAGAATCCGCGTATAGTCCGGTTGAACCATTGCGCGCGCAGCACGACCGCCCGCACTGCGCTCGCCTTAAGCCCGAACTGCCGGGCGTCGACCTCCAGTCTCTGAAGGACATGCTCCGCATGAGGGTCCGCGAATCCGAGCTCCGGCGCCTCAATCGGCGCGAGTGCTCTGGCCGCGAGTACCACCAGCAGGGTTGCCGAAACACCTTTCAGGTCGTGCGCGCGCACAGCCGGTGTTGCGGCCTCAGCCGTGCGCTTGCTGATCGGCTCCATCCGCGTCCCTTTGCCAGGCTGGTGATTAGCTCGTTGGCGCGGTTTCGCGCAAGGGCCGGGTGGGGAAGCAAAAGGACGGAAAACCCGATGTGACGTGCCGTCAGCCGCTTAAGCGGCCACGGCTTCACTCACGGCACCGGCACTCAGCCAGTCGCTGACCGCGCGATGCAGTGCGGCCGGATTGCCCGACATCAGCCAGTGGTTCGATCTGATGACGACACGCACGGCCCGCGGGAACAGGGCGAAGTTCGTTTGCTCTTGCCAGGCGAGACTCTGGTCGGCTACCAGCAGGAGCGTCGGACAGGCAATCTTGCGCATCGCCGGGGAGTGATCCTTGCCCGCTGCCGCGCATATGGCGACGAGCGTCTGTCGCGAGATCCGCGCACGCCACTCCCCGCCGGGACCGCGAGCAACGCCGCGCTCGAAAGCGCGCTCCAGATCCTGGTTCCAATTCGCGTACTGTGGAAGGTGACGCACGGAATCTTTGGCCGCCGCGAGCGAATTCCATGGACCGAGTTCGCCGCCGAACGTGATGTCCACAAACGTCTCGGGCGGAATTGCAACTCCTGACACCGGGGACGGATCGAGCAGCAGCAATGAGTGGGCAGCTTCCGGATGCATGGCGGCGATCATCGCGGCGACTTTTGCACCCCATGAGTGCCCGCCCCAAATCACTTTGCCGTTCCATCGCCGGCTTACGGCCTTGAACACCAGCTCGGCGAGATCCTCGATCTCCCAGCTCGACGGTTGCGAGCTGCGGCCGTGACCGGGCATGTCCAGCGCGCTCACCGGTCTTGCGACGAGTGCGTCGGCAAGCGGCTTGAACCACAGCGCATTGCCGCCGGCGCCGTGCATCAGCACGATCGGAGTTCCGCCACCGCGCCGCCCGAAGGCGGCCATCCGGACCTGACCGGTCTCGAACCAGATTGGAGCGAAATCCGCCATCCCGTCCCTCGCTACCGACTTTATGGATATCAGAGCTTGATTCGTGAAGCAATCACAGTGTCGGATAGTTTTGCAGATGGTAGGACCAACGGAAATCGCTCTCGCGATATGTTCGCCGCGCGGGGTGGCGCCAGGCGCGGCTCAACACCGCGCGGCGGATTGACAGACCGGTGCCGGTAGGCCCAAATTCGGTCGGGCACGCGATGAAGTACGCACGACTCGTCATCAACAATCTCCTGCGTAATCGCCGTCGTGCGCTGCTTACGGTGCTCTCGATCGCACTCTCGCTATTCGTCTTCTCGGCGCTGCTCAGCCTGCCGTCCGCGGTCGATGCGATCCTCTCGCCGACGGCTTCTTCGACCAGGCTCGTGTGCCACAGCAAGGCCGGGCTGACCTACGCTCTTCCCGAAGCATACCGCCGGCGTATCGCCGCGACGCCCCACGTCGAGGCGGTGGTCGCGCAGAGCTTCTTCCCCGCGATGTATCGCGAGCCAAGCGACCAGTTTGCCGGCATTGCGGTCGACCACGAGCAATTCGACCGGGTATGGCCGGAATGGTTCTCCAAAGACGCGGTGCTCCGATTCAAACGGCTGCGCACGGCGTGCGTGGTCGGACCCGGAATGATGCAGCGCTTTCATTGGCGCGTCGGGCAGCAGGTGGTGGTGCACGGAACCGGGTACCCCTTCGATCTGACGCTCAATATCGTGGGCGAGTTGACTTCCAGGGCGCCTTCCGACTTCCTGATCTTCCGGCGCGACTATCTCGAGCAGATGCGGGGGCAGCCGGGCTTCCTCAGCGACTTCTGGATCAAAGTCGATGACCCCTCTTCCGTACCGGCGGTGATCGCCGCAGTGGACGGGACTTTCGCGGACTCTGACGCCGAGACCCAGACCGAGTCGGAATCCGTCTTTATCGGCAACTTCCTATCCTATTATCGAACCCTATTCAGGATGACCGAGATTCTGGGGCTAATCGTGGTCCTGACCATCGGGCTGGTTGCCCTCAACACCGCGGCGATGTCAACGCGCGAGCGCCGCAGCGAGATAGCCGTGATGCGGTCGATCGGATTCCGGCGGGGACTAATCATCAAGCTGCTGCTGGCCGAGTCCGTGGTCATGGGATTCACGGGCGGCCTGCTCGGATGTGGCGCGGCTTACCTGGTGCTGAAAGCGATCTCAGTGGGTGGGCCGGCGCTCGCGCCGCAGGGCGCCATCACGATGCCCCCGTACGTGCTCGCCGAAGGCCTCATGCTGGCCACGCTCATCGGTCTGCTCAGCGGCCTGTTCCCGGCACACGCCGCCACCCGCCGCACGATCGTGGATGCGCTGCGGAGTCTCTAGCAGGTTGCGGAAAAACGGATGATTACCATGGCGGGATGTGCTTTCGAGAGTGTTGGCATGGCGTGTGAGGGCGTCGATTGAGGTTCAGTTGGTCAAGTGCCCCGGCTCTCCACCCGATTGCGGATGGCTCAGGGAGCTGCCAGCGCCAAATTGCGCATCCTGACCAGATTGTAGGCGGCCAGCGCGAAGGTGAATATCCAACCGACCCGAGCGACTCCGCGGTGGCGCGCCTTGCGCAGGCCGGCGACAGTTTTGAGCCAGCCGAAGATCTCCTCGATGCGTTTACGCTTGTGCTGGCTGATCAGATAGCCGGGATGACGAGTGGTCCTTTCATCAATGATAGTGGACGGCTTGCAGGCAAGGTGCGGGGTGACCTGGTGATCACGCAACTCCTGAACAAGTTCTTTGCGGTCGTAGCCCTTGTCGGCTCCCAGGGTTACTCGATGCGAGCCTGGGATTTTTTCCACCATCGCGATGGCCGCCTCCGGTTCGGCGCGGCCGGTGGCCTGGGTTACGCAGCCTTGGACCGCAATGCCGTTGCGGTTCTCCATCAGCACGTGTCCGGCGTAGCTGAGCTTGGCCTCCTTGCCTGCACCCTTGCGGGCCAGGCGGGCCTCGGGATCGGTGGTCGATTGGTGAGTGGCGTTGCTGCGCCGCTCACCGTGGAAGTCGACGCTGGGGTTGCCCGGATCGTCCGGCGGAGTCTTTGGGTCAGCGCCTTTGCGCTTGAAGCTCTTGTGGCTGGCCCAGGCCTCGATCAGCGTGCCGTCGACCGTGAAATGCTCGTCCGAAAGCAGGCTTTGGGCGCGGGCCTGGTCAACCACCGCGATGAAAAACCCCTCCGCCACCTCGCCCTCAAGCAACCGCTCGCGGTTTTTGGTGAACACGGTCACGTCCCACACCGGGTCATCGATGCTCAGTCCGACGAACCAGCGGAACAGGAAATTGTAGTCGAGCTGCTCCATCAACAGCCGCTCACTGCGCACCGTGTACAGCACCTGCAGCAAAAGCGCGCGCAGAAGCTTCTCCGGCGCGATCGAGGGACGCCCGCTGCTGGCGTAAATCGCATCGAAGCTCGGCCCCAACTTTTCAAGCGCCACATCCGCCATCGCTCGGATCGCTCGCAGCGGATGGTCTTGGGGCACCCGCTGCTCGGCCGATATGTAGCTGAACATCGCAGACTGCTGGCGATCCGTCCCGCGCATCCTCACACCCTCCTCACACCACCATCGCTGGCTACTCTACATGAGAATCGAATGGGAAACGATCGTTTTTCCGCATCCTGCTAGTGCCCCGCCGCCACCATCGTTTCGACCGTGAAGAAGTCGCGGTGGACCGCGCCCATGTTGATATACCAGCAGTCGCGGTCGGGCGCGTGGTGGCCGGGCAGATAGCATGCGGTCGACAGCCCACTTTGCACGTCAATGCTGACCGCGGCCAGAACGAACTGGCGCTTGAACGGATAGATCGCGACGCGCGCCTGTGGAACCGGCCGATCGCGCCAGGTCAGGTAATAGATCTGCGTCTTCCATAGATCGCCGCGCCGATCGTAACTGTCGACGTACGGATTAAACCACATCTCGCCGTCCACGTAGACCACGGTACGCGATTGCAGGGCGGCGATCCGCTCCGGGCGCGGCGTGACCTCAACCAGGTAGACCCGGCGCATCTGCCAGTTCTCGGGACACGAGGTTGCGCCGCCGTCGCTTGCGCACCGCTGGGCCGGTGAATGGATGGCATTGGCGCAGGCCAGCAACTCGCGCTCGCCCAGAAACCTGTAGTTGTACTCCTGGGGCTTGGCCGAGAAGCCACCCTGATGGTCGGGGTCCCAGGTGCTGAGCCCGGTGGAAGAGCTGAGCAGAGTCTCGTTGACCCGGCGCAGCCGCCGGGTCGATGACGTATAGGTCCAGGAGTCATCGGCACGATCGGCGTCCCAGTAGCGGTAACGAATCGCGCCGCTGCCCTTCACCTCGGTCGGCATCATCACCGGGTAGGCGCAGAACCGCCACCAGATGCCGGTGGCCCTCATATCCGGGTCGAGCGGCATCGGCTCGACCTCGGTACGTCCGATATTGGAGTAGCCCGCGAAATGGCCAAGCTCCGAGTCGAGCAGCAGATGCTGCGGGCCGCCCGGGTTGAAGTACTCGACCTCGCAGTCGAAAAACCTCAGATCGAAGTCGTCAGTATTTATCGGGCGGAAGCTGGTGTTCCACATGATCTTGGTCGCAACATCGGGGTCGTTCGGATCGAGAAGCGGGAAAGGTTCGCCCGCGACGTAGCCGACCAGGCTGCGATGGTCGGGGGAGAGCCGCACCTGCGGCGAGTACTTCTCGGTCGCCTCCATATAGGGCGGCGGCCATTCGATGCGTTCGGTAGGCACGATGTCCACCACCATCCCCTTGGTCACCGCAAGGTAAACGCCGGGGCTGACTAGGTCCCTGACCTTCGAGGCGTTCGCGCGGGTTATCCGGTCACCCGGCTTGACCTGGGCGGGAGCGGGCGCCGGCGCGACCAGATACAACAACAAAAGGGCGAGCCACCACTGCCTCCTGCTCCTCACCACCATAGAACACCTCCTCGGCACCTGAACCGGCGCACTTATCCGCCTTCCGCCGCACCCCCCAGTCTCTGCGGCCGCGGAGAATGTCTCAGCTAATCTTTTATACCTTTTGTTTAGGTGAAGCGAGCAAGCGATTAGCACAGGGAACCGGCACCCTTCGACGGACTCAGGGCAGGCTCCCGCCGGCGCTACGGCGGCGATGACCGTCTTGCCGATCCTCAGGAATGTTTCGAAACGCGCCACCCTGCGCGCGGCAGGCACTTCGCGGACGGAGCGTAACTATGCGCCGCGGTGGCCATCCTACTTTTCCTCCTCGAAGCAGACTCGATCCTGGCCGCAGCCATCGGTATCCGCCGGCATGCCGTCGGGTCCCCAGGAATGCTGGGTCTTTAGGCAGGCGTAGCAGGCGGTCGAGCTTTCGGGGTCGATAAGCCGCTCGCCCTCGACCGAACGGAAATAGCCTGTTTTGGTGCGAAGGTAGAGGCAGTATCTGCGCGTTGACGCCATCGCTAGGCCGCCTCGATTCCGGCCGCCGCCAGCAGCGCGCGGCGGACGATCGCCTTTGCGATCGGCACCTTGTAGGCGTTATCGGACATTGGCTGCGCGTTGTTTAGCGCCGCCGCGGCGGCCGCATCGGCGAGCTTGCGATCGAGCGCTTTGCCCCTGAGCGCCGCCTCGGCCTCTTGCGCGCCCCATGGAATGGGCGCCACCGCACCCATCACCACGCGCGCCTCGTCAATCCTCGAGCCGGGCCCGAGCACCGCCACGACCGCGACGCTCACCAGGGGCCAATCGAAGCTATATTTCTCGCGCACTTCCAGGTAGATGCTGCGCGCCCCGCGCCGGGGCGGCGGGACGATGACCTCGGTGATTATCTCGTCAGGGCGAAGCGTGTTCTCGCGGGTCGGATCGACGGTCGGCAGCGCGAAGAACTTTTCGAGCTCGACGGTGCGTTCGCCTGCTGCGCCCGTGATTTTCGCGCTTGCGCCGAAGGCCACCAGCGCGACCGCGAGGTTGGAAGGATGCACGATAAACGCCGGGCCGCCGCCGAGGATCGCATGGTAGCGGTTGAGCCCGCCGATCGCGTAGCATTTGCCGCCGCCCTTCTTTAGGCATCGGATCGCCGGATTCCGGAAATACCAGCATCGCGGGCGCTGGAGCAGGTTTCCTGCGACGGTCGCCAGATTGCGGATCTGCGGCGTGGCCGCTTCAGAGGCCGCCATCGCGATCGCAGCGAACCTTTCGCGGAGCACCGCATGCTCCGCGGCCTCCGCGAGCTTCACCGTCGCGCCGATTCGAAGCGAGCCGTCGGGGCGGGTCTCGATTCCGTTCAGCTCGCGAAGCCCCTTGAGGTTCACCAGCGCCTTGGGCGCCGCCAGATCCTGCGCGAGCAGGTCGATCACATCGACGCCGCCCGCGAGCGCAACGTTGCCTTTCTCGCCCAGCAACCGCGAGGCGCTCTTGAGGTCGGTGGGCGTGATTAACTCGAAGCGGTTCATTGCTAGGCAGGGCCCAATGCTTTGAGCACCTTGTCCGGCGTGATCGGCAGCGAACGCACCGGCACGCCGATCGCGTCGTAGACCGCGCACGCGACCGCCGCAGCGCTCGCGACGTGGACCGGCTCACCCAGCCCCATCACGCCGGTATTGTTGACCCCGTTGGCAACCTCGACGAATATCGCCTCGATCTCGGGCGTATCGAGCGCGCCGATCAGCTTGTAGTCGTCCATCGTCGGATTGACCATCAACCCGGTCTGCGGGTCGAGCCGGCGTTCCTCGAACAGCGCGAAGCTCACTCCCATCAGCACGCCGCCGTTGACCTGGCTGCGTGCGGTGAGCGGATCGATAATCCGGCCCGCGTCGTGCACCGCGACCACCTTGAGTACGCGGGTAACGCCGGTCTCGATATCGACCTCGACTTCAGCGAACTGGCACCCGGCCTGGTCGTTGCGATAGCCGCTATAGTTGGCGATGCGCTCGCCCTGCGCCGAGATCGAATCACCGGGAATCCTGCGGCATAGGTCGGCGAACGCGATTCGCCGCGAGGGATCGAACCGCACCTGGATCTTCCCGTCCCGTGCCTCCAGGTCCGACGCCTCGGCGGCCAGCATCGGCGCGGCGATACGGAAGAGCTTTTGCTTGAGATGGGCCGCGGCCTGGCGCACGGCCGGAGTGTTGGAGGGCGTCGTCAGGCTCCCGCCCGACGGCACCGAGAACAGGAAACGCGTGTCGCCGATTTGCGCGGTGACCTGCGAGAGCGGCACGCCCATCTCCTCCGCCGCGACCATCGCCAGCGCGGTGCGCGTCCCGGTGCCGATATCCTGCGTGCCGATCCGGACCTCGACGCGGCCATCGCGATAGGCGATAGCCTGCGCCTCGGGCCCCGGGATTCCCACCGCGTGCCATGCCGCGCACGCCACTGCGATTCCGCGCCGGCGCGGCCCGGCCGGCGGTTTGGCGCGGCTCTTGCCCGTCCAGTCGAAGGCGTGGGCGCCAATTTCGAGCTCGGCCGCGCGCACCGGATTGTCGTTGTTGCGGCGGCGCATCTCGAGCCGGTCGATGCCGAGCTTGCGCGCCAGCTCGTCTAGCGCAAGCTCCAGCGCGAAGCATCCCTGTGGCCATCCGGGCGCGCGCATCGGCGAGGACGGCCCCGCGTTGATATAGACGTTGCGTTCCTCGGTGCGCAGGTTGGCGCATCGGTAGATCGACTTGAACGGGCCGGCGCTGCCCGAGCCGTTGCCGATTCCACCGCTGCCATGCTGGACCAACTCGAGCGCGCTGAGCTTGCCGTCGCGTCCCGCGGCGATTCGCACCTTCTGATACGAGCTCGGCCGATTGCCGGTGGCGACGTGCTCCTCCGCCCGCGAGAGCATCAGCCGAACCGGCGCGCCCGCCTCTTGGCCAGGCGCGCGGCGATCACGACCTCGGCACCCGCGCCGAACTTGGAACCGAAGCCGCCGCCGAGGTGCTCGGTAATCACGCGCACCTTGTCGGGCGGCAGGTTGAACAGCACGGCAAGGTCGTCGCGCACCGAGAAGATTCCCTGGGTCGAGCACCAGAGCGTGAGTTGGTCGCCGTTCCAGCTCGCAACCGCGCCGTGGGTTTCGAGCGATACGTGGGTCTGCACGGCGGTGGTGTAGATCGCTTCGTGCGTCGCGGCCGCCTCTTCGAGTCCGCGCTTCAAATCGCCGCGCTCCGAAACCTTGGCGCTGCCGGCGTTCGGCCGCGAGCCGAAGACCCGCGCAACCGATGGATCGAGCGCGCTCTCCATATCGACCACGAAGGGCCTGGGCTCGTACTCGACCTCGATCAGGCCAAGCGCGTCGGCGGCTATATCGGGACTGGTCGCGGCGACGGCGGCGACTTCCTGACCCGCGAAGCGGACTTCGCTCTCGCTGGTCCTGAGCGCGGCGCGCACGCCGGAAAGCCGCCGCGCCTTTGAGAGATCGACCTTGCGGATAAGCGCGTGCGGATAGGGGCTGCGCAGGATCGCGCCGTGGAGCATCCCGGGCAGACTGACGTCGCACGTATAGCGGGCGGCGCCGGTCGCCTTGAGCGGCCCGTCAAGGCGCGGCGTGGGCGTGCCGACCACGCTCAGATGCTCGCCGAGCTGCCACGGAGTCGGCTCGTCGTCCGGGAGCACGACGGTCACGTCGCGCTGCTCCCCGGAGAATCCCAGCCTGAGCGTGACGCGCCGCGACATCAGGAAGCCGCCTTCATTTGGCGCGCGGCCTTGAGCGCCGCGGCGAAAACGTGCGGATAGGTGCCGCATCGGCAGATGTTGCCGGCGACGGCGCGCTTGATCTCGTCCAGGCTCGCACCGGGATTGCGTTGCAGCGCCGCCGCCACCGACATCACCATCCCGGGCGTGCAGAATCCGCACTGCTGCGCGTCGGCCTCTACGAAGGCCGCCTGCACCGGATGCATCCGGTCGGCGGAGCCGAGCCCTTCGATGGTGACGATCTCGTGGCCGCGCGCGTCAACGGCCAGGATCATGCACGAGTTGACCGGCTTGCCGTCGAGATGGACCGTGCAGGCGCCGCACGCGCCGCGGTCGCAGGCCAGTTTCGTGCCGGTCATGCCCAGGTTGTCGCGCAACGCGTGCAGCAGCGTGACACGCGGCTCGACCGCGAGGCGTCTTAAGCTGCCGTTGATCTTGAGATCGATCGACTCGGCACCGGGGCCGAGCCGCTCGGCGACTCCATCCCAGCTCGGGCCGGCTCCGGACTCAGCCGGCGGCACGGCGCCCATAATCCCCGCAACCGCGGCCGTCGCGACCGCGCCGGTGGCGACCGCGCCGGTGGCGACCGCGCCCTTGAGAAAGGAGCGCCGACTTATGCGGGGCTCGGCGGCGCTCCTGGATTTTCGCTTGTTGGCCACCTGCAACCGTCGAGAGTCTTACCGGGCTCAGAAGCTGCTCGCGGATCGATCGCCGGCTTCGGGAAATCGCCCCGCTGCGATCATTACGCCCAACACGAGTGCGATCAGGGCCAGACCGGCGAGTATGGCGAAGCCGGCTGTCTTAAGAGAATAAACGCCCGCGATCAGAAGTTTGTCAAGAAACTGTCCCATGGTGTAACCGACCACGGCGCCGGTGCGGAGTCCGATCGCTGCCGCCGGTGCCGTCCATCCCAGCCGCGCCGTCGCCGCCAGCATCGGCGTGAGCCAGTAGAGCGCCGCGGCCGCGAGCGCGAGCGAAACCACCGCGGCGCGCACCTTGAGCGCCGAATCACCGATCAGGCGCACCCCGATTCTCACCCCGACCAGGATCCCGAACGCAGACGCCGCACCCTCCATCAACCAGAACTCGTGGCGGTTCCACCAGTCGCCGAAACCGGGGTTGATGTAGCGCCACGCGAGGTGCGCTCCGCTCGCGTAGCTGAACGTGGAAAGTGCGCCGACGGCGACCGCGAGCGCCGTCAGATGTCTCATCAGCCGAATCACCGGAGGCCGGGTTTTCATGGCATCGCGATCGTGAACGCGTCCGGCACGCGAGTGAGGCCGAGCGAAAGGTAGACGATGATCAGGACGATCGCGCCGACAGTGAGCCCGACGCGGCGAAAGCGCCTTTGGAGCGTCGCGATCGGGGGCGAGGGCCCGGCAGCGGAGAGACTCCAGATCGACCAGCCGATCCTGCCGTATTGGTAGAGCGCAAGCGCTATCGCGATCGCGACCAGGACCAGCTTGACGATCAAGAGCGGCGAGAGGATGCCGGTAAAGTACATGTTGAGCATCCCGGTGGCGACCAGGATCGCCAGCGCGCTCAGCACCATCGCGCCGAGCCGCCGCACAATCCGCCGCGAAACCTTGAGCCGGGCGGCGGGGTCGAGCTCCTCGGCAAGCACCGGAGCGAGCGCGAAAGTGCTGAACAGCGAGCCTCCCAGCGCGACGATCACCGCGCTGACGTGGACGAACAGCACCAGCATGTGCAGGGTGAGCATCAGGCCCGCCTTTTATCCGCAAGCCCTGCCGCGCGCAAGCGACCTAACCCCTTGCCCCTTCCCTGAAGACGGCCGCTGTGGCTCGCTAACCCTTCAACCTGTGACTCTCTCATTCACTACACCTCGCCGGTTTATCCCGGCGCACCGGAGGCCGGCGCTACGCAGGCGTTTGGAGTACATAGCCCGCCCGCCTGAATCTTTACCCCTTCCCGTCTTCAGGGAAGGGGCCGGGGGTTAGGTCAGCTCGCGGCGATAGACCACGAAGTTGCCGGTGATGAGCGCGCCAAGATTCTCGGCGGTGCGCCGGGAGGGCCAGTTGTCGTCGAGCACCAGCGTGTAGCCCGCGTAGCGCATCCCCCGCTCCGCCATCCTGAGGAACGATCGCGACGCCATCGCAAGCCCGATTCCGCGTCCGCGCGCGCTCTCCAGCACGCCGATATTGATCAACGCGCCACGCGTGCCGCCGCCACGCTCGGGCGCAATCGTCGCGCCGGGCCGCACCTGCGCCAAGGCGGCGCTCAAATCGGGGACCGAGAATACGGCGCCCACCGTCTGGCCGTCTGCAATCGCAACCATCGAGAGGTCCGCCACGGCAGTATCGGCAAGCGGAGTCAGCATCGGCCTGACCTCGGCGTGGGCCACCGGATTCCATCCCCAATGGCGCGCGAAAGCAGCGTTGGTGATGTCGGTCCACGCTTCGACCGAGGCGGAAAAACCATACTCGCGCCAACTGCGGATGCTCACGCCGCCGGCGCGCGCGCCCTCGACCGTGCTGCGGTAGCGGGCAAGCATCTGCGGAGTCAGCGCGGCGGTGTAATCGTGCATCCCCTTCTCGGTCTCGAAGCCTGCGTTCTTGAAGCAGCGATGATAATAGGCGACGCCGCCGCGCAGGAGGAACGACGGAAAGACGCCGTAATTGTCGATCGCGTAGGGATAGTCGAGGAAAGCGGCGAATCCGCTGCGCGCCGCCCTCATCGCGCGGCCCTTGAGCCAAGCCGAGGCCTCGTTCAGCAGCGCGACTGCCGCGTCCTCTTCGCCGCTGACCGCCTCGAAGTGAATCAACTGCCCGACGTTCTCGTGCCAATGCTCGACGTAGCGGCGGTTCACGACGGCGCTCAAGCGTGCGACGGGTTTTCCATCGCGCCGCGCGACGAACGGGGCAAGATCAAGATAGGGGGAAATCGGGCTTCGGCAGCATAGCAGGTCGATTTCGTTCTCAACGTCGGGCGGCCACCACACGGGCCATCCGCTGTAGACCAGGTGCGGCAGGCGGGCGAATTCCTCGAACCCGTCGCGGCTGCGGAGCTGCTCAACGCGGATGTTGCCAGCGGCCATTAGTCAAAAGGCTGACGGCTCGGTCGGCGGATGCGCCACCGGACTAGCGCCGTGGCCGGCGAAGCTTCACATCTTCTCCGCGTGTCCACCCTTGGCCTTGCATTCCTTCTCGGTTGAGGTCATCAGGAAGCCCTGACCCTTGCAGGAGTTCTGATGCGGCCCTGGGCTGGTTGCGGTCTTGCACGCGCTCTGAGCGGAGCAATCGTTGCCGCCCATGCATTTGACCTGGGCCGGCTTTGCGCCGGATGCCGAAGGGGAGCTCGCGGCCTCTTGCGCATTGGCCGCGCCCGCGAGGAACATCGTGGCGGCCGCCATCGCCAGAATCGTACTTGTGACACCTGACTTCATTCTTTCTCTCCCTTCCGCCGATTCTGCCCGGCGGTTTTCCGAGGGCTGAAGGATGCGAGTCTAGCGCAGTTCCTGGCGCCTTTCGATGCACCTGTCATTACCGAATGGTCGCCGCAGCGGCTGTTTATTCCAGTTTTGTCAGGAACTTTTCGAGTCCGACAGCGATTTTAGAGAGAAGGGATGCTATGGTCGCGTTCGTGGTAACGATGCGCGATCGGATTGCGCACGAAACTCCGATTGCCGAATTCGACCCGGTGCTCCAGGAGGGTTGACCATCGCCGGCGCAGCGCCAGGGTCGGTCGTACGCAGCGGTAGCCGGACGCTGCTGTTCTCGGCCGCCGCCGGGATCGCGCTGATGTTCCTGGCTGGTCCGCTGCTCAAGCTGATCGCCACCAGCGACCCACGCCTGCTCCTATCCTCGTTCGCGGACTCCGCGGTGCTGCGCGCAATCGGGCTGAGCGTCATGGCGGCGACGTGGGCGACGATACTGGGAGCAGTGGTGGGACTCCCGCTGGGCTTCATCCTCGCCCGCCGCGACTTCCCCGGCAAGGCGATCGTGGAGGGCCTTATCGATCTTCCGGTCGTGATACCCCATCCGATTGCCGGGATCGCGCTGCTGTTCGTCTTCGGACGGCGCTTCTTTTTGGGACGCGCCTTCGAATTGATGGGAATCCGCTTCGCGGGAGCGGTGCCGGGCATCGTCATCGCGATGCTGTTCGTGAGCGCGCCGTTTCTGATCAACGCGGCGCGCGACGGCTTTCGCGCGGTCGACCCCCGGCTTGAAAGCGTCGCACGCACGCTCGGACGCGGCCCATGGGCCGCGTTCTTCGGCGTCACCGTTGCGCTGGCGCGGCCGGCGCTGGTGTCGGGCGCGGTGATGATGTGGGCGCGGGCGCTCTCTGAGTTCGGCGCGGTGGTAGTGCTGGCGTACTACCCGATGACCGCGCCGGTGCTGATCTACGATCGCTTCGAGGGCTTCGGCCTCCAGGCCGCGCAGCCGGTCGCCGCGGCGGTGGTGATTATCGCGCTAGTCCTATTCGCGGCCCTGCGCTACCTGAACGTCCGGCAAGCCGCCGACTAGCAGGGTCGAACTCCACCCTAACCCTCCCCTTGAGGAAGGCGATTATGCAGGGCTTGACGGATACCCGCCCAAGCCTTATAATTGAATTGTGGAAACCAAGCGCAAACACGAACCGGCAATCTTCAAGCAAATCAGCCTTGCCGACTTCGACCGGATGTTCCCGGATGAGGATTCCTGTAGGGCATACCTGATGGCACAGCGATGGCCGGACGGTAAGGCCATCTGCCCCCGGTGCGGCAAGAGCGAGACGGTTTACAAGATCGCCCAACCGTGGAAATGGGAATGCTCCAATAAAGAATGCCGCAGGGGCAACGCCTATCGCTTTAGCGTCATAGTTGGCACGATCTTTGAGAATACGAACTACCCTCTCAGAACATGGTTCAAAGTCCTGTACCTGATGCTCGTCAGCAAGAAAGGCATCAGCGCAGCACAGATTCATCGGATGATTGATTCCGGCTCTTACCGTACCGCGTGGTTCCTGTGCCATCGCTTGCGTGCGGGTATGGCTGACCCTGACTTCCGCAAGCTCATGGGCATCGTCGAAGTGGACGAAACATTCATGGACGGTAAAGACAAAAACCGCCATTGGAATAAGAAGCGTGGCGGACGCGGGACGTTCGGCAAGACTCCCGTCATCGGAGCAATCGCGCGCAAAGGCAACGTCGTTTGTCAAGTAATTGAGAATACCGATACGCCGACACTCGATAGGTTCGTGCGTCAGACCGTAGCCGATAAAGTGAGCCTTGTCGCCACAGACGAGCACTCCGGCTATCGCTTGCTCGATCAAGTAGAACCGCGCCTGCATCACGGCGTAGTCCGGCATAGCCAAGGCGAGTATGTGCGCGGCCAAGTCCATACAAACAACATCGAATCGTTTTGGTCCTTGCTCAAACGGGGCGTGATCGGCACCTATCACCATGTAAGCAAGAAGTACCTGCCGCTCTACCTGAATGAGTTTCAATATCGCTTCAATCACCGGAAAGACCCCGATATCTTCAAGAACGCAATAGCAGGATGCTGAGATACTGACTGGCGCAACCTTCTGCATAGTGAATCAGCATAGGAGGTTACGAAGATGGGCACTTGTCCAAAATGTCAGGCTCCGTTGAACCGAGTAACAGTTGACGACGTTAATGCAGGCGGCCTCAAAGGCATCAGCTATTCTTGCCCCTTTTGTTCTGTGATCTTGAGCGTCGGGATCGACCAGCTTGCCGTAAAGACCGACACGGTGTCCGAGATAGTGTCCGAGATACTGAGGGCTTTGGGCAAAGCACGTTAAACATAGTAACGGCATTCTTGTTCTGAAAATCAACATTCAAACGTCGGGATCGACCAGCTTTCCGTAGCACATTGAACATTGTAACTGCATTTTTGTTCCGAATATCAACATTAAGCAGTTGCTTCATTACATTACTCCTTTTAAGCGGGCCATTTCTTACCTCCAGCTTCGGCTTTTCGCCGGGCTGCAAACTTCTGTTTCTGAGCGGCAAAGTGAGGGCTGGTTTTAAGCTCATAGTCCTTACAGATGTAGCAGTAGAAGTAAATGATTTGCTGAGCGTACTTGGGCTTGCCTTTAGACATAACAATTATCCCTTAAAATGGAGCTGGCTTTGCCGTGGGTTGCGGTTGCGATTGCATTTCCGGCGGAGCCAAAGGCTGATAAATCATTCTAAATCCCGCAGGGTCGCCAAATTTTTCTCTATTGAACAGTTGAATTGTTACTGGCCCTATTTTCCAATTGTCTTCAACTGCCTCCCAAGTCGCTCCAAACCCGTTCTCTAAGGTAGACTCCTTTCGAGAATCCGGCCTCCCAACAGCTTCAATTAACGATTGTTCAACGGCAGCCAAGTCAAACGTTGACATATCAGACATATAGAAGCGATTGTGATAAAACCTCACACTACCAGCAAGGTAATAGCTACCTTTCAAAGCGTTCAAGGGAACACTGCAATCGACATCAGTGTAAGAGAAGCACGACATTTCAGTAAAGATGTCCTCGTGCGAAATATCAAAGAGCTTCGTGACATACGCAGCTTCTTGCTCAGCATATTTAGGCGAAACCTTAATGAGTGCGCTGATAAACGCAGCTAATTCCCCAGTATCTTCAAATGGTTTCGAACGCGGAGGAAACATACGGAACAGGTCTTTTTTCGACGCAGCCCAAGGAAGAAATTTGTCCTTTGAGAAATGGAAACCTTGCGGCGGAGTAGGCGGCGGCGCTTTAGGGGTGCTGTGCGATGCAGCCAGTGGCCCGGAAGGGACGGAAGGGACGGAAGGACCACCCGACACGCTCTCGAAAAAAAGATGACCGGGTTTGAAAAACATTAACCCAAGAGGCAAGCAAATACCTAAAAGAACGAAAAGTATGAGGTATGGCTTGGCTTTAGACATAATAACCTGACTCCTACTCTGTGGGGGATTAAGGTCCGGCAAATCAACTGAGCCCGAAAAATCAAGTGGTTTACACGTAGCAACATGTTGTTGCCCAAGAAAATCCTTGAAGCAAACATCGATTCGAGGTTGTTTAGTAAAAGTGAAGAAAGAAGCGTCGATGCGACAGGCTAACCAACCAGATAACTTGTCTCCGGGCGCAAGCAGCCCTTTTTCAAGCAATAGGTTATTCTTATTTCCACGCCCATCATCGACGGGAGTCAATAGAGCTTCGATACTGGGCAAGGATCCTTCTGAAGATATTACGATCTCCCAACCATCAATTTTCGTCGGTGCTCCTGTGTTAATCAAATCTGCATAAACAAACAGGAATTGCCCTTCAGCACGCCAGTCTGAAACCGTTCCCTGCAACTTAGGCCCAGCAGCTTTAAGGTTCTTAAGCTCACTATCTGTTTGGGCTCGTTCTTTACGTTCATCTCTCCACAGCTTGTAAGCCACCGAGAAGAATCCAAGCGAAGCAATGCCCGAACATACCCAAATCGGTGGAAAATGCCCGGCGATGTAGGAGAACCATGTCAGCATCGCGGCACCACCCCCGTAGACTGCAAAAGCCCACAGATTACCGAAGAACGCCCGTAAAAAGGCAGCAAGGCCGAAGGGATATTTTTCTTGCGCCATCGAGCAGAATTATACGTGAACCAACCTCTATCCGTCAAGCCCTGCATAATCGCCTTTTACAAGGGGAGGGTTAGGGTGGAGTTAAATTCGCGTGCGGCCGAAACGCCGCTCGCGCGCTCGCGCGTCCGTGAGCGTCGCCGCCTGAGCCCGCAAATGGAGCGCGCGATTCCGTTCGCGGGGGGCGCCACCGAATGTCAGGCAGGCCGCCGCTCAGGTTCGCGGAGGGCCCCTGGTTTGCCGCAAACGGAGGCTTGCTGCTTTTCGCCGGGATAAGCGATCATCGCCAGACTGGCGCGCGCATCACGTCGAAGTGGTGGTCGTAGGTCCACACCTGAAAGCCGAGGCGATCCGCCAGCACCGCAACGGTTGCGTCAAAGAGCGTGATCGGCTGGTCGGCCAGCGACATCACTCGAGCAACGGCATCGCGGTAGTCCTCGGCGGCGGGATTGACGGGACGCGCGCCGCTCAGAATCTCGCCCAGCCATCGCCCCGCCGTCTGGCGACCCAGCCGGTAGAGCAGCAATGTATAGGCCTCGATTAACGTGGGCCAGGCGACGACCACCTCGCGTTTCTCCCGCGCCAAGCGGCGAAGCTCGCTCTGAGCACGCCGGTGATGCTGGTCATCGGGATCGACGGCGGCGTACAGGGGACCGGTATCCGCGATCAGAGCCGCGTTCACTTCGCAGCCAGATAGCGATCGTGCGCCCGGCTCACGTCGCGACGACCACTCCCCTTGGCCGCTGGGCTGATGCGCAGTTTGCCGGACGGCCGCAAATGTCCGCGCTCGGTCAGGTACCGGCGCAAGGCTGCTTGCACGAGCGCACTAAACGGGGGCGGCGCCTCTTGGCTCCGAACGTAGGCTTCGACCGCCTTCTCGAGGTCGTCGGGTAGCGTTACGGTCGCGCGTCTCATACACAGACTCTAGCACCGACTGGTTATCCTGGTGAAGATGGTGCGGGCAGCCGCCGCGGCTCGCCCTGAGGGTCGGGCGGGGCGGCGGCGCCTCCTCTCGACGGTGAAACTTAGCGGCGGGGGCGCGGCTAGCGGGGCGGCGGGTATTCCTCGTGCCGCGGCAGGTCATCGGTGATCTCGTGCCAAGGCGCCTTGGAGCCCGCAAAGATGTGACAGGTGGCCCGAACCCCCGGATCACCATCCAGTGCCCCGGCCGGTACGACAATGAAGTCCCGCATAGGAACGGCGCGCGGCATCGGGCTGCCGCAGATGCGGCAGAAGGCGTTTCCGAAGCGTTGGGCTCCCGGCAGCCGGTAGCTCACCAGGAGATCCTCGCCGCGGAGCCAGCGGAAGTCGGCGGGCCTGACGAACAGGTTGGGAGCATAAGCCGCGCCACGCGCCTTGCGGCATCGCGAGCAATGGCAGTTGCGGAACTCGATCTGATCGGTGGCCTCAAAGACGACGTTACCGCAGAGACAGCTTCCTCGAATCATCTCGCACGCCTCCTTGTGAAGATTGATCGAGCGCCCCTTGCCTGAACGCTGCCCACCGGAAGCTCCCTTCCCCGTGGCCTGCGCTCCTGTCGAGCCCAAGTTTGATACTTTCCGCTCGCTGCTTAGGCAAACCGGCGGCTGGCCGAGGGGCCGTTCTCGGCCGACAGCGCCGCTTGGCGATCGTCGTTGGCGTCGAACAGGTGGAGCTGGCTTGGATGGCGGACCTCGGGAATTGCAACCGGGTAGTTGCCGGTGAAACAGGCGTCGCAAAAGCCTTCGCGCTGGCCGTCGTTCATGAACGAATAGAGCCCGTTCCAACTCAGGTAGCCAATTGAATCGGCGGTGATGTGGCGGCGGATCTCCTCGACCGACTGATGCGAGGCGACCAGCTCCTCGCGCGTCGGCGTGTCGATTCCGTAGAAGCAGGAATGGGTGATGGGCGGCGCCGCGATCCGCATGTGCACCTCGCGCGCCCCTGCCTGGCGCAGCATCGGGATGACCTTGCGCAGCGTGGTGCCGCGCACCAGCGAGTCCTCGACCAGTACGATCCGCTTACCGCGCAGCAGCTCGACTACCGGGTTGAACTTTATCTTGACCCCGAAATGGCGAATCGACTGGCGCGGCTCGATAAAGGTCCGCCCCACGTAGTGGCTTCGGACCAGCGCCATCTCGAACGGCAGGCCGGACTCCTCGGCGAAGCCGAGCGCGGCGGCGTTGCCCGAATCGGGCACCGGCACCACGATATCGGCGTCGGCCGGACATTCCCGCGCGAGCGCCCGCCCCTGCATCTTGCGCACCTGGTAGACGTTGCGCCCGTAGAGCAGGCTGTCGGGCCGCGCGAAGTAAACGTACTCGAAGATGCAGCGGCGGGTCGGCGCCGGCATGAACGGCCTCAGCGACCGCATCCCGTCGTCGTTGATAATCAGCATCTCGCCCGGCTCGACCTCGCGCACATACTCGGCGTGCACCAGGTCGAGTGCGCAGGTCTCCGAGGCGACCACGATGGCGCCGTTCAAGTTGCCGATCACCAGCGGGCGGAATCCAAACGGATCGCGAACCACGATCATCTCGTGCTCGGTGAGCAGCGCCAGCGAGTATGCGCCGCGCACCTGGGCGAGCGCCTCGGCAACCCGCTCGGCAAGCGTGGGCGCCGTGGCACCGGCAATCAGATGGACGATGATCTCGCTGTCCGAGGACGACTGGAAAATCGAGCCCGAGCTCTCGAGCCGTTCGCGCAGCTCCTCGAAGTTGACCAGGTTGCCGTTGTGGGCCAGCGCAAGCCCGCCGCGAGCGTACTCAACCACCAGCGGCTGGCAGTTCTTGAGCGAGGTCGAGCCGGTGGTCGAGTAGCGGTTGTGGCCGATCGCGCTGGTGCCTTCCAGGCGCGCGAGCACGCCGCTGTTGAAGATGTCGGCGACCAGCCCCATGCCGCGATGCGAGATCAGGGACTTGCCGTTGGACGAGACGATTCCGGCCGATTCCTGCCCGCGATGCTGCAGGGCGTAGAGCCCCAGGTAGACCAGGTTCGCCGCCTCCGGATGGCCATAGACGCCGAACACCCCGCATTCCTCGTGGAACGCGTCGAGCTTCGACTCCTCGACTACGACCGCAAGCCGGTGCTCCTCCTGGCTACTCATGGCCCCCGCTGAGCCTCTTGGGAATGGCTTGCTCGTAAATCCGCCCCAAGTCACGAACGTCTTCATCGATCAGCGATCCGATCCTGAGCCGCGGCTCGGCGATCACCCGTCCGATCACGCGGCACTCCAGGCCCGCGAACAGTTCGCGCACGCGCGTCAGATTCCCCGGCGCGGCCGACAGCACGACCGTCGATGGCCCTTCGCCGAAAAACACTTCAGCCGCACCAAGACCATCGCTCGCGAGAACATCGTCGAGTTCGGCGCCCACGACCGTGTCGGGATTGAAGCAGGCCTCGGTCAGCGCCACGGCGAGCCCGCCTTCCGCTACGTCGTGAGCCGATCTTATCAAGCCCTGTTCGGCAGCGGCAACCAGCCCACCGATGAGCGCGGCTTCGCGCTTCAGATCGACCGGATTCAGCGCGCCGCCGATTGCGCCGAATAGCGACGCGTACTCGCTTGCAGCGAGCGAAGGCCCGGCGGTCCGCACCACAACGATGGAGTCGCCGGGACGCTTGAACTGGCTGGTGACGTGACGCGAAACGTCGGCTATCACGCCCACCATCGCGATGGTCGGGGTGGGAGGAATCGCGCGCGCCTCGGTCTCGTTGTAGAAGCTGACGTTGCCGCTGACCACCGGCGTGCCGAGCGCGGTGGCAGCGTCGCGCAAGCCCTCCACGCCGCGGACGAACTGCCACATGATCTCGGGACGTTCGGGATTGCCGTAATTCAGGCAGTTCGTGATTCCCACCGGGCGGGCGCCGCTGCACGCCACGTTGCGCGCCGCTTCAACCACTGTCGCCACCGTGCCCAGATACGGATCGAGCGCGCAGGCCCGCGGATTCGAGTCGACCTTGAGCGCCAAGCCGCGGCGCGTCCCCTTGATCCTCAGCACCGCGGCATCGCCGCCCGGGCCGGCGATCGTGCTGCTCTGAACGATCGAGTCGTACTGCCGATAGACCCATCGCTTGGAGGCGACATTGGGACTGTCGAGCAGCGCGCGCAGCGCGTCGGAGGGGCGGGGAATCGTGTGAAGCTTAAGCGGCCCCGAAGGCGCACGCTCGGGCTCAGCGGCGCAACGCTCATAGACCGGCGCGCCGTCGGCGAGCGCGTGCACCGGGATGTCCGCGACCAGCTTGCCGCCGGAGCGAACCCGCCATCGATCGCCGCCGGTGATGTGCCCGATCACCACCGCGTGCAGGTCCCACTTGTTGAACACGTCGATCAACTCGGACTCGCGGCCGCGCTCCGCGACGATCAGCATCCGCTCCTGCGACTCCGAGAGCAGGATTTCGTAGGGCGTCAATCCCGCTTGCCGAAGCGGCACCCGGTCGAGGTCGATCTCGATTCCGACGCTGCCACGCGCCGCCATCTCGCTCGAGGATGAGGTCAGCCCCGCAGCGCCCATGTCCTGGATCGCCACGAGCGCCCCGGTCTTCATCGCCTCCAGGCACGCCTCGATCAGCAGCTTCTCGGTGAACGGGTCGCCTACCTGTACGGTGGGTCGCTTGGCTTCGCTGCTCGCGTCGAACTCGGCCGAGGCGAGCAGGCTCGCGCCGTGGATACCGTCGCGGCCGGTCGCCGCGCCGACATAAATCACGGGATTCCCGGGTCCGCGCGCCCGCGCGCTGAACAACTCACCCTTGCGCGCCAGCCCGAGGCAGAACGCGTTGACCAGAATATTGAAGTTGTAGGCGCTGTCGAATGTGACCTCGCCGGCCACGGTCGGCACGCCCACGCAATTGCCGTAGCCGCCGATGCCGCCGACTACGCCGCCGAGCAGGTAGCGGGTGCGCGGATGGTCAAACGAGCCGAACTTGAGCGAATCCATGCTCGCGATCGGCCGCGCCCCCATCGTGAAGATATCGCGGATGATGCCGCCGACGCCGGTGGCTGCGCCTTGGTAGGGCTCGACGAACGAAGGATGGTTGTGGCTCTCGATCTTGAAGACCGCCAGCCATCCGTCGCCCACGTCGATCGCGCCGGCGTTCTCGCCCGGCCCCTGCACCACCAAGTCCGAGTGCGTCGGGAGCATCCGCAGATGGCGGCGCGAGGACTTGTACGAGCAATGCTCGGACCACATCACCGAGAACACCCCGAGCTCGGTGAAGGTCGGCACGCGGGCCAGAATCCGCTCGATCGCACGGTACTCCTCGGTCGTGAGTCCGTGCGCGTGCGCCTCCTCGAGGTCGACCGCGCGCTCGCCCGGCGTCGATACGGGTAATTCAATTCGAGGCACTGTCAGAAGACCTATGTCAGCAGATTTGGCTGACTGGGATGTTCAGCTCGTTCTTCAAGTGACGCCTTCTGCTCCACTCTATTCCGGAGCTCGGCGTCACAACGTGAAAAGAAGGATGCCCACTGCGCTTGATGCCTGAGCTCCCAAAACTCACGTTCTGGCACGTGAAATACGACCGCCTTCTTCTGCTGTCTGAGAAGCCTCAGCACGTTAAGGAGTGTGCCTGCGCTTTCCCCGTCCCAGATCATAAAACCCATGGTCGCCTCGTGCGACATAAGGCGATCTTTTGCGGCGTAGAAATCGGAAGTCCGCTCGCGCGTTGGTGGCGAGACCCGTCGCAGCTTCCAGTTCCCGACGTTATTACGACAAAGGCTCCCCGCGCAGAAAACTTCGACGTTCGGGTAGCGTTTGCTGTGCAGGTATTCTTGGACTGCTTTATCCACGCCGTTGGCGTCCCCGACAAGTACTGTCAGTTTCTTCTCGACGATTCTGTCGAGTCTCTGCTGAACTTCCCCGCGAAGGCGCGAGACACGCCTCGAACCGCCTATGAAAACCTTCGTCACCGGTGGCTCCGTGTTCGTGTAATCGCAAGAGCGAAAACATCTGTCGCTTCGCCCTCATCATACAGAGCATCTGTGATGGCATTCATCGTGGCTCCGGACCGGTACAAGTCATCGAAAAGGAGAATCCTCTTTCCGCGCGTAGCAGAGCGATCTACTTTGTGAAGGCCCTTCAGCAGGCGAAGTCTCTCATCAAAGTCGCTCACATTCTTAAGCTGGCGCGCTTCTCTCGTTTTCTTTAAGCAATCCACAAGCGGAAGACCCAGGCGTCGACCCAGTTCTTTGGCGAGAACCATGACGGGTTGAAGGGGTCGCTGGCTCGAAGGAGGAACGGGGACGATAGCCTCGATAGGGGGGTTCCAAGACCTTATGAACTTCTCTGCCGCCCCGACGATCTCGGTAACCACCTTCCTATCGCCCTTAGACTTGAGCCTGTACAGGAGTCCTCCGACCTCTGAGTACGTCGTGTCAAATTGCATGTGGCCGAACGCGTCGTGCCCGATCGGTGTACTGCTGAGGGTGTGGAGATCGAGAGCATACCCATCACGCCAGCGACCCGGAATTTTTCTTGCTTGAAACTTGGCCATCGACGAAGGCGCCGCATACTACCATTTAAGCTAGGGTCGCTCACTCATCCGCGGCTTTGAACTATCGAACGGAAAAGTCTTAACCCGTCCTCTCCACCCAGCATCGCCTCGACCGCGTGCTCGGGATGGGGCATCAGGCCGAAGACGTTGAAGCGCTCGTTGGCCACACCCGCCACCGCGCGCATCGAGCCGTTGGGATTGGCCTCGTCGGTCGCCTCGCCGCGCTCGTCCACGTAGCGCAGCACCACCTGCCCGCGCTCCTCCATCCGGCGCAGCTCGGAGTCAGGCGCGACGTAGCAGCCCTCGCCGTGCTTGATCGGCAGCCTGAGCAGCTCACCCGGGTGAGCCGCGCACGTGAACGGCGTGCGGGCGTTGTCGACCCGGACCGTCACGCGCTCGCAGATGAAGCTCAGCGAGCGGTTGCGGGTGAGAACGCCCGGCAGCAGACGGGCCTCGCACAGAATCTGAAAGCCGTTGCAGATCCCCAGCACCAGGCCGCCGCCGGCGGCGAAGCGCGCGACGCTCTTCATGATCGGCGAAAAGCGCGCGAGCGCGCCGCATCGCAGGTAGTCGCCGTAGCTGAAGCCGCCCGGCAGTACCACGCAGTCGGCGCCGCGCAGGTCCTCTTCCTTGTGCCACAGCATGCAGGCGTCCTGGCCCATCACCTCGCGAATCGCCCACAGCGCGTCACAATCGTCGAGCGAGCCGGGAAATCTGACCACGCCCCACTTCATCCGGCATCGACCTCGAACGTGAAGTCCTCGATCAACGGGTTCGCCAGCAGATGCTCGCACATCTTGCGCGCCGCGGCCCGCGCCTCGTCGGCGGAGGACGCTTCGACCTCGAGCACGATATACTTGCCGACCTTGACGCTGCCGACCTGCTTGAAGCCGAGACTCTTGAGCGATTGCTCGACCGCCTTACCCTGCGGATCGAGAATCCCCGCCTTGGGCGTGACGAAAACCTTAACCTGCATCGGCGAAAGGCCTCACTGCTCAACCCGCCTCAGCATCTCCTGGTAGGCCTCTTCGACGCCACCCAAGTCGCGCCGGAAGCGGTCCTTGTCGAGCTTCTCGCGGGTGACCTTGTCCCAGAAGCGGCAGGTGTCGGGACAGATTTCATCGCCCAGCAGAATCTTGCCGTGATGGCGCCCGAACTCGAACTTGACGTCGACCAGGATCACGCCGCGCGCATCGAGGAAGCGGCGCAGCAGATCGTTGGCCTTGAACGCCATCGTACGGATGGTCTTCAACTCATCCTCGCTCGCCCATCCAAACGCGATCGCGTGCTCCGGGTAGACGAGCGGGTCATCCAGCGCGTCGGACTTGTAGTAGTACTCGATGATTGGCGCTTTGAACGCGTCGCCTTCCTCGCGTCCGAGGCGCTTGGCCAGGGAGCCGGCGAGGAGATTGCGGACCACGGTTTCGACCGGAACGATCTCGAGCCGGCGGCATAACATTTCGCGGTCGTCGAGGCGGCGCACAAAATGGGTCGGCACCCCCTCGCGCTCGAGCATCGTGAAGAACAGCTCCGAGAGCCGGTTGTTGATGATACCCTTGCGCTGGATCGTGCCGCGCTTCTTGGCGTTGAACGCGGTCGCGTCGTCCTTGAAGTAGAAGATCACGAGGTCCGGGTCCGAAGTCGCGTAGAGCTTCTTGGCCTTGCCCTCGTAAAACATTTGGAGTTTCTGCGGGGTTTCCACGTTTCATTCTCCCGACGGAGTCCTGGACTTTTGGGTCAGCTCACGGACTCAAGGTTAGCTCACGCGCAGTCAGGCGCACAAAAAGCGCCGTCCTGCGATATCCACAAAAACGCCCGCTTATTCACAG
Source organism: uncultured delta proteobacterium (assembly GCA_963789115.1). GTDB lineage: Bacteria > Desulfobacterota > Binatia > Binatales > Binataceae > CAWBJH01. The sequence continues at coordinate 1,347,096 of CAWBJH010000001.1, forward strand.
CTCAGCGCAACTTCGCCGGCGGCCGCGATACGGGCGCGAAGCGTTCCACCAGTTGCTCGGCGAGTCCCGTGTAATTTCGCGGCGTGAGCTTCGCCAGCGCGCGTTTCTCCGTCTCGCTGAGCGGCAGCGACGCGATGAACTTTGCGATCGTCTTGCGATCGACCGCGCGGCCCCGGGTGAGATTCTTGAGCGTCTCGTACGGCTTCGGCAGTCCGCGCCGCCGCATCACGGTCTGGAGCGCCTCGGCGAGCACCTCCCACGATTGCTCGCCGTCCAGTTCCGCCGCAATCGTGCGCTCGTCGATTTCGACCTTGCCCATCCCCCGCTTAAGCGACGCCAACGCGACTATCAGATGGCCAAAGGCCGTTCCGATGGAGCGGATCGCGGTCGAGTCGCTCAGGTCGCGCTGCCATCGCGAGACCGCAAGCTTGGTCCCCAGATGATTCCAGAGCGCGGTCGCGATACCGACGTTGCCCTCGGCGTTCTCGAAATCGATCGGATTCACTTTGTGCGGCATCGTCGAGGAGCCGACCTCCCCCGCCGCCGCTTGCTGGCGGAAGTAGCCGAGCGAGATGTAGCCCCACATGTCGCGCGCGAAGCCCAGCAAAATCGTGTCGATCCGCACCAGCGTGTCGAGCAGTTCGGCGATATAGTCGTGGCTCTCGATTTGCGTAGTCAACGGATTCCAGGTCAGGTCCAGGCTCTCGACGAATTTTTGCGAATGCGCGATCCAGTCAACCTCGGGGCAGGCCGCCTGATGGGCGTTGAAGTTGCCGACCGCGCCGTTGAGCTTGCCCAGGTACTCCTGACGCTCGAGGTTGCGCCGCTGGCGGTCGAGCCGGGCGGCGAAAATCGCCAGCTCCTTGCCGACCGTGGTGGGCGTAGCCGCCTGGCCATGCGTGCGCGAGAGCATCGCGACCGACTTGCAGCGCCGCGCCCTCGACGCTAGCGCGTCAATCAGCGCACCGAGCCGCGGCGTCATCTCGCGCTCGACGAATTCCTTGAGAATCAGTGCATAGGCGAGATTGTTGATATCCTCCGAGGTGCAGGCAAAGTGCACCATCTCGACCGGCAGCGCCGGGTCCGCAGCCGCCAGCCGCTCCTTGACGAAGTACTCGACCGCCTTGACGTCGTGATTGGTCTGTTGCTCGATCGCCTTGACGCGGCGTGCATCGTCGATCGAGAAATCCGTGTATAGCGTGCGCAGACGGCGCGCCGGCGCCGCGGAGAGCCGGCCCGGCGTGTCCAGTTGCCGGTTGGCGGCCAGCGACAGGTACCATTCCACCTCGATCCGCACCCGGTAGCGGATCAGCGCGAACTCGCTGAAGTAGTCCTTGAGGATCGCGGCCTGCGCCCGATAGCGCCCGTCGATCGGACTGATCGCGGTCAGCGCGGCGTCCGCCTCGGCGTGCGCTTCGCGAAGTTCGCTCCCGGCCGTGTTGGCGGTCATCTTCACGCGCTTCGATCGCGCCGCAACTGTCTTGCGATGCCCCTTTGGAACGGCACTAGCGCCCGGTATGACCGAATCCGCCTTCACCGCGTGGGGTTTCCTTCAGATCCTCGACCTCGACCAGTTCGGCCCGGGTGACCGGCGCGATCACCAGTTGCGCGATCCGGTCGCCGGGTCGAATCGACACCTCCGCTTCGCCCAGGTTTATCAGCAGCACCTTGACCTCGCCCCTGAAGTCGGCGTCGACTGTTCCGGGAGCGTTGACCAGCGTCAGACCTTCACTTATAGCGCGCCCGCTGCGGGGCCGCACCTGGCCCTCGAAGCCGACCGGGATCTCGAGCGCGATACCGGTCGGAACCGCCACCCGCGCCATCGGTTTCAGGATGATCTCCCCGGCGAGATCGGCCATCAAATCGATACCCGCGGCAAGCTCGCTCTGGTAGCGCGGAAGCGGGATTGGGCTCTTTCGGACCCGCCTTATCTTGATGATTGGGTTCACGCCGCTCCGGAGGCACGATGCTCAGAGAAGGCTCGTGAACTCTTCCACGGATAGTCCGGCTTAGCGAATGATGGAGCGCAGTACCGATGGCGGAACATCGCCCGAGTGCCGCGGGACCGTGACCCTAAAACCCGGTCTGTTGGGGTGCTTAAGTTGCGCGTGACTGCCGCTTGAACGGTGGATGAAGAACCCGCCTCTCTCGAGCGCCCGGATGATCTCGGTCGCTTTGAGGATCGGGAGGCGCCACGCCATGGAATTAGAGGCTGACCGCCACAGTCTCCTTGACCGGCTCTCCCCAAGGCCCGCGCTCCACGGGCAACGGTCCCCGGTCCTTCAGCAGGCCCTCCAAGTGGCAGCGCAACGCGTCCTGCGCCATTGCACGGGCCTCTTCGAGGCTGTTGCCGAAGGTGACGATCTCCGGAATCGCCGGAAACACCGCCTGGTACCCTCCCTCCGGAAGAGGCTGAAAATAGACGGTGTACCGGTAATTCGCCATTGGCCTTCCTTCCGAGGAAATCGAACATCCAAACGCGATTTGATTTTAGGGCACGCGCGCGGGTGGTCAAGAGCGCCATTTTCGGTCAACTGGGAGCAGCCGCTTGTTTTCCGGATGGGCGACCGTCCCTAGCCGCCCTATCCGATCGCCGCGCATGGCTCGAAAGGCTAATGCACGATCTGCTGCAACGGGCTCCAGACTTCGGGGCCGAGCTCGCGGCCGTTCAAGTCGCCGAGCACCACCATCCCCATCCGGCTCGCGTTGAAACAGAGGTTGGCCAGCTCCGCGATCTGATCGTTGACAACCGACTCGATTCCCTTGGCGATTTCCTCCAGCGATAGATCGCGCCGGAAGTAGATCTCATTGCGCGCCAGGCGGTTCATCCGCGCATCGGTCGATTCCATCCCGAGCAGCATGTTGCCCTTGAGCTGGCTCTTGGCGCGCGCCAGTTCTGCCTGTCCGAGCCCCTCGCGCACGACCTTGGAAATCTCGGCCAGCGTGACCTCGATCACCTCGTCGACCCATTCGGGATTGGTCCCGGCGTAAATCGCGAAGTAGCCGCAATCCAGGAACGACGACATGAAGGAGTAGATGCTGTAGACACGGCCGCGCTTCTCGCGCACCTCCTGGAACAGCCGCGACGACATCGCGCCGCCCAAGGCGGTGTTGAGCACGTAGGCCGCGTAGCGCAGCGGATGGGTCTGGCTGATTGCGGGGCCGCCGATACAGAGATGGGCCTGCTCGAGCTTCTTCTCGTGGTTGAGCACGCCGGGATTCTCGGACGGTGGACTGGTCGGCTCGTCACGCCCGTCGCCTTGGATCCCCCCGAACAGCCGCGCGCAGTCCTCGACCAGCCGGTCGTGATCGACCACCCCGGCCCCCGCGATAAACACCCGCCCGGCGCGGTAGCGCTCCGCCATGAAGGAGGTCAGCAGTTCGCGGTCGATACGGTTGACGGTCGCTTCCGAGCCGAAGATCGGCAGGGAGAGCGGATGCCCCTTCCAGAAGCTCTCGTTGAAGAGATCGTGGATGAAATCGTCGGGAGTGTCCTCGGCCTGCGAGATCTCCTGGAGCACGACCTGGCGCTCGCGATCGATCTCGGCGGGATCGAAAACCGAGCCCAGAAAGATATCGGCGAGCAAGTCGGTGGCCATCGCCAGGTCCTCGCCCAGGACCTTGGCGTAATAGCAGGTGTACTCCTTGCCGGTAAAAGCGTTGAGCACGCCGCCCACCGCGTCGATCTGCTCGGCGATCTGCGCGGCGGTGCGCTTGCTGGTGCCCTTGAAGAGCAGATGCTCGATAAAGTGCGAGACGCCGCTCTGGGACGGCTCCTCGTAGCGCGACCCGTTCTCCACCCAGATGCCGATCGAGGCCGAAACCGCCTGCGGCATCGGTTCGGTCAGCACCCGCACGCCGTTGGGGAGGACGCTCTTGCGGACCATCGGCGACGGCGGACTAGTGCTTGGCAAGTTCCTGCTGAGCCTCGCGCAGCGAAAGCCGGATCTTGCCGCTGCGATCGACGTCCAACACCTTGACCATCACTTCGTCGCCTTCGCGCACCACGTCCTCGACGCGGCGCACCCGCTCGTTGGAGAGCTGCGAGATATGCAGCAGGCCGTCGGTGCCCGGCAGAATTTCCACGAAGGCGCCGAACTCGACCACCTTGCGGACGGTGCCTTTGTAGATCTTGCCGATCTCGGGCTCGGCAGTGATCGCCCCGATCGCGTCCATCGCCTTTTGCAGCGCCGCCCCGTCGGCCGAGGCGATCAGCACGGTGCCGTCGTTCTCGACATCGATCTTGCAGCCGGTCTCCTCGACCAGCCCGCGAATCACCTTGCCGCCCGGTCCGATCAGTTCGCGAATCTTGTCCGGCTTGATATGCATCGTCACGATCCGCGGCGCATATACCGAAACTTCCTTGCGCGGCGTGTCGATCGCCTTCTGCATCACGTCCAGCACGAACAGCCGTGCGTCGCGCGCCTGCATCAGCGCCTGCCGCATCACGTCGCGCGTCACGCCGCCGACCTTGTTGTCCATCTGGATCGCGGTGATCCCGGTCGCGGTTCCCGCGACCTTGAAGTCCATGTCGCCGAGATGGTCCTCGTCGCCCAGGATATCGGTGAGCACCCGGACCTGCTCGCCCTCTTTGACCAGGCCCATCGCGATTCCGGCCACCGCCGCCTTGACCGGCACGCCGGCGTCCATCAGCGCCAGGCTTCCGCCGCACACCGTCGCCATCGAGGAGCTGCCGTTGGACTCCAGCACCTCGGAGACCACCCGCATGGTGTACGGGAACTGGTCCTCAGCGGGCAGAATCGGCGCCAGCGCCCGCTCGGCGAGCGCGCCGTGTCCGATGTCGCGCCGCGAAGGTCCGCGCAGAAACTTGACTTCGCCGGTCGAGAAGGGCGGGAAGTTATAGTGCAGCATGAAGCGCTTGTAGTACTCCCCCAGCAACGCGTCGATCTTCTGCTCGTCGGAAGACGTCCCCAGCGTGACGGTGGCCAGCGCCTGGGTCTCGCCGCGGGTAAAGATCGCCGAGCCGTGGGTGCGCGGCAATGCGCCCACCATCGCGCTCAGCGGGCGGATCTCAGTCGAGCTGCGATCGTCGATACGCCGGTCATGCTCCAGGATCACGCGGCGCACGCGCTCGCGCATCACCCGGTCGCAGGCCTGGGAAATCTGAGCTTCGCGCTCCGGATACTGCGGCGCCAACTCGGCGACGACCTTGTCGGAGAGCGCACGCAGCGCTGCCGAGCGCTCCTTCTTGCCGGCCGTCCCGAGCGCGGCCTCCAGCTCGGACGTCATCCGCTCGCGCGCCGCCTTGAGAATCTGCGGGTCGATTTCCCTGGCGGTGAATTCGCGCTTGGGCTTGCCCGCCAGCCGGCGCAGTTCGCGCTGGATCTCGAAAATCGGCTCCATCGCCTCGTGCGCGGTGAACAGCGCCTCCAGCACCGCCTCCTCTTCCACGATTCGCGCGCCGCCCTCCAGCATCACGACCGCATCGGGGGTCGCCGCCACCACCATCGAGATGTCGCTTTCTTCGAGCTGCGCGAGCGTCGGGTTGACGGTAACCTTGCCCCCCACGCGCCCCATCCGGACCGCCGCCACCGGCCCGTTGTGCGGAACATCCGAAACCTCGATCGCAGTCGAGGCGGCGATCAGCGACAGGACATCGGGGTCATTGTCGCGGTCGGCCGACAATACCGTAACCACCACCTGTGTCTCGCGGTCGTAGCCCTTGCGAAACAGCGGGCGGATCGAGCGGTCGATAAGCCGTGAGGTGAGGGTCTCCTTCTCCGAGGGGCGTCCCTCGCGCTTGAAAAAGCCGCCGGGAATCTTGCCGGCTGCGAAGGTGCGCTCCTGATAGTCGACGGTCAGCGGCAGAAAGTCCACCGACCTGCCCGCCTCCAGCTCGGAAACCACCGTGGCCAACACCACGGTCTCCCCGTATTGGGCGAGCACCGCGCCATGCGCCTGACGCGCCACCCTGCCCGTTTCAAGCGAGAGCGGGCGGCCGCAAAAATCAATCTCCAGTTTTCTGTACATTCGATTATGCTTGGGGGAGAGGCAGAGGCCGTCCGATCCGGCGGGAATCGCCAAGCCGCAACCCGGCTACATCGCCGGCCTGGTGCCGCCCCGGTTTCGGGGCAGCGATCGGAGGAATCCGGCCTATCTCCGAATGCCCAGCTTTTCGATCAGCTGCTTGTAGCGGTCGCTGTCCCGCGAATGCAAGTAATCGAGCAGCCGCCGACGCTTGCCGACCAGGCGCAGCAGTCCGCGCCGCGAATGATGGTCTTTCGCGTGGGTCTTCAGATGCTCGGTAAGTTGATCGATGCGCGCCGAAAGCACCGCTACCTGGACTTCAGGTGAGCCGCTGTCGTTTGAAGCCCGCGCATACGACTGAACTATTTCCCGCTTTCGAAGGGCCGCTAGGGGCATCAGGATCTCTTCTACTTTCCCTTTTCCTTCCTTTATTTAAGCGTTCAGATTAGCACAGCCCTGCCAAGCCCGTAAAGCTAACTTTGGGGGACAATGGTGGGGCTGAAGATTCTGAGCAATCGGGCCGTGATTCTGGAATCGGCCCTCGCCACCGCCAGCAGCCGTCCCCCGGATATCACCTTGAAGATCGTCGCGCCCGCCGGTACCAGCCCGTCGAGCGCCCGCCACTCTCCGTTGCGGATGCGCCGCGCGGTTGCGGCGTCCACCTCGACCTCGGGCACTTCGGGTAGCGCCTCGCGCAGGCCGACGATATCGATCACACCTCCGCCCGCGAGCGCCGCTATAGTCTCGTCCAGCGAGCAGGCATCGTCGAGCGAGAAAATGCCATTGCGCCGGCGCCGCAGGGCTCCGAGATGCGCCGCGGTGCCGAGCGCGATGCCGATATCGCGGGCCAGCGCGCGGATATAGGTGCCGGGCGAGCACACCAGCCGGAATCGAATCGAGCCCACCTCTCCCGCTTTGAGCTCAAGCGACCGGATTTCGACTTTGCGCGGCGCGGGCGGCTCGACCTCGCTTCCACGGCGCGCAAGCTTGTAGAGCGGCACCCCGGCGCGCTTGATCGCCGAGTACACCGGCGGCACCTGCTCGATCGTTGCGGTGAAGCGGGCCGCCACCTCCGAAAGCCGCCCCGAGTCGAGCGCCGGCACCGCCGCGGTACGAACCACCGAACCCTCGGGGTCGAGCGTGTCGGTCTCCGCGCCCAGCCTGATCACGCCCTCGTATTCCTTCTCGCCGCCCTCGAGGAACGGGGCCAGCTTGGTCGCCTCTCCAACCATGATCGGGAGAATCCCCGTCGCGAAGGGATCGAGGGTGCCGAGATGGCCGACGCGAGAGGGTTTCACGATCGCCTTGATACGGCGTACGACCTCGGCCGAGCTGATTCCGGCCGGCTTGTCGACCACGATAATTCCGTCCATTGGGGCGATCGGGACTGCGGACCCGCGGGAACGTGCGGGCGCCCTAGCAGGCTGTCTCTGAAGTTCGGTGCCGAGGGTGTTTTTGTAAACGTCCCATCCTTTCGACTCAACTTCGGACACCACACTAGCCCTTGGCGCGGCTCTCGCGCAGCAGCAGGTCAATTCGCGCGGCGCGCTCGGCGCTTGAATCGTACTCGAAGTCGAGCACGGGTGCGAAGCGCAGCCCCAACTCGCGGCCGACCTTGCGCCGGATAAAGCCGGCGGCGCTGTGGAAGCCGGCGACCGCGGCCTTGGCACGCGGCTCGCCCTCCAGGTGCGAAAAGTAGACCCGACCCTGACGCAGGTCGTCGGTCATTTTGACCGAGGTCAGGGTGACCCCCCGCAGACGCGGGTCCTTGAGATCGCGCAGCAGCATCTGCGACAGCTCGCGCAGCACCGCCTCGGCCACGCGTTCCGACCTTCGGCCTTCCGCCCCCATCGTATTTCATCCTAGCGCGCGCCCGCGCTTGCGAAAAACCGCGCGCGCCTTCCTATCGACAGGATTTCAGTAGTTGAAAATCTCGAGATGCTCTTCGCCGAGCGGAGCGAGCCCCGTCGAATCGATATAGTTGACCACCTCACGCAGCGCCGAATCGACGAAGGCGCGCGAGCTGCCGACCTGGCAGATCCCAAGCTCGGCGCGCTGCCACAAGTCGTGATCGTCGGACTCGGCGATCGAGACATTGAACTTGTTGCGCACCCGAGCCTTAATCGCGCGCAAGACCTGGCGCTTGCCCTTGAGGGAATGGTTCTCGGGAATGAACAGAGTCAGCCGTAGAACGCCGACGACCATCGGCCTCAGGTCTGGAGTTGCTTCTCGACCTGGGCTTGGCCGCGGACCGGCTCCGGCTTCGAGGGGACTAGCTTGCGTAGCACGGTCTCCATTTCGAAGGCCTCGATCACGTCGCCCGTCTTGATGTCGTTGTAGTTCTCCAGGCCGATACCGCATTCATAGCCCGAGGCGACCTCGCGCACGTCGTCCTTGAAGCGCCGCAGCGACGCGATCTTGCCCTCCCACACCACGCGGCTGTCGCGCACCAGGCGAACCCGCGCCGCGCGCGTGATCTTACCGTCCAGCACCATCGAACCGGCGACGGTTGCGCCCGGCACGGTGAAGGTCTTGCGCACTTCGGCGCGGCCCAGCGCCTTTTCGCGATAGGTCGGCGCGAGTAGACCTTCCATCGCCTCGCGCATGTCGTTGATCGCCTCGTAGATTACCGTGTAGAGGCGGATCTCAACGCCCTCCTTCTCCGCGAGCGCCGCCGCCTTCTGTTCGGGCCTGATATTGAAGCCGATCACGACCGCCTTCGACGCCGCAGCCAGCGTGACATCGGTCTCGGAGATCGCTCCGGCCGACGAATGGATGATGTCGAGCTTGACCTCGATAGTAGAGAGCCGGCGCAGCGCGTCGGAGAGCGCCTCGACCGAGCCCTGCACGTCGCCCTTGACGATTACCTTCAGCTCCTTGACCTCGCCCGCCGCCATCCGCTGGCTCAACTGCTCCAGCGATACGCGGCTGGTCTTGGCCAGTTCGCCCTCGCGCTGCTTGGAGCGGCGGAACTCGGCCACTTGCCGGGTCTTGGCTTCCTCGGCCACCGTAAACAGGGTGCCCGGCTCGGGCACCTCGGACAGTCCGAAGATTTCGATCGGCGTGGAGGGACCGGCCTCGGTCAGCCGCTCGCCGCGATGGTCCAGCATGGCGCGCACGCGGCCGTAAGAAACGCCGCATACGAACGGATCGCCCTGGTGCAGCGTGCCCTCCTGAATGAGCACGGTCGCCACCGGGCCGCGACCGCGGTCGAGCTGCGACTCGACCACCGTGCCCTTGGCGGGCCGGTCGGGCCGGGCCCTCAGCTCCATCAACTCGGCCTGCAGCAGGACCATCTCGAGCAGCTTGTCGAGTCCCTCGCGGGTGCGGGCGGAAACCGGCACGGTGATCGTGTCGCCGCCGTAATCCTCGGGAATCAGGCCCTGCTCGGTGAGCTGCTGCTTGACCCGATCGATATTGGCCTCGGGGCGATCGATCTTGTTAATCGCGACGATAATCGGGACCTTGGCGGCCCGCGCGTGATTAATCGCCTCGACCGTCTGCGGCATCATCCCCTCATCCGCCGCCACCACCAGCACCACGATATCGGTCACCTTGGCGCCGCGCGCGCGCATCGCGGTAAATGCCTCATGGCCGGGCGTGTCGACAAAGGTTATCGGATGGCCGTTGGCGGTCACGGTGTAGGCGCCGATATGCTGCGTAATTCCGCCGAATTCTTCGGCGATCACGTTGGTCTTGCGTATCGCGTCCAGCAGCGAGGTCTTGCCGTGGTCCACGTGACCCATCACCGTCACCACCGGAGGACGCGGCGTCGGCTCGCCCTCTTCCTCCTCGGTGCTCTCCTCGATCGCGGATTCGACGTTGAAGGCAACGTTCTCGACCGTATAGCCGAACTCGTGGGCGACCAGCGTGGCGGTATCGGGATCCAGCACCTGGTTGAGCGTGGACATCACGCCCAGCTCCATCAGCTTCTTGATCAGCTCGCCGGCCTTGACGCCCATGTTGCGCCCGAGGTCGCCGACCGTAACCCCCTCCGTGATCCGGACCACGCGTTTGGAGGCCCGTGGCGTAGTGATTTCGGTCTTGCGCAGCTCCTTGCCGGGAAGCGCGCGCCGCTTCTTGGGCACACGCAGGCCGCGCATCTCGCGCTCGGCCGTAAAGTCGCCGACGTCCTTCTTGACGACTTTCTTCTTCTTGACTCCCCGGGCACCGGGTTTCGCCTGGTCAGGCGGCGTGGGGGGAACTTCCGGCGCCGGCGGGGCTGCAGCGGCGCCGCCAAATCGTCCGGCACCGCCGGGCCGCGACGGCACCGCGGGCCGGCCCATAGTCGGAGCGGGACGGGGCGCTGGACGCCGCAGATCGATCTTGCCTAGCACCTTGGGACCGCGCTGCCCGTCTTCCAGCCTCGGAACGCCGGCGTGCATGGCGCCAGTCAGGCTTACCACGTCCGGACGGCGCGCAGGGCCAACAGAACCCGCCTCGGCGCGCGGGGCGGGATACACCCCCTGCGGCGGCGCCTCAACGCGCGGCGCGGGCAGAGCATGCTCGGGCGCCGGCTCAGCCGGCTGCGGGCGAGCTGTATTTTCCGGCGCAGCCTCGGCGAGCTCAGCATGGGTCTCGAGCGCCGGCGGCCCGGATGGTTTCCCGACTTGGGGCTCGGCAAAATCCGCAGTCGCCGGAATCGAGGGCTCTTCAAGGAATGGAGAGACGAATTCTGTCTCTTGCTCTTCAAACTCGAAGTGGAACGGCTCTTCGCTGCCCTTGGCCGCAGCGGGCTCGGCATGACGCCGGCGCATCACGGTCGCCGTGAGCCGCTTCTCGACGACCTTGCCGGCGCTGGTCTCGACCACCTTCTCGCCGCGCATCAGGCTGGCGCGATGGGCCTGTTCGTCAAGGTCGTGCTTTACGCGTTCGGTCTCTTCCTGCGCGAGCAGGCTGGAGTCGGAATGAGCGTGCGGGAGCTTGAGCCGGGCGCAACTGGCCAGCACCTCCTCGACCGGGAGGTTCCATTCGATTGCGAGGGTCTTGATCCGCTTTCGCGCCATCCAATCTAGTCTATTCGAGCGCCGCTCAGCTATCCAGCCGGCTGTGTATTAATTTAACAATTGACAGCCGCTCGTGCTGATCCATCCCGCGCCTGAGTGAACGGAACAGCTTGGCCTTCGACTTGACGAAACGCGCGAGGCATTCGGCGCGGGGATGCAAATAGCCGCCGCGTCCCGGCAGCCGCGCGCTGAAATCGGCCTCGATTTCGCCGGCGGCGCGCGCCGCAATCCGCACCATCGCGCTCTTCGAGTCGCGCTGCATGCATCCCATGCAAGTCCGCGCCCGCTTATGACTTGGCCTCGGCATCGCTCTCCGCCGGCGCCGCAGCCCCGGTCTCGCCCTCGGTTGGCGCGCCGCCTCCGTCCTCCGGCGGCGGGGACTCGACCGTCGCTGCAGCAGTCGCCGCCTCGGCGGCTGTCTCGGCTTCGGCGAGCGCCTTGGCTTCGGCAGCGGCCTTGGCCTCTTCCTCGCGCTTTTTCTTTTCGGTCACATGCGCGCGCGCCGCCGTAATCAATTGCGTGGCGCGCTCGGGGCTGATTCCTTCAACCTCGAAGGTCTCAGGGTCGGCCTCGGCAAGCTGCTCCGACGAGCGGTAGCCCCATTGGAAGAGCAGTTCGGCGTTGATGTCGCCGATTCCCGGGATCGCATTGAGCGATGCGCGGGCGGTGCGCGCCTCCTCCTCGGCCTCGGCCTCGCTGCGCACGTCGAGCTTCCACGCGGTCAGGCGATGGGCAAGGCGAACGTTCTGGCCGCGCTTGCCGATCGCCAGCGAGAGCTGATCGTCCGGAACGATAACCTCCATCGCGTGCTCGTCCTCGTCGATAATCACCTTGGAGACCTTGGCCGGGGCCAGCGCCCGGCAGACCAGCTCGGCCTGGTCGTCGGTCCACGGCACGATATCGATCTTTTCGCCGCGCAGTTCCTGGACCACCGATTGCACGCGCGTGCCCTTCATCCCAACGCACGCGCCGACCGGGTCGACATCGTGGTCCTTCGAGTAAACCGCGACCTTGGCGCGACCGCCGGGCTCGCGGGCGCACTGGCGAATCTCGACGATCCCCTCGTACATCTCGGGGACTTCCTGCTCGAAGAGCTTGATCAGAAACTCGTTGGTGGTCCGCGAGAGCACGATCGAGAGGCCTTTCTCCGAAAGGTCAACGTCGATAATCAGCGCGCGGATCCGGTCGCCCTGCCGGTAACGCTCGTGCGGGATCTGCTCCTTCTCGGGCAGGATCGCCTCGGTGCGGCCGAGGTTGACGATCATGTTCTTGCGCTCGAAGCGCTGGACGATTCCCGAAACCACCTCGTTCTTGCGATCCTTGAACTCGTTGTAGATCTGTTTGCGCTCGGCGTCGCGGATGTGCTGGATCAGGTTCTGCTTGGCCGCCTGCGCCGCGATGCGGCCCATCGTCGCGGTGTCGAGCTTGATCAGGATCTCGTCGCCAATCTCGGCTTCGGCGTCGTGCTTGGCGCGCGCCTCCTCCAGGCTCTCCTCCAGCAGCGGATTGGCCACCTGCTCGACCACGGTCTTGATTTCGAACAGCTCGATCTCGCCCAGCTCGGTGTTGAAGCGCGATTCGATGCTGCGCTCCTGCCCGAAGGTGCGCCGGGCCGCCGAATGCATCATCTCCTCGACCGCCGAGATCACGATCGACTTGTCGATGCCCTTTTCTTTCGAAACCTGTTCGATAACCCGGTTGAGATCGACCTGCATAACGCCTCCGAGGCGCACATCACAGGCTGGAAGCCTGTTCCACAGTTTCCCTTCCCCCGCAATTCTTTGCGGGGGGAGGTTAGGAAGCGGGTGCTGCCTGACCCATTTATGCGAATGCTCCTAGTCGAAACGATGCTCGTAGTTGGCTCCCTTGATCTCCTCGAATGCGATCGCATGGCGCCGCTTGCTGATCTCGTCCTCGACCTCGATTCCCGACGGGCCCACCGCGGCCAGGATTCCCACGAACTGCTTCTGCCCATCGCGCCCATGATGCGTCCTGACGCGCACGCGCCGTCCGCGATGGGCCTTGAAGTGGCTCAGCTTGGAGAGCGGCCGGTTGATACCCGGCGACGCTACCTCCAGCGTGTAGCTGCCCTCGACCGGGTCGTAAACGTCGAGCAGGTCGCCGAGCACGGGGCTCAGCCGCTCGAGGTCGTTGAGCGCGACGCCGCCCCCGGGCCGGTCGACCAGCAGGCGCAAAATCGACCTGCCGGTGCCGTGCTTGTACTCGACCGAGACCAGCTCATAACCCTGGCGCTCAACATGTGGATCGAGCAATTCCACTACCTTCCTGGCAACCGGATGTAACTCCAGCACCATCACGGGCCGTCAACTCCAATCGGCGCCGCCGGGGCGGGCACCGAACCAAATCCTGCTTCGGGATCGCCGGACGAACGAAAAGTGGGCCAACTGGCCCACTGGTGGAAGGCTATCATCGCAAGCGCGCCTCAGCAAGGCACGCCGCGGCTGGGGAGTGGGTCAGTTTGGGCTACAAGACTCCGCGTGCTCTTGGCAACTCAATCAAGATGGTCGCCAGGAGTGCGATCCCTATTCCTGTTCTTCGCGGAGCCGGGCCAGGACCGACAGGTCCTCCAGCGTGGTGGTGTCGCCCAGGCCGGCGTCGCCGGAGGCGATCTGGCGCAGCAGGCGGCGCATGATCTTGCCGCTGCGGGTCTTGGGCAAAGCGTCCGTGAATCGCACGGCATCGGGCCTCGCCAGCGCCCCGATCTCCTTGACCACGTGTCCGCGCAACTCCTCTTTGAGCTTGTCGTCGCCCCTGCGATGGCCCTCCAGGGTCACGAATGCGACCACCGCCTGTCCCTTCAGCTCGTCGGGACGGCCGACCACCGCGGCCTCGGCGACTGCGGGATGAGACACCAGGGCGCTCTCGATCTCCATCGTGCCCAGGCGGTGGCCGGCGACGTTAATCACGTCGTCGATCCGTCCCATGATCCAGAAGTAGCCATCCTCGTCGCGGCGCGCGCCGTCCCCGGTCAGGTAGCAGCCGGGAATCTGGCTGAAGTACTGGTTCTTGTAGCGCTCAGGGTCGCGATAGATGGTGCGAAGCATCCCGGGCCACGGCTTCCTTATCACCAGCAGCCCGCCCTGGTTCGCTGCGACCGGCTCGCCGTCGCGATTTACGACTTCCGCCGCCACGCCCGGGAGCGGACGAGTCGCCGAGCCCGGCTTGGTTGCTATCGCTCCCGGCATCGGGCTGATCATGATCCCGCCGGTTTCGGTCTGCCACCAGGTGTCCACGATCGGGCATCGCTCGCCGCCAATCACCTTGTGGTACCACATCCACGCCTCGGGATTGATCGGCTCGCCCACCGTGCCGAGCAGGCGCAGGCTGGATAGATCGTGCTTCTTCACCCACTCGTCGCCCCATCGGATAAACGTGCGGATCGCGGTGGGCGCGGTGTAGAAGATGTTGACGCCGTATTTCTCGATAATCCGCCAGAAGCGGTCGTTCTCGGGGAAGTTCGGCGCGCCCTCGTACATCACCACCGTCGCGCCCGCGGCCAGCGGTCCGTACACCGTGTAGCTATGACCGGTTACCCAGCCGATATCGGCCGTGCACCAGTAGATATCGTCGTCCCTCAGGTCGAATACCCACTTCATCGTCATCAGAGTATGGAGCAGGTATCCGGCGGTCGTATGCATAACGCCTTTGGGCTTGCCGGTGGTGCCCGAGGTATAGAGCGTGTAGAGCGGATGCTCGGAGTCGAGATGCTCGGGCGGGCAGTCGGCGCTCTGATTCGGCACCAGCTCGTCCCACCACAGATCGCGGCCGCGCCGCATGTCGACCTTGGCGCCGGTCCGCTTCAACACGATGCACTTCTCGACCGACGGGCATCGCTTGAGCGCGTCGTCAACGTTGCGCTTGAGCTCGATCTGCGTCCCGCGGCGCCATCCCGCGTCGGTCGTGATACAGACCTTGGCTTCGGCGTCGTTGACGCGGTCGGCGAGCGCGTCGGCGGAAAAGCCGCCGAAGACCACCGAGTGGATCGCGCCGATCCGGGCGCACGCGAGCATCGCGATCGCCGCTTCGGGCACCAGCGGCATGTAGATCGCGACCCGGTCGCCCGCCTTGACGCCCAGATGCTTGAGCGCGTTGGCGCATCGCCCGACCTCGATCGCCAGCATCTGGTAGGTGAGCACGCGCGAATCGCCGGGCTCGCCCTCCCAGAGGTAGGCGGCCTTATTGCGGCGATGCGTGCTCAGGTGGCGGTCAAGGCAATTGTAGGAGGCGTTGAGAGTGCCGCCGAGGAACCACTTGGCGAAGGGAAACTTCCACTCCAGGACTTTGCTGAACGGCTTGAACCACGAAAGCTCCTTGGCGCATTCCGCCCAGAAACGTTCGGGATCCTCCGCCGCACGTCGATAAAGCGACTCGTATTCGTCGGCGCTCTTGACCCAGGCCCGCCGGCTGAACTTTTCGGGCGGCTCAAACTTGCGCCCCTCTTTGAGCACAGATTCGATATCGGAGCGCTGATTCGATCCCATGGCAAACACATCCTAGCAGGGCGAAGGGAAAAACTGCCAAGCCACGAAAGTGAGGGACTCTCAAACCCGCCGCTGCTTCGCGCCCCCAAGGGGAACCGGGCGGGACGCCCGGCGCTACTAATCCCAAAACCTCAGTTCCGGGTTTTTGGGTTGAGGGGGCCGGCGGCCCCTACTTCAAGATCGTTGTCTGGCTCGCGCCAGTCAGCGGTAGGCCCCCGGGCTACATCCGGCCGCGGGCTTCGCGGGTCCTGATACTTAAGTAGAGCGTGGCGGCGTCGCCGATGTCGCGGCGGTTGGAGTGGATCCGGCGCAGCCGGTCGATCAGCTCGCCCTCGACGCTGGGTGCAAACTCGGCGGCCACTTCCACCGCCCGCGCCGCGCAGCGCAGCGCCACCCGCCCCTCGGGGCCGCCGAAGTCGTCGAAGAACCAAGCGCAACTCACGAGCGCCGTGTGACCCGCGCGCTCCATCTCGAACAGCCGGTTGAGCTGCTCGCGCTTGGGCTCGTCGCGTACCTTGAAGCGGTAGAAGAATTCTTCGTGCACCGCCGGGTTGGGATCGATTGCTATGCGGATCGATCCTCTCAGCGCGCCGAGTGGATCCTCGACGAGATTGCCGGCGAAACGGTCGTAAATCATTTCGACGTGGTGCTTGACGAATTCCATCGCCTCGCGCAGCGGCGCACGCCAAGCCTGGCTGGTGCTCGAATCGAAACGGCATCCGCAGTCCGAGCGCCATCGCTCGACCCCGTGAAAGCAGCTCCACGAGGTCGGCGCGGAGATTTCGAACCCACCGACCGCGGGATGGTTGCTCAGATATTCGGCGCAGTTGGTCACCGCGAGGTCGTCGCGGCCCTCGAGGATTTCCAGTGCGCGGGCCAGCTCGGCGGCGCCAGTCTTCTTATGATGGCCGAAGGTTTCACCGTCGGTGGCCACCATGAACACGCCGCCCGGCTTGAGCGCCATCGTGCGGTCGATAATCGTCTGTGCAAGCTGCGCGCCATCCCTGAGTGAATCGCCGAACGAAATCTGGCCCGAGAGATCGCGGTCGAAGCGGAACACGGCGAGGCTCGCTCCGCCGCCGCGCCACAGGAACGGGCCCGCGCCGCCCTCGTCCGTGTTGTCGGCTTTGAACTCGCCCTGCCACGGCGCGAGAATAATGAACTTGAAGCCCGCCGATGCGACCGCCGTGAGCGTGTCCGCGTCGGCCGCGCATTCCGGCAGCCAGACTCCCTCCGGACACCGCCCGAAGCGGTAGACGAAATCCTCTATACCCCACGCGATCTGGACCTCGCGGTCGCGAGCGTTCAGCAGCGGCAGGATCGAGTGATGGTAGGGCTGGGCGAGCGCATTGCCGTGGCCGCCATGAAGCTCGCACGAATTGGCGTCGGCGCGCGTGAGCGCGGAATAGGCGGGGCGCCCGCGCCGCTCCATCCAGCGCATCAACGTCGGGCCGAAATCGAAATCGAGCGACGCGTAGTTGTTGCGAATCCGGACGACGTGGCCGTCCATCGTATGAGCGTGCGCGTTGGCGATGTAGCACTCGCTCAGGATTCGCTCGTTCCAGTTCCTGAACGGCGCGGCGCCCGGCTCGTTGCCGATAAGCCCGGTCCACGGGCTCTCGCGCGACGGCTGGTAGAAATGGCCGTGGATGATTACGTAGCGGCGCTCGGGACTGTCACCCATCAGGATATGTTGCCCTGCGGCACGGTTTTCCGAAAGGGGGAACCACTCGGTACAGATGGCAGGATTTCGAACGGGAGGGGGTTGACAGCCTTCGCAGCCTGTGAGCCGCGCGCAAGCCCGTGCGGGTGCGCAAAACGCGCTTTCCGAGAAGAGACACTTCGCCGAGATCGCGCCCTTTCCGTGCTGATCGGCCTTGTGGCCGGCGCGGTCGCGCTCGGCGGGCTGGGACGCCGAACCGTGGCGGACAGTCTGCGCGCGGTCGGTTGAGCCGCGATCAGAGCCGCGCAGCCACCAGCACCTCGGAACTCAGGCCCAGGCAGGCAACCACCTCGCGGAACTGGACTCGCCTCAGTTCCGAGCGAATCGGCTCTTCGGTGTCATGGGCGGAAGCCCGCCGATGACGCTCGAAAGCACGAAACATTGAACGCGTCAAATTTGCTTCTCGGCCCGGTCTGCCCGCCGAGAGCGTGCCGCAGAGAGTTCGCGGCAGATCAGATGATTTGGCCCGGCTGCGGCCCTGGAGTCATTTCCGCGAGATCGGAATCTTTGTCGCCCCTTGGTTTCATCTTCCGTTCGGCGGCGCGCCTCTCGCGGCGCTGTTGCTTATCCAGTTGCTTCTGTTTGCGCGCTTGTTCCTTGCGCCGTTTTTCCATCGGTCTTCCTCTCAGCAGCGGGCGTCAGCAGACGCTCCCTGCCCGTGGTGAATGCTCACCCCCCGATAGCTGCGATCTTTGCGCCGTCCGGGCCGGCTCCTGGGCTGTCCCGGCCGGATGCGCCGAGAGCGCTGTTCTTCGATACCAGTCTCAGCTCGGCGCGGCTGGTGCCCAGCGACTTCAGCGTCGGCAGGAGCCCGCGCTCAACGAACAGGCGGGTGCTGATGCCCGCGCCCGAGGTGCGCAGCCGCTCCCGGTAATCGGGAATCAGACCGTCGCCCGGCATCTTGAAGTGCGAGATCACGTGCGCGAGGTCGGCGAGCGTGCCCGAGCGGTCCTCGGACATCTCCAACTCGATCATCCGCCGATAAAAGCCGGCGTGGGCGGCCTCGTCCCTGCCGACGTGGAAAAAGATCGCTTCGAGCACCGCGTCGCCTTCGCTATGCGCCGCATCCTTGCGGGCCCGGTAAGCGAGGTAAGTCGCGACTTCCTGCAGCGCCCCGTAACAGGCCATCCGTCGGCGCGTTTCGAACGGGAGCGTCCAGACCCTCGAAAAGACATCGTCCTCGAAGTCCCGCAATTGAGCTTCCGAACGCAGACCGGAGCGCCTCAGGTACTCGCGAAACACCAGCCCGTGTTTCGATTCCTCGTAGCTCCAACAGGTTTGGAACCACGCCGCGCCGAACATCGAGCGCGTCAGACCGATCCCGTTGGAACTGTAGTCCGGAAGATACAACTCCTCGGCGCAGAAGGTCTCAATGCATGTCGCCTTGCGCTCGCTGTTCCTTGAAACGTCGAGCTTCTCCCACGGGATATCGTCGAAGAGATTCCATCGACGCTTGCGCTCCGCCACCTCGAAAAACTCCAGGTAGGCGCGATACATCTCTTCCCGAATTCGAGCTGAAGCGGCCATCGGGCCTCGTTTCGCCCCTCAGGGGAGCGTTGGGCAGATGTCTGCAGCTTATTCCCTCGGGACGGCGAAAAGATACCGGGATGCTGCTCAATCGGCGCTCCCTCAACTTTCTTCCCGGGGCGCAAGACGATCGATCCGTATCTTCTTACCCTTGAGCTCGGCCCGACGCTCGAAAAGTGCGCGGCATCACGCATGCGTGACGCCGGCAATACGGCACTGCTTTGAGGTTACAGGGCGGCCGGCGCGGAAAGCGCAGCCGCCCTACAGGGGGATGTTACCGGCGACCGCCGCCGCCACCGCGGTTGCCGCCGCCACCGCGGTTGCCGCCGCCGAAGCCGGATTCCTTGGGACGCGCCTCGTTTACCTTGATGTTCCGGCCCTTGAGTTCGGTGCCGTCGAACGTCTTGATCGCATTGGCAGCATCGCCGCCGGAAGCCATCTCTACAAAGCCGAAGCCCTTGGATTGGCCGGAGAACTTGTCGGTGATGACTGCGACACTCTCAACCTTTCCCGCTTGCGAAAAGAGTTCCTGAAGGTCGTCACTCGTGACGGTGTAGGCGAGATTGCCTACGTATAACTTACTGGGCATTAGAGCACTCCATTGTAATTGCCGGGAAGCTTCCGAACAGAAAACCCGGAATCATTTCCGGGCTTAGGTGGGAGGCCGCAACCGAGCGTAATGCCGGTAGACTATGCCTTATGCAGCAGGAAGTAAAGGGGCGGGGCCTGGGAGCACCGCGTCGGCGCGGTTCGATTCCGTTCAGATGAGCTGCTGTTACGTGGGCGTCGCTCTTATGGCACACCTCGCGCGCAAGCCCACCGCGCAACTGCTTGCCCTACAGCCTCGGGGCAACTCGCGCCTCAAGCAGGGCTCTCTGCTCTGTCTCCTGCGCCCGCGCGCGCCTCGATGCTGCCGCGCGGAGGGTCTTCTTCTTGAGTCGGCGAAGCTCCTCAGCCTTCGGACTGGCCTGGTCTTCGAGGTACTCGAGGTGGCGATTGAACCAGCTTCCTTCACGGTAATGCTGAAACTCACGGAAAAGCCGATCGAGCAGCGCGCGCCCCGGCGGCTGGAGCTTTGGCCGGAGGACGCCGTAACGGCGCTGCAAGCTGTCGGTACTCTGTTCGACCGCGCTAATTTCGAAGCCTCGAGCCGTTGGCCTCGCCGAATCCGGACCGCGCGGCGATGGTGTCGCGTATTTGAGACATTCTTCCATGTTTGGTTCCGGGATAAGCACCGATGCGCACACCCGGTGACAGAATCAGTATAGCACGCTGCCCGCTCCCAGGTTGCATGGCGTGACCTACGTAACCTCGGTCCGCCAAAACCCGCGGTTTCCAACGCCAAATGACCTGGCGCGGCGTAGGAAAACCTGCCAGGCCCGAAGTCCGATGCTTGCGAGCGATCGCCGGGCGATGAGATTTGGGCACAAATGGTTGAGGGAGAGCACGACCCGGCGCGACTCGCTCTTCATCGCGACTATCGCTGCGATGCCTGGACTCAGGAGCGAATCGCCGCACCGCCGGCAACTATCGCGAGGAGCACCTGTTCGCGCTCAGGCAGAACTTCGCGGCCCTAAAGTTCCACCTCCAGCAGGCTGCCGGGTGCTGCCGAATCCTGTTTTTTAGAAGCAGGACATTAGCCGGCGAGCGCGCGGAATGCTGCCCAGATTGCGGGCTCGCCCTTCTGGTTGACGACTTCGAGGTCGCCCTCGATCAGGCGCGCGGCGCTGCGAGCCGAAATTAATTTATTTCGCTGACCTCAGGTTCAACAGGAGAATCCCCCCAACCACTTCTTCAACTATGCGGAAAAGCTACAATACTGCGATCGTGTTCTACTCTATCGCTGCTGGAACATTGGCGCATAAAGCCGGTCCAGTTGCGCTTCGCGGATCGTACGCTGGATCAACTCCATGTCTGGTGCGGTGGGCCTCCTGAGCGAGCCTGTTTCCGTCTTGGCAAAGAGTTCCGAGCGCTCCATCGCTAGCCATAGCAGGCGCTTTGTCGGTTCCGACGGACGGATTTGGCCACTCTCGTATTTCTCGAACGACTTCTCACCTGTTCCAAACACCTCGCCAGCCTCCCGTTGCGAGAGCCTGCAATGAATGCGAATGGCGCGGATCACAAGCGGCGTGAGAGACTCGCCTTTAACCATGGCCTCAGCGGTCCGGCGCGCCATCTCCGCCACTAGGTTGTCCTCGTCAACCAACTGGCCTTCGAGGTCATTTGGATCCTCCAGAGAACACCACCAGCCGGGCTGGCGGTATTGAAAGGGTTTGCCTTCAACCTCCAAAGACACCAACTTCTCACCGCGAAACATCGGCCGCCCGCTTTCCGGGCTGGCCATCGTCTCGGGATAGTTCCTCGGATTCTTTGCCATCGCTCAAGCGTAGCACCCCCATTATGGGGGTGAAATGCGGGTTAGGGTTGACGGACTGAGCAGCTCGTCGGATCAAGTCTTTGCGGCCGGCAGCCAAGAGCACCCGCTCTTCGAGCGTTTCGCGAGTCTCGCGCTGGCCTGCGGGCAGAGGGTGGGAAACGCGCGAAAGCGCCCAACGAGATTGGATGAAGGCGGCCCGGAACCCGGTACCCGGCGCTCCGCCTGGAACTCAAAATCCTCCGGGCGCAAGCCCATGCGGAGTCCCGCCCTCGGCACCAACAAAACCTATGCAACTAGCGAGGTTTCTTTCGTCCCATGTGCTTCTGTCGCTGGTCGGAATCGCGCACTGTGATCAAACTGTGATCGAACGGAGGTCGGACCGACGGGTGACCTCGGCGGCGTGTAGATCAGACTCCGCGCCAGAGGCAGGAACGAAAACGGCTCGGCCAACCGGGCCCGTCCCACCAAGCAGCTCCCTTTCTGGTGACCGCCCGCCCCTATCAGGTGCTGTCTTGAAAGAAGCACCGGCGCGAAGGATACTGACGACGTGAGCGGGAAGAGCAAGAGACCGGAGACCAAGATTCCAGCGGACCTGAGCAGCCGCGAAGCGGTTAAGCGTTTCCGTGAAGCAGCGGCCGAGTTCACCAAGGAAGGGACGCGGTCCAAGGAATCGGCGATGAAGGTGCTGGTTGAGTCGGGGATCTACACGGAGTCCGGCAAGCTCAGCAAGAATTACCGGCCCTAACCACTCGTCGCCTGACCTCGGTTGCATCAGCTGGCTGCGAGTTTCATTCTCGGCTACCACGGATGCTATAAGGCCGTTGGCGAACGGATCCTGGAAGGCGAGTTCTTCAAGCAAAGCAACAAGGATTACGAGTGGCTCGGCCCGGGAATCTATTTCTGGGAAGCGAACCCACTTCGCGGTCTCGACTTCGCTCGCGAGGCCAAAAAGCGTCGCACCTCGAACATCAAGAAACCGTTCGTCATCGGCGCGGTCATCTCTCTGGGCTTATGCTTGGACCTGACGACCGCTGCTGGTATCGAGCAGGTTCGGGCTGCCCATAAGAGCTTCGTGGAGCTCGCTGCCGCCGCCGGTGGCAAATTACCTGAAAATGCGCCCGATGGGCTGTTGCGCCGTCTGGATTGCGCCGTGATTCAAATGGTTCACATTATCCGCAGCGACCGGGGCGACCAGCCGATCGATACGGTGAAGGGCGTCTTCATCGAGGGTCAACCGGTCTATGAGGGCTCGGGCTTCTACGAAAAGACTCATATCCAGATTGCGGTTCGGAACCCCGACTGCATCAAGGGTGTGTTCCGAGTTCCACGGGCCCAACTTCGGTCGGTCAACCCGAGGTAGGCGGGCCTATCCCCGGCGGCTCCTTCTGCACGCGACCTTGCGGGGCAGCGCCCCATTATGGGGGCGAAATGCGGTCCGAGCCGACGGACCGAGCAGCTCGTCAGATCAGGTCTTTGCGACCGGCAGCCAAGAGCACCCGTTCTCGCTCTTCAAGCGTGTCGCGAGTCTCGCGCCGGCCTGCGGGTAGGGGGCGGAAAACGCGCAAAAGCGCGCCACTAGATTGGGTGAAGGCGGGCCAGAACCCGGTACGCGGCGCTCCGCTTGGAACTCAAGACCCTCCGGGCGCAAGCCCGTGCGGGTTCAAGTCCCGCCCTCGGCACCAAATTTCTCCCGGCATTGCTGCGATTTCCAGCGCGGTTGACTTTGGCTGTCAAGTTCCCCGCGCAGGAATGGCGGATGATTTTGGCTGAACTTTCGGTGATTTTCCGGTATTGGAGCGATTCGTGGCACTGCCCCTCACGTGCTTTTCGACACTTGCATCGCCGGTGTGCGCTCGCACGATATAATCGATCGCTGCCCGGTGGAAACGACGGCTGAAGAAGAGGATGAGCTTTACGCCAGCAACATCGTGGATTTAGAGGCCTCTCGCGATGAACCATATCACCGCAGAGCAATTCAACCAGAGATGATCCGGACTCGCCGAGTATGCCTCGAGCTCCTTGAGGCCTGGCTAGAAGATAAATCGCCACCGGCTGCACGTAACGGTCGCTATCGGCTTCGAGTCTGGCGAGAGAACCACGAGGCTTTCGCTGCCGTCCGCGAGCAACTGAAAGCGTACATCGAAGAGGCGCACGACGACGCGCGCCGAAGGCTGCGGGAAGCTTTCGAAGATGATCTCTCGCCTTTCAACGACCCGGCAACAGACCCGGCGGCGAACTACCCTGCGGTCCTTCATCGCGTCACGCTCCAAGGATACTTCGGTGAAACACTGGGAATCCTGGCCATCGAACACTGGGGGGCTCATGGTCAGACGGATTGGATCGTGCCAGCCTTTCTCTTCCGCTTTCACGACACCGAATTCCAGCACCTCGATGTAATTAATCAGAGGATCGCTGCGGGCAATCAGCACGATTCAGACGCGGAGGAAGAGGTCCGTCCCGGTCGCACCGGCGATGATGGGATCGCCTTTCGTCGTGATGGGCAGAACAGGATCACGGACGTCCTGACCCTGGAGTCAAAATGCCTGAAAACCCACAATACGCAGAAAATCAAGGACGCTCACCAGAAGCTCGCTACAGCACCCAATCGGCCGCCTGGTGTGCGTGAACTGATTGAGATTCTCCGCGATTACGACGACCCTGAAGCTAAAGCTTGGGTCGAGGCGCTCCTTAAGGTCTGGCACGACGGTTGCGCCGAAGCGGCCCGTCATGACAGCGTTGCCTATGTTTGCGGCCAGTACCCCAGGCGCCCCGCTCGCGTTGCCTGGATGAAAGCGGAGGCTCCTCACGAAGCTTATACCGTGGAGCGTGCCCTTGAAGCGATGGAGTTCCACATTTGCGACCTCGATGTCGTAATCGACGGCTTGTACAGGAGTGCTGATGCCGGCGACTGAAAGCACACTTCAGATAGCTCGGCAGGTGCGCATGGATTTGGCGGGCCAGGCTCTAACGCAAGCACAAGCCAAGCTCTATAGTCAGAGCCTTCGTCTCGGGATGGGCCGAGAGGGATTAGCCTCGTTCGGACCGAGTGACGCCGCTTCTCATTTTGAACAAGCCGTCTTGCTGATCGAGTGCGCGCTCATCGAGCGCCAAGCGGACAACAATTCAGCTTGGCGCGATGGCTTGAAGCGCGCAGCTGAACTCCTCGAGTGGCTCTCCCAGCATGATCTGCGGCTGAATCTGCTCGAAGCGTCGCAACCAGACTCTTCTGCCTCTGGGCCGGATTCTGGATCGCGCGTCCCCCTTCATCTTCTGACGGCAGCAACATACCAACTCGCCGGTTACCCAGCCCTCGCGCTTGGCCACTTGCAGAGAACGCCAAGCAACGAGCCGACCTCGCTCATACTGGGAGCGTTCCTCCGCGCGGATTTTCCCGGAGCCTTGGAAGGCGTGCGGTCCTTCTGGGCACAAGAGCGACCGCCAGTGTCACAGAACTCCGCTCCTGCCGATCTCGTGTCCGTGACCAACAGACACGTCGTGATGTGTATCGGGACGGTTTGTGCGTACCTTCGATCCGGGCAGGATGCCATGATCGAACGAGCGCTTCGCAAGCTGGATCGGCTGGCTCGAGTCTTTCTCTACAGCCGTGATCCCTATTCTTGGCTCCTGGCGCGCCTCACCGCAGAGACATGTCAGCGATACGTAGAAAGTAGCTTGTGGCCGCATATCATCGAACTCAGCAACCGATCGTCACAACCGGCGGCCGATGCGCTAGTCCAGTTCGCCCGAGCAGCATTTACAAACCGCCGCGCGTTGGTGTGGCCGGCACAAGAGGCGGGGATCAAGCGACTGACCGAAAACAGTTCCTTTGTCCTCTGCACCCCAACCGGCTCGGGCAAAACCATGATCGCGACCCTCGCGAGCATTCAGGGACTATTCGCCGACTCTACTTCGGCCAGCAGTAACCTCGTCCTGTACCTTGTGCCTTCGCGAGCGCTCGCGGCGGAAGTTGAGGCACGTTTCGCCGAGGACCTGCGTGGAGTAGCTGCAGAGCCAGTTGTCGTAACCGGGCTGTACGGAGGCGTCGACTGGGGTCCAACGGATGCATGGATCGAACGCGATCAGCCCACTGTGGTGATTTGTACATTTGAAAAGGCCGATGCCCTTTTGCGCTATCTGGGCGCGATCTTCCTGCATCGAGTTCGTCTCGTCATCATCGACGAAGCGCACATGGTCGACCAACAACGGCATACGATCAGCGAGCTGGAGATGGCAATTTCCCGTCCCTATCGCTTGGAGCAACTCACAACCCGGCTCTTTTACTCCCGCGATATGCAGCAATTCCGAGTAGTTGCTTTGTCTGCAGTGGCCGCCAGAGCTGCTTCCGCTCTTGCGCGTTGGGTTTCCGGCGACTCGAGTGCCGCTCCATCTACCTCCGACCACCGCAGTACTCGACAGATGTTAGGCCGGCTGCTGGTAGGGCAGAGGGGAGGATTCCAAATCCGTTACGACCTCATGAACGGACGCTCCTTGCAATTCGAGGATGAAAGGCGCAATGAGTCCCCGTATGTAAGTGCACCGTTTCCCGCTCTTCCGAATGGGCTCGACCGTACGCTAGGTCCTGAAGTAAAAATGCGGGCCCCAACCCTGTGGGCCGCACTTCATCTCGCCGGAGAACGCGAAGACGGCAGCCGACCGTCCGTTCTCATCTCTGTGACGCAGAATGTCGATTCCTTCGCTAGCAGCGCTCTCGAGATTCTTGAATCATGGCCGAACGATATACTACCGCCGTACTTCACGCTGGACGAGTCTGACGAACGCTGGAGACGTTGTCTTGCCGCGGCAGCAGATTACTTTTCTGAGGAGTCGACAGAGTACCGCCTGCTCAGGCGCGGGATCGCCGTTCATCATGGTAAGATGCCCGCCTTGCTAGCGCGTCGGCTAAAGCACCTTATAGACAACGGCCTGGTTCGGGTAATAATAGCCACCTCTACCCTGTCCGAGGGCGTGAATATCCCGGTAAACTATCTCCTGATTCCAAGTGTGTTTCGCGCAACAGATCGATTGAGTCTCCAAGAATTCACTAACCTAATAGGTCGCGCAGGCCGGCCGGGTTACGGCACGGAAGGCTCTGTCCTCGTGGTACTTCCTGATGGAGCCGCCGGTGCGCGGCAGTCCAGAGCATATCTGGCCTTGCGAGATGAAGTTGAAAGCGCAGCTGTTTCAATAGATGCCGGTGCTGTGTCTGACACCGTCTCCAGCCCGCTGGCGCAGCTCCTGCTGGCCATAGAACAGGCTTGGCGGGCGACTGCACGTACTGACACGGCGTCTGATTTTGAAAGTTGGCTCGAGCAAACGGCCGTTGCCCCAGATGTGGTCGATGAAACTCCTGCCGTGCGCCGGCTCGACTCTCTTGATGGCTTTCTTCTCTCCGCATTGCAAGAGATCGAAGAACTGCGATCCGCTGAGGTGCCGAACGATGAGCTCGAAGAGACGTTGGCACAGGTCTGGCGGCGAACCTACGCGTTCGCAAGCGGTCTTGAAGAAGATCGCCTTCGTCGTATTTGGCTCGCGCGCGGCCGGACAATAAAGACACGCTTTCCGGACGCCACCGTGCGTCGCCGTATCTACAAAACGAGCCTCACGCCTCGCTCCGCCGTAGCACTCATCAATGCCGCGGAAGCAGTTCGCTCGAAGTTGTTAGAGGGACGTGGCTATGCGGAAATGGCCTCGGAAGATCAGTTCGCTTTTCTCACCCAGGTCCTAACGCTCATATCTGACATTCCTTCTTTCCGGTTTTCACGAAACCTTGGAAGGAGAAGAAATTTTGACGACTGGCCCACGCTTCTGAAATGGTGGGTTGCCAAACCTGCTCTCGCAGGGACGGGACTTCCTCGCCTTAATCAAATCACCGCTTGGTACGATTTCGTACAGCAGAATTTCGTGTACCGGGCGAATTGGGGCTTGGGCAGCGTACTAGCGCTATTACTCGAAGACCAGACCGGAATGGGTCCCATTCGCGCCTTGGACATTGACGATTGGCCCCGTAGCGGCTTGCCATGGATTGCGTTTTGGCTCAAAGAGCTCATCACTTGGGGAACGCTCGATCCCGTCGTTGCCTTTTTGCTTGCTCGAGGCAACGCGATAGATCGAACAAGCGCCGCCGCAGAGGCTTCGCTTTACTATCCCGAAATGCGCAGTTTAGACTCAAACGACCAACTCGATCCTCGTAAGATTCGGAATTGGTACGAGACTGGCCTGCCGCCACGCGTTGCTCGAACACCCGGAAGTCGGACCTACGCGGTACCAGCTCTCCTAAAGCGAGAGGCTCGGGCGTATAGGACCGATCGACTCTACGTCGCGCCCCTCGATTCCGCTGAGCGGCTCACGTGGATTGACCCAGCCGGCTACGAGGTCGCCACGAGCTCGAAGCCCGACGACTGGCCTGAGGACCCAACGGCGTTCGACTTCGAGCTGGACGTACGAGACGAGCAAGTGAAGGGCGAAGCGTACCTCCGGCATCGCTAACGCAGCAATAGGTCGTCTCGCAGATAGCGTACGGGCGCGCCCTGGTGGTGCGCAACGGCCGGGCACAAGCCCGTGCGGGTTCAAGTCCCGCCCTCGGCACCACCGACAGACCGGCCTGGATGCGCTGTAACGGGCGGCTTCGTTGGCCTACCGATCAGCTCGGCGATCAGGCTCAGCCGGTTGTACCACGCCGCCATTTACGCGCTTCGGAGTCACGCCGCGTAGGTCTCGCGCGG
This sequence comes from uncultured delta proteobacterium, assembly GCA_963789115.1. Taxonomy (GTDB): domain Bacteria; phylum Desulfobacterota; class Binatia; order Binatales; family Binataceae; genus CAWBJH01. Next base: position 1,374,941 of record CAWBJH010000001.1, read on the forward strand.
GTGGCGCAAATCGATAGGTACTGTGTATCTCGTCATAGGGCACGGTCGGCGTCTGTGCCCTTCCGATGCGCGGGCCGAGTCTCAAGACTCACCAGCCCGAGCCGCTCAAGCAGTGCGATGGCGGCGAGGTGCCTACGGAATCCTGTTTGTTGGAAGCAGGACCCCAGCAGGGTGCGGAAAAGCGATTTTCGAAGCCAGACATTTCGCTGATGGCGGAAGCACCCTGCATGAAAACTAGCTGCTTTCCTCAATCTTCTCCCCCTGGTCAGGAGAGCTTTGCAAAACTTGGGTGCAAAACTTGGGAACGGGGCGCTCCTTCTTCGCCTCGCCCGCTCCTTTGCGGGAGAGGTCGAGCGGCGCGACGCTTGCGATCTTTTTCGCAAGCGGCGTGACGCGAGGGTGAGGGTGCAGGAAACCCTTGCGCCACAGCGAGTTTGGCACCCTCACCCGGTACTGGAGCTGATCGTGCAGGCTCTCCGCTCAGAGACTCCGTCACCCTCACCTTAAATCCTCTCCCGCAAAGGAGCGGGAGAGGGAAAGACTGAGGCAGGCGGCTGGTCACTTTAATCCGCAAGTATCAATAAGGAAACTTTTTCCGCACCCTGCTAGGCGGCGAGGGCGCGGAACGCTGCCCGGATTGCGGGCTCGCCTTTCTGATTGACGACTTCGAGGTCGCCCTCGATCAGGCGCTCGCCGTTCTCTTCCACTTTCTTGGTAATCTTGCCGCGGCACGTTAGGGTGTCGCCCGGCCATACCCGGGTCGCGAAGCGGACCTTGAACTTGCGGACGTTGCCGGCGCCCACGTAGTCGGTCAGGCACTTCGAGAGCAGTCCCGCCGTGAACATCCCTTGCGCAAACACGGTCGGGATTCCGGCGGCCTCGACGAAAGTCTGATCGTAGTGCAGCGGCACGAAGTCGCCCGAGGCGCCCGCATAGCGCACGAAGTCCGGGCGGGTCACTTGCTCCACCACCAGTTTGGGAATCTCGTCGCCGACCTTGACTGCGTCGTATCCGACTTTTGCCGTCATGGTTTCGCGTCTCCGTCAGTTGGCCTTCACGGTCTGGCCGGTTTCGATCAGCGTCGAGCGGCTGATCGCCACTTTCTCGCCGCGCTGGTTGGTGTATTCGGTTTCCATCACCATGAACGTCATCTTGCCGCCGCGTCCGCCTTCTTTCTCGTAAAGATCGGCGACCCGCGTCACGCCGGTGAGAGTGTCGCCGACGAAGATCGGCTTGAGCAACTCGAATTCCTGCTCGCCGTGCAGGATGCGGCGCAGGTCGAAGGGCATCGGCGGACTCGATTCCGGGGTCTGCCAGAACGAGCTGGTCATCAGGAAAGTGGGCGGAACAGGAATTCCGCCGCATTCCTTATTTGCCGCTTCGGGATCGAAGTAGACGGGGTTGGGATCCTTGATCGCGCGGGCGAACTCGCGCACCTTGCCCCACTCCACCGGCATCACAAACGGCTTGCCGGTCCTGCCGATCATGTCTTTCACTGCCTACCTCCTTGTCCCGCTCATAGTCCCATCAGTTGCGCGACGATCTCGCGATTGAAGGCCGCATCTCCGAAGGCGAACTCGGAGGACTTGGCGCGCTTGAAGTAAAGATGGAGGTCGTGCTCCCAGGTGAAACCGATGCCGCCGTGGACCTGGATCGCCTCGGCGGAGGCGCGCCGGTATGCGTCGGAGGCGGCCGCCTTGGCCATCGCGGCGGCCAGCGGCGCGTCGGCGGTGTCGTTGCTGACCGCCCACGCCGCGTAGTAGACGGCGGACTTGGCGCTCTCGATGTCGACCAGCATGTTGGCACACTTGTGCTGGATCGCCTGGAAGCTGCCGATCGGGCGGCCGAACTGCTCGCGCACCTTGCTGTATTCCACCGACATCTCGAGCACTCGCTGCGCGCCGCCCATCATCTCCGCCGCCAGCGCCACCTTGCCCCGGTCGATCACCGCGGAGAAGGTCTTCCATCCGTCGCCGACCGCGCCGACCAGGTCGGCAGCCTCGGCCTTGACGCCGCGGAATTCGAGCGCGGCGAGCTTGCGGGTCTGGTCCATGGTGTTGAGCGGAATCGCCCTAATACCGGGGCGTTTGCGGTCGATCGCGAAAAGGGTGATTCCGTGCTCGCCTCTGCCGTCGGTCCGGGCCGCCACGATGAAATAGTCGGCGACGTGACCGTCGTTGACCAGGATCTTGACGCCGTCGAGAACGAAGCCCGAGTCGCTCTTGCGCGCCGCCATCTCGATCCCGTCCGCGTCCCATCGTGCCGAGGGCTCCATGTATGCGAGGGTGGCTATCAGTTCGCCGGCGGCGATCTTCGGGAGCAGGCCCCTTTTCTGCGCGTCGCTGCCGGCACGCTGGATCGCTTCGCCGAACAGCACCGTCCAGATGAACGGCGAGGGCATCACGACCCGTCCCATCTCCTCCAGCACCACCGTCAGGTCGACGTAGCTCAGCCCCGCCCCGCCAATCCCCTCGGGAAGGGTAAGGCCGATCCATCCCAGCCCGGCGACCTTGGCCCACAACTCGGGGTCGTAGCCGCGCCCGTCCTCCATCAGCTTGCGAACGCCGGCGGCGGGGCATTCCTTTTCGAGCAGGCCGCGCGCGCTCTCGCGCAACATATCCTGCTCCTGGCTAAAGCCAAAATCCAAGCTCCACCTCTACCTCTGCATAGGTTTGTACACGGCCGCAGCCGTCTGCAATTGCCGATACCATGCCGCCGCGCCGCCTCACAAGCGCATCGTCGGCTGGAGCGCCGACCAATCTCGGCTCGACCTCGCTACTCGACGCGTGGGGACTGGCCGCCGTCGACGATCAGCAGAGCACCGGTCAGGTAACTCGATGCCTGCGAAGCGAGGAAGATGCACGGGTAGGCGATTTCCTCTACCCGCCCAAAGCGTCCCAGCGCGCGCGATCGCGCCACCATCTCCTTGATCTTCGGATTCGGCCACACCCGAGGTGCAGCGCCCTCGGTATCGATCGGCCCGGGCGCGATACAATTGACGCGAATCCCGAGCATCCCCCATTCGCCGGCTTGCGACACGGTGAGATTGATCACGCCGGCCTTGGCGGCCCCGTAGGGCGCCATCATGGGCGAGCCGTGCACGCCGGCGGTGGAGGCGATGTTGATGATCGAGCCGGGGCTCTTCTGCTCGATAAACTGGCGGGCCGCTGCCTTGGAGCAGAAGAACACGCCGTCGAGGCTGATCGCGACCACCGCCCTCCATCCGTTGGGCGAGAGGTTGAGCGAGGGAGCGGCGATGCCCGCGCCGTGATTGTTGATCAACACGTCGAGCCGCCCGAAATGCTTTACCGTCTCGGCCACCATTGCCTCGCACGCGGCGGGATCGCGCACGTCGCAGACCGCCATCTCGCATTTGCCACCGGCCTTGCGGATCGAGTCACGCACCGGTTCCAGGTGTTGCACGTTGCGGCTTGCTATCAGAACCGGCGCGCCGCGGGCCGCAAACTCCCGGGCGATTGACTCGCCGATTCCGGTACCGCCGCCGGTTACGATCGTAACCTTGCCCTCGACGCTGAATGGATCTTTCAAGGTACTAAACCTCCTGCCGGCAAAGATGCCGGCTTCGAACAGAATCGATCGCTTCCCGCTCCGGAGCAAGAGCGCCGACGGCCCCCCCTCAACGGCGACGCGTTGGCTTTCCGATTCACCAGTCATGATCGTCCGGGCTCTCTCTGTGATCTAAAAGTCCGGGCTCTCTGAATCACGTTGCCGTCGCACACCCAAAGCGACGAGTTTGGCATTTTGGCAGGCTCCCGTGAGGAAGGTTCGAGAGCCGGATTCGGACGCGGAAATCCTCGACTATCGGACGCTCAGTCGCGACAAGGCGTCACGTGCTTGCCGCGCGGCCGCGTCACCGCTCTCGCCACCGCCCTTTTCCGCATTCCGGTAGTGCGCGATCGCATCCTCGCGCTGGCCCATCGCCTCATACGTGCGTGCGAGATTGAGTTCGGCCTGCGCGCTGTCGGGACAGGCCGTCAGCGCGTCCTGGTAATAGCCGAGCGCCTTGGCGAAGTCCGCGGCCGCAAAGCGCTCGCCGCCGCGGCGGGTCGCCGCGCGGCTGACCTCAGGGTCGCACGCACCGGGTGGCGGCGCCGTGATCGGATAGTTTCTCTGGGCGCTGACAGCCGCCACCTCCTGCTTTAGCTGCTCGAGTTCGGCCTGCTGACTCTGGATCTGGCGTTGATTTTCCTCCATTTGTGCGCCGAGACATCCGGCCAACGTGCTCGCCGCCAGAGCTATCGACACCACCGCCGCTCCCCATCGCATTTGCCGCACTCCTGCTGTCATGACTTCACTTAGCGGTGTCGCAGGCGATCGTGTCAACCAGCGCCGCGATAACGCTTAAGTAGGGCGACGCGATAATCTTCGCGACGCTAGGCCAAGCCCTCGCTATTGAATCCCGCTGGGCTGGACCATGATGCCGGCGAAGGCGGTCCCCGAGCGGCCGTCAGCCGTCACCGCGATCAGCGTGACGAGGTAACTGCCGGGCTGGTTGTAGGTCTCAAAGAAGGCAGTTGGCGCAAGCGTCGAAACGTCGCCGTTGCCGAAGTTCCAATGATAGGCGACGAAGCCGACGTCCTCGGGATCGATCGCGTTGACGAAGAATCCCACGGTCAGCGGGGCGGTGCCGTAGCCCGGCACCGCGATCATCGAGACAGTTGGTGGCAGCCCCAAACCCCGCGACACGGGCGTCGGGGCGGGCACACCCTGCAGCGTGGAGGGGGCGTCTTCCGCCGTGGCGGGAGGCGCCTCCTCCACGGTGCTGCCTTCCTGGGCGATAGCCGCCGGCCTGGGGCCGGCGGCTATCGCCCAGAAAAGCGCAAGCGCCACCGCCGCGGCGCGCCATCGCGGCGCAACCGCGGCGCTCCGCGCGCGCGTAGCTCCGCGCCGCGCGGCCCGATGGTTCGCGGGCATCGACCTTGCGGATGATTCTACCCTCGCTTCCACCCGTCCATTAGGATGCTTTACTTATGAGTGTCGAGCCAGCGGCCACCGCATCGGCGGAGCCGACTAGTCGTTTCTTCGAAGCCAACGGAATCAGACTCCACTACCTCGATTGGGGAGGCGACCCGCACCGCCACACGCTGATCCTGTTGCATGGTGGGGCCGCGCACGCCCACTGGTGGGATTATGTTGCGCCCGCGCTGAGCGGATCCGGACGCGTGCTGGCGTTGGATTTTCGCGGCCATGGCCGCAGCGGATGGGCGCGCCCGCCCCATTATGGCCCCCAGGCCTACGTCGAGGACCTACGCGGGCTGATCGACCATCTCGGCACGCGCGTGGTCCTGGTGGGCCATTCGATGGGCGGGGCGGCTGCGCAATGGGCCGCAGTGCTCTTTCCCGAGAAGCTCGAAGCGCTGATCGTCGTGGACGCCCCCAATGGCCCACCGCCCCTGTGGCGGCGCCTGATGTGGCGATGGCGCCGGCGAGCGCGCGGCCTCGACGAGCGTCCCGAGTTGCAATCCGCCGAGCACATCACGCGCAGGTTCAGGCTCTCGCCGCCCCAAACCTATCTCTCGAAGCCGGCGCTGGAGCGGCTGGCGCTACAGGGCGCGGCGCAGTTGCCGAACGGGGGCTGGGCTTTCCGGTTCGACCCGCGGACCCGCGCATGGCGCCGGACCGGCGGCCGTCTGCGCCGGCCCCGGCTTAAGGGTCTAAAAAACCTCCCGATTCTTCTCCTGCGCGGCGCGCAGAGCACGCTGGTCAGTCGCAGGCGTGCGCGCAGGATGCATCGCCGGGTGCCGGGCTCGATCTACAAGGAAATCCCGCGCGCCTACCATCACGTGCCGCTCGACAATCCCGACGGCACCGCGGCGGCGATTGTGGAGTTCGTTCAAAGACTCGGAAGCTCTAGGCCCGGAGCATCCACTCGGTAAGGTCGATGCTGAATGAGCCGTCGGTGAGCACTATCATCTTGGGCGATCGCTTGAGCTGAACCCTGGAGATCTCGGCCTCGCGGGGGAGCAGGTAAAAGAGGCTCTCGCTGGCCAGCGAGACCACTCGGACGCGCTCGTCGCGGCCCTTCTCTGTGCTCGCCACCTCGTAGGGATTGACATGAAAGGCGCAGCCCCGAGCCCGGATCACGCCGTCGTCGTATTCCTCGACCAGGCCGACAAAGATTCGGATGTTGTCATCGCGAAACAGCTTCTTGTCGATTATGACGATTTTATCGCCGTCCCTTACCGCGGGCATCCTTGCTCTCCTCTCACCATCAGCGCCGAACTGATTGTACTCGATACGCGACCTCGATATAACGCCGGATTCACTTCAGCCGCACGTGGGCGGGTTAGCGGGTGAACCTGGTTGTTTTCGCTCCGGTCCGCGCCGACACTCGCGGTTTCCCGTGTTCGACCCGCGCTGTTAAAATCAACGGTTTAATGGTGTGCCGCGGGGGCGGCCTGTTCCAGTGTTGACGCTCGACAACATATCCAAGGCATACGGCGGCCGGACGATTCTCGATTCGGTGAGCTGGTCGATGCCCGACGACGGACGGGTCGGCCTGGTCGGACTCAATGGCGCCGGCAAGTCAACCCTGCTCAAGATGATCGCCGGCGTGATAGACCCCGACGGCGGGCGGATCGCGCGGCCGCAGCGGACCGGCGTCGGATACTTGGCGCAGGACGCTCCGGAGATCGGCGGGCGCCCGCTGCTTGAGGAGACGCTCTCGGCGCTCGCCGAGATGCGTGCCCTGGATGCACGACGGGTCGAGCTCGAGCACATCCTGGCCGCCGAGCCGTCGGGCCCGGCGCATGACGCGGCGCTGAGAGAGCTGGGCGATGTGCTGAGCGAACTGGAGCGCCACGAGTTCTACAGCGCCGAAAGCCGCGCGCAGGCGGTGCTGTTCGGCCTGGGGTTCAAGGACGACGACCTCGCGCGCGACGTCGGCGAGTTCTCGGGCGGTATCCGGATGCGGGTGGCGCTGGCGAAGCTTCTGCTGCAGCAGCCGGAGTTCCTGATGCTGGATGAGCCGACCGACCATCTCGATCTCGAAGCGCGCAACTGGCTCGAGGACTACCTGGCGGGCTATCCGGGCGGGCTGATGCTGGTCTCGCACGACCGCTACTTTCTCGATCGCGTGACGCGGACCACGCTCGAAGTGGCGCGTGGCAGGCTGACCGAATATCCGGGTGGCTACTCGCGCTATCTGGTCGAGCGCGAGCAACGCTTTCAACTTAAGCTCGCGGCCTACGAGAAACAGCGCGAAGAGATCGGGCACATGGAGTCGTTCATCAGCCGCTTCCGCTACCAAGCGAGCAAGGCCCGCCTGGTCCAGAGCCGCATCAAGCAGCTCGAAAAGGTGGGGCGCCTGGAACCGCCGGCCGGCTCCGAGAAGCCGCCCGCCATCAGCTTTCCGAAATGCGAGCGCAGCGGCCGGCGAGTCTTCGAGCTCAAGAGCGCGGTCAAGCGCTACGGATCGCTCACGGTCTACGACGGCGTGGATCTGGTGATCGAGCGAGGCGCTAAAGTCGCGCTGGTCGGGCCCAACGGCGCGGGCAAATCGACGATCATGAGGCTGCTGGCGGGAATCGAGCCGCTCAGCGGCGGCGAGCGCGTCGGCGGCCACAACGTGAGCATCGGGTATTTCGCGCAGGATCTCGCCGACACGCTCGATTGCGAGCAGAGCGTGATCGACGAGCTCGGCGACGCGGCGCAGCGGATGACGACCGCGGAAATCCGCAACCTGCTCGGGGCGATGCTGTTCTCGGGCGACGACGTGTACAAGCGCGTGGGCGTGCTCTCCGGCGGCGAGCGCGCGCGGCTCGCACTGGCCAAGGTCCTGGCCCATCGCAACAACTGCCTGCTGCTCGACGAGCCGACCAACAACCTCGATATCGTCGCCAAGGACACGCTGCTCGAAGCGCTCCGGCGTTTCCCCGGCACGATCGTGCTGGTGAGCCACGACCGCTACATCCTCAACGAGCTGGTCAACGAGGTCATCGAGGTCGGCAAGGGCCACGCCATCCGCTACCTCGGCAACTACGACGACTACCTGGCGAAAAAGGATGCGGCGTCGGCGACGACGGCGGCCGTATCCAAGGCGGCAAAGGACGCGCCTGCTCCTGCCACCGACCGCAGGAGCCGCGAGCGCGACGGCAACCGCGCCGCGCAGCCGAAGCCCGCGTCTTCTCGAAAGGCGACCAACAACGGCCGGCGGCGCGAGGCGCTGGAAGCCGAGATCGAGAAGAAAGAAGCGGAGCGCAGCGGACTCGCCGCGGAGATGAACGACCCGGACTTTTACCTCGCGCGCAAAGATGCCGACGAACTAATCGCGCATTACGAGCGTCTGGGCCGCGAGATCGAAAAGCTCTACGCGGAACTCGTCAGGTTCGACGAGGAACCCGCCGCCCGCGGCTCATAAAGCCGCCGCGTTTCCCCGACGCCGTTGCGTGGCATCCGATGCCATGTAGCAGCCGTGAGCACACCGAGCCCTCTTTCGACATTTTCAGGCCGTAGCGAAGGGGACGTCTCCACCTCTTCCTTAGTCCCGGTTGCGTCGAATCCGGGTCACTTGCGGGCCAGCGCCTCTTTGACCAGTTCGATAGCGAGTTTGCCGTCCAGGCGCGCGCCGAATTCCTCCTTCAGCGCCTTCATCATCGGACCGACCTGGCCGATGCCGGCAGCGAGGTGGCGGTCAATGGCGGTTTTCACTTCGTCCGGCGCCAGCCCGGCCGGTATGTACGAGTCGAGGATTTTGGCCTCGATCTCGTTCTGGGAGACGAGGTCGGCGCGGTTGGCCTTTTTGGCGAACTCGAGTGCTTCGTCGCGGCGCGATCGCTCGCGCTTCAGGATCTGGATGATCTCGTTTTCGTTGGCCTCGCGGCACACGTCCTTCTCGACGCGAGTGATCTCCGCGAGCACGCCGCGAATTGTCATCGTGCGCCGCTCGTTGCGACTCTTCATCGCGGCTTTGAGGTCATCTTGCAGCTTTCGTTTCACCGGTTGCCTCCGGAGCAGGCGCTCAAAGCCGCGGTCTAAGTGGGCGGCCTATTTCCCGGCGGCCTGCTTGTTGCCCTGCTCGGCATCCTGCCAGGCCGGCTGCGCAACCTCGGCCCAGTCCTGACCGTCGAGCCGGTACTTGAAGACCAGCACCTTGCGCTTGCCGGTAGGGGCGCCCCTGCCGGTGCCGCTCTTGGGGCCCTTGTACTCGGGCGCCTCGAGCTTGGCCGTGACCTCGGTCTTCCCATTGTTCACAGCCGGGATGTACTTGAACTTGGCAGACTCGAGATCGACATAGGTCTCGCCAGACGCTTTCTTCTCGCTTTCCTGGGCCACGTAGCTGTCCGATTCGGTGGCGATGGTGTCGGACAGCTTCTGGCGAAGCGCGGGCGTGAGCGGATTGGCCGGCGCCGGGCCGCCGCCGCTTTCGGACGGGCCCGGGGTCGACGCGTAGAGCGACTTTTTGACCTCGATCGCTTGGGCGCTGCTCGGCGTCAGAACCGCCACAAGCGCGAGGCCGATCGCAAGCATTCCTGCGACACTTGCCATTCGAGTCATAGCGATCACCCCCATAACACCCGACCTTACCACGCCTTATTCCCGCACCAAAGGCGGTGGCAAGGCGGTCGCGGCGTGGTCCTCGCCTAGAGCGAAACGAATCGGAACCAGGACCCAGCTTGCCACGGGTACCCCGTTGCGCTCAGCCGGGACGAAGCGCCATCGCCGGCGCACCGTCTCGTAGGCCGCGCCGTCGAGCACGTCAAATCCGGAGGATTTGAAGACCTCGATCCGGGCGACCGAACCGTCGGCGGCGACCAGGACGCGCAGCAACACCGCACCTTGCTGGTTATTTCGCCGGGCGCTTTGCGGGAATGGCGGCGGCGGGTTCTCCCCGTAACGGGCATACGCCTTGCCCGAGCCTCCCCCGCCCTCGCCGTAAGCATCGCTCCCCGATAGGCCATCTGAGCCCCCGGACCCGCCCAAGTCGGGTCCGAGGGACCCGACTTGGGCGGGAGCTGCGTCAGCGGAGGAGGAGGCGGGCGCGGACGCGCCCGCCTCCTCCTCCGCTGACGCAGCCGTGGTGGACACCTGGACCCGCCGCGTCTGCGTATCGGCGGCGTGCCGCGCCTGCGCGATGCGCGGGCGCGCCCCGCCGGTGCCGTGGCGTGCGCGCGGCACGGAGCCAGAGGCTGCCCCCGCACCGCGCACCAAGCCGCCCCCAACCCCGTCGTGTCCCGCGCCGGCGCTCCCTTCGAGACCTGTCGCCAGATAAGCCAATACGTAATACGACGGTCGCCGGATCGAGACGGGCGCGAAGAGCGCCCCTATCGCCAGCAGGCATACCAGATGCGCCGCGAGCGACGACGCTGCCGCGACCAGCGGAGCGCGAGAACGGGAGTGGCGGTCTGCTTCCATTGTTCCCGGTTCCTCTTCCTCGATACCTGCTCATCCGCCCGTGACAGCGAGCGCGGCAAGTCCGATCAATCCGCCGCCGATCAGGAGCCACGCCGAGTTTATGCGAAAACGAAGCAGCAGTACGCCCGCTGCGATAGCCATCGCGATGGTGGTGAAATCCACCAGCGCGGCCCGGCCGAGCTCCACTGTAACCGCCGCCATCAGCGCCAGCGCGCCGGCGTTGACACCGTCGAGGAATGCACTCGCGATCCGCGAGCGCCTCAGCCGCGGGACGATCGGCCCGCTTATCGCGACAAAGACAAAGGCCGGAAGAAAAATCCCGACCGTCGCTACGGCCGCGCCCCCGGCACCGCCCAGAATGTAGCCGATAAAGGTGGCGGTGCTGAAAACCGGGCCTGGCGTAACCTGGCCGACCGCGACCGCGTCGAGAAGCTGCGCCTGGCTCAGCCAGTGGAGACGATCGACGAGATCGGCCTGAAGAAAGGCCAGCAGCACGTAACCGCTCCCGAACAGCACCGCACCGACCTTGAGGAAGAACAGGAACAACCCTCCGAGGCTGAAGGGAATGGCGGCTGCGACCGCCGCGCCGGTCGGCGCGACTGTCGCAGCCGCCGCCAGCGGAGCAGCGCCAAGCGCGATGCCGGCACGACGTTCGCCGGCCCATCCTATCGCGGCGATCAGGATTCCCGCGCCGAAGAGAATCAGCAGTACATTGAGACCGAGGAGGCCGGCGACCAGGCCCAGAGCGGCGACCACCGTTAGCGTCGGAGTTTTGAGAGCCACGCCTGCCAGTCGCCACAGGGCCTGGAACACCACCGCGATAATCACCGGCTTGGCGCCGTAGAGGAAGCCCTGCGCCTTGGGCAGCGACCCGAAAGCGACGTACAGCCACGCCATCGCCATCGTGATCAACGCCGCCGGCAGGATGAAGCACGCGCCCGCCACCACCAGCCCTTTCCATCCCGCGCGCCGATGGCCGATAAGAATCGCCGTCTCGGTGGAAGTGGGCCCGGGAATCAGGTTGGCCACGCCGAGCATGTCGAGGAAATCTTCGCGCGAGAGCCATCGGCGGCGGACCACGCATTCGTGCTCCATCATGGCGACGTGGGCGGCCGGGCCGCCGAAGGCGGTCAACCCGAGGCGAAGAAACAGCGCCGCGATCTCGCCGAGCGTTGTGGCGGCGGACGAATCGTCGCGGCGCACGCTATCGATCGACCTCGTGGAGAGGCATCTTGGTCACCCTTGCGCGCTTAGCTACACGGTTGTCGGTCCGTCAGGCAAGAGCCCCTTGGGGGAAGGGAACAAAGTCTTCTCCGCCGTTTGACTCGCGGCCTCTATTTGACCGCCGCGCCGTTGCGGCATTGACCCGCATCGCGGCATTTGTAAAAAACAATTGAATGAAAACACAAGTACGACAGAGACCCATCGCCTCCCTCAGTTCGGTCGTGAAGATCGGCGCCAGCCGACAGGTCATCATCCCCAAGAAGATTCACGACCGGCTCGGCCTGGAACCGGGCGACTACCTTGAAGTCGAGCTCCAGGAGGACAAAGTGGTCCTCACACCCAAGGCACTGGTCGAAAAGCGGTTGGCCGAAGCGCTGGAGGACGTAAAGCATGGCCGTATCCACGGTCCTTTCCGCTCGGCCAAGGAGATGCTTCGGTCGCTCCACCGCGCCGGAAAGTCGCCCGCTGCCTGATGCGTCGCCCGTCCGCCACGCTGTGAATTCGTTTGACTCGCTCCTTGCCGCTCTCTAAGTTTCGCGGAATGAAACTCTACGAATTCACCCAAGCCCCGAATCCGCGCCGCGTGCGCATCTTTCTGGCCGAGAAAGGAATCCAGGTGCCGCTCGTCCAGGTCAACATTGCCGCCGGCGAGCACCGCCAACCGGCCTTCCTCGCCAAGAACCCGATGGGCACGGTGCCGGTGCTCGAACTCGACGACGGCAGCTACCTGGCCGAGTCGGTCGCGATCTGCCGCTACTTTGAAGCGCAGAAGCCGGAGCCGCGACTGATGGGCGTCGATGCAAGGGACGTCGCGTTCGTTGAGATGTGGAACCGGAGGATGGAGTTCGAGATCCTCATGATGACCGCGCAGTCCTTCCGCAACACCAGCGAGTTCTTCAAGGGCCGCATCCCGCAGGTCCCCGAGTGGGGCGCGATCTGCAAGGAGGCGGCGCTCAAGCGCCTGGAGTGGTTGGACAAGGAACTCGCGAACCGGCCCTACATCGCGGGCGAACGCTACACGATCGCCGACATCACCGCGTTGGTGGGAATCGACTTCGGCCGCCTGACGGCGATCAAAATCACGCCGGAGCAGAAGAACCTCGCGCGATGGTACGAGTCGGTCTCGTCGCGCCCGAGCGCCAAGGCGTAAGTTCATCCACCCTCACCCGCGCAGCACAGCGGTTGCGAAAACCGACGACAACCGCTGTGCCGCCTGCCTTCTCCCATGGCAAAAGATGGGAGAGGGCTCAGGAAATCGCCCGCCGCTCACTCGGTAATCGTCGGCTTTTTCTGGAAGGCGCTCGGAGCCCGAAGCGAAGGACGGTCAGGCCTTGCTCTTGAGCGGTTCGGCCAAGCGCCTGAGCCTCTCGGCCTCGGACTTCATGCCTACCGCATCGTATCCGCGCGCCGCGGCCTCGTAGCACGCGATGGCGCGCTTGAGGTTCTCGCCCCGGTCGCCCGTCGGGAGGTTCCCGTAGGCGGTGCCGAGGTTGTTCTGGGTCGTGGCCCAGTCCTGCGGAAAGTCGCGCTCGGTCCGCACCCGCAGCGCGGCCTCGTAGCACGCGACGGCGCGCTTGAGGTTCTCGCCCCGATCGCCCGTCGGGAGGTCCACGTAGGCGGTGCCGAGGTTGTTCTGGGTCGTGGCCCAGTCCTGCGGAAACTCGCGCTCGGTCCGCACCCGCAGCGCGGCCTCGTAGCACTCGATCGCACGCCTAAGGTTCTCGCCCCGGTCGCCCGTCGGGAGGTCCGAGTAGGCGTTACCGAGGTTGTTGTCGCGGCCCGCAACGAGCTGCGAGTCATCGAGCGCCAGGGCCGACGCGCGCGCCCGCAGAGCCAGCGCAAGGCGCTCGGCAAAACGGCCCTTGATCTGCAAGTAACCAGCCAGATCGGTCGCATAGTCAATTACCGCCTGATGATCTCCAGCCTCCTCGCTCGCCTTCATCCCGGCCATGAAGTTCTCGAAGTCGGCGTCGGTCCGGGTCAAAGCGGCAGCGTATTCTCCTCCCGCAAGCTGCGCGTCGGCGGCCTTCAGGACCTTAAGGAAATGCTGGGCGTGCGCACGCTTTAGATCCTGGGCGGCTAAGCCAAGCTTCTCGGCGGCGTAATCGCGGACCGTCGTGAGCATCGAGTAGCGCGTCCTGCCAAGAAGCTCCGTGCGGACAAGGAACGAGCGCCCCTTAAGAGCGGCGAGCAGCGCGCGGGTGTCGCGCGTTGCGCAGACTGCCTCGACGTCCTCGGCGAAGAAGCCGCCGGAGAAGACGGAAACTTTCGCAAACAGACCCTTCTGTTGGTCTGAGAGAAGGCCATAAGAGTAGTCCAGCGAAGCGCGCATACTCCGATGGCGCGGGTCGAGGGCCGGTTGCTCGCGTCCCAGAAATTCCATGCGCCTGGCGAGACCTTCTCTGATCTCGACGAGCGTCTTTTCGTCTATCGCTGCGGCGGCAAGCTCGATCGCCAGGGGGACTCCCTCCGTAAGCCTGAGTATTTCGGCGACCGCATCCACATCCGCGCCGTGGCGTGGATTCCAGTCGGGCTGCTTGGCCCTCGCGTGCTCCCGAAAGAGCTGGAAGGCATCCAGCGATGAGAGCGACTCCGCCGTGACCAATGACCCGGGGGCGGGTGCGTCCATCGGCGGAACCTCTCGCCGGTGCTCACCCGGGATGTTCAGGGGAGCTTGCGAAGTCACGAGAAGATGGACCGCTGGGCAATTCAGGAACAGCTCTCCCACCAAATCCGCTGCCGCCGTGACTGCCCCTCGAAGTTGTCCAGAACCAGGAGCGTGTGGCGGTTTTGAAGGGTCTTGATGAGCCCCACCTGCGGGTCCCTGAAGGCCGCTCGATCGACCCCCAGGCCGTCGACGAGCCTGGAAACGGCCGCCTCGGGCGAGTTGGAGGTCTCGCACAGTTCGATGAAGAAGGCGCCGTCGTCGAACAGGCCGCTCACGCGGCGGGCGGCCTCGTCGGCAAGCCGCGTCTTCCCGATCCCGCCCATCCCGAGCAGCGTGAGCAGTCGATGTGTCTTGATCGCCTCGACCAACTCTGCGACTTCCCGTTCGCGCCCGATGAAAGGGGTTGGGAAGCGCAGCGGCTCGAGCACCATCCGCCCCGCCGGCGTCTCCGCCTGCTTGCCCGGATAAAGGACCTCGAAGATCCTTTGGCTGCCAAGCCCCTTAAGCTCCCAGAGCCGCCAATCCTGGACGGCTGCCGGCCTCGCCATCACGTTGGTCTGTTCGGAGATCAGCACCTGGCCGCCGCGCGCGATACCCTCGACCCTGGCCGCCTTGTCAACGTCGGTCCCGCTCAGATCGAGTAGTCCCGACTTCTTGTCCCGGTACACTCGGGGCGTGCCGGTGTGCAGGCCGATCCTGACGCTGATCGATTCGTCACCCACCGGAATCGGCGACTTAATCAGCCGCTGTTGGATCTGAGCCGCGCACTCCACCGCCGCCGCGGGGTCGTCAAAGACGACGAAAAAGGAATCGCCTATGGTCTTGAGCTCGCGACCGTTGTGCTTTTCGACACACTCCCGGACGACGCGATAATGCTGGTCCAGCGCTGGGTGATACGACTCGTCGCCAACCTTGGCCCTCATGCGGGTGGAGTCCACGATGTCCGTGAACATCATGGTAACGACCTGTCCGGTCGTGAGCAGGTTGAGCGGGCGGAGCTGCTCGGGGTCGATCCCCCGCAGAAGCTTTTCGGTATCTCCCTCGTCCGGCGGCATTGAGCCCCCCCTTGCTCCCGAGTGGAGTTTGGGGCTACGCCGCCCGCCGCGGCTTTGGCATTGCGATATAGGAGGCTACGTCTTTTCTGGTCGCGCCCATCCGCAGAAGCGATCGCACCATCAGATCGATGCTGACGGAAGGATCTGCAGCCTCCATTTTCGCTACTCGTGACTGACTGGAACCCAACAAGCGGCCTAGCTGCTCTTGAGTCATTCTGCGCCGGCCTCTTTGGTCTCTTACCGCGCTTGCGAGCCCGAGCTTAACCTCAACAAGCGCGGCCTCCTCATCGCTAAGACCGAGGAAATCGGAGGTACTCCCGATCCTCCATCCGGCGCCTTCTAATCGCCGTCTTTTACGCTTCTCCATCGCCTACTGCCTATCCGACTAATTCGTCGTACCGCCATAACCGTGACCTCCATCGCTCGATGACTTCACGCGGGGTTCGCCGAGTCTTCTTGCTGAACACGTCAACTATCACGATGGCGTCGGGATCGGTCCGGTAGATTATCCGCCACGTATCGTCACGGTCGACGATCCTCAGTTCGTGGCATCGGTTTCCTATCGCAACCATTGGCCGCGAATGCGGCAAGGAAAGATTCTCGCCCCGTTGCAAACGCCGCAGCAGTACCCCGGTCTCGATCCGACCTTCTCTGGAAAACGGCGGTGTTTTGATCTCGCCATGTATCCAGACCAAGGGTTTGTCCGGGGCCTTGGTCACCGACTGCATCTTATGTCAAATTCGACATTGAGGGCAAGCGCGGACGCCCGCCTCTCCGCGCGGGCGGCCGCGGAAGGTCCCAAAGGGACTGGAACACAACAGGCCTACCGCGGCGGGAGCGGCGGGCCCCAGATCACGTAGACCATCAGGTACACGAGCACTCCCGTCACCGACACGTACATCCAGATCGGCCAGGTCCATCGCGCGATTCGGCGATGCGCAGGGAACCGGCCGCGCAGGGCGCGGACCAGAGTGACGATCGCCAGCGGCAGGATCGCCGCCGCCAGCGCCACGTGCGAGATCAGCATCGTGAAGTACCCTGTTCGGATCCATCCGCGGCCCGCAAAGCGCACGTCGCCGACGTGGTAGTGATAGGTCAGGTAGGAGGCGAGGAAAATCGTCGATACCGCGAAGGCGGACAGCATACAGGCGCGATGGGCCTGGACCCATCGCCGCTTGATGAAAACGAAGCCGAGCAGCAGCAGGATTGCTGCGAGCGAGTTGAGCACCGCATTGAGCGGCGCCAGGGAGGAGTAGGAAATCAACTGGCAGCACCCTCACCCTCGCGTCACGATGGTTGCAAAGGAGGCAACCATCGCGCCGCTCGACCTCTCCCGCAACAGAGCGGGCGAGGGAAAAAGACGCCTCGCGCTCAGGGTTGCGGCGCCGGCGCAGGCTGCGCGGCGGGATGACCCACCACCTGATGCTGGTTGATGCGCGCCCAGACTCGGCTCGACAGATCCGGTACCAGCATGAAAGAGAGGAAGCTCACCAGCGCGACCGGGGCCAACGCGATCACCGCCAGGGCGCGGCGTTCGAAGCGCAGATGCATGAAGTACATCGCGACCATCGCGGCCTTTGCCCACGCGAGCGCGACCAGCAAGCCGACCCTGACCGGCTTGACGTCCACGTAGTAAGCGACCAGCAGCTCGGCGATCGTAAGCACGGTCAAGTATGCGAAGATCGCGACGTAGTTCGGCTCGGCATGCTCGACGCTGCCGGCGTGTGAAGTCAGGACCGCAGCTTCTGTGCTCATCGTAGTGAACTCGTGGTTTGGTTTGGTTAAACCCGCGTGGTGGAATTTTCTCCGGCCTGGTCCGGCAATGCCGATCAAATCAAATAGACGAAGGTGAAGATTAGGATCCATACCAGATCGACGAAGTGCCAGTACAGCCCGGCGATCTCGACCAGGTTGGATTTCTCCCGGGGAATTTTGCCCATCAGTCCGCGCACTTCGAGCACCGAGTTGTAGACCACTCCTCCGAACACGTGGCAGCCATGAAATCCGGTCAGGAGGAAGAAGGTCGCACTGAACAGGCTGGTCTTGATCGAAAGCCCCTCGCCGACGATCAGGTGATGCCACTCGAAGGCCTGCATCCCGAGGAACGCCAGACCGCCGAGGACCGTCAGTGCGAGGAAGCGGAGGAACTTTTCCTGAAGGCCGTGCTTGATGCCCGACAGCGCCTCGACCATCGTCACGCTCGAGCAGATCAGGATGAAGGTCATGATCGCCGTGGTCTGGATACCGAGGAGCTGCGACGGTTGCGGCCAGTTGACGTTGTCGATTCTGAGCGCGCCGTAGGCGGCGATCGCCGCACCAAAGGTCATCGCGTCGGCGGCCAGGAAGATCCACATCCCGAGCTTGCCCCAGCTCTCCGGGGTAAGCGGCGCCTCGACCGGTTCGTGGCCGTGGACGAGGTCGTGAGTTTCGACCACCGCAGCCTGGCTCATCTGACGTTATTCCCCTCCCGAAGTGCCGGGTTGGAGCGCGCGCGCCGCTTGTAGGCCAGGTAGAGCCCGAGCACCACGCCGCCGGTGATCAAGTAGGGTGCGCTGAGCATGAAGAGCACGCTCGAATTGAAGGCATGGGCCTCGTGGTCGCCCGGCGCCAACCCGCACATCGCACATGCCTGCACGACGCCGGGCGCGGCGGCGAGAATCGCAGCCGCGAGTCCCGCCGGAGTTTTTGTGCTGAGAAGTTTCATTGCAATTTATACCCGTCGCGCAGCTTTTTGCCATCCGCGCAATTCACATCAGATAGACCAAGCCGAACAGCAGCGGCCAGATCAGGCACACAAAGTACCAGTACATCGCGCAAACCTCGACCCCCGTCGCGTTCCAAGCGTTGTACCGCCCTCTCATCGCAAGCACGAATACGCAGGCCAGCCAGCTAACCGCGGCCGCCACGTGCAGCGCATGACATCCGATAAGAGTATAGAAGGTACCGCCATAGGCGCCGCTGGAAAGCCTGAGCCCGTGCGAGATCAGGCGCACCCACTCGCTGCCCTGGACCTCGAGAAAGGTCATCCCGAGCACCACAGTGACCCCGAGCCATCGCCGCAGCAGGCGGCGCTGGTCGCGATGGACGGCGCGAACCGCGAGGTTCATCGTGACCGCGCTCGCGAGCAGCACGCAGGTATTGGCCCAGGTGATCTGGATCGGGAGGCGCGGCAGTCCCGGCGGCGGCCAGAACGGCGCGCTCAGCCGGTAGACCAGGAATGAGCCGATCAGCCCGCTGAACAGCATCAACTCCGACGCGATCAGCATCAGGATCGCCAAGCTCGCGCTGGAGATAAACGGTTGCTCACGCGCGCTGTCACCGGCATCCGGGCCGCCGAAGGCGGGCCGTCGGAGCGCCGGGCCAATCGGCCTGATCTTGCTTCTTATCGCGGCTGCGGCTGTAACTTCCGGTGCCATCTCAGTGCTTAATCAGGATAGTCACGATCGAAACCGCAACCAGCAGGGCCATCACGCCCAGAATGATCATCAGGGTGCGCCGATTCTCCGCACCCGGGTCCCGAGAATTAACCGGGCGCGAAATGCGGCCTGAAGTTGCGGTTCTCGTCGGCGTGCTCATATTTTATCCAGCACCAGTACCAGCAGCACTGCCGGCAGATAGGCGATCGACGCCAGCACGACCCGGCGCGCGGCAGCGGCGGGCGCCCCGACCTGGTTGAGCCCCCGCGCATAGAACAGGAAGGTGAGGCCGAAGGCGACGGCGACGAATAGATAGGTCATGCCCGCGAAGCCCATCAAGGTTGGGATTGCGCCGGCCACGACCAACGCGGTGCAGTAGCCGACGATAAGGCGCCCCGACGGATTGCCGCGCGGGGTATCCGGCGGCAGCAGGCACATTCCGGCTCGCGCGTAGTCGCGATGGTGGAGCCGGGCAATCGCGAGCGCATGAGGAAGCTGCCACAAGTACATGATCGCGAACAGCACGATCGGTTCCGCGCCGACCGAGCCGCGCGCCGCGGCCCATCCGGCCACCGGCGGTAGCGCGCCCGATATCGCACCGACGAGGTTGCAGATCCATGAAACGCGCTTGAGCGGCGTGTACCCGAACAGGTAGACCACGCTGGTCGCGGCTACCGTCGCCGCGCACAGCGCATTCACCATCGTCAGCAACATCACCAGTCCGCACGAAGTCGCGGCAGCGCCAAAGGCCAACGCCTGGGCCGGCGAAAGCCTACCCTCCGGCAGCGGGCGCCTGCGCGTGCGCTCCATCAACGCGTCGAGGTCGCGCTCGATATACTGGTTGAGCGCAAGAGTGCCGCCCGCAGCCAGCGCCGTGCCGGCCAGCAGCCGGAGCGCAAGGATGAAGTCGAACGTCCCGTTGCCGGCGAGATAAAACCCGGCCAGCGTGGTGAACAGCACCATCGTGACCACGCGCGGCTTGGTGAGCGCGAGATAGTCGGCCGCGTGGGTGCGGACGCGGGCGGCCGTCCCTTCGAGGGTCAAGACCGCGGTGCTCACGCGATCACCCGATCGTCAGCGATTCGCCGGTGCGGCGGGGTGGGGGACAATTCGCGCACCTGGTCGCGAGCCGGCGCAGCCCGCAGGATGCGAAAGGCTCGAAGCGTGAGCATCAGACTCATCGCCAGCACCCCCGCGCCGAGCGCCACGTGAGCGGTGGTCGGGACCACCGCCTTGCCGCTCCAGACCGTAATCGCGCCCAGGCAGAGTTGCGCGCTCAGCAGCACGAGCAAGCCAAGGGCCGGACGCCTGAGCCAAGCCTGGTCGCGATGCGTGCCGAGCGTGCGGACGACGGTGAAGATTACCAGCGCCGTCACGACCACCGCGCCGCATCGATGGGCAAAGTTGACCGCCACGAACTGCGAGTCGAGCGGCGGCACCAGCCGGCCGAATGAAAGTGGAAAGTCCGGGATCGCGAGCCCCGCGCCCATGTGACGGATCAGCGCGCCGAGCAGGATTTGCAGGTAGATCGCGCCGGTGGTCACGGCGGCCAGTATCGCAAGCGGCGACCGCCCGCTATCGACCGGAGTCTCGCGCCCGGCGCTCTCCCATCGCGGATTCGTGAAAATCGCCAGCGCGACCACCAGGCACAGGAAAGCCTGCGCAGTGGCGGCGTGCGCGACCGCGATCGGCAGTGGCAGCAGGAACAGGACCGTGAGTCCGCCGAGCACGGCCTGCACGACGATCAGCCCGAACGCCGCCGCCGCAAGGCGCTTGACCCAGATGCGGTGCTCGGCGCGAAACACCCACACCATCAGCACCAGTGTCAGGAGCGTGACGGTTGCGGCGATCATCCGATGGCCGTGCTCGTAGAGCACGCCGCCTTCCAGCTTGGGGAAGAACTTGCCGAAGGAGAGCGGCCAATCGGGCACTGCCAGCGCGGACCCGGTCGAGGTCACCAGTCCGCCCGCGAAGATCAGGACAAAGGTCGCCGCCGCAGTGAATACCGCGAAGCGATGGAGTGCGGTGTTTGGCCGGTTCATCGAATCGTTTTTCCGCATCCTGCTAGCGCGCGGCCGCGGCGTGAGGCTCGGGCCGCTTGCTCTGCGGCAGGTAGTCCTCCTCGCACTCCGGCGAACTGTACTCGTAGGGTCCGCGATAGACCTCCGGGACCGGGCCGGGCCAGTTGCCGTGCCGCGGCGGCGAGGGTGCCGTCCACTCCAGCGTGTTGGCGTACCACGGATTTTCGCCGGCCTTTTCGCCCTTGAAGTAGCTCCAGATTATGTTGGCCAGCAGGATGAACTGCGCGGAGCCGAGCACGAAGGCGCTTATCGAGATGAAGACCTGCAGCGGCTGCAGCGGTTTCAGAAAGTCGTACTGCATCGGGTTGTAGATGCGCCGCATGTGGCCGCCCATCCCGAGGATGTGCATCGGGAAGAACGTGCAGTTGAACGCCACGAAGGTGATCCAGAAGTGCAGCTTGCCCAGCTTTTCGTTCATCAGCCGGCCGAACATCTTCGGGTACCAGTATGTAATCCCCGCAAAAATGCCGAACAGGCTGCCGCCGAACAGCACGTAGTGGATATGGGCGACGATGAAGTAGGTATCGTGGATGTACATGTCAACCGGCGTGCAGGCCATGAAGATGCCGGAGAGCCCGCCGATCACGAACATCGCGACGAACGCCAGCGCGTTGAGCATCGCGGCCGTGAAGTGGATGTCGCCCTTGTAAAGCGTGCCGAGCCAGTTGAAGGTCTTAATCGCGGAGGGCACCGCGATCACCATCGTGGTCAGCATGAAGCTGGTGCCGAGCGACGGGTTCATCCCGGACTGGAACATGTGATGGCCCCACACGATCCAGGAGAGGAAGGCGAGCGCCACCATCGCGTAGGCCATCGCGCGGTAGCCGAAGATCGGCTTGCGCGAGAAGGTCGAGATTATTTCCGAGGTGATGCCCATCGCGGGCAGGATCATGATGTAGACCTCGGGATGGCCGAAGAACCAGAACAGGTGCTGCCACAGAAGCGGCTCGCCGCCGCCCACCGGCAGGAAGAAATGCGTCCCGGCCATGCGATCGAAGAGCAGCATTGCCAGCGCCGTGGTCAGCACCGGCATCGCCAGCAGCAACAGGATCGCAGTGATGAACAGCGACCAGATCACCAGCGGCAGGCGGAAAAAGGTCATCCCCCTGGTGCGCATGTTGACCACCGTGGTGATGTAGTTAATCGCGCCCATCAGCGAGGAGACGCCGAGCACGATCAGGCTGATGCACCACAGGTTCTGGCCCCAATCGACGCCGGTGTAGATGGGCACGGCGCTGAGCGGCACGTAGGCAGTCCATCCCGAGGCGGCCGCCCCGCCCGGGACAAAGAAGGAGGAGATCATGATCACGCCGGCGACCGCGCCGACCCAGAACGAGAGCAGGTTGAGAAGCGGGAAGGCCATGTCGCGCGCGCCGATCATCAGCGGGATCAGGAAGTTGCCGAAGCATCCCACCAGGATCGGCATCACCACGAAGAAGATCATGATCGTGGCGTGCATCGTGAACATCGAGTTGTAGGTGTTGGGCGGGATGGCGCCCTCGTACATGTAGGGCTCGGGCACCCACTTGAGGAACGGGATCGAGCTCTCGGGCCAGGCCAGCTCCCAGCGCATCAGCATCGCCATCGCGCCGCCGATCGACATCATGAACAGCGCCATGAACAGGAACTGGCGCGCAATCATTTTGTGATCGGTGGAAAAGATGTAAGTGCGCCAGAAGCCGAGTTCGTGATGCTCGGCGTGGATTGAAGGAACCGCAATCGCTGCAGTGCTGCTCATCTTCGAAAATTCCTATTCGGAGCAGGCCGGGTGCCCGCGTCACTTGTTCGAGTAGGTGTCGCTGAGCCACTTGTCGTAGTCGGCTTGGGACTGGACCACCAGCGTGCCCTTCATCCCGGAATGGCCGAATCCGCACAGCTCCGCACAGGGGATCTCGTACTGGCCGGTCTCGCGAGCCTGGAACCAAACGTTGATGATGCGCCCTGGAACGGCATCCTGCTTGAGCCGCATGTTGGGGACGAAGAAACTGTGGATCACGTCCTTCGAGGTAAGCTCCAACCGCACGACCTTGTTGACCGGCACGTGGAACTCGTTCTCGACCGTCACGTCGTCGGGCGTGCCGAACTTGCCGTCGGGACCGGGGTAGGTGATCTCCCAGTTGAACTGCTTGGCGGCAACCTTATAGAAAACCTCGCCCGGCGGTCCGTGCTCCTTGATGTCGGCCCAGGTCGAGCGACTGGCCAGCGCCAGAACCACCATGATTACCGCGGTGACGGAGGTCCAGAGCATCTCCAGGCGCTGGTTACCCTCGATATACGAGGCCTTGCGGCCGGGTCGATGGCGGTACTTGAAGAGGAAAACCACCATCGCGACGCTCACCGCGACCCAAGTGATGGCCGTGATCCAGAAGATCACCAGAAACAGAAGATCGACTCTCGGCCCGAAGGTGGAGATGTCGTGCGGGAACCACATGTGCTCGAGCATCTTGACGCTTACCCCTACTCTTCCTCTTCAGGCGCGGCGTACCCGCGCTCCCTTGACCCGCGATGTGGGTCATTTCGCACCAGTGTAGCAATCATTAACATCCGTTAGGAAGATGAAAAATGCTTCTCTCTTGAATGAGTCCCAACTAATGCAAGATAACCACCCAGGGCTGGGTTTGCCACAATCTATCAGGCTCTTGGGGACATTCGGCAAAGGCAGGCGGGTGATACCTGGAAGGCGAGAGCGCAGTGCCGAAATCCGCCTAGCAGGCTGCGGAAAAAGTTTCCGCAGCCTGCTAGGGGCGATCCGGGTGCTTCGCCGCACTTGGCACGCCAGTCGCGATAAGTTTGGGTTTCCCTCGATTTCCCGCTACAAGTTTTCCACCGTAGTGCTCGCTTCGCTCGATACGGTCGCCAACCTCCCATCGACTCGAACGAAGTGAGCGTATCGGTGGAAGATGTCGAGGATAGGAGGTGCCAGTTTCGAATGCCGCCTAAAGTCGCGACCATCGCGCATGCGTTTGAGCAGCAGGTCGCCAAGTACGGAAATCGGGTCTTCCTCAAGGAAAAGGTCGACAAGGTCTGGCGGGATCGCTCCTGGCGCGAGATCGCGGAGGCGGCCGGTCGCCTGCGCGGCGGACTGATCGCGGGCGGCATCAAGCCGGGCGATCGGATCGCGATTTTATCCGACAACTGCCCGCAATGGGTGATCGTCGATCAGGCCGTGCTCGGGCTGGGCGCGGTGGTAATCCCGCTTTACACCACCAGCGGCGCAGAAGAGCATCGCCACGTAATCAGCGACTCCGGCGCGCGAATCGTCGCCGCGCGCGGCGATGAGAACGTCCGCAAGATCCTGGCGCTGTCGAGCCGGCTCCCCACGGTCGAAGCCGTCATCGCGATGCATCCGGGAGCGGTGGCGCAGGATCGGAGCAACGGAGCGCCCCCGGTCAGTACGCTGGCCGCGGCGCTCGCCGGCGAAGCGGCGGGGATCGTGGAGGGCAGCCGGGAGGACCTCGCGACGATCATCTACACGTCGGGCACCACCGGGCCGTCCAAGGGCGTGATGCTCACGCACGGCAACCTCCTGTCGAACTGCGAAAGCTCACTCGAGGCGCTCACGCTGAGCGACGACGACCTCACGCTGTCATTCCTTCCGGTCGCGCACTCCTTCGAGCGTACCGGGGGCTATTACGCGGTGATGATGGGGGGCGGATCGATCGCGTACGCGGAGGGCCTGGCGCAGATCGCGCAGAACCTGCTTGAAATCCGGCCAACGATCGTGCTCACCGTGCCGCGCCTGCTGGAAGTGATTTACATGCGCGTTATGCGCACGGTCGAGAGCGGCTCGCCGCTGCGGCGCGCGATCTTCAACGCTGCGGTCGCGGCGGGCGGACACGCCGCTGACTACCGCCATCACGGGCGTCCGGTGCCGCCGCATCTCGTCCTTGCGATGGCGCTGTTTCGCAAGCTGGTCTTCGGGCGAATCCAGGCGGTTTTCGGCGACCGGCTCAGATACCTGATCTCCGGCGGCGCGCCGCTGCCCCGGCCGATCTTCGAGTTCCTGGCAGCCGCTGGGGTGCCGATCGTCGAAGGCTACGGACTGACCGAGGCCGCCCCGGTCGTCTCGGCCAACCTGCATGGCCGCACCCGCGTCGGGACGGTGGGACGGGCGCTGCCGGGCGTCGAGGTGAAGACCGCCGAGGACGGCGAGCTGCTGGTGCGCGGGAAAAACGTGATGAAGGGCTACTACCGGCGCGAAGAGGAGACGCGCGAGGCGATCGACGCCGAGGGATGGCTCCATACCGGCGACATCGGGAAGATCGACAGCGAGGGGTACATCGCGATCACCGACCGCAAGAAGGAAATCATCGTGCTGTCGGGCGGCAAGAATGTCTCGCCGGCGTATCTCGAGAACAAGCTCACCGCCGACCCCTATATCGCTCAGGCCTGCGTGCTCGGCGATCGACGCAAGCATCTGGCGGCGCTAATCGTGCCCAACTTCGAGAACCTGGCGGACTTCCTGAAGCAGAACGGACTTGCGGGGAAACCGCCGGAGGAGCTGGTCCGCGATGCGAAGTTCCGCGCCTTCTACCAGGAGCGCATCCGCCAGTTCAACAAGCCGCTCTCGGACATCGAGGCGATTGCGGCCTTCACGCTGATGCCGCGGCAATTCACGCAGGAAGACGGCGAGGTCACCCCGACGCTCAAGTTGCGCCGCCGCGTCGTACAGGAGCACTGCCGCGACCAGATCGAATCGATGTTCCGGGACTAGGCGCCTAAAAGCTTGCGTGCGGGGCTTCAAGGCAGGGCGGCCAGAAACCCCCGCCCCGCCAGAACGGATGGCATGGAAGATGCCGATTGCGGCCTTGTAGGCGCGCGCGATCGCGTGATCGACGATCCGATCGGCTGCCTATGCAAGATAAGTTTGCCTCAGAAAATCCAAAGTTTTGTGGAATTGCGCGTGCCTGCCGGCTCCAATGCGCTCAACTTCGAGCCGGTCGAACTCCTCAAGGAGCTTGCGTTGGGTGTCGGCGGAAAGGCGCGCCTCGGCCATCGGAAAGAGGACGTTATTTTCCTTGAAGATGTGAGCGTTCAAAAGCGTGATGTAGTTTCGTGCGCTGGTTATCAACTCGGCCGAGGCGGCGCGGTCGCCCGATTTGTACTTCTGCCATGAGGCGGCCAATTGCTGGATGAGCGCTCGGCCGTGCTCATGCTCGCTTAGCATTACGCCGAGCGGCCCGCCGGTTTTGGGAATTCCGGCGGTTTCCAGGGCGGGGAAGAGGAATTGCTCCTCCTTGCCGTGATGGCATTTGTCGGCGAAGACCTGAATGAACTCCAGCACCTGATCGAAATGCTCCAGATTGACGTCCTGGCCGGTGCCGAGCCGCTGACAGAATCTATCGAGGATCGATAGTACCAGCGTGATCGCCTCGTGCTCGTGCCGCAACTGCTCCGTCGCTGTCATATGTGCTTCTCCTCGGCCTGTTGAAGAACGGAAACATCGCGTACGGCTTGCCGGCTACGCCAGGGGCGCCCCAATACGTCAAGCTGTCGCGTCGATCGAGTTTTTCCGCATCTATGGAGCCCCGCAGATCATAGTGACAATTCTGTTTTTGCTCGATTCTCTGATTTGTCATTCTCGCGCGTGGCATGCGCCGGGGGCGATGCCGTGCGAAGAATCCCGGGCTCTTAGTGGGGCGGGCGTCCCTGCCCGCCCTCCACAGAAATCGCGGGCAGGGACGCCCGCGCCACTAAGTAGTATCCGGGATTCCTCGCGCGCGCCAGACACGCGCGCGGGAATGACAGAAGGAGCCGCACCCGAGCGGAATCTGCGTCACTATATTGTGCAGTTATCAATAAACCGGGCGGATGCGGCCTATTCCCGCCTGTCGCTCTCGGAAACGATCAGCGCGTGAATCGTGACCAGCCCGGTGATCAGGTATGAACGCTTGCCCTTGGGGATCTGGACCTCGATATCGTCGTCCTTAGCCTTGCCGATCAGCGCTTTACCGAGCGGCGAGGAGAGCGAGATCCGGTTCTGCGAACCATCGACCTCCTCCGGCACCACGATTTCGTACTCGACCTTGCCCCCTTCGTCGAGGTTCTCCAGCTCGACCCGGCTGCCGAGCCCGACGGTGTCGTGCGGAATCGCGTCGAGGTTGATCATGACGAGCTCCGCGATTCGCGCCTCGACGTTGCTGAGCCGCGCCCGGATGAATTCCTGGCGCTGCTTGGCCATCGCGTACTCCGCGTTCTCGGAGAGGTCGCCGTGAGCGCGGGCGCGCTCGAGTTCCTTGGGCAGATCGACGGTTAACTCGCGCCTGAGATTTTCCATCTCTTTGCGCAAGCGCTTGATTACCGGTAATTCAGCCATCGCTTGGTTCTTCCCTGGAAGTAAAAATGCGGTGCGAGTGCCGGCCGGCGCTGCACGCTCGAACCTTAAATCGCCTCGCTTTAATCGGCGACGATCGAAGTCAGGCTCCGATTGACGCCGGTCACGCTCTGAATCTTTTGCACCACCAGCTCGCCGAGCGCGGACACATCATTCGCCTCGGCTACCGCGATAATATCGTGCGGCCCGGTGACGGCGTGGGCGGCCGACACCCCTGCGACTTGCCGGATCTTCTGCGCGACCTCCTTGGCCTTGCCCGGCGACGTGTCGATCAGAATGAAGGCTTTCACGGCCATGTTGGCACCTCCCTCGGCGCGGCTCAACTCGACGGCGCGATGCTCTTACCGGCCGGGTCGTAGGTGTAGAAGCCGCGGCTGGTCTTACGCCCCAAATAGCCGGCGTCGACGTATTTCTTGAGCAGCGGACACGGGCGGTACTTGTCGTCGCCCAGCACCCGATGCATCACTTCCATGATCGCCAGGCAGGTATCGAGTCCGATCAGGTCGGCCAGCTCCAGCGGGCCCATCGGCTGATTGGTCCCCAGCTTCATCGCCGTGTCGATATCGGCCACCCGTCCCACGCCCTCGTAGAGCGCGTAGATGGCCTCGTTGATCATCGGCAGCAGCACCCGGTTGACGATGAACCCCGGAAAGTCCTCGGCGGTCATCGTGCTTTTGCCGAGCCGTTCGGCCAGCGCCCGCGTCGCTTCATAAGTCTCCTGGGAGGTCGCCAGGCCGCGCACGATCTCGACCAGCTTCATCACCGGCACCGGGTTCATGAAGTGCATCCCGATCACCCGGTCGGCGCGGCTGGTCCTGGCGCCCATCCTGGTAATCGAGATCGAGGAGGTGTTGGAGGCGAAGATTGTCTCGGGCGGGCAGATGCGGTCGAGCTTCTGAAGCACGTCGATCTTGGCTTCCTCGTTCTCGGTGACCGCCTCGATCACGAAATCGACCCGGGCCAGATCTTCGAGCCGGGTGGTGGTCCTGATTCGCTTGAGAACGTTCTCGCGATCTTCGGCCTTCAAGCGTCCGCGCTGGATCATCCGATCGAGGTTGCGGCCAATCGCATCCAGGCCGCGCTTGACCAGTTGTTCCGAAATGTCGTGCATCACCACCGCGAGCCCGGCCTGCGCGGCAACCTGCGCAATACCGCCGCCCATCTGGCCCGCGCCAACCACGCCCACCGTCTTGACGTCCATCACATTCCCTCCCAAGGCCCCCTCGCTAATGGACTCCCGCGGGCGGTTTCTCGCCCGCCATCCACACACCTTCGCCATTCCCCGACGAGGACGCCAGGCGGATACGACGCACGTCCTCGGGCGTCTGACGACCAGGCATCCCGAGATTGCGCATCAGGAAGTTGGCCATGTTCGAGGTAAGACGGTCTCTTAGCGTGGGCTTACCGCCGATCTCTGCGTCGAGCACCAGGGCGACCTGTTCACGGGTCAGGCCCTCAGCGGCAAAGATATCCACCAGGCCGCCGATTCCGACCTCGCCACCTGCCTTCTCGATCACCGCGACGACCTTGGCGCACACAAGGCACATGCGGCGCAACAGACCGGCTTTGTCGCGGCAGTAGAAACAGCGCATAAGATGCCGGGCGGGTGTTCGCCCGACTTGCAACCCCCTAAACGCAGATGAAGCGGGCATGCGCACCAAGGCGGCCTCGCTTCGATCGAGACGTTACACCGTGCGCCTCGAAGGCGGCAAGCCCAAACTTGGGGTTGCGCCTTGACGGAACGGTTGGAGCGGGTAAAATTGAACTGAGAATCATTATCAATGGCGACCCATATGACCGGCACTGCCCTGCCCTACTTCCTCTATTCGGCGGGCATTCTCTACCGCGAGGGCCTCGAGGCGCTCCTGGTCGTGATTGCGCTTGCCGCCGGCGTCCGCAACATGGGCGAGTCGCGCAAGGCTCGCGACGTGTACGCTGGCACCATCCTCGCCGTGCTGGCCAGTCTGGCGCTGGCATGGGCCGTGAATCATGTCCTGAGCGACAACGCCGGCGACGCGCTGGAGGGCGTGTTCCAGATGCTGGCCGCCGCGACGCTCTTCTACGTCAGCTCGTGGCTCACGGCGAAGGTCCAGGCCAAGCGCTGGAGTCAGTTCATCAGGTCGCGGCTGGAGAGCGCGGAGCGCAGCGCGATGCCGTCGATAGCGATGGGGCTCACGGCGTTTCTGGCCGTGATGCGCGAGGGGGCGGAGACGATCGTCTTCTTCCAGGCCCTGCTCGCGGGCGCGACGGAGACCGTGGAGCGTCATGCGATTGCCGCCGGCATCGCGGTTGCCACTGCGGGCCTGGCTACGACCTTCGTCGCGATCCACCGGGCCGCGTCGCGAATCCCGCTGGGCATCTTTTTCGGCGGCACTTCGGTCCTGCTCTACGCGCTGGCGGTCGTTTTCGTCGGGGATGGAGTGGCGAGCTTCCAGGAAGCGGGCGTGGTCGGCGCGACCTTTGTGAACTACGTGCCGACCGTCAAGGTGCTGGGAATTTTCCCTACCGTGCAGGGTCTCGTCGCCCAGGGTCTGCTGTTGATACTTGCGGCGGCGGCAACGCTGCGGCCGCGCGCCGGCAACAGACGCGCCGCGGCCCATCCCGACACCGTGGCTGAGACCGGCTCGGCTCGGCGCGCGGTGCGAGCGAGCTGAACGCCGCCTCCATCGCGCGTCGTCTTTCCTCGCGCCTCGATCAGCACGCGCTCGACCTCGGAGATTACCCTGTCGGCGGTAAACAGCACCTTGTAGCCCACCTCCAGGCATTCGGCCACCGATGGCTCTCGCGCAATCCGGCCAGCGTGCACGCGCCTCAAGATCTCTCTCAAATCGGCGCTCGCCTGCTGCAACTGTTGGAAGCGAGTTTCGACCATCGGAAGCTCTCCGCCGCGCGAGTACAGTTCGAGCGCCAGGGCCTGCCGGCGCTCGGCGGCTGCCAGACGGTCGAGCGCAGCATGAATCTCCGCACAGGCGGCGCCGCCCGAGGTTTCGACTTGACCGGGAGCGACCACTTGCCCGTAAGCGGACGCCGGCAGAGCCGCGGTCCACAGGAGAGCGAAGCCGAGAGCGCCGATCTGCGCACGCACCCGTCGCGCAAGCATGGGGGCCAGCCCCGGGGCCGACTGGTTTGGATTGTCGGTTCCGAGAGCAGCGCGATTCAGACCGCTGCTTCGCCCGCGCAGCCAAGCGAGTCCAGGAAGGACTCTCTTCGTGCGGTGGGCATCAGACATCGGGCCCATCCGCTGTAAACCTCTTGGTCAGGCAGACAGACGACGCTGTTCCTTTGAATGACCGGGGTCCTGCCGGTCGTTTTCGCCATCCGGTTGCGTTCCGGCAGGCTGCGGAAAACGTGAAAAGGTTTCCGCAGCCTGCCGGGCCGCTACTTGCGCATCTCGTCGATGATCTTGGCGCGCTTGCCGTGTTCGATCAGGTAATCGTTGCGACGCGCCTGCTTGAGCCCCACGTAGGTGAAAAACAGCACCAGTACCATCATCCCCATGATCGGGATGTTATCCGCCTGCGTCAGAATGTTCAGAAACTGCTGCAGCCCGGTAATATGCTCCATGTACGACTCCGCGAACCGCGGTACGATCGAAAGGTTCGCCAATCAGTGGTTAGCAACGGCGTCATGGCGCTGTCAACTTTGCGATGGCCGAGGGCGTGCCCGGCGGCTATGGCGCCGGCCGCGTTCGCAAGGTATCGGTAGAGGCCGTGGGATGCCGCAGCGAGATGGAGCCTTCAGCGAGATGGAGCCTTCGATGATGGGCAATGGCGTGCAAGCGCAGGGAATTGCGGGGAAGGCGCCGGCAGGCGTGTTCAAGCTCGTTTGGGGATTGGCGGCCACCGGGCTGTCGGTGCTCGGCACGGCGGTGCTGGGACCGTTGGCGGCGCTAGCTGCGATGGCCGGGCGGATCGACATCCTCAGCACTATCTCGCGCGTGTGGGCGCGCCTGATAATCGGTGTTTGCGGGGTCAGGGTCGAAATCGAGGGACTCGAGAATCTGGCCGGGCTCGACTCGTGCGTGCTGGTCTCCAACCATCAGAGCTTCTTTGATATCTTTGCGGCAATCGCGTTCATCCCGCGCGAGGTGCGCTTCGTCGCCAAGCGAGAGCTGCTCCGGATCCCGGCAATCGGCTACGCGCTCGGGAACTCCGAGCACATCGTAATCGACCGCCAGGCGGGCGGGCCGACGATACGCAAGGCGCTCAATGTAATCGCGCTGCGCCGCCTGATCTTCGTGTTCGCCGAGGGCCACCGTTTCAGCGACAACTGCGTACACGAGTTCAACGACGGTGCCGCGTGGCTCGCGATCAAGACCGGGGTGCCTTGCGTGCCGGTCGCGTTCAGCGGCACGGCCGCGTTCTTCCCGCGCGGCGCCAAGGTAGTGGTGCCGGGCGGAAGGATGCGGATGGCGCTCGGCAAGCCGATTGCGGTTGCGGAACTCAAGGTCTCGGACCGCTCGACGTTGACCCGCCAACTGGAAGAAGCGGTCCGGATGCTGTTCGTGGCCCAAGTGTAAGGCAAGTGCGGGGATCGTTGGTCGAGCCGAAGATCCAAGGTGCGACACATGAAAGGAAATTGGCGCGAGAGAATCGTAATCGATCCGGCGATCCATCACGGCGAGCCGTGCATCAAGGGCACGCGCGTGCCGGTGAGCGTGATCGTCGGCAGTATCGCCGACGGCGACACGCCCCAGCAGATCATCGATGCTTGGCCGCAGTTGAGCGGCGATGACATCAAAGCCGCTCTGAAGTTCGCCGCCGAAGCGGTAAACAATGCGGACTTTGTTCCGCTCCAGCGCAACGGCGGTCAGTGAGCGCGCGCGTCAAGATCGATGAGGACCTGCCGAGGCAGATTGCCGACATGGTGGCCGCTCGGGGACACGATGCGGCGACGGTGGTGGGGCAGGGCTGGCAGGGGGCATCCGATCATGACCTCTGGCCGCGCGTCCAGCGTGAGCGGCGCTGGCTGATCACGGCCGACAAGGGATTCGCCGATCTGCGCCGGCATCCGCCCGGAAGCCATGCAGGTGTAATCCTGCTGCGGGCACAGGAAGAGAGCCGGCGCGCTTACCTGGAACTTGCTCGAATTGCGCTTGAGCGCGTCAGGCTTGATGAAATTGCCGGCGCCGTGGTCGTGGTGACGTATCGCGGCGTTCGCATCCGCCGCGCGGCAATTTCCTGAGGTCGCAATAGCTGCGTCTCATCGCGTCTCGGCATCCTCCGAGCCGAGCAGGGCGTAGAACAGGTAGCCCGCCGAAGCCAAGCAGACCAGGGTGATCAGGGCCTCGCGGGCGGCCTGCGCCCGCGCCATCAAGTAAACCCCGTTTTCCAAACGGATGCTCTACTAAGCTGAGCTATAGGCTCAGTGCTGCGATATCACAAGGGAAAATTGGCGAAAGCAACCTGCCAAAAGCACTCGGTCAATCATCTTTGGTCAGTCCTATTCATGCAGTGAATGGGTAATCTATTAACCGCCTCCGCCGAGATTCCTTTGTTATTCTGCGGCCTTTCTGGCGTAGATGACTGAATGGGTAATGTACTCGTGAGTCGGGAAGCTGATCCGCGAAGCTGGCCGGGGATTGCCGGGATCCTTGGCCGCCAAACGACCGGCAGCTTCCGCCGGACGCGCCGCGTCTGCGCCGCTCCGGGGCGATCTGGCATCATCGGCCAAGCCCGGCATCCGGCCCCACACGGGCCGCGTTTGGCGCTGAACGCCCGACCGTGGCCGCCGCAGGGCCGCAACGTCGCGCGATCTCGGTCGAGGAGGCAGGATGATCCGGGGACGGTTGGCCGCGCAGGCCGCGAGCACGAGCCCCGAAAACCTAAAACTTTAGTTTTCCTAGGGGGCCGGGGGGTCGCGGGCGCGGGGGGCCATTCAGGCCGCGCGGGGAAGTTTACGAGGTTCCCATTCCAAATGAGGGGCGTTCAAGTTTGTTGAGCTTAGGACTGTTGCGGTGTAAACCGTAACAAATGCGAAAGGAAAAGCAGGTCCCGAAAGACGAAGAGTTGGATCGACGCATGGAAGAAATGGGGGTGCCAATCATGGCGGGCGACACCATAGCTAGCAAACAGTTGCGATATTTTGAGGCTTGCAGACATCTTCGCAAGGAAACTCGCACTTCACACCTTGCCCTGATCTCTGCGTTGGCCTCGGTAGCCAGCGCGTTGGCTGCATGGTTTACGGCGTGTCACCATTAGAGTTAGGAAGGGAGAGCATGAAAAAAATGGACAAACATACAGTTACGATGCACACGGTGACGATGCGCCTCAGTGATAGAGCGGAGCCGGTGAACAGTCACCGATACGACGCCGAAAGCCCAACAAACCCGATTGTGACTACACTTTAGCTAATGAAGAAAGCGACCGCTGGCAATCTGGTGCGGGACGCCATCGTCGGGGGACTCATTGAAAACGACAAGCCCGGTAAGGCGCCGCAGCGCATCCGAGTCACTTTCATCATCGAAACTCTCGATGACGATGGTTGAATGAGGAGCATATGCCGCGCAGGAGAGATCGAAGTAGACCGTCAGGGATTGGTCGACGGATCCCTCACAGGCCCGGCCTCGGCCCACTAATTCCCTGCCGATATGCGCAATACGGGTGTACGGTGAAACTGCCAGTGGCGGACGCGGAACTTCTCCGTAGCCACGAAGAGACCTGCTCGAAAAAGCCCAAATAAAGATGGGGGGCATGACGGTCGAAGGGCCGGAGGGAGCTACGCAAAGGAAGTATAGATCATCCCGGTGGGACTTCCGCCGGGTAAGGCGTGCTGACTCCGCCAACGAATCGCCATACCCTGCGATTAAGTCGGCGCTCCGCGCCTCGATGTTGCGTCGCTTGGTGATGATACGACGGCGCTGGCTTCTGGTGGCTTTGCTAGCCTACCTTGCGGGTATCGCCTCCATCACGATTCTCATCTACGTTGTACGAGAATCAGGATCGGACGCGGAGCAGCTCGCGTCTACGTCCCCGAAAGCGTTCACGTCCCCGAAAGCGATTCCGACCGGAGGAATCACTCAAGGCGCTCAAAGTGTTCTCGTTCTACCACGTGCCTCTCGCGGCTTCATCGGACGCTGGCATGGGGTCGTCCGGCTGAAAAGCGTGACGGCCAAGGCGTCGCAACCTGAAGACGTTGATGTTGGCTTCACCCTCTGGGACCAAGCTGGCGAGGTGGTCCTAAGTACGCAGGTATGGGGAGGCGAAGGCGTGAAGGTTATAAGAAGCGGCGCGCGGGTTCTGGACCCCGCTCATTTCATTTTCTGGGACGAGGTACTGGTCGAGCCCGATTATGGCGAGCCGATCTGGATGATGGCGGAATACGATGCCAAGCTGGTCGGTCAAACGACGGTCGACCTAACCGCGACGCGGAGGTATCTGAAGACGCCCGGAGCCGACCCCTACAGCGTTGCCGTGTACCGAGGGACGCTTCGTCCTATCACAGCGGAGGAGGCGGGAGCCATGCTGGAGTTGCTAAAAAGGCGCGGATGGGAAGTTAAAGGGAAAATCAGATCGGGCGCTTCTCGTCCATGAGCGCGGCGGCGTGGCGGAGGTTCATGCCGCCGCTACTGCGGAGCGATGACCGCATGCCTTACGGCAACCGATTGAAATCAACGTCCACTTCGCAATTGCCGATTTGCTCCATGCTCTGTCCGATACTGACCTTGAGAATGGACAAAAGATTTGCGTGCCGCGCTTTGTTCCTGAGTTGATAGGTGTGACGCCAGACAGAATCGCCATGTCTCGTTTCGAGTACAAGCCGGTCGATCTTATCCTCGACTCCTGTAAGGCACGTCTTGTTTAGGTCCGGAGACATACCAGCAACGCTGCTACTCCAATGCGCCGGAGGCCAGTTGATGTCTGGATGATCGCGTAGTTTCATTTTCTTTCCCTTCACCTAGAACATGCGCCAGAGGGTCTTTATCAGAAAGATGAGACCGGCTAGCTCCGTTCTTCAGCATCCGTCCAACCGGCTGCGAAGTTCGGCCTGATCCACCAATGCGAGGAGAATGTTGAACGCCGGGACAAACAGACTCTTAACGACGTGGAAATGGAAGGCCCGGACGCTCTTCGCATAACGATGCGCGTCTCGGTTGCGGATCTTACCCGCCAATAATTTCATGCTGGCCGAGACAAAATCCCGGTCTGGCTGAGAACTCAATATCTCCTTCCACGGAAGATCTCCGAACTTCATCGCACTTTCAAACTCCGCCTTACGGACGGAGGGGTCTTTCTTGTTCACTCGCTGAACCCAGACCTCGATATCATCGCCCTGCTCTGGCGGTTGGATAACGTATATTGGCTTGGTGGGATCACATTTCCTCATCAGCATGAAGGCTCCACGGGAGAGATACTCACCTCCGACGCCAAAAGCAATCCAGCAGATCAGCCGACCGAAGTCAGGATGAATACTACGACAGGCGCTTTCGAAGTTGTCCTCCTTCTCTGGGACCAGCTTTAGCGTCTGCGCATCCCACGAAGAGAGCTTTGACAAGGTGACGAGCGCTAATCCCGCCTTGATCTGTTCCCATCCATTCTCTATCACATCCTCGCTCGTCATTTTATAATTATATCATGATGAATTTGGACCTCAACGCGTCTTCTTGCCCGCGCCCCACGGCGCAAGGTCATCCGATCCGTAGTACCTGCAGAGCAATTCGGGCCGCGCACCAAGTCCGCTGCGCGGGAAGCCGCGCCCGCCGGGCAAAGCGGGCTTTGGCGAGAAGTCTCCGGGGGCGCAGGCTTCGTACTCGGCAATCCGATGCTGCGAGCGCTGGCTGCGACCGCCGCGGTCGGCAGCTTTTCCAGCAGCCTGTTCGGCACCGAGTACTCGCTCTACGCGTTGCGCGAACTCGGCTTCAGGCCGGCGATCCTCGGGGTCATTTACGCGGTCGGCGGTGCAAGTTCGCTGTGTGGAGCGTTGTTGGTCGGCCGGGTCTCGGCGCGGCTTGGCAGCGGTCGGGCGATGGTACTCGGGCTCGTGGTGTGGGGACTTGGCGAACTATGCCTGCCGCTGGCACGCGGCGCCACGACTCTCGCGGCAGCGCTGATGGTCGTGCAGCAGTTGACTGGCGGCGGGCGTCCTGGCCGAATTGATCGGCTTGCGCCGGACGCTGGCGATTGGCGCCGTCGGCGACCTGGTCGCCGCTGCGATCCTCATGTCCTCGCCGGTGCGGACGCTGAATGATGCCGCCGCCGCATCGGCCACTGAATCAGTCGAGTAGACCCCGTTTTCCAGATCGAATGTTGTATCCATCAGAGCCAGGTAGAGGATCGCGCTTGCTGCCGCCAGGGACACCATCCGCCCCTACCATCGCTTGCGAGCCAATCCGAACGCACCGATTGCGGCGGCAGCAGCCAAATAAAGGTCGAGGAAATGCGCGCTCGAATAGGAGCCCGCAGTCCGAGCAGGCCGTTGAGAAAGTCCTCACGGCCTGCTCCCCCTCTCTTATCTCCCCCGCAAGCGGGGGAGAAAATTGAGGAAGGAAGCCAGTTTTCACGCAGGGTGTTGAGACTGTCAGAGAGTGCCTCGTGCAAATCATCCTTTTCTCAACACCCTGCTAGGGACTGGGAACGAGCGAGCCTGTCGCGAAAAATGCCACCCAGTAGAGCGGCGTGACGATCGCGAACATCCAGAGGATGGCTCTCACCAAGCGCCCGTTGCCTCTTACGTCGCCTTTATTCATCTATTTCTCCCGAGCCCTCTCGGATAGCCGAGAGTACACGGTGACTCCCGAAAGTTGCACGATACATACGTCGCTTGTTGCACCACAGCCACATTCTTTCTGGCACTGAGTTGCAGATTGGCTCATCTTAGCCGCGCTAAACATCTCGGGATGTGCGGTAAAGGCCGACCGGCCGGGGGTTTTCAGCGGGTTGCACCGCCGCCGGCCCGTGGCATTCCCTTTGCGTGGTCCGCCAACAGGAGCCTCCTGACATGAGTACTATCAGCGCTCGCTGGCATGGGTTCTGGGCGACCTTCGGTTCCCTAGAATCACGGGACGAGAAATCGCTGGGTCGCGAAGTCGTCAAGCTTATCGACTACATCATCCTGTTCATCGCGGTCCTGGCTCTGTCCTCCGCGGTCACAAGCCATCGTTTGGCGAACGCCCACGCTGCGCCGCCGCCGGGCACGAGTGTGGCGAGCAGTTCGGGCCACCTCGGCGGGATGTAGCGCTTCGAATCCGGCCATCTTGCCGCCGCCCTCGACGGTCACGACGTGGGTGTATCCGCGCGGCGCGTGAATCGCATCCGGGTTGATGAATTTCCTTTCCGTCGCGGCCTCCTGGCGGGACGTTGCGCGGGAACATGCCTGGCCGGCTCGCAGCATAGCATCAGAACGCCGCAACCGGGTTGCTCGGCCCTTGCAGGCGGCGGTTTGGAAAAATCGAGTCAACTAGGCTAGCGTGGCGGGCAGCATTCAGACGGTCTCAAGAGAGAGATGCGATGGCACGCAAGGTGACAATCGGAGTGAATTGGCAGGGCAAGCTCGACTTCAAGGTGCTTATCGAGCGCGCCAAACTCGCCGAGCAGGCCGAGGTCCATTCGATGTGGGTGGCGGAGGCGTGGGGACGCGACGCGTTCACGACGCTTACGCTGCTCGCCGAGCATACCAGGAAGATCCAGCTCGCGACCTCGATCGTGAACATCTACTCGCGCACTCCCGCTGCGCTGGCGCAGCATTTCGCGACCCTGGATGAGCTCAGCGGTGGGCGGATGATAATCGGCCTGGGCACCAGCGGCCCGCAGGTGATCGAGCATTTTCACGGCATCCCATTCAATCCCCCGCTAACCCGGCTGCGGGAGGTCGTGGACATCATCAACCTGCTGATGGCGGGCCAGCCGCTAAATTATCCCGGCAAACTGTTCAAGCTCGCCCGCGGTTTCACGCTGCGATTCGAGCCGGTCCGCAACCACATCCCGATCTTCATCGCGTCCATGAACAAGAGGAGCGTCGAGTTTACCGCGCAGAAGGCCGACGGATGGATGCCGGTGATGATCCCGATGAGCGCACTCAAGAAGACCATCGGGGAGTTCCGCGACGTCGCCGCAAAGGCCGGACGCGACCCGCGCTCGGTCGCGGTCAAGTCAGCGGGAGCGGTCCACGTGACCCGCGATCCCGATCGCGCGCGCGCTGCACACGCCGGCACCACCGCCTTCTACGCCGCGCGGATGGGCACCTTCTACGGCGAGCAACTGACCCGCTTCGGCTTCGGCAACGACGTAAAGAAGATCCGCGACGCCTGGGCGGCGGGCGGCGCCAAGGCCGGCGCCGAGGCGGTTTCTCCCAAGCTGACCAACGAGCTGGCCTATAGCGGCGACCTGCGCGGCGCGATCGAGCGTCTCAAGGCGCAGGAGGAGGCCGGCGTCGATCTGCATCAGGTCGAGGTGGACAGCGGCGGCGATACGGCGGCCTTCGAGCGCACGATCGCGGCGCTGATCGGATAACGACACCAAGGTCGGCGTGACCATCATCAACAAGTACTGAGCGGGAACTCTCAGCTCTGCGGGCGGAAGAACTTTGCGCCTGCACCGCCCGCAGGAAACGCATCATGAAGGCGATCGTTGTCGACCAGCCCGGTGACGAAAGGGTTCTCAAGCTCGGCGAGGTTCCCGATCCGATCCCGGCCCAGCCGACCTGGTGATCCGCGTCCGCTGCGCGGGGCTTAATCGCGCCGACCTGATGCAGCGCCAGGGGTTCTATCCGCCGCCGCCCGGCGCCTCGGAGATAATCGGGCTTGAGTGCGCGGGCGAAGCGATCGCGGTGGGGCCCGAGGTCAAAGGATGGCAGGTCGGCGACCGCGCGATGGCGCTACTCGCCGGCGGCGGCTACGCCGAGAAGGTGGCCGTCCATTACGGCTCCGCCATCCACGTGCCGGCCGCGCTGAGCGACGAGGAGGCGGCCGGAATCCCCGAGGTCTTCATTACCGCGTTCCTCAACCTGTTCGTGCTCGGCGAGGCGAAGCCCGGCGAATGTGCGCTGATTCACGGCGGCGGCAGCGGCGTCGGCACCGCGTCGATCGTGCTGCTCAAGCATTCGGGGATGCGCTCGATCGTGACCGCCGGCACCGACGCCAAGTGCGAGCAATGTCTCAAGCTCGGGGCCGACGTGGCGATCAACTACAACTCGGGTCCGTTCGCTCGCGCCGTGATCGCGGCCACCAACGGACGCGGCGCCGACGTGATCCTCGATAGTATCGGCGCCGCCTACCTGGGGCAGAATATCGAAGCGCTGGCGCAGAACGGGCGTCTGGTTCTGATCGGCCTGATGAAGGGGGCGCGGACGGAGATCGATCTCATCCCGCTCCTGCGGCGCCATCTGCGAATCTTCGGCTCGACGCTGCGCAGCCGCAGCCCGGATGAGAAGGCCGAGATCGTAACGGCGTTCCTAAAGCGCTTCGGCAAGCCATTCGAATCCGGCCGGCTTCGCGCGCCTATCTACAAGGTGCTGCCGCTCGCCGAGGCCCCCGAGGCCCATCGCATCATGCAGAAGAGCGAGCACTTCGGAAAGATCATCCTGCGCGTGGCGTAACGGGCTCCTGCTTTTTCGCTCTTCACAGAGGCCGCAGCTTCAGTTTCCTGCAAGAAATACCGCGCACCCCCGGACCGCGCCCCGCCTTTCCATGCGGGGTCGCGCGGGGCGGGTGCGCGATGTATCTTCTTTCTGGATCTCTGACATCGATTTACCCGGCCGCCATGCGACTCTCCGAGATGGATTACGAGCTGCCGCCCGAACTGATCGCCCAGGAACCGCCTGAGCGCCGCGACGAGGCGCGCCTGATGGTCGTCGATCGCCGTGCCGGGAAAGTCGAGCATTCCCGCTTCTACAAGCTCCCGCGCCATCTCCGCGAGGGCGACCTGCTAATCCTCAACGACACGCGCGTGATGCCGGCGCGGCTGTTTGCCCGCAAAGAGTCGGGCGGCAAGGTCGAGTTGCTGATGGTGCGTCCACTCGACGACCCGAGCGGCGGATGGCTGGCCCTGACGCGGACCCATCACGGGCTCAAGCCGGGCACGCGGCTGATTCTCGACAACGGGCAGGCGCTCAAGGTGGTTGGCTATCACAAGCCCGGGCGGCCGATCGTAGCGGGCGACGATTCGACGCCCATCGAGACGGTGCTGGAACGATCCGGCTCCCTGGCGCTCCCGCACTATATCCATCGTCCGGTCTCCAACGGCGATAGCGCCAACTACCAGACCGTGTACGCGGCGCATCCCGGCGCGGTCGCGGCGCCGACCGCCGGGCTCCATTTCACCGACGAGCTGTTCGCCGCTCTCGACGCCGCCGGAATCCGATCCGTCCGCCTCACGCTCCACATCGGGCCGGGCACGTTCGCGCCGCTGCGCACCGACGCGGTCGAGGCCCACAGCATGGAGGCCGAGTGGTATCGGATTGCGCCCGCAACCGCCGCCGCGATCGAGCACGCACGGCGCACCGGCGCGCGGGTCATCGCGGTCGGCACCAGCAGCGCTCGGGCGCTCGAGTCGCACGCTATCACCGGGGATCTGGAGGGCTTCACCGGGCTATTCATCTCGCCCGGCTTCCGCTTCAAGATGGTCGATGCGATGATCACCAACTTCCACATGCCGCGCTCGACCGTGCTGGCGCTGGTGATGGCGCTGGCGGGGCGCGAGCTGATTCTCGAGGCTTACCGCGACGCGATTCGCCATCGCTACGGCTTCCTGAGTTACGGCGACGCGATGCTGATCCTCTGATGGCCGGCGCGCTGCGCTTCGAAGTCACCTGCCGCGATGGCGCCGCCCGGATCGGCACGCTGGTCACGCCTCACGGCGAGGTGACAACGCCCGCCTTCATGCCGGTCGGCACCCGCGCTGCGGTCAAGGCGATGGCGCCCGACGAGCTGTGGGCGATGGGCTACCGGATGGTGCTCGCCAACGCCTACCATCTTGCGCTGCGGCCCGGCGCCGAGCTGATCCGCGAACTGGGCGGCGTCGCCCGCTTCATGGGTTTCAAAGGCGCGGTGCTTACCGATTCAGGCGGCTTCCAGGCGATGAGCCTTTCGAAGATCAACTCGATCGACGAGGGCGGCATCGCTTTCCGCTCCCATCTCGACGGCAGCCGCGTGATGCTGACCCCCGAGCGGGCGGTGGAAATCCAGGAGCAACTCGGCTCGGATGTGATGATGGTGCTCGATGAGTGCACGCCGTACCCGGTCGATCACGCGCGGGCCCTGGCTTCGCTCGAGCTGACGGCGCGATGGGCCGAGCGCGGGCTAAGCGCGCGTCGCAGCCAAAGCCAGGCGCTGTTCGGAATCATCCAGGGCAGCATCTATTCCGATCTTCGTCGCCTGAGCGCGTCACAGATAACCTCGTTGCCGTTCGACGGCTTCGCGGTCGGCGGTCTTTCGGTGGGCGAGCCGAAGCCGCAGATGCTGGAAATGGCCGAGCTGGCGGCCCTACTAATCCCGCAGGACCAGCCTCGCTACCTGATGGGGGTGGGCACGCCCGCGGATTTACTTGCGGCGGTCGGGATGGGCTACGACCTGTTCGACTGCGTGCTTCCTACCCGCAACGCCCGCAACGGCGGCGCTTTCACCAGTGAGGGGCGGGTGTCGATCAAGCATTCGCGCTATATGCGCGACGAGCGCCCGCTCGACCCGCGATGCGAATGTCGATGCTGTACGAGCTTCAGC
This sequence comes from uncultured delta proteobacterium, assembly GCA_963789115.1. Classification (GTDB taxonomy): domain Bacteria; phylum Desulfobacterota; class Binatia; order Binatales; family Binataceae; genus CAWBJH01. The sequence continues at coordinate 1,416,746 of CAWBJH010000001.1, forward strand.
CGGGCCTACCTGCGCCATCTGTATATGAGCGGCGAGATCCTGGCGGCGCGTGCGCTCAGCGAGCACAACCTGTTCTTTTACGCCCGCTTGATGCGCGAGGCGCAAGCTGCTATCGCATCACGAACTTACGGAGAATATTCTGCCGGACGGGAGCCGGAGCGCTCGCGGAGGGCGACGCCTTGAGCCGGTGACAACAGCGATGTGGTTTGAAGGGATGGCATGGGCACAGGCCTCCGGCGGCGCCGCCGGGGCGAACGGGCAGCAGGTGCTGTTTACCACGGTAATCCCGCTGGCGCTGCTGTTTGCCGTGTTTTATTTCCTGCTGATCCGCCCGCAGTCCAAGAAGGCTTCCGACCATCAGAAGATGCTCGCTGCGCTCAAGCGCAATGACGAAGTCGTGACACAGGGCGGAATTATCGGGAGGATTGTCGAGTTGGGCGACAAGGTCGTGACCCTGGAGGTTGCCCCCAGCGTCCGGGTTCGCGTGGAACGGCCGCAAATCGCTTCGCTGTCGAGCTACGGCAAGACGCCACCCAAGGCTGGAAAGGAGAAAGGCGAGAGCCAAGGCTGAAGCATCGTGGAAAATTCCGCACCGATTTTGATCCTGCTCGCGATCTGCGGCGCCATCCTTTATTTGCATCTGACCGGAGGCGCCGGGCTGACCCGCCTTTACCTTGCCGTAGTGCTGGTCGTGGTCGCGCTCATCCTGCTGGTCCCCAGCCTCAACATCGGGCTGCCCGATTGGTGGAAAAGCTACTCGCCTACGCCCAAGATCCAGCTCGGACTCGACCTCCAGGGCGGTACCCATCTCCTGATGGAGGTCAAGCTCGAGGATGCAGTTACCAACGCGCTCAGGCGGCGCGGCGACGACCTCAAGCGCGAGCTCAAGGACAACAAGCTTGATTTTGTCGAAATCTCGCAGGCCGCCGCCGGCGCATTCACCGTCAAGCTCAAGACCCCCGATGAACGCTCGCCGTTTCTCGATGTCATCCAGAAAACCTTCCCGGACCTGACGGTTTCCAGCATCGAGAGCACCGGCGCACCCGTCTATTCGCTGAGCTTCAAGGAGCGCGACGCGAACACGGTGCGCACCAACGCGATGGACCAGGCGCTGGAAACCATCCGCAACCGTATCGACCAGCTCGGCGTGCGCGAGACCACGGTCGCTCGCGAGGGTGACCGCGAAATCCTGGTCCAGCTCCCCGGCATCCAGGACCCGGAGCGCGCCAAGGAACTGATCGGCAAGACCGCAGTCCTGGAATTTAAGATCGTAGACGATACCCATAACGGCGAAGACGCGGTGCGCAACGGTCCGCCACCCGGAGACGAGATTCTGTATGGGGCACCCGAGGCCGGCGGACGCACTCCCTACGTGGTCGAATCGCCGTTGCTGATGACCGGCGACGTGGTGACCGACGCGCGGGTGCGGCCTGGCGCGCGGCTGGAAGGACCGTACGTATCGGTTGACCTGGACCAGCGCGGCGCGCGGATTTTCGACGCGCTCACCGCGGAAAACGTGGGCCGCCGCCTCGCAATCATCCTCGACGGCACGGTCTATTCCGCGCCGGTGATCAAGGAGCGAATTCCGGGCGGCAAGGTCTCGATCACCGGCCGGTTCTCGATCGACGAAGCGCACGACCTCGCGATCGTGCTGCGCTCGGGCTCCCTGCCGGCGCCCGTGGAAATCGTTGAGGAGCGGACGGTAGGGCCATCGCTGGGGCGCGATTCAATCCGCCAAGGTGAGCTTTCTTTCGTGGTCGGTGCACTTGCGGTGCTGATCTTCATGTTGGTGTACTACTCAGGGGCCGGCGTGGTCGCCGATCTCGGGCTGACGCTCAATATCCTGCTGTTGATTTGCGTGATGGCGACGATACAGGCCACGCTGACTCTTCCCGGAATAGCGGGAATTGTGTTGACTCTTGGCATGTCAGTTGACGCAAACGTGCTTGTAAACGAGCGGATGCGTGAGGAGCTTCGAAACGGCAAGACCCCGCGCGATGCCGTTAAGTTAGGCTATCAGCGGGCTTGGTCCGCTATTCGAGATTCTAATATCTCTACGTTCGTCGCGGGATTGATCCTGTTTCAATTCGGTACAGGCCCCGTCAAGGGCTTTGCGGTCACGCTGTGTGTGGGAGTGCTGACCGGCCTCTTCTCATGTATCGTTGTCACCCGGGCCTGGTACGACTACCTTATAGGGGCGCGCCGGCTGCAGACGATCAGCGTTTAGGGCGCGACTCGACAGGAGGCGGAAGTTCAGCTTGATTTGGCTGGCGGGCGCGTAGAAGATCGCGCCGAACCCGTAGCATCGCAAGCGTCCTGTTGCACTGAGATGATCGATAAAGAGGATATTCTTCTTAACTCCCGCGAGGTCGCTTTTCTGCTCGACCTCAGCCCCGACACGGTCAACGAGTTCGCGCGCCGCAATATCATTCCGGCCTTCAAGAAGGGCCGGCAATGGCGTTTCCGCAAGCGCGATGTCACCTCGTTCAAGCGCCAAGTCCGGGGCGTGAACGCGGCCGCCTGATGATGCACGCGCTGCGCGGGGTGGTGGAGCGGCGGGTTCTGCTGTAATAGGCAAGTCCGCCGGAAGAGGTACAAGGTCCAATGACCGAGCCGCATGAAAGCCGCGTGTATTCAGACTTCGCCCGCTTTTACGATCACGTCTTCGGCCGCGCCTTCGTGGACCACGAGCACGCGGTAATCGAGACGCTCAACCTGCGCCCCGGCCATCGCCTGCTCGAAGTGGGCGTGGGCACCGGTATCTCGCTGGGCGCCTATCCCCCGTACGTTCACGTGGTCGGCATCGACCCTTCGCAAGAGATGCTCACTCAGGCGATCGCCAAGGCGAAGGAGGACGGATGGGGCCACGTCGAGCTCAAGCTGGGCGATGCCCTCAAGATGGACTTTCCCGACGACAGCTTCGACTACGTGACCAGCTTCCACGTGATGACAGTGGTGCCGGATCCGCTGCGGATGATGAATGAGATGGTGCGGGTGTGTAAGCCGGGCGGCCGCATCGTGGTCGTGACTCACTTCGCCAGCGAGAACCCGTTCCTGTTCTTTTTCGGCAAGCTGGTCAACCCGCTGACCAAGCTGCTCGGATGGACCACGCGGCTTCGCGCCAGCGATGTCCTGAAGGACCATCCGATCAAGGTCGAGCGCTTCGGCCGCTTCTCGCGCCTGCACGTGCATACGGTATTGATCGCGCGCAAGGAGGCTCGCGCCCTCTCGCGCTGAAGGCTGCCACCGCGCTCGCCCGTTCCATCGCAAACCGACCGGGCAAGGCAACCAGGGAAGCCGCTGACGCGCCCCGGGGCTCGACCCGCGCAAACCGTCGTGGCTGATTCCACGAAGAGCGATCGAACCGAAAACGACGAGCATCGTGTCGAGGAGCTGACCCGGGAGCTCGCCGACAAGCTGCGCGCGATGCCCAACCGGGCCGAGCTCACCGACTTCGCCGTGAGTGTGCTGCGCGAAAGCGCCGAGGACGCCCAGCAGGCCGAGCAGGCCCGCCAGAGCGTCGCCAAGGCCGGTCGCGGCGACGCCTTCAATCCGATTGCGTTCGCGATTCCGCTGTTCGTGGTCGGTGCGGCGCTCTGCGCGACCGGGATCCTGGTCGGGCCGGGACTGGGGATAATCGGGATCTCCATCCTGATGGGAGTTTACGGGCTCGGCGTGGCCGTTTTCGGCCGCCGCAAGGGCGGCGGGACGGCGGATCGCGCCTCCGGCCAATGAGCCCTGCATCGATCGAAGCCGATGAGAAAACTTATTGCAGGCCGCCGTCTCAATTGGCTAGTCTAATTTTTTCGGCTGTCGCCCCTGCGGGTTGCGCTCTCTTAGCCGAATTACGAAATCTTAGACCGCCCTGCATGGCGTGATCGTAGGAGCTTAGTGATTTTCGATGGCAAAGTTTGACTGGGAGGAGACCAAGCGGCAAATCGTCGAGTCCCAAGCCTGGCGATCGATTTTTCGCCACGGCTATGAGGACACGCCGCGCAACCGCATCCAGATAATCTCCGGCAACATCTGGCTGCACCTTCATCCCTCCAAGGTCCAGCGTCACGCCACCCGTTTGCGCTTCAGCTGGTGCATGGGCGGAATCACCTTCCTTTTGTTCCTGGTCACCGTGGTCACCGGCATCTACTTGATGTTCTACTACCGGCCCACGGCTGAATACGCGTACGCCGACATGAAGTATCTCGAGTTCGACATGCCGTTCGGGATGCTGATGCGGAACATGCATCGATGGGCCGCGCACGGGATGGTGATCGCGGTGTGGCTGCACATGTTCCGGGTTTTCATGACCGGTTCGTACAAGCCGCCGCGCGAGTTCAACTGGGTGGTGGGCGTAATCCTGCTGGTGCTTACGCTGTTGCTCTCCTTCACCGGCTACCTGCTGCCGTGGGACCAGCTTTCGATCTGGGCGGTCACGGTCGGATCCAACATGGCGCGGGCAACTCCGCTGCTGGGAAACGAAGGCCCGTTCCATGAGGTCTTGGGGGTAAACCCGATTTACGACGCGCGCGCCTTCCTGTTCGGGGGCAGCGAGATCGGCCCGCACACGCTGCTTCGTTTCTACATCCTGCACTGCATCTTCTTCCCTCTGCTGGCCAGCCTGTTCATGGCGGTTCACTTCTGGCGGATCCGGCGTGACGGCATCTCCGGTCCCCTTTAGGTAGCTTCGTGCCGTATGGGTGCCCTGATTTCCTATCTCTTGCATCAAGGCTTGGTGCGCGTTTCGTTCGTGCCGGTGTCGATCGCGGTTTCGCTGTACTTGCTCTACCTTCTGGCAGCCCCCCGGCACAACAACGAGGACGACGGTGAGGGCGCGTGAGCCGGATGCCGGAAACCATTTGGACGGAATAGATCAATGGCCAGCGACGGATATCCCAACGGTCTCGACCGTTCGCCGGTGATGCAGACGGCGGGTGGCGCCGCCGGCGGCGCGGTGAGAAGCGCGCCGGCGGCCAAGCCGGCCGGCAAGCGCGTTGAAGCATCGGTCAAGAAGCCTGGCAGCCAGGTCGACGACAAGCTGCATGCCTGGCCGTTCCTGGTGCGCAGCGAGTTCCTTTGCGCGATTGCGGTGCTCGTGCTGCTCACGATCTGGGCGCTCACGATCAACGCGCCGCTCGAAGAGCCCTCCAATCCCACCCGCACGCCGAATCCCTCCAAGGCTCCGTGGTACTTCCTGGGGCTGCAGGAGATGCTGGTGTTCTTCGACCCGTGGTACGCCGGCGTGGTGCTGCCCAGCTTCATCATCGTGGGCTTGATGCTGATCCCGTATCTCAACGTCAACCCGCGCGGCAACGGTTACTACACTTTTCGCGAGCGGAAGTACGAACTGCTGACCTTCTTCCTCGGCTTCCACGTCCTGTGGGTCTCCTTCATTATCATCGGCACCTTCTTCCGCGGTCCGGGATGGAACTGGTTCTGGCCCGGCCAGATCTGGGATCCGCATCTGGTCGAAGCCCTGACCAACGTCGACTTGCCCTACCTGTTCGGGTTGCGCGACTACACCGCCTCGGCGATCTTCGGGTTGTCGGTGATCGTGGCGTACTTCGTGGTCGGCTACGCGGCGTTTTACTGGTGGGTGCGCCGGCGCCCGCCCGATGACCCGTGGTCGTCGTTTGCGGGCGGAGGTCCTGAGCTGCTGAAAGTATGGGGGCCGGTGCGTTTCGGGATCACCGGGTTCCTGTTCCTCGCCATGATCGGGGTGTTTATCAAGATGACGCTCCGTCACGCGTTCAATATCAAGTACATCATGGTCACTCCGTGGATTAACATCTGAGCGGAGCGGACTGGTGTTTCTACTCGGCAAAGTGCTGGAGGCGCTCGGATGCGCCGACGTGGGGTTCGCGCTCTACGTCGGGATGACGCAGCCGGGCGGGATGGGCAAGGAGTTTCAGCTCGCGGGGGTCGGAATCCTGGTCTTCGCGCTGGGCCATCTTGCCGAGCGCTGGTCGGGAGCGGATTCCTAGATGGCTCTCGGACCGGGACTCGACCCCGTCGAAGAAGGAAAATCGTTCAGCGCGCTGTTCGTGCTGCTGGTGGCGCTGCTGTTGGTGGTGTCGGTCTGGTCGATCTGGGACGACAACATCTCGCGCCGCCCCTGGAAGCAGGAGCAGGTCGAGTTCGACCGCCTCGCCTACCACAAGTACATGAAGGATGCCGATGCCGAGCAGGCGCGGCTCAATCAGGATCCCGACTACGTCAAACCCTCGAAGGATCTCGCCGCCGCCCAGGCCGAGCTCAACTCCGGCGCCACTTCGCGCAAGCTCGAGACGCTGCGCTCGGAGCTCAAGAGCGCCAAGGAACACTCGGACGACAAGGAACAGGCGGCGCGCTTTACCAAGTCAGAGATGACCGAGCGCTGGTACGACTATAACCATGCGATCCAGGTGGGCGAGAATCCCGCGCCGTACAAGGCCGAGATCGACCGGCTCACCGCACGGCTCTCGGCCGAGCAGGCTATCTCCGATAAGGCCAAAGCCGGAGTGCAAGCGATCCAGAGCCGGATCGACGCGCTCAACTCCGCGGTCGACGACCTGACCGGCAAGCTCAAGAAACTCACCAAGGCCCGCGACGACCTGATCGAGAAGGCCGATACCTACATGATCCCGGTCAAGTTCATGGGCCGCACCCTGTTCCGCTATCCTCAGATTCCCAAGATCGAGCAGACCGCGATTGACGATTTCGACCGCAACTCGTTCGACGAGGCGATCGCGCGCGTCGACCGTTGCATGAGCTGCCATGCGGCCGAAGACAAAAAGGGCTTCGAGAACGCCCCCGAGCCGTTCCGCACCCACTCCAACTTCGACCAGATCATCGGCAAGCATCCGCCCGACAAGCTTGGATGCACGCCCTGCCACGATGGACAGGGTCCGGCGGTCAACTCGGTCGCGATGGCGCACGGTGACACGGAACACTGGGACTCGCCGCTGTTGATCGGCGTCAAGACGGAGTCGCGGTGCATCAGTTGCCATATCGACGTGGGCTCGCTGCGCAACGCCGCCGGCGATCAGATTGCGGTCCACTGGGTCAACGGCGAGCGGTTGTTCGAGCAGCTCGGATGCCACGGATGCCATCTGGTCGCGGGTTACGAGGATATGCCCAAGATCGGACCGTACCTGAAGCTCGCCTCCGCCAAGCTCGATCCCTCCTGGACCGTCCGATGGATCACCGACCCACACACCTTCCGGCCGCACACCCGGATGCCGAACTTCATGTTCGACAAGGGCGAGGCGAGCGCGATCGCGGCCTACTTGGTTTCGAGCTCCAGCAGCGATTCCGACAAGTGGCTCAAGGAGCATCCCGAGCCCCCGACCCTGGAGGCCGACATCAGGAACCCGGCGATGATCGAGGAGGGCAAGGGGCTGTTCGAGTCGGTCGGGTGCAAGGCCTGTCATTCGGTCGAACCCGATCAGATCGGCACGCCGGTTGGCTCGGACGCTGACTTCAAGCCCAAACAGAGGCGCACCACCAAGGACTTCGCACCCAACCTGAGCCGGATCGCGGAAAAGACCAGCCCGGCATGGATTTACGCGTGGCTCAAGAATCCCCGCGACTTCTCGCCGAAGACCGCGATGCCATCGCTGCGCCTGAGCGACCACGAAGCCGCGGCGCTGGCCGCGTACCTCTCCACGCTCGGCGCGAAACAGCAGGACCCGAATATCGAACGGACGCTGGCCGATCCGAATCAGATCGCGCGCGGCCAGGCGCTGGTGCGCAAGTACGGATGCTTCGGCTGCCACGAGATCAACGGGATGGAGCACGAGTCGCGAATCGGCGTCGAGCTGACCACCTTCGGCTCCAAGCATCTCGATGAGCTGTTCTTCGGCAATCGCACCAACGTCCCGGAGACCTGGAACGACTGGACCTACCACAAGCTTTACGACCCGCGCGTCTACGCCACTGCGGACGTCGAGCAGCTGATGCCGAACTTCGATCTGCAGCCTGCCGATATCAAAGCCCTCCGCGTCTTCCTCGCCGGCCTCACCGAGGGCAAGGTGCCGGAGCGCTACCGCAGCCCGGGCACCGACCGGCAGAACCAGATCGTCGCGGGAAGGCGGATGGTCAACTACGACAACTGCGTCGGATGCCACGTGATCGAGAACCGGGGCGGCTACATCCGGCGCTTCTACAAGGATAACCTCAACCTCGCCCCGCCGATCCTCAACGGCGAGGGTGAAAAGGTGCAATCGTCGTGGCTGTTCGGCTTCCTGCAGGGGCCGACGCCGATCCGGCCGTGGTTCAAGGTCAGGATGCCGACCTTCCATTTCGACAACACGGAAGACAACACTCTGGTGAACTATCTCACGGCCCTGTCGAACGTCGACGTCCCGTACACGTTCATCAACACCAATCTCATCGCCGTGACCGAGCTGCAGGCCGGGCAGAAGCTGATGTCCAAGGACTACTTCAACTGCTTCAGTTGCCATCAGCAGGGCGACAAGAAGCCCGAGGGACCGCCCGAAGGATGGGCACCCGACCTCGCCCTTGCCCACCGTCGCCTCAACCCGTACTGGATCGAGAAGTGGCTGCACAATCCGCAGGCGGTGCAGCCGGGCGCCAGGATGCCGTCGTTTTATCCGGGCGGGCCGGACGATATCCTCGGCGGGAACGAGGAGAAGCAAATCAAAGCCATTCGCGACTATATTTTCTGGTTCGGCGACCATCCGGGGCAGACGCTCCCGCCACAGGTCGCCAAGTCGCCGATGAAGGTAAGTAAGAGATAAGCGGCCATCGTCGCAGCAGGTCTCGGGTGGGAACTTTCGTGAGCCACCGAGCCGCGACGAAGGAGCGCGGGAGTTAGGCATTGAAAGACTGACGGGAGGGGACGGAAATGAAGAGACTCGCTACGGTATCGATGGTTTGTGCGGCGCTGGCGTTCGCGGTCAGCGCTTTTGCTCAAGGCGGCGCCGGTACGATTTCGGGAACCGTCAAGCTCGAAGGCGCCGCGCCCACGCCCAAGAAGATCGAGATCACCAAGGACAAGGAAGTGTGCGGACTAAAGTCGCACTTCGAGCAGGATCTGGTGGTCGGCAGCGGCGGCGGGATTCAGTACGCAGTCGTAAGCCTGACCGGCATCAAAGCTGCCTCCAAGCCTCAAGAGGTCACATTCGATCAGAAAGGATGCCAGTATGACCCGCATGTGCTGGCTTTCCCCGCCGGCAGCACGGTTAAAATCCTCAACTCCGACGGCATCCTGCACAACATCCACACCTACTCGACCAAGAATCCGTCATTCAACATGGCCCAGCCCAAGTTCAAGAAGGTCATCACGGTGACGGAGGCCCAGCCCGAGCTAATCAAGGTGACCTGTGACGCGCACGGCTGGATGAGCGGATGGTGGTATGTCACGGACAATCCGTACTACGCGGTGACGGACGAGAACGGCAACTTCACGATCAAGGACGTGCCGCCCGGCGACTATACAATCCAGGTCTGGCAGGAGAAGCTGGCCCCGGCCGGTAAAGAGCTCACGCAGAAGGTCTCGGTAAAGGCGGGAGCGGCCGCGACGGCCAACTTCTCGCTCAAGTAGCCGCGCCGCCAATTCTGCTGGTTGGCCCCCGCATCGGCGTGCGATTATGAAGCGTCTCGATCGGCTTGAAATCGCGACCGTCGACCTCGCGGACGCCGCCGCGGCCTACGAGCGCAACTTCGGCTTCTCAGTACGAAAGTCGCCGGACGGCGCGAGCGCCACGATCGCGATCGGCGACGCCGAAATCCGGCTCCGATCGGGGCCTGCGGTCGCCGAACTCATCCAGGCTTCGGGCGAGGGGATGATGGCGCTGTATCTCGAGGCCGACGACCTCGGCGCGGTCGAGGCTGCGCTCAGAAAGGCAGGACTCGAACCGGGCGCGATCCGAATCGAAGACAACCGCCGGGTGCTCGCAATCGATCCAAAGATTTCCAGCCGCGTTACGCTCTTCATCTTCGACCGCAAAGTCTGAACCACCACAGCAAGTTCGAAGCGGAATTTGATTCTTCACGGCAACGTCGCGAAGCTCTATAATCTGACTATCCGATCTGCATGGGGCGGCTCGTGCCGCAGGGCGCCCACGCGCGGGCAAGACATGAGAAGAAGGTATCTGCTCACACTGGCGGCCGCAGTCGCGATTCTGGTCGCATCGTCGGCGTTTGCGTTCGACCTGTCTGCGCTCCTCGCCAACCATGAGAAAGACAACTTCAAGCTGATCCACGTGAGCGATCTGGAACGCCTGATGGCCGCTAAGGATGCGCAGGTCCACGTATACGACGCCGACCCGCCGGACGAACGTTCCCAGGATGGCGTGATCCCCGGCGCGAAGCTGCTCCCGTCCAGCAACAGGTACGATGTCGCGATCGAACTGCCGGCCGACAAAGGCGCCAAGCTCGTCTTCTACTGCCACAACTTCCGTTGAATGGCCTCGCATGCGGCCGCCCGGCGGGCGGCAAAAGCCGGCTACACGGACGTGAGCGTGATGGTCGACGGCATCGAGGGATGGAAGAAGGCCGGGATGCGCGCCGAAATGCTCAAGTAGCCGAGCCGCGCCGGAATGACTTTCCTACTCTCCGCCCCGACATCTGAATATCTGGGCCGCGCCCGCCGGTAGCTCGACGGTTCTCAGACCGGGCGGACCGACAAACCCAGGAACAGATTTCGCGTGACGATCGCCGCCAGCTCATCCGCCGGCCTGTCCTTAAGGTCCACGAGTTGGCGATCCGCTATCAGAACCGAGAGTCCATGAACCACGGACCAGGCGGCGAGCGCCTGCTCGCTGGGGTCGCCCGGCGCCAACAGTCCCTCGCGCCGGCAATCCCTGATCGCCTCCAACAGCAACCCATAGGCCTCCTCAGCCGCGGCCCGCAGACCCGGGTACGAGGACTTGTCGGCCGCCTCCAGCCCGAACATGACCCGGAAATGTGAACGATGGGTGGCGGCGAACGCGACGTAGGCCAGCCCCAGCACCCGAAACCGCGCCGCCGGATCGGAAACGTGACCCGCCGCCGCATGCCGCATCGCGGCGGTCATATCCCGAAAGCCCTGTTCCGCCACCGCTGCCAGGAGCGCCTGCTTGCCGGCAAAGTGGCGATATGGCGCCGCCTGCGAGACGCCCGCCAGCCGCGCCGCGGCCCGCAGCGTAAGCGCCCCCGGCCCCGAACGCTGGACCAGCTTGAGCGCCGCCTCCACCATCGTGTTGCGCAGGTTGCCGTGATGATAGCGCCGGCGCCGCCCGCGCGCGGCGGCCGGCCGCCGCGGCCTGGGACTCGAAGATACTCGCGTCATGCTCTGCCTGCCTTGGGCGGTGAGGATACCGCTTAATGTTGACATCGTCAACTCCTGATGTTAACATCGTTCGCAAGGAAGCCGCCGGGAAACTAGCGCTGCCAAGCTCGAGGAGCAGAGACGATGCGAGACAGATTTCGCAGGCTCGAGGACGACCGCTTCGACGCGATCGTAGTGGGCGCCGGCACCGGCGGACTCACCGCCGCGGCGCTACTGGCGCGGCGCGGGCTGAAGGTGCTGGTAATCGACCAGCATTACGTGGCGGGCGGCAACGCCACGGTTTTCAGGCGGCGCGGCTACCAGTTCGACGTCGGGCTCCATTACGTCGGCGGATGCGACCGCGGGGGTCTGCTCCCGCGCGTGCTTCGCGCCGCCGGCGCCGTAGACCTCGAGTTCGAGGAAATGGACCCCGACGGCTTCGACACGCTGATTTTCCCCGATTTTACTTTCAGGGTTCCCAAGGGGATCGGCGCGTTCCGCGACCGGCTGCGCGAATACTTCCCACGAGAGGAGAAGGGGATCGACCGTTACGTCAAGCTGCTGCGCCAACTCGATGGGCTCGTGCAGTTCAAAAGCCCGCTGGCGACGACATTGGCCGCCGCGCGATCGCTCATGTTGATCCGATGGAGAAACGCCACCTTCGGCCAGTTCCTCGATTCGTGCACCTCCGATGAGCGGCTCAAGGCGGTGCTGTCCGCCCAACACGGGAACTATGCCCAGCCACCCAGCCGCGCCTCGCTCCTGATCGGCGCGGGTATCTGTTTGCACTACCTCCAGGGCGCTTACTTCCCGCGGGGCGGCGGGCAGGTGATTTCGGATCGATTGGCGTCTGCGATCGAAGATTACGGCGGCAAGATTCTGCTGTGCGCGCGAGCCGAGCGCATCCTGGTGGAGAATGGAAAGGTCGCCGGCGTCGAGCTGAACAATAAATGGGTCGGGCGTCGAGTGATCCGCGCGCCTATCGTGATCTCCAACGCGGATCTGAAGCGTACGATGGCCGAGCTGGTCGGCGCTCGGCATCTCCAGCCCGAGACGATTCGCCGGGTCGAGAATTTCGAGATGTCTCCGGCGCTCGGCGCCGTCTATCTCGGCATCCGGCGCGATCTCAAGGCTGAGGGCCATCCTCGGACAAACTACTTCGTCTTTCCAGGCTACGACCACGAGCGCGCTTACGCGGCGGCGGCTCGTGGAGAGTTCCCCGAAAGGCCGCTCGCCTACATATCGATCGCGTCGCTCAAGGACCCGGCCAATGTGCGGCTCGCCCCCGCCGGGATCACGAACCTTCAAATTCTTTCGATCGTGCCGTCGCAGCCCGCGGCCTGGGGAGTCAGCGAGGCAGAGGTTCGCGACGGAACTTATCGCAGAAGCGAGGCATACTGCCAAAGCAAGCAGCTCTTCGCGCGCGCCCTGATAGAAACGGCCGAGCGCGCCATACCGGGCATCGGCCGGCAAGTCGCCTACCAAGAGGTCGCCACACCGCTCACGCAGTCGCGCTTCACGGGCTCGACCGGCGGAACCTCGTACGGCATCGCACTCACACCCGCGCAATTTCTCTCGCGACGGCCGGGACCGCGCACCGAGATCGGCGGGCTCTTGCTGTGCGGCGCGAGTTGCCGCACCGGGCACGGAATCATGGGCGTCGCGCTTTCGGGCCTGATGGCTGCGGCGGAAGTCGTCGGGTACGGCCTGGTACGCGAGGTTATGACCGCCTCGACCGACTAATCCGCGCGAAGTAGTCTTTCGCTAAGCTCCGACCCGCTGATAAGAGCTGATAAGATTCGACCGGCTCGTGAGGCCGGCGCCGACCGGCGCCCGTCTCGTGCCGGCCAACGCATTCGGGAGGTGCGCGCCTCGCGGACGGCGACACAAAAGCCAGGTGCACAAGGCAGCCGCCGCCGGCGCCCGCGCCGCGCGACCTCTACCATGAAGATGTCTGCGCCGGCTCGGGGCGCGATTGGCCCCGATGGCGGGCACGGAGGCCCGCCCCACTTCAGAGCCCATTTCTTCAGAAAAAGCGCGGCGGCTGAGAGCCTTGCCGGCTCCCAGCCGCCGCTTGTTAGCCCTTCGGTACTAGACCCGTAGCTACACGCTTACTGAGGGACTCCCTGGCACCGCATAATGAACGATGTCTTTGCTAATGCACAACTGCCCGTTAGATTGTAATCCGGCGTGAACGTTGAAACCGTTATCGCTTTGTTAGCCGAAAACTGCATGTTCAAAGTGCACCCGGTGAGCGGAGTCGAGGCGTTGTTGAGGTCGTTTCCGAAAACGAAGGGGCCTACCCCGGCCGCATCAACGTCCGAGGCATACTGCACCACCGCGCCTGCGTCAGTTTTGATCGCATACCCGGCAGCGGCAAAGGTGCTAAGTTGCACGCAGTTGTCGCCAGTGGGGCAGCTCTCGCTGCTGGTGATCACGCAAACGGTATCGCAATTTCCTGTGCCCTTGCCGGTGCAGCATGAAGGATCGCCAGTCTTACCCGTACAAAGCGCGTTCGGGAAGGGGTCGCACCCCGTGCCGGGGGTAGTGCCAGTGCAGCACGCCCAAGGCTTTCCCTTCTTTAAGCAGCCCGCGGCTTGGCTCTTAAGGGTGAAGTCCAAGCTGCTCGCGTACCCCTGCGGACAGAACTCCGCCGTACCGGGCTGAGGGGAAGCAGCAACGCAGCCGCTGCTTGCGCCTACTTGCCCGGTCCAGTTCGAGGTGATGCTCGAACCGTTGGCGAAATTGAAGGTGATTTCCCCGGCCAATCCAACGCAGGTGCTCGTGGCGCTGTTTGCGCTGCAAACGACGTGCTCGGCGGTGGCGCTGAGCGGGCCGTCGAGCGTGCCTCCCGGGCTGTTTGCAACCCACCCCTGACAGAAGTCTGAGTTGGGGTAAACCTCTAGACACTTCGCCGCCGCCCTTGCCTGGCTCGCGGTTAAGCTCACCAGGAGCAACGCCGCCGAGAGGCAAAACGCTTTCAAAATTTTGTTGTTTCTCATTTTGATTAATCTCTCTCCCTGGTTACACGATTCGACTCGTCGCGAGTGTGCCAACCCGCAAAGCGTTGCTAATGCGCCTCGCACTCCATGGTCATCTGCGAACCGGCCATCGGCGCGCCGGTGCATGACAATCCCGTGAGGCTCATGATAGATGCGGTGGCGCTCTTGCCGCCGGCGGCGTCAGGATAGACCTCAAAGGTCGCCGTGCAGCCCCTCAACGGGTCCGAGGCCGGAGGTCCGGGTGGCCCCATAGCGACCGCCGGGGAGTGGTCTATAAACGTTACGCTCATAGACGCTGGGGGCAGGGTCGTATTGATGTACTTTCCGGGGTAGACGGTGTATGTACCGAAGCCGAACGTGCCCTGGCTGCATGGAGTCCCTGAGGCGGTACCCGGTTGGCCGTTCGCAGACAGAGCTGTGCACGACGCATTGAAATAGAAGCCCAGATCCAAACTCAGCGTACCGTTTCCGGCACTCTTCTGCCCAAACGGCGCCACGTCGTTGCACTTCCCCTTGCCACTCGTGGTGCAGCACGGGTAAGGAGTGGCTGCTCCCGTACACTGCTTGTTCACTTCCTGCTGATAAAAAGCGCCTAGCGCTGCGAAGCTGGCGTCCGGCATGTCCGTCTTGTCGCCGGAGTTCTGCAGACTGCCGATACAAGTCACGCTGGCAAGAAGAGGAGTGGAGGTTGTCACGGCGGCGGCCGCAGGCGCCGGCAGCATAGCCGCGACCAGCATCACTACTCCCATCGCCGAGGCGACCGGGAGCAGGGTTTTCTTGAATGAAAGTAGTGTTCTCACAATTCCCTCCTGTGCTGACAAGTTAATTTATTCGCTCGAACAGTCACTTGACGCCAACCGCGTCAGCCCGGTCGGGCACGCAGACAGTCGAATTGTCTCACTTTGAAGTTCCTCCCTGCTAATCGAAGCACGCGTATCTGACGCGCACCTGTTTGGTGAGACACTAGCACGGTGCCGCCCAATGTCAAGGCTAACTCACCAGGCGGATGCAGGCCTTCTCAGGCCGAAGACCCGGGATGCCAGGAACCGCCTTGACACCAATAGGCTCGTCATAAAGCGGCGGTCCTGCGATGCGAACCGCGCGCTCTTTTCGACGGGCAAATTGCCGCAGCGGGCTGGAACAGCCGCCAAAATTCGATTGTCGGATTAGTATACAATTTGTTAAACGAGCGGCTGAACCTGAGCGGCGAGTCTGCGCAGGACATTCAGAAAGGCAGCCACGACCAGACGTAGCCGATCGCCTTGTCGAACAGCTTTGGCGGAAGGAAGGCCCCTTCCTCCACCCTCGTGTAGCCCTTGTTGATCTTCTGCAGGACGGTGGCCGTGTCCGTAGGGCGCGCCTGCGGGGCGAGAGCGGCGGACGTTGGTGAGCCGGCCGGCGCAGCGGGCGATGCAGCGGCAGAGGGCGTTGCGGTGGGCTTGGCGGATGGCGTCCCCGAACCCGGCCCACCTCCTGCGGCGGGCGTGGTCGAGGCCGCCGCCGTGGGAGTGGCGGACGGCGTCCCCGAATCATGCGCATCGCTCGCGATGGCGCCGCCCGGGCTCCCGGCGACCGGGCGCCGGCTCGCGCATCCGACGATTTGCGCGATCGCGCATGCGAGCATCAAAACGGCCAGCACGGCCCTCGGTCCTGTCACGCAGCGCCCCGGCAAAATCGTGCCTCCGGCTGATGGTATCCGATGCGGCGGGACAATTGGAGCGGCGAGGCGGAGGCGGCCGCTCGCGAACGGCCCCCTACCGGCATTGGCGTCAATCTCTACGTTCGGCTTTCAGAACTGCGAAATCACCATGATCGAGTCGCTGTAGGTCCCCGGCGCGGGAGCGGCCTGGCCCGGGAATATGTGCGCGTAGGCCCTGACGGTAACGGTTTGATTAATGGGCGGATGCGCGTCGGAATAGACCTTTGTGCCGCCGGTCCCGTCTCCCCAAGGCTCATGCCCCGTCGGATCGAGAGTGACTTCATATTCGAGCTGATGCTTGCCGTTGTGCATCGTGCGCACCCGGGCGTCGCCCGATGGCGGGTGGGGCAGCATGATCCTGATTCCCATCGGCATGCGTGTGGTGCATCGGTAGGAAATCGTGGCGACCTCGGCGAAGCTCGGTACGATGCGGGCGCCAACCACGCCGAAGTCGAGCGGTGTGGCGTGCAACATGCACATCGCCGCGGCCGGCTCGCGCGCGGCGCCGAGCGCAAGCGCGATCGCAAACCCGATCGCCAGCGGCTTGACGCAACCGACAACCGCCGCCGTCAAGGCATGACGCATCGCAGCGTGCCGAGGCTGACGGTGGATTCCTTGCCCTTCGGGATCTTGATCGAAAATTTGCAGATTCCCTGCTCGAATCCCACATCTGCAGAATATTTCCCGGGCGGGGGGCTGTCGAGATAGAAGGCGCCTTTCTTGTTGAGCGGAGAGGTAAAAGTCTTGCCTTCGGCGACCACCCTGAGATCGCCGTAAGAGGGGGGAACCGTCTGGCCCTTCACTTCCACCTCGATACGGCCGGTAATGGCGCGGATGGGCCTGATGGGGAAGGGGACGACCGCGCCGCCGCGGTTTGGAGGAGAAATATACATCTTGGTCGCGTCGATCTTGTAATTCACCGGAAGATCCCTGTCGTTGACGGAGATCTCATTGGCCACGTATGAGGCCAAGAACGGCAGCAGCAGATCTCCACGCGCGTCGCTGCGTCCGTACGGCTGGTTGGCGACATAGCCCTCGACGTTGGGGACTCCGCCGGTGTGCACCAGCGCGAAGGCGTTTTGAATCGGCGGCCCCATGAGCACCCGTCCGTCGAGCGCCACTATCGACCCGCTCAAGTTGAGCAAAGTGCTGGTTCTGCCGGATTGCTTGTCTCCCTCGAACTCGTAAAAGCCGTGGTCACCGCGGTATTGGAGGTCGGCGTCGTAGGTGTCTTGTCCCTGCCCGGTCCGGGCCGTGAGTGTATAGCCATAGCCGGGTCCCGCTGGAATTCCTCTCTCAAGCTGGAGCGCTTCGGCGTTGCCGCGCGTCTGCGGGCTCCCTCCGCTGCTGTAGTCATACGAGGATGACACGACGCGATTGTCGCCCAAGGGAAATCCGAGACCGACCGAGAAGCCGTACTGGGGCTGCAGATGCGGACTTTGCGAGCGCATAACGCTGAAAAACAGACTCAACGATGCGGTCACGCGAAAGTTTGCGGTCACAGAAGCCGTGTTCGAGGAGCCGCCGTCGCGAGGCTGCTCGTAACCGAGCTCGGGAGTCACAGAGAGAGCCGGACCAAGCGGGACGCTTCCGGAAATGGCCGCTTGATAAAGTGCTCTGCCGGTTGCCGGGCTGAGACCGATATTCGAGTAATGACCGCTCAAGACTTGAAAAAAACCGCCGAGGCCGAAGGTTTTCGCCAGGTAACTGTAGCTCACCGACGCGGCGTAGCCGGTTGTGTTCTCGCTAACCGTCTTCACAACAAATTCCTTGATCGACACCTCTTTCGTGCTAGTCGTCTTGAGCGTGCCCTCGCTCAAACCGGCCGCCAAGCTGAAGGTTCCAAGCAGCGTGCCGACAGCCGCCGACGGCCCTCCGCTGAGCACATCACCGGCGCCCTCGAGCCGCACTCCGGGAGTGAACCAGTCATTGACCCCGTAGCGGTAGTTTCCCTGGAAGATGAACTTGCCGTATTGCCAACTGGAAGTCCCCAATTCCTCGCGGAGTGGGCCCAGATAGAGGCTGTACTGGCTCAGTCCCCGCTCGAGAAGCTGAGTGGCAAGGTAGTACGGAGCGGCTAGTTGTTGCTGGCGCCCGAAGGCGTCGCGGATCACGACCTGCGTGCTTCCTGCTCCCGCGGTTAGCGGCAAGCCCTGAAGCGAGAAGGCGCCGGGAGGAATCTGCTCGCTTCGCACCTTGATGCCGTTTATATAAATGTCGGCGGTAGAGGGAAGCATCGCTACCCCGGAGAGCGCGGGTTGAGGAAACGAGATAAAGTACGGGTCGAGCGCAAAATCGCGCGACAGGCTGATCCCACCGAACGACCCGGCTCCGCCAAGCGGATCCAATGGCACAACGACCCCATCACCCAAGCCCAACTCGGTCATGCGCGAGCGGCTGTCAATCGTCACATTGGTAGCTTCGCGGATTACCTGCCCGGTCGACGATCGGGACATGATGTTGTCGAGCAAAGTGTTGCCGAACAGGCTCAGTCCGGTCTCGCCGGAGATGCTGGGCTGCTGCCACTGCCAATTCGGAATGCTTACCTGGTAGTTGGCGAAAAAGCTGGCGTTCTCTGCAACGACAAGCCCGCTCGGCCGCTGGCGCGTCGAGAGGCTGACCACGTTGGAGGGCAGATGGGCCGGCTGCGCGGAAATTTCCAGCTCCAGCTTTTTCAAGTCGATCTGGTAGGTGAGCTGGGGCGCGAGCGAGGCCAGCGAAACGAAGACCCTCCCTCTAATCGTCTCGCGACTGCCCGTGAATTCTTTCAGCCCGGCCTTCTCAAGCGCCTCGACTTCAACCAGGACGTCCGGCCCGCGAATCACGGTGAAGACCTCGCCCTTGGGGACACCGTTGAGGTTCAGCACCAGGACGGCGCGTTGATCATGGTTGGCCGCGGGTACAGGCGCCGCAGGGGCGGCCGCGAGGGCCTGAGCGGAGCGCAGAAACGCGAACTGCGCGATGATCGCTGCCGCGCAAAGTGTCACCCGCAGGACACGGTTAAGAGCATCCCCGTAGCCGGAGTGGGGCATACAGACCCAAGCCTGCGCGATAATACAAAACATCGCGCGCTGCAAGGGTTAGACGACGGCTTGGTTTGCCTATTCAAGCTCCGCAGCGCTAGGGAGAAGAATACCCGGAAGCTACGGAAACAAACCAAATGTTATTCCTTCGAGGCGGGCTTGGCAGGCGCAGAGCCCTTGGGCGCGGCGGGGCCCGCCCTGGCGGGCGCCAAGGCCTTGGAGGCGGTGGTCAGCGGGCCACACTGGCCCGGACTGACACTGAGCTCGCTCGTGAGTTTGTCTTCCCTGGAGTCAAGGTGACCGGCCGCCTTGCTGAAAGTGGTGGTGAGCACGACACGGCTCGCCTTGCGGCAATCGTCGGCGGGGATATCGATCGCGCAATGCACGCGATGCCCCGCCAGGACGTACTCCCCATGCCCTGTTGTCGTAAAGACCTGCTTGCCCGAGGCATCGAAACCCGTCGCTACCGGAACCACCGTAGCGTGAACGTTGGCGGCAGTCTCGTCAGCATCGAAGGTGAGATGGCCTTCGCGCAGGGTTGGAGTTCCGACCGCATCGCCGTAGAGGAAACTGCCGGGCTGGAGAAACAAGGGTATGACCGCCTTGTTCACCATGAATACGCTCATTTTAAATCCCTTGCCCTGCTGGACCTTCGGGGCCGTTGAGGGCGGAAGCTCGGCGATGGTCAGCCGGTAGGATTTCTCGACAGCAGCAAACGGCGCGACCGTGCCGACGCGCACGATCACAGATTCCTGAGGAGGCACTTCAACCAGTTCGGGGAAAAATACGATGTCGTCGGTCGGGGTGAGGTTGTATGTGCCGTCCTGGTTCTCGTCCCAGCTCTCGACACTGAACTCAAGCCGCAGGGGGGCGTTCTCCCGGTTCGTGATGTTGAGAATGTCCGTAGGCCGCTGCGGGCTCAAGTTGAATGGAATCGGCGTGATCTCCACTTTCGTGGCATACGCCGCGGGGAGCGGCGACAGCGCAACGTATGCCGCGAGGCCGGTGCAGACCACAGCAAGTATTGCGCTCGGCCGGTGCGAAGGAGCTTTCGTGCGGCTTGCGGGATAGGAACTTTTGCCGGAAAAAAACACAGTCAGACTTTACACAAGGACAGGCAATACCGGGGCACCAACCGCAGGCTCGACTCTTCTCTGATAATACTGAGCCGCCCGAAGCGCGACGAGCGCTTCGGGCGGCCATCGACTAAACGACTTCTCGACAGTTAGAAGTTCATCGTGACCGTAAGCAGGTCGGTGTAAACACCCGCCGTAAGCGGAGAAACCTGTGCGGGAATTACGCCGCAAATCTCGAACACGTTTTCGTTCGGAATAATCGCCAGGCCGGAAGCCGACCAAGCATTCGCACCCGTCCCCCACAAGGTCATGCCCGGAGTCGCACAAGTCGTATTACCCCAGAGCACTGGACCGTTGGAAACGCTCCCAAGGCTCGTGGCTGCAGGCTGGTAGACGTCATAGCCCAGCGCCGAGGTGCCGTTGAACAGCGCCCGGGTTCCCGGTAGAGCGTAGCTCGTCGGCAGCGCTCCGTTGGCTCCCGTGTCGATCGCGATCGACAGCGCGATTGAGGGAGTAGCGCTGCAAGTGACCACCAAGGCAATATTCTGAGCCGTCTTCTCAGTTCCCGTAATGGTCAGGGGGTTGATCTGGCCGAAGTCGAACGTGGACCCGGTCATCACGCATCCAGAGGTAACCTCTGCCTGCACCGGAATGGTGGTTGTCGGCTGCGCCATCGCCAACGCGGGCACCAGCATCGCGAACAACCCCGCAATTGCCAAAAGTTTAAAGGCTCTCATAATCCCTCCTCCAAAGAGTTAAAGAGAAACAACACGGGCCATTCATAGCACACTGCCGCCGATTGTCAAGGGTCGCGATCACCTCCCTCAAAAGGCCACCGCGCGCGACTTTTTGTCCCCAAAACCGCCCCATGACGTGTCTCGTCTCGAAAATCGTTTTTCCGCACCCTGCTAGTGAGGGGACGCGGAGCGTTTGATTTCGGCCATCAGCGCCTGCGCTTGAGCATCGTTCGGAGAAGCAGCGAGCAGCAGGCTACACTGCTCCAGCGCTTCGTCACCGCGGCCCATCGCGTGAAGCGTCTTGGCGAGCAACAGGCGCGCAGTCGAATCACCGGGATCCAATTCCAAAGCGTGCCGGTAGTCGCCCAGCGCCTCTTCGGCGCGGCCTTGCAGCGCCAGGGCAATTCCGAGCTCACGCCACACCACCGGATCGTCGGCATATCGCGCGGTGAGCGGACGCAGGATGGTTTCGGCCTGGGCGCCGTCGCGCCGCCAAAGCATCACATCCGCGCGCGCCAGGCCCACCGGCTTGGCGCCGCCCGGGAGGGCCTCCGCGTACTTCAAGGTTGCCTCGCTGCGCGACTGATCGCCCTGCATGGCCTGGAGCTGCGCCAGGCTTACGTAGGACTCGGGAGCGGGATGAGGCATCAGCCGGATGCTCTCGGCAATGTCCTTGGCGCCCTCGCTGAGCGAGCCGAGTTGCACGTTAACAACGCCAAGCTGGTAACGCGCGACGCCGTCGCTGGGGTCGAGGCCGACGGCCGTTTCCAATTCTCTCTTTTCGCCGGCCAGGTCGCCGCGCGCTCCGAGCGCAATTCCCAAGCCCCCGTGCAAAGCTTCCGCATCCGGAAATACCTCGACGCAGTGGGTGAAGAAGGCGATGTCGTCGTGCCAGTAGGACTGCACGTGGAGGAGCGCAATCGCGCAAGCCGCGGCGGCCGCCGCCAGCGCGCCGAGGGCCATCTGTCGCGAGGTCGCGCCACGCCGCTGCCAGCGCGCCAGAAGGTCTCCGACCAGCACACACCATCCCGCCGACGCCAGATAGAGATAGCTGTCGTGCACGAGCCCGGACTTGCGCAGCCCCGCAAGGTCCAGCACGGGCGTGATCGCCATCGCCATCCACAGCACGCAAAACAGGTACAAGCGCCGGCGCGGGCTCTTGCGCGTCAACAGCCAGAATCCCACGCCAAGCGCCGGCAGCGCTGCCAGTGGCCCCCAGAACTCAAGTGCGCCGGCCCGCTCTATGAACATCACGCGATGCGCCGGGCCTGCCCACCAAGGCAATACGAGCATCGACAGGTAGGCCGCAATCACCCACGGCTCGGTGAGGAGAACCTCCTTGAGCGCGGCCTGATTGGGCGCGGCAAGCGGATCGGTAGTCCAAAACCCCAGCACCAGGCGCCGCAGCACCAGATACGCCGACAACTCCAACGCAAACGGCGCCATCCAGACCAGCGCCCGAAGCAGCCGCCTGCTCCTCATCCACGCGGGAGCATCCGTCTTCCGCTCCTCGCCGTGCGCGAGGAGCAATGCGTAGGCGCCGACCAATGCCGGAAAGCTCATCGCGATCTCGTGGCTCAGGAGCGCCGCCGCGAAGAGCGCGCACGCTCCGAGCCATCGGCCCAACCGCGTGCGCTCGCCTTCGTCTTTCTCCATCACCAGATACAACGCCCCAAGCTCGAACCCGCCCGCCATCAACGACCCGGCCCCTCCCACCCACGCCACCGACTCCGCGTTCACCGGCATCACCGCGAACAGGAGCGCCGCCGCTAGCCCCGTCCATGCGTCGCCCGCAAGGCGGGCCGCAACCTTGTAGAGCAGCCATACGACGGCCAGATGGGCTGCCAGCGCCAGCGCGTGCCATCCCGGCGCCCAAAGCCCAAACAGGTGGTAGTTGAGCCCGAACCAAATCGACAGAAGCGGGCGGTACCGGTAACTGGAACCGGTACTCGCGTGAGCCAGCGACTTCCACAGAAACGACCACTGCGCAAGCCGGTAATTGGTTACAATCAGGACGTCGTCGTCGGAGACGAACCCGTTGGCGAGGCCGCGCAAATAAGAGAGCGCGCCGATGAGCAGGATCGCGCCGAGCCACACCTCGCGACGCGAAGACGCGCCCCGCGCAGTGACGCGCCGGCGCCACGCCTCAATCCAACCGCGTCTCATTTCGCCGCTCTGGGTCACGCCATCATTTCTCGCCGGATGTTTGAGCGTCCGGAGTAACGAGAGAGAGCTCACCGAGCCGAAGAGGCACGCTCGATTGCGGCCGCAAGGGCACGCGCGTTGGGGTCGTTGGGAGTTACGGCCAGGACCCGGCGGCAGTGCTCCAGCGCTTCGCCGTCGCGGCCCATCTTGTGAAGCGCGGTCGCGGCCAGGAGATCGATCGAGGCGTCGGCCGGTACAAGCTTGAGCGCTCGCTCGTAGGCCGAGAGCGCCTCCTCGTTGCGGTCTTGTGCTGCCAGCGCGACGCCGAGCGCCGCCCATCCGCGCGGGTCGTTTGGATAGCGCAGCACGAGAGCGCGTTCGATTTGCTCGGCCCCCTCGAGGTCGCCGTGCAACCTCTTCAGGTCGGCGTGCGCCAGTTCTGCGACGATTGATCCTCCGGGCAGCGACGCAGCGCGAGCGAGCGCTGTGTCGCTGGCGCGCTGGTCTCCCGCCGAGTCGTAGAGTCGCGCAATCGTCGCCCATAAGTCGGGAGTCTCGTGGCGAAACACGGCGCCGGCCACAGGCCCCGTCATACGCTCGAGCCCTTGCGCCAACTCCGCCGCGCCCTGCCTGACTCGACCCTGAGCCGAATGGACAACTCCCAGCCAATACAGAGCCGAACCGTTTGCGGGCTCGATGCTGAGGGCGCGGCTGAGCTCGCGTTCGGCACCGGGGAGATCACCGGAATCTCTGAGCGCGATTGCGAACTCGAGGTGCGTGCGCGCGGACTCCGGAAAGATCTCCACGCATCGCGCGGCGTAGGCAAGCTCGTCGTGCCAGAAGCGCTGCACGTTCCACAACGCCGCCGCACACACCAACGCCGCCGCAGCCGCCGCGCCACATGCAATCCGCCTGGTCACCACGCCGCGGCGCACCACTTGCACCGCCCAGTCCGCCACCAGCACACACCATCCCGCCGACGCCATGTAAAGGTAGCCGTCGTGCACCAACTCGGTGTTGAGCAGCGCGCCCAGACTCAGCACAACCGGCGCAATCGCGACCCCGATCCACGCCGCACAGAAGAGGTAAAGACGGCGGCGCGGATGTCTTCTCACCCAAAGCCAGAAGGCCACCCCGACGGCGCAGAGCAGCGCTACAGGCACATAGAACTGCGGCGAACCAACGCTGGTCACGAACATCACCCGATGCGCAGGCCCGGACCACCAGGGCACCAGCAGCAATCCAAGGTAGGCCGCGATCACCCATGGCACAGTCATCAGCACCTGCCCCAGCGTCGCCTCGTTGGGGGGGGTCAGCGGATGGGTCGTGAAAAAACCCAGTGCGAGCCGTCGAACTGCCAGGTACGCCAATACCTCCACCGCAAACGGCGCCATTGTCACCAGCGCCGCGCGCAGCCGCGGCAACGCCCCTGAGTTCTCCGCCGGCGGCGGCTCGAGCAGAAACACGTAGGCAGCCACCAGCGCCGGAAAGCTCGCTGCGCTCTCGTGGCTCAAGAGCGCCGCCGCGTACAGCGCCAGCGCTAGGGTCAAGTTGCGCCAGCGGGCACGCACCCGCTCCATCACCAGGTAGAGCGCGCCCAGCTCGAACCCCGCGCTCATTGCCAGTCCGAACCCCGCCGCCCAGACCACCGCCTCGGCCTGCACCGGGAGAAGCCCGAACAGCAGCGCCGCGAGCAGCGCCGCGCGCCGCTCGCCGGTCAGGGCGCAACCGACTTTGTACACCAGGCAGACCACCACCAGATGCGCGGCCACCGCCAGCGCATGCCATCCCGGCGCCCAAAGCCCAAACGTGTGGTAGTTCAGTCCGAACCAAATCATCAGCAGCGGCCGGTAGCGCGAGCTGACCGTGTGACCAAGCGGATCCATGAACCAGAATTGGTCCCGAGCCAGCGACTTCCATAGGAACGACCACTGCGGCAGTTGCGAATTTCCCACGATTAGGGTCTCGTCGTCGGAGACGAAACCGTTGGCGAGACCGCGCAGATAAGGCAGGGCGCTGACGAGCAGGATCGCGCCGAGCAACACCTCGCAACGCGAAGACACGCCGCGCGCAGTGACGCGCCTGCGCCACGCCTCAACCCAACCACGCCTCATCCCGTCGCCATGGTCGCGCATCGTGCCTCGCCGGATGCCTGAGTCCACGGCGCAAGAAACCGGCGCCGATGCGACTTTTCGACTCGAATGTGACCAGTTACGGTGGCCCGGCCGCTGAGCGATACGTTTGAGCTCACACGCTCGGCGTAGAAGGCTGCAACGGTACCGGTCATTGACGCAAGGACGCGCGCTCGATAGCGGACACCAGCGCGAGAGCGTTGGGGTCGTTGGGGGACGCAGCCAGGGCCCTTTGGCAGTACTGCAGCGCTTCACTGTCGCGGCCCATCTTGTGAAGCGCGGTCGCGGCCATGAGATTGATCGAGGGGTCGGCGGGTACAAGCTTGAGCCCTCGCTCCCAAGCTGCGAGCGCCTCCTCCTCGCGGTTCTGTGCTGCCAGCACGTGTCCGAGAACCAGCCACACGCGGGGATCCGCCGGGTGGCGGTCCGCAAGTCCACGCATGATCGCCTCGGCACCCGCAAGGTCGCCATGGTGCATTTTCAGGTCCGCGCGCACCATCGCCAACGTGGGCTCGCTACCGGGCAGGCTTTCCGCCTGTTTCAGGACAGCCTCGCTATCCTCGGGGTCGCCGCTCGCGTCGTAAAGTCTCGCCACAACAATGTAGGCCTCGATTGACGAGTAGCGAGCCAACTCGAGGGCCCTGTGCCCCTCGGCTGCGGCCTGTTTGAGGCGCCCAAGCTTCGCGTCGACAGACGCGAGTTGAAACAGCGTGCCGGCGCTCTTGGGACTGAAGTCGAGACTTCGGGCAAACTCGCGCTCGGCGCCCGGCAGATCGCCGCGCTCCCAAAGCGCCTGTGCGAGCCCCTCGTGGCAAGTGGCCGATTCGGGAAACCGATCGGTGCATCGGGCAAAGAGCGTCACCTCGTCGTGCCAGAAGTGCTGCACGTTCCACAGCACGGCCACACAGAGCAGCACCGCCGCCGCCGCGCCGCTCCACGCGATCCGCTGCGACACCGTTCCGCGGCGCGCGACGCGCGCTACGCAGTCCGCCACTAGTATGCACCACCCTGCCGAGGCCATGTAAAGGTAGACGTCGTGCACCAAGTGGTCGTTGAGCAACGCGCCCAGACTCAGGACAACCGGCGCAATGGCGACCCCCATCCACGCCGCGCAGAAGAGGTAAAAAAGCCGGCGTGGATGTCGTCTGACTACAAGCCAGAAGGCAAGCCCCACGCCGGCCAGCACCGCTACGGACAGGTAAAACTGCGGTGACCAAGGGCTGGTCACGAACATCACCCGATGCGCAGGCCCGGCCCACCACGGCGCCAGGAGCAATCCAAGGTATGCCGTTATCACCCATGGCATAGTCATCAGCACCTGCTCCAGGCTTGCCTCGTTGGCCGGGTTCAGCGGATCGGTCGCGAGAAAACCCAGTATGAGCCGTCGAACTGCCAGGTACGCCAATACCTCCACCGCAAACGGCGCCATGACCGCGAGCGCCGCGCGCAGCCGCTGCAACACCCCTGAGTTCTCCGCCGGCGGCGGCTCGAGCAGAAACACGTAGGCCGCCACCAGCGCAGGAAAGCTCGCTGCGCTCTCGTGGCTCAAAAGCGCCGCCGCGTACAGCACGAGCGCCGCCGTCAGGTTGCCCCATCCCTTGTCCGCGCGCTTCATCACCAGGTAGAGAGCGCCCAGCTCGAACCCCGCGCTCATTACCACTGCGAACCCCGCCACAAACGCCACTGCCTCGGCGTGCACCGGAAGAACTCCGAACAGCAGCGCCGCCAACAGCGCCGCGCGCCGCTCGCCGGTCAGGGCGCAGCCGACCTTGTACACCAGCCAGACCACCATCAGATGCCCCGCGACCGCCGCCGCGTGCCATCCGGGCGTCCAAAGTCCGAAGAGTTGGTAGTTCAATCCAAACCAGACCGAAAGCAGCGGGTGATAACGCGCAAGAATTCCCAGATGGAGCACATGAAGCGGATCCAGGAACCAGTATGAGCGGTGCACCATCGACTTCCACAGAAACGACCACTCTCCGATGAGGTGATTTTCGACTATTGCCCCCCGGTCGTCGTAGACGAAGCCGTTGGACAGGCTCCTCAGGAAGGCGACCAGGACAAGGGCAATCACCCCCGCCAGCAGAAGGGAATCGCGATCGAAGCGGCGCAAACGGGCCCTCGGCTTCATTTTCCGAGCTTGGTGTGCAGCCTTCCTATCGCTCTGGCGACTCATTGGGCGCAACCGGACCCGGCCAAGTTATCACAGCAGAGCAGACCGCGGGCAACGGTTGCATGCCCTGCGGTCGCGGCGCCGCCGGTCGCGATCGTCTCCGACGCGAGGCTCCCCGAGCCTTGGACCGAGACCGGCGCGGATCAGTGCGGCGCAGCCGAGCGATTGATTTCTGCCATCAGCGCGAGCGTGCGCGGATCGCCGGGGGCCACGGCCAGAACTCTGCGGCAGTGCGCGAGCGCTTCATCGTCGCGGCCCAGCGCGTGGAGGGTCGTGGCGGCGAGGAAATTGATCGCCGGCTCTGCGGGTATCGTCCGAAGCACTCGCTCGTAGGCCGCGAGCGCCTCCTGGTTGCGGTTTTGCGCGGCGAGCGTGATGCCAAGCGCCACCCATACGCGAGGCGCGGCGGGGTAGCGCAAGGCAAGTTCGCGTTGAATCGCCTCGGCGCCCTTGAGGTCGCCGTGCGACCTTTTGAGCTCGGCGCGTGCCAGTTCGGCATCCGGCAGGCCGCCAGGCAGCGATGCGGCGTGGTTCAGCGCGGCATCTCTGTGCGCCGCGTCTTCAGCCAGATCGTAGAGTTGTGCCATCCGGATGTAGGCGCCGGACGACTCCCTGACGTAGAGGTTGCTGCTGAGGTGGCCGATCATCCGCCGCAGACCCTCGGCAGCCTCTGCTGCGCCGGTCTTCACGCGACCCTGCTTGAAGTGGACAAATCCCAGGCTGTACAGGGCCTGGCCGTCAGCCGGGTCCAGGCTGAGCGCCCGCTCGAACTCGCGCTCAGCGGCGGCAAAGTCGCCGCGTTTGACGAGCGAGTCGGCAAGCTGGATGCGCCAGGGAACGGAGTTGGGAAAAACCCTGGCGCCGTATCTGGATAGAGTTACATCGTCGTGCCAGAGCGCCTGGACCTGCCATAACGCGGCGGCGCAGACCAGCGCCGCGGTGCCGACCCCGCCC
Source organism: uncultured delta proteobacterium (assembly GCA_963789115.1). Taxonomy (GTDB): domain Bacteria; phylum Desulfobacterota; class Binatia; order Binatales; family Binataceae; genus CAWBJH01. The sequence continues at coordinate 1,444,935 of CAWBJH010000001.1, forward strand.
CAGGCCAAGCGCCGCCCCAGCGGCCCCCGGCGTTCCAATCGCGCCGCCAGGTCCCCCAACATCAGGCACCATCCCATCGAGCTCAGGTAGAGGTAGTTGTCATGCACCAGGTGGTCCTTGACCAGCGCTCCCAGGCTCAGCACCGGCGCAAGCGCGATCGCGACCCATGCAACGCAAAACAGATACAGCGGCCGGCGCGGATCGTTTCGGACCAGGATCCAGAACAAGGCGCCAATACCCACAAGCGCCGCCAGCGGCCAGAGAAAAGCCGCGGCCCGCGCGCTGGTCACGAACGTCACGCCATGGGCCGGCCCAGCCGACCACGGCACCGAAAGCATCTCCAGGTAAGCCGCTATCACTCGCGGCAGGGTAAGCAAGTCCTCCCTCAAGCCCGCAGCGGCCGGCGCGCGCGGGTCGCTAATCCAAAAGCCCAGCACCATCCGGCGCGCCAGCATGTAGAGCGCCGTCTCCAGCGCAAATGGGACTGCCAACACCGCCGCCCGCCGCGCCGCGGCCATCCACCGGGAAAAGCGAAGAGAACCGGCACGGGGTCCGGCGGTATGCAATCTTTGCGCTTCCTCGACCGGCTGTGGGCCGAGAAACCATGCCCACGCGCCCACCAGCGCGGGAAAAACGACCGCGCTTTCATGGCTGAACAAAGCCGCCATATAAAGGCTCAGCGCGCAAAGCCAATTGCCTCGCTGCTTGTGCGCCGGTTCCATCACCAGGTAAAAGGCCCCTAACTGAAACCCGCCGGCCATCACCAACCCAAAGCCCGCCGCCCAGACCACCGCCTCGGCGTGCACCGCGAGCAAGCCGAAGAGCAGGGCTGCCGAAAGCGCCGCAAAGCGATCGCTGACAAGCCGCAGCGCCACTTTGTAAACGAGGTAAACCACAATCAGATGCGCGGCCACCATCGCCGCGTGCCACCACGCGGGCCTAAGACCGAACAGATGGTAGTTGAGCCCGAACCAGACCAGCAGCAACGGGCGGTAGTGCGAAGTGATGGGGAGGTGGGCAGGATCCTCGAACCACAACAGGTCGTGGAACAGCGACTTCCACAGGAAGGACCAGTACGCCAAATTTGGGTTGTTGACGATCAGCGCCTGATCGTCCGAGACAAAGCCGTCGGCGAGGGCTCGCAGGTACACCAGGAGTGTGGCGAGCAACAGGGCCGCCGGCGCGGCGGACTCCCGCTTGACCAGCCATCGCGCCCGCGACAAGAGCGAGTTGCTTACTTGCGCGGGCGCGACGTTATCTTGCCGATCATCTGTGGGTTCGTATGGCAAAGCGACCTCGGTTAGTACCGTTGGAATTTGTCAAGCCCGAAGCGAAAATAACATGAACCAGCCAACACTCCATCATCCGCGGCGCTCAGGGTTGCATGTTCCGGCCCCTTGGGGCATTACCTTCCTGCAGGAGGCTTCGTGGAGGATTCATGAGAGCAGCGCTGACGCGAGCATGGCTCGCAACGTTATTGATTTTCACCGCCGGGCTCGCCCAAGGTCACGCCGCCGAGTCCAAGGACCAGGTGCTGGCGCTTGTCGGCAAGCATCCGATCACGGAAGACGACGTGGAGCGGCAAGCGAGCGCGGATCTCACTTCCGTGGAGTCCCAAATCTACGTGCTCCAAAAACAGGCCATCCAGAAGATGGTGGCCGAATACGTCGTGCGCGAGGCCGCGGCGCGGGCGCATCTTAGCCTCGCAGACTACATCAAGAGAGAGATAGACGACAAAGTGAAGGACCCCTCCGAGGCCGAGTTGCGCCAGGCATACGATCGGCTCAAGTTCCAATTGGCGCGTCCCTATGAAGAGGCAAAGCCGGATCTGGTGACCGGCCTGCGCGAGCAGCAGCGACAGCAGCTCAACGATCAGTTGATGGGGGGGCTGCTCAAGGAAGCGCGCTACAAGCTGCTGCTCAGTCCTCGTTTCCCGATCGACACTCGCAACCGCCCCTCACGTGGTCCCGCACGGGCGCCGGTCACCATCGTGGAGTTCGCCGACTTCCAAAGCCCTTTCACCCCCAAGGCCGAGGAGGTGCTCAACCGGGTCCGGGCACATTATCGCGGCAAAGTGCGGCTGGTATTTTTCGACTACCCGGTGGTAGCGCTCCATCCACTTGACATGAAAGCAGCGCTCGCGGCGCGCTGCGCCGGCGAGCAGGGCAAGTTCTGGCCGTATCATGACGCGCTCATCGCCGATGTGTCGAAGCTGGTCGTTACCGACCTGAAGGCGACCGCGGCCAAGCTTCGGCTCAACACCGCAAAGTTCAACGCCTGCCTGGACCAGGAGAAATACCACGAGGCCGTGCTACATGATGGCGCCGAGGCGAGGTTGCTCTCGGTCGAAGGTACGCCGATGCTCTACGTCAACGGCCGGCCGCTGTTTGGCGTTCCGCAACCAGGCGAACTGGAGGGGATGATCGACGAGGAACTCACCCCGGCCGGCCACGGGCTCGCCGCCAGCCGAAGGGCCCCGCGCGATCGCTGACGCACGCCTTTTCGAGGCCGCCGACTTTCGCTTCCTGGCAGGCTGCAGAAAAGTTTCCGCAGCCTCCTCCGCCTCTTCCTTCGGCTCCGCTCAGGACAAGCTTATCTGCCCCTGGTCATTTCACGGGTGACGCGGCATGGCCGGCGCGCGGCGTGGTCATTTTGCCGACGAGCAAGGTGAATTTGCCGCTGGAAGGGTTGTAGAGCTCCGCGCTTTTGAGGGCCGCCGCGCTCGCGTTGCTGCCTCCCGCGATCAGGACATTGCCGTTGGGAAGCAAAGTCGCGGTGTGCTCCTGACGCGGGACGTTCAGCTTGCCGGTGAGAGTGAAGTAGCCAATTGAAGGGTTGAAGATCTCAGCGGTTGCGAGAGCGTGGCCCTTGCTGTCGCAGCAACCGCCAACAATCAGCACCCTGCCGTTGCGCAACAGCGTCGCCGTGTGCGAAGAACGCGCGTTCACCATGGGAAAGACCGGGAAGAAGCCACCCGATTGCTGGTCGAAAAGTTGCGCGCCCGCCTGAGCAGCATATGTCTGGCCAACTTTAGCAATACCCCCCGCGATCAGGACCTGCTTATTTCCGAGCAGCGCCGTGGCCGTAGGCTCGAGCAGGCCGGAGATCATCGGGCCGGCAGTGGCCGTGAACTTGCCCGTTGCAGGGTTAAAAATGTCGCAGGTGGCCGGCATGGCTTCCGCTCCGTCAGAGACGCCACCGACGATGAGCACTTTACCGTTGGCAAGCAGCGCCCCAGCCGCCCCAAAGCGCGCAGTCGTCATACTGCCCTTGGTAAGGCTGAAGGCGTGCAGGTTAGGGTTGAAGATTTCGGCGGATTTCCAGAACGGATCGAGAACGTTAAAGGGCACGCAGCAGCCACCCGCAACCAAGACCATGCCGTTCAAAAGCGGCACTGCGACATGGCCCCCACGAGCCTGGTTCAGACTGCCGGTTGGAGAGAATTCGCCAACATTGGGAACGTAGACTTCAGCGCTGCTAAGCGGTATCCCACCCGCGCCCATCCCGCCGGCGACCAGTACCTGGAGCGAGGTTAGCAGCGTGGCCGTCGTAGAAGCGCGCCCAAAGCCGACGCCGCCGGTGATGGGCGAGAAGGTGTTTTGTGATGGGCTGAAGATCTCGGCGCTGGCCAGAAGGTTTCCGTTGTTATCATTGCCGCCAAGCAGGACGACGTGGGCCGGCACTGGGGTTGCTGCAGGAGTGGGCGTCCTGGTGGGCGTTTTAGTGGGTGTGGGAGTGGCCTTGGGCGTACTAGTGGTCGCGAAGATCATCTCCGCGACAGGTCTCTGCTCGCCGCCCGCCGGTCCCCACAGGACCAGGAGCAGCGTCAGCCAGGACACCGCTACGGCTGCGATTACTGCTCCGAGGTTGCGGCGCTCCCGCGAGTCTTTTGCCGTCGTTGCCGGCTCTGCCATACGCCCTCTGGTCTCCAGGGAAACCTCAAGGATTAGTGACGGTGGTGACGAAATTGTCCTGCTGCGGGACCTTGGTAGTCAAGTTTCCGCCGATCTGGTACGTCGGTTTGGCGACATAATTGCCCGTGTACTCGACGTAAGCATGGGAAGAGGCGCACGAAATGCCCGTGTGATCCCCAAAGAAGGCGTCCGACAAAACCGGGTCGGCCTCGGTCGTGTCCTCCAACGGCGTTAGCCGAATGGCCGCCGGATGAGTGGAGGTTGCCAAAAACGCATCAACCTTGTGCCCGGCCGGGTCACGTTGGCTGGAATAGTAGGCGACCTCAATCTCGTTGTTGTTGTTCACGCAAGCGCTGGGCTGGTACTGGGTGTTCGCGGCGTTGCTGACCAGCTTGGGATTCGTAAGCCACGTCGTTCCGCCGTCCGTACTCGTGCTCTCCACAATGTTGGAACTCAGGAAGAACTTGTTCAGCAAGATTGGGCTGCCCGGCGTGCGGCGCGCCCAGAACGCAAAGAGCCCCGGGCCGCCAGCAACACCGGGTAAGTCACCTCGTCGTGATTGGCCGGGAAAGGGGCGGTCAGGTATGGAATCGGAGAGTTCTCGGTGAATACTGTCTGAATGGTTCCCACGGTTCCGACCGAGCTGGTGCCGGCCGAGGGCGCTATCGACACCAAGCGGATAGTATCGCTTTCGTCGCTCGCGGATTCGCCGGCGTGCTTGACCCACGCTACGAATACGGTGCCATCCAAGCCCACAGTAACATAGCTGTTTTGCAGGAAGTCGAGGGGGCTGCCAAGGCCGGTGGTGGAATCCAGCGTCAATGGAGCGGTGCAATTCGCCAGATTGTTGCTGCACTTGGCGATCTGGATGGCCGAGGCCGAAGCGCCACTGAAGCATGCGAATTGTGTCCACGTAACGTAGACCATCCCTGCCGCCTTGGATGTCGAGCGATCCACCGCCATCCATTCCCGGTCCAGGAAATTCCCGCCGCTCGAAGTGCAGTTATCCGCATCCACAATCTTGGCGGTGGTCCAGCAGTTCGGATTGGCGTCTCCACCTGCACACCCGGACCCAAATAGGCCGTTGCCCGACGCTGCGTTGGGCGACCGGTAGACAACGACCGCGCTCGGATTCTGGGCGGCGCCGAAAGCGAGCGAGGCCAGAAAGAAATCGCCGGCCAAGTCGAATGACAGCACCGGGTCGCCTTCCGACGGCACGGTCGATGAGAGAATGCTGAGCGGTTGAGCCTGACCGTCCTTGGCAACCGCGGCGGCGGAATTGGTGCTGATGCTCCAGCCGGTGAAGTCGCCGTTGGTGTTGATCAAGCCTCGATAGTCGTTGTAACCGCTGACGATCCTTCCACCACCCGTCGGATCTTCGATAATAGTGCCGCCGTTCTGCGGCATCGCCGTTGTGTCGAGATTGAAGACCACGGGCGCAGCCGCCTTGGGCACAGGGATCGGGGTGGGGACGGTAACCAACGGGCGTAGCGGCGGCTCGAGCGCAGGCTCCAGAAAAGGCTCAAGCGCGCCTTGCGAAGAACCCCCCGCGAGCATTTGCGATTCGATCCCGCGCCAATGTTGGGTAAAGCGAAGCCTGACATTGCCGGACGCCCATCGCGCCCAGCGAGGAGCATCCGGCGACAATCCAAGCCGCGCTGCGACGGCCGCGTCGTCCTCTGCATCCTGACCGCGTGGAGATTCAACGCCGACAATGAGCGTCGCCATGATCGCGGTTGCAAGCAGGAGCAAGACCGGTAAGCCACGCGCGCCCATCGTCAATAGCTTCACTCCCCAGGGGGCTGTTCTTTGCCGCCCTTGGCCGGCCCTACCTGTGCGACGATAGACGCCGTCGCCTCCGATTATATTCACGCGAGCAGGCTGCGGAAAAGGTCTCCGCACAGCCTGCTCTCTTCTTCTCTTATTTCCCCCGGTCAGGGGGCAGAAGATTCAGGAAGGAAGCCGGATCGCTCGCCGCCGGCTCGGGACAAGGTTTTCATGCAGGGCGCAGCCTACCGTCGGGTCACCTTGCCGAGCGCCGCAGGGACCCCGCCGACGATGACCCGGGCGTTGTGGCTGGTAATCGAGACTAATTCTGAAAGCACCTCAGTCGAAGATTGTACAGCCGGTGACGGCGCCGCTGCTCCGCCTCCGCCGCCGCCGCCGCAACCCACAGCCGAGGCGGCCAACAACACGACGAAGACGGTTGCCAAAATCGCTCGTCTTCTGCCGGAAGTGGGAAGCGGCATCACGACCAAGCCCAGCATCGCCAATGCCAGCGGCAGCGACGCCGACCCGCCCACGAGCATTCCAGCCTGCTCGACCGGGACCGCGGCAACAGTGATAACAGGATAACCAGCCTTACCGACAGCCGCTGATAAGCTCCCAGCCAGCGTTACGCTCAGCGTGAAAACGGCCAGGCCGCCCGCCGGCACTACGACAGGAGAGCCCTGGAAGCTGAAGGCAGTTAAACTTTGCGGCTTTACCGTCTCGCTTTTTCCAGAACTGCTCAACGTCGCCGAGGAGAAAATGCCCGGATTGCCGAAGGCTATCCCTGCGGTAAGAACGCTCTGGCTAACGTTGCTCTCGTTGAGATATGTGAAGCCACCGGCTGAGACCGTCTGACCGGGCCCGCCGCTTCTGTTGACCGGGGTCGCTTGGACCTGGGCGCCCGCAGTGGTGGTAGGGGTCGCGGTAGGGGTCGCGCTAGGGGTGTGCGACGCAGTGGCCGTGCGAGTCGGCGTGCCGCTGGGGGTCGCAGTATGGGTCACCACCGTACGGGTAGGGGTGGCAGAACGCGTAGTCGTCGGCGTCGCAGTGCGCGAAGCCGTTGAGGTATGCGTCGGAGTCGGAGTGCGCGTGACAGTCGCGGTTGACGTGGTCGTGGCGGTCGCGGTCGGCGTCGCGCTCGGCCTCACGGTTCGAGTCGCAGTGGCCGTGGTGGTCGCGGTCGGCGTCACGCTCGGAGTCGCAGTGGCCGTGGTGGTCGCGGTCGGCGTCACGGTCGGAGTCGCAGTGGGCGTGGCGGTCTTCGTCGGAGTTGCGGTCGGCGTTGGGCAACCGGATGTAGATGTAGAGCCAGGAACGAATTCACCCTTCACGGAAATTCCGTACGCGGCAGTCGCTGGCACCTTCTTCGAGAACAGTAGGGTTCCGGTGCTGATATCGTACTTTTCGTAGTAACCGTCGAAGATGTCCGCCACCCAGAACGACGTCCCATCGGGGTCCAGGGCCACGGAGACATAGTCTCTCAACGTGTAAACGTACGTGCCGATCTGGTTCCCCGAAGAATCTAGTAGTACAACCTGATTAGAATCAGCCACCAGCATACCGCCGTCCGGCAGGATGCGAAGGCCCTGGGCCGCAGGACCCGGAAGCGGGGCAAGGTTGAAGATTGGCAGTTGCGTGTTGGTGCAAATGTCGTAGGCCAGAACGTCCACCGCTTGGGAGGTATAATAAACGGTGCAATTGTCGGCGGCGACTTCGAGCCAACCTGTACCGCCAGACTCGACCGCCACCGTGAATTGATTGATCGGATTTCCGAAGCTGTTGAACTCTCTGATGACATTTGTGTTGGTCGCTCCCACAAGAGCATTTCCGCATCCGTTGAACCAGATCGACTGGGGATGCCCCGTGTAGCCGAAGCCAAAAGTTTCCGAGAAGCGACCCACTGGATCAAATTTGCTGACCTTGAGGGAATCGAGATTCGTCACGTAGAAGTTCTGTGCGCTGTCGAACGCGGAGCCGGCATCGACGCTGTTTATCCCAGGGGTTACCAACTGCGCCAGCAGGTTTCCAGCGAGAGGGTCATAGACGTTTACGGTCTCGTTATCGATGGAAAGGAATACGGAACCTGGCGATATGGGTGTTGGTGTTGACGTCGGGAACAGCGGGATAACATGCTTGCCGGCAGAGGATTCGGGATCAGAGGCTTGGGATTGGCCACTCCGGCCGGTACCCAGAAGAAGCGCGCTCAACAAGGACACAGTAACAACCGCGAGCGCGAGAACGGCTCGGCGCGTGGAATTCATAATCTCACCGTCAACGAGGAATAAACATCGGTGGAAATCGAACAGCTGAGATCAGGGGCGGCGGTTCGCCCAGACACACATTCCATGTGCCACCCCCAAACCAGAGCCCCAAGCAGGGTTTCGCGATTTAACCGAATCCGAAAAGGCCCTAACGGCTTGATGGCCTTCAACAGCGAAAGTTTGCGACACTGACGCCATACCGCCCATGAGCGAGGGCTCCGTGGTATCCGCTCATAGAACTCATAAAGCATCTGATACTGCCCGTCGCCGGCCTATTTGACGACGACGTGCTCATCCTTATTCAAGTGTTCAAGTGTCACAGCAGTCGTAGCCAAACCTGTCCGATTTGTCAATGTTTGGCGTTAGCAGTGCTGAACACTGCTTAGCGTGGTCAACCCGCCTTCGCCGCGAATGCAGCCGGGAAGTTGCCACCTCTGGCCCAGCACTCGTCCAGGGCAAGGTTCAAAGAGCCGGCGGCGCGGCGTGCGGAAATTGTAAAAGTCTTCACTATCGGCGTATCTGGCCGCGCCCGATCTCGGCCATCAATGCGGTGGCGTCGGCATAAGCCGGATTTATCGCGAGCGCCGCCTGGCATTGCGCGAGCGCCTCGCGCTCGCGGCCCATCGCATGAAACGCCTGTGCGGCGTAAAAATGCGGCCGCGAATCATTGGGCGCGAGCGCGAGCGCGTGCTGGTAGGCCGCCAACGCCTCCTGATTGCGATCTTCTCCGGCGAGCACCAGCCCCAGCATTGTCCATACGTGCTGGTCGCTCGGATACCGTCGGGCCAGGTCGCGCAGAATCTTTTCCGCACCCGCTCCATCGCCATGCCTCAGTCTTATCCGGGCCAGCGCCAGCCCCGCCGCCTCCGCCCCTCCCGGCATCGATTCCATTCGCTTGAGCACGGCCCCGCTGTCCGCAGGTCTGCCTTGCGCGTCGTAGAGTTCCGCCAATTCCACATAGGCGTCGGCGGGAGGATGCGGCATCAGGTCCAAGCCCTTGGCGATCTCCGAGGCCGCTTCGGCGGTCCGACCCAGACGCGCATGCACGTGCCCAAGGTCGTAGAGAATCTCTCCGTTTTCCGAATTCAAGCTTAGCGCAGTCTGGAGCTCACGCTCCGCCACATCGAAAAGGCCAAGCCGCCCATGCACCAACCCGAGCGCATGCCATGTCTGAGCGTTCCCGGGATCCATGCTGAGCGCGACGCGTAACGGGTGCTCGGCTGCCGCCAGATCGCCGCGCGCCATCAGCGCGCCTCCGAGCGAAGAAGAGTAGATAGCCGCTTCGGGGAAGCGGGCGGCGGCGTGGGTGAAGAGCGCCACGTCATCGTGCCAGAGGGGCTGCACATGCCACAGCGTCAGCGCGTACGCCGCCGCGACCGCTGCGGCGCTGCTCCACACCAGCCGACGCGCCATCACCCCCCGCCGCGCCACACCCACCGCCCAGTCGGCCACCATCAGGCACCATCCGAAAGACGCGAGATAGAGGTAGTTGTCGTGGACGAGTTGGTCCATCCGAAGTGCCCGAAGGTTCATCAATAGGGCCATCGCAATCGCTGTCCACGCCGCGCAAAACAGGTAGAGCCTCCGCTTGGGACTGTTGCGTACGGCCAGGAGGAACGCGCTGCCGATGGCGGCCAGCGCTGCCAGCGGCAGATAGAACCCAGGGGAGAGTGGGCTGAGCACGGGGAGCACGCGATGGACGGGACCGGCCCACCACGGGATGACCAGCACGGCCAAGTAGGTCGCGATCACCGCCGGCACCGTCATCACGAGCTGCGGCAGGCTCGCAAGATTGGTGGGAGTGGCCGGATTGCTGGTCAGGAAGCCCAGCACCAGGCGCCGCGCCACCAAGTACAACAGTACTTCGAGCGCAAACGGCGCCACGCAAACCAACGCGCGGCGCAGCCGCGGGAAGAGGTCAGAGTCGGCCGAGGTAGCGCCCGGCGATTCCAGCCAAATCGCGTAGGCCGCCACCAGCCCCGGAAATGCCACTGCGGCCTCGTGGCTCAGCAGCGCCCCCGCAAATAACCCCAGCGCCAGCGCCCAGTTGCGCCACCACGCCCGTGCCCGCTCCATCACCAGGTAAAGCGCCCCAAGCTCGAACCCGCCGCTCATCACCAGGCCAAAACCTGCCGCCCACACCACCGCCTCCGCATGGCTCGGCATCAGGCCGAACAAGAGCGCCGAGAGCAGCCCTGCGTAGCGGTCGCCGCTCAGGCGCAACGCCGCCTTGTACACCAGCCACACGACCAACAGGTGCACCGCGACCATCGCCGCGTGCCAGCCCATCGGCTGGAGTCCGAACAAGTGGTCATTCAGAGCGAACCAGATCAGCAGCAGCGGCCGATAGCGCACGATCGCAGAGAGCTGGGGGTCCGTGAACCAGTAAAGACCCCTGAACAACGACTTCCACAAAAATGACCATTCCCCAAGGTAGGGATTGTTAACGATGAGCACGTCGTCGTCGAAGACGAAGCCGTTGCCTAGGCATCTCAGGTAAGCGATCAGGGTAACCAGCAACACGCCGGCCAGCATGAACGCGTCGCGCCGGGAAAACGCGGCGCGGGAGTCGTTCATCGAACCTGTGTCAGTTGCAGTCGGTTGCGTCACGTGTGCTGCAGCCACCGCACGGCGGCGGGATCTTTCTGTAAATCGCGCTGAAGCGCCCCAACCTTCCCAGCGCCGCGTCGCTCATGGCCCGAGCCGCCCGCGGCGGATGTTCCTTGCGCACCCGCGGTTCCGCCGCGGTGTAGCTGAATATTCCATTTTACTGAAGATTCAATCCCGCGCATCTGCGCATCCTCTTCCGGAAGGACTACTTTATCTATCGGCGTGTCTGGCCGCCCCGATCTCGGCCATCAATGCGGTGGCGTCGGCATAAGCCGGATTTATCGCGAGCGCCGCCTGGCATTGCGCGAGCGCCTCGCGCTCGCGGCCCATCGCATGAAACGCCTGTGCGGCGTAAAAATGCGGCCGCGAATCATTGGGCGCGAGCGCGAGCGCGTGCTGGTAGGCCGCCAACGCCTCCTGATTGCGATCTTCTCCGGCGAGCACCAGCCCCAGCATTGTCCATACGTGCTGGTCGCTCGGATACCGTCGGGCCAGGTCGCGCAGAATCTTTTCCGCACCCGCTCCATCGCCATGCCTCAGTCTTATCCGGGCCAGCGCCAGCCCCGCCGCCTCCGCCCCTCCCGGCATCGATTCCATTCGCTTGAGCACGGCCCCGCTGTCCGCAGGTCTGCCTTGCGCGTCGTAGAGTTCCGCCAATTCCACATAGGCGTCGGCGGGAGGATGCGGCATCAGGTCCAAGCCCTTGGCGATCTCCGAGGCCGCTTCGGCGGTCCGACCCAGACGCGCATGCACGTGCCCAAGGTCGTAGAGAATCTCTCCGCTTTTCGGATTTAAGCTCAGCGCCGTCTGGAGCTCACGCTCCGCCACATCGAAAAGGCCAAGCCGCCCATGCACCAACCCAAGCGCATCCCATGTCTGAGCGCTCCCGGGATCCATGCTGACGGCGACGCGTAACTGTCGCTCGGCTGCCGCCAGATCGCCGCGCGCCATCAGCGCGCTTCCGAGCGCAGAAGAGTAGGCAGCCGCTTCGGGGAAGTGAGCGGCGGCGTGGGTGAAGAGCGCCACGTCATCGTGCCAGAGGGGCTGCACATGCCACAGCGTCAGCGCGTACGCCGCCGCGACCGCTGCGGCGCTGCCCCACACCAGCCGACGCGCCATCACCCCCCGCCGCGCCACACCCACCGCCCAGTCGGCCACCATCAGGCACCAGGCGAATGAGGCGAGATAAAGAAAGTTATCATGGACGAGTTGGTCCATCCGACGCGCCGCCACATCCATCAGCGGTGCTATCGCAACCAGTATCCATGCCACGCAGAACAGGTAGAGCCGGCGCTTGGGACTGTTGCGTACGGCCAGGAAGAACGCGCAGCCAATAGCGGCCAGCGCCGCCAGTGGCAGATAGAACCCGGGCGAGAGTGGGCTGAGCACGGGGAGCACGCGATGGACGGGGTCGGCCCACCACGGAACAACCAACAGCAGCAGGTAAGCGGCGAGCACTTCGGGCGCTGTGGCCAAGGCCACCGCGTTGGGGAGCGGTCCGCTGATGGAGCCCAACACCAGGCGGCGCACGATAAGATAGACAACGACTTCGGCCGCAAACGGCGCGGTGCAGGCCAGCGCTTTGCGCAGCCGCCGCGTGAAGCCGCGTTCAGCGGCCCCTGCCTCACCGTCGGGCGCTTCGAGCAAGAACACGTAGGCCGCGACCATGCCCGGAAAAGTCACCGCGGTCTCGTGACTCAACAGCGCTGCCGCATACAACGCCAGCGCCCACGACCAGTTGCGCCACCACGCCCTCGTCCGCCGCATCACCAGGTAAAACGCCCCAAGTTCGAACCCGCCGCTCATCGCCATGACAAAGCCGGCCACCCACGCCACCGCCTCCGCATGGATGGGCGTTAGGCCGAACAAGAGTGCCGAGAGCAGCCCCACGCAGCGGTCGCGACTCAGGCGCACGGCCGCCTTATACACCAGCCAAACCAGCAGCAGGTGCACCACCACCGTCGCCACGTGCCAGCCGCACGGCTCGAGCCCGAACAGGTGATAATTCAGAGCAATCCGGACCAGGTCCATCGGACGATAGCGAGCGCTCACGAGCTGATGCTGCGGGTCCGTGAACCAATTCCAGTCCCTGAACAACGACCGCCACAAAAATGACCACTGCCCAAGGTAGGGATTGTTAAGGATGAGCATGTCGTCGTCGAAGACGAAGCCGTTGCCTAGGCATCTCAGGTACGCCAGCGCCGTGACCAGCAGCACGCCGGCCAGCATGAACCCGTCACGCCCGGAAAACGCGGCGCGGGAGTCCGCGGTTCCGCCGCGGTGTGGCTGAATATTCGGTTTTGCTGCAGATTCAATCCCGCGCATCTGCGCATCCTCTTCCGGGAGGACTACTTTATCTATCGGCGTGTCTGGCCGCCCCGATCTCGGCCATCAATGCGGTGGCGTCGGCATAAGCCGGATTTATCGCGAGCGCCGCCTGGCATTGCGCGAGCGCCTCGCGCTCGCGGCCCATCGCATGAAACGCCTGCGCGGCGTAAAAATGCGGCCGCGAATCATTGGGCGCGAGCGCGAGCGCGTGCTGGTAGGCCGCCAACGCCTCCTGATTGCGATCTTCTCCGGCGAGCACCAGCCCCAGCATCGTCCATACGCGCTGGTCGTGCGGATAGCGTTGGGCCAGGTCGCGCAGTGTTGTCTCGGCGCTCGCGCCATCGCCACGCCGTATGCTAATCCGGGCGCGGGCCATCCCCGCGGCCTCGGCGCCATTTGGCAAGGTTTGGAGGTATTCGAGCACTGCTTCGCTCTGAGCCCGGTCGCCGTTCGAGTCGTAAAGCTCGGCAAGCATGATGTAGGCGTCAGTCGGTGGTACACTCGGGAAGCGGTTGAGCCCCTGGGCTATTTCGGCTGCGGCTTCCCTGGTACGGCCGAGCGCTGCGTGAACGACCCCGAGAGCGTAGAGTGTTTTGCCCCGCCTGGGGTCAGTCTGGCTTGGGTCAAGGCTCAGGGCCTTCCTCAGTTCGCGTTCCGCGCCCACCAAGTCTCCACCCTCCTTCAGTGTCAACGCGAGTTGCGTATGATAGCCAGCCGATTCGGGAAACCGGTCTGTGCAGTAGCTATAAAAGGTGTTGTCGTCATGCCAGATGCGCTGCAGGTTCCAGAGCGAGAGCGGGTATAGCACGGCCACCGCCACGGTTGCGCCCGACACCAGGCGCCGAGCCAAAACACCGCGGCGGGCAAGACCGATCGCCCAATCGGCGATCAGCACGCACCAGCCCACGGACGGCAGGTAGAGGTAGCGGTCGTGGACAAAGTCCTCCTTGAGGAATGAGGTGAGATTGAGCATCGGCGCCGCCATCGCGATTGCCATCCACGCCGCGCAAAACAGATACAGGCGCCGGCGCGGATGGTTCCTCACGAACATCCAGAAGGTAGCGGCAAGCGCGCTCAGCGCCCCCAGAGGGAGGAAAAAGCCCGGCGACTCCGCGCTCTTCACAACGAGCAAGCGATGAGTCGGGCCAGGCAGGGTCGGTATCACCAGCAGCTTAAAGTAGGTAGCGAGCATTCCCGGAATGGTCGTCAAGAGCTGCCCGACCGTCGCTCCGCTTGTGGCAATGCCCCAAATCTTGGCGCCAACCATCAGACCCAGCACCGCCCGACGCGCTACGAGGTAAAGCGCCAGCTCGGCGGCAAAGGGAGCGGCGCATAGCAGCGCCCGGCCGACGCGCAACCGCAAGCCAGCTTCTGCCGGCGACGGCGCGGGCTCCAGAAAGAAAACGTAGGCCGCAATCAACGCCGGAAATGTGGCGGCAGTCTCGAGGGTCAGAGTAGCAACGGCGTAGAACAGGAGCGCCGGCGCCCAGCCGCGCCACCTGCTGCTCCCCCGCCCGATGAAAAAATAAAGAGACGCCAGCTCGAGCGCGGTAATCAATATATGCGCGTTCGCCGCGGCCCACACCACCACCTCAGCGTGGGCCGGGATCAGCCCGAACAACAGCGCCGCGAGCGTTGCGGCATAGCGGTCGGCCGTCAGACGGCCGGCGACCTTGAACAGCAGGTACGTCGCAGCCAGATGGAGGGCCAGCGACGTAGCATGCCATCCGAACGGGTTGGGACCGAAGCACTGGTAGATGAAGAAGAACCACGCCCCCTGCAACGGCCGGTAGCTGTTAGCGCGGAACTCATGGTAGGGGTCTATGGACCACCCCACATCGTGAAACATCGACTGCCAAAGATACGGCCACTTGCCGAGCCCGAAATAGGAGCCGTTGCCAAGGAGTATGGCCTTGTCGTCGAAGACGAAGCCGTTGCCTAGGCATCTCAGGTACGCCAGCGCCGTGACGAGCAACACGCCGGCCAGCATGAACGCGTCGCGCCGGGAAAACGCGGGGCGGGAGTCGTTCATCGAACCTGTGTCAGTCGCAGTCGGTTGCTTCACGTGTTGCAGCCACCGCACGGCGGCGGGATTTCTCTGTAAATCGCGCTGAAGCGCCCCAACCTTCCCAGCCTCGCATCGCCCATCGCCCGAGTTGCCCGCAGCGGATCTTCCTTGCGCGCCCGCGGTTGCGTCGAGATATAGCCGAATATTCCATTCTGCTGGAAATTGGTGCCGCGCTTCTACGGATCCTCTTCGGCGAAGATTACCTGCTTCTCTATACGCTATCGCAAAAAAAAGCGACGCTCGTCCGAGTGGGCGCGGGAATCGCCCTGAGCGCAACCTTGAGGCTTCTGAGTTCGGCATGGTATGCATGCGCGGTGTGCGAAGCCTCGCTCATAGCCGCGAGACGGCGGGGTCCGTGTCTTGGCCTGCTCCGATATTCCCTACGCTAATGCGACCCGACGCTGAGCCAGTTATCAACCTGCAACGCGGCCCCAAGCCCATCGAGCAGGCACCTGCCAACGTCAAGTGGGTAGTCTGTTCGGGACCCGCGGCGTTGATGGCGAAACATCCTGAGGCCAGTCTTTATCGGTGCCGCGCCTGCTCTCACGTTTTCAGCCTGCTGGATGCGCCGCACAAGGCCGAAGTCTATGACTGAAGACAATCTTCGCACTGGCCGTGTCTGCCTGCGGCTGAACACGCTTGCCAGCACGCAGATCTCTACTGCCGCAATGCTTGCTGGCATTGCGAGTGTTGCATGGCTCGCGGTCCATCGCCTTAACTGCTTTGGCTTTACACTGGCCTGGCGCGAAGCGCTCAACGGTGCTCGACCACTGCTGCCGCAGACCGGGTGGTCGGCGCTCAAGGTCTGCGGCTTTTGGGGATGGGGCGCCGCGGTAATCGGGGGCCTGCTGCTGACGGTCGATCCGACGCTTGGTCTGTGCGATGCAATTCTCGCAGGCGCAAGCGGTGTGTGGGCCTTTGCCTTCTGGCTCGGTAACCTGCTTGGCCCACTCGGACTTCTCAGTGGGGTTGCTGTCTGGGCGCCGCTAGCGGCCTCCACGTTATGGCTCCTTCGCCACCCGCCGGCAATCGCCGTCAGGCCACCCAGCGCTGGACAGAAGTTAGCTCTCCTAGCATGGGGCCTGTTGGCCATCTCGAGGCTCCCCTTGCAACTGGCTTCGCCAGTGATCCCGTACGGCGACGCGCTCTGCTGGCCATCTTCGGTGCAGCGCATCCTGACGTTCCACATATACGCGCCGTTTAACAACGATCCCTACGGGCTGTGGGGGCCGTGGACCCAGGAACCCGGCCTCGAGTTATTTTACTTGTTGCTGGCGCTTGGCAGCCATTCGCGGCTTGCCGTTCTGGTCGAGACTGCCCTGATGGTACCGATGGCCGGCCTGGTAATATTCGGCCTCTACCGACTGGGCCGAACGCTTTTCAACGATATCGTTGGCGGAATGGCGGCGCTACTGCTGTTTCTTACCCCGTTGTTTGGGCGCGCGTTGGCAATGCGCGGCACCGTGATGGATTTCGCCCTGGTCGGTCTGGGTCTCGCTTTCTTTTTGGATCGACGTCGCGATCGAGTCCGCGTGGCCTTCGGTGCCGTGCTGTTAGGCACCTCCATAGCGACTAATGCGCTTGGTGGCGTGTTCGCGATCATGGTTGCCGCCGCTGGCGTGGCCTTCTGGCTGGTTTCCGGCGAACTCGCCAACGCTGCGGTTGGAGGAGCCTGTCTCATTGGCGGGGTCTTGTTCGGCGCGCCGGAGCTGCCCATTGGGCTCGCCAAGCCTGTGCCCTACCCGATTCTACCGCTAGCTCAACTTGCAGGCTTAGGGCTGATCCTGATGGCGGTGAAGAAGCTCCGGACGGCGCCCTATACGAACACGAGATTAACCGGAAGACTCGATCTCACGCTAGGACTGATGACGCTGTTGGCTGTCCTCATGGGACTGCTTCTCTTCCTAGCCCATCTGCCCGATTCGCCTCGATTAATCAAACTGGTGTCAGGGCCGTTTTCCTTCTACTTTTCCTTCTACACAGGGTTGTACTTGATTCTCCCAGGACTAACGATACTAGGCCTCGCGGGGCTTGCCTTCCTGCTCGTCGGCAGCCGAGGCAAAAGCCGTTGGGCGATGCCTTACGCTGGCCTGGCGGGAATAGCTCTACTTCTGCCGCTGCCGGTTGGCTGTCTTACACAGATCTTTCTTGGCGTTCATACCCCGAACAAGTCCGAGATTCTCAGGTTGTGGCACTTTGGGCACCAGCTCTCGGAATACTGGTGCCCCTATTTTCTAACCTTGCCGGCCGCCGCCGCATTCGCTTTTCTCTATGAGCGATACTCCAGCAAACTCGCCTTGTTCGCCCTCCTGGCAATACTGATTTATCCTTGGCTTATTACCAAGAACCTCCTCTATAGCGAGGCACCGGGGCAACCCCTCACTTATACCAACGCAACACAGCACTCAATCGTGGAGCTGTGGGCCTTTGATTTCGATGTAGCAGCTCACGGCGGTTGGCGAAATAGTCCAGATCCTAGGTGGATAATGGGGCCAGCGGGCTTCGCATTATGCGCCGCACTAAGCGAGGAAATACACCGCGGGCGGATCACCTTGGATACTCATATCCTTCACGTAACGGCTTCCGCAATCTCGCCACACTTTCTTCAATTCGTTCCCTTCACGGGCATTAACGACGACCCGGTCGAGTATTTTCACGACTCTAATTATCCGTTCTATTGGGGCGGCAGGGTGCGAGGTATCGACCAATTGGAAGCAAAGCTGGCCGAGAATCCCTCCTACATCTTGTTCGAAATCCCGCTTTATCGATCGATTGGCAAACCTCTTGAAGCTTACGAGGAAATCTTTCACCAGGATGACCTGCTCCTCTTCCGCCGGAAAGGCCTCCGTGAGATGAACAGAACAGCGGAAATCCGTGTGCTTCGCTGAGCGTGATCGCCTCCGCCGCCCGCTCGCATTGGGTCGTCGCGTCCCGCCGCGCCCGGTGCGCGACAGTTCCGAAAAAAAGACGGGGATCGCGACCCGCCCGTAGAGAAACTGTCGCTATAGCTTGCGCGCGATGAGATACATGATGTCGTAGAGGTTCAGATAAAGCGGCCGCTCGCCGATTCCGAGCCGGTGCACCACGGCAAGCGGCCACGAACAGCCGTGGCGGTCAACGGAGACACCGTGCGCCATGCTGGCGAGAGTGCGGTAAAACCCGCAATGACGATCGTATACCACCTCGAAGCCAAACCTCCCTACCAGTGCGGCCAGACTGCGACGCGAAAAGTAATGGGCGTGCGAGGGCGGATGCATCAGCCGCCATTTGCTGCGCCTCAGGCCTGCGTTGAGGCTTCCGAAGTCACCCGTCGTGATCGCACAACCAGTGCGCCGGTGCGCATGTGTCCCGTGAGCTTCTCCACGTACAGGTCCGGGCGCGCCAAATGCTCGATCGTGTCCCACATGCACACCACATCAAACTCCTGCCCGTTAAGGTCCTGCTCCAGGAGGTCGCCGCAGACGGCGTCAAGGCCCAGGCGCTCAACCGCATAGCGCACTGCCGCTTCGCAGACATCGATGCCACTCACCGAAACAAAGTCATTCCTGGCCGCGTGCAGGAAAAAGCCGTAAGCGCAGCCGACCTCGAATAGCCGGCGGTGGCGGTGGAGGTCCAGGAATCGTCTGAGAACCCTCAGTCGGGAGCGGAAATTCAACTCGATTATGTTCCGTTCGGACAAGTAGTCGCGGTATTCCTCGCCCCGGAAGTACCGCTCCGTGTACAGCTCCGCGAGTCGAGTGTTCGCCAGTTCCGATGGCGCGAAAGCGTGGCCGCAAAGCTTGCAATCGCGAAGATCGCCGAACATCGGCGCCGTCGACGAATGCCCACACGCCGGACAGGGCACTGCCGCGGACTGGTCACCCTCGATGGAGATTTCAGCTTCCATTGCGTGCGATCGGGCGAGAAAGCCCATCGAACTTTAGCAGGATAACAACTGCGACATTTGACGGGCAATCGCTGCAGCAACGGTCTATGCTGCCGCCAAGCAGGGCCTTGCGTGCAGAGAACTCCTCCTTGCGGGCCGCCTTTCGAACGCTTGCCGCCGGGCCAGCCTTCCAACAACCGGCGAGTTGAGCCGCGGGAAACTTCCTTTTCTCCGGAGCCTTAGGCAGAAGGCGGGGCGCCACGGCGTGGACTTTGACGCTTCCCGTTACTAGAGTCGGTGATGGATGGCGTATCGAGGATGCGACCCCTCCACATTTGGCTGCCGAATCGGGTGCCCGTGCCGACAAATCCGCCATATGAGAGCGCGCAGCTTCAGCCAGCTTGCGCATGCCATTTGCGATGAACGCCCAACAACCGCTGCCGCAGCCCTTCGGCACTGAGACTGGGCCAGGCGTCGAGGAGACGCGGCTGTCCGAGGGCTTGGGGCGCGCGCGGCCGCGTCTGGCGATCGTCGTGCCATGTCACAACGAGGAGCAGGTGATAAGGGAAACGGCGACAAGACTCATCGCCGTCTTGAGCAAATTGGCCCAGGCCCGGCGCATCGCGACTTCGAGTTTCCTGTACTTTGTGGACGGTGGGAGCACCGACTCGACCTGGAGGGTGCTTGGCGAGCTGCACGCGGCCGACGAGCGAATAAAGGCCCTGAAGCTGACCCGCAACTTCGGCCATCAGAACGCGCTGCTGGGCGGCTTGATGAGCGTCGTGGGGCGTGTCGATTGCGCTATCACGATCGATGGGGCCTCGACGCTGCTTCCGATCTACCTGCTTGGCGGCCTTCAGATCATGCCGATCGGCGTGGTGGCGGAGTACATCGGCAAGATCTACTCCGAAGTGAAGCGGCGGCCACGATTTATCAGGGAGGGGGAGCTCGCGTGACCTCGTCTCTGGGAGGCAGACGATTTCTCCAGCAGAAAGTGGGCACTGTGAGGTGCACCGTCTGCTCGGTCGAAGCCACCTTTATGGCGAAAACACTCGCGCGCAAAGCTCTACCGCTGTAACAGATGAATATCCGGCCAGGGGCCCGGCGTCTAAGGTTCCGGTGTCGTCAGCATTCTGGATGCGCCATACGACCCGACCCGTTACGACGGGTGTTGCTTGAGCGAGCGTTTGATTATGGTTCGACGCGGGCAAGCCTATGGCTTTGGCGTGAACGTAAAACATCGGCGCGACCGCCCACTGCGGGACCGCTGCACGCGGGGCCGTATCGTCGCGCAAAGGCACTCAGCCCTTGAATAAGGCACTCAGCCCTTGAGTTAAGTCTCGTGACTTCGCTACGTTACAGAAAGTCTTGACAAATCGTGCCAGAACGCGCTAACACACGCGATAGCCTCTTTACCAGTTCGTGAGGCGCGGCATGTCAGTTCGTCTCGCTGGTTCTGCTTCATTATTGATGGTTGCACTGATCGCACTGGGTGCGGCCTCTGGGGTCTTTGGCGCTGGCCCGGGAGCGCCGGGCGACACAACCGCCGATTTGTTCCTGGCACAACACGATTTTCTCCATAACAGCGTCAACAATCTCTCGACCGCTGGTCTATTCAAGCCCGGCGCGGTCGCGATCGACGTAGATAACAGGAGCGCGCTCGGGACGTTTGTGCACGTGTACGTGGCAGACACGGCCAACAACCGGGTGCTGGGATGGTTCGACGCGGCCCAGTTCTTCAGCGGCTCGACGGGGAGGAATGGCGTAGGAGCGAGCATTGTAATCGGTCAGCCGGATTTCTATTCATCGGCGTGCAATAACGGCGCCGCCCAGGGCGACGCGCAGGGGCTCGGACCTGACAGCCTTTGCCAGCCGACAGCCGTGGCGGTCGATAGCGCCGGGAATCTCTACGTTGCAGACAGCGGCAACAATCGCGTGCTCGCGTTCCTGCCGTTCACGGTAGGCCGCGCGGCAGGACGGTCGGCGGTGGCGGTTTTCGGCCAGAACGGCAGCTTTTTGACCACGTCTTGCGCTGTCGGCACAGTCGGGTTGTGTAAGCCGATGGGCGTAGCGGCGGACACCCTAGCCAGCCCTGGCAATCTGTACGTTGCAGACACCGGCAATAATCGCGCGCTCGAGTACAACAATCCACTCGTGAACCTGTCCTCGCCGAACTTTACGGCCAACCTATCTTTCGGACAGGCGGGTCCGACCGATTTCACAGATGCCAAGTGCAACATTGGAGGGACCCCGTCGGCGACCACGCTTTGTGGTCCGACCGGGCTTGGCGTTGACTCCGCCAATAACCTGTACGTATCGGATACCACCAACAACCGAGCACTTGAGTACAACACCCCGCTCAACTCGACCACGGTGAGCGGAAGCGGCGACACCACCGCGGATTTGGTCTTCGGGCAAGGCACCAGCGGGATCGGAACGGAGTTCACCACGAACGACTGTAACCAGGGGGGCGTAAGCGGCCACAGCCTGTGCCTGCCCGACGGCGTCGCCACCGATTCTGGAAACAACGTCTACATCGGCGACTTCAACAACAATCGAGCGCTGGAATTCAATGAGCCCACCAACGCGACCACCGCGCCGAACAATGTTGTCGCCAACACGGTCTTCGGCCAGAACGGCAGCTTCACAACCACCGCCTGCAACGGCACTACGAACTCGCCGAGCGGGTCGACCCTTTGCGGGCCAGCGGGGGTTGCGCTGGACAACTCGGGTGATCTGTTCGTCGTGGACACCTCGAACAATCGGGCCCTTGAATATCTGACGCCGATCCCTCCGGGAATCGGCAGTTGCACGCCCCACCCCGATGGCAGTGGATGCCCGGGCGACACCGCCGCCGACGTTGTACTGGGCGAGAGCGATTTCGCGCATAACGGAAGAAACCATCTCAGCGGCTCAGGACTCGACGGGCCGGTCTCGCTTGCGCTGGACAACTCGGTGCAGACGTCCACCCTGTACGTTGCAGATACCCAGAACAGCCGCGTGCTCGGCTATCGGAACCCCGGGGCACTGCCATCGATTTCAGGCGCAGACCTGGTAATCGGCCAACCGGACTTCATGAGCTTTGCCTGTAATGACGGGACGGCCTCGGGCGACATCGCCGGCGTTGGGCCCGACAGTCTCTGCCTTCCGCTGGCCGTCGCTGCCGACAGCCACGGCAACCTCTATGTTGCGGATACCGGCAACAATCGGGTGCTGGAGTTTCAGAATCCTGTCGTGGCGTGCGGAAGCGTTTTTCCATGCGTTTTGCGCAAGAGGGGCTTCAAACCCAAACTCGTATTTGGTCAAGGAGGCTTCGCGACAAACCGGGCCGGCGTTGGGCCGCGCGGACTGTCGGCACCAGGAGCGCTAACGCTGGACGGCGCCGGCGACCTTTACATCGCAGACACGGGCAATAACCGCGTGCTGGAATACACCACGCCGCTCATCACTGGCACCACCGCCAGCCTGGAGTTCGGGCAGGGATCGGGGCTCAGCTTGGGCCACGACTTTAGCCACAACTCGTGCAACCAAGGCTTAACCGCCCCCGGTGCGACCACCCTTTGCTCTACTCCTCCAGATTGGTCTGCAACCCATCCCTATACGGTCGGAGCGGTCATCAAGCCGACCATCGGAAATCCCGGCAATTTCGTATTCGACTGCAGCGTCGCCGGAACCTCCGCTGCCTCCTACGCTATAATCGCCGCCTCTGAGATCGGCTCGACCGTAACAATTACCACGAGCACGTTCAATGGCTTCGCAGTGGGCGACACCATACTTATCACCGGGATGACGCCATCTGGCTACGATGGCACCTACACAGTAGCTTCCGTCATTAATGATACGACGTTCACCTACGCCTCAAACGGCACTGGTTTACCGCCTGCGACAGCATTTGGCGCAGTTGCCTCGGAGCCGACATGGCCCCAAACCGTCGGCGCAACCGTCACGGACGGCACCGTGACGTGGGAGAACCTCGGCAGCGCCGCCGGCGGCGTCGCTGTGGACAGCTCAGGCGACCTATACGTGTCGGATACAGTGAACAATCGCGTGCTCGAGTTCAAAAACCCCCTTGCCATCCCGTTGGCGCCCAACCTCACTGCCAATCTGGTGTTCGGGCAGTCTGACTTCTCGCACAATTTCTGCAACGGGCCCGCGGGCCAGCCGAGCCCGGATACACTCTGCAATCCGACTGGGCTGACGGTGGACGCCGGCGGCAGTCTATACGTGGCGGACACCGCGAACAGCCGGACTCTGAAATACCTGACGCCGATCCCGCCGGGAACCGGCAGTTGCACGCCCAACCCCAACGGCAGCGGGTGCCCGGGCGACACGAGTGCCGATGTGGTCTTCGGCCAGAACGGATCATTTGTCACCTCGCAATGCAGCGACGGTGCGTTCGCGAGCGATCTCGGCGGGATCGGTCCGGATAGCCTTTGTGGCCCCTCAGGCGTCGGGCTCGACCGCCAGAGCAACCTGTATGTGGCGGATACCTCGAACAACCGCGGTCTGAGGTTCAATAGCCCGGCTTCCGCCATAACGTTGAGCCCACTCGCCCTGAGTTTCGGCCCGGTGAAGACGGGAACCAAGAGCCCGTTCAAGTCGGTGTCCATGACCAACAGGACCTCATTCCGGATAGCCATCGCCTCCATGGAGGTCACGAAGGGGCCCCCGGGTCAATTCATCGTCACCAGCGCTTGCGGCTCGGGCATCAAGGCGAACTCATCGTGCAGCATCAAGGTAGTCTTTAATCCTCAGGTCTCGGGGACCATCGCGGCAACGCTGAACATATCGTATGACGTAGGCGTTCAGCAGGTATCGCTAAAGGGCACCGCGTTCGCCCCGAGCCCGACAGCCACGCCCACGCGCACGCGCACGCCCACGCCTACGCGTACGCCCACGCCTACACCTACGCGCACGCCCACGGCGACACCGACACGGAAGCCAAAGTAGTATAAGCGATAATCTCTCAACCCCGCCAAGGCGCGTCCCGGCGCTCGTGGAAATTTGAGCGCGGTAACAGCGCCTCCGTGGTTGGAACTTTCAAAGTGGTGGAGGAGGAGGCTTGGAGAGAGAACGTTCTACCTCGCTCATAAGAGCCAGCACGTTGGCGTCTTCGGGAGAGAGCGCCAGCGCCGCGCGGCTCTCTTCCAGAGCCTCGTGATCGCGCCCAAGTGCGTGGAGTGCCTGCGCCGCGAACAGATGCGGCCTCATATCGTTGGGGTCGAGTTGGATGGCGCGCCGATAGGCGTCCAGAGCTTCGTGGTTGCGCTTTTGATCGGCCAGCATCAGGCCGAGCATCGACCATGCGCGCTGGTCGCGCGGGTAACGTCCGCTCAAGTCGCGCAGCAACTTCTCCGCCGCCACGATATCGTTATGCCTTAGTTTTATCCGCGCCAAGGCGAAGCCCGCGGCCTCGTCTCCTCCGGGCATCGCTTGCATCTGCTTGAGGACGGCTTGGCTCTGCGCCTGATTACTCTGCGCGTCGTAAAGTTCGGCCAACTCCACGTAGGCGTCGGCGGGGGGATGCGGCATAAGCTCGAGCGCCTTGGCGATCTCCGAGGCCGCCTCGGCAATGCGACCCAGACGCGCATGCACTCGCCCAAGACTGTACAGGGCCGCGCCGTTTTCCGGCTCGATGCCCAGCGCCGTCTGGAGTTGACGCTCCGCCCCGGCCAGGTCGCCCGCGGCTTCGCGACGCTCGGCCAGTATCAAGTAGCCGCGAGCCGGCGGGTTGCTCATGCGGCCAAGACCGCGCGCGATCTCGGTATCCGCTTCTTCATTGCGACCGAGCTTGGCATGCACCAGCCCCATGACAAACAGCGCGTCGCCGTAGCCTGGATACATGCTGAGTGCGACGCGAAGCTGGCGTTCGGCGGCCTCTGGGTTACCCCGCAGCAACAGCTCCTGTCCGAGGAGAGAGCGGTACATGACCGCTTCAGGAAAGCGGGCGACGGCCTCGGTCAGGAACGTCATGTCGTCGTGATAGAGGTGCTGCACGTGCCACAGAGTTAGCGCGTACGCCACCGCGACCGCCGCGGCAGCGCCCCATACTAACCGGCGCATCGCGGCCCCCCAGCGCGCCACGCCCACCGCCCAGTCGGCCACCAGTAGGCACCAAGCGAATGAGGCAAGATACAGAAAGGCGTCGTGAACGAGCTGGTCGGTCTGACGCGCCCCGAGGTCGATCATCAAGGCCATCGCAACCGCTATCCAGGCCGCGCAAAACAGGTACAGCCGGCGCCTCTGACTGTTGCGGACGACCATGAAGAAGGCGCTGCCTATAGCGGCTAGCGCTGCCAGTGGGACATAGAAGTCGGCGTCGGCCAAGCTCAGCACGGGCAGAACGCGATGGACGGGGCCCGCCCACCATGGAACGACCAACAGGAACAGGTACCAAAGGAGCACCTTGGGCAAGGTGATCAGAGCAAATGTGTCGGGCAACACTCCGCTAAGAGAGCCATTAAGCGAGCCCAATACCAAGCGACGGACGATCAGATAGACGACCAGCTCGACGCCAAACGGAGCGGTGGATAAGAGTGCGCGGCGAACACGAGCCGAGACCGCCCCTGCGCCGGGCTCGCACGCGTCGCCAGCACCTGGGACGTCCTCCAGCAGGAACACATAGGCCGCTACCAGGCCCGGAAAGGTCACCGCGGTCTCATAGCTCAGCAGCGCACCAGCGTATAACCCCAGCGCGAGCGTCCAGTTTCGCCACCACGCCCGCGCCCGCTCGATGAACAGGTAGAAGGCTGCCAGCTCAAGGCCAGAGCTGATCACCACGACGAAGGAGCACGTCCAGGCCATCGCCTCCCCATGGATGGGCGTAAGCCCGAACAGCAGCGCAGCTAGCAGCCCCCCCTGGCGGTCGCCGCTGAGGCGTAACGCGGTCTTGTACACCAGCCACACCACCAGCAGGTGCCCCGCTACCATTCCGGCATGCCATCCCAGCGGCTTGAGCCCGAAGAGGTGGTAATTCAGCGCAAACCAGATCAAGCCCAGCGGCCGATAGCGCGCACTGTTCTGACGCCGAGGATCCAAGATCCAATACCAGTCTCTCAACAACGACTTCCACAAGAATGACCACTGACCGAGGTAGGGATTGTTGGTGATGAGCCAGTCGTCGACGACGAGGAAGCCGTTGCCGAGGCATCGCAAGTAAACGATCAGCGTCGTGGCGAGCACCGCCGCGAGGATCAGGGCGTCGCCAGGTTCGCGGCGCCGGCTAGGCGGACGCGTGGCTGCATTCGCTTCCGTCTCCGCGCTCACCGAAGCCGCCCAGCAACCAGGTGCGCGGATGATGCTGATCCCTGTTCCGCCCCTGCCGCCGGTTGCGGCGCTCGCTCAAATACCGCGATCAAGCTTAAGGGCTGAATCGGCAGAAATCGATCAATCCGGCGCACCAACGGAGTGATCAGGTTGAGCACCCACACCTGGAACAGGCCGAAGCTTCGCCGCCGCATCAGCTTGCCGTTGAGGAACCATGCGATAGTACCGAAGCGGTTGAACTCGACGACGGTGCGCACTTCGAGCCCGCATTCGGCGGCCAGACGGGTCAGCGTGTCGCGCGTGTAGCGCCGGCAATGGCCCAACACCTCATCCAGGGTCCCGTAGTTCCAGGGGCCCTGCGGCACCAGGATCAATGCGCGCCCTCGGTCGGAAAGCACCGACTTGATATTGAGCAGCGCAGCGCGGTCATTTTCGACGTGCTCGAGCACGTTCAAACAAATCACGGTGTCGTACCCGCCGGGCACGGTCGGGAACGACGAGAGCTCTTTGACGTCGCAATAGGCCGCCGAGAGATAAGGCCGGTTGAGCTGCAGGTTGCGCAGCGTCTGCAGGTAGAGCGGATTGATGTCGCTCGCCACGTACCTGGCCCGCGGCACCAGCACCCGGCTTAGATTGCCGACCCCGCTTCCGATCTCCAGGATGCGGTCGCCGCAGAATGGCCTTACCGTGTCGGCCATCCAGAGATTGAAGCGCGGCGCCCGCGCCAGCCGCGCCAGGATTTGGCTGCCGTACTCGTCGCGCTCATAGACCTCGTCGCTGGCTCCGAAGCGCGCGATCGCAATCAGCGCCAGCACGCCGTCTTTCCAGTTGATTTTCTTGCCCTCGCGGTAGGTGCGCCCGTAGTACTTGATCGGAACTTCGAAGATCCGTGCCTCGCGCTTGGCGATTTTGATCGTAATCTCGGGCTCGATGCGGAAGTCGTTGCTCGCCAGCGGAATCGACTTCAGCAGCGAGGTCCGCACCGCCTTGTAGCAGGTCCAGACGTCGGTCAGGTTCAGGTTCGCGACCAGGTTGCACAGGAAGGTAAGGAACTTGTTGCCCAGTTCATGGCGAAACATCAGCACGCGCCGCACGTCGGCACCCGCGAAACGCGAGCCGAAAACCGCGTCGGCGTCGGTCTCGATATAGGCTTTCATAATCCGGCAGATGTCGGCGGGATCGTATTCGAGGTCGGCGTCGTGGATGATCGAAACGTCGCCGGTCGCGCGAGCCAGCGCCGTGCGGACTGCCGCCCCTTTGCCCAGATTCTTCTCGTGGCGGACGAACACCCAGGTGATCTTGCCGGGCTGACCCTGGCCGCGCTCGGCTGCGAGCCGCGCCAGGGTCTCGGCGGTGCCGTCGGAGGAGCCGTCGTCGACGACGATCACCTCGACCCGCGAGAGGTTGGGATCCTGCTCGAGGATTTCCAGGCGGCCGAGCGATTCGGCCACCAGGTAGCGCTCGTTGTACACGGGCACCAGGACGGACAGCGAGACCCGTCGCGATTTCCCATCCGGACTTTCCACCGCTCCCATGTCCTGCACAGGATAACGTTTAGCCGCCGATAAGCAATCAGTGGGCGACCGCGGCCAATCCGGGCCCGTCTTGGCGCCGCCCGGCAGCGCGTACGCAAACGGATCGGAACGTGGTTCGAGGCTGAGCGCGCCCGCGATTTCACGCGCGGCCTCGACTTTGGGCGTCTGCCGCCAGTCCCTATCGGAGCATGGAAGGCGTTTTGCGTGCCATCTCGCGACGAGACGAACGCTAAAAGGCGATGACGCGTCGAGGTGCTACGGCTCCGCCCAATTGGCGCCGTTTAGGACATCGCTCCAGTCGTGTTGCATCTTTAGACGCCAACTGTCGACGTCCCTAAGTCGTAGACGCCAGTCTCCACCGACTGCCTTCAATGCGCGCAACCTTCGCTCTCGTAGCAGCTTGTAAACGGTCGATTTTCTGATTCGCAGATACCGCGCCACATCCTCGACTGTCAGAACCCTTTGGCGTAGCTTGGCACGTCTTGCGCCAACTTCGGGTGACATTGCTCTCATTACCCCCACCACCGGTTCGGTTCCTTGTTTGCCGCTGTTCCGCGGCCCTGACAAGCAGACTCCGTGCCAAGGAGGTTCGCGGCACGCTCTTATCGGAGTAAGGTGAACTGGAATATAGCTGCCGTGTTGGCTAAGGGGTGTCGCAAAGTTGCCACATCCGAGCGCAAGCCGCACCAAAACTGAAACAGTCCAGAAGCGAGTGAGCCCTGAAGCTATGACTCTCGCGCTACTGCGCGATCGAAGCCGGCTCTCTGGGCGCTAGCGCCGGCAGTTCCCGTAATCTCTCCCTGAATCTTCAAAGCTGGATGGAACGGCGGTGCTCTTCGAATGACGGGGAGTTCCGCGAAGGTTTAACGATTGTCACCGACCGGCGAGGTTTATGCGGCTCGTCCGGAGTCGCGCGAAGTATCCTTTCGTGAAGCAGGTTTCGCGGAAGCATTTTATCGGCTTCAGATCGGGCACGATGCGATGGCTCGCCAGTCGGCCGAATTCCTTCCGAGGAAGCTGACGAGTCGGAGCTGACGCTGGCAGCGTCGCTTGCGTGCCGTAGATCGCTGTGCCGCACTATCTCGAGGCGATGTCCTGAAGGCTGTCGAGATTTGAGTGGCGGCGTTCCTCACCCGATCGGGAGATCGGGTTGGGTAAGAGGAGAAGGTCGCCATGAACAAGAGTGCCAAGAGCAGGGGTGGAAGGAAAGCCGCGGGCGCAGGGCAGCTGTGGCTGCGGGTTGCCGGGACTGGTGGGTGGGGCCTTGTACGAGACCGTGATCGTCACGGGACTGGCGTATGTGGATGAAGTGCTGGAAGCCGAGCGGGTGGCGCTGTGCAGAGCGCGCTACGTGCATCGGGCGGATCGCCGGGCGCTGCGCGCGGGACACCTCACCAGGTCGCCGGTTATGGGCGGACGGCGGGTCGCGGTAAGCCAGCCGCCGGTGCGCAGCGTTGAGGGTGGCGAGCTTAGGCTGCCGAGCTGGCGGGAGTGGCGCGCGCGCGCGATCCGCTCGTTAAGCGGGCTATGGAGCAGATGGTGTTGGGAGTATCGACCCGGCGCTACGCGCGTTCGCTGGAGCCGCTGCCGCAATTGGAAGCGGGCATCCGCAGCAGGCCGCCATCGCTTCGTCGGTATTAAAGACGTAGATCATCGCGCAGGTTTCGCCCTGTTCCACCGCCGGGTTGGTGGCCGTTTCATTTCCCTCGAGGGGAGCCGTGATATTGACGAAGGCCTGTCCCCCGGTGGTGTTGGCGTTGCTGAAATAATTCTGCAACTCCGTCCCGGCTTAAAGACAAACGCATTTGGCCCGAACGGTACATACGACTGTCGGATTACAGCCTTTGTCGCTGGGGGAGGTTTGCCCTGGGGTACATGACGCGACAGACCCCGCCGGACACATGATCGAGCATCCGCCGCAAGTACACAGACTTGGCACGGAGCACTTATTGGAACCCTGTGGGCTCACGCCGCCCGAGGACCGAGCATTCGGCGTATTGCTGTCGCATCCCGGCGCCACGATAGCTACTAGCGCGAATAGCAGCACGATCATTCTCCCTTTCCACATGATACCCTCTCTGAATCTGAGCGACACGACATAGCTTCGTCCGTATCCATTGGCGCCGACGGGAACACGCTCAATGCGAGACGGGGCGCGAGTCCCAAAACCCGCGCCCCGCGTTCTGTTGACGTCACTCGCCGTTACATCGTGAGGTCTAGGGACCCGGCGCCACCGCAATCAGCTGACCGATGTTGATACCCGCGCTGTTGGTAGCAGTCGCGGTCTCAGTCAAGCTCGCGCCTGCGACGGCTTGGATGCTGTGCGCGTTCTCGACGCTTGGTCCGTCCGAAGAATTGTGTCCGTAAACATCAGTCATGTCGCCCGGCGCGCTTATGCCATTCAGGTTGACGATACCGAAGGCGCCGATTAAGAGACTGTTGGGCAGCGTCGTGGTAACGGACGGCGCGAGGATACTCAGGCTGCTGGCGTTCTGCCCGCCACTAGAATTTTCGATCGGGCTCGCGGTATTCACTCCAATGTAATCGCTGATGCCTCCGGCGGCAAGCGCGATGCTGTCTGTAGCACCTCCCGAAAAACTCCACGTATATGGTAAGCCAGGGTCACCGCCAGCGCAAAGCTTCCAGTAGGTGTCCATTTGGATGTCAGAAGTAGGTCCCGCTGTCGTCTTTAGAATCAAGTTCCATGTCCCAGGCGTCGATACGGTGAGGCCACCAGCGGGATTCCCGACACCGCTACCACCGGTTTGGAGAACAACGGTAGCGAAGAGAAAATCGCCAACCCGTGCACCATTAGGCACGTTTAGCGGGAGCTCGGCCGCCCCAAACGTCGTATTGTCGCCACCAGCCGAGGTGAGAGGTTGCGGCGGCACGAAAGTCGGCGTCGCCGTCGGAGTGGGGGTCGGCGTCACCGTCGCAGTGGCGGTCGGCGTCGCAGTGGCGGTCGCGGTCGCAGTGGCGGTCGCCGTCGCAGTGGCGGTCGCCGTCGCAGTGGCGGTCGCCGTCGCAGTGGCAGTCGCCGTCGCAGTGGCAGTCGCCGTCGCAGTGGCGGTCGCGGTCGCCGTGGCGGTCGCGGTCGCCGTGGCGGTCGGTGTCGCCGTCGCTGTCGGCGTGGGGGTCGGGGTCGGTGTCGGCGTGGAGGTCCGTGTCGCCGTCGGAGTGGCAGTCCGAGTCGCGGTTGGCGTAGCCGTCGCTGTCGCCGTAGGCGTGCTAGTCGGCGTCGTAGTAGGCGTTGGGCTTGGTCCCACGCCTACGCAACCGCCCTCGCAATTGCTCGTTCCCCAGTTCGCCTTGACCGACGTGATGCTGCTCAGGTCGGACAGTGTCACGCCGTCGAGCGTAAAGGTGATGGAACTCTCGATGTACTCGCGCTTGCCTAGGCCGTCCAAAAGGGCATCGCCGGAAGTGGTCGAGGCCGAGACAATTCCAA
The DNA here is from genome assembly GCA_963789115.1 of uncultured delta proteobacterium. Classification (GTDB taxonomy): domain Bacteria; phylum Desulfobacterota; class Binatia; order Binatales; family Binataceae; genus CAWBJH01. The sequence continues at coordinate 1,476,000 of CAWBJH010000001.1, forward strand.
AGCCCGAGCCATCCAGCTTCGTGTGTTTGCTGCCATCAAGATTCCCCGACGGGCCGAAGCTGAACACGCCGCTCGAGCCCAGGCCGCCCGTGCTCCCGGGTAGATACTGCCAGTTCGAGCCGATCGTTCCCGGTGTATCGCCCGGATGCACCAGCGAGCTTCCGCTCGTGAGCGCTGCCGTGCCGCTGGTGAAGGGCGGCGTATTAAAGAGCAACGCCGTCAAGACATCGGCCTGATCGGTCGCCGCATCCCCGGTGTCGGTCAAAACGACGGTAAGCGTCTGCGCGGTCGTGTCCAGCGTGAACATTGCAGTAAAGGCGAGATGGTCTCCATCGGGTGCCGTGCCGCTGCCAGAGAAAGTCTTAGTGAAAGTGAAGGCCGATGCGCTCAGAGGGATCATGACAAGCGCGGCTAGCGCGATAACGCCGGTAGTCGCCGCGCGAAACGGATGTCTGGTTCGCGCCGCTACGCTATTTTCGTCTTGGGCTTCGTTTCGCATTTGGTGCTACTCCCTTGTGCGTACCTTGAAACGCAAATCGAAGCCCAGCAGATTCTCGAAACGCCTGGGCTCGGACAGCTAGGCTTCGGAGAATTTTGCAACTACGGCTGGAGTCGCCATTCGTTGTCTTATGCCAATTCGACTGGCTTATGTCAATTCTTCGCGAGCCAAAGGCCGATTGACAAGCCGAGGGGTCCCCCGAGGAGGAGACGCCCACAGCGCGAGTCCTGGCACGAACTCGTAGTAGCTTATCGCGCATTCAGCAGTCCAATTCGAATCTGTGGTCCCGCGATGCCGAAATTCGACCATACGCTCAGCGATACGCGCGAGCAGATTTCGTCTGGATGACGGATCGGAACCGAAGATCGGTTCTGGCGCCGACGGGAACACGCTCAATGCGAGACGGGGCGCGAGTCCCAAAACCCGCGCCCCGCGTTCTGTTGACCGTCACTCGCCGTTAGTCGCGAGGTCTAGGGAGAAGGCGCCACCGCAATCAGCTGACCGATGTTGACACCCGCGGTGACGGTAGCAGTCGCGGTCTCAGTACTGCTCGCGCCTGCGACGGCTTGGATGCTGTGCGCGTTCTCGATGCTTGGTCCGTTCGAAGCATTGTGTCCGTAAACGTCAGTCATGTCGAACGGCGCGGTTATGCCATTCGCGTTGACGACACCGAAGGCGCCGATTAAGAGACTGTTGTTCTTCGTCGTGGTAACGGACGGCGCGAGGATGCTCAGGCTGCTGGCGTTCTGCCCGCCACTAGAATTTTCGATCGGGCTCGCGGTGTTCACCCCAACGTAATCGCTCATGCCTCCGGAGGCAAGCGCGATGCTGTCGGTAGCACCTCCCGAAAAAATCCAATGATATGTTAACCCGGGGTCACCGCCAGCGACCACCTTCCAGTAGGTGTTCATTTGGATATTAGAAGTAGGTCCCGCCGTCGTTTTTAGAATCAAGTTCCATGTCGCAGGCGTCGATACGGCGAGGCCACCAGCGGGATTCCCGACACCGGTACCACCGGTTTGGAGAACAACGGTAGCGAAGAGAAAATCGCCAACCCGTGCAAGATTAGGCACGTCTAGCGGGAGCTCGGCCGCCCCAAACGTCGTATTGTCGTTGGAGGACGAGGTGAGAGGTCCCGGCGGCACCGACGTAGCAGTTGCGGTCGGAGTCGCCGTAGCGGTAGCGGTCGCCGTCGCAGTGGCGGTCGCGGTCGCGGTGGCCGTCGCCGTCGCCGTCGCAGTAGCGGTCGCGGTCGCTGTGGCAGTTGCCGTCGCAGTGGCCGTCGCCGTCGCGGTCGGGGTGGCCGTCACGGTCGCAGTCGCGGTCGGAGTGGCGGTCGGAGTCGGCGGAGGAGGCGGTGGCGGCGTGCAGGTACAGGCCCCCACGCCCGAGCCTTTTGCCAGCAAGTTGAAGCAGTTAGTCGTGAGATCGGAAAAATGGGTCGAGTCGAGCTCTGCGTTTTGGAAGAGCTCGACCGAGGTCGTCGTGATGGCCTTAAAAGGCGTACTACTCTGGATCATCGACTCGGTGTGATTTATGGAGGCGCAGACGCCGGGCGTGGGATCTACGGCTGTGCTTGTGCCCATTCCCGAGTTGGTTCCCCAAGAGCCGAGGCTCGAGCCGCCACTCGGATCGCATCCGGCCGGGGTGGCGTAGATGTAGGTCCCGGGGGAGGTCCCGCGCAGGACGCCGATACCATGCGGCGGCGTATCACCAGGGGTCAAGGAGAAATTAGGCAGCGACGATATGACATCGATGACCCCGGCTGCCCGACCAGAGCCAGAAATGCCAAGGTTGGCGGTCAGGTTGCCGATAACCGAGAGCGTCAACACCTGGTCCGGAGTCACCGGGCATCCGCAGCACTCCTGAAGCTCCTCGTTGTCGTCGAGGACGTAGAGCATCTCGCACAACGCGGGGACTGAGGGGGGCAAACCGGTGGGGTTGATGAGTCTGACCAGCGCGTCGCCCGCCCCACCTGACACGCCGCCTCCTCCATACCCGGCATCCGATCGCATGGGCGAAGTCGCGACATCAAAGTAACTGGTCTGGAACACGTCGCAGGAGGCCGCTGAGGCCACTGGCTGAGATATGACAGCCGCACACAGGACCGCCACGGTGGCGGCCACCAACCCTGTCAAAACTATACGTGTCGCGCGCATCGTGCCTCCCCTGTGGTTACGGGCTACCAGCAAAAAGCCGCCAAGGAAAAAAGCCGTCAAGCAAAAACTCGCGTATCAATAGCAGATAATCGGGGCAGATGTCAAAGCCTTTTCTTCGCGATAAGCCTCCTATTGCTCGTTACTCGCCTTGCGCTCGTCCGTTTGCGGCTTTCCGCGCGACAGGCTGACGCAACAAGATGACCGGCCGTCGGCGCCACGGCAGGTTCAGCGCCTTCCGTTCGCCGTTCGACGCGTCATTCAAGGTGCTCCGGGCGTTGATTGAGGCCGAGGCTGGTCCGTGCCCGGGGGTGCGGGCACAAGCGAAGGAGGAAGGGACCTGACGTACTCCTCGTTCGCTCGACCGATGTGCCCAAGGCGCTCTTCCACCATGTAGAGGTAATAGTGGTAGAGACCCTTATCCGGCTGCAGCCGAACCAGTTCCTCGTATTCCCGCTCGGCGGCCTTCAGGTTGCCACGGCCCTCCAATTGGAGGGCGAGCTCTTCATGATAGCGTGGAGAATTCGGAGCCTGCGCCACCGCCCGCCGGTACATCGCGATGTCGTCTTTCCAATAGCCTTGTGCGTTCCAGAGCACGATCGCGTAGAGAGCGGAGACGGCGGTCACCAGGCAAGTTGTGAGCCCGCGGGCGACCCGGCCGCGGCGCGAGAACCGCACCAGCAGGTCGGCCAGAGCCAGGCACCATCCGAAGGAGGCCACGTACAGGTAGCGATTCTGTGTCAACGCGATGATGGAAGGCAAGTTCAGGGCGGGCACGAGCTGGAGCAAGAACCAGCTCCCGCAGAACAGGTACAAGCTTCGGCGCGGGCTGCTTTGAATCGCAAACCACGCGGCTGCGGCCAACACCAGGAGCGCGGCTGCCGGAAGATAGAAACCAGCAGACGCGAAACTGTAGACCCACTTGGCCGTGCTGGCAGGCCCGATTGCCCATGGCTCTGCCGGCAGCTTCAGATAGCAAGCCAGTACTTCGGGGGCGGTCGCCAGAACCTGCGCGAATGAATGGGAGTTTTCTGCCGAAGGACCGTTGTAATATCCTACCGGCCCCATTGCGGCGAAGCGAATGGCCAAGTAGGCCAGGGCGACGAGCACAAAAGGCAGCGGGCGCCATAGCGCGAGAATGCGGCGTCGCGGCGCATCCTCCGGCGCCAACAGGAAGAAATATGCTCCCACCAGTACAGGGAAGATGACGGCGGCATCCCAGCTCAGCAAAGCACAGCCAAAGAGCAACAGGGGCATCGCCCAGGCGCGCCACGTTATCAGCGGACGGCGCACGAGGTAACAAACTATCGAGAGCTCAAAGAAGGCGGTCAGAGGCTCAGGGACGGCACTGAGCCAAGCCACGACTTCGGCCGTGGTCGGCAGCAAGCCAAACCAAAGGGCGCTCAGCAGAGCCACACCGACATCGTTGGTCAGAAGTTGAGCGGCTCGGAAGCAGAGCGCCACCGTGCCAAGCAGCAGCGCAATCTTGGCCGCGTGCCAGAGCAGCGGGTTGAGGCCGAAGAGGTGGTAATTGAGCGCGAACCATGCATTTTGCAGGGGGCGGTAGTAAGAGGCGGATGGCCTAGAGGAGTTGGGCTGCCGGAACCACCAGGAATCGCGAAGGAAGCTCTGCCATAGAAAGGACCATTGGCCGATGAAGCGGTTTTGAACGATCTCCTTGTGATCGTCGTAAACGAAGCCGCCGCCGAGGGAGCGAAGATACGCCAGCAGCACGAGCAGCAGGACGCCCGCAAGCATCGCCGTCTGCCGTCGGTCGAGCCCCCAGCGACGCGATGGAGAAAATTTCCAGCCGTTCAATGAAACGCCGGGGGTTTCGGCGCGGGCCGCCCTTGAGGCGGATGGTGGTTGCGTTTCCTTCATTGCGGTCCCCCTTCATCCATTGTGGTCCCCCTTCATCGCCACGCTCACGGAGTTTACCGAGCGACCGAGCCCTTCGCTTCGCTCAGGGCGTTTGGCCGATCGGCCGAACGGTTCGAGTCGCTGCAGCTTCGCCGACGGCCCGAGCGAAGCGAGCACTGTGGCGAAAAAACCGCAGCGACCCGCAACCTGCGGCACGGCAGAACAGCCCCTGCAGGAGAACGATTCTGCGTCAAGATCACGCCGCGCTCAAGGCTTGCGCAAAAGTGGGTTCAGGCACCGAAGGCGCCGTCGGAGTAACTGCTCACGCTGCCAGCTTGCCGGCTCTCAGAGCCTCGGTTGCCAGGCGGCGGACGACCCGCTAGAAACAGTGCGGCCGGGATCCGGATTGAAGGACAGGCGAAAAATTCAGCAATCGGAAAGGAAGTCACACATGAAACGCGGAGAAAGCGCTCTCTACATGCTCTTGGCCTTCGCAGCCGGGCTCCTGGGGGGAGTAAGTGCCAGCCACCTAAGCCGCGCAATTGCGGCGGCGCCGCCGGCGGTGGCCCCCAGCGTCATCACTACGCAGAAACTGGTGATCGTCGATAAAGACGGCAAAACGCGCGCGGAATTCGGAATCGAGCCAAAAGCCCAGCCGTGTCCATCGTGATGTATGACGCAAAAGCCAAGCGCCGGCTGGGAATCGGCGCCGAAGAAAAGGGCGGCGGGCTCAATATCTTCGGGCGCGACGGCAAGACGCTGCGGCTCGCGCTCCATCTCAAGCCCGATGACGTAGCAGGGCTGACGCTTTATACCTCCAACGGTTCCCCGGTGTCTGGAATCTCGGTAAACGCCGTGGGAACCGCGGGGACTCCCTGACGGCGCGCGCCGCGGCCCGAATCCGCGGCCTGCGCCTCTACTGCCTCAGAACCGGCCGACCTCGGCTGGGCGGCGGCCGAGCGCAATAAGCGAGATACCGATTGGAAACGAAAGCTTGCCGAGTATGAAGCGCTCGCTCGAGAAGACGAGGTAGAGCAGGCGATTGAACGGCTCGATCGGCACGTCAAGATCATGCGTACCATCCGGGCTGGCAGCCCGCCGGCGCACAAGCCGCGCGACGGCAACGAACGGGAAGAGGAAAAAATTGTAGTAGCTCAAGTAAACGGTCTCGAAGCCGGCCTCACGAATCAGGCTTGCGAGCTCCTCGGCGCGGTAGCGCCGGCGATGATGGTGCGAGAAGTCGTGCGCACTCCACAGCCAGTTGAGGGCCGGAACCGTGACCAAGAGCCATCCCCCGGAGTTGAGCCGCTGGCGCAGCGCGACCAGCGCGCCCGACGGATCGTCGAGATGCTCAAGCACGTCGGTCATCACGACCAGATCGAAGCTCAGGCCGGCGAAGGGAATCCCGTCAGGCAGACGACCCGCGGCGACAACCGCCTGACCCGAGCGCGAGCGAGCATATGGGGAGCGCTACGGGGTCGGGCTCGAAGGCGTACAGGCGGCCACGCCGGCTCAGCATGGCCAGGTTCCCGCCCGTGCCGCATCCGGCCCCTCGAGGATGGCAGCCTGCTCGCTGAGGGCGAGCCGGTCTATCATGCGTCCGATGATCGAGCGCCGCGCGGCAAACCACCAGTGCCGATCTTCGACCTGCGCCATCCGCACATAGATCTGAGGCTCCATTGTTTCTCTCCAAACGCTGGATTTCCGCCTCGTCGCGGGGTCCCGGGCGAAGCTTGTCACCATCCAGGCAACTCTTGAACCGGATTGCCGGCGCCGGGCCCAGGTAAATCGGCTACGGCGTCTGGTCTTGTGCCCGGTTCGGGCTTCGGCTTCTTCGCTTCACCGGGCTTCTCTTTCAGCACACCGCGCTACCTCAACGCCGCCACAACCTCGTCGATAAACTGCTGCTCGGTCTTGCCTTGCGCCGAGAAAAAGCCAATTAGGCCTTCATTCGTACTACGTTCCGACGTGGGCGCGATCGTGTCATCGCCATCCCGCAGGTAGACCAAACTCCGAAGCGCGGCAATCGCGATCCACCCGCTACTTGATGACGACGTTATAGGCAACGCTGCCGTCGGGATACCGAACCGACAACGTCGGCGGCGACGGTGGAGCTTCCGAGCCGGCGAATACAAATGCCCCATGAGGAAAAACCTGGTAGAGGTTCCTCAGAGAATAGAAGTAGTAGCGGCCAAACTCGAGCACCGGGGCAAACAGGCGGTTGTTCAGGCGGCCCACCCGCTGCCGTTGACATAGCCTCGGCGGATATCTCTCGAAGAAGAGAATGTAGATGTAAGGCTGGTTTATTCTCGTGGTGATCGCAATCGGCTCGGCCCCGTTATCGAGCTTGTCGACCGCGCGCAAAGCCTGTTCGACCCCATACGAGAAGTAAGGCGCGGCCAGGACCGGGAAATCGCGAAAGTAGTATCGGACAAATCGCGCGCCATTGAATATCGCCCCCAAAAGGATCAGCCCCGCCGCAGCCGCCCTCAGCACCGCCATCCGCGAAGTCCATTCGAGCAGCACCACAAATCCCAGGGCGGAGAAGAGAATCCATGGCGCCATCGCCAGCACGTCGTGCCGCGAATCGGGATGGGAAAGCAGCAAGGAGGGCGTCAGCCGCAGGGACCCGACCGAATAGTCGAACATCACGTGCGGCGTTGGCAGCGCGCGCGCTTCCGCCCAGGCAGCTCCCTGCGGCATCAGGAACGCCGCCGGCAAGGCCGCGACGACCAACCAGCCGGCAAGCAGCAGCGCTATCTTTCTTCGGCGCGCGCTTATGATCGCAGCCAGCGCCAGCAGGATCAGCGGCGCCTGCTCGGGCAACAACTGGCCGAAACCCGGCGGATGGACCATCGTCCAGTGATCGCCGCGGTCGCCGACCAGGAACAGAAACGATGGAGTGAAGTAACTTAGCCAATTGGCCGCGAAGCCGATCAGTTGATAAAAGAGCGAGTGGCCGGCCGCCCTGGCTTGTTCAGGATCGCAGCCCGGACATGTCGCGATGATGTGGAACAGCGACATTTGGTTGAAGCGCGCTTGCATCTCGGCAGTATGCTGCAGCAGCAGGACGGCTTGCGGCACCGCCAATGACATCACGATCGCCGCCGCCGCCAGCGCCTTGAGCCGCGCCGCTTTGAGCTCACGCCAGTACAGCACTATCAGCAACGCGATCAGGAACGGGAGAAACGCCTTGGTGATCGCGTAGGAATAAAGCGAGAGTCCGAAGAACGCGCCGCTCAGCAGCAGCCACACGTCCCGGCGCCGCCGCAGCCATAGAAAGAAACAGAGCATCCCCAGCGTGATCGTGGCGCTGGCCGCGATCCCTTCGATGCCATAGCGGCTGAAGGGCAGGTGCGACGGTGAGAGCGCACCGAACAGCGCCGCGGCGGCCGCCGCCGGCCATCCCATCATGAGCCCGGCCAGAACCGTGATCGCGACCAGGTCCACGATGCCCCAGAGCGCGGCCCCCAGCCGCACCACGGCGGGCTTGAGCCCGAATGCCGCAACCAGCGGCACAAGCGAGTACGGGAACAGCGCCATGCGGTAGTCGTCGAAGCCCTGCATCACCAGCGGGAGAAAATTGCCGCGATGGTCCCGGCCGGTCTTGAGGATGCTGTAGGCGTCGTATCCGTTGCAGGCCTCATCGGGATGCAACCCGGGCGGGACCTCCGCCAGGCGAACGACGCGCAAGCCAACTCCCGCGACAAGCGCGATCACCACTACCAGGGCGTACACCCGGTCCATCCCGATGGGCCGCAAAGGCGCGCGGGACTCCAGCGGCTTCGCTCCCGAACTGGCGTAACCTTCTTCGGTCGCAACGGTCTTCATTCGACGCGGCGCCGATCAAGCCGACTCTGGGCTGCACAATATGAAAACTTCGCCGCCGTTGCCATCTTCGCTGAGGGATTCCCGCGGAGTGCAGGGACGCGGCGATACGGTATCTAGCGCGCCTCCGGGTCGCAAGAGATTTCGGGCCTCAGGGCGCGGGCTCCACTGGTTCTGGGGCCGGAGCGGTGGGAGGCCATCGCGGGCAGATGCGCGCTTGTCGCGTCGTCGCTCCAAGTTGCCGCTGTTTCTGGCGTTGCCAGGGCCGAAGGCGTCGCAGCCAACGCGACGGCGGCGCAGGCCGAAGCCACCGGAGATCAGCACGCCTGTCTCTCTCGCCACGGAACCGGATCGCGCCGCGCCACGCTTGCGCCCGCGCCGTTGGCGCCCGAATGCCGCGCGATGGAGTCGCAGGGATCCATGAACGCGGCCGCGGCGCGGCAGGTCCGGCGATGCGAGCCCACGGACTGAGCGCCTGGAGGCTGGCTAGGGACGGGCCGGTGTTGCCGGCCTGACCGAAAGCGCGGCTTTCCGCCTCGCCTGCCGTTCCTCCGGCGTCAACCTTCCGCTACTATGGGAAAAAGATCGCTTTCAAAGTGCCCTTCAGCGGCCCGAACACACGTGCGATGGTGTACAAATTGGTGTTCGATCGAGGCGAGCCGCAATACATCATCCTCGACAGCCCGACCATGGAGCAGATGTTCAACGAAATGTTGCGGATGGGAGCGGCGCCCGAATTGAGAGGAGCGATCGCGGCTTCGCCGTACTTCCTGGTCGACTGGCCGAGCGATGGACCCAAGCTGGGTCGCCCAGCAGGTCACTTGCCTGCACTGCCGTCGCAATAGCCGTTGATTTGGCGCATGTGCGAAGCGGACCGTTGGTTGAGCCGAAGTCTCGAAATCGGAGTGCCAGCCCGAGCGTGAATGAAACAAGCTCAGCGCCAGAGTGGCTGCATATCGGGGGCCTTCAGGCTACCATTGCTTTCGCGCTGTATCTGGCGCTCTCGATCTATTTCTATGCCTTCGGCGTCATTCTCCACCCATCGCAGGCCTATATAGGTCAGAACATGGACCCGACTTTCTACATGTGGTCCTTCGTATGGTGGCCCCATGCTCTCTTGCAGCATCTGAATCCGTTTCTGCCGACCGTCATCTGCGCGCCTGTCGGCTTCAACCTCACATGGGCCGCAAGTTGTCCCGGTCCGAGCCTGCTTCTTTACCCCATTACCAGACTGTTTGGACCCGTCGTCGCCTACAATCTCGTCTGCCTGTCCGCTCCAGCCATCGCCGCGTGGACGGCTTTTGTGCTGTGTCGCTATGTGACGCGGCAATTTCTGCCGTCATTGCTCGGCGGCTATATCTTTGGGTTCTCCAGCTACATGTCAGGACATATGCTTGGACATCTCAATCTGTTTCTGATCTTCCCGGTTCCGCTCGCGCTGTTGTTGCTTCTGTTCAGGCTGGATAGGCGCCTGAACGGGAGCGCCTTTGTCGCTCTATTGGCGCTCGTTCTAACCTTTGAATTTCTGACTTCGACCGAGGTGTTCGCGACCGCCAGTCTGTTCGGAGCGCTTGCGATCTCATTGGCATTGCTCCTTGCGCCGAGCGAGTACCGAACGAAGATAACTTCCCTCTTGCCGGAAATTATATGCGCGTACGCAGTGACGGCGATTGTTCTCATTCCGTATCTGTACTACGTATTCGTACGCCGCGAGCCGCCGCGGTTCAATTCCGCTTCGGAGTTCTCCTCCGATCTCTTGAATTTCTTCTTGCCCACCGAGCTGACATGGATCGGCCACGTCCACTTCGCGCCAGTCGTATCTCACTTTCGGGGCAATATCTCGGAGAATGGCGCCTATCTGGGCGCTCCACTGATGCTGGTAATTCTGCTTTTTGCCAAATCGCACTGGCGAGAGCCACTAACCGATTTCTTGCTCGCCAGCCTGGTGGTCGTTGCCTTGGCTTCCCTGGGGCCGACTATGCATATTGCCGGTGAGGCAACAATTCCTTTGCCATGGTCGGTAGTTTCGCATCTGCCCCTGATCGATCAAGCGCTGCCGGCGCGCTTCGTTATGTATTTGTTCCTGATCGCCGGTGTACTTGCCGCGTTGTATACGAGCGACCCTTGCCGGTCGGCGGCGGTGCGGCTGATCTTGGGAATTTTGTGCTTCTTGTTCCTGATGCCAAATGTCACCTACTTCCGGATACCGCAGGTGGGAGTGACAAGCGCCGACACTCCAGCCTTTTTCTCCTCCGGGATCTACAAGCGATATATCTCCCCCGCTGAAACGGTGCTGGTGTTGCCGTATGGCTATACTGGCGCCAGTATGCTGTGGCAGGCACAAGCCGGAATGGGATTTCGGATGGCGGAAGGCTACGTTGGTCCCACGCCCCAGGAATTCCTCGGTTGGCCCATTTTGGGTGATCTGTATAGCGGACACGCCGGCAGTCAGTTCTACCGCCAACTGCCGATGTTTCTGGAGGCGCATCAGGTGAAGGCGATCATCGTTGACCTCCACCACCAAGGCGACTGGCCGCAGTGGTTGAAGGTCCTCGGAGTTTCACCGATCGAAGTCGGGGGCGTGCTCTTCTACCCAGTGCCCGAAGACGCAGCGATGAAGCGAAATTTTTCAGGCTATCATGAAGAGCGCTATCATGGAGAGCTCGCCCTCCAATTGGAGCGCCGTGGCGACCTGAAGGCCGCCGAGCGGGAATACGAGGAACTGGTTCGGCTGCAGCCGGACAAGGCTCTTTACCACTATTACCTCTACTTGGTGGAAAAGCGCCTTGGGCGCATTAACCGAGCGAACGAAGAGTACGTCAAATCCCTTCCTCCTTCGCTTGTGCCCGCACCCCCGGGCACGGACCAGCCTCGGCCTCAATCAACGCCCGGAGCACCTTGAACCGGAATTTCCATTTTGAATCCTGATTGAAACTCTACCGATACCAGGCGGTTTGCAAACGCGAAGTTCGAGCTCGGGTTAGAGGCCAAAAGCGTTTCCACCGCGCCGCAACGGACCGGTTCTGCCTCGCGTTGGCATAAAACACCCGAAACCGGCGTTTTTCCGACCGAGTTATCGATGCCAGCGACCAGCGGTAGAACCGGGAATCGGGACAGCGCCGGACGCAGTGAGCGAACAAGGTTGCGTCGTCGTGCCGATAGAGAAGCACGCCCGCCGGCATTGCCGCGTGTCTGCGGGTCAGGTTCGGCACCAGAGGCTGCCGCTGTGCGCTTGCGTGCCTGACGATGTCGAACGCTCGGGCCGTGAAATGCCGGAGAGCATCGTCAAGGCCGGCCGCAACCAATCTTGCTACGCGACCCTATTTGCCCGGCACTGGCACTGCGACCGCAGAGGTGTACACGTTCTGCTGATTGGCGAACGCCGCATTCGGGGCAGCCGCCGTACACAGGGTCGGCGGCACTCCCGGCGTCCCGGTACCCGGACAGAGGAACAGGTCCCGGGTACGCGTGTCGGCCCATGCCGGCAACGCCTCCTTCCCCAGGGCGGTCAGGCCGCCATAGTCGCCGAGGAACGTGCCTTCGAATCCGGTCGGCGGCGGCATCGACGACGAGGTCACTCGCTGAGCCGCAAAGTGAACCAGGTCGCTCGAGCCGGAAAGGCTGATGTCGGAAAAGCCGGTGGTTTCGTCGCCGCCGTACTCACGATCATAGTAGGACACGGCGAGCTTGCCGGAGCTGGTAAACGCGATCCACTGCCAGAACTGGTCGGTCGTCGCCTGGCGGGGGGCCGAGTTGATGGTACTTAGCTTGCGGGGATCGGTGCCCGCCCCGGTAAAGGTCACTCCGCCGTCGGAGGAGACGCTCAGCATGATGTCGTTGTTGCAGGCGCCGGCTTTCTTCACGCCGGTATAGAGAGGCCACAGGTAGGTGGAGAACCCGTCCGGCGTGCAGCCGTTTTCCTTCGAGTGCGGGTTGATGTAGGAACCGAAGGCAACGACAACCTGCTTCGGCTTTTGCGGGTTGACCGCGCCCGAGGGGTAGTTCGCGGCCCGAAAGTAGGAGTTGGCGCTGCTGCCCTTCTCCGGTATGCAGGCACTCCCCGGGTCAAGTCCCGAGCCGTTGGCCATCTGGTAGCTCGCGCAATCCGGCAGGTCGTAATAGTCGCCGACCAAGACCGGCGCGCTGAAGGTCTTACCCCCGTTGCTCGATTTCACGAGCAGAATCTGGCTGCGGTTGTCGGCCGCGCCCGTAGTCGAACTATTGTAATTGGCAAAGACCACGTAGAGCGAGCCGTCCGGCCCGGTAAATGGCTGGGAGAACTGGTTCTCGTTGCAGCGACCATAGCTCGTGCCGGCCCCCTGCGTATTCGGGCACAGCGCACTGTCCGAGCTCACCAGCACGCGAGAGCTGAAGGTTTCGCCGTAATCATTCGAGTTCACCTCCCAGATGTAGGTAGCGCCGTCCGGCAGGAACTCGGTCCAGGTGACGTAGATCCGGTCGCGGAAAGCACTCTTGACGTGGTTGTCGACGGTCATGTAGGGCTTGTCCTCCTGGTCCGCTCCAAGGGGATTGGCGACTCCGTTTACTTCGTACGCCGGCCGCGCCGGAAAATTGAACGATGCGCCGAAGCTGGCGGTCGAGCGCAGCACGTAAACACCGCTCGACTCGTCCGGGTTGGAAGTGATGCCTGGTCCGCGGTTGAAGAGGAGGCAGGCGACATAAGCGTTGCCCCTCGTGTCCCAGGCGACCGAGTTGTTGCCGCCCGCCTGCCAGTACTGACGGTATGCGCCGAAGGTCGGCTCCCCGTAGGTAAAGCCGATGGGCGCGGCCGAATCGGTCCAGGTGGCGCCGCCGTCGGAGCTGTAAGAGATGCCGCACGCGCTGTCGCCCCGCCGGTAGTCGTTATAGGCCGCGACCACGTGATTGGCATTGTTGGGGTCCTGCGCGATCGCCGGTTCGTTCTGCGCCTGGCCCCGGCCCTGGAGGTAGTCGCTGTCGCTGACATTGCTGCTCATGTTGAGGCAGTTCTGATTGACTCTGGCATTGCCGGTTGCGGCCGGCTTGCAGCCGTTGGCACTGGTGGGAGCGGGGCTTAGCATAGCCTGCTGGGCCGCGGCGCGCCCGCGCGCCGGTGGCGGGTTCAACTCCACGGTGGCGAAGCCCGAGAGGAGCCGTCTCTGAATCGCGCTCAGGTTGGCCAGGTCGGCTGCCTGGGCCGGGTCGGGAGCCAGCCCGAATCGGGGCGTCAGTGCGAGCAGAGCCGCGGCCGCAAGGATTCGCGGCAACAGAGACCTTGTCCTCTTCTGAATGGGCTTCTCCTCAATTCGATCGGGAAGAATAACGCGGGAGCGAGCTGAGTTACCTTAACAAACTGGCACCCTTTTCGACAACTTGCAAGGTCGGCCCGGATGGCCCGGAGGAAGCGGCGCGGATGCCGGCCGGTCCGACGCTCCGCCGGCAGCCCTGGCGCGGCCGCGGCCAACGTGCGCCATTCAGGCTTGGCGTCGGGGGGAGGGCGGCGGTCAATTCGCCGCGGCGGCCTGGGCCGCTTTCGGCCGCGCAAGCTCCTCCTCGACGGCCTGCTGCAACGCCTCGTAAGGCAGAGCCCCGCTGACAAAGTGGCCGTTGACAAGGAAGCTCGGTGTCGCTGTCAGCCCGATATTGCTTGCGGCGTCCAAGGTCTTCTGGACCGCGGCGGTCTCTTCGTTCGAATCGAGGCACTTGTCGAAGCGGGCGCCGTCAAGACCCAACGAGCGCGCCAGCGTCTTGAGCGCAGGCACCTCCAGGCTCTGGCCATCGCTCGCGTACAGCCGCTCGTGAAAGGGCCAGAACTTGTTCTGGGCGTTGGCGCATAACGCCGCCTCGGCGGCCTTCCTGGCGTGCGAATGCATCGGCAGAGGGAAGTTGACGAAGGCAAACCGCAGTTTGTCGCCGTAATGCTCGCGAAGCTTTTGCATCGCCGGATCCACCTTGCGGCAATAGGGACACTCGTAATCGCCGAATTCGATGAACGTGACCGGCGCATCCTTCGGCCCGACGGCCGGGATGGCGTCGCTCAGCGCAAAGCTGACGCTAGGCGGCTCGATCATCAGCTTCACGTCGGCCTTCTTGCGCAGCGACTCAAGATACTTCTCGCCCGCCTCTTGCTCCTGCTTTTCGGTCAGGGCCTTGAGGATTTGGTCGCGCACGTCGCTGAACGGCTGGTTGACCTTCAAAGCGGCATAGTAGCCCTTGAGCATGCTCTCGTCGGGCTTCGTCATCTGGTTTTTCACGTGCCGGTCAAGGAGCTGGTCCACGCTCAGGTGCTCCTTATCCGCTTGCTCCCGCAGCAGAGCGTCGTTGATTGCCTGCGTCACGGCCCCGTGCTCGGCCAGGTAAACGCGATAACGGGCGTCCAGAAGCTGGGCTGAATTTCCCTTTTGCAGGTCAGCCATCGTGATGGGCTTGCCGTTCACTTCGGCGAGCGTCGCATTCGGCAAGTCCTCGGCCCATCCGCTGGGTGAGGGGCCGGCCAGCATCAACGCAATTACCAGACCGATTAGCGTAAACCACCGCCTCGATTGAAACATCTTTCCTCTAAGTGGCGAGAATAGCGCCCCGTCGGGACGCGCGCCCGGGCGAAGACAAAATAATGGGCGTCAGCCGGAGTTCAACTCCGGCTGACGCCGCTCGAAATCACTACGGTCGCGGCCTGAACGTGGAAGAGCTGTCGCCAACTCCGCAACTGCAAACTCCCGCACCGGAACCGCTGGTGAGCAGGAAGCCGCAGGTGTTTTCAAGGTCGGTGAGATGGGTGGTATCCAAGTACGCCCCCGCGAACTCCTCGACCGAGGTGCTAACGATTGGGGGGGCGCTGGCGGCACTTGCAAACATCGACTCGGTGTGGTTCAGCCATGCCTTCAGCTCCCCTTCGCCCGTAACCGGCGTCGAGTGCGTGCCGCCGGAAGCATGCGTGGAGCCTCCCGACGGATCGCAGCCCGAGCCTAAGGTAACGCTCGTCTCGCCGACACCGCGCGGAGGCGCCGAAGTCGGGAAGGGCGCACTCCAGTTGAGGCTGGACGGAACGAGATCGATCACGCCCGCCGTCAGGTTGCCCTTGTTGAAGCCCCAGTTCGTGGTGAGCTGGTTGATGACCGATATTGTGCGCAGCCCGTCGGGCGTTACCGGGCATCCGCAGCACGCCTGCATCTCCTCGTTGTCGTCGAAGACATAAAGCATCGCGCAGATCGTGCCGAGCTGGACGGTGTCGCTATGCGTCGGGTTGACGATCCGTACCAGGGAGTCGCCCGCGCCGCCAGACGCGCCCAAGCCTCCGTAGCCGGCTCCGGTCTTTTTGACCGAAGACGCGACGTCATAGTAGGTGGTGTAGAAATGATCAGCCAAAGCCGGGCTGCTTACAACCGGGACCAGCAGCAGCACGGCAGCCGCAACCCATCCAATTTTCATATTTCGTGTCAGTCTAGAAAGACGTTCCATCGTCTCCTCCATTGCGGAACGATTGAAACCAATTAAGGTTTGTTAGCGATCATGTCCCCTCTCAACGCTGGGCGTTTTTTCAGGGCTTTGGCCTGAAGGACGAGCTGCTGTCGCCGCTTCCGCAGGTGCAAAGTCCCACACCGGAAGCGCCGGTACCGACTGTGCCGCAGCTTACCTCAAGGTTGCACAACTCGGTGCTATCCAAGTCCGCCTTTGCGAATTCCTCAACCGAGGTGCTCGTGGTGAAGGAGCTGGGCGGCGTGTACATGGTCTCTGTGTGGTTCAGCCATGCACGCAACTCCTGGGTGGGAGTGAGGCCGTTAGTACCGTGAGGGCTGGGAGTGGTACCGTAGGCGCCGCCGATGGGACGTCCGCCGGCGCATGCTGGAGAGGATGGGGTGACTCCCGACGGATCGCAGCCCAGGGTAGTACCGATGGCACCGATTCCTAGAGGAGGAGGGGCGGAGGGGATCGGATTGTACCAGTTCGGTTCGGCTGAAACCATCTTGATCGCGCCGGCCGCCACGTCTCCCTTATTGATGGCGAAGTTCAAGGTGAGGTTGGTGATGACCGACATGGTGCGCAGCCCGTCAGGCGTCACCGGACATCCGCAGCACGCCTGCATCTCCTCGTTATCGTCGAAGACATAGATCATAGCGCACAGGGTGCCGAGCTGGACGGTGTCGCTATGCATCGGGTTGACGATCCGTAGCAGAGCGTCACCCGCGCCGCCAGAGGCGCCCGACCCCCGTAGCCCGCCGCCGTTGCAATCGAGTGAGACGCAACGTCGTAGTAGGCGACGTAATACGTGTCGCTGTATAACGGGTCAGCCTGGGCCCAAGCTGCCCGGTTCAGAGCCGGGGCGAGCACCAGCAGGGCAGCTACTCCCCCCAACGCCATCACCCTTCGTGCCAGTCTCCATAGACTTTCCATCTCGATCCTCCTTCGCATTGGGCGTAGCGCCCAAAAATCTCCGAGCCTACGCGTGGTTAAACGAAGCTGGTCCAAAAAGCCTCTATTGGGTACCACACTAACCGACGCAATTCAAGCGCAATTCGAACACACCAACAGAATTCAAGCGCAACGCGAAAGATCGTGCAACTCGGCCAGGAGGTCGCCGAACCGGCGAGTGACGAGCTTTCGGTCGAACTTTTGCTCCGCCAGCCGCCGGCCGCGCTCTCCCATCAGTCTGAAGCTCTCGGGGTCTGCCGCCACCTGGCCTATCGCGCGCACCAGTTCGGTGACATTGCCGGGCGCCACGACCAGCCCGACCTTGAAGCTGCGGGCCAATTGGGCGATCTCGGTATGGTCCTCCATCAGAGCCACGAAAGGACGGGCCGCGGCCAGGATACCATACAATTTGTAGGGCAGTTGCAGTCCCGCAAGCCCGCGCTGCCACGGAATGATGTGAAGGTCGGCGGCGGCCAGCAGCCGCGCCGATGATTTTACGCTCGGGTAAGGGAGGAAGCAGACGTTGGAGAGCCGGCGCGCGCGCGCCAGGCTCTCCAGCGCGGCCTTGCGCACGCCCTCGCCTATCAAGACGAACAGGAAGCGCCGATCCTCGCGCAACCGTTCGGCCGCTTCGAGCACTATCTCGATCGGCTGGGTAAGGCCAAAGTTGCCGAAGTACATGAGCACGAACCTGCCGGCGGGATCGAAAGGAAGCGGCTCGTGGGCAACCGTGCGAAATCTCTGACAGTCCACCCATTGGGGTATGATCGCGAGCTTTTCGGGTGCGACACCCTTCTCCTCGAGCCGCCGCGCCATGTCGCGGCCCAGCACCACGATCCGGTCGGCGCTCGCGTAGGCGGTGCGGTTTGCGTATTCGAGCAGGCGCAGCAGCGCGCGGTTTCTCAGCCCGCCGGTAGCGACCGCGATATCGGGGTAGATGTCCCAGCAGTAGTAGACGAATTTGCAGCCGTGGCGGCGTTTGAGCCAGGCGCCGAGCAGCCCCAGCAGCGGAGGATCGGTGTTCGCGATCACCACGTCGGGGCGCTCGACCATCCGCAGTCCCGCGACCGCGGCCAGCACGAAGTAGCTGCCAAGATTGAGCAGCCGTCCGGGAAGCCGGGCCTTGGGGAAGTGAGTGCCCCAGGTGCGAAGCGCCTCGACGCGCCCGAGTTGCTCGCGACAAAAGAGACCTCGCCTGCCGTTGCCGTTGCTGATCGGGCTGGGGCCGGCGATGACCGTGACTTCGTGTTCGCGTCCGAGGTCGGCGGCGAGCTCCGACAGGATGATTCCCGCCGACACCTGCTCCGGCCAGAAGGTTCTATTGATGAGCAGGATACGCATGTGAGCCCCTGAAGCCGACGGTTGCGAGCGCCTCCGGGCGGCCCGCCTGTGCGGCGAATTTTTCGCGCGCGTCCTGGTAGAGCGCAAGCCACTGTTTGCCGATGACGCTCATGGAGTGGCGCTCGCGCACGAAGCGCCGCACGACTTCGCCCATCTGCGCACCCAACTCACGATCGATCGCCAATCTGCCGATCGAGTCGCGCAGCAAAGTCCGCCAATACGAAGAGAATTCTCACGCTCGAACTCTGGGCCTCCGCCCCGACTGTTGCCAGCCTTCCAAGCTGATTTCGCGGCTCGCCGGCGTGGCGGGCCATTGTCACTCAACCCCACCGGCGGCGCCAGCATTGTGCCCTTACCGGGCCGGTTTGAAAAGCGTGGCCGGGTTTGCGTCGATCTCGTTCGACTCGAACTTGACGGCGGGATCGATCGCGACCTTGCCCTCGGTGACCGTGGCGTCGATTCCATAGCGGACGCCCCGGATGCGGCTCGGCCGGATTGTAGAGTCAAGACAGTGATAGCACCACACGCCGTAAGTCTTGCTGGTGTCCGCCGGCCAGCGGCCGGTGATCGT
Organism: uncultured delta proteobacterium; assembly: GCA_963789115.1. Lineage (GTDB taxonomy): Bacteria > Desulfobacterota > Binatia > Binatales > Binataceae > CAWBJH01. The sequence goes on from CAWBJH010000001.1 coordinate 1,494,643, forward strand.
ACCGCCGCTTATCGTGGGACCGTAAACGCGACAGAGCTGAATGCCGTAGGACCCCCACGTGAGCCCCTCACTGGTAATCCCCTCAATCGTGTTGTCGGCAACGGCGAGCGGCATTTTCGCAAAGTCCGGGAAATTCTGCGTCTCCTCGCCCGAGATGAGAATTCCCGAACATGCGCCGCCCGAATCGCTGCAGTCGATCGTGTTGTTGGAAACATTCCCGTACACCACCGCCGGATGCAAGTGGTTCCCGGGACCGGCATCATTATACAGGCCGCCGACGCCGATGCCGCCGGCGCCGTTTCCCCGCGGCACCCTGAAGCCATATATGCGATTGCCGCTTATGTTGACTTGGGCGGGTTTGCCGACGGGATAGTGTTCAGTAAAAAACGGCACCAGGTTGCCCCAGCCGGTCGCGGTGTTGTTGAGCAGGTCGTCCTCGGTGCCCTGCGCAGCTATGCCCAAGCCGCCGATCGGGGAACCACTGACCAGCGAAGTGGTTATGTTCTTGAGGACGTTGTTTTCGAAGTCGCAGACGGCGAGATTGTTGAGCGCCCCGACGCCGCAGGCGATGAATCCGTTGCCGGTAAAGTTCTCGAACTGGCTCTGCCGGATCTCCACCCGCCTCGCGACCACAATCTCCAGCGCAAATTCCCAACCTACCGAAGGCGGCTCATTGGCGCTGTTGGCGTCCCATTCGATCCCGCGGCTGAAGAAGGCCTCGTCAAATGGGGTCACGACTCCCGGCCCGGTCCACAACATCCGCGCGCCATGGGCGAGACGGGGCTGGAGCCGGAAGACGGTGGCACCGATACCGTCACCATAAAGCACAAGACGCCTGACGTTGGGAAGAACAAGCGGCCGGGCAAGATAGTAGGTCGCGCCAGGAGCATGGACGGAGGCGCCTGCCGTCGGGACCGCGTTCAACGCGAGCTGGACCGGTACCGAATCATCGTGAACCAAAGTCGCGTTGCTGACGGAAGTGAGCGGAGCGGCTGAAAGCGTAAAGGGAGAAAGCGCGGTGACCTTGGCGGAGAAATCGTCGGCCAGCGCGGAGGCGGGCGGTGCGGCCGGAATAATCTGGTTCGCCGTGCAATTGGAGGGCTCGCCGGTATCATTCCACGAAGTCACGCCGGGCAGGATCTTGCTCAGGCACGAGCAGACGCCGCCATCGCGGCTGCGCCAGACGTAGTAGCCGTTGTTGCCGCCCCCGAACTCCGGAACCACCAGGCGGTTGTGGTCTGCACGCGAAAGCGTGGCCACGCCCGTACTTGTGCAGCCGTAGTTGCCCGCGGCGCTCATCCCGCCGTCCTCATCCGCTGCCGCAAGACGGTAGCAGTACGTGGTCGAGCCGATCCGGGTCCCGTCAGGCACGAGGGTTGGCTCCGGCCCGGGCCGTCCGGCGTAGGCGGCTCCTGCATGCGGTATAAGAATGCCGTTGCCGACCGCAAAATCGTTCTTTGGCACGTTTGCGAGCGTCTTCGAGCCGGCGGTGACGGTTACTCCCGGATAGCTGTTCGTAGAGCCAGCGATGGCCCCGAAGCTCTTGACGTTAAGAACGCTTGCCTGTTCGGGTGTGGTCGCCGTCTGAACATCAGAGCCGGCGGCCGCGTTGGGCGAGCGGTTGAGCGTGAGCACGGCCAGTACCGTTGCCAGGAGTACAATTCCTCGCGCTTCGAGCTTCATAACGGAGGCGCCTGGTCTGCCGGTGTCCAGGGCACGCTAGTCCAAGGCACTATATAAGCAAGCTGCCGGGGTTCAAAGGAGCCCTTGCGGAGGAAAGCTCAGGCGGCCCGACGCCGGCACCGTCCGGTAGCGCCGGCGGCGGCCTGTTGGCCGCCGCGCGAGCCATTCGGTCAGCATCACGACAACCAGGAAGGTCGGCAGAATTTTGAAGAGTTCCTGGTCCATTGGACCTTCCGTCATTGCGCCAAACAGCAGGTAGAGCCACAGGATTCGCGCAACCGCGGCGGTACGCAATCTCAAAGTGCCGAGCCAGAACCACATCGCCAGTGCCCCGACCGTAAACAGCGCCACCCCGCAGACGACGCCCAAGTTGCCCGCGATTAGGTAGAAAAAGCCGACCATCGAAGGTACCAGGTGGAAGGAGTAGAAAGATTCCGGCGGCCCTCCGAATACGTCAACGGTCAAGTAAGAAGAGGTGAACGTTATGTCAAGGGTCAAGTAAGAGGCGAACGTGCGGAGTCCCATGGGGACGGCCCGCCGTTCGATCAAAGCCAGCAGCACGCCCCCTCCGGTCACCCTGAGTGCTTCCTGCCAAAGGATCGCGGAAACGGAGGTGGAGGCGCCGGGAGCGTAGGCCATCGCTCGGACGAGAGTGGATGGCCGCAACGCGTCGGTCATCGTATAGCCGATGGCGCGCAACGCTCTAAAAGCAGCCACGAACGGGAACGCCAGCACGGCGGCAAGGAGCAGGGCCGCCGCGCCGCTTACTTCCCGCTTTCCCAGTCGCAACCCCATGACGAGCCACAGAAACAAGAGGAGCATCAAATTGGTGACAATCGCACCTTTGGTGGCTATAAGGACCGTGTTCCACAGCGCATAGCCAACGAGCATTGCAACCCCAAGATTGCGCAGCCGCGTCCTCTTCGACGATACTCCGGCACAGGCCACGCCAAGCATCATCGCCGGCACCACCAGCAACTGAATGTAGGTGACAAAGCCCTGAAAATGGCCAGGAAGCGGGGCCTCGCGCGGATACCCCATTATCATATTGAATTGCACGACCACCATGGAATTCAGTGCGACCAGAGCTAACGCGCTCCATATCAACGCACGGGCATTGATTGCCGGCGCTTGCCCCTCGGGTTCCGCAAAAGAACGCTGGATGGCGGTCCACCATCGCCGAGGGCGCGTCGAATAGTAGAGCCACGCCGTACAGCAAAAGGCGACGAATCCCAGGGTTATGGCGATGTAACCGGACAGATATACCTCCGGCGTGGGCGTGGTAGACACCGGGATGGCAGGAAAGTAGTCGAGAATTCCCGGATGGATGACGGCCAAATAAAACTCACAGTAGTAGGCGCCCAGGAAGATAGTCAGTGCCAGCCAGACAGGCAGCACGCTGCGCAAGGGCCTGCTCAGTAATACCGGAAGCAGAAGCCCCAAGCAGGCAAGCGACAACACCGTGAGCACGAAGTATTCGAATGGGTACTCGGTAAAACTCGTGAACGTAGCCAGATAGCCGATCGGGAAAATCAGGGCCAGCAGCCAGCCGCCGCTCGCGCTGAACTGCCCGAGTCTGCGATTCGCCCGTGGCATCATACCTGTTGGCAGCCCTCACTCAGCGCGAACACAGACCATAAAGTGATGCCGGTAATCAAGGTAATAGAGGAGTTGACCCGCTGGCATAACGGATGCCGCCAATGGGCGGGTCAACCTCTGGAGTCTGCGAACGGGCCCCATCTATCTCAAATCACCGGGATAGTTGCCTCTGCCGGCCCGGCGGCGGCATCGTGGTTATGCGATGCTTGGTCCAAGGCGCGCACGACCGGCGGTCGATAGCGCGAGTAACGCACAGGGCGCCATAGCGATCGCAAGCGATGAGCCACGCGGAAGACGCTCCGCGCCGCGGCCCCCTGAGCTGATTCGGCGGCCATCAGACGCACTATCCGGGCCAGCGTTGGCGTGGAAAAGTGGCGCTCAAGGGTGTCGGCAGCCTCGAGCGCCATAGCGCTCCGATCTCGCCGCGCCAGCACCAGAGCCGCTCTGAAGACGCGCGCGCGTAACCCGCTCCGCATCGCGTGGCGCATCGCGTCGCCCGCCCCGCGATCGATCTGTCCGTCGCTTTCCGCGGCCGCGATCGCGCACTGGACGTTCGCGTCGATCCGCCTGAAGGCGGCCAGCAAATAAGCCGGCCCCTTCTGAAACGTGGCTGACTCGGGATGTTGAAGGAAGACCGCGCAGGGGTGCTTGCAGACCACCGCCGGATGCCGAACCGCGGTGCGCAGCTCGAAATCAATGTCAGCGGAGTGCCCGAGACTGATGTCCAGACCGCGGGTCGTGGCCAAGACCTCGCGGCTGAAGACCATCGCGGTCCACGACATCCAGGTGTCCGGCGCCGCGAGTTTCACGAAGGCTTCGGGCGGGCGGTTGAGACCTTCGCGCCAATTTTCTGCCGGCACTGCCGAGATACGACCGCGCGAATCCGAGTTGACAAGCGACCCGATGAACCATTTTGCCTGTGGCATCCGGGCAAAACCGGAGGCCGCCGCCCGGAAGAATCCCGGCAACAGGAAATCGTCATCGTTCAGGAAATTGAAGAAAGGCGATTGGACCCGTTCGATGCCGGATGCGAAATTCGCCATCATCCCTACCCTCTGAGGATGGCAGAAATACTTTATCCGGCGATCGCGGCAGGCGAGTTTTTCCACCGTTTCCCGGGTGCCGTCGCCCGAGGCGTCATCGCAGACGTGAACCTCGAAGTCGCTGAAGTCCTGGGCGAGCACGCTGCGAATCGCCCGCGTGAGCATGTGCGGCCGGCGATAAGTAGGGATGATAGTAGTGAGACAAGCCATAAAACCTTTTCAGCTCGTCGCGCGGGTGGGGGAATCCGGTCTAACCGAGATGCGAATATGATGATTAAACCAAACCATTGCGCGAAAGTCCGTTCTTGTCGGCGAGCATGAGGATTTCCTCGCCGATCCGTGGATTGATGCGAATCATAAGCCACTCTCCGAGTTCGCAACTGCGAGCATACAAACGCTGGCCAAGGCTCGGGCGGGCGCCCCAAACGAACCGGCCGCTGCCCTCGATCGCCCGGCTGGCCAGGAACACGAACGCTACGTTGCGAGCTGTGGTCACGGCCGCCGGTCGGTGGAAACCCGCGCGCTCAGCCAGGCTGCGCAGGGTGGTCAGGTTGAAGATGTGGAGGTGCCGCGGAGGATCCAAGTGCGCCCAGGCGGACGCAAAATGCCTGTGGCCCAGGCTTTCCAGATTGGGCGTGGTCGCGATCAGGCGCCCACCCCTCCTGAGCACTCGCCGAACTTCACGCAGGACCTCAAGCGGATCGTGTACGTGCTCGATGACGTGGTCCATGACTACGGCGTCAAAACTGCCGTTCGGACAGTCGAGCTGCGGGAGCATACCAACCCTGACCGCGAGCCCCTGGCTCCTGGCTCGCTCGACCGCGGCCGGGTCGAAGTCTATCCCTTCCGCTTGCCAGCCCGATCCTCCAAGCGCTCTGAGGAGTTGCCCGTCTCCGCAGCCGACATCAAGCAGACGACCGCCGGCGATCGGCGGCAGATGATCCCTCGGAAAGCCGGCCTCGATTCGCCATGGCGGGTACAAATGGGGTTTGACCATCCGGAACAGGCGCTGATCCAAGGTCGGTTTGTGGGGCTCGTAGGATTGGTGGGTAAAGTACTCCCGATAGGCCTTCCCGATGTCCGCCTCCACCGGCATCGGATCCTGCCAGACAAGCCCGCAACCAGCCGCCGGACACTGCTTGAAACTCCATGCGCCGAGCGTATCGAACAAACGATCGTGAAGCTCCCGGTAGAGCGGCACACCCGGCTGCCCGCACAGGTAACAGTTGGGGGTGGCGCGGACGCGTAGCGAGCGCTCGTCGTTCTGCTCCGCCGTGTCTCTTACCGCGCGTTCGGCAAAGTCCGCGTTGCCCCGGTTCATGTTGCGGGCCTCAGGGTTGCCATCATGCGCTTCTTATACTCCTGTGGAACAAGCAACGGACTCGGCTTGCGCGGCGGTAAACTTTTGTATCGCGCGATCATAAAGGTCGAGCCATTGTTTGCCGATCACACTCAGGGCATGACGCTCTAGCACAAACTGGTGTCCGGCTTCACCGATCCGGGCCCTCAGTTGGCTGTCAGCCAGCAGCGAGCTGATGGCCGTGGCGAAATCGTCGGCGCTCTCGCAGCAAAAGCCGCCTACGCCTTTTTCGAGCGCAAGGCCTTCAAAAGCGGCCGGCGTGCCGACCACCGGGCGCGCCAGTGCCATCGCGGTAAGGACGCGCGTCTTCATCCCGGTGCCGCACGGGTCAGGTGCCACGGCAACTTTGGCCTTTTTCAGCTCGGCGTTGTAATCGTCCACGTTCAACCAGGAGATAACGGTGATTCCCGGCCGCTTGAGCGCGTGCGAAAGCGCGGGGGCGGGTCTGCCCGCGCCGATCACGGTCATCTGCAGGTCCGGGAACCGCGCAGCGACCTTTGGATAGACTTCGGTGAGGAACCACAGGAGGCCGCGGCCCAAATAACCGTCGAGTGCGCTGGAGAAAAACAGATGCTGGCCATAAGACTGGCCGTCTTGCGCGGCGTCGGGGACCAACTCCCGGTCCGGCACGGCGAGTCCGATGCACTGAAGGTCGGCGCCCGGCGCCATCGACTGCAGGTAGCTTCGTTCGGCTTCCGACACGACTTGCACCTTGGTCGCACGGGGCAGCAGAGCGCGTTCGAGTCCAAGCGCCACCCACGCGGCGCACCGGCGATATATTTTGTGGGTGAGCAGCGGGGCCTCGACGGCCAGCCGTTGCTGGCGGAGCGAGATCGAATCGATGATGCTGAAGACGGTCGGTAGTTCACCAGCGACAAGGTGCAGGTATGGCGCCAGCGCTATTCCCTCGAGGTGGACCAAGTCCACGCCGGGCTCGCGCAGCGCCTTGATTAGCGCTGATTGGAAGGAGGCCTGGCCATTGGGTCGCGCAGGCAATCGCTGCGGGCGCGCCATCACGCGGAGAAACGCCAGGAGCATCTCAACCGCGTCGCTGTGCCGCCATGAGAACAAGTTCGCCGCCTTGAGCAGGGGCAACTCCTCCTTCAGGCGCTGCGGGTCGACGCTGATGCCGGGGCGCTGGAACGCCAACAGCGTGCACTCCTGCCCATGTTTGAGCAGGTAGCGCAAAAGCATGAGGGTTTGCTTTTGCAGTCCAGTGCGCGCCGGAACGGCAAAGTCGACCGCTACGAAGAGAATCCGCATACGCACGTCCCAAGGCAAAGTTTCAGACGTCATCGCGGTTGATGGCGTTGCGCGCGCACCCAGTCGTAGAGCATGCCGAGCCCGGCTTGCCAGCCGATGCGCGGGCTCCAACCAAGTTCGCGCTGTGCCTTGCGGATATCGCTGATATACACGCGCTGGTCGCCCGGACGCGCGCCTGCTCTTCGATACGGAACCCGAACGCCCCCGCTTTGCTCCAGGAAGTTCAGCACGTCGAGCAGGCACACGGCGTTCCCAGGGCCGCCGCCGATGTTGTAAACGCGCCCGGCCGCGGTCGCGATGTTGGCCGCCGCCGCCTCGTACGCGTCGAGAAGATCATCGACGTAAAGGATATCCCGAACCTGGCGGCCGTCACCGTAGATGGTGATGGGATGGCCCGATTCGGCGGCAATCATGAACCACGCGACCCAACCTTGATCCTCGACCCCGAACTGCCGCGGGCCGTAAATGCACGACTGGCGCATCACCACGGTGTTGAGGCCAAAAATGCGATGGTAATCGCGCACGTACTGGTCCGCGCCCCCCTTGGAGCATCCGTAGGGCGAATGGAAATCGAGATTGCGCTCCTCGCAGATACCGTGCGTCAGTTCGGAGAAGCGCAAGCGCCCGTTGTGTTCGGCCGCTTCGAGATCGTCCATTTGCCCATATACCTTGTTGGTCGACGCGTAGATGAACGGTGCAGATACTTTTGCCAGACGCGCCGCCTCGAGCAGGTTGAACGTGCCGAACAGGTTGACTTCCAAATCGAGCCGGGGATTGGCAACCGACGTGGTAACGGCGACCTGCGCGGCAAGATGCAATACCAGCGCTGTGTCGGCATGCTCGCGGAAAACCTCAGCGACGCGCGCCGCGTCGCGCACGTCCACCTCCAGCGATATCAGGCGGCCTTGCGGGCGCAACCATTCGAGGTTTGCGTATGCTCCATCCCTGGAAAAATTGTCCAGCACAACGACTTCGTCGCCGCGTCTTAGGAAACGGCTCGCGGCGTTGCTTCCGATGAAACCGGCGCCACCGGTGACAAGCAGCTTCATTTCAAGATCCCTGCCTCATCGAGCCAGCGGCGCGGACGCGTAGCGAGCGCTCGTCGTTCTGCTCCGACGTGTCTCTTGCCGCGGGTTTGGCAGGATCCGCGCCCCGGTTCATGTTGCGGGCCTCAGGGTTGCCATCACGCGCTTCTTATACTCCTGCGGAACAAGCAACGACCACAATGCAAGTGCATACAGCGCGAGCGCTATCACCAGCACGGGTCCCTTGAGCATCAAGCCGCCAGGCATCAGGGCCGCCGCGCCCGTGACCAGCGCCCCCACGGTGAGCATCGCGCCAAGGCGCCGAATCACGTTGGCTGTCGCGGGCAGCACGTACCCAGCCATGATGAGCAGGGCAACAGTGTCGGCCGCCGCCCGGATGGTCCAGGCGATGGCGGCTCCGTTGATTCCGGCGATCGCAATCAACTTCCATAGCACGAACAAATAGAGCGGCATCTCCGCCAGATGAAGCTTGGCAATAAGGTCGGGCCGGTGGGCGGACTGGATTAGTGCGAACGGCGCGCTGCCTACGCAGTTAATCAGTACGCCGACCGCCAGCCACTGCAACACCACCGTGCTGCGAGCGGCGATGGGGGCGCCCAGCCACAGCGTCAGACCTTCGCGCGCCATCGCCGCCGCAATCAAAGCCAGGGGGAAAACCGCCGCGAATGTGCAGATTGCCCCCTTGGCGAATAACGTAACGGCACGGGAAGGGTCGGTCGCCAGCCTTTCGGCGAAGGCCGGGAACAGCACCCCCATGATGCTGACCGGCACGATCCAAAGCTTGGTTATTAGTTCCTCGGGCGCGATGAAGTAGGCGACGGATGCCATCGACAGCATCACGCCGATGAGAAAGCGGTCGGTGTACATCATAAAGATACCGCCGATCACCGATGAGACCGTGGCCCATCCGCCGAAGCTAAGCAGCGGTCTGACCAGCGGGCGCTGCGGTCTGAGATCGGCGCGCAAGAAGGGCATGGCTCGCAGACAGAGCCATAAGGTCCCAAGCCAGCTTGCCAACCGTCCCGCCGCGAGCACGCAAACCAATACGGCCAGGTTGCGAGTAAAGGGGAGAAGGGCCAGGGGCCCAAGGAAGGAAAACGACCTGACGAGGCCTTGCACCAAGTTGACCAGGTCGAAACGCTGGATTCCGGCCAACGTGCCCCAAAGGCCTGAGGTGGCTACCGTCAGCGGAACCACGAGGGAGAGAACGTAAAATGCCTGCACGGTCTCGGTTTGCAGGTCGGGCGGGATTCTAAGGGAATGGTAGACCAGCCAATTGGAAATCGCCGCCAAGCCCAAGCCGCACAAAATCCCAAACCCGACCAGCAAGAAGAAACCGGTCCAAAACAGTCCCCGGATCTCGAGTTGAGCCCCTACCGCGTTCTTATCCGCGACCAGTTTGGTGAGGGCTCTCCCCAGTCCCAGGTCGAAGAAGTTGAAGGAGCCGGTGATTGACCACGCGAGCGCCAACGCCCCGAACTTGGCGGCCCCCAGGGCATGTATCAGGACCGGGATAGCAAAGAGCGCGGCGAGGCTGGGCAAGGTCATTCCACCCAGATTCCAAAAGATATTTCGCACCAGCGCGCCGCCGCCCGTGACTCCGCCAATCTCTGCGCTCGACCGCTCGGCGGATACGGGCAAATCCGCAGTCCGCTCGTAGGGGTCCTGCCCGCTCATCGGTGGAGACGACATCCCCTTCCCAAGATAAACTTCACGTCCGCGCTCGCCCCAAGCGAGCAGGGCCAGTCGCAACCGCTCCGGAGGATCTGCATCGCGAAACAGGTCGGTGCGTTTGTCGCCAATCAGCAGATTGGCCTGGTCGGTGTGATAGAAGGTCCTGCTCTCGAGCCAACGCTCCTTGGGAAAACATGACCCCTCAGCCGTCACCACGTAAGGTTCAAGGCCCATGTCCAGGATCTGACGGGTCAAGCTGCACCAGCCATACTCGAATGCCCAGGCGTCAACCTTGCACAGGACCGCCGGCCAGCGCACTTTGAGCAAAATATCGCGTGGAGCGAGAAAGGCGTTGGTCCGGATCGCATAGTTGGGGAACGGCGGACTGAGAAGCACGCGGAGGCTGGTATAGGCGCCCCCAGGTCCCACCAATGCCGCCTTGGGGCAGCTTTTCAGGCAATTCATCATCTTCGTCAGGTAGCCCTCAGCCATGATTTGGCAGTGAGCGCCCAGGAAGAGGTAGTGCGAGTAAGCAAACCGCGTCAAAGCCAGATGAAAGGATCCGACATCCTGGCCGAAATCGATTTTTCCCATCTCAAGGAATCGCAATCCCTCGAGAGCCTGGTAATAGGCAGCGCGCTGAGCGCGCGAGGCGAATCCCTTGAAGATCACCAGCAGATCGTGGTCGAGCGGTTCGGGAAACCGCCGGTAGGAGTCCACAAAGCGTCGAAATGATTCGAATCCGTCGCCCGGACGGATCAGATATACGATAAGCGGTTTCAGCGCGACGGGCGCGCCGTCGCGCGGCGGCCGTGGCGGCGCCAGCCGCGTAACGAGGACATGCGCGCTCCAGTGGGCCGTCGCGTAGGCAGTCCAGAGCGCTATACGGACGCGCCCGAGCAGCATACGCAGGCGCGGCCTCCGATATACGAATCGGTAGATCGTCAGGCGGACGACTCTAAACAGCGGGAGAACTCTTGCGTGCACCGCGCGCGGCGTCCCTGAGCCCAGGCTCATGTGCGATTTTGCGGCTGCACGTCAGGGCCACCCTCCGGCCTGCCGCGCCACCAGGCAACGGTCTCCGCCAGCCCGTCTTCCAGGGTCCGCTGCGGCGTCCAGGAAAGACCGGTCCGAAGTCTAGCGACGTTGGGCACCAGTATCGGCGGGTCCGTGGCCGGCGCGGGAATCGCACCGAAATCGATCCGGTCTTCGGTCGCGCCCAGATGGCGGGCGATGGCGGTGACCAGCGTGCGGATCGAAACCGGCTCCCCCGACCCGATGTTCACTGTTCCCTCAAGCTCTCCCATAAGCAGAGCGACGAGCGCGCCTGCCACGTCCGCGACGTGAAGAAAGTCCCGAATCTGACGGCCGTGGCTGCACCGCACTCGCTCTCCTCTGAGCAACGCCAGGATAGCGGCGGGTACCAGGCGGGTTGGAGCCTCGTGCGGACCATAAAGATGGAAGATGTGTCCCCATACGGCTTTTATCCCTGCACGCTGCGCGAAGGCCTCGACCACCTCGTGCGTGGCTCTCTTGCACGTCCCGTAAAGCGTTGCCGGGCGCAGCGGCGTCTGGCCCTCGGTACAATAGCCGAAACTCGGATCGTATTCGAAGCAGGTGCCGGCATAGACTGCACGCTTGCCGCCGTGCTCGCCAAAGCGCAACGAAAGCTCGATGGTAGCCTGGCACCAGCGCAGGTTCTCGACCGACTCCGCGTACTTGCCCGGCACCGCATACCAGGCCAGGTGCAGCAGGTGGCTCGCCTTGAGTTCGGCCGTAAGCCGCGCCATTGCTTCGCTGTCCAGCAGATCGGCTTGATGCCACCGAACCGCCGGGTCTTCAGGCTGCGTCAGCGGGCGCGACGAAACGGCATGCACCTCGAAGCCTGCTGCCGCGAGCAGCGGTACGCACTGGCGTCCGATGAAGCCGGTCGCGCCGGTCACGATGGCGCGTTTAGGGGATGAAGTCGGAATAGCCACGATCCTTGTCGGAGATTATCGAAGGCGCCATCGGCCATCGGATGCCGAAAGCCGGATCGTTCCAGCGCGCGCCACGCTCATGCCCCGGAGCGTAGAACTCCGAGACCTGGTAGGACACCTCGGCGTCATCGGCGAGCGTCAAATAGCCATGGCCAAAACCCTCGGGAACGTAGAGCATCCGGCGGTTCTGCGCAGTAAGTTCGAGCCCGAACCATTGGCAGTAGGTCGAAGAGTCGCGGCGCAGGTCCACTATCGCGTCGTAGATTGCTCCCATGGTGCATCGCACCAGTTTCGTCTCGGCGGCCGGGCTCAACTGGTAATGCAGGCCGCGCAGGGTGCCTTTCTTGGGATTGAACGACAGGTTGCATTGGACAACGCGCGGGTTGAGGCCGTGGGCGGCAAACTCACGCTGACAGAAGCTGCGCGCGAAAAATCCCCGCGCGTCCGCGATCGGCTCGGGATCGATGACGAAGGCCCCCTCGAGTTCGAGCGCGACAAACTTCATTGTGCAATTTCTCCTCGGCTCCGCGGCCCCATCACGGGATGGTCAAGAACGTGGAGCAGGTAGATGTGGTCCAGCCAGCGGGCATGCTTGAACAGCCGCCTGCTTCTGAGAAAGCGGTGCCGCTCGATCTTGCGCAAGGGATGGAGGGCGTTGAACTCGCTGACGGCCAGCAGCTCGCCGCACCAACTGTTGTGGCTCTCTTCCGCGATGTCGTCGAGATAAACCACGGGGAGCGGCAGGTACTTGCCCGGGTCGGGATCGCTCAGCAACGCGAGCGCTTGCGCGGCAGACGAGTAATAATCGACGTCGATGGAGATGAAGCCCAAGGGCGCTTGGTCGGTCATGGTCTTCAAGAACGGCGGGACCGTTTCCTCGAGCGGACCTAGCACGAGCGTTGCGTAATCGGGAAGCATCCGAAGCAGCCGCTCCGGCTCCATCGGAAAGTCGCCGCGGCGATAGATGTCCGGATGATCGCGGTAGTCCCGAGGCGCCGGCAGTCCCGTGCCCGAATCGAAGCCGACAATCCTGATACCGACGCCGGTGATTTTCTGCACGTGCCGTGCGATCCGGCAAAGATTGAGCAGGCCGACGCCGGCGCCGACCCCGCACTCGATCGCGCTGAACGAGCGGACCCCCGACCGCGCCGCCAAGTCCGCTCCGCTCAGGAGCCCATAGGCAAAGTGCTGCCTTACCACGAGGTCGAAGGCAACCTTGGTCCGATAGGAACCGAAAACGGCGACGGGCAGCGACAGCAGATTCAAGTGCAGCGGTTCAGTCAGCCGTTCGTGCAGAATTCGGCGCCAGATGTGCGCCTGGCGTAACTTACCGAGCAGCATCTACCGGGTATGCGGGCTGCCTGTCCACTATCAACATGCGGCCTGGGCGCCGACGCGCCAGCGCAGGGACTGGTCCAGGCGACCGGAGGCAAGCAGGGTCTTGAATCGCGCCAGCCGATTGAATTTTCCTTCCCGAAAGTCGCTCACCGAGGCCGGCTGGCGCCTGAGTGCATCGTAGAGCTGGGATGCGCCGGCACGGACGTTCCAACGGGGGACGGCCGCCGGAAGCATGCGCGCCAATTTGCCAAAATCGACTCGATAACTGCGCGGGTCCGGCCCGCCGCCCTCGGCATATTCAATGCTGCAGCCCGGTACCGTTTCCCCGACGATCTCGGCGAGTTCGCGCACCTGATAATTGTCCGAGTCGGCCCCCACATTGAAGGCCTGGTTATGGATGATTTCTGCCGGCGCGTCCAGGACAGCGACGAAAGCCCGCGCTATGTCTTCAGCATGCACCAGCGGGCGCCATGGTGTGCCGTCGCTGAGGACTCGAACGCGACCGCTGGCCACCGCCCAGCTCACGAGGTTATTGAGCACGACGTCGCCTCGAAGCCGTGGCGAGACTCCGTAGGCAGTGGCGTTGCGCATAAACACCGGGCTGAAAGCGTCGCCGGCCAGCTTGGCCAAGTCCTCCTCGCAACGAATCTTGGACACGCCATAGGCGGTCAGTGGGCACATCGGCGCTTCTTCGTTCACCATCTGGTCGGTGCTGGAAGCACCGTAGATACTGCACGAAGAGGCGAACAAAAAGCGCCCCACCCCCGCCTGCTTGGCGAGCCGGGCCAGGCGCACCGTAGCCTTATGATTAATCTCGAGGGTCAGTTCGGGGTTGAGTTCGCCGAGCGGATCGTTGCACAACGCTGCAAGGTGAATCACCGCTCCGTAACCCTCGAGATGCTCGGCAGTCACGTCACGGACGTCCTTGCGCAACGCCGGGATGGCGCCGCGGGTGGAACCGTCGGCGAAGTCGCACCCCTCAAAAAAGCCGGTGTCCAACCCCACCGGCCGATAGCCCGCCGCCTGAAGCGCCGTCACCATGACCGAACCCAAGTAGCCGCTGTGACCGGTGAGTAGCACCTGCCGCATCCATTGCTCCCGCATAGCCTTTCCCTCTTCGATAGTCTTGGCTTGAGCTCACTGCCACGTCTTCCAGGGCGCCTGATTTGCGCTCCACAGGTCGTCGAGCAGCTTCAGCTCGCGATAGGTGTCCATGCACTGCCAGAAGCCATCGTGCTGATATACCGCAAGCTGGTTTTCGACCGCCAGCCGGCTGAGCAGCCCAGCTTCGAGGCCTTCCTCATCACCCGCAATCAGGTCCAGCGCCTCGGGCTCGAAGACGAAATAGCCCCCATTGATCCAGCCCTCGGTAATCTGCGGCTTTTCGTGAAAGGCCCTGACGCGTTCGCCATCGATGGAGAGTTCCCCGAAGCGCGAAAGCGGCCGCACTGCGGTCAGGGTGGCAAGTTTGCCGCGGCGGCGATGGAGTTCCAGCAGGCGGTCGATTGCAATGTCGGCCACGCCATCGCCGTAGGAGGCCATGAACGTGCCTTGGCGGAGGTATTTCGCCACGCGCTTGATCCGGCCGCCGGTCATGGTCTTTTCGCCGGTCTCGGCCAGAGTCAGACGCCAGCCGTGCTCCGAATGGCCGTTATGAATGTCAAGCTCGCGGGATCCGAGCGTGACTGTGAAATCACAGTTGTGGATTTCGTAGTTCAGGAAGTAGTCGCGGATCACGTCGCCGCGGTAGCCCAGACAGACCACGAAGTCGGTGTGGCCGTAACCGGCGTAGATCTTCATGATGTGCCACAGAATCGGCCGCCCACCGATAAGCACCATCGGCTTGGGACGATATTCCGTCTCCTCGCGCAGCCGGGTGCCGAGCCCTCCAGCCAGGATGACCACCTTCATGCCGTAGTGATTCCTTTCGATTGCTTGCCGGGTTGCATCTCTGAAGGTTCACCCCGCTGCGCGAATCCCGGGTAGTGACCGCGCGCCCGGATCAACGCCCACCCCGCCGCCACCACCGCCGCCAGCAGCCCGGCCAGCACGCCATCGAACAGCACCATCGGCTGGTACGCTTCTCGGGGGGCAGTCGGAGGTTGCAGGACCGTGAAGGCGTAGCTGGCCTCGGTTTCGGCCAGCTTGGCGCGCTCGATCTGCCTGGCCGCCAGCTCGGCCAGATCGGTTTCCAGCATGACATCGGAGCTGGCCTTCATCTCATCGCGCAGCGACTGGGCCGCCTTGTTGGCGTCGCGGATTTGTTCCTCGCGCACATGGTCGCGTAAGTCCTCGATATAGAACCCAAGCGTCCGCTCCGCCTCCAGACGGTTGGGATCGCGATAATAAAGAGTCAGATTGCCACTCCTCACCGAGTATTCGCACTCGAACCGCCGGCGCATAATCTCGTAAACGACCCACTGCGGATCCTCCGTCTCGCCCCACAAATGCCAAAACCACGGCCTGTACCGCGCCAGTAGTGGCGGAGCCAGGCCATGCCGCTGCGCCAGCTCGTGTGTAAAGGCGTAACTTTGCAGGATTGGAACGTACGCATCAGCGCTACCTTGAACCTCAACTCCGCGCAGAATGTTCGCCGCACCCATGCTAGCGCCTAGCGCGCCAAGCATGCGGCTCTGTACCCCGCCTTGTTCGGCGGGACGCAGGATCGCTTCCGCACGGTACCATTTGACCATGGCAAAGGCTGTCAAGAACCATGTCGCGGTCATCGCGATCAAGACGGCCGCTGTGATGAGCCGCCAGTTTTCGCGCAGCGCCCGAATATTGCCGGTCAGGCCCAGTCCTTCTACGAAATCGCTCTCTTCTTCCTCTTCCGCCCGAGCGGCGGCCGGATAGACCACAACTCCGGGTCGGATCCGCCCCTTTGCTTCACTTGATTCCATCAGCTTGGGTATCGGTCCGTCGCGGCCTTCGACGGCCACTTCTTGCCGCCCGCTCGCAGAGCGTGGCTGACGGCGTGTTTGACGGAGCTCGCGCGTGCCGGATCAACAGGCGAACCTGCCGCGGACGACCGCTTGGTTGCGGTGCCGACCCGCACAGGGCCTTGGCAGCAACTCTTCGGGCGCCAAGACGACGAGTACGCCGTGCGCCGCACGATCACCCTAACCGCCATTTGCGGAGGGCGCAATCGTCTAAACTCTGTGGCAACTCCAAAGCGGCGCCCGGCTGCTAAAAGACAGCCCGGCAGACAGCCGAATCGGCATGCGTTTGGACAAGTAAAAATAGCCCTCCGCTTCGCCGAGCCCAGCCCTGCAACGGTCCTTACTCTCGGACGCATCGCGTGCGTAACATGCCTCATCTTTGCCTGTCAAGATAAAACACTTGGGTGTACCGGCCTGCTTCGGGCTTGAGTTTCTGACTTCAGAGCGCAGGTGTCTTATTTTCCCCTGAGGCGCGGATCGTCGGTCGCGACGCACTGAGCGTTTTGGATCGCAAGCAGGCTCTGACTTATGGTTTGCCCTTGTTCCCCTTCTTCAGCGACGCGCTCGCGCTCGCGGCGCGTCATTTCATCAATTCGCCCACGATCGCTTTGCCCTTGTTCCCCTTCTTCAGCGACGCGCTCGCGCTCGCGGCGCGCCATTTCATCAATTCGCCCACGATCGCTTTGCCCTTGTTCCCCTTCATCAGCGACGCGCTCGCGGCGCGTCATTTCATCCATTCGCCCACGATCGCAATCTTCAGCGGAATCGAACGTTTCGAGGCTTGTCCATTTCGACAGAGGCTCCTGAGTTGCGACTCCACTGGAATCGATCAATGGCGGCACCATCAGGGACCAGCCCACAAGCGCGAGCACGGCAGCGTGGCGGAGCGTCATGCGGAGGTCTGTACCACAAGTTGCTCGGGCTAGGGGCTTTGGTACCATCGTTACCACCATCGTTCGTTTGCCGCTCGACCTTCAACCCGTCGAGCATCAGCACCAGCAGATCAAGTTCGTCGAGCCCGCGCCGGAGCCGCTCGCGGCAGCCTGGACGGCGTTCGCCGCCGCGAACAGGTGCGAGACATCACTTTAGAGATTGGTCGCGAGGATTCCCAGCACTGCCAGCGACGTGACGCTGTTGACGATCATCTGAGTAACCTGATCGGCGATCTTCAGCTTGTCAACGTAGACGAGCTTCTCGGGCACGTACACGGTGTCGCCGCGCTCGAGGCCGGACCCCATAAGCCCTCCCGAGATCGCCGGCAGCAACGGAAACAGCCCGTTCCTGCCGGACTCGCGCATTCCCTTATCGGTTAGAACATCGCCGCCCGCCCGGATTACCATGACATGCTCGGTGTCCGCGTACTCGGTTGGACCACCGGCCCTCTGGAGATAATCGCCGACCGTTCTACCGGGCTCATACACGATCGAGCTCGGATTATATACCTGCCCGAGAACCGCGATCGCCTCCGGTCTCCTGGGAACGACGACCTCGTCGTCGTTCTCAAGCACCAGATTGTCGTTCGAGTTGATCAAGCCATCGATGGTCGAGAGATGAAGCACGACCCGACCAATCGCCTGCTGGCCTTCGCTGGTGCCCAGCAATTGCTCGACCTTCGCGAATTCTTCGGCTTTCGCGGCCTTGGTGGCGTCGCTGGTGTCCTCGGACTGCGCCTTCACCAGAGTGAAGCGGATCAGAGCCGATTTGAGCTGCTCGCGAGTTTGGTCAAGCCTCTTTTGCTCCGTTTCCTTGACCGACTGGCGGATTAAGACGGCGGCCGGCAGGTATGCGTCAGTGCGAAGTCCGCCGGCTCGCTCGAGCAACGAGGCGAGCCGGTCGTGTTCGCCGATCGCGTACGGCCCGGGGCGCATCACTTGGCCCTCCAGCCTCACTGCCCACGGACCGTGCCAGTTCGAGGCTTGCTCTACCAAGAGCTTGTCGTCCGGCTGAAGCAATGGATCGGTCTCGGTCTGACCCGCCATCGCCTGACGCAGATCAATGTCCTGACGAAGGAACCTCGCTCTCTGGCCGTTGACTACTTCGGAGCGTGAGAGCTGGGCACTTTCCAAATATGCCTCGCGCTTCAGCCCCCCGGCTTCATAGATCAGGTCGCTCACACGCATCCCGCGCAGCAGCGCGTAGTCACCAGGCTTGCGCACAGCACCCGCCACCGTCACCTGTGGAAGATCCTGAAGATCGTACTCGCTGAATATGGTGAGTTTGTCGCGCGGCTGAAGCGTCACGTCCTGGGACGACAAGACCGTGGTACTGAGGGCCGCGCCCAAGTCCACAGGGACGAAGTGGACGCGTTGGTCAGGGCCTTCCACTCGTTCGATGACGGCGTAAGCGAAGTAGGTGCGATCGGCAACGCCTTCGCCTTCACGAACGAGGTCGGAAACGCGCATTCCCCTGCGCCACTCATACGGTCCGGGGCGATGGATGTTGCCACCCACGGTCACGATGTTGGTACGCTCGGGAAGAACCTCGAAGACCTCAATCAGGTCTCCGTCGCGAATTGCGAAGTGCTCCTGCCCAACCTCCGCAAGCGCAACATCGAGAGCAATCCGGCGTTGATGATTGTCGATGCGTTCGACCTGCAAGCGCTGGCCGTAGCCGAATGCGCCCACTCCGCCGGCCGTGGCCAGAACCTTGGTCAGGCTCTCGTCGCCCTTGAGTTCATAAATTGCAGGATCCTTGACGTCCCCCGCAACGCCGATGACCGGGCCGATCACCGGAACGAAAATTACGTCACCCTGCTTCAGCTCCAGATCTGCCGACGTGTCGCCACGAAGCAACAGCGCGTAAAGGTCGATAGTCTTGATGGTCCGCCCGCCGCGCCTCAGCTCGATCTTGCGCAAGCTGCCGATCTTACTGATGCCGCCCGCGGCCACCAGTGCGTTGGAAACATGGGATAGAGCGCTTACCGTATAGAGCCCGGGTTGGGTCACCTTGCCGATCACGAAAATCTGAATCGAACGGATACGCCCCATTGTCACGCTTACCTGGACGCCGGTTATCTGTCCGATATTGGTTTCGATCAGTTTCTTGGCTTGCACAAAGGTCAAGCTTGCCACCTGCAGGGGACCGATGTCCGGTATCTGAAGCGAGCCGTCACGCTGAACCGTAAGTGAGACCGACTTGCTCACCCGGCCCCACATCATGATGTTCAGCTCGTCGCCTGGCCCGAGCACATAGTTAGAATCAACCGGGATGTTGTCCACCGGGGCGAAGGTGGAAACCGGCTGGGAAAAAAGCGCATATCCGAACTGCTTGAGCTCCTTCGGCGAGGGAACGCGCACCCGGGCCTTGGCGTCCCCAAGTGAGCGGAATTCCGACTCGATTACTGAAGTCTCTTCAGGCGCGACGCCAGGCGAGGGGGTGGGCGTCGCAGTTGCTTGCTCGGCGCGCCCTTTCTTCGCCTCCAGTGGACCCTCTTTCTCGGCGCTCTTGACGCACTCTTTCAGCTTCGCGGTCTGCTCGGCCGAAAGGCCCATGCCTGCGGCGAGCTGCTCGAGGTTCGACTCGGAGAGGTGCTCAGCCGCAATTCGCGTACACACTTCCGCCATTTTGTCAGGCGACAACCCTTGCGCACCCGTGGTCTGGAAGGACTGCGGGTAGACAGGACTTCCGTAAGAGAGAAGCACCGCACACATGGGCAGCGATGCCAAAACCGAACCTAGCCACGCCCTAATCCGGCACCGTCTCATCATTTTCGTTCACCTGAGAACTGTCGAAAATTCCGGCACATGCCGACGCGCCCGTTCGGCGGGCGGCTTCTGGTTCGCTGTTGATTCTGAATACCGGCTCGATTCATCAGCTAGGCGGCCGCCTTCGCAGCCTCAATCCTTCTGGTGGCGCGACCAATCGCGGCATCATCGGCGGCCGGCGCAACGAGCGCCTGTCCCATCGCTTCGCAAACACGCAGGCAACAGGAGCGCCCCGTGGCGGCTCTCGCCTCGGATGGCAGTCCGGCCCCTTCCATCGGGAGGAAGACCGCTACTCGCTTTCCAACAGCCTTTTCGGAGACGGCCACATGAAACTTAGCTAGGCACTTGGCGTACTGTCAACATAAGTGACGGGTCGCGCCGGCAAACCAGGCTGTCCCCGCTGGCGCTCCGGTCTGGCGCGTCACGAAACGGAAGCCGAGGAAAAGGCAGGGTCGCGTGGCCCGGGCGCGAGCCAGCCGGCGCAGGCGCGAGGCGGCGCGGCGAAGTTCCGGGCGCATTGCGACCAGCTCTTCGGCATGGCCGCACTGCCACCATCGTACTGAGAGCCGAGCGCCTTGGTCCGCGTGACACCAGCCGCTCGCCCCGCAGGCTGGGGCAACTGGCGTGGAAGCGGTACAGGCCCCGCCCGATCGACTTCCTGATCATCTCAACGCGGAAGGTTCGGCGCTGGCATTTTGGGCATCGTACGCTGATCGCCATTGCTTCTTTTCTTGGCGGGCCGGCCCCCAAGCTCCTGGCCGTTCGTGGCTGGCGTCGCGGCTCCGGTGGCTGTCGAATGTGGCTGTCAAGCCGCCAGACTCGACAATCAACTTGCCCCGGTGAAGCCCTACAAACTCTCAATCTACTTGATGCCGGGGGCGGGAGTCGAACCCGCACGGGACGTTGGGCCCAGAGGATTTTAAGTCCCTTAAGTTTAGCTCTAACTATCTGAAATTATTGGTTTTATTTCTTCGCTCATGTGAAAATGTGCAAGTTTATGTGTAAGTTTTGAAGGCAATCTGGTCCGTCTTTAAGGCGTATTTGGCCAGTTAACGGGCGCATCGGTGCGACCTGGCCGGGTCTGTGTCAGTCTTTCACGGAACAGGCGACCAGTCGCCGCTTACCGTCTTGAGAACAGGAAGCGGATAAGTCCGTCAACGGCTCGCACGCAGAGGTGTGGCTTGAAACCACGGACCCAGAGGACCGAGCAGACACGTCACAACGGTGTAAACGAGGGACTTGCAGACCCTTGGACGCCATCGTAGGTGACAGTTATAACCGCGACTCCAACCGCGAGCCCGGTGACGAGACCCTTGGAGCCGGGCTCGTTGCTCACTTGTGCAACAAGGGTGTTCGAGGAGGTCCAGCTTGCAAGTTCGGTGATGTCCTCGGTCGTGCCGTCGGAGAAATTGCCGGTGGCGGTCAACTGCACACTCGTGCCTGCGGCGATGGTTGGATTGACCGGGGTTATGGTGATCGAGGTCAGGACCGCCGAGGTCACGGTGACCGTGGTCGATCCCTGGACGCCATCGATCGTGGCCGTAATAACCGCGACTCCCGTCGCGAGTCCTGTAACCAGGCCCTTGGAGTCGGCCGCGTTGCTGACCTGCGCAGTGTTGCTGTCGGAGGAGGTCCAACTCACCTGCGCAGTGAGATCCTCGGTCGTGCCGTCGGAGAAATTGCCGGTGGCGGTCAACTGCACACTTGTGCCCTTCGCAATCGACGGATCGACCGGGTCTATCGTGATCGAGGTCAGCACCGCAGGCGTTATGGTTGCTGTCGTCGATCCCTGAACACCGGCCAAAGTAGCCGTGATCGCTGCGCTCCCGACGGCAAGCCCGGAGACCAAGCCCTTTGAGCCAGGCGCATCGCCGACTTGGGCGATGGCGTCATTGGACGAGGTCCAGCTCACGAGAGCCGTGAGGTCCTCGGTCGTGCCGTCGGAGAAGTTACCGGTGGCGGTCAACTGCAGGCCCGTGCCCTTGGCGATCGATGGATCGGCCGGCTCAACCGTAATCGAGGACAGAATCGCCGCGGTCACGGTAACCGTCGTGGATCCTTGGACGCCGTCGAGCGTCGCCGTGATAAGTGCGGCTCCCGGTGTGATGCCGGTCACCAAACCTTTGGAGCCATCCGCGTTGCTAACCTGCGCGATGCTGTTGTTGGATGAGGTCCAGCTCGCGAACTCGGTGAGGTTCTCGGTGGTGCCGTCGGAGAAATTCCCGGTGGCAGTCAACTGCACGCCCGTGCCCGCCGCAATCGACGGATCGGCCGGGTCTACCGTGATCGAGGTTAGGATTGCCGAAGTTACCGTAACCGTGGTCGCGCCTTGGACACCGTTGAAGGTTGCGGTAATTGATGCTGTTCCCACGGCCAGGCCGGTGGCGAGACCTTTGCTGCCAACGGCGTTGCTGACCTCAGCAACGGTGCCGTCGGACGAGGTCCAACTCGCCAAATTGGTCAGGTCCTCGGTCGTGCCGTCGGAGAAATTGCCGGTGGCAGTCAACTGGACACTGGTACCGTTGGCAATTGACGGATCGGCCGGGTCTATCGTGATCGAGGCCAGGATTGCGGAAGTCACCGTAGCCGTCGTCGCGCCTTGGACGCCGTTGAAAGTCGCGGTAATGAGCGCCGTTCCCACGGCCAGGCCGGTGACGAGACCCTTGGTGTCGGCCGCGTTGCCGGCTTCGGCGACGGTATCATCGGAGGAAGTCCAACTCGCCAAATTGGTCAGGTCCTCGGTCGTGCCGTCGGAGAAATTGCCGGTGGCAGTCGACTGGACACTGGTACCGTTGGCAATCGACGGATTGATCGGGGTTATCGTGATCGCGGTCAAGACTGCTGCGGTCACGGTAACTGTGGTCGTTCCCTCGACACTGGCAAGAGCAGCCGTGATCGTTGCGCCGCCCACGCCAATCCCGGTTACCACTACCTCACTGTCACCGGCGGTGCTTATTTTTGCTATGGTGGCATCGGAGGAAGCCCACACCACCGAATTGCTCAGATCTTTGGTCGTGCCATTCGAGTAATTCCCAGTGGCCGTCAGCCGCACGCTCGTGCCCTTGGCTATGGATGGCAGGACCGGGTCAATCGTGATCGGCTTTAGCTTCGCGGCCGGGGTGGTTCCTACACTGGCGCCGCCCGAACTACCCGAACCGCAGGCAGAGATCGCCACGGCAAAGAATATCAGCAGCGGAATCAGACGAGCCGCTTTAAGGTCGGCAGCCAGCGCCGTCCGTGAAGTGCAGAATGACGGCCGCTTCCCGTGGCCCAGGAATAGTGGGGATCGAGCAGCTATACTCTTTCGAACACGGTGATTAAGAGATTGCGATTTATCACTTTGGCAATTACTCAGCGATAGGCCTTGCGTGATGAAACTGCTGAGACGGAGATCACCCGAGCGCAGCATCTTCATCAGTGCCGAAATCAACCACTTATTGAACGTTGCATAAATAATTGAAAGGAATACTCAGTTGTGCTACGCTGGCTTCATGAGGCCAGTGGGAAGTGCGGCGGAGTTGGAGCGGCGTCGGCGGCGTGCGGTGCGGCTGTTGCAAGCCGGCCATTCGCTGTCGACGGCGGCACGGATGGTGGGCGCGGCGGTGAGCGCGGTCTGGCAGTGGCGGGAGACCTGGCGCCGGCGCGGAGAGGCGGGGCTTCAAGCCAGGCCGACCCCGGGACGGCCGCCCAGACTGACCCCCCGGCAACGCCAGCGCCTGCCCAGGCTGCTGGCCCTGGGCGCCCGCGGTTACGGCTACCCCAACGATCTCTGGACCACGCGGCGGATCGCCGCGCTCATCGAGCGCGAGTTCAGGGTCGGCTATCACCCGGCGCAGGTGAGCCGCATCCTGGCGCAACTGGGCTGGAGCTATCAGAAGCCTGAACGGCGGGCGCTGGAGCGCAATGCGGCGGCCATCACCCATTGGAAGCGTTACCGGTGGGTCGGGATTAAAAAAAAGCCCGGCGCCTGAGCGCGCATCTGGCGTTCCTGGACGAAAGCGGCTTCCTCTTGGTTCCCAGCGTGCGCCGCACCTGGGCGCCGTGCGGCCAGACCCCGATGCTCGTCCACCGCTACGCGCGCGATAAGATTTCGGCCATCTCCGCGGTGACCGTGAGTCCCGTGCGCCATCGCCTCGGGCTTTACTGCCACTTCCACTTCGTCAATCTCACCCAGTTCGAGGTCGCCGCCTTTTTGCGCCTGCTGCTGCGCCAACTGCGCGGACCCATCATGCTGCTGTGGGACGGCGGCCCAATTCACCGCGGGCCCGCCGTCAGCCAAGTCCTGGCCCGCCATCCGCGCCTCATGGTCGAGCGCTTTCCCGCCTACGCGCCCGAGCTCAACCCCGATGAGCAGGTCTGGAACCACTTCAAGACTCAACTCGCTAACGGCTGTCCGCTCAGCATCGATCAGTTGCTCGACGACCTCAGCCAACTCGCCCGCCGGGCCCGGCGCTCCTCCCAGCTCCTGCGCAGCTTCGTCCTGGAATCCGACCTGCCGCCTCTTTTTTCACCCTGAGTTTCTATTATTTATGCAATGGTCAATAACTTCCCGCATCACTCCAAAAGCCTCCCTCGCTCAGTCGCGCGCGTGCAGAACGTTCTAGAATCCGATGCGACGGAAACAGCACATGTGTTCCGAAGGAAATACGCTTTGAAGCTGGAGCGTCAAAGTCATTCCCTTTGCCGAATGAGCAATACGCACCAGCAAGTGGCATGCCGATGAGAGGGAATGCGATCCATTGCGCTTTACGCTGCCTTCAGTAGTACGAGAGCGCCAACATTTTGGCGGAGTGGCAGAAATCGTGCGCATGATGCGGCCCCGCGCCCCGCAGGGCCGCCGAGGGCCCATAGCCGAGGGCGTAGGAGCGGGAGCGGAGATGCCTAGTCGAGAAGGGTTCGGCAAGAATTAGCTCTCGCGCGCAGCTTGCGAGCCAGTGTCGTGATCGTTGAGTGTGATAGTCCCTCATCCGTAAGTTGCTTCTGAATGTCCGCTGCGTGGTCCGGGATCTCGCCGGCCAGCGTTCTGATGCGGTCTATGAGGGAGTCCTCCGGTATTCGGACATCGGCTGCGAGCCGTTGCCAATTCCGCAGGCTGATATTCCGCAGCCTATATTCGCCGCCGAGCTTCATCGCAAGTTTGGCCTTTTGTTGATCGATGGTGGGGTACGGCAGAACGCTTGCCAGGTCGTAGAGCGGAGCCAGCCGCACGGCGCCCTCCGCACCAAGAAGAAAGGCGTAGTTCTTCGCGTGAGCGTCGGTTCCCGCTATGAGCCAATTGAAGGCGGTCGCGTCGAGAAATGATTGGACGTCTTCGGCGGGCTTGCTCGAGTATTGTCTCAGCAGCTCGACGATTTTGCGGATTCCGGGGCCGCCTTCATTTTCATATTTGTGCGCGGGATGCGTCCCGCTTGCCTGACACATATCTTCTTGGTGTACGCGGAGCCATTTGTCTTCGCGTCGAACGCGGTCGTATCGCTCGATGATAATCGCGACTTCATCTCGGAAGTGTCTGACGCTGGAATTTGGGACGAGCAGGCCGAGTTTCCTTGCCAGCAAGAGGCAGAAATGTTCGTTCTCGGCATGGCCGTCCCACTCGCCGGTGGGGGGTTTGAGAATATGCGTGGTGGGGGTACGGCCGGAGGGAATCCCCCATCTGCCGTTCTGATGCATCAGCGCGGTCTTTGGTTGTGCGCCGGCGAGGCTGAATTGGCCGGTATCTGACGCGGCACGCCACGCGGAATGGTCGGCCCGCAATGCGGTCAGCCGCTTGGCGATATCCTCTTCCGTGAGCCAGGCTATTTCCGCCGCACGCGGTTCTTTGCGCAAGGCTTGGAGACGGTCGGGACGGACAAACTGGACGGCGCCTGCACAATCTTCTCCGACATTGGCAATCAGACGAAATGCGTTGCGAGCGGAGACTTGAAACCGTCTCGCCCAATTTTCAAGAACCCGGTCGTTATCGGGCAACAGGCCCCAGAGGAACGCGTGAACTCTGGCGTGGCTGTGCTCGGCCGAGGCCAGCGGCATGGATAGCGAGAGGGGATAGGAATTCCGGTTTTGTCTCCATGATTCGCTGTAGATGAACGAGAGGCGCGCATTTCGATGAAATACGGAGCCCATCTCCTGACCGTTGGCGAGTGCGACGAGCTGCTCGGTCATTTCCGTCTCTTCAGGGAGTCGAGAATGGAGTCGATATCGATTTGCGCGCCGGCAGTCCTCTTGGCGGACGTTCGTCGAGGAGCAACAACCGGGACGGGGTTCGCGGCAAGCTCGATGCCGAGGGCCTTCAAGGTCCGTAAAATGAGCCCGAACTCGGCGCGAGGTTTTCCGTTTTCAACCTCGATGAGCCATTTTCGGCTGGTACCCGCCTTTTTGGCGAGAGAGAGCTGGTCGAGGCCGAGGTTCAGGCGGCGCTCGCGGATTATGGCGCCTAGGTCCGATGGGGTCCGAACTAACATGAGCGGCTCCGGGGTTGTGGTGAGTTCATAGTAACCGAACGGTGACACTTTGTAAAGTGTCCGAACGGTTACATTCTGATATGGGAGCGAACGGTGACAGTCGCCTGTAGATTTGCCGATAGGCGGCTGGCTTGGATGACGCGCGAGCGCTATTGGCCGGCCGCAGGCCCGCCCTCCGCAGGGCCGCAAGAGCCCGTAGCGGAGGGCGTAGGCGCTGGGAGCTACCTTTGGCGGGCAGGTGCCCCGCCGGTGACAAGTCTGAGGCGAAGGATGGTTCCATCCTTGGGCGCAGGGGCGGGAGCATGTGTCCCGCTGTCTCCCGGCGCGAGAAACCGGGAGAAAGAGTGGTGCGGGCGGAGGGAATCGAACCCTCACGAGCCGTTAAGCTCAACGGATTTTCATACCGTCTACGGCTTTCGCCGCCCGGGCGCCGCGTTGCGAAGCGCGCGTCAGGTTTGCGGTCTGGACTATCCCTTCACCGTCCCGCGGACGATCCGGGGCTTAGGTGCCGCCCGTCTAGTCTCTACACCTTCCCGGTTGGTCTGCTGGATGCGGCAATAACAGGGAGCAAACCTTCCAGGCTTGGCTCGGGATTGCCATTTCAGGTTTCCCCGAATTTGGGCGGTTCTGCATCGCCGGTTTCCCAGGCGAGCACTCAAGTTTCCTTAAGTCCGTTGCGTCTGCCGTTCCGCCACGCCCGCATGGCTGGTTATTTGGAGCTATTTATCACATAGGGCAGCGGGATGTAACGCCAGCTTGGCGGTAACCGTACGAGACTTTTAAGTCCTCTGCGTCTGCCGTTTCGCCACCCCGGCAATGACCCAAAAATAGGGCTTCGCGGGCCTGGAAGCGAGCCACCCTTGACAGCCGCGACTAGCGCGGGAGAATCATCCGCGACGCGGAAGAAACCGCCGCGACCGACGGGCCTTTTCCCCTGAGTCAAGACGGCGCCGCTCGCTTTGCGCGGCTGTCCGTGTCTTTCGCCGGCGCACTCGCCTTCCTTCCGGTATCGCCGGCGCGTTAACGGGTCGGTGTCCTTGATATAGTGCTGCCAGGCGCCGATTGCGAGGAGAAAAAATCAATGCCGGTCTTTCAGCGCGGCGATGTGTCGCTTTACTACGAAGAGTTCGGCGTGGGATATCCGATCCTGCTGTTTGCGCCGGGCGGGATGCGCTCGGCGATCGAGTTCTGGCATCGCAGCCCCTTCGACCCGACCCGCGAGCTGGCCGCGGACTTGCGCGTGATCGCGATGGACCAGCGCAACGCGGGCCGCTCGCGCGGGCCGGTCAGCGCCGCCGACGGATGGCATACCTACGCCGCCGACCATCTCGCCCTCCTCGACCATCTCGGCATCGCGCGATGCCATCTGATGGGCGGATGTATCGGCTCGTCGTACTGCCTGGGACTGATCAAGGCCGCGCCCGAGCGGGTGAGCGCCGCGGTGCTGCAGAACCCGATCGGGCTGAGCCCCGCGAATCGCAGCCTCTTCATCGAAATGTTCGACGGATGGGCCAACGCGCTCAAGACAGGCCATCCGGGACTCACTGAGGAGGCGCTAGCTGCGTTTCGCGCCAACATGTACGGCGGCGACTTCGTGTTCTCGGTCACGCGCGACTTCGTCCGGTCGTGCAAAACGGCGCTGATGGTGCTGGCAGGCGACGACCTCTACCATCCGACCGAGGTCGCGCGCGAGATCGCCGCGCTTGCCCCCAACGCCGAGCTGACCCTCAAGTGGAAAACGCCGGAGGTGGTGGGCGACGCGGTCGGCCGCGTGCGCGCGTTCCTCAAAGCGCACTCCTAAGCGCGGACTGCTCTACGGTTCCCTGCCCTTCTGTTCCAGTCCTGGGCCGGCACAGGTTTTATTTAGCCTGTGTCTTCTGAAAACGCCTGGGGCGAGAAGCCCGGATCAGTTCCCCTGCTCCTGCGCGGCAGCGGCCTCGGAGGCGGCGAGTTTTTTCCGGAAAGCCTGGTAGCCCGACATGATCTCGGGGTTGTCCGGAGCCAGCTCCAGTGCCCGGCGGAAGTCGCGCCCGGCATCCGAGTACTGGAAAGCGGCCTCCTCGGCTATAGCCAGATGATAGTAGGCGTCGGGCCAGTCGGGCTGGATCGTAGTTGCCTTGCGCAGCCACAGAATCGCACGATCGAGCTGGTTGTCGCTGGCGTACAGGTCCGCGATGCGTCTGGCGGCGCCGTAGTCGTGCGGGCGGATGGTCAGCGCCTTGAGCATCGCGGATTCGGCGGCTTCAGCGTCGCCGGCAGCCTGCGCGCCGTCGGCCAGCGAAAGGTAGAGCGTGAAGGCGTCGGCGCCGTTGGCGATTCCGTCCCTGACCGCCGCCTCGGCGGCGCCCATGTCCTTGCGGCGGGCGTACACTTCGACCGCCAAGTACTGGTAGGGACGCGGATCGGATGGCGACAGCGCCGCAGCCCGGCGCAGTGCAGTCTCGGCCGGTCCGAACTCGCCGGCGTGCGCATATGCAACCCCGGCGCCCAGCAGCAGCGTCATCCTGGATCCGGGGTCGCGCTCTACCACGGCCTGTCGATCGAGCAGTGCGGCCTCGTCCGAATATCGCTCAAGTTCACCGTAAAATGCGCCCAGTTCTGTCGCCGCGCCCTCAACGCCGCGCGCCACCGCAAGCTTGAGTCCGGCTTCAACCGCCTGGCGCTCGGTGGAGCTAAGCCGGGGGATGAGCCGCTGCTCGAGGTAGAAATGCGTGCCAAGCGCCGGGGACGCGGAGAGCGAATGCGTCACCTCGGCCATCGCGTGCCCCGCTTGCCGGTCCCATACCAGGCTCTGCGCGTAGCGGTCCCGGATGTAGGGATTGGTCGGGTCGAGCAGGGCCGCAGCGTGAAGCTGATCCACTTTTTCGGCGGGCGAGAGCCGCTCGCCCAGGCCGTCGATAACCCGCAGGTGCGCGGGCGAGGCCGCCGGATGGGCAAGCAAGACCGCGCGCGCCTGGTCGGGCGTAGTTGGCATCGCAAGGTCGTACGGATAGGGAGTCTTGCCCTGCGCGATCGCGACAATCGCGAGGATCGCGGCGGCGGCCGCTATCGCCGGCGCCAGCCTGCGCAGGCGGCCCGACGCGCGGTAATCGAGCGGCGTAGGCCGGGGTGTCGCGCCCAAGGCCATCCGCAGCGCAATCGCCAACAGGATCGTGATCAGGATCGCGATCGCCGGGATCTGAAGGTCGAAATCAAAGAACTCCTCGAAGGCGGTAAGACCAGCCGCCGCAACGGCCGCGGCGGCGATCGGCACGGCGTCGGGGGCCAGCACGGCTAGGCTACGGCGGATTCGGACCACGACCGCGGCCAGAAACCAGAGTATCGCGGCCGTGCCGATTATCCCGGTTTCGACCGCGAGCTGGAGGTAGTCATTGTGCGCCTCGCGAAAGGCTGTGAGAGACCAGGTCGGACCCTGATAGCGCGGGAAGACGTCCTGGAAGCAGCCGAGACCGACCCCGAACGGCGCAAAATCGGGAACCATCCTTAGGGCGCCTTTCCATACTCCGAAACGATAGCCCAGGTTCTGGCCCTCGGTGACGGTCTCATTGACCCGCGCGGCCAGGTTGGCGCGTCCGGCTTCACCGACTATCAGCGAGGAACCGATCAGCAGCGCGGCGGCGCCTGCGAGCAAAGTCGCCACCAGCACGCGGCGCGGTAGCGCAAACAGCCCGCGCGCCTCGCGGCCGGGCGCCGACCCACACAGCCACACCAGCAGCGCGAGCCCGAGGATGGCGGCGATCCATCCGGCCCGCGACAGGCTCATCGCCACCGCGAATCCGGCGACGATCGCGACCAGCGCGCAGAAGATGCGGAACCATTCCGCACCGCGCCGCGCAATCAGCGTCGGGCGAAAAACACCCGCGATCGCCAGCGGCAGAATCAGGTTGAGATAGCCGGCCAGATGGTCGGGATCGACGAACGGACCGTGCGCCCGACTGCCCAATTCCAGATGCGCCTGCCCCCAATCATAGGGAACGAAAAACCAAAGCAGCTTGCCGTTCCAGGTGGCCTGCTCGACCACTGCCAGCATCGCGATCAGCAGCCCGCTGCAAAGTATCGCGCCCAGGATAATCCGAAAGAAGCGGTGCTCGGAGTGCACGCTCCCCCGCGTCCCGAGCGGGTAGAGAACGATCAGGAAGAACAGCGCCGCGCAGGCGATGAAAAACAGCAGCGCCGCCCGCGTCAGCCCGGGCGAGACCGAGAGCGGCAGCCATCGCGGCATCGCCAGCGGCGACGCCGCGCGCGCCGGCCATCCCGGAAACGCATCGGCATAAACACGCCAGGTCGCCGGTGAGAGCAAACCAATCATCCCCGGCGGTATCGGAACGAGATCGAAAGCGACGACCGCGAGGAAGACTCCGATCGGCGCGATAATTCCGGCGAGCGCGGGCGGCCCCGAAGCACCCAGTTGCGGAATCAGCAGGACTTTCGACATCCAGAGCAGGACCAGGACGAAGACCGTCGCCTCGATCAGAGAGTAGGCCCACGGATGCACCGAGCCAAACGCCAGCGGACTCAGGATGACGAGCAGGGCGATGCCGCCGGCGACCCCACCGTCAAAGCGTCGCGCGGTGGATTCGGCGGCGATCAGCCGGGAAAGATCGGTTTTTTCACCGACCCGCTCACT
Source organism: uncultured delta proteobacterium (assembly GCA_963789115.1). Lineage (GTDB taxonomy): Bacteria > Desulfobacterota > Binatia > Binatales > Binataceae > CAWBJH01. The sequence goes on from CAWBJH010000001.1 coordinate 1,525,356, forward strand.
GGTGGGGACGGGCGTCCCGCCCGTCCCGCCACTGGCGGGCGAGACGCCCGCCGCCACTTCTTCGAGTCGCTGGGAGCTTGCCAACCGAATCGAGCGAAGCCAGCATTGCGGTGAAAGAAGCGATCGGCGCATCGATCCAATATGTTACGCGCGCGCCGTCGGATCGCGCCACCACCGCCGCGCATCCCAAGGACCATCCGATCCGCGCGGCGGAACCGAAATGGGAAGCCCAAACCGTGACAGGATGGCGGGCAAGCACTAGTCGCGCTGGCGCAGGCTCTTGAGCGGACGGGTGTTGAGCACCTCGGCGGGCTCGATCCAGCCGCGCCGGGCTTGGTTCACCCCGAACTTAAGCAGCGCAAAGTCGCGCGGATGATGCGAATCGCTGGAGATGACGAGCTTCACTCCCGCCTCCTTGGCGGCCCTGCAGGCTGTATCGATCAGGTCGAGCCGAGCGGGCTGTGAGTTGACCTCCAGCGCGCATCGCTCCGCGCGTGCCGCGCGCAACACTTCTCCAAGGTCGAAGTTGCTCGGCTCGCGCCGTCCGATCAGGCGCCCGCTCGGATGCCCGATCACGTCCACGTGGCGATTGCTAATCGCCTTGATCAGCCGGCGGGTCATATCGCGGGCGTTTTGCTCGAGCTTGTAATGGACCGAAGCGACCACCCAGTCGAGCTGGGCCAGGGTCTGATCGGGCAGGTCGAGGCGGCCGTCTTCGAGAATATCGACTTCGATTCCGCGCAGTATCGTGATTCCCTTGATGCGCTCCGCGACGCGCTCGATCTCGCGGCGCTGTTCGTCGAGCCGCGCTGGGTCCAGCCCATGCGCCATCGCCAGCCTCCGGGAATGATCGGTCATCGCAAAGTACTCGAGCCCGGCGTCGCGCGCCGCTTTAGCCATCTCTTCGATCGAGGCGCGCCCGTCGGTCCAGGTGGAATGGGTGTGCAGGTCGCCACGCAAGTCCTTGAGCCCAAGCAGCGCGGGCAGTTGATGCGTGGCGGCGGCCTCGACTTCGCCGCGATCCTCGCGCATCTCGGGCGGCATCCAGTCGAGCCCCAATGCCCGGTAGACGTCCTCCTCGGTCGCGCCGGCGATCGTCTTGTTGCCGCGCATCAGTCCATATTCGTTGAGCAGCAGCCCGCGGTCCTGCGCGATACGCCGGATATGGACGCCGTGCGCCTTGGAGCCGGTGAAATAGATCAGCGCTGCGCCGTAGCTCTTGCGCGCCACGATCCTGAGGTCGACCTGTAATCCGCCGCTCAGCACCACGGTGGCCTTGGTCTGGCCGGCGCCGAGCACGGTACGGACTGGCGGGAACTTGACGAATCGCTCGACCACGCGTTCGGGCTTTGCGGAAACCGCCAGCACGTCGAGGTCGCCGACGGTCTCGCGCCGGCGCCGGAAGCTGCCCGCGATCTCGACGCACTCGACCGCCGGGGACTTCTTCAGGTGGGCAAGAATCTCATCCGCCAGTTTCTCTGCTTCGGCGTATTGAAGCCGCTTGACTCCCTCGGCCTGGAAGCGTGCCAGCGACTGAAGAATCCTCTCCTCGAGCTTTTCTCCAAAGCCGCGAATCGTCCGCAACGCGCCCGCCTCGGCGGCGCGTTTCAGGTCCGCCGAGTCGCGAATCTTGAGTCGCTCCCCGAGCAGGCGCACTCGCTTGGGGCCGAGCCCCGGTATTCGCAACAACTCGAGCAGTCCCGGCGATACCTTTGCCTGCAGCTCGCGATGGAGCGGGAGGCTGCCGGTCTTGAGCAGGGTCTGGATTTTCGAGGCCAGGTCTTCGCCGATTCCGGGAATCTCGCCCAAGGCCTTGGCATCGAGCTCCGCGAGCTGGCGTGGGCAGTCGCGGATAGCGCGTGCGGCGTTGCGATAGGCGCGAACGCGAAAGAAGTTGGCCTCCTCGCTGACCTCGAGCATATCGGCGACTTCGTCAAAGACTTGCGCGACTTCGTCGTTTCGCATCGGCTTCCCGTCCGCCACCGCCGGCTTTACATATCGCACTTGATCCGCCCGTTCGCGAGGACTTTGCTGATCCTCATCTCCTTGATTTCCCCTTCCCCCCGCAATCTTTTGCGGGGGAAGGTCAAGATGGGGATCTGAATGGTTTGAGTGTCAAGCTCCATCAGGCGGCATGGTATACGGCGACCGCCGGCGCTGTAGCCGCCATGATAGCCTGCCTTGTCCACCCTGGGCGGGCAGTCGCCACCGGCGCGGTCGCCACCGGCGCAGTCGCCACCGGCGCGGTCGCCACCGGCGCGGAGACGCCCGCCCCTCCAGAAATAGAAGGGGCGCTCGCTGCGGCGGCGCCGACCGTGGTCGAGTACGAGGTGCCCACCCGGGGCGCCTTTCCGCACGACCCGGCGACGGACGGCTCGGGCCGCGTCTACTTCACCGAAATGACGTCCGACAAGCTCGGGCGCTTCGACCCCTCGACGGGGAGCTTCGCGGAGTTCAAGGTGCCGACGGCGAACGCCGGTCCTCACGGAATCGTGGTCCAACCGGACGGAATTGTGGTCTTCACCGAGGTTTGCGCGAACAAGATCGGACGATTCGATCCCGCGCGCGAGACCTTCCACGAGTACCCCACCGGCGAAGCGACCAGCCCACACACGCTGGCCCTGACGCCCGACGGCGCCGTGTTCTTCACCGCGCCGGGCGCCGACGCGATCGGCCGGCTCGATCCGGCTGCGGGTAGCGTGGCGACCTTCGGCGTGCCGACGCCCAACGCAGTGCCGTACGGAATCAAGCTCGGCCCCGACCACGCCCTGTACTTCACCGAATTCGGCTCGAACAAGATTGGACGCTTCGACCCGGCGAGCGATCGGATGCAGGAGTTCGCGACGCCCACCGCCTCTAGCGCACCGCGCCGGTTGTGGTTTACCGGCAGCGCGCTTTATTTCACCGAGTACGCGGCCGGACAACTGGGGCGCCTCGATATCCGCGACCGTTCGATCCGGGAGTGGCGCTCGCCGGGCGGCGCCGGCTCGAGGCCCTACGGGATCGCGATCGACAGGAAGGGAATCGTCTGGTACGAGGAGGTCGCGACTGGAACCATGATCCGATTCGACCCGGCCAGCGAGACCTTCTCCGGCCTCGCCCTCCTGTCGCCAGGCGCGGTGGTGCGCAACATGGACCTTGCGCCGGACGGGCGGATCTGGATGGCGCTCAGCGGCGTCGATCGAATCGGCGTGCTGGTCCAGTAGCCAGACGGCCCCGATTCGCCGGATAATAGCGGTGGCGCGAGGTGTCCGAATGGAACCGCCGGTGACTGCTCATCGAACCGCAAAGGCCGCCGCTCGCGCGTTCGCGGCGATCCTGCTCGCGGCGCTCGCCGCCGGATGCGGCGTCGCGTCGGCGCCGATCAACAATCCACCGCAGGTGGTTGCAACCCCGCGTTCCGGCGAGATCGCCGTCTCCTCCCAGTCCGCCAAGCCGAGCGGCAACGTGGTGCCGGTTTTCGTCTCGGTCGCCAACGGCACCGACACGCCGCGCGAGATCGTGCCGAGCCAGATTTTCGCACTGAACGAAAACGGCGAGCGCGTGGCGCCGCTGCCGCCTGGCGAGGCCGCGCGCGAGGCCGGCGGCGCCGGAGTTCTCAAGGCTGTGCTTACCAGCTCGGCAGCGAGCGCCGTCGGGTTCGGCGCGGTCGGAGCGGGTATCGGAGCGGCGGCTGGCTCCGCATTCGGCGCAGCGGGCACCGGTGCGATACTCGGCTCGGCGATCGGCGGCGGCGAAGGAATTCTGCAGGGCGCGCCGGCGGGCGCCAACGAGGCGCGATCACAGGCGAATCAGCAAATTGGCGCGCTCGCACTCCAAGGCGGCCCCGTACGCAAGGACTTCACCGCCAGCGGCTACGTCTTCTTCCCCAAGGGCTCTTACAAAGAGATCGAGCTTCTGCTCGTCAACGGCGAGAGCGGCGACACCGAGACGATCAAACAGCCCTGGCGCTGACCGCGTCTGGAATCCTGGGCGCAGCGCCGTGTGAGCTCTTTCCGTCTCCCATCTTGCCTTCTGTCTCTCCTCTCCCGCTATGTTGCAGCAAAGAGGAGAGTAAGCCACCCGTTTGCCAAGAGACCCTGTTGAGAACGGGCGCTGTCTTCAGGCGGTGTCTGAGAACGCGCCGTCCGCTACTATTAATTCGACTTGACAATTGTCCAAGGTGTGCTAATAGTTCGTCCCACAGGAGGGCACCCGATGGTGGAGTTCGAGAGCCGGAACCGCTGGCGCTGGCGTCTCTTCACGCGCCGTCCGGGGGGGATGGGTCCGGCGGCTCCTGCGTCACTGCCATCGTTTTCCCGTTGCTTTGCCTGTTTAGTTAAGACGAAAAACTGTCCGATGGAGGGGCTTCCATGAAACGTTACGTCAAGACAGCTATAGGGGCTTTGGTTCTATGTTTTGCGTCACTGGCTCCGCTAATGGTAGCGAACCTCGCCAGGGCTCAGACGCCAGTGGCTTTGGAACAGTTCATATACAAGAAAGGCAGTCCCCCCCCGGCCTTGAACGGCGGCACCGGGTGGGCCGGTGCATGGACCACAAATAGCGCCCTGGTTGTGGCTCCAGGGCTCACATGCCCAGGGTGGGTGCCGACGCCGGCCGGGAACGCGCTTGGGCCTACGCCCGGTTCGGCTGCTTCACGTGGGTTGGCATCGCCCGTTGTGCGAACGCCGGGGAGTTCCCTGGTGATGAGCGCCCTCATAAAGTCCAATGTCAACGGTGGTGTCACAGAGGGTGCACTTGGGAACTCAAGCGGCGGCACATTCATTATCGGGGATCTGCCAGAATCACCGGCTGTACCATACTGGGCGCTCCAAAACGCGTCCGGCGTCTACTACAACGCCGTAACCGCCGATTTGATTAAGGCTGGTAAGACCGCGTGTCTGGTGGCCCAAATCGATTTTGGTGCCGGGGGCGGGACTAACGACCGAATGCGCTTGTGGGTGAATCCCCCATCGAACCAGTCCTACTTTATGAAGACGCCCGATGTAGACGAGACCACCGCGCAAGTTGGCACGTTCTCCGGCGTATTCTGGCAAACTAACCAGGACGATGACGTAGACGAGATCAACATCCGCACCACGAACGGCTCCTGTATCCCTCCGCCAAACGCTACTATGGTGGCTTGGTACCCGTTCGACCAGATCACAACAACTAGCGCCACTCCCCCCATTACCACCACCCCGGATCTCGCTGGGGGGAACACTGGTACCGTTTTCGGAACCACCACCTCGGTGCAGGGAATGGTCAGCAACGCACTCAACTTCGACGGTTCCACCAGCTACGTAGAGTACCCCTCGACGATCATCACAAACATTGGCCCCAACGTCTGCCCCACCGGCAGCCCCACCAGCGGTCTTTGGTCCGCCTGCCCAGGCGATTTTTCGATCGACGCGTGGATCAAGCCTGCCGCGATATCAGGCGTGCAGACCATCGTTGACAAGCGCGCGGCGTCGAGTAACGGCGTTACCGGATACGAATTCTACGTATATAAGGCCACCGGCGGCGAGGTTCTCGGCCTGCAGCTCGCCGGTAATGTGTCGCCAACACTCCCTGGCATCAGCGTATTCTCAACGGTGCCGACCCCTGCCTTGACCGACGGCAATTGGCACCACGTTGCTGTTACAGTGAGAAATAGGAAAGTTCAATTTTATAACAACGGTTCTCCGCTAGGACCGGTTGTGTCATCGACCCAAGTTCTGTCTCTGGCCAACTCCAGCCCCTTGCGTGTGGGCGTTACTACCTACCAAAACTTCGGAGCGGCCTACTTCAACGGGGACATAGACGAGGTGGAAATCTTTAACCGTGCTCTGGCCCCGAGCGAGGTGAAGGGAATCTTCAACGCCGGGGCATTCGGCAAGTGCAAGCCCTAGCCTAAAGCGGGACGTGTTGCCGTCGGACTGCCTTTGCTGCCGAGCCGCCTCTTCGAAGATCAGGGGAGCCCGACGTCACACCCAGGAGGTCGAGCCTCGTTAGCCGCGCATCCGCGCAGAGCGACGAAGTGCGCAGGGACTTCACCGGCAGCGGTTACGTCTTTTTCCCGAAGGGCTCGTACAGAGAGATCGAGCTACTGCTCGTCAACAGCGAGACCGGAGACACCGAGACGATCAAAGAGCCCTGGCACTGAGGGCCGGCCGTGCTGCCGGTGTGCAACCGGCAACATGGGTAACACTTTAGACCGGCAGGATGGGTAACACTTTATCGCATTTGGAGGGGGTGGAGCGCGAGGAGGGCTGCCCTCCTCGCCGCTGCCGTGAGTCCCCGCCGCGCGAGGGATTGAGCTTGAGTGCAACCCCGTCGATTATGCCCAGGCGTATCGGTCCGAAGTACACCTCTGCGTCTCGTCATGAGTTTCAGACAATCCAACTACTTCGCTGGTCAGTGCTTGGCCGATAAAGACCATCTCGCCCTGCCACTTGAGCTCACCGTTGCTTCGTACCCGGCGCAGTTCGAACTCGGCCGGATAAGCCGGATCTTCGAGCCGGGCCGGATAGCACCGCGCCGAGGGCGTGTAATGTGCTGCCGGGACCGTCTGTCCCAGCGCCTCGTGCGGGCGCTGGTGGTTGAACTCGGCACGGAAGCGGTCGAAGCGGCGCTGCTGCGCCGCCAGGGTGGTCGCGGGCGGGTTGGCAGTCTCGGCCTTGAGGGTCTTGTGCATCCGTTCATGTCGCCCGTTCTGCTGCGGCTTGCCCGGGGCGATCCGCTCCGGCGTGATCCCGAGCTTGACCCACCACACCGACAACCGGCTCAGCCCGCCCGCCCCCAGCGAAGCGAAGGGCGCGCCGTTGTCGGAGCGGATTACCTGCGGCAGTCCGTACTCACGGAACAGCCGCTCGAACTGGATTCGACAGCCGTCATGGTCGGGTGGCGTGGTGCTGCAACACAGCAGGTAGCGGCTGAAGGCGTCGGTGGCGGTCAGCGGATCACAGCGCGCGCCGTCGCCGGTGCGGAACCAGCCTTTGAAGTCGATGCACCACACGTCATTGGCTCCCACCGCAGGGCGCAACCCACTGCCGGTGGGCGTCGCCTGCCGACGCCGTTTGCGCCGCCGGCTCAGCCCCTCGCGGCGCAGCAAATCGCCGATGGTGCTCAGCGCCGGCCAGCTCTGCTCCGCGGCCAGCGCCATCAGCTTGGCACGCAGCTTCTTTGGTCCCCAGCTCGGATGCTGGCGGCGCAGCCCAACTATCGCCTCGGCCTGCGCCCTGGTGATAGCCCAGGGCACTACCTGCGGCGCGTGCGAGCACCCCACCAGGCCGCCCGCCCCCTCGGCCAGATAGCGCTCCAGCCACTTGTAACCGGTCTTGCGGCTCACCCCGTATTCCTCACACAGCGCCGCCATGCTGTCTTCCTCGGCCACCACCGCAGCCACCAACCGCATCCGCGCCTCCATGGTACAGACCTCCTGCCACGGCATACCCGCCACCTCCTGCCGCAGCATTTAATCTGTTACCCATCCTGCCGGTATATTCTGTTACCTATCCTGCCGGTTCGTACCCGGCAATCGCCTCTCCCAGGTTGGGAGAGGCCGGCGGGCATCTTTTGCCCGCCGGGAGAGGACCTCAGCGTCGCCGCGCACGCGGCGACATTAGATTGCGGAGGTCTTTGCAATTTTCGCTCGGGCGGTGAAAATTATCGACCGATGGACCGCCCGCTGACGCCGCGCGACCGCGCCCGCCAATTGCGGCGCGATCAGACCGAAGCGGAAGCGCTGCTCTGGATGCACCTGCGGCGCAAGAGTCTTGAAGGCGTCAAGTTCCGCCGCCAATTTCCGGTCGGGGTGTTCATCGCCGACTTCTGCGCGCCCAGCGCGCTCCTGATTGTCGAAGTGGACGGCGGCCAGCACGATGAACAGGCACAGAGGGACCGGCGACGGACCCTGATCCTCGAGAGCAACGGCTACCGCGTGCTGCGATTCTGGAACAACGAAGTGATGTCCAATCTCGACGGCGTGCTGGAAGTGATCCGCGCCGCGCTGATAGAAGCGAGGGCCGGGTAGGAATCATATGTCGCTGCTGGCGCAGCGACGCTGCTGACCCTCTCCCGCCGCTCGCAGCGATCGGCGGCCTCGCCCAACCTGGGCGAGGCTATTGGCCAGGCGCCGCCACCCGTAACCTGCGCCACTTCGCGCCCGTGGAGGTTGCTGCGCACAACCCTTTCGAGGCGCTGCGGTGCTGTTCGCGCCGAGGTCTATGGCTCGGGCACTTCGAGATCACGACAAATCTTGCGCGCCAGAAATTCGTTGATTTCGCGATGGCGGGGCAGGGTGGAGGATTTGCCTTTGGCGCGATTCACGTAGACCGTGTGATTTCCTCCCTCGCGCAGAAGCTCGCAACCGTGAACCTCCAGATGGCGGACCAGCTCGCGGCGCTTCATCGATCCTGAATCAGAAGAGGCTCTCTTATTACCTTCTCGCCCTTGAGCGATTCCTCAGCCAGGGTTCGGTTGGCTTCGAGCACCAGCGCAACCGCCTCCTTGAGATTCCGCCGGGCTTCGTCCAGAGTCGCCGCCTGGGTGTTCGCGCCCGGCAACTCCTCGACAAAGGCGATGTAACCCTCGGGTACCTTGCGGAAAACGGCGGTGAATTCCATTGCTTCTCTTATACGCCGGGATTGCGTGCGGCGATATTCGGTCCGCCATGCTGCCGGCAATCGCCTCGCCCAACCTGGGCGAGGCTATTGGCCAGGCGCCGCCACCGCGATCGGAAAGTGCTCAGTACATCGGCGCGATCGTCAGCAGCGCCCCCGAGCCGGGCTTGCCGTGCGCAGCCGGATCGCAGATCACCATCGTGTTGCCCACGAACTTGAGCGCGCTCGGGTCAACCATCCCGGTCGCGTACTCGCGCGCCACGCCCTTGAACACCCGATAAATGCGGCCGTCGTGCTCGCCGGCGTTCTCCGACGCCAACCTGCCGGCATCGGCGATAAACAGCACGCGACCGTAGGAGGCGAAACCTGACGGCGCGAAGGCGAAGCCGGTCGGGCGTATGAAACCGACCAGGTAGGGGTCGCCGCCGAGCTTCCCGTCGCGGCCGACTATCGCGATCCGGCCGACCTTGGCCGCAGTCTCCATCCTGGGCCGTGCCGACAGCAGCATCGCGTTGGGCGCCTTGGAGTCGGTCGGGGAGGTGAAGCCGAGATTGTTGACCTCGAAGGCGACCGGCTTGTCGAACACGCCAAAGGCGCGCGCCTTGCCGCTTGCGTCGATCTCATAGATCGCCGCGTTGCCGTTGGTCAACGCATAGAGCTTGCCCGCGTAGGGGCTCCCCGCCGCGCCGAACTCGAGGTCGCGGCAGTCGGTAGCCTTGCCGCCTCCCAAGCTTCCGGCATCGGGCAGTTTGGCGAAAACCGCGGCTGCGCCCGACTGGTCGAACCGATAGACGGCGCAGGGCGCCTTCACGTCTCCGCCCTCGGGTGCGAGGGCGAAAATGATCCCCGCATACGAGCCAAACCCCGCCGGTCCGATCGCTACTCCTGCCACCTTCTTCAACTTGCCCGAGGGCTTCGCCGCGCCGCCTTCGACGCCTACCGAGAACACCTGTCCGGCGCCGAGGTCGGAGACGACTACTTTGCCCTCGCTCTGCTCCTGCACGTAGACGGGGGCCACGAGGCCCTTGGCCTTGACCGGGGCGAAGGTGAACCCGAACTCGGTATCGTAACCTTTGCCGCCCTGGGCCCGCGCATCGCGGACCCATCCGGTTGCCACGAACGCGATCACGGCGATCGCCACCGCCAACTCCACCCAACTATTTCTTCCTTGATGCAAGTTCATCCAGCACCTCATTCTTTCACCCTTTCACCGCGATGCTCGGAGGGCTGCTCGGGAACTTCGAGCATGACGCGTCTTGCTCCACTGTTTTCCCCCATCGCTCGTCCTTCCATATAGTCTTTGCCGCAAGGCCTAGTCAAAATGGGTCTTCGATGGCCACGGCAGCGAAATATCCCGGTGGGCTGGTCGAGTACCTGGAAGAAGGCCGGCTCAAGCCGGCGCTGGCGGTGCGCGAGCAGGGCGAAAAGATAGTCGTACAGGACGGTTCGGGACGCGAGAAGGCGGTCGCGCGCGAACTGATCCTCGTGCGCCATCCCGAGCGCAGGGTCGGCGCGGACAACCTGGCCGAGGCGATAGCCGCGCTGAATGAGGAACGCGCCCAGCTCGCCGCCGATCTCGATCTCAACCTGTTATGGGAGGTGGTCCAGGAGCAGGGCCGCAACTTCACCGCCGCCGAGCTGGCCGAGCTGTTTTTCGGCCGCAGGAGCAGCGTAGCGAGCTCGGTGATGCTCGAGGCGCTGCTCAACGACCGGGTCTACTTCATCCGTCGCCACATGGAATTTCTCGCCCGCACCCGCGAGCAGGTCGAGCGCCTGCGGATCCAGAACGAAAAGGTGCGGATGCGCAGCGAGGAGTACCGCAGGATCCAGAACCTGGTCCGCACGGTGATCGCCGACGGCGGCAGGCCGGAGGCGGCCGAGTCGGCACCGATCGTCGAGGCGCTCACGCGCTATCTCAAGAATCCCTCGACGCGCAGCAACGAACTCAGCGCGATACTGACGCAGGCGGTGCCCGAGGCCGATCCGGCTCAAACCGCCTTCGAGATCCTCGACCGGCTCGGTGCCCCGCCGCCAACGCCGCGCTTTGCGGCGATCGGCGGGCTCAAGACCGGGTTCAGCGAGGAGGCGCTCCGCGAAGCTGCCGAGGCTTTTCCGGCGCCCCGCCAAACGCTGGAGAGCGGATTTGCGATCTCGATCGACGACGAGGACACGGCGGAGGTGGACGACGCACTGAGCTGCGAGGAGCTTCCGGACGGCGGGCTGCGGGTGCGAATTCATATCGCGCTGGTTGCCGACTTCGTCAAACGCGGCGGCGCGATGGACGTCGAGGCCGGCGCGCGCGCGGCGACTGTTTACCTGCCCGAGGTAACTGTCCTGATGCTGCCGGAGGAGGTCTCGTGCCGGCGCGCGAGTCTGATTGCAGGCGAGGAAAGGCCGGCGCTCACCACCGAAGCGACGCTCTCGGCGGACGGCGAGCTTACCCAGAGCTCGATCTACCCGGCGCGGATACGAATCGCGGCGCGGCTGGATTACGACGGCGCCGACCGGATGCTGGATCCGGCCGCTGAGCCTTCCACTCCGGCGGCGGCCACGCTCCGCCAACTCCATCAGATGGCGGTCAAGCTGCGCGAACGCAGGCGGATGGCGGGCGCCGCGCTGTTCACGCGCAACGAGGCCAAGGTCAAGGTGCGTGGCAGCGAGATCGGAATCAAGGCGATCGACAACTCCTCGCCGAGTCGCCAACTGGTGGCCGAGTTCATGATGCTGAGCAATTACATCGCGGCACACTTCGCCGCCCAAAACGGCGTGCCGCTTATCTACCGGGTCCAGACCGGCGCCACCGGCGATCCCGCTTTCCAGCGGCCGCGACTCTCGCTCTACCCGGAGCATCACGCCGGAGTCGCGCTCGACTACTATGCCCAGCTCAGCTCGCCGCTGCGCCGCTATGCCGACCTGGTCCTGCAGCGCCAGCTAATCGCGGCGCTATGCAGCCCGGGCGCGCCGGTCTACCGCGCCGACGAGCTGCTCACGGTGGTCGCCAGCATGGAAAGCACCGAGGCCGACGGCAAGGAGCTGGAACGCCGCGCCAAGCGCTACTGGATCCTGCGCTACCTCAGCGAGCACGAGATGGGCCGGCCGCTGGAGGCGACAGCCACGCGAGACGGGATGAGCGCGGAGCTTTTGACCTACGCGGTGCGCGGCGCGTTGCGCGGGGGGCCGAACCTGGCTACCGGCTCGAAGATCCTGGTCGAAGTCGGCAGGGCAGATCCGCTGCGCGGCTGGCTGACCCTGAGGTACCTCGGAACCGCGCCCCACGCCGCAAACTCGTCGCCCCCGTAGCAGGCCGCATTTCGCCGCGCACAAACCGGAGCGCAGCCGCGCCTTGCAGCCGCCCTGACCTGAACGAGGGCGTCAGACCGTGGGATTGAAGGTGTCCTGCTGCAAGCGCCAGCGATCGATCGATTCGATATTGAAGCGCCAGTCGCTGCCGACCTTGAACGCCGGTTTAACGGTCGAGATTCCTTTCAAATTTCGCGGTCAGTCCCTTTCCTTGAGCGCCTTGGCGCCCACGGCGCGCCCGGAATTTTGTGCCGAGCGCCCGGAAAGCGGCCCTGATGAGCGCCGTTTTGCGCGCAGAAGCTGGTCGCTAACAAGCTGCCGAGGCTCGCGGGCCGGGGAAGCTGAAGCCTTGGCCCGCTGAACGACTGGCAGGCCGGGGCAAGTGGCCCGCGTCTGCCCTGCTTCGGGGTCGGCTGCGGCCAAACATCGAGCCGCAGCCTCGGGCCGACACGCGGGCCGTGTGGCCGGGGAAAGCGGTCCTGCCGGAGGACCGGCCCGTCCCGAAACGTAGGCGCCAGATTATCTAGAGGCGCCCCCCTCTCGCGCGGCGGGGGTCTACGCGTGCGGGTACGGTTCCGGGGTCAAACCCATTCCCAAAACCTGACGTCCCCGGAGCCGGGGGCCGTCACAACGCCTTTTGCAAGCAACCTGTCTTTGAGTTTAGGATGCGCTCGGGGCGGGTGCGAGCGTTTCAAGTGATGGACCTGCTATTTGTGGCCAGCGTACTTCTGCTGTTTTTCGGCAGTGCTTGGCTCCTCGATTGGTTCTTCTCTCCTCTAAAGGGGTGGTGGCTGCTGCTGAATCTCCTGCCAGTGCCGTTGTTTTTCGCCAGTCTTTGGCTCAGCGATCGGCTCAGAAGATCGATCAAATCGTGGTGGCCGTGGTGGTGGCCCCGCCCGCCGAAGCCCACGTGCCCGAAGTGTCGGCGTAGTGACATGACGAAGGACGGGACTCCTGCCGTCTTAGTCCACGGCTACACGCTAAGTTATCTTTTACGCAGGAAGTCGTGGGAGTTTGGAAGCTGCAACCGCTGCGGAATCTGGTTCACGGCTGACGGCTCCAGTTTCCCGTTGGCCACAACCTCGTCGAAAGAGGAATAAAGATGGGCTTAGACCGCGCGGGGTTGCTTCTCAACTTTGTCGGAAGTGTTTTAATTAAATCGGCTGATGAGCGAAAATCGCGTCAACGACTATCCGTCTTCCAACCGCGCGCTCGGGACGAAGCCGGTCCACTTCGGTAGAGTGGAAACGTGAGGAGAGAGCAGTGACACTATCCGGTATTCCGCGGGTGCGTCTGGCATTTTTGCCCACGCCGATCGAGCCTCTTTCCGCATTGACCAGGCATCTGGGCGGCCCTCAGATATGGATCAAGCGCGACGATATGACGGGTCTGGCGATGGGAGGGAACAAGGCGCGCAAGCTCGAGTTTCTCCTTGGCGAGGCGATTGAGAGGAAGGCTGACACGATAGTCACGTTCGGCGCTGTCCAGTCGAACCATTGCCGGATGACGGCGGCGGCGGCGTGCAAACTGGGTCTCAAGTCCTTTCTCGTGCTGTCTGGAGAGAAACCGGACGTCGCGAACGGCAACTTCCTGCTGGACCGAGTCATGGGATGTGAATACCTGTTTGTCCCTGATTTCAATGACATATCGAAGTTGGACGAGATGGGGCTCGCTGTACGTGACAGGGTGCAGGAGCTGACGGACGGTGGGCGCGCGCTCTATATGATTCCAGCGGGCGGCAGCACGCCGCTTGGAGACGTAGGGTATTACCTCGCCGCAATTGAAACGTGTGAACAGGCGCGACAGATAGGGATCGAGATCGACCACATGTGTGTCGCCATGGGCACGGGCGGTACGCAAGCGGGCCTTCTCGCGGGGGTCAAGTCCCTCCGGAAGGCGATGCAGGTAATCGGAATCTCAGTCAACAAGGAGGGGCTCGCATCTCGGATCGCCTCCGATCGATGTAATGGCAAACCAGGTCGGCAAACTCATCGGACAGGAGCTGGATGTGCAACCGCAGGACCTGATCGTGCACTACGACTACTACGGTGAGGGTTACGGGAAAGTGACGCCGGAATGCGTCGAGGCTATTAAGCTGGTGGCCAGACTGGAAGGGATTTTCCTCGACCCGGTGTACACAGGCAAAGCAATGGCCGGAATGATCGATCTCATCAGAAGAGGCAACTTCAGCAGGGATGAAACCCTCTTGTTCGTGCACACCGGCGGTTACCCTGGGATCTTCCCCTACGGCGAATCGTTGTGTGGGCAATAGAGCTCCAGATGGCCTCGGGAACACGCGTACGATATAAGGCACTATAAGACGTTTCGAGGAGAGGGACACTTATGGATCCTGCGACCGGAGCGAACGGCAATTGGGATGCGATCGTGGTCGGAACGGGCCCAGGGGGAGCGACGGTGGCCAGAGAGCTGACGCGCCTTGGCCGCAAGGTGCTCATGCTGGAGTTGGGGGCGAGGAGACCGATACGTGGAAGCTTCTCCCAGGGGCTGCGGGAGCTGATGCTGCCCGGCAAGAGCCTGCTGCTGACCAACGGCTTCGTCGGCGTCGTGCGTGGGATCACCACCGGGGGGAGTTCGGTCTTCTTCTACGCCACCTGCTTCCCGGTGCCTTTCGAAATGCTCGCCGCGTACGGCGTGGACCTCACGGACGCGGTGCAGGAGGCGCGGGCAGAGCTTCCCGTAGGCCCCCTCAAGGACGAGATGATGACCCCGATGGCCACCCGCCTCATGGAGAGCGCGCAACGCCTGGGGTTCAACTGGCAGAAGCTCGACAAGTTCATGTACCAGGAACGCTGGAAGCCGGAGTACGCGTTCGGGCATTACGGCGACCCGACCGGCGTCAAGTGGAGCGCCCGGATGTACGTCGAGGAGGCACTGGCACTCGGGGCGACGTTGGTAAATAACGCCAAAGTCACCCGCGTGCTCATCGAGAACGGCACCGCCACCGGCGTGGAGTACCTGGTGAAGGGCGAGCGACGTACCGCCTCCGCCCCTGTCGTCGTCGTGGCCGCCGGCGGCATCGGCTCACCGCTCATCCTCCGCCACAGCGGCATCCACGCGGCCGGCTATGACTTCTTCTTCGATCCGCTGATCACGGTCTGCGGCACGATGAAGGACGTGTCGTCGCGGCACAACGAGATCCCGATGTCAGCCGGGGTGCACATGAAGGATGAAGGCTACCTCATGACCGACATGGCGATCCCGCCATCGGAACACTTCATTTTCACTGCCGAGGTACTCCGCCTCACTAAGCTGTTCGCCTTCCGCAGCACCGCCCGGATCATGGTGAAGGTGAAGGACGAGCTCGGCGGCCGGCTTACTGAGCGCGGCGGGGTGCGCAAGAAGCTCAGCACCGCGGACCGCGCCAAGCTGCTGCATGGCTACGAGAACGCCAAACGGATCCTCCGCGAGGCAGGCGCCACGGACATCTACAAGACCTGGTACCTCGCATCGCACCCGGGCGGCACCGTGAAGATCGGCCAGTTGGTCGACGCCAATCTGGAGACGGAGTACCGCAATCTGTACGTCTGCGACTGCTCGGTGATCCCGCAAGCGTGGGGCTTGCCGCCGGTGCTGACCATCATCGGCCTCGGCAAGCGCCTGGCGCGCCATCTCGCGGCTGAGCCGAAGCCAACCTCGGCTAAGAACGCCACGCTCCAAAGACTTGCGTCGTGACGCCGTCACGCGCTTTCGCAGCACAGGCTCCGGCATGAAACCGAGGTCGAATAACACTTCTGGCGCACTCTCAGGCGGTGACAGCCGCCACCCAGAGACGCTGAATCGGACGGCTGCGGCTTTTTTGGCTTTAATCGCCTTCGCGATCAACAAGTTGCCTTACGAAGCGTATCAGGAGGTGAAGGGGCGCAAGGTCCAGATTGCTGCGGTGCGGCATCCAGCGCTTCTCCGCTGGGGTATTACCCTGCTGACCTTAGGCTTCGCTCTGTCCTTCGGCGCGACCTTTTTCCAATAAACGGCGGGCGGTAGCAACTTGGTACTGGAGAATCAAATGAGCGCGGCCTCCGATCCGTCGACCGGGGGGCCGCCTTGCCGCGCGCCGCGCAGGTTGTAAGGATCGAGATTGGAGGTAGAGGAAATGTGCGGAGCAACCGGCGACGTTCGAGGGCGGACTTTGAAATGCCCAATCCCCGGCTGTGATCGTGAGGTAGCCGTTCAAGAGTTCACAAGCGAAGAGGCCCTCGTTTCATCGGCCAAGGGTCTCGTGCGAAAGCCAAAGGCAGTGCGGCGCATCTTCCGCGCAACATGTCCCGACCACGGAAAGGTCTCCGTGGCAGACTACGGTCATCACATAACGTCTTCCGAGGCCGTCGGATTTATTGCGGACGAGGAATGGCAGCAAATCGCCTTCGCGGTGATGGAACTTTATGGCGGTTGTCCTAGCAGGTTGCGGAAAAAGCCTTTTTGGGCCCTTTTCGGCCTAAGCAATCACACGCTTTGATGAGCTGATTCATGCCAACGTTACTGACTAGTCAAGTGTTTCCGGAGTTTTTCCGCAACCTGCTAGTTTCCCTTGAGGGCAAACATTACATGCCCAGCCCCGAAAAGAACCCATGAGTGGTGACGGCGCCGACCTGTTGCTCAATTTCGAGAAAGAGACTCTCTCCGGGGACTACCTGAGGTACTACGAGAGCAAACGTGGGAACTTCCGAAATTCCCTTAGCGCGTACCCAGGAATTTGGAAAGGCCTAATGCTACTGAACGAAATCTGGATGAGAGAATTTAACGCTCTCTCGCACCAACGCGAGCCCAATCGCGCCCTTCCCGTCCAGCTTTTCATGATCGCGCACTCTCACTTCCTCGCGTCGATCGAAATCGGATTTTCGGGGCTGATCAAAGAAGCCTGCAACACCATGCGGATGGGCATGGAGGCAATCTACCATGCTTGCCGGATGCTCGCCGACCCGGCTTTGCAAAAGGCATGGATGCAGAAAGGCCGCCATACTGAGGAGGCAATTAGAGAGTTTGAGAAAGCATTCGAAAAGAACAGGACCAAGAACTTTGAGACTCTCGGTCTTGACGATTTGTTGAAGCACTGGGAGGACTACTCCGAATGGAGTCACACGAACCTTGAAGCGCTAGTGGGCAAATTAACTTACGAACCGGCATCGGCTGTTCCGGGAACCTCGTTGCTTACCCGGAGAGTCGGTGTGCTGTACTTCGAGAACGACCCGCGCGTCCTTGCGGTGCGCCTCATTGGCCTGCTCGAAGCCGCCTGGTCAATGGAAAAGGTGTTCTTCGACCGCTTTCCGGACCGTCTGAAACTCGATCACGTTTTACTCGACAAGAGGCATGAGTTCGTCAGGTTTTTCCAAGGCCTTGTCGTAGAAACGTTTAGGCGGTTCAAAATACCCGTCCCAACCAGCCCACCTCCACCAAGGCGCACAGAGAAGACCAACCGCTCATAACTCGCCAAGGGCCGGGAACCCTTCGGCCCCGGCCCCTGAGCGGAGGGACGTCGCGGCTTACCTCTTCGCGCGGGCCTTCTTCCCGCCCTTCGGCTTCGCGCCCGCGCCGTAGGCCGCCTTGAACGCGGCCTTGCACCTGAAGTCCTTGCGCTTGATGAACGACGGCGCGAATTCGGATCGCGGATGCATCCGGTTATGCGGTCGGCACCACATCTCGGTCTTGGTGATCGGATTCTCCGGGCGCCTGCCCCGCGCCGTCTTCTTCGCGACCTTGCGCGCAGCGCGTGAGCCAGCGGCTTTGCGCGGGGATTTCGGCTTCGTGACCTTCCGCCGACCGGACTTGCCTCCAGCAATCGCATCCACGCCGGCTGGCTGACCCTGAGGTACCTCGGAGCCTCGCCCCACGCCGCAAACTCGTCGCCCCCGTAGCAGGCTGCATTTCGCCGCGCACAAACCGCAGCGCAGCCGCGCAGGCACCTTGCAGCCGCCCCGACGTGCTTGAAGTGGCGGGCGGTCGCCCCGACCCGAACGAGCGCGTCAGACCGCGGGGTTGAAGGCGTCCTGCTGCAAGCGCCAGCGATCGATCGATTCGATATTGAAGCGCCAGTCGCTGCCGACCTTGAACGCCGGTTTAACGGTCGAGATTCCTTTGTGATTTCTCAGTCAGTCCTTTTCCTTGAGCGCCTTAGCGCCCACAGCGCGCCCGGAATTTTGTGCCGCGCGCCCAGAAAGCTGCCGAAATGAGCGCCCGAATCGGGCGAGGAGAAGGTCGGCATCTGCTTGGGAGGGGAAACAGGCCGGGCAGCCGGGGATCGCCGGGGTCCGGGGCGGCAATTTTGCCGCCGTCCCTTGGCACACGCGCCGCGTCTGTGACGCTTCGGGGTCGGCTGCGGCCCCCCCCTGCGTCGAGCCGGAAGCTTGGCCCGTGGCCGGGGCCGTGTGGCCGGGGAAAGCGGTCCCGAAACGTAGGCGCGAAACCACGAGAGGGGGCGGGGGGTCAGGCGGGCGGGCCTCCTCGTGTGTGGGTACGGTTCGCCGATCAACCCCATCCTCAACTCCAACTGAAACCGGCAGCCGGGGTTGGCCCCCGCGATGCGCCGTCAGGACGCCGCCCTTTGCAAGCATCCTGTCCTTGAGTTTAGGATGCGCTCGGGGGCGGGCTCGGCGCGCGGGGAAGCAACGCGTGATAAACAAAGGCGCGTCCTCTACCGCTTGAGAGGCGGGCAAAATGACAAACGCTCTTACCGATGATCAAATTGCGCAATGCCTTCGCAATGCTGCGGAAGAGCTTCTTAATGCCGCGATAAACCTCACTTCTCGTTTCCAAATCCAAGGAGCAGACGCGGAGAGAGAGTACGACTCGTTAGAGCGCGTGGTCGCTGCCCTCGAACCCTGCCGAGTTCCGCCCGCAGGGGCGATTGTCGGCGGACGGATGCAACCGCCTCAGCCGCTCGAACTCACCGACGATCTGTTTCAAAATATCGGTCTGCGCCGTGGAGATGTTAGCCTGGCAATTGGCCGTTTGCTTCTAATCGAAGCAACTCCGCAAAAGACTCCTCCACTATCCAGAGGCGCTGAATCGATCATCAAGCAGATTGAGCAGCAAGGAGCGGAAAGCGATCTTGTCCAAAAGATGCGAATCTGGTTTGCCAAGCTGGCTGTGATTCGGGACTACCTCTAAATCCCTTCGGCCTAACAGTGTCATCGAAACTACTGTGCGGCCCTGGACCGGGGACCAACGTCGCCGCGCCAGTAGCTTAGGGCTCACACCGTTGGCCCCTTGGACCGATTGCACGATTCGCACAGGAGTTGAACGTTACGCTCTGTATTGCTGCCTCCGGCGACAACGGGGATTATGTGGTCGAACTCCAAGCGCTCGCGCGAGCCGCACTTGACGCATTGGCCCTTATCTCGTTGCCAGACGAAAAGCCTAACGCTGTCGGGGATCGGCTCCCGCGAGACGCCCTCCAGCTTTTCCATGTTCTCAAGCGCCTCCACCTCCCGTCGAATCTTTTCGTAATTTCGCTCACCTCGGAGCACGTGATGCTTGAGCAAGAGAGGAATACTTTCGAATGGTACCTCGGTTTCGGGTGCTTCGACGCGCAGAATCTTGTCTCGGTACCGCCAGCAGGTGATGAGTTCGCTTTTGCGGCCTCGGGCGGCGAGGAAACATCCGGGTTCCCGGCGCTGCTTCTCCAGGACCTCGGTGGCTGCCTTTCGATAATTCTCGTCTGCGTGGAGACGCTGGATATACGCTGTGCGTGCGCGGTCGCACTCCTCTTTGGCTGATTTTTCAGCAAGCCACCGTTCTCGCGCCGCATTGCCGGGGCCACCGGGTGGGCGGTACTTTGGCTCTGAGGGAAATTTACCGAAAGCCTCCCAGCTGTATGCGCTCGGGAGTGCCTCCAACCAACCACCACTTCCCACATATGGAGCCGTTCCCTTGTAGTACCGCTTGAGAGATTCGGAAAGGGGATCGTCCCATCCGTCAAGCGAGATGTAAAACAGCATTCCGCCGTCCTCGAACGAGCGAAGTTCTCCGATAACTCTTATCTTGGGTCGACCCATTACGATTCGTCGTTCGCTTTTTCCGGCGGTTTAACCTTTTCAGCCTTGAAATCCACCTTGATGTAGTCCCTCACGTTTTCATCCCTCCTCTCCGCCGATCCTGCCCCCGCCGCGCCCGAAAGAAAGAGCGGCCCCGATCCGGGGACCGGGGGCCGTCGCCTACACGTCACCTACCCCCCGTGCCATATCAAGGGTCTCCTCCCAGCAAGGTGTTTCCGAATGGGGTTCCATGAATCAAGTTCATTATCTTGATTCGACCACAATTATCGCTGATGGAATCACCGACCTGTTTGGGGGTCAGCGAAGACTGATCGCCATGGTAGATTGACCCGACCAAATCCAGTACGGCGGCCCTGACCTGATCTTTTTGGGCGGCAGTTATCGCGGAACGGGACTCCATCCGGGCGAGTAATTTTCTGGTCATTTCCACTGCCTGTGACTCCGGTACCCCCTTGTCTCGATCCTCGGCGACCCCTACGGAAAAATCGTGCATCACTTTGCAGGTTTGGATATCTTTAGCGGTGAGGAGGCCCTGCCCGATGAGCTTGGTTAGTGATGTTGGGTTGTAGATGCAGATGACAACTATGCCGATCAAAAGATAACAGATTGGTCTGAAACGTTTCCACATTTTCGCGCACGCGCCCAGCACGATGATCAAACAAAACGCAATTATTTTGAAACCCATTTCCGTGATCCCCCCATCCCATTTCAACGGTCAAAGAGAGGACGGCCCCCGGATCGGGAACCGCCGTCAAGCGCGCCGCGCGGGGGCATCGCGACTATGCGAGCTTCGCGTTAATGAACAAGGCGGTGTTCACGTACTTCGCCTGCGCACTGGGCTCAAGGCTTTGGAAAGGACCAAATACTCGCTCAAAGGCAGCAGCGTAAAGATGCTCAGCGGTGATCGGCGGGCGGACGCTGAAAGCATTCCTGTGCAGGGCTGGCCAATTGACCACGCTCAAGCGTTTAGGTTCCGACTGAGATTTAACCGGGACGTCCCACTCACACAAATGTGGTGCTTGAGGCAAGCCCAGGTTCAGTCTCTCCGATACCACGGAATCAACGGTCACGCCCATCCATTGTGGGTCTTCCGCCGCTCTGTATGCCATGACTAAGGCGGGGCCTGAAAACACGTTATGTTGCAAGTTGAACCAGAACTCCCCATGGGCAATATTTCCTCGAAGCGGAACACACCGATAGAAAGCGCTGGCAAAAAACTCCGTACAAAAGGACACAATCGAAAGAAGATCGAGCACAGTCTCCCCGTCCGTGAACAAGAGGATCGAGTCGGAAAACGTAAAGTACTTTATATAATCCGCATTCTTGAAACGCTTAACGGGACTGCCGCCGGTTAATGATACTTCGAATCGTTGCTGTTCCATGCCAGCGATCATCTCGTGCCGAATCCGACCTAATATCTCCCATGCTTTCTCGTGATTTTGGAGAATCAGATCGCTCATCCCCAAGATATCGAAGAACGCAACGTAACGAAGGCCGCTTCTACGGTCGTCCGTCGTTTCCGCAGTCGTCATGAGCATCTCTCCACCCCGATCCTGCCCCTCTCCGCGCCCGAAATAAAGAAAGGCCGGAGACCCTTCGGCCCCGGCCCCTGAGCGGAGGGACGTCGCAGCTTACCTCTTCGCGCGGGTCTTCTTCCCGCCCTTCGGCTTCGCGCCCGCGCCGTAGGCGGCCTTGAACGCGGCCTTGCACCTGAAGTCCTTGCGCTTGATGGACGACGGCGCGAATTCGGATCGTGGATGCATCCGGTTATGCGGCCTGCACCACATTTCGGTTCGGGTGATCGGATTCTCCGGGCGGTTACCGCGCGCCGTTTTCTTCTCGGGCTTACGCGCAGGGCGCGCGCCTGCGGCTTTGCGCGGGGATTTTGGCTTCGTGACCTTCCGCCGACTGGACTTGCCTCCAGCAATCGCATCCACGCCGGCTGGCTGACCCCGCGGCACCTCGCAACCTCGGCGCACGCCGTAAACTCGTCGCCCCCATAGCGGACTGCATTTCGCATTTCACTGCGCACAAACCGGAGCGCAGCCGCGCAGGCGCCTTGCAGCCCGTACCGACCTGAACGAGCGCGTCAGACCGCGGGATTGAAGGTGTCCTGCTGCAAGCGCCAGCGATCGATCGATTCGATATTGAAGCGCCAGTCGCTGCCGACCTTGAACGCCGAAAACAATGGCGCGTTTCCTTTGAAATTTCGCGGCTAGTCCCCGTCCATAGGCTCTTTAGCGCCCGCAGCGCGCCCATGTTTTGTGGCCGAGCGCCCGGAAAGCCGCCGAGACGAGCGCCCGTTTCGGGCGGGAAGCAAGCCGGTGTCAGCTTGGCCGAGGTCAGCTTGGCCGAGGTCAGCTGCCGGGCATCGTCGGGCCGCCGAAGCTGAAGCCCAGGCCGCGAAACGACCGGCACGCCGGGGTACGGGCGCGCGTCTGCCCCGCTTCGGGGTCGGCTGCGGCCCTGTTGCGTCGAGCCGGAAGCTCGGCCCGACACACGGGCCGTGTGGCCGGGGAAAGCGGTCCCGAAACGTAGGCGCGAAACCACGTGAGGGGGCCGCCCCCCTGCGTGGCGGGCGATCTCGTGTGTGGGTACGGTTCCCCGATCAACCCCATTCCTGCCCCTGCGTCGAGCCGCGAGCGCCGGCTTCACACGTGGGGGCTTGCGCGCCGATGCCGCGATCCGTGCTCGCAATTGCGCTACCATTCCGAACGGCAACAAGGAGGGGGACGATGGAACTTACGCGGTCGATCTTTGGCCTGCTCACTTGGCAATGGGTCGTCTTAATCCTCGGATTCAGCTTTCGGGCGCCTTTGCGGAGGCTCATCGATCGCGTGATCGGCGTGAGCTTCGGAGGGAAGAAGGGCATCCGCGTGACGGCGGACCAATTCGGAGATCGGGGCAGAGAGATGACGCCGGAACGGGTTCCCGCTGCGGGCATCTCGAAAGTAGTCGAAGCCGAACGGTTTGTGCTGCGCGATGCCGGGGGAAAAGTCCGCGCGATACTGGGGCTGAGCGACACGGACAGTGCAGCGCTGAGTCTGCGCGATCGCGAGGGGAAAGAGCGCGCCGCACTCTACGTGACGGCCCACGGCCCTTCGGCTTTGGACTTTTGCGATGAAAAAGGCGCGACTCGCGTCATGTTGGGGCTAGGCGACGAATATCTAGCGCTCGTTCTGAAAGGCTCCAGCGCGCAATCGATGGCCAGTCTGGCGGTAGATGAAAAAGGAGATCCCAACTTTGAGGGGGTGAATTCAAGTGGCGTAGCGGTCTGGAGTATTCCGTGAACCCCGTGGAGGGGCCGTCTCCCAAGGGAGCCCGCGTGTGCCCCGATCAAGGCTCGGCTGCGGGCATCGATTCGAACCGGAACCCCGGCCCGGACGCGCGTCGCCAATGCCCGAGCCCCGCGCGGATTTTGAGTATCTGAATTTCAATGGCGAGGGGGCTTAACTTCCGCGTCCCGAAGCCACTGGTCGATCGCGTCCCGCCGAAAGCGCCAGTTCCTGAACACCTTGACCCCAGGTATCTTGTGGGCCTTCAAGAGCCGCTGGATGGTCGATGGATGGCACTGTAGATAGGCCGCTACCTGATCGACGCTCATGAGTTCGGGCCGCGAATCTTGCTGAGCACGGCGAGTCATGTCCACCCCTTTGTCAGCCCCTCCTTTGCTGACAGGACTGCGGAGAATCGCACGGTCAATGCGATTGCGTCAAGTGGGGCGGGCTCGGCCAAAACTCCGTACGCGCTACGGCGGCCTGACACGGTACAGGTTTGAGCTTGATCCGCGTCGGCTCGCCCGCTGCTGATGTGAGACTAACCCCACGCCTTCCAATTCCCTGAGTGCCTTGCCAACGGTCGAAGTCGAAAGATGAGTGCGTCGCGCGATCGTTTTGTAGAAGGGCCAGCAATAGCCGCCGCGATCAGCGATGAAGAACAGATACCAATAGACCTTGCGGGAGCTGTCGGACAGGGCGTAGCCGTCGAGCGACGGTCGCCCGCCGTGTTCCTTATGAAAGGTTCCGATTTCACCGGAGCTTCTGCTCGCGCGGAGCCTACCGCCTGCGGTCCGGTACCCACGCCAGACGGGCGGGCCGTAGGGACGCACCGCCGACAGAGCCGCCCCGATGCCTCGCAGGAACCGTCGAAACCGGCCTACGCGGACAATCCTTGTTCCGCAGCGCGAACAGAACTGCGCCGCGTCACTCGTCGGCTCAAAGCCGCAGCGTTGGCAGGTAGTCACGAGGCGGTCTCTCCGCGCGGCCCGGCGACCCTTTAGGTAGTTACTGCCGCGCGAGCCTCATACAGTTCATGGTCTCCATCATTTGCTCTATCGAGACACTGCCAATAAGCGCCTGTTCGATACCTACGAGCGCGTTGAGCGGAAGCGTTCGAGCGTGGTCTTTGTTCCACTCTTCGCGCACCCTCTCAATCGTAAGGATGTCCAGATACCTTTCGACTGCGGGCGCGTCCGGTGCCTTCGGGTTGTCCACACAGCTGACCGTGGTTTCACGACCAACACCCTGCGCCTTTTCCGCAAGAAATTTTGCCTCGCAGAGCCGATAAATCATCTCGCCCTTTCTGTGCAGAGGCAGCGGGCGTGAAAGAAGTGAGGCGTAAGCCAGCAACCAACCGGAGCCGATGGTGCCGAATCCTTCGATATCCAGAGATCGGACTTCACCGGGGTCTCGAACGATGAACAGATGCGCCGTGTTCTTTTCGTCAAACCCGTAGACCAAGAACTCAACGTCGACTTTTACCGATCCAATTTCGCGATAGGTCGCACCGTGAATCTCAGGGCCAAGCATCGCGTACCCTTGCTGAAGGAAAGTGTCCAGATTGAGTTTAACCTTTCCAAGAATGGTGTTGTTGATGATGGCCTCCCGCTCTTGTTGATAGGCGTGAACGAAAGCCGTTGAGATGGCGTTCAGCGTTTCGGCTTTGTTTTCTTCGCTTCCGTACTCAAGGTATCGCCGAACTCGCCGGATCAGTGGCATGATTGGCGCGATATCGCCCGCTGAAAACATCGCCTGCCAGCGTCTGCTAACCTGTAGTCTCTTTAGCGACATGCTGTCGGCGGACGTCCATCCAGACGACAACATCCGGTCGCCTACTGCAATAAAGCAGTCATCTTGAAGGCACCGAGCTACAATGCAGATCGTCATCTAAATCACCCTTTATCGGCGGAGCCGGTCGCGTAGAAGCATAAGGCGATCCTGCCTCATTCCCGCGCCCCAAATAAAGATGGGGCCGAAGGTCTTTCAACCCCCGACCCCAAGGGACGCGCCATGAAAGGGGGGCAAACACGACGCGCCACCTGATCGATTAGACGTTTAAGCCCCTTCCTATAATCAACGCCGATCCCCGAACAACCCCGCGCCGAATCCACAAGCCCCGGAAACGAGCGTGGCCCCCGATCCGTTGACCGGGGGCCGTCTCAAATCCACGTGGGCGCGCCCCTCGCGGCGCCACTGAAAACACCGTGGACCAAAACCGGCTAAAACCTTGCAGAGGAAGGCCGTTCGGTCTATACGCCGAGTTGGAATCGGAGGGTAAAACGGAAATCCCGGCTTATGTCAACGCAAGGCCGAACTGGCCCGTCGCGGCGCGGTGGAAAGCCCCTTCGGACTCAGGACTCAAACCCCGCCTCGAACTTTCCGTTTGACAAACCGCCTCGTGCCTGTCTTAGTCAGAACCAGGATTCAGAATAGAAATTCCGGACTAAGAGAGCGCCGCCGCGCTGAACAGACCGTCGATTTCTAATGAAAAACCAGAGGAACCCCGTGAAAACAATCACATCAAATTCGAGGCCGCTGCGTCGCACCGTCTGCATACTCCTCATGTGCATCGCTGCGCTTGCGGGCATGGCCCAAAGCGCCCGCGCGCAGCTCTATGTCGGCCAGGATGTCAGCAATATCTACGGCACTGTTGGCAAGTATACGGACACCACGGGAGTCCCGATTAACGCCAACTTCATCACGGGGTTGACCGATCCCGAGGGACTCGCGTTGTCGGGCAACCACCTCTTGGTGGCGAGCTATGCAAACGGCACGGTTGGCGAATACAACGCCACCACGGGAGAACTGATTAACGCCAACTTCATCGGGGCGCTGTCCGATCCCGAGGGACTCGCGTTGTCGGGCAACCACCTCTTGGTGGCGATCGCTGGAAACGGCACGGTTGGCGAATACAACGCCACCACGGGAGAACTGATTAACGCCAACTTTATCACGGGGCTGTCCTATCCCTACGTACTCGTCGTCGCGGGCAACCACCTCTTCGTGACGAACTCCAAGGAAAACGGCACGGTTGGCGAATACAACGCCACCACCGGAGCCCCGATTCAGCCCAACTTCATCACGGGGCTATCCTATCCCGAGGGACTCGCGTTGTCGGGCAACTACCTCTTCGTGGCGAGCGACGGAAACGACTTGGTTGGCGAATACAACGCCACCACGGGAGGTGTGATTAACGCCAACTTCATCACGGGGTTGTCCGATCCCGAGGGACTCGCGTTGTCGGGCAACCACCTCTTGGTGGCGATCGCTGGAAACGGCACGGTTGGCGAATACAACGCCACCACGGGGCAACTGATCGACGCCAACTTCATCACGGGGCTGTCTTCTCCCAATCAACTCGTCGTCGCGGGGCCACCCCCCTCCTGTACCCTGGAAGACACCGTCACCTACGGCGCGACCTCCAGAATCCTGACCATGAAGTTCACGATTGGGAACACAATCTACTCCGCCGCCACTTGGAACGCTTGGCTGACCTATCAACACACCATCAAATCCCTGTTCTCCGTATCGCAGCCAATCACGAACCCGCCGAAGGCCATCACTAAGACTTACACCGATCTGCCCGAAGAAGGCGAAGTAGGGGTTCTCTCCACACTCACCACACCGACAGAAGGGATTGTCTGCTCCAGTTGGGAGCAGACCAATACCGGAACGCCCTAATCAGTTTAGACAGGATAATCGACAGGCCCACTGATGATTGATATTTGTAGGTTGCATACTTGAAAGCTTCTCTTGTTCTCAGGCTCCCCGACTTTCTGTGCCTGTAGAGCACGCGGGGCGACGGCGCTCGTTTCTCTCGCGCTATTCGCGGCGGACTATCGAGATCGCCAGCGCGCGAATACGAAGGTTCCCCACGCGAGAATAGGTATCAAGCCCCGTCCGCTGCGCCGCGTTGCTTCGCGTCGACCCAATTCCAGACGGCGGGGGCCGGGAACCATTCGGCCCCCGGCCCTCGCACGCGGGACATCGCAGCTTACTTCTTCGCGCCCCGGTCGCCGTAGGCGGCCTTGAACGCGGCCTTGCACCTGAAGTCCTTGCGTTTGATGAAGGACGGCGCGAATTCGGATCGTGGATGCATCCGGTTATACGGTCGGCACCACATTTCGGTTCGCGTGATCGGGTTCTCTGGGCGGTTGCCCCGCGCCTTCTTCTTCGCGACCTTGCGAGCAGGGCGTGCGGACTTTGGCTTCACGGCCCCGACCTTCCGCCGACCGGCCTTGGCTCCAGTAATCGCATCCACGCCGGCTGGCTGACCCTGAGGTACCTCGTAACCTCGGCACACGCCGCAAACTCGTCGCCCCCGTAGCAGGCTGCATTTCGCATTTCACTGCGCACAGACCGGAGCGCAGCCGCGCAGGCGCCTTGCAGCCCGTACCGACCTGAACGAGCGCGTCATACCACGGGATTGAAGGTGTCCTGCTGCAAGCGTCAGCGATCGATCGATTCGATATTGAAGCGCCAGTCGCTGCCGACCTTGAACGCCGGCAACCGTCCGCGCTTGAGCTGACGATAGACCGTTGAGGGATGCACCTTCAGGTAGTCCGACAGCTCTTTGACCGTCATTACCCTGCTGCTTTCCGGCTTCATCATATTAATCCCCTTTCCTTTATTCTTGTGGAGACTCAAAGCGCATGCTTCGGCTTTGAACGCAACCTTTGTGCCGCCGGCGCGCGCCGACAAACCCGCCGAATCGAAAGAGAAAAAGACCAGAGAAGCGGGCCGAGCGATGAGGTTTTGACATATAACGACGGAAAATTGGCGGTCGCCGACGACTCGCGCCTGAGATAGCCGGCCCTGAACCGCCAAAGCAGATCAGTACATGTACCGAATCGCGATAGGCAAAAGTGCCGATGCGTGCGTCAGCGGCGCAGGGTCAGACTCAGAGCTTGCCGATCAGCTCACGCTCGGCCTTGGCGATAAACGACATCAGCCCGGCCTGGTCGGCGGCACGCTCGAAGAGAATCAGCCGATGCACCCCGAGCTCGGCGAATCGCCCGGCTTCGGCGAGATCGATCGGGCCGCGCGGCGTGATGCTGACTTCAAGCTCCTCGAAGCGCCGGCCTGCGTTCTTGCAGGCTGCGCGCAAGCCCTCGACGCACTTCTTCGCGCCCTCGAGGTCGAGCGCAAAGCCGTACCATCCTTTTGCCAACCGCGCCGCGCGACTGAAGGCCTCGCTGGTATGGCCGCCGAAGACGATTTCGGGATGCGGCTTCTGCACCGGACGCGGCATCGCGTTGATCCCGCCAAAGGAGACAAACTTGCCGCGGAACTCCGGCTTGTCCATCGTCCACAGCGCGATTATCGCCGCCAGGAACTCCTCCGCGCGCGGCCCTTTGCGATCGAAGGGCACGCCGAGCGCCTCGAACTCGGGCTTGAGGTAGCCGATGCCGATGCCGAAGATCAGACGGCCTGCGGAGAGTACGTCGGCCGAGACCAGTTGCTTGGCCAGCACAATCGGATTGCGCTGCGGCAGGATGATGATGCCGGTGCCGAGCCGGATCGATTTGGTATGCGCCGCGACGAAGCCGAGCGCAACCGCGGGATCGAGCATCGGGGTCAGCGGCGGCGCCGGCGAGGGCGGCACCTGCGGGTCGGGGAGCACGACGTGTTCTCCGGTCCACAGGCTCTCGAAGCCGGCGGCCTCCGCCGCCTTGGCGACTGCGGCCGCGGTTTGCGGCACCGTGCAAGGTCCGAAGTTAATTCCAAACAGTCCGAATTTCATCGCCACGTGGTGCGTCTCCTTCCGTTCGGATCTCGTCGAATCCCCCGGATCTCGCGAGATCCCAAAGCATCCACCCTTTTATCACCGCCGCAGGCCGGCCGGGAAAACCCCGGCGACGGTTTGACCATGGGCCGCGTCAATACCGATAATCTTGGGCGGCCATGAGATGCCCACAATGCGGCTTCAATGCGGAGGCGCAAGCGACCTTCTGCTCGCGATGCGGTGCGCGGCTCCACGCTGCGCGCCCCGAGAACCGGCGCGAATACGCGCTGGTGCGGATTTATCCGTCGTGGTGGCGGTTCGCGGGCTCCTTGGTGATTGCGATCCTGCTGCTGAGCGCAAGCGGCATGATGGCCGCCCGCGGACAGCAAAAGCCCGCCGTGATCGCCTTTCTCGCGAGTGTCGTGGTCTTCCTGCTCGCAATCCTGGTGCGCCGTAGCACGAGCTGGAGCATCACCTCGGAGCGGCTGATCGAGTATCGCGGGCTGCTGCTCACTCGCCGCCTCGAGATCGAACTGGCCGATATCCGCTCGGTCGAGGTCACCCGCCGCCTGCTGCAACGGCTAACCGGACTCGGCAATATCCTGGTCGCCTCCGCCGCCAGCACCGACTTCTTGATCAAGCTCGAAAACCTGGCGCGTCCGGACGACATCGCGGAGATGCTCCGTCAGGCGCGACTCAAGCGCCTGGCCTGACGGGTGAAGGCGCTCACTTCCTGGGGCTGGAGGCCGGCAAGCCGATGCTTCCCCCACCGCCCCCGCCGCCGCTAAAGCCGCCGGTTCCAGCATAGCCGCCGAGGACCCCCCCGGCCCCAGCCGCCGCCGCTGCGGCTGCCTCCGCCGCGGTCCCACCCAGGATTCCGCCCAGGATTCCGCTGCCGATCATCAACGGAGCCAGGGCACAGGGGACAGTCGCATGATGGCCGGGCGTCACTGCGAGCGGCGCCGCTCCGGTCGCAGTGGGATTGCTGACCTCGACGGTGCCTTCGGCCACCGTCACATCGGTGAACTGCTTGCAACCGGCAAACCGCGGACGTTCGACGCCTTCCTGGTACGAAGTGTCCCACTTGGTGCCACGCACTGCCGCTACTGCATTGGGCGTCGAGACTTGGAAGGTCGGTCCACCTCCGGTTGCCGCGAACCTGACGACCGCATGAACCAAGCCCGAAAACAGGCTGACCCGTGTGGGCTGATCGACGGTGATGGAACTGGATTCGGCGAGTTCGAGCCGGCTCTGGTCGGCGAGGGTGACGACCACGCGTCCGTTTGCGCCGGTCTCCAGGCGATCCCCGAACTCGACCGGCATCCCAGCCACCGGCTGAAGCGTCGCGCTCGCGCGCTTGAGCCTGCAATCTCCTTGCGTGCTGGTCACGGAGCCTGCCGCGGTCTGCGCCGCAGTGACCGCCGGATCGAGGACTGCCACCGCCGCGACGAGAAGCGCAACGAGGAGTGCCGGCAAGCCCGCGGGCGAGACAACTCTACCCGCTGCACGAAAAACCGCCCTGGGAGCCCACCAACGCCCGAGTGGGCGGCAATCCGAAATTGAAAATGAATGCATGCTGCTCCGGTCGCCTCACGGTGACCGGTCACTTTCCTCAATGGGGTGCATCGCCTCAACCGGCAGTAAGCCAACGTGACGCCGCACGCCATCTTCTCTTTTGCCCGTCTTCCGCCTGTTAGCGCAAGCCCTGCCGAGGACTTGCAGGCTGTATTGCGCAGGATGTAAGCCCTCCTGCGGGAGAGGTGCGCGTATGGATTTGCAGAGGCACGGGATCCGGGCTGCCGTCCGGCGGCTGGTGGTATCGGCCGTGGCGCTCGCGTTCGTCGAAGACCTGATGAAAGCGGTTCCGCATGCAGTTGCGGCGCTTGCGCCCGCATGGCGGGAAACCTTGCTTTCCGATTCGCATCGGATGGCAAGCTCGCTACCGGCGGCAATCGCCGCGCGGGTGGATCTGCTGGGTCCAATCTCGCTCATGCTGTTCGGCGCAGCAGGGGTCTGTTGGTCCATAACGCGGCTTGGGATGTTAGTGAAGCCGGTCGCGCGCCGGTATCCCGGCCTCGAGGATCGGCTCGAAGGGCTGCACCTCCTGGTGAAGAAGCGGATCGGACCGCCGCGCCAGAGCCTGTGGGTACTCGGGAAATGGAACAGCAATGCCAAGGCGTTCATCGAATTGCGCGAAGGACTTCGACGCGCCTGGACGCAGGCCCTGCCGGCGTTCTCGGAACTGGCCGTGGTCCTCAACCGGATGAGCGCGATCATCGACCGTCTCAGGCGCAACGATCGCGAAATCGATCCCAGGCAGGTTGCGCTGCTGCGCGAAACCGGCAACCGCAGAATCGCGGAACTGAGGGCGGCGCTGAATTGCGTGCTGGACATGCTGGGGAGAGACCAGCCCACTTTTGCGGTCTCGCTTCCCCATGTCAATGAGGAAAAGCGCTGTGTCGCGCTTTGACGGCGGGCGGCGCGGGCGCGCATAATTCGGCCGGAACTTATCGGGGAATAAGAGGACGAAGAAGGCGCGGTGTCTCGGCCTCCGGACATGCGTCACGAACGCAGGCTCTGGAACAGCGGCCTGACCGCAGTGGCGGGACTTGACGAGGTGGGCGTCGGGCCGATGGCGGGTCCGGTGGTGGCCGCCGCGGTAATCTTCGCTCCGGAAATCTTCATCAAGGGGGTTCGCGACTCCAAGCAGCTTTCGCCCAGACAGCGCGAGAAGCTCTACCCGCTCATATACGAACGCGCGCAAACGGTCGGGGTCGGCGTGGCCGAGGTCGAGGAGGTCGACCGGTTGAACGTTTACCACGCGACGGGGCTGGCCTGTACCCGCGCGGTCGCGGCGCTGGGTTTCGCGCCGCAGCACGTGCTCATCGACGGACGAGGCAACCCGCGCCTGCAGTTCCCGTACACCGCGATCGTGGGAGGCGATCGCAAGAGTTTCTGTATCGCAGCTGCGTCGATCGTCGCCAAAATCGTGCGTGACCGGATGATGGTCGAGTACGACGCGCGCTTCCCCGACTACGGGTTCGCCGCGCACAAAGGTTATTGCACCGCGGAGCATCTGGCGGCGCTCGAGCGCCTGGGCCCTTCGCCGATTCATCGCCGCTCGTTCGCGCCGGTCGCGGCCGCCCGCCAGCTCAAGCTCGCGGTGTAAGGCCGCAACCAGTGTTTCGCCCAACGCGGGCGATTCGCTGATGCATCGGTGGCGGGCGCTGGCCATGCGGGCGACGAGTTCCTGGATCGAACTCACGCCCGAGCTTCGATGCCGCGATTTCGTTCATTTACCCCCCTCATCGGTTGGCCTATGATCGAAACACGCTCCGAGCAATGGCACTCGAACGCGACAGACATACCGCGGAGCGCTCGCTTCTGACCTTGACCGAGACCGAGCTCCTCGGGCTCTACCATCGGATGGTCCTGATCCGGCGCTTCGAAGAGAAAGTTGCCGAAATGTACAGCAACGGCAAGATCACCGGCTTCTGCCATCTCTACGCCGGCGAGGAGGCGGTCGCGGTCGGCGCCATCTCCGCCCTGACCAACAAGGACTACGTGGTCTCGACCTACCGCGAACATGGTCATTGCCTGGCCAAGGGCGCGTCGGCGCGGGCGGTGATGGCGGAGCTGTTTGCCAAGGTGACGGGAGTTTCGCGCGGGCGCGGCGGCTCGATGCATCTGTTCGATGCCAACCTGCGGTTCATGGGCGGCTACGCGATCGTGGGCGCCGGATTGCCGCTGGCGGTCGGACTCGGACTTTCGATCGCTTACAAGGAAAAGCCCGAGGTAGCGTGTTGCTTCTTCGGCGACGGGGCGCTGCCGCAAGGCGCCTTCCATGAGAGCCTCAATATGGCCTCGCTGTGGAAGTTGCCGGTGATCTTCATCTGCGAGAACAACTTCTACGGAATGGGCACGCTGGTCCAGAACGCTATCTGCCAGGAAGAGCTCTACCGCTTCGCCGAGCCGTACAAGATGCCGGGCGTGCGCGTGGACGGGATGGACGTGCTCGCGGTCTATACCGCAACCACGCAGGCGGTGGCGCGCGCCCGCGAGGACGACGGGCCGTCACTGATCGAGGCGGTGACCTATCGCTTCCGCGGCCATTCGATGTCCGACCCGGCTGAATACCGCTCGCGGCGCGAGGAGCGAATCTGGCAGGAGCGCGACCCTATCAAGCGCTTTCGGCGCAACCTGATCGAGGAGCGCCGGATGAGCTAGGCCCGGCTCGACGCGATCGACAAGGAAGTGGACGGAATTATCGAGGACGCGGTCCGCTTCGCGGAAGAGAGCCCCGAGCCGCCGCTCGATGAGCTCACCAGGCACGTCTACAACGACTAGCTAGGAGGCGGAGAGATCCACTGAAGTCTCATGTAAGCCAGCGAACCGCGACAACGGAGCGCATGCTGGAGATCTGAAAAACATCGGTGGCGCAGATCCAATACCGCGAAGCTCTCAACCACGCACTGCGCGAGGAACTCGATCGCGACGACCGCGTCTTCATCATGGGCGAGGAAGTCGGCTACTTCGGCGGCGCGTTCAAGGTCACCGAAGGGCTGCTCGCGGTTTACGGCGAAAAGCGCGTGCGCGACACGCCGATCTCGGAGCTGACCATCGTCGGCGCCGGAATCGGCGCCGCGATGGGCGGGTCAGACCGGTCGTCGAGTTGATGACGGTCAATTTCGCGTTGCTCGCGATGGACCAGATCATCAACAACGCCGCCAAGATTCACTACATGTTCGGCGGCAATGCGAAGGTCCCGATGGTGATGCGGGCGCCGCAGGGCGGAGGCCATCAGTTGGGCGCCCAGCACAGCCAAAGCTTGGAGGCCTATTTCCTCCACGCCCCGGGACTCAGGGTCGTGATCCCGGCAACTCCCGCCGACGCCAAGGGCCTGCTCAAAACCGCGATCCGGCAGGAAGACCCGGTGGTGTTCCTCGAGCACGAATCGCTCTACGGCGTGAAGGGCGAAGTCCCCGACGGCGAGCACCTGGTGCCGTTCGGCGTCGCCAACGTGATCCGCGAGGGTAAGGACGTAACCATCATCGCCTATTCCAAGTGCGTCTACGACGCCATCGCCGCAGCCGAGATGCTGGAAAATGAGGGAATCGACCCCGAAGTCATCGATCTGCGCACCCTCAACCCGCTCGACCTCAAGACCGTGGTCGAATCGATCAAAAAGACCGCCAAGGCGATAGTCGTGTATGAAGGATGGCGCACCGGGGGCGCGGGGGCCGAAATCGCTGCCCAGATCTACGAAACCGCCTTCGATCATCTGGACGCGCCGGTCGAGCGGATCGCCACGCTCGACGTGCCGATGCCATACAATGCGAAGCTCGAGAAGGCGGCGCTGCCGAGCGCCGACGCAATCGTCAAGGCCGCCGAGCGGCTGGTCTAGCAGGCTGCGATCAGGTCTTGGGCGGCGCGCCGGCCTCGCTGAGCGGCTGGAGCCTGCGGATCGCAAAGTACCCCAGGAACAGCGCGCGCCACACCCACTGGTTGCGGTTGAGTCCGGCGCGCCGCGTAAGGGTGGTGCTGTAGATCGCCTCGCCGATATGAACCGCGATGGTCAGATCGAACAGTCCGCGCGCCGCTACCCCGATCCACGAGCTGCTGATCGGGGGCATCGTCGCCAGGAATCCAACCGCCATCCAGTAGAAGCCCACCGTAAGCCAGTCGCGTTCCGAAATCTCCATGCCGGCCACCTCCCTCTGACCAGAGCGCGCCGCGCCGCCGTTGGCAGACCCCCGCTCCCGCGTGCGCGACTGCCGGGCATTTGCTTGTTACGCGGCGAACTGTACGTGAAGATATAGGTAGGACCCGCCTAATGAGCAACCAAATCACGATGCCCAAGCTCTCCGACACGATGGAGGAAGGCAAGATCCTGAGGTGGCTGAAGCATCCGGGCGATCCGATCCGCCGCGGCGAGCCGATCGCCGAGGTCGAAACCGACAAGGCCGACATGGTGCTGGAGGCGTTTGAGGACGGGGTACTGGAAGAGATCCGGCTCAAGGAAGGCGAAAGCGCGCCGGTGGGTGCGGTGATCGCGCTGTTGGCTTCGGCTGGGCAGGCGCGGCCTGTGGCCGCGCCTGCCCAGCCGAAGACCGGCGATGGCGGCGCTGCGGACGCGGCGCCTGCGGCGCCGCGCCCGGAGCGTGCGCCGTCGCCCCGCGCTGCGCGGCAGCGGGCGGCCAACGCCGTCGGCGCAGCGGTGCTGGCGCCACCCGACGCCACGCTACCGGCCGCATCGCCGGAGTTCCATCCGGCGATGAGCGGTTATCGCGCCGCCGGGGCGACCGCCATCCCCAAGCCGCCACCTCCCACGCCGGCGGCCGGCGCGCCTGGCCCGGGGCCGGCCACGCCAGCCGCCGGCGAGCCAGGCGAAGCGCACAAGCTGCGCGCCTCGCCGCTTGCCCGCCGCGCCGCCGAGGAGGCCGAAATCGACCTCGCGCACGTGAGGGCCACCGGCCCCGAGGGCCGCATCACCAAGCGCGACGTTGACAACTTCATCCGCGAGCAACAACTCTTCCAGATGCGCCGGCTGGTCTCGCTCGACAAGGGCGCGCCGGGTTCGCACGAAGAACTGTCAAAGTTGCGCAAGACCATCGCGCAGCGGATGACAGCCTCCAAGCGCGAGATTCCGCACTTCTACGTCACCGTCGAAGTTGACATGGAGGAGGCGGTCAAGCTCAAGAAGTCGCTCGAAGTGACCGAACTGTTCGAGGAGGACATCACCTACAACGACATCATCGTCAAGGCGACCGCGCTCGCCCTCGCGCGTTTTCCGCGGATGAACGCAAGCTTTGAGAACGACGGCATCACCATCCGGCCGAACATCAACATCGGGATGGCGGTGGCGGTCGAGGACGGTCTGATCGTGCCCGTGATCAGGGAATGCGAGCGGCTCTTGCTGCCCGAGATCTCGCGGGTCGCCCATCGCCTGGTCGCCAAGGCCGCCCGCGGCGGCTTCACCAGCGACGAGCTTTCGGGCGCGACCTTCACGATCTCGAACATGGGGATGCTCGGCATCGAGCACTTCGCCGCGGTGATCAATCCGCCGCAGGCAGCGGTGCTGGCGGTGAGCGCGATCAAGCAGCGCCCGGTGGTGCGCGACGGCGCGCTCGCGATCGGGCGAACGATGATGGTCACGCTGTCGTGCGACCATCGGGTCGTCGACGGCGTGGAGGCCGGGCGCTTCCTCCAGGAGCTGAAGCGCTTTTTGGAAAACCCCGCGAGCCTGCTGGTGTGAACGTATCGTGACTACCAACAACAAGTATGACCTCGCAGTGATCGGTTCCGGACCGGGCGGATACGTGGCGGCGATCCGCGCAAGCCAGCTCAGGATGAGGGTCGCGGTGATCGAGCGCGATCAGGTGGGCGGCGTGTGCCTGAACTGGGGATGTATCCCGTCCAAGGCGCTGCTCAATTCGGCCGAGACGATGGAGACGATTCGCGGCGCCGCCAAAGAGCACGGCATCGAGGTTGGCGAGGTGCGGGTCGATTTCAAGCGCGTGATCGCGCGCTCGCGCGCGGCTGCCGACAAGCTCTCGCGCGGCGTTCGCTATCTGCTCAAGAAAAACAACGTCGATCTGTTCGAAGCCAATGCCACCGTCAGCGGGCCGCATACGGTCGCGCTCGGCCCCGCCGAGGGCAAGCCCGCCCCATCTGCCGAAGGGATCGAGGCCGAGCGCATCCTGGTCGCGAGCGGCTCGGGAGAGCGCCTGTTCCCGGGGATGCGGCCCGGCGACGGACTGCTCACCAGCAAGGAGGCGCTGATCTACGACACGCTGCCCAAGAGCGTGCTCGTGATCGGTGCGGGCGCGGTGGGAGTCGAGTTCGGCTACTTCTACCAGGCCTTCGGCTCCAAGGTGACGATCGTCGAGATGGAAAAGCAGATGCTGCCCGGGTTCGACGCCGAAGTCGCTGAAGAGTTGCGCCGCACCTTCGTCAAGCGCCGCGTCACTGTGATGCTTGGTCACGCCTACAAGTCGATCGCGCGCAAGGACGGTGGCTGGGCGGTGACGCTCGATGCGGGCGGCGCCGAAAAGACCGTCGAGGCCGAGGTCGTCCTGGTCGCGGTCGGACGGCGGCCGCTGAGCCCCGGGATGGGGCTCGAGAAAGTGGGCGTCGAGGTCGACCGCGGCTTCATCAAGGTTGACGATTCCTTCCGCACCACCTGCGAGACCATCTATGCGGTCGGCGACGTAATCCGCCCTCCCCTGCTCGCCCACAAGGCCTCCGCCGAGGGAATCGCCGCGGTCGAGATCATGGCCGGGGTGCGCCAACCCGGCTTCGACCTGTTGTCGATCGCCGGATGCGTCTACTGCGAGCCCGAGGTCGCGAGCGTGGGGCTGACCGAGGCGCAGGCGCGCGCGCGCGGTATCAACGTCAAGGTCGGCAAGATGCCGTTTCGGGCCAACGGGAAGGCGGTCGCGCTCAACCAGGCCGAGGGCTTCGTCAAGCTGGTGGCGGGCAAGCAGTACGGCGAACTGCTGGGATGCCAGATTATCGGCCACCATGCAACCGACTTGATCTCCGAGGTCGTGCTGGGCAAGACGCTGGAGGCGACCACCGCCGACCTCGGCAAGACCGTCCATCCCCATCCGACGCTCTCCGAAGCGCTCATGGAGGCCGCGCTCGCCGCCGACGGCGAAGCAATTAACTTCTGACGTGACTTTATCTTCGAACAAGATACTGAACGTCGCAAAACTGGGGACCGTGGACTACCAGGTCGGGCTCGAGCTCCAGGAGGCGATCGTGGTCGCACGCACCCGCGACCAGATCGGCGACACGCTATTGCTCCTGGAGCATCCGCACGTTTACACGCTCGGCCGCGGCGCCGACGAGCGTTTCATTCTCAACCCGCCAGCCGGCGTCGATATCCGGCGCGTCGCGCGCGGCGGACAAGTGACCTATCACGGCCCCGGGCAGTTGGTCGGTTATCCGATCCTCAAGCTGACCGGCGCCGCGCGCGACGTCCATCGCTACCTGAGGACGCTCGAGGACGCGATGATCGCGGCGCTGGCGCGCTACGGGATCGTCGCGGGACGCCGCGAGCGATTCACCGGCGTATGGGTCGGGCCGCGCAAGATCGGCTCGATCGGCGTAGGGATCCGGCGATGGGTGACGCTGCACGGTTTTGCGCTCAATGTCTCGCCGGATTTGAGCTTCTTCGACGCGATCGTGCCGTGCGGAATCGAGGGCTGCATGATGACGTCGATCGCCGCCGAGGGCCATCCCAAAGTGTCGCTCACCGGGTTCGCCGATACGATGGCGGCGAGCTTCGCAGAGGTTTTCGGCTATTGCGAAGTCGCAGATGCATCCGCCGTGGGCGACCTCGCGACGGTTGAGCGGGCGCAAGCCGCCCGGGAGGTTTTGCGCTAGCGATGGCCGAGCGCAGACATCCCGACTGGATCAAGGTCCGCGCGCCCTCCGCGCCGGAATACTTCGACACCAAGGCGCTGCTCGCCTCGCTCAAGCTTCACACGGTGTGCCAGGAGGCGTGCTGCCCGAATATCGGCGAATGCTTCTCGCATCGCACGGCCACGGTGATGGTGATGGGGGACGTGTGCACGCGCAACTGCCCTTACTGCGCGGTGGCGCACGGGCGGGTCCGCCCGCTCGACCCCGACGAGCCGCGCCGTGTCGCCGAGGCGGTGGCGCGGCTCGGACTGCGCCACGTGGTGGTGACTTCGGTCGATCGCGACGACATTCCCGACGGCGGCGCCGCCCACTTCGCGGCAACCGCGCGTGCGATCGAGGCTCTCGCTCCGGATGCCCGTGTTGAGGTTCTGGTGCCGGACTTCAAGGGATCTCATCAAAGCGTCGAGACGGTGGTGGAGTCGGCGGTCGACATTTACAACCACAATATCGAGACGGTGCCGGCGCTTTATCGCAAGGTGCGGCCCGGCGGACGCTACGAGGTCTCGCTGGACGTCCTGCGCCACGCCAAACAGGCCGCGCCGCGGCTCGGGCGCAATATCCTCACCAAGGCCGGAATGATGCTCGGACTCGGCGAGAAGCGCGAAGACGTGCTCGAGGTGTTGGCGGACCTGCGCGAGGTCGAATGCGATATCCTGACGCTCGGACAGTATCTGCGTCCGTCGAAGGATCATCTGCCGGTCGCGCGCTACGTAACGCCGTTGGAGTTCGCCGAGCTGAAGGAGCAGGCGCTGGCGATGGGATTCCGGCACGTCGAGTCAGGTCCGCTGGTGCGCAGCTCCTACCACGCCTGGTCGCACGTCGAATAGCAGGCCAGAGCGGTTTCTTCTTCTCACCCTGCCCGCTCCCTTCGGCTGCGCTCAGAGCATGCTCTTGCGGGAGGTCTACAGACTAGTGGCCTGTAACAACAGAATCGGTAGTGGACTCTTTCACGCAACCCTTGCGGGCGTGTGGTTTTGTGCGTTTCGCGCCGACAAATTCACTGTTACAGGCCACTAGCAGGTTGCGGAAAAACGGATGATTACCATGGCGGGATGTGCTTTCGAGAGTGTTGGCATGGCGTGTGAGGGCGTCGATTGAGGTTCAGTTGGTCAAGTGCCCCGGCTCTCCACCCGATTGCGGATGGCTCAG
Organism: uncultured delta proteobacterium; assembly: GCA_963789115.1. Classification (GTDB taxonomy): domain Bacteria; phylum Desulfobacterota; class Binatia; order Binatales; family Binataceae; genus CAWBJH01. The sequence continues at coordinate 1,564,828 of CAWBJH010000001.1, forward strand.
GGAGCTGCCAGCGCCAAATTGCGCATCCTGACCAGATTGTAGGCGGCCAGCGCGAAGGTGAATATCCAACCGACCCGAGCGACTCCGCGGTGGCGCGCCTTGCGCAGGCCGGCGACAGTTTTGAGCCAGCCGAAGATCTCCTCGATGCGTTTACGCTTGTGCTGGCTGATCAGATAGCCGGGATGACGAGTGGTCCTTTCATCAATGATAGTGGACGGCTTGCAGGCAAGGTGCGGGGTGACCTGGTGATCACGCAACTCCTGAACAAGTTCTTTGCGGTCGTAGCCCTTGTCGGCTCCCAGGGTTACTCGATGCGAGCCTGGGATTTTTTCCACCATCGCGATGGCCGCCTCCGGTTCGGCGCGGCCGGTGGCCTGGGTTACGCAGCCTTGGACCGCAATGCCGTTGCGGTTCTCCATCAGCACGTGTCCGGCGTAGCTGAGCTTGGCCTCCTTGCCTGCACCCTTGCGGGCCAGGCGGGCCTCGGGATCGGTGGTCGATTGGTGAGTGGCGTTGCTGCGCCGCTCACCGTGGAAGTCGACGCTGGGGTTGCCCGGATCGTCCGGCGGAGTCTTTGGGTCAGCGCCTTTGCGCTTGAAGCTCTTGTGGCTGGCCCAGGCCTCGATCAGCGTGCCGTCGACCGTGAAATGCTCGTCCGAAAGCAGGCTTTGGGCGCGGGCCTGGTCAACCACCGCGATGAAAAACCCCTCCGCCACCTCGCCCTCAAGCAGCCGCTCGCGGTTTTTGGTGAACACGGTCACGTCCCACACCGGGTCATCGATGCTCAGTCCGACGAACCAGCGGAACAGGAAATTGTAGTCGAGCTGCTCCATCAACAGCCGCTCACTGCGCACCGTGTACAGCACCTGCAGCAAAAGCGCGCGCAGAAGCTTCTCCGGCGCGATCGAGGGACGCCCGCTGCTGGCGTAAATCGCATCGAAGCTCGGCCCCAACTTTTCAAGCGCCACATCCGCCATCGCTCGGATCGCTCGCAGCGGATGGTCTTGGGGCACCCGCTGCTCGGCCGATATGTAGCTGAACATCGCAGACTGCTGGCGATCCGTCCCGCGCATCCTCACACCCTCCTCACACCACCATCGCTGGCTACTCTACATGAGAATCGAATGGGAAACGATCGTTTTTCCGCATCCTGCTAGGGATGCGCGAAGCCGGATTCGGGGCTGGAGCCGCCTTCGATCTTCCTCAGGGTTGCCGCGCGGCGCTGCATGTAGCCGTCCTGAACCGCGCCGTAGAGATCGACCGCATAGCGATCAACGTCCTCGAATAGCGTCAGGTTCAACGAGCGATAGTTCACCGCATCGGCGAGATCCTCGCCGCCGGTCGCCGACAGCGTCACCCACCACGGCAACAGGTAGCTCATCGGGTTCATAAAGCCGTCGGCCACTCGGCCGACCGTGTCGCGAATCGTCGAGGGCCCGAAGAACGGCAGCACCAGATAGGGCCCGTTGCCGACGCCGTAGCGGCCCAGCGTCAGCCCGAAGTCATCCCGGTTCTCCCGGAGCCCGAACCATCGATCGGCCGGATCGAACAAGCCGGCGAGTCCGAGCGTGCTGTTGATTCCGAAGCGGGCGACTTCGGTGCCCGCCTGCTTGAAGCGCAATTGGAACAGATTGTTGGCGAAGCGAGGCAGCACGCTGACGTTGTCAAAGAAGCGGCTGACGCTCTTGCGCGCCGGCTGCGGCACGACCTTGGCATAACCGCGCGCCACCGGATAAATGAAATAGTCGTCGAGCTTGCGGTTGAACGAGAACATCGCGCTGTTGAATGGCTCGAGCGGGTCGCCCATGGCCTGCTGTTCCGGCCCCTCCTCGGAAACCCGTTCGGTCTCGGCGCACAGGACCTGCGGCGCCAGCAGGCACAGCGCGAACAGCGCTGCCATGAACGATCGCTTCACCGAATCCCCTACCTCCTCAGGCTGAGTAACTCCTCGCTTCGCCACGGCCGCGGCCAAGTCATGGTTCCGATACCGGGCAGCCCGTTGGCCTACCAGCCTCCGGGCGCGGGGGCGCCCCTTTTTCCTACCACAACGGCGGGCGCGCGTCTCGCTATTTCGCGATCGACTGATCCAGGCTTTCCTGCTTGGCGCGCATGTCGTTCATCAGCGCGTCAAAGCCGCGGTTGTTGATCACCCGGTTGAACTGGTTGCGGTAGTTGCCGGTGATGCTGATGTTGTCGACGGTGACGTCGTAGACCTTCCAGGTGCTGTCATCGGCCTTTAGCCGGTAGTTGATCGGAATCGAGTCCTTGCCCTCCTGGACCACGTCGGTGTTGACCTGCGCGTACTGGCCGTCGGACGACTGCCTGAGATACTCGATCTTCTGGCCGCTGTAGCTATCGATCTTGCCGAGGTACGCGGCCTGGATGAAGCGCGTGAACAGGTCGACGAAGTCCTTGCGCTGTTGCTCCGAGAGATCGCGCCAATGATAGCCCAGCGCCGATTTCGCCATATCGGTCCAGTCGAAGTACCCGGCCACCGAATCCTTGAGCTTCTGCCGGCGCTGAGCCGGGTCGGGCTTGAGCGCCGGATCCTGCAGGATTTGCAGGACCTGGTCGAGGGTGGTCTTGACCTGCTGCATCGGATCGGGCGGGTTCGCAGCGCGGGCCGGAGCGCAGACTGCGAAGCACAGCGCCGCAATCATCGCCGCCAAAACGATCATCGCGGGCTGCGCCCGCGCAGGCCCACGCACATGATCGCAACGATGTGCCACCAGGTACGTTGTGTTCATGCGATTTACTTCTTTCCCTTGGCCGGACCGCCGGTCTTGCCGGGCTCTTTGCCTATCTGGGGGCCCTTGTCATTGTCCTTGTCTTTCTCGCCGCCCTCCGAGCCGGATTGGCTGATCAACTGCCCGATCGCGTCTTCGAGCACGAAGGAGGACTCGGTCCGCCTGAGCGTGTCGCCGGCGACCAGCAAATGGTCGCCTGGGCCGGGCGCGATGGAGACGTACTTGTCGCCGATAATTCCGCTGGTCTTGATCGCGGCGATCGCTTCGTTGTCAACTTTCACGTCCGGCCGCAGGCGCATCCCCACTCGCGCCCGCTCCTTGCGCAGCGAGATCGCAAGAACCTTGCCGATCTGGACCCCCGCAATTTCGACGCGATCGCCGGTCTTGAGTCCCGAAATATTGTCGAAGTCGGCGTAGATCGTGTAGCCCGGCGCCGGCAGCAGCTCCATCTTTCCCAGGCTGAAGGACAGGTAGCCCATCGCAGCGATTCCCAACAGCGTGAAGAGGCCGACGATCAGTTGAGTTGTCCGGCTCGCGTACATCAGATGCCTCCTCCGGCCGCCACGGCAGTCTCCACCTCACCAGTGGCGTGCCCAGTCAGGAAGCGCTTGAAGACCTCGTCATTCGCGCCCATCACCTGCTCGACCGATCCGCAGAGCCGGATCTTGCCCTGATGCATAAAGGCGACGCGGTCGGAGATTTCGAACACCTGCGGAACGTCGTGGCTGACCAACACCGCGGAGAGCTCGAAGCGCTGCTGGGTGTGGCGTACCAGCGCATGGATGGAGCCGGTGCGGGTGGGATCGAGGCCGGTGGTCGGCTCATCGAGCATCAGGATCTTCGGGCGGCGGATGAGCGCGCGCGCCAGCGCGGTCCGCTTCTGCATCCCGCCGCTCAGCTCGGACGGAAACTTGTTTTCCATCCCCTGCAACCCCACGGCAGCTATGGTTTCCTCGACGGCGCGTTCGATCTGAGTCTTCATCATGCGAGTCTTTTCGACCAGGGGAAAGGCGACATTGTCGAACACCGTCATCGAATCGAACAGCGCGCCGGCCTGGAACAGCATCCCGAACTTCTCGCGCACCGCGTCGCGCGCCCGCCCGTGCAGCCGCGACACGTCCGCGTGATCGATGAAGATCCGGCCCGAGTCGGGGCGCAGCAGCAGGTTGAGATGCTTGAGCAAGACCGTCTTGCCGCACCCGCTGGGCCCCACGATCGTCGTGATCGCGCCGTGCGGACAGTCGAGGTTGACGCCGTCGAGCACCTGCTGCGGGCCGAAGCGCCGGCGCAGGTCGCGCACCTCGATAGCGTTGGCCGAGGGGGCGTTGTTTTGCGCGGAACTCATACGTGGACGACGTTTCCGAAGTGGACGACGTTTCCCAAAGGGAAGTTTATAGAAGGATCGAGGTCAGAAAATAGTCCCAGGCCAGGATCAGCACGCTGGAGAGCACCACCGCGTCGGTGGTTGCCCGGCTGATTCCGGTCGCCATGCGCTCCGCGTGGTAGCCCTTGTAACAGCATACACAGGTGACCACCAGGCCGAACACCAGCGCCTTGTAGATACCCATCATGATATCGCGCGAGCCCAGGTTCTGCGCGATGCCGTTGAAGTAGCTCGCGCCGGGCGCACCCATCATGCCGACGCCGATCGCGTAGCCGCCAAGGATACCGATCGCGTCGAAGATCGCGGTCAGCAGCGGCAGGCTGAAGACTCCAGCCAGCATCCGCGGCGAGATCAGGTACTGCACCGGATTGATCGCCATCACGGTCAACGCGTCGATCTGCTCGGTGACTTGCATCGAGCCCAACTCGGCCGCCATCGAGGAGCCGGCCCGCGCCGCCACCATCAGCGCCGCCAACACCGGTCCCAGCTCGCGCACCAGCACCAGCGCTACCACGGTGCCGAGCGCGCCCTCGCTGCCGAAGCGCCGCAGCGTGGTGTAGCCTTGGAACCCCAGCACCATCCCGGTGAACGCCCCAATCAGCACGATTAGAAACATCGAGTCGGCGCCGATTTCGCGGATCTGGCGGATCGCGAGGCGCAGCTTGTAGGGCGGCGTAAACAGGTACAAGACGGCGCCCAAAAGGAAAATCACGAACCTGCCCAAGGCCTCAACGCCATCAATGACCGCGCCGCCGAGCGCGACGATTAGTTCCACGATTTTCATCGCAACGTTACGGCCGACCCAGCCCCAGACCGAGGCGCGCAAGATGATTGTAGGTGTGGGTCGCGCTGGGGCTGCGCACGAACTCGATCAGGTCGCTCACCGTGTCGAGGTCGATCGCCGGACGCGCCATCGCAACGACCCGGCATGGCAGGCCAAGCCCGCGGCAGTCCTCGAGATGGCGCGCGAGACTCGCGCTTCCGAAGCGCGTCGCGACGACGCCGGGAGGCGTGCGCACGATAATATTGGTTCCGGTCAGGTCGCGCGACGGCACCAGCACAACCCCCGGCCGCGCCGGACGCGAATCGAAGGCCGCGTCGATATCGTCGGCGGTCACCAGCGGGATATCCGAGAGCACGGTGGCGACCTCGGCGGCGCCTGCGGCGACCAGCGCGTCGGTGGCGAGCCGCACGGCCGCATTGAGCCCGCGCGGGAACTCCTCGTCGATCGCCAGCGCGCCGGAGGACCTCGCCAGTCCGAGCAGGATCCGGTCGGAGCTCACCACCGCGACGTGATCGCGCCGGCGCGCCGCGATGGCGGCTTCAAGCACGTCGCGAAACATCGCCTCGGCCAGCGTGCGGCGCTCCGCCGGCGGCATCGCGGAGGCAAGCCGGGTCTTGGCGGCGGCCAGCTCCTTGGCGGCTATCAGGATGACACGCACGGCGTTTCTTATAGCTTAGCGATCGGAGCGGGCGAAACCCGTCCAGCCCGGTCCCGAATCCGGCCGGCGGCTGGCGCCGCGCGCGCGCGCCGGCATCGGGGAGTTGCAACCGAATCAGCTTGACTACGCATGCAGACTCGCTTCAACATGATGGGCGGGACTTTTGCCTGCTCAACTCATCCGGGGAGAACTGGCGCATGATCATCGGCTGGGCACGGTCTCGTCTCAAGGCACACGCAGGATCGATGCGATTGGCCGCCGCGGTCGTGTGCGTGGTCGTTATCATGATGCTGCTCAGCTCCGGATGCCAGCGCAAGGGTGTGGACGACGACCTGCGGATGGGCGATCAGGCGATGCGCGACGGCAAGCTGACCGATGCCGAGCGCTACTACCAATCGGCGGTGCAGCAGGCGACCGACGATCCGCGCACCCATATCGCGCTCGGAAATCTCTACGTCGTCGAGCAGAAGCCGGGGCCCGCCCAACTCGAGTTCATGAAGGTGCTGGACCTCGACCCGCGCAACGCACCGGCGCACGCGGCGCTGGCCGGCCTCTACTCCAGTCAATCGCAGTACGGGCTGGCGGAGTCGCAGTATCGAGCGGCGACGGTGCTGGATACGACCCAGGTCAGCTACCGGATGGAGCTGGCGACGGTGTTGGACAAGCAGGGCAAGCGCGCGCAGGCGGAGGACGAGCTGCGCACCGCGCTCGGGCTTGACCCCAAGAACGCGCAGGCGCATTTCGCGCTCGCCAACCTGCTGAGCTCCGAACCGGACCGCCAGGCCGAGGCGCAGGCCGAATACGCGCAGGCGCGCGCGCTCGATCCGCGCCTGGTGCCACCGTCGGCGTCGCCCGCCGCCACTCCCGCCGCGCCGCCCGCGCCCAAACCCAAGGTCAAGCCCCGGAAATTCCTGCTCACGCAAGACTCGCCGGTCTACGAGAATCCGGATTCGTCGAGCCGGGTGGTCGCGCACGTGCACAAGCGGGGTTTCGTCCACGTAATCGGAATCGCCGGGGACTGGCTCCAGATCAGGCTCCGGAGCGGCATCGTGGGCTTCATCCCGATCAAGAGTGCGGAATAGCCGCGCGAACGCGGCCAGTGAAAAGTGAAAAGTGAAAAGTGAAAAAATCAAAATCGCGTCGAGGTAGCAAGGATGGCCGGACAAATCATCACCAATGAAGTGAACTTTCCGGGCAAGGCCGTCGAGCTGAAGGCATACGTCGCGCAACCGCCGGGGAGCGGCCCCTTCCCCGCGGTAATCGTGGTGCAGGAATGGTGGGGGCTCAACGAGCATATCCGCGATATCGCGCGCAGGCTCGCCAACGAGGGCTACTTCACGGTCGCACCCGACCTCTACTCCCGCCAGGGCCATCAGATCGCCGCCGATCCCAACGCCGCGGGGCGCCTGATGCAGGGGCTCAGGAAAGAGGACGGGATCGAGGACCTGCTGAGCACCATCGACTGGATCAATCGGCAAAAGGCGGCCAACCGCGCGAAAATCGGCGTGGTCGGCTTCTGCATGGGCGGCAGCTACGCCATCCTGCTGCCCTGCTCGACCAAGGACATCAAGGCCGCCGCGCCTTTCTATGGCGAGGTGCCGTCCGACGACAAGCTTGAGAATCTCGCCTGCCCGATCTTCTATGCTTACGGCGAGAACGACGGATGGATCGCGCGGCGCGACGTTCGACCGGCTCTCGGCCGCGCTCAAGAAGTTCCACAAGCATGGCGAGGTGAAGATCTACGCCGGATGCTCGCACGGATTCTTCAACGACACGCGCAAGGACGTGTACGCGCCCAAGGAGGCCAAAGATGCCTGGGAGCACGCGCTCAAGCTGTTCGCAGATAATCTGGGGCGTTGACCCGCGATGCGCGCGAGCATGATCGTAGCGATCGCGGCGATCGCCCTGGTGGCGGCCGCGGATGTTCCCGGCGGATGGAGCCCCGAACTCTTCAATAGCGCGTCGACGCTCCAGTTCTACACCGTGAATTCGTCAGGCCAGCGCCACTGGTCAACCGTGTGGGTAGTGGTAATCGACGGCCAGCCGTACCTGCGCCTGGGGTCGGCGTCCACCAGCCGAATCAACGGCAACGCCGACGCGCCCTATGTCAAAATCCGGGTGGGCGGCAACGAATTTGATCGTGTGATCGCCCAGTCGGCACCGGAGATGAAGGATAAGGTGCAGGCCGCGATGGCCGATAAGTATTGGCTGGATATCCTCGTGCGCTACGAGGACCATCCGCTCACGATCCGGCTGGTCCCGGCTTCGAGCGCCAGCCCCGCCCCAGGCACGCCAGGTCGGAGCGCGCCCTAATCCGGGGATTACGCATCTCTTGGCACCCGGCTCCGCTCGAGATCCAACGCCCGCCGCGCCTTTTTCCGCGTAGGGGCCGTTCGAGAACGGCCCTCCAGGGCGGCGCGGTTCGAGGGCCGCTCACGAGCGGCCCCTACGCAAGATCCCGGTCGATGACAGGCCGTTGCTCTTGCGCGCGCGTCCGATATAACGAGGTCTATCACGCGGAGGTAGCGCAATGCCCGAGCTCGAGCATCGATTCGTCAGGACCAATGGAATCCGTATGCATTACGTCGAGGCCGGCTCCGGCCCCCTGGTGGTGCTGTGCCATGGCTTCCCGGAGTCGTGGTACTCGTGGCGCCATCAGATTCCCGCGCTCGCGCAAGCCGGCTTTCACGTAGTCGCGCCGGACATGCGGGGCTACGGGCAAACCGATCGTCCCGAGCCGGTCGAGGCTTACGACATTTTTCAGCTCACCGGCGATATCGTCGGGCTGGTCAACGCCTTGAACGAGAAACCGGTTGTGATTGTAGGGCACGATTGGGGCGCATGGATTGCCCCATACGCCGCGCTCTTGCGCCCGGATCTTTTCAGAGCAGTCGGGCTGCTGAGCGTTCCCTACTTTCCGCGCATGGGTATCAGCCCGAGCGAATGGGAGCGGCAGAAATACCCGGGCAAGATCTTCTACCAGGCAATGTTCCGATCTCCCGGCGCGGAGGACATTTTCCAGGCGGACGTCAGGACCGGTTTACTCGGCGCCCTATACGCGGCTTCCGGCGATGCAGCTCTCAACGAACGATGGAACCCCGTGATCGATCCGAACGCGCCGCCGAGGCCGCCCGCGCCGCCGAAGAAGCTTCCACCATGGCTCACGGAACAAGACCTCGATTTCTTCACGGCCGAATTCAAACGGACCGGCTTTACGGGCGGTCTCAATTACTATCGGAACGTGGATCGCAACTGGGCGCTCACGCCCTTCCTCGACGGTGCAAAGCTTATGCAACCGACTATCTTCATCGCGGGGGAGAGGGACGCCGTCATCGAATTCTGGAACGAGGAATTCAACGCGCTGGAAGCCAACGTTCCCAATCTGAAGAAGAAGGCGACGCTCCCGGGTATCGGCCACTGGACGCAGCAGGAGCGCCCGCAGGAAGTGAACAACCTGCTAATCGAGTTTTTGAAAGCTCTCTAATCGCGAATCGATCGATCGCGCTTCGAGAGGATCGCGGGCGCTCATAGACAGTCGTACAGCGCTTCGATCAGCGCGCGCGGCCGCGGGTTGTTCCAGCGCGGCCCCATCGCATTCATCACGTACCCGAAAGCGACCCGTGCGTCGGGGTCTGCGAACCCTACCGAGCCTCCCACACCCAAGTGTCCAAAGGCTGCGGGGCCGAGCCCCGGCGGCAGGTAACCGCCGGCGCCCCGCTGATCGGACGGGCGGGCGAGCTGGAACCCCAGCCCGAATCGCGACGGGCGTTTGAGGACAGCATCGTAGCCCGCGGAGTGTTCTCTTACCGCCTCCCCGAGCGCATCGCACCCGATTATCCGAACTCCATCGATCGAGCCTCCGGCCGCCAGCGCCGCATAGATCCGCGCCACGCCACGGGCGGTCGCGTGTCCATTGGTCGAAGGGATCTCGGCGGCGCGCCAGGCCGGCCAGTTCACCCATCCGATGCCCGACAGTCCGGGCGGATTGACGTAAGCATTTCGGATCATCCGCTGCTCTTCGGATACGGGCTCATCGCTGGGAATCGCCGGCGTTTCTCCCCAAACAAAGTCGGCGATCCGAGCCCCTGCGGTTTGCGCCAATCCGATGTAGAAATCAGCCCCCAGCGGACCGGCGATCTCGTCGCTGACGAAGCTCCCGAGCGAACGGCCGGTGATGCGTCGTACGACTTCACCGACCAGATAGCCAAACGTGTTCACGTGATAACCGTGACGGCTTCCGGGCGGCCACCAGGGGCGCTCGCCGGCCAGCGCCTTCGTCATTACGCTCCAGTTGAGCATCGCGTCTTGCGGCAGCGGCTCGCGAATCGCGGGGAGCCCTGCGCGATGACTCAGGAGCTGGCGAATGGTAACGCCGGCTTTTTCTTGCGCGGCGAACTCCGGCCAATAGCGCGACACGGGTGCGTCCAGGTCGAGCTTGCCTCGGTCCACGAGCTGATGCGCGCACAGCGCGGTGATCGCTTTGCCGACCGAGAAGATCGCAACCAGTGTCTCGGGCCGCCAGGGATGCGTCTTCGCCTGATCCGCATAGCCGCCCCATAGGTCGACGACGGCCCGGCCATCCACATATATGCAGAGGGACGCACCGATCTCGCCGCGCTCGGCAAAGTTCCGGTGAAAGGCATCGCGTACTGCCTCAAATCGTGCGTCGTGGCGACCTCCGATCATCTATGCTCGGACTCCATATGCGCGCCGCGTAGTACCTCGGCTTCGCCTCGGCTCTTACCATCGGCGTCTAAACGCGGTCAACATTTCTCGCCGCGCTCGGCGATGCAGGCACCTATGGGCAAGAGCCACTGCCGCGGGTCGATCGGCGTTTGACTCATGCGGCCCTCCTGCGCGATAGTCCGCGCCGATGCGATGAGTTCCCTCCTCTGGATCTTGGTGCTCGGGGTAGTCGGGTGGATTTGGGTCCGCGCGGTGCGTCGCCACGGTTGGCGCGCGGCCCGCGCGCTGGCGCATTCACCCATGAAAGTCCAGCGACTCGAATCGGGCTCGGGACGTTGTGCTGGTGCCGGCTGTCCGGCGTTCGGGAGAAAATAGCGCCTCAAAGGAGGGCTTTGCCATGCGGAGGGTGGCCCTGCTGATCCTGCTGCTCGTCACCATCTACGCCCTCGGCTGGTGGGCGCTGCTGACGCTTGGCTCGGTGTCGGGCCCGGCGGGCTCCTGGCACTTATGGTGGGAGCTTGTGACGTCGGGAGCGGCGCCGACCGGCTGGACGGCTTCGCTCGCGCTACTCTGGGTCTGCTGGTTCATGTGGGGCAGATTGAGGCGGGTACGCTAATTGAAACTCTTGCGCGCTTCGCGTGCGTTCTCTTTGTCGATCGCGCGCTTCATCTTGTAGGCCAGCTCGGAGTTGTTGCTGTCGAGAGCGCGCAGCACTATCGCGACCGCATCGTCTCTCGATGCTCCCGGCGGGATGCTGATGTTGATCGTCGGCGTGTGTATGATGTCGATCGAGGTGCGCGCGTCTACGTTGCCAGGCGGAGGGAGGGTCCACACCGGGAGGCTGCCGACGAACCCGGTCAGTTCAGACCCCTCCCGGAGCGGCGTTTTCATGGCCTCGTAACCTTTGTAGCCGGAATAAGCCGCTCCTGCGCTCAGCGCTGCAATGGCGGCGCCGGTCCCAACCGTCCCGGCGGTTAGGCCGCCGCCTGCGACCTCGGCGGTGGTGACAAGGGCGGCGCTGGGCGTGAGCCACCGCCCAAGTCTTGAGAGAATGCCAGGCGCTTCTGCCGCACCGCTCAGGAGGCCAGCGGCTTTGACGGCGCTCACCGCATTGGCGAAAGCCTGCACGGCGATCGCGGCGTCGGTGGCGATGCCGAGCTTGCCGCCGAGCTTCCCGGTGACCTCAGCGAAGCCACTCAGTCCCTTGGTCGCGCCGGGAAAATCAATCATGGCCGTTGCGGAGAGCTGGGCCAAAAATGCTTCGATGCGGGCAAAGAAAGCTTCGGTCTCCAGCGCGCCCTGGCCAGCGAGCGCTTTGGCCCCTTGCTTAATCAGATTCTTGCGCTGAATCTGCTGGGCGCTGCCCTCCAGGGCGCGCGCGGCGAGCGTGCCGGCCGCGCCGCCGCTGGCCCCCAAAGACTTTTCGATGCGCGCGAGGTCGGCGGCCCGCTTGTCCACCAGCTCGGCGACCGATTTGCCGCGCCCTATGCCAGGCTCCTGGAGCCCTTGCACAAGGCGAGTTACGCCCTGCTCGCCTATGGTGTTCATCGCCTCCGCCACGAGCGCGAAGTAGCGATCGAGCGAGAGTCCCTTATCGAGTGCGGCCTTGAGCCCGGGCGACAGCGCGGCTTGCGCACCCGCGCTCGCCCCAAATGACGGGGACGCCTTGTTCAGCGCGGCGATCTTGTCGGCGAGCTTTGCGGCGCCGAGGCCGGAGACTTCTTGCATCCGCTCGATGAGGCCGAGCGAGTCAGCGAGATCGCGGTGTGTGCCGATCGCAAGCGCGTTGGCAGCCTCCACGGTGGGCATCGCTTGCTCGTAGCCGCCGAGCTTCTGCGTCGCTTCCGTGAGCGCGCCGAGATTGGCTGCGACGCTCGCGGCGCCGTAGCGCTGCGTCAACGAGAACGCTTCGGCTTGCGCGCCGGCGAGCTTTGCGGCGCCGGCGACCTGCTCGAACCTGGTGCGCGCCGCGTCGAGCCGCGCGGCGGCCCGCGCGGCTTCGTCCAGCTTGCCGCCTGGCGCGAGTCGCTCCAGCACCGGGCGCATCCGATCGATCGCCTTGAAGACCGCTGCGGGGTCGAGTCGTTCAGTCATCACGCTCCCTGGCTTTAGACACGGCTCGGTTGTAGCTACTCACTGCACGTAGCCAGTATGACAGGCGCGCAAGACTCATTGTCTCCAGCTCGCCCGGCGCGAAACCGAATGCCACCAGCGCTGCAAAGTCGGCTGCGGTTACAAAAAATCGCCGTACATCTCCCGCTCCAGCACGGCCACGTCGGCAAGCTTCATCGCGGCAAGGTCCTCGTAAACGATGGCTTGGCCGTCGATGGTGGCGAGGTCGGCGATCAGCAGCCACAGAGTCTTGACGCCGGCGGCTTTCTTTTCGCCCATCAGCTCCAGGTGCTCGTGCGCGCGCATCAGGTCAGCGCCGGTGCCCTCGCGAATCGCGGCGGTCTTGCCGCTCGGCAGGGTCAGGGTTTTGTCTGCCATCGGTCCCCCCTTTTCGTCGCCAACTCTTTTCGAAGTCCGTGACAAGCGCGTTGGCGACGTGCTTCTCGAGCTCCACGTTGTCCCGTCCAGGGTCGGCTAATCAAGGCTGAACGTTTCAGCACCGGGGAACCGGGCCGGCACGCTTTCGCGCCGCCGCGCGCCGGGAGGGCCGCTCACGAGCGGCCCCTACGGAAGTTCCATGAAACGCGAGCCTTCTTCAGCACGCCGCCAGGGCGTCGGGCGAAAGGTGCGGGCCTGACAGGTGGATGAGCCGCCCGTCGGCGGGGTCGCGCTCGCGGAGCCATCGCGCGACTATGGTCATCGCCTCGAGGTCGTCGCGCACGACCGGCGCTTCGCGATAGCGATCGTAGTTTTGCTCGACGAAGGCGGCGACCTCGGATGCCGCATCGGCCGAATCCAGCTCGCGCGACAGCGCGAGTCTTCCGCTGAGCACCACGTGGGCCGCCCGATCGCCGCTAAAGCCGGTCACGATCGCGAGGTTGTTCTCGGTAAGAACCTGGCTCAGCCGGCTGGCGCGCGCCGAAAGCGTGGCGAGCGCTTCGAGCTCGCGATGCGCCCGCGCGGCCTCCTCGAATCGCATCGCGGCCGCCGCCTGCCGGCGTGCGCCGGCCAGCTCCCCCATCAGCGGCCCGGATCTCCCGCGCAGAAACCCAACCGCCCGGCGCACCTGCGCGCCGTATGCGTCCTCGCCGACCGTCGCATTGCAAGGCATCGCGCAATGCCCCATCTGCCCGTAGATGCACGGCGAGAAGTCGGGCGCAGGGTCCAGTTTTCCCGCGCAGGTGCGCAATCCCAGGATGCGCGACAAAGCACGCACGGCGCGATCGAGGCTCCGGCGCCCGATGAACGGCCCCAGATGCATCGCGCCGCGCCGCGCGCTCATCCGCGCCGCGAGCGCCAAGCGCGGGAACGGGTCCATCAGGTCGAGCCTGATAAAGTACGCGGGCGCAGCTCCCTTGAGCGTCTTGTTGTACGGCGGCTTGAGCTCGCGAATCATCCGCGCCTCGAGCAGCGCCGCCTCAAGCGACGAGCGCATGCGCCGGGTCTCGATCTCCCAGACGTGGCCGACCAGCTCGACGGTCTTGGCGCTCAGCCCCAGTCCGCCGTTGAAGTACGAAGCCACCCGGTCCCTAAGGCGCTTGGCCTTGCCGACGTAGAGCAGGTCGCCGCGCGCATTGCGCATAATGTAAACGCCCGGCTCGCGCGGCATCGCCGCGATCACCTCGGGCGGCACGTGGCGCTCGATTCGCCGGCCGGCGGCTCCGCGATGCTGGTAGTCGAGCAGCAAGTCGAGCCGGCCGATTCCGGCCTTGCGTGCGATCTCGATGAAGATCGCGAGCAGCTCGGCCGCCATCCGCGCGTCGCCGAGCCCGCGATGGCGCCCCGCGGTGGAAAGTCCGAAATGCTCGGCCAAAGCGTCGAGGCGGCGGCGCTTGAGCGACGGCATGAACCGGCGCGCCATCCGGATCGTGCATAGAACCGGATTGGTGAGCCCGATTCCGAACAGGCGGCGGAACTCGTAATCGAGGAAGGCGAAATCGAACTGCGCGTTGTGCGCGACCATCACGGCATCGCCGAGAAACTCGCGAAAGGCCGGCAACACCTCTTCGATCGGCGGTGCGCTTGCCACCATCTCGTTGGTGATCGAGGTGAGCCGGGTCACGAATCGCGGTATCGGCATCCGCGGCCGCACCAAGCTCTGAAACGACTCCGCGATGCGTAGACCTTCCATCCGGTAGCCGCCGATCTCGGTGATCGCGCCGGGCGCGACGCGTCCTCCGGTGGTTTCCAGATCGACGACCACATAGCGTGCCTCGTCGATCGGGACCCTGAGTGACTGGCTGCGGCTGAGCGACCAGCGCCCGCTTACCGGGTCGAAAGCGAAGTTGGGGTCGCCGCCGAGCAGATGGCGAACCGCGCGCGGGGCAACCTCGGGATCGGCGCCCGCACCGCTGAAGAGCAGGCCGGCGAGCTCGCGCGCGTCGGCGCCCGCCGGACGCGTCTCCAGGAACGTGTAAAGCTTTTCCCTGGCCGATCCGCCAGGAAGCGCGAATTGTGACGTGTCCATTCCCGCCGCTCCCTACCGCCCGCCCGGCATTGATGCCGACCACAGCCGACTTCGTCTTCGCTTCGCTTTAGCAGAGCCGGGGTACGGTTCGCAAATGGGCACTGGATGCTAGCGCTGGGGTGGTGCGACGCTCTAGAATTACATCTGTCCAGCAAGACCAAGGTGACGGTGACGACGATGGAACGGGTTGAGCTCAAGCGCGAAGTCGAAGCGGTCCAGATTCCGGCCGGGGTCAAGACGACCCTGAAAAAGGGATGCGAGGTCTTCATCACGCAGTCACTCGGCGGCACCTACACGGTGGAGGTGCCGGCTCACGGCGGGCTGTTCCGCATCGCCGGCAAAGACGCCGACGCGCTGGGAGGGACACCGCAAGAGGCGGCCTCGTCCGCCGCGGGGGGTGGCGATTTGGAGGCGGTGGTTTGGGAGCAGCTTCGCACCTGCTACGACCCGGAAATCCCGGTCAATATCGTCGAGCTTGGGCTGGTATACGGGATGGAGGTCAAGCCCATGGCCGACGGTTCGCACAGGGTCGAGGTCAAGATGACGCTCACGGCGCAGGGATGCGGGATGGGCGCCTCGATCGCTTACGACGCGCGTCAGAAGCTGCTCTCGGTACCGGGCGTCAGCGAGGCCGAAGTCGAGCTGGTCTGGGATCCGCCCTGGACGCCGCAGATGATCTCGCCCGAGGGCCGCACCCGCCTGGGCATCGACTGAAACTCACGTTTTGGCCGGCCCGTTCGCGATCCCGATCACGTCCCGATCCTCGCCTCGCGCGCGGACGTCGTACTGCCCGCCTCACCATCGCTCTGCCGCTCAGCGCAAAGTTGAGGTACGGTAGCGGTCGCTATTCGCGCACGCGCAAACCACGCAAGGGGATCGACGATGGCGACGCTGGGATTCACGCGCACGGACTTCGAGGTCTTCAAGGTCGAGGACTTCGACGAGCGGATGCAGCAGATCTACGCGCACGTGCGGCCCAAGCTGATCCGGCTCGGCGACGAATTGGCGCGCGAGCTGGCGCGCAAGCTGCACATGGAGTTTTTCCCGCACGTCGCCAAGCATGCACGGCGGACGGTCAATCCGCCGCCGGAGACGTGGGCGGCATTCGGGCCCTCGCCGAGGGGCTACAAGCGTTACGGATACATGGCGTTGTGCATCTCAGGAGCCGGGATTCATGCGCGCGCCGTCGTGAAATCGGAGGCCGACAAACGGCCCGAGATGGCGCGGCTTTTGAGGAACAAGGCGGCCGAGCTGGTCAAGTTGTTCCGCAGCGCGCCGCTTAAGCGCTACGATAAGTGGAACTTCGCCCAGCTTCCCTGCGCGGTCACTCTGGATGAACAACTGTGGACCGGGCTGGCCGACGGACTTGCGAGAAAGACCGGGGGACTCGATGTCGGTTTCGGATGGAGGCTGGGCGAGGCGCTTAGGCTCGACCGCGCCGAGCTACTCGACGCATTCCGCGAGCTCGAGCCGCTCTATCGCATCCTCCGGTCAGTGTATTAGCTAGCGGCTGCCGGCGGCGACGGCTGCTTGGGCGGGTGCGCGGCCGGGACCGGTCTCCGGCAAGAGGTACATGCAGACAATCGGCATCGCCTGAAACCCCAGGAAGGCGAGCATTACGGTGCGCAGCCCGAAAGCTCCCGCCAGTGCGCCGCCCAAAAATGGCGCCACGAACGCGCCCGCGTAACCGACCGCCCATATAAAGGCCAGCGCGCTCCCCATCCTGGCCGGTGTCATCTCCGGCAGTTCCATCAAGAGCGTGACCAAGGTCGCGAGTGAACCTGCTGCGCCAATTCCTACCAGCACCAGCGCAAGCCGAATCGCGCCGAGTGAAGGCATCGCCACCGCGCCGAAGTATCCCACCGTGCCGACGATCGCGACCGGCCAGGTGAAGGGCTTTCTGAGCCCGGTAAGCCCGGTGCCGAATCCGCCGCCTGCCGCGGCGAAAATTCCGGCCAAAGGTAGAATCGCGGTCAGGTTGGCGGCCTCACGCAGCGCCAGCCCTCGGTAGACGTGGAAGAACTGCGGCAAGAAGGCGGCATAGAGCTGGAAGACCCACATCCCGCCGAATAGCCCCGCGGCCATCAGCAGCACGTCGCGCATCCTGATCGCTTCGGCGAGGGACGAGTCGCGGCGCACAGAAGCGCCGGCGAGCGGCGCCGCGCCGACGTGGTGTTCGCGTCCGAGCACGGTCCACAGCAGCGCGATTGCCGCCGCGCCCAAGCCGTATACCAGCATCACCGCGCGCCACGACGCGCCGAGCGTGTAGAAGATCGGAACGGTAATCGTGTACACCGTGGTCAGTCCGACGTAGGAGCAGAGCGCGTTGACCATGTTGACCCACGGCCATTCGCCGCCGCCGAACCATTGCATCACCAGCGTACCCGGCGGCGCGACCATCAGTCCGAAGCCGATTCCCTCGAAAACGCGGCAGGCGAGCAGCGCGGGGAAGCTCGCGACGCATCCGCTTGCGATCTCGGCCAAGGCCATGGTCCAGATTCCCAGCAGCAACGCCCGCAACGCGCCCAGCCGCTCGGTTACGATCGCGCCCAGGAAGGAGAAGATCGCGATACACAGTGCGATAATCGAAATGATCAGCCCTGCGTCGCCGAGACTAATCCGCAGGTCCCTTATGATCGGGTCGAGGATCGGCGCGGGCGCCAGCCAGATGACGTTCTGGCTCAGAAGCGCGAGCAACAGCAGCACCTCGATGACCCATCGATAGAGCGGCGCCCGTGAATCGGTTGTCATCGATAGATCCGCCTCTCAGCCGCGCTGACCATAGCCCGGCGGCAGGGGTTCCGACCAGCGAAGCGCCGGGTCGCGGTTCGAAGCCGGGCCGAGCCTCGGGAGCGGACAGATCGATATCGCGCGCCGTCGCGCCGGCCGATTCAACTGAATTCGTCAGCGCCGCAGCGCCGTGCGGATTCAGCGTCCGAGCGCCTGCCGGATCGTATTGAGGATGTAGATGAAGTCCTGCTTGCTGCGAACTTCGCCCATCAGGGCCACCCTCGAGAGCGCTTCCATCTCCTGCTCGGTGATGTTGTGGATGCGGCGCACCCGCTCATCCTTGCGGAACTCCGACCAGGCAGACTTCGAGTCGGGCTGGCCCTTGGTGTCCAAAAGCGGGCCGACCTGGGGATTGGCGAGCAGGAACAGGTCGCGCGTGTCGAGCAACAAGACCTCAGCGAGCCGGCTCAGAACGCGGTCGGACGGATGGCGTTTGCCGGATTCGAGATGGCCGACATAGGGCGTCGAGGTCTTGATTCTTCGAGCAACGTCCTCCTGGGTCAGGTCGAGCTGGCGGCGCCGCTCACGAATAACCTGCCCGAAGGAACGATCTTTCCCCCTCGGCATAGGTGCACCTCCTGGAGCTTGGTTCGCTGCTTCACCCGCGAAGGCGCGGCCGTCACGAGCTCAATCAGACTTATCCGCCCCGCGATTCTGCAAACACTATGTAGCATTGACGCAACACGAGGGCAATGACAGGCGGGGGTTCAGATCGCGAGTTAAGCGGAGCTTGATGCCTCGGCGGTCTCCGGGCGAAGGGTTGCGCGCCCGGCTGCGTACAAAAAGTATAGCTGGACGCGCCTGTTTTCGTCATGGTTCGACGGCAATTGGGCGAAAGCATTAGAATTGCTCATAGAACCGCGCTCCCGTGCTTCTTTGACAGCTTTGGTCTTTTTTCCCCGGAATCGACGATTGACCGCTAGTCGCCGTAGGGATTGCGCCCGCGATCGATGTAGATCGTGAAATCGCGCGCCTCGGGGAGTTCCCGGGGCGGGCTTCGGAAATCCGCCTGGCCATTGTGGCGCAGGCCGGCCACCGCCACTCGATCCTCGCCGATTTGACGCCCGCGACTGTCGAAATAGCGCACCTCGAGGTCCACCGGCCTCGAATCGGCCCCGGTATTCTTGAGCTTGCCCTCCACGAAGACTTTGTCGCCTTCATGTCTGATCAGACTTTGAGTGACCGCGATCGGTTCGGCCCGTAAGAGCATCGAGAAGATCAGCACGGCGAAGCCGGCGGCTGCAACAAGGATCGCTAGGGCGCCTAGGCCAACCCGTCCTCGTTTCGCTATCATTTCGCTCATCCTGCGCAGTGTCCCTTTATCTCTTAGTTAGCTCCTCAGCTCTGACTAAAGAAACGGCAGATGCCGCCTAGTCGCGCGTCAAATTGACCCCCGCTTGCGCGAGGGCTCTTTCTGAGGCATGTTTTCAGCACTCCATCCAGCGCACTGCGGGCGGTACGGATCTTGAACAAAGCGCGCCGACCCGCAGGGGGTTGCAGGGGAATTTGTGGATGCGGCGGGTGCCGCAGGAAGGAGGAAGCGTGACCATCGACTTCAGCAGGGGAACTCTTCGTGGGATTAGTGTTGTTGCCGGCTTGGCCCTGTTGCTCGTGTTGTGTGTGCCTAAGGCGGTGCGCGCCGAGGATGACGGGGGCAGTGCCGATCCACCCAAGAAGGTAAAGAGAGCGATAAATAAGGCGCCAGTGACGGTACCGGCGCCGGCTTCCGCCGAGGCGCAGCAGCGGCTCAACGAGCTCGGAGCCGACGTGGGCAATCTGCGCAAGTCCGAGGCCGAGACCAGCACCGCCGTCGAGGAGGTCAAGAAAGCGATCGTCGTCAAGGCGCCTGAAGGCACCGCCCAACCGCAGACGATCGGCGAGCACGTCGGCGCCTTGGAGCGCGACTTGGGGCAGACCCGCAAGGATCTGTCGGACAACCTCGGGGTCCACATCCACGGACTGGTTGACGCGGGGTACGAGTACAATCTCAACAACCCCAACACCACCGGCGGACTGAAGGGCGGCCCCAATCCGGCCGACGTGGGCGGTCGGACCAATCAGTTGCGGGTGTTTGACATCGACGCCAACGGCTTCCAGTTGACGCAGTTCAATTTGCACGTCGACCGGAGTGTCGAGAATGGGCTGGGCTTCGTTACCGACATCAACTTCGGCAAGACTGCGGAGGTGTTGCGCTCGGCGACGCGCTACTCGAACAACACGCCCGGCACCAGCACCGACGAGATCGACCCGACCCAGGCGTACCTGACCTACACGGTACCGGTGGGCAGCGGGATCAATCTCTCGGCCGGCAAGTTCGTAACCTTGCAGGGTGAAGAGGTAATCCCGGTCTACAACAACTTCGACTACAACGAATCGAAGAGCCTGCTTTTCGGCTTCGCGATTCCGTTCACCCATACCGGGATTCGTGCGAGTTACGCGTTCAACAGCCAGGTCGGCGCCACGCTGGGAGTCAACAACGGATGGGACGACGTCTCGGCCAACAACGACGGCAAGACTGTGGAAGGACAATTGGCGCTGACGCCGAACGACAAGCTCTCGATGACGATCAGCGGGATGTACGGGCCGGAGCAGGTCAACCGAGGGGGCCCGAGCTTGGGCCTGGTCGACCCGATCGTGACATGGAAAACCCCTCTGCAGGGCGTGACATTGGTCGGCGAGTACGATTATGCGAATGAGGACGGGCCGGTCTCTACGAGCACCGCGTACAGCTCGGAGGGGAACTCGCTGGGTCCACCGCGCACCCCACCCTTCACCGAAGTCACGGTCTTCCGTGGCGTCGATTGGCAGGGGACGGCCGGCTACATCATCTACGACCTGACCGACAAGGTTGAGTTCGCTACGCGCGGCGAATGGTTCCGCGACAGCGATGGCATTCGTACCGGCTTGCGTCAGACCCTCGGCGAAATCACCGAGACTCTCAACTACAAGGTCGCGCCCGGTCTGCTGGCTCGATTGGAATACCGGCACGACGAGTCGAGCGCCAAGCCGTTCTTCTCCAACGATACGTTGATTACGTCCGGGCAATTCGCCGGCTTGCCGAGCCAAACGCGGGCCGGCCAGGACACGCTTGGGGCGGCAGCGATCTATTCGTTCTGATCGCGCCTGAGAGTTGTGCAGGCGGCGGGTCCGACCCTCCCGGGCCCGCCGCCGCTTTTTTGGCCGCCCAAAATCCTCCCCCCCGCTCACGGGCATTTGCACCGCGGGCTTGTGCTAGAATGCGCGGCGCCTTGGCGCCTCCGTGAGGGAGCGCGAAGGCAACCGCGATGGCCGAGCCGCTTGACCTGGTAATCATCCTGATCCTCCTGGTGGGCCCGATCGCATCGCGGCCCATCGAGCGCAATATCGAAATCTATTTCTTCATTCTCGGCGTCGGCTCGACCGCACTCGGCGGCGGCTTCGATCGCAGGCTCGTCGAGCGCGCAGTGCTCGAGCCCATCCCGATTACGATTGCGGTCATAGTCGCGGGGGTGGTGTTCGCCTTGTTGCGCGGGGGCCTGGACCGGATGTTCGAGCGGATGCGCGCCGCGATGCGCCGCGAGGTCCTGGTCGCGCTCGCAGTCTTCGTCGTCGCGT
Organism: uncultured delta proteobacterium; assembly: GCA_963789115.1. GTDB lineage: Bacteria > Desulfobacterota > Binatia > Binatales > Binataceae > CAWBJH01. The sequence continues at coordinate 1,586,050 of CAWBJH010000001.1, forward strand.
TGCTATCCAGCCTGATCACCGCGATCATTGCCGCCTTGGCGCTGGTCGAGGTGGTCGGGATGCTGCGACTGGCGCCGCACTCGCGTATCCGGGTTACGGTTGCGGGATGCTTCGCGATCGGGATCTGCTCATCGCTGACCCCGCTCGGCGGTCCGCTTTCGACGCTGGCGGCGGGCGCGTTGCGGCTGGGTTTCTGGGGACTGTTCGACTTGGTCGGCGGATGGGCCCTGCCCGGCACCTTCGCATGCGCCGCGCTCGCCGGGTTTCTGGCGCGCGACGGCGATGACCTGCCGCCGGGGGCCGCATTCCACGTCCGCGAGCGGACGAGGGACGCAATCTTTCAGGGGATCCGGGTCTTCGGCTTTGTCGCGGGCCTGATCCTGATCGGAGAGGCGTTCGAGCCAGTCGCGACGCGCTACGTAAATCTGCTCAGCGACAGCGCGCTGTTCTGGGGCAACTCGGTGTCGGCCGTGCTCGACAACTCGACGCTGGTCGCGCTCGAGATCTCTCGGATGGAGCCGGTGCGGGCGCGCGTGGCGATACTTGCGCTGCTGATCTCGGGCGGGATGCTGATTCCGGGTAATATCCCCAATATCATCGCGGCCGGTGCGCTCCGGATCGGCAGCCTCGAATGGGCAAAAGTCGGCCTGCCGCTCGGGCTGGTCCTGATGGCCGTCTATTTCGTCGCGCTCCGCCTGCTCGGATGAAGAGCTGCCCACAGGGAAAGAAGTCGCAGACTTTCGAGGCGGTGACTTGACCGGACGAAATTCCCATGACATATTCCCACCACGGATTCCCATGGAGCGAGGCCGACCTGTATATGCATGCGTTCAAAGTACACGAACTGAAGAACAATCCGTCGGAGGCTCTGCGGCAAGCAAGGAAGGCCCCTGTGATTATCCTGAAAGGCGATCAACCCGAGGCCGTGATCTTTCACCTCGATGACGACGACCTGCTCAAACGGCCGGGTATGAGGCTCGCTCTTGCGACGGCGCTATTCAAGGAGGGTCATCTCCCACTGGGCCGAGCGGCGCGACTCGCGGAGCTGCCTCTCACCGAATTTATCCGACATCTGTCTCGCGCAGGCATACCGGCAATCGGCGGCAGCGCGCGCGAGGCTGAGGAGGACCTTGAGGCTTTACGAAGGTGGCGCAAATCGTCCTGAGCGATGCGACGCCGCTCATCTACCTCGCACAGATACCGGACGGGCTTTCATGGTTGGAAAAGCTGTTCGGCTACGTGGTGATGACCCCCGCAGTGAAGAAAGACGTTCTTCCCGGAGAGGGCAAGCCCGGCGAGCGTGAAATTGAAGATGCCGTTCGGCGGGGGATTCTTCGCGTCCTTGAGAACGATTGGCCCTCGCCAAGGTTCCCGTGGCTTGACGAGGGCGAGGAGACCACGATACGCGCGGCGGTCAATCTCGTGGAACTGGGCCATACCTGCCTCGTCATCATCGACGAAAAAGATGGCCGGAATACGATTAAAGAACTTGCCTCAGCCGCCATCACTGTCAGCGGAACCGCGGCCGTGGTCGGCCGCGCCAAAGAACTTGGGCTGATTCCATCGGCGTCCGCCGTTTTCGAGGAGCTCCGTCAAAGGGGCTTCCGCATTTCGGACGATGTTGTTCGGCTAATCCTCGAAAAGGTGGGCGAAGCGGCTGCGCAAGCGCCAGCAGTTGCGGCTAAGGCGGCCCTTCCTAAAGCGCCTAAAGCGCGGCGCAAGCGGTAAACACCGAGCAACTGCATCGGCCCCCAAGCGGGCCTCCCGCTCGGGCTGGTCCTGATGGCCGTCTATTTCGTCGCGCTCCGCATACTCGCCGGATGAGCGGCCGGCGGGGTCAACCGCCGATGTGCCGCGTGAGCCAGTCGCGCAGGATCGAGAAGAATTCGTCGCGCGCGTGGCGTTCGAGCCACGGGTAGTGGCCGCATCGCTCCAACTCGCGATACTCCAAGTGCGCCAGAAAGGGTTGCAGGCTTGCGCGGATCAATCGTCCCGGATGAGGATCTTCGATGCCGTGCAGCATGAGCACCGGCGTATCGATGGCCTCGAACGCGGCGGGGTAAACTCCTTCGTCCTGCAGCCGCACCATATCCTTCCAGGTCTCGTCGTTCTTTGCGCCTGCCTCTTGCACTTCGATCTCCTGCTCGGTCGTTACGAGATCGTATGAATATAGGCCCAGGGTCAGAGCCCCCAGCGCCCGCAGCCGCTCGTTGGGGTCCGGGTAATCCTGAGCCAAGCGCTCCAAGCGCCGCCGGAGTTCGTCGTCCATCCGCTCCTCCTCGATTGCCCGCATCCGCGCTCGCGCCGTCTTATCGAAAGTTCCGCATCCGATCAGGACTATCGGGCCCGCCGAGCCTGGATGTGCCGCGCCATAGGCAAGCGCCAGCATCGACCCCCACGAATGGCCGACCAGCGCCGGCCGTTCGCCGCCGCATCGCGATAGGACAACTTCGCGCAGGTCCGCGACGTGACCGGCGACAGTGGCGCTGCCGGCGCGCTGGAACGGCTCGCGGACGCGAAACGAATCGGCAAGCCTCCGCGCCACAGGCGCCATCGAGCCTGCCGCGCCCGGGCCGCCATGGATGGCAATCAGGAGCGGGCCGGACTCGCCGTAGCTGCGGATGTGCACGCTACGGAGCCTAGCACGACGGCCGGCGGCGGCCCGCCGTGCTGCGTAAAGAGGCGGCAGATGCTCACCCCAAAGGCGTTGCGTTGGCCGGGTTTTCGTGGCAGAAACGGTTGAGGTCCGCCAAGCCCCGGTGCGACATAGAGCTTAGCTCCCGGTACGAATTTTGTGTCCAACAGCGCAGGGGGGCGTATAGGCTGGCTGTTTCCAGACAATAGGTATGGGTGCGCCGCACCATACGCGGCGAGGAGGGATTGCGTTAGATGACTCCCAAAGAGGTTCTCGATCTAATCAAAACGAGCGGCGCGGTGATCATTGATCTCAAATTCGTCGATCTGCTCGGCCAATGGCAGCACTTCAGCGTGCCGATCACGGAGTTCAAGGACGAAGAGCCGTTCGAGGAGGGGCTTGGCTTCGACGGCTCGTCGATCCGCGGATGGCAGTCGATCGAATCGAGCGACATGCTGGTGATCCCGGATCCCAACACGGCCGTGCTCGAACCGTTCACCAAGGATGCGACGCTGACGATGCTGTGCAACATTTCGGACCCGATTACGCGTCAGGACTACACGCGCGATCCGCGCAACGTGGCGCGCAAGGCCGAAGCCTATCTGAAGTCCACCGGCATCGCCGACACCGCCTACTTCGGGCCGGAACCCGAGTTCTTCATCTTTGACGGCATCCGCTACGACAGCAATCAGCATTCCAGCTACTACTACATCGAGTCGCACGAAGGCTTTTGGAACAGCGGCAAGGACGGCCAGAACCTGGGCTACAAGCCGCGCTACAAGGAAGGTTACTTCCCGGTGCCGCCCAACGACAGCCTGCAGGACGTCCGCACCGAGATGGTACGCACGATGGAAGGGGTCGGAATCGTTGCCGAGAAGCACCATCACGAAGTCGCGACCGCCGGTCAGGCCGAAATCGACATGCGCTTCCAGAACCTGCTCAAAATGGCGGACCAGTTGTGCTGGATGAAGTACATCTGCCGCAACGTGGCGATTCGGCGCGGGATGACCGTGACGTTCATGCCCAAGCCGATTTTCGGCGACAACGGCTCCGGGATGCATGTCCATCAGAGCCTGTGGAAGGACAACAAGCCGCTGTTCGCGGGCTCAGGTTACGCGGGGTTCTCCGAGCTCGGCCTCCATTACATCGCCGGCGTGCTGCATCATGCTCCCGCGCTCGCGGCCTTCACCTGCCCCGGCACCAATTCGTACCGCCGCTTGGTGCCCGGCTTCGAGGCGCCGATCAACCTGGCGTACTCGAGCCGCAACCGCTCGGCCGCGGCGCGCATCCCGATGTACTCGCCGTCGCCCAAGACCAAGCGCGTCGAGATCCGCTTCCCCGATCCGACCTGCAACCCCTACCTGGCGTTCTCGGCGATGATGATGGCGGGACTCGACGGCATCCAGCGCCGACTAGATCCCGGACAGCCGCTCGACAAGGACATCTACGCGCTGACTCCGGCCGAACTGGCCGAGGTGCCGAGCATGCCGGCCGCGCTGGAGGAGGCGCTCGATAATCTCAAGCGCGACCACGAGTTCCTGCTCAAGGGTGACGTGTTCACCGAGGACCTGATCGAGACCTGGATCGACTACAAGATGACGCGCGAGGTGAGCCAGACCCGTCTGCGTCCGCATCCTTACGAGTTCGCGCTCTACTTCGACGCGTAATCGGCGCGACGCGGGAATCGAGTCACGGGACGGCGGGACCGGAGTCCCGCCGTTCTTTTTTTCTTTTCTCCCGAATCTTTCAGGAACGTTATTCGGCCGAGCCACGGGCTCCAGTTCGAAGCGGTAACGCTCGCGCAAGGCTTGTCGCATCTGTCCTTCACGGTATTGAATGAAGCGGGCAGGATCATCCCAGATCGGCGAATTCCGCTCGGGAATGAAATCGTATTCCTGCCAATACTTAGTCCCGTCCGTGCTATTGAAGAACTCCTTTGGATTCCTCGCCCGCTTGAAGTTGTTGATGCCGTCGGGAATAGGCTGCAAATTCCATAGTACGTCAACCAGCTCCACGTAGTCGGTACCGGCGCCCGCAAGACCGAGCGGGAAGATGTGATCGAGCTGCGGCTTGTTATCGTGAAAAACGTAATCACGGCTCGGCGTGAGCACCTTGAGGGCAAACCCGGGAAGCGCGAGGAACTGTTGGGCGGAGAATAGGCCGGTTCGGTTCCTCTCGATAGCGGTCTGGCGGAAGGCCTCGACCGGAAGCACCTCACCATTCGCGCCAGCTCGCGCGGCGCGTGCAGCAAAGGCGTTTACCATCGTTTGCGTGTTCCAGTCGCAGAACTGCGCCGAGAGGAAGTAGGTGTGCATGGCCAAAACCTGATCGGCGGTCAGTGCTCTGACCCGCCACTCCCGACCTGTCCGCTTTAGTGTTGTGAGGTAGACGGCGAGCGGCAGAACCGCGCGCCAACGCGGCACGATCGAGGCATTATTGATCTTGAACAGTCCCCAGAGATAGCCCTCGAAAAGTTCGATTAGAGCGTCCTGATGCGCGAGTGCGGCCAAGAACCTTTCAGCGTCATCGGCAGTGAAGCGGGGTGCGTGAACCCGGGTAGTTTCCTTTTCCAATAAATGGAAGAATTGCAGCACTTGTGCGGAGGAGAATTCGATACCATTAGTTCTGCTGCGGATTTCTTCCGACAGCCTCCAGAGTTTCTCCTCGTAGCCCTGGTCGCGCTTCTTGATCTCGCCGAGCACTTGCTCGACTTCGGTGAGCGCGATGCCTCCGGTGTTGAGGCGCCGAAACACCTCATTAACCGGAGCTTCATCTTCCGCCTTAACGGGAAAGTAGGCTATCGACTTCTCGTTGGTATCCACGAAGATGTCCCACAGGGCAGCGAGGTTGCTCCTGACCAATATTTCCGTTGGCATGTCGATCGTATGGGTCTGCCTCAATCTCTCGAGCAAGCGGTACTCCAGCTCCACCTTCTCACGCGGGTCGCAGGGCGTGCTAACCAATTGGGTCAACTTCAAATACCGTGGATCGGCTGGCTTGTCCTTATCGCGGAACAGGAATCCAGTTTCGTCCGAGTGATCTTTGTCGGTCTCGAACAGCAGGTCGAAGTGAAGCGCCCGGCCGTTAAAGGTGTAGTACAGCACGGAACGCAGCGTCTGAAGTCGTTGCTGGCCGTCGTAGACCAGGAACTTGTGTGCGCCCCAGCGGCCTTCCTCGACCTGTCTTGTGAACTTGCCCGGCTCGTAATCGTTGAGAAATTCTCCGTAAGATACCTGCCTCGAAGTCTCCCAAAGCACGAGGCCGCCAATCGGATAACGTTTCATCAGCGAGTCGAGCAGCAGGCAAACGTACTCTTCCGATTCGTAGCGTGGTCCCCAGACGTATTGCCGTTGAATGTACGGGAGATACCAACCGCCGTTGAGGTTGTTTAGTTTCTCCATTGCCTCACGAACTGAGATTCCTGCGTAGGACATTTTGGCCTGCTCCTTCCTGGGAGAACCAATATGGCTTGAAAGCTACAAAAGTGTCTTCGAAAGCTTTTGGGACGCGCTTGTCGACCCACTTTGCGAGAATTGAAGCTGCCACCCCGTGCGCGTGCCCACCAGACCGGTCAAAAATAATTTATGAGATAGATTCTAGTCGCGGCCGCCGCGCTCGAGACCCTTGGCGGCGCGCGAGAAGGCGTAGCCGGTCGTGGATTATCCCGTTGGAAGCGATCAGCCCGTGAAGCTTGACCGAGGGCCGGTTGAATCGCACCGGCTTGCCCTCGATATCGGTCATCCTGCCGCCCGCCTCCGCGATCAACGCGGCGCCCGACGCGACGTCCCATTCGCTCTTGGGCGATCGGGTAAAGGTCGCGTCGCCCTTGCCCGCCGCCACCATCGCGAGCTTGTACGCCACGCTGCCGGTCGGACTCACACTGACCACGCCGTCGAACACCTGCCATTCGCCGCGCGCGATTTCGCTCCGGCTGGCAAGCACTTTGGCGCGCCGCAGCGTCCGGGTCCGCTTCACCCGCACCCGGCGGCGTCCGAGATGACATCCGAGTCCGCGCGCCGCCCAGAAAAGCTCGCGCCGGATCGGATTGTAGGTCACGCCCAGGATCGGCACTCCATCCTCGACCAGCGCGATCGCAACGCAGAACTCGGGTATGCGCTTGATGAACTCGTTGGTCCCGTCGAGCGGATCGACGATCCATACCCGGCGCGCCTTGAGCCGTGCGCGGTCGTCGGCGGTTTCCTCGGAGAGCCATCCGTAATCCGGAAAATTCGACCTCAGGATCTGTTTGATCGCGCGGTCGGCCTCGAGGTCGGCGCTGGTGACCGGGTTGTTCCGTCCCTTCGAGCCCAGCTCGTAGGCGCGGCTCTTCCAGTAGCGGCTCAGGATCTTGCCGGCCGCGCGCGCCGCCTCGATAGCGAGTTTCAGCTCGCGCTCGAGACCGCTTGAGCCCGGCCGGGCTCGGCGCCGCTTTTCACTGATTCGTCTCGGCACTAGGCGTGACCCTCTTTCTCGCGCCTGCGCCGCACTTTCTGGTAGGCGGCGGCGATCTCGGCCAGCATCCGCTCGCGATGCTCGTACAGGCGGCGGGGCTTGCGCGGCTTGTGCCGCTCGAGCGCGTAGGCGGTGATCAGCGGCAACGCCACCGTGGCATCGACGTAGCACACCACCGAGTCGGGCAGTCGGCTCGGATCGATCTTGCCCCAGCTCACCGCTTCCGACGGGGTGGCGCCGGAGAGCCCGCCGGTATCCGGGCGCGCGTCGGTTACCTGCAGGAAATAGTCGTGGCCCTTCTCCGCCACCCCCATCACCTCCTGGATCTGGGGCTCGGTCTGCAGCACGAAATTCTTGGGCGACCCGCCGCCCAGAATGAAGACCGCGCTCTTGCCTCGCCCCCGCATACCGCCGGCACCCTTGGCCGCGTATACGATCGCCGCGGTCTCGTTGACGTCGGCCAGCGGATCGAGTCGCAGGGCGTAGCCCTCCATCTCGAGTAGCGCCAGGTTCATCCCGATCGACGAATCGCCCGGCGATGACGTGTAGATCGGCACCGCATGATGATACGCCGCGGCCAACATCGAGCGGCGCTTCAGCTTGAGGACCCGCTCGCGCTGCGCAACGTAGCGGCCCGCGCGGTAATGGAACTCGGCGCTGCTCATCGGATGCTGGAACTCCTCGTGGCGCGCGACCTCCCGGAAAAACGCATCGGTCGAGAGCAGCACCCGGTAGTCGAAGAAGATGTCGTAGATGCGCACCACGCCGGCCTCGCGCAACGCGACGTCATCCGCCTCCGCCAAACCCTGGAACATCTCGAGCCCGATACCAAAATGCGTGTCGTGGTAGAGATTGGCGCCGGTCGAGACGATCCAGTCAACGAAACCGTTCTCGATCAGTGGGATCAGGCACGACATCCCGAGTCCCGCGGGGGTCAGCGCGCCGGTCAGACTCATCGCGACGACCACGTCGGGCTCGAGCATCTTCTCGACAAACAGCCGGCAGGCTTCGCGCAGCCGCCTGCCGTTGTAGGCCAGAAAGGCGGTATCGATAAGCTCGGCGGCGGTCATGTCGCCGCGCACCGGCTGGGGATCGATTCGGGCGCCGCCGAGCGGCGGCCGCCGTTTTCTGTCGCGCGCCATCTTTTCTCCTGATGCGATTCAGGCCGCCGAAATCCTACCCGTCACGGCGGCGCGTTTCTATCCTCCGGCAGTTTGCACATCGCCCGAACGGGCACCTAAGATGAGTGCGAGGCGAGCTTTCCGCGCCTACGAACGGCGATGGCGGTAATCGCGATCAATCAGCAGCTTGGCAGCGGCGGCATTGAGCTGGGCAAACTGGCCGCCGCACAGCTCGGCTACCGCTTCATCACCACCGCCGAAATCGCCGCCGAGACCGCCCGCCGCTTCAACGTCAGCGCCGAGCATCTCAAGGTGATCGACGAGCGCCTGCCGCATTTCTGGGAGCGGATGCGGACCGACATGAGACGCCTCGACGCGTTCTTTCGCGCGGTCGCGCTCGAGGAAATGGCGGCCGACCGCACGGTCGCGGTTGGCCGTTTCATCGCGCTCCACCTGCCGGAAGGAAGCGCGGGGCTCCGGGTGCGCACGGTCGGAGCTTTTGCCGAACGGGTGACTCGGACCGCGGCCGAGGAGAAGCTCGACCGCGCCGCCGCCGAGCGCCGCGTGCGCGACTCCGACCGCGAGCTGCGCGCCCGTGCCCAGGCTCTGTTCGCGGTGGATATCGACGACCCCGCGCTCTACACGCTCGTGGTCAACACGCACGCAATGCCTATGGCGGCGCTGGCCGCGACGCTCGCCGCGTGCGCCGAGCAGGCCGACCGCCTCTGCCCCGACGGCCTGTCGCGCACCCGCGACGCCGCGATTGCGGCCCGGGTGCGCGCGGCCCTGCTGGCCCATCCCAAGGTCGGCAGCGCGCAGGTGCACGTGGATTGCTCGGGAGCCTCCGTGCGAATCGTCGGTACGGGACTCGTGCCACCGTGGGACGAGCTGGTGGTCGAAGTGGCGCGCACTATCGAGGGCGTCGCCTCGGTCGAAGTGGCCTGCGAGGAGCCGCCTATCCTGCCTCGGTCTTCGTAGCCTGTGACCGATCTTCGTCTTGCCGCTTACGCGATGCGACGCGGCGTGATATGGTCGCGCCTTTCAGGGATCCGCGATGCGTACGCTGATTCTCATGATGAGGCAGAGGGGAAGAGAGCCGCGTGATAGAAAACACGCTTCCGAGCGGCAATACTGACGAGAACGTCAAGGCCTACTGACGTGGCCGCAGAGGAGAGACGGCATCTTCCCGATGATCGCCCGACCCGCTATGCAGACCGAGTGGGCGCTGGGATTGTAGCAAACAAGCCGGCCGGCCAGCGCAAAACGGGAGGGCTCTACCTTACCCCGGTCGACGTCGCTGACTTTATGGCCGCCCAAGTGAGCGCCGGCCGCAGCTCAGTGCGCATCCTGGACCCAGCGGCGGGTTCCGGCACCCTGCTCTGTGCAGTGGTGGAACGGCTGGCAGCCGGAGATGCCCGATTCCGCAACGCTGACTTGACCGCCTATGAGACCGACCCAGATCTGCACAATGCGCTCGTTGCAGTTCTGGGCAATCTCAAACGCTGGGCGGCCAGGCACCATATCGCGGTTCGCGTGCGGATTGAAGCCAGCGACTTTGTACTGGCTCACGCCCAGTTTCTGGGGGCCAGTGGCCATTTGTTCCGTTCCGACAGGATACAGCCGTACGATCTCGTCATCGCGAACCCCCCCTACTTCAAGATTCCCAAGTGTGACCCCCGTGCTCAAGCCGCGACATCAGTCGTTCACGGACAGCCGAACATCTATGCCCTGTTCATGGCCGCTGGTGCAGCGCTCTTGTGTGAGGGCGGAGAGTTTCTATTCATAACGCCGCGCAGTTTCACTTCCGGTCCCTATTTTCGGCTATTTCGCCAAAGGTTTTTCGCGAGCGTGCGTCCTACCGGGGTGCACGTGTTCGGCTCCCGCCGCGAGGCTTTCGGCCGCGATGAGGTGTTGCAGGAAAACATCATACTGAAGGGCGTTCGCGAGGACGGCTGGCAGCAACGCGGTGGGCGTTTCAAGTTATGTATTTCCAGCAGTGCTGGTCTTGCCGACCTCCATGATCCGGCCCTCCGCTGGCTGCCGCTCGAAGATGCCCTCGCACAGAGCACTGATAAGGTGCTCAGACTGCCGATTCTTCGGGGCGAAGATGAGGCCGTTCGTTTCGTGGATAGCTGGACCGGCTCGCTTCATGGATACGGCATGAACATTTCAACAGGGCCGGTTGTCCCGTTCCGAGCGGAAGAGTTTCTCGATGAAGGGGGTAGGCCAGCCGATACTTATGCTCCCCTTATCTGGATGAGCCACGTTCATGCTATGAGAGTTTCTTTTCCGAACGGTGGCCGGAAACCGCAATATATCAAGCGGGGCGCGAGCGAAAGGTCCTTGCTGCTGCCCAACCGGAATTACGTCCTGCTCCGTCGGTTCACCGCCAAAGAGGAGCCGCGGCGGTTGGTGGCAGGACCATGGTTCAAGCGCAGCTCTTCATGCCCATTGTTGGGAATTGAAAACCACTTGAACTACATCTACCGACCGGCCGGTGAACTGGACGAGGAGGAGGCTCGTGGACTCGCGGCGCTTCTCAACAGTGAACTACTCGACACGTACTTCAGAGTATCGAGCGGCAACACACAGGTGAGTGCCACCGAGCTGCGAGCGATGCCTCTCCCGCCGCGCGACAAGATTATACTCATCGGGCGCCGCGCGAAGGCGCTAAATGATCGCGGCCAAGAGTTGGACGACTTGGTCGAAGAGGTCATCGGGCTCGCGCGGTGAAAAGGTCCGACAGGATCGCAGAAGCCCAAGCTATCCTCAAAGCGCTTGGTCTTCCGCAAGCCCAACGAAACCAGATTTCGGCTTTGACTCTCCTCGCCTTGTGCGGCATCGGGGTAAACGACCCATGGACGCAGGCGAGGCGCGAAGGCCGGACGGTGACTAAAGGCGTCATGGATTTCATCCGTCAGGAATACGGGGTCAGATATGCGCCCAACACCCGCGAGACAGTGCGCCGCCAGGTGCTGCATCAATTCGTCCTGGGCGGGCTCGCAGAGTACAACCCTTTCGAGCCCGAGCTACCTACGAACAGTCCGCGCGCCCACTACGCGATCTCCGAGTCGGCTCTGGGAGCGATCACGTTCTTCGGTACGGATCAGTGGGAAGCGGGCGTTGCTGGGTTCCTGTCGCAACGTACCGCACTGATCGAGATGTTCGAGAGGCGACGGTCGAGACGGCTGATTCCCGTGCGGTTCCCCGACGGAAAGCTGGTTAAGCTCTCGCCGGGCCGTCATAACAGGCTCCAAAAGGCGATTGTAGAGCAATTTGCCCCGCAATTTTTAGAGGACCCAAAATTGCTCTATCTCGGCGACACCGCGCGAAAGAACCTCTACATCCACGCAGAAGCCCTGAAAGCGCTGCACTTTCCGATCACGGAGCATGACAAGCTACCTGACGTGGTCATGTACGACGAGAAACGAAAATGGATTTTTCTGGTAGAGGCGGTTACCTCGCATGGACCGATGTCCCACAAGCGCGTGCTCGAGCTTGAGCAGATGCTACCTGACTGTTCGACAGGTTTGATCTATGTCTCGGCTTTCTCGGAAATGGGCGAATTTCGTCGCCGCACAAGCGAGATCGCCTGGGATACGGAGGTGTGGATCGCTGAACTTCCTGATCACCTTATCCACTACAACGGCGATCGGTTTCTCGGTCCGCGGCTTCGATCCCGTAAGTAACAGCGATTCAACGGCATTGCCTTTCAAGCACCCACGATGCGCTCGCTGACACTCTTCTTCGCCACCGGCGCGGGGACCGGTTACTCTCCGGTCGCGCCCGGCACCGCCGGCTCGATACCCGGGCTGCTCCTGGCCTGGCTGCTGTTCGCCCCGCTGTGGCGCTACTCGCCCGCCGTCTTCATCCTGGTCTTTGCTGCGCTGTTCGGCGCCGCCTGCCGGATCGCGGACCGCGCCGAGCAAATCTTCGGCAATCGCGACGACTCGCGAATCGTGATCGACGAAGTGCTCGGGATGGTCGCCGCGATGTTCCTGCTGCCAACCGACTGGCGCCATATGGCGCTGGGCTTCGGGCTGTTCCGCTTGTTCGATATTATCAAGCCGTTTCCCGCCGACCTCATCGACCGCAGGATGCGCGGCGGAGCGGCAGTAATGCTCGACGACCTCGTGTCCGCGATATATGCGAACCTAGTGGGACAGGCGCTGTCACGCTTCATTTATTGAGCCCTGCATATCATAGTGACGATTCTGCTCTTGCTCGATTCTTTGGTATGTCATTCTCGCGCGTGGCTGCCGCGCGAAGAATCCCGGTTTTTGGCCCGCCGCGGCAGCGGAATCCGGGATTCCTCGCGCGCGCCAGACACGCGCGCGGGAATGACAAGAACAGCCGCGCCGGAGCAGAGTCTGTGTCGCTAACTTGTGCAGGAATCAATAGATTACGCCCGCCCTCGCAGCTACGGGTCCGCGGGGGAGCAAACCATGATTGAGCGCGCCGTGATCCTTTCGACCGGCGACGAACTCACGACCGGCCGTATAGTCGACACCAACGCCAACTACCTGGCCGGGAAACTCGCCGAGATCGGCGTCGGCGTGGTCGCGGTGCTGACCGTCGGCAACGTCCCCGAGCAGCTGGAATGGGCCTGGCGCACCGCGCTTAAGATGGGCGACCTTGTCCTCTCGACCGGCGGCATCGGACCGACCGCCGACGACCTCACGACGGAAACCGTGGCGCGCGTTACCGGCCGCAAGCTCTGGCGATCCGACGAAGTCGTCGAGCGCATCCGCCGCCTGTTCGCGTCGATCAACCGGCCGATGCCCGAGAACAACCTCAAGCAGGCGCTGTTCCCCGAGGGCGCCGAAATCATCCCCAACCCGCTCGGCACCGCCCCGGGCTTCCGCATGAGCGTCGCCGAGGGCGGCCATACGGCACATCTGCTCGTAATGCCGGGCGTGCCGCGCGAGATGAAGCCGATGATGGAGCAGTCGGCTATCCCGTGGATCAAGGAGAATCGCGGGCGCGATACGATTTACGCGGTGCGGATCTTCCAGACTTTCGGCATCAGCGAGTCGGCGCTCGACGAAGCGGTCGCCGGGCTGATCGCGCCCGAAGAGGCGCGGGTCGCGTTTCGCGCGAGTTTTCCGCAGATCTCGCTGCGCTTGACCGTTGAAGGAAAGCCGGGAGAAGCCGAGCGCAAACTCGAGGAGCTGGCCGAGCGGGTGCGCGCGAAAATTTCACCCTTCGTCTTCGCCGAAGGCGAGGCCACAATGGAAGAGGTCGTGGGCCGCCTGCTCATCGAGAAAAAGGCGAAGCTCGCGATCGCCGAGTCGTGTACCGGCGGCCTTATCGGCCATCGCCTGACCAACGTGCCCGGCAGTTCGCGCTACCTGAAGGCCGACCTGGTGACCTACTCCAACGACGCAAAGACCACGATTCTCGGTGTGCGTGAGGAAACCCTAAGACAGCACGGCGCGGTGAGCGAGGAATGCGTCCTGGAGATGGCCGACGGCGCCCGCTGGCGCGTCGGCGCTGACGTCGCGATCGCCACCTCCGGAATCGCCGGACCCGACGGGGGCACACCCGAGCGGCCGGTCGGCACGGTATGCGTCGCGATGGTCGCCGAGGGAGTGCGCGCCTCGCGGCGCTATCAACTGCGCGGCACCCGCGACTGGATAAAACTGCTGACCTCGCAGGTGGCGCTCGACTGGCTCCGCCGCTACGCGCTCGGCCTGCCAGTGGGCGAGTCGGCGCTGTTCCGGCGATGAGAAGCGGCCTCGAGAGCCGGCTTGACAAGCTTGGTCAACCTGCCAAGGGTATCTCGATGGCCGCCAAGCGTAGACTTTCTGCGCGCGCGATCACTTCCTACGCGCGCGATCAGTTATCCGAGGCTCTCAAGCGCGCGGCGCGGAACAAGGAGCGAGTGGTCATCAGGAGCGGCCGGAAACCGCTAGCCGCAGTGGTGCCGCTCGAGGATCTCCGGCTCCTGGAGAAAATCGAAGATTACCTCGATCTCACGGACTTCCGGGCGGCGCGGAAAGCAGCGCGAAGCGAGACTTTCAAGCCGCTGGAAGAAGTGATTCGCAAGCTGGGTATCGAAGCCTAGCACGTGGCCTACGCCATCCAGGTTTCATCCGGCGCGGAGCGTGAACTGGCTCATCTTCCGAGCGAAATCCAGGCTCGCATCGCCAAGGCCCTCCGTAAGCTCAGCGAAACCCCGCGCCAAGGAGCGGGCGTAAAGAAGCTCCGTGGCGAACCGGACGGCTACCGTCTCCGGGTGGGGGGATTATCGCGTTCTCTACGAGGTGCACGACAGGCGCCGCCTCGTACTCGTGGTCAAACTTGGGCATCGGCGCGACGTATACCGCTATTTGTAACAACGCGATGACTTGGCGCCGCAAGCTTCTGAGCGTTTTGGCCCAGGTCACTTCACGCAGGCGTAATTGATCTCGTCGCTGCCCGTGCCCTCAATCGTCAGGATGCCCTTACCCGGCTTGCACCTGACTGGATTGGCCGCGCTCGTCTCGGTACAGAGCACGATGTTAGTGTCGCCCGTGAAGCCTGAATCGTTCACGGTCGCGGTGCCGTGATTCAATTGCAGGCATGGTCACGGACTCCCCAGCAGCTCGAAGCCTTCGGCCGTGAGCGCTCCATAGACCGTCAGTTTCCCGTCGACGACGAGAGGCCCGTTCACCGTCAGCGGGCCGGCGACCGTCACGGGCCCGTCGTAGGATTGCCCCGCGCTTCCCCCGGCCTGATGCTGCGCCGTCGTCGATACTCCTCCCGTGGCCTCCATATCGCGCGACCTGACTATCCCGTGGACAGTCGCCGCTCCCATGACCGTAAGCGCGCCGTGAACCGTGTATGGGCCGTCCACCGCCGTCGGACCTAGGGCAGTGTAGCCGCGCCCGGTCGGGACCGAGAAACCAACCCAGATGCACGAGGCGAAAGCGGCGCAGCCCAGCAACAGTGCGACATAGATAGCTACTCGACCTCGGCTGTAGAACATCGCCACCTCCTCTTATCGGATGATTACTAACCGCCTTGTGACCGTGAGTGCTACTTGACCCGGGCGTAGCTGATCATGTCCTGCCCCGTGCCCGCGACCAGCAGCGTGCCCCTGGCGGGCGCGCACCGGACCGGATTCGCCGCGCTGACGTTGGTGCATAGCACGACGTTAGTATCGCCCGTGAAGCAGGAATCGGCTACCGATGCACTCCCCTGCGCCAGCGTCACACGCCCCGCGCAGAGGTTGGGCGTGACGGTGATGCGCGAGGCGCCGAAAAAACTCTGTGCAAACATCTGATGGTTGTCGCACTGGTACGGGACGCTCCGGCCGCCCTCTTTTCCGGCGGCCACCACTGGCGTGCGTCCGCAGCCGGAGGCGAGAATCGCGAGCATCGCAGTCAGCGCCACGGCTCTGGACATGGCTTCCCTCTCCTGCCGCGCGCGCGCGGCGCTGGTGATGGTTTCGCGAACCGCGGACCGGCCCGTCAGGCCGCCGGCTCGGGATTGCCGTTGCTCGCCGCCAGACCGTCGCTCTGCTTGACCAGCTCCATCGGGACGAGCGGCGGGCGGCGCTTGCGCTTTAGCTCGTCGAGCTCGGCCTGGGCCTTGCTCTCGGCGTTGCGCGTGCGAACCTGCTCGAGCTTTTCGCCGACCTCGGAGTCGTGCAGCTCGCGATTCACCCCCGCCTGCGCCAAGGTCCGCTGGATCGACTCGCGCACTTCCTCCAGCGCGCGCAGGTCCTCCTCGTACGAGACCTGCTCCAGCGCGTGCTGGATCCGCACCCGCGCCTGCGCGTTCTTGAGCCGCGCCAGCATCCTGACCTTCTCGACCTTGAGCTTCTCGATCTCGCCCTTGAACGCGATCAGGTTCTTCTTGGCCTCTTCCGCTTCCTGGGTAAGCTCCGAAAGCTCCTCGGAAAGCCGCGTGCAGTCCTGTTCGAGCTCATGCTTGCGGCGGATCAGGATGAGCGCGCAGGTGTCCTCATTCATGTCGGCCGCCTGCCCGGCCTGTTCGATGACCTCGGCCATTTCAGCCGACTTCTGCTTGAGCTCGCGCTGTAGCTTGTTGCGCATGTAGATCACGCCCGCGGCCGCGGTCTTGAGCTGGTTGTAGCGGCGCAGGCGCTCGGAGATGGCGGCCTCGTAAACCGCCTCGGGGTCTTTAGCCTCGCGCGTCTTGAGCCAGCGGCTGAGCTTGCCGCCGATCAAACTGAAAATTCGTGTAAAGAACATCGTCTTGCCTCCGGAAAAAGCACTTATCGCGGTCAGACCGATAGCGCTGAATACGATGAGCCAAAACATCATGACGGTTCGACCTCGTGTCTATTGTTGAGTCCCGTCGCGATCGCCAAAGCCGCACCCGACGTATTGCCCCGCAGCATCAATTGGCCTCTTCGCGTCCGATACCGGGGCCGAGATCGGCTATCGTGATTCCCAGCTCCCGCATCTTTTGCTGGAAGCTCTGCCGGTACATCCCGGTCCGCTCCGCGGCGCGCGAGATATTGCCGCCGGTGGCCTTGAGCGCGCGCACAAAGAATTCGCGCTCCCAATCGCCGACGAATTTCTCCTTCGCCTCCCGGAAGCTGAGCCCGCTGTCGATCGCCTCCGCGACCCCGGGGACGGCCGGATTCGCCACCGGCGCGGTCGCCGCCTCGCCGGCCGGCTCGTGATGGTCGGCATTGCCGAACAGGTCGGCGTAGCCGATCTCAGTCGAGGCGGAGAGGATCACGGCCTGCTCGATCGCGGCGCGAATCGCGCGCGCGTTGCCCTTCCATGGCTGCTTGAGGCATTCACGCATCGCCTCGGGCGAGAGCTGCTTTAGCGGCTGCCCGAAACGTTCGCACGCCTCCTTGAGAAACTGCTGCACCATCAGCGGGATATCCTCGGGACGCTCGCGAACCGGCGGGATCCGCACCTCGACCACCTTGATCCGGTAGTAGAGGTCCTCGCGGAAGCGCCCGTTCTTGACCATCGCCTCGAGCTCCTGGTTGGTTGCCGCGATTATCCTGACGTCGGCCTTGATCGGCTGGTTGCCGCCGATTCGCTCGAACTGCCTTTCCTGCAGCACGCGCAAGAGCTTGGCCTGGGTCTCCAGGCTCATGTCGCCGATTTCGTCCAGGAACAGCGTGCCGCCGTCGGCCGCCTCGAACTTGCCCTCGCGGCGCGCCACCGCGCCGGTGAACGCGCCCTTCTCGTGGCCGAACAGCTCGCTCTCGACCAACTCGCGCGAGAACGCCGCGCAGTTCACCGCCACGAACGGCCCCCGCGCGCGCGGGCTGCGATAGTGGACCGCACGCGCCACCAGCTCCTTGCCGGTACCCGACTCGCCGCGAATCAGCACGGTCACGTCGGTCGGCGCGACCTTTTCGATGGTCTCGAACACGCGCATCATCGCCCGCGACCGCCCGACCATCTCCTCGAAGCGCCCGGTCTCCAGCCGCACTTGGTCGAGGAGTTGCTTGTGCGCGCGCCGCAGGAGCTGCTTCTCCATCACCTTGCGGACCTTGACTCTCAGCTCGTCGTTGTCGAACGGCTTTGGCAGGTAATCCTCGGCCCCGGCCTTCATCGCCTCGACCGCGATACGCTGGCTGCCATACGCGGTGATCATCAGCACCGCGCAGTCGGGATCCAGCGAGCGGGCGTGGCGCAGCAGGTCGAGACCGCTGATCCCCTTCATGCTCAAGTCTGTGATGATCACGTGGAACAGGCCGGCCTTGACCTTGGCCAGCGCCTCTTCGCCAGATTCGGCAGTCTCGACCTCGTAGCCTTCCTTGGAGAAAAGCCCCTTGAGCGCGAACACGATGCCGCGCTCGTCGTCAACTATCAGTAGCCGTCCTTTCATTGCCGCTCTCCGCCCGCCTCGACGCCGCCGACCCCGGCCGCTTCTAATTCCTGGGTGTTGGCGCCCTCGCCGGTTGCAGCCGCGGCCGCCGGCGCCGGCGGTTCGATCCGGGAGGCGTCCTCGTCCCGATGCTCTGCGCTGTTTGCCGCTCTCGCCGCCCGCAGCCCGTCGCTCAGCGGGACCGAGATTACGAACTCGGTGCCCGCTCCGGCCTGGCTTAGAACCTCGATCGAGCCGCGATGCGCCTCGATCACTTTTTTCGCGACCGCCATCCCGAGCCCGGTGCCGTTGGCCTTGGAGGTGAAGAACGGGTTGAAGATCTTGCCGAGCTTTTCCGGTGGGATGCCGCAGCCGTTGTCGCGGACCCGGACCGTGGCCGCGCCGCCGCCGTTGACCTGAATTGCGATTTCCAGCCTCCGCTCGCCGGCCACGTTCTCCATCGCATCCATCGCGTTGTCGATCACGTTGGAGAACACCTGGCGCAGCTTGTCGTAATCGGCGCGCACCGTGGGGCCGCCCAGGTAGTTGCGCGACACCGCCACCGACTTGGCCTCGAGCTTGGCCCGCATCTGCGTCAGCGCGGCATCCAGCACCGAGGCGATGTTGACGTTGTCGAAATGGTAGTCCTCTTCCTTGGCATACTTGAGCAGGTGGGAGACGCTGCGCTCGACGCGCGCCAACTCCTCGAGCGCGACCTTGGCGTACTCGACGTTCTCGACCGAGGTCGGATCTTCGCCCATCTGCTGAACCAGGCTCTTGGCCGCGGCGATCGGGTTGCGAATCTCGTGGGCGAAGGTCGCCGTCAGTTCATCCAGCGAGGCCTGCTTCTCGGTACGCAGCACTTCCTTCTCCTCCTGGACCTCGCGCAGCACCTCGCGCTGGATCGCCGGCTGGAACACGCGCTCGTGAATCCATCGCCATCCGAACACCGCCGAAAAATGGCTCATCAGGCCGAACCCCCATCCGATCGCCGGCCACAGGAACCACGGATACGAGCCCGTCATCAGGTTGATCAGGAACAAAAACCCGATGACGGTTCCGTACCACATAAGGTGGACGTAGAAACCGGCCTCCGCCGCGGCACGTTTGCGCGCGCGCAGGTAAGCCTGCCGCTCCTGCTCGTTCTTGAATTGCGGCTGCTCCGCCGTCGAGGCGCCGGGATTGCCGCCGCCGGGCGCTTGAGGATCCGCGTCGAAGCGGCTCGCGGAGGAATGCAACCCGGCTCCCATCGAAGCACTGCCCTGCCGCCGCTCGAACCGCTCCCGGTCGCGCTCGAATTTTTCCTTCAAGCGCCGCTCGATGCGCTCCGCCTTTCGTTCCCACTTCTGCGTGTAGTAATCGGCTTTCGAGGCCCCCTTCTCGAACCAGCGGTTGTGTCCGTTAGTCCAGCAGCCCATCCGATGGCGCCTTTTCTGGACGATGGCGAAGACGATCAGCCCTATGAAAAGGAAACCCCACATCTCGGGTCAGACCCCTTGTCGGCGCGGCCAAGGCCGATGCTATCGCGGTGGCCGCAAGCCTGCTCCATCTTATCCATCGCCAACCGAACTGAGCAAAGTCGGTGCCGCAGCGTCAGGATGGCTAAACGCACGCATCCATGCGGCTTTTGAAACCATCGCGGGATGTGGACCGGGCGACCGCAATCGACGGACTGCATGGTGGATACTGCACCGCGGGCAGTCCTTGACATCGTCCGCCAACGCATCATTTGATGAATTGCGGCGCATGGCGCGGCGGCGCTTTCATCGACACGCCCGCTGCGGTGGCCGACCTACGATGAGCCAGTACTGGTCATTCACGAGCCTGGTACGACACAGCACGTTCAAGGAGCGGCTGATCGTCTCGCTCGACCTCGGCGCCCGGCACGAGGCGCTCAAGCTCGTCGAGCGCCTGGGACGCAACGTCGGGATGTTCAAGGTCGGAAAGCGCCTGTTTCTCAACGGCGGATGCGAGCTGGTGCGAGAGATCCGCAAGCGCGGCGGCGAGGTCTTTCTCGATCTCAAGTTTCACGACACCCCCCAGGCGGTCTGCAAGTCCGCGATCGAGGCGACCCGTCTCGGCGCGCGCATGTTCGACCTCCATCCTTACGGCAGCCTCGAGGTGATGGAGCGGGTGCGCGCGGAGGTGACGCGGGTCTGCCACAGCGAAGGACTGCGCCGCCCGCATGTGCTGGCGGTCGCGATGCTCACCTCGCTGCGTCCGGGCGAGCTCGGGATGGCCGACAGTCAGGACCGGATGGTCCGGCTGGCCAAGCTCGCCGCCGACGCCTCGCTGGACGGCGTGATGACCTCGCCGCTCGAGATTTCGCGGATACGCCAGGTGTGCGGCCGCCGGTTCATCATCGTCACTTCGGGGCTCAAGCTCGACGAGCCCAACCGGCCCGGCTCGCGCACCACGGGCGTGAGCGCGGCGGTACGCGCCGGCGCCGACTACCTGGTGGTGGGCAGCCCCATCTGGAACGCCGTCGAGCCGATCCGCGCGGCGCGCGAGATAGTCGAGGAGATCGAGCGCGGGATGCGCGCCAATCCGCGCGGCGCGCTCGAGCTGCTCTCGCGCCACCCGGCCTAGCGCTTGCTTGCGCAAATCAGCGTGACAGGATAGCGGGCAGTCGCCACCGGCGCGGAGACGCCCGGGGGATGAGGATCGGGGCTCGTTGCGGCGGCAAAGAGTCAAACTCAGGACGCTCGGTAACTCGCTAAGATGATAGGGCCGAACCGAAACCGATGCTGACCATTCTCGGCGGATTGCTGCTGCTCTCGCTCGGCGCCGGCTTTGTCGGTGCGCTTTCCGGGCTCGGCGGCGGCGTGTTCATCGTGCCCGCGCTGGTGGTGTTCTCCCACCTCCCGATCCACGTCGCGATTGGCGCCAGCCTGATCTCGGTGGTCGCCACCAGCGCCGGTGCCAGCGTCGCGTTCGTACGCGACGGATGGACCAATCTGCGGGTCGCGATGGTGCTGGAGTGCGCAACCGTCACCGGCGCGATAGCGGGAGCCTACCTGGCCGGAATCGTGTCGGCGCACGTGCTGGAGTTCCTGTTCGCGGCGATCATGCTCCAGTCAGCGTACTTTTCGATGAACAACCCCGGCGACGATATCCTTCCCCAAAGCGACCAGCTCGCCTCCCGCCTCAGGCTCGGCGGACACTTGCCGCAAGGTGCCGACGGCGCGACGGTGCCCTACGGCGTCGTCAACCTGCCTGCCGGCGCGCTGCTGATGCTGCTCGCGGGCCTGATGTCGGGCCTGCTCGGAATCGGCTCGGGGGCGCTCAAAGTAATCGCGATGGACAGCATCATGCATCTGCCGCTCAAGGTTTCGAGCGCGACCAGCAATTTCATGATCGGCGTTACGGCCGGGGCGGGAGCGCTCGTGTTCCTGGCCCGCGGCGACGTCGCGACGGTGGTCGCGGCGCCGGTCGCGCTCGGCGTAGCGGCCGGAGCGCTGGCGGGCAGCAGGCTCCTGCCGCACGCCAACGTGCGATGGCTGAGGGCGACCTTCGTCGTGATCCTGTTGCTGATCGCCGCCGAGATGGGATGGCGGGCACTGTCCGGATTTTGATGGCCGCTATACCGCAACAGCCGCGCCGGGACGACGAAGAGGATCGCCTCCTTCGCCGCTGGACGCCCGCACTCCTGCGCACCATCCTGATCGTCGCAGTAGTGCTGCTCGGGGTCGGTCTCGCGGGCAGCCTGACAGTCTCGCCGGGCCACTATGCGGCCCGCTTCCACGAGCTTCAGCGCGGGATCCGGCTGCGCCAGCCCGAAGACCTGAGCGAGCTGTTGGCAGGTGCGCTTGCCGGCAACAGCCACGCGATCTGTACGCTCGGGCTGATGGTGCTGACGCTGGTGCCGATCGGCCGGGTCGCGTTCACGCTCTTCGTTTTCCTGATGGAGAAAGATCGTGCCTACGTCGCGATGACGGCTTATGTGCTGACGGCCTTGATAGTCGGCGCGATGCTGGGAAGGATCGGCTGACGATGATTTCGTAGCCCCGGCCTCCGTGCCGGTTCCTTTGAATTCAGGATTGAAAATGAAAATTCGGGAGAGAATATGGATATCCAAAACAAAGTCGGCGTGATAACCGGCGGCGGCTCCGGAATCGGCCGCGCTACGGCCCGCTATCTTGCCAAAGCAGGCGCCTCGATCGTGATCGCCGACCTCGACGAGAAGATGAGCGCCGAAAGCGTGTCGCTGATCGAGGCCGATGGCGGACGCGCCCTGTTCGTCAAGACCAACGTCACTATGGAGAACGACGCGCGCCGGATGCTGGAAACCGCGCTCGACAAATTCGGCCGGCTCGACATCCTGCACAACAACGCCGGTATCGGGCTCGGCCCTCCGGGATATCCGGCCGCCCCGCTCGAACGATGGCGCCTGGTGCTGGATATCGACCTGCAGGCAGTGATCCTCGGATGCTGGTTGGCCGCGCCAATCATGACCCGGCTCGGCGGCGGCGTGATCGTCAATACCTCCTCGATGGCGGGGCTGTACCCGCACGTCCAGGACCCGATCTATGCAGCGGTCAAGGCGGGTGTGGTCAACTTCACGTACTCGCTCGCTTCGTGGGCCTCGGAGCGGAAGATCCGCGTCAACTGCGTCTGCCCGGGAATCACGGACACGCCGATGGTGCGGCGGGGAATCGAGGCGGCGGCCGCCGCCGGAATGATAATGTCGTGGGTCCCGGGCAAGATGATCCAGCCCGAGGAGATCGCCGACGCGATCGCCACCCTGATCCGGGACGATTCGCTCTACGGCCGCGCCCTCGAGGTCCGCCCCACTGGCCGCCGCCTGGTGGAAACGCCGGGCGCTCCGCGCGCCAAGGCCTAGCAGGGTGTTGAAAAACTCATATCAAAGGGCAGGTCGGGTCTCGAACCATTCAACACCCTGCGTAAAAACTGGCTTCTTACCTACAACATCTCCCCCTTTGGGGGAGACAAGAGAGAGGGAGCAGGCGTTGAAAATTACTTTTTCAACAGCCTGCTAGCGCGCGCCGGCGAAGCCATGCTCTTTCGGCTGCGTCGAGGGGCACCCCCCAAAATCGGAGGACCCAGCCTCCCGCCTCATTCACGACGTAACGAATCTAGAAGTACAAGTTCTATATGTAGGCGAGTGGAGCACGCGAGCGAGCCAAATTGTTGACGATGGGAGAGATGGGACTTGCGGCGAGAAGACCTCAATGAGCTTCATTACATCGCGCCGATCAGCAATATCCCTTCGATGCTGCTACACGGCATCCTCTCGCATCGTCGAGCAGCAAAGGTCCACCACGAATCGGTGGCACTGCAAGAGATTCAGGAGAGGCGTGCGAAGGTGACGGTGCCCGGCGGACGGCGACTTCATGACTACGTGAACCTTTATGTTTCGGCCAGAAACCCAATGCTCTATTTGAGACGCGGCCAGCACGAATCACTTTGTGTTCTGCAAATAGGCCCCGAGGTGCTCGACCTTGACGGCGTTGTGGTTGCAGACCGTAACGCATCGAGCGATTACTGCCTTTTCGGTCCAGCTCCCTCGGCACTGGCCAACGTGAACAGTGATCTGGTGTTCGCAGAGTACTGGACGCATCCGGGGAACGTTATCGAGGAGTGGGAGCACAAATCGATCAAGTGCGCGGAGGTTCTGGTGCCGGACCGGGTGCCTCCGGAGTTCATTCGAGGCGCATATGTCTCCTGCGATGTGGGAGAGGGTCGACTTGCTGCTCTTTCGTCGGACCTCGCGATTACGATTAACGGGCACCTGTTCTTTCGATGAGGATGAGACGGTCATGGTAAAGGTAGTTACCGGCGACATCTTCGCGTCGAACGCGCAGACTTTGGTGAACACGGTCAACTGTGTGGGCGTGATGGGTAAGGGCATCGCCTTGGAGTTCAAACGGCGATTCCCAGATATGTATGAGGACTATGTTGCCCGTTGCCGCAGGGGTCAGGTGCGGTTGGGCGAACCTTACCTATTCAAGGGGCGTACACTGCCGTGGGTTCTCAACTTTCCAACCAAAGATGACTGGCGCTCTTTAGCCAAGCTGTCGGATATTGTGCGCGGCTTGGAGTACCTCACCGCACATTACCGCGACTGGGGTATCGCCTCCCTGGCCGTTCCACCACTTGGCTGTGGCCAAGGACAATTGGAATGGCGGGTGGTTGGACCAACGCTCTACAGATATTTGAAGAGACTTGACGCTGCGGTCGAGCTTTACGCTCCTTATGGCACGCCGGCAGACCAGTTGGAGTTCGATTTTCTGGAGGGGAAGCAGCCGAGGGAAGGTGAGATCAACGCAGCCCGCGAGAGTTATCGGATTAACCCGGCGTGGGTCGGGCTGGTGGAGATCCTCGCTCGCATAAGCCGTCAGCCGTACCACTGGCCCGTAGGGCGCACGATGTTTCAGAAGATTGCGTATTTCGCTACGGAGTTAGGGTTACCCACGGGTCTTGCGTTTCAACGAGCGAGCTTCGGCCCGTTCGCAAGCGGCCTCAAGGCACTGGAGTCGAGACTGCAGAATCACGACCTGATACGGGAGCGGCGGGTCGGCAGAATGCTGATGGTCGAACCGGGGTCGACTTACCCGGATGCCGCAAAGAGGTTTGCTTCGGACTTGACGAAATACGAGAAAGTGATTCAGAAGGTGACGGATTTGTTTCTCAGATCCGACACGCGAAGGGCGGAAATTGCGGCGACTGTGCATTTTTCATGGAAGTCGCTGAGTGCGAGCGGCGACAAGCGGGCGTCGGAAAGGGACGTATTCGAGGAAGTCAAACGCTGGAAGCAGAACCGTCGGCCGCCCCTGAGAGAGGAGGATCTTGCGAAAACCATTCGCAACCTAAGCGCACTCGGGTGGCTCGATGTGAGCCCGAGCCTGGACTTGCCTATGCCAAAGGACGCTCTGCTCGATGCCTGAGGCGGGACTCTATTGCAGAGTTTTCACTTCAGCATGCCAAGAACCGGCTCGGGCGTCATCTTGCGCTCGAACCCTAAGAGATTCGCATGATAGGTCGGCCGCGTCACAAGTCGAGCAGCACATGATCGGTCACGGAGACGACGGCCACGTAGCATGTTCTCTCTCGACCTTGCCCGGCGATGAGTTTCTTGGCCAGAGTCTCCCAACTACCATTCCAAGTTGAGGTTTAAGCAACGCAACAGGTCCTGCACATAACCACGGTCATTAACCGGAACGATGCCCCAAGCCACCTGTTCAGCATTCCCGAACTGGACTTCTCCGAAGATCTCTTTGCCGAGCGGCTAAACGGTCCATGGTTTCGACTCGGGGCCTGGACGATCGCTCCGCGTCGCGACGAAAGGGGGGTGGAGGACGTGGTTTCCCGGCAGACCTTCCTGCTCACGCCTCCGAGCTTTGGCGAGATATTTGACAGCCTGGAGTCTGTCGGCAACGCGATCGGCAACCTGGGAAAGCCGAGCGGTTACGTTGCCCAGAAGGGTAAGCGAAAGCAGTACGGTTACGCCCCATTCCACAGATTCGAACTCCCCTTTACCTCAGCGTTGGCTGAACCTCTGGTATTCGTTCGTTTCAGCACATCGGGCGCGCAGCTTTTCGTCAATCCGGACCTTTGGCTTTTCTCTGAGCTAGAAGAGAAGACTCCAAATAGCGGAATTCGGTGGGACCCACGCCGTGGAGTCGAGGCTTTGCGGCGCCGCCTGATCGGCCACGGAAATCTCGAAATCGTTGAAATCCGCACTGACTATCTTCTGAAGTATCTTCAGGCGCGCCAACTGTCGTTGATCGTCGGTCACTATCGCCATCTCCACCTGTTTAGCCCTTCACCAAGCACGATCGGCATGTTCGTAGAAGGAGAGCTAACGTTAGGGTCCCCGGAGCAAGCGGCGAAAGCGGTCCTCCAAAACTGGGGGCTCCGAAACGACATTGCCGAGCCTTTCTTGCAGCGACGGCTTCACCTCTGGTTCCAGATCCAACCGCCCCCGATTGACATCGAGGATCCATGGGCTGACCAACCGTCATTCGACCCTTACACATTCACACTGCCGACGAGAGGCGGACCCGTCGCGCCTGCCCGCTGGAAGCATTTCCGTCGAAGCGATGGGCGAAGCTTCGAAGGCGGGCTTTGCGATTTCATGGGTCGAGTCTATTTCCGCCAAGAGGTGCTGACGAAATACGAAGGAGCCTCGGGTTTCGATGTGGCGGACGATGGATCGGTATCATGCCGCGATTATTGGGGGCTTGTCCGCAGTACCTCGCGGCTCGGGAACGAGTTGCTCGCCAGTGCTATCGGTGACTTCGCCGAAGGCGTCCCATTCGAAGAGTGGCCACACTGGAAGCAATATGCCGTCGAGCCGCCTAGCCCAGAGACCGCCGCCGCGCTTAGAGAAGAACAGACCGTGGCTGCTGCGGTCAATTCGGTGGTTCAGGCACTCGGTGAGTTGAATAGCGCGTTTAGCGCGATGGCCCTTTCGCTCGGTGCAGCCATTCCAGACGCGCTATGGCGTGGTTCACTCGATAGCCTGGCCGGCCGCCAGCTCAAATGGGTTTATCCCACTGCCGCGGATGACGACGAGTTCCTCAAGCGAGCAACGCTGACTTCAACGTTGGTGCTGGACGCACTAGAGCCGGTGTCGTTGCGCGGACTTCTCGCAGCGGTAAACGAGAAGCTCCACATGAATGATGAGGCACCGCCACGTCCTCTCGGCTCACGGAACCTTCTGCAGCGCGTAACGCTGATCGCCGCATTAGTCGAGGACTTCCGGCCGGACATGGTTACAATCCCCATGCTTGTAATGCAAGCTGAGGGCAGATCGAAGGCGGGTGAATCCGACTTGCAAGCGGAGCTCGAAACGTTATATCGACGCCTGCGGGAGGAATTTGCCCCGCTTGCCTTCTTGTACGATCTGCGCACCCACGGCGGCTTGGCTCACCATCCCGACATAACGAAGGCAGCGGCTGCAGCAGTGAAGCTCGGCCTGCCCGGCAAGAACTGGCATCGCACTGACTACCTGTGCCTTCTCAGCCTCGTTGCCAACAGCGTCCTTCGAATCAGCGGGCACCTCAGGAACGCCGCCTATTGAGTCTTGCATAATATAGTGGCAGGGCAAGTTCCGCCTGCTTCCAGAAGCTGTGCACCAGCCGGGGGCACCGGCGCATGCGGCGCAGGGCGCGCCGGGCCTGATAACTGAGCTGGCCGAAGTCATCCGAGCAGAAGTTGGGAAGCGCGTGCTTTTCCCAGTAACCCCAGATGTATTCCACCGGGTTGAGTTCTGGGGCGTAGGCCGGCGTTGCCATCGTAGGAGCCGCCGCACTGCGGCGGCCAACCGGAGACAATGCCCCCGCCAAACTTCATCTTGGGATGGTTTCGTAGTTCCGCTTTGATCTGCGCCCCTCTACAACGTGGTTGCGGCGGATTCGCGGACGCCCACCTGCACATCGGCGCGAATCGCTTGGTCGGCGGTGCCGAGAAGCCGGCGGGTAATCTCTTCGTCAACGTAGGCCTCGCCACAATTGTCGCAGATTCGTGCGGGAACGCTCTTGACTACCAGCGTCGCGCCGCCGCGCTCGAGCGTTACGGTGGTCTTGCCGGGCCGGGTCTCTCCGTGTTTGCAGATTACGCATGTCATCGCCTCTTTCTCCTTTCAAATCCCGGCTCCCAGCGATCGGGATCGGGTTCGTACGTTCTTGCCCCGCCGCGAATCGCTCAGATGCCGTTCCATGAGTGCGCTCACGCCCAAACGCTTATCCAGCTCGCGCACCAGGATCAGACCGCGGTCGGCGGTCACTCGCGCGCCCTGGAACTCGACCCGCAGGGAACTGTTGAACGAGAGCTGAAAGGGCCGCTTTTGCGACTCACCCACCGGCTGCCCCCCCCTCCGCACCACCCCAGGCGCATCAAAGCCCCCATCTATCAGGGCTTTTCGAGCATTTTATCAAATTAGTAGTTATCTTGGAAAACGGAAATCCGGGATCAAACGTCCCTCACCCAGACCCTCTCCCATTGATCATAGGGAGAGGGCTCAGAAAGAAGCTGCCACCTAGGGGGATGGCTCAGAAGCGGGTCCCGGTCCCGACCTTGCGCATCATCCATGACCTCCTGCCGTCCCGCTATGGAGAGCGTGGCAAACAAAACACAAAAGGTGCTATTCCGCCTGATGGATATCCGCGAACGAGAAGGTATTCACCACGTTGGTGTACGGTTTGCTGTCCATCTCGACGTAGGGATAGACGAAGTAATTCAGGACTGGTCCTGCTTGCGGCGGGGTCAAGCGCAAGTCGCGTCCGATAGTGAACTGGACCCGGTTGGTGTCCAGCGAGCCAAAGAAATAATCGCGCTTGGCCGGATGCTTCCAGGCTTCGGAAATATCTACCGGCACCCAGCCGCGGCCGGGGACGTAGAAGTCGGCCCAGCAATGATAGCCCTCGATCTTGCCGGCATGGCGATCGGCGGGAATCGGAAAGCCGATCTCGAAGCGCGAGGGGATCTGCTGAGAGCGCGCCATCGAGATGAACAGCGAATGGAAATCCGTGCAGTTGCCGCGCTTAAGGTCACATGCAAAAAGCGTGTCACCCCGGCCCCATCCCGTGCCGGTCTTGTCGTAACGCATGTTGTTGAATACGTAATCGTAGATCGCCCGCGCCTTGCCCATCTCCGTGACTTGACCGGCCACGGTCTTGTCCGCCAGCTCCGCCGGCGGGCCGGATACCGGAACCAACTGATTGGGCAGAAGATCGGCAGCCAATTCGGCCTGGGAAGGCGTATTCCTGGGGGCGGTGACGGCGGCTGCGGCGTCCGTGGGAACGCTGCGCTCGCGCCGAATCACGGGGTTTGAAGCCCTGGCGGTCCGCTGGCTATTTCCCAACCAGACGGTTCGAATCGATGCGCCATGCTTGGACTGCGGAGAGCCGCTCAAGGTCGAGATGCGCGACGAGCGGATTCTCTCCGTGCAGCCCGATACGACGGTGGGCTACACTCACAGCCCGATCGGCGGTTCGCGCGAGGACATCCCCTTTCGCTGAGCGGGGATGAATCTCTTCCGGTCGGAAGAGCATGCGCGCCGCTGGAAAATGTTCAAGCCGGATACGGAGAAAACTCTGCGGCCGCTCTCTTTCTGGGCCGACCTGTTCAGCGAACAGTTGTTCCGCCAACGCAGCCGTCCCGACTACATGACCTGGCTCAGGAGCGACCAGGGCCGGAATTCGATAGCGAGCCTGTGGGCGAAAATGCCGTGAGCGGCGGGCGCTTTGCCGGCGGCGAGGTGCCTCGGCTCGAAATCGTCTTTCCGCACCCTGCCAGGCCGGGCTTGTCGCTGTAAGCGCAACGCTACGCTAGGCGATCTCGACCACCGCCAGATGTAGGTAGCGGGAGAACAACGCGCCGCTGAAGTCCAGCCCCACGTCATAGAACGACGCCGTGCGCCCGGGCACGACGATCTGGTGGCCCTCGTCGAGCAGCGCGTACACCGCGCAAATGGCGAGCGCCAGATGGGGCCGGCGCGCCATCGGCCCGCGCACCATCAGCCAGAACAGGATCACATACTCGCCGAAGTGCGCCCCCTTCCTGACCAAGTTGTGCGCGCACGCGATCGCCGCCGCCGACGCCCCCGGCATCAGGAACCTGAGGATCGGCTCGATGAACAGCGCGGTGTTGCTCATCGAGAAATAGGAGGTGGAAAGCGTAAAGATCACGGCGCCCCAAAACATCGCCGGCAGCCACTCCGTGACTTCCCCGCGTAACGCGGGCCTGGTCGCAGTATCCGAATGGGCGTTCACGTTTTTCACATTTTTCGTCCGATACACCCGAGCTGGAAATCCTACCGGGCCGCCTGCTCAGCACTGTCCGGGAGGATTCGCTCCCGGTAGGTCGCCTTATCTAACCACACTATCGACTTCGGATAAAAGCGTGCCGCAATCGATTGGACGGTGGCGAGGCGGTCGCGACGGCAGGTCCGGTCCGCCCGATTCCGCTGACTTCCTCTCGGTTTCGGTCACAAGCGCCGCACCATGATGCGGCTGCCGGCGTGCGCAATATTCTGTGGCAATATGACGTGTTGCAGGCTAATCTGACATCCCTTGCCGGACAGGTTGTAGAGCAAATTGCGCGGTACCACGGAAAAGGTCGTCATCCTGGGCGCTAACGGCACGATGGGCGCGGGCGCGGCGGCGCTGTTCGTCGGCGCCGGCTACCACGTCACGATGCTGGCGCGGGATATCGGCAAGGCCCGCGAAGGGCTCACCGACGCCGAGTCGATTGTGCGATCGGAAGCGCTGGCCGAGAACGTCACCCTGGGCGCCTACGAAACGGATCTCGCCCGTGCGGTCGGCGAGGCCGATATCATTTACGAGACGCTGGCCGAGAACTTGCCGCTCAAGCACGAGTTCTTCGCCAAGGTCAACCGCTATCGTCGGCCGGACGGTATCGTCGCGACCTGCTCCTCGGGCCTCTCGATCGCGGAGATGGCGCGCGGACGCAGCGATTCGTTCCGCCGCAACTTCCTGGGCGTCCATCTCTTCAATCCGCCGCACATGATCGTCGGCACCGAAGTCGTGCCGCATTCCGATACCGATCCGGCGGTCACGATGCGTGTGGTGGAAATGCTGCGCAGCCGGCTCGGCCGCAAGGTGATCGTCGCCAGGGACCGGCCGGCCTTTGTCGGCAATCGGGTCGGTTTCAGGGTGATGAACGAGGCGGCGCAGCTTGCCGTCGAGTACGGGGTGGCAACGGTCGATTACCTCCTTGGGCCGCATACCGGTCGTGCGATGGCGCCGCTGGCCACCATCGACCTGGTCGGGTGGGACGTACACAAGGCGATCGTTGACAATATCTTTGCGAGCTGCGAGGACGACGAAGCCCATCCCTTCTTCAAACTACCCAACTTTATGGAGGACGGCACCTTTGAAGGCCGCCTGGGCAACAAGACGCCCGAGCAGGGCGGCTTTTACCGGCGCGCGGGCAAGACCGTCGAGGTGCTGAATCCGCAAACCGGCCGCTATCAGCCGTTTACCCCGCCACCGCGCGTCGAGTTCGTGGCACAGATGAAATCGCTCAACCGGGTGGGCAAGTATCGCGAGGCTGTGGAGACCCTGGCGGAGGCGCGCGGAGTCGAGGCCGACCTGGTGCGGCGGGTGATCCTCGGTTACACCAGCTACGCGCTCAACCGGGTCGGCGAGGTGGCCGAGAGCGCCGCCGACGTCGACACCATCATGAGCTACGGCTTCAACTGGGCGCCGCCCACCGTGATCGTGGACTTGCTCACGCCGCGCCGGGCGATCGAGATGTTCCGCCGTTACGACCTGAAGGTTCCGCCGATCGTCGAGCACGCCGCTTCCAACGGCGGCAGGCTTTTTGGTGGAAGCGTGCTGGATTACGGCCGCACCTTCGTCGGATGAGGAGATAACCGCTATGACACCGCCTCCGGTTTATGTTTTGGGTGGAGCCCAGACCGACTTCGCGCGCAACTGGTCCAAGGAAGGCAAGCACTTCCTGGCGATGATGCGCGAGGCGACGATCGCGGGGATGGAAACGGCCGGGATCGAGCCGCGCGAGATCGAGACCGCGCACGTCGGCAACTTCGCCGCCGAGCTCTACGCGAAGCAGGGGCACTTGGGCGCTTTCTTCGTCGATATCGACCCGGCCTTCTCGGGCCTCCCGACCTCGCGCCACGAGGCCGCCTGCGCCTCGGGCTCGATCGCGATCCTGGCCGCCTCGGCCGAAATCGAGGCGGGGCGCTATGAGCTCGCGGCAGTAGTTGGAGTCGAGCAGATGAAGACGGTCGATTCCGCCACCGGCGGCGACTACCTGGGCACCGCGGCGTGGTACGAGCGCGAGGCCAAGGGAATCGAGTTCCCGTTCCCGAAATTGTTCGGCCGGCTCGGCGAGGAGTACGACAAGCGCTTCGGCCTCAAGGACGAGCATCTCGCGCACATCTCGGCGGTGAACTATTCCAACGCCAAACGCAACCCGTTCGCGCAGACTCGCAACTGGTTCATGAGCGAGAGCCACGCCCGCCAGACCGGCAAGTACAACGCCGTGATCGGCGGCCGCATCAAGGCCAGCGACTGTTCGCAGGTGACCGACGGCTCGGCGACAATCTTCCTTGCCTCGGCGAAGTACGCGGAAAAGTACGCGCGCAGGCGCAAGCTCGAGCTGGAACGGATTCCGCGCATCCTCGGCTGGGGCCATCACACCGCGCCGCTCGAATTCAACACCAAGATCGAAGAGAGCCGCGGCAATCCCTACGTGCTGCCCCATACGCGCCAGGCCATCCTCGACGCCCTCAAGCGCGCCGGGCTCAACTCCGCCTGGGAGCTGTCCGGAATCGAGACCCACGATTGCTTCACCACCTCCGAGTACATGGCGATCGACCATTTCGGGCTCACCAAGCCCGGCGAGTCATGGAAAGCGATCGAAGAGGGCGTGATCGAGCTAGGCAGCAAGCTGCCGATCAATCCGAGCGGCGGGCTGATCGGCGCGGGCCATCCCGTGGGATGCACGGGCGTGCGGCAGATGCTGGATGCGTGGAAGCAGGTGACGGAGAACGCCGGCCACTACCAGGTCGAGGGTGCCACGAAGTTCGCGACGCTCAACATCGGCGGCAGCGGCACCACGAGCTGCATCTTCATCGTCGGCAACTAGACTGGTGCTTGCTTGCATAAATTCACGCTACATAAGGGCGGCCGCCCTGCTTCAAAGAGAGTTGGGACGGTACTTGTCTGGTCGCTTTGGCTCGGTCTGGCCGTAGCTGCCTGCACCGCCCCGCTTGCTCCCGTTCCCTTCAAGCCGGCGCCGCTCACGCCGCCGCCGAGCACGATCGAGGAGCATCTCGCGATGGCGACGCCGCGCTCGAATCACGCCGCGATCCTGCTTGGCAACGGCAATGTGATGGTGTGCGGCGGCAGCAAGGACAACCGCATCGGCGGCGTGCTCTCGAGCGCCGAGCTCTACGGCAGCGCGTTGGGCTTCAGGCCGACCGGCAGCATGACGACCCCGCGCGCGGGTCATAGCGCAACCCTGCTGCGCAACGGCCGCGTGCTGATCGTCGGAGGCATCAGTGAAGTCGGCCCGCGCACTCAACTCGCCGGCGCCGAACTCTACGACCCGGCCAGCGGGACCTTCAGCCCAACCGGCAGCATGGCGACGCCGCGCGCAGGCCATACCGCGACTCTGCTTCCCGACGGGCGAGTGCTGGTCGCGGGCGGCAGCCCGAACGGCGTGGTCACGATTGCGAGCGCGGAGATTTACGACCCGGCCAGCGGCGCGTTCAGCTACGTGGGCGAGATGACAGTGCCGCGCGAGGCGCATAGCGCGACGCTGCTGCGCAGCGGCAAGGTGCTGATCGCGGGCGGCGGGCGGCGCGGTCGTCCCGGCATCTACATCGCGTATGATGTCGCCGAGATCTTCGATCCCGAAACCAACGGCTTCAGCTTCGCGGGCACGATGATCTCCGACCGCGCGGGACATACCGCGACCCTGCTCAACGACGGCGACGTACTGCTCGCCGGCGGCCGCGGCAGCCGCGTCACCGGCGTCCGCGGCGGCAATATTCGGGGGCTGAGCGGGCTCAAGGTCGCCGAGATTTACGACGTCGAGCTTCACAAGTTCCGGCCGGTCGGAGATATGCACGCCTACCGCTTTCTGCAAACGGCGACGCTGCTCGGCAACGGCCAGGTCCTGATGGCCGGAGGGTGGAACGTCACCGGCCCGGTGCCGGGAGGAATGAAGAACGCCGAGCTGTATGATCCGAGAACGCAGCGATTCTACCCGGCCGGAGATATGCAAACTCCTCGCGTCACCCACACCGCCACGTTGCTCCCCGACGGTGAAGTTCTGATGGTGGGCGGCGTGGACGCAAGCGGCAACGTGGTCTCCTCCTCGGAGTTCTACTGGCCCGCACAGCACCGCTTCCTTTTGCAGCCCGCGACGATGACGGCCAGGGAGCCGCACGCGAACTAAGCCCGGGGGAGCTTGCGCGCGATCCAACGAGCAACTCACCGATCGTGACGGGTATATTCTCCGATTTTACGATCGGCACAGCATCTTGCCGCCTGATTCGAGATGACCCAAGATCGCGCTATGAGGCGGTGATGGCAGCGTCCGACCCCAAGCTTCCACCGTTCTCGCTCGACGACTCGCGCGGGCGCAAGCGCGCCTGCCCAAGTAGGCGGCCGCAGGCGGCCGCCGAGGTCGTCCCGGCCCGCGTGCTGGTCAAAGAGGTGAACTGGTTGGGCGACCTGGTGATGAGCGGACCTGCGCTGCGCGCGATGCGCCGCGCCTGGCCCGCGGCGCATCTGGCGATCCTGATCAAGCGCGAGTTGGCGGGCTTTTTCGACGGCGCGCAATGGATCGACGAGGTGATTCCCTACAGCGTTGCGCGCGGCGTGCGCGGGATCGCCGATCGCGCGCGCATCGTGGCGGCGATTCGCTCCGCCCGATTCGGTCTCGCCGTGCTGTTCCCCAACAGCTTTTCCTCCGCGCTGTGGGTGGCGATGGCCGGCGTCAGGCGGCGCGCCGGATACGCGCGCAACGGCCGCGGCGCGCTGCTGACCGACAAGAGCGCGCCGGCCAAGGACGCGACCGGGGGCCATCAGGTCCACTATTGGCTTGCGATGGTGCGTGACTGCCTGGGAATCGAAGGCGACCCGGGCGATTTCAAGATCGAGGTCCACGAACCCCATCGCGCGGGGATGCGCCAATGGCTTGCGGCGCATCGCCGCCGCCCCGGCAAACCCCTCATCGCGATCGCGCCCGCGGCCGCCTATGGTCCCGCCAAGGAATGGCCGCAGCAGCAATACTCCGCCCTGGTCGACCTGCTGGCGCATCGGTTCGGCGCCGAGTGCGTGCTGGTCGGCGCGCCCGGCGAGCGCGCGAAGTGCGCCGAGGTCGCGCGCGGCGCGAAGCACGGCGCGATGGTCGCCGCCGGCGAGACGGGGGTGGGCGAGCTGGTGGCGATGCTTTCGGAGTGCGACGGATTTGCCGGCAACGACTCGGGATGCATGCACGTGGCGGGCGCGCTGGGAATCCCGACCGTTGCGATTTTCGGCTCGACCGATCCGGGCCGTACCGGGCCGCTCGGGCCGCGGACCAGAGTGCTCTATCGCGCCCTGGAATGCAGCCCATGTCTTGCGCGTACCTGCCGCTTCGGTCACTACAATTGCCTTACGCTGACGACGCCCGAGGAAGTCGCGGAAAGCCTGAGCAGTCTCGGCGCGGCGCGCTAGTGCCGTTCCAACTTTGTTCGAGGGATGTGCACGTTACAGCACGCGGCAAAAGAGCGGCCATACTCACCATTGCCAGCAACCAGTCGGAACGGCACTAGCGGGAGATCATGCAGATGAAGCTCAAGGACCTTGCCTCAAGGCTCGGACTCGAATTGCGCGGCGACGGCGAGCTCGAGATTGCCGCGCCGGCGCCGATCGAGGCGGCCGGGCCCGCCACCGTCACGTTCGTGGCGGCGGCCAAGTACCTCGCGGCGCTCAAGGAAAGCAAGCCGTCGTGCGTTATCATCACCGAGGAGTTGGCCGGCCAGGCGCACTGCGCCAGGCTGATCAGCAAAAATCCTTATTTCGACTTCGCCCGCGTGCTGGCGATCTTCGTGCCGCCCTATCGCCCGCCGCTCGGGGTCGATCCGACCGCGAAGATCGCTCCCGACGCGAAGATCGGCGAGGACGCATCGATCGGCGCGTACGCGGTGATCGGCGCCGGCGCCGCGATCGGCCGCGACGCCGTAATCCATCCGCACGTCACGATCTACCCCGGGGTCCGCGCCGGCGACCGGCTGGTCTGCCACAGCCACGTCTCGATCCGCGAGGGCGTGACGATCGGCGACGACGTGACGATTCTCAACGGCGCGGTGATCGGCGCCGACGGTTTCGGCTTCGTCGAGCACGGCGGCGATCTGTTCAAGATCCCGCAGGTCGGCAGCGTGATTATCGAGGACCACGTCGAGATCGGCGCCAACACCACGATCGATCGCGCCACCCTCGGCGCAACCATCATCCGGCGCGGCGTCAAGCTCGACAACCTGATCCAGGTCGGCCACAACTGCGAACTCGGCGAATACTCGCGCTTCGCGGCCCAGGTCGGACTGGCCGGCTCGACCAGGGTTGGCAAGTGGTGCCTGTTCGGCGGCCAATCGGCATGCGCCGATCACGCGACCGCGGGCGATCGCGTGAGTGTGGCGGCGCGGTCGGCGTTTCACGGCGAGATCGCCGAGGGCTCGACCGTCGGCGGCGTGCCCGCCGTCGACATTCGCGTCTGGCGCCGGATGGTGGCGGCGTGGCCGCGCCTGCCCGAGCTGCTGCGGCGCGTGCGCGCCCTCGAGCAGAAGCTCGAAGAGCTGCCGCAGGGCTGAACCCGGTCTTTCCGGCTCTCGACCTCAGATCGGGACCGAGGATGGATACTTTTCCGCGCCCAAAGCCGTCTGTGATCCTGCCAATCGCGATCTTGTTCAGGCGGTAAAGCTTCGTTTCGCGCTCGCGGCGGTTGCGCCCTTCAGGCTCGATCTCACGGTCTGAGCGTTGCGCCGGCGCGGGCACAACATCGTGGACCGATGGGACGGCAAGACGTATCGGCGGGTTGTCCCTACCAAAAACTCCATCTGAACCGGAATTCAAGCGTCTGCGGGAATGGCTATCGATTTGATGCGCTTAAGCGAGACGGGCTGCAATCAGAACGTCAAGACGGTCGGCTGTGCGTACGATCTTCCTGCGATCATGGCCGAGGATGACCATCACGTAGAGCAGCCGAAAGGCCACGGACGCCACGACGAACATATCGATCGCAGCGATGCCTTCGGCGTGATTGCACAGGAAGCTACACCAGGTGTGAGAAGGCGTCCCTCGTCTTCGCACCATATACTTGGCGACCGTAGCTTGGCTGATCTCGATGCCGAGCTTGAGGAACTCCCCGTGGATCCGAGGCGCTCCCCAGAGCAGGTTGGCGCTGCTCATCTGCCGAATCAGATCGCGAATCTCGCGATCCACTGCCGGCCGTCCGGATCTCGAACGCCATCGCCAAAACAGGCGGAAGCCCTGGCGGTGCCATTGGACGACGGTGGCCGGCTTGACCAACGCCATCACCTCCAGACAGCGCGGCCACAATCGGTAGAGCCAGACCCAGAGCAAGCGGTCGATCGTAAACAGCCGGCAACACTACGGCGGCCCATCCCAAAACTCTAGACTTTTCGGCGCGTTCGGAGTTTTTGGTAGGCACAGGGATGCTGGTTCCAAGAAAACACTGCCGCGCAGGCGTGATGAACGTGGTACAGTTGCAATCTGCGGAATGGGTAATTAAACGCGCTTTAAGCTGGGGGGTGGTTGCGGCGCTGCTAGCGCTCCGCTCTCAGGCCTTCGCGCAGGGCATCGTTCGCTACGCCACCTGCGCGGACAGCGGTACCACCTGCGTCATCAATTCATGGTCTGACGGCGGGACGCCCAGTCCCGGCGACGTCATCGTGGTCGGCCTTGGCATCAACAGCTCCACCATCGGCGTCAGCAGTATGACCGGATTGGGCGGCACCACTTTCAGCCCGGTAGGCGGATCTTCCGCTCCGGACGGCTTCGCCACCCGGTTTTCGGATGGCACCGTCGCCGCCGGCAACACCAGTGCGCAGTTGACTATAACGCTCAAGGCCGAGTCGAACTTCGGCGTCTATGCGGTCGAGGTCTCCGGCATTCTGAACAAGCTGGACCGTGGCCGCACAGCCGTCGTCTCCTCCGACGGTACGTCGAGTAGGATCAGCCCCGGGTCGCTCACCACGACCAACAGCAAAGACTTCCTGCTAGCCTTCGGCACCCTTTGTCAGGGCTCGTGCGGCGGTGCTGCGACCATCCCCACGCTCAATGGCTCAACCTTCACCGCCCTGGGCGGCGTCCCGCTCTCCTTCCCGAACGGATTCCAGCTCACTGGCGCATATGCTGTCGGTGCTGCGGGAACCTACAGACCGTCCTGGGCGCTGACGATGGGAACAGATCATTGGACTTCGGCGATGGCGGCTTTCAAGGTCAAACCGGTAACGTCGGCGCCGGCCACCGCAGCGACGCCCACCCCGGCGCCGACGGTCACGATCAGCCGGCCCTCGGCCGGTCAGAAGATCAGCGGCATCTACACGTTCGCCGTGTCCACCAACATTCGATCGATCGCCAGCGTCGAGTTCGCGCTGGGCT
Organism: uncultured delta proteobacterium; assembly: GCA_963789115.1. GTDB lineage: Bacteria > Desulfobacterota > Binatia > Binatales > Binataceae > CAWBJH01. The sequence continues at coordinate 1,624,176 of CAWBJH010000001.1, forward strand.
CCAAGCGGCTTGGGATCGCGACCTCATCGCCGTTCAGAGTGGCCTGGAACACGGGCTACGCCTCGGACGGCAGCTATGCGTTGCAGGCGACCGGACGCGACGCTTACGGAAATATCGTTGCCACCGCGCAGCAATTTTTTACCATCAACAATAACGGCGTCTCCCTGACGGTAACGTCCTCTACTGACCTGACGCAGCCCGTTAGCGGCACAGTGTCGTTTACCTTGACCGGCTACGACCCGCTGTATTATCCGGCGATTTGGATGGTGAACCTCGACGGCAGTGCTCTTGGACGCGACGTATGGACCGATCACGCAGGCACGAATTCGAATACGGTTACTACGTCGATTGACACCCAGTTTGTGCCTAACGGCCGACATGAACTCTATATCGGGATGTACTCGGACTACTGGCGCTCCGGGAACCCCAACAACAAGTCCTGGTACGACTGGCGCGGCGGGGCGGAGATAGTGCTCAACGTCAACAACGGCCACTACCCGATGGGACTAGCCGCTAACTACTTGCACCTCTATCTGCGGCCGGGCGGCCAGGCGACCTTGAGCTGCAGGCAACTGTTCACCGACGGCGCCACCGGAGCTTGCGCCGCGCCTTCATACTCCACCAGTGATCGCACGGTGATCACCGTGTCGCCTTCCGGTCTGGTCACGGCGGGAAGCAACGAAGGCTTCGCGACGGTCACGCTGACCGACCGCGGCAAGGCCACGTACGTTCGCGTCTGGGTCAGAAACAGCCTCGGCATCCCCCACTTCTCGGGCAGCGGGCAGATGCTGAACTCGTACCAAAGCGGCTCTTCGTTGTTCGTGGTCTCCCCGTTCGTTCTGCAACCCAGTGATTTGGAGACTAACGCGAGGATGCTGGCCGAGGTGCAACTCACCGGCATCAACACGCTCTCCCGCGGCTTCTACCTGAACCCGCGCAATATCACTTACGACTACCATACATGGCAATCGAGTTACGACGCCTTGATCGCTCCGGACTGGCAGTTCGCCGCGAACCACGGCTTCCACATCCTGGCCACGGGAGACGACGTGTGTAGGAACATCGGCAGCGAGGCTTGGGATACGCTCAACTGGCCGTCGGGTCAGCAGGCGGTTCGGCACGCGATGCAGAGCCTGGCATCATCGGGCGTGGCAATTTCGGTTGACATGGTGGACGAGATGAGCTCGATGTGGGGATCGACGCCCACGCCTCCGGGTTTTGTCGGTGAGCCGAACAGCTTCACCTCGGTCACCTGCTCCACCTCCAGCTCGGGGGCGACAACCTGCAGGGTGACCTGGCCGAACAACCCGGTCAACTCGGGGCGTTTCCCTGCGGGCGTCAAGTTCGCGCTGGGCGGCTCAGTCAATCCCAGCCTGAACACGCCGCCCAAGCGGCTCTATACCGCGACTAACATAACGTCCAGTAGTTTCGATTTCACGCCTGCGGGTTCGGTCAGCGGCACCTTCAATTCCGCAAACGACCGCGGCCTCCAGTTCGTATGGTGGGCTGGTAGTGAAGATGGTTGTCCGAGCCCGACCTGCAATCCGCCGGTGCCGAATAACGCCCTTACCACTATTCGTGGATGGATCACATCGGCGTCTTCCTCGGTACCGATAAGCTGGCCGCCGTTGGGCGAGGCCGGGATCGACACTTTCGCGAACTGGCTAGGCCCGGGCAGTGTCAGCGACTACGCTTCTGAGTACTGGATTTCCTCGAAGGTGCGGCACACCTACACATGGGCACAAGGGGTTCAGGAGTCAGACTTTTGGATGGGCAACGCCTTTTATAGTCGCCAGCCGTTCATGATGCTCGATAAGCCGCAACTACTCCTCGGGCAGATCACAAGCTTCGAGTACATCAAGAACACCTCCGGTGCCACCTACTACACTCCGCCGGGCGACACTGAAATCCAGCCCGGCGCCGACGGCCCGGCGGTTACTGGCCAAATGATGACTGCGGCGGCGCTCGGCGCGGCCGGAGTGCGGCTCTACGAGTTCGACGAACCGTGGGCTGCAACGAACCGCACCTATGCGCCATTGGGCTCCGAGGAACAGACCGGGGCGAATCCAACTGCAACCGACCCCAACGTGGTGCAGAACTGGCGTGGTATGGCCTACGCGGCGAACCCGCTGACCACGACGCTGACCCCCTACGTCCTGGGCACCGCGATTGACTCACCCTCATACGGTGGGAATCCGACCCCTCCCGTAGGTTGGGGACCATACTTCGCGAACATCATTACTGCAGTGCGTCAGGGCAGCGACGCCCTCATGCTCATGATCGTCAACGACAACGACTTTGCGCGCACGCTGCCGGTGGACTTCACTCCCTACCGCACCGGCAACAGTATCACGCGTTACCAAATAAGGTGGGATGGGATCAGTACCGACGTGCTCCCCGACGAGTCGGGAGAGACGATCACGCTGGGGGCCGGAGCGAGCGCGGTCTATCTCTTCCCGACCAGCTCTGGCACGCACTTCACGATTGCGACCTCGATTGCAGCACCTTCGCTACCCAGTGGCGCGAGCAAGGCAGCACTGCACTACAGCTACATCTATAGCGACGCACTGCCTCAGCAATTTGAGGGAATCGACTGCGCCAGTGGTTGCACAGTTAATCAAGATCCGAACTTCGGAACGCTCTATTACCAGTTCACCTTCCTCGACTCTGCCAACCACGTGCACGGCCAGAGCGCGGTGATGAGCCTGGCCGGAAGCGGGCTGTCATCCCGCAACGCCCGCGTCCCGCGGCCTCCGCCGGTTGTCCAGTGGCCCGCAGCGAAGGTCCGTCAGTCGTTGCGTCCGTGATTGGCCGCGCGTGGCGAGGCGGCTGGCACGCTACGGCTGGCCGTGATCGGCGCTGTCAGCGAATCTTACCTCTACGTGGTCGAGGTAGTTCGAGAGCGCCTGGAGGTGGCGCTCGGTGGTGGCGGCTGCGCAGCCGCGCAACCAGTTGGAAGCCGTTCAGGGCTTCCACGGGGCCGCCGTGATGGAAATTGCGGCCGACGCAGAGGGTGGCGCGTATCGCGCCGTTTACACGGTGCAGTTCGCCGGCTTCATTTACGTGCTGCACTGCTTTCAGAAGAAGGCCAAAAAAGGCGCCACAACGCCGCGCTACCACATCGAGATGGTCCGTCGCCGCCTCAGGATGGCCGAGGAGAATCATGCGCGCAGGCAAACACGTGCGTCCAGCTAAAGCGACGCCCAGCTCGGGAAATATCTTCGCCGGCCTCGACCTGCCCAATCCCGAGCAATGGCTGGCGAAGGCGGAACTCGCCCGGCGGATCAGCGATTTGATCCAACAGCGCGGACTCAGCCAGCGTCAGGCGGCGGCTCTGCTCGGCGTGAAGCAACTGCAAGTCTCAGCAGTCATGCGGGGGCTGCTCGAGGGGTTCACAACCGACCGCTTATTCCGCTTCCTGAACAAACTGGGACAGGAAATCAGAATCGTGGTGCAGCCGGCTGCGAAACGGAAACAGCGCGGCTCCATCAAAGTCGAGGCGGCTTGACGCTTCATTCGGACGGACCGGCTAATTCGCTAAGCGGGGGGGAACCATGAACTCCGTAATCATTTCCGACTATGGCGTGATGCTTGCCGCGACCTGCGAGCGGCTCGACTGCGCGCGATGGATCACGCGGTCGGATCCTCGGCTACCCCTTTCGCCCATGGCTTCTGGCAGAGGACGGCGTCGAAGGTTGCCAGCTTCAGCCGATGGTATCGTGCCAGATGGACCAGATGCGCGTCGGTAACATCCTTGCTGCTGCTGACCGAAGGCAAGGCTGCCGCGCGGGTACCATCGCGCAGGAACCGATGCGCCGGCATCCGCACGATCGCGTCGAGCGCCGCCATCGCGTCGTTGAAGCTCGCGCCAAAGGCCGGACTCAGGCTGACTCTGACAAAGCCCATCTCGCTTACTGAACAGGTCGCGAAAGACCTCGCGCGGCTGAGCCATCGGCTCGCTCTGTCATGGTCAGCGTGCGACTGCCATCCACACGCCACGATGAAGTTGACATCGAGCAGATGACTCACGGAAGCTCATCGAGAAGCGCGTTGACGCTCTCGGTCGTCATCGCTGGAGCCCCCGCCGCCGCAACCAGGACCGGGCGCCCGAACCTGCCGCGCGTCAGACTGGCAGCGCGTGGCGATTTGCGCTCCAGGACCAATCTCCGCCCTTCAAGGGTCACCTCGACCTTGTCCCCGGGCCGCAGGTTCAATGCCCTTCGGAATCGGGTCGGGATGACGAGTTGCCCCTTGGTCGAAAGCGTTGACTGGCTCATGATCAAAGTCTTACACGTCTTACCATGACAGGGAAAGAGAGGGCTTCACGGCCCTTTGACCGCATGGTTTAGACAGGCGCGATGGTTTGCTTGGGGGAGGCTATTGATAGCTACGAAAGTAATGTCCTAGCGAAGGCGTAAAAGAAGCGGGCTGTGCTGGATGTAAGGAGCGCAGGAGGCCGTGTTTGTGCTGTAAAGAGCGCCCGTGTCGGCGGCCAGCGGCGGCGAGGAGATCCACATCGGGGCAGGCGAGGTTGGCGAGCGGATTGGTCTTGAGATAGCTCCACACATACTCGACCGGATTCAACTCCGGGGCGTACGGCGGGAAATAGAACTGAAACCAATCCATTATGTCGAGGGAGACCTGGGTTCGGAGGCCGCGATGGATCTTGGCGCGATCCCACACCAGCAGCAGCGGCTGACGAAAGTGGCGGGTGAGCTGCTTGAGGAAGCCCAGCACTGCGGCGGAATTGAAGTTCGCATCGACCAGCAACTGAAAGTACAGGCGCACCTAGCGCCGGTCGGGGCTGACACACAGGGCGGCGATCGCAGAGACCTTCTCGAGGTTGCCGCCACGATGCCGGAGCACTGGAGTTTGCCCGCGCCGGCTCCAGGTGCGACACACTACCGGAAGCAGGAGCAGCCCGCTTTCGTCGATGAAAACCAACCATCCGCTCAGCCGCCGGGCTTTTTTTTGATCCGCGGCCAGTCCTGCTTGATCCAGCGCTGGATGCCTTCCTCGTTCCGTTCCAAAGCCCGGCGGCTGGGGCGCTGCGGGGTCCAGCCCAGCGAACGCAGCAAGCGGCCGATGTGATCGACGTGGTAACCAATCCCGAAACGGCGAGCGATGACCTGTGCTACCCGCGGACAGCTCCACAGATCGCTCTCGAAGCCGCTGGCCCCCGCGCCCCGCAGCACAATGCCCTCCAACTGTGCGCGCTGGCGCGCGGTCAGCTTCGAGGGACGACCGGGCACCGGTCGCGCGGCGAGGCCGCCAGCACCCTCAACCCTGTAGACCGCGTTCCAGCGCCGAACGCTGCGTCGGTCCACCCCCACCATTCGCGCAACCTCAACCGGAGCGTGACCTTCCTTCAGCAGCCCTATTGCGCGCTGCCGTCGCCGCTCCAGTTGCTTGGCATTCCCCACCGGCCGCATCTGCCACCTCCCGCGGCCGGAAGGATAGGACATTATTTACGCAGGGGTCAATAGCATCGATGAATTCAGTAATCGTCTCGGACTACGGCGTTATGCTGGCTAAGACCGGCGAGCGCCTGGTAATTCGCGGACCCAAACCGCGCCTCGAACTGATCGAGGGCGGCCCGCAGCTCTTCCTTCCCCTCGGAATTAATGCTAAACGCCCTACCCTCACGTCCTCACCTCTGACGGCCCCAAAGCTCCGCCCCCTCCGCTTCGCCGCTCCACTCCGGACGCTAATGGCGTCAAGTCTACCAGGAAATCCGCCTCGACGAGGATTGTCCCGACCCTCGCCCAATCCAGCCGCGGACCAATCGCAAGGTGGTTGCGGTCCCACAGGTCGGCGGCCTGCACCATCGCTACCAGCGCCTCGCGGCCTGACTCATCTGAGCTACGCTGCTGCTCTACCCGAGCGGCACCAGTCTTGCCACCTCTGCAGACTCTGTATCGAAGTTGCTTTATCCTCGACCGGCACCGACCGTTTGCGGTTCAGGCCGCCACGCGCCATGGTCCACCCCGCTTGGAGCCGTGTCGATTCCTGCGGCTGACCGACTTTCGCATCAAAATGGGATTTTCAGTAGCGACAGGCGGTGCGGCAGCTCGGGGACCGCTTCCTGCTCATTACCCGCACCGCGCACCTGGCCCGCATCTCGGGCCGCAAGGTCCTCCGACGCCTCATCCTCGCAGGTGACGTTGGTTATGACCTTGGGCGCAAAATAGCCGCGTGCGCGGACAAGGTTCGAATCACTATACGTCCACGTTCGTTGGCGGCTGCGAGCGCCGCCACGTAGTCTGGCGCCGGAGTAAATTGCCATATGGTCCATCCGCCCGGAAGCCGCCCCGCGCGACCTTCGGCGCGTTGGCCGAGTCGGGATTCCAGCGTCGACACGTCGAACTCGTTCAGTGGGGCGGCAAGACCGTGGCCGAGCGCCTTCAGGTACGCCTCCTTGCAAGTCCACAACTCAAGAAAGCGAAGGTGCTGCTGATCAGGCACCGCCGCGCGAATCGCAGCGATCTCTTTCGAAGTGAAGAATTGGTCGGCGATCTCGAAGATATCGATCTGCCGATCCAGACATTCGACGTCTATGCCGATTTCCAGATCGCGCGCGACTCCAAGCAGCGCCAGTTCGTCGGAATGAGACAGATTGAAGGAGAGCGAGTTAGCGCCGCTCAAATATGGCTTGCCGTTGGCGCCGTAGTCGAATCGGATCTCCGCGGGCTGGCGGTCCAGGTATTGGGCGAGAATCGAGCGTAGGGCTGCGCGAGCTACGATGAAGCGGCGCCGGTCCCCGTCAAACACGAAGCGCGCCGCGCGCACCAACTCATCGTGAGACAGGAGCTCGCGCAGCCGCCCGACGACTTTGATGGATGCATCCAACCGGATGCACCAGACGTGCACCTGTCCATGGTCAATGGCCGCAATCTGGCCATATGAACTCACTGGCGAAGACAATATTCTGTGCGCACCGGCCATCAGCTCCGCGCCGAAGTGAAGTTGGTAGTCGAACCTGTGCCACGCACGAAGCGGCAGGAGCTTTGGCTCGAGGTTCGAAACCGCCGCGCGCATCATCACGGGGCTTCCTGCGCGCGTAGTTGCTCCAGACGATCGTTGATTCTCCTGGCGAGTGCCTGGATATGAGGATCCTGCAGCATCGACATATGGTCGCCTGGCGTTTCCACCATCTCCAGTCCGCGGGTGAACAAGCCGCCCCATCCCATCTTGTCGTCTATTGCATAGAGGTGTCTTAAATTCTGAGCCGGGTTCTGGCAGTGAAATAAGACCGCGTGGCTGTCCAGTCGGCGGTGCCGGTAGTTTTTCCCGGCGTTGCGGTGGATTTTCTCGACAATGCCCCAGGGTACTTCATCGAATGACATGTTGGCTTGTTCAAGCCCGGGACACGATGGATTACGAGATTGGGAAGCTGCGGCGAGCCACGCCATTCCTTCCGCCGTTCTGGCGCGGACTCTTGACCACAAATGACTCGCCCGATAACTCAGTGATCGTAGCGCGCGGTCCAACGACAGCGCTCTCAGCCTTTGCCACCAGAGCGGAATCCTTCCCCACGAATCCAGCAACAGGATCATCTCCACAGGGATGCCTTCCCGCTGAAGTTGGTGCGCCACCTCGAAGGCAAGCCGGGCGCCGAAGGAGTGCCCGACGAGCAGACAGGGGCCAGAACGCTGACAGGCGCGTATCAAAGCCGCGTGCGCGGCAGCCAGATTCTCTAGGGACGGCAAATCAGCCATCCGGTTGAGGGTCGCGGCTTCAACTGCGGTCGAAGGCAACGGAACCGCGGTGGCAAACGAGGCTGGTCCTGCATTCAGAAGCCGCGCTATCCGGTACCACTCCATTCTCGCTTCCAGGAAGAACAGTGTTCCCGCGGAAGTCCCGGCCTTTAAAGGTATCAATTGTGGTTCGCTTTTGGCCTGCTTTGCCTGCTGGAGAACTCTCGCCATCCCCTCGATGGTTGGATTCTGGAAAAACGCCGGGACGGAGAGCTTGTGATTGAGCGACTTATGAATTTCGCCGATCAGCCGCATCGCCAGCAACGAGTGGCCGCCCAAATCAAAGAAATTGTCGCGGATGCCGACCTGCTTCAGCCCGAGAACCTTGCTCCAAATCTCCGCGAGGGCTTCCTCTATCGGTGTGCGCGGGGCAACGTAGCCCGCCACAGAGCTCTCCGGTCCCAATTCCGGCGCCGGCAACGCCTTGCGGTCGATCTTGCCGTTGGGAGTCAGCGGCAGTTTCTCCAGCATCACAAAGGCCGCCGGAACCATGTACTCCGGCAGTTTCTGTTTCAGCAACTCGCGCAACTCCTCAACGCCGGGGGCACCGTGCGGGTCAAGTGGCACGATGTAGGCCATCAGTTGCTTGTCCCGCGCCTCATCCTCCCGTGCCACCACGACGCACTGGCCCACGCCATGATGCAGTCCGAGCGCAGCTTCGATTTCTCCCAACTCGATGCGGAAGCCGCGGATCTTCACCTGGTGATCGATCCGCCCCAGAAACTCGATGTTGCCGTCCGGCAGATAACGCGCCAAGTCGCCGGTTTTATACAGACGCGCCCCCGGCTCAGCGCTGAAGGGATGGGCGATAAACTTCTCCGCCGTCAGTTCCGGACGATTGAGGTAACCCCGCGCCAGGCCATCCCCACCAATGTGCAACTCTCCAACCACTCCAATCGGCACCGGCTGAAGATAGCCGTCCAAAATGTAAACCTGCGTGTTGGCGATCGGCTTCCCGATTGGAACCGGCCGCTCATGATACGACTGCGGTGGAACCGAATAACAACAGGCGAAAGTGGTGCTTTCGGTTGGCCCATAGCCGTTGATCAAGCGGCCATCGGCGAGCTCTCGAGCGGCCTGCTGCACATGGGCGGGGGACAAGACATCGCCGCCTGCCAGCAACTGCCTTAGCCCTTTCAAGTCCGCCAACCGTTCTTCCACCATCAGGTGAAACAGTCCGGCGGTTAGCCACATGGTTGTTATCCTATGCTTCCGAATCGCCTGCCCGATTTCCTCCAGCGTTGGTTGGTGCGGTGGCAATAGGGCCAGTCTGGCACCGTGAAGCAGGGCACCCCAAATCTCGAAGGTGGAAGCGTCAAAGGCCAGCGGCGCCAGCTGGAGGAACACTTCGTTCGCGGTGAATCGGGCGTAGTCTGTCCCGCAGACCAGTCGCACTACCCCGCGATGGGGAACTTCCACCCCCTTGGGTTCACCCGTTGAACCGGAAGTATACATGACATACGCCAAGCTGCCAGCGTTGACATTAAGATCCGGATCTCTGTTCTCTTCCTCTGCAATTCTCTGCCAGTCCGTGTCCAAGCGTAAAATATGAGAATCTCCGGGGAGCCTTTGCCGCAGTTTGTCTTGCGTCAGGACTAAAGCCGCTCGGGAGTCCCGCAGCATGAAGGCCAACCGCTCCCGCGGATACGCGGGGTCCAGAGGCACGTACGCCCCCCCGGCCTTCAGAATCCCCAACAACCCCACCACCATCTCGATGGAGCGCTCCACGCAGATGCCCACTAGCTCATCCGCCTCCACCCCCAGTTTTCGGAGGTGGTGCGCCAACTGGCTGGAGCGCTGATTCAATTCCCGGTAAGTGACCTCTCGGTCGCCAAACACCACCGCTACCGCTTCCGGAGTCCGTCCTACTTGCCGCTCGAAGAGTTGATGGATGCACATATCCCGGGGATACGTGACTTCAGTCGCATTCCATTCCACCAACAACTGCCGACGCTCGGCGTCCGACAGCAGGGGCAGTTCCGCAAGGCGCCGGTCAGGATCGGACGCGACAGCTTCCAGCAGTGTTTGATAGTGGCCGAACATTCGCGCAATGCGCTCGTCGTCGAAAAGGTCGGTGCTGTATTCCGCTTCCAACCAGATATCGTCCCCACTGTCGGTCAGGACCAGTGTCAGGTCGAACTTCGAGGTTCTGTTTTCGGCCAGCAGCGACTCCACCACCAGCCCATCCAGACCGATGAACGACATTTGCTGATCGCGATCGCGCCAGTTGAGCATCACCTGGAACAGCGGAGAGTGGCTCGGGTTGCGCTCCGGCCGGATCCTGCTCACAACCTGGTCAAAAGGCACCTCGCGATGGCTGTAGAGCGCCAGTAGCCCTTTCTGCACGCGTGCAAGCAACTCGCGAAACGTCATGCCGGCGGAGAGCTCGGTTCGTAAAACGTGGGTGTCGATCAGAAAGCCGATCACCGATTGCAGTTCCTGCCGATCCCGGTCGGCGATCGGAATTCCCAGCAGGATGTCTTCGCTTCCCGTGTAGCGGTAGAGTAGGGTGTTGAGCGCAGCGGCAAACACGGTGAACAGACTGGTCTTTCCCCGCCGGCTGCAGTTGCGCAGAGCTTCCGCCAGGGTCGCGTTGAGCCGGAAGCGGCGCCGGGCGCCCCGATAGGATTGAACGCGCGGGCGGGGTCGATCCGCCGGCAACTCCAGTAGCTCGGGCGCGCCGCGCAGGTTGTCCTCCCAATAGGCCAAGTCTCCGGCGAAATCCGCTTCGGCAACCCGTTGTTGCTGCCAGACCGCATAATCTCCGTGCTGGATCGGGAGAGGGGGCAACGCAAGCGGCTTGCCGCAAGAGAAGGCCTCGAAAAGCGCCGCCAGTTCCCGCCACACAACGCCCATCGACCACCGATCGCATATGATGTGGTGCATCATCAGAATGAAGACATGCTCGCGAGAGCCCAAGCGGAGCAATGTCGCACGGATTCCCGGTTCGGCTTCGAGATCGTATGAACGCCGCCGCTCGTCGATCAGCAAACGCTCCACTTCCGCCTCACGCTGCGCGGGGGCCAGACCGCTGAGGTCGATGCGCTTCATCCGCAGCGGCCAGTTCTCGTGGACGATCGCCATGGGTCGTTCTTCCGTGATCTGGATGGTGGTCCGCAGCACCTCGTGCCGCGCGACAATCGCGTCTAGCGCCTGTTCCATCGCGTCAACGTTGAGTTCTCCCAGCAGCCGCACGGCCTCGGACTCGTTGTACAGCGGCACCCCCGGCACCAGCTTCTCGGAGAACCAGATCCGCTGCTGTGCCGAGCTGAGCGGATAGGGCAAAGCTCCCCCCCGCGGCGGAATCGGCTCCGGTCCCGCCGGCGCCTCGATCTGTTGCAGCACGACTTGTTCCCAAGCGGGCGATGACTGCTCCGGGGGGGCTTGACCACCGGTGCGGCCGACCGCGTACAGCCGCTGTCTGACGAGAGCTGCCTGCTGCGCCACCGTGGGATTTTCGAAGAAATCCGACAGCGAAAGCGCGACCGGCAGCTTCGCGCGCATCCTCGACAGGCACTGTATGGCCATCAGCGAGTGCCCGCCCAGCGAGAAAAAGTTGCGGTCCGGGGCGACCCGTGGTTGCCCAAGAAGTTCAGCCCAGCTTTCGGCGATCGTCTGCTCGATGGTCGATGCCGCGACCAGCAATGCACCCCGTGCAAAATAGCCGTTGCCATACACTGCCCCGGCCGTGGCTGCCTGTCCCGTCTTGTCGAGCAACCGCAACCGCTGCACCTTGCCCGACGGGCCCTTCGGCAGGTCCGCCACAAAGTGGATTCGCGTTGGGGTCTTGAAGTGGCCCAGGCGGCTCTCGCAGAAGGCGAGCATCTCCCTCTCGTCGCCCTCCATTCCCGCCCGCAGCACAGCGAAGGCGACCAAATCCTCGCCCACGTAACGGTCGGGAACTCCCACTACCGCCGCTTCCAGAACTGCCGGATGGGATTCCAGCACCTCGTCGATCTGGCGCGGGGCAATGTTCATCCCTCCCTTGATGATCAGCTCCTTGGACCGTCCGACGACGAAGAAGTAGCCGTCTTGGTCCCGGTACGCGAGGTCACCCGTGTGCAGCCAGCCCTCCGCGTCGAGGACTGACGCCGTCCCCTCAGCATCCTTGTAATAGCCCTGCATCACGGCTGGACCGCGAATCAGAACTTCCCCTGGCTCCCCCGCCGGGACCTCGGCACCCTCCCGGTCGATGATCCTGGTCTCGAAACCCCAAGCCAGACCCGGCGATCCGATCTTGTTCTCGCCCGGCGGCAGCGGATTGGAGAAAATGTTACCCGCCTCGCTCGAGCCCATCGCTTGAATCAGCAGCAGCTTGAATTTGTCCAGAAACTCGCGGTGCAACGAGGGCGACAGCGGCGCCGAAGAAGAACGCAGGAAACGGATCCGCTGGAAGGCGGCTTCCCGGCGATCTGCGCGGGGATCCTGCCAATCCAGCAACTGCGAGATGATCGTCGGCACCACGGCCGACCACGTGCAGCGATGCTCGTCCAGCCAGTCCCAAAACCGGCTGACGCTGAAGCCATGCGGTACCACCACCGAGCCGCCGCTCAGCAACGCCGGAATCAAGGTCACGCACTCCGCATTGATGTGATACAGCGGAAGCACCAGCAGGGAGCGATCCGCGGAGGTGAGCTGGTGGGAACAGATTGAGTTTCGCCCGTGAGCAAGCACCGTGTGGTGGGAATGCATCGCCCCCTTGGGCTGGCCGACGCTGCCCGAGGTGTACATCAACAGCGCTTCGTCCTCCGCCGCAAGCGTCGCCGGCGGCGTGTCCTCGGGCGGTGTCCCGCACTCCACGGCGAAGCGATCCACGTCGGCAGGAATCACCTGCACCGCCCGGCTGACGCCGGCCAGCGCCTCGTGAGCCAGGGCGTTGTACTGGTCCTCGACGAAAACCACCTTGGCGTCGCAATGATCCAGCGTGTACGCGAGTTGCGAGACGCCGGCGCGCACATTCAGCGGCACCGACACCAGACCCCCGTACAATGTCCCCAGGAACAACTGGGCGGTAAACAGCCCGTTGTCCAGCAAGAAGGCGACCTTGTCGCCGCGCTTCAGTCCGGCTTGCCGCAGCCGGGCTGAAATTGCTCTCGATTGTTCCTGCAACCCCGCGAAGGTCAGCACCCGTCCCGTCTCGGGGCTGATGAGAAAGGCGGCCCCGCCTTGCGTCCGGGCCATCCGGTCGATCAGTTCCCGGACCGTCCTGATCTCGGGCTCCCCTTTGACGAGAGTTTCCAATGACTTGGGATTTCCGTTTTTGACCGTCAGCTCATTATGTCGAGCATCTATCAGGGCTTTCCTCACATTTTATCAAATTGGCAGTTCACTTAGAAAACGGAAATCCGGGCTTAGTAGCGCTCTATATGCATGAAACCGCCGGAGGGACCAAGCCATATAAGCAATATTACATGGGAACATTCAGCGACTCGCAAAATTCCACTTCCCCCTCAAAATCAGCACTTATGTCCGATTTCGGGGCGGCTAAGTCGTTATGCGGCGCTTAGCAGGTTGCGGAAAAAGCCTTTTGAGGCCCTTTCCCGCCTAAGCAATCACACGCTTTGATGGGCTAACTCATGCCAACGTTACTGACTAGTCGAGTGTTTCCGGACTTTTTCCGCACCCTGTTAAACTGCGGTGGCTGAGACCTCGGCTTCTGGTGTGGCCTTGGTTGGGGCCGGCAACTTGCCGTTCCCGTTTGCGGAGGTTATCGCGGAATAGAGCGCTATCGTCCGGCTGACCATCTTCTCGACCGTGAATTCCTCCCGCACGCGGCACATCGCGGCATGCCCATACGCGGCGCATCGCGCGGAGTCATCCAGCAGACAGTTGATCGCATCGGCGAGCGCTTCCGGGTTGGCCGGCGGCACCGTCAGTCCCGTCATCCCGTCCACCGAGACGAACGGCACCCCGGAGGGGAGCTGCGTATTGACCACCGGCTTGCCGCACGCCATCGCCTCGACCTGTACCATGCCGAAGGCCTCGCTGCGCGCGATCGAGGGCAGGACGAAGACATCGCAGGCGTGGTAGAACGGCACCAGGTCGGGCACCGCGCCCAGCAGCACCACGCGATCCTCCAGACCGAGGCGACGCACCTTGCTCTCGAGCTCGGCCCGCAGCGGGCCGTCACCGAGCACCAGCAACCTGCCCCGCACGCTCGCCATCGCTTCGACCAGGTACTCGATGCCCTTGTAGTAGACCAAGCGGCCGACGGACAGCGCGATCCGCGGCCCGTATTGCGCGCGAAGCGCATTAACCTGCGCCGAGTCGCAGGACTTGTAGCGCTTGACCGAGACGCCGAGCGGAATCACGTAGCATCGATCCAGGTAGTTGGTGAGAGTCGGTGAACTGGCCACGTAGTTGGCCGAAGTGGTGATCACCGCCGAGGACCGATCCAGGATTAGGCGCTGGAGCGGGTCGAATAACCGCGCCAGCCGCTTCTGGCGAACCACGTCGCTATGCCAGGTAACGACCACGGGTCCCCTGCGACCACTCATCAGGTAGGCGAGCACCGCGGTCGGGTTGGGCAGATGAAGGTGCACGACATCGGCGTCTGATTCACGGATCAGCGGCGCCATCTGCGGGCAGATCGGCGCCCCCGCGAGATTGACGACCGTCCCCACGCGGGTCACCTCAACTCCGTCGATTGTGCTCTCGGTCTGCCGCCAGGTGTCGTTGGCGACCAGCACCTTCACGTGCAGCGACTTGCGCAACTCGGCGGCAAGCGTTTGCACGTGGGTCTCCATCCCGCCGAGGTGCGGCGGATAGAATTTGCCCACCTGAAGAACCCGCAATTGACCGTTGGAGTTCAAACAACACCTCCTTGAGGCAGAGCGTCAGACCTATACAAAGCGGCTGGAGAGCGCGGAGAGTTAACCGGCGATCACCGGAATCACTCTAAGACCGAATCAACACTGGTCGGTTGAATACCCGACCCAATTTGCCAAGAGATGAAGTTTGGTAAGGCGACCAGGAAGGCCGGGTCCTACTCATCGACGTTGGGCCGTATTGCCGTATATGCCGTAGTACGTCTGCGGGCGCCCGCCACGAAGCTGGCCCAGACTCACGGTGACGGATCGGTACACTGCAAAGAAATCGCCCCGCCACGCGACCTCAAAACGCTGCCGCATCGTATCCTTGATGGCCGGAATCTCGGGTATGCCGCCCCAGCCGGGCATCTCTGGAATCACAACGATCGAGACGTGGTCGAGCAGCGTCACCTCCCGCTGGATCTCCGACTTCGTGGCGTGCCCCGGTATCAGGTACAGCGCTACCGGTTTTTCGAACTCGTCGGAAATTAGGTTGGCGCAGCCGAGGGCACTCAGTACGGTGGCGCTGTGGCTCTGCGCTGACTGCAGTGCGTGCTGCCATTCCCGTGCTTCCTCACTACTGGCCCAGAGCTCCGCCATCGAGCGGCGGGGCGTGGTGTTGCGCCATTCCTGTAACATTCCGGTCGCGGTAGCTTTCCACGCCAGGATCGACAGGCCCGCTAGGAGCGCGAGCGCCAACCTTCCAGCCCACGTCAAATCATTGGCGCCTGCCGCCAGTCCTAACGTTAGCATGTAGGGGTAGTAGAACCATGAGAAGCCGCCGCCGAAAAAGAAGAGAATGAAGAGAACCTGGAGAATCGCACACGTTAGGGTAATCTGAGCGCGCCTCGACTCAAGATGACCACTAAATGCCGTCAGCACGCCAAACCCAATTAGTACAACGGTCCCGAGTAGCCAAAAGCCCGCGACCGTTCCGAAATAATAGCCCCAGCGAACGCCGGCTGGATGCCAAAAGGAGTGACCGGCGCCGTGGAAAAAACCGTAGCCAAGGGTGCGGTAGACCTGCATGCCCGCAAGCGGGGTCAAAGATAGCAGGGTCGCGCGCAACCCAAACCATGCAGAGAGCGACAGGACTGCAACCCCAAAGAGTGCCAGTGCCGGTGCTACCGTCCGCACTACTATCCTTCTCACCACGGCTTCCGATTCCCCATCCCGAGCTGCCGTAAAGACCAACACGGCAAGCAGGACGGCGAAATAGACATATCCCATTGATGGTTTGGCGAGCGCCGCCATAAGCGTGAGCGCCAGCGCGCTGGAGAATCGCCCGGCTGCCTGCTCCGCTAAAGCATTACAGATCAGGACGGCTTCGAGCGCGTGAGCGAAGTTAGGATAGGAACCGACAGCCCATCCAATAGTGATGACGATAAAAGCCTGAGCGATCAGGCCGAATCCCAAAGAGACCGAGGCCCTCCAAAGTGCGAAGCCCACCAGTAGCGAGCATGCGAGCGCGGCGAATCCGTAGGCGCGCGCTGTCAAGCCAAAGAGGCAAAACCAGAGTTTTCCAATCAATAGCGGCAAAAGGCCGTAGAGATAGCCGAAGTCTATCAAAGGGACAAGGCCCCGAGACATTAGGTATTGAGCCGTGAGATTGGATCCCTCGTCGTTGAAGGCAAAGTTGAAGCTTGGAATCGAAACCAGCCGTAGCGCAAAGAGTTCC
The DNA here is from genome assembly GCA_963789115.1 of uncultured delta proteobacterium. Taxonomy (GTDB): domain Bacteria; phylum Desulfobacterota; class Binatia; order Binatales; family Binataceae; genus CAWBJH01. Next base: position 1,640,420 of record CAWBJH010000001.1, read on the forward strand.
GCGACGATCAGAAGTAGCGCGATGGTTCGGGCGCCCCGCTTCACGACCGGTATCTCCTTATTAATAAGCAACTGCGAGATTCATGTAATCTGAAATTTCCGTTTTGACTTTCCGATTCCAACCTCACCCACTGGCCGTCCTCCACTCCACCGTCCCAACCGCATCCAAGCCCGCGTGCATCAGGGTTTTTCTTGCATTTTATCAAATTGCTGGGTCACTTAGAAAACGGAAATCGGGGTTAAGAGACCAGCTCTCGATACAAACTGACTAGCCTGTTGGTATGCTCAGCCCAGCTGAAACTGGACGCCCGGCTCAGACCTGACGCACGGCGGTGTTGCCAGTCTTCGGGCCGCTCGGCCCGCTCCGCGAGCAGGTGACTGATCGTAGCGCTCCATGCGGAAAGATCGCCGACGGCGCAATAGGCGGCGGCGCCGCGGCCCACTTCGCGCAGGACCGGAATATCGCTCGCGACCACAGGGACCCCGCACGCCATCGCCTCGACCATCGGCAGGCCGAAGCCCTCGCGCTCCGAGGTCAACATCAGCATTGCAGCGCGCCGGTAGACGGCGGCCAGAACCGCTCTCGACACGAACGGCAGCACCCGGACCGAATCGCCGAGCCCGAGCCGGCCGACAAGTTCCGACTGCTCGGGGGTGAAATCGCCGCCGACGCGCACCAGGCGTGCCGACGGAAAATTCCGGCGCAGGTCGGTGAAGATTTGGAGCAGCAGGTCGATGCGCTTGCGCGCCACCGTCGTCCCGACGTGAAGCAGGCAGGGCGCATCACCCTGCGCCGGCCCGAGCAGGCGCTCCGCCTCGGCGTCGGCCCGGGCGTCGGGCAAGGCCGAACACGCGGGATGCACGCCATTGGGCACCACTATCAAGCGTTCGGGCGCGAGCAGGCGGTGGGCCAGGATCTCGTCGCGGACCGCATTGCTGTCGCAGACCACCCGCTGCGCGCTGCGCAGACCGTCAAGGATGCGCTGCGCCACCGCCTTGAAAATCCTGGGCCGCGGCTCCAGCTCCGGCTCGATCAGGGAGCGGAATGCGTCGAGATCGTGGCAGGTGACGATGGTGCGTTCGGCCGGCAGCTCCTTAACCAGTTGCGCGTAGGTGTGATCCACAATGTGGAACACCTCGAACTGCTCCCGGCACGCGCGCAGCAAGCGCGGGTAATACCAGAGCCGGTTCAGGAGCCGATCGGCATTGAAGCCGACCCGTGCGAGCGAGCTCGGTGCATAGCTGAAGAGCTTCACGAACTTCGGACAGAGGCGGCTGGCCTGCACCGAGTCGGCGTGCTCGCGCGAGATATGATCGACGAGCATCTCGCCGACCATGTCCATGCTCGCCCAGCCCTCCTCCGGATAGTCGCAGATCACCGCCACGCGGATCGGCGTGGGGCCCGGGCTCGACGTAGGAGCGGCCGCTGAATGTCGCGAGATTACTCATTTCGAACCGTGGATGAATCGGCCGCAGCCGGCGGTTGGCCCGCGAACGGACCGCGATGGAGCGTCATCGCGGCCCGGGCTACTAGTGCCTGCGGCTCGCGCGCGCTAATCTTGCCTATGATCGACAGGGCTTTGCCGCAGATATAGGCGATGGCCATCGCGCCTGACTCATTGAAAGCAACGGCGGAAGCAGGACCGGCAGACATCCGGCCCGGGCCGATGCGTTCTCGCAAGTTGCGGGATTCCAGGCCGTGGATCATCGCGATCTCTCTGTTCGCAGTGCTCGTGAGGCTCGCTCCGCTCACGCTGAGGAGCGGCTATGCGTGGGCGATAGACCCGTGCCAAGACTCGATTACGTATCTCCAGCTCTCGGAGGGTCTGCGACACGGGCACGGGTTCGCCAGGCTCGACGGGAACAAGCTGCTCGGCCCGGAAACGTTTCGATTGCCGGGATATCCGTTTTTTCTCTCATTGATGCCGACCGAACGCACCGCGATCGCGGTGCAGGCAATGGTTGCCGGGACAATGTGTCTGCTAATCGGTCTGTTCGTTTCGGCACGCTGGGGGCCTGTCGCCGGGGTGGCGGCGTCGGCCTTGTTCGCCGCCGATATTCCCTCGATCGTGTACAGCGACGAGATCATGAGCGATCTGGTGTTCGGGGCCACGGTTCTGTTTGCAATGCTCGTCGAATTCGTCGCCATCCGCAGGAAGCCGCCCGACTACGTCGCCGTGGGCCTGATGCTGCTGGCTTCCGCGCTGTTGGGCTATTCGGCGCTGGTGCGTCCGATCGGGCTGTTCGTGGCACCGCTGGCGATCGTGGCGGCGCTGACGACGCGCGCGAATTGGCGCGCCAGAATCGCGATGGCGCTGCTCGTCATCTCAATCCCGGCGCTCGTGGTTTCACTGTGGATTCACCGCAACAAGAGCCTCGCCGGGGTCTCCTCGTTCTCCACGGAGAGTGGCGCTCAATTGTTGTACTACCGGGCAGCGGGCACGCTGGCCTACGCCAACGGCGATGGCTGGCTGGCGGAGTCCGCCAAGATGGGCACTCCGCCGCCGCAGGAATACGCTGCGCGTGGAGCCAGGATTATCTTGAGCCATCCGGTCGCCTTCGCGGTGATGACGTTATCCAGCCTTTCCTACCTGTGCGTGGTGCCCGACCGCGGCCCGCTTGAACATCTGCTGGGTCTGGGCGGCGCACAGTCGATTCAGGATCCGGGCTCGCTCAGGATGCGCGCCGCGGCCCATCAGCTACTCAAGTCCCCTGCGTCCGCTGCCGTGGCGATATTCGAGCACGAGTTCCGGTCTTCCCTGATCATGTTGATCCTCGTGTTGATCCAGATAGTGGTAATCGCGGCGCTCTGGGTCGGCGCCTTGCTGGCAGTAGGGAACTGTCGGCGACGATCGTTCGGCACGCGAGTGTTCGTACTTTTGAGTCTGGCCGTGGTGTTTGTGATACTGGTGCCGGCATCCGGCCCCGAGGCTATATCCCGATATCGCGTCCCGGCGGTGCCGTTTCTGGCGATGTTGGCCGCCCTGGGCTGGTTTCGCCGCTCGGTTTGCGAGGCCTGACCGACCCGCGCTTCGCGCGCTTAAGCCGGCTCGTTCATCTGGCGACCTTTCGCGCTTGGCCCGCAGACAGCCTGATTACTCTTCCCAATTGGTCGCGAGCCGGAACCGGCTTGCATGGCTCCAGGCAACGATCGGATCCCGCCAGAACAGCGGATACGGCTATATTACTCATTTGGGGGCGCAAACGAACCAGGCTTGGCTGTTGAGGCAGCCGCCAAGCCACCCAAGCGGCGAGAACTGCGTCTCCCGCACCTCGAAACTGCGCTCCAACTTGAGCCGCAACGCGCGCCAGTTGAAGCCCTTGTGGCCATGAAAGTGCCTCGGACCGCTGGCACCCTGTGCTTCGTAGACCGGGCGGCGTATCGCCGCGCGCGGGTCGGCGAACACCATCCTGAACAATTCACGGGCTGTGTAGGTTTCCCGGTACTTGTAGTCGCCCAACTCGCGCCACCCTGCGAGCGTCCTCACCATCTGCTTGCCGAGCAGGGCCGGGCCGATTTCGATCGGCACGCTGATGATCACCGTTCCGCGGCGCGCGACCAGCCTGCGAAGATCGGCAAGCACGTTTTCGGCTACGTCTTCGACGCAATGCTCGAGCACTTCCATGCAAGTCAGGACGCCGTAAGCTCCATCGTGGCTGCGGTCCTTCAGATCCTTGACCGTCTCAAACGACAGGCCGGGAACCGCGCCGAAGCGGCTGCGGCAGTCCGCGGCCTGCCCGGCATCGTCAACGCCGACCATTCGCGGGAACAGGTCGTGCACCATCGCCAAAAACGTCCCGTCGCCGCATCCGTAGTCGAGTAGGATGTCGCCCGCGTATGGCGCGACCAGCCGCCGCGCGAGCCGGAACCGGCTTGCATGGCTCCAGGCAACGATCGGATCCCGGCAGAACAGTTGCTTGCGGGCGTAGTGGCCCTGCTCGATAGCTTTTGCCAGATTACTCACTTGCAGGCCTTGCGCGGCCCTATCGACATTCTAATTACTCTTTCCAATTGGTCGAAAGTCGCGCGCAGATCGTAGCGATCGCATACCAGTTGTCTTCCAATCGCGGCGCCGCGCGCGGTCAACCGCCAGCCGAAGCCCTGCCATCGCGTGAGACACGTGCTTGACTCAGTTCAAAGCGGGCGACCCCGCAGCGACGAGCTGGGGACGGCACCCGATCGCTTCCTCAAAGATCCTCAGGAGCGAGGAAATATGCGCGCCGACGCTGAACCGTGCGGCCATTTTCGATGCGTTGCGCCGCAGAAGTTGATACTCAGTCGGATCGCGCAAGCACTTTACCACTGCCTGAGCGAGCCCGGCCGCGGTCGGCGGATCGCCCGGAGCGAGATGGCCGTTTATCCCGTCGATTAGCCATTCCGGAATTCCACCTACGGCAAATCCTGCCGCCGGCACGCCATGCAAACCCGCTTCGGGGCCCACAAGGCCGAACGGCTCGGGCCACAGGCTCGGTATCACGAGCAGGTCCGAGGCGGCGAAAAGCGCCTGAACTTGAACGGCACTCATCCAGCCGCTGAACGAAACCTGGATCGCCGGATGGCGCGCCTGCGCGCGGCCCGCCGCCGCCTCCCATCGCGTCCGCTCGGGACCATCGCCGGCGAAGGTCATGGCGATCGGGCGGCGCAGCGCGTGCCAAACCTGCGCCAGCGAGTCCACGAGCTGGGCGCCGCCCTTGAGCGACGTCATCCGGCCCGCGAAGGTCAGTCGCCACGGCCTGTCCAATCCGGCGGCAGCATCCGATGCCGGGGCATGTGGCTTTCCGTTTCCGTTGTCAGGCTCGGATACGGCCGCAATGGGCAGGTAGATGGTGCGCACCGCCTCGGGCACGAGACCATTGCGCACATACTCCAGGCGCATATGGTCGGACGCAGTCAGGATCATCCTGTACTTTTCGAGGATGGTGCGCCGCTCGAGTTGCTCGCGGTAGAGGCTCAACATCGTGAGCGGGCTCAGACCGCCGCACCTTTTCGGAAAGTAGTGCATCAGGCATTGCGGGCCGAAGCGTCGGCTGCACGGCGTGGCAACCGGGAACTTGGTGAGCTTGGCGCCGCTGATGCAGGTGCCATGGTAGTTGTGCGCAAACAGGACGGCGGGAGCGACTTTCAGGAGCTCCTGCTCGAGGCGGGGCTGCGTTACCTCGTGCACGTAGAGGACGTCGGGGGTCCACCGGCGCAGCGCGTCGAGCGATGCAGATAGGCCAAGCTCCGCGATGCACCAGCGCGGGGATTCGGCGGAAAGAAGGATCCTGGCGCGGTCGGCCGGCGTGTCTACCTCGCTGAGCAGGGCGGTATCGCATCCGGCGCGCGCGAGAGCAGGCAGGATGGTATCGAGGTAGGCCTCGGCGCCGCCGAAGTTTCTGGAGGTCCAGTTGGCTACTGCGATTCGCATTGCGCGTTGGTCACCGAGATTTCCAGCCGAAACTACTGATTCACGCTCGTCGTCACAATCCGCCCTGTTCAAGTGCTGTGCGGCGCTAGGCGGCGCCGATAGCTAGTTGGTGACGTTGGCGCGTCGATATTGTGCCCAATAGCAATTCTATTGTGTGGCTTACGTCGAAGCGGCGCGCGTAGAGCTCTTTGGCGGCGCGGCCCTGGCGGATTCGCTCGCGTTCGTCCGCCAGCAGGCGCTCCGTCAGGCGACGGAGTGCGGCTGTGTCGCCGACCGGGGCCATCAGGATGGCGTCGCTGTTCTGCCACAGCGGCTCGGTCAGGAAGCCCGCGGTCGTGACGACCGGGATACCGTGCGCCAGTGCCGCCATCAGGCTGCCGCGCCGCGTGGTCGCTCCGTCGGGGTACGGCTGGACCATCACGTCGCACACTGCCAGATGGAGCGAAAGCTGTGGCGCCGCGAGCATACCGGTCGCATGGATACGGTCCGCTAGGTGCGGATTGGCACGCAAGAGCCGGGTGCGAAAGACCTCACTGTTCTCGCCCATCAGCAGAGCGCAGACCGGCGCGCTGCGAGACGGGCCGCGGCCATCGAGAATTGCCGACAGCAACTCCGCAAGCGGATCGACTATCAGCCGCTGGTAAGCGCCGAAGTGGCCGAGTATCAGGCCGCCCGGCGCCTGGTAGCGCGCCCTGGTTTCCGCGACGCCCCCGGGATCGTCGACTACCGGCACATTGCTCGGGACCGGCGACCATTCGATGCGGCGGGTGCGCGGGATGATCGGGCGCAGCAGGCGCTCCCACCCTGGGGTGGAGACGATGATGCGCTCGGCGGCACGCGCCACCAGCATCGCCATCACGCGCGTGACGGCGCCCAACGTATTGTGGCGAATCGACTGCCGACGCGAGAGCGGAAACGCGGTCTCGTGGAACATCACGGTCACGCCGTTTCGGCGGCGCGACAGCAGCCAGAGACAGAACGGCAGATTCATCGCCTTCCATCCAAAGGCGTGCGGCACGTATTGCACCAACAAATGCCCACCACTGCTCACTCCGCGGTCAAGGGCGCGCAGAGCGCGGGGGCCAAAATGACCCGGCAATCTGTGGACCGAAACACCCGGATCGGAGTCGCCGGCAACACCGCACGCCGGCGCCCATACGTGGACTTCAAGGCCGGCTTTGATCAGCTCGCGCGCGACGAGCCGGGAATAGTCGCTCACGCCGCCGCGCTGCGGCGGGTACTCGCCAGTGACTATATGCCAGCGACTGTCAATCGCGCGGGTCATTGAGTTTCCACATGTAGAGCCATCCGTCGCCCTGCGAGCGTCCCTCGATAATCACCGCGTCATGAATCTGCGCAAGCGGCTCAGGGAGCAGGAATGGCGCGAGTTGTAGGTTGAGCGGCCTGAACCCGCCGCTCCGGATGTCTCGGTTGAGCTTGCAGTCGGGAACCGTGGTCGCCATCAGATAGGTCGAGCCGCTGCGGCGGAAATTATTCAAGCATCGCTGAGCCTCCGCCAGTGGCACATGGATCATGCAGTGCCGGCAGAAGATTAGATCGACCTTGGGTATTGGGTTGCGGGTGATGTCGAGAACGCGAAACCGGCGGCGCCCGGAGTCGGTATCGTAGAGCCGGCGATTGGACTCGATGACCTCCGGAACGATGTCGCCGCCGATGTAGAGGTCGAGGCCGAGCGGCACCCGACTCATCCAGTGAAAGTCGCCGCACGGCGCATCGAGCATCGTCCTGATACCGAAGCGGCGGATGATGCCGGGGAGCTGCGCGCGGACCGATACCGTGCTCTGCAGCGTGGAGCCTTGGCCTGAACGCGACTCGCCGCCCCCCCACAGGTTGTAACGGTAGATATCCCTGAAAACGTCGCGGCGCATTCGAAGCAGCGCCTTAAGGTCGAGCAGGCGGAGCCGGAGCGAGTAGCTCACCGTCGCAGGCCGAGCGTCGTTCGAAGCCGAAGGCGGCGTTGCTTTGGGAATGTTGCTGTCCATCGTCAGGTGAGCCGCGTGTCGCAGGCAGTATCGCGAGTGCGCGATTCCTTGTCGCACGCGACAACCCGTCGCTTCATCGACGCGGAGTAGATTTCGATACAGCGGCGGACCACGGCCGGCCAGGTGAAGCGCTCGAGGATTCGAGTTCGAGCCGCGCGGCCCATCTCTTGCGCCTGTTCAGAATGTTCACGCAGCCAGCGCAACCTTTCGCCCAGACGTTGGGGATCGTTGGGGGGAACGACGAAGCCGTTGACGCAGTCTTCGACGATCTCCGGCATGCTCGCCACGGCGGTGCAGATCGCCGGCGCCCCGCACGCCATCCCTTCGAGCAAAGTCTGTCCGAGCAGCTCCGGCACGATCGTTTCGCCGCCGTAGCGGCTCCGATAGACGCTCGGCAGCACCACGCACCGAGCCCTGCGGTAAGCTCCCACGATCGCCGCATCGTCGCAGCCATGACGGAATATGACGCTCTTGCCGGCCGCGAGCGAGCGCAAATGATCGAGGAACCGCGCGTCGGATGCGGGCCCGATTATCTCAAGCGGCTGTGAGGCGTCGGCTGCGTCTATCAGGTCGTCGATTCCCTTGTGCGGCAGGAGCCGGCCGACGAACAGCGCGGTGGCGCCGCGCGGGACTGTTTCGTCCGGGGAGAACTTGTCGGTATCTACACCGCCGAGGATCACGTGCGCGTCGGGGTTGCGCGCGTGGCCGCAGATTTTGCGGCTGTACTCGCTGATGTGGAGATGGCCGTGATACCAGCGGTCGGTTGACAAGTAGGCGGAAATGTCCCAGCCGCCTCCTCCCAGGTCGGTCGCGAACACCCGGCGCCCGGAGAGCCGGCAGAACATCGCGACCAGGCTGCTGATGATTACGTGGGTCTGATGGCAGTGGACGACGTTGGCTTCTCGCAGTTCGGCAAGCAGGCTGGGAGAGACCGGGTTGTTGCGCTGACCGCGCACGTACCACGGATTGCCGATCACGCGCACGGCGAGCCGTCCGATCGTTTCGCGGCGCTCGCGGTCGCCGAATGCAACCAGCGTGGTCGGCACTTCGTCGGCCATGTGCCGGGCGAGCTCCAAGGCGTAGCGCTCGGCACCTCCGATGACGCCGTCGGCACTGAAGAGCGCCGGCACGACGTGCAGCACACGCAGCGCGAGACAGCCCCGAGGGTTCTCGCTTGAGGCTTGCAGGTTGAATGCTGCCACCGATTACACCGCAAAGAGTCTATTGGCGTGCCGGTAAGATGAATCGGTACAGGCGCTGGAGATTCGAGCTGTTGAGCATACGAATCGCTGCACCCGATTCGAAAAGGTACGTGGGGCGAGATCTCACTGAGCTCAGCAGGCTCCGCGCCGCACCACGACGATCGCCTCGCTCGAGCTGCTCGAGGGACCGCTGGAAGTAAGACGATGCGTAACAGCGGCTGACGTTGATGCGCAATGCTTTCGAGCGCCGCCCGTAGCGCTCGCGAAGCATCCTCAGCAGCGGCGCGCGCGCGTAATCGTATTTCGCTCCGATCACCGACCAAGCCGCAGTCGAGTACCTGAGCAGCGGCTCGTCCACATACACGAACTCGCCCTGCTCGCGGAGCAGCAGCAGCATCCAGGAATCCTCGCCGCCGCAGCCTTTGAATTCCTCGGCAAAGCCGCCGCATCGCTCGAAGGCGGTCCGCCTCACCAGCCAGGTCCCGCACTGCATTCGAGTCAAGGCTGTAAGCAGATCCTTCATCGACGGCGCCGGTCCGGTCCGCACGACGGAGAGCTTCCCCTGGCCGTCGCTCGCGAGCACGTCGGCGAATGCCATCACCGCCGATGGCGCCGCAGCCAGCGCGGCAAAGGTCCTGGCGAGCCGTCCCGGCAGCCACTGGTCGTCGGAATCGAGGAACGCGAGGTATTCGCCGCGGCTCGCGCGCACGCCCGCATTGCGAGCGGCGGCGACGCCGCGATTGGGCTGCGTCAGGACCCTGATGCGATCGCCGTAACCGGCGAGGATCGCCGGGGTCGCGTCAGTTGAGCCGTCATCGACGACGATCGCTTCCTGTCCGTCGAACTCCTGCGCCAGCACGCTATCGATCGCGGCGCGGATGGTTCGCTCGCCGTTGAATACGGGAATCACTGAAGATACGCGGATCATCTTCAAATCAGCAAAGCGCCGGCATTTTGTCCTGCGCGGCGGCTTGGTTCTGTATCCACGGCTGCCGAGGTTGCGGGGGTCATGCTTTTAGAGGACTAGCAGGGTGCTGTCACCGTCGGTGAACCAATATCGCGCTGGAAGCCTTTTCCCGCACCCTGCTAGGTGCTCGCACGAACATCCGCACCAGCCGCTTGAGATTTCGCGGGCGGAACAGGCGCGAGATGATTTGCTTGTCGAGAAAGTACGCGGGCTTTAGGCAGAGGACCCTCACCCACGTACGCAGGGCTGCCATCCGATCGCCCGAGTCCATTTGGAGCAGAGCCTTCTGGGCGAGCCCTACGGCGCAATCCAGGGACATCACTTCCAGCAACGGCTTTATGGCCTTCCCATAGCGCTGGCGGGCGAGCCGGACGAATATCCTGCGACCGGCATCGTACTTGTCGGCCCGGACCGAAAGCGGAGACGCATGATAACGCACGAGTTGCTCGGGCACGTATTCGAATTCGCCGCGCTCCCGGGCCAGCAGCCACATCCAAGGGTCCTCGCCTCCGGGCCGGCGAAACTCCTCGCAGAAGCCGCCGCACAGGTCGAAGGCCGAGCGGCGCATGACCACCGCGCTCGGGGTGATCAGCGGCCCGCGGCGCATCAGGTCGTCCATGGCTGGGACACAGCCTACGGGGGGAGCTCGATCCTTGCTCCCGCTGCGTCCACGGCGATTATGTCCGCGAAAGCCAGGACCGCCTTGGGATTCGCATCCAAAGCGGCGCAGGTCTTGGCGAGATACTCCGGCAGCCACACGTCGTCGGCATCGAGAAAGGCCAGGTATTCGCCGCTAGAGGCGGCAACTCCGGCGTTGCGGGCTGCGGCTGGACCCCGATTGGGCTGGGTCACGACCTTGATTCTCGACCGGTAGCCTTCGAGTATCGCCGCAGTGGAGTCCGTGGAGCCGTCGTTGACGACGACTATCTCCACGCCGTCGAAGTCCTGGGCAAGAGCGCTCTCGATCGCGCGCGCGACCGAGGACTCGCCGTTATAGACCGGGATTATCGTGGAGACCTTATGCATCGCGCACCGACTGACGTGCCGGCGTGTGCCCGGGCTGCGCCGACGCACGTTCACGCGCCTGGCGCATCAGGCGCGTGAATTGGTTCCGGAAGGTAAGCAGACCGATGAGCCCGCCGATTTCGTGCTCCATCTCGAGCACTTCCGGATCGCCCTCGACCCCCGAAACCGCCCACCGCCACAACCGGCGCGGGCGCAGGAGCGAATTTTTCACCGTGGAGAACACATGGCGCTGCCATGATTCCTTGAGGCTGTCGGGAAGCCAGGGGAACCTATCGGGAAGCCGGCGACCTTCGGCAGCGGCGAAGATCGCATGCAGCATGACCCACGATGCCGCGTGCGACCGCACCATTCGACGCATGTACGGCCACGTCATCCTGTCCGCTTCGATGAAATGGAGCAGTCGCAGGCGGGGTTCGATGCGCAACTCCCATCCCGCCTGATGAAGCGCGTAAGTCAGTTCGTTGTCTTCCCCGCACGAAAGCCGCTTGCCATATCTTCCAACCAACCGGGAGCGAAACCGCTTGCTGATGAGCGCCTGCCACGCGGATTTCCGGATGGCCGTGCCGCCGGTGTTCAGCCAGTGGCGGGGCTCGGCGGGCGCTTCCAACAGAAGGCCGAAGTAACGCGCGAGGTCGTACCACCAGAACGGGGGAGTGGCCTCGTAGGCGGGGTAAATTAAACCGCCAACCGCTCCAAGCGCCGGGTTGCCAGCCATCACTTCAGTCGCGACCGCAACCCAATGCTCGCCGAGCCAGGTATCGTCGTCGACGAAACCGATCAACTCGAATTTGGCTTCCTTGAGCGCCCGCTCACGCGCGTTGCGGACGCCCAGCAGCGGCTCTCGGACGATCCGCAGGGGCGCCGAGCTATCGTTTCCCCAGAGCTCTTGCGCCAACTGCGCGCTGCCGTCGGTCGAGGCGTTGTCGATGAAGAGCACCTCCCATTGAATATCGGGAGGGACGATCTGCGCGCGCAAGTGCGCCAGCGTGGGCCTCAGCCGCTTCGCGCCGTTATGGCAACAGATGGCCATCGTGACACTGGCCCCCGCTCCTGCGCCCGCCGGCAGTTGTGTGGCCTCTGGCATGGTCAAGATTCCTGCGCGAGCGCGCTCTCGAGAGTGCGCGCGAGGCCTTGCTCGCTGCTAAAGACCGGAAGTGTCGCCGAGACCCTAAGCATCGCGCAACGACTGGTGTGCCGGCGTATTCGCCGGGGGGCTATCGCACGTGCCTGGCGCATCAGGCTCTCCACGTACGCAATGCGCGCCGACCCAGCCGTCCGGCCGTTCTTATGGGCCAGGGCAGGCGCTCGCGCAACGGCGGCGCCTGGGTTGCCCCCAAGCGCACCTTGCGCTCGAAATGCATTAGAGAATCGCCAGGCAGAATCATCACTCTCCGCAGCTCGTAAGGATTCGTTTTAAAGAGGTTGAGACCCCCGCAGACGGTCAGCGCGAGTTGGTACGTGCGCCCGAGGTGTTCGCGAACGACGCTGCTGTCGGCGCCGTCTCCATAGGGGTAGGCAAACGACTCCACCTCCTGGCGCTGGTAAACACGTCTTCGTAGAAGACAGCGTAAGTCGTCCCTGCTGCCTTCGATCTCTTCTGCAAGCCGCTCCTCGCTCAGAGAGGTGAGGCGCGGGTGAGTGCGGGTGTGCGAACCGAATTCGATTCCCAGCTCCGACCATTGACGAACTTGATCCACGGTCATCAGGCGCATTGTTCTGTGGCCATCCGCCTCATCCCAGGTGTTCGTGAGACCCAGCCGCCTTGTCACCACGTAAACCGCCGCCTTCAGGTCATGGCTGCGAAGAACCGGGAAGGCATATTCGGCCACGTCCGCGTATCCGTCATCGAAGGTCAGCAGCACTGGTTTGCGCGGAAGCGCTTTACCTTCGCGCCGCCACGCAAGCCAATCCGAAGGCCATATCGTCTCGTACCCGCGGCTCACCAGCCAACGAACCTGTTCCTCGAACTGGTCAGGCGCAACGGTCAGGCCGAAGGGATCCTCCGGCGGCAGCGGGCCGACATTGTGGTAGAGCAGAATCGGCAGCCCATGAGAGCGGCGGTTGGCCGGCTGTTGGCTGTTAAGCATCGAGCCTCCATCCCGCCCACCCAAAGCGTAGCGCAGACCATTCCTCACTGTGCGCACGGGATGTTTCACCCGCCGAACCGTGGCGCCGTGCATCATCTGCCGACGAATTTCTGTTCTTACTCTGGACCAAGGCCTGCGTCTTTCCTCCACGAATTCAACGATTGCCTGAGCGGCCCGGGCCGCATCGGCCCCGTTAGTGGTGTCGAACATTTCTTGCCGAAGTGCCTGGAGCTCCCCGGATCGGTAATCCAGAGCCAACGCCTCGCTGACTTTCTGCGAAAGTTCCTCAGGCACCAGGCAGAACGGTATCTGCCGTTTAAGCTCGGGCAGAAGCAGGCTCTCCACCTCTTCTTTTCGGGCCAAGCAGACGACCTTCTTGTTCAGAAAAATCGCTTCCGTAAAGGCGCCGCTGGAAACGTCCGCAATCACGACGTCGGCAAGTGCGAACGCCTCCTCAGGCGGCATGCTGGGACTAAGCATCTGCAGCTGTCCCGACTTGAGTCTCTCGACCCGCTCAGGTTCCCATCGAAGTGTGAGATGATGCGGTTTGGCCAGAATCTCAAATCTATCCGAGAGAGCCAATATCGAATCCGCGAAAGCGTCGATGGAGGATCGATGGTCTTCCCAAGTGGGAAGGTACAGCAGCGCCGGTTTGGAACTCTCGGCTCCATACTTCTTCCGCATAGTCTGCGGGTCGGGCGGGTTGTTGAACCAGGCATCGAAGCGAGGGTATCCCATCGTCCGGACCCGATCGGGTGGCAGCGCCGGGCGACCGAACTGCAGCAATTGAATCGAAGTCCGCCGGTTGAATGAGCCGTGTACGAGATACAAATCAAAGGCCCGACTCACCGGCGCCGAGTAGTAGGGAACCACGCCCACGCCGTACATCATCCTGGCTCGCAGCTTCCGATAGCCTTGAAGCATTTCGCCCCTTACAGAAATCGTCAGCGCGATGTCAGCATCGGGGTTCGGGAACCTCTCGAACGGAAGCTGCAGCCTGTCGAACAATGCTTCCGCGGTGTCTGCATCATACCATCTTCTCCCCACGAGGGCCGGGTCGTCTCGCCGCGATACGAAAAGCGCGTCCACGCCCATCTTCACCAGCGCACGTAGCACCGGCGCGAAAGCGCTGACATCCATAGCGCCTATACCGGCGAAACACTCGACGCGCATGCCGCGGTTACCGTTCAGCCTGACAGAGTACTTCGCTTGGCCGCGGGCGCCCTTGAGACGAAAGGATCGCGTGGCTCAACCGTTCCTCGTTCGCGCTCGCAGGGTGCGGAAAACAGGTTCCACATGGAATTGGTCACCGAGTGCCGGCGGCGAAGTCGAACAATGACAAGCACTCCGTCTGGCTCAGCTCGATCGGTGCATTCGTGAAGCGCTTTGGATCGACTCTCGTCCAGAGGTCGGCAAGGTCCTGACGATCGAGCCCGATGGCGTCGAGAGAGGAGGGCAATTCAAGCCCCGACAGATATTCCGACCGGCGCTGATGAACATCGTCTCGGTTCAGGTTGGGGCCAAAGCGGGTTCCGTCGCCGGCTGCCAAAATAACCGCGTTCATTGGGCAACCTTGGCCTGCATTTCGCCCTGGACCTGATCAACTCCCTGCAAGAATGCATGTATGTCGTCATGTGTAATCTGGCCCATGGTGCTCAGGCGGAAGAAGCCTCGACTCAGGGTCCCTTGCCCGGCGTAGATTACGAAGCCGCACTGCTTGAGCCGGTCGTGCAGGTAGGCGTAGGTGAGGCTTTCGGGCAAATGGACGACCGTTAACAGACACGATCGATCCTGCGCCGGCAGCATCAGTCGAAAACCGCGCGCCTCGAGTCCCTCGCGCAACTGCTGCGCGAGGGCTCTGTACCGCGCGTTGCGCGCCGCAACGCTCTCCTTCAAGAGAAGGTCCAGGGCGGCGTCGAGCGCGCACATGGCTTGCACCGCCGGGGTGAAAACCGGCTCCCTGCGGACTTCCTGTGCAACATAATGGGCGTGGAGGTCGAGGTAAAAGGTTCGGCTGGGAACCTCGGCCAGCGCCTCCAAGGCAGCGCGTGGCGCACAAACAAAGCTCACGCCTGGAATGGACTCTATGCACTTGTTGGCGGTGGAAATGCACCAGTCAATGCAATCGCCGCGAACGTCCAGTATTTCGCCACCCAAGCTGCTGATGGCGTCTACTATCAAAGACCGCCCGTGACGCGACACCAGGCGCCCCACCTCCTTGAGCGGGTTCAACATGCCGGTGCTCGTTTCATGGTGCACCATGGCAACGTGCGTGATCGACGGGTCCTTGGCAAGCGCGGTCTCCAGCCTGTCGAGGCGGTAAGGAACGGCCCAGCCGAACTCGAGTGTCACATGCGGTATGTGGTGAACCTGTGCGATCTTCGCGATTCGGTCACCGTAATGGCCATTGTCGAGTACCAGCAACCGGCCGGCCGGTGGCACGACCGAGGACACGACAGCTTCCAGGGCGGCCGTACCGGAGCCGGCGAACACCACGCTGCTGTACTGCGAGTCTCCCAGGCAAGCGATGCGGAGCTTGTCGCGCACGGTGGTCATCAGCTCGGCGAACTCCGGTTCCCTATGGCAAAGGTCGGGACCAGTCAGGGCATCGCGGACCCGCTGGTCGACAAGCACGGGCCCGGGATTCATCAATACGAATCGTTGGTAAGTCATTGCCTTGCGAGCCGCGCGGCTCCCCGCTTCGGCGGCAGCGCTAATGTCGCGTCCGCCAGGTGGACGCACAGCTCGCCTTGTCTGGCACGAAATGAGTAAAGTTCCTTTTTCCGCAGCCTGCTAGTGCCGTTCCAACTTTCTTCGCCAAAGGTCAAAGTTCTGTGCGTAGCAAAAGAGCCGCCCGAGCTTTAAACGGAATAACCGAAGTGCGTGCGCTGCCATCCCAGGCGCTCGTAGAAACGATGCGCGCGGGGGCGCTTGATGTTGCTGGTGAGCGCGATCTTGTAACATCGCTCGGCCTTCGCAATCGCGCGCGCCGCCTCGAGCATCCGCTCGCCGATCCCGCGCGAGCGCAGCCCGCTTCGCACCACCACGTTCTCAACCACGGCCGCTGGACGGAGCCCGTGCCCGAGATGGCGGAAGATCAACACGTGAAGCGTGCCCACGATGTCACCGTCAAGCTCGGCGACCAGGATGTAATGGTCGCGGTTGCGGGCGATCGACCTGAAAGCCGCGCGCAGTTCGCGCAACCCGGACGCGTGGCCGCCATACCCGGCAAGATCCAGCTCCTGATAGAGTTCACCCAACGCCGGCAGGTCGGCCTCACGCACTCTCCTGATTCTGAGCTCGCCCGCGCCGGGCGCCCTACGCAGGGAATTCCTCAAGCCCATCGGATCGGTTACGATGCCCTAAGCTCTACGCGGGGACAAGGGCGATGATCGAGCAAAAGCCGCTTCTGTATTACCCTCGCAACAACAAGTTGGAACGGTACTAGTCATCCTGCAACCTTCGCATGAAAATCCGCTTGCGCTCCACGAAGTCGCCGGCCGGCCGGGGCAGGGCAGCGGTCGTGCCCCCAGTGATAGGCAACCAGAGAAAGGTTGGACCACTGCGGCTCCTGGCGGCTCGGACGGCCTCCTCGATTTCGCCGATCGTACTCGCGGTCCGCACGCAGCCGTAACCGATCGCCGCGGCGAGCGCGGCGTAGTCGTGCGGCGCGCCGCAGACGGGTTGGCCGCCAACCGAAGCATGGACGCCGTTGTCGAGTAAAACGTGTACCAACGGCGCGTCGGCGAGCCGACGCACAACCGCGGTTGCGCCCATGTGCATCAGGAAGGACCCATCGCCGTCGAGACACCATACCCGCTTCGCCGTGCCGCCGAGCAGACTCCCGATCGCTAACTGGCTGACGTAGCCCATGGCGCCGACACACAGGAAGTCGCCGCCATCGGCTGCCGCCGACTGGCCGGCGGCCGAACGCAGGGCCAAGAGTTCCCGGCCCGTGTGGCCAATGCCGGCGTAAACTACGTCGTCGGCTGAGAAGCCTCGCAGCAGGGCTGTGAGCGCCTCGCGGCGCGACAGCGTTGCGGATGTGGCAGGCGCGGGCTCGCCGCCATCGTCGAGTATGCCTTTGGAGACCAGGATGGCGGCGCTGCGCCCGCCGCGGATCGCCGAGGCGATATGTTCGTCGAGGGCTTCTTTCCAGTTTGCCTCGACGCCCTTCAAATGCATCAAGGCAAGGTCCATCGCGGCCAGCAGCTCTCTGGTGATCGCGCCGGTCTTCTTATGTTGCGGCTCGTCTTTTTCGCCCGGCTCGCCGCGCCAGCCGATCACAAACAGGATGGGGATTGCGTAAACCGAGTCATGGCATAGCGACAGGAATGGATTCAGAGCATTCAGCAGGCCCGAATTCTGGGCGTAGACCACCGGCATTTCGCCGGTCGCCAGGTGGAAGCCCGCAGCAAGCGCCACCGCCGCGCCTTCATTTGCAGCTACGACGTGCGTGACTGCCCCGTCGGTCGAAACGGACCGGCAGAAACCGCTCAGACTCGAATCCGGAACGCCGGTGAAGAACCTGATTCCGTGCGCCCGCAGCGCACGGTAGACCCCCGCTTCTCTCATAAGGAGGGCCCTGGGAACAGAGAGAGAAGCTCTGCCGTGCCGGCGCAGTAGCTATCCAACTCGGCGGAGCGCTGATTTGCTAAAATGTCGCCGGCCGCCTTAACCATGGCCGGGTAGGCAGCGCGCATGAGTTGGTTGGCGTAGATCACGATATTAATTCCGTGCTCGATCAACTGGTGCTCATAGGTCGTGTTGAAGGTGGTGGGCACTACCGCGATTGGAATGTTCGGAATTTGGCGTTTCATCGCCTGAGCGAACTGGAACACGCCTTCCGGCCCGGAACTGATGCTGTGGATCAGGATCGCATCGGCGCCCGCCTCGCAGTAGGCGGATGCCCTCTCGAGAGCGTCGTCCACCGGTTTGCCGAGCACGAGGCTTTCAATGCGGGCGAACACCATCAAAGAGCCGCCATTGGCGGCGCTCTTGGCGGCCCGAATCCTGGCGCAGAAGTCTTTGACCGGAGCCTGCTCCTGCAGTACCTGGTTGCCCAGGAGCGAATTGCGCTTGTTACCCATCTTGTCTTCGATGCAGAGCGCCGAAACGCCGCAACGGTCGAGCGCCTTCGCCATATAGTAGACCCGCTCCGCGGTATGACCGGTATCGCCATCGTAGATCAGCGGCTTTGGGGTCGCTTCGAAAATCTCCGCGATCGTGGAGAGACGGGCATCGGTGTCAACGATCTCGATGTCCGGTTTGCCACGGGCGATCGAGTCGGTAAGACTGCTCGACCATAGAGCGTCGAACTCACGGCCGTCGACTCGCGCCTTTTCGGCGATCAGCGCCGACAACGCATTGTGCACCTCGATGACGCGAACGATCGGCTTGCTTTCGACCAGGCGGCGCAAGCGCTCCTGGCGGAACTTTGCCAGGACTCCTTGCTCGCGCATGGCCTCGTGAAACAGGGTCGAGGACACTCCGCGGGTGTAGGGAACCTCGATCACCTGACCGCCCCACAGTTTCAGCGTATCGATCACTTCCTGCCGCACCCAGGCGTGCTCGGGCACGCGCCAGTCGTCGCCATGAACGACATAGTCCGGGCGGAGCTCAATCAGGTTCTTGCGGTAGCTGAGCGTTTCCTGCGGGACAACTCTCTTGATGCCGGCGATGCTCTCGATTACGCTCTTGCGTTGCTCGAATCGCTGGAAGGGTAGCCGCTTGTAACTGACGACGGCGGCGTCCGTCAGCACGCCGACGGTAACCTCCCCGAGTTCTTTTGCCTTGTTGATGACGTTGATGTGCCCGGCGTGCAGCATGTCGGCGACCATACCCACGTAAACCGTCTTTGTCATAAGCGGCTCCTGCGCACGACTCGTTGGCGCTCGCATCGAATGAGGCCTATCCGCGGCTTTGGAAGCTGTTAGAAAAGTGGCTCTTCGCCGACAAGACGCGAGATTCTCTCGACAGAAAGGACGCGGACTCCCGTTTGCTCAAATTCAGGCCGCCCCTATCAGGGTGTTGAGAAACTCATATCGAAGGACAGTTCGGGTCTCGGACGATTCAACACCCTGCGTAAAAGCTGGCTTCTTACCTACAACCTCTCCCCCTTTTGGGGGAGAGAAGAGAGAGGGAGCAGGCGTTGAAAATTACTTTTTCAACAGCCTGCTATGGGATTATAAAGTCAATGCTACTCGATGGGCCGGGTTTGCTCGGAGGACCAGCGGTGCTCCATCAGGAACGGCCCGCTCCAACCCGGGTTGGGCAACTTGCCGGTGCCGAAGAAATCCCCTTCCACCACCTCGAATTCCACGCTGTCCGGGAAGATGCATCTGTGCGGGGCCCTGCGGCCTGCGAACGCCGGGCGAAACCACTTAGGTTGCGGAAAAGGGCCTTTCCGCAGCCCGCTTCCCTCTCCTCCAGTCGAAATCTTAAGAGCTCTTGCGACGGCTCACACGGTTCCTTAAGGCGCGGACCGGGTGCTTTGCCCGCCGAACCGTCGCGCTTCCTCCCATCATCCTCGTGAGAACGTACGACGGTTTAAGGCGCAGGAGCATCAGCCATGTACGCAGCGCCCCTCGGCGGTCGCCGGAGTCCATCTGCTGGAGCGCGGCTTGCACGAGACCGGGAGCCAAGTATGACTTCTCGTGGTCGATCAGCCGGTCAGCGGCCCTGCCGTAGCGCCGGCGCACGAGCCGGACGAAGACCGGAAAGCCGGGCTGATACTTCACCGCCTTCACGGGAAGAGGGGCCTCGCGGTAAATCGCAAGCGGCTCGGGAACGTATTCGAACTCCCCGCGCTCGCGGGCAACCAGCCACATGTAATCGTCCTCATATCCCAATCCGCGAAACTCTTCGCAGAAGCCGCCGCACAGATCGAAAGCTGAGCGCCGCATGACCACCGCGCTCGGGATGATCCCCGACCAGCGGCGCAACAGGTCGTCCATGGTTGGGACGCAGCCTACGGGAGGGTGCTCGATCCTTGCGCCCGTTGCGTCCACGGCGATTATGTCCGCGAAGGCCAGCACCGCCTTGGGATTCTTATCCAAGGCGGCCCGGTTCTTCGCCAGATAGTCCGGCAGCCACATGTCGTCGGCATCGAGAAAGGCGAGGTAGGCGCCGCTCGACGCGGCAACGCCCGCATTGCGCGCCGCGGCCAGACCCCGATTGGGCTGCGTGACGACCTTGATTCTCGAGCCGTAGCCTTCGAGTATCGCCGCAGTGGAGTCCGTGGAGCCGTCGTTGACCGCTACGACTTCCATCGCGCCGTCGAAGCGCTGCGCAAGCGCACTATCGATCGCCTGGGCGATCGTCGCCTCCCCGTTATAGACGGGAATTATTGCAGAGACGCGCTTCACCGACGTATGCACCCCAGGACTAGTGTTGCGTCCCGTAAATAACTTTACGACTGATGACGATTTTCCTGAGCACTGACGCGACCAAATGGCCTCGACGGCAAATGCATATTTGCGGGACACCACACTAGTGGAGTCAAGGCTACTTGATGGGACCCGTCTGCTCCGACGACCAGCGGTGCTCCATCAGGAACGGCCCGCTCCAACCCGGGTTGGGCAACTTGCCGGTGCCGAAGAAATCCCCTTCCACCACCTCGAATTCCATGCTGTGCGGAAGATAGACCAGAGTCTGATGTCCGGCCGTAACCTTCAACGACAGCCTGAACCTTCCCGGCATTAGAGAGACCTTGGGAAGGCAACACACTAAATCCGTCTGTGGAGGTAGCAGCGAAAGGCCGTCTCCCGTCAATGGAGAGTCCAGGATGCAGATGCGGTAGCCGTCAGTGACCAAGTCGACGCCGAAGTATGCAACCACATTCTTCCATTCTCTGGTGGTCGCGATCGACATCCGCAGCGCTCCCGGCTGCCCGGTTTGCAGGGCCGGGACCACTCGGCCCGCTGCGTCCAGAAGCTCCACCGAAGTAAGCGCGACACCCAAATCATCGTCGCGGTACAGACACTCGGTCAGCGGCGTGGCCACCGCAACGAGCGCATTCAGGTATTTCGAGATCGTGTCGTCAGGGCTCCCAGCGAAGTGAATCCGGCCCTTTGAAAGCAACACCGCGGAATTACAGAGGCTGCGGACTGCCGCCATGTTGTGGCTGACAAACAGGACCGTACGGCCGTGGCTCGCAACCTCTCCCATCTTGCCCAGGCATTTTCCCTGGAACTCCGTGTCTCCCACCGCCAACACCTCGTCAACGATGAGAATCTCCGTAGTCAGGTGCGCCGCCACGGCAAATGCGAGCCGCACATACATTCCGCTGCTGTATCGTTTCACCGGCGTATCGATGAACTGCTCGACCCCCGAAAAGTCGACGATCGCGTCGAACTGCTTGCGGATTTCCGCCCGCCGGATTCCGAGGATGGCGCCGTTGAGATAGATGTTCTCGCGCCCGCTCAGCTCCGGGTGGAAGCCGGTGCCGACTTCCAGCAGGCTGCCGACGCGGCCGTGGAGGTCGGCCCGGCCGCTGGTCGGCTCGGTGATGCGGCTCAGGATCTTGAGAAGCGTGCTCTTGCCGGCGCCGTTGCGCCCGATGATTCCGATGACCTCGCCCTGCTTGACGTCGAAGCTGACGTCCGCGAGCGCCCAGAAGGTTTCCTTCTTCGACCGGCGCAAGGGGTGCTTGAGACGAGCCAGGGCCGCCTCCGCAAGCGACGAGTGCTGCTCCTGGTTGTGCGCGATGGTGTAGGCCTTGGACAGGCCCCTAACCGAGACGGCGATGTCGCCGCGCCTTGCTGCGGGCGCCGCACGATGTGCGCTTTTAGCAATCATCCGATGAATGGAGCGGACCGTCCAGCAAGGCGATCGGCGGCTGGTGTGGTGTCCCGCACAACTCCTACGATCGGTCTCATCAGGCGCCCGGCTGCACGGAGGGCTAAATCACGTCTGCGAATTCGCGTTCCATCTGCTTGAACACGTAGGCCGAGCAGACCAGTACGACCACCGCGACTGCGGCCGAAACGGCCAGCGCCGGCCAGTTGAAGGCGCGATGGAACAAGGCGGCGCGGAACCCCTCGATCAGCCCGGAGAGCGGATTGGCCCACAAAAGCCATCGCCACTTCGCCGGTATGAGGCTCGCCGGGTAGATGATCGGCGTCGCGAACATCCAGAGCTGAATTGCGAAGGGCATCGCATGCCGTACGTCGCGATACTTCACATTCAGCGCCGACATCCCCATCCCCACTCCGATCGCAAGCATCGTGGTCAGCATCGCTAGCGGGATCAGCATCACGGCGCCTGCGCTCAGCGCAACGCCGTAGTACGCCATCAGCCCGACCAGGATCAACGATGCGATCCCAAAGTCCACCAGGCCGGCGCAGACCGCGGCGCCCGGAATGATCATCCGAGGGAAGTAAACCTTGGTGATGAGACCGGCGTTGCCGACGAGGCTGTTGCCGCTGCCGGTCACGGCGTTGGAGAAGAAGGTCCAGGGCAGCAGCCCGGCGTAGGCGAAGATCGGATAGGGGATGCCGTCGGACGGGACGCGCGCGAGCTTGCCGAAGAACAGCGTGAACACCACCATCGTGAGCAGCGGCTGCAAAACCGCCCAGGCCACGCCGAGGACGGTCTGCTTGTAGCGGACCTTGACGTCGCGCCACGCGAGCAGGTAGAGCAGGTCGCGACGCTGCCAGACCTCGCGAAGGTCGAGACCCGCCCACCAGCGGCGCGCCTGGATCGTCAGCACGGGCGATGCGGGAAGCTCGCGACCGCGCTCGGGCGTCTCAGGCGCTTGCGGATACTCGGTCTGCGCGCGGTCAAACGCACCATGGCTGACAGCGCTCTTCAAAGACACAGAAGTAATCGTAGATGACATGATTTCGTAATCTCAAGTCCCCAGGTCTTCAGCCGCAAGCTCTTGCCGGTCTCCAGCGATCGAGACAATCCGCTCCGCCATCGGCGACCACGTGTGGGCCCGCAGCTCGCGCGCCAGAGGCATCACGCGCTCCTTCCAGGCCGCCAGGTTCGACCTCCAGCCGACGAGCCGCGAAGCCAGGTCGTCGGCACCCTCGCCACAGATAGCGGAAAGACTGGTTGAGCCGAGCACTCTGAGCGGCGCGTCCCACATCTTACCTAACTTGCCTCCCGCACCATCGTGTCGTTTCCGTCGGTTTGATCGATCACTTCCCACATCTGCTGGGCCATCTTTTGCCAGGTGTGACTACGAAGTATTGCCGAAAGTGGCTGAACTTTCTCACGCCACTGCTCCATTACCAACCGCCAGCGCATCAGCCGGGCCGCGACGTCTGCGGTATCCTCCGGATCCGGAATCAAGAGTTCCTTCACGTCTGCCGTGTAATGCTCCGCTGCTCCGGACCTCTCGCTGACCAGCGCAGGAACTCCGCAACACAGAGCCTCCTGCACGGGACGCCCATACCCCTCGTAGCGCGACGGCAACGCGAGCAAGTCGCAGGCCCAGAGCACGCGCGCGACGAACCTTTCATCGCTGTCGAATTCGAGGAACTTCACTCGCTGGCCGATTCCGTCTTGTGCGGCGCGAGCCTTCCACAGTGGAACATCGCGGCCTCTGCCGATCACCACGAGATCCGCGTCCCAGTCGGGACGCTCGCAGAGCCGCCCCCACGCCTCGAACAGCGTATCGAATCCCTTTCGGTTGTCGCCGAGTGCACCCACGAATGCTACCAAGGGCTTGCCGCGTGCGGCTCCGAGCCGTGCGCGGGCGGCGATGCGCTCGTCATCGCCGGGCGGTCTGAAGATGTCTGGGTTGATGCCCAGGTAGATGGTGTGAATCCGCTCCGCGGGGATGCCAAAGCCCTCAACCATGCAGCGTTTATTCAACTCCGACTGAGTGATGACCACCCGTGCGCGCGGCACAACTCTCCGCTCGCCAGCGAGATCGACGCGCCGGCGCAAGCGATCTTTGAGGCGGCGCGCCCAGCCCGCCACCACGCTTGGATCGAACACCATATGCACGTGATGGACCCAGTTGACGTCGTCCCAGTCGCAGTTCCCCCCGCTCACGATCACTCGGCCGCCGCGGCCAGCCACCTCGCGAGCTATCCGCCGGCCCATCTGGTTCAAAAGCGGCTGCGACAGAAAATCAGAGCCGGCGAGTTTCGGTACCGGATGAACGCTTACACGGGGATGACTTGCCAGATCGTCGGCGGTGCGGTGGGCAACGAGGTGAACCACACAGCCCTTGTCAGCGAAGTAGCGAGCCAGCTCGTAGTTGGCCTCGTCCATGCCGCCTGTACGGATGGCATTTGCGGCTACAATGAGACATTCGCGGCGGCCCGCGCGGCGATCAGGCTGTGCTAGAACCTCACCATCCATAGCGGCGGACCATCGGAGAGTTGGCCCGCTTCACGCGGCGGTTTGCCGTGGCGGGAATCTTGACGGCGGCCGGCTGGCGCGCGACGGACCATCCCGCGAGCAAGAGCAAGAGCGCGGTTTCCGGAATCAACGTCAGCAGACCGGTGCCGGTAACCGCGGTGGCGAAATAAGCGCCGCACGTGAGTCGCGCCAGCCATCGCGGCAGATACCAGGGGTCGTTACGTCTTCCGAGCGGACGGGTGAGCAGCCATCCGATAAAGGCCAGCCAAAGCGCGAGCCCGGGAATGCCCTGCTCGAGCATTATCCGCGCGTACTCGTTTTCCATCACCACCCGGTTTATCACCCGGCCCTGCAGGAAGTATGGGAGGCTGGTTCCTCCGCCTCCCAGGCCGTTTCCAAGCGGGTAGTCCGCGGCGTCGTTCAGGAACCACTCGTTGACGCTGCCGTGGACTCGAGCCCCGACGTATGAGGTGTCTTTGAGCGTGGTGAATCTCTGAAGCGAGGGCTGCGTATAAACCAAATATCCAGCGCACGCGGCGATCGCTACCCACGCCAGCCATGCGCGGCCTTTCAGGCGTCCGGAGAGCGTCAGCGCCAAGCCGATGCCGATCAAAACCACCGCGGCAGTCCGCGAGGCGGCCATGAACACTCCGAGTACGGTGGCGAGCAGCGCTGCGAGCGTGAGATAGCGATGCCAGCCGGTGCGTATCCTGCGCCCCACCAGCCCGATCAGCAAAGGCATCGTCATCACCATCGTGCCGGCATATGCCGCCGATTGAACGAAGGTGGCTGGAATCCTCATCGCGGAGCTCCCGCGCGCCACGTCCGTGCTGGAGTAGATAATCCTGGTCACGGCGTTGAGCGGGTAAAAGCGCTGCACGCCGAGTATCCACTCCGCGCCCGCAAAGCCGAACACCGCGATATTGAGAGCGGCGACCCACAGCGCGAGCGCCTGCAACTCCTGTCCCGTAAGCAGGGCGCCGATCAACAGGAACGGCAGAAACATGATCTGGCCCCTGAGCCCGACCAGTTGGACCAGCGGATCCTGCATCGGAACGAAGAACAGGAACGCAGGCCACGCCGTGAGACACACGACCCACGGAATCAGGCCCCCGGTCCTGTAACGGTCGATAGGCCTGGCCGGCCGCATCCAGAGAGCAAGATAGAGCCCGCCACGCCCGCATCGAACAGGAAGTGCGAAGCGGGAGACGGGACGTTGGCGCGCACGATGCCGTACGCGTAGCCGACCGCGAGCAGCGCGGCCAGTCCCTGGACCAGCGACCGGCGCGCCGCTATGAAGCAGGCAACGAACGCCGATCCGCACAGCGCCAGGGCTAGCATGGATCCTCGATGCCGGGTGCGAGCCACAACAGGTGCGGCCACGCATCCAGCTCTTGCGTAAAGTCGTCGGCGCGTTTGAGGAAGCTGTTCAGCACCTCGTTAACGTCAACGTGCATCGTGCTATGCCATCCGCGAGGTCATGCGGATAGGCGATCGGCCCGAGACGCAGGCTGCTCGATCGCCTTCTTAAGAAGTTCCGCGAGCTTGGGAAGTTGGTAGCTCGGATGGAACTTCTCTCGAGCGCGAACCCTGGCAGCATTGCCGAGTTCTTTTCGAAGCTCTGGATTGGAAATGAGATACTCTATCTCTTTGGTGATCGCTCGAGGATTCCCGGGCTCTACCAGTCTCCCGCAAGACTCATCGACAGTCTCCCAGAATCCCCCGAGCTTAGTCGAAACCACTGGCAATCCGGCGTAGAGCGCTTCCGTGAAGATGACTGGAAGGCCCTCGTTCGAAATGTTTGGTTGACAATAGATGTCCGCGGCGGCGAGCAACCTGGGAACATCTCGGCGCTCTCCCACAAAGCGAATCCTGCCGAAGATGCCGAGCTGGTGCGCGCGCTGCTTGAGGTTCTCGAGGTAACTCTCTTCCTGGACCCGTTGCACACCGCCGACCATCCAGCAGGTCCAGGCGGGTAAGTCTTTCAGGAGGCCGAGAGATTCGAGATGCAGGAAGTGCCCCTTCATCGGCTCCAACCGAGAGACCTGTATAACCACCGTATCGTCGATAGGTGTACTGAAATCAGTCCGTACGACATCGCGCTCAGTTCTATAGTCCCGGTCCGGCGGTGCCACGGGATAGTTCAGCACTGCGGCTTCGAGATTCGGAAACAGGTTAGGGAAAAACAAACGGGCGAATTCACTCGGGCAAATCGCCAAGTCCGGTGGGGTCAGCCGGGACCATCTCTCAGTCCAGTGTTTCCCGTCGCTAGCATTATGCATCCAGAAGACGAGGGGTAGTCGCTCGGATCGCGCGACCGGGCCGAAGATGGCGTTTGTCCAAGGCATGTGACAAACGACCGCTTCAAAGCGACGATTTCGAAGGAGAGCGCGAAGCGCGGCCCGGGCTCGAAAGATCGTGAGCGGCCGGCTGACTCGAACTTCACCCAGTATATGCGTCGGAACGCCGGTCACTCTGAGTTCTTCAACGAGGCGTCCGGAATAGCAGGTCGCGAACTCGGGTTCCATGCCGGGACACAAGTCGCGATATCGAGCCATCGTAAGCTGGAAAGACTCAACGCCCCCGTAAAGTTTTCCGGGGCTGACATGGAGAATTCGCATTCGGCCCAGCACCCTATCAATACGGCACTAGTTGACCGACAGTCCCCGGTAAATCGGAATCAGCTCGTCGGCGAGCCGTGCGCGATCGAACTTCTGCTCGGCGGATGCCCGCGCGGCGCGGCCGAATCTCGACCGCAACCGGGCGTCGGTTGCGAAAGCGACGATCGCGCGCGCCAGGGCGGCAGCGTCGCCCGGGCGATGCGAGAGCACGTCGGTGCCGACCGAAACGATCTCGGCGGCTCCTCCCGCCTCGCTGACGATCACCGCCTTCTCGCACGCCATCGCCTCCGCGATCACCAGCCCGAACGGCTCGGGCTGCGTGCTGGCGTGCACCACTATGTCGAGCGTGCGCATCGCGGCGGCCGAATCGTCGACAAAACCGGTGAAGCCGACTCGGTCCGAGACGCCGACGGTCGAGGCGATCGCGCGAAGCTCTTCGACAGAGTACTGACTGTCGTCGGTCTGATAGATCGGACCGCCGACGATATATCCGCGAATCGGGAGAGTCGCCGGCAGCGCCGAAAGGGCGCGCAAAAAGACTTCGTGCCCCTTCCAGCGCGCCATCGTCGCCACCAGCCCGACTCGCACCGTGCCGGCGGGCGCCGGATGGAGGCCGGCCAAGGCGTCGAGATCGAGCCGCCTTCCAAGCGGAGAGAAGCGCCCGAGATCGACCGCATTGTAGACCGCAAAGACCCTCAGGCGATCGCCGCAGACCGTGCGCAGCCACTCGGCCACGCTTTTCGAATTGGCGACCGCGCCGGCGCAGGCCCCCGAATTGAGCCGCATCAGACGCGCCATCATCGGCCGGCGCGCAACGTCGTCATGAACGTGCCACAGCACCGGCGTGCCCCTGGGCCGGGCCCACAGCCCCAGCAGGTCCATCTTGAGGCCGTTGGCATGGACCAGGTCGGGCGCGAACTGCGCAAGCGTCCGCCGTAAGGCGACAAGGTAGGCCGCGGTCGCAGGCGCCGCGCGCAGCATCTTTTGAAGCAACCTGGCCATCCCTGTGCCCCTGCGATTGCCGTTGGGGCCGAGCTGAGCGTCGCCAAGCCGCGCCAGAGAGGGCGGGAACGGCAGCACCGCGGTGCTCACCCCAAGCGCGCGAATGCGCAAGACCATCGGACCCGCGGCGCCGAAAGTCACGTGCAGTGGCCAGTCGGGGCGCGCTGCGCGCACCGCGGCGAGAATCTCGAACAGAATTCTTTCGGCGCCGCCGCCCTGCGCGGTGGGGTCGAGATATGCGATCTTCATAACCGGATGCGCATGCGATCGGCGACGTGGCGCCGTCGCTGTGGGCGCGCAGTTACGATCGTCGCCGTCGGACTCGGGAGTCCGACCCCGCGCCGCGAGACATCGCTCGTCAGTTCACGAGGTCGCCGTCCGCCCCACGGTCCTCGTCGGGCGTCGAGAAGTAGTCGCTGTAGTAGCTGTAATAGTCGGCGTGCAGCATGCTCGCCCTGTTCAACACCACACCCAGCACCTTCGCGCGCGCGTAATCCAGGCGCGCGCAGGCCGCCTTGACCTGCTGGCGCGGCGTGCGGGTGCCGTCGGCCACCACCGCCACGCCGTCCACGATCGTGGAGAGCAGCAGCGCATCGCTCACCGGCATCACCGGCGGCGAGTCGATCACGATGTAGTCGTAGTGTTGCTCGAGATGCTTGAGCGTCTCTACCATCTTGACCGAGCCCAGCAGCTCGGTGGGATTGGGCGGCCGCGTGCCCGCGGCCAGCACGAACAGATGCTCCAGGCCGGTGGGACGGATCAGCTCATCGGGACTGCTCGCGCCGGTCAGGACTTCGGTCAGCCCGAGTCGATTGTCGAGCGCGAAGAACTGATGGCATCGCGGACGACGCAGGTCGGCGTCCACCAGCAGCACACGGCTGGCCAACTGGGCGAACATCACCGCGGTGTTGACCGCGGTGACGGTCTTGCCTTCGCGCGCCGTCGCGCTGGTGATAAGCGTGGTCTTGGGCGGCGACCCGGCTCGCGATAGCAAAAGGGCGGTGCGGAAGTTGCGGTAGGCCTCGACCAGCGTGGAGTTGTAGGCCTGCTTGGTCGTGAGTTCCTTGCACAGCGAAGGCTCGCCCGCGCTCTGCGCCACAATCCGCCTGCGCGAGCTTCGCCCGTCGCTGCCGAACTCCGGAATCACCGCCAGCGCGGGCAGACCGAGATATTTCTGCACCTCCTCGGCGCTCTTGAAGGTGTTGTCCAGGTAGTCGAGCAGCAGGGCGAGCGCGACGCCGCCGACCAATCCCAGCACCGCGGCCAGCAGCATGGCGTGGTACGGTCTGGGGGCCGACGGACCACCCGGCGGCTCGGCACGGTCGATTATCGAGACGTTGGAGGTGTGCGACTCGGCCATCATGCCGACGTCTTTCATCCCCTTGAGCACGCTGTCGTAGAGCTGGCGATTGGTGTCAACCTCGCGATCGAGAATCGCGTACTGGACCGCCGCGTCGTTGAGGCTGAGCGTCACGGTCCGCTCCCGGCCCATCTCGGCCTCGAGCTTGTTCTCCTTGTCCTGGGCCTCCTGGTAGGCGGACTCGATGCTCTGGACCACGCGGCCGACTTCGGCGTTGAGCCGTTCCTGAGTTTCCTGGAGTTTGGCCTGCAACTGGGCCAGCGGCGGATAGTCGGGCTTGAACTGATTGGAGAGGCTGGCGTTCTGGGCGTAGAGCTCGTTCAATTGGCTCTCGAGCCCCTGAATCTGCGCGGCGCCCATCACCGCCGGCAGCGAATCGTATTGCTTGCTGTGGATTAGCTCGAGCTGGGCTTCTAGGCCGATGCGCGCCACCCGGGCCGCGGTAAGCACCTTGCTGAGGTCGGCCAGGCGATCTACCACCGCCGCGTCCTTGCCGTTAAGCGACATCAGACCGGGGATAATTCCTTTTTCGCGGCGATAGTCGTTGAGCGCGATCTCCGACTTTTGGAGCTGCTCCTTCAGCTCGACCAGTTTCTCCTGGAGGAACTGCTCGGCCTCGCGATTGGCCTGGCTATGGATTTCGACCCCTTGCCGTATGTACTCCTCGGCATGCGCGTTGGCGATCGCGGCGGAGAGCTTCGGGTCGATGGTGGTATACCCAATCTGGACCAGACTGGTGTCCGGAATCGACGTTATCTTGAGCCGCGACAGATACGAATCGACAAGCCATGGCTTGACCGACAGCACATCGGGGTCCGCGGGAGCCGGCCGCGGAGCAACACGCTTGCGCGACTGCGAGGACCAACTCGGCACCATCGCGCGGGCCTGCTCCTCGAGGCCCGCCAGCAACCCGGGCTTGGCTCCGAGGCCGGTAAACCCGGGATTGTTCTCCAGGCCTTCGCCCTTGATCACGCGGGCGGCGAGGCTGCGGCTTTTCAGGATGTCGCACTGCGTGGTGTAGTAGTCGGAGGCCACCAGCGGCTGGGTCTCGTGCCCGACGGTGCTGGACTCGACCAGGTTGGGACCTGACGGCCCGATCAGGATGGTGGCCTGCGCAGTATAGACCGGCACCTGGGTCGACAGGTGAACTGCGGTGATCAGGATTGCGCCCAGGAAGAGCATCAGGATCAGGCGCAGGTGCCGGCGCACGGTCTGCCAGTACGTCCAGAGATCGAGGCTCTCCTCCGGCTGGTCGGAAAAAAACTGCTGCGCCTCCACCGGCGGGTCCGGGCGTGCTGTGCGGCGGATAAAATATGGGGACGGTTCTCTCATGATACTCCGGGGCTACAGGGCCGGAACGGGAAGTCCGAAGCCCATTCTGGTAAGGATGGTGTAAAAGATATAGGGACCGACCTTGACTCCCGAATAAGGAACGTCGATCACGTCGTTGGCCTGCACCGGCGGGTCGGGCTCCTCGCCCCGCTGGATCCTCTTCAAGTCGAGGCTCATCACCTGTTTGCCGCCATCCTTGGTGGTCCGAATCAGGCGGATGTCTTCGAGGTTGGCGGCGAACATCGGACCGCCGGCCGCGCCGACCGCGCCAAGCACGGTCAGGCCTGAGCCTACGGGGAAGTGGCCGGGGTTCTGAACCCATCCCACGACCATCACGTTGCCACCGCCGGGCACCACGATCACGTCTCCCGGGCGGACCGGCAGAGCGAGATATTTGTCAGCGCTGCTGAGCGAAGTACTGTGAAGGCTGATGAATAGCGGCTGAGCACTAAGCGGCACCATATCCATCGCTTGCTTCTCGAGCGGCTCTGCACGCGCGTCGATCGAGGCGGGGCGGATGCCGTCCGGGGCTGCGCCGGCCGCCGCCGAGCCGATCGAGGAGATTCGTTCCGGCGCTCCTTCTCCGCTCTGCTCGACCGGAATCAGGATGATTTGGTCTGCGGCGTCCGGGCCCAAGCCGCCGCTGCGGGTTATCACGTCCAGGATGCTCTCGGACGAGCTCGCCAGCGTCACCAGGCCGGGCGCCCTGACCGCGCCAACCACCGCCGCCTGCCTGCTGCGATACTCCTTGACCAGGACATCGACCTGCGGGTGGTACATGTATTTCTCCAGCCGGGTGCTCAGCTCGTCCCTGAGCTTGGCGAGGGTGATGCCAGCGGCCTGGATCGAACCGACCATCGGCAGCGCCAGCATGCCGTCGCCCGATATGCGCTCTTCGCGTTGCGCCAGCTCGGGCAACGCCGGAACGGAAATTTCGATCAGATCGCCGGGCGCGATTGGATAGTCCCCGGGGGCAGCCGCCTGGGTCCGGCTTCGCCAGAGTGCTTCGAGGCGGCCGTCATTCACCGGGTCCCCTGCCGCCTTGGCCGCTGGAGATAGCGGTTGAATTATTGGCGGCTGCACCTGCACGCCGCCCATCTGCGTGTAGCATCCGGCCGTGTAGCATCCGGCAAGGCACAACACCAGAACCAGAAATTTTGAAGGTTTCATTTTGTGACCAGAACCCGCGGACAGTGCCCCAGCCGGGGTCCGTCAGGAATGTTCCTGATTTCTAGAACGATTCGCCCGCGTCAGGCAACCGCGAAGGGCCTCGCAAATGCCGATCTCTTTCGGGCTTCAGTTGGTCGAATCTTGCCGGGATGAGCACGCGTCCGCCCTCCCATGCCGGTTCCGGGCGGGTTCCCACGCAGCAGATTCCATGGGCCCGAGCCGTATGCCGAGCCCTCGTATTTTCTCCGCAACCTCCGCCCAACATCCCTGTCACCTTGTGCCGTGCGAGGATTGGACAGCCTTGAACGGCTGCCAGCACAGCCGGCACACCTCTGCGTCTCTACGCGCCTGCCACGATGCAATAGTTTGTTCGAAAGCCCGAGTTATGTCTAGCAGGTTGCGGAAAAACTCCGGAAACACTTGACTAGTCAGTAACGTTGGCATGAATCAGCTCATCAAAGCGTGTGATTGCTTAGGCCGAAAAGGGCCCAAAAAGGCTTTTTCCGCAACCTGCTAGGCACAAAATTTATACAACCGTAGGCAATGAATTGCTGCGGTAGCAGTTGGTGACACTCATTAAATTCCTTGACATTGAGTCAGGAGCCTTTGTCCGCAGCCTGCCAGTGCCCTCTGCAGCGTTAAGCGGGAGGCGATGATGTGGGACGCGGCAGAGGCATTGGCGGTCGATGAGGAGGCTAGGCGGACGCTGCACGCCTGGGTGAAGGCCCGCAGGTCGCCGCAGCGGGTGGTGATGCGCGCGCGGATCGTTTTGCTTGCCGCAGAGGGGACCGCCACGCGCCAAATCGCACGCCAAGTGGGCACTAGGCCGCGGACGTCCCGCATGGATCTCGAGTATGAAGATCAAGCAGATCGTTGCAGCGACGACTCAGACAAGGCCACCGGCCGCCACCCACTGGAGCACCCGCACCATGGCCAAAGCCCAGGGCGTGAGCCCGGCGCCGGCGCGTATTTGGGACGCTCACGGCTTGCAGCCCCATCGTGTCGAAACCTTCAAGTTGTCGCGCGACAAGCGGCTGGTAGAGAAATTGACCGACGTGGTGGCAGTCTACCTTAATCCGCCGGATAAGGCGGTGGTTTTGTGTGTCGATGAGAAGTCGCAAATCGAGGCGTTGGATCGCACCCAACCAGGGCTGCCGCTCAAGAAGGGCCGTTGTGGAACCATGACCCATGATTACAAGCGCAACGGCACCACGACCCTGTTTGCGGCGTTGAACACACTGGAAGGGACGGTAATCGGGACCTGTTACCCGCGCCACCGCAATATCGAATTCCGCAAGTTTCTCCGCCGCATCGACCAGACCATCCCCTCTGGCACCCAGCATCAAAACTGCCTTCTTTCCTCAATCTTCTCCCCCCTGACCAGGGGGAGATAAGCTTGTCCTGAGCGGAGGCGAAGGAAGAGACGGAGCAGGCTGCGGAAACTTTTCCCGCAGCCTGCCAGGCTTCCCCCGGGTGGGGAAAGCCTAGCCGCCGCGCCCTGCAAGCCGGTTGGGCGGCGCCAGGCGGCGCGTTATGACCCGCTGCCTGGCTGGCTCATCACCGCGCTCTGGCCCAGCACGTGGTTGGCAGAGTCGAGGAAGGTGAACTGGTAATAGAGCGTTCCGAAGTTCGGATCTTGATTAACTGTACAACCACTGGCGCAGTCGATTCCCTCAAATTGCTGAGGCAGCGCGTCGCTATAGATGTAGCTGTAGTGCAGTGCTGCCTTGCTCGCGCCACTGGGCAGCGAAGGTGCTGCAATCGGGGTCGCAGTCGTGAAGTGCGTGCCAGAGCTGGTCGGGAAGAGATAGACCGCGCTCGCTCCGGCCCCCAGCGTGATCGTCTCTCCCGACTCGTCGGGGAGCACGTCGGTACTGATCCCGTCCGACCTTATCTGGTAACGCGTGATGCTGTTGCCGGTGCGGTAGGGAGTGAAGTTCACCGGCAGCGTGCGCGCAAAGTCGTTGTCGTTGACGATCATGAGCATGAGGGCGTTGCTGCCCTCACGCACTGCAGTAATGATGTTCGCGAAGTATGGTCCCCAACCTACGGGAGGGGTCGGATTCCCACCGTATGAGGGTGAGTCAATCGCGGTGCCCAGCACGTAGGGGGTCAGCGTCGTGGTCAGCGGGTTCGCCGCGTAGGCCATGGCGCGCCAGTTCTGCACCACGTTGGGGTCGGTCGCAGTTGGATTCGCCCCGGTCTGTTCCTCGGAGCCCAATGGCGCATAGGTGCGGTTTGTTGCAGCCCACGGTTCGTCGAACTCGTAGAGCCGCACTCCGGCCGCGCCGAGCGCCGCCGCAGTCATCATTTGGCCAGTAACCGCCGGGCCGTCGGCGCCGGGCTGGATTTCAGTGTCGCCCGGCGGAGTGTAGTAGGTGGCACCGGAGGTGTTCTTGATGTACTCGAAGCTCGTGATCTGCCCGAGGAGCAGTTGCGGCTTATCGAGCATCATGAACGGCTGGCGACTATAAAAGGCGTTGCCCATCCAAAAGTCTGACTCCTGAACCCCTTGTGCCCATGTGTAGGTGTGCCGCACCTTCGAGGAAATCCAGTACTCAGAAGCGTAGTCGCTGACACTGCCCGGGCCTAGCCAGTTCGCGAAAGTGTCGATCCCGGCCTCGCCCAACGGCGGCCAGCTTATCGGTACCGAGGCGGGCGCCGATGTGATCCATCCACGAATGCTGGCAAGGGCGTTATTCGGCACCGGGGGGTTGCAAGTCGGGCTCGGACATCCGTCTTCGTTGCCGGTCCACCATACGAACTGGAGGCCGGGGTCGTTTGAAGCGGTGAAAGTGCCGCTGATCGGGCCTGCCGGGGTGAAGTCGAAAGAATTCGATGTAATGTTAGTGGCGGTGAACATCTGGCCGGCGGGCGTATTCAGCTTGCCGAGGGGATCGGCTGAGCCGCCGGAACCGCTCAGCGCGAAGCTGGCGCCACCAGGGAAAAGCCCCGAGTTGACCGAGTTGTTCGGCCAGTTGACGGTGCAGGTCGTCCCTCCCGAGCTGCTCGTCGAGCAGGTCACCGAGGTGATGTTCAGCCAGCTGTTCAGCCCACTGACAGAACCCGGAGGCGTGGGCGTCGATCCCCACATCGAGCTCACCTCGTCCACCATATCAACCGAAATCGCCACGCCCGATGACGCCAGGCTCTGCATCGCGTGCTGCACCGCCTGCTGACCAGACGGCCAGTTGAGTGTATCCCAAGCCTCGCTGCCAATGTTCCTACACACGTCGTCTCCCGTGGCCAGAATGTGGAAGCCACTGTCGGCGGCCCACGTCCAGTCCGGAGCGACTTCGGAGTCGTAACTCGTTTGCCAATCAGAGTAGCTGCTAGTAGTGCTATAGGGGTTCAGGTAGAAGCCGCGAGAAATCGTGTTGACATCGGCAGCTTGCACATCGGCCAGCGAAACTGCATCACTGATTGGATGTGGAGATCCTGCTATGTCGCTCGGTTGCAGGGAGAACGGCGCGACCACGAACAGCGAGGAGCCGGGCTGGTACGAGTTCAGCATCTGCCCGCTGCCGGAGAAGTGGGGAACGCCGAGGCTGTTTCTGACCCAGACATTAACGGTCGTGATGTTGTAGGTACTGCTGGGGTCGGCCAGCGTAATAGTTGCAAAGCCCTCGTTGCTTCCCGCCGTGACCACACCACCTGATGACACGGTGACCACCGTGGAATCACTGGTGGAGTACGACGGTGATGAGCAGGGTCCGGTGGTGTTGTCGGTGAACATTTGGCTGCAAGTCAAGGTCGCCGTGCCACCCGGTTGCAGATAGAGGTGCAAGTAGTTAGCGGCTAGACCCATCAGGGTGTGGCCGTTGTTGACGTTGAGCACCATCTCCGCCCCGCCGCGCCAGTCGTACCAGGATACGTCGCCCGGGTTTCCCGAGGGCCAGTAGTTTGAGTACATCCCGATATAGAGTTCATGTGGGCCGTTAGGCCAAAACTGGGTGTCAATCGACGTAGTAACCGTGTTCGAATTCGTGCCTGCGTGATCGGTCCATGCGTCGGCTCCAAGAGCACTGCCGTCGAGGTTCACCATCCAAATCGCCGGGTAGTACTGCGGGTCGTAGCCGGTCAGGGTCAGTGGCACCACTCCGCTCACCGGGCGTGTCAAGTCGGTGGAGGACGTTACCGTCAGGGAGACGCCGTTATTGTTGATAGTAAAGAATTGCTGTGCGGTGGCGATGATATTTCCGTAAGCGTCGCGTCCGGTCGCCTGCACCGCGTAACTGCCGTCGGAGGCGTAACCGGTGTTCCAGACCAGGTTGAACGGCGCTGAAGTCGCCACCCCAAGCCGCTTCGAGCCGAGTGTGAACTCTACGCTCGACAGCGAGGACATGTTGGTCGAGACCGCAAACGTGTAGGTCCCGCTTACCGACTGGGCGGCAAGCGGCTGGCTGAAGGCCATGGCGGCAGTGGCGGTCGGTGTCGCCGTTGGCGTGGCGGTCGTCGCGGTGGCGGTTGGATCCGCCGTGGCGGTTGGGGTTGTCGTGGCGGTCGCGGTGGCCGTGGCGGTTGGGGTTGTGGTGAAGGTCGCGGTGGCCGTCGGCGTCGGCGTCGAAGTCGGCGTTGCCGTGCGTGTGGCAGTCGCCGTCGCTGTCGCG
The DNA here is from genome assembly GCA_963789115.1 of uncultured delta proteobacterium. Lineage (GTDB taxonomy): Bacteria > Desulfobacterota > Binatia > Binatales > Binataceae > CAWBJH01. The sequence goes on from CAWBJH010000001.1 coordinate 1,676,526, forward strand.
GTCGGCGTTACGGTCTTTGTGGCAGTTGCGGTTGCGGTTGGGGTCGCCGTTGCCGTGGGCGTGGCGGTCGCAGTAGCGGTGGTGGTCGCCGTCGCAGTGACCGTCGGCGTCGGTGTCAACGTTGCTGTTGCCGTGCCTGTGGCAGTCGCGGTCGGCGTTACGGTCGTTGTGGCAGTTGCGGTTGCGCTTGGGGTCGCCGTTGCCGTTGGCGTGGCGGTCGCAGTAGCGGTGGTGGTCGCCGTCGCAGTGGCCGTCGCCGTCGGTGTCAACGTTGCTGTTGCCGTGCCTGTGGCAGTCGCCGTTGCAGTCGCGGTCGGCGTTACGGTCGTTGTGGCAGTTGCGGTTGCGCTTGGGGTCGCCGTTGCCGTTGGCGTGGCGGTCGCAGTAGCGGTGGTGGTCGCCGTCGCAGTGGCCGTCGCCGTCGGTGTCGAAGTTGGCGTTGGCGTGCCTGTGGCAGTCGCCGTTGCAGTCGCGGTCGGCGTTACGGTCGTTGTGGCAGTTGCGGTTGCGGTTGGGGTCGCCGTTGCCGTTGGCGTGGCGGTCGCAGTAGCGGTGGTGGTCGGCGTCGGTGTCAACGTTGCTGTTGCAGTGGCCGTTGCGGTTGCAGTGGGCGTGGCAGTCGCGGTCGGCGGGTCGCTTGCCGTGGCAGTCGCGGTCGGCGGGTCGCTTGCGGTGGCAGTCGCGGTCGGCGGGTCGCCTGCCGTGGCAGTTGCAGTCGGCCTCGGGGTGCGCGTCGGGGTGCGCATCGGGGTGCGCATCGGGGTGCGCGTCGCCGTTGGCGTCGCACTCTTGGTTGACCAACCTCTTCCGCCGCCGCGCAACTCTATCGGCCCCAAAAACTCTATCGGCCCCAAAAAGTCGCCGCCGCGCGGCGCTGCCGCTGCGACGGATTGAAGCGCGATCAACGCGGCCAGGCAGACAACCAGCCGGGCCCCGCGAGCGCAGCGCGTGTACGTCTGCTGGGGGTCGACGATAGACGCGAAGTAGAACTCCTGAAACTCGCTGCCATTTTCCCGGTTGCCTCCCGCCGAGACCCGCGGACACACTAACTGTAGTAAATCTGTTCAGATTGTAGATAGCGAAGCAAGCGGTTCGAAACAATTGTCTACGGGCGCGAGCTGAGCGGCTTCGCGTGCCACGGCGACAGGCGGGCGCCGCGCCGTTGTTTACGTGGCTTACGTGGCCATGGGACCGGTTCCATCGGCGGGGTCGCGCATCGCTTGGCGCCGCCCGCTGTGGCCGATCGATTCGGCGGGTCAGGATCCGGCCGGCCCGGCGGCGCGGGCTGACAGGCGCGCGTAATCCTACAAGTTGACCGGTTTACTTACGGTCAGGTCCACCGGGCGGGATGGTGTCCCCGGTATGAACTCATATCCGGGGAGAAGGTGGTCAGCGCCGTCGGCGCTCGGCAGGCAAGTTGGGTGCCGGCGGCGACGACGCAGGGTGCTGCCACCAGAACGTATGCGATCAGCTCAGCCCGCGAACTCCGGCATTATCTCCCTGGCGAAGAGCTCGAGCGTCTCCGGCATCGGGAAGCCCAGGAAGAAGTAGGTGATGCCGAGGGCCTCGATTCTCGAGCGCAGCTCGCGTTTCACCTCCTCGACCGTCCCGGCCAGCACGTTGGGCGAGCGGCGCGCCGCCTCGACGTCCTTGACCTGCATCGCGGCCGCGGTCGCCTGGACCATCGCCTCGGCCTGCGCCTTGTCGCGCGCGGTCAACACGAAACTGTTGCCCGAGACCTCGATCGAGTCGGGGCTGCGGCCGACGGCCTTGGCGTACTGACGCAGGACCTCGATGCGGCGGCCGAGCTCGGCCTTGTCGAACTTGAGCGCCTCGGTGAGATCGACCTCCCCGCGCTTGATAGGCGGAATCAGGTTGGCGATATCGCCCTCGGCGGCCGTGATCTTCAGCACCTTCTTGCCCGAGCCGCCCACCAGCAGCGGAGGATGGGGCTTCTGCACCGGCTTGGGGTAGTTGCAGGCTTTTGCAATCTTGAAGTAGCGTCCCTGCCAGCTCGGCTCGTCCTCGGTCCACATCAGTTTGAGCACCTTGATCCCTTCGGCGAGCTGGTCGATGCGCTCGGCGTTGGAGGGATAAGGATAGTTGTAGGCCTGGTACTCCTCGCGGAACCATCCCGCGCCGACCCCGACCGTCACGCGCCCGCCGCTGATATGGTCAAGCGTGGAGGTCATCTTGGCCAGCAGCGCCGGGTTGCGGTAGGACATCGAGGTGACCATCTGCACCAAGCGCACGCGCTTGGTCACGGTCGCCAGCGCCGCCAGCGTCGTGTAGCACTCCAGATGCGGGGTCTGCGGCGTTTCCATCAGCCCGCGCATGAAGAAGTGATCGTCCAGCGACACCGAGTGGAAGCCGAGCGCCTCGGCGCGCTCCGCCATCGCGCGCGTCGCCGCGAAGTCCTGATTGGGCAAGCTTACCGCGAACTTGATCTGAGGCATCAGCGCTCCTCCGTTTTTCACCGCTATCTTCGCTTCGCTCGATGCGGTTGCCAAGCTTCCACCGAGTCGAAGAAGTGGCGGCGGTCGCCCCCGGCGCATGCGTCTCGCCCGCCAGTGGCGGGACGGGCGGGACGCCCGTCCCCACCAGTGAGCGTGTCGTTGAAACAGGCGTCGTGACAGCTATCGGCCGCCTGGCCAGTTATTCGGTCAACCCGGCCACGTTACCATCCGAGGAACGCTCAGGGGGAGAGCCGCGCTCGCGGAGCCTGGTCGCTAAAGTTCCCCGCACGGATTGGCTGCTTCTCCAACCCGGCAGGCCGGGGCTCAAGAAAAATCGTGCCCGGAATCTGTTGACGTGCCGCGCCCCTAGTGGTAGTGAGAATGAATCTCAGTCTCATGGGGGACCTATGCTTTACCACCGGGTAAGACCCGTGATTTTGGCGCTGAGCGCGCTGGCCGTACTGGCCCTCGCGGCCGTCGCACATGCCGAAGATGGAGCCTGGGAGCTGCGCTTCGAGAACCACCGATTCGCGCCCCAGACGTTGACGGTGCCGGCCGGCCGGCCGCTGGTCGTAACAGTGGTCAACGCGGACAAAGAAACCATCGAGTTCGAGAGCTTCAAGCTCAACCGCGAGAAGGCGGTCTCTCCGGGCGAGACCATCACGGTGCATCTGCCCGCGCTAAGCCCGGGAAGCTACGACTTCTACGACGACTTCCATCAGGACGTGCCCGAGGGGGCAATCGTTGCGAAGTAGCACCCCCAGCGGCTTCGCGCGGAGGCTGAGCGGTGATTCGCAGGAAGTTCGCACAGGCCGCAGGGCTGGCGCTCTCAGCCGTTGTGTTCGCCGCTCAGCTTGTCCCGGCGAAGCGCACCAACCCGCCATCATTGGGCAACCTTTCCGCTCCGCCCCAGGTCGAGGCGACGCTCAGACGCGCCTGTTACGAATGCCACTCCAACGAGACCCGTTGGCCCTGGTACAGCCGCGTCGCTCCCCTCTCATGGCTCATGGTCCGCGATGTGACCCTCGGCCGAAAGGAAGTGAACTTCTCCGAATGGGGGAGTTACTACCCAGCCACCCGGCGCCGAAAGCTCGAATGGATCGGGCGGTCGCTGCATGAGGAAAAGATGCCGCCGTGGTCCTACAGGCTGAGGCATCCGGGAGCCCGCCTCAGCGAGGCCGATCGGACGGCGCTGGAGCGATGGATCGAGTCCGCACTGGCCGCGCCTTGCGCTGAGAGAGCGAGCAAATGAAGGAACTTCGGTGAAGAAACATCTGCAATTGATTATGATTGGATCCCTGCTCTCGATTCCTTTCCTACGCTCGCAGCGCGTAGGAGCACAGGTCGATCCATGGGAATTCGAGGTTTACCCGTACGCGACCGAGCCCCGCGGGATGATTGAGCTGGAAACCGACAACGCCGTAATCGCCAACGGCCATAGCGAAGGCGGCAACGGAACCGCTGCCGGAACCTTTCGCAGCCAAGGCATGTGGTACAACGGCTACGAATTGACCTACGGCTTCACTGACCGAATCGAGGCCGCAGCCTACCTCAACCTCGCCCAACCGAGTGGTAAGGGCTTGTGGTGGGCCGGCGACAAGTTCCGCCTGCGTGGCAGGCTGTCCGACGAGGAAAGGCTGCCCGTCAATCTCGGATGGTACGTCGAGCTCGAATGGCACAAGACACCACAGTTCGACGACGCCGACCTGGAACTCGAACTAAAGCCCATCATTGAGAAGGACTTCGGACCGTTCTCGCTAGTCGCGAACCCGGTGTTCGAAAAGGTGCTCGCCGGAACGGGTCACAATCAAGGTTTCGAATTCGGCTATCGCGACGGAGCCTACTACCGCTGGATGCGTTACCTATCACCGGGTGTCGAGTTCTACGGTGGCGCCGGCCTGATGGATGGTCTGGACCCTGTCTCGGAGCAGCAGCACTACATCTTCCCGGTGCTCTGGGGCGAGCTGCCACATGGAATCGAGTACAACTTCGGCCCCGGCTTCGGCCTCACCCGAGGCTCCGACCACGTGGTGATGAAGTTCAACCTCGAGCTGGAGCGGTTGATCGGCGCGATCTTTGGCGCGTCGTCGAACACGGGATGGTTTTTCTAGGGATCGGGAGCGCAATGCTCAACTGCGGTTTGCGCCCTGTGATCCGCACGGATTGATCGACGACAAGAGAGATGCATCTGCGCCGCCAGGACCTGATTCGCTCTTTTCGCGGCTCGTGCCCTCAGCACGCGACCCGATTGTTCTTGGCGCGCTCTTCGTTGCACAATCAGCGCAACGCAGGAGGCATAGAAAGTCGTGTACAAGACCAAGAACGATCTTCCGGAAAAAACCCGCCACGAGGTGGTCGCGATTCTCAACGCGCGCCTGGCCGACAGCATCGACCTCATGCATCAGGCCAAGCAGGCGCACTGGAACGTCAAGGGCGGCGCGTTCATTGCGCTGCACAAGTTGTTCGACGAAATTGTCGACGCGGCCGGGGGGTACATGGACTTGATCGCCGAGCGGGCCGTGCAACTGGGCGGGGTCGCCGAGGGCACCGTGCGGATCGCGGCCAAGTGCTCGACGCTCAAGGAATATCCGCTCGACATCAGCGCCGAGCGCGATCACGTCGAGGCGTTATCGTCGGCGTTGGCGACCTTCGGCAACAGCGTGCGCCACGCGATCGATCAGGCCGACCGGCTGGGCGACAAGGACACCGCCGACCTTTTCACCGAGATCTCTCGCGGGGTCGACAAATACCTCTGGTTCGTCGAAGCGCATCTCGGATAGCTGGGCCGTGCGGCATGTGATGCCGTCAGGAGTCGTCCGCAAGCTGCTGGCCGCGGGCCGAGCGGCTGCGCAGGCCCAGCGGCGGACTGCTCTCAGAAATCGCGGCGGACGTAACGGCGCTCGGCGATGAGGGGGCAGGCTGCGGAAACTTTTTCCGCAGCCTGCTATGTGCAGGTCCTGTCGCGCCGGCTTCGCTATTTCAGGTTCGAGGCCGCGAATTCCCAGTTCACCAGGTTCCAGAAGGCCTCGACGTAGCTGGGGCGCGCGTTGCGATAATCGATATAGTAGGCATGCTCCCACACGTCGCAGGTCAGCAGGGGCTTTTCGTCGCGGGTGAGCGGATTCTCCGCATCGTGGGTCTGCACGATGGCAAGCGAGCCGTCGCGTTTCTGAACCAGCCAGGCCCAGCCGCTGCCGAACAGCGTATTCGAGGCGTCGCTGAACTTGGCCTTGAACTGGTCGAATCCGCCGAACGCGCGATCGATCGCGTCGGCTATGGCGCCGGTCGGCTTGGCGGCGGCCTTCGGCTTCATGCACAGCCAGTAAAAGCTGTGGTTCCAATGCTGGGCCGCGCTGTTGAAGGTCGGGCCAGGACCCGCGCTCTTGATGATCTCGTCCAGCTCCATCGAGGCGAAGCGGGTGTTGGCGATCAATTCATTGAGCTTCTTGACGTATGCTGCGTGATGTTTCCCGTGATGGAACTCGAGGGTCTCCGCCGAGATGTACGGGGCCAGAGCATCCTTGGGATAGGGCAGTTCGGGCAATTTGAAAGTCATATCCTCTCTCCTTTCAGACCTGAGGGCGCTGAGATGCGCGCCAGGGAACTATAACAGCAGCCCCGCGAGCGCGGCCACAGAGAGATTTGAATGACTCGAGGTTGCCGTCAACCTCACCGCCAATTCGCACCACATGGCGGCGGTCACGATCGTGAACTGCGCAGCCGCCGCGACCGTCGTCCTGATGGGTGGATTGCCTGCGCCGACCTTACCGGGTGGCCGTTAAGACCGGCTTGCCGTTCTTCAGCTTGACGTTCGGCAGCAGGTAGGCGTGCATTCCGCGCAATTTGTCTGCAGGCCGTCTCAGCCCGAAGGTGTGGGTCCGTCCGCCGCCCGCAGAACTTGCAGTGCTGCCCTCGTACTTCCAATCTGACTTCTGGATGAACACGACGTCCACGCGCCAGATGACCGCCGGGTGTCCCTCCTTGATGGATTGTGTCGGGTCCACCAGATAGCGCCATACGATATACCATCCCGGATGGTCGTAGTGCGATTGGATGGCCCAAGGTCGCGTGCTCGCTTTGGATTCGAGCGCTTGCTGGGGCGGCGGGTTCAGCTTCCCGTTCAGGGACAAGTCCGGGAACCGCTGCTGGGCTACGTCGGGATGCTTGTGGCGTTTGTAAGGGCTTAGCGAATCGAGCGCACGGACGCCGAAGATTCCCACCACCCCGCTGAAAACGTTTGCCTGTTCGAAATAGAGTTCGACCAAGTCCGCGACGTGCTTCTCTATGAAGTCGACGGCCTTGCGGATATGGACCAGCTCAAGGCCCTTCGGTAGCGAAATCGAACCCCCGCTGTTCGCCACGCAAGGAGTGTGCACCGTTAGCCGGCAGGCGGGCAAGCTGGGCTATAGCCTTCTCTGCTATGCGGTAATACTCGGGATCGATTTCGATGCCGATGCTTTCATAGCCAACGGCGACAGCCGCCGCGACGGTTGCCCCGGCTCCCATGAACGGATCGAGGACAACGCCAATGGCCTCCGGCAGGGCCGCACGTACGATCTGCCGCATAAAGGCCTGGGGCTTCAGCGAAGGATGGGGCGCGATGGCTCGCTCCTCCTTACGCGTAGGCGCAGACCGGATTACATCCGCGAACGGTTCCGTCGCGGATATCCGCCGCAGTCCCCCGGTCTTCCACTTGCGGAGGTTGTCCTGAACCCGGCCTTCGCACGGCTTTCGGAACAAGCCCCAAGGCTCCCAACATGACCGCGGCATCACGCTAACTTCCGAGAACTCGTCATGTGCATTCTTGGGGCGGTCGCCTCCGCGCAGGGTTTGAACGAGGCGGATGATCTCACCGCGCTTCTCGAAGCCTGCCTCCGTCATAGGCAGGTAGACCAGATGCGATAGGAGCGGATTCGTGGCGACAAAGACGTGGCCACCCGGAACAAGGATGCGGATTGCCCTCCTGGCAAATTCCTCGAAGAAGCGGCGCAGGGCCAGGCGTTCCGGTTCACCAAGAACGGTGAATCTGGGCAGCGGGGTCCGAGTGCATCCGTCGAACGAAGGGGGAATACGCCAAACACCGCCCCGCCCGGCCCGAAGTTTCCGTTTCTCGTCCTCGCTGTACTCTTTCAGGCCGTATGGCGGATCGGTAACGATGGCGTGGATGGAATTGGAAGCGCGAGAGTCCATCCACGCAAAAGCGTCAGCCTGGTAGATCTTGTAATCGCCCTGGCGCCGAGAGCGTTCGCTTGAAGGTTTTCCGTTACTCCTGCCCCGGAGCATCGTCCTGGTCCAGCGGATATTGGCAGGCTGCCTGCAAGTCGGGCCTTGCGCAGCAACGATAGCGAATTAAACAATCAGCCGCCACCGGCGAGTGAACGCGCTGAGCTTGAGCCTCGGCCTCGTGTACCAGCGCACCGCCTCATCGGGTGCGCGGCAGGCCGGCGCTGTTGCAAGGTTGGCAACTACTTGAACAACAATGCCTTGGAAATCCTGGCGAGGAGACCGTTGAGCTTTGCTACGATGTCGTGGCCGGGCGAGGTACCGCGTCCGTCAAGTTCCAACCGAAGATGGAACTTCACGTCCGCTGCGCCAGCGGCCTTCCTGATTTCCGGGAGCTGCTCCGCGAGATCCTGAATCTCGCTCGGCCTCAGGTCAGCTTCCGCCACCAGAACGTCAGGCCTCAGTTCAAACTTTTCGACCCGCTCGATTGGCGGTCTAGTCGGCACCCTGAGCTTTACGTTCTGAGCGGCCGCGTAGTCGCAGGGCCAAGGTGCCGAATCGAGAGTGCGCTCCAACATTTGCGCCCGTATCGCGCCGTCGATGGCGTCGCGGACGGTTGCCCACGGCAGGTTGACACCGGCCTTCCTCGAAAGCGCGATTCCGAGCGCAAGCGCGGTTGCCGCGCCAGCACTCCAGACTTCCGGGAGACTCGACGGCGTGACATCGCTCGCCGGTATTGGAAGCGGTGGCGCCTGAAGTCGCGCGTCGTCGATCAAAAGCCCTGCTGGAATCTCCTCCGCCAGGATGCTGGCCTGACCGGACGTCAGCCAGAGTTTCCCCTGCTCGACCGCTTCCGCGACGGCGGCGGCCAGCACGTCGCGCGACACCTTCGGCACTGTTGCTGGCTCTTCATATCCGCCCTTGTCGATCTTCGCGACCGTGCCGCCCGAAAAGTAGTTGCAGATGTCGCCGAAGGAAGTGCTGCCTGCCTGCCATAAGCCCGGAAGGCGGCTTGGTGTTAGCAGCTCGGACGACATCTCGGTCAGCTCTGCCGCTTCCGGCAGAAGCACTTCGAGGCTTGGGTCTTTGAGCGAGGCTTCGTCCGGTTCTTGGCGCCAGAAGGTCCTCACTGAGCGATCTGGACGGACGACGCGAAGGACGAACTGACCCTCCTTGCATCCGAGAACCAGCGTGTCGAGGATGGCCCGCCGATTGAGCATCTTCGGCAACTGCGGCGACAGCGCGAATGCTCCCACCAGGTCCTTGAGCCGCCGCGACTTTTCGCCCTCGCGCCATAGGTCATAAGGACCCTCCGGCAGCAACGCCTCCGCGCTGATCGCGGTGTCCTGGATGCGCGCGCGATTGTCCTCCTTGATCTTGGCGAACAGCGACGGACCTTCAACGGTGATCTTGAAGGCCTGGATCTCGTTCTTCTCCGAGACGGTTACGACGATGCAGTAGGCCTGCTGAATCGCTTCGGTGATTTTGGAGCGCCCGCCGCTGATGCTGGCCGACAAGGTCGCGTCGCGAATCGGATCAAGCTCCTGTCCCTTGAGTTGCTCCTTGAGCTGGACACGTACCTCTTCCCATCCGAGATAGTCGCGTATCCGATTGCGAGCGGCCTCGATCCCGTCGCGTGACGGGACCGCCAGCACCACGGCGTTGCGGTAGTTGCGCGGCTTGTCCGGGCCGGTCGTCTCGTCGATATAACGCTTCGCCTCGGCGCTCGGCTTGCCCGAATCAGACGCCGCCCGCGGTCCGAGAACGGCGAAATGAAACTCGCCGTCGTCCTCGATATCGTTAGGACGCTTCGGGAGGCCGTGCACGATCGCACCAGCCGCGGACGCTCCCGCCGTCAGGCTCTTGAGCTTGCCGATTTCGTCCATCAGCCTGGCTTCGACTACTTCGGCCGACACCCGCTGGCAGGCGTCGTGATGCATTTGACGGAGATTTGGCCTGGAGCCAAGCCGCCACGATTTCGGAAGCTGCTTTGCGGCGCCGTTGGCCCGGTCCACGTCGCTCGTCGCGGCTTCGTCGAGAAACCACGACACCTCGGCCCATCGGATGAGTCCCTTTTCAAGTTCGATCTTGTCCGGCCGCGTCGGCCCGAGCAGGACCATCAAATCGCGCGTGAGAGCCTTCTGCCCCACAGGCTGGGAGTGTAGGAATGTCGTGAAGACCGCCTGTTCGAGCTCGCGGAATTTGAGTCCGGCGCCCTCGTTCTGCAGGTCACGCGCTTTGCCCAATTCGCCTTCTAGAATGCCGGTCCACTCTTGTTTCTTGCCCTCGTACTCCTCGGTCGCAGCGACTGTTGTGAGTTCCCGCGCGGCTTCGGAAATTCCGGTCTTTGTGGGATCCGTAAGAAAGGCGCTTGCTGAGACAAGCGGCGTCTCGTTCCACCTCTCGCTTTCGCGAAGCGCGAGCGCGAACGTTCGAAGCACGCCGCGCGTGCGCTGAAAGCCCTCCAGGTTGGTCCACTTCGAGTAGAACACGTCGATCAGATCGGGATGGAACGGATAGCTATTGAGATATCGCTCCTCAGCCGTTTTTCCTTCCTTTCGACTCTGGTCGTCGAGTTCGGCAACTCCCTTTAGGGCTGCGACCACGTGACCGCGGAAAGCATCGCGATCGCGAATGGAGTCCGCTGTGAAGAACCTCCGTCTCAGAACTTCCGCGACATCGTCCTTGAGCACGGGTTGAACGCCTTCCTCTTTCTCTCGGCGGAAGATCGCGTAGAGGTCCCCGGTGATTTCCTTGCCCAGCGTGTCGCTCTTGCGGGGATCGGTGGCAAGCAACGACGCGATTACGGCGCATCGATCGACCTTCGTCGCCGCCTGAGTCAGATACTGGAAGAAGTTGAGCAGCCGGTCGCGCCAAGCCGGATCGAGATCCACTGCCGCGCGCGCGAACATCAGCACTTCGTCGATCAGCACGAGAGTCGACAAGCCCTCGCGCGCGGGGAGCGCGAGAAGCTCGGCGAGAAGGTTCTCCGCAGGCGGCGTCTTCCGTTCCTCCTCGGTTCCTTCGGCGCTCAGGAGCTTGAGCCCGTCCACCCCGGCAACCTGAAAGGCCATCACGCTCCAGGGTTGCCTGAGCCAGCGCGTTTCTCCTCCGGGCCCACGGACTTCCATCCCCTTTTCAACGTCGAGTTTGTCGAACGGGAGAACTGCGACCCGCGCCTTCGGCGGCTTCATCCCGATGTGCTGGATGAACTCGTTGACGGCGGGCAGATCGGGCAGCTTCTCCGGCTCGCTCACCAGATGCCACAGGATGATCAGCGAGTGGGTCTTGCCGCCACCGTAGGTGAGTTCGAGTTGACGGACCGTCTTTTCGCTCTTGCCGGCCAGCCGCAGCACGACGTCCTTGGCCAGCTCGCGCAGATTGAAGGTCGGATAAGTGAGCGAGAAGAATTCGCGGGCGTCCTGGTAGACGGGTTTCGCCGTGCCCATCGCCACGTCATAGAGGTCGGCGGCGAAGATGTTGAGCGACAGCTCGCCGGATTTGAGGTCCGGCCGGATTTTGACGACCTTATGCCAGGGCGTCCACGCGAGTTTAGTCATTTCGTTCTTTCCCACCGAAAACGCGAATCCTTCCTGTACGGACCACCCACAAATTGCGTCTAAGCGGTTTGCTGCCGAGCCCCGTGATCAGCGTTTGCATGGCTCGGTATATATGGGCTGCGGTAGCCTTGGCGGGAAGGCGCAGAACCGCGATGCCCGGATACCGCGTTGGCTGGAATATCAGAGGGTTGGCAAAATCCAGATCCAAGGTTATCAACGACCGATCTTCAGTGCGACAGATTTCCGCGATTTCGCGATCGGGACGCGCCCACAGCTTTTGGGCCGGGAATGGTAGTAACGTCATGCCCCGCGCTCCTCAGCAGATCCGCGCACACTTCGTCCAGGTTTTCGTCGAGCTTGATTCTCAAGCGCGCTCTTCGGTCGGGATGTCAATGAACCGCCCCTTCGCCAGCTCGGCGCCATACGCGACACAAGCGCGAATGTCTTCTTCGATGAGCTGAGGATACCGCGATAGGATCTGTTCGACCTTCTCTCCGCTCGCGAGGAAATCGAGAATGAGAGAGACCCAGATGCGATGTCCCCTGATACAGGGCTTTCCGAAGCAGACGTTCGGATCGATGGATATGCGGGCCAACAAGTCCCCCTGCTTCATAGCATTCTGGTTGGCCCCCGCTTGCCCAGTTCGTTTGCGATGTGCAGAGGTACGTGGGCTTGGCCTCTTGCCTTTGGATTTGGTCACGCTATTCCTCCTCGCGGTTGCGTCTGACGGATGGGTCAGGGAAGCCTACGGTCCGCGCGCATGTCTTCGAGACAGACCTCAATCGCTTCTTTGATATTCGCCATCGCCTCCGCGACTGTCTCGCCCTGGCTGTAGCATCCGGGCAGCGCCGGACACACCGCGACGTAGCCGCCCGTCTCATCGGGTTCGAGAAGCACTTTGAAGTCGTAAATTTGCATCGGAATTTCCTCTATTCGAAGTCAGTTGCGTTTCGGCGGAACGGCCTTCTCCCCCGTAAGCACGACGACGAAACCCAATGCCTGATACATATCCCCGCGCTCCAGCTCGGGCCACTCCTTGAGCATTTCGTCGATGCTCATGCCGCCGCTCAGGTATGCAAGGATCGAGGCCACAGGCATCCTGAGTGCGCGGAGGCACGTCTGCCTAGGTTTTCGTCCAGCTTCAGTTTCACTCGTTTTCGCCAAGCACGACGTCAACAAAGTGCCCGCGGGCCATCTCCGCACCGTAGGCAATACAAGCGCGTATGTCGGCCTCTTCGATGCCCGGATAGTCGTCCAGAATTTCTTCGGGCGTCATGCCGCCCGCCAGGAAGTCGAGGATTAGAGAAACCCAGATCCGATGGCCGCGAATGCAAGGTTTGCCGTGACATACGTTCGGATCGATTGTGATGCGAGAAAGAAGGTCCCCGCGAGCCACGGCTCTGTCATGAGCTGTCTTCTTGTTCTTCTTCATCACGGGATCTCCTGTCGAATTTGGCTCGGCGGCGAAGATGCTGAGCGAAAGCTCGCCGGATTTAAGGTCCGGCCGGATTTTGATGACCTTATGCCATGGAGTCCAAGCTGGTTTATTCATTGCGTAGGTTCCGGAAAACACTGATTCTCAGGCACTGAAGACAGCACCCGCCTTTGGCAGTAGTGAAACGAACCGAGAGAGCGCGATTAAGGCCAGCATAAAAGCAAAACAACCTTGAACGACGACAAACAATTTCGCCACGCCCAGCGGCTGAATGTCACCGTAGCCGATGGTCAACTGCGTGACGGCACTAAAATAGTACGCGTCAAACCCAGAGATATTTCCCCTGAATCGGATGGGTGGCAAGGAATACAAAATCCCAAAACAAAGCATCACTTCAAAGAAATTCCAGAGGCTCAAGACTAGGGTTCTGGTAATTGAAGAGACCGTATCTACTTCTCCGCGCATGCGGACTCTGTCGAATAGGTTTAGGTTAACCGCTGCTTGCAATATCTCGAATAGCCTAAAGACCGGAAAAAACAATAGGAAGCGCCAGATGGACGGGTGTCGCCAAACGGCAATTGCTGTCGCGATTTCAACAACCAGCCAAGCGACTATGCACGCGTCGATTTTGACTGCCCGAGAAGCCGTTATCGCTTCCCTTACATGCTGTTCGGCGTCTTGAATCTCGTCGTGAATTTGGACCCTCGTGCGAAACAGGAGGTTGGGAGGCGACACATATTGAGCGGCCCAAAATGTTCTCTCGATTGCATAGGTGATTGGGCCCAGTCCTTTCATGTCGGAAGGCACTGACTATCTACCTCCTTCTCGAAACATCGCCGTGACCGCATCATTTCTATACAACGCCCCTGTGTGGTTCCTCGGAAGGGCGCGAGCTAACCTTGCGGATGCGTCGGTCCTTTGCTACGTCGGTTAAAAGCTTCTCCACGACTTTCAGAAGAGCACGCGCTGGTTCATCGAGCTCAGCGTTGGCCGGGTGCTTTACCCTCTTTGTGTTGAGCACGGATTTCAACAGGTCGGCGGCAATTTTCTTTTCTCCGAGCTCTTTCGCTGCTTCTACCGCGGATCGCCTCGTGTTTTCGGCACGCCAATCAGTTATAAAATCCGCAATTGTTCGGAGAATCGGGATGCTGGCGAGAATCTCAGCATATCCCGGTGAGGCGAGATGTAGCCTATAGATTCACGGCTCTTCGGCACGGCTGGGTCCTACCCACGGCGGAAAATCCGAAAGTAGCAACCGCAATGGGCCAAGACGGTCCAACAAAAAAAATTCGTCGTAGAACCTGGAGAACGGGAAACCGCGGTATTCGTCTTCGAGAACGATCCAGATGAGACGGTAGCTGTTATCAATGCTCTCCAAGAGGCGAGCGAACTCCCGCGCTTGCCATGAATCTTGGAGTTCCAGCCGGAAGATGCCATTTTCGTCAGGCACTTGGTTTGCCCTCTCAGGATTGCGTTTGTCTGAACATGTCGATCTGTCGCTCCTCGGCCGAGGCAGGGCGGGCGACGACGTGGTTGCTGATGCTCTCAAGCAGCGAGCGCTCCTCGGTTGCGGCGGGTGCAAGCTCGATCAGCGCCTGTAGGAGTTGATGGAAGATGGCGCTGCGGCGCAGCCCGCGTGAATCCAGGTACTCGTCCACCTTGATCAGGTCGCCGGCCCTCCACAGATGCATCAGGCGATGGACCTGATCGATTAGCGGAGCTGGTTTGGCCGCGGCAGCGCCAGCGTCACCGTCATAGCCCATGCTCTTGCGGATGCGCTTGTTCCACGGACGCAGACGCACCTTGCTGCCGGTGCCTTCCTCGGCTCCCTCTGCCGTCTCGGTAGCACTTTCCTCCTCGCCATCGTCCTCGGGCTCGGATTGGCCGCCGGTGCGCTGCAGAATCTCGTAGCGCTCGGCCAAATCGTGGTCGGAAAGGCCGCATGAGATCGCGTACAGGATGCAGGCACCGATCGGCGCGTCGTCCATTCTGAAGTCGTGGCGATGGAGCAGGTAATACGTCGTCACGTCGTCGAGGCCGCCCGCGCCGGTGGCGATTGCGGCCGACGCGTCGCCGTTATGGCTCAGCACGCGGCCGACGACGAAATCGACCACGATGCGGCGGACGGCGCGCAGGAACTCCGAGACCTCCATCGTCGCGCCCGGCTCGTTGGCTTTCTTGACGACCGGATGCTTGCTGTAGGCCTCCAGCGCCGGGCCGGTCGCCGCCCATACGAAGTCGGGGCCGCGGATGCCGGCGTCCCAGTATTCGCGCATCTGTGTGTAAATGTTCTCGCGCATCTCGTCGAGCACGCGATTCTCCCATCCGGGCCGCGCCGCCTCGGGCCGCTTGCGGCATACGAGCCACACCGACGACGCGAGCGCCGCTGATGACAGCGCGCGGGTGCGGTTGCCCATCTCTGTTTGAATTGGCCAACTCGCATCGACGACAAACCCGGCACGTATAATGGCGCTGACGAGCGTTTCCCACGCATCGGGGCTTTTATTCGCGAAGACCACGACCATACGGCCGTCGGGGACGAGCGCGCAATCGCACGCCTGAAAGGCGCGGAACATCCCTTCTTCGTAAGCTTTCTTCGATGCTGCCTTGTCGCCGCCGAAGCGGCTGGAATCGTCGATTAGCTCACCGTCCTGCTTTTCTGAGTTCCACTTCGGCCCGAGCGGTTCGCGGAAAGCCTGATCTAATTCGGGCGTGAGGCCATGGAGCGTGCGCCGCAGCCAGACATAAAAGAAGTCCATCAGGTCAGAGTAGGGAATGGCGTCATAGTAGGGGGGATCGGTAACGACAAGATCGATGGCGTTTGATACCTGCTCAGTCGCGGATCCGCACTGTGGCGATATCTGTTGTGAGTGCCTGAGTCCGGTCGTCGCGTGGCTGATATATTTAGCCACCCACTCAAGCGCGCTATTGTAGTCTCCGGTCGCGCCCGACGCGGGGTTTATTTCGCAAAAGTCCCACTTGATGGGAAGCGCAAAACGCTGGAACGTGTGGGTGACGTATTCGCCGTTCGGATCCCAATTGCAAATGTTACTGTTGTAGTCTGCGAGCCGGTTCAGTGTGATAGCGAGGTATGTTACGACGGCCCCCGATAGTGCGTCGCTCGCTTCCGCGGGTCGTAGTACCGTGCGCGTGTGTTTCACGAACGTGCCCAGCGCGAGGAGCTGGCGCGGATTGAAGAGGTCGCACCAGCGCTTCAGACCAAATATGTGCACCGTAAAGGGCGACCCGCCGCCTGTCCTGCTCGCGCCTTGGGGAACCGGCTCATTTGGGATTCCGAACGGAATCTCCGCAAAGACCCGTTCGACTTCCTTTTCCGCTTCCGCCGCAAGGCGGATTTCATCCTCGGTCGGCAGCCGATACTCCTTGCCCTCCGGGCCATCGGTAATGACCGCCGTCATCACTGTGTCAATGCGCCCGGCTTCGCCTTCGAGGCGTAGGTCTTCACGGTTCATCGAGGGCAGTCCGCAGCATACGCAGGTCGTCCCCGCGCGCGACATCGTGCCCGCGCCGATCTTCTTGTCGTACTCGCGCCGCTGCGCGCCGTTGCCGCCTTGGGTTGCGGCATCTTCGCCGCTCAAGATGCTGAAACCGGGTCCGCTCTTGTCGGCATTGGGCTCGACCCTAAGCAGGACGCGCTTGTTGTCCTTCTTGCAGAGCCATTTGGTCTTGAGCAGCGGGATCGTCGCGCGGCAGTTCTTGCACTTGACCGTCCGCGCCCAGAGATAGGCGACCGTCGGCTTGCCGTCGATCGTCGGATAGAAACGTTCGAGGTCGGCACGCGCCCGCTCCAGCACCCATCGCCCCCACGCACGCACATGCCATGCAAGGTCGGCCTCGAGCAGTTGGCCGTTCGATCCCAGGTTGAAGGCCGCTTGCGGTTCGGCGTTTGCCGCAGTGCCGTCGTTCCTCGGAGAATCACCGGCTAAAGCCGGTGCCACATCAAGCCGCTCGAGCTGGGTCCGAAGCGTCGCGCCCTTGAGTCCCTGCGCCTTGAAGAACGCCTCCATGAACTCGCGGTCGCCGAGCACGAAGTCGGGCAGCGGGCGCTTCTGGCCGGCGAGCTTCTGCGGATATTCGAGCGTGCATTTGAGGATGAACCAGGCGACCGGGTTGATATCGATCGCGGTGACTTCGCATCCGAGGCGCATGGCTTCGAGCGGAATCGCGCCGCCGCCGGCGAACGGATCGAGCACCCGCGGGGCGCGCCCGCCGTAAGCCTTCCGGATTTCGTCTCGGAAGAATTGCAGGTCGGGGCTTGATTCGCGCCCCCAATGGAGGATGCCGCCGACAGTCTCCTCGCGCTCGACCTCGACCGCCTTGCCGTTGACCTTCTTCTTTTCGAGCTTTTGCACGACGCGCCCGCCAATGCGCTCGATAAGCCTGCGGCGCTCCTCGGGGTCGCCGGGATCGGGCAGGAGCGTCGCAATGAGAGCGGCGCGACATGCCGCGAGCGGCCGTCGCGCCGGCCAGATGTGCAGCGTCGAGATATGCCCGTGCCGGACATTCTTCTCGTGCACGGAATCCAGCGACGCCTGCTTGAGTGGAAACGCCCGCTCGATGAGCCGCGGCTGTGGTACAGGCTTTAGCCTGTGATCTTTCTTATAAACAGCCATTGATAATCACAGGCTGAAGCCTGTGCCACACATGATTACTTCACTGGCCTCCGTTGAAATGTGTATGATGGCACGTTAGCATACATATCGGGTGCAACCCATGCGGACCAATATCGTGATCGACGACCGCTTGATGAAGCGCGCGATGCGTGTCTCGGGCGCGGCCACCAAGCGCGAGACTGTCGAGCGCGGGCTCGAGTTGATGGTGCGTCTCGCCGAGCAGGAAAAACTAATCCGTTCCGCGCGCGGCAAACTTCGCTGGGAGGGCGACCTCGACGCGATGCGGCGCGACCGCCGAACGAAAAGATGATCGTGGTGGATTCGTCGGTGTGGATCGACTATTTCAATGGCCGACCCACCGCCGAGGCCGATGCCCTCGAGCGGCTTGCTCGGGCACACCTCGTGATTGGCGACTTGATCATGGCCGAGGTGCTGCAGGGCTTTTCGGCCGAGAGTGACTTTCGCCGTGCGCAAAGAATTTTCGCGGCGCTCGAATTTCGTCCGATGGTCGGTCGTGAGATCGCGATTGCGGCTGCGCGTAATCATCGCGCGCTCCGGGCCCGCGGCGTGACCGTGCGCAAGACCATCGACACGATAATCGCGACGTTCTGCATCACTGAGGGTCATGACCTTCTTCATTGCGACCGCGACTTCGATCCCTTCCAGCGCCATCTGGGCCTTCGCGTGGTGCGAGTGTGACCGATACGTCGGCTCAGCCAGCATCCGCCGCTCTCAGCACCTCGGTTTCATCAACGATCACGCCGCCCTTGGCGGTGGCGATTAGCTTGCGAAAGGGATCCTGCACCCTAAGCAGCCGCGGGTTCGGCGTGCCGCAGTTGTACACGACGTACAGCCAATAGCGCCCGCGCTCCTTGCAGGCGCGGCTCCATTCGTTTTCGGTGAGCGCGATGTCGCCGCCGCCCGCGCGGCCCTTGACCTCGATCGCACGCTCCTCGAACACGGTCGATTTCGCGCTGCTCGCGCCGAAAGCAGGCCGATTGGAAAGGATGTCGAAGCCGGGGTTGTCGGTAAGACCGGCGGCGCGGGCGAGCGGCGGCCGCGCCGGCCAGATGTGCAAGGTCGAGATATGCCCATGCCGGACGTTCTTCTCATGCACAGAATCCGGCGACGCCTGCTTGAGCGGAAACGCCCGCTCGATGAGTCGAGGGCGCGACCGTCCCTCATCCGGATTCGCGATTTCCCTTGCCATGAGCGTCGTCAACCTAGCGTTCCTACCTTGATGCAGTGTTCTATTAGGACTTCTGTACTATTGGCGGCGAGATACCAGAGCGCAGCAGCACATAGCGGCGGATAGAGGCCGTTTTCGAGAGCGAGTGCAATAAAGTAGTCCTTGATTCCTTCGTCGTCCATCTCGTCGGCTCCGTGACAGCCCAAGCTGGAGGCAACCTGCCGAATCAACGTGTCAATCGGGAAAGCAAATCGAAAAGCGGTGGCGGGTAAGCTTTGCGGAATCACGTTTGTTTTGCGGTTCAGGAGGGCAACGTCCTGTATCACGAAGGGAGCTATCTTGTCGCCAACACCGTGAAAGGTTCTCAGGAATCGGCTTGTCTCCGCGAGGTTTTGCTCGTGGTTACCTGGCGCTCTCAAGTGCGAAGTGATCGCATCATATATGTTCCGCGGTTCCGGCTCACCGACGATATAGGTGAGAACCTCACGAACCATTCTGCGGTCGCGTTTGTTGTTCAGTTGCGCGTCGCTCTTGTATCCATCGACGCCCTGGGCAGTTTCCGGAGGCAGCAACGAATCGAGGCGATTCTCTCGAACAGCAGTTAGCAGGGACTGATAGGCTGCTTTGGAGTCGCGACTTGGGTGGAGGCGACTGTCCAAGGTGTCAACCGTCAGCTTTGTCAATCTCTCGGAAGTCTCAACTCGGCGGTTTTGCATGAACGTGTGGTCGAAGAAAAACCGAAGAGCTGCCCACCAGTGGGCTTCTATGTTTTCCCTAGCCCAGCCGTCGGGCGCATCGACGTACCGGCGGCAATACAGCTCGCCGACGAACTTGAGATTCTGCACCACCAAAGCTCTGTTCATTGACGTCGCGTCTGCGCGTATGCCCTCATTTCCTTTCCCCTTTTTTCTTAGCGATGCCGTCTTCAAAAACTTGAATGTTGATTACAGCGATCTCGGCAGGGAACCAGGCGGCCAGGCGCGCTACGAACGCACCGACGATCTGATCGCTGTCATATGTATCAGCGACGAGTACGCCATCAGCATCGCGCATTCGTATTTGACCCGGGTGTGAAGGGGAAACGTGTTTAAGGCGCAGCTTCCTTTTGTCCGCCCAGACGAAGGTCTTGGCCTCGTTGTCAATTTTCTGGCGCAGAATGTGATAGACGTTCTCGTCGTTACGCGGAACTACCTGAATTCTGAGCATTGAAATACCCCCTACGGATTATTCTTCTCGATCCAAGGAAATCGAAAAACGTTCTTCCAATCAGCTGGGACCGAACCAAAGAGTGGCGGTGCCCCCAGAATCAGCGAGTGATATCGGGAAAATACCGACCTAGCGGCTTCGATGAATTCGCTAAGCTTTCCCGGATCAGGGAATAACACGACAGCGTCTCCAAGGTCTGCCAAGTCGGCGGGGGATCTCATCAATCGCGCACTTTTGCTTCTGTGAGCGACGAAATTGCTGGCGTAGCGCTCGAAAATTTCGGCTGCCGACCGAAGCCTATCGACATCAGCAAGCACCGTTTGCTTGAGAAGGCACGATACTCCTGTGCCGGCCAGCTCATCAAATCTGAAATTTGCCTCCCGCTCGATGCCTTCGACCGTCAGAGGAACGGTGGGTCGAACGATCTGCGCGAATAAGGCGTGAGGTACCATTTCCAGAAACGCGCGCTGGAAATACTTCCGCGAAATATCGGCGGGATGCCGGCTGATCTCATCGAGCAATCTCCAGAGCGAGTGAGCGTCCTGGCGGGTGTCTACAAAGCGACGGGCAGCCATGGCAGACCAGTCCAGATAGGCAAGTCCTAGATAGAATGCGAATGCACTTTGACGAATCGCCAACTGGTCCTTGATTATCTCGCCGACAGTGGCGAACACCTCGTGGCCGTTGGAGAGGTGCTGAACTTCGAACAGCGCGACTACGATATCTTGGCGCCATTTTCCGAGGCGCTCGTCCGTCGTCATTTTCGCCAAGCGTCTTGACGGGCTTGATGGAGGCTGATTCGTTACGTTCATCGATCGTTGGTCGACGGTAACATGATTGTGGTCTTCACGGGCGGTTCGGTTTCGGCATGCGCAAATATCTCGGTCTCATCCAGAATCACGCCGCCCTTGGCGGTGGCGATTAGCTTGCGAAAGGGATCCTGCACCCTAAGCAGCCGCGGGTTCGGCGTGCCGCAGTTGTACACGACGTACAGCCAATAGCGCCCGCGCTCGTTGCAGGCGCGGCTCCATTCGTTTTCGGTAAGTTCGATGTCACCCACTCCTACGCTGCCCTTGACTCGTTCGCGCGCTCCGCGCGCGGTTGCTCACCGGTATACCTCGCGGCGGTGGGCGATGCGGACGACCAATACGACCAGAATCCGGTCGCGGACCTCGTACACGATCCGGTAGTCGCCGACCCGGATGCGCCACAATTCATGGCCGCCCTTGAGCTTCTTTGCACCGGCCGGACGCGGCTCGGTCTCGAGCTTAACGAGTGCGCGCAGGATTCGGTCGCGCGTGCCCGAATCGAGGGCGCGAAGCTCTCGCCGAGCTCCTGGCGACACGTCCACACGATAGGCCATCGTGCGCCCCTACCGTTTGAAATTGAACTCCTTGAATACCTCATCGAGCGGAATCGTCCCCTTGTGCTTGACCTCGCGGAGCGCCGCGCGGGCGGCTTTCAGGTCCTCGCGATCCTCGATCTCTTCAAGCAGCGCGATATCCTCGATCGGCACCACCGCCGCCAGCGGACGGCTGCGCCGGGTCAACACAATCCGGTCCTTGCCGTAGGCGACGCGGTTGATAAGGTCGGAGAAGTGCTGGCGCGCCGCGACCGTGGTGATCGCTTGGCTGGCCGATTTCTTCCTCGCTGGCATTGGCAAATGTTCTCCCGTCGCTGAAACTGGCTCAATTGTACATTTGCGCCGTGATGTTCACCAGCGTCAGGAGCCTCGGTCGGCGCTCCGCAGGATCTCCGTTTCATCTATGAGTACGCCGCCCTTGGCGGTGGCGATTAGCTTGCGGAAGGGATCCTGGACCCGGAGCAGCCGGGGGTTCGGCGTGCCGCACTCATAAACCACGTAGAGCCAGTAGCGGTCGCGCAGATTGCAGGCGCGGCTCCATTCGTTTTCGGTAAGTTCGATGTCACCAACGGCAGCGCGGCCTTTGACCTCGATCGCGCGCTCCTCGAATACGGTCGATTTGGCGCTGCTCGCGCCGAAAGCAGGCCGATTGGAAAGGATGTCGAAGCCGGGGTTGTCGGTAAGACCGGCGGCGCGGGCGAGCGGCGGCGTGGAAACGTCGCGCGGGGTCCACCCCTGCTCGCGCTCGTATTCGGCGGCGATCCGGACGGCGACCTTTTCGATCTCCCCGTCGTGGCGCTTCTTGTCTTCGGGATCGGCTGAAGGGACTACCAGCGCGTGAGCGAGAAAGGCTGCCTCGCGCGGCTCGATCAACTCCGGCTCGCGCCGGAGCGCCGCCAGCGCCCGCTGCCTTAGGTCTTCGAGCGACCGCTGGCGCTCTCTGATTCGGTCGAGCTCGGCTGCGGCTTTGGCATCGCCTTCGCGGGCCCGACTGGCGACAATCACGCGCTGCGCGAGCAGGTTGTCTTCCTCGTAGCGGTAGCCGGCCTCGATGAAACGTTCGCGCTCGGGCAGGCTCGCGACCATCTCGGAGCGATGGCGTTCGGCTAGCGGCCGGGTGATGTGGTCGCGAGCGAAATCGGCGGCCAGCGCGGACGCGGTCTGCGCGTGGGCGGCGAACGGACGGACCGCTAGCGGAATTCCGCCGGGGCCGCCCTTGAGCAGCAGCAGATGCTCGATCGGGCATTCCTCGATCTGGCCGGAGTCATCCTGCCTGAGACCGGCGAGCCGGTACTCGATCGGCTCGTCGGAGCGAAGAGCGTCGAAATTCTCGTCGGCCCTGCGCACGATCTCGACGAGTACGAGATGGAAGAGGTAGGGCCGAGTGGAGGTCGGGTCGATAAAGACGCCGCCACGGAGCGCGTCAGGGGAAAAACGCGAGACAACGGCCTCGCGCAACGCTTCGAAGAATACCTCGCCCGGATGAAGAAAGACGGCCGTCGAGGAATCGCCGGGATTATGCAGGGTGAAGCGGTTGCGGCTCTCCGGCGGATATTCCTCGAGGACCGACCAGAACGGATCGAGCGCGCGCGGACGCGCCTCGGCGAATGAGAAAACGCCGTCCAAATCGCCCTCGAGGCGGAGCCCGAGACGCGGGGCAGCCTTCTCGATGAAACTGCGGACATAGCCGGGGAGCAGGCGGCGGAGCTGCTCGCGCGAGACGATTGCGCGCTGCTCGTCGAGGCGGGCGACGACCTCGCCGCCCTCACCGTAAAGCTTGCGCTCCCATTCCTTGTACGCCTCGACCTGTTCGGCGGTGAGTTTGCCTTGAATTTCTGTCTCGCTCTCTCTCGCGCCCTCGTCCGTGACGGCCTTTTCCAGATAGTCCTTGAGGCTCACCCCTTCGAACAGCCGGCCGATCACGTCGAAGACCTTGTCGGAGTTGAGCTCCTTGCGAATTTTCTCCAGTTTGTCGAGCAGGGTCTTGAGCACGCGGCCTTCGCGGGTGCGCCCGGCGACCAGATTGATGATGCGCACCTCGTGGGTCTGCTTGTAGCGATGGATGCGGCCCATCCGCTGCTTGAGGCGCGCGGGGTTCCACGGAATGTCGTAATTGACCATCAGCCAGCAGGCGCGCTGGAGGTTGATGCCCTCGGCGGCGGCATCGGTGCAGATCATGTAGGCCGCGCCGCCGTCGGCGGTGGGACGATCGAAGAAATCGACCTGCTCCTGGCGCTCGCGGTAGTCCATCGCGCCGTGGATTTGCGCGACGCGGCCGGCGAAGCCCATCGCTTCGAGGCTGCGCACGATGAAATTGAGGGTGTCGCGATGCTCGGTGAAGACGAGAATTTTTTCCTCGCGCCAACGCGGGTCGCGAATGACCTCGCGCAGCTTTTCGAATTTGGAATCCTCGCCGCGGTCATAGACCTTGCGCGCGAGATCGAGCAGGGCGCGCACCTGGTTGCGTTCGGCCTCAAGCTCGCCGAGGGTGGCGCCGACGACGCCCGCCATCGCGGCCAGTTCGGCGGCCTCGTTCTCTTCGAGGCCGTCCTCGGCCTGTTCTTCGTCGGCGGTCTTCTCGTCTTCGATGTCGCGGACGCGAAGCCGTTCCTGTAGCGAGAGAAGCTGCTCGGTACTGAGACGCCCGGCGCGCACATCCTCGATCAGGCCGTCGAGTTTCATGAGACGCCGCTCGAAGGAACGCATCAGGGCGTAGGTCGAGCTCGCAAGGCGGCGCTGAAAGACGCTCATCGCGAGGCGGGCAGCGGAGCGATTCAGGATGCGCGCGCGGTTGTAGTATTCGCGCATGTAGTCGGTGGTGCGATCGTAGAGCGCGTGTTCGCCCACCTCGCCCTGGGAAAGTTCGTAGCTCAGCGTGTCCGATACGCGGCGGGGGAAGATGTGCGAGCCGTCGAAGCGGACCATCTCCTCCTTGGTGCGGCGGATGAAATGACTGCGGCGCGATTCAGGCGGATACGCATCGAAGGCCTCTTTGGTGGAGAGCACCTCCGGTTCGAGCAGCCGCCACAGGCAGTAGTAAGGGAAGTCCTTGCCCATGTGCGGCGTGGCGGTCAGAAGAAGGAGATGTCGGCAGCTCCAGGGGAGACGATACTCGGCGTCAGCGCCATGGACCCCGGCAAGCGCCTCGGCGAGCTTGTAGCGCTCTGTGCGGCGGATCGTGAAGCCGTCTTCGAGACGGGCGGAGAGCTTGTGGGCCTCGTCGAAAATGACAAGCTCGTATGGCGCGACATCGGGCTCGCGGAGTCGGGCGAACATGCGCTCACCGGCGAGCGTGTCAACGCTGACGATGACGAGGTCGCCATCGGGGCCGGCAAATGGGTTGCCGGCGCGTGCATCGGATCCGGTGATGATTTTGAAGCGCAAGCCGAAGAGCTTGCGCAGCTCACTTTCCCAGTTGCCGATCAGACCCGCGGGTGGAACGACGAGCACGCGTCGAATCAGGCGCCGCGTGAGCATCTCGCGGATGTAAAGCCCGGCCATGATGGTCTTGCCGGCGCCCGCGTCGTCGGCCAGAAGGAACCGCAGCCGGGCCTGCGGGACCAGATGGTGGTAGACGGCGATGCGCTGGTGGGGCAGCGGGTCAATACGGGAGATTTCGGTCGCGAAGGCCGGGTTGAAGATGTAGCCGTAGGCCAGGCGCTCAGCCTCGGCGACGGTGCGGACGGTTTCGGGATCGGCGGAAAAGTCGAGGTTAAGGGGCGCGCCGTTGCGAGGCGCCGCGCCGTCCGACGGTTCGCGACGATGGCCAGCGGGCTGCTGCAGCAAAGCGTCGAGGCCGTGCTCTTCAGCGGTAAGGATTCGCTGCCAGGCAAGGCCGGAAGGACGCGACTGACCGTTTTCCCATCGGTTCACCGAGGCGAACGAGACTCCCATAACTTCGGCGAACTGAGTTTGTGTAAGGCCCAGCTTGCCTCGGAGCCGCCGAATGCGCTGGCCGCAACCGTCCTTTGCGACCGCGTTCGTCCGTCCCGCCATGCCCTCCTATATCACTCCAAATGGACCCACGCAAAGCTGCCTGAGACGCCGTTTGGACGATTTTGAGAGTTATCGCATATGCGATAAGGGCTGGGCGGTGAACTACCGAGGCCGTTACTTGTCGCCGAGCGTCACGATTGCGGTGCTGCTCCACAGGTACCAGGTCGCGACGCTCCGATAGGGACGCCATCGCTCGCCCAGGCGCCTGAGCCGCTTTGCCGTCGGCATCTTGCGCATCCCGTATGCCCGCATCGCGGCCTTGCGGACGCCGAGGTCGTCAACGGGCAGGACGTTGGGCCGCCACAGATTGAACATCAGGAACATCTCGGCCGTCCATCTCCCGATACCCTTCACGCGGGTGAGCTCCGCGATGATCTCCTCGTCGTCCATCGCGCGAAACCGCCTGAAGTTCAGCCGGCCGCCGGCGACATGCTCGGCGAGGTCCCTGACATAGAGAATCTTCCCGCGCGAGAGCCCGGCCTTGCGAAGCTCGGATTCGCCAACGGCGAGCACCGCGGCCGGAGTCGGGAAGCGAGAGCCGCCGAAGACGGCAACGAAGCGATCGTAGATCGCTTGCGCGGCCCGTCCCGCCAGTTGCTGAAAGATGATCGCGCGGACCAGCGCCTGGAAGCGCTCGGGCCGGCGCGCGATTCGATACGGCCCGACCTGCGCGATCATCCGTGCGAGCACCGGATCGGCGCGCCGCAGATGGGCCAGCGCGGCGCGCGCGTACGGCGGCGATTGCTCTGCCATAGGGGCGATAAAATGCGACGCTCCCCGCTTGCGGTCAAGGGGCCGGCGCGCTTGCCTCGGCGGCCGCATCGGGCGCCTAAATGGATGTGCCGACGACGGAGAACAACCGATGAGTGACGACACGCGTCTGCCGATGTGCCCTGAGAACGTGCGGGAAGGGATGGAGCTTGGGCCGATCCACTATGTCGTGTCGGCCGGGCAGGTGGACGCATTCCGCAGCGCGCTCAAGACCGACCATCCGCTCTTCCAGCCCGGCTCGCCGACGGGCGCACAGCTCGCACCGCCGACGATGCGGCTCAACGACTATGCGCTGCTGATCGCGGCGCACTTCAAAGGCGGCTCGGGCGGAGTCCACGCCAGACATCGATGCGAATTTCACGAGCCGATGCGAGTGGGACAGGCGGTGAGAGCAACGGGTAAAATCAGCCGCGCCTATCGCAAACGGGGCAAGTTCTACTTCGAGCTCGAATACGAGGCGCGCGACGCCGGCACCGAACAGTTGCTCACGCGCCAGACCATCGTCTCGGTACTGTTGGATGAGGGGGCGATGCGATGAACGAGACGGCACGCGACGCGACGGCCGGCACCGAGTACGTCTCCGCACCCTACCTGCTCGACGCCGCCGCCGCCGAGGCATACGAAGGGGCGATCGAGGAGCCGGCGCGGCGCCGTCGCTCGAACATCCATAATGACCCCGAGGCGGCGAGCCGCGCGGGATACGCGGCGCCGGTCGCGGCGGGGGAGCATACGCTTGCGGTGCTCGCGAACTTCATGGTCGATTGCTTCGGGATGGGCTTCTTGCGCGGCGGGCGCCTCGCGGCGGCATTCATCAAGCCGGTCCTCTATGGCGAGCGGCTCACGGCGCACGTCCGCGCCGGCCGCATCGCGGAGGCATCGCGCGAGCTGGAAGTCTGGGTGGAAGATTCGCGTGGCGATCGCGTCCTGATCGGGACCGCCCAGGTGGCACGCCATCCCGAATGATCCCGCGCAGTGCCAGCGACGCCCCGGCATCCGCCGAATCGCCCGACACGATCGCGGCCGCCCGCGCGCCGCTGTGGCGCCGCGCCATCCCTTACCTTGTAACCCTTCTCATCTTTGGCCTGATTTTCTGGCGCATCCCGATCCGCGAGGTGGCCGAGGCGCTGAAGAACGTTCCGGCAGCAAGCTTTATCGGCATATTTCTGCCGTTTTCGTTGTTCTACTTCGCCATTGATGCGTTCTGCCTCACCTGGGTGGTGCGACGATTCAACGCGCCGGTGCGCTATGCCGAGGTGATGCCGATCCGGGCAAGCATGTACCTGCTGGCGATGGTCAACACCAACCTGGGCCAGGGCGGCGTCGCGTACTACCTGTATCGCAAGATGGGTATCCCGTTTCTCGAGGCGCTCAGTTCAGTGCTGTTCATCGCGCTCGCCGAAATTTACCAGCTCTTTCTCTTTTCGACGCTGGGCGTGCTGTTCTACTCGCCGCAAGACCGGCAACTAGTCGAAGTAACGCACTTGCTGCGCATCGCCTACGTAGTCGCCTGGGTTCTCTTCTTTGCGATAATCGGCCTGTTTGCAGTCGCGAGAAGGAACGAGCCGGTTCGGCGATGGATCGAGTCGAGCCGGATGGGCGCGGTGGCCGGCACCTTCCTCAAGGCGCGGCCGCTGGATTACCTGTTGGTGCTGGCGATCAAGTCGCCGACCTTCCTCGGCTCACTGGTGGTGCAGTTCTTTGCGCTGAGCCTGTACGGAATAAGTGTGTCGTTCCTGAAGCTGGTGCTGTTCCTTCCGCTGGTGTTCCTGGCCGCGGCGCTGCCGATTACGGTGGCGCATCTCGGCACCAGCCAGGCAGCGTGGTTGCTTTTTTTTTCGGACAACGCCGCGCCGCCCGCGATCCTTGCCTATAGCCTCGCCGCCCACTTCACCTTCATGTTCTGCAATGGGCTGATAGGGCTATGTTTTCTGCGCCGCGCCGCCCGCGAACTGGCTGCGTAGCAACTGTGGCACGCGGCAGTGGTGGTGAGCCCGATCCTTCGCCGCCGGCTAAAGACAAGGTTTTCATGCCGGGCGCTTCGGCCCTCGGCGAAGTGTCCGGTCTCGAAAATCGTTTTTGCCCCCTGCTAGGGCGCTCGATGCGGCGAGATCCAGACCCGTTCTAAGCGGGTCGGGCGCATCGGATTGAGTATGTAGTTATGCACCCAGGGCTGGCGAATTACGTAGTTCACGGGATTATATAGAAACACCCACGGCGCATCCTGGACCACTAGCCGTTCCGCGTCCCCGTAAAGCGCGTAGCGTCGCTGAAAATCGGCCAGCGGTGCGGCCTCGGCGAGGAGGCGGTCGACTTCGGGATTGTAGTAGAAGCTGTCGTTGTTGGCGCTCCACTGTTTGCGCGAGAGTAGGACGTTGAGAAAGTTCTCCGGGTCGGGGAAATCGGCCTCCCATCCGAGCATGAAGAGCGGCGCGGTCTTGGGCTGGCGAATCGCTTCCAGAAGCGGCCCCCAGGCCACGGGCTTGAGCCGGACCTGCACTCCGACCAGCGCCAAGTCCTGCTGAATCGACTGCCCGAGCATCATCATCGTCTGGTCCGACTGCATCCAGATCTCCGGCGCGAAGCCTTGCCCGACTCCCGCCTGCTCCAGAAGCTGCCGCGCCTTTCCCGGCTCGTACGGGTAGCCCTGGAGGTCCGGGTCATAGCCGGGCAAACCCGGCGGCATCACGCCCCGCGCGATTACGCCCCGCCCATTCAGCAGGGCAATCAGTTTCTTCTTGTCGACTGCGTAATTGAACGCCTGGCGCACGCGGCGGTCCGTGAACGGCCACATCCGGCAGTTCATTCCCAAGTAGCGGGCGGTCACGGTAATATTCTTGAGCGTCAGCGCCTTGAGCGACGGCGTCTTCATCACATATGGAAACTCGGCGGTTGGAATCGTCGAAACATCGACCTCGCCGGCCTCGAACTTGAACCACTCCAGCTCCTCGTTGACGCCGATATACTCGACGACTGCGTCGAGGCGCGGCACGCCCTTGAGGAAGTAGTCCGGGTTTTTCACAATCACGATCCGCTGGCCGCCGATCCATTCGCGGAGCTTGAACGGGCCGCTGCCGATCACATGACGGGAGAAGTCGTCGCCCCATCGCTCGACCACTTCGCGCGGCACCGCCGCCGCGAACGGCATCGCCAGCTTGTGCACGAAGATCGGATCCGGCGCGACGAGACGGAAGATGATGGTGTACGGATCGGGGGTTTCGATTCCGCTGACGCCGGCCGCGCGATGAGCCGTGAAGGGAGCGGCGCCGACTATACCGCGATAGTACTCCATCCCCTTTGAGCGGTTTCGCGGATCGAGCACGCGCTCGATGGCGTACTTGAAGTCGGCGCTGGTAAGAGGCCGGCCGTTGCTGAAGCGAACGCCGGCGCGAAGGTGGAACGTGAACGTCCGCGCGTCGGGCGGGGATTGCCACGCGACGGCGACGTCGGGCTCGAGGTCGACGTCGGCGTCGCCGTAGCGCACCAGAGTGCTGAAGATCATCTGCTCGAAGGTCCATGACGCGGTGTCGTAGCCGGCAGCGGGATCGAGCGTCGGCACGTCGTCGACCGAGGCGAGTCGCAGCACCGCCGCACCGGGCGGGAAGGCAAGCGGCGGAGCACCGCCCTGGCATCCCGCAAGCGTCGCCCCGACCAGCGCGCAGAGAATCGAGCCCTCCAGGCGTCGCGCGATCGCCCGAAGAGAGATCATCGGCCGCCGCGCCTTCTGAGAAAGCCGTAGCCGAGCAGGTTGAAGCCCAGTACGGCGTAGAAGATCGCGAGTCCGGGAAACAGGGCGAGCCAGGGCGCGGTGCGGAAGTAGATGGTGGCTTCCTCGATCATGCGCCCCCAGGTCGGCGTCGGCGGCGGAGCTCCCAGACCCAGAAAGCTTAACGCAGCATCGAGCAGCAAAATTCCCGAGGTGCCCAGCACCGCCATCACGACGATGGTCGAGAGCACGTTGGGAAAGACGTGCAGTGCGATCACCCGCGAAGCGGGTGCGCCGAGCGCGCGCGCCCCGAGCACGAACTCGCGCTCAGTCATCGACAGAGTTTCGGCGCGCACCACTCGCGCAATCTGGGTCCATGAGACCAGCCCGATCACAACCAGCAGCGTTACCAGGCTCGGCCCCAGCACCGCCACCAAGGCCATCGCGAGCAAGAGCGGCGATAGGGTGAGCATGATGTCGGTGAAGCGCATGAGGAGGAAATCGACGCTGCCGCCGAAGAATCCGGAGGCAAGCCCGATCGCGACCCCAATGGTCATCGTGACCGCCAGCGCCGCCGCCCCAACCGTGAGCGTGATGCGCGCGCCATAGATGATTCGGGACAGCACGTCGCGGCCCAGCTCGTCGGTGCCCAACGGAAAGCGGATCGAGGGCGGGCCCGGGTCGCCGTAGGTCGGCGCCACGGCGCGCGTCGGATCGTACGGAGCCAGGACCGGCGCGAAGAGCGCGACCGCCACCAGCGCGAGCACCATCGCGCCGCCGACCAGCTCCATCCTACTCCCTCGCCGCGTCATCCCTTCTCCGTGAGCCGGATCCGCGGATCCAGCCATGCGTAAAGCATATCGACGATCAGATTGGCGGCCACGATGAGGAAGGCCGAGAACAGCACGGTGCCCATGATCAGCGGGATATCCAGATTGAGCACCGCCTCGAAGCTGAGCCGCCCGATCCCGGGCCAGTTGAAAACCGTCTCGGTCAGCACCACGCCCGAGAGCAGTCCGGCGAGATCGAGTCCGGCCAGCGTCACCAGCGGCAGCAGCGCGTTCGCCATCGCATGCTTGAGCATCGCGCGCAGGCGCGAGAGACCCTTGCTGCGCGCGGTGCGTACGTACTCCTGGCCGAGCGCCTCGGCGAGGTTGGTCTGCAGGATCCGGGAGTAGTAGCCGGCGGAACCAAGACCGAGCGTCAGGGTCGGCAGCACCAGGCTTCGCCAGTCGCCGAAACCGCCGAGCGGGAACGAGCGCATATAGAGGCCGCCCGCGATCAGCAGCATCGTGCCAAGCCAGAAGACGGGCATCGACACCAGCGCCAGCGCGATCACCAGCAGCACATTGTCGAGCGCCCGCTTGTTGTAGGCCGCCGCGACCACCCCCATCGGGATTCCCACAATCAGCGACAGCGCCATCGCGGCGAGCGCCAGGATGGCGGTTGCGCGAAAACGGCTCAGGATCAGGCCGGTCACGCTCTCGCGCCGGATGTACGAACGGCCCAGGTCGCCGTGCAGCGCGCGATCGAGATAGCGCGCGTACTGGACGTAAACCGGCTGGTCGAGGCCCAGTTCATGGCGGATCGTCGCCAAGGTCTCCGGGTCGGCCTTGGCGCCGGCTATCGCGACCGCAGGATCGGCGGGCACGACGAAGGCGATCGCGAAGGTAATCAGCGAAGTGCCGATAAGGACCGCGGCGCCAAAGACGATGCGTCGGGCGAGGTAAGCGAGCATCGGCACCAGCTACCCGGTCAGCATCCCGCGGGCAATCAGTTCGCGCCGCAGTTTGCGCTCGGCGCGTTCGCGCCGGCGCATCGCGGCGCCATCGCCGGCGGCTTCGGAATCGAGCACGGCGCGGATGTCGGCACCAAGGGTATCGAGCGCCTCGTTCATCTCGGCAAGCCGCGCCCGCTCATCTTCGGTGAATTCCTTGCTCGACCTGAGCGCGCGGTAATGCGCGGCGAATGCCGCGAGCGACGAGTAGGGCGTCAGTTTCACGGGACTGGTGGCGGCTGACCTGGACCGCCGAGCGGAGCGATCGCGAGTCCGATCAGGTAGCCAACGATAGCGGCGCCGACGGCCACCGCAAGGAAGTGCAGCCCCGCGACCCATCGCCGCCGCCGATCGGCGAGCCATCCCTCGAAGTAGCCAACCGCGAACAGCGCCGTCGCGGTGGTCGCGATCGCACAGAGAAGACCGGCGTGGGCTTGCCCTATCATCACGTAGGGCATCAGCGGCACGAGCGCTCCGAGCAGGAACGCGATGCCCATCGTGACACCGTCGATGACCGGATTCGCAAGCATCGCGCTTCCCAGCCCATAGATCTTCTCCTCCGCAGTGGCGATCAGCGCCTGGGGCGCAGAGCTCAGGAGCTTGACGACGCGATAGCTTGCTTCGCGGCTCAGTCCTTCGTTGGCCAACTGCTGGAGCAGGCTTTCCTGCACGATATACGGCTCGCCGGCGGTCTTCTGCCGGGCGCGCTCGAGTTCCGCGCGCAACACTTCGGTTTCGGATTTCGTGCCGAGATACGCGCCCGCCCCCATCGAGAGGGCGCCGGCCGCTGTAGAAGCGAGCGCGGCCAGAATCACCTGGCCGCGATTAGAGACCGCGCCGCTGAGCCCGCATAGCACGCCGGCGGTGGTGAGAACCCCGTCCTGGATTCCGAACACGATTTCGCGGACGCTCGAAAGCCGCTCGAACCGCCGCCGCTCCTGCGATGCTTCGAGTACTGCCAAGTCGTTCTAATACTTGAGGTTGGCGGGACCGAATTGGTCGCCGGGCTCCCAGTCCGCGGGGCAGAGCCGCCCCGAGCGCAGCGCGCGAACGACGCGGAGCGTTTCGCTCACGCTGCGCCCGACGTTGACGGGGCTTCCGACCGCGTACGCGACGATGCGCTTGCTGTCGAGGATGAAGGTGGCGCGTAGCGCGGCCTGTTCGGCCTCGTCGAGCACACCGTAGGCGCGGGCGGTTCTGCCGCCCTCGTCGGCCAGCAACGGATAGCCGATTCCGCCCAGCTCGCGAGCCCATCGGCGATGCGATTCGGCGTCGTCCACGCTAATCCCGACCAGTAGCGTCTTGTCTGCGGCGAAGCTCTCGCGCGCCTGATGGAAGCCGACGACTTCGGTGGGGCAGATAAACGAGAAATCGCGCGGGTAGAAGAACACCACGACCATTTCTGATTTGATCGCGGCGAGAGCCAGCCGGCCGATCCGATCATTCTCGGCGCAGGGCAGGTCGAAAGGCGGAGCGGGGTCACCCGGTTTCAGCATATAAAGTGTAGGAGTAGCAGAACCCTTACCCGCGCGTCACGCCTCTTGCGAAATCCCACCCTAACCTTCCCTTTGAAGAGGCGGATGGAACAGCGGTTTGGTTCAAGCTATTCGATCTCATAGATGAGGGAAACGTGCGCCGGCACCGTAATCTCAGTCGGCTCAACCGGCGTCGGCGCATTTCCCGCCGGCACCGCGAACATGCTTCCCGCGGCCATCGCGGCAATCGGACGCTCCTCGGAGACGGTCGTGGCGTGATAGACGCGCTTGAGCTTCACGCCCAGCGAGGCGGCAAGCGCATCGGCCTGCGCCTGCGCGTCTTTGGACGCCTGCGCGATAGCCTGGGTGCGCGCCTTGGTATCGTCACGCAGCGTAAAGTTCAGGTAATTGACCCGGTTGGCTCCCGCTTTGACCGCCGCATCGATCAGCGGGCCGGCCAGGTCAGTCGCCCCGGTCTCGACCGTGATCGAATTCCCCGCGCGATAGCCGATTACCTGGGGCTTCCCGCGTCGGAGCGGCTCGTTGTATTCGGGCATCAGCGAGTAGCTTCCTGTTTCGATCCTGCCCTTGTCGCCGAGCTTTGACTTGAGGGCCTCGGATACTTTGCCGGCCAGTACCGCATTGAGTCTTGCGCTCTGCTCCGCGGTGGCGGCGTGAGTCTCGATCGCGAGACTGAGCTCGACGGTATCCGGCCTGGCACGCGCCTCTCCATGGCCATCGACCTCGATCGTTCCGATCGGGGCCGGAACGGTCCCGGTCAGATCTGCCGCGTAAGCCGGACAGGCCGCGAGGGCCGCGAGCAGGGCTGAGACGGTTAGATATCGTGAAATCAATCGATGTTCTCCCTTGAGAGATGCTCTCCCTCGATGACCGGGAGGGCCGTCCGCTGCTATTGATAATAATGCAAATTCCGGCTTAAGCTCCCCTCCGACGCGGCAGTCGGGTGGTTCCATCGACATTTTTCACTTTTCACGGCCGTGCTCACTTCGTTCGAGGCCGTGCAGGCTTACCACCGCGTCAACTGAGGCGAGCACGGGTGGTGAAGGACAGCGAGGTCAAGGAGCAGACATGAAAGGTAAAGCGGCCGTACTGAAGGGGTTCCGTCAGCCGTACGAAATCCAGGAGTTCCCGGTGCCGGAGGTGGCCCCGGGAGCGATCCTGATAAAGGTCTCGATGGCCAACATATGCGGTTCCGACCTGCATATCTGGCGCGGAGACCTGCCTCTCCCGATTCCGCCGGAGGGCACGATCTTCGGCCACGAGATGACCGGACGAGTGGCGAAGCTCGGGGCGGGCGTCACCACCGACAGCATCGGCGATTCGCTCAAGGAAGGCGACCGGGTCGTCTACTGTTACTTCAATCCCTGCGGCAAGTGCTACCAGTGCCTCCAGGGCCATCGCGCGGCTTGCCCCAACAAGCTCTCGAACATGATGGGATCGATCAAGGAGGCGCCCTACTTCCGCGGCGCGTTCGCCGAGTACTACTACCTGCAGCCCGGGATGTTCATCTTCAAGGTTCCCGACTCGCTTTCGGATGAGCTGGTCGCACCGGTCAACTGCGCGCTGAGCCAGGTGATTTATGGCCTCATCCAGGCGGGTCTGCGCTTCGATGACACGGTTGTGATCCAGGGCGCCGGAGGGCTGGGGCTCAACGCGATCGCGGTGGCGCGCGAGATGGGCGCGGGTCAGATCATCGCGATCGACGGGGTGCCGTCGCGCCTCGAGCTGGCCAAGCAGTTCGGCGCCAACGTCACGATCGACCTCACCAAGGCCGGCGAGGGCGAGCGCATCGGGCGCGTGATGGCGCTGACCAAGGGCCGCGGCGCCGACCTGGTGTGCGAGTTGGTCGGGCTGCCGTCGGTGGTGCCGGAGGGGCTGATGATGGTGCGGATGGGCGGCACGTACCTCGAGATCGGCAACATCTCGATGGGGCGGTCGGTGCCGATCGATCCTTCGGCGCTGGTGTGGGGCAACAAGAAGATCGTCGGCGTGCTGATGTACGATCCGTGGGTGATTCCGAAGGCGCTCGACTTCCTGGAAAGGACGCGCGACCGCTACCCGATCGGGAAGGTACTGTCGCACAAGTTCCCGCTCGCCAAAATCAACGACGCGTTCAGCCAGGCCGAGTGGCTCGACCGCCAGACGGACGTCGCGATCACGCGAGCAGCTATCACGATGGGGTAGTATCGACCGGTGCGGAAGGGCTCAAAGCGGTCGCCTCGCGGCAAGCCAACTGTCTTTATTTCTCACTCCGCGCGCGACGCGTGGATAGCCGGGCAGATTGCGCACCGTTTGGAAGACCTCAAGGCTGAGACTTTTCTGTATGAAGTCGACGTCGAGAGCGGAGACGACTTCGAGGACCGGCTGGTCGAGGGACTGCGCCGCTGCACGGAATTGTTGGTGCTGATCACGCCGTCCTCGGTCGACCGCTACTACGTCTGGATGGAGATCGGCGGAGCGATGGTTCAGGGTAAGCGGGTCACGGCCATCCTCTATCCCTGGACTTTCGACGAACTGGTCAACGAAAGGAAAGATATTCCGGTGTTGATCAGGCGCACGGCCACGCGCAACATTAACGACATGGACGCGTTTCTCAGGGAGTTCAGCCGACGAACGCGCCGCCGATAGGTGTTACCAAATGTCCGAAGGAAAACAACGGGTCTTTGTCTCGTACACTCACAAGGACGCTCCGCTCGCCCACAAACTGTTCAAGGCCCTGAGTGAGCGTGGCATGGAAGTCTGGACGGATGCAAAGTTGGCCACGGGCGCTTCTTTCCGGGAATCGGTCGCAAAGGCTCTGAGAAGTGCCTCGTGCTATATTGTCCTTGTATCGGACGAAGCGCTGTCCTCGCGCTCGGTAAATTTCGAGATTGGAGCGGCCCTCGGCCAGGAGAAACAACTGATACCCGTGTTCCTGACCAAGCATGCACACCGAGAGGCGCCACCTTTGCTGAGGAAACGCGTTGGTGTCGTCGCGGAGCGCATGTCTGCGGACGACATCGCCGAGCACGTAGTGAAAGCGATCGAGCGCGCAGCGGCCTGATGGCGCGCGCGGCGATCACGACGGGGTAGCGCGAGCACGGGCGCCGGCACCCCGGAGCGCGGGAAGGAAACTCCACCCTAGCCCTCCTCTTGGAAAGAGGGAGGGAATTCTGCGCCACGCGGTTGAATCCTGCCTCGTCCTCCGTCTGAATAAGGGGGCACGCCGATGGCAGACAAGCAGGACGAAAGAAAGGTTACGCCGCGCGGCCAGGACTTTGCCGCCTGGTACAACGACATCGTGATCCGCGCCGAGCTGGCGGACTACGCGCCGGTTCGCGGCTGTATCGTATTTCGGCCCGACGGGTTCGCGATCTGGGAGGCGCTGCGCGACGAGCTCGATCGCCGGATCAAGAAGACCGGCGCGCGCAACGCCTACTTCCCGATCTTCATCCCGTTGAGCTTCCTTAAGAAGGAAGCGCAGCACGTCGAGGGCTTCGCGCCCGAAGTGGCGGTGGTAACCCACGCCGGCGGCAAGGAGCTCGAGGAGCCATTGGTCCTGCGCCCCACCTCCGAGACGATCATCAACCACA
Organism: uncultured delta proteobacterium; assembly: GCA_963789115.1. Lineage (GTDB taxonomy): Bacteria > Desulfobacterota > Binatia > Binatales > Binataceae > CAWBJH01. The sequence goes on from CAWBJH010000001.1 coordinate 1,712,907, forward strand.
TGTTCGCCCAGTGGATCCATTCGCATCGCGACCTGCCGATGATGGTCAACCAGTGGTGCAACGTGGTGCGATGGGAGATGCGCACGCGGGTCTTCCTGCGCACCGTCGAGTTCCTCTGGCAGGAAGGTCACACCGTGCACACCACCCGCGAGGAGGCTGAAGGCGAAACCCTCAAGATGCTCGAGGTCTACCGCAGCTTCTGCGAGGACTTCCTGGCCATACCGGTGGTGGCAGGCCGCAAGAGCGCCGCCGAGCGCTTTCCCGGCGCGGAGGAAACCTACACGGTCGAGGGGCTGATGGCTGACGGAAGGGCGCTGCAGTGCGGCACTTCGCACATGCTCGGCCAGAACTTCGCCCGCGCCTTCGAGATCCGCTACCTCGATGAGCAGAACCAGATGCAGTATCCCTGGCAGACCAGTTGGGGCGTCTCGACCCGCCTGCTCGGGGCGATCGTGATGGTCCATGGCGACGACCAGGGCCTGCGGATCCCGCCGACTGTGGCGCCGATCCAGACCGTGATCGTTCCGATCTGGCGCAAGCCGGAGGAACGCGACAAGGTGCTGAGTGCGGCGCGCACGGCGCGGGAGAGCCTGGAGAGCGCCGCAGTACGCGTCCGTATCGACGAGCGCGAGGGCGTCACGCCGGGCTTCAAGTTCAACGACTGGGAGATGCGGGGGGTGCCGCTGCGGCTCGAGATCGGACCGCGCGACGTCGCTTCAGGCTCGGCGGTGCTCGCCCGCCGCGATATTGGCGGGGCAGAGGGCAAGACCAAGGTCGCGATGGATGCGCTCGGCGATCGGGTGGTGGCGATGCTGGACGAAATCCGCCGCAACCTTTACGCGCAAGCCAAGAGTTCGATGCAATCTCAGACGCGGCGCTTCGACGATTACGACAGCTTGCGCAAACAGATGGAGGGCGAGGGCGGCGGCGGGCTCGCCGACATCTTCTGGTGCGGCAAGCCCGAGTGCGAGACCAGGATCCGCGAGGAGACCCGGGCCACCTGCCGCGCTATCCCGCTGAATCAGGATGGCGCGCCGGGCAAGTGTATCGTTTGCGGGGAATCGGCCCGCGAACGGGCCTTCTTCGCCAAGGCCTATTGAGTTTTCCGAGCTAGGCTAAAGGAGCTTCTGAAGCTCTTCGACTGTGAGCCCGGCCTGCTTGAGAATGTGCGCAAGTGTCGAACGCTTGATGGGGCGATGAGCGGGAATGATAAGCTTCAAAGTCTCCTCTGCGACGCGCCGTTGCAAACGAAGGTGGCTTCCTCGTTGCCGGACGACGATCCACCCGGCCCGCTGCAAGGCGCGAACGACCTTGTCGTAGTTGAGACTCGGAACTTTCGTCATAACGCGATCTCGATAACCTCTGCCTCGGCAGAGGTCATGAGATCGTCGTCGACGGGCTCCAGATAGAGCCGGATCGCCTCTCGGATGTTCGCCAAGGCTTGCTTGCGCGTATCGCCCTCGCTGATACAGCCGGGAAGCGATGGCACGAGGGCCGTAAAGCCGCCGTCCTCACTGCGTTCCAATACCACCCGGAGCTTCATGGTGCGGCTAGAAGCTACAACACCTTCAGCAGCCCGACAAGCGCGGCCCTTGACCGGCGGCGATTTGCGATGCAGAGACCTCGCGGCTAGCTGCGAGCAAACTTGTAGTCGAGCTGCATCGCGTGGCGCACCTCTTCCATCGTGGCCTGCGCCACTGTGCGCCCTTGGCGCGTCCCTTCCATCATGATTTCCCGCACCCGCTCCGGTTTGGCGGCGTACTGCGCGCGCCGCTCCCGGATCGGCTCGAGGAACGCGTCGAGCGCCTTGAACAGCCGCTCCTTGACCTCGACGTCGCCAACCATGCCCCCACGATAGCGCTCCTTGAGCTCCTCGACCTCGGCCTTATCCGGGTTGAAGACCTCGTGATAGGTAAAGACCGGGTTGCCCTCGACGTGGCCCGGGTCGGTGGGATGGATGCGGGTCGGGTCGGTGAACATCGACATCACGCGCTTGCGCACCACCTCGGGCGGATCGCCAAGGTAGATGCAGTTCTTGAGCGATTTTGACATCTTGCTTCCACCGTCGGTGCCGGGGAGGCGCGCGACCTGCCCGAGCATCGCCTTCGGCTCGATCAGCACCTTGGCGTAGAGCGAATTGAAGCGGCGCACGATCTCGCGCGCCTGCTCGATCATCGGCAACTGGTCCTCGCCCACCGGCACCAACTCGGCCTTGAAGATCGTGATATCGGCGGCCTGCGAGATCGGGTAGGACCAGAATCCGACCGGGATCTTGCGTCCGAAGTGACGCTGCTGGATCTCGTCCTTGACGGTGGGGTTGCGCTCCAGGGTTGCGACCGTGATCAGGTTCATGAAGTAGATCGTGAGCTCCGCCAGCTCCGGCACCATCGACTGGATCACGATCTTGACCTTGTCCGGGTCGAGTCCGACCGCGAGGTAATCGAGCGCGACCTCGAATAGGTTGGCGCCGAGGACCTCGGGATGCTCGAAGTTGTCGGTCAGCGCTTGCACGTCCGCGATCAGAATGTACGTGTCGTACTGGTGCTGCAGGCGCACGCGGTTTTGCAGGGATCCGACGTAATGGCCCAGATGCAGCGGGCCGGTCGGCCGGTCTCCGGTCAGAATCCGCTTCGGCACCGAATTTTCCCCTGACGAGATCCTTCGCTTCGCTCAGGATGACATGCCGGCGTTGCTCGCATGTCACTTCCCGAGCAGGCCGCGCAAGGTGGAGAGATCCCTGACGATTTCTTTCATGTCGGGACCCGGTTCCGTCTCCAGGCACATCGGCAGCCCGAAGAAGCGCGGATCGTTGAGCAGGCGGCGGAAGGCCGCCAGCCCGAGATGGCCCTTGCCGATATGCTCGTGGCGGTCCACCCGCGAGTTGAAGGGCTTGAGCGAGTCGTTGAGATGGAACGCGACCAGCCGCTTGAGCCCGATATACTTGTCCAGCTCCTCGAACGCGCGCTCGTAACCCTCGTTCGTGCGCAAGTCATAGCCGGCGGCGAAGGCATGCTCGGTGTCGAAGCACAGACGCAGCCGCTTGGACTCTTTGACCGCGTCGAAGATCCGGCCCATCTGCTCGAACGAATAGCCGAGGTTGCTCCCCTGCCCGGCCGTGATTTCGAGCGCGACCTTGACCTGGTAGCCTGCGCACGCCTTGTGCGCCTCGTCGATCGAACGCGCAATCGTCTTGATCCCGACCTCTTCGCCCGCGCCGACGTGCGAGCCCGGATGTGCCACCAGGTACGGCACCCCGAGCATCTCGCATCGCTCGAACTCGTCCACCAAGCCGGCCACAGATTTCCGGCGTAGATTCTCGTCGGGAGCGCCCAGGTTGAGCAGGTACGAGTCGTGCGCGATCACGGCCGCGATTCCACTCTCATCGCGGTTGCGCTTGAAGGCGGCGACTTCCTCCTTCTCGTAGGGCTTGGCCGCCCATTGGCGCGAGGACTTGGTGAAAATCTGGATACAGTCGCATCCGGCCTGCTTGCCGCGCCCTGGCGCCTCGCCGACGCCGCCCGCGATCGACACGTGTGCACCCAGCAGGGGACAATTGATTTTGGCCGTACGCGCCATCGCCGGAGGTCTCAAATCGCGTCGCGACAGCATTGTTATCGAACGCTCCACCGAAAGCGAGAGGCCGTGGGACCGACGTTCCGCTTGCGAGCGGCGCCGATGCGCGGGTATTGCTAACAGGGTGCGAAAGGCGGCGACTTTGCTCATCGCGCTGGTCCTGGCGCTCGCGGGCGCCGGATGCCAGCGTGTGATCGCGCTGCCGCCGCAAGCAACCGTAGCCGAGATCGAGCCTTCGGGCCGTCCGGCCAAAAGGCCGAACTGCGAGATGCCGATCCTGCGTTCGGAGCCGCTCACCAACTACCGGAAAGTGGCGATAATCGAGGGCACCGGCAATCTTTACGCGAGCGAAAGCGACGTGATGCCGGTCGTGGTGCGGCAGGCGTGCTCGACCGGCGCCGACGCTATCCTGATCCTGACCAGCAAATCGCAGACCTCCGAGAATCTAACCGCTTACTATATCAACGCGGTCGCGATCGTTTATGAGAAGGACAACAAACTGATCACCGCCTCTCCCCCGGGGCAGGCGCCCAGGTAAAGATCCCGCATCTCGCGATGACCGACGGGCACGCGGTCGTTCGACGCTGCGTGACCGGTTCGCCAGTGGTTTGGCGCCCCACGCCAAATATCGGTCACGGGCGAAGGCTTGACCTTAGGGAGGAGTTGGTGGGCAGAGCCGCGCGCTGTGTCTCAGGCAGCCGAACCGGCGCGCACCATGATGTCGGGCATCACCAGTGTCCAACACGCTGGGTTGGTGACAGCCGCCTGCGGGGGCGTGAAGTCTCAGCTCCGGACTCAGGTCTCAAAAGCAAACACGCGGTGCCCCAATATGTGTGTGCAGTTAGGTAACGCTGCGGGAACAGATCTGTTCCGAAACTCGCCACTCCTTGGGCGATAGCGCGTATCGTTGCGCAAGACGAACGCCGGCAACGGTCGCAGCTCCGTGCATTGGGACTGTAGCGGCGCCGTGTGAGCAAAGGTCGCGAGAGACTCCCGCAATCAAAGCGCGCCAATGCGAAATCCGTTTCGAGCCGCCCTCGGCATGTAACTTGCGCAGGCAACCCCCCGTATAACGAAGCTTCTGACCGCGACTGCGTAGTCAATTCGCGCGAGGTCGGAGAAAGGAGATGACACTATGGCAAGGGTTGCAAAGTCGACCGATTCGTCCAGCCTCGCCGAGGTTGTGGATCGAATCCTGGACAAGGGGATCGTGATCGACGTGTGGGCCAAGGTCTCACTGGTTGGCATCGAATTGCTGTCGGTTGAGGCGCGGGTGGTGATCGCGTCGGTCGAGACGTACCTCAAGTACGCCGAGGCGATTGGGCTGACGGCTACCGCAGCGAGCCCGGCCTGACGGCCGCGGTGGTCAAAGGGCCACGCCGGAGGGGCCGGAAGACCCCTCCGGCTGTAACCAGGCATCCAAGGGAATGTGAAAGGAGGTCAAAAATGCCTTTCGCTGAAGACATGATGAATTTGCGACGGGAGATTGACAGCTCGCACTCGGCGCGCAAGGCGATGATGCACCGGCTATACCGCTTCCGCGCGGACCTGAGGAAAAACATGGCGCGCAACATGGCCGAACTCCGCAAGTCATTTGACAAGGAGTGTGCGCGAGCCAGAGCCGCGCGGCACGCCTGCAGCGCACGCAACCACAATATGGTTGGTCAGATGTTGGGGACGTTCAGCGCAGAACGCGCCACGGCGCATCGCAACTTCCGGGGTAAGCGGGCATGAGAGTTGAGCACGGGCTTAACGGTTCTGGAGGCGGCGTGCCGGCAGAGGCTCTCTCTCCCCCGAAAGGGGGAATAGGGGAGGAATGCGTCGTCGGCCTGGAGGAGGCCGGGAGTGCGGTCGACGGCGTGAGTGGCCCGGCGGCATTCGTGCCGGAACCAAGCGCGGGCTTCGTCTCGAGTCCGTACGTCGAGCGGCTCACGCAGCGCGCATTGACCTACCTGGAGATAGGTTACCCGGTTCATCTGGCCGGATTCGCCGGCACCGGCAAGACCACCATTGCCTTTCATATTGCGGCCAAGCTCGGCCATCCGGTCATTCTCATTCATGGCGACGACGAGTTCGCCGGTTCGGATCTGATCGGCAAGGACGTCGGCTACCGCAAGTCCAAGCTCATCGACAATTACATCCATTCGGTGCTCAAGGCCGAAGAGAACATGCGGGTGTTGTGGATGGAAAACCGGCTTACCACCGCATGCCGCGACGGCTACACGCTGATTTACGACGAATTCAACCGCTCGCGTCCCGAGGCGAACAACGTGCTGCTGAGCGTGCTCGAGGAACGGATGCTGAGCCTTCCCGCGTTGGGCAAGCTGCAGGGCGGTTACCTCGAGGTTCACCCGCAGTTCAGGGCGATCTTTACCTCCAATCCGGAGGAGTACGCCGGCGCTCACAGCACGCCCGACGCGCTGTTGGATCGGCTGATTACGCTGAACCTCGGACACTACGACCGTGACACGGAGATCAAGATCGCGATGGCCCGCTCAGGCATCTCGCGTTCCGATGCGGAAGCCATCGTTGACGTGGTGCGCGAGCTGCGTAGTGTCGGCGTAAACAATCACCGTCCGACGGTGCGCGCAGCAATCGCGATCGCGAACATTCTCGCCCATCGCGGCGCCCACGCGCGTCTGGAAGATGAGTCCTTCCAGTGGGCTTGCCGCGACGTGCTCAACGTTGAAACCGCCAAGGTGCGCCGTGGCGGCGAGTCGCTGATGCCGGCCAAGATCGACGAGATCGTACGTCAAGTATGCAAGCGAAAGCGCGGACACGCCGGCAAGAAGGCGAAGAGGTAACCGCAATGCATACCCGACACGGGCATCTGCGCGGGGTTGCCGATCTGCGAACGCACTTCGGGTTGAACGCGAATGAAGTCGCTCCGCACACCGCCTATATGAAGATAACCTCGCTCGAGCTCGAGAAGCTGCGCCTGGGCCGAATCCGTCAGAACGCGCTGCGGCGCATCGCCGAGATCGACGCGCGTTACCTGGATGTCGCCGCGGAAAAGGCCAAGCTGCTGGCGGCAGTCGCCGCGACACCGGTTGCCGCGCAACCTGTGCAGACAACCCGGCACGCGAGAGGCTTTAGCCCGCGCAGCGCGAGCGGACTCTCGCTGAGGTACTGAGAGCCAGGCTGAGATGCCGGAGGATCAAATGAAAATCAATTGCCTGTCCTGCGGCCATAACATCGACCTCGATGAGGCATACGCCGACCACTACGAAGGCCAGATCAAGTGCTTCGGCTGCAATGCCAGCCTCGAAATCCGTACGGAACAAAGCGCAGTGCGCGGTGTCCGTCTGGCCGGTTCGCCGGCGGAGGGGGGCGCGAGCGTGGACGAAGCACACAGCCAGACCGTGCCGCCCGAAGGGAGAGAGAGCGGTAAACCGCGAACGTACAAGGCGCACAACACGGCGAAGCAGGGCGCGCCACCGTTGAGCGAGGGCGGCCTGCAGCATGCTTCCCCGGCGAGCCACCGTGCAGCGTGACAGCGCGGCTGCCGGTTCCGGCACCGGCAAATACATCTATGCGGTGGTCCGCGCGAGGGCCGGGCGGCAGTTCGACTTCCTCGGCATAGCCGATCGGCCGCTCGAGACGATCGAGCGCGGGGGCGTCGCGTTGGTCGTGAGCGACCTCGCGGCCGAAAGAATCCGGCCCGAACGCCGCCACCTGGCTGCTCACCGCACCGTCCTGGCCAGGCTGATCGAGCAGGAGGACGCGGTGCTGCCGATGCGGTTCGGAGCGATCGCATCGGGGCCGGCTGAAATCACCCGGTCGCTCGCGCGCAACCGCGAACTGTTCTTGCGTCAGTTGCGGCGCGTGGCGGGCAAAGTGGAGATGGGACTGCGGGCGGTTTGGGACGTGCCGAACATTTTCCAGTACTTCGTGAGCGTTCATCCCGAACTGCGCGAGATCCGCGACCGGCTTTTTCGCGCCGCCGCGCGAGTCTCGCACGAGGAGCGCATCGAGTTGGGCCGGATGTTTGAGCGGCTGCTCAACGAGCAACGCCAGGCCCATACCGGCCTGGTGGAGGAGGTTCTGGCTCCGCATTGCGCGGAAATTCGCGGCAGCCCCGTCCGCGAGGAAAGGGAAATCATGAACCTTGCCTGCCTGGTCGGGAAAGACCGGCGCGAGGACTTCGAAAGCGGCGTGCTCGAGGCGGCGCAGCACTTCGATAGCAACTTCGCCTTCGATTACAACGGACCGTGGGCGCCGCATGCATTCGCGGAGATAACTCTCAAGGGCTGAGCCTGAGATGCTGCTCATCGACGATCTCATCCTTGCACCGGGCACGTTCGTGCTCTGGATCCTGCGCCAGGTCCATGAGGCCGCAGAGAAGGAGCTCGACCAGGAAGGCGAGCGACTCAGCGCAGAGATCGGCGAGCTGCATCGGCGCCTGGAAGCGGGGGCTATCGACGAGCGGGCATTTGACGCTCGCGAACGTGAAATTCTCGACCGCCTCGATGAATTGAGGGCTCGCGGCGAGCGGCAGCCCTCCGATGACGGCCTCTGACGGCGAGGGGAGCGGCGATGGACGGCATTTCGATGCGTGATGGCGAGCGGGTTTCGCTGTGCGAGACCCTGGATCGCGTGCTCAACAAGGGTGCGGTGGTCGCGGGCGAAGTCACCATCTCGGTGGCAGACGTGGACCTTATCTACCTCGGCCTGCAACTGATGATCAGCTCGGTCGAAACGGCACGCAATGACTAGCGATGTCGGCGTTACGGCCCTGCGGCTATCGCCGCCTCGCCCGCAGCAGAGCTGCAAAGCGGTGCGGCCCCAGCCGGCTCCACGATCCGAGCAGGCATGCGACCGGCGGGTCAATATCGATTCCGAAGACCTGAAGAATGGGCTTGCGCAACTGGTCCTGACGTTGATCAAGCTGCTGCACGAACTGCTGGAGAAACAGGCCATCCGGCGAATCGAGTCGGGCCGGCTGCGCGAACATGATTGCGAGCGGATCGGGCTGGCCCTGATGAAGCAAAGCGAGCAGATCGAAAAATTGCGCGACGCGTTCGGGCTGTCCGAACAGGATCTCAACCTCGACCTGGGTCCATTGGGAAAGCTGCTGTAGGGATCACGCCATGAGTTCTCAAGCCGTACCGCATTCGGTCTCCTCGACGACGCTGGCCGACCTGCTCGAGCGCGTACTCGACAAAGGAATCGTTATCGCCGGCGATATCAAGATCAAACTCGTGGAGGTCGAGCTGCTGACCATTCAAATTCGTCTCGTGGTGTGCTCGGTCGACAAGGCCAAAGAGCTGGGCCTCGATTGGTGGAACCACAACAGCGCGTGGAACCACAGCGCGCTGGATTCGCGCGAAGACGGCCCCCGGCTCCTCCCTTCCCCGGTGGAGGGCTTCGAGGAACGCCTGGTGAAACTGGAAAACGAGTTGGCGCAACGGCGGCCGTAAGGGCCATCCGGCGGCGCTCGCGGAGGATCAAACGTGAAGAGTGAAAAGGAAAAACGGCGAAGTGTGGAGCCCCATCGGGCAGGGGCCGGACAGGGTTTCATCAGGGGACTGACCGAGCTGGTCGAAAAGCTGGGCGACCTCGCCGAGACCGGCCGCGAGCTACGCAAGGCCGGCGAGCTTACCAGCGCCGACGACAAGATGAAGGCAGTCTACGGATTGCGCGTCAAGCTGGGCCTGGGCGGCGATGCGCTGGATGTCGAGCCCTTCGGCAACCTCAAGTTCGACAAGAAATCCCGCCACCCGGTGGTCCAGGAGGTGCGTGAGCCGCTGGTGGACGTGATCGAGGAGCCGAATCGGATCATCGTCGTCGCCGAGATGCCCGGCGTCACGACGGAGGACGTGAAGTTCTCGATCGATGAGGATGTGATGAGCTCGAGGCCGGGCGCAAGGGCAAGAAGTACCGCAAGGAAGTGTTGCTGCCGAAAGCGGTTTCCAGGCACAACGCCTCGATTTCATCCAACAACGGAATCGTCCAGATTGAATGCCCGCTCAAGTAGTGGCGTTGACATGCCAGCCGAAGCTGCAGCAGATCCTGCCATTGCGCCCACCCTTCGTCTGAAAGTCGCGGAAGCGATGAGCAAGGATGCGGGCCGCGCTTACGCCCGCATCGCGCCCGACGACATGGCGCAGCTTGACGCGTCCATCGGAGACGTGGTCGAAATCGTTGGCAAGCGGCGAACCGTGTGCAGGGTGATGCCGCTGCACAAGGAGTTTCGCGGGCGGTCGTGCGTCCAGATGGATGGCGTCAGCCGCGAAAACGCGGGCGCAGGCCTGGATGAGTTTGCCGTGCTGCGCAAGGTCGCCTGCCGTAGCGCGGATCGCGTGACCTTGGCGCCGCTCAACGTGATTCCTTCCGGGCGCGATCTCGACTACATCGGCGGCCTGCTCGACGGCCTGCCGGTCGTGGAAGGCGACCGCGTAAGAGCGACCCTGTTCGGCAGCCGCTGGGTGGACTTCAAGGTCCGCAGCCTGAGCCCCAGGGGACCGGTGCTGATCGGTCCCAACACGCAATTGACCATCGGCGAGGCTTTGGGCGACAAGATTACGCCCTCGGTCTCCTACGAATCGGTCTCCTACGAAGATGTGGGCGGACTCAAGCCGCAGTTGCGCAGAATCCGCGAGATGATCGAATTGCCGCTGCGCCATCCCGAGGTCTTCGAACGGCTGGGAATCGATGCGCCCAAGGGGGTGCTGCTCTACGGTCCTCCCGGATGCGGCAAGACCCTGATCGCCCGCGCGATCGCGCACGAGACCGAAGCCACTTTTCTCTCGGTGAGCGGTCCCGAAGTGGTGCACAAGTTTTACGGCGAGAGCGAGGCCAAGCTGCGCAAGATATTCGAAGAGGCGGCGCGCAGGGCGCCGAGCATCGTATTCATCGACGAGATCGATGCGATCGCTCCGCCGCGCGAACGGGTCATCGGCGAGGTCGAGAAACGGATCGTGGCGCAGTTGCTCGCGCTGATGGACGGCCTCAACCGCCGCCAAAACGTGATCGTGATCGCCGCAACCAATATCCCAAATGCGCTCGACCCCGCCCTGCGCCGTCCCGGACGATTCGATCGCGAGCTGGCGATTCCGATTCCGGACCGTTCCGGCAGGCTCGAGATGCTCGAGATCCACAGCCGCGGAATGCCGCTCGCTCAGGACGTAAGCCTCGCGCACTGGGCGGACATCACGCACGGTTTTGTCGGGGCTGACCTGGAGGCGCTGTGCCGCGAAGCCGCGATGCGCACCTTGCGGCGCATCATGGAGGACGTCGATCTCGGTGCCGAACATTTTCCCTACGAAATGCTGGCCAAGCTGGAAGTCAGAGCCGAGGACTTCCAGGACGCGCTCCGCGACGTGGAGCCCTCCGCGATTCGCGAGGTCTTCGTCGAGGTGCCGGACGTGCGATGGGACGACATCGGTGGACTGGCGGCTTTCAAGCAGCGCCTGAGGGAATGTGTCGAATGGCCGCTCAACTATGGTGACCTGTTCGAGCAGGCGCGGCTTGCTCCGCCCAAAGGGATTCTGCTGGTCGGCCCTCCGGGATGCGGCAAGACCTTGCTGGCCAAGGCGCTCGCCAGCGAGAGCGGCGTCAACTTCATATCGGTCAAGGGGCCCGAGCTGATGTCGAAATACGTCGGAGAATCGGAGCGGGCGCTGCGTGATGTCTTTCGCAAGGCGCGCCAGGCCGCCCCGACGATCATCTTCTTCGATGAGATCGATGCGCTGGTGCCGGCGCGAGGCACCGGACTCACCAGCGAAGGCGTTGCCGAGAGAATGCTGAGTCAGTTCCTGACCGAGCTCGACGGCATCGAGGAGTTGAAAGGGGTGCTGGTGCTCGGCGCCACCAACCGGCTGGATCGGCTCGACCCCGCAGTGCTGAGACCCGGGCGCTTCGACGAAATGCTCGAAATTCCCGCGCTCGCGGAATCCGACCGGCGCGAGATCCTGGCCGTTCATCTTCGCGGCAAGCCGCTTGCTCCCCAGGTTGACATCTCAAAACTGGCAGCGCGCACTGAAGGGGCCGGCGGAGCGGAGTTGGCGTCATTGTGCCGCCGGGCCGGGCTCAACGCGGTGCGAAGAGCGGTCGGCATCCGCCGCCAGGATCGCAAGCCGCCGCTGGCGCCCGAAGTGCGCCTGGAAGCCGAGGATTTCGAGGCCGCATTCCAGGAGCGACACTCATGATTGCTCCCGGGCAAAACCAGGCGCTCTACCTGTTCTACGTGACCGGAGCCGAATTCGCCGGCGATGCGCAAGCTGCGGAAATCGACCCCCCGGTCTCGCTCTTTGCCCATCGCTACGCCGACCTCGTTTCCGTACTCGGCATCGTGCCGATCGACGAATTCTGCGGTCCCGAGGCGGAGCGTAACCTGGGCGAGCTCGGATGGGTCGGTGAGCGCGCGCTCCGGCACCAACGCGTGATTGAACAGGGCTTCCAGCGCGGCCCGGTACTGCCGGCGCGCTTCGGCACGTTGTTTTCGTCGCTCCCGGCTCTCGAGCGCTTCATCGACGCAAACCGGCATACGATCGGCGACTTTCTGGAGCGCGTGCAAGGCCACGAAGAATGGGGGGTCAAGGCGCTGCTCGAGCGCTCGACGGCGAACCAATGGCTGCGCTGCCGACTGGCCGCCGCGGCCTGCGGAGATGCACCTGCGTCACCGGGCCTGCGTTATATACAGCAGCGTCGCGCCGAGGCCGCGGCGGAGAAGCAACTACAGCGCTGGCTTGGGGAGGCTTGCGAGTCGGTCGCCGAGTCTTTGGACCAATACGCAATCGATCGCCGTCAGGGAAGGATCCTCGATGCGGCACCGGAAGATTCAAGCGAACTGGTACTGAACCTTGCCGCGCTGATACCACATCGGCGCCGCGACGATCTGATCGCTCACATCGCCGATACCAACTCGGAGCGCGCGGAGCAGGGCTTGAGTTTCATCCTGAACGGGCCGTGGCCGCCGTATAGCTTTTGTCCGCCGCTCGCGACGTCATGAGCTATCTTGTTTACTGCATCGTGGCTGCGGACCGCCACGAGCCGCGGCCAAGGTTGCGCTTCCTGGGATACCCTCGCGCTTGCATCGCGGTGCGCGCCTGCGAGTTGGGCGCAGTGGCGTCCGAGACCTCCCCCGCCGATCTTGCGCCTGACGTCGCCCGGTTGCTCGCTTACTCGAAAGTCGTCGAGTGGTACAACCGCGACGGCACGGTAATTCCGATGCGCTACGGCTGCATCTTCGACACGCCGGCGGAGATCAGGCGGCTGCTCGATGATCGTCAGCGCGAATATCGGCGGCTGCTGGACGACTTGGACGGCTGCGCCGAGATGTCTGCTCAGGTGGCGCTTGATGAGCCCGGGCCGTTCGCGGGCTTGCGGGCCAATCTCTGTTCCCCGCTGCTCGCTCAATTCGCCGGCCGCCGCGACCGTCGCCCGGGCATCGCCTATCTCGCGGACCGAAGCGAATATTACGCGAGCAGAGAAGATTTGGACCAGCGCCGCGAAGAAATCTGCAACGCGATTCGCGGGTCCGCCCAGGGTACGTTTGTCCGATGCTCAAGCGAATACGGCGAGCGTGGCGGCAGGGGATTTCTCGCGCTCCATTTTCTCGTTTCACGCCATGGAATCGACCGATTCAGGAAAGCCCTGCAACCGTTGACCGCGCACGCCGCCAGTTCGGTGGCCGTTACCGGCCCGTGGCCCCCGTACAACTTCGTGCGGTCGTCGGCCGCCCGACTCAAGACTTAGCCCGGATTTCCATTTTCTCAGTGAAGTATCAATTTGATAAAATGCGACCAATGCGTTGATGGACGTGGGTTTGGATGCGATCGGCGCGGTGCGGAGGTGGGGAGGCAGTGGGTGAGACAAAAAATCGGCCCTTTCAGCTCTCGTTCAACAATTCCTTGCGGGTCGAGTTTCAGGGCGCGCGAGTGACCTCCGATGGTGGTTTGATTCTGGTGCGCGAGCTGGATGAACGTTTGGGCTTGAGGGCGCTCATCGAGCGGCACCTGATCGATTCGCGCCGGGGCAAGAACGTGCAGTTGCCGTTATCCGACCTGCTGCGGCAGTCGATCTATAGCCGGTTGGCCGGGTATGAGGATGTCAACGACGCCGCGCGCCTCTCTCAAGACCCTACCTTCCGGCTGATCGGCTCCAGTAGGATTTGGGAGCGCGGCGCGGCCTTGACCTCGCGCTTGCAGTCGTTCGAGACGGAGGTGCTGACGCAAGAAGAAAACCTCGCCGGCCTGGCCGCGCTCAATCGGGAGTTAGTCGCAAGGGTCGAAGCTATCGATTCGCCCCGGCGCATCGTGCTCGATATGGACAGTACTGAAGTCGCGGTTTATGGCCAGCAAGAGCAGAGTGCCTACAACGGCCATTTCGAGTCCACCTGTTATCATCCGCTGCTGCTGTTCAATCGTGAAGGCGACTGCCTCGCCGCCAAACTGCGGCCCGGCAACGTCCACAGTGCTGAGGGCTGGGAGGAATTGCTGCTGCCCGAGATTGAACGCCAGCAGCGGCTGGGCAAGGGGGTAGTCTTCCGGGCCGATGCTGCCTTTGCCAAGCCGGAGCTCTACGAGGCGCTGGAAGAACGCGACGTGAAGTACGCCCTTCGCCTTTCGGCCAACGACAATTTGCAGCGGAACATTACGGAGTTGTTGACGCGGCCAGTGGGACGGCCGAGCTACAAGCCGGTGGTGCGGCTTAAGAGCTTTCTCTATCAGGCGGCGAGTTGGAATGAGACCCGGCGGGTGGTGGCGAAAGTGGAGTTCCATTGCGGGGAACTGTTCCCCCGCGTGGGGTTCATTGTCACCAGCCTGGCGGCCTCAAGCCGGGCGGTGGTGCGGTTCTACAACAAGCGCGGGACAGCCGAGCAGTGGATCAAAGAGGGTAAGCGGGCGGTCGCGATGACTCGGCTTTCCTGCCATCGCTTCCGGTCTAACGAGGTGCGGCTGTGGCTGAGCCTGATTGCCTATAACCTCGGCAACCTATGGCGGCGACTGGTGTTGCCGACGCAGGTCGCCACCTGGTCGCTGACCAGCTTGCAGCAGCGCTTGGTGAAAACCGGCGGACGGCTCCTCAAACATGCGCGCTACTACTGGTTGCTGCTGGCAGAGAGTCATCTGACGCGCCGGCTCTTTGGAAGCATGCTGCGGAGGATCGCAGCGCTGCCGTCGCCAGCGGGATAAGGCGAGCGTTGAGCGGAGCAGATTTCGATGATGACGCTTGGGCGCGGGAGAAGTGTCTGCGGATGCACTCGGAAAAGGAGTCAGTTTTTTGGTGTTTCCGTACCAAGGGCGAGGCAGAACGCGCTAGTTGCGGTACCCTGGAAAGCTCTGGACTCAAATCCGGGCGTAAACTTTGCGCTTGCTAACCGCGTGTTTTGGTGCCAGCCCGCATCGGGTTTCAAAACGGAAATTCCGGCTAGACACAGTCTCGACGCGGAGAGCTCTGAAATTTTCCCGCTTGCCACGAACCAGAGATTAGTAACCTGGAGGAGTGTAAAGAAGATGGACTTTCGGTACCCAAGACCACGACCGAATTTAGGCAAATTCTGGAGCGGCCTGTTGATGGCCGCAGTGTTTACAGTGTTAGCTTTCACAATCAGCGCGTGCGGCGGCAGCGGCAGCAGCGGCAGTGGCTTCCAGGAGGGCAAAGGATTCCCCGGCGACACGAGCTATGCCGACTCGGTGATTCGGCCATACTACGTTAACAACGGTCTGGTGGACCCTACCGTTCCTCCCGGCACGGTACTCCCCGCCACGGTATCGAACCAGGCACTGCTGACCGCTAATGTGCCCAATCAGGGGGATGTCGGCACCTGTGCATCCGTCTCATTCGCCCAACTGGTTTACGGCACCAACGTCAAAGAGGGAGCGACCAATCCGCTTCTGGATAACGTACAATACTCGTATCTATTTGCCAGATTCCTAGAGTCGAACGGGCAAGGAGGGAAAAAAGGCTGGCCGAAAGACGACGGGAGTTATGCCTACACCAATTTCCAGGCCCTCACGACCGAAAGTTATAGGCAGACCTACAGCAACGGATTTCTGCCGATCGATGGTGAAGAAGACAAGGTGATGCACGCGACCGGAGTTTTCTTTCCGTTCGCAAACTCACCGAACCTCAGTGATCCAATAAACGCGCCTGGGACTGAGGGACCCCCGAACCTGGACAGCTTCTGGAACAAGATCAATTTATGGCAAAGTTTGAGCACCGGCCCCACCACTCTGACAATGACCATCAGGAGGGCCGCTTTCAGTCCCAGCTCATTGGACGTCAAGGCGATCGTGGCAGCCGGACAGCTGGTGTGGTTCGCGATGGACACCGACGACAGCAAGCACCAATGGAACCGAGGAACTAGTTTCTACGGCAGCGGCGTGCTCGAATTGCCTTACACCCTGCCCAAGAAGCCTGAACCCGGGGGACATGCGATGGTGATCGTGGGTTATGATGACGCGGGATACGGCAAATACGATGGCGCGGGCGCATTTAAGGTTCGCAATTCATGGAGTGACACCTTTGGAGATGGAGGTTACTGGTATCTGCCCTATTCGATAGTCGATGGCGTCGCGGGCAACAGCGAAAACGATACTTACCCCCTCTATTATGATGAGGACTTCGTTTATATTTCGGCGATGGCCCACAACTAGCCACTAACAGCCCGTTTAGCGGGCGCTCTACCGATTGAATCTTGCACGTCCCCTGCGCCGGATATGCCGCTTCATACGACTTCGGCGACAATTGGCGGCATCAGGTGGTAATCGAAAAGACGCTGCTCCCCAACCCGGAGTTTACCTATCCCGCCTGTATCGCCGGGGAGCGCAGCGCTCCGCCCGAGGATGTTGGCGGCGCCGGTGGTTACGCCGATTTTCTGGAAGCGATCGCCAACCCGGATCACGAGGAGCATCAGGCGACCCTGGAATGGGCGGGCGGGCGGTTCGACCCGGAGGCATTCTCGGCTAAGTGGTTTTTCTACGCTTAGTAAATGTCCGTTAAATTGCCTGCGGCAATACCGCAAACTGGCCTATGTGTCTCAGCGGGATAAGTACCAAAAATCGTCGGCGAACGCGCCTGTCGGCCGGCGCGGCCGCCGCTGGTAGCACCGTGGACCAAAATCGGCGAAAATCTTGCTGGGGAAGGCCGTTGGGTCTATACTGCGGGTTGGAATCGGAGAGGCAAAACGGAAATCCCCACTTAGGGAGCAAAGCGCGAGCCCGGCGAGCGCTGCTATAGTGCGTGACGTGACCACGCGCCGCACGCTCATTCATGTTCCCATAATCCACACGCAGGCCGACATGGGTGCGCTTGGAGAGCGCGTCAAGCGCGAGCTGGTGCGCAGATTCGACCAGGATTGGTGGGATAGCAAAGCCGGCCTGATTGACCGCGCCTGGGACGAAATCGCCTCCGCGCTCCTCGATCGCGACATGCCCTGGGAGCGAGTTCGCGTGTACCAGGACGGGTTGCCGATATGCGGGCGCGAACTGGACATCGTGAAGGAGTTGGCAGCGGCGGGGAGCCGCAATCATCGGCTGGTGCTCGAGACAGCGCGGCGCGGTGCGACCGTCGTGGGGACCGAATCCGGCGAACTCTTGGTCGAAGAATACAGCCGCGTCCGCCGTCTGCTGGGGACTTCCGAGGCGCCGGCGAAGCATGAGGACTTCAGAGCGTCGGGCGCCGCACTGATTGAAAAGCGCGATCGGTTCATCGCCGGGCGAATCGACGCTACGCTGGTCCGCGGCGAGATCGGAATCCTGTTTCTCGGAATGCTCCACTCCGTGGCCGCCCTCTTGCCCGCCGACATACGGGTATTTTCCCTGCGCCCCTTTGCCGACAACCGGTCTGTAATCCTCGAAGCGCTACGCTTTGCGAGGGAGGGAAGCTGACTCCGCCACGGTGCGGAAAAACAATTTGCGAGACCGGGCACCTCGTTGCCGCCGGCCGGCTCGCGTGATAATTGCCTGAGCGCGGTGGCCAAACGTTCGATAAAGTCGGTCGGCCTGGTCGTCAAGAGCGATCGACCCCGCGCGGTCGCCATCGCGCGCGAGCTCAGCGGATGGCTGCGCTCGCGGCGCGTCGCGGTGGCCGCGCAGTCCGACGTCGCCCGCGAGCTCAAGGCCAAGGCGCTTGCGCTCCCCGAACTTGCCCGGCGCGTCGATCTGATCGTGGTGCTCGGCGGCGACGGCACCCTGCTCAGGATCGCGCGGATGGTCGGAGCGCGGGAGACGCCGATCCTGGGCGTCAACCTGGGCGCACTCGGCTTTCTCACCGAAGTCCACAGCGACGAGGCGCAGGCCGCGCTGGAGCGCGTCCTGGCGGGCGATTACGAGGTTGACCGGCGGATCACGCTGGAGTCGGCGGTGAGCCGCGACGGCAAGCCGCGCCGCGCCGGCGTGCAGCGCGCCCTCAACGACGTGGTGATCAACAAGCGCGGCCTGGGCAGGATGCTCGATCTGGAAGTGACCGCCGATCGCAAGCCGTTCTGCGCGTATCGCTCCGACGGTCTGATCGTCGCCACGCCGACCGGCTCGACCGCCTACGCGCTCAGCGCCGGCGGTCCGATCGTGTTCCCGACGCTGGACGTGATGGTGCTCGCGCCGATCTGCCCGCACACCTTGAGCGATCGGCCGGTAGTGCTGCCGGACTCGTTTGAGCTGGAAGTGCGGATTCTCACCAAGGATCACGACGCGATGCTCACCCTGGACGGCCAGGAGTCAACCCAGCTCGGCGCCGAAGATACGGTGCACATCCGCAAGGGCAAGAGCGCGGTAGTGCTGGTCCGCTCGGCCCATCCCTACTTCGAGATCTGGCGCGACAAGCTGCGCTGGGGCTGAGCCGTAGGCAGGGCGCGGAGAAAGGGTTTGCGAGCCTGCATTGCACCCGTACGGTACGAGCACACTGCGTGAAAACTGGCGGCGATGCTGCTCGATTTGCGCATTTTCAACTTCGCGATCATCGAGCAGGCCGAACTGAGCTTCGGCCCCGGCCTCAACGTGCTCTCCGGCGAGACCGGCGCCGGCAAGACCATCATCATGAATGCGCTTGCGATGCTGCTCGGCGGACGCGCCTTTGCCGACGTGGTGCGCGTCGATCGGAAAGAGGCGGTGGTCGAGGCAAGGTTCGAAATCGAGGGTGAGATGCCGATCGCGGACGGGGTGCAATGGCTCGGCGGCGGCGATCGCGAGCTTGTGATTCGCCGCGTGGTCGCCGAGGGCGGCCGCTCGCGGGTGCTGATCAACGATCAACTCGCCACGGTCGGCAGTCTCGGCAGGATCGGCGCCGCACTGGTCGAGATCTACGGCCAGCACGAGCAACAGGCGCTGCTTCGCCCCGAAAGCCATCGGGAGATCCTCGACCGCTACGCCGGTCTCGACGATCAACTCGCCGAATATCGCGCGGCCTACCAACGCGCCATCGCGACTCGCGCCCGGCTCGATGAGCTTTCGCGCCGCGAACGCGAGCGCGCCGACCTGCTCGAGCTCGCCCGCTTCAAGCTCGCCGAACTTGAACGCGCCGGGCTGGCCCCGGGCGAGGACCAGGAGCTGGCGGCCTCGCAAAGGGTGCTTGCCAACGCCGCGCGGCTCGCCGCCGCCGCGCACGAGGCGCACGAGGCGCTCTACGGCGCCGAGAATGCCGTGCTCGATTCGATCGCCCGCGTGAATGCGAAGCTCGAAGAGGCGTCCGGGATCGATCCCTGGCTCAAGGAGCCGCTGGAGCTGATCGCCTCGGCGCGCGCCGCGCTGAGCGAGGCGGCGCACGCGCTGGGCTCCTACGCCGGGAGAATCGAGGCCGATCCGGCGCGCCTCGAACAGGTCGGGACGCGGATCGCGGAATTAAACCGCCTCAAGCGAAAATACGGCGGAACCATCGAGACCGCGCTGGAAACGCTCGCGCGCGCCCGAGCCGAGATAGCCGGGCTGGACGGCGTCGAACAGGACAAGGCGGGCGCGCAGCGCGAGTTGGCGGAGGCGGTCGATTTGCTCTTCGGGATGGCGACTGCGATCGGCGAGCGGCGCCGCCGCGCAGCGGCCGAATTGAAGCGCAATCTGGAGGCCGAGCTGAAGACGCTCGGGATGCGCAGTCCGGTGTTCGACGCCCGGCTCGCTGCGATCTCACCCGCCGACGCCGGCTTCGTCCGCGACGGTTCTGCGCTCGGCACCGCCGGCCTCGATACGGTCGAGTTCCATCTCTCGCCCAATCTCGGGCAGCCGCCGATGGCACTGGCGCGGATCGCTTCGGGCGGCGAGTTGTCGCGCGTGATGCTCGCGCTCAAGACGCTGGAGGCGCGCCGGCGCGGCACCGCGACCATGGTCTTCGACGAAGTGGACGCGGGAGTGGGGGGCGCCGTCGCGGAAGTGGTCGGGCGCAAGCTCAAGCATCTCGCCCGCTTCCATCAGATTCTCTGCATCACCCATCTGCCGCAGATCGCCGCTTTCGCGAGCTCGCACTTCCTGGTCGAAAAAGAAGAGCGCCGCGGCGCGACCCGCAGCCGGGTGAGGATGCTGGCCGGAAACGAGCGTGCGGAAGAGATCGCGAAGATGTTGGGCGGCGTCCAGGTAAGCGAACGCTTCCGCCGCGCCGCCAAGGAACTGCTCGAACGCGCCCAGAGCTGAGGACCACAGCCGAAACCGCGCTAGGATTCCAGGAAGTCCCGCAACGACACGATGGCTATCCCTTGGAAAGTACGCAGCCGAAGCATCTCGCGATCCCCGGTTACGATCAGTGCCGCGTGACCCGCAACCGCGCATTCGAGAATCCTGTTGTCAGCCTGGTCCCGGAGAACGCTCAGCTGGCGCTCGGCCTGTACGATCTCGCCCAGCTCGGCCAGCAGGACGGCGGTTCGCGCAAGCTCCTCGCGCTCCCGCGCGAATTTCCGGGCCAGCACGTCCAGCACCTCCTTGATGATTTCCTTCGAGATCAATAGCCGGTCTCTGCCCTCGATCACGCGCAACACGGCCCTTTCCGCCTGCCTGCCGGGAAAGAGGAGCCCGGAAATCAGGATGTTGCTGTAGAAGACTACCTTCACCCGCGCAGGTAGCGCTTGAGATCCCGCTCGGTGAGGATGCCTCTTTCCTTTGCCCGTCGGCTCCAGTAGTCCTGTGCCGCCCGGAGCTCGCGCTTCAGCCGCTCGGCCCTGGTCAGACGCAGAGCGTCCTGAATCACGGCACTCAAAGTCTTCCCCTCGGCTCGAGCCGTCTCCTCGGCCTCGCGCGCCAGTTCGGCGGGAAGCGAGACAGTCTTCTTGACCGCGCTGGTTGCCATTTCAAGGTTCTGCCCTGTGCATCGGTATGAATAATTCTTACCGCGATCGCCGTCGGGTTTCAAATGGCGAAGTGATCCAGCGCGACTTTGGCGACATTGCACAGTATGAGCGGCGCAAGATCGTCGCCGATAACGGGGCTTTACAAGCTCGGCTAACGCGGTCAGGTTGACTCTGGGGCAGGCTTGGGCTTAGCTGAACTTCCTCTCCGAGGGTGGGGCTGTAGCTCAGTTTGGGAGAGCGCCTGAATGGCATTCAGGAGGTCGGCAGTTCGATCCTGCTCAGCTCCACCAAGAAAATCAGGCACCTTGTCAGCACCCGGCCGGAAACTCCCTCACCCGGCATATCTCAAGATGCCTTGCCCCCATCGCCTCTCCCGATAGAATCGCTTTCGCATGCGAAAGAATGGGCGGAACACTACCAGTCCGAAGGCCCGAAAGGCGCGTTGGCCTCCTAGCAGACGCCGCCTGCGAGAGCTGGTTGAGGATGCGATCGTCGACGCTTACACGGAGTCCGAGCAGCGCACCGGCTTGTTCACTATGATCGAGGACTACCTCGCGCTTCCGTTCGACACCGAAGTGCTGGGTGTGACCGTCAGCGTCGAGCGGATCGACCTCACCGTTGCCGAAGAGATCGTCGCAATTTGTCGTCGCGGCAGAGAGCGTCAATCGATTGCGATCCTCGATCTGCCGCCGCCGGCCGGGGCGGAATGGATCGAGGCATACCGCCTGTGGGCAAAGGGTGCGTAGAGCAGCAGTGCAGTCAAAGCGCCAGGCTTATCTTGAGCGCCTTGTCGACCTTCGCCATGGTCGTGGGCCGCAATTGACCTAACGTCCTTACCAGTCGCTTCTCATCTACCGATCGAATCTGGTTGCACTGCACGACGCTGTCCTTCACCAATCCGCCCTCGCCTCTCGGGACGGGGACATCCACCGGATATTGTCTCGGAACATTCTCGGCGCCTGCTACCGCGGCCACGATTACGATCGGGGAGAATCTGTTGCCGACGTCGTTTTGGATGACCACGCAAGGGCGCGTCTTGTTGGCTTCGCTGCCGACGACAGGATCAAGGTTGACTTCCACTACAGCGCCTCGGGTGCACTTACCGGGCATCGGCTACGACAGTTCGGAATCGACGTGCGAAAACGCTTCCGCCGTCTCCCGAGCTTGGGAGGCATTGGCTACGTAACCTTCCGCCAATTCCTTCTCGAGTTCTTCCCTATGCCGTTTGTCCAGGTACTCGCGGACCGCAGAGCGAATCAAAGCGCTGCGGTTCATCGAGAGTTCGGTCATCGCCTTCTCGATTTCGGTGTACAAGGTCGCGGGGAATTCCACGATGACTTTGCGGCCAGCTCGCGTCGCGGCGATTCTCCTAGCTTTCGTTCTTGCTCCCTGGGCTTTCATATGACCCCTCTCCAGCCTCGCTTGTCCCACGAGAACGTGCTCCAAACGGGTATACCCTATAGTATGCGAGCCTGGTGGTACAAGCGTTTATGTCTATGGGATCATCACTGGGATCCACTCGAACGCTTGAGGGCCCAAGAATGCCCGTCTGGGCGCCGCTGCCTGTAGTAGGATCGGCTGGTACTGCACAACGCGGCGGCCTAGCGAGGTTCGAGCCACGATGCCCGCCGCCGCAAGCGAGGACAAGATGTCGCTCAACGTCTATGCGTTCACGTGCGGATGGCTGACCATGCCGGCGGCGCTCTTGTTGGAGGGCGAGCGGGGAAGCCTCACGGTGCCCGTACCTTCATATCTGATCGAACATCCAAAAGGACGCGCGCTTTTCGACACCGGTCTTCATGTCGATACGCAGACCGAGCCGGATCGGCGGCTCGGCCGCCTTGCTTCGTTCCACACGGTGGGATTCAAGCCCGGCGAGGAGATAGCTGCACGGCTTCGGTCGCTGAACGTGGAACCCGGCCGGATCGACTTCATCATCAACTCGCATCTTCATTTCGATCACTGCGGCGGCAACGATCGAATTCCCAATGCGACCCTGCTGATTCAGCGCCGCGAATGGGAGGCCGGCCACGACGCCGACCTGATCGAGCGGGTCTATTACGACCCGCACGACTACGACCACGGCCATCGCGTAAAGGCGATCGACGGCGAGCACGACGTCTTCGGCGACGGCACAGTCGTATGCTTCCCGACGCACGGCCACACCCCGGGCCATCAGTCGCTGCGGGTCCGAATCGGCGCCGGCGAAGTCGTCCTGACCGGCGATGCGTGCTATCTGCGCCGCACGCTCGACAATTTTCACCTGCCGACCGTGATGTACGATCGCGAGCAGATGCTCAAGTCGATACGGCGGTTGCGCGCGATGCGGGAGGCGGGTGCGATGATCGTCACGGGCCACGATCCCGAGCTATGGAAAACGATTCCGCAGGCGCCCCGCCCGCTTACACCCGTGCGCGCCGCCGCCCGCACGGTCACTGAGTAGGTTGAGCCGGGCCATGAGCGCGCAATGTCTGTCCCCCGTCCCGAATCCATGCCGCTGCCGGACGAACTTGAGATTCAGCACACTACAGGGTGATGACGCTTTCGCCCCGATGGTAGAGATAGAGAAAGGCCAGCATGTAATCGCGCATGTGGCGCGTGAGCAGGAAGTTGTTGCGCACGTGCTCGCGGCCGTTCTCGCCGAGCTTTTTGGCGAAGCCCGGCTCCGAGAGCAGCATCTTGATCCAGAATGCGGTGCCCTCGACGGTGTGAGTCAGG
The DNA here is from genome assembly GCA_963789115.1 of uncultured delta proteobacterium. Lineage (GTDB taxonomy): Bacteria > Desulfobacterota > Binatia > Binatales > Binataceae > CAWBJH01. The sequence goes on from CAWBJH010000001.1 coordinate 1,736,410, forward strand.
ATGCCGGAGTACTTGTGGGTGATCTGGAGCGGAATCCCGCCGACCGCGCCGGCGATGACCGGCTTGGCCTTCCAGAGCGCCTCGGAAACCGTCAGGCCGAACCCCTCCTTGAGCGACTTCTGGAGCACCACGCTGGAGGCGCGCTGAATGGCGTTGATCTCGAGGTTGGAGGTGGGCGGTAGATCGACCACGTGGATGTCGGGCTCGTCGGCGGCCTGATCGCGGATCTCCTTGAGGACCTGGATACTTTCGGGATCGTCGATGGCGCTGCCGCCGGCCAGCACAAGCTGGCAATCGACGTAGCGGCGCGCCATCTTCCACGCCGCGATCACGCCGAGCGGGTCCTTGAGCCGATCGAAGCGCGAGACCTGGGTGACTATCGGCTTGTCGTTGCGCAGTCCGATGCGGCGGAGCACCTCCTCGATCGCAGACTCGCTGAGCTCGCGATTCTTGTCGGAGAGCGGATCGATGGAGGGCGCAATCATGATCTGGGGTATCGCCAGCGGGCGGCCGAACTGCGGCGCGGAGAACACGCTCAAGTCGTACTTCGCGACCAGCGGCGCGATGAATTCCCAGGCGCCCGGCGCGGGGGCGGAGACGTCGATATGGCATCGCCAGATCCATCCCGGGCCCGCCTGCTTGCGCGCCCGGATCAGGCCCGCCGGCTGGGGGTCGTGGATGAAGTGGATGTCGGCGTTAAGATCGAGGTTCTTCAAGTTGGCCTCGGTGGTCTGATTGAAGATCTCGCTGTCCGCCGCGCTGAACGATAGCGCGTTGCCGTGCAGCGCGTTGTGCAGCCGCTTGGTCAGTGCGAAGAAGTCTTCGGTGCCCTGGATGACCTCCCATCGCGCATCCAGGCCGACTTCACACAGCAGCGGCACCAGCCGGGAGAGGATCTCCGCGACACCGCCGCCGACACGGGTCGAGTTGACGTTTAGCACGCGCTTGCCGGCCAGCATCGCGCCGAGCAGCCGCAGCTCGGCGATCACGCCGGCGCCGACGATCGGTTCGTATTCCTCAAGCCGGGACACGGTCGAGCTCCGCAATCCGCCGATCGATCAGCGCAAGCATCCGCCGGCGCAGACCCTCCAGCGTAATGGTGTAGGGATCGGCGTTGCGCATCGCCCCCGCCAGCGCGGGCTCGCCCGCGAACGTTTCAAGCCATCGGGCGAAGTCATTGTCGCCTCTTTCCAGATGCAGGCGCGCGTCGAAGGTGTGAAAGGAGATCGAGGCGATCGACACGTGTTCCAGCCCGTCGCGGAACTCGCGGAGATCGGCGGCGCGAAAGCCGGTCGGGATGATAAAGGAGACCGACTGCTTGAAGTGAAACTCTTCCCCGAGCGGCGCCGTGCGCAGGTCGCGGGCGCGATCGAGGTGGCGCTGGATCACCTCGATCAGCGCGTTGCGCAGATCGCGGATGGTGGCGAAGCGCAGCACGTCGATTGCGGCCAGCTCTTCGCCGAGTGCTTCCTCGAGCAGGGTGTTCGACACCCAGTAGGCGAAGTCGTTGGGCGGCTCGGGGGAAAGGAACTGATGCTGGAGGAGAAAGTGATGAGTATGGTGATAGATGACGCCGCCGGGAACCACGCGCAGGTGCTCGACCAGCTCCGCCAGGTCGCGGGCCTGGCGCCCGGTCAGGAGCGTGAGGTTCAGACACGAGCGGAATTCGAACGGTTCCTTGGCGGGAGCGATTGGTGCCATGACCGACGACTCTTGAGGTTGTTCCAGCGCCGCGTTCGAAGCTATAATTTTATTACACGCCAATTCCATGGCGTTTCAACCGGGCGGCGGCACTTGGCGCCGGATATCAGCAGGTCCCGCGATGGTTGATCATCTCGACATACAGGTGGAAGCTCCGCGGCTGCGCGTAGCCTCTGCGCGCGCGCAACAGGAGCTCGTGGTGATGTCGAATCGCGCGCCGATCCGGATCGAGCGCGTGGATTCGCAGGAGCGCATCGAGCCTACGGTGGGCGGCGTCGGCGCGACTTTTCTGCGCCTGCTCGAGCGGTACGGGGGTCGCTGGATCGCATGGTCCGGCGCAGTAGCGGAGCCGCCGCGGCTGCCCACGGCGATCGGCAACCCGTCGTTCGATCTGGTTTTCGTGAATCTGAGCGAGCGCGAAATCTCGGAGTACTACTACGGGATGTGCAACCGCGGGCTGTGGCCGCTGATGCACTTCATGACGCCTAATTGCCACTTTAACGCACGGCACTGGAGCACTTACCAGCGCGTCAACGAAGCCTTCGCCAAGGTCGCGGCCGTCGAGGCCGGACCCAACGCCACGTTGTGGGTCCAGGACTTCCACCTGGCGCTGACGCCCGCGCTGGTCAGGCAGCGCCGTCCGCGGATGCCGATCGGCCTCTTCTGGCACGTGCCGTTTCCGCCCGAGCAGATCTTTCGGGTCCTGCCGTGGCGGGCGGATTTTCTACGCGGGATGCTGGGCAGCGACCTGATCGGTTTCCACATCAAGTCCTACGCCGAGCACTTCATGAATTCCTGCGAGCGGATCCTGGGACTGCAGGTCGATCGGGCCGGCGGCCGGATCCTGGTGGACGGGCGCATGGTGGCGGTCGGGGTGTTTCCGCTGGGAATTCCGGTTGACTACTTCGAAGGGCTGGCGCGGAGCACTCGGGTCAAAGAGCGCGTGCGGCGGATTCGGCGCGCGATGCGCACGCAGCATATCGTGCTGGGCGTCGATCGGCTCGACTACACCAAGGGCATTCTCGAGCGGCTGCTCGGGTTTGAGCGCTTTCTGGAGCGAAATCCTGCCTTCCATCAGCGCGTCTCGCTGGTGATGGTTTCGGTGCCCTCGCGTACGCGGGTCGCCGATTATGCGCAACTCAAACGCGACGTTGACGAGCAGGTCGGGCGGATGATCGGCCGTTTCTCCTCCGCCGGATGGGTGCCGATCCGGTACCTGTACACGCAGCTCGGCCCGAGGAGCTGGTCGCTTATTACAACGCAAGCGACGTGGCGCTGCTGACGCCGCTGCGCGACGGCATGAACCTGGTGGCCAAGGAGTACGTCGCGTCGCATCCAGACGACGACGGCGTGCTGATCCTGAGCGAGTTCGTCGGCGCGGCGCACGAGCTGACCGAGGCGCTGATCGTGAATCCCTACGACATCGACCAGATCGCGGCCCGCATCAGAGACGCACTGACGATCTCGCCGGAGATGCGCGCCGAACGGATGCATGCGCTGCGCAACCACGTGCGGACCAACAACCTCGAGCGATGGTCGTCAACCTTCCTGGGGGCGCTTGCTGAGGCCCACCAGGCGCAGCACGCGGCCGGTGCCGAGAGCTCGCCCAACTAGGCTGCCGGCTCCGCTGCCCCGCGGCCTTCTGCCCGAAGTTCTCACCCGCGCAAAGCTCTTGCTTTGTCTCGATTACGACGGCACGCTCTCAGAGCTCGTTGCGCGACCCTCTGAGGCGCGCCCGCTCGCTCCAGCCCGCGAGCTGCTCGAAAAACTCGCCGCGCATCCTGAGCGGGTCGAGCTGGCGATCGTGAGCGGTCGCGACATCGACACCGTGCGCGCTCTGCTCGGAATCGATCGCGGCCTGTCGTTCATCGGAAATCATGGAGTCGAGAGCCTCGACCGCGCCGGACGCCGAAGGTTCGCGCCGCAACTCGAGAGCTTTGCGGCGGAGCTTGACAAGGTCCGCAACTGGATGGCGCGCGCGGTGCCGCCTCGATCGGGATTCGTGATCGAGGACAAGCGCGCCGCGATCGCGCTGCACTACCGAGGCGCGGATCCGGCGGCCGTATCGGCGCTGCGCGACTCGCTGCGCGAGTTTATCGGCCGTGAATGCCGGGGGCTGGAAATCATGACCGGCAACATGGTTGACGAGACGATTGCGCGCGGCCTTGCCGACAAGGGATCCGCGGTCCTGCGGCTGCTCGCTTCGATGGGGGAACCCGCTCCGATGGTGGCCTACTTTGGCGACGACACCACGGACGAGGACGCCTTCTTCGGGCTGCGCGACCGGGGAGTGACCGTGCTGGTGGGCGCGCCGCGGCCGAGCTGGGCCCGTTACCGGGTGGACGGCCCCGCCGAGGTCGTTGCAATTTTGGGCGACCTGGCGGCGGCGCTCGAGCCGGCTCACAGGACGGCGTAGTGCCGATCGGAAAGCTCGGCCGCATGCGCGCCGCGTGGCGCTTCGCGCTGGCTTTCAGCCTGATCGCAGCGGGGTGCCGCGCCAATCGCGGGTCGCCGCACGAGCTGACCATCGCACTGGCGGTCTTCCCGGGTGAAGCGGGGCACTATCTCGCCTTCGCTCGCGATTTCGAGACCAGTCACCGAGTGCGGATAACGCTGGTCGCGCAGAGCTACGGCGACATCTTGCGCGTCCTGCGCGCGGAAGCCGGAGCCGGTCGGGGCAAGCTCGATATCGTCGAGTTGGACCTCGCGATGCTGGCGCAGGCGCGCGGCTCGGTGCGCGCGCTCGATCCGATCGTCGGGTCCCAAGCCAGGGCGCTGTTTCCCAGCGCCGCCTGGGATGCGGCGAGCAGCGGCGGGCACATCTTTTTCGCACCGCATCGCCTGATGTGGCAGGCGATGATTTACAACCGCCTGGAAGTGCCGCATCCTCCGGCGACCTGGCAGGAGCTCGAAAGGTTCGCACGCGAGCATCCGGGCAAGCTCGCGCTCAAGGCCGCACGCTACGAGGGCGCGGTATGTGACGTGATGCCGTTTGTATGGGGTGGCGGTGGCGACCCGCTTGAGCCGCTCGCTTCAGGGTCGCTGCGCGGGTTGAACTATCTCCGCGGTCTGGCTCCGTACCTGAACCGCGATTCGGCCGTGCTGCGCGAGATGTCGGTTCTGGAGGCGCAGGCCCGCGGCGAGGTCTGGATCCATTTCAACTGGCCATTCGCGATTGCCTACCTGGCCGGCAAGGGGCTGGCGCCGGGCGTTGACCTGAGCGCGCCGATTCCCGCCGGACCCGACGGCAGTTTTACCCCGCTGGGCGGCGGTTACCTGGCGATCCCGGTCTCCGCCCCGCATCCCGGGATCGCGGCGGCGTTCATCGGCTATCTCCTGACCCGCCGGGCGCAGGAGCGCTTGAGCCGCGAGCTTGGATGGTACGGATCGATCGAGCCGGAGCCGGCCAGCGAACAGGCCTTGTTGTATTCGGGGTTCACGATGATGCGAGATCGGGTGCGCGCGCGTCCGACGATCGCGTGTTACGCGCAAATGAGTAATCGATGGCAGCGGGCGATCCGCGAAGTGCTGTTTCGCAACGTGGCTTCCGGCGACGCGCTGAAGCCGGTTGCGCAGGCCGTCAACCAGGCCGCAGGGCCCGGCCGGTGCGAGTGCCGGTAGCCCGGGGAGGACGGAGGGTTGGATCGGGCGGCACGAAAGATGAGGGCGCTGTTCGTGGCGGCGCCGGTGGCGTTCATGGCCGCGGTGCTGGCGGTTCCGGCGCTGCACGGGCTGGTGCTGTCGTTTGACCGCTGCGGCCCGTCGCTTGGCAACTACGCGGCGGTGCTCGCCGATCCGATTTTCGTGCGGGCGCTGGCCAACAACCTGGTAGTTCCGTTCGCGAGCCTGATGGTCGAGTTGGGCGCGGGGCTCGGGCTGGCGCTGCTTTTCACCGCACGGCGCAAACCGCATGCGGCGGTGGAAGTCGCCGCGATCCTGCCGTTCGCGATTCCGGAAATCGTGCTGCTCACGATCGCGCGCTACATCTTCATGCCGCGCGGCTATCTCAACGCCATCCTGACGGCGCTCGGCGCCGGCGCGCCGGGATGGCTCAGGCCGGGCGACCCGCTCGCGCTGCTGACCGTGATCGTGGTGGATGCCTGGCACGTGACGCCGGTGGTGATGCTGATCGTGATTGCCGGCCTGCAAGGGATTCCATCGGAAGTGTACGAAGCCGCGGCGCTGGATGGCGCCGGGCCGTTCGCTCTGTTCCGGAACATCACGCTCCCGCTGCTGGTCCCGGCGCTGGTCGCCGCCGTGGTCCTGCGCGGCGTTGACGCACTCCGGATCTTTTCGACCACACTGGTGCTGACCGGGCCGGAGGGCGTGCCGGTGCTCTCGACTTACGCCTACCAGCTATGGAGCGACGCGCAACAGCCCGCGATGGCGATGGCCGCGTCGGTGATGCTTGCGCTGCTGATCACCGGTATCGGGCTAGGCGGAGTCGCGCTGATGCGCCACTGTGGCGGTGAGGGGACGGCCGCGTGAGTACCGCGCCGCGTGGCAAAGCCGGGGCGCCCGGATTCGTGCTCGTGAGCCGGGTGGCCGAACTGATCGTGGGTTTGGCTGCGGTGGTGCCGCTGTATCTGCTCGGCAAGCAGGCACTGAGCCCGGAGCTGGAAAGTTTCGCATGGCCGCCGATATGGCTGCCGCGCCATCTCACGGTCGAACACTTCCGCTCGGTGTTCGCGGTCACCGAGCTGCGCTCGGCGGTGTTGCGCAGCGTGTTCGTGGCCGGGGCCAGCGCCGCGATCGCGACCGTGCTCGGCGCGATGCTGGCGTACTCGATGGCGCGCAGCCGGCTTGGGCGGCGGGTCGCGATGGGCGCGGTCACCGCGGTGAGGCTGCTGCCGATGATCGCGGTGGCGATTCCGCTCGCGCTCGGGCTCATCGTAATCGGCCTCTATGACTCAGCGAGCGGGCTGGGGCTGGCGGTGGTCCACGCCGCGCTGGCGCTGCCGACTACCGCGCTCACGACTTACAGCAGTTTTCTGGCGGTGCCGGTGGAGCTGGAGGAAGCCGCATGGCTGGACGGAGCTTCGGCACTCAGAGTGTTCGCCGCCGTCGACCTCCCGCTGGCGCGGACCGGGCTCGCCGCCGCGTTCGTGCTCAGCTTTATCCTGAGCTGGGACGAATTCGGCTACGCCCTGTTGATCCAGGTTACCAACCGCACGCTGCCGCCGCTGTTGTATTACTACACGGTGTTTGGCGACGTTGGCGCGGCCAGCGCGCTGGCGCTGCTGATGATGGTGCCGGCGGTGTGCGTGGTGATAGCGCTCAGACCGATGTTGCGCGGCGCGCTGATGGCGGGCAGTCTGCGCTGAATCGCGGCAGGTGAGACTCGGGAGCCCGATCGCTTGGCTGAGCTGGAAATTCGAAATCTGAGCCGGCGCTTCGAGTCGGGCGGCGGCGTGGACGACCTCTCGCTGTCGATCGAACGCGGCGAGTTCTTCGTGCTGCTGGGGCCCTCCGGCTGCGGCAAGAGCACGCTGCTAAGGCTGGTTGCCGGTCTCGATCCGCCCGACGCCGGCGACATCAGGATCGGCGGCGAGCCGATACTCGACCGGCCCGGCAGCCGCGGGATGGTCTCGATGGTGTTCCAGAATTACGCACTCTATCCGCATATGACAGCATTCGAGAATATCGCCTTCCCGCTCAAGCTGATGCGTTTGGGGCGCGAGGAGATCGCGCGCCGCGTGTCCGCCAGCGCCCGGTCGGCGGGCCTGACCGTCGGCCTCAGCCGGCGACCCTTGCAGCTCTCCGGCGGGGAGCGCCAGCGCGTCGCGCTGGCGCGCGCGCTCGTGCGCGAGCCGCGGATAATCCTGATGGATGAGCCGCTGTCGAACCTCGATGCGCAACTGCGCGCCGGCCTGCGCGCCGAGCTCAAGCAGTTCCAGCGGCGCACCGGGCGAACTTTTCTCTATGTCACTCACGATCAACTCGAAGCGCTGACTCTGGCCGACCGGCTGGCCGTGATGCGCGACGGCAGACTCGAACAGGTCGGCCGCGCAGCGGAGGTTTACGCCCGGCCGGCCAATACATTCGTAGCGAGCTTCGTCGGCCAGCCGCCGATGAACCTGATTCCCGCCGTGGTATCTCCGGATCGGTGCGCCCTGCTCGCGGACGGCGCGCGCCTGGCGATCGCACCACCTGCCGGCGCGCCCGACAAGGTCACGCTCGGTATTCGCCCCGAGGATTTTCGCGCCGAGCCGGGGGAGGGCTCGGTCGAGATCGAGGTCGCCGTCGAACGGGTTGAATTTATCGGGCCGAGATTCCTGGTTTCGGCGCTGTTGGGCGGCCTACCCCTTGCCATAGAGCTTCCGCGGTCGATGGCAACGACCGGCAAGCGCAAACTGTACGTCCAGCGCTCGCGGCTTCATTTTTTCGACCCCAAGTCGGGCAACAGGCTCTGACGCGAATCGCTACACCCTCAAAGCCGGGAAGGGCCCGTGCGGAGGGAGCGCAGGCCCTTCTCAGCCGCGGGCGTGGTATCCTAGGACGTGGCTATGGACGGGGAGCAATTCGCGGAACCTGCTGCGCCGATGAACACGCTGTTCATGCACGACAGCGTTGCGTGGCGGGTGAATCGCGAGGCGGTGCTGCTGCTGGGGGCCAGGCGGGCGCTGCTGATGCAGATCGCACATCCGCTGGTCGCCGCCGGGGTCGCAGACCACAGCGACTTCTCAAGCCATCCCCTCGAACGGCTGCGGCGAACCGTCCAGACAACGTTCGCGCTGACATTTGGAAGCGCCGACGAGGCTCGCCGGGCATACCGGCAGGTCGATTCGGTCCATGCCCGCGTGCACGGGAAGCTCAAGCGGCCGGTGGGCGGTTTCGCGGCGGGAACCTATTACGACGCGCGCCATCCGGAGCTCTTGTTCTGGGTACATGCGACGCTGGTTGACACCGCGATGCTGATCTACGGGCGTTACGTGCGGACCCTCTCGGCCGAGGAGGCGCAGAGCTACTACCAGGCGAGCAAGACTATCGCGCGGCTGTTCCAGATTCCCGATTCGATGGTTCCGTCGCAACTCGACGACTTCCAGGACTACATGCGCCGGATGATCGAGAGCGGCGTGCTCCAGGTCGGGGCGACTGGGCGTGCGCTCGCGCGCAGCATCCTGTATCCGCCGGTTCCGCTGATGCCGTCGTGGGTGTTCGACACGCTTAACCTGGTAACGATCGGGCTCTTGCCGCCCGAGCTGCGCGAAGAGTACGGACTCAAGTGGAGCTGGGCCAATCAGCTTCTGCTCGATGCGTCGAGCCTCGCGATCCGCGCGATGATGCCGCTGCTGCCGGACCTGTTTCGCGCCGTTCCCGCCGCGCGCGCCGCTGAACGCGCGCTCGCCCGTAATGGCTCCGGCGGCTGATTGAGTTCGATCTCGACCGCGAACGCGGCGGCGCGATCGTGATTCCCAACGGCGTCGCCGCCGCCGAGCTCAACTTCGAGGACGCCCCGCTCACAGGCGCCACGCTCGGCCCGGGCCGCCATCAAGTCGCACGGCGCTGAGCGCGATTGCCGCCGGGTTCGATCGCCGCGAAGGCCACTTCCGTCTCCGGCGCCAGCGTGTTATAACAAATGTACTCACGAACGGAATCGAGGTGAATAGCATTGGACGTGAATGCCCTGAAGGTTCGCAGGATCGGGAATTCCTTGGGCGTCATTCTGTCGCGCGAAATGCTCGCGACGCTCGGAGTGGAGGAAGGAGACGACCTATTCGCGGTGCGGACGACCGAGGGACTGACACTCTCGCCCTACGACCCGCACTTTGCAGCCGTGGTGAAGAGCGGCCGCCGCTACATGCGCCGCTATCGTAACGCGATGCGCGATCTCGCCAGGCGCTAAGTGAATGCGATCTGGCTCACCAGGGAGGACGTTGTCGCCCTTCATGACGAAGCGTTGGCCGAATTCGGCGGCGTGAGCGGGACGCGCGACATCGGTCTTCTGGAAAGCGCGCTGGCGAAGCCGCGCAACTTGGCGGCCTACGGCGGTGAACCTTCACTCTTCGATCTGGCCGCTGCCTGCTGCGTCGGGATCGCGAAGAACCATCCCTTTGTTGACGGCAACAAACGGACCGCGTTCCTGGCCACGGCCGCGTTCCTCGAGCTGAACGGCTATGCGATCGATCCGTCCGAAGCGGATGTCGTCGATACAATGATTCGCGTGGCGCAAGGTGTGCTTGGCAAGAATGACATTTCCAAGTGGTTGAAGCGCCACGCCAGGCGGCGCCAACGGTGAAGCTGAGCGGGGTCAAACCGCCGGCCTTCTGAATGCCATTCGGAGACAGAAGCTGCTGAACCCCGGGTGACCAATGCTTGTTTCTTCCTGCAACAGTCTGTTACGGCTTTAGGGGTCGGAGGTGGCGGATGGCGACCAAGAGCACCGAGCACCGCGTCCTGGTCAAGGACCTCGAACAGCACGTGCGCGAACTCGAGCAGAAGATCCGGGAGCTGACCGAGCAGATCGGCAAGCTCGACGAGCGGATTCAGAAGATCGCGGACTCGATCGCCGTGCAGGCCTCGCGCTTGTAAGGCTCTCTCTATTTCTCACTTACAGGACACCTAGTGTCCTGAGTTAGAAGTTCGCGGAGTAATTTTGAACCCCCTCCGGGCTTGCCAAGAGCTTTGCCCAACTTCCGCACCAAAGCTCAAGAGTTCTTCTTCGCCCTCTCCCTGCAAAGCTGGGAGAGGGCCGGGGTGAGGGGCCTTGCGACGCCGCATTTTTTTTCACCGCTATGCTCACTTCGTTCGAGTCGGTTGGAGCGGCCCCGCTTGCCGAGCGAAGCGAGCGTGTCGGTGAAAGGCGCGGCGCCGAGGATCGAAGCGCTCCGGCCGTTGCGTGGTTAGCCCTGGCGAAAAAGCGCGGGCGCAACCAAATGTCGCTGCTGGCGCAGCGACGCTGCGGTCCCTCACCCGACGGTCGCAGCGACCGTCGGCCTCTCCCATCTGGGAGAGGCCATTGAAGAAGATCCATCGGCAAGTTTGTCAAGGAACTTCCCACTCAGGACACCTAGCGCGAGGCGAGCACCTCGGCGAGATGGCGCACCTCGAGTCGCATCGCCTTGCGATGCGCGCCGCTCGCGATCTGCATCAGGCATCCGCAATCGTTCGCGACGATTACCTCCGCGCCGCTTGCGGCGATCGCGGAGAGCTTGTCGTCGAGCATCGCGGCCGAGATGTGCGGAAATTTGACCGAGAACAGGCCGCCGAATCCGCAGCACTCCTCGCAATTGCGCAGCTCGCAGAGCTTGATGCCGCGCACCGCGCTCAGCAGCCTACTCGGTGCGCTGCGCACCCCCAATTCGCGCAGCAAATGGCATGAGGGATGGTACGCGACGGCGCGCTCGAAGCGCGCGCCCACGTCCACGACCTTGAGCACGTCTACGATGAACTGCGAAAACTCGAAGAGCTGCGCCGCCGCCGCGCGGGCTCGCGCCGCAAGTTCCGGCTCCGCCGCGAGCAGGTCGCCATAGAAGATCCTCACCATCGAGGCGCACGAGCCCGAGGGCATCACGATCGGAACTCCGGGCTCGACGGCCGAGAGAAAACGCCGGGCAAGCTCGAGCGCATCGCGGCGCAATCCCTCGTTGAAGGCGACCTGCCCGCAGCAGAATGCGTGCGGTATCGGACGGACGCTGACCCCCAGCCGCTCGAGCACCAGGCGCGCGGCCCTGGGAACCTCGGGAAAGAACTCCTCGGCTAGGCAAGTGGAAAAGAGTTGTACTACTTCAGCCATCGGCCGACCGGATCACGATCGCGCACAACTCGCGCGGCCCGTGCGCGCCGAGCACGATCCGCTTCTCGATATCGGCGGTGCGGCTCGGCCCGGCGATCAGCGTGAGCCGATTCGCAGCGACGCCCGCCGGCCCGATCGCATCGAGCAGCGCGGCCAGGTCGGCCACGATTCGTGCGGCCCGCACGACGATCACGCTCAGCGGCGGGAGCAGCGTCAGCGAGCCGGGATTGCGCGCGTCGGAGACGACGGCGAGCGTGCCGCTCGAAGCGATCGCGTGGCACGCCTCCGCCACGCCAAGGTCGCATCGCGCGATCCGGTCGCGAATCGAGCGTGGCCCATCGCAGTCCGCGCTCGAGAGCGGGACGACCTCGATACCTCCCTGTTCGAGAGCCGCGGCGACCGCGGCAAGATCGACCGTGACACCATCGCCGACCGCGGCTGAGCGTACGCCGGCTTGGCGCGCGAGCGCGGCAATTTTATCCGCGGCGTCCGCGGTCGAGGCGGCCTCGATCGCGCGTCCCTGCACCATCTCGAGCTCGTGCGCGAGGCGCGACACCAAATCGCCGCGGTCGGGGGCGGCGCTCTCGAACGCGCCGGCGGTCGGCCCGTGGTGATGCGAGGGCGGCGCCGGCGCGCCCGCGAGCGCGCTCTTCACTCCGGCCAGCAGCCTCTCAAAGTCGCCCACGGCGTTTTCACTCCCCGGATGGCGGGCACGGAGGCCCGCCCCACTTCACGCGCCCGCGCCATCGCGAACGCGGTTTTGGAAAGTCGCGGTTTTGAGTCCAGCCGGAAAACGGCGGCGGCATCCGGCGTATAAAGCCGTCGCGTCCGAACGGCTTGAGCGCGATAGCCGCCGCCCTACCGGCGATTCGGGCCAGGGCCGGGTAGCGGGCCAGCCGCGCATAGAGCCGTGCGCTGGCGCGCGCGCCGGCCGCGGCCGCCGGCCATCGGATCGGTTCGCTTCCTTCGCTCACCTTCCATCGGAGATGGAGCAGGATGCGCGGGATGTCGATCCGGACCGGACAGATGTCGCGGCAGGCGCCGCACAGCGTGGAGGCGAATGGCAGATAGCCGGCCGCATTGCCGAACAGCGCCGGGCTCACGATCGATCCGATCGGCCCCGGATAGGTCGAGCCGTAGGCGTGTCCGCCGATCCTTCGATAAACCGGGCATACGTTGAGGCACGCGCCGCATCTCAGGCAATAGAGCGCCTCGCGCAGCACCGGGTCCGCGAGCATCGCGGTGCGCCGGTTGTCGAGTATTACGACGTGTACGTCGGCAGGGCCGTCGGCTTCGCCCGCCTGGCGCGGCCCGCTTATGAAGCTGGTGTAGGTGGTGAGCTTCTGGCCGGTGGCGGTGCGCGCCAGGATTTCCAGGAAGTGGCTCAGGTCGGAGAGCCTGGGCACGACCTTTTCGATTCCCATCACCGCAACGAACGTTTCGGGCATCGAGCTGGAGAGCCGCCCGTTGCCCTCATTCTCGACGATCACGATCGTTCCGGTTTCCGCGATCGCGAAGTTGACGCCGGTGATGCCGATTTCGGCGCCGAGGAAAATTTCGCGCAGGCGCTCGCGTGCGACCTTGGTCAGCGCCTCGGGCTCGGCGGTGTACGGGATACCGAACTTTTCGCTGAACAGCGCGCCGATGTCTTCCTTGGAGAGATGGATCGCGGGGGTGATGATGTGCGAGGGACGCTCGCCGCGGAGCTGCACGATATACTCACCCAGGTCGGTTTCGACCACCTGGATCCCGGCCGCTTCCAGAGCGGGATTGAGCTCGATCTCCTCGGTGGTCATCGACTTGCCCTTGACCGCGCGCCGGGCGCCGGCTAAGCGCGCGACGCCGACGATATACTCGCGCGCCTCCTGCGCATCGGCCGCAAAGAACACATGCCAGCCGTTGGCCGCGAGCCGCTCCTTAAGTTGCGCCAGGAGCTGATCGAGCCGACCGATCGCGTCTTCCTTGATCCGGCGCGCGCGGTCGCGTTCGGCCTCGTAGGCCGGGAACTCGGCGCGCGCCTCCGCCACGTGCTCGAGATGGCGTCCGGCGGCCGCCTCGAGCTTGCGCTTCAGCTCCGAGTCCGCGACCGCCGCGCGGCTGGCTTCAAAGAAGTCTTTCACCGATTCAAGATAAGGGTGGAGCGGTTTCGCGGTCTTGGTGGTGACCCGTGCGTGCGTTGGCGCAGACGAGTCAAATCTCTTCCCAGTTGACGCGCACGAAGGGCGAAAGATGCCCTACGTTGTCGGTCGCGACAGCCGGTTCTCTTCCAGCGCTTTCTTCAATGCTGGCCAAACTTTCTTGTCGTAGCCCGATTCATCGGCCATCCATTCATCCAACAAGCGAATCAGGTCCTCATTGGACCGCTTCTGTGACTCTCCGATGAAGTTGGGATGCTCCATAGGTGCCGAAACCCCTTTCGCAGTTGGGCGCGAGCCCGCTCTTCCAACTCTCGCACTTGCAGTCTTTTTCGTCACTTCCGAGACCTTATCGCAGCGTTCCGGCACGCGCGAGAGGCGATCGAGCGCCCGATCGCACCAAGATCCGCCTTCGACTGACCCTCTATGGGGCAGTGGGCCGTTCATCCGGCCCGTTCACCTGAACAGAGTGATCCAGACGAGAAAGGTGGCGAGTCCCAGGAAGAGCCCGCCTAACCAAACAAGGCACTCGCGCCTCCCGCGCACGCGCAGTTGGCGCAGAAGAATTGGCCACGCCCTCAGTGGATTCGTGCCACCTGGCGCACCAGGCGCACTACCGACTCGCGGGCGGTGTCGGCGGCGAGATGCTCGGGGGCCTGCGACAGGAAGCTGCGGTAGTCGTCGAGCGCGGCCTGGAAGCATTCCATCCGCTCGTAAAGGCCCCCGCGTTCGAGCAGCTCCTCGATCGCGCGCGGCTCGAGCATCAGGATCCGGTCGAGCGCTGAAAGCGCGCGTTGGAAGTCGGAGGCATTGAGGTAGATGCCCTTCAGGTTGCGCAGGATCTGGCTCAGGATCTGTCGAGCGCCCACCGCCTTCAGCATCGCGGGATGCACTTCGACCGGCTGTCCATAGATCTGCGCGAGGCAGGCCCGGATGTCGTTCAGGCCCAGGATCTCACCGCCGTAAAAGGGATCGATGATTATCTCACCGCGTTCGTCGACCGCCTTGACCAGGAAGTGGGTTGGGAACTGCACCCCGAAGAGATTGATTCCGAGCCGCCGGCCGACTTCGAGGTAGATCACCGAGAGCGTGATCGGGATACCGAGGCGGCGCTCGAGCACCTGGTTGAGAAACGAGTTGCGCGGGTCGGCGTATTCATCGCGATTGCCCTTGAAGCCCTTCTGCTCGAACAGAAAGTGCGACAGCGTCTGGACGCGTCCGACCGTGTCCGCGGCGGCCCTGACCGCGGGCTCCGCCTCGCGGGCCAGCGCGGCGATCCGATCGAGGTAGTACTCGACGTCGAGGTCCGGATACTCCTCCTTGGCGATCAGCAGGGCGCCGCGAGCGAGCGGAACCGGCTCGCGCGCCGCATGCATCGAAAATTCCCGTCGGGCGGCGTCACTCATCTCAACTCCGTCATGAGTCTCCGTTGGCGGCGCGCGTTTGGCAAGTTTTTTCCTGCGGCCTCGAGGTTGGCCGGGTGTGCCGGATTATCCAAAGCGCCGGCCTCTTCCAGCGCGCCGGCGATCTCGGCGATAACCTCCACGTCGGTCTCGCGCCGGCGTGCACGCTCCAGCGCACGGCGCGCCGCGGCGGCGCCGAGACGGCCGAGCGCCCATGCCGCGTGAGCGCGGACCAGCGGCTCCGACTCGGATGAAAGCGCGTGCGCCAGCGGCGCGATCGCATCGGGATTGCCGCTGTTGCCGAGCGCGACCGCGACGTTGCGCAGAAGCCCGCGCCGCTTGGTGCGCCGGATCGCGCTCTTGCCGTAGCGGCGGCGGAAGCCGTCGTCATCGAGCGCCATCAGCTCCGGCAGATACGGAGCCAGTTCCGCCGCGCGATCCGAATCGTGCAGCTCGTTCCACGGACACACTTCCTGGCAGATGTCGCAGCCGAAGATCCAGTTGCCGAGCTTGGCACGCAGCTCAAGCGGGATCGCGCCGCGATTTTCGATCGTCAGGTAACTCAGGCACAGGCGCGGCTCGAGGAGATAGCCCTCCGCGAGCGCCCCGGTCGGGCACAGTTGGAGGCATCGGCGGCAGGTCCCGCAATGATCGCGATAAGGGACGCCGCTGCGATCGAATTCGAGCTCGGTGAAGATCTCGGCCAGGAAGAAGTACGAGCCATGATCGCGATTGAGGACGTTGGTGTTCCTGCCGAACCATCCCAGCCGCGCCTCGGCCGCCCATTCCCGCTCGAAGACCGGCCCGGTGTCCACGTACACGCGGGCGGCCGCGCCGGGCCTGGCCTCAACGATCGCGTCGGCGACCTCGCGCGCCTGGCGGAGCACGCGATCGTGATAGTCGGGGCCGAAGGCGTAAGCGGCGATTCGGCCGCGCAGCTCGCGGGGCCAGTCGATTTGCGGCGGCGACGGCGCGCGATAAGGGTAGCCGAGGCTCACTACCGAGCGCAGACGCGGGTCGATCCATCGCGGGTCGAAGCGCCGCTGGGACTCGCGCGCCAGATAGGCCATGTCGCCGTGGCGGCCTTCGCCAAGCCATCGCGCGTAGAAATCCTCGCGGTAGCTCAGGCGGCGCAGCGGAGCGAAGCCGACCAGGACGAAACCCCGTTCGCGGGCCGCTTGGGCGATGGCTGCTTCGATGTTCACGGCGGCTGCGGTGCCAAGTATGCTAGCACCCTGGACGGCCCGACGCGGCCTTGGCCGGCATCTGTTCCAATGGCGCCATGGGTACGCGCGCGGTCCGTCAATGGACGGCTGCCTCGGGCGGCGCCTGCACGCGCCGCAAGACCAGAAACGCCGGCACGAGCAGGACCATCACGAAGGCCAGCGTCCGGTAGATATCGTTGAACGAGAGCATCGCGGCCTGCGCCTGGATCATCCCGTAGACCATCGCCAGGCCCTGCTTCTGGCCCGTGATGATCTGCGGCATCAGGTGGAACCCCGGCGCACCGGGAATCTGCGGCGCGGTCTGGCTCATCCGCCAGGCCTCGAAGACCGAGAAATGCTCGGTCAGGCGGGCCTGATGGATCTGCTCGTGATTCATCAGCACGGTCGTCATGAAGGAGATGCCCATCGCGGCGCCCGTGTTGCGCACCATGTTGTAGAGACTCGCCGCGTAGCCCATCCGCTCGCGCACCACGCACGCGAGCGTGGTGGCCGAGAGCGTGGGGAAAATCAGCCCCATCCCGACGCCGAGCACGATACTGGGCCAGATCACGCCCCAGGAGTCGACCTGCAGGTTCCAGTGCGCCATCGCCCACAGCGAGTACGCAATCAGGCCGAATCCGACCCCGAGCAGCGGCCGTGGGTTATAGCCGGCCCGCGCGAGCTGCCCTATCGTAAACATCGCGACCATCGTGCCGATGCCGCGCGGCGCCATCACCCATCCCGCCTGCCACGCCGTATAGCCCATCAGCTCCTGCAGAAAGATCGGATTGAGCAGGCCGGTGCCGAACAAGACGAAGCTCATCGCGACAATCAACGACACCGCGATCGTGAAGGTCGGAATCCGGAAGATCCTGAGATCGAGGATGGGCTGGGCGAACCGCAGCTCGTGAATCACCAACGTCGTCAGGAACAGGGCGGAAAGCCCGCTCGCCCACCACACCCATGGCGCGGCAAACCAATCCGAGCGCTGGCCGCGGTCGAGCACGATCTGAAGCAGTCCCAGCCCGAGCACCAGCGAGGCGATTCCCAAGTAATCCACCCGGCCGCCGGCGCTGCGGCGCTGGCGCAGGTAGGCCGGGTCGTGGACGAAACTGTAGACCATCAGCGCGGCCAGTCCGCCCAGCGGCACGTTGATATAGAAGTTCCAACGCCACGACCAGTTGTCGGTGATCCATCCGCCGAGCGTGGGGCCCATGATCGGCGCGATCATCAAGCCCACTCCCCAGGTCGCCATCGCCAGGGCCTGCTCGTTGGGCGGGAAGGTCTCCATCAGGATCGCCTGCGACGACGGAATCATCGCGGCGCCGGCCGCCCCCTGGATCAGGCGCAACATCACCATCTGCTTCAGCGAGCCGGCCGCGCCGCAGGCCGCCGAGGCCGCCACGAAGGCTGTTACCGAGAACAGGAAATAGCGCTTGCGCCCGAAACGCGACGAGATCCATCCGGTCATCGGGATCATGATCCCGTTGGCGACCAGGTAGCTGGTCGCGACCCATGCGATCTCGTCCACGCTCGCCGAGAAACTGCCCTGCATATGGGGCAGCGAGACGTTGACGATCGTGTTGTCGAGCACCTCGAGCGCCGCGCCGAGCATCACGGCGATTGCGATCAGCCACTTATGCGTCGCCTCGGGGGCGGGATGTGTTAGTGCGCCTGCGCTTGCCGCTTCCATCCGGCGAAGGCCTCTTTTCAAACCTATCACAGCGGGGCTCGCGCTCCTGAACGTGCCGGGTGGACAGCAATCCCCCCGGCATGATTAAGAGTGCCAAGGGTCAGAGAGGGAGAAAACAGAACCGGGCCGGTCTTTTTCTTCACCTCATCCTTGTCCAGGGAGAGGTTACTGCGTCTGTGCGTAAGCACAGTACGCGGCGGATGAGGGTTGCCTGGTGCCGGCCGGCTCAGAGGACACCTTTGGTTTGAAACCGGCGCACTACCCACCCGCCGCGCCGAGTTTTCCGCGGCTTCCGGCCACCGTGATCGCGCTGGGCGCGGTCTCGCTCCTGCAGGACATGGCGGGCGACATGGTACATCCGCTGATTCCCGCCTTCGTCGCGGCTGTCGGGGCGGGTCCTGAAGCGCTGGGGCTAATCGAGGGCGTGGCGGATGCGACCACGAGCCTGCTCCAGGTCGCCTCCGGCTACCTCGCCGACCGGGTCGGGCGGCTCAAGGCAATCACGCTGGTGGGCTATGGCGTGGCGACCGCGCTGCGGCCGCTGCTCGCGATCGTGACGGCGTGGTGGCAGATCCTGGCGGTGCGCTTCGGCGATCGCGCCGGCAAGGGAATCCGCGCGGCTCCGCGTGACACGCTGTTGGCGCAGGCGGCGGCGCCGAGCCTGCGCGGCCGCGCCTACGGATTCCATCGGGCGATGGATCACGTGGGCGCAATCCTGGGGCCGGCGCTCGGGTACCTGATGCTGTCGCACGGGGTATCGATGCGCGCGGTGTTTGCATGGTCGGCCGTGCCGGGCGTGGCGGCGTGCCTGGTGCTGGCGCTGAGCGTGCGCGGGGAGAAGACGCGCCGGCCGGCCGCGAAGATCGCGCTGGGCATTCCCGCCTCGCCGGTCTACCGGCGCTACCTGCTCGCGGTGCTGCTCTTCACGCTGGGATGCTCGTCGGACTCATTCCTGTTGTGGCGCGCCAGTCAGCTCGGCATCCCGGTTGCGGATGCGCCGCTGCTCTGGATCGTCCTGCACGTAGTCAAGTCGGCGACTTCGACCTGGGGAGGCGCATTGAGCGATCGCCGCGGCCGGCGTTTCGCGATCGTCGCGGGATGGTGCGCCTACGCGTTGGTGTATGTGGGCTTCGGCCTGGCGCGATTGCCCTGGCACGTGTGGACGTTGTTCGCGGCTTACGGCATCTACTTCGGACTTGCCGAAGGCGCCGAGAAAGCCGCGGTGGTGGACCTGGTCGAGGAGGATTGGCGCGGCCGCGCCCTCGGCGCATATCACGCAGTGGTCGGCTTCGCGATGCTGCCGGCGAGCATCGTATTCGGCATCGTCTACCAGAGAGCCGGCGCCGAGGCGGCCTTCATGATGGGCGCCGCTCTGGCCGCGCTCGCGGTGGCGGTACTACCGCGCTTGCGCCCCGGCGACCTTTAGGATCGGATTACTCTTTTGGCTTGAAGTGGCCCGTCTCGCCCGCCGCTCGAGCAGCTCGGCCGAGCCTGAGTCGTTACAGGAAAGGCAAGCCAGGCGAGCGCAGCAACGCGTCGGGGACGTGCCGGATTTTTTCGCAATAAAGACCCGCATGGCCTCGCGGGCCGGCAAGCGATACAGCTCGCTCGGGCGGCCTCCAGCCCGATCGGAAAAAGGAACCGGCACCCTTCGGAAGCCTCAAGGGCAGGCTCCGGCCGGCGCTACGAGCCACGATGGCGATCGCGCACAGCCAAAGAAACCGTCGCCGGCTCAACGCGCTCATCGGGTACGAATCGTATCGCAGCCGCTGGACCGGCCGAAGAGGGTCCGGACTTGCCCGCCGAGGGCCGACACCGTAGTCGCGAATCGATGCGCTTTGCGGGTTCGGGTCGCCTGCGAATAGACTCTCGATCAAAAGGAACCGGCACGGAGGCCGGCGCTACAGCGCGCGCCGTCAGCGTCGAGGCGGGCAAAGGGAGTCGAACTGGTGAAGGTCGACCTGCTCTACGAAATGGAGATGCTCAAGCCGTGGGGGCCGAAGGCGGAGTACAACACCTATTGGGAGGCGGTTGAGCAGATCGAGGCGGCGGACCGTTGGGGCTTCGACACGGTATGGGAAGTCGAGCATCACTTCCAGGAGGAGTTCTCGCATTCGCCGGCGCCTGAGGTCTTTCTGGCCGCGATCGCGCAGCGCACCACCAACATCCGCATCGGCCACGGCGTCACGCTGCTGCCCTGGAAGTTCAACCATCCCATCCGCGTCGCCGAGCGCGCAGCCGTGCTCGACATCATGAGCAAGGGACGGCTCGAGTTCGGCACCGGACGCTCCAGCCTGGGGGAGCAGCTCGGCTTCGATATCGACCCGGCTCAATCGCGCGAGATGTGGCAGGAGGCGGTGCGGGTGATTCCGCAGATGTGGACGCAGGAGCGGTTTTCCTACGAGGGTCCGTTCTTCAAAATTCCCGAGCGCGCGATTATCCCCAAGCCGATTCAAAAGCCGCATCCGCCGATGTGGGTCGCGGCGACCAGCCCCGAAACCTGGGAGCTGGCGGGGCTCAACGGTCTGGGATGCCTCGGGCTTACGGTATGGGTCGATCTGCCGCAGCTTAAGGAGCGCATCAAGCGCTACCGCGACGGGCTCAAGCGATGCACGCCGGCGGGCGCATTCATCAACGACAAGATCGGAGTCTTCACCATCGCGCATTGCGCGCCGAGCACCCAGGCCGCGATCGCCAACGGCGGTGTCGAGGCGACGCTATGGTACGTGACCTACGTGTTCCGCGCCCTCGCCTCGATCCCCAAGGAGATGCTCGGCAAGGTCGGAGGCACGCCACCCTACGAGGACATCCTCAAGCAGTTCCCGCTGCTCGAGCGCTACCAGGAAAAGGGCTCGGTGTCGTTCGAGGAGATCGACGAGCGCGACATGGTGATCGTCGGCGATCCCGACAAGTGCGTCGAGAAGCTCAAACGCTACGAGCGGGCCGGCGCCGATCACGTGCTCTGCCTCATGCAGGTCGGCGGACTCAAGCACGAGCGGATCATGGAGTCGATCGAGCTGTTCGGGAAGTACGTGATTCCGCACTTCAAGCACTAGCCGCGCGTAACGACTTGCCGAGGCGGTCGCCTGGCTCAGGGCGTCACGGGCTACGAAGCCGCGCCCCGGTCCAGCAGTTCCAGGCCGCGCTCGAAGAGCCGCGGGGCAGACTTACCGATCTCTTCCCAGATCGGGTCGTGACGCTTGCCGCGCTCATGCAGCATCAGGTTGAAAACCGTGATCACGCCGAATCGATACGCGGAAAAAGCCTGGAACCATCGCACCTGTCTCATCTCGACCCTAAAGCGCGCGCGCTCGGTATACAGCGCCACCAACTCGTCGGGCGATGGCAGGTTCGGGGGCACCAGCAGGCGCTGCGCCCAACTGTCAGGGTCGGAGAACAGGCAGATCCATCCAAGGTCGAGCAGTGTCGCGCTGACCAGCGAGATCTCCCAGTCGATCACGGCCACCAGCCGCCCCTCGCGCAGAATCAGATTGGACCACTGGAAGTCGCCGTGCACGCATCCGACGCGGGGCTTTTCGGGCAGGCTCGCGCGCAGCCGCTCGCGCAGGTGGGGCGCGCGTGAGACCGCGGCCGGATCGAGCGTCGGCCGGTCCAGCAGATAGTCGAGACGCTTCATCTCGTCGATCAGCGCAACCGGCTCGCCCCACGCCGCGCGCCGCGACTGCCAGTCCACGGCGTGCAACGCGGCCAAAACATCGATCACGCCGGACGCCATCGCACGCGCCTGCTCGGGTGTGACCTGCATCTCGTTCAGCTTCTGGCCCTCGACGAAGCCGACCACGAAATACGGCCGCCCGAACGGTCGCGGGCCGTCGTCCAGCCATCGCACGGGCGGGACCGGCACGGCCGCGTCCGCCAGCGAGGCCATGATGCGCCCCTGGCGTGCGACATCGGCAGGGCCGGAAATCCGCACCCCCGCCGGCGCGAGCCGGAGCACGAGCTTCTCGTGGCTCGGCCCGTCGGGCGCGCGCCAGTCCAGCTCGAAGCTGTAGCTCTGGCCCGCATGGCCCGGTAATGCGAGCAGCGGGCCGCATCGCGCGCCGGGGTCGCCGGTCTTTTCGCGGACCAGCACCTCGAGTTGCGCGCTGATTTCCGATACGTCCGATGGCATTGGCGATAGCCGCGCTAGCAGGCTGCGGAAAACGTTTCCTTAAGCCTGCTCCCTACTCTTCCTTCGGCTTTGCTCAGGACAAGCTTATCTCCCCCTGGTCAGGGGGGAGAAGAGTCGCGACTATACAATAAGCCCGCAGCGGCTTGGGACACGGCCGCGCGACCGCGCCCGACAGTTGCGCCGCCTCGACGCCCTGCTGTAGGTAGAGTGCTGATGCGATTTTGCGGATATTGCGGCGCACCCGTGGTGTCGGGGGCAAACTTCTGCGTTGAATGCGGCAGGGAGCTCCGGCCGCGCCGCGCCGGCTGGATCAGGAATCTGCACTTTACCGGCGCGTTCGTCGGCGTCTTCCTCGGTATCCTGATCGTCGGACTGGTGATCGTCAGGCTGATCGTGACCGTCCCGGCCGGGCCGCCTGCCACCCGGCTCGCCTCATCGGCGCCCGGGCCGCAGCCGGAGCCGCAAGCCGGCGCTGAGAATCTTCCGCCCGGCCATCCCAGCATCCAGCTTCCCGCCGAGGCGCGCAGCTTTATCGATCAGGTGGACAAGGAAGCCCGCGCCAGACCCAGCGATCTCGCGGCGTGGAACAAACTCGGCGACGTCTCGCTGCGCGCGGCGCTGCTGGACGCCTCCTACTACGCCAAGGCCGAGGAGGCTTACGGCCATGCGCTCAAGCTCGATCCCGACAGCCCCGATGCGCTGCGCGGGATCGGCAACCTTAACTACGACCACAAGAACTACGATCAGGCGATCGCCGCCTACGAGCATTACCTGAAGCGGCGCCCCGACGACCCCGAGGTCTGCACCGATCTCGGCACGATGTACCTTTACACGGGCAACCCCGACCAGGCAGCGGTGCAATACAAGCGCGCAATCAAGGTCAAGCCTGATTTCTTCGAGGGCTACTACAACCTGGGAATTGCCTACGGCGAGCAGAATGACGCGCGGAACGCGCGCCAGGCCTTCTCCAAGGCGCTCTCGCTAGCGCCCGACGACGCTTCGCGCTCGAAAGTGAAGGAGATGCTCGCGAAGCTGAACGGCGAGCAAACCCCCTTAGCGGGCGGTGCGGCCGGCGGCGCAGATCAAGCGCAGGCGGAGGCACCGACCACGGGCACCGCTGCAAGCTCCGGCGCCGACTCCGGCAGCGCAGCCGGCAACTTCCAGGGCGCGATCGAGCAGATGGTGCGCAACCTGCCCATCGCGGGCTCTAAAGTGAGCTCGGTCAAATGGCCGGACAAGCTCAAGGCGACTGTGATGATGGACAATTTCCCGATCGACCAGATGCCACCGTTCGCCAAGCAGCAATTCCTCAACGACCTCAAGAACAAGATCAAGACCGTCAAGGAATCTCACAAGGTCAGCGGCCCCGTCGAGCTCGATATCGCGGACGGCGCCAGCGGCCGCGTGATGGAAACCGTCACGCGATGAGCGCTTCGAACGCGGTGACGTGCCAGTGAAAAGTGAAAAGTGAAAAGTGAAAAGTGAAAAGAGCCACCATTTCTTTTTTCACTCTCGACCTGAAGCACAGGACCTGAGGGGAGGCTACGATGGAATCGGATCTCACGGCGCGGCTGTCACGGGTGTCCGGCAATCAGACGGTGCGGCTCACGCACTACGGGCGCAAGTCCGCAAAGGCGTACCAAGTCACGATCTGGTTCGTCGTCGAGGGCGATATCGTCTACCTGGTGACGGCGAACCGGAACCGTCAATGGACTCGCAACGTACTGAAGAAGCCTCAGGTCTCGATGCGAATCGGGGACGAGACTTTCGCCGGCAAGGTCGAGCCGATAACCGACTCCGCCGATAAGGCGGACATCATGGATCTTGTCGGGCGCAAGTACTGGTACGCGTTCCCGTATGTCTGGATCGGCCGGATGCTGACCGACTGGGGCCTGGTGACGGATCGCACCGCCGCCTTCCGCGTCCGCCTCGACACCGCGTGAGTGGTCCGGGAGCCCTGCGGACCGCACCAAGACCGTCGGGATTACTTCCCCTTATGGCGCAGGTAGTGGCGATGGGCTTTGGCGCGGTTGCCGCAGGCCTGCATCGAACACCATCGCCGCGTGCCGTTCTTGCTATCGTCGAGAAAGAGCCACAGGCATCGCTCGTTGGCGCATTGGCGGACACGCGCGCAATCCGGGCCGACCAGAATATCCGCGGCGGACCATAGCACACTCGCCAGTATTCCGGCGGCGCTGGGTCTCGCCTCGATACGCCATCCGAAGCCCCGACCGGCGCGGTCCAGGTTTGCGCGCGGCGCCGCCTCGCCGAGCGCGCCATTGAGCCGGCGCAGATCTTCGTTGGCGGGAGCCGACCCTGACGCGGCCGCATGAAGGAGCCGGTAGAGCGTCTCGCGGGTTTCGATTGCCTCGCCGAAGACCATAGCGGCGTCCGCGGGATGCGCGTCGAACCACTTGCCCAGCTCGGCCACGGCGCGCCCCGGCAGCGCTTTGGCCGAGGCCAACCAGGCGAGAACGTCCTGCAAGTTATGGAGGCTTTCGGTCGGTGCGCTACCTCGCCATGCGACGGTGTTGGCGAATTCGAGGCTGAGGTCGCGACGCGGAACGACGATCAGATTGCGCAAGGTTCGCGAGTTGCCGGTGATGGACATCCCCGTATCATTCTAACCGGCTTGACGGTTGACATCCATGGCGCCCCGGTCTATATGTAACTGCCATACTGGTTAGAAGAACGAGGGATGCGATTTTGCCTGGCGAGGCGGAGGAACGACGATGATCGATCATGTTTCGATTGGCGTGCGGGATGTCGGCAAGGCGGGCCGGTTCTACGATGCGGCGCTGGCGCCGCTCGGCTACAAGCGGCTCTTCGATAGCACCGAGGCGCTGGGCTACGGCGCGGACAGTCCCGAGTTGTGGGTGATGCGGGCGGAGCGGCCGGTGCCGGCGGACGAAGCCTCGGGGCTGCATGTGTGCTTCGACGCCGCGAATCGCGCGGCCGTGGACCGCTTCCATGCGGCGGCGGTGAAAGCGGGCGGACGCGACAACGGCAGGCCGGGCGTGCGCAAGGACTATGGCGACAACTACTATGCGGCGTTCGTCGCGGATCCGGACGGTTATCGTCTCGAAGCGCACTGCAGCCGTTAGGCAACGGGTGGGAAGTGCTGGACGGAGGGTGGCGCCTCGTGAGTTGAGCTACTCTCATTCCTAGAAGTGGGGCGGGCGTCCCTGCCCGCCATTGCACCACCTGAATCGCGGGCAGGGACGCCCGCGCCACTGAGAGAATCCGATCGGCGCAGGCTGCGCCAAGGAGGACCTATGAATCTGGAAGGCGGATGCGCATGCAGAGCTATCCGATACAAATTGACCGCCAGTCCGCTGATCGTTCACGCCTGTCACTGCCTCGATTGCCAGCGCATTACCGGCAGCGCGTTCGTAATCAACATCTGGATCGAGAAGAAGTTTGTTGAAGCAGGGTCCGCCGTTCCGAAGTCGTTCACGCTGGCCGGAGGCAGCGGAAAACACCACGACGTATTCTTTTGCGACACTTGCGGGACCTATCTGTGGAGCCGCTACCACGGTGCGCCTGGCGACGCCTTGTTCGTTCGTGCCGGGACGCTCGACAATCCGGATGCGGTCAGGCCCGATGTTCACATCTTTACGCGGAGCAAACTGCCGTGGCTGGATCTCCCACGGGAAGTGCCGGCGTTCGAGTCGTTCTATAAGATCGAGAAGGTCTGGTCGGCCGAGAGCAGGGAGCGGCTGCGTAACCTCGCTGGGAAGACTTGATCGGGCGGTGACGGGACGCCGTTACCCGCGCTTGCGGATTCTCTAGCCGGTGGTTGATACGCGGCGCAGGCTCTCGACCCAGTTCTGATGGCCGCCATGCAGCATCCGTTTCAGGTACCATCGCGCAAGCCACGGCAGGATGCCGTTTTGGGTCTCCTCTGTCACGACCCAGATACCGTCCGCCGACGGCTCCAGCAACCATCCGTGGTAAGCGCGCATGCCAGTCGCTTTCGCGTCCCATTCGAGCGACCGCATCGGCTCGAACACACGCACCGTGCTGTGCACGCGCACGCCGAAGGTCTTCCATACGAACTTGCTGCCAATCGTGAGGTCGGGACCGGCACCGTTCTCGAACTTGAGCCAGGCGCAGTTGGTGTACCAGGTCGGCCACAGCGCGGCGCGGCACAGCCATTTCCAAACGTTGCTCTGCTCGCCGAGGATTTTGATCTCGTTACGAGCGTAAACCGCCGAGTGCTCCGGCTCCATCCCCTCGGGCCACTGCATATCCGTACGTCTCCCGTGCGCCGAGTAAACCTAGCGCAAACGACGGTTATCGAGAAGGCTGCGGTCGCCGACGGCAGTGGCTGGCGCCGCGGCTGATCGGCATAGGGGGTAGCGGCGGACCGCTACTCCCCTGCCACACCACCGGACATGCGGGTCCGCATCCGGCGGTTCGGAAGGTTGAGGTTAATCGGCAAGGCGAGGAACTCCGAGTCGGTCGTAGTAGCGGATGGTGAGTCCGGTCTGGACCAGCTTGGCAGCGCGATACCACCAGCGCCGTCCGGTGACAGCGGCCTCGGCCGCCGCGACGTGAGGCAGTCCGAGTCTACGCAGCTCGGTGTAGATTTTGGGGCCACGCTTCCACTGCTTGAGTTGCAGCGCACGCAGACGATGGCGAATCCACTTGTCGTGGTCAGCGAAGGCTCCCGGTGTATCCGCCAGTTGGAAGTACTGCTTCCATCCCGGCAGATAGCTCCGTAGCTCCGCCACCACCGTGCGCAGACTTCGCCCGCCGCTGCGCCGGGTAATCTGGCGCACCCGTTGCCTGAGCATCGCGGTGGCCTTGGGAGCGACGCGGCGCATGACCGCACCGCCCTTGCCGTACCAGAAGCTGAAGCCAAGCAAGCTCCGCTTCGATACCGGCGCCACCGCGCTCTTTTCGCGGTTGACTCGTAGCCGGAGCCGCGCGTACAGACGCTCCAGCGCCGTCATTACCCGCTCGCCCGCGCGCTTGGACCGCACGTACACATTGCAGTCGTCGGCATAGCGGACGAAGGCATGGCCGCGCTTCTCCAACTCCTTGTCGACCTCGTCGAGCAGCAGATTGGCCAGCAGCGGTGACAGTGGTCCGCCCTGCGGCGTCCCCTCCAGGCGCTCCACCACTACCCCGTTGGCCATCATGCCGGCCTTGAGGTAGCGGCGGATTAATCGCAGCAGGCGGCTGTCGCCGACTCTTCTCGCCAGCCTTCCCATCAGCACATCGTGATTGACGCGGTCGAAGAATTTCTCCAAGTCCACGTCCACCACCCAGCGCCGGCCTTCCCTGACGTAGCGCTGCGCGGATAAAACCGCGTCGTGGGCGCTGCGCCCCGGTCGAAAGCCGAAGCTGTGCTCCGAGAAGCTGGGGTCGAATAGCGGCTGCAGCACCTGCAGGATGGCCTGTTGGATAAGCCGGTCGAGCACGCACGGGATGCCCAGTTCGCGCATCCCGCCGCCCGACTTGGGAATCTCCTGCCGCCGCACCGGTTTCGGCTGGTAGGTGCCGCCCAGCAGTTGCTCGCGCACCCCTGACCAGCGCTCCATCAAGCATTGCGGCAGTTCTTCCACTGTCATCCCATCGACCCCGGGGCTGCCCCGGTTCTCCCGCACCCGCGCCAACGCCGCCTTGACGTTGCCGCGCGCGACCACCTGCTCCATCAGGTGGTCGTCTCCCGAGCGCACCTTCCCGTTCGTCATCGTCGGCGCTTCGCCACTTCGCCCAGCCCTCGGAGCTTCACTCCTGGGCTTGAACGCAAGTTCCGCTTGCGCGGAGTTCCGGCGCCTGGCGCGGTTCGGACTCACGATGGTTTCGCTCTCCCTTCCGTTCGGCCCTTCACCAACTCGGCTTTCAAGGCCCTGCCCTCTCCGGCTGGCTACTACGGCCTCGGCTGACTTCTCGCGCCGCCTTATGGCGTCACCCTTCCAGGCGCAGGGCGAGATCTCCCCAGGTAAGACTCCGTGACCTTCCCCGCACAACCGCCGGATCTACGCAGTGGCTCCTTGGCCGCGAGGGCTTCGCGGTCTTTTGCCCGCTCGCCCTGAGCCACCGCGCCTTGTATCCGATTCCTGTTCGTCGGCTCGCGGGTTTGCTCCACGCTTCTTTCAGCGATTGCCTCGCGGCTCATCGCCTTGCGCTTCGCTAGTGCTCGCTGCGGTCTGCTCACACAGGGGACTTTCACCTCACAAGTCACGCGTCGTGCTGGGCACACAAAAGTGGAGGGCCGGGTTGCCCCGGCCCTCCTGCCGCCCCCACATCCTCCACCCCACCTCACATCGTGCGAGCGGGTGTTACCCGCCTCGAGCCGATCGCCGATTCGCACCCCGGGGGAATTTCACACTCACACCGCATCGCCAGTCGCCGTTTCCACACCATCCACCCCGCCGCGCGCCTCATCCGATCCTGGCCTGCCTCCTCACCCGCTCCCCGCGTTCCCCCGGGGTGCTTGCCACGCCGTCGCCGCGCGCCATCACGCCACGCGGCGTCAGTCTCCTACGAACATCCACTGGTCGTGCCGCAGTTCATGCACTTGTAGCAGGTGCCGTTGCGCACCATGATGCATCCGCAATCCGGACACGGCGGCGCATCCGCCTGGTTGATGAAGGCTTGGCGCAGGTTCAAGTCCTTGCCCTCGTTGAGAGTCGCCGCCGGATAGGCCAGGGCTGGCAGATCGGCCTTCTGAGTACTGTTGCTCCCGTCGAGCACGCCGATTTCGTGGCGCGCCTGCTCATCGAGAAACTTCGAGGCCAGCCATCGGAACAGGTAGTCCACGATCGACTTGGCGTACGGGATCTGCGGATTCTTGGTGAAGCCCGACGGCTCGAAGCGCATGTGCGCGAACTTGTCCACCAGGAACTTGAGCGGAACGCCGTACTGCAGCGTGTACGAGATTGCGGTTGCGAACGAATCCATCAGGCCCGAGATGGTCGAGCCCTGCTTCGACATCTGCACGAAGATCTCGCCGGGCGTGCCGTCCTCGTACATCCCGACCGTGATGTAGCCCTCGTGGCCGGCGATGTCGAACTTGTGGGTGATCGATTTGCGCTCGTCCGGGAGCTTGCGCCGTGCCAGCGGCCCCCCCGGCCCGGCCGCCATCGCGCGCGCGGCGGCTTCCGCGGCGGCCGGCGCCACCTCGGCAGCCTTGGCCCTGCCGGTGTTGAGCGGCTGGACACGCTTGGAGCCATCGCGGTAAATCGCCACCGCCTTGAGCCCGAGCTTCCACGCGGTGATGTAGGCCTCGGCGACTTCGTCAACGGTCGCGCTCTCAGGCATGTTGACGGTCTTGGAGATGGCGCCCGAGATGAACGGCTGCACCGCGCCCATCATCTTGAGATGGCCGAGGTAGTGGATGGTGCGCGAGCCGGCGCGGGCCCTGAACGCGCAGTCGAATACCGGGAGATGCGCATAGTTGAGATGCGGGGCGCCCTCAATGGTCTCGTGCTCGTCGAGGTACTCGACGATCTCCTGGATCTCCTTGGAGTCGTAGCCCAGGCGCTTGAGCGCGCGCGGCACGGTCTGGTTGACGATCTTGAGCATCCCGCCGCCGACCAGCTTCTTGTACTTGATTAGCGCGATGTCGGGCTCGATACCGGTGGTATCGCAATCCATCATGAACGCGATCGTGCCGGTGGGCGCGATCACCGTGGCCTGCGAGTTGCGGCAGCCGGCGGCCTGACCGAGCTTGAGCGCCTCGTCCCACGACTCGCGCGCCGCGCGCAGCAGGTCAAGCGGCACCTGCGCAGGGTCGAGCTTGTACGCGTAGCTGCGATGCCGTTCGATCGCCTTGAGCATCGCCTCGCGGTTGGGCGCATAACCCGGAAACGGCCCCATCGCCTCCGCGATGCGCGCCGACTGGAGGTAGGCCTCGCCGGTCATCAGCGCCGAGATCGCGGCGGCATAGCTGCGCCCCTGGTCCGAATCGTACGGCATTGCCAGCGCCATCAGCAGCGCGCCCAGGTTGGCGTAGCCCAGGCCCAGCTCGCGGAAGTCGTGCGCGTTGCGCGCGATCTCTGCGGTCGGGTACGAGGAGTTGTCCACGATGATCTCCTGGACGGTGATCATCACGTCAACCGCGTGGCGAAACGCCTTGACGTCGAACTCGCCACGCTCGTCCAGGTACTTAAGCAGGTTGAGCGAGGCCAGGTTGCAGGCCGAGTTGTCCAAGTGCATGTACTCGCTACAGGGATTGGAGGCGTTGATGCGCCCGGAGCCCGGGCAGGTGTGCCACAGGTTGATCGTAGTGTCGAACTGCATCCCGGGATCGCCGCAGGCGTGTGCCGCCTCGGCGATCATCCGCATCAGATCGCGCGCACGATAGGTCTTGTCCACTTCGCGGCTCTTGACGAAACGGGTCTGCCACACCCCGTCGCTGAGCACCGCGTTCATGAACTCGTCGGTGACACGCACCGAGTTGTTGGCGTTCTGGAAGAACACCGAGCCGTAGGCCGGACCGTCGAGCGAGCTGTCGTAGCCGGCGTCGATCAGCGCCCAGGCCTTACGCTCCTCCTCCTGCTTGCACTTGATGAACTGCTCGATATCGGGATGGTCGATGTTGAGCACCACCATCTTGGCCGCGCGCCGGGTCTTGCCGCCCGACTTGATCACCCCCGCCGAGGCGTCGGCGGCCTTCATGAAGGAGAGCGGACCCGAGGCGGTGCCGCCCGAGGACAGCTTCTCGCGGCACGAGCGCAGCGCCGAAAGATTCACGCCCGAGCCCGAGCCGCCTTTGAAGATCATCCCCTCGTTGCGGTACCAGTCGAGGATCGACTCCATGTTGTCCTCGACCTTGAGAATGAAACAGGCCGAGCATTGCGGCTTGGGATCGATCCCGACGTTGAAATAGACGGGGCTGTTGAACGAGGCCTTCTGGTTGAGCAGCAGGTGGGTGAGCTCGGCCCTGAAGGCGTCGCGGTCCTCGGTGGTGCGGAAGTAGGCCTGCTGCTCGCCCCATCCGGTGACGGTATCGACCACGCGCGAGATCAACTGGCGGACGCTGGTCTCGCGCCTGGGCTTGCCGTGACGCGAATCGGCAACTTCCGCGAGCGGCCCGCGGAAGTATTTCGAGACCACCACGTTGGTCGCGGTCTGCGACCATCCGCGCGGCGCCTCCACATTCTGCTGCTCGAAGACCACCCGCCCGTCCTCACCCGCGATCACAGCCGAGCGCAGCTCCCATTCAACCTCGCTGAACGGGTCCACGCCGGGGCGGGTGAAGAAGCGGGGGATGGATACTCCGCGTCCCGAAACTGAAGGCCGTTCAACGGAATCTGATGACTTCCTATCCAAGCTGCCTGCCATCACTTCCTCCCCACCGCCAGTGACCCCTCAGCCCAAGCGCTTTGCGCCCGCGGCCCGCCGAAAATTCGGCGCCTCGTGATGCTCTTGATGCATCAGTTTCGGGTCATTTGTCAAGTCGAACCACAACATATTGTGTTTGGATGTTGTTGACAACCCATAGGGTAGCCTGTTGATAATATTTTCGCAATCTTTTCGTAATATTAGATCTTCAACTATGACTAGATCAAAAGGATAAGAAATCCTCAACCAAAGAATAAGAGCAGCTTAACCAACATCGTGCCGGTTTGCGCCCCGTCGCCAAGGCGCTATGGTGTGTGCCCATGAGGCGCAAAAGGGCCCCGGAACCGATAGCCGCCACGCTCCACTCGATCCTCGGCAAGCTCGATTCTGAGGGCCACTTCGATCTCATCCGCCTGGTCAAGGCATGGCCCGAGGTTGTGGGCGAAGCGGTCGCGCGCCGCACGGAGGTGACGGGACTCAAGTTTCACGTCGCGCTGATCAAGGTCTCGGGCGCGATGTGGATTCAGGAGCTGACCCTGATGAAGCGGCAGATGCTGGCGCGTCTCGAGGCCGCGCTCGGCCATGACACGATCCGCGATATCCGCTTCGTCAAGGGCGCGCTGAGCCGGCGTCAACGGCCGCGGCTGCGTTCGGTGCCGCGACACACGCGGCGCGCGATCGAGCTTCCCGAATTGAAGGATCCCGAACTCAAGCGCGCCTTCGAGAGCCTGATCGAGGCGTGGGGGCGCGCTCCTCGCTAGTGCGCGGAATTGTACGAGCCCTGAACCTCCGCAAGACTCCAGCAGGCTGCGGAAAAGGTTTCCGCAGCCTGCCAGGAAGGATCGCCCGCGATGGAATACGACCTGATCATCAGCAACGGGACCGTGGTTGACGGCAGCGGCGCGCAGCGATTTCGGTGCGATGTCGCGATCGCCGGAGGCAAAATTGCCGCCCTGATCAAGCCCGGCGAACGCGGCGGCGCATCGGCGGCGCGCGAGATCGACGCGCGCGGGATGATCGTCGCGCCCGGGTTCATCGACCTGCACTCCCATTCCGATTGGGTCGCGCCGCTCGCCGAGCATCCCGCGATCCTCAAGCCCTTCCTGCTCCAGGGCGTCACCACCTTTGTCGGCGGCAACTGCGGTTTTTCGACCGCGCCAGTCGCGCGCAATTGCTACCGGCTGCTGGACGAGTCGAGCCAGATGCTCGCCGATCGGCGGCTGGACTGGCGATGGGAGCAGGTCTCCGAACTCGCCGACTATCTCACGCAGCAGGGGCTCGCGCTCAACGTGGCGCATCTC
Source organism: uncultured delta proteobacterium (assembly GCA_963789115.1). Classification (GTDB taxonomy): domain Bacteria; phylum Desulfobacterota; class Binatia; order Binatales; family Binataceae; genus CAWBJH01. Next base: position 1,769,016 of record CAWBJH010000001.1, read on the forward strand.
GCGGGGCACGGCAGCATCCGGCTCTGCGTGATGGGCCTCGATCCAGGCGAGCCGTCGGACGAGCAGTTGCGCGCGATGCGCGCGATGGTGGAGCGGGCGATGGCGGACGGCGCGCTCGGACTGTCGACCGGGCTGGGGTACTTTCCAGGGATGATCGCGAAGCCCCGCGAACTCGCGGCGCTCGCCGAGGTCGCGGCTGCGGCCGGCGGCGTGCTCACCTCGCATCTCAGGGCCTACTCGGTTCGCTCGCTGTTTTACGACAGCGCCATCCCGCACAACATTCTGGCGGTGCGCGAGATGATCGAGGTCGCCCGCGCAGCGCGCGCGCCGCTCCAGATCTCGCACCTGATTTTCGTCGGGCGGCAGACCTGGGACACCGTCAACGAGACGCTGGGGGAAATCGAGCGCGCCCGCAACGACGGCATCGACGTCGCCTTCGACACCTTTCCTTACACCGGCGGCAACACCACGATTCGCGTGCTGTTCCCTGCCTGGTCGCAGGACCGTCTGATGGATCTGTTGAGCAGCGCCGAGGGCCTCTCCAAGCTCGGCGAGTCGTTCCGGCCGCTGAGCGCGTTTATCGCCGAGTCGGCGCAACTGCTGTGGGCGGTCAAGCCTGAGCTGGCCGAGTTCGAGGGAAAATTCTTCGGCGAGATCGCAAAGGCCCTGGGACTGGAACCCGCCGAGGCTTACTTCACGATCGCGCGCCAGAGCGAGGGGCGGGCGCGCGTGATGCTTCATCTATACAGCGGCGACGACCAGGACGAGCATGCGCTGCGCGCCGCGATGAGCCATCCGCTGAACGCCTTCGAGATGGATACCATCCTGACCTCCCGCGGCCATCACAACCCCGCCAGCTTCGGCACCTACCCGCGGATCCTGGGGCATTACGTCCGCGAGCTCGGCCTGCTCACCATCGAGGATGCGGTCCACAAGTTCACCGGGTTCGCCGCCGAGCGGATGAGGCTTGCGGGGCGCGGCGTGATTCGCGCGGGCTACGCCGCCGACGTAACGATCTTCGATCCCGCCAGAGTCGCCTCGGGCGCGGATTTTATAAGCCCGGCGCGCGAGCCGATCGGAATCGAGCACGTGCTGGTAAACGGGCACTCGGTGGTCGCGGACGGAAAGTGGTGCGGCGAGGGCGTCAGGGCCGGCCAGTGGCTCAGCCGCGGCTGACGAACGAATCCCTAGTGCTGGAGCTCCTGCATTTTCTCGTCCATCTCGCGCATCTTTGAGAGCCGCTGATCGGTGGGCTCAAGCTGCTTGTCCTGTTTCTGGGCAAGCCGCGCCGAGTGCTGGGTGGGTAATTCGCCGTCGATCTTCTGGAGCGCCTCCTGCGCGAGCCGGCGCACCATCTCGCTCTGGTCCTCGGTCGCGACCTTGGTGAGAATCTCCGTGGCGCGGTTGTCACCGATCTCGCCCAGGGCGAAGACCGCGGTGCCACGGCTGCGCTCGTCGCTCTGCTCTTCGAGGTACTGGATCGCCGGCAGCGTGCCGCGTGCGTCCCCGATTCGGCCCAGCGCGGCCGCCAGGTGCAGCTTCACCACCGGCTCGGTCGAACGCAGGAAAAGCAACTGCGACAGCTCGGGCACGGCGTCGTCGGTTTCGCGCTCGCCCAGGATATCGATCGCCTTGATTTTGACCCGCACGTCGGAATCGACCATGCCCCGCATCAGCAGTCCGGTGACCTGGGGATCCTGCAGGAAACGGAGCTTCTTGAGCCCTTGGACGCGGACGTTGGGGTCGGCGTCCTCAAGCGCCTTCTTGACGTCCTTGATGATGCGGAAGGGGGTCTCGGTTTCCGCGCGCTTCTGGATGTCCTGGACGCCGGCCTGGCCCTGATGGATTGCGGGGTTGTTGCTGAGCGGACTGCCCATCTGGGCAAGCGCGCGCGCCGACGCAGCCAGCGCCAGGACGATCGCCGCCGCTGCGATAAAGCCAGAGCGCGCTCCGGTCATTTGCCGACCCTCCGCAATACGCAAGAATGATCGGCTAGAATGCGCGCTATTGCAAGCAAGCGCGGCACGGCACCTCAGGGGTGGTCCCGAGCCGTTGCGCTCCTGGCAGGCTGCGGAAAAACTTTCGCAGCCTGCTCCCCCTCTCTTATCTCCCCCTCGCCAGTGGGTCGAGCGAAGCGAGCGTGTCGGTGAAAACCAGTTTTCATGCAGGGTACTTCTGCCATCGGCGAAGTGTCTCGTCTCGAAAGTCGCTTTTCCGCACCCTGCTATTGATAACCTGGCTGGCGATCGGTGCCGGCCGCAGTGCGCCCGCAACCGGGTCATTCGCCGGGACCGATAATCCTATTGCGGCTCCGACACCCCAGTCGACGGCCCCGAGCGCGCCGGCGCCGCAGGCGCGAACCGCCCCGCAGAGCGGCGAATCGCAGGATGCGGCTGCGCTTCCCGAGGGAATGCGGATTCCGCGATACGCGCCGGGCGCGATCCCGTTTGGCGACGGCGCGCAACTCGTGTACCGCGCGTCATGGATCGGCATCCCGGCGGCGGACGCGCGCATCGAGCTTCATCGCGATCGCAAGAACCGGGCAATGTGGAGCGGAGAGGCGTGGCTCAGTACCAACAAGGCCGTCGACATTCTGTACCAGATGCGCGACCACTTGCGCGAGGATTTCAGCCGCTCCTCGCTCGCTCCGGCCGGCTTCCATATCACGCAGCACGAGAACCGGCGCCGCAATGAGTACCTGGCGAGCTTCGACCACAAGACCGGCGTGGTCACGATGACCAAACGCAACCGGCGTGGAGCGCAGACCAGCAGGTTCCTCTCCCACAATCCGTGGGGACCGATCTCGGGGGCAATGATGGCGCTGTCGCAGCCGCTCGCGCTCGGCGACGAGCTGACGTTCGACGTCTTTGGCGGGCGCAACCGCTACGTGATCAGGTTCAAGGTCGCGCGCCGGGAGCGGATATCGACGCCGCTCGGCGATTTCGACGCGTTGCGTATCGTCCCCAGCATGCTCTACCTGAGCGACAGCGACGCACGACACGAGGCGCGCGAGACCACAGTGTGGGTCTCCGCCGACGATCGCCATCTGCCGCTTCGGATCGAGGCGGCGGCGTTCATCGGCACGCTGCGCATCGATTTGATCAAGGCGAGCCCGTAAGGAAGAATTCGAAAGATGGGCAAGAGACTCGAGTTCTTCTACCAGCGGTAGCCGCCAACGATTGCCGCGACCGATGGACCTGCGGCCAAAGATTCGCGCCTTTGTCGCGCTTCGCTTCGGCGCCGACATCGATCGCGCGCTGGTGAGACTGATCGACGAGTTGCGGGTCCCCGGCGACGGGATTAGCTGGTCGCGCGCCACGAACCTCCATCTCACGCTCCGCTTCCTCGGCCCGGCCGTGGACTCCAGGTTGCTCGCGCCTATGGCGCAATCGCTCCGCGCGGTCTCGCAACATAGTGCGCCGTTTGTGGTCTTGGCGCGCGGTATCGGCGCGTTTCCCGACCTTGCGCGTCCGAGAGTGATCTGGGTCGGACTCGAGAGCGAGGAGCTGATTCGGCTCGCCTGCGAGGTTGAGGCAGTAGCGGTGCGAACCGGCTTCGCGCCCGAGCGCCGCCCCTTCTCACCTCACCTGACGCTCGGACGCGTCAAGAGCCTCAAAGGATGGGCGCGGCTGCGCGCGGCGCTCGAAGCTGCGTCCGGGCGCGACTTCGGGCCGTCGCGGATCGACTCGATGGCGCTCTACGAGAGCCGGCTTTCACCGCAAGGTTCGATCTATCGCGAGATCGAACGGTTCGCATTCGCGGCGGCCGGATGACGGTCGCGGCGCCTGTGGACGGCAAAATCGCTATCGTTCGCATTTTATGGCAAGATTCGGCCAATAAAGTCAGCACGACTCGCGGGGGCATCGATGGCGCAGGATATCAAAAGCAAAGCGCTCGATTTGGCGCTCAGCCAGATCGAGAAGCAATTCGGCAAGGGCTCGATTATGAAGCTCGGCGAGCAGGCCGTGACGGCCGACGTCCCGGTCATACCAACCGGTTCGCTCGGGCTGGACCTGGCCTTGGGCGTGGGCGGCCTCCCGCGCGGGCGGGTGGTCGAGATCTACGGGCCCGAGTCGTCGGGCAAAACCACGCTGGCGCTGGAATGCATCGCCGAGGCCCAGAAGATGGGCGGCACCTGCGCCTTTATCGATGCCGAGCACGCGCTGGACGCCAACTACGCGCGTAAGCTCGGCGTCAAGGTCGAGGAGCTGCTCATCTCGCAGCCCGACAACGGCGAGCAGGCGCTTGAGATCACCGAGACCCTGGTCCAGTCGGGCGCGATCGACGTGCTGGTGATCGACTCGGTCGCGGCGCTGGTGCCGCGCGCCGAAATCGAGGGCGAGATGGGCGAGCCGCAGATGGGGTTGCAGGCGCGGCTGATGTCGCAGGCGCTGCGCAAGCTCACCGCGATAATCGCCCGCTCGCGTACCATCGTGATCTTCATCAATCAGATCCGGATGAAGATCGGCGTGATGTTCGGCAATCCGGAAACCACCACCGGCGGCAACGCGCTCAAGTTCTACTCCTCGGTGCGCATCGATATCCGCCGGATCGGCACGCTCAAGAACGGCACCGAGGTGATCGGCTCGCGTACCAAGACCAAGGTGGTCAAGAACAAGGTCGCGCCGCCGTTCCGCGAGGCCGAATTCGATATCCTCTACGGGTCGGGCATCTCCAAGGAAGGCGAGCTGGTCGACATGGGCGCCGAGCACGGAGTGATTGAGAAGCTCGGCGCCTGGTACTCGTACAACGGCGAGCGGATCGGGCAGGGGCGCGAGAGCGCGCGCGACCTGCTCAGGGCCAACCCGGAGATCGCCGCCGAGGTGGAGGCCAAGATCCGCCAGAAGCTCGCCGCAGTAAAACCTGTCGTGCTGGCCACGGCCGACCAAGCCGAGTCCGACGACGGAGCATCGGCGTCGCCCACCAAGCGCAAGGGGTAAGCGAGGCGCGACGACGCTGTGTCGGGTGGCTGGCGCTCAGGTAGTATTCGCCGCCCGCGCCAGACGCTGGTCAAAGGTCAGCAGTTGGCACTGCAAACGGCGTGCGAGCCACAGGTAGGCGGCATCATAGGCGGTGAGCCCCGATTGTATCGCCAACTCAAGTATCTCTGCCGCGGGTACCGATCTGAGATTCACGTCGAGTGTCAATGCCAAGCTCATTCCCGCCGCAATCGCCGCGAATTGCCCGGGATAGCGGCGCGATTTGGCTAGAGCGGCGCTGCAAATCTCGTACGGCAGAAGGTCCGGCGCATAGAGAGTCGCGCCTTCGAGCAGGTCGCGCGCAGTCAAGGCCAGGGGCTCGCCAAATGCAAGTGCGACTACGACGGACGCGTCGACGACCTTATCGGGCATCGCGGTCTTCGCGAATCACCGCCGTTGCCTCGTCCGGCGTGCGCAGGCCCAGCGCCTTGACCCGCTCGTACAGCTCGGATGGCGTCAGCCCGCGCTCTTGTCGGGCTGCCAGTTCAAGAATTGTCAGCAACTCGCCCTGCAGCGAGCGATGGTTGATCTCAGCGCGCCGTCTAAGTTGCTTGACCAGCTTCTCGGGCACATTCTTGATCGAGAGATTCATTCGCCTTCCTCTTGTCTGGTTCCGTTTCGGAACCATTTTAGAACCAAATCGGCTCAAGTGCCACCGGCCCGGTTGCGCGTGGAACCTGGCAGGCGCGGGATGCCAATTTCCAGCGGGGCCGCTAATATAGCGACGTATGCGCTGGAGCACCGACAACGTCCGCCGGTCTTTCCTGGACTTCTTCAAGGAGCGCGGGCATCAGATCGTCCCCTCGGCGCCGTTGATTCCCAAGGGCGACCCTACCCTGCTCTTTACCAACGCCGGGATGGTCCCGTTCAAGGACTACTTCCTGGGGCTGCGCACGCCGGCTAATCCGCGCGTAGCGAACTGCCAGAAATGCCTGCGCATTTCCGGCAAGCATAACGACCTCGAGACAGTCGGCCGCGACAGCTACCATCACACCTTCTTCGAGATGCTCGGCAACTGGTCGTTCGGCGACTATTACAAGGCCGAGGCGATCGAGTGGCATTGGGATCTGATCACCAAGGTCTGGGGAGTCGATCCGAAGCTGTTGTGGGCGACCGTCCACAAGGACGACGAAGAGGCCGAGCAAATCTGGATCAAGCTCGGCGTGCTGCCGCGCGAGCGGATCCTGCGCTGTGGCGACAAGGACAACTTCTGGGAGATGGGCGAGACGGGGCCGTGCGGCCCCAACTCGGAGATCAATATCGATCGCGGACCCGAGGCATGCGAGGGCCGGACCCATCCGGGGCGGAGGTGCGCGGTCAACGTCGATGGATGCGAGCGCTACATCGAGATGGGCAACCTGGTGTTCATCCAGTACAACCGCGACGCGTCCGGGGCGCTTGCGCCGCTGGCGAAGAAGCATGTCGATACGGGAACCGGACTGGAACGGGTCGCGGCGGCGTTGCAATCGATCGAGAGCGGCAAGCTGCTCGGCAATTACGACACCGACGTGTTCCGCAAGATCATCGGCAAGCTCGAGTCAATTGCCGAACAGCACGGCGACGCGCCGTCGTACCGTCATAACCCCGCTACGGACGTCTCCTACCGCGCGATCGCGGATCACTCGCGCGCGATCGCTTTCCTTATCGCGGAGGGAGTCGAGCCCGGAAACACCGAGCGCGAGTACGTCCTGCGCCGCGTGATGCGCCGCGCGATCCGCCACGGCCGCTACCTGGGGATTAAGCGCCCGTTCCTGGCACTCGTGAATCAGAGCGTCGTCGAAGCGATGGGAGACGCTTATCAAGAACTTAAGAGCGCGGCCGACCGGATCGACGAGGTCGTCACGGCCGAGGAGGAGCGCTTCGGCGAGACTTTGGATCGCGGCCTGGCGCTGCTAAATGCGGAGCGCGTGCGAATCCTCGCGGCAGGCGAGCAGGCCCTCGCCGGTGAGATCGCTTTCAAACTCTACGACACCTATGGATTCCCGCTCGACCTGACCCAGGACGTGCTGCGCGACGACGGAATCGAGGTCGATACCGCCGGGTTCGAGTGCCTGATGGAGGAACAACGCGAGCGCGCACGCGCCGCGCGCAAGGAAGAGACCCCGCCACCCGAGGTCAAGCTCGGTTTCCGTATCGCATCGCGATTTATCGGCCATGGCCGCTACGAGGCTGAATCCGAAGTGATCGCGGCCGGTGGCGATTCGGACGAGCGAATCGCGCTGGTCGTGGCCGAAACGCCCTTCTATCCCGAAGGCGGCGGACAGGTCGGCGACCGCGGAGTAATTAAGGCCGAGAGCGGCGCTATCCTCGAAGTCCTCGACACACGCAAGTCCGACGGCGCGATCGTCCATATCGGAAAGCTGCTCAAGGGCGAGTCCGCAGACTTGGCAAAGGGAGCGCGCGTTGCGCTCAAGGTCGATCGCGCCCGGCGCGATGCCGCGATGCTCAACCATTCGGCGACTCACATCCTGCATTACGCGCTGCGCGACGTGCTCGGCGCCGGCGTCCATCAGGCGGGCTCGCTGGTCGCGCCCGACCGCCTGCGCTTCGACTTCAGCTACAAGGGCCCGGTCTCGGAGGGCAATCTCCAAACCATCGAGGAGGAAGTCAACGCGCGGGTGCGCGAGGATGCCGAGGTCATTACCGAGGAGATGCCTTACGACCGGGCGATCAAAGCGGGCGCGCTGGCGTTTTTCGGCGACAAGTACGGCGACGTGGTGCGAGTCGTTCGGATGGGCGACTTTTCGATCGAGCTCTGCGGCGGCACTCACGTGAGCCGAACCGGAGAAGTCGGCCTGTTCAAGCTTGAAGGGGAGTCCGGCGTCGCGGCCGGCGTGCGGCGGGTCGAGGCGTTGACCGGGCAAGGTGCCCTCGAATCGATCCGCCGGCGCGAGAAGATATTGGAGGAGATCGGACGCAGTCTCGGTGCGCGCGACGCCGCCGCGTTGGAGCGGCTCGAGCGTTTGCTCTCCCGCGAAAAAGAGCTGGAGAAGAAACTTCGCGCGCTCGAGCAGAAGCTCGTTTCCGGAGAGCATCCGGCGGGCACCGCGGGCGCGGAGAACGTGCGCGAAGTGAAGGGCGTCAAGCTCGTCACGCGCAAGCTCTCGGGAATCGAGGCGGGCGCGTTGCGCGAGCTGGCCGACAAGCTCCGCAGCAAGCACGGCTCGGCGGTGGTCGCGCTTGGCTCGGACTTGGGCAACAAGGTCGCGCTGCTGGTTGCGGTCACACCCGACCTCTGCGCCAGGTTCAAGGCCGGCGACATCATCAAGCAGATCGCGCCGATCGTCGGCGGCACCGGCGGCGGACGGGCCGAACTGGCACAGGCGGGCGGCCGCAACCCCTCGCGGCTCGACGAGGCACTCGAACGCGTCGCGGACGTGCTCGCCTGAAACTTCGCGGTACCGGCCGATTAAGACAGTGCGAACTTCGCTCTCGGGCTTACGCCCGACGCGAAAAATGATTAGAATTCAAACCGATAATCGCGCCGGCAATTTGGCGCGCATCAACTAAGATAACGCGAGGCCATCGAGTCATTCCCCAGCCTGCCACCGAAGATTCGCTCGAGCTCCATTTCGACGACCAGCGCCGCTTCACGGACCTGGCTGGGCTGCACGATGCGCACATCAGGACGATCGAGCAGGGACTTGGCGTCCGAATCGGAGTAAGCGGAACCGCGCTCAAGATCAGCGGCGGCCACGAACAGCAGGCACTGGCCGGCAAGCTTTTGAGCGAGCTCTACGAGCTGCTCAAGCGCGGCTACCCGATCTATCCGGGCGACGTCGAGTACTCGATCCGGATCCTGCGCGCCGACCGCAACGTTGACCTCAAGGACATCTTCCTCGACACGGTCTACGTTTCCGCCCACAAGCGGGTGATCTCGCCCAAGAGCGTCAACCAAAAGCTTTATATCGACGCAATTCGAACTCACGATATCGTGTTCGGAATCGGACCGGCCGGCACCGGCAAGACCTACCTGGCAATGGCGATGGCGCTGGCGGCGCTGATGAAGAACCAGGTGACGCGGATGGTGCTGTGCCGGCCGGCGGTCGAGGCAGGCGAGCGGCTGGGGTTCCTGCCCGGCGACCTGGCCGAAAAGGTCAACCCCTATCTGAGACCGCTCTACGATGCGCTGCATGACATGGTGGACTTCGACCGGGCGCGCCGGATGATCGAGCGCGGCACGATCGAAGTGGCGCCGCTGGCCTTCATGCGCGGCCGCACTCTCAACGACTCCTTCATCATCCTGGACGAGGCGCAGAACACCACCTCCGAGCAGATGAAGATGTTCCTGACCCGGCTCGGCTACAACTCCAAAGCCGTGATAACCGGCGACGTCACCCAGATCGACCTGCCGAGCGGAAAGCTCTCGGGGCTCAAGGAGGCGCGCACGGTGCTGGGACAGACCCCCGGAATCGCGTTCATCCACTTCGACGAACGCGACGTCGTGCGCCATCGCCTGGTTCAGGCGATAATCACCGCCTACGAATCCGCCGGCGGGGAGCGCACCCTTCCCCTACCGGCGGGCGACGGCAATACCCAAGGCTGAGCGCGTGGCGGTCGAGCTGCGATGCGAAGCGGCGCGCGGGCGGGGCTACGCGGCAACGATGCGGCGCGATGCGGAGTCGCTGATGCGGCTGCTCAGACTGGAGGGTTGCGAGCTGTCGCTCCTGATCGTCGGTGACCGCGCGATGCGCAAGCTCGATCGGCGGTATCGGGGCAAAGACCGGCCCACGGACGTGTTATCGTTTTCGCAACTCGAAGAGGGTCCGGCCGGGGCGGCCCAGCGACCAGCCGCGCGACCGCGCGGGCGCTCTGGTCCCGCACTGGCTGCGCGGCTTCTGGTGGCACAGGCTTTAGCCTGTGGCCCGCATCACAGGCTGAAGCCTGTGCCACTGTGCTGCGCAGCCAGTGCGGCGGGCGGCGCCACCATCGCTCAGCCGCCGCCGCTGTTGGGCGACGTGGTGATCTCGGTGGACACCGCGATCCGCCAGGCGCGCCGCCTATGTGTAGCGCCGCCGGCGCGCCTGCGCACGCTGCTCATCCACGGGCTGCTCCATCTCCTCGGCTACGACCACGAACGCTCGGCCGCCGAGGCGCGCCGGATGTTTCGCCGCGAGCGGCAGCTCGCGGCGAAGCTCGTTGCGACGGGCGGGGACGGCCTCGCCCGCCGCAACGGCCGTACCCGCCCGCGCAGCGCGGGCGGGCCCCCGGCCCCGCGATGAGCCCGCGTACTGCCAATCAAATCCCGTCGGGCGCGATGCTCACGCATTTCACCCGCACGGGGAAGACCGCCACCGGGCTCGATAACCTGGTCACCATTCTGCGCCAGGGCGTGATTCGCGGGTCGTCCCGGATGATCCGGGGCAGGCGTTCTGTGGTCTGCATGTTCGACGCCCCGGTGAGCGAGTTGAACCTCCTGCTCGAGCGCCGCAACCGGCGCCGCTACGAGCCCTTCGGGATCGCCATCGATAAACGCTATGCTTTTAAGATGGGCGCGCGGCCGGTGGTTTACATGCCCTGGCACGAGGCCGAGCGCATTCTTGCCACCGCGGAACTGTGGCGCGTGGTCACAATCGACATGGAGCGCGCGCCGGCAGTCGATTGGAGTTTCGAACGCGAGTGGAGAGTCGCCGGCGATCTCGCGATCGAGCCGCGTCGCACCGTGGCGCTGGTCGAGACCTGGCGCGACGCCGACGAACTCTTCTACCGCTTCGACGGCGCGCCGCCGTGCGCCGGCGTAATCCCGCTCAGCGACCTGTTTGGCTCGCGCTCGCGATGAGATCCAATTTCCTGGTCAAGGCGTCGCTCGCGACAGCAAGCGGACTCGCACTGGCGCTCGCCTTTCCGAAGTTCGACTTAAGCCTGCTCGCATGGGTCGCCTTCGTGCCGCTCTTCTATGCCGTCGAAGATGAGCCGCTTAAGCGGGTGTTCGGCTATGCGTGGCTGCAAGGGTTGGCGTGCTATACCGCCTCGCTCTACTGGGTGGTCATCACGCTGCATGATTTTGCCGACCTTCCCATCCCGATCGCTATTCTGCCGCTGCTTCTGCTCGCAGCGGTCCTGGCGCTCTACACGGGGTTGGCGATCTGGGCGGGAGAATACGTCGCACGCCGGCTTGAGATTCCGTTGTTGGCTGCGATGCCGATCGCATGGACGGCGGTCGAATGGCTGCGCAGCTTCTTTCCGATCGGCTTCCCGTGGGACCTGCTGGGCTATACGGCTTGGCGCAACCTCGCGCTGATCCAATTCGCGGAGTTCAGCGGGGTCTACGGGATTTCCGCGCTGATCATGTTCTTCAATGCGGTTGCGTACGCGGTGCTGATGTCGCATTACAAGCCGCGCGTGCGTTTGTGGAGTCTTAGCGCGCTTAGCGCCGCGATGGTCGCGGCGATAGTGTTTGGCTCGATTCGGATCGCGACCATCGACCGCGCGGCGCCCAAGGGTACGCTGAGGGTCGCGATGGTGCAGGGCGATATCCCCCAGAGCATCAAGTGGAGCCCCGAGTACCTCGCGAGCAGTTTCCAGGTATACGCCGACCAGAGCGAACTGGCGGCGCGCCGCGGCGCCGACCTGATCGTATGGCCGGAAGCCGCGGCCGAGTTCATCTTTCAAGCCGACGGGAACTATCCTGCGTCGTTTTCCGAGGATGCCGAGTATCGCGACCGGCTTTTGCAGCTCGCGCGGCGAACGGGAGACGAAATTCTGTTCGGCGCGCCCGCCATAGGATACGAGGACGGCCGGCTCGGCTCCTACAATCGGGCCTACCTGGTATCCGGCCAGGGGCGCGTCGAGGGCTACTACGACAAGATTCAGCTCGTACCGTTCGGCGAGTACGTGCCGGCGCGGCGGCTGCTGGGCTATTTCGTCGATCGGATCGTGCACGGCTTCGGCGACATGATTCCCGGCACCCGCCAGACTATCTTCAACGTCAAGGGCGCCAAACTCGCGGTGCTGATCTGCTACGAGAGTGTGTTTCCCGACCTGACCCGCCGCGCGGTCAAGGACGGCGCCGGGGTGCTGGTCAATATCACCAACGACGCCTGGTACGGTGCCAGTTCGGCGCCCTACCAGTTGCTGGCGATGGCGGCGATGCGCTCGGTGGAGAACAAGGTGCCGATGGTACGCGTGGCGAACACCGGGATAAGCGCGATAATCTCGCCGACCGGCAACATCACCGCGCCAACCCGCCTCTTCGTGCGTGACACCGAGATCGAGAAGGTCGCCTGGCGAAAGGGAGGTACGGTCTACAGCGTGGTCGGCGACCTGTTCGCACAGATCTGCTTCGCGCTGACCATGGTCGCGATGGTCGTCGCATGGAGCGGCTACCGCCGCCCAAAACGTCGCACAAAGCTCCCGCCGAGCCTCGGCAGCCGCAACGGCACGGCGTAGCGCCCAGAACGAGAGACCAACGCGATGGCTTAACACACGTTAGAATGTCTTCGCCTTGCGGCTCCTTATCGCCGCACTAGCGTCGTCCTGCGCGTGCAGCGCCGCGCTAGCCGTCGTAATGCCTGTGGCCGCCCCGGGTGTTGTGGGCTGCGCGGCGGGCCTGCCGCGGGTGTGGCTGGCCCGGCGCCCCACGGCTTTAGTTGAGTCCCGGGTGTGTAGCAGACGTTTTGATGCTTACATATAGTTCATGACAAAGCGCGAAGTACTCAACGCCACGACATTTGGGAAGACCACGGCCGAAGACGAAAGGTTGGATCTCAGTTCCTACTTCGTGGAGACCGACCAGTGGAGGAGAATCTTCAGCGGAGAGACCGACGTCGTTTATGGGGCGAAGGGCTCCGGAAAGAGCGCGATCTACGCGCTTCTGCTCAGCCGACGAGGTGAACTCCGCGGTCGCGGGATAATCGTGGTGCCGTGCGAAAATCCCCAGGGAGCTCCAGCCTTCAAAGATGTTGCCGCTGATCCCCCGACTGACGAAGCCGAGTTTCGCAATCTTTGGAAGTTGTACCTGCTGCTTATGGTTGCCCGGCAACTCGGCCAGCTAGACAACGCACCGGAATCAACGCGAGAGGTGACGCGCCTGTTAGAGGAAGCCCAACTGCTTCCGCCGGCCGCGTCGTTAAGCGCATATCTCAGGGGAGCTCTCGACTACGTTCGCAGGTGGATGCGAGCCGAGAAATCCGTCGAGGCCGAGCTAAAGCTTGATCCTGCAACGGGATTGCCGGTCGGGGTTGCAGGAAGGCTCACCTTCAAAGAGCCTACCAAGGCCGAGAGAGGCTTCGGAATGGTTTCCGCCGACGAACTCCTTGCGGCCGCAAACGCTGCCCTCGAGGCCGCAGGGTTGCGGGTGTGGCTGCTGCTTGATCGGTTGGACGTAGCGTTTGCCGAATCTCCACAGCTCGAGCGAAACGCGCTCCGTGCACTCTTCCGAGTGTACTTGGATTTGCTTGACTTGACCCGGATTTCCTCCAAGATCTTTTTGCGAACGGACATTTGGCGCCAGATCACGGAGGCAGGATTTCGCGAGGCCAGCCATATTACACGCCAGGACACAATATCGTGGGACGAAACTTCGCTCCTGAACCTTGTTGTTCGACGTGCATTACACAACGAGGCGGTACGCGAGTTCTATGGGGTCGACGAACAGGCAACCCTGAGAGACGTGAGCGAGCAGTACAACCTCTTTTATCGCATGTTTCCTTCGCAGGTAGACCCCGGATCTCGAAGACCGCAAACTCTGAACTGGATCTTAGATCGCACCTGTGATGGCTCACAACGGACCGCCCCTCGCGAGCTCATCCACTTGCTGTCCACCGCGCGGAACAAGCAACTCAGGCGACTCGAGCTCGGCGAGTCAGAACCTCCGGGCGACGCGCTGTTCGACCGCGTCGCGCTCAAGGAGGGTTTGCCGGAAGTGTCCAGAGTGCGGCTTGGGCAGACGCTCTTCGCCGAATACCCGGGTCTCCGGAAGTACATAGCAGAGTTGGAGGGCGAGAAGACTCTCCAGACGGCAGCTTCACTCACTAAGATTTGGGATCTCGACGGCGAGAACGCGGCTGAGGTAGCGAACCAACTAGTCGAAGTTGGTTTTTTCGAGCGGCGCGGAACAAGCGAAGACCCGCAGTTTTGGGTACCCTTCCTCTACCGGAGCGCCCTGTCGATGGTTCAGGGGAGCGCCGAATGATCGCGCCGACCATGGTCGCGATGGTGGTCGCGTGGAGCGGCTACCGCCGCTCGAAACGTCGCACAAAGCTCCCGCCGAGCCTCGCCGCCCGTAACGGCCACCTGTGAGGCTACGGAAGTGGGATCGCGCTATCGTGAAGATCGCGACCGGCCAGCCCGCCAAGGTGGTCAAGCTTCCGGCGAGGATGTAGCCTCACAAGCGTAATCATTCGCTAGGTGGCTGGAAAAGCGATTCGATGTACGACCGCTATGCGATCGCGAGCGAGGGGGAGTTGCGGGACGGCGTAAGACGCCCGTCGTCAGGAGGCAGGTAAATGGCAGCGAAGAAGACCGTAGCCAAGGAAGGTCCAAAACTGACGGCCCTGGAGGCGCGAGTTGCGGCCCTTGAAGCTCCTCGCCAAGAGGTAGTGCTGACCACGTCGGACGGAAAATTCACCGTGGAGCTTTCCCTAGCCGTCGTCCCCAACCTCTCGCTCAGAGTCACGGCAGAAGTGCGGGACGCCACCGGAAAGCCCTTGCCCGGGGCGGGCGAAGCGAACTTGGCTACTTGGTCGGTCCACCAAGGGACGCTTATCCGTGTGCGTTGATGGGCACAGTTTCGGGCACAGTCGGGGCAGGCGGCTGGTATTTTATGGAACCGCCGAACCAAGCCGACAGGGGGTGAACGTCCCAATCTTCGCTGTGGCGATTCGTAGCCGCTTGCGGACTCGAAGTCTGCGGAAGCTGCCCGGCCAAGTGGAACACCTTGGGACCAGCGCCCATCGTCTGGAACGCCCGGTAAGCAGGCTGCACCGCTGATGCAGGCGGCCGGGCAAAGTTCGCTCGCCGATCTCAAGTGGCCCCGCGGCTTCGCAGTTCTGTGCCTGCTTTGGGGACTCTTGCCCAACCCGTATATCTATTACGTGTTTCTGCGATTCGTCGTTTGCGGCGTATGCGGTTACACAGCATATCGCTACGCACAAGGAGGCTCGCGCGTATCATGGGTTTGGCTGTTCGGGGCCTTGGCGGTATTGTACAACCCGATCCTGCCCCTCTACCTCACGCGCGAGATATGGACGCCCGTTGATTTGGCGACAGCGGCTTTGCTGCTATGGTCGCTTTTTCGCGGTCGAATGAAGGGACCGCGAGTCTCCTAATGCAGGGTAGGTACGGCTACCTTCGGCGAGAGAAGGGCCAACGTCTTGTCTGCTTCTCGTTACTCTCTTCACCCCTCTCCGTCACTGCTGAAGCCTTCTCTTCTTCTACTTCGTCCCGTGTGGTGTTTTCGCCCTTTGCCCTTTTTGCTTCGTCCCGCTCGATTTCTTCTTCTGTCTCGATGTCGTTCAAGGGTGGCAACCAGTGGATCAAGCTAAGCGGCATAGCGGCCTCGAACGCCATGAAAGTGGCCCACGTGTCGCCCGGTTGGATTTTTTGTTCGAGGGATTTCAAAGCCTCGGGCAGATACAGACCATTTGATTCTTTGCCCGTCCACGGAACGGCTTGCCGAGCCAGCCTGTATAGCTTCAAACGCGCAAGCTCGCGCTCGCGCTCGCTACCGGTCAGCTTTTGCGCCCGACGTTTGGCCTGACCAAAAATACCAATGTCGTGGTCCTCCAAAGCCTCGAAGTATACCGGCGAAAGGCTATCGGAAGCTGCCAACTCCCGTATGGGTCCTTTCGGGTCTTTCAGCAAAACCCCGAACTCCGCGGAATCTAGATTGAAGTGGAAGCTCGCGGCGGCCCCTTTCACCCATTTGTCATAACTCGAGTCGGCTCCGAGGAAAACTTTTCTCCGTAATTTTTGGAGTTCAACATCCTCGCGCCACAGCAAGGCCGACAGATATGGGCTTGTCTCAATCCACTTCAACACTTCTTCAGGCAGGTCGTATCCAATGCCGAAAGGAGCACGGACTGGAAGGTGTCTCACTAGCTCAATGGCGACCCACTTGGGCGCCTTAAGTACCAGATTCCAGAGCGCATTGAACTCCCGGCAATAGCCCCACCACATTGACCCATCAATGTCCTCGAACTCAGATATTTCCTTGAGCGTAGGGTTTCGCACGTACTCTTCCACAACATCGAGAAGTTCTTCCTCGGTCATGCTCCTGTTCTCGATGCTTAGTTCAACCCATCGCGCGAAAGCTTCGCCATCTAGGTGGTCGCCTCCAACCAGGGCCAGCTTTTTCTCTAATGGAAATGCGGAAAATTGATCCGGTTCCAGATAGAAATCGTGGGCGCGTGAGTTTCTCACCAGAGCGCTTGGATCAGAAGCGATTTGTTGCAGGAGACGGAGATCATCTGCGTTGCGCTTATCCAAGCTCGCATCACGAGCGGCCACGTAGCGAACGTATTCGTTGCGGCTCGCCAACGCTTTCTCCCAAACTGCACGATCTTTGGAAGTGCGTTCTCCACATGACGCCAGTTCCGCCAAGACTTCGAGCTGAGTCGCGGCATCTAGCCCGTCCCAGGCTGCGATCAACTTTGTTCGCCCCAGAGGCGTTGGCCGAAGCAACTCCCTAAGAACCTCGTGCATTTGAGAAGGCCCCACGCTTCCTGCTCGAACAGGCCGATTTTAGCGGAATGCTCGTTTTGACTCTCCAAGCATGTGGGCTTTTTAGCCCCGCGGCTGTTCGATTGTCAACGCGCGCTGCTCGCCCCTTATCGCCCATTAGGCTGCGCCCGGCCAATACGCGCGCCGCGTAGGTCACGCGCGTCTCCGGCTGCCCCGGGCCGAAGGATTGGGGGGCCGCTTTTTCTTTGTTCCCGGTTGCGCGCCGCCGGGCGCTCGCTGTTCTAGCACTCCACCAGTTAAGATTGGCGAATATGGAAAACTGGTATGAGTGCCCGAATTGCGGGGTCGGATTCCCATACTACGTCCGAGAAGGCGACCACTGCGGTCACGAGTGCTTGGACTGCCACAGCGTGATGACGTGGGACGATTCCCCTAACGGGCCACAGCCATGTGTGCATGGACCGCCGCGCGATAGACCGGGGTCGGTGTTGCCGATCCAAAAATGACCTACAACCCTTGGGGCCCGAGGACTTCTGCAGTCCGCGGCCCCTTCTTTCTTTCGGGCGCGGCGGCCGGTGGGGTCGGAGGCGGGAGGAGGTGGTTGAAAGATGGCCCGCAAAGATCCCCGCCAACAGTACGAACCGACCGGAATGGACAAGACCGTAAAGGACGCATTCAAGGCCGCCGACCGCGCCGGAGCCGATGTCGCAAGCAGCAACGGCCACCGGTGAGAGGCTTTTCGTGGTTCCTGCGGCAGCATTCGCGCCATATGGTGCAAATCAGCTAGGATTATTTCAATGGCGGAGAGCGAGATCACTTTCACCGTCGTGCAGTCGGCTGAGGGCGGCTATGAGGCCAAGGCGCTGGGACACGCGGTCTACACCCAGGCGGAGAGCCTTGAGGAGCTGAGGGAGATGGTCCGCGACGCGGTCCGGTGTCACTTTGACGAAGCCAGCCGGCCGCGGGTCATTCGCCTGCACGAGTCGTCAGGCGCGTTGTGATTGAATACAAGCAAGAGCTACGCTGTCAAAAGATAAGGATAAGGACTACCTCCGATGCTTAGCGAGATGCGCGAACAGTTGGCTGATTTCGAACAACGCACCGAGAACCTCGGGAGGCGTCTTTGACGTCGCTCGCCTGAACGCGCGCCTGCGCGAGCTCCACGAACAGTCCATCAAACCCGACTTCTGGCAGCGTCACGACGCCGCCCAGGCCGTTCTCAAAGAACAGCGACAGATCAAGGAGCGTGTCGAAGGCTACGAGCGGATGCGCTCGCGGCTGGAGGAGGCGCGCCTGTTCCTCACGATGGCCGAGGAAGAGGATGGCGAGGATTCCGAGGCGGCGCGCGAGACTCGAGCCGCCCTGATCCAAGCCAAAGCCGAGCTGGAAAAACAGGAACTGGATGTGATGCTTGGCGGGGAGCACGACCGGCTGGGCGCGATCGTCTCGATTCAGGCCGGCGCCGGCGGCACCGAGGCGCAGGATTGGGCGGAGATACTCGAGCGGCTCTACATCCGATGGGCCGAGCGCCACGGCTACAAGGTCGAGCTGGCCGACGTGCAGCCCGGCGAAGGCGCGGGCATCAAGAATGCCACTTTCACCGTGGAAGGCGACTGCGCCTACGGATACCTGAAGGCCGAGGCGGGAATCCATCGCCTCGTGCGAATCTCGCCGTTCGACGCGGCAGCCCGCCGCCATACCTCTTTCGCCTCGGTATTCGTGCTGCCCGCGATCGACGACAAGGTCGAGGTCACGATCAAACCCGACGACCTGCGGGTCGATACGTTCCGCGCCAGCGGCGCCGGCGGCCAGCACGTCAACAAGACCGACTCGGCGGTGCGGATGACGCACATCCCGAGCGGGATCGTGGTGTGCTGCCAGAACGAGCGCTCGCAGCACAAGAACCGCGCGATGGCGATGAAGATCCTGCGCGCGCGCTTGTTCGAACTCGAGGAGCGCAAGAAGCGCGAGCAGCTCGAACAGTTCAGCAAAGACAAGAAGGACATAGCCTGGGGCAGCCAGATCCGCTCCTACGTGCTGCAGCCCTACCGGATGGTGAAGGACCATCGCACTGGTCTCGAGACCGGCAACACCGACGCGGTGCTCGACGGCGCTATCGACCAGTTTATCGAGGCCTACCTGATGGGCGTGCGCAAGGCGGGCGCCGAGGCTGCGCCCGGCTAAATTGCGGTTGCGTCGCGACGCGCCGTCCCGCAACCGTTGCGAAACCGCCCTGAGCATAGAAACGAGGATCCTCCGATGATTGATGTCTATTTCTGGATGACGCCCAACGGCTACAAAGTCACGATCATGCTCGAGGAGATCGGGTTTCCCTACAAGGCGATTCCGGTCAATATCGGCGCCGGCGACCAGTTCAAGCCCGAGTTCCTGAAGATCAGCCCCAACAACAAGATCCCCGCGATCGTTGACCACGACGGCCCCGACGGCGAGCCGCTTTCGATCTTCGAGTCCGGAGCTATCCTGATGTACCTCGCCGAGAAGTCGGGCAAGTTGATGCCCTCCGACACGCGACGCAAATACAACGTGATCGAGTGGCTGATGTTCCAGATGGCGAGCGTGGGTCCGATGCTCGGCCAGGCCCATCACTTCCGCCGCTACGCGCCCGAGCAGCTCCAATACGCGGTCGATCGCTATACCAACGAGGCGCGCCGCATCTACAACGTAATCGACAAGCGGCTCGACGAGGTCTCGTACCTGGCGGGCGACTACTCGATCGCGGACATCGCGACATTTCCGTGGCTGATCCCGCACAAGATGCAGGGGCAGAAGCTGGAGGACTTTCCGAATCTCAAGCGATGGTATGACGCGATCAACGACCGGCCCGCGGTGAAGAAGGGACTCGCCGTATTGGCGGAGCTGCGCCAGCAGCGCCCCCCGGACAAAGAAGCCTGGAACACACTGTTCGGCCCCAAGCAATACGAAAAGCGCTGAGCGCTGATGAAGATGCAATCAGCAACAGCGGGAGGGACGCCCGCTCCCATTACAGATCCAGAAGTTTGCTCTTGCTTGAAGTGGCGGCGGTCGCCCCCGGCGCATGCGTCTCGCCCGCGCTGAGCTTCCTATTCGCGTTCCCGCTCGCTCTTGCGCCGGCCACGATCGAGCAGTCTTAGCAGCGCGTAAACGGTCTCGGTCGCCGGCGCCTTGATTCCATAGCGGCGTGCGGCGCGTAACACCGCGCCGCTCAGCGCCTCGTACTCAAGCCTGCGGCCGCGCTCGAAGTCCTGAAGGGTCGAGGTCTTGAGCGCGCGCAGGTTGCGATGCGAATGCTCCAGCAGCTCGTCGATGTGTTTCTCGCTCAGCACCGCGCCGTCCGCGCGCGCAACGGCAAGCGTTTCCTCCATCAGGGTGCGAACCAGCTTGAGGCCCTCGGGATCGTCGAGCAGTTCTCCAACTCGCAGGCGCGTCAGGGTGGTCGCGACGTTGAAGGCGCCGTTCCACAACAGCTTGTACCATCGGAGCGTTCGGATGTCCGGCGACAGCTCGCCCAGTATCCCCGCGCGGTCGAACACCTCCGCGATCGAATCCGCTCGCGCGGAGCGAGAGCCGTCCAGCTCGCCGAACTGGATCACGCCGGTGGTGTGATGGGCTATCACGCCCGGATCGGACAGCTCCACGCCGACGCGCGCATTGCCGCCCATCACGTGCTCCGTGCCGAACAGCTCGCAAAGCCGCGCTTCGTTCTCGACGCCGTTTTGAAGGGTCAGGATCGCGCCGCCCGGCGCGAGGCATCCGTCAATCTGCCGCGCAGCCTCCTCGGTGTCATAGGCCTTCACGCAGAACAGGATCAGGTCGTAGGGAGCAAATTCGCGCGGGTTGTCGGTGGCCTCGACCGACTTCAGTCTGATGTCGCCGCGAAAGCTCTTGACCTTAAGCCCGCGCGCTCTAAGCGCGCGCAGATTGTCGCCACGCGCGCAGAACACCACCTCTTCACCCGCCTCACGCAGGCGGGCGCCGAAATATCCGCCCACCGCCCCGGCGCCCATCACCAGGATTTTCATCAGGGTCTTGCCGCCTTTCTACTCTGAAAAGACTGCGGGATACCATTTCCAGGCGATCTTAGGCACAACAAGTTGGAACGGTGCCAGTCAAGTGAGCCTTAGCGAAGACGGAACCCGCAGCGAGCTGGGAGTCGTCCGCGAGATCGTCTTCGAACTGATGCTTGCAGCCGCGACCCTGACCTCGTGGCCGGCGCTTGATCAGAGATCGACCGGCGAGGCCGTCCAGCGCGCCTGCGCGATGGTGTTCCTTCCGATCGTGGGACTCGTCTTCGGCGTGATACTCGCGCTGGTCGATCGCGCGCTCGGCGCAACGCTTGGCCCGCTTTCGCGCTCGGCGATGGTAGTCGCGATCGCGATCCTCGCAACGAAAGGTCTCTATCCCGCCGGCGTCGCGCACATGGTCGGCGAGCTTAGAGGCGGCCGGCGTCCCTCATGGACGGGTCTGACCGAGGTCGGACCCGCAGGGGCGCTTGCGGCGCTCGCCTTCGTTGCGCTGGAGATCTACCTGCTCGGCGCGATCGCGCATCCTCCGGCCCGCGCGCGCGCGATCGTGCTCGCCGTGATGCTCTCGCGATGGGCGATCGTGCCGACCGCGATCGGGCTCAAGCCGCTGGGACGATTCGGGCTCGGCGTACCTTACGAGGGCGGGATAAAGTTCCGCGACTTTGCACTGGCGAGCGTGATCGCACTTGGGCTCGCGATGGGCCTGTACGAGGTGATCGCAATTGCCGCGATCGCCGCGGTCGCAATCACCATTCTCGTCTTGCGACTGCTCTTCAGCCGCCGGCTAGGGGGCGTGGACGGCTTCGCGCTCGCGGCTGCCGGCGCGCTCACGGAACTGGCCGCGCTGGCGACCCTTGCCGCGATCAGGTTTTAGGCGCCGCGGCGTTGCGCTGGAGCGCTACGGCCCACAGCTTTGCGACTCGGGCGCGCAATTCCTCGATCGTCCCGGCGTTCTCGATCACGATACTAGCCCACTTGCGCCGCTCGTCGTCGGAGAGCTGGGCCTTGATTCGCGCCTCGGTCTCGGCCGGCTTCTGCCCGCGATCGCGCTCGACCCGCGCGACGACATCCTCGCGCGGCGCGACCACCAGCCAGATCTCGTCGAACAGCGGCTGCCAGTCGGCCTCGACCAGCACCGCGGCCTCGATCACGATCGGCCGGCGCTCGCCGCCGGCGCGAAGCTCGGCGACGATAGCGCGCATCCGCTCGAACGTGCGCGGCCATACGATATCGGTGTGTCGCTTGAGCGCCGCGGGGTCGGCGAAGACGATCGGGCCCAGCTTCTTGCGATCGATCGTCCGGTCGGGGGCAAGGATCCCTTTGCCGAAGGCCGCGATCACCTCGTCGTAGGCCGGACCGCCCGGCGCGTAAACCGAATGCGCCACCTTGTCGGCGTCAACCGTGACCGCACCCATCTCGGCGAGCATCCGGGTAAGAACGCTCTTGCCGGAGCCGATTCCGCCCGTGATTCCGATCGTCAGCATGGTTTCGCCTCCGGTGCGAAGCGCGGGTCAAGCGCCGCCGGCGGCCGCCTCCTTGTTCCAAGCCTGGAGGTTGTAGAGGTAGCTGAAGAAGCCGCCGCGCGAAAGCAGTTCGCCGAAGTTTCCCTGCTCCGCGATCGCGCCGTCGCGAATCACCAGGATTCGATCGGCGTTCTGGATCGTGGAGAGACGGTGTGCGATCACCAGCGTGGTCCGACCCCGCATCGCCTCCCGCACCGCCGCCAGTACCATCGACTCGGTCTCAACGTCGAGCGCGCTGGTGGGCTCGTCCATGATCAGAATCGGCGCGTCCTTGAGCAGGGCGCGGGCGACCGTCACTCGCTGGGCCTCGCCCTCTGAAAGACTGTGACCGCCGGGCCCGACCATCTCGTCGAGTCCGGCCGGCAGTTTGGCGAGCACCGGGGAAAGCCGCGCCATCTCGGCGGCACGCTCGATTTGCTTGCGGCCGGCGTCGGGGCGGCCGAGCCCGATATTGGCGATTACCGAATCGGCGATCACCAGCGGCGGCTGCAGGACCATCGCGATATTTCCGCGCAGCGACTTGAGCGTGACCTCGCGGATCTCGTGGCCGTCGATGCGGATGGCACCGCGCTGCGGCTCGTAGAAGCGCGCCACCAGGCTCGCCAGCGTGCTCTTGCCCGCGCCGCTCAGCCCTACGATCGCGATCGTCTCGCCCGGACTGGCCCTGAAGCTGATTCCCGCGAGCACCGGCCGCGCCGGATCGTAGCCGAAGAAAACGTCTTGGAACTCGATCTCGCCGCGCACGCGCCCCAGCGCCTGGGCGCCCGGCCGATCCCTGATTTCGGGCTCGACTTCGAGCAACTCCAGGCATCGCACCAGCCCCGCCTTCGCACCCTGCACCAGGCCGTAAGTCTGGAACATCTGGTTGATCGGCGCATAGAGCGAGGCGAGATAGGTGACGAACACGATCAGCTCCCCGATAGTGAGCCGGCCGGAAAGAACGTGGAGAGCGCCGATATAGGTCGCCGCCGCGGTGCCCACCGCGACCATCACGCTGACGCCTCCGGCGTAGGCGGTCTGGAGGGTGTAGAGCTTCAGGTTCGCCCCCAGGCTTTCGCTGCTCGACTCGACGAACTCGCGATAGAACTCGCTCTCGCCGGTGAACGCCTGCACCACGTGGATCGCGGAGAGCGCTCGATGGGCGACGTTGTAGAGGCGGCTCTCCTTGACGCGGGCGCCGGTCGCGAGGCGGTCGATACGGCCGCTAAGCAGCGTTATCAGGACGAACAGCATCGGCACGACCGCCAGCGCCACCACCGTCAGCAGCGCGTCGATCCGCACCATCACGGCGAACATCCCGAACAGCAGGAACGCGGACGAGATCACCGGGAAGATGCCGTTCATCGCGATGGTCTGGATGGAGAGCGTGTCGTACGTGATTCGCACCATCAGGTCGCCGATTTCGCGGCGGCGATGGAATGAGAGCGACAGGCGCTGGAGATGCTCGAACACCCGCGCGCGCAGGTCGTTGACCATCCGCTGCCCGATCGAGATGGTGACGTAGTTGTTGGTCACCTGCAGCACCGCGACCGCGATGTAGAGCGAGACCAGGCCCAGACAGGCGGCCGCGAGCAGCGCGCCCGCCTCCATCGGCGGTATCCAGGAAACCCTGAGCGGCACGCCGCGCAGCACGTTGTCGATCACGATCTTGATCGGCCACGGCTTCAGCACCTCCATCGCCGCCATCGCCAGGGTCTCCGCGATCGCGACAGTGAGCGCCGTCCTGTAGGGACGCATCCGCCGGATCGCGATGAGATACACCCGCAGCGTGCCCATCACGCCGCCTGTCCCGCATCGCCCGCTGACACCTCGCGGGCCGCCGCTTCGAGCACTTGCGGCACCGTCATGGCGCTGGCTACCACAGCGCCCGCTTGCGCAGCGAGGCAATAAGCGAGGTAGTACAGAGCCCTGATCCACCACACTCCGGCGATCAGAAGCAGGATCTCAAGTGCGACGGAGAACGCGATCACCCGCGGCCAGGCAAGGCCAAGCCGCCACTTGAGAACGACGTGGCCGCCGCCTTTGTCCAGCGCATTGAGAGGGATTCGGATCACGGGCGGCACGATGATCTGCAAGTCGTAGGGCTGAGACCCATCGCTCAGAGCAATCGCCAAGCCCGTGCGGAGCAGCACTGCCCGCAGCCCACCAAGCAGCTCTTTGCGCGCAATGGAATCGACAGAGCCGGCGCGGTTCAACGCGACGCTGACCGTCCCGCTCATGCCAAAGACTCTCGGCTGAGGAGTGAAGCCAACCGGCCTGATTCGAAGTTTCACCCACTCGCGTGAACAACTGCGGACCAGCGGGCCGAGCAAGAATAGCGCGGCGAGAATCGCGCGAGCCGTTGGCCCGCCCTCGCCGGAATCGATCGGCGCCATCATTGCGCCTGCCGTCGCGCCGGCCAGAGAGATGATCAGACCGGCACATCCGAGCACACCAAGCGGGACGCTCGACGCTCCCGCGGCTGCAAGGACCAAAGCGCAGATAATCCACGCAAACGAAAGCGGAATCTGCAGAGCCAGCGGCGGACCGCCGCCGGGGTAGATACTCTGAAACAGTCCGCGCCCGAATGCGCCGTAATAGATTCTTGCGCCGCCGCCGAACAGGGACGAGAGCCACGACGGCGTGCCGTACATCGCGTCGCTCGCACCGCTGCGATGCGGATACTTGCGCCACAGCAGTCCCTCGCCGGTGCCGTAGCCGCGCTGCTGGGCAAGATAGGCTCCGATCGTGGGCCGGCGCTCGTGGATCACGACCGCTCCCGCAGCCATCGCCAGCGTCTCCCCGCATTCGCGAAGGCGCCACGAGAGATCGACGTCGTCGCCGGCGGTGGTGAACATCGCGTCGAAGCCGCCTGCCGCCCGCAGCGCAGACTTCCCAACCGCCATGTTGCATCCGCACAGTTGCGCGAGCGTGTCGTCGCCCGCCGGCACCTCGCGTGGCTCGCCCGGCGCCGCCGCGATCGCGGCGGCAAGCGGCGAGCGCGCGGGCGGCGGGAAGTTGGGACCGCCAACCGCCGCCGCCGCGCGGCGGGTGATGGCCTCGGCGAGATGGTACAGCCAGTCGCGGTCGGCGCGCGCGTCGGCATCGATAAAGGCGATGATCTCTCCGGTCGCGGCCTCGGCTCCGGCGTTGCGCGCGGCGGCGAGCCCGCGATGCTCGGTGCGGAGCAGGCGCACGCCCTCGACCTGCGCGAGCTTGCCCGTCGAGTCGGTCGAGCCGTCGTCCACCACGATGGTCTCGTAATCCGGATAGTCGAGGCGGCTCAGAGACGAGAGGCAGGCGCCCAGTGTCGATTCCGCATTGTATGCCGCTACCACCACGGAAGCTCTGGGAGCCGTCTTCAGCCTTGGAGGCAGCTCGCCCCGAAAGACCTCGCCGACCACCTCGAAGGCCGGCTTGGGCTTGCGATCGCGCGTGACCATGCCGAAGGCCCAATCGGTGATCTGATTTCCACCGCGGAACCATTCATCGGTGAAAGCAAACACCACCAGGCCGCTCAGTCCCAGCTCGAAGGCCGCCCGCGATTGCCATCCCAGCAGCTCGGCCTGATGCTGCTCGCCGTCGCGAATCGTATCCATCCCGGTTTCGCTCAGCAGCAGGGGGCGGTCCCCGATAGTGGCCATCAGGTGGGTTAGATAGCGGCGGAAATCCGCCTCGCGATGCAGGTAGACGTTGAACGAGATGAAGTCGAGAAACCCAAGCTCGAGATATTCGGTCGAGGGATAGTTGGCATAGGTGAACAGCGCATCGGGATCGATCTGCTTGCCCAGGTCGCAGAGCTCGCGCAAGAAGCGGCCGATCGCCCTGGCGCCATGCCATCGAACGATATCGGAGCGGATCTCATTGCCAAGCGTGTAAGCAAAGACCGTATCGCCGAAGCCGCGCATGTCCGAGGCGGCCTTACGGATGGTGTTGCGGATGTCGCGGACCATGCCGCGCGAATCGAGGAAGGCGAGGTGCGAAGGCCACGGAATCCCGAGCATCACGCGCAACTCGGACTTCGCCGCCTGCTCCATCATCCAGGGCGGCGGCGGCTCGTAGACCCGGACCACGTTGGCGCCCAACGCGCGCATCATGGCGAAGTCGGCGCTGACGCGCTCCGGCTCCGGGAACGGCTCGCCGCGCGAATTGGGGGCAAAGGTACCGTAAGAGACGCCGCGCACGTAGAACTTGCGGTCGCCGTCGAACAGGTACTTGCCGGTGGCGCACAGGCGGCCCATGTAGGAATGAGCTAATAGCAAAGGCCGGCGCGGCGCAACGCGCGCTCGGCTTGCAATCCGCCCAAGGCTCGCGGCGGTTCCCTCGCCCCGGCTGCTTCCCTATTATTTTCGGCAAGCATGGAAACCCACGAGGCCCGCGGCGGCGATCTGGAAGTCAACGGCGTACGGCTTCACTATCTCGACTGGGGCGGCGACGGCGATCCGATCGTGGTCCTGCACGCGACCGGATTCATCGGCCGCATCTACCGGCCGATCGCAACGGCGCTCACGGCGATCGGCCACGTCTTCAGCTATGACCAGCGCGGCCACGGCGACAGCGGACGTTCCCCGACCGGCGAATACAACTGGGCGACGACGATGGAGGACCTTGCGGGATTCATCACCGCCACGGGCCTCACCGGGGTGCGGGGCTTCGGCCATTCCGCCGGCGCGACCGCGATCGGCGCGCTCGCCAGCGCGCGGCCCGACCTGATTCGGAGCGCAGTGCTGGTCGAGCCGGTGATTTTCGAGGCACCCGAAGCGCCGGAGATGGTGTGGCGCAATCCGTTTATCGATCGGACACGCAAGCGCAGGCGCGTCTTCGAGAGCGTTGATGCGATGTTCGGTAACTTCGACAACAAGCCGCCTTACTCGACCTGGCGCAAGGACATTCTGCGCGAGTACTGCGAGTACGCGACGCGAGCGATGCCCGACGGCAAGCGCGAGCTGAAGTGCCCGCCGGAAATCGAAGCGCGCTATTACGAGACCTCGACCGACTTCGACGGACTACAGCGGATCCTGAGATGCGAGGTGCCGCTGCTGATCATGTTCGGAGCGCGCGGGGACTCGCCCGGCGCGGGCTCTCGGCCAAGGTTGCCGCGGCGCCTGGCAAGCGGCGCGTTATCGACTTCCCCGACGCGGGTCATTTTCTCCCGATGGAGAAGCCCGACGAGGTCGCGCGCCTCGCGATCGAATTCCTGCGCGAGAACTAACAGGCTGTTGAAGAAGCAGTTTCAACAGGACGGCTCATCAAACATGCGCGCTACTACTGGTTGCTGCTGGCCAAGGGGCACCCGACGCGGCGGCTGTTTGCCGGCATGCTGCGGAAGATCACGGCGCTGCCATCGCCGGCCGGATAAGGCGAGCGCAGAAGGAAAGCGAATTTCGATGACGACGCTGGGGCGAAGGGAATAGTGTCTGCGGAACCGTTCGGAAAAAGGGCATCTCCGGGCGTTGCGCGCCGGCCAGATGCGAAACCGGCCCTCCCGGCGCCGCTGCAACGCCTTGGACCAAACCCGGCTAAAACCTTGCAGAGCGAGGCCATGTGGCCTATACGGCGAGTTGGAATCGGAGAGTCAAATACGAAAATTCCAAACAAATATCCTTGACAACGCACCTAAAGTAAACTCATAGTTAGCTGGCGGATTAAGCGACAGCCGCGCAAGGAGGTTGAGTCCGTCCGCATCCGCCCGGAGTCAGCCGAACCCTTCGCGAGACTGGGCAGGCGGGACTGGACACGAACATTTCACGCCAGTTCAGTCGCAGCATAAGTTTGCTTGCGCTTTTCGCAGGTCGCCGAGAGAAACAGGGCGGCCTTTGTCCAACTGGCTGTCATCAAGTGCAAAAGGAAAATTCAGGTTGAAAACTCTCGAAGGAGGCATCGCAACATGAGCGAGTTTCGTGGGACGCTGCGTTTATCGAGCCGCGCTGTAGGGCTGGTGGCATTTATAATCGGTTTGGCGACCGTCGCGTGGGTTGGCTCCGCCGGTGCGCAAACCGATCTTGATTTGGAGCAATCGCCCTCGGTGACCACCACGCCGAATGCTTCGTTCCAATATTCCAGTCTGACGGGTTCCGGCAAGACGATCACGGCTACGCAGGTTCCGGTGCTTGACAGCAAGGGAGACACGCTCTTCAAGGATTTCACCATAACGTTCAGCGTGGATGCGAACGGCAATCCCTCGCTGGCTTCGGGTTTCCCCAAGGTCACCAATTCGCCCGTGTTGCCATATGTTGACGACTTTAAGCCGGGCAAGTACGCGGGTCCCTCCGCTTACGACTCGGGAAAATATGAATTGACCGTGACCGGCCCGGCGAACGCCGGCGGCGGGATCGCCCAATGGACCATCACGCAGGCTGGATCGGATACTAACGCATTCCCGGGTTCGGGAACCTGGTACGTCGTCAACTCTCTTGCGAGCTCTCCGATCTACGCACGGCTGAAGGCTGCCAACATCACGTCAACCGTCTGGAGCTACGGCCTCATCGGCTCCCCCGCCGGTGGTGGTGATCTGGATTGGGACTCCAACGGGATAATTGGAGTGACCCAGAACGGGAATCTTCTCACCTTCGCGAGTTTCTCTGACAACGGCAGCGATTATAACAATATCCAGGCCCAGATAACCTACACGCGTCAGTAAGCCTTCGATAAGGCACAGCAAAAGGAGCCTCTACGGGCTTGGCGCGCCTGCGAGGCTCAAGAGCGGCCTACGGTCGCGACCGCGGGGGGCGAAGCTGCTTCGCTCAAACGAGAGACCAGCGCCTAACGCATTTCTTGGCCCGCCTGACGCCGTTTGCCGTTCAAGGCGCGGTTCCCCTGCGCTGACAAGCCGCCCCAGCCCCGATTAGGGCTGGCCCCTACGGCGCGCCCCGCCACTTCGGAGCAAGGGCGTTGCCGTCGGCGCGGTATCCCCGACTTTTGGGCGCTGCCCGCCCTGCCAAGCCGGCAGCTACCCCTGCTGGGGCGTATCGCTCAGCAGCTCGCGAGCCTCTGGGCTGTAGACGCCCGGCTTGTCGTACAGCACCAGCGGCGGCTCCACTTGCGCCTCGACTCCGCCGCCCTTGCGCGCCTCGATCAGGACGACGGAGGCGGGCAGCTCGACTCGCGGATGTACGAAGCGGATCCGCTTGGGCTCAAGCCGGCGGGCGCGGAGCTCCGCGATAAGCTCGGCGGTGCGCGATGCGGTGAAGACGATCGCGACGGCCGCGCGGTATCGCGCTGCGCGCGCGGCGGCATCCAGGAACTCCGCGAGTGAGGCGCCGCCCGCGCCGCGTGCCACGCGGCGGCTCGGGTTCGGGCTTTCGCGGCCGGTGCGGATCGCGCGATAGGGCGGATTTGCGATCACCACGTCGAAGCTCGCGGGCCGGATTGCGCCGATATCGCGCCGGCGCAAGTCGGCGCACACCGCCGACACGTTGTGCAGATTGTTCAACTCGGCGTTGTGCGCGATGAGCGCCGCGAAGGCGGGTTGCACGTCGAGCGCCACCACCTGGCGAGGCCGGGCGAGCGCCGCCGCCATTATCGACACCACGCCGCATCCCGCGCCAAGCTCGAGCACGCGATCGCTCTGGCGGGCCCGCACGAAGCGACCGAGCAGAATTGCCTCGACCGAGAAGCGGTAGCCGTCCGCGGGCTGGTACAGGCGCAGTCTTCCACCTAGGATCGAATCCAGCGTCAATCCGTCGCGCGGTGATTTCATGACTCCTGCCGAAAGGGGCGAGCGTTACGCCCGGCTCTTCCGCAAGGCCGGCGCATTTCTCGCCAAGCGCAACATAGCGCGCGCGCTCGAAGTTCTTAAGCAGGGCAAGGCGCTGGCCGAGAGTCTCGGCGACTCCAGGATGGCCCGGCGCTTCGCCGACGAGGTCGCGCGCGTCGAAAAACCGGCGCAGTTGCCGAAATAGCGGGTCTTGGTGGCGCCGATCTTTCCTCCGGCCCTTGACGGCACGCGGTTCGTACTTAAGTTCGACTTGAAATTCAGACTGACGTGCAGGCGCATCAATCGAGCGCCGGCGACACGGCAGGAGGTCTTAAAAGATGGAACTGTGGCTGGAAAACGGCAATGGACTTTGGCGGGATGCGGTGCGTGGCTTGTTCAAGGAAGCCGAGGAAAAACCGGTAATGCCGCCGACGGATGTGGTCGAAGATCATGACGGTTATCACTTCTGCTTCGAGATGCCGGGCCTCAAGAGTGACTCGATAGACGTTCGCGTCGAGGCCGATACGCTGGTGGTCGAGGCCGAGCGCAAGCAGCCGGAGTGGCCCAAGGACGCCGAGATTCATCGCGCGGAGCGCCGCTACGGGAAGGTCCGCCGCGGCTTCCGGATGCCCGAAGACGCGAGCCCGGATGCGATTCAGGCCGCCTACCGCGACGGCGTGCTCGAAGTGACGGTCGCCAAGCGCCCCGAGGCGAAGCCGGTCAAGGTGAAGGTCGAGTATCAGAGCTGAACCAATGCTCCGCAGCCGAGAGAACTTGGCGCATCGGGCCCGCCGGCAGAATCGTCGCTCCTGCCCGGGTGTGGGGAAGCCGCTGCAAACCAAGACGAGGCGAAAAATTCGATGAATCTACTGGTGGGGCTGATCGCGGTAGCCCTGATCATCGGCTACCTCTACAACTCTCTCGTCACACTGCGTAAACAGGTTGACGCCTCGTGGGCGCAGATCGACGTGCAGCTCAAGCGCCGCCACGACCTGATTCCCAACTTGGTCGAGGCGGTCAAGGGCTACATGCAGTTCGAGCGCGACACACTCACCCAGGTCGTCGAGGCGCGCGGCAAGGCGATCAGCGCCCCGGACCAGGCCTCGCGGATCGCGGCTGAGAACCAGCTCAGTGCCGGGCTCGGTCGGCTGCTCGCGGTGATGGAGAACTATCCGCAACTCAAGGCCGACGAGAATGTGCTCAAGTTGCAGGAAGAGCTGACCACGACCGAGAACCAGATCGCGTTTACGCGACAGGCCTACAACGACTGCGCGATGCGGCTCAACACGCGGATCGAGACCTTCCCGACCAATCTCATCGCCAACAACTTCGGCTTCAAGGGCGCCGACTACTTCAAGGCCGCCCCGGGCGACGAGGCGCTGCCCAAGGTCGATTTGTCGCTCGGCGCGCCCAAGGCCTAGCAGGCGGGCGGCGCGGTGCGCGGCCGTGCAAGGTCCGATGACAACACCGGCACGCACCGACTTCTGGGCGCTCGAGCGCGGGAACCGTCGCCAGACCGCGCTGCTGGTCGTGGTGTTCATCGCTCTGTTCGCCACGCTCGGCTACGGACTCGATTTCGTTGTCGGCGACCTGCAGGTGATCCAGGGCCGGCTCGTCGGCTTTCCAGGATTGACCTTGGCTGCCCTGATAATCGGCTCGATCCAGTCGGTGGTTTCGTACTACGGCGGCGCCTCGCTGGTGCTGCTTTCGGTCCACGCGCGCGAGCTGACCCCCGACACTCCCAAGCATCAGATGGTCCTCGACGTGGTGCGCGAGATGGCTCTGGCGGCCAACATGCCGGTGCCGAAGGCTTACATCATCGACGACCCGGCGCCCAACGCGTTCGCGACCGGCCGCGATCCCGGACACTCGGTGGTATGCGTGACGGCGGGGCTGGTCGAGGAGATGGATCGCGAGGAGATGCAGGGCGTGCTGGGGCACGAGATGGCACACGTGCGCGACTACGATATCCGCACCATGATGATGATCGCGGTGATGGTGGGCGGAATCGCGATGCTGGCGGATTTCCTGTACCGATGGATGTGGTTCGGCGGATTCGGCGGCTCGCGCCGGCGCGGCAGCGGCGACCGCGACTCGGGCGAGGCCGGGATGCTGATCGCAATCGCGGTTTTCATCCTCGCGGCGCTGGCGCCGATCTTCTCGCAACTGCTGGCGATGGCGGTGTCGCGTCAACGCGAGTACCTGGCCGACGCGGCTTCGGTCGAGTTCACGCGCAACCCGCGCGCGCTGCTTCGAGCGCTCGAGCATATCGCCAGGACCGAATCGCCGTTGCGCAGCGCCTCGCGCGGCATCGCCCATCTGTTCATCGTCAATCCGCTCGAAGGCGCGCGCGAGGACGACGAAGGCTTCTTCGCCAACCTGCTCTCGACGCATCCGCCGCTCACGCGCAGGATATCAAGGCTGAGCGCGCTGGCGGGCGAAGCGGGTACGGCGTCTCAGAGCGGAGCGAGCCAGGCTTGACTGCCCTAGCGGTTGCGGCCCTTCATCATGCGCTCGATCTCGCGGCGCGACTCCTTGCGGGCAATCGCCGCCCGCTTATCGTAGGCGTGCTTGCCCTTGGCCAGCGCCAGCTCGACCTTGGCCAATCCGCGCTTGAAATAGATCTTCAGCGGGACTATCGAGTACCCGCGATCGCGTACCCGGCCCCAGAGGCGATCGATCTCGCGCCGATGCAGCAGTAGTTTGCGCGGGCGTGTCTCGTGATGGCCGAATGCGCCGGCCGGCGCGTAGGGAGAGATGTGGACGCCGACCAGGAAGGCCTCGCCGCTCTTGATTCGCGCGTAGCTGTCGCGCAGGTGTACACGATGGGAGCGCAGCGACTTGACCTCGGTGCCGGTCAGCGCGAGGCCTGCCTCCACGGTGTCCTCGATAAAGAAGTCGTGACGCGCCTTGCGGTTCTCGACGACCAGATCGATCCCGTCGCGTGCGCCGTCGCGAGCCATCGTGCCGAGTCTACCGGCACCCGGCAGCCCATATAAGGCCCGCACGGCGGGGTTGCGGTGTACGTGGCGGCGACTTAAATTGATTGTGCGTAACCGTTCGACCGGCCTTCTGGTGTTTCCTGTGTTGGTGATGCTTCCCGGGTATGGGGGCGAAATGGGTTCGACGGGGACAATAAGGTTATGGTCGCACGCCGGGGTTCTGTCGGCCCGTAAAAAAGACAGACTGCGAAATTTACCCGCAGACAATAACGGTTACGCTCTAGCGGCCTAACCGCCGCTGGCGTCCCGCCGCTGTCCGCCCATGGCAGCGGGCCGGGGCGTCATTTTATGGGCTAGGGGACCGCCTTTCACCGGTTAGGGTGGTCTTCCGAAACATAAACCGGCTGGCTTTCCGGCAGCCCGCCCGCGGGCGTCCGGAGGGCGAGCTCCAAATCGCGGGCTAAGCGTGTAGTGGCCATTTCCAGACGGTCTTCGGACGGGGGTTCAATTCCCCCCGCCTCCACCATCTGTCAGAGGCGCGGCATTGGTTCTTTCACTGGCGCGACAAGGACTCGCCGTTCGCTGACTGCACGAGCTTCGTCGTGATGAGAGAGCGCTGGATCCGAAGCGCTCTCACAACCGACCGTCACTTCACTGCAGGCAGGTTTCCAGATAGCTCCTCGCCAAGGCGTTACAGATCGTCAAGATTTGGGGGCCGGCCGTGGGTTGACGGCGCAACCGCGTCGGGCTTAACTCGCCTTATGGCAGGAATCGTTTCCTACGGCTCGTACGTCCCGTATCGGCGGCTCAAGCGCGCCGCGATTGGGCAAGTGCTCGGCATCGCCGCGGGCAAGGGCGAGCGCGCGGTTGCGAGCTTCGACGAGGACAGCATCTCGATCGCGGTCGAGGCGCTGCGCGACGCGCTGCGCGGCGCGGGAGGGCGCGGCGTGCAGGCGTTATTCTTCGCGACCACCACGCCGCCATACGCCGAAAAGCTCAACGCTGCGATCGTCGCGGCGGCCCTGCAACTCCCCATGGAGATCCGGGCCGTGGATCTAGCCGGTTCCGTCCGGGCCGGACTGTGCGGGCTTCTGCAGGCGGCGGATGCGGTCGAAGGCGGCGCTTCTCGCGCCGCGGTGGCGATGGCGGACTGTCGGCTGGCTGCGCCCGAGGGCAAGGCCGAGCAGAGCAATGGCGACAGCGCCGCAGCGTTCGTGCTCGGCCGCGACAACGTTATCGCGGAGATCGAGGCATCCGCCTCACTGACGCGCGAGTTTCTCGACACCTGGCGC
This sequence comes from uncultured delta proteobacterium, assembly GCA_963789115.1. Taxonomy (GTDB): domain Bacteria; phylum Desulfobacterota; class Binatia; order Binatales; family Binataceae; genus CAWBJH01. Next base: position 1,803,071 of record CAWBJH010000001.1, read on the forward strand.
GTGCCGGGCGAGCACTTCGCCCACGTGTGGGAAGAGCGCTTCGCGCTCACGCAGGTCTACTCGCCGCTGCTGATAAAAGTGATCCAGAACGTGCTGGCCAAGGCCAAGCTGGCGCCCTCGGACCTGGCCAAGGTGATTCTCGATGCACCCAATCCGCGCGCGGTCGACGAAGTCGCGCGCGGACTGCGGCTTGACCCCTTGAAGTTTGCCGATTCGTTCGCGGCGACGATCGGGCAGACCGGCGCCGCGCACGCCGGCTTGATGCTCGCGAGCGTTCTGCCGGCGCTGAAGCCCGGCGACCGGGTCCTGGTGGCGATGGTAGCGGACGGTGCCGATGCGATGCTGCTGCGCGCGACTCCGGCGGTGGCAAGCTACAGGCCGGGGCGATCGGTTGGACAGCTAATCGAATCAAAGGGCGATGTCTCGTACGGAAATTATCTCAAATGGCGGGAGATCCTGCCGACCGAGCCGCCGCGCCGCCCTGACCCGGTGCGTCCGGCAGCGCCGCCGATGCTGCGCTCGGAGCGATGGAAGTACGGTCTGGTGGGCTCGCGCTGCACGGCCTGCGGTACGCCGCAGCTTCCGCCGCAGCGCGTATGCGTCATTTGTAAGGCGCGCGACCGGATGGAGCCCTACCAGTTCGCCGACCGCTCGGCACGGATCGCCACCTTCGCGCTCGACCGTCTCGCTTATTCGCTCAACCCGCCCACCGTCAACGTTGTGATTGACTTCGACGGCGGCGGGCGGTTCCTGTGCGAAATGACCGATTGCGAGCCGGAGCAGGTCGCGATCGGAGACCAAGTCGAAATGACCTTCCGCCGTCTGTTTACTGCCGGCGGCGTCCACAACTATTTCTGGAAAGCGCGCCCCAGACGTTAGCCCAGGGGAGGAGCAGTCGATGGCCAGCAGAGGCATCAAGGATCGCGTTGCAATCATCGGCATGGGATGCACCCGGTTTGGCGAGCACTGGGACAAGAGCGCCGACGACCTCTTGATCGACGCCGCCTACGAGGCCTACGAGTCGGCGGGCGTCGCCCCCAAAGACGTCGAAGCGTATTGGCTGGGCACGATGGGTTCGGGCGTATCCGGTCTTACCCTGTCGGCGCCGCTCAAGCTCGACTACAAGCCGGTCACGCGCGTCGAGAACATGTGCGCCACCGGCTCCGAGGCGCTGCGCCAGGCGTGTTACGCGGTGGCCTGCGGCGCGTACGACCTCGTGATGGCGATCGGGGTCGAGAAACTCAAGGACTCCGGATACTCGGGACTGGTGATTTCCGACATTCCCAACGACGGCACGTTGGGCAACATGACCGCGCCGGCCATGTTCTCGCTGCTTGCGCCGGCCTATTTCAAGAAGTACGGGCTGGATCCCGACAAGGGCAAGGAAGTTCTTTCCCGCATCGCCTGGAAGAACCATCGCAACGGCGCGAAGAATCCCAAGGCGCAGTTCCAGAAGGAGGTGCCGATCGAGTCGATCAGGAATTCGCCCAAGATCGCCGACCCGCTCGGCATCATGGACTGCGCCGGCGTCTCCGACGGCTCGGCCGCGGCAATCGTGGTGCGGGCCGAAGACGCGCACAAGTACTGCAAGGACCCGATCTACATCAAGGCGCTGTCCTTCGTCGCCGGGCCTGCCGAAGGCACGCTTAGGCCGGACTATGACTTCACCACCTTTCCGGAAGTGGTGGCCTGCGCGCGCGACGCTTACGCACAGGCCGGGATTACCAGGCCCCGCGAACAGCTAAGCCTGGCCGAAGTGCACGACTGCTTCACCCCGACCGAACTGGTGCTCTACGAAGATCTCGGCTTCAGTCCGCGCGGAACGGCATGGCAGGACGTACTCGACGGGTTCTTCGATCTCGAGGGAAAGCTGCCCGTGAATCCCGATGGAGGGCTCAAGTCCTTCGGCCATCCGATCGGCGCTTCGGGGTTGCGCATGATGTACGAGATGTGGCTGCAGTTCCGCGGAGAAGCCGGGCCGCGCCAACTGAAAGATCCCAAGCTCGGGCTCACGCACAACCTCGGCGGCGCTCCGGGGCGATGCGTGGTCTTCGTCTCGGTAGTCGGCCGCTCGGCGGGATAGCCGCCGGCGCGCCGGGACTTAGTTAGGTAGTGTTCAGTTTCACCGGAGCGGACCGGCCCCAGGCCGCTCCGCCAGGGCGAGCAAAAGAGCGCCATAAAAGAGAGCAGGCACCGGCTGACCTTCAATCCAGGTAAACCGAATAGCCGAAGTGCGTGCGCTGCCATCCCAGGCGCTCGTAGAAACGATGCGCGCGGTGGCGCTGAACGTTGCTGGTGAGCGCTATCTTGTAGCATCGCTCCCGCTTCGCAATCGCGCGCGCCGCCTCTAGCATCCGCTCGCCGATCCCGCGCGAGCGCTGCGCGCCTTGCACCACCACGTTCTCGACGATGGCCGCCGGACGGACCCCATGCCCAAGGTGGCGGAAGATCAACACGTGAAGCGTGCCCACGATCTCACCGTCAAGCTCGGCGACCAGCAGATGATGGTCGCGGTTGCGCGCGATCGACCTGAAAGCTGTGCGCAATTCGCGCAACCCGCAGGCGTGGCCGCCAAAGCCGGCAAGATCCAGCTCGGCATAGAGGCCGCCGAGCGCGGGCAGGTCGGCCTCGCGCGTTTTCCTGATCCTGAGCGCGCCCGCGGTGCGCCCCGTAGGCGCTGAATTTCTTGACCCCATCGCATCCGTTACGAGATCGTTTTTCCGCACCCTGCTAAGGGGCCGCGGCTCTCAGTCGCCGCCTGAGCGGCCTTCGGACCGGATCTTCTTTGCGCGCGCCTGGCTGAGCTCGGCGATGCGCTCCGCGATTTGACGACTGAATGCGCTCAGGTCGCGGCTGAGGGCGGCGGGCACGCCGGCGTCGCCGCCGGTCACGGCTGCGTTGGTCGTGGTTTCCTCAGCGGCCAGCTCTGCGCCGCTCTTGCCGTCTCTGACGATCCATCTCGCCGTCAGTTGCGACTGACCATCGGCGCCGGCCTCGAAGCGATGGACCTGCACTTCGACCTGGTAGTCAATCCTGGTCCTGCCGTACCACGGAAACATCACGATGCGCTGCGTGCCGAGCATCTGCGAAAGGTCCTGGCCGAGGACCCGCCGAAAGCTGGAGTCCAGCGGCTCGGCCCATCGCTCGTCATCCGACAGTTGGAGCTGATCGGATCCGACGCGCGTCACCAGCTCGGGCCGCTTCAGGTATCCGGGAAGCCCGACGGGACCCACCCCGACCGTGATATCGGGGTCCGCAACATTAGGGGCGATCGGTTGGGCGCCGTCAGAGGCGGCGGTGAGGATGAAGAAGCGGGAACGATCCGGCTGCGGCGGCAGCAGGGTACATCCCGCGATCGCAAGCATGAAGAGCGCGGGCCACGCGCGCGCGATCGCTCGGCCTCGAATGCTCATCGCTTGTTGTCCGACACGGATTTCCCGCGCACCAGGCTGCTGGGATTGCGCTCCAGGGAGTCGGCAAGCTCTCGCATCGCGTTCGAGGCTCCTGCGAGATCCTCGAGCGCAACCTCGAGCCGGTAGCCAAGCGGAGAACCGGGCGCGAAGGTCATCTGCAGCTCCGCCATCGTTGACCGCGCCTGCTCCATCGCAAGCCCGGTCCGCTCGGAGGTCTGCTTGAGGCTCACCAGGACCGGATCGGTCTTGGCGTTCAGGGAATCGACGGCCTTGCGGATCGCAATGACGGTCGTGTTCAGGTTGGCGCTGGTTTGCTGGAGCGAGCCGAGGGTCGCTTTGAGCGCCGGCGAACCCATCAGCTCTCTCGCCGAAGTCGCCGCATCTGTCAGCGACTGGGCCAGGGCGGCGAAGTCTGTCTTTTCGAGCGTGGCCAGTGCGTTGGCAAGGTTGGTCGGGATCGTGGGGATTTCGGGATATTCGCCCGTCCCAGGCTCGAGCACCAGGTTCACCGGGGTGTTGGGATGGAGATCGAGATCGATGTAGAGCAGCCCGGTGAGGAAGCTCTCGGTGTTGAGTTGCGCCCGCAGGCCCTGCCGGATCAGTTCATCCAGCTCGCCCGCTCTCAGTTCCTCGCCGCTGGCGCCTTTGCGCTTCAGTTGCGATTCGTCGATTTCGATGGTCACCGGCAATGCGGTGAGCAGCGCGTGCTTCCTGGGCCTCCCTTCCGAGTGTGGAAGCCTCAGCAGGATTTGAGTGACCGCGCCGATTTGCACGCCGCGGACCTTGACCGGCGCGCCGACCTTCAAGCCGTTGAGGTTGCCCTGGAAGAAGCAGACCAACATGTGCTCCTTGCGAAACAGGCGGCCCGAACCCAGAACCAGCACTGCGGTTACGATCAGCACGAGACTCCCCATGACGAACGCTCCGATTGCGGCGGAGCTTACGCGTTTACCCATGGCTGCCTACTGACTCCTCTCCTTGCCCGCCGCGGGTAAGGAACCTGCGCACCGTGGGGTTCGTCGAGTGGGCGAGCAGATCCCTGGGGTTGCCGGACGCGATCATGGTCCGGCTGTCCGCGTCGAGAAAGACGCTGTTGTTTCCGATCGTGAAAATACTGGCCAACTCGTGAGTGACGACCACCACCGTGGCGCCCAGGCTGTCGCGCAGTTGAAGGATCAGGTCATCGAGCAGCCGCGAGCTTATCGGATCGAGTCCGGATGACGGCTCGTCGAAGAACAGGATCTCGGGGTCCAGCGCGATCGCCCGTGCAAGCCCCGCGCGCTTCTGCATCCCGCCGCTGATCTGGCTGGGGTAGTAATCCTCGAAGCCCTTGAGGCCGACGAAAGCCAGCTTGAGCGACGCGACCTCTCGAATCTGCGCCGGCGTCAGGTCGGCGAACTCGGCCAGCGGCAGGCCGACGTTTTCCGCAAGCGTCATCGAGCTCCACAGCGCGCCGCCCTGGTAGAGGATGCCGATGCGGTGCAGGATCTTCTGGCGCTCTTCCGGCTCGGCCTGGGTGAAGTTGAAGTCGCCGTAGAAAATCTCGCCGGCAGCGGGTTCCTTGAGTCCGATCAGATGGCGAAGCAGGGTGCTCTTTCCGCAGCCGCTGCCGCCCATGATGATGAAGATGTCGCCGCGGCGCACGGTGAAGTCGAGATGGCGCATCAGCACGAAGCTCCCGTAGGCCATCGTGAGGTCGCGCACCACGATGTGAGGTTCAGCCTGGGCGGTGCTGCCGCCGTTTGCGGACCTCTCCGGCATCGCGCGAGAATCGGGCTTCATATGCCGAGCAGATTGGTCACGAATGCGAAAACTCCGCACGCTATCACCACCAGAACGATCGAGCTGACGACCGCCCGGGTAGTGGCGTCACCCACCGCCGCGGCGCTGTCGCCGCACTGCAAGCCGCGCAGACATCCGGCCATCGCGATCAACCCGCCGTAGACGGTTGCCTTGACCAGCCCGATAAAGAGGTTGCTCAGCGAGAGCGCGGAAATCGTCTGCTGAAAATAAGCAGGCACCGACAGACCGAGCATCCCGACGCCGACCGTCGCGCCGCCGAGGATGCCGACCAGGTCGGAGTACAGACAAAGCAGCGGCATCATCAGCACCAGCGCGATAACGCGCGGGAGCACCAAGAACTCGACCGGTGAAAGACCCATCGTGGTCAGCGCGTCGATCTCCTGCGTCACCTTCATGGTGCCCAATTGCGCCGCGAACGCCGCCCCGGTCCGCCCCGACATGATGATCGCCGTCATCATCGCTCCCATCTCGCGCAGCATCCCGATGCCGACCAGGTTGGCGACGTAAATCGCTGCGCCGAACTGCTGAAGCTGCACGGCCCCCATGAAGGCCAGGATCACGCCGACCAGAAACGAGATCAGCGCTGTAATCCCGGCCGCCCCCGCGCCGCAGTCCTGGATGTTTTGCACAAGGTCGACCTGCCGATAACGCGCCCGGCCGCGGATTAATTCCACCGTCGCCGTCGCGAGGTCGCCCACGAAGGCCAGCACCTCGCGCATCGAGAGGCCGTAGCCGAGCGTGAGGTCGCCGATCCGCTCCAGGAACGAAACCCGGACCGGCTCGGCGCGAGCCCCGCGTTTTTCGGGCACCGCTTCGGCGAGCTCCAGAAGGCGACGGACGCCGTCGGGCAGGCCGCTGCGGTCGTCTGCGATCCCTCGCGAGCGGCACAACTCAGCTACGTTCGCTACGAAAGCGACCAGCCCGCTGTCCCATCCGCAGAGCGCGGAAGCGTCGAAGATGACGCGGCGCGGAAGATCCGTTGACAGCGCGTGGGTGACCAGGCCTGCGGACGGCAGGTCAGATCGAAGCTTCCAACTCCCGAGCAGGCGGATCACGAGCGTTGAGTCGGCAGTCTTCTCAAGCGATATCGAACCCTGTCCCGCGTCGGAAGCGGGCGACTTTATGCGGCTGATTCGGTGGCTCGCTGCCATCGCTGTGCTTACGGTAACACTACGCCGCCTCTTAGGCGATGCCGTGACCGGCGTTGTGGTCAGTGCGATTTTCCCTTGATTTCGCGGGACGCGTGGCGAAGGTAGACGATGCCAATCGTCGCGCGGCCATTCTCGCCGACTTGCACGCCCACGGCGTGAAGAGCAGCGACGATGAGGCAGCCTTTGAATTCCAGATCGAGCGCGCGGCGCTCGCTCTGTATCCCGGACCGCACGGCATGTGGCCGCCGAAATACTCGGTGTGGAAAGCGCCTTGACAGGAGGCGTTGTGCTAGGTGGAAGTGGCTCAGAACAGAATTGTGCTGCATAGCCCCCCGGAATAGCCAAAGTGAAGCGGGATAATGATAAACAGGCCCTTCGGCGAACTCCTGGAGCTCCGCAATGCGCCGGATTCAGGTAATAGGAAGCGCGCTGGTGCGCTATTTCGAGGCGGCCCCGCGCTAGAGACGGTCAGAATTGAGGACACGTTTCCGGCAGCTTGGCGGAGTCGATGCCTTCGCACAGCTCGTTGTTCACCGTCAAGTTGCCCTCGGCGTCAAGCGTCACCGTCCAGATGGTGTCGTAGTCGGTGTCCGGCCATTCGGGCACCGTTGGAGCGCCGACGCCCTTCGGGGGGAAATAGCTCGCGACCAGCGCGTTCACCATCGGTTGGATAAACTGGTACGCCCACGCCAGCAGCACAGTCTGATTGGAGAATTTGCCGCCGTGACCTTGGAAGAAGAAAAAATCACTGGCCGAGGTACAACTGGCCGAGGTACAATCGGAGATCTCGAAGCTCGCGGCCAGACCATAGGGCAAGTTATTGGCGATTGCGTATGGTTCGGCGGTCAATGAAGGCGCAACACTCGACCACGGGTTCTCGGTGCCTGGGCTAGTCTGAGCGGGGTCGATCGAATAAACCTGGTTGGGGCTCATTTTGGCGGCCAGTGTGTTGGGAAGATCCAGCGCGCGCCATTGCCCCGCACAGACATAGTTGCCGTCGGTCCAATAACTCAGCGGATGCGCGTCTGCGTGCCGAATGATGTAAAGGGTTTCGTTTTTGTTGATTCCCCCCGGAATTTTGGCGCCAGCGATACCGCCGGTCACTTGGATGGGGGCAAAAGGCGCCTGCCCGGTGCATGGACCGATGACCGGCCTCGGCGAGGGCAGCGCAGGGTAGCTGGAAGGCGGGTGCAGATTGCTGTTGAAGGTAACCAGGCTGGCGCTTCCCGACGGCGCGATCGAGATCGCATAGATATAGTTGGGGCCCGCATAGCTCGCCGGAAGAGTCAGGTTATAACCTTCGAGCTTATTGATATTTGCCAGCAGGGCGCTGGTGGTCTCCCAGGGTGCCGAGAAGACATAAAAGCCCGGAACGCTTGCCTCGACGATACCGGTTACCAGGGCGTCGTTGTCGCCTCCCTGGTCGTTGAAATCGAGCCCCTGGCAACCCGGGCAGGCTGGTGTCGGCGTAGGAAATCCGCCGGGCACGGACCCTGACGCATACGTAGCATTGAGCGGGTAGCTGTTGCCGGTATATGGGAAAAATTGGGGCGGGGGTGCGCTGTTCAGAGTGATATGGTTGAGAAGGGCGAACTGCTGAATGGTCTCAGGGGCCACCATATCGGGGTAATTGCTTGTGGTTTGCAAATGGGTCATCGGTTCGAGCACGTAGATGCCGGTTACATTCTTCGTCCCCAGCACGTGCTCTCGCAGGAACGTGGCCATCCGGAGCGACCGCTGTAAACCCCGATCGGTGAGGTTTGCCGTGCTTGGATTGACGTCCCCGGGAGCTTGGTAAGCCAAGTCCTCGCTTACCACGAAGATCAGGTTGAGGTTGTCGGCGCTCAGCGGAGCGGGACCGGGAGTTGGCGGCGCTGCTGCATTGGGACCGGAAGAGCCGCCGCATCCTGCGAGCAGCGTCAAGAAAAGGACCAAGAACAGCGACCGTACAACGGTAATCTTATACATACTCATCCACCCAACCAAGTGTTAGAGACGGTCAGAATTGAGGACACGTGGCCGGCAGCTTCGCGGAGTCGATGCCTTCGCACAGCTCGTTGTCCACCGTCAAGTTGCCCTCGGCGTCAAGCGTAACCGTCCAGATGGTGTCGTAGTCGTCCTGCGGCCAACCGGGCGCCGTTGGGGGGGTGCCGCCGTTCGGGAAATAGCTCGAGAGCAGCCAATTTACCGTCGGTGGGATGTGCTCGTGCTCCCACGCCATCAGCACGGTCTGATTGGAGAATGTGCCGCCGTTGAAGAAAAACTCACTGGTTTGCTGGGGCGAGTTCAGAGCGATGACCTCGACGCTCGCGGCCAGACCATAGGGCAAGTTATTGGCGATTGCGTATGGTTCGGCGGTCAATGAGGGCCTGACATACGACCAGTAGGAATAACCCGACGCGCTCCCGGGGCCTGGAATAACCTGCGAGGGGTCGATCGAATAGACCTGGTTGGGGCTGATTTTGCCGGCCAGTGCGTGCGCCAGTGCGTTGGGAAGATCCAGCGCGCGCCATCGCCCCGCACAGACATAGTTGCCGTCGTCCCAATAGCCCTGCGGATGCGCCTCTGCGTGCCGAATCATGTAAACGGTTTCGTTTTTGTTGATATTCGCCGGAATTACGGCGCCGGAGCTACCGCCGGGCAATTTGATGGGGGCAAAAGGCGCCTGCCCGGTGCATGGACCGAGGACCGGCCTCGGCGAGGGCAGCGCAGGGTAGGTGGAAGGCGGGTGCAGATTGCTGTTGAAGGTAACCAGGCTGGCGCTTCCCGACGGCGCGATCGAGATCGCATAGATATAGTTGGGACCCGCATAGCTCGCCGGAACAGTCAGGTTATAACCTTCGCGCTCATTGATCTTTGCCAGCAGGCCGCTGGTGGTCTCCCAGGGTGCCGAGAAGACATAAAAGCCCGGAACGCTTGCCTCGACGATACCGGTTACCAGGGCTTCGTTGTCGCCTCCCTGGTCGTTGAAATCGAGCCCCTGGCAACCCGGGCAGGCTGGTGTCGGCGTAGGAACTGCGCTGGGTACGGACCCTGACGCATACGTAGCATTGAGCGGGTAGCTGTTGCCGGTATATGGGATATATTGCTGGAACTCGCTGTTCAGAGTGATCTGGTTGAGAAGAGCGAACTGCTGAATGGTCTCAGGTGCCGCCATATCGGGGTATTTGCTGGCGGTTTGCAAATGGGTCATCGGTTCGAGCGCGTAGACGCCGGTTACATTCTCCCTTCCCAACACGCGCTCTCGCAGGAACGTGGCCATCCGGAGCGACCGCTGTAGACCCCGATCGGTGAGGTTTGCCGTGCTTGGATTGACGTCCCCGGCAGCTTGGTAAGCCAAATCCTCGCTTACCACGAAGATCAGGTTGAGATTGCCGGCGCTCAGCGGAGCGGGAGTTGGCGGCGCTGTTGCACTGGGACCGGAAGAGCCGCCGCACCCTGCGAGCAGCGTCAAGGCAAGGATCAGGAACCGCGGCCGTACAACGCTATACATCATCATCCACCCCACCAAGTATCATCCACCGAACCAAGTGTTGACTAAAGATGTACACAAGTCAACCACTGTGGCGCCTGGCGCGCGTCGAAGTGCACGACCGCCTTCGTTTCAGGCTATCGAACGCGCTACGCAATGAGCGAGCCTCGTCCGCGCAGAATGCGCCTACTCAGTGCCGCCACCGAACCTGACCTTGAGACTGCGGCGGTACCTTGCCGCACCCGGTCAGTTACGGCAGGCGTGCAGCCAAACTCCCTGCCAGCCCCGACGCTCTGACCCCGCCACCGCGCTCAGTTCGTGACCGTCTTCGGTTTCTGCGCCGCTTCTCGCTTTTCAAAGACCGCCGGTAACTGGCGAGGAGGTTCTCGCGGTTCTGGCGTAGGTCCAGTCCGGTCGGCCCGGCGGGGTAAGGCTTGTTGCCCATCATCCCTTTCCAGAGAATGCGGTTGTAGACCGCGGAATCGATGCGATCTGCGTCCGAGAAGTCCATTGCCTTGGTGACCTGTGCCCAATACTTCGCGTTGTGCGTCGACTTGGGCACGACCAGGCCGGCCGCCTTGGGAGGCAGCGGCAGACTCGTGTTGTAAAGATACGACGAGGGCGTGGCGGTAAAGCTCCAGCGGCTCGGCGTGGTGTTGAAGATGTCGGCCATGGGCCTTGCGAGCGCGTCGTTCAGGTTCATTTGCGGGAGGCCCAGAACCTCTTCAATCGTGCGCAGGAAGTCGAGGGTGTTGTACTGGGTATGGACCAGCGTTCGTTGCTTCACGTAGGCGCCCGCTACGAACGCGACGGTGCGGTGCGAATCGACGTGGTCGGCGCCATCCTGCGCGTCGTCTTCAACGACAAAGATCAGGGTGTTGTTCTTGTATATGCTGTTGGCGATCTTCTGAACCAGCAAGCCGACCGCATAGTCGTTATCGGCCTGCTGCGTCTCCGGAGTATTCACGAGGTCAATCGCGGTACCGAAGTTTCCGGTGTGATCGTGCATGAAGCGAACGAGGCTCAACGAAGGGAGTCCACCTTTGGCGTATTTGGCATTGAACTCCCGCTCCCACTCCGTGTAACGGTAATAATCCGGAAAGTTGAGGTCGAAACCGCGGAAGTACGGATCGGTGAACTGGGCAAGGGTAACATTCGCGGGGTAGGCCACGATCGTCGGCGCCGGGACGGTTGAGGCCGGGTCGTGCGCCAGGGGAATGGCGCACGTGAGCGTGAGGTCGTTATAGCAGGTCGTGTCTATCAAGAAACCATAGTTGCGAATCGTGAGACCCGCCCCCTTCGCGAAGTCCCACAAATAGCCGTAATTCACTTGATTGTTCGGTCCATCCGGCGCATCCACGTCGGTCTGGCCCGGTAACAGATCCGGATCGGCCGCTGGTGGTGTAAGAAGGGTATTTATAAGAAGGGGATCGGCGGCCACGCGCCCTGCCAGGGTCGGAATCGCAACGTTCACACTGCGATTCAAACCCTCGGTATCCAAGCTGAGGCCGCGTGCCCCGTAGGCCACCGGGTATTGGTGTTCGACCACGTCGGGGGCGCGAGCCGAAGTGGTCCACGGCCAGCCGTCATTGCTGACTTCGGCGGTGGCCATGAAGTTATCGAGCGTGACGAAGGTTGTCGCCAGCTTGTGCTGATTGGGCGTGATGGTACTTCCCCACTGAACCAAACTAGGATCGCCATTGCCGATATCCAGGTCGCCCAGAACCTGGTCGTAAGTCCGGTTTTCCTTGATGATGAAGACAACGTGCTGGATGCCACGACGCACGGCCGCCATGACCGCGGCGTCGCCGGCCCTCTCGGTGGTGGAGAAGCGGTTGTTCGCGGCTACCTGCGCCGTCAGCGCGGGGAGCTGCGCCGCGAGGGTGGCGGTGGGGAAGCTCTGTAAGCCGGCCTTGGTCAACTGGGGATTATAGTCATTCATATCCCAGCAACTTGGGTACCACGACGGGCCATAGTTATAGCACCAATCGGGATTCGCGTCCGTCGGCGACTTCCCATTGACCACGTACACCCATTTGCCATCGTTGCTGAAGCTCACGGCGTTTGGGTACCAGCCGGTGGGAATGAGACCCACTACCTGGTCGTTCTTATCCGTTCCAGTCAGCGCCACGACGGCGATGCTGTTCAGATTGCCATTGGTCACGTAGAGTTGCGTCCCATCCGGCGTGAGCGTCACGCTGTTAGTGTTGGCGCCCGTATATTTCGCCAGCGTGGGATTGGAAGACACTAATGACGGAGGAGCGATGACCGGGATCGTTTCGAGGACGGTCCACATGCTGCCGTTCGGGTTGGTGTCGATTACGTCAACGGTATCCGACTCGTCTTCGGCGACATACAGGCGAGTCTGGGCCGCGTTAAGCGTCATCTTGTTCGGTTGGCCTTTCACTCTGATCCGCTTTATTACCGCCGGTGTGCCCCCATCCAGATTCACCACGTCGATCTCGCGGTCGCGAATGCTCGAGACATACGCCCAAGTGGTTATAGTGCTATCCGCCGGCAGCGGCGTCGGCTGCGCGATAACCACCCCAAACGGATATTCGCCGCCCGGCGTGCCCCTGTGCGGCGAGCTGGCGGCCTTGCCGGGGCGCAGGTCGAGTTCCCCCTTGTTCTGCACATTCCCGGGTTCCTCGGCCGTAAGGGTGCTCAGCGGCGTCCAGTTGCCCAGGCCTCCGGTGAACACCGTTATCGAGTCGTTGTAATAATTCGCCACCACCATCGTCTGGCCGTCATTGGAAACAGCCACGCCGGCGGCGCAAGGCTGCACGAAAACCAAGCTGTTTACCACGGTTGCTTCGGGCATTGAGGGCGGCACGGGAAGGCCAACGCCCCCACCGCTGTGGCCCAAGGAAAGCTCCGGTCCGGGCATCAGCGTCGGCGGCGCCGGCGCCCAAGTTGTTCCGCTCAGAGTAAAGATGTGGACATTGTCATATTGGTAGAGGTCGGCGGGGGGGTTGGCGGGAAAGCCCTTGCTGTCAAAAGGGTAGTCACCCATGCCGCTGGATACGTAAAAAGCATCTTGCTTTGGATCGTAGGCAATCCCGTTGTAGGAATTGGGGATCATCACATTTTGCTTATAAACCGGCGTGCCCGCCGAAATGTCGTAGATGAACACGTACTCACTCGACGGCGAGTTTGCTTCCGGGAGCCCCTCGTCCGCTATGGAGTCGTGGGGGTTGAGCATTACCACGGGCGGCTCGGCCGCGAAGGCCAGGGCTTGGATGGAGTCGGCGTAGTAAATGCGGTTGAACCCGGTGGTCAGAACAAACAGGGTATTCCCATCCGTACTCACCACGCTCGAGACCGCTTGCCCGGCCAGCCAGGTTTTACCGTTTACTAACCAAGGGGTGACCAGCGGTTGGAACCGGGAACCCTGGGGCGCCAGCGGCGTAATCCATTGGTTCATATTGGGGATGAACTGGATGCCCGCGGTCCCGCCATTCACCGTAAAGGTCAGGGTCGCCGTGGTACTGCCGGTCGCGTTGGAAGCCGTTACCCTGTAGCCGGCCGTGGCGGTCACGGCGGTGGGGGTCCCGCTGATGATACCCGTGTGGTCGTCCAGGCTCAGGCCCGCCGGAAGGTCCGGGCTCACCCTGTACGCGGTCACCGCTCCGCCGGTGCTAGTGGGGCTGTTCGGCGTGATCGGCGTCCCCACGGTGTAGACCGCCGTGCCGGCAGTGTAGCTGAGTGCCGAGGGCGGCTGAGGGGAGATGACACCACCGGGGCCGCCACCACACCCGCAGAGGAGAAGGAATACTGCGGTCAGAATGAGACCAAGCCATTGGATGGATCGCATCAAAATTCCCTCCCAGGTTAGAGTCCCGAAATGGGGCCGCGCCGCAATCGGCGCGGCGAGTCTCAACCGCTTGTCCCGGCTGTGCGTGAGATGTCCTGTCCAGCCGGCGGTCGCGACTGGCGCGGCCGCCGCCGCGGAGACGGTCAGAATTGAGGACACGTGGCCGGCAGCTCCGCGGAGTCGATGCCTTCGCACATCTCGTTGTTCACCGTCAAGTTGCCCTCGGCGTCAAGCGTCACCGTCCAGATGGTGTCGTAGTCGTCGTCCGGCCAACCCGGCACCGTGTCCTCGTCCGGCCAACCGGGCGCCGGTGGGGGGGAGCCATTCGAGAAATAGCTCCAGATCAGTGCCTGCACCGTCGGTGGGATGTGATCGTGCTCCCACGCCACCAGCACGGTCTGATTGTTGAATGTGCCGCGGGTGAAGAAAAAATCACTGGCTGTAGTGGCTAGCTGGGGCGGGTTCTGAAGGATCATGTCGAAGCTCGCGGCCAGACTATAAGGCAAGTTATTGGCGATTGCGTATGGTTCGACGGTCAATGAGGGCCTGACATACGACCAGTCGGAATTACCCGAGGCGCTCTGGCCGCCTGGAATAACCTGAGCGGGGTCGATCGAATAGACCAGGTTGGGGGTGATTTCGCCGCGCAGTGCGTTCGGAAGATCCAGCGCGCGCCATTGCCCCGCACAGACATAGTTGCCGTCTTCAAAATTGGCCTGCGGATGCGCCTCTGCGTGCCGAACCATGTAAACGGTTTCGTTTTTGTTGATATTCGCCGGAATTACGGCGCCGCCGCTACCGCCGGTCACTTGGATACTGAAATGCGCCTGCGCCGTGCATGGAGTGCTGACCGGCGCCGGCAAGGGCAGCGCAGGGTAGGTGAAAGGCGGGTTCAGATTGCTGTTGAAGGTAATCAGGCGGGCCCTTCCCGACGGCGCGATCGAGATCGCATAGATATAGTTGGGACCCGCGTAGCTCGCCGGAACAGTCAGGTTATAACCTTCGAGCTTATTGATATTTACCAGCAGGGCGCTGGTGGTCTCCCAGGGTGCCGAGAAGACATAAAAGCCCGGAACGTTTGCCTTGATGATACCGGTTACCAGGTTCTCGTTGTCGCCTCCCTGGTCGGCGAAATCGAGACCCTGGCAATTCACGCAGGCCACCGCCGGAGTAGCGACTGCGGTGGGTATCGACCCTGACGCATACGATGCATTGAGCGGGTAGCTGTTGGCGGTATAGGTCACGCCGTCACCGGACAGAGTGATCCGGTTGAGGAGGGCGAACTGCTGAATGGTCTCAGGTGCCGCCATATCGGGGTAATCGCTGGCGGTTTGCAAATGGGTCATCGGTTCGAGCGCGTAGACGCCGGTTACATTCTTCGTCCCCAGCACGTGCTCTCGCAGGAACGTGGCCATCCGGAGCGACCGCTGTAAACCCCGATCGGTGAGGTTTGCCGTGCTTGGATTGACGTCCCCGGGAGCTTGGTAAGCCAAGTCCTCGCTTACCACGAAGATCAGGTTGAGGTTGCCGGCGCTCAGCGGAGCGGGAGTTGGCGGCGCTGTTGCATTGGGACCGGAAGAACCGCCGCATCCTGCGAGCAGCGTCAAGGCAAGGACCAGGAACAGCGACCCTGCAACGGTAATTTTATACACCTGCACGAATTCCTTTGTCGTCGGAAGCGCGAACCCAATAGCTACTTTACGCGCGTCAAGACACGTGTCAACGTCGGAGTGGAGCTGCCCCGGTTGAGTGGACGGCGGAGGGCTTGCGGTTAGTTCCAGTGGCGAGCGAGACGCCCGCCGCCACTTCCAATCAGAAGGAGCCGGATCTGAAGTGGGGCGTCTTGCCCGCTGCTTCGATGCTCAGGGGACTGCGGCCGGCGTGCAGGCGGCTAGTTCTACCCGGTTGTTCTGTTCCTGGTCTTTGCGCAGGCAGGCGTTGAGGGTGTCTTTGGCGCGGCGCAACTCTGTCACCGCGTTCGTGCGCTCGGCGCGCTTCAAGTAACTGCGGGCTTTTTGTGCGTGCGCTCCATACTCGGGGCACATCGTAGCGACGGTGCCGGCATGCACTGGGCCGTCGGGAGGGCAAACGACCCCGCCACCAAGACCGCGCATAAGATGCCTGGAAGGGCAATGGAGCGCACGCAGCTTCTGACGGAGCATTTGACGTGCCATCAGGGGGAGTTCGCATTTGCAGGCATTTTCGCCGCGCCGGTGAAATCGCCCGCCTAAAAGGCGGGCAAACCATTCGTGCACTGCACGAAGAAAGAGCAGCCGCGCACTGAAATGCGCGATGCGCGATAGCTCAGAGCAGCGACGCTCTGATCGCGGCGCATCGCGCCGCGCCGATCAGCGCGGTCTTGTCGTTGAGGATGACCTTGACCGGGATCGACGCGAGCAGATGGCTCATCCTTCCCTTGGTCGCGAACGCCTTCATGAAAGCGGGCTGCTCGAGCTTGCTGAGAATCTTCGGTGCGATCCCGCCGCCGAGGTAAACGCCGCCGGTGGCCATCATCTTGAGCGCCAGGTTGCCGGCCTCGGCGCCGTAGATCGAAACGAAGATGTCGAGCGCCTGCACGCACAGCGCGCTCCTGCCCTCGAGCCCGGCCTTCGACACGTGCATCGAAGGGTCGCCCGCAGCCAGCAGGGTCGCGAGCCAATCCGGTTCGTGGCCGCGTCCGGTGTCACGTAGGAAGCGGTAGATATTGAACAGTCCGGGGCCGGAAAGCACGCGTTCCCAGCTCACCCGACCGAACTCGGCGCGCAGGTGGCGGGCCAACTCGATCTGCAAATCGTCGAGCGGCGCGAAATCGGCGTGCCCGCCCTCGCACGCGAACGGGCGATGGGTCTTGCCGTCCCAGTAGAGGCCGGCTTCGCCGAGCCCGGTGCCGGCCGCGATCACGGCGGCGTTGCCGCCGGCATCGGATGCGCCGGCATTCAGGATCGCGAAGTCGTCGGGCTCAAGCGCCGCGACACCGTAGGCATTGGCCTCGAGGTCGTTGATCAGGCCGGCGCTCTCGATGCCGAGAGCGCCGGCCAGCGCGGCCGCATCGACTACCCACTCGAGGTTGGGCATCTCCGCGCGTCCGTGCGTAACCGGGCCCGCGATTCCGAAGCACGCATGGCGCGGCCTAAGCCCATGGTCCGAGACGAACTTGCACACGACCGGCTCGAGGCCCGGATACTCATAGCTGGGATAGATGTGCTCGGCCTGACGCTCGAGGCGTCCGCCTTCAATGGTGAAGAAGGCGAGGCGGGCGTTGGTGGCGCCGATGTCGCCGGCCAGGATCACTCAGCGAACCTCTCTCCATCGGCGGCCTTCGCGGGCGAGTAGATCGTCGGCCTCTTTGGGCCCCCAACTGCCCGAGGGGTAGTTGGGGAAGTTGCGCGGCGGAAGCGCCTTCCACACGTCGAGCAACGGGGTGACGACCGCCCATCCCGCCTCGACCATGTCGTCGCGCTGGAAGAGCGTGGCATCGCCGATCATGCAATCGAGCAGCAAGGTTTCGTAGCCGGTGCTGGGCGCAGCGCCGAAGTACTCGGAGTACTTGAAGTTCATATCGACGGCGCCGAGGTTGACCGCCGGGCCGGGCACCTTGGCGCTGAAGCGCAGCGAGATGCCCTCGTCGGGCTGGATGCGTATCACCAGCGTGTTGGAGGCGAGCTCCTCGATCGCGGCGACCTTGCGAAACAGCAGCATCGGGGCGCGCTTGAACTGGATGACGATTTCGGTGATGCGCGCCGCCATCCGCTTGCCGGTGCGGATGTAGAACGGCACGCCGGCCCATCGCCAGTTGTCCACGTCGAGTTTAAGCGCGACAAAGGTCTCGGTACTCGAATCGGGCTTCACATTCGGCTCGGCGCGATAGGCAGGCACCTGCTCGGGTCCGACCGTGCCGGCGCCGTACTGGCCGCGCACGGCCTTGGTCAGCACTTCCTCGGGAGTCAGCGGCACCAGCGCGCGGAGCAGCTTGGCCTTCTCGTCGCGCACGGCTTCGCAATCGAACGAGATCGGCGGCTCCATTGCGGTCATCGCCAGCAGTTGCATGGCGTGATTCGGTACGATGTCGCGCAGCGCGCCGGCCTGGTCGTAGTAGCCGCCGCGCCGCTCGACCCCGACGGTCTCCGCGACCGTGACCTGGACATGGTCGACGTAGCGGCGGTTCCAGATCGGCTCGAAGATCCCGTTGCCGAACCGGAACACCATCATGTTCTGCACGGTCTCCTTGCCCAGGTAGTGGTCGATGCGGAAAATCTGGGGCTCGTCGAGGATGGCCTTGATTTCCTTGTTGAGCGCGCGGCCCGAATCGAGGTCGCGTCCGAAGGGCTTCTCGATTATCACCCGGCGCCATCGCCCGCCTTCTTCGTTGGTCAGGCCGGCTCGGCCGAGCTGGCGGACGATCTCGCCGAAGAAGATTGGGGTGGTAGCGAGATAGAAGAGATAATTGCCGGGAGTGCCCTGCTCCCCGTCCACCCCGGCGAGCACATCCTTGAGCTTCCGGTAGGTCTCGGGGTCGCGGAAATCGCCGGGCTGGTAGTACAGGCGCTTGGCGAACCAGTCCCAGAGGTCCATCTCGACAGTGGTGGTCGCGAACTCCTTGATCTCCTGGGAAAGCTTGTCGCGGAAGGCGTCGCGGCTCATCGCGTCAACGCTCATGCCGAGCACTGCGAAATTTTTGGGAAGCAGCTTGCCGTGAAGGAGATTGTAAAGCGCCGGGAAAAGCTTGCGCTTGGTGAGATCACCGGTAGCGCCGAAGATCACCATGACACAGGGATCGCCGCGACGCGCCTGATTCCGATCGATTTCCTTCGCTTCCGCCGCCATTGCTCAGCCTCCGCTCGGGCGCTCGACGTGGCCGCCGAACTTGAAGCGCATCGCAGACAGCACCTTCTCGGCAAAGGTGTGATCCTTTCGCGAGCGGAAGCGGGTGTAGAGCGAGGCCGACAGGACCTCGCACGGCACGGCTTCTTCGATCGCGGCCATGATCGTCCAGCGGCCCTCGCCGGAGTCCTGCACCGACCCGCTAAAGTTGGAGAGCGACGGATTTTCCGCCAGCGCCATCGCGGCCAGATCCAGCAGCCAGCTTCCCACCACGCTGCCGCGCCGCCAGAGCTCTGCGATATCGGGCAGGTTGAGCTCGAAGCGCTGGTCTTCGGGGAGTTCCTTGGAGGCGGCGCCCCGCATGATGTCGAAGCCTTCGGCGTAGGCCTGCATCAGGCCGTACTCGATGCCGTTATGGACCATTTTGACGAAATGCCCGGCGCCCGACGGTCCGCAATGGAGAAAGCCCTCGTCGGCGGTGCTCGGTTTGTGTCCGGGACTCGGTGCGACCGCCCCGCGTCCGGGGGCGAGCGTTCTGAAGATCGGCTCCAGCTGCTTTACGGCTTCGGCGGGGCCGCCGATCATGAGGCAGTAGCCGCGATCGAGCCCCCAGATCCCGCCGCTCGTACCGGCATCCACATAATGGATGCCCTTGGGCTTGAGCAGCTTGGCGCGGCGGATGTCGTCCTTGAAGTGGGAGTTGCCGCCATCAATGATAACGTCGCCCGACTTCATCGAGTTGGCCAGCGCGTTGACGGTTTTCTCGGTCGGGTCGCCGGCGGGCACCATCACCCACACCGCCGAGGGCGTTGCGAGCTTCCTGACCAGGTCATCGAGCGAGGCGGCGGCGGCGGCGCCGTCCTCGCTGAGCGCCTTGACGTTGTCCGGATTGAGGTCGAAGACCACGCATTGATGGCCGCCCCTGATCAGGCGGCGCACCATGTTCGCGCCCATTCGGCCGAGGCCGACCATGCCGAGTTTCATCGCTGGAGCTCCTCTCGCGAATCTTGCGAAAACGGCCGCGCACGGCCGCCCGTCATGCCAACGCCTTTTCGATCAGGCTGCGCAGCGTCTTGAGTCCGCCGGGCACGTCCTTGCCGATATGGACCCTGAGCGCGCGGCGCCCACGCTCGGCGAGCACCGCGAAGTCGCCGCGGGCCTGCGCCGCCTTGACCACGCCGAAGGTATACTTCTGACCGGGTACGGGGATGTCGGCGGCATCGTCACAGGTCACCTGGAGAAAGACGCCGCTGTTGGGGCCGCCCTTGTAGGCTTGGCCGGTGGAATGGAGGAAACGCGGGCCGAAGCCCAGGCAGGTGGCGACGTGCTTGTGGTCGCGCACCAGGTGCCGGATCGCCTGCAGCTCCTCCTCGTTCGCATGGCTCATCTCGATAAACGCGAGCGTCGCGAAATAGTCGCCGGGCCTGATGCGGTTCAGGTGCGCCCGGACGTAGCCGGCCGCCGACTTGTCGGCGCCCGCCGCCTTGTCCAGCGCCGCGGCGTTGTTGGCATCGGTAAAGAACTTGATGCCGCGGTCCTTGAGGATCGGCCGTTCGGGCGGCAGCGAGCCCTTTTCCTCGAACTCGGCCGTCAGCTTGCGCGTGGCGACCTTGCTCGCCTCGACGTCGGGCTGGTCGAAGGCGTTGATGCCGATGATCGATCCGGCGACCGCGGTCGCGATCTCCCAGCGGAAGAATTCCTGGCCGATGTCGTAGAGGTCGGCGATCGCGATGCGGACCACAGGATGGCCCGCCTTCTCGAGCGACTCCACGGCCGAATCCTGCTTCGAGTCGAAATTCTCGTCGAGCCTGAGGTAGGCGAACAGTCGATCGTTGCCGTAGACGGAGGGCGGACCAAGCCGTTCGCGGTCGACCGGGATCAGGCCCTTGCCGTTCTTGCCGGTCGATTCGGCGAGCAGTTGTTCGAGCCACGCGCCGAGATCGGCGATCGCCGGCGACGCGATGATGGTGACCTTGTCGCGTCCGGCGTTTGCGAGCACGCCCATAATCGCGCCGAGCACCACGCCGGGATTTTCCTCGGGTGGGACGCACGCTCCGCACGAGTGGACCATCACTTCGGCGTTGGAAAGGAAGCGTCGGACGTCCACGCCCATCACGGCCGCCGGCACCATCCCGAAGTTCGACAGCGCCGAGTAGCGCCCGCCGATACTGGGCACGCCGAAAAACAAGTGCCGGAAACCATCGCTCTCGGCGATCTGCTGCATCCTGGAGCCGGGGTCGGTGATCGCGATGAATCGTTTGGGCGCTTCTTTGTCGCCCAACAACTCGCGCGCCCGCTCGAAGAAATACTGCTTGAAGATGTTTGGTTCCAGCGTGCCGCCGGACTTGCTCGAGACGATGAAGACGCTGTTCTTCAGGTCAGCGGAGGCCTCGAAGCTTTCGATCTGCGCCGGGTCGGTCGAATCGAGCACATGCAGCTCGGGCGCGCCCTCGATCTTGCCGAAGGTCTTGCGCATCACCTCCGGGCAGAGGCTCGAGCCGCCCATCCCGAGCAACAGCGCATCGGAGTATTTGGCCTTGCGAACCTCGTCGGCGACGCTCTCGAGATGGCCGGTGGGCGCGAGCTGGTCATCGCACACGCCGAGCCATCCGAGCCACCGGGCCTCATCGCTGTTGGTCCATAGCGAGGCGTCGCGCGCCCACAGCCGGCGCACCTTGCCGTTCCTGCGCCAATCCTCGAGCGCCGATTTGACCCTGGCGTCGAGATCTCCGGGGAGCTTGCAGGT
The DNA here is from genome assembly GCA_963789115.1 of uncultured delta proteobacterium. Lineage (GTDB taxonomy): Bacteria > Desulfobacterota > Binatia > Binatales > Binataceae > CAWBJH01. The sequence goes on from CAWBJH010000001.1 coordinate 1,824,291, forward strand.
CTGCCGGTCGATATGCGAGCGCAGCGGCGCCTTGCGTCCCTTGTCGACCGCGGCGAGCAGCTTGTCGAAGGCCTCGGCGAACAGGGCGACCCCCTCCTTGAGCAACCGATCGGTGATCTGCTTCATCGAGATCCCGACGCGCGCAAGCGTCGCCATCGTCTCGTGCGCTTCTTCGAGGTCGGCTTCGAGGCTCGCGCGCGGCTGTCCGTGCTCGCGGAATGCGTCGAGGGTGGCGGGGGGAATCGTGTTGACGGTGTCGGGACCGATCAGCTCCTCGACGTAAAGCACGTCGCGATAGTTGGGGTCCTTGGTGCTGGTGCTCGCCCACAAGACGCGTTGGGTCTGCGCGCCCTTGGCGGCGAGCGCCTGCCACTGTTCGGAGCCGAATATGTCCTTGTAGCGCTGGTAGGCGAGCTTGGCGTTGGCGATCGCAACCTTGCCCATCAGGCTCTTGAGCACGCCCTGCTCGGCAGCGTCGGTGCAGGCCGCGAGGCGTTGGCTGATAAGGTTGTCGGCGAGCGTGTCGATGCGGCTGACGAAAAAGCTCGCCACGCTGGCCACCCCGCTCAGGTCGCCGCCCTCTTGAGCGTGGTCCGCGAGACCTTGGATATAGGCGTGCGTAACCGCCTCGTAAGTGCTTTGCGCGAAGAGTAGCGTGACGTTGATATTTATGCCTTCGCTGATCAGGGTGCGGATCGCCAGCAGCCCTGCGGGCGTCGCCGGCACCTTGATCATCACGTTTTCGCGGCCTACCAGCTTCCACAGGCGGCGCGCTTCCTCGATGGTCGCCTGGGTGTCGTCGGCCAGGTGCGGCGAGACTTCGAGGCTGACGTAGCCATCGCGCCGTTTGGTCTGATCGTAGACCGGGCGCAGGATGTCGGCGGCGCCCCGGATGTCCTTGATTGCGAGTTGCTCGTAGAGCGCCATCGGGTCGGCGTCCTTGTGTCGCTCGAGGGTCTTGAGCTGCGCGGTGTAATCGGTGCTGCCGACGATGGCCTTTTCGAAGATCGAGGGGTTGGAGGTTACGCCGCGAAGCCCGTCTTCCTCGATCAGCCGCTTAAGCTCGCCGCTGGTGATCAAATTGCGGCGGATGTAATCAAGCCATACGGATTGGCCATAGTGGTTCAGTGCCTTGAGCGGGTTCATCGCTGTCTCCGTTCATCCTGTTAGAGTGCGTTCCCACCTGCGTTCGTACCGCGTCGGTCACGGCGGCATGCTCCCTTTGGGCAGGAAACGAGACTATTGCGGCGCGAAACAGCTTGAGCAGTGATTCGGGACCGAAGCTTTAGCTATAAGCAGTCAGGTGGAGCTTCGTCGGATGTCAACAAAAGCCTTCTGCCCTGAAGCGACGCTCGCGTCGAGCGCTTCTGCCCTTGCCGCCTGGCGAAGCTGGGCAGATCGTGTTCCGCGCACCGAAAACAGTGAGTGCTACTGCTCGTGATCAATCTAGCGGTCACCGGCCGGGTTGGTCAATTGTGAAAGCGGAGCCGAGGTTCCAGGAAGCAAACCGTAGATTTCCGTTCTGACTTCCCGCACCCTGCAAGGAGCATTGCGATGAGCAAAGTGCAGTACGAAATCGAGGGCGAACTCGCGATCGTGACGATCAACCGTCCCGACGTCCGCAACGCTGTCGACCATGAGACCGCCGCCGCCCTGGCCGACTCCTTCCGCCGTTTCGACCGCGACCCCGCACTGAGCGTGGCGATTCTGACCGGCACGGGCGGCACGTTCTGCGCCGGCGCCGACCTGAAGGCGATCGCTCGCGGTGAGGGCAATCGCACAACCGAGGGCGGCAACGGGCCAATGGGATGCTCGCGGATGCTGCTTTCCAAGCCGGTTATCGCAGCGGTCGAGGGGCACGCCGTAGCCGGAGGATTGGAGCTCGCGCTGTGGTGCGATCTGCGGGTTGCCGCGCGCGACGCGGTGTTCGGCGTTTACTGCCGCCGCTTCGGAGTGCCGCTGGTGGACGGTGGCACGATCCGGCTGCCGCGGCTGATCGGGATGAGCCACGCGCTCGACATGATCCTGACCGGCCGCGGGGTGTCGGGCGAAGAGGCGCATCGGATGGGCCTCGTGAACCGCCTGGTCGAACCCGGCCTCACGCTCGATGGCGCGCGCGAACTCGCCCGGCAGCTTGCAGCGTTTCCCCAACGATGCCTGCGGTCGGACCGGATGTCTGCGTACGAGGGCTGGACGCTTGCGCTACCCAAGGCGATCCGCAACGAGTTCCGTCACGGCATCAAGACCATCCGCTCGGGCGAGACGCGCGCGGGGGCGACCCGTTTCTCAAGCGGCGTCGGCAAGCACGGCAAGTTCTGAGCGACTCAGGCCAGCGGGTGAAGTTCTCGGGCGAGGCGCGCTGACGGATCACACTCCAACTTCAATCAGGTCCGCGCCCACGCTGCTGGGTTCAGGGATTGGCTCGCCGCGTTCGCTCAGGAGCGCAATATGAGACGCAACGGCTTCGCGGATGTAGCGCTCCGCTTCTTCGCGAGTCTTGCCCAAGGTGAAGCAGCCAGGCAGGTCGGGAACATAGGCGCCCCAGCCGCCATCGGCTGCCCGCTCGTAGATTACCAGGTATCGCTTCACTGTGGCTCCTTAAGTCTCGCCGCTTTCAGGATGCTGCGCAACAAGCCGGGTGGTACGTCCCGCCCCCGCGCGTGAATCGGAACGGTGATGATGTTGCGCTCCGCTCGGCAAAGCTCGCGCGACACGTATCTCAGCCCTTTGGCACGGGTCCGGTCAGTGATGCGCGCTGGGAGATTTCCACCCAGTTGCCGTCGGGATCGCGGATGAACGAGATGCGCGCGACCGCGCCGAGCGTGACGGGCGGGGCGCCCTCGGCCACTCCCATCGTAAGCAGCCGGCGATGCTCCGCGTCGCAATCGCGCACCTGAAGCGTGATGTAACGGAAACCCACCGCGCGCATCGCGCCGACAGCCTCCGCCGCGCTCGCGACGCGCGACTTGTCCATCGGCCGCGCCGCCGGGTCGTGCGCGAAGCTCAGGCAAGTCTCGCCGAGCCGAAAGCTGCCCGGGCCGAGCCGTTCGCATCCGAGCGCCTCGCCGAAATAGCGCTCGAAGGCGGCCGTGTCGCTCACGCCGAGATGAAGCTCGACTTGGCGGACGTCGCCGCGCCCGGTGGGAGTCAGCTCGATTTCGTTGCCATCCGGATCAACGAGCCGCATCGGCATCGGTAGTCGCGGGTCCGCGATGGTTATCCGCTTGTATCCGCCGGCGACTCTCGGCGGTAGCGGATCGCGGGCGTGGTTGATCTTGAGGACCGAGCCGAGCAGGCCGTAGCGATACTGCCTCACGCCGCCGCCGACCGGCAACATCTCCTCGTACGGCAGCCGAATCTTTTCGGCGTAGAACGCCCGCATCTCGTCGAGGCGATTGGTGAACAGCCCGACGTCAACGCATCGTTTCGCCAGCTCGATCATCGCCCGACCTTTGTACCACGACCCGCGATCGCCGACACACCATCGCGCCGCATCGCTATTCGGAGGCTTCGATCGAGCGCGCGTGCGCCGACGCGGTCAGCGTGCCCCTGTGCAGGGCGCGCTCCTTCATGATTGCGAAGAACACCGGCACCAGGATCAGGACGTGAATCGTGGAGGTCACCATCCCGCCCACGATCGGCGTCGCGATAGGCTTCATCACGTCCGACCCGATCCCGCTCGCCCACAGGATCGGCGCCAGCGAGAGCATCACCACCGTAACCGTCATCAGCTTGGGCCTCAGGCGATGGACCGCGCCTTCTATGATCGCCGCCTCGATATCGGCGCGACCGATCGGGCCCGCCTCCAGCCGGCGGTCGAGCGCCTCGTGCAGGTAGATCACCATTACGACGCCGGTCTCGACCGCGATCCCGAATAGCGCGATGTAACCGACCCACACCGCGACGCTGAAGTTGAAGCCCATCAAGTATTGCAGCACGAGCCCGCCGGTCATCGCGTACAGGCAGGGGAAAATCAGCACCGCCGCCTCCGCGACCGATCCAAACAGCATGAAGAGCAGGACGAAGATCGCCGCGAAGGCGATCGGCACGATGACCTCCAGGCGTTTGCGCGCGCGGAGCTGGAATTCGTACTCGCCCGACCACTTGAGCGAGTAACCGGCGGGCAGATGGAGCCGGCGGTCGAGGAGCCGCTGTGCCCGTTTGACGTAGCCGCCGTAGTCGCTGGTCGAGAGATCGACGTAGACGTAACCGGTGAGCTCGCCGTCCTCGTCGCGGATCATGGCCGGCCCCGGGGCGATCTCGACCGTGGCGACTTCGCCGAGCGGGATTTGCGCACCCGACGGCGTCATTAGCAGAACGCGGCGCAGCGCGTCGAGATCGTCGCGGTAGTCGGCCAGGTAGCGGACGTTTATCGGATAGCGCTCGCGGCCCTCGATCGCAGTCGCGATATTCTCGCCGCCGATTCCCGAGGTCACCGCGCTTTGCACATCGCCCACCGTCAGCCCGTAGCGCGCGGCCTCGGCGCGGTTGACCGCGATGTTGACGTAGAAGCCCTGCGAGACCCGCTCCGCAAACACGCCGCGGGTGCCCTGCACACCGCTCAGCAGCTCCTCGAGCTCGGCGCCGATCCGCTGAATCCCGTCCAGGTCGGGCCCCTGCACCTTGATTCCGACCGGCGTCTTGATTCCCGTCAGCTCCATGTCGAGCCGGTTCTCGACCGGCGTCGTCCAACTGTTGGAGAGTCCGGGGAAGTGGAGCTTCGCGTCCATCTCCTGCACCATGCGCTCGTAAGTCATTCCCACCGGCCATTGCTCGTGCGGTTTGAGCATCACCGTCGTGTCGAACATGTCCATCGGAGCATTGTCGGTTGCGGTGTCGGATCGCCCGATCGTGCCGAACACGCTCTCGACTTCCGGGAAGCCGCGGATGATCCGGTCCTGCTTCTGCATCAAGTCCACAGCCGAGGTGATCGCGATCCCAGGCAGCGCGGTCGGCATGAAGAGCATCGAGCCCTCGAACAGCGCCGGCATAAACTGGCTCCCGATCCGCAGCGCGAGCGGCATCGCGATCGCCAGGAAAGCGAGATTGGCGCCGATCGTAAGCCATCGATGGCGCAAGCACCATCGAATCACGGGCAGGTAGAGCCATTGGAAGAAGCGCGAGAGCGGATTTTCGCTCTCCGGGCGCAGGCGCCGCCCTCGAATCAGCGCGATCATCAGGATCGGCACCACCGTGATCGCGAGCAACGAGGAGAACGTGATCGCCAGCGTCTTGGTCCATGCCAGCGGCCGGAACATCCTGCCCTCCTGCGCCTCGAGCAGGAACACCGGCAGGAAGGAGATCACGATGATCAGCAGCGAATAGAAGAGCGGACGGCCGACCTGCTTGGCCGCGCCCAGCAGGGTCCGTGTCCGCTCGGACTCGCCGACGCTCTCGCCCCGGGCCCGTGCGGCCGCCTGACGCTCACCGAGCCATCGATGGCCGTTTTCGACCATTACGATCGACGCGTCCACCAGCACGCCGATCGCCAGGGCCAGCCCGCCCAGCGACATGATATTCGAGCTGACCCGCAGGTATTGCATCGGGATGAACGTGGCGAGCAGGGCGAGCGGGATGCTGATGATCGGGATCAGCGCCGAGCGAAAGTGAAACAAGAACGCAATGATCACCAGGCTCACGATCGCAGCCTCCTCGATCAACTCGCGCCTGAGTGTGCCGATCGATTCCTCGATCAGTCCCGAGCGGTCGTAGCCGGCGACGATCTCGACCCCCGCCGGCAGGCTCTTGCGGATCTCCGCGATCTTTTGCTTGACCGCGTCGATGACCGCGAGAGCGTTCTCGCCGTACCGCATCACCACGATCCCGCCGACCGCCTCGCCCTCGCCGTTCCATTCCGCCGCGCCCTCGCGCAGGTCGGGACCGAGGCTGACCACGCCCAGGTCACGGACCAGGATGGGCGTGCCGTTGTTGGTGCCGACCGGGATCTGCTCGAGGTCGGCTGCCGAGCGCACGTAGCCCAGCCCGCGGACCAAATAAGAGGCGCCGGACATTTCGAGCAGCCGGCCGCCGACTTCGTTGTTGCTCTGCCGAACCTTGTCGATCACGGTTTCGAGCGGCACTTTGAGCGCGAGCAGCCGGTTGGGATCGAGCCGGACCTGGTACTGCTTGACGAAGCCGCCGATGGTCGCGACCTCGGCCACGCCCGGCACGGTCCGCAGCGCGTAGCGCAGCTTCCAGTCCTGCAGGCTGCGCAAATCGGCGAGGCTCAAGTTGTGGCTGCGATCGAGCAACACGTACTCGTAGATCCATCCGGCGCCGGTTGCGTCGGGTCCGATCACCGGGCTCACGCCGGGCGGGAGCTTGCCCGCGATCTGCTGCAGGTACTCGAGCACCCGGCTTCGCGCCCAGTAGAGATCCGTGCCGTCTTCAAAGACCACGTAAACGCAGGTCTCGTTGGGCAGGGTCTGCGCGCGCACCGCCTTGACATGCGGCGCGGACAGCATCGCGGTGACGATCGGGTAAGTCACCTGGTCCTCGATCACGTTGGGCGGCCGGCCCATCCAGTCGGTGTGAATGATCACCTGGACGTCGGAGATATCGGGCAGCGCGTCGAGCGGAATCCGCCCGAGCGACCAGGCTCCGGCGAGCACCAGCACGGCGACCCCGAGAAAGACCACAAAGCGGTTGCGATTACACCAATCGATAGTTCGCTCGATCATGGCATGCCTCGCGCTAATCCATCGGCCCGGCAGCCGAGATGCTGAGCTGGCGGCTGGCGACCTGCTGCCCGCCCTTGTTCGCGACCACCGTCACATTCCAGGTGCCGCCGCTGTGTAGGTCGATGCTGGCGAGGTAATTGCCGCCGCCCCGGTCGACCGCCTTGCCGGTGGCTTTCATCGCCGACATCCCCATCGCGGGCATCGCCGGCATGAAGAACACCACTGAAACGTCCGCGCCCTCGATCGGCCTGCCGAACGAATCGCTGAGCGCGATGCGCACCTTGTTGCTCCCGCGACGAGGCGGGCTCGGATCGGTGGTCAGCTCTATCTCGGCCTGCGGCGCCTGGGCGGCAGCCGCGCCGACCCCGGGCGGAGGCGGCGCGAAGGCTCCCAGCGCCGCCTGGAGCTGGCTCTCCGAGTCGATCAGAAAGTTGGCGGAGGAAACTATTTGCTGGCCGGCGCGAAGTCCGCTCAGGACGACGAAGGAATGGTCGAGATGGGGTCCGAGCTCGACCTCGACCGGCTCCAGGTAGCCCCGGCCCTGGTTGATAAAGACCACGTTGCGGGTGCCGGTGCGCAGCACGCCCGAATCCGGAATCACCAGTGCGCGACCGAGCCGCGCCGCCAGGACGACCTTCACGAACATCCCCGGTTTCAGCATCCCGCTTGCGTTATCAAAGTTGCATCGCACCCGTGCGGTGCGGGTGGCGGCGTCGATCTCGGGCCAGATGAAGTCGACGCGTCCGTCGAAGGTCTTGCCCGGATAGGCGTCTACGGTCACGGCAGCCGAATCTCCCACCTTGATCGGACCGAGCTCATTCTGAAAGACCGCGGCGTAGACCCACACCCGCGAGAAGCCCGCGATCGTGTACAGGCGCGTGTCGGGCTGTACGTACATGTTGGGAAGCGCGTTGCGCTCCACGATGTATCCGGTCGCGGGTGAGTCGATCTCGACGGTATCGCCCGCGGTGCCATCGCGCTCCAATCTCGCGATTTCGCGCGATGCAACGCCGAACAGCCTGAGGCGGTCGAGTGCCGCCGCGGCGATTGAAGCCGCGCCCTCCTTCACGCCCTGCACGCTGCTATTGGCAACGCGGCGGCTCTGCTTGAGCGCGAGCAGGTACTCCTCCTCTGCACTGGCGAGCTCAGGGCTGTAGATGGTGAATAGCGGCTGGCCTTTTCTGACGTAGGCGTCAGTCTGATTCGCGTACACCGTGCGGAGCCATCCCGCGGATCGGGTTTGCGCGTAGCTCTGTAGTTCTTCGTCGGGCGAGATGGTGCCGGTGGTTTCGATACGATCGGTCAAGTCCTGCTGCTTTACGGTTGCGAAGCGAAGCCCGATGAGCTGGCGGCGCTCGGGGCTGAGCTCGATCGGTGCGAGCTGGTAGACCGGGGCAGGCGCCGCCGCAGCGGTCGGCGGCGCCTGCCCCTGGGGGGCTCGGCGGCGGCGACGACGCCTGCCGGCGCCGCCGCGGGGAACATCAGCGCGCCGGCGAGCGTAGCGGCTGCTCCCGCCGCTCTCGCAGCCGCCGCCCAACGCCCGCGCAGTCCCGCCGGCTCCGTCAAAGCGATCATCTCGCGGAAACCATCGATTGGCTTGCGATCGTTCATGGCATGTCACCGATAATCTGCTGAATCCGGGCCACCGCGATCTCATGGTCGGCCAGCGCGCGGTAGTAACCCTGGTTGAGTTGGAGCACTTCGATCACAGCGGAGATCAGGGTCTGGAAGTCGGCCTTGCCGACACGGTAAGCGCTCAGGGCCGCGGCCCGTGTCGCTTCGGCCTGCGGAATCATCCCTTCGCGATAGAGCGTCATCACCCGCAAGGCGGTCTCGATCGCGATAAGTCTGCTCTGTGCCTCGGCACGGATTTCCAGCTCGCGGGCGCGCGTCTCGTTGCGCGCGGCATCACGGTCGAACGCCGCCTGTTCCACCGCCGGAGTCTGCTTGCGCCAGAAATAGAGCGGGATCTTCGCCCCGAGCGTGAGCATGTAGTAGTCGCGAAGGCCGGGGCCGGTCTTCTGGTACATGTAGCCGACGCTGAAGTCGGGCACATAGTTCTGGTGCGCAAGCTTGAGCGCCTCTTCGCTCTTCGCCTCCATCGCCCGCGCCATCTTGAGCTCCGGCGAGCGCGCTCCGACCAGCGCGGCAAGCCTTGGGGAGTCGCGCTTCAGCTCGGTGGGCTCGACTTCGCCAACCTCGATATCGGCGGAATCGACGCTGCGCCCGAGTATCGCCTTCAGCTCGACCTGCCGCTGCGCGGCGTCCTGACGACGCTCCTCGGTCTCCTTGAGGATTGAGGTCATCTCGAGCTGCGCCCTGATAACGTCTTGCTCGAGCGCCTGGCCGACTCGGTAGCGCGTCTCGGCTATCTGCTCGATCTGCTCGAGCTCATCGCGTGTATTGTCGATGATCCCGAGCGCCTTCCTGATAAAGAACAGCTCGAAGTACGACTCCCGCACTTTCCGGGCGACTTGGCGCCGCGCGGCTTCGTAGTTCTGGCGCGCGAACTCGGCCTCGTGTTCCGACTCCACACGCTGCGAGCGGAGCTTGCCGGGCCACGGGATGTCCTGCGAGACGCCGAAGCCCGTGTAGTAGAAGTCGCTGGTCTCGTAGCCTTCGGCGGGCGCCGGTCCGCCGACGGTAAACTCCTGGAGCGTGACCTGCGGGTCGGGGAGCGTCGCAACCTGGATCGGCACGCGGGTCATCGCCTCCCATCGCCGGCCTGCCGCCACGACGATCGGACTGTGCCGCATCGCCTCATCGACCAGCGCCGCGAGACGGTCGGCCTGTGGCGTACGCAACGCCAGGCTCTGTGGTTCTGCCCGCGACGGCGATTCGAGATCGCGGGATAGGACGTCCTGCGTCGCCGCATGAGCGGAAGCAGTCGCGACGATTGCGAGGACCCACAAGCCCCCAAGGAATCGAACGAACGGACGGCAATGTTCGAGCAGCCGCATCAGTAACCACCTCCAAAGCTGTTCGTTGTTATCGAGGTTCCCGCAGCGGCGGCACGCGCGATTTCAACAGTCACGCAGCAAGACGCCCGAGCCGGCTCGCTAACCTCGTAATCTATCGTCTTGGCTTTGGGCTGTGTCTTTTCCATTAACGTCGAATAGATTTTTCGGCGCGCCCGCGCATGGCGCAGGCGCGCTCCTCAGCTAGCACAACCGCTCAAGGAGAGGTCATTTTCGGGCCAGCACTTCTGCCGCGAGCACATGCGGGCTCTTTGTGCGACCGTTGCGGCCCGCCCGGAGCATCGTCACTATCCTGAATCCCGCAGCGCGAAATTCATCCAGGAAGGCACCGCCTTCCTTGGCGCCGGCGATTCATGCGAACCAGTTTGCCTCGCTGCTGCGAATTTCCGGCGGAAGAGGTCCGCACAGTATAAGTTCCGCAGCGTAGACGAAGCCTTCGCTGCGGAGCACGCGAGCCAGTTCGCGGAAGATTGCCGTCCGCGACGGATTCAAATTGAAAATACCGTTGACTAGGGCGACGTTTATGGACCCGCTTCTGATTGGTAGTGCCTCAGCGTCGGCGCGGCAGAAGATCACGTTGCCCAGACCGGCCTCGGACGCGGCCCTATGCGCCCGCTCAAGCATCGATGCGCTGAAGTCGACGCCCACGACCCTTCCGCGTAGCCCGCTTCGCTTGGCGGCAATCAGGGAATCAAGGCCGGCCCCGCATCCCAAGTCCAGAACACACGCTTCCGCCGGGATCTCCGCGATGACAGATACATTGGAAACTCCCGAGAACGCCTCGAGCGACGCGGCAGGTAGCTCGGAGAGAAGATCGGTGGGATACCCGAGACTCTCCCCAAACTCTTTGCCGACCGAAAACGCGTGCTTGCCCCGCGGGTCCTTCGACGCCGCGGAGTATGCCTCGCGAACGGCTTCGCGAATTCCCCGAGCATCATATGAGGTGCTTAGTACCATGACAGACCTCCCAGCATTATCGCGAACTTGAACGAAGCGGCACGATCGACCCATTCGATAGCGTCTGAACCGGGATTTCCGTTTTACCCTCCGATTCGGACTCGCCGTATAGACCGAACGGCCTTCCTCTGCAAGGTTCTAGCCGGTTTTGGTCCGCGGTGTTTTCAGTGGCGCCGGGAGGGGGCGGTGTCGCACCTGGTAGGCACGCAACGCCCGGGAATGCCCCTTTTTCTGAACGGTTCCGCAGACACTTTCCTCTGCGCCCCAGACCGGGCATCCAAGCCGCCGCGATTGCTATCAGGGCGGAAATGACGGTCAGGGGAGTGGTGAGAGGCTTCGAAAGCGGCGGATCAAGGCTGGATGCCGGCCACCCAAAAAACCTGTAGGCAGTATTAACCTGCATGACCGCCGTGCAGGCGCTAGTCTGTCGGCTGAAGCCGAGCGGAAATATCACTGTGGCAGCCAGTATCAGAACCACAAACCTACGCATGGCGACGCCCTAGGGTGAGCTCAGGGTTGGAGCAAGCCCAATGACAAATTCGTCGCCCCGAATCGAACACGTCACCGCAACCCGTTCGGATATACTTTCTGGGCGGTTTCCCCCTTGACTGCTTCGATCATCTTCACGATGTCGAGGTAAACGTTTTCCTCACGGCGAGTCCGGAAGCCGGCCTTCTGCACATTTCCCACCGTGTCTCGGTTGAGATCCGGTCCGAAACGCCGGGAAAGCAGGGTCATGAGGTCAAGAAAGCTGCCGAGCGGCCCGATCTTGCTCCGTACGTGCTCGAACATCAGCATCTGTCCGGCCGGCTTCAGAACGCGATGCAACTCGCGGAGGCCGCGCACAGGCCTCGGGACGGAGCAGAAGGTGCATACTGTTACAATCGTATCGAAGCTTGAATCCGGGAATTGCAGCTCGCACACGTCCATCTGACGCAGCTCAATCTTTCCTTGGTAATCCGCTGCTTTCCGCGCCGCCCGCTCCAGCATCTTCGTGCTGATGTCTATTGCGATTATGTGCTGTCCGGGCGGGAAAAACCTGAAGTCGTTGCCGGTGCCGGCAGCCACCATGAGCGTCTCGCCATGTATCTTGGCGAAGAGCTTACGCTTGTAAGGGCCGAGCCGATGATCGTCGGCAAAGCTCAGGAAGTCGAAGCTGCTACTGGCTGCGTCCCATTTTCGTTGTGTTTGGATGTCCACGGGAACCCTCCTGTTGAAGTCAGTCGCCAGCGTCGACTACGGCGCCTCTGAGAATGTGATCGTAGACCTGAATGACCATCACCACAACCGCGCCGAAGATCGCTCCGACGAGAATCGCAGCACCCAGGGTTCGGGAACCAGCCGCCATTGAATCGCGCATTCCAAAGAACATCCCGCCGTACATGCCGATGAGCCACGCGGGTACCATCGAGTTGAACATTCCGATCAGCGGGGCCAGAAGTAACCCCAAAGCGACATGAATGATCATGCCAATCGCCATACCGATGAGCATTCCGACGACCATGTCCATACCAGGCCAAACGACTGCGCGCACACCGAGTGCGGTGAGAGCGCCGATTGCCATGCCCGCCAGATAGTCGCCAAACATGAAGTACATGTCGCCTCCAATAGCCAGCGTTAATCTGATTCGCGTCTTCGCCCCTGAACGGGATGCTGAAAAATCGTCCATCCTTTTCGCCCGGATAGGGGATTTCTGCGGCGGTCGAATATGTCGCCCCGCGACCAAGGCCTCGACGCTCGCGCCGGCGCCTCGTCGCTGCGGACGCCGCGGCAGACCTCGTGGTGTGGCGCACGCGCGAGCCTCAGCGTGACGCATTTCCCTGCGCAGGCGAATGCGGCGCTGACGTGGAACCGCCCATCATCCCATCCATGTTTCCCATGCCGCCAGAGCTACCACGCATCGTTCCGTCCATTCGCTTCGCGCAGCAGCCCTTTCGATCGGAGTTATTGCCCATCACCCTGGTCTTGGGCGCGTCGTTTTCAGCGGGTGGGACACCAGGCGAAGGGGCCGCTCCCATCATGCCGTTCATGTCGCCCGCCGAACTGCCGCGACTGCCCCCCGTCATCCCGCCCATTCCATTCATCGTCCCGCCCGCGGAACTCCGCGGGCGGCTTTCGGGGGGACGATAGACGAAGCGGCCCGGCTACGCGGGGAGGGGTCGGATTTTATTCACCCGCGTGGCTCTAGGGCGGTGCGTTCAGCGCCGCCTTGGTGACCGCTCGTCTAGTTGCAGTTCAGGCTCTCGGCAACCGGCTACTTTCCTGCCTCTTGGGCCATCTTTCGGTGGTCGGCGGCCATTGCCTTGGCCTGATCGGCAGCGTCCTTGAAATACTTCGCCTCTTGGTGGCAATGGTTGATCATGTCGGACGGCTTCATGTGAAATGACTCGTAGTTCTTCTCAACGGCGTGGTGAAGCTTCGCCTTCGCCTCCGCGTCTGCGGCCTCCTTATCGTAAAACGCCGCGATCGCCTCGTGATCGGCAGGGGTCTTTGCGTTTGCAATCATTTGCTCGAGGTTATCGTCAGTGACAACCGGCTGTTGAGCACTTGCCCTCACCGCGGGCAGCGCGCTCGCAACGAGAACCAACAGAGCTGGCGCCAAGAGCCACATCAATCGCTTCATTCTACTTCTCCTCTACCTACGCGTTTTCCGTTTGAGCAGGCTGCGAACCGCTGCTCCAGTTAAACTAACCTCGTGCCACAATTGAACGAGACTGCGCGGGCCACGCGCTCTTGGAGCGCCTGTGCGGCCCGCGCTGCCGTTGATTTTCCGGCAACCGTGTATGGTCGATGTCTACCTTATGGCTGGCCACCGCCCATCATACCACCGGCCATACCACCGCCGTGAACACAACCGCCGTGACCGCTACCGCCCGTGCTGCCACCGGCCGTGCCGGCACCGCCCCTGCCGGCACCGCCCCTGCCGCCATTCTGACCACTACCGCCCTGACCACCACCGGCGTTACCGCTCTGACCACTACCGCCCCGGCCGCCGCCTCCCGTGCTGTCACTCTGGCCACTACCGCCCTGATCGCTCCCGCCTTGAGCGCCCTGGCTGCCTCCGCCCATGCCTCCGCCCATCATGCCGCCACCGCCCATCATGCCACCGCCGCCACCACTGCCGCCCATCGGCCCGATCGCGATGGACAACGCGGCCGGTGCTCGTGCGTCCGGCGCTGTGAGCGCTTCGCCGGTCGGAAGCGGCGCCAAGTTCGCTATCGCCACGGGTGTCCACAAAACCGCGGCTATCGCCGCAACACCAGCCAACCTGATCATTGCGTTGATCTGCTTCATGTTATTGCTCCTCTGTTATGACCTGCGCGAACAACCGCCGCGCGATGGACCTCGCCTGCTGCCAAGCGAGATCGCTCGGTCGTCCTATCACCACCCAAATGAAAGCGAACCCGTGTATTGCTGGAACTGTTCGCCGTTGGCCATCTCGTTGTAGCGCCACTCAGCGCCCAGCGCGGTCTTGTCGAGCACGCCCTCGATCGGCGCGACCGACATGAGATCGCCGAGCCGCACATTGAAACCGAGTCCGTAAACTCCTCCAGGCTGGAAGTCCGCGTCAGTATGCCGAAAGCGCGCGCCCGGGCCGCTCGTGTTGACTACCGGCGTGCTCAGGAGGCTGATCCACATTCCCGGCCCGGCGAGCGCATACGGCCGGAGCGCTTTGAGTGAACCGAGTCCGACCGACGCGAGATCGAGATGGTACTGCACGGTCGGCTCCATCTCGATTGTCGTCAGCCATGAGCTTGCCGGCCCCTTGTGGAGGCCAGCAATGGTGGCAAGGTTGCCGCTGGTCGTCGCATGATTGCCGAGGATGACGCCGGTCATCAGCTCTCCACTCACGTCGCCATAGGGAATACCGTCCTCCTGGGTCAGAAGCCGGTCGTTCAGGAAAGCGCCGTAGAAGTAGCCGCCAGGCATGTCGAAGGGCGATTCTGCCCAGCCGGTCCGAAAGCCGACCGAGAACGGTACGCTCTTTTCTTGCTTCTCGATCTTGGCCACCTGCTGCTTCACCTTGGGCACTTCCTGTTGCAGGTCCTGAACCGGCGCCGCTGATGCCTGGAGTTGTTGCTTGAGCGCCCCGATTTCGGTCGCCTGGTCATTGAGTTGCTGCTGGATCAGACGGTTCTGATCCGCCAACTTGCGATTCTGCCGTTCCAGTTCGTATATCCTCGGCTCGAGTTTGTAACTGCCGGCCGCGTGCGATGTGGGATCGGTTGTCTCGCCGGCCATCGCCAACGGCGCAAAGATTGCCAAGCCGAGTAGCGCGACAAGCGCGACCCGGCTGCGTAACCAAAGTTTGGTTTCCATTTTCCCGCCTCCACCTTCAATTCGATGCGCCGGCCCGAGCGAAGCTCGAGTCATTGGCCGGCGCGTGCCGGTTTTCAGCGATTCACGGAGATCGCGCGAGGTTCCCCGCGCGGCGCGAATCGCAACCTGGACCAGGATGTGGCGGTAGATCAGATCTGACGCGAACAGAGGCGAGCGAGCGTCGCTCCGGGCGGAGCCGCCCTGGCCAACGACAGGATAAACAGCGGGCGCGAAATGGCGCCGCCCAATAGCGGCGAATCCGGGGCGATGGCTATGGTCGCGGCCGCGGGCGGCGCGGGTCTGCGATAGGTCGGCGCGACGGCTTGGGCGCGGTCAGCCCCAGGCGCGACCTTGCAGCATTGATGGTTCGCGGACGCATGAGAGGGGCATTGCGCGCCACAGCATGCCATCGAGGCCTGCGCCGATGGGCATGAGCCGCCGAGGCATCCGAGCGCGCCTCGCAACGCCAAGGCAATCACAATCATGGTGGCAACCGCGACCCGCATCGTGCGAAAAGGCTATGCGGATGCCATACGGATGGCAACCCCGTCCGGGAGCGCCCTGCTACTCTTGAAGCCGGCGCTTCTATTTGAACGAAAGCTGGGTTATGACTTGGCTTATCCAGTACGCGAGCGAGGAGAAAAATGGATTTCGCACTTCCCAAAAAAGTCGAGGATCTGCGCCGGCGTGTCGGCGCCTTCATGGACCAGTACGTTTACCCGGCGGAAAATTCGCTGGCGCTGCATCTCGGCGGCGACAGCCACGAGGAGCCGCCGCTCATCAAGGACATGCGCAAGAAGGCCAAGAGCGAGGGGCTGTGGAACCTGTTCCTGCCCGATGAGAGGTACGCAACGGGACTCAAGAACCATGAGTACGCGCCGTTGTGCGAGATCATGGGGCGAAGCCCGATTGGCCCGCGCGCCTTCAACTGTATGGCGCCCGACACCGGCAACATGGAAATCCTCGCCGAGTTCGGCACCCCCGAGCAGAAAGAGCGCTGGCTCAAGCCCTGCCTTGAGGGCGAGATGCGCACCTGCTTTTCGATGACCGAGCCGGAGACGGCCGGTTCCGATCCGACCACGCTCAAGAGTCGGGCGGTGCGCGAGGGCGACTACTACGCGATCAACGGGCACAAGTGGTTCACCTCGGGCGCGATCGGGACCGCGTTCGCGATCGCGATGGTGGTGACGGATCCCGACGCGCCGCCCCATCGCCGGGCCAGCATGATAATCGTCCCGACCGACACCCCCGGCTTCAAAATCGTGCGGCCGGTGTCGGTAATGGGCCATTCGGGCGGCGGCGGCCATTGCGAGATCCTCTACAAGGATTGCCGGGTGCCGGCGACCAACATACTGGGCGAAGAGGGCGGCGGCTTCGCGATCGCGCAGGCCCGCCTGGGCCCCGGGCGAATCCATCACTGCATGCGGATGGTCGGCGTGGCCGAGCGCGCGCTCGAGCTGATGTGCAAGCGGGCCAACACGCGCTGGACGCACGGCAGCTACCTCAAGGACAAGGCCAATATCCAGGAGTGGATCGCGGACTCGCGAATCGAGATCGACTCCACGCGCCTGATGGTGATGTATGCGGCATGGAAGATGGACACCGCGGGCAAGCGTGAGGCCCGTCAGGAAATCTCGGCGATCAAAGTGTTGGCGGCGAACACGGTGATGCGCGTGCTGGACCGCGCGATCCAGGTTTTCGGCGCGATGGGCGTCAGCGACGACACCCCGATCGCCGCTTTCTGGCGCAACAGCCGCTCGCTGAGAATCGCCGACGGCCCCGACGAGGTCCATCGCATGACTATCGCGCGCCGCGAGGTCAGGAAGTGGGCGGAGTAGGACCCGCAGGCCAGAGACCGATATGCCGGAACCTGTGGAAATAACCCCCGAGTATGGAGAGGTCAGGGACGAGGAGCGGCTGGAATGGGGCAAGCTCGCCGCCTACCTGCGCGACAAGCTTGCCGGAGCCGACCAGCCGCTGCACGTCCTCCAGTTCCGCGGCGGCCACTCCAATCTCACCTACCTGCTGCGATTCGGCGAGACCGAATGGGTGATGCGCCGGCCGCCGTTCGGCCCGCTGCCGGTCGGCGGTCACGACATGGGGCGCGAGTATCGGGTGTTGTCGCGGCTGTGGCAGGCGTTCAAACCGGCGCCGCGCGGGATGCTGTATTGCGAGGACAACTCGATAATCGGCGCCCCGTTTTTCATCATGGAGCGCCGGCGCGGAATCCTGTTCAGGATGCGCGAGCCGCTGCCCCGCGAGCTCGGCAACGACCCTGCGACCTTCCGGCGCATCTCGGAGGGCTTCATCGATACGCTCGCCGATCTGCACGCTGTCGACTTCGAGCAGGTCGGGCTCGGCGACCTGGGCCGGCCCACCGGTTTCCTCGAGCGGCAGATCAAAGGATGGATGCAGCGGTGGGAGCGGGCCAAGACCCGCGAAGTTCCGCTGATGGAACGGCTCGGCGCGTGGTACCTGGAGAACATGCCCGAGGCCCAAGCGCCGACCATCCTGCATAACGACTTCTACCTGCACAACATCATGCTCGACGCGCAGGATCCCGGCCGCGTGGTCGGCGTCTTCGACTGGGAGATGTCCACGCTGGGCGACCCGATGATCGACCTGGGAATCTCGCTGGCATACTGGCGCGACCGCACCGATCCCGAGGACCTGCTCGAACTGAGTCAGGGCGTGGTGCATACGATCCAGCCGGGCTTTTTCACGCGGGAGGAGTTGGCCGAACGCTACGCGAAGAAGACCGGACGCGATTTGAGCAGGCTCGGGTATTTCCGCTCGTGGGCGCACTGGAAAAACGCAACCGTGGTCGAACAGATCTACGCGCGCTACGTGCGCGGCCAGACCAGCGATCCGCGCTTCGCGCCGATGAGCATCCAGGCCCCCGCGCTCGCCGCCGCAGCGGCGGGGGTCGCGAAAGAGTTGGGCTTCCGCGAGTAAGCTCACGCCGCTCGATAAGAAAGACCGGGCGCCAAGTTCCGCAGGCGGGGAGGCCTGCCTCTCCCCCGTGGTGCGCGAGTATGATTACGCAGGAGGGTAGCTTATGGCGACGAAATCGGAGCCCGCGCCGTATCGAGGTTACGTCTGGATCATTTCGGATTCCAAGCTTTTGGGTGGCAAGCTCGCGATTCGCGGGACGCGCTTTTCCGTCTCGTTCATCCTGTCGTGCCTGGGGGAGGGCATGAGCGTCGATGAAATCGAGGCAACTTACGGTCCATTCCCGCACGAGGCGCTCCCTGAGATTATGAAGGTTGCGTCCGAAGTACTCGACGCCCCGAATACTATCGAGCCGTGACAGGTTCGATGTGGCGGGCGTGAGCAATCTCGCCACGACGGATCGGGCGGATGTCGTCGCTGGAAAGGGAAATCACGGCTACGGTCTGACCGTCGAGGGTCATGAATTCGACTTCATATCCTCGCGCCGCGTGAACCATGACCACGGTCCCGACGTCGCCGGCTCTGAGACCTTTGTCGGGCAGGTCACGTACAAGCACAGCAGTGTCATGTTCCCGAAGCATCAAAGGTCTCTTTGAAGCGGATAGGCTGTCACGAGCCGAGGCATTCCGCCGCCACTCTCGATGAACCAGATAGCGCGAATCACTGGTTGTCTCCGCAGCTACAGATCGAGATGCAGGCGAATAGCGTCCGCGACCCGATCCATCAGAACGGTGCCGAGCCGGCCGAGCGGCTGCCCGCTTAGGCGTTCTCTGGCGATCGTCCGAATCTGCTGCGCGAGCGCCTTCGATGGCTTGGGCAAGCCGCTTTCGCGCGGGGACAGCACGATTTCGAAGGGGTAGATCCGGCTCACGTTAGACGTAATCGGCAGCACGGTCACGGTGCCGGCTGCGCGGTTGTTCGCGTCGTTGCTGACGATCAGCACAGGGCGGCGCTTTCTCGCCTCGGCGCCGACGGTCGGGCTCAAGTCGGCGTAGTAGATCTCACCACGTCTCATCGCCCAAGCCGTCGGCAGCCGTACTCTCCCAGGCCGTGTCGCGGTAGCGGTCCGCTTCGCGATAGGCGGCTTCGAGTTCCCGCGCTCTCAAGAGCCTGAGCGCCTCCTCGAAGACCTGCGAGCGGCTCCTAAGCCCGCGCTTGCGGCGGTAGGCCTCGACAAATCCGGCCAGTGGGCGGGGAAGAGAAATCGAAAGCTTTGCCGCGCTCATCTCAATCTTCCTACCAGTGGTAGTCGCAATGGTAGCACGACAGGTAAGTCCGATTGAAGCCTGCTCCGTTCAGGCGCGTTTGCCGAAGGGGTCTCTGGTCGCGTAGATAGGCTAAAGGGGGCATATGCGGCGGCTGTATCCGATTCTTGTTGGGCTGTGGGGGTTCATTTTCACCGTCATCGTCGGCGGTCCCCTCGGCATTTATCTCCACGACTGGCTTGAGCGCAACCCTCCGCTTCACTCGCTTCAGCGGTTAGAGGGCTTTCTGCTTGGCTACGGAGCGTGGCTGGCTGCCGGGCTCCTGATCTTCGGTGGGGTCACGCTCTGGTCTTACTTGGACCGGAAGCGTTACGGGGAAAACAAAGAGGGAAAGGTGGTCGTTCCGCGCCAGCTTCCGACGCCTCCTGCGGACTTCGTGGGCCGCAAGGCCGAGATCAAGCAACTGGTCGCCGCGGTGCGGAAAGGCGGCGTCGCGATCTCGGGATTGCACGGGATGGGCGGCATCGGCAAGACGGCGCTCGCACTCAAGATCGGTCAGGCCTTGGCTAAGAAATTTCCCGACGGTCAGCTTTACCTCGACCTCAAGGGAGCGCGACACGCCACGGACCCGCCTGGGGCGAAACCGCTCACGGTGCCCGAGGCGATGGCTTATGTGATCAGGAGCTACGATCGCGCGGGTCAATTGCCCGAGAGCGAGGCTGAGTTGGGAGCACTCTATCAGACAGCCCTGGACGGCAAGCGCGCGCTGCTGCTGATGGACAACGCGCTCGACGGGGCCCAGGTCGAGCCCTTGATCCCGCCTGCCGGGTGCGCCCTGCTCGTCACTTCGCGCCAGAATTTCGCTCTGCCGGGGCTCTTCGCGAAGAACCTCGATACGCTGCCGCCTCCTCGGGCGCGCGAGCTTTTGCTCAAGATCGCACCGCGAATCGGCGAGCATGCGGATGAAATCGCGAGGCTCTGCGGCTACCTGCCGCAGGCGCTGCGCAATGCTGCCGGCGCCTTGTCCGAGCGCCCCAACCTGAGCCCGGTGGACCTGGTGCATCGAATGAGAGACGCTCAAGCGCAGCTGAAGCTTACCGGCGTGGATCTGTCCCTGACCACGAGTGCCGACCTGCTGAGCCCTGACTTGAAAGACCGCTGGCTCCAGTTGGCCGTGTTCCCGGACGGCTTCGATCATCCGGGCGCCGCTGCGGTATGGGGACTACCGCCCGACGCCGCGCAGGACACCCTGGGCGAGCTTTTGAGGTACAGCCTGCTGGAGTGGAACTCCGCGTCGCTCCGCTACCGGATGCACGACCTCGTGCGCGACTTTGCCGGCGCACGCTTGGGTGAGGCTGCACGAGCCGAAGCTCAAAGCCGCCACGCCACGTATTACAAGAACGTGCTTGCTGCCGCGGATCGGCTCTACCTGCAGGGCGGCGAGGCGGTCCCACAGGGGTTGGCTCTCTTCGACCTCGAGCGGGGGAACATCCGGGCGGGCCAGGCGTGGTCCGCGGCGCATGCCGGCGGGGACGATGCCGGCGCAAGGCTATGCGTCGATTACCCGGATGCCGGAGTTTATGTCCTTTTGCTGCGGCTCCATCCGCGCGAGTTGATCGACTGGCTGGACGCGGGCTTGGGTGCAGCTCGTCGCCTCGGCGACCGCGGCGCTGAAGGCACCGCTTTGGGCAACCTGGGCAACGCCCACCACTCGCTCGGGGACTACCGCCGCGCCATCGAGTTTCACGAACAGCGCCTGGCGATTGCGCGCGAGGTCGGAGATCGGCGCGGCGAAGACAGCGCTTTGGGCAACCTCGGCATCGCCTACGACTCGCTCGGGGAATACCGCCGCGCCGTCGGGTTCTACGAACAGCGCCTGGCCATTGCGCGCGAGATCGGCGACGGCCAAGGTGAAGGCAACGCTTTGGGCAGCCTCGGCAACGCCTACTACGGGCTCGGGGAATACCGCCGCGCCATCGAGTTTTACGAACAGGCGTTGGCCATTGCGCGCGAGATCGGAGACCGGCGCGGCCAAGGCAACGCTTTGGGCAACCTCGGCATTGCCTACGACGCGCTCGGTGACTACCGCCGCGCCATCCAGTTCCACGAACAGTCCCTGGCCATTGCGCGCGAGATCGGCGACCAGCGTGGTGAAGCCAGCGCGCTAAACAACAGCGCGGTTGCGCTGGCCGCCCTTAGCGATCGCGTCGAGGCAATCGCGCGCGCCGAAGCCGCGCTGGAGATCTACGAGCAGATCGAATCTCCGCATGCGGCCACGGTGCGCCAGACCCTCGCCGAGTGGCGCACGCTCAAGTAGCGTCGTGTTCCGGAGATCCGCTGATCGGTTCAGGCCCGGAGAATCGCGCCGCCCTTCGACTCCGCCGCCCGCGTCGCCGCGCAGTTGGGATTCCGCGAATAGTTCCGGCGCCGCCGCCAGTTTTATCGCAGGGTGCGGAAAGCCGAGGGAGGTTGCACAGTGGTTTTTCCGCATCCTGTTAGGAAAGACCTGGCCGGCCTGCGACGGGGTCTTCCTACAGCCTCGCGCGCAAGCGAACGGACCTCGCAGTTTTGGACTATTCGATTTATCCACGCGGCGACCGCTTCGTCGCTCGCTCCTTCGCCTGCGTCGGCCACTTCAGTTGTCTGATACCCAAATTACAGGGGGCAGAGGCGGGCGAGACGCCCGCCGCCACTTCGGACAGTCGGGAAAAATACCGGCACGGAGGCCGGCGTAGCCTGTGCTCGAATTGCCGACCGACCCCTGGTCGCATAAATAGGCTAAAGGGGGCATATGCGGCGGTTGTATCCGATTCTTGTTCGGCTGTGGGAGTTCATTTTCACCGTCATCATCGGCGGTCCCCTCGGCATTTATGTTTACGACTGGCTCAAGGAGCAGCATTCACTAAGCGCGCTGGTGGGCCGTCTGCTGCCCTACTGGCCGTGGCTGATCGCCGGGCTGCTGATGCTCGTTGGGCTCACGCTCTGGTCTTACTTGGACCGGAAGCGTCACAAGAAAAGCAAAGAGGGAAAGGCACAGAGCGGCAACGCAATTGCCGCGACGGTGGGCAACTCCCAAGCTGTGCAGGCTTCGCAGGCAGGCGGCGACATCATCAATGTTCAGGGAGACTACTATGCCGCTCCGCCCGCGACGGCTGCTGCCCCCGCTGTCGACGTTCCGCGCCAGCTTCCGCGGCCTCCGGCGGATTTCGTCGGCCGCGAGGCCGAACTCGATGAGATCGCAGCTGGGGTCCGGAAAGGCGGCGCGGCGATCTCTGGGTTGCGCGGGATGGGCGGAATCGGGAAGACCGCGCTCGCACTCAGGATCGGTGAAACCCTGGTGGCGGATTTTCCCGACGGTCAGCTCTACCTCGACCTCAAGGGAGCGCGACACGCCACGGACCCGCCTGGGGCGAAACCGCTCACAGCGTCCGAGGCGATGGCTTATGTGATCAGGAGCTACGATCGCGCGGGTCAATTGCCCGAGAGCGAGGCGGAGCTAAGAGCACTCTATCGAACGGTCCTGACCGGCAAGCGCGCGCTGATCCTGATGGACAACGCGCTCGACGGGGCGCAGGTCGAGCCCTTGATCCCGCCTGCTAGGTGCGCTCTGCTCGTCACTTCGCGCCAAGACTTCGCGCTTCCGGGGTTGCTTGCGAAGAACCTCGATGCGCTGCCGCCCCCTCAGGCGCGCGAGCTTTTGCTCAAGATCGCACCGCGAATCGGCGATCACGCGGATGAGATCGCGAAGCTCTGCGGCTATCTGCCGCAGGCGCTGCGCAATGCTGCCGGCGCCTTGTCCGAGCACCCCGACCTGCGCCCGGCGGACCTGGTGCGTCGAATGAGCGACGCTCAACAGAGACTGAAGCTTACCCGGCGTGGATCTGTCCCTGACCGTGAGCGCCGACCTGCTGAGCGCTGACTTGAAAGACCGCTGGCTCCAATTGGCCGTGTTCCCGGACAGCTTCGATCGTCCGGGCGCCGCTGCGGTGTGGGGACTACCGCCCGACGCCGCGCAGGACACCCTGGGCGACCTTTTGAGGTGCAGCCTGCTGGAGTGGAACCCCGCGTCGCTCCGCTATCGGATGCACGACCTGGTGCGCGACTTTGTCGGTTCACGGCTAAGCGGGCCGCCGCGCGCGGGCGCTGAAAGCCGCCACGCCGCGTACTACAAGAACGTGCTCGCTGCTGCGGATCAACTCTACCAGCGGGGCGGCGAGGCGGTCCTACAGGGGTTGGCTCTCTTCGACCTCGAGTGGGGGAACGTCCGGGCTGGCCAGGCTTGGTCCGCGGCGCATGTCAGCGGGGACGATGCGGCCGCAAGGCTATGCGTCGATTACCCCGATGCCGGGGTTTATGTCCTTTCCCTGCGGCTCCATCCGCGCGAACTGATCGACTGGCTCGTCGCGGCCTTGGGCGCTGCACGTCGCCTCGGGGACCGCGGCGCTGAAGACAACGCTTTGGGCAACCTCGGCAACGCCTACCACTCGCTCGGGGACTATCGTCGCGCCATCGAGTTCCACGAACGGTCCCTGGCGATTTCGCGCGAGATCGGAGACCGCGAAGGTGAAGCCGCCGCGCTATACAACAGCGCGCTTGCGCTGGACCCTCTGAGCGATCGCGCCCAGGCAATCGCGCGCGCCGAAGCTGCGCTGAAGATCTACGAGCAGATCGAGTCTCCGCACGCGGCCACGGTGCGCAAAGCCCTCGCCGAGTGGCGCGCGCCGAAGTAGCGTCGTGTCCCGGAGAGCCGCCTGCGTCCCAATTGTCTCCCGACCGGCAGGTAGGCTATCTAAGATAATCGAGCGGAAATCGAGCGTCCCGACCTGGGAGGTTTCTCTTGCACGAATTTCAGTATGAAGCTCCGTCCACCCTGGACCAGGCGCTTAAGATTCTCGCCGCCTTCGGCGAGAAGGCGCGGCCGCTGTGCGGCGGCACCGATATCCTGATCCAGATGCGCGCCGGAGTGCGCCGCCCCGAGCATCTCGTGGATGTGAAATCGATTCCCGAGCTGCGCCACCTGAGCTTCGATCCGAAGCAGGGTCTGCGCCTGGGCGCCGCGGTCCCCTGTATCGAAGTGTACGAGAACCCGCTGATGCACAAGCATTATCCGGGGCTCACCGAGGCGGCCCATCTGATCGGTTCGATACAGATCCAGGATCGCGCCTCGGTAGGCGGCAATCTCTGCAACGGCTCCCCGGCAGCCGACGCCGTGCCGGCGCTGATCGCGCTCGGCGCGGTCGCGAAGATCACGGGGCGCGACGGCATGCGCGAGGTGCCGACCGAGAGCTTCGTGCTGTCGCCAGGCCGCACCGTGCTTGAGCCCGGCGAACTGCTGGTGGAACTGCTGATTGCGGCGCCGCGGCCGCATTCCTGCGACGCCTATCTGCGGCTCATCCCGCGCAACGAGATGGATATCGCGGTGGTCGGGGTTGGAGCGTCGGTCACGCTGGACGGCGACAAGTGCGTAGCGGCGCGGATCGCGCTGGGCGCGGTCGGCCCGACTCCGATCCTCGCAAGCAAGGCTGCGGAGGCGATAGTCGGTATGAAGCTCGACGATGCGGCGATCGAAAGGGCCGCCCAGCTTGCCATCGAGGCCTCCTCTCCGATCGACGATATGCGGGGCACCGCGGAATATCGCCGCCATGTCACAGGCGTGCTGACCCGTCGCGCGCTGGCCAAGGCGGCCGAGCGCGCCAGGTCACGCTGAGCATCGTGGAGGCCCTGAAGTTGGGGTAGCAGCACCCTCACCCACGCGTCACGGCTCTTGCACAAGGGAGCAAGAGCCGCGCCGCGCGACCTCTCCCGCAACAAAGCGGGCGAGGCAGAAGAAGAGAGAAAAGAGCGGATGTCAAAAAAGGTAGCGGTCGAAGCGACAATCAACGGCGAGCAGGTCGAGTTCCTGTGCGAGCCGCGCCAGAGCCTGCTCGAGACTCTGCGCGACGTACTCGAGCTGACCGGCACCAAGGAAGGATGCTCCACCGGCGACTGCGGCGCGTGCAGCGTGCTGGTGGACGGCAGAGTCGTATGTTCGTGCCTGATGCTCGGGGTCGAAGCGGCGAGCCGCAATATCGTAACGGTCGAGGGGCTCGCCAACGGCGCGCAGCTCCATCCCTTGCAGATCAAGTTCCTCGAGGACGCCGCCCTCCAGTGCGGAGTCTGCACGCCAGGCTTGCTGGTCGCGGCCAAGGCGCTGCTCGACCGCAATCCCAAGCCGACCGAGGCCGACGTGCGCTACGCGCTGGCGGGCAATCTTTGCCGATGCACCGGGTACGACAAGGTCGTGCGCGCGGTGCTGGACGCGGCCGAGGCGATGTCGCAGGGGCGTTAACCGGATACGGAGGGTGGGGTCGCCGGCACCCTCACCCGCGCGTCACGGCGATTGCAAAAAGGAGCAATCGCCACGCCGCTTGCCCTCTCCCACTAAAAATGTGGGAGAGGGAAAAGAAAATAGAGCGCCGGGAAGATCCGACGACCGAGACGACACACACGGCAAGCAGGCTCGAAACCGAAGAGGGTTCAAGCGATGGCAGAGTCAACACCGACGCAGACTTTCAAAGTTATCGGGACGCGGCCGATTCGTCACGACGGCTTGGACAAGGTCACCGGGCGCGCCAAGTTCGGCGCCGACTACGCTTTTCCCGGGATGCTGCACGGCAAGGTCCTGCGCAGCCCCTATGCGCATGCCAAAATCAAATCGATCAAGGTCGACAAGGCGCTCAAGCTTCCCGGCGTAAAGGCGGTGCTCACGGGCGCCGACCTGCCGATGCTCGAGAACAAGACCGAGGCGGCCGGCGAATTGGCGATGAATCCGTACTACCTCGCCCAGAACATCCTGGCGCGTGACAAGGTGCTGTACGATGGACACGCCATCGCCGCGCTCGCCGCCACCAGCCCGCATATCGCCGAAGAGGCGCTCAGGCTGATCGAGGTCGAGTACGAGCCGCTCAGGCCGGTGATGACGGTGGACGACGCGATGAAGCCCGACGCGCCGATCCTGCTGCCCGAGTTACGCAATCCGGAGTCGGGCGACAAGCCCACCAACGTCGCAATGCATCTGCCGATCAGACGCGGCGACGTCGAGGCCGGCTTCACCGCCGCCGACTTTATCGTCGAGCGCGAGTTCACCACCTCGATGGTCCATCAGGGATATATCGAGCCGCACGCCGCGGTCGGCGTTTACAACTCCGACGGCCACGCGACGATCTACTGCTCGACCCAGGGCATCTTCGAGGTTCGGTCGTTCAGCGCCAGGGTGCTCGGGATCGAGGTCGGCAAGCTGAAGGTGGTGCCGGCGGAGATCGGCGGCGGTTTCGGCGGCAAGACCACGATCTACCTCGAACCGCTCACGGTCGCGCTGTCGCAGAAGACCGGTCGTCCGGTGAAGATGGTGATGAGCCGCTCGGAGGTGCTGCGTGCCACTGGGCCGAGCTCGGGCTCGAAAATCCGGGTCAAGATGGGCGCGACCAAGGACGGCAAGATAAGCGCGGCGAAGATCTGGATGGCGTACGAGGCGGGCGCGTTTCCGGGCTCGCCGGTGATGGCGGGGGCGCTCACTATCCTGGCTCCCTACAACATCGCCAACGCCGAGATCGACGCCTACGACGTGGTGATCAACCGTCCCAAGGTCGCATCCTATCGCGCGCCCGGCGCGAGCAATGCGGCCTTCGCCGCGGAGACCGTAATCGACGAGCTGGCCGAGAGCTGCGGAATCGATCCGCTCGATTTCCGGATCGCCAACGGCGCGCATGAAGGCACGCCGCATCCGGCTGGCCCGCCCTACCGGCGGATCGGCTTCATCGAGACCTGCGAGGCGATCAAGAACAGCCCGCACTACAAGTCCGAGCTTGGCGGCCCCAATCGCGGCCGCGGCGTCGCGTCCGGATTCTGGTTCAACGTCGGGATGCAGTCCTCCGCCATCGTCAATATCCATACCGACGGCACCGCCAGCGTGGTAACCGGCTCGCCCGATATCGGCGGAACGCGTACCTCGTGCGCGATGATCGCCGCCGAGGTGCTCGGCCTCAATGTCGAGGATGTCCGGCCGATCGTGACGGACACCGATTCGATCGGGCATACCGACCTGAGCGCCGGGAGCCGCGTGACCTTCGCGACGGGGATGACCGTCTACCAGGCGGCGCAGGACGCACTAAAGCAACTCAAGGAACGGGTAGCCAAATTGTTGGAGAAGAAGCCCGAGGAAATCGAGTTTCAGAACGGCGCTTTCACCGTCAAGGGCAACGGCGCCAAACCGATGACGGTCAAGGAGCTGGCAGGCAAGCTCGCGCGCACCGGTGGACCGGTCACGGGACGGGCGACCGTCAATGCGCGCGGCGCCGGACCGGCCTTCGCCACCACCTGCATCGACGTCGAAGTCGATCCCGATACGGGCAAGGTGCAGATCCTGCGATGCACGGTGGCGCAAGATGCGGGCCGCGCGATCCATCCGAGCTACGTCGAGGGCCAGATGCAGGGCGGCACCGCGCAGGGAACCGGATGGGCGCTGAACGAGGAATACTTTTACGACGACAATGGAATCCTGCGTAATACGGGATTCCTCGACTACCGGATACCGACCTGCCTCGACCTGCCGATGATCGAGACGATCATCGTGGAGGTGCCCAACCCGACCCATCCGCTGGGCGTGCGCGGAGTCGGCGAAGTGTCGATCGTGCCGGCGCCGGCGGCGGTCGCCAACGCGATCGCTCACGCGGCGGGCGTGCGCATGACGCAGCTTCCGATGTCGCCGCCGAGGCTGCTCAAGGCCATCCTCTCGAAACGCAACCAGGTTCACGCGGCAGCCGCAGACTGAGTGTGGCAGCGCGATAATGGGTGGGCGCTACCTGCCCGCCCTCTCATACAATGGCAACGGTGTTCATTCCCGCCCTGCTCCGCAAGCTGACGGTGGGGCGCGACCGGGCGATCGCGCGCGGCCACAATCTCCGGCAAGTTATCGAGGATCTCAATCGTCAGTTTCCCGGCCTTCGTGAATCCCTGGTCCAGGACGGAGAGCTGAAGCCGTCGATCGCGGTATCGATCGACGGCGAGATCGCAACCGAGGGCCTGCTGGAGCCCGTCGGCGAGGAGAGCGAAGTCCATTTCCTCCCGGCGTTGGGCGGCGGATGATTCGCCGGCGCGGGCGAGCCGGATGCGGACAAAAGTCCCAAAGCAGCGCTCAAAACGCCCTAGTGTGTAAGATTACATTGCCGAGGGGGGATTCTGCGCCAGTTGTCGCCAGAAAAGCCATTGCAAGTTGTCAAAGCTCGCGTACAATTGGGGTTGCCAGCCAAGGTTTGCCCCCCTTTTCTTGGTTGGCTCGGGGGTCGGGTGGAGCAATCCGCTCGGCCCCGACTTTTTTGGCAACGGAAACCCGTGCGGAGTGAACGCGGAGCTTAGCGCCGCAAAACGAGCACGGAACAAGGCAAATTGCGGACCAGCTTCTCGGCGACGCTGCCGATCCGAATTTGAGCGAGTCCGGTCCGGCCGTGCGCCGCAAGCACGACCAAGTCGATGCCGTTCTCGTTCACGTATTCGACTATCTTGCCCACCGGAGGTCCGACCACGGCGCCGATGGTGACCTTGTTCGAGCCCTCCAACTGATCCTTCTTGATTCGGGCGAGTTCCTGCTCGGCCTGTTCGACCATCGAGGCCTCCCGCGCCATCTCGCGCGCCCCTTCGGCGCCAGTCAACGGCAGCGGGATAAACATGTGATGGGGCGCGACGACGTGCAGAAGATGAAACTCGGCGCCGACCTCCTTGGCCAGCTCATAGCCGTTTTGCATCGCGCGGAAGGAGTATTCCGAGAAATCGATAGGCGTAAGGATCTTCCTTGCGTTCTCAAGCATCGGGGTCCCTCCGGGTTCTCGCAATTATCCACTGTGTTCGCACGTTCTGCAAATCTGCCCCATCTATGCCATGATTCGCAAGCCCGGCGCATCCGGGCCCAGCCGAACTTTGAAGGAGGTATCACGATGAAGGCCGCCGTATTCCACGGGCCCCGCAACGTCAGAGTCGAATCGGTTCCCGACCCCAAGCTCGGCTCGCCTACGGACGCGATCGTTCGCATCACGCGCGCCGCGATCTGCGGTTCCGATCTTCACTATTACCAGGGCCGAATCCCGGCCATTGCGGGCTTCGTGCTCGGCCATGAGGGCGTAGGGATAGTCGAAGAAGTCGGGCGCAACGTAACCACGCTTAAGCGCGGGCGGCGCGTGGTGGTCTCAGGAGTGGTGGCTTGCGGCAGTTGTTTCTATTGCCGTCGCGGCCAGGAATCGCAATGCGAGACGTGCGGCTCGGTGGTTTTCGGTTACGGCAAGAACGTTGCGGGCAAGCTCGGCGAGGTCGGCGGCGCGCAGTCGGAGGCGCTGTGCGTGCCGATGGCCGATTACACCTGCTATCCGCTGCCGGACGCCATCGATGATGACGCCGCGGTGTTTCTGGCCGACATCCTGCCGACCGGCTTCTTCGGCGCATCCAACGGCAATATCGTTGCGGGCGACACGGTTGCGGTGTTCGGATGTGGTCCGGTCGGACTGTGTACCATTATGGCCGCGCAGCTGTTTGGCGCGGCCGAGGTAATCGCGGTCGATTCTCTCCCCTATCGGCTGGAGCTTGCCGTAAAGCTCGGCGCGACGGCGGTCACCACGGCACAGGCAGCCGAGACGATCCTCGCGCGCACCGGCGGCCGCGGCGCCAACGTCACAATCGAGGCGGTGGGGCACGAGTCGGCGCTGCAGAGCGCACTCATGACCGTTCGGCCCGGCGGCACGGTGTCGGCGATCGGTGTTTTCAGCGAGGCAAGCTTCAGCTTTCCGATCGGGTTGGCCTTCGTGCGTGACCTGACATTCAGGATGGGTCTGGCCAACATCCGCAGTCATATCCCGCGGCTCGCAAGCCTGATCGAGCACGGCCGGCTTGACCCGCGGCCGCTGATCAGCCACCGTCTGGCGCTTAGCGACGCGCCGCGCGGCTACCAGATCTTCGACGCGCGCAGCGACAACGCCGTCAAAGTGCTCCTGAAACCATAGCGAGGTATTTGGATGTCCGAGGAAGTCGTGAAGGTAAGAGTCGAGGGCGAAATCGCTTACCTGACGCTCAATCGCCCGGAAAAGCGCAACGCGATCAACAACCAGGTGCTGCGCGCGATTCCGGAGGCGCTGGCCAAGGCAAATCAGCCCGGCGTCCGCGCGATCATCCTGTACGGCGAGGGCCCGGTGTTCTCGGCCGGAATCGATTTCACCTCGCTTGCCGGCGAGGGCGGCGTTGTAGGGGGCTCCGGCCAGCGCCGCGCCGACCCGAGCCGCTTTCGCTTCTTTATCGAGGAATCGCAGGCTGCGCTGAACCGGCTGGAGAGCACCGAAAAACCGATCATCGGCGCCTTGCACGGCTACGTCGGTGGATTAGGCCTCGAGTTGGCCCTGGCTTGCGATGCACGGGTGGCGGCCGCGGGAACCCGGCTTGGAATGCCTGAGGTGCGAATCGGCCTGATTCCGGACGTCGGCGGCACCACGCGCCTGACGCGGACTGTCGGCTACGCGTGGGCCAAGGAGCTGATCATGACGGCCCGCATGATCGACGCCGAGGAGGCGCTGCGCATCGGGCTGGTCAACCGGGTGGTCGAGCCGGGAGGGCATCTGGCGGCAGCCGAGGAGTTGGCCCGCGAAATCGCGCGCAACGCGCCGCTGGCGGTCGGCCTCGCCAAACGGGTTATCGATCGCGGCCACGGACTGGACAAGATGACCTTCATGGAGCTCGAAGCGCTGGCCCAAAGCTCGCTGCTTGTGACCGAGGACTTCGCCGAAGGTGCACAGGCGCTGGCCCAGCGCCGCGATCCGAAGTTCAAGGGGCGCTGACGACGCGAATCTCGATCGCGCCGCGCCAACTCGCGCCGGGCGCAAGCTCGCGGGTGCCGGCCTCGATGCCGCGGGCGTCGAGGTTGAAGGCGTCCGGGGCGCAAGTGTAGGGCTCTATTGACACCACGGGGCGGTCGGCCGGCGCGTAGATCACCCAATGGGTGAAGCTTAAGTCGGCGCCAACCTCGATCGCGACCTTTGCCTGCCCGTCGACGAGACGGGCCCGGACGGTCCCGCTCGCATCGGGTTCCGGACCCTGGAAGGCATCGTCATAGCTCTCATCGCCGAGCTCGCGGCCTGAACGGAAATCGCACTTGCCCTCAACCGGTGCTTTTCTTCCGAGCGGAATCAGGCTGTCATCCAGAATCCACCGATTCCGCGAGTCAAGCGTAAGGCGCATCGCAGCCCGCCTCGAACGAGGGCTCAAGGGCGCGTGGAAGTAGGGATGAGCGCCGAAGCCGAACGGCATCGGTGCCTTGGCGGTGTTGTGGACCGTCGCGGCAAGCCTTAGTCCGTTGCCGACTTCGTACTCCAGCTCCAATCGGAAGGGCCAGGGCCAAAGCGCGGCAAGTTCGGGGTGCTCCGCGGAATCCAACTCGGACCTGAAGTAGTAGGGGCCGCGCTGGGTGACGCGAAACGCGCAATTGTAGATCAGCCCGTGCAGGGCATGACCGCGTGCTGGTTCGCCGACCGGCACTGAAAAGCGCCGCCCTTTCCATTCAAAGCTTGCACGGGCTATCCGTCCCGGCCAAGGAAACAGGATCGGGATTCCGGTTGAAAACGGATGCTTCGCGAGTTCCCCGGTATTCGCCGCGCCCGCGATAATTTCCATCGAGCCCACTCTGTAGCCGAGACATTGACATCCAGCTTCCGGAACGAAGCGCGCTGACTCGGCTTGCGCGTCGATGGTCACGACTTGCACGGCGGGGCCTATACCCTGGGCGGCGGCGCACGAGTGATGCCAGTCTCCGAGGCTCGCGCGCGGGCGAACGGCGGCGAGTCGAATCGCCGCCGCGTGCATGGCTGAGTAGTAAGGAAGCGGCTCGGTTACCGGTCGCGTTCTCCGCCGCCCCCGCGCCGCTCGCCTCCGCCGCTGCGGGCCTGCGCCTCGTTCACACGGATCGCCCTGCCCTTGAGGTCGCGCCCGTTGAGCTTCTTAATCGCGGCCTCGGCGGCTTCATCAGTACCCATCTCGACGAAGCCAAATCCGCGCGAGCGGTTGGTGGCGCGATCGATGATGACCTGCGAGCTCTCAACCTTGCCGGCTTCGGCAAAGGCTTCCTGCAAGTCCTGGTCGGTTACGCCCCAGGCCAGATTCCCAACATACAGTCTGCGGCCCATGAACATCTCCTAACAATCACTCGCGCCACCTAGCGGTTGATCCGCATCTCCCCCCGACCAGGTGCCCGAGCTGGCGAGCATACAAACAGGCAGGCGAGTCCGGCGGCGCATCCCATTCGAATTGCGCCCTGTATAGCACGGTGGCGGCCACAAAAATAGATGTGCTTGTCCGCACCATCCTGCATCGCCCGAGGCTTGATCGCGCAATGAGAGCAGTGCGACAAGACAGAACGACTACCCGAGCCAGTTCTAACTATGAGCTTAGAGTTCACGCCCCAAGAGACGGCATTTCGCGGGGAATTACGCGCTTGGCTGCGTGAAAACATCCCTCGTTACCTATCCGGCGGGCCTCAGTACCCTGACCCTGAAAAACGATGGGAACGGGCGCTGCGATCGCAAAGGGCGGTCTACCAGGACCGAATTCAACGAAATCTTCTACGAAGATGTGATCGTGCCACGGGAAAACCCTGCTCAGCCCCCGGGACCAGGGATGAAGGGTCGGCGTTACCACCTTGATGTTCGAGCGGGTCACGGTCGGCACGCTGCTCCAGGTTGAGCGCGAGATCCATCGCCTGGTCAATCCGATGAAGCTGATCGACTTCAACGATCGGCGCGCGGCTGACGACCCTTACATGCGGCAGAAGCTTGCCCAGTTGCATATCGAGTGTCAGGCGATCCGCCATGGCTCGCTGCGCCGGATGACGCGCCGTCTGCGGAGACTGCCGCGCGGCCCGGAGGGGCTCGACGGTCAGGATGTGGTTGTCCGCACCATCCTGCATCACCCGAAGCTTGATCGCGCAATGAGCTCGGGGCGATATGACCGACCGAGCGCCTGAGCCAATTCTGACTATGAAGTTTGAGTTCCCAAAGAGACGGATATGTCCGCCTGCCGTGCTCGAAGCCGCCGGGAAGCGTAACCCAATAAGGCGCCTGGGCGAG
This sequence comes from uncultured delta proteobacterium, assembly GCA_963789115.1. Taxonomy (GTDB): domain Bacteria; phylum Desulfobacterota; class Binatia; order Binatales; family Binataceae; genus CAWBJH01. The sequence continues at coordinate 1,857,512 of CAWBJH010000001.1, forward strand.
CCCCGCGAAGTGGCCAATCTCGCGCTATTTGTGCCTAGCGACTTGTCCTTCCACATAACCGGCGAAGTGAGCAGCATCAGCGGCGGCTCGGTGGTCATAGCCTAGTTGGCGCTGATAAATGCGCGAATCAACATCGCTATCCACTTGCCCTAGATACTCTCGCGCCATAAATCGATCGCTTGTGTATCACTTGGTTGTTGTGTAGGTTGAGGTTGCCTCTGTCTGTGAATAAGAGCAGCGGGGCAGAAGGAGACTTCAAATGCCACGAGGGCGGCGTAGGGGAGTAAGTGCGAGTTCGGCATTTCGTCAGATTCAGAGTCAGGCTCGGGCTCTGGTCGCGAGTCTGCACAAGGAGATTCACGTAAGGCAAACCGAGCTCAACCGGCTCAAGGTGGAAGAGTCCAAGCTGAGCACGCTGATGGGCCACCCGGCAACGGCTGCGCTCGCCGGTCCCGGTCCGGTCGCCGGTCCGATCGGACGCGGCAGGATCAACTGGCGCGCCGTGCTGGGCCAGATTCCACGGCAGTTCAAGGCACGCGACATCCGGAACGTGCGGGGCTTGAAGGGCAAGCGGCCCTCCGAGATCTTCGCCGCGATCACGCGCTGGATCGACTCGGGACTGGTCAAGCGCAAGGCCCGCGGATTATACGAACGCGGCTGAGCACGCCGGCCTCGACAAGCCTGCCTCCGTCAGGCGCCATCTGGGTATGTCGATTCGGTCTCTGCCCTGAGACCGCACGGGGTTGGTTTCTGTGCCGGTAAGGACTCTCGAGTGGCATGCCGACAGCGTGCGGATGATCGATCAGCGCCTGCTGCCGGAGCGCGAAGTAATCCGCACCTATCGCGACTATCGGGGAGTTGCCGAGGCGATTCGCGCGATGGTAATCCGCGGCGCACCCGCGATCGGGGTGGCGGCCGCAATGGGCGTGGCGCTGGGGCTCAAGGACTACAGCCGCCAGCGTGCTCGCAGGCGCTTCGCGCAGGTGGCGAAGGCGCTTAGGGCGACGCGGCCGACGGCGGTCAACCTGGGATGGGCGCTGGATCGAATGGGCCGTGTGCTCGAAGAAAACCTCTCGCTCGATTCCACGCATCTGTTCCGCCGCCTGCGCGACGAGGCAATTTCGATCTGGCGGGAAGACATCGCCGCCAACCGCGCGCTCGGCCAATTCGGCGCCAGCCTGCTTCAAAGTCCCGCAACCGTCCTGACCCATTGCAACGCCGGCGCCCTGGCCACCGCCGGCTACGGCACCGCGCTGGGAATCATCCGCGCGGCGCGCGCCGCGGGAAAGAAGGTTTCAGTTATCGCGGACGAGACTCGCCCCTGTATGCAGGGCGCGCGGCTCACGGCCTGGGAGCTTCACAAGGAGCGGATTCCGGTCACGGTGATTGCCGACAGTACGGCCGGCACGGTGCTGGCGCGCGGCGCGGTAAGCTGCGTGATCGTGGGAACCGATCGCACCGCGGCCAACGGCGACGTCGCCAACAAGATCGGGACCTATCCGCTGGCGGTACTGGCGCGTCGCCACGGTGTCCCCTTCTACGTAGCGGCGCCGCTCTCGTCGATCGACTTGAACTGTCCCGGTGGCGAGCAGATTCCAATCGAGCAGCGCTCCAAAAAGGAGCTGTCCGAGTTCGGCGGCAAGCGCATCACGCCCAAGGGTGTTGCGATCTTCAATCCGGCCTTTGACGTAACGCCCGCCGAGCTGATCACTGCGATCGTCACCGAACGCGGCGTGGCCTACGCCCCGTTCGGCGAGAGCCTGGCCGCTCTCAAGCGCGAGCGGGAAGCTACTCCGTGAGATGGTCGAGATACTCGGAGAGCCCGTAGCCGATCCGCTCGCCCCATCGCCACTCGGTCATGCCCTCCGCGATTCGGGTAACGATGCCCGCGCGGCGGTTGCGCAACGGAATCATCGATAGCACTTTGCCGGTAATCACGATCGGGTCGGCGCCGTCTTCCGTCCGGCAGATCACTTTGATCCGCTCGTGCAGCTTCTGTTCGCCGCCGAATTCGGTATCGATATCGACCTTGATCAGGTTGACGGTGGGCTCGCTCTTGCGCGCGATGAAGCCGCCGCGATGCTCGCCGCCGTCGCGATTGACGGTGATGGTGGCCATTGCTCCCAGGCTCTCGTCAAAGTTCATCGTCAGCCATCGATAGTACTTGGGCGCCTGCCAGTAGCGCGGGCCCCAGCTATGATCGCGCAGGCCGAGCCCGTCGATGTCGAACTTCCGCTCGCCGACCGCGAGCATGCCGGTGGCGTGGCCGAGTTGTTCGAGATGTCCGCGCGCGAACTCCGTGCTCGAATCGCCGCTGGGCCTGATACTCTCCCATCCGCCGGCGCTCTTCTCGCGCAGCTCGCCTCCCCATGCGGGCGCTGTCGCGCGGTAATCCAGTTCCAGGCGCATCGGCGCGTACGGATTGGTCTTGAACGCCTGGCGTGGCTCGGCCATTTCAAGCGGATTCTTGAGCATGCAGATGTTGCCCTGGTAGGTGACGCGATGGTGCTCGAAGGGCTTGAGCACTTCGAATTTGAGTCCGCCCGCGTTGTGCGCGTCATTGCTCGCGATTTCGGGCCGGCCGAACATGAAGGCCGCGCTGCCGTCGGGGATGTAGATGCAGGCGGTCATCTCGGCATAGCCTTCGTTGGGGCGGTTGCCGAGGCGGACGAAGCCGCCGACCTTCTGCGCGCGATCATAGAAGTTGTAGTACGCGCTCTCGTTGAAATTCGGCTCCCCGGTGTTGCGATGCATCAGGTCGTCCTGCTCGAGCAGCACTACTTTGCTCTCTGTCATGGCCGAAATCTCCTTATCCCGTCTCGCCCAGTATCGCCAAATCTCGACGTATGTCATCCGCCGGCGCGCTGCGCCTCACCGGCGCGGGCCGCCAGGTCGGCTTCGAGGTAGCGCGGGTTTGCCACCTTGAGCTTTTCCTCGACCAGCTTGCGCATGACCTGGAACGCGCGCTCGCGCCAAGGCCCTTCATCGGCCTCTCCCGCGCGGATCCGTTCGCTCAGTCGTTGGTTGAGCGCGAGGGCGGCTTCGCGCGCTTCCTTGAGCGTGCGCGTGGCGGGCGCGGGCAGGCCGAGCGAGTCCGCTAGCACACGAAGCTCTTCGTTAAGCTGCGGCTCCTCCATCTCGATCTCGCGCGCCACGATTCTCATCACGTTTGCCGCCACGCGGGCCTGGAACTGACGGCGGCCCTCGGTGGCCGGCACGATGTCGCGATCGATGAAATCGGCGGCGGCTTCGAGCAGCTCGATTGCGTTCGGTCGGTCCTGCATTTTTAAGTAATTACCTCCTGCGCTCCGTTGTCGCGGTTTTGTGGCTCACGAGTCGTCCGAGGGGTTGGCCTCTCAGAGCTGACGCGGTCGCGCCCTTGAGCGGCCAAGGTCCAGCGTTCTCTGTCGCGACTAACTCATAGCCGCCGGGCCTGCCTCGCGCGCTCCATTTTTCTCCTGCCCGATCAGCGGGCGTGCTCGATCAGATTGAGCAGTTCGAGTTCGGTCTCCGCGGTCCGGCGGCCCAGACTGGCCAGCTCGACGCTCGGCACGAAGCCGTCGAGGTGGGTGCGGGCCTGGCCGATCGTGATGATTCCCCATCGCAGGTTGCCGAACACCTCCCAAAAGCGCACCGCTTCGGGATCGATCTTGAACCCGCTTGCCTTCTCGTAAGCCTCGAAGAACTCCTGGCGCGAGCCGAGCCCGCCCATCGGCTTGCTGTCCTCGCCGAACCGCCATGCCCGCACGCAAATCCATCCCACGTCTTCCATCGGATCGCCGATGTGAGGGAGCTCCCAATCGAGAATCGAGCGCACACCCTCGGGACCGAAGATTACATTGCCGATCCGGAAGTCGCCGTGGACCAGAGTCTTGCGCGGAGTTTTGGGGATCCGTTTGAGCAGATAGCGGAAGGCCAGCTCGAAGGCCGGATGCGGCTCGAGCGCGATCGCGCGGAAGGTTTCCTGGAAGCGCCGGACTTCGGTGGCGGCGGCGTTCTCGCCCGGCTCGGCGAGAAAATCGAGCTTGTGCCTGACCGGATCGACGCGATGGATGCGGGCGAGGATCGCGGCCAGTTGCGCCGGCATCACCTTGCGCGCGTTCGCGTAGATCTCGTCGCGCAGCAGGCGGCGCGCGATCGTCTCACCCTCGATCTTCTGCATGATGAAGAACGGCGCGCCGAGCACGGCCGGATCTTCCGAGCCCCACAATACCTCCGGTACCGGCACGCCCTCTTCGTAAACCGCGCGCATCACCAGGAATTCGTCCCGGCGGCTGGTGGTACCAATTCGATAGGCGCCCGGGTCGCGTCTGAGCGCGAGCGCACGCCGGCTGGTCGCGCCGTCGCGCTCCATCACGGCCTCGAACGACCATGTCTCGCGCGACGCCCCGCCCGGCATCCGCTTGAGGTTTTCGATCGTGACGCGGTCGAACTTGCCCTGCTCACGGATGAACGCCGCAAGCCGCTCGGTCATTTCCGCCTGGTCCATCGCCATTGGGATGTACCACGAATCTGAAAGCCGACGCACGCCGCCGCAGGCGTTAGGACCAACAAGCTGGAACGGCACTAGCCGCGCCGCCCGATCTGCTGCGCCAGGCCGTCGCCGAGCAGGTTGAAGCCCAGCACCGAGAGCCCGATCGCCAGACCCGGCGCGCTGGTGATATGCGGTGCGACCAGCAGAAATGCGCGCCCCGCATCCAGCATGTTGCCCCAACTCGGCGTCGGCGGCCGCACACCGACGCCTAGAAACGAGAGTGACGCCTCCGCGATGATTATGCCGCCGACGCCGAAGGTGGCCTGCACTGCGAGCGGGCCGGCCAGAGCGGGCAGCAGGTGGCGAAACAGCAGGCGCGAAGGACGCGCGCCCAGGGCATGCGCCGCGGCGACGTACTCGCGTTCGCGCAGCGACAATAGCTCGCCACGGACCAGCCGCGCATACCCGGTCCATCCCATGGCCACCAGCGCGATTATCAGATCGCGGAGGTCGGGGCCTAAAATCGCAGCGAGTGCGAGCGCAAGCAGAAAACCCGGAAAGGCCAGCACGATATCGACCGCGCGCATCATCGCTTCGTCGATCCATCCGCCCGCCATCGCGGCGACGCCGCCTACGACAGCTCCGACCACGAGCGTGATCATCACGACCATCGTCGAGACCCCCAACGACAGCCGCGCCCCCCATACCACGCGCGCGAGCACGTCGCGCCCGAGCGAGTCGCATCCGAGCGGATGTCCCGGGCCGGGCGGAGAGAGCACGCGGCTCAAGTCAATCGCGAGCGGATCGATTCGCCATACGATCGGCCCGGCGATAGCCGCGATCGCGAGCATCGCGACGATGGCGACGCCAAGTGCCAGCGAAGGGTTACGCTGCAACCGGTTCACCAGGAAAGCCTGATCCGAGGATCGATCAGGCCGTAAGCGAGGTCGGTAATCATGTTGAAAGCGACGCGGGTCAGCGCGAACACCAGCGCGCATCCCTCGACCAGCGGATAGTCGCGCGCGCTGATTGCGCCGATCATCAGCCGCCCCAGCCCCGGCCACGAAAAGATCATCTCGATGACCACCGAGCCCGCCAAAAGCGCTCCCGCTTCCAGCCCCAGCAGCGTGACTGCCGGCGTGAGCGCGTTGCGCAGCCCGTGCCGTATCAGGGCGCTCGTCTCGGAAAGCCCCTTGCTGCGCGCGGCGCGCACGTAGTCGGCGGCGCGCTCCCGGGCGATACTCTGGCGCAGCATTCGGGCCAACACCGCGGCCAGCGCTGTGCCGAGGGTGATAGCGGGCAATATCAGGTGGGACAAGCCGCCGCGGCCGGTCAGCGGCAGCCATCCCAGATGCAGGGAAAAGAGGATCATCAGCAGCGGCCCCAGATAAAGATGGGGAATCGAGATGCCCAGAATTGCGAAGCCCATCGCGCCCAGGTCCGCAACGCTGCCCGGGTTGGCGCCCGCGACTATCCCGAGCGGCAACGCGAGCATGATCGCGACCGCGAGACCCGCGCCGGCGAGCTCCAGCGTGGCCGGGAAATGCTCCAGGATTACCGTCGCGACCGGGCTGTGCTCCGAGATCGACGTGCCGAGGTCGCCGTGGAGCAGCCCGGCCAGGAACGATACGTATTGGAGCCACAACGGCCGGTCGAGCCCCAACTGATGGCGCAGCCCGACGATGTCGGCGGGCGCGGCATTGTCACCCAGCATCGCGACCACCGGGTCGCCGGGAACCAGATGGATGAGCGCGAAGGTCAGCGTCGCCACGCCGAGCGCGACCGGAATCAGCCCCAGGATTCGGCGCGAGGCGTACCCGGTCACTCAGCGAGCTCCGCGCCTTCGCGCGCCCCGGCCCCGGCCAGGGTCAGAGTGGAGAACGAGCGCAGACTGCCGTTGGGGTACGGCGTGAAGCCGAGGACACTGCGGCTCATCACCGCGACATTGTCCATCCACCAAAGCGATACGTAGGGCAGGTCATCGGCGGCGAGCTTCTGCACGCGTGCGTAGATCTCCCGGCGGCGCGCCGGGTCGAGCGTCGTCTCTCCCCCTTCGACCAGCCGGTCCATCTCGGGATTCGAGTACCAGCCGCGATTGAGCCCGTTGGGCGGCGCCATCTTGGAATCGAAGACCAGGTAGTAATGTTGCGGGTCGCTGATCCCGACCCATTGCAGCGAGGTCAGGTCGAAATTGCCGCGCTGAATGTCGCCGTAGAACGTCGCCCATTCGTTGCTGCGAATTGAAAGCTCAATCCCGACCCTGCGGAGCATCGCCTGAAAAGCCTCGCCCAGGCGCCGGCCTTCGGGCGTGCACTTGTATACCAGCGTGAGATTGCGCATCCCGTCGGGTCCGGCGCGATAGCCGGCTTCGTCCAGCACCCGTTTCGCTGCGGCAGGATCGCAGGAATAACGGGCTACGTCGCCGTTGTACGCCCAGTTCTCGGGGGCAAGGATCCCGGTCGCGAGGCGCCCCGTGTCGCGAAGCATCGAATGCACGATCGCCTCGCGATCGATCGCGTATGCGATCGCGCGGCGGACTCGAAGGTCGCGCAGCCGCGGGTCGCGAAAATTGAACGCGATATACTGGTAAGCGATACCCGGAGAACTGACTACCTTGAGCTGCGGGCGCGCGGCCAGGTAGCCGAGCAGGTAGGGCTCGAGGTTATTCTCGGAGAAGTCGCATACCCCCTCCGCCAGCTCGAGCGCGCGCACGGTCGGGTCGGGAACCACCTTGAAGACGATACCTCGCGGCGCCGAGCTGGACTGGGATCGCATGGGATTACGCGCGATCACGAGGCTCTCGTCGCGCACGAAACGCACCAGCTTGAAGGGACCGCTGCCGGCCGGCGCACTCCGACCGCCGCCGCCCGGTGTCCCGAACGGCACCACGCCCAGCATCGCGGATTCCAGCGCCGGCGCATAGGGGCGCCAGGTCGCGATCTCGAGCGTGTAATCGTCGAGCGCCCGGATCAACTTGAACGGCTCCATCGCGGCACGCTTGGGCGACAGGTTTGCCGGGTCGGCCACCCAGTTGTATGTGTATTCCACGTCGCGGGTCGTCAGCGGCCGGCCGTCGCTGAACCGGACGCCCCGGCGGAGATGGAAAATCAACCGCGTGGGAGAAGGCCGCTCGACGCTCTCCGCAAGGTCGCCGACGAAGCCGCCGTGCGAATCCAGCCTCACCATCGAGTCGAACATCAGTTCCGTGATTCGTGATGAGATCGCGTCGGTGGCAAAGCGCGGATCGAGCGAAAGCGGCGAGCTTTCGATATCGACATAGAGATAGCCGGACATCTTCGCCGCGCTGCCAGGACCACTGCGGCACGAGGGCAGCAGCAGGATGAATGCAAGACCCAGCAGAGCCGACGAGCGCAGACCAGGCGGCCCGCAGGCCGGTCCGACTCCGCACGTGGTCGCCATGCCATTAGCAGAAGCGCGGATGCCGGCCCTTTGCAACACCGCATGCCGGAGTTCTGAAGAAACATGCAACCGGCAAACCGCGACGAAGGAGCGCATGCTGGAGTCCTGAAATTTGCAACACCGCATGCCGGAGTTCTGAAGAAACATGCAACCAGCGAACCGCGACGAAGGAGCGCATGCTGGAGTCCTGAAAAAGGAGGCAAGCGATGACCACAGGATGGCGTTCGCGGGTTTCAATCCGGCAGGGCGATCTGACCGAGGCGGATGTGGATGCGGTCGTTAATGCGGCCAACAACGACCTGATGCTGGGCGGCGGCGTTGCCGGCGCCATTCGCCGCAAGGGCGGCCCGCAAATCCAGGAGGAGTGCGACCGAATTGGTCCCATCGCGGTCGGAGAGGCGGCGGTGACCGGCGGCGGCAAGCTCAAAGCGCGCTACGTGATCCACGCGGCCAGCATGCGGCTTGGCGGAGCCACCACGGAAAAGGCGCTGCGCGAGTCGACGCGCAACTCGCTCAAGCGCGCCGAGGAGAAAAAGCTCGAATCGATGGCCTTCCCGGCGATCGGCACCGGAATCGCGGGCTTCCCGATAGAACGATGCGCGGAGGTGATGCTCGCGGAAGTCCGCGACCATTTGAGCCGCCCGACCTCCCTCGAGCGCGTCGAGTTTGTGCTGTTCGACCGTCACGCGCTGGAAGTCTTCGAAAAAACGCTCGCAGGGATGCCGGATCGATCGCTCTAAAGCACGCCAACACGCTCTCAATCACTGCCGCCTTGACTGTCCGATCTCCGGTTATTAGGTTCTAACCGGGTGGTCAGTGTGTCACTGAACCAGCCCGCTGGAGGCTACGAGGATGGCAGACGAATTGGCTCAGGAGCATCGACCGACCGAGGCCGCTGCGAGCGTTGATCCCAACGCTCCGAATGTGAAGTTGACCCCAAAGGCAGTCGAGAAGGTCAAGGCGATGCTAGTGAAGGAGAAGCTCGGACCTGAGATGGGGTTGCGCGTCGGTGTGACCGGCGGCGGATGCTCGGGCTTTCAGTACGCACTCAACTTCGACTCGCCCAAGGAAGGCGACACCGTCACGACCCAGGACGGGGTGCGCATCTTCGTGGACGAGGTTTCGTTGCAGTACATCGCCGGCACGACCCTCGATTACGTGGAGGGCCTGCACGGAGCCGGATTCCGCTTCGACAACCCGCGCGCGACGCGGACCTGCGGATGCGGCTCGTCATTCAGCGCCTGAAGCGAAAGAAATCCGTCCGGTTCGACGCCGAGTCTCAAGACGCACGTCCGCGAACCGTTACTAGTGCAACGAGGAGGAGGATTGGTGGTGAAGATACTTCAGCGGTGGGGAATGATTGCACTCATTTTGGCGCTGGCGGCGCCTGCACTCGCGGTCACGCCTGCGGCGCCGCCGGACGCGCTTGCTGTGCCGGTTTCAACCGTCCATCACGCCCATCACGCGACTCGTCATCACGCCCGCGCCCACCATCACCGCACCGCTTCGCGCCATCGCGGCGCGCATAAGCAGCGCACCGTCGGCGCCTGACGCGGGGCGCGCATCCCGCGGCGGCACGGACTGCACCTGAGGGCCGGCGATGCTCTCGGCCCTGATGTTTTGGCTTTCGCCGGCGCGCCGGCGCTTCATGCGAGCGCTCGCCAGGCCCGGGCTGAGGAAGCTCAAGAATCGGCTCGCCGAGTCAGGTTCGCCGCAGGCGATGAAATTCATCACGATTCTCGCCGACGCCAACGCCGATTTCATGGCCTACGCGCTGTCGCCGGACGGGCCGCTGGAATTCTATCGTTCCTCCGCGACGCCCGAGCTGGTCGAGGCCTGTTTCGGCGATCTGCTCATCTACGCGGTCAACCTGTTTGCCCGCGACGAGTTCAGCGGAGATTCGAGCGAACTGATCGCGTTGCTGGCCCGGGTTCTTAAGGTCGAGCCGGCGCGCGTGATGCTTAAGCGCGACCGCATCCGCAAGGCGCCCCGCTCGGAGGAATGGATGCTCTTCACGCGGCTGGTCGAAGACCTGGGCGGCGCGCCGCCGGCCTACGGCCGCGAGCTTGAGCGCCGCTTCGGTTACCAGTACCTATCGTACATCGGCCAATACCGGCCGCTGCTGGAACGCGCGCTGGCGCGGGGTAGCAGAACCCTCACCCGCGCGTCACGATAGTTGCGTCTTTCACCACTATGCGCGCTCCGCTCGGTGCGGTTGGCAAGCTCGCACCGACTCGAACGAAGTGAGCGTGTCGGTGAAAAACAACTATCGCGCCGCGCGACCTCTCCCGCAAAATAGCGGGAGAGGTGGGAAGAAAAGAAGCGATGCGGAACCTCGAAGGCAAGGGAATTATCGTGACCGGCGCCAGCCGCGGGATCGGGCGCGCGATCGCGCTCGAAGCCGCACGGCGCGGCGCCAACGTCGCCTTCAACTACTTGAAGAGCGCAGGCGAGGCGCAAGCGCTCAAGGCCGAGCTCGAGGCGCTGGGCGCCAAGGCGCTCGCCTACCAGGTCGACGTCGGCGACTTGAAGAGCGTGCGCGAGATGGTCAACGCCGCAAAGGCCGGGTTCGGCAGAATCGACGGCTTGGTCAACAACGCCGGACTCACCCGCGACAAGCTCGTCGTGATGATGAGCGAAGACGACTGGGCGGAGGTGATCCGGACCAACCTGACCGGCGCCTACAACTTGGTGCGCGCGTCGGTCTTCATGATGATGAAGGCCAGGCGCGGCTCGATCGTCAACGTCACCTCGGTGAGCGGGCTGGTCGGGATGGCGGGCCAGGTCAACTACTCGGCTTCCAAGGCCGGGCTGATCGGGCTGACCAAGGCGTTGGCCAAGGAGGTCGGCAGACTCGGGGTACGGGCCAACGCGATAGCGCTGGGCTTTATCGAGACCGACATGACGGCCGCGCTGCCCGAGCCCAACCGCGCCGCCGCCCTCAAGCTGATCCCGCTCGGCCGCTTCGGCAAGGTCGAGGAGGTGGCGCCGGTAGCCGCCTTCCTGCTCTCGGACGCCGCCGCCTACATCACCGGCGCGGTAATCCAAGTCGACGGCGGCCTGGCGATGTGAGGCGGATGGGTTAATCGGGGTTCCTGCCGTGGCATCCAATGTGTTACCCATGCTGCCGGTTGCTGAGGGGAGTTGCGCGAGCAATTCCCGCGGCGGGTGGGGGCTGCCTGCCATCCCATCAAGCAACCGGCCAGTCTTGGCGTAGCGATATCATGCAGAGTAAATTGGGAGCATGTCGCATTCGGCCAGGAAGATTCTCGCTGAAGCACTATTGCTCGCGGAGGACGAGCGCGCCGAAGTCGTTGCCCAGTTGCTTGACAGTCTACGCCCGGCCGGCCCAAGCGAGGCGCGGTCCGACGAGGACTGGATTGCGGAGGTGGAACGCCGCGCCCGCGCCGCGCTTGCCGGAGCCCCTGGGCTTTCTTGGGAGCAGGCGCGCGCACAAGTCACCGAGCATTTGGCGCGCAAGTGAAGCTGGCGCGACTCGCGCCTGAGGCGGTCACAGAGCTTGCCGAAGCGGCTACCTGGTACGAGTCACGACGGCCCGGCGATGTGAGGTGGATGGGCTAATCGCGGGTTCCTGCCGTGGAATCCAATGTGTTACCCATGCTGCCGGTCTGCCCTGTTACCTATGTTGCGGGTTTGTGCCCTTGCTGTGGCCTCGCCCGGGTCGGGCGAGGCCGACGGTCGCAGCGACCGTCGGGAGAGGGTCCGCAGCGTCGCTGCGCGAGCAGCGACAATATGATTCTGATCTTTGGCGGCGGCTCGAACCGCACGGCGATCACCACCTAATCACTTCTTCAAATCCGCGAGGAACTCGAGTATCGCGCGGTTCACTTCCTCGGGCTTTTCCTGCTGGGTCCAGTGACCGCAGCCCTCGATCAGCACGGTCTTGCGCAGGTTGGGCACCCAGGCGCTCATCCCTTGCGCCATCTCGGGGCGCAGTACGATGTCCAGTTCGGCGGTGATCATCAGGGCGGGCTGATTGACGCGCTGGTCCAGGCCGGCGCTCTCCTCCCAGTTGCGATCGATGTTGCGATACCAGTTGAGGCCGCCGCGAAACCCAGTGCGCTCGAACGCCTTGACGAACACTTCGAAGTCTTCGTCGCTGAGGAACTTGCCGTGCGGGCGGTCCGGAAACCTGTCCAGCAGTCCGCCGCCCGCGGGGCCGAAGACTCCCGGCGGCGCCTTGCGCGCCTGGGCCGGATTGAAGCCGGCGGGATCCTGGTAGAAGCCGCGCAGCGAGCGGCGCACATCGCGCTCGAGTTCGGCCTCGGCCACGCCCGGCTGCTGGAAATAGAGCATGTAATGGAAGCCGCCCGCCGCCATCGCGCGCATCAGCTCGGTCGGCTTGATCGGCGAGCGCGGGATAAACGGCGTGTTGACGCCGATCACGCGTTCGATCCTGTCGGGCGCCATCATCGCCGCGTTCCACGCCACCATCCCGCCCCAGTCGTGGCCGACGATCACGCACTTGTCGATGCCGAGCGCGTCCAGCATCCCGACGATGTCGGCGACCAGTTGCTTCTGCGTGTATGCCTCGATCTGCGGCGGGCAGTCGGTCTCGCCGTAGCCGCGCTGGTCGGGCGCGATAGCGCGGAAGCCGGAGGCAGCTAGCGCGCGAATCTGATGGCGCCACGAGTACCAAATCTCGGGAAATCCGTGGCACATCACGACCGGGAAGCCCGTCCCGGCCTCGTGCAGATGCATCCTTAGGCCATTGCTGTTTACGAACTTGTGCTCGAACTCGCCCATGACGGTCCTCGCGCGCGCTCGGGGAACAAACTCCGGCGCGATCCAAGAGTCGGTTTGACATATTCGCGGGCGCGGCCATATTGTCGCGTCACTGCACTATCCAGGAAAGAGCCGGCACGGAAGCCGGCGCTACGGAAACCGTAGATAGCCGCGGCAAACTCCGCAGAAGGAAGCAACCATGAACCGCGATTTCGAGTTCAAGCAACTGCTGCGCGCCTACCGCAAGGGAATAATCAGCGCCGAGACTTTTGAAGAAGAGATGGCGATGCTCGAAAACGGCGGCGGGCTGCCCAGCGTCGAGAATGGCGGTGGCGGATTCGGCGCCTTCGGCCGCATCTACAAGTCCGAGCGCGCCGCGATAATCAGCTTCCTTGACAAGGTGCGTGCCGCCGAGACCAACGGCGGCGAGGCGCTCTCGCGATGGGCGGCAGTGTGCAAGACCGATTGTATCCGCACCGGCCTTCGGATAATCGCCGAGCGCGAGAGCTGTCACGCACGGGTCTTCGCGCAGCGGGTGCTCGAACTGGGTGGCGAGAAGCGCGCCACCCCGACTGAAGAGGGCCTCAAATTCTCAGACTTCCTCGGCGATCCCAACATCGCAGACCTCGACAAGCTCCGCTCCTTCTGCTCCCGCGTCGGTGACCCCAAGGAAGCGGTCAAGCCGATCCACGACTTCGCGGTTCTGATCAAGGAGGACCTCGAAACCAAAGAGGCGCTGAGGTTGTTCGCCGAGGACGAGCTGTCGAGCACTACCTGGATGATCGACGCCTGCGCGGCGCTGAGCCCCGGTGCGGCTGCCACAACTGCAGTGCGGCAACCGCGCTAGAGTGCGAGACCAAAGTCCGCGAACTTTATTTGCCCACCGACTGGGAGAGGTGGATCAAAGCGTCGTGGCGAAGTGTCGCGCCTCGAAAATCCTTTTTCCGCACCCTGCTAGGGGTTGCCAGCGGGAGGAGCGGCCGGCTTGCCCATCGAAGGCCCGGGCCCGTGCGGCATCTCACGCTTGGTGTAGCCTTGCGGGATCGCGAACGTATCCGCCGGCAGTTTCTCATCGGTGATCTTCGTAACCGTGGTGGTCGAGGTCATCGGCGGCCGGTTCGCGAGCATCTGGGTTAGCGCTTTGGCCTGCTCGGGGGACATTCCGGGCATCGAAAAGCTGGTTATCTTGGCGGTTTTCTTGCTCTCGAGCGGCACGCCTTCGGGCCGATTGCCTGCGCCGGCTGCCTCGGCGCCCAGCTTTCCCGCCATCGCCTTCTGAAGCTTGTCGTACTCGGCAGCGCCGGGCGCGTCCTTGGAGTAGCAGGCGGTCTCGCTGTACTCGCCGCTTGGGCTCTTACCCGATCCGGTGTATTCCACGCACTTGTAGCCGGCGATGGTCTTCTGGTTGCCGGTCTTCTTGAAGTCCATGTTGTAGGATATAGAGGCGAAGCTCTTGGCCATCGAAAACGGCAGTTCCGAGTAGGTCTTGTCGCTCGGATCGACTACGGTCATCATCCCCTTGTCGACGTCAAGGATGACGTACTGCTTGTCCATCACGATCTTCTGCTTGTCGCCCTCGACCATCACGGTTTGCTTGCGATTGGTCCCCTCGGGACGACTCACCGAACCCGAGGTTGACTGCTCTTCCTCCATCAGGACTCCCGCGTGCGCCGCCGCCCCGCAGAGCATCGCCAGCGCCAGCATCGTGCTGATTTTCCCGGTCAGGTTCATAGCGATTGTTCTCCTTGCGCGCGCAAAACCGCCGCGCTGCGAGCCTCGCGCGCGCCTGCTTCCTGCGTCTCGCGTTGTGTCCCGAGACGATGAATCGCAAAAGCCGACAGGCCGAACAGCACCCACGCCATCTCCTTGATGCGCCGCAACAGACCTACCACGAATCCCACTCCCGCCGGGTAACCGAGCAACGCCAGGATCAGCGCCTTGCCCCCCTCCTGGCTCACGAGCTTGGCCGGAATCAGAAAGGTCGCGCGCTCGATCAGGAGCCCGACCGCCTCGACCGCCAACGGTACCAGCAGCGGCACCGGCTGATGGAGCAGGCGGAGCAGGATGTAGATCTCGACCGGTCCCATGCTCCACGCAACCAGGTAGCAGAGGGATGAGATCACTACGCGCCCGCGATGATGCGCGTAGATATCGGCCAGGACCGCGTCGGCCTGGGCGGCGCCGTCCTTTAATTCAGGATCGTTCAGCAGCGGCATCAGCCCGGACGCCGCGCGCCGGAGAAGCTCGAACGGCCGCTTGGTCTGAACGTAGAAAAACCCCGCGGCCAGCGATATCGCCAGCGTCATTCCGCCGATCAGCGGCCAGAACAGGCTGTGAACCTTGGCCACGAGCGGAATCGCGATCACCAGCGCGGCCGTGATGAAGCCGAGCTGTCCGATCGCCTCGGTCAGCGCGGCAATCGACACCGTGGCCAGCCCAACCGCCATCGTGAGCTTGCGCCGCACCATCGTCGCCATCACGGGTTGCCCGCCAAGCTGCGCCGTGGGCGTGATGTAGTCGATCGCTTCGCCGGCGATACGCGCCGCGAACAGCTCGCGGAAGCGGAGCCGGCGCGGATAGTCGAGGATCGTGACGCGCCAGCCAAACGTATTGGCGATTCGAGAGATCGACTCGAGCGCCACGGTCAGGCACAAGCCCCACGCCGCAAGCTTCAGGTAGCCGTAGATCTGCCCCAGGCCGAATCGCCTCAGGAACCAGATATAGAAGCCCAACGAAACCAGTACCGCGAAGGTCTCGAAGCGTACGATGAACTTCTCGATCCGTCCCATCGAACATCGCCACGTCGCGGGCGGATGCCCGGGAGCCGGCGCCGATGCATTGTTTCAGCGTGAAGGGCCACAGGCAAGATGCCTGTGCCACAAGTCCAGAGTTTGAAGGTTGCACAGGCCTCCAGCCTGTGCTGCACTCAGACCTTGAATCTTACGTGGATGATGTCGCCGTCCTGGATGACATAGTCTTTGCCTTCGAGCCGGAACTTCCCGGCCTCTTTGACCTTCGCCTCCGAACCGAGCGCGGCAAAGTCCTGGTAGCCAAACACCTCGCAGCGGATGAAGCCGCGCGCGATGTCGCTATGGATCTCCGCGGCGGCTTCCAGCGCGGTTGCGCCGCGCCGGATCGGCCAGGCGTGCGCCTCCGGCTCCGCTACGGTGTAGAAGGTTACCAGCCCGAGATGGCGGTAGAGCGCGGTGATTAGCCGGTCGCGCGCCGGCGCCTCCAGTCCAGCCTCGCGCAGCAGCTCGCCTTGTGGGGCCGGATCGAGCTCCCACAGCTCGGCTTCGAACGTGGCGGCAAGCCGCAATGCCTCGAGCCCGCGCGTGCGCAACGCGCCGCGTTCGGCTTCGGTGAGTTCGGCGGTGGTATCTTCCGTCTCGCAATTCACCGCCACCATCGCCGGCTTTCGCGAGAGAAATCCAAAACTCGAGAAGGTCTGCAGTTCCTGCGCGGTCATTTCGAGCATACGCAGCGGCGCGCCGCCCTCGAGCCACTTGAGGCATCGCTCCAGCGCCGAGCGCTCGAAGTCGGTCGCGCCTTTTTCCTTCTCCAGGCGCTTCAGTCGCCGCTCGGCCTGGTCGAAGTCGGAGAACACCAGTTCGTGCTCGATGCTTTCGACGGCCGGGACCAGTGCCACCGACGCGCCGGCGAATTGCGGGATCACCATCAGTATCGCGTCGAGGTCGCGGATCAGCGGGATGAGGCTCAAGTCGAGCGCGGCGCCGGCCTTCTGCTCCTTGGGATTGGGCGCGAAATCCAGCACCGTCAGCTCGGCGGGGACGATCTTCCTGGAACGATGGGCTCGGGCGAGGAAATCGAGGCGCGAGTCGGCGACATCGATCTGCCCGGGACGCGCGCGGTTCTTGGCGTCGGGCTGCGTTGCGAGCGGAGCCATCCCAGTGAGCGCGTGAAACACGGTCGATTTGCCCGCGCCGCGCGCGCCGATGATTGCGGTCTTCAATTTGCGATGCTCCGAAGCCTCAGAGCGTTACATATCGCGCCGACGCGTGAAAGCTCGTCTCAGTGCGTTGGCGGTCTCGCTTCCAAAAGGCTGCGGAAACTCTCGCGCGCAGCATCATGCCGATTGCGGCGTTGAGCGCATCCGGAAGCGGCGTGCCCCCTGATGCGCAGTGGGGCGGGCGTCCCTGCCCGCCCTTCCAGGAAAGCGTGGAGCGCATCCGGAAGCGGCGTGCTCCCTGATGCGGCTCCGATCCCGCATGCCATCGCGGCGGTGCTATACTTCACAGCGCGCTGAGCCTCGGCTACTCTTCCAAGGTCCGGGCGCGCCAGGGCCACCCTAGCTCAGTTGGTAGAGCAGCTGATTCGTAATCAGCAGGTCGTCGGTTCGAATCCGACGGGTGGCTCCAACGAAACCTGAGAAAGTCAATCCTTTATTGCTCGCTTAAATCTTAGACGCGAGCGACACGGCGTCGCGCGGCTCGTCGTCACAGGTTTTCCAGATCAACGAAGCCCTCTTTCTTGCCGCTCTCAATCGCGTCGTCGATGAGTTTCCAGAAGCGCTTGTTCCGGGACAGCGCCAAGGCTTCGAGGTCGGTGTCCTCGGTGACCGGTATCAGCGCGGCGCACGGCCTGCCGTTCTTGGTGATCACGACTGAACCGCTTCGGGGAAGTTCCCTGACATAGCGGCTGAAGCGGGTTTTGACCTCGCGGATGTTCTCGATTTTCGTAGGGTCACCTTCCTGCCGCCGATGAAAAGCTGGTTGCCGCATCAGGCAGCTTCGTGGCGTGGAGTGCGGCGGGACGGCGCGAGCCAAAACCGGGCCTGGATGCCCGCACGCGCCCTAGCAGGGTGTTGAGAAACCAGGGTTTCGGCGTCCGGGAGAGCTTGCGGTCTCAACACCCTGCATAAAGGGTGGCTTCTTTCCTTTGTCTTCTCTCCCTCTGGGAGAGATAAGAGTGAGGGAGCAGGCTGTGAAATTCCTTTTTCAACAGCCTGCTAGTCTCTGCGAGGTTCATTCTCCTGGAACAGTTCCAAGTAAGGCCCGTAGGAGAAGCGGCGGTTGCGCTTCCGCCCTGTGGTTTCTTGTAAGAGCCCGGTTGTTTCCAGCTGTTTCGCTAAGCCGTTCGCGTTCGCGAACGAAAGCCCCGTCTCTTCAACTATGGTCTGCACGGAAACGATCGGTCGAAAGTAAAGCCGCTCCAAAAGCTGCAACGCCTTACCGGAGGCGCGGCCCAGCCGATTGAGAATCAGTTCGCGATGCTCCTCGCGCATTTTCACGATCCGGCGGGCGTTCAGCGTTGCCTCCTCGGCGACTTGCGCGACGCCCTGCAGGAAAAACTTAAGCCAGCTTTCCCAGTCGCCGCGATCGCGAACCGCCTGGAGCCGGTCGTAATACTCGGACCGGTTAAGCTTGAAATAGTGGGAGAGGTAGAGCAGCGGGCGTTTCAGGATCTTCCTCTCGCACAGAAGGAAGGTGATAAGCAGGCGACCGACTCTTCCATTGCCGTCTAGGAATGGATGGATCGTTTCGAACTGCGAATGCGCAATCCCCACCTTGATGAGGGCGGGCATCGGCTGCCTCTGATGAAGGAATTTTTCGAAATTATCGAGCGCCTGGCGCATCTCATGGGGCGGTGGCGGCACGTACCGCGCATTTGCCAGCGTCGACCCGGGCGGGCCAACCCAGTTCTGCGATTTTCGGAACTCACCCGGATTGCGCTCAGCTCCCCGGACACGCTGCATTAGTTTCGCGTGTATCTCGCGGATTAGGCGCAGCGAGACGGGTAGTTTTGCCAGGAGCACGAGGCCATGGTTCATCGCGGCTACGTAGTTGACGACCTCGGCTACATCCTCGGGATGCCCCGGTTCTGCGGCTTGTGCTTCAAATTCCAGCACGTCGATCAGCGAGGCCTGGGTCCCCTCGATCTGGCTGGAAAGAACAGCCTCCCGCCGCACGTACATGAAGACGAACAGGTCAGGGTTGGGAAGCGTTTCCGTGGAACCATCCAACCTGCCCAAGGCAAGATCGGCCTTTGACAGGAGATTCCACATCTCCTCGTCCATCGCGATTGGGGGCTGCGGTGGCAAAGGGTTCGGAATGAACGCGCGATACCCCGCCGGCTGGTTGATGTAGCGTCCGGCGCGCGCGCCAAGAATCTGACTGGGCAGTGTTCTCGCCTTTGCGGCGCGGGTCCTAATTTTCGTCACCGAAACTTGGAACGGCGGCCGCGAAGGCTTATTATCGGAAACGGCCGGTTCCCGATAATATCTACGCGGTTGTTATCGTTACGGTCAATACGTCGCGACGCCTGAGCGCAGCAGCTCCTCGGCGATGATCACGCGCCGCACCTCGCTCGTACCCGCGCCGATCTCCATCAGTTTGCAAGCGCGATAGAGGCGGTTCACCTCCATCTCCCACATGTAACCGCTGCCGCCGTGAATCTGCACCGCATCGGATGCCACGCGCGAGGCCGCTTCCGCGCAGTAGAGAATGGCCGCCGCCGTGAGCTGATGAAGGGCGCCACGTCCGCCGCCGCCGATCTCGAGCTCGTTCACGGCCGCGAGCGCTTTGTAAGCCAAAAGCCTCATCGACTCGATCGCGGTGTACATGTCCGCAAGCTTGCCCTGGATGATTTGGAACTCGCCGATCGGACGGCCGAACTGCCGGCGCTGCCGTGCGTAATTGAGGGCAAGCTGCAGGCAGCGTTCGGCGATCCCGATCGACAGGGTCGCGCCGACGGCGCGCTCGAGGTCGAGGCCGCTCATAACGACCGCGACGCCGGCGTCCTCCTCACCGACGCGGTTCTGGACCGGAACCCAGCAGTCGTCGAAGACGAGCTCCGCGGTCGGGCTGCCACGGAAGCCCATCTTGATGAGCTTCTGCGCCACCGAAAAGCCGGGCGCATCCTTCTCGACCAGGAACGCGCTGATGCCCTTGGCGCCGAGCTCCGGCGATGTCTTCGCGTACACGAGCAGCACGTCGGCGATCGAGCCGTTCGTGATGAACATCTTTCGGCCGTTCAGGAGGTAGTGATCGCCGTCACGTCGCGCCGTCATGCGCATGCCGCCAAGTGCGTCGGAGCCGGCGCCGGGCTCCGTGAGGCCGAGCGCTCCGACCAGCGTCCCGTTGGCAAGACCCGGTATGTAGCGCTGCTTCTGCTCGGGACTCGCGTTGCGTTGGACATTGTTCACGCACAGATTCTCGTGGGCGAACCACGAGAGCCCGACCGCCGGGTTCCAACGCGCAAAGGCCTGGCCCACCAGCGCCGAGGCAAAAAGGTCGAGCCCGGGTCCGCCCTCCGATTCCGGGATCGTGAGGCCGAGGTAGCCGGCCGCGCCGAGGCGACCGAAGAGATCCGCCGGCCACCACTCCTCGTCGTCCATCTTCTTCGCCAGTGGCGCGAGCTCGTTACGCGCGAACTCGTCGGCGAGGGTGAGCGTGCGACGCTGATCTTCAGTCAACTCGTAGGGATTTGGGGCGGGCGCGAGACGAGCCATAGAGCCTCCTGGGGTCGAATGTGTGGATCATTTGCCCGAGACTGGGGCTGAGACAAGGGCCTGCAAGTTTTTCAGAGGCCCGCATCGCGTTTTCATCGACTCTTCTGCGGACATGCCGTCTCTGTTAAGTGAACATCACTTTCGCCGCACGAGGAGCTGAGCCAATGCCGATCCTGCCAACCCGCATCGACCCGCACTCGGAGACGTTCGCCGCCAATCGGCGGGCCATGCTCGAGAAGCTCGAGCGCCTCGCGGCATTGCAGCGTCAGGCGCTGCTCGGCGGCGGAGAGCGCTACGTCGAGCGACATCACCGGCGCGGGAAGCTCCTGGCGCGCGAGCGCATCGAGTTGCTGCTCGACCGTGACTCGCCGTTCTTCGAGTTGTCGCCCTACGCGGCGGCCGAGACCGAGTACGAGGTCGGCGCATCGCTGGTGACCGGGATCGGTGTCATCTCCGGGACGGAGTGCCTGATTCTCGCCAACGACCCGACGGTGCGCGGCGGCGCGATAAACCCGTACACGCTCGCCAAGACGTTGCGCGCGTACCAAATCTCGATCGAGAACCGGCTTCCGCTCGTCTACCTGGTCGAGTCGGGCGGCGCGGACCTCCCGCGCCAGGCGGAGATCTTCGTGCCCGGCGGTGCGATGTTCCGCAACTTAACCCGTTCCTCGGGGCAGCGCGTGCCGACCATCGCGCTGGTCTTTGGCAACTCGACGGCCGGCGGCGCCTACCTGCCCGGCCTCTCCGATTACGTGGTCATGGTGCGCAATCGCGCCAAGGTCTTTCTCGGCGGCCCGCCGCTGGTGAAGATGGCGACGGGCGAGGACGCCAACGACGAGGAGCTCGGCGGCGCCGAAATGCACGCCGGCACGTCGGGCCTCGCCGACTACATGGCGCTCGACGAGCCGGACGCACTGCGGATTGGCCGGCGCATCGTCGCCCGCCTGGCATGGCGCAAGCTCGGCCCCGGCCCCAGCGCGGCGTCGCACGAGCCGCGCTACGACACCGACGAGCTGCTCGGTATCCCTTCCGCCGACATGAAGGTGCCGTTCCCGATCCGCGAGGTGATCTCACGGGTAGTGGACGACTCGGAGTTCGACGAGTTCAAGCCCCTCTACGGCGCGAATCTGGTGACCGGATGGGCGCGCATCCACGGCTACGACCTCGGCATCCTCGCCAACGACCAGGGCGTGCTCTTCTCGCAGGAATCGCAGAAGGCGTCCCAATTCATACAGCTCGCCAACAAGATCGACCTGCCGCTCCTGTTCGTGCAGAACGTCACGGGCTACATGGTCGGCCGGCAGTACGAGCAGGGCGGCATCATCAAGCACGGCTCGATGATGATCAACGCGGTCTCGAACAGCAGCGTGCCCCACCTGACGCTCCAGGTGGGCGGCTCCTACGGCGCGGGCAACTACGGCATGTCCGGTCGCGCCTACGAGCCGCGGTTCCTCTTGCTGTGGCCCAATGCGAAGACTGCCGTGATGGGCCCCGAGCAGCTCGCCGGAACGCTCTCGATCGTGGCGCGCGAGGCGGCCGCCGCCGCAGGAAAGCCTTTCGACGAGGAGGCCGACGCCCGGCGCCGGCGCGCCGTCGAGGACCAGATCGAACGCGAGTCGCTCGCACCCTTCACCAGCGGTCGGCTCTTCGACGACGGAATCATCGACCCGCGCGACAGCCGGACCGTCCTCGGGATGACGCTCTCGGTCGTGCACTCGAACCAGATCCGCGGCGCGCGCGAGTTCGGCGTCTTCCGGATGTGAGGGCGGCATGCAGAAGTTGCTGATCGCCAATCGGGGAGAGATCGCGCGGCGCGTCCAGCGCACCGCGCGAGCGATGGGCATCGCGACGGTGGCCGTGTTCTCGGAGCCCGATCGCAACGCGCCCTTCGTGCGTGAGGCGGATGAGGCGGTGGCGCTCGGCGGCGCGTCGCCGGCAGAGTCATACCTGCGCATCGACGCAATCGTGGATGCGGCGCGCCGCACGGGCGCCGACGCGGTACACCCCGGCTACGGCTTCCTGTCGGAGAACGCGGCCTTCGCCGCAGCGTGCCGCGACACCGGGCTTACGTTCGTGGGACCTCCGCCCGAGGCGATCGCCGCGATGGGCTCGAAGCTCGCGGCCAAGCGGCGCATGGAGCGGGCCGGCGTGCCGCAACTCCCGAGCCGTGAGCTTCGCGACGGCGCGTCAGCCGCAGAGCTGGCGCGGCTTGCCGACGAGCTGGGCCTTCCGCTGGTCGTGAAGGCGTCGGCCGGTGGCGGCGGCAAGGGCATGCGCGTAGTACGTAGCGCGGCCGAGCTCGCAGAGGCCGTCGCCTCGGCCCGGCGCGAGGCGCTTTCGGCCTTCGGCGACGGTACCGTCTATCTCGAGCGCTACCTCGAGGGCGCGCGCCACGTCGAGGTACAGATCTTCGGCGACCTGCACGGGCGCGTGATCCATCTCTACGAGCGCGAATGCTCGATCCAGCGCCGATATCAGAAGATCATCGAGGAATCGCCGAGCCCCGCGTTGACCCCCGCGTTGAGCGAGGCGATCCGCCAGGCCGCCGTCGCCGCGGGCAAAGCGATCGCCTACAGTAACGCCGGAACCGTCGAATTCCTGCTCGCGCCGAC
Source organism: uncultured delta proteobacterium (assembly GCA_963789115.1). GTDB lineage: Bacteria > Desulfobacterota > Binatia > Binatales > Binataceae > CAWBJH01. The sequence goes on from CAWBJH010000001.1 coordinate 1,880,235, forward strand.
GGGAGAGTTCTTTTTCCTCGAAATGAACACGCGCCTCCAGGTCGAGCACCCCGTGACCGAGTGCGTGACGGGCCTCGACCTCGTGCGGCTGCAGATCGAAGTGGCGCGCGGCGGCGCGCTCGTGCCGCAGGAGGAGGTGCCGCCGCTTCGCGGCCACGCCATTGAGGCGCGGCTCTATGTCGAGGATGCGCAGCGCGGCTTCGCGCCATCGACGGGCACCATCCACCGTTTCGCCTTCACACCGGCGCCGGGACTCCGCCTCGACTCGGGTGTCGAGGATGGTTCGGAGGTGAGCGTCCACTACGACCCGATGGTCGCCAAGGTGATCGCATGGGCGCCGACGCGCGCGGAGGCGGCGGCAAAGCTGGCCGACACACTGGCTCGCGCGCACCTCCATGGCCCGCACACGATTCGCGATCTCCTCGTGCGCGTCCTGCGTCACCCGGAGTTCCTGGCAGGCAGAATCGACACGCACTTTTTAGATCGACACCGGCCCGAGACCCTCGGCGCGCCGCTCTGCGACGCGGCCGGCGAGCGCCTCCACGCTCTCGCGGCGACGCTTGCGCTGCAAGCCGCGCGCCGTGCGCGCGCCGGCTCGCTTGCCCAACTGCCGTCCGGCTGGCGCAACGTCCCTTCACAAGACCAGCATCAGGCCTTCGAGGGAAGCTCGGGACGGCTCGACGTGCGCTACCGCTTCGGGCGCGAGGGCCTGCGCATCGAGGTGGATGGCAACGCGCCCAGGCGCGTTGTGGTACACGCCTGCGGCGAGGGCGAGGTGGACCTCGAAGTTGACGGTGTGCGCCGCCGCTATGCGGTGCACGCAGTCGGTGAGCGCGTCTTCGTGGACAGCGCGCTGGGCGCGAGCGAGCTGCGCGAGCTTGCGCGCTTCGCCGAGACCAAGCTCGAGCTCGCCGCCGGTTCGCTGGTAGCGCCGATGCCGGGCGTGGTGAAACAGATTTGCGCCGCGGTTGGCGCCCGCGTCGCCAAGGGCGACGTGCTACTCGTGCTCGAGGCGATGAAGATGGAAACGCCGATCCGGGCGCCGCAGGCGGGAAGGGTGAGGGAAATCCGCGCGACCGTCGGGCTTCAGGTGGCAGCGGGCGCGGTCCTCGCCGTGATCGAAGAGGAGACCCCAAATGTCCGATGAGATCGTCCGATACGAGCTCCGCGACGGCATCAGCACGATCACGATCGATCGTCCGGAGGCGCGCAATGCGCTGAACCGTGCGGTGCGCGAAGGCCTGTGGGCGGCGTTTCGCCGCTTCGTCGATGACGACGAGGCGCTGGTCGCGATCCTCACGGCAACCGGCGACAAGGTCTTCTGCGCCGGCGCCGACCTCAAGGAGATGTCGCAGACGGGGCTTGCGGTCCCGCCGCCGGACTTCGTCCCGCAGCTCGGTCGCAATCTCATAACGGACAAGCCCGTGATCGCCGCCGTGAACGGCCTGGCATACGCCGGCGGCTTCGCGCTCGCACAGATGTGCGACCTCTGCATCGCCGCCGAGACGGCGAAGTTCGCCATCACGGAGGCGAAGTGGAGCCGGGGCGCGCCCTGGGCCGCACCGCTGCCGTGGATGATTCCGCCCCGCGTGGCGCTCGAGCTGTTGCTCACCGCCGAGCCGATCGATGCGCATCGCGCACACGAGATCGGACTCGTGAACCGCGTCGTACCGCTCGCACGCCTGCAGGAGGAGGCACGTGCTCTCGCGCTGCGCATCGCGCAGAACGCGCCGCTCTCCGTGCGGGCGGGAAAGCGGATGGTGTACGCCACCGCCGAGCGCCGACGGAGCGAGTCCTTCGACGAGGCCGAGCGCATCTTCGAGCCGGTTTACAAGAGCGAGGACGCGCAGGAAGGACCGCGCGCCTTCCTGGAAAAGCGCGCGCCCGTCTGGAGGAAACGATGAACACGCGCCGATCTCTCCGGATCCGATGAGATCGAGCGATTTGTGTCGCGACGGCGCAAGGGAGGGGGCTTGAAAAGTTGCCATTCGCTATTCTAGAATCGCGAATAGCGAACGCCATTCGAAACCGTCCTTATCATGCTGAAGCCTCAAGACGTCGTCGTTTTGCTCAAGCTCCTCACAGCCGGAAACAGGCGGCCCACCTATGCCCAATTAGCCGTCGATCTCTACATGAGTCCATCCGAGGTTCACGCTTCAATTCGCCGCGCTCGCGCCGCCAGACTAATTCATGGACCCGGGTTCGGCGACCGCGTGAATACCAAGGCGTTGGAGGAGTTCCTCGTCCATGGGATCAGGTACGCTTTTCCTCCAGAAAAGGGAGGCATGACCCGCGGCATGCCCACCGCTTCTGCGGCGGAGCCGCTCAGCCATAAGATGACCCAGGAAGAACCAGTTCCGGTCTGGCCGTTCGAGCAAGGCTCCAAGCGAGGCTACGCGTTTCTGCCGCTCTACAAGAAAGCGCCACAAGCGGCCCTGAAGGACCCGGAACTCTACCAGTTACTTGCGCTAGTAGACGCCCTGCGCGATGGGAGCGCGAGAGAGCGCGAACTAGCCAAACGCGAGCTCTCCGCTCGCCTTAAAAATTGAGCGTCCAATCGAATCGACAGCTTCTGGCCGCGATGGCGGCAAGGCTGAAGCCATTGCTGCCGGAAATCGTCTTCGTTGGCGGTTGCACCACTGGGCTCATGATGACCGACCCTGCAGCCTCTCCGGTGCGTGCCACAGACGATGTTGACGTGATCGTGGAAGTTGCCTCTTACGCCGAGTATGCGCGTTTCTCCAAGCGCCTTCATAACCTCGGCTTTTCCGAAGACTCATCCGAGGGTGCACCAATCTGCCGATGGATAATCGACCACATGAAGCTTGACGTCATGCCGACAGACGAGACCATCCTTGGGTTCTCTAACCGCTGGTACAAGCCTGCTATTGAAGCTGCCGCCATCGTCGCGCTCGACGGGTTTGAGTTGAGGGTCGTGACCACTCCGTACTTCATCGGGACAAAATTGGAAGCATCCCGCGGAAGAGGGAAAGGAGACTTCTACGCCAGCAGTGACCTCGAAGACATCATAACGGTCCTTGACGGTCGTCCCACGGTTGTCGAGGACGTCGTGGATTCCCCTAGCGAACTCCGCCGCTACATCGGCAGAGAAGTCGGCAAGCTGCTCGACAACCCGGAGTTCGTAAACGCACTGCCCGGACACCTGGCTGGCGACGAAATCAGCCAGGCTCGAGTTCCGACGGTTCTTAGCGGGATTTTCCGTCTTGACTCTCCGATCCAACTCGCCTTATAGATCAAACGGATACGACCCGCATTCCGAGGGAGATGAACCACCGGGCTTGTAAAGAGGGACGACCATGCGACTGGCCAGAAACGAGCTTGGAGGGCATCAATAGCGATCTCCGCGAAGAGGACTTATCGGCAGTAATCTCTTCATTCTAGGTCAACTCCCCAAATGTTGTTTGACCTCTCACTCCGTCGCATTGTCCCTTTTCGCTCCGCAGATCAATTACGAAGCGCCTCACAGAGCACTCAAATCAATTGCGCCAGAAGAATATCTTCTGAATTGACGAGCTGTGCTGCCATCTATGTCAGCGGGTCTAACCACGTCAAACAGACCGCGGTGAAATAGTCTAATGTATTTGGAGTAATACAAGCGATTCAGAGGAATAGTAAAATCCTGATACGGGTTTTCACTGGGTACCTTCGCATCGGTAAGTGTAGCTCCCCTTGACAGGACAACGACATCGCCCAGTACGATCTCGCCTGCCTTCTCAACGGCAACGTCCACGGCGCACCGAAGCGCTGCGCCTGATTCGACGATCGACTTGTAGCCAACCCTTCCAGAAAACGTATCCCGAAACCATTTAGAAAGAATACACGAAGCAAATATCTGACGGAGTTTCCTGAAATTCTGACGCTCGTTTACTTCCTCCTCTATTACCGGGATAACCACTTCCCTGAAAGTTGCTACGGCTATTTCATTAATCTTCTGTTGCTGCTCAGTTGTGACCCCAGAAAGTGGGAAGTTCTGATGAGACATATACGCCTGTAGAGCAACAATATCTTCTTCAGAATGAACTCCGAGCATCGCCTTTGTCACATAGGCGAAATTGCCACGCTCGGTTGACAATATCTTTAGGATTTCGGCGTCACTTTCCTGGAACGATTCGGGCATTTTCGTTTCGTATACCTGAGCTTCTGCCGGCTTTATCCAGACTTTTTGAAATATGCTTATTGGCAAAAAGGACGTGCCTAAGTATCCCGCGATTCTATTTGAGGCCTCCTTCCAATACTCCCGTCCTACATGGTTGTCCGGATGCAAAAGAGATGCAGTAAGGCCTTTGAGCATGACGTCCTGGTCTAGCAAATCTCGACCAAGCTCCGTATCACTCAGCACCCCTGGAAGCATGCGGTTACTCTCGTATGCAGAGAGGTTGCACCATATCTCGTCGGGGTTCACTGCTAAAGCCTCGACGAAATAATTGATTGAGGTATCTCTTTGCTCTTCGATGCCACGTGCCTCTCGATGGTCACGCCCCGTGTCAAACGCAACTTTGAGCTTAAGGAGGTCATCTTCCGACACAAAGAGGCCTTTCATTCGAAGCGGAAAGGACTTTGAGCTCCTAGCAGGTTGCGGAAAAACGGATGATTACCATGGCGGGATGTGCTTTCGAGAGTGTTGGCATGGCGTGTGAGGGCGTCGATTGAGGTTCAGTTGGTCAAGTGCCCCGGCTCTCCACCCGATTGCGGATGGCTCAGGGAGCTGCCAGCGCCAAATTGCGCATCCTGACCAGATTGTAGGCGGCCAGCGCGAAGGTGAATATCCAACCGACCCGAGCGACTCCGCGGTGGCGCGCCTTGCGCAGGCCGGCGACAGTTTTGAGCCAGCCGAAGATCTCCTCGATGCGTTTACGCTTGTGCTGGCTGATCAGATAGCCGGGATGACGAGTGGTCCTTTCATCAATGATAGTGGACGGCTTGCAGGCAAGGTGCGGGGTGACCTGGTGATCACGCAACTCCTGAACAAGTTCTTTGCGGTCGTAGCCCTTGTCGGCTCCCAGGGTTACTCGATGCGAGCCTGGGATTTTTTCCACCATCGCGATGGCCGCCTCCGGTTCGGCGCGGCCGGTGGCCTGGGTTACGCAGCCTTGGACCGCAATGCCGTTGCGGTTCTCCATCAGCACGTGTCCGGCGTAGCTGAGCTTGGCCTCCTTGCCTGCACCCTTGCGGGCCAGGCGGGCCTCGGGATCGGTGGTCGATTGGTGAGTGGCGTTGCTGCGCCGCTCACCGTGGAAGTCGACGCTGGGGTTGCCCGGATCGTCCGGCGGAGTCTTTGGGTCAGCGCCTTTGCGCTTGAAGCTCTTGTGGCTGGCCCAGGCCTCGATCAGCGTGCCGTCGACCGTGAAATGCTCGTCCGAAAGCAGGCTTTGGGCGCGGGCCTGGTCAACCACCGCGATGAAAAACCCCTCCGCCACCTCGCCCTCAAGCAGCCGCTCGCGGTTTTTGGTGAACACGGTCACGTCCCACACCGGGTCATCGATGCTCAGTCCGACGAACCAGCGGAACAGGAAATTGTAGTCGAGCTGCTCCATCAACAGCCGCTCACTGCGCACCGTGTACAGCACCTGCAGCAAAAGCGCGCGCAGAAGCTTCTCCGGCGCGATCGAGGGACGCCCGCTGCTGGCGTAAATCGCATCGAAGCTCGGCCCCAACTTTTCGAGCGCCACATCCGCCATCGCTCGGATCGCTCGCAGCGGATGGTCTTGGGGCACCCGCTGCTCGGCCGATATGTAGCTGAACATCGCAGACTGCTGGCGATCCGTCCCGCGCATCCTCACACCCTCCTCACACCACCATCGCTGGCTACTCTACATGAGAATCGAATGGGAAACGATCGTTTTTCCGCATCCTGCTAGTCACGAAGTCATCGGAATCGGGAAATTGATCAACCTGTTGTTTTCCATCCTCAACCAACACGGACGAGGCCTGTGTAGTTGCACCATGCGAGAGATACACGGACGTTACCGAACGTCCGAGGGCACTAGAAAGAGAATTATTTCGATGAAGCGCCTCAAGCGTACGAAAGCCTTCTTCACTGCCCTCCACCACTAAGAAATGCTGCTCCTCAGAAATGGCTGCCATTTGCGCTGTATCGTCACCTGAAAGTGCGCGTAGCGTGCCCAGAACATCGCTCGCAATCTCAGACAGAGTGGTAGTTTCGTCAAAAGTAATAAACCAGTGCCACTTGTTGTTTTGTGAAGGTCGTAGTGTATCGTTATTGTTAAGTCGCACAATCACTTCGCGTAGCTTCTCAGCGATGTTAGCAAAAGCCTCATCTTTATGTTTCCAAGTTATTACAGGTTTCCCATTCTCGGGAAGGGTTTGCAGTAGGGCGAACGGTAGTGTTTTCCAGAGGACTGGCCGTAAGATCACTGGGATTACTACTGCGGTCCGCGACTCATGCTTTTCGAGTGCCCTTTTCATTTCGATGTCGTAACAGTACTGGGATGCGATAAAGCTGGAGCTGATTAGCAGCAGAATGATCTCAGCATGTTCCAGATGCTCGTCTATCTGGTTCTTCCAGTCGACCCCAGGAAGAATTTGTCGGTCATGCCATTGCTCCAAAAACCCTTGCCGTTTTAAGGCTGCAAGATGGTCCTCAAGAGAATTACGCAAAAGCCTATCCTTGTGCGAATAGGAGTAAAAGAGCCTGACAGGCTTTGATTGGACAACGTCCGACCTGAACTGAAGAAGCATGATAGCCTAACCCACGTACAGAATACCGTCGGGGACGTCTACGCCATGGAGCGTTTCGATGAGATTGTCGACAGCGCCCGGTTTGTTTTTCGTCCCAATCACGAAGTCAAGCACGGTCTGATCTCCTTGCAACGGCAGCGGGTTCGATCAATCTGGGATTTCCGTTTTGCCTCTCCCATTCCAACTCGCCTTATAGATCAAAGGGCCTTCCCCAGCAAGGTCTCAGCCGGTTTTGGTCCACGGCCCTTCCACCGGCGCCAGGAAAGGCCGGTTTCGGGTCCCGCAGGCACCCAACGCCCGTAAAATGGGCCTTTTCAGAGTGGATCGGCAGACACTTTTCCCGCTGCCCCAACGTGGTCATCGAAATTTGCTCCGCTCTACGCTCGCCTTATCCCGCCGGCGACGGCAGCGCCGCGATCTTCCGCAGCATGCCACCAAACAGTCGCCGTGTCAGGTGACTTTCCGCCAGTAGCAACCAGTAGTAGCGAGCGTGCTTTATCAAACGCCCGCCGGTTTTCACCAACCGCTGCTGCAAGCTGGTTAGCGACCAAGTACCGATGCCCTTCGGCAGCGCCAGCCGCCGCCACAGGTTGCCCAGGTTGTAGGCGATTAGACTCAACCACATCCGCACCTCGTTGGCCCGGAAGCGGTGGCAGCTCAGCCGCGTCATCTTTACCGCCTGCTTGCCTTCCTTGATCCATTGCTCAGCCGTGCCGCGCTTATTGTAGAAGCGCACCACCGCGCGGTGGTCGGTCGCTAGATTCGTCACGATAAAGCCGACGCGAGGGAACAATTCCCCAAAATGGAACTCTACCTTCGCCACCACCCGCCGCGCCCTATTCCAAGTCGCCGCCTGGTACAGAAAGCTCCTGTACCGGACCACTGGCCTGTAACTGGGCCTTCCCACTGGCCGGGTCAATAACTCTGCGATGTTCCACTCCAGGTTGTCGTTGGCAGGAAGGCGAATCGCGTACTTCACCTCCCGTTCTTCCAGCGCCGCGTAGAGTTCCGGCTTGGCAAAGGCCGCGTCGGCGCGGAAAACCACCTCCTTGCCCAGTGTCTGTTGCCGCTCAATCTCCGGCAGCAGCAGTTCCTCCCAGCCCTCGGCGCTGTGGACGTTGCCGGGCCGTAACTTGGCGGCCAGGCAGTCGCCTTCGCGATTGAACAGCAGCAAGGGATGATAACAGGTAGACTCGAAGTGGCCGTTGTAGGCGCTCCGCTCCTGCTCGCCGTAGACCGGAACCTCGGTGCTGTCCATGTCGAGCACCACCCGCCGAATTGAATCGATGGCCTCCGCCTTGGCGATCAACTCCCGATTGAGTGCGGCCAGCCCGGCAAGGTTTTCCTCCTGTGTCAGCACTTCGGTCTCGAACGACTGCAAGCGCGAGGTCAACGCCGCCCCGCGCTTCCATATCTTCTCCGAACCGATCAACCGGAAGGCCGGATCTTGAGAGAGCCGCTCGGCGTCGTTCACATCCTCATACCCCGCCAAGCGGCTGTAGATCGACTGCCGCACCAGGTCGGCCAGCGGCAACTGGGTGTTCTTGCCCCGGCGCGAATCGTTCAAGTGCCGCTCCATGAGCGCGCTCAAACCCAGCCGCTCGTCCAACTCGCGCACCAGAATCAAGCCCCCATCCGAGGTCACCGCTGAACCTTGGAAATCGACCTTCAACGAGCTATTGAAGGAGAGCTGAAAGGGCCGATTTTGCGTCTCACCCACCGGCTGTCCTCCTCCGCACCACCTCAATCGCGTCCAAACCCGCATCCATCAAGGCTTTGCGCGCATTTTATCAAATTGGTAGCCCACTTGGAAAACGGAAATCCGGGCTTAGAACCCTGAATTCATTGCGCGGCCTCGGACCCAAGCGCTTCTCACCGCGACAAAGGAAACCCCGTTCATAGGCAGTTTTCGGAATTCACCGGCAGAGTTTAATCGGGGTTCGTCACGCAGCCTCGCCAAGGCCACGCGACGCGCGGCGTGATCGCGCCGTCACCTCAGACCCTTGCGGCCATTGCGGTATGGACGGCCGTTCACGCGGCCGTTCGTTTCGTGCCCATCATACTGTTCAAGCCGACTGTAAATCGTTCGGCGGCCGACGCCCAATATTTTCGCGGCGCGGACCTTGTTGCCCTGAGCCTACGCAAGCGTGCGCCAAATCAACTCGTCCACGACCTCCCCTTTTGCGGCGGTTGGCTTTTCATGGCGCAGGCGCGGGAACGAAGTCCAACTCGGCGGTCGCCGAGGCTTGCGCCTCGGTGAAATCGGGACTGAGCACGTGATAATTGCCCGCACGCCACGGAGCGATCATGTCGTCGTAGTGCGCGGAGGCGGGAATATCCGACTCGCCGGTGTGATTCATCGCAAGCGGATGCGCCGCGTCGGCCATGTCCACGATGAACCGGTAAGACGAGATTTGCTCCGTCTCGTAGGGCGCGCTCAGGTTGAACCATCCGTTGTTCACGGTGTGGCGGCCTCCCGCGCAAGGAAAAGGGCCGCGATTGAAATACCATCCGAGCAGACCGCCGCGCTCGCCCAGCGGATTCTTGAACGTGATCGTATGCAGACCGCCCCAGCTCCACTTCGAGCGATCGCCGCCAAGCTTTCCGCCCAGAATGCCGAGCGCCTCCTTTAGCGCCGATCGAATCGCGCCGGCCGCGCCGCCGCGATCGCCGCCCGGCCACAGGTGGGAATCGGGCCGGGCGAGCACGTCTTCCACGGCGCAATAGGCGCCGGTGTCCTGCAACTTCATGAAGCCGGCGAAATCTTCTCCCAACTCGTCCTTGAACAGCCGCGCCGGGAGCGTTTCCTCTGCCGCCGCGATTATCGCGGCGGCGCGGCTGTCTGCGGTCATCGCGCCGTCGAAGCCGCGCAACTCGCCCAGCGCCCACGCCAGGTCCGGATCGCCGCCGTCGCCCGCTTCGAGCAGTACGTCTTTGAGCTTGAGTGCGTAGAGCGAAACGCGATCGTTCTGGATCGCCCTGAAATCGTCAAGCGCGAGCTTGCCGCGATTCCTGATCAGCGCGGTGATCCGGTCGGTGCGGAACGGAGCGGCCCAACTTCCGTTGTATGGAACGTCGGCGAGGTGCTGGTTGGCGGTAACGATAAAATGGCCGGGCGGGTTTTCGGCGTGCGGCAACTCGTCGTACGGAATCGTCCCGTTCCATTCGAACTCGCCGGTCCATCCGGGCGTGGGATACTTGCCGTCGAATCCGTGGCGATTGGGAATCGCGCCGACGACGTGCCATCCGACGTTGCCGTCCGCGTCCGCCCACACCAGATTCAGCGGCGTGATCGCGAAATTCCGGTACGCCTCGACCAGTTCCTTTCCGTTGCGCGCCTGCGCCGCCTCGATTCCCGAGCGCTCGACCGGCATCGGCACGAGCCCCGCAAATCGCAGCGCAAGCGCATAGCTGCGCCGCACCGCGACGCCATTGAGCGGATTGTCGGGGACGGAGAGCACCTCACTGACCAACGGGCCGTGGCGCGTCGAAGAAACGACGCGATTGACGGCGGGCGCGCCGGCCACCTTGATCGTGACCTCGCGCCGGGAAAGCGGATACCACTTGTCCTGGTAAAGGTAGCTGTTGCCGTCGGCGGACAGCTTCTCGACGCTCAGATCGATCACGTCGGGCTGAACGCTGGTCACACCCCACGCGACCCGGCCGTTGGTTCCGATCGCGACTGTCATGCCCCCGGCCGCAAGCGCGCCGGCCGTGAATCCATCGGGCGTGACCAGAACGGCCTCGTACCAGATCGAGGGAAGGCTCTGCGGTAGATGTGGATCGTTGGCAAGCATCGGCTTGCCCGACACGGATTTGGCGCCGTCGACGACCCAGTTGTTGCTGGCCGCAACTCCAGGATGGCCCGGTTGGCCGAACGCGGGCGCCAGACGAAACGAAAGGAGCGTGCCGCCAAGCGCCGCCGTGATTGCTTTCGGAGGCGGCTCAAGCGGCATCGTCGGATAAACCGGAAGCAGCCCGGCGATCGTATCGGGGGAAAATCTCTGCGCCAGGTTCAGGTACAGCGATTCCTCGGTCGCGTTGTACGCGAGCAGCATCGCGATCGGGAGCGAGCCGGCTTCCAGGTCGAGCGCGGATGCGTGAAGCGGTTTGATCCCGAGTATGCGAAACGCCAACGGCAAGTCGTCGCGATGCTGCTCGATCCAGGCGTTGCGGCCGTCCACAAAGGCGTCGAGTTCCGCGCGCATCGCGGGCGGATACATCGCAAGGCTCTCGCGCGCGAAGCGTTCCGGATCCAGTATCCGATAGGCATAGTCGCTTTCCACCAGATCGGGGCCGAAGACCTCGGCGAGTCTTCCGGTCGCCAGCCGCCCGCGCATTTCGGTTTGAAAGAGCCGGTCCTGTGCCTCGACGTAGCCGAGAGCGCGCGCCAGATCGAGCCGGTTGTGCGCGTAGATATGCGGGATGCCGGCGGCGTCGCGCAGGACCTTGACGGGAGCGGAGAGTCCGCCAATCGCGACCGTTCCGCGCTCAGGGCCAAGACCGCCTCGCGTCAATCGGTATGCATACGCGCTACAGAGTACGATCGCCGCGACGACCGAAAGCAGGAAGATCGGCGCCGCACGGCGCAATCGGGAGCGGCGGCTGGCGTTATCGGCCACCGGTCAGTTCGGCGCGGTTTCAGCGCCGGCCTTCCGTACGCCCGTCAGATAGGCCTGGAATCCCCTGAGACAGAACTGAGGTACCAGGTGTTGCAGCATCGGGCGGATTCTATCATGCGAAGAACAGCCATGTGCCTCCCGCCGACCGACAACTCACGGCACGTCGCCGCAACCCTGTCGCGAACAGTTAAAGATGTCCGTCTCATAAACATTTAAAGATGTCCGCTTGAACGAGCTCACTGGATTGGAGTTGGGCACGTTGGCAGGCCTCCTGAGTTTGGGTCGTGGGTTGTTGGTGTGGTCAACATTTTTTCGCCTGCGCTCTCATGCGGAGCTGGAGCGCGGGCGGGAAAATGTAGATTTTGGGTCCGCGTCCGCAAGTGCGTTGCAGGAGCTGGGACGGCATTTTTTGGCCGGCCCAGCTGCTGCGCGGTTGCGGCGCGCTCCTTATCGGCGGCGGGGTGGAGTGGTTGGCCCTGTGCGTCGTAGCGGGCCAGCAGACGGCCCTGGTAGCTGACGCCCAAGCTGCCGTTGGAGAACTGGTGGACGGTCACCGGACAACGCACGAAATGCAGCCGCTGCCTGGTGGTCGGCAACTGCACAATCAGCCCTCTGAAAGTAACCGTGTTGTCGTTGCGGACCACCCGCTCATAGCGGCTGGAGAGCAACAGCTCCAGTTCAAGCCCGCCGAGCTTGGTGAAGGCGCTTTCCTTTTGCGCCGGTTTGACCGTGAAGCGGCGATTGAAGTCGGGGATGAAGACCTGCTTGAGGTAACGGTTGGCGGCGGCGTAATCGGCGATATGGTTGAGCCTCAGCTCCTGCGGGAGGCGGCCCTGGATGGTGCCGAAGGCGCGCTCGCTGCGACCGCGGGCCTGCGGCGAGCGGGCCAGGATCTGGCGGATGCCGAGTGCCCGCAGGGCTTGGCTGACTTGGCCGTTTTGCTCCTCGGCCGGTCCCGCGCCGGCCCGCTCGGTATGGCAGAAGTGGCTGCCGCGGTCGGTGTAGAGCTCGCAGAAGCGGCCGAAGTTGCGCAGCACCGACTCCAGCGCGGCGAAGGTCGAGGCGGTGCCTTCCTGCTCGAAGAACTGGCCATACAGGATGCGCCCGTCGGCGTCGTCCAGCGCCACCACCAGGTCCCGCATCGGTAGCCCGGCGATCCACTCACGGGTCGAGGCGTCGAGATGGACCAGCATGCCGACCATCGGCCGGCGCTCGCGTCGGCGCCGGTACTTGCCCCGCGCCGGCTCCTTCTCCACCACTCCTGCTTCCTGCAGCATCAGCCGCAGCCAGTTATAGGAGACCTTGAGCGCATGCTTCTCGGTGACCTGCTCATAAAAGTGCCGCAGGGAAAAGTCGGGATAGATGTCGCGCTTGAGCCGGCACAGCATCTGTACCGTGGCGGCCTTGATGCGCTTGCGCCGCGGCCGCCCGCCGCGCCGGTCCATCACCGCCTCCAGCCCATGATGCTCCACCGCCCAGCGAATCCGCCGCATCTGCCGCGCGCTGATCGCCAGCACCTCGGCCGCCTGGATCCAGCTCAACTGCCCCACCAACGCCTTGGTGATCACCTCCCGCCGGGTCATCGCTCTCGCCTCCCGCCGCACTTGCCTCTCGATGTTCTCCATCGCGCGGCTCTACTCCCTCCGGCGGACATCGCGATGCAAGCGCGGCGCTGGCCGGAGTGGCCGAGGCGCGCCCGGCGCGCGCGGTCGGCAGATCGGGGCCGCGGGTTGCCGGGTCGGGCTCCTAGCGTCGATGCTGATCTAAATGTTTATGCCCCGGACATCTCCTATGTTTATGACACACGTCGCCGCAACCCTTGCCGGCGTCGCGGTAGCGCCGGATAATCCACCGCGCGCGGCGTGGTATCACCGCCCGGAGGAAAGAGACGCGATGAACGAAAAGCCCGCGTGGCTGCGAGAGCTGTTTCCTTGGGAGCAGAAGACGCTGCGTGTCAACGGGCGCGCGATGGCGTACGTCGATGAGGGCGCGGCGGGTTCACGCCCGGTGCTGCTGCTGCACGGCAATCCAACTTGGGGCTTTCTCTACCGCGACTTTATCCGGCCGCTGGCTGGGGCCGGCTATCGCGTGGTGGTCCCCGACTGGATCGGCGCCGGTTACTCGGACCATCCGCGCATCGACGCGGCCTATTCGCTTGCCCATCACATCGCCGACCTCGTCTCGTTGATCGACCAGCTTGCGCTCGATGGGTTCGTCGTGGTCGGCCAGGATTGGGGCGGCCCTCAAGGCGTCGGCGCAGCGCTGCAACGGCTCTCGCGTCTGTCGGCGCTCGTCCTGATGAACACCTGGCTGTTCACCGACTACGTGGGCAAGTTCCATTCCTCGCCGCTGCCGTGGACCACCTGGCATGCGCCGCTCATCGGCCAACTGCTGATGAAGCGCTTCAAAGTGCTGTCGCATGGCGGTCCGTCGGTCGTCACCAAGCGCGGGATGAGCGAAGCCGAAAAGCGCGGCTATCATCACGTGTACGACGAGCCGGACTCGGATCACGTGGTGTTGACCTGGCCCAGGACGATCCCGCGTAGCCGGGGCGATCGCGGCTGGCGCGACATGGAGACGATCCAGCGGCGGCTGCCCGAATTGGCCAAAGTCCCGACGCTGTTGCTGTGGGCGCCGGAAGACACCGTGTTTCCAATCGAGTACGCAAATCGTCTCAAGGAGTTGCTACCCCATGCCGAGGGCCCGGTGCTCTTCGAGCGCGCGGCACATTTTCTGCAGGATGACCGCGGACTCGACCTGGTCGCCGCGATAATTCCTTTCCTGAATCGCACCGTGGGAAGCCGCCTATGAACTTCATCACGCCCGACAGCCGGGAGCTTGAGAACCTGCGCGCCGACCTTCTGCTCTGGGAGCAGGAGCTCGACGTGCGGCCCAAGGTTGCGGAGTCGCTGGAGCGCGCCGTCGCAATCAGAGCCGGGCGCGTATACTGGCGCTCCGCGCATAGACATCTCTATGCGCTCGAACTGGCCGATCTCGGCCAGGGGCGGCCGTCGATGGCGATGGTCTACGGCTTCTGGAGCCGCTACGAGCCGCGACCGCCCGAGAGCGAGATCGACGAGGATCTCGTCGACTTCTGCATGTGGATGGCGTCGGTGTGCGACGGAATTGTTCCGGAGGACGTCGCGCGGGTTTTCACCTTTGCCGGCCATCCGCCCAAGGGGTTCCGGCCTTGATCGTCGAGGGCGAAAGCGCCGCGCTTAAGCCCTGATGGCGAAATCCCGCTCGCCTTCCGATTCGGCGCGCGAGGACCCGGGAGGTGGGCTGCGGGTGCCGTTTTGTGAACAAGCTGACGAGCAACCCAGAGCGCTGATTCCAGATACCTGCCGTGCTAAAGAGCCACGCACACTGACTTTATCTCGGTAAACAGTTCGAGCACGTCGTGGCCCCGGGCCAACCTTGATCGCCTTGGCTTGCTCGGGGTTGGCAGCGACAGGTTCGCTGCCGCGCCCTGCGAGGTGGAACAATATCGAACGGCGCTAACAGCGCGAAATGGAATTGAACTTTCCGATCATCGGCCGTGAGGCGCCGGGCGCCGCCGCGATGAAGCTGCTCGCCTCACGGCTCAGCCAGGCGGCCCACTGATCGAAGCCCTGGCCGGTTTTTGCCGAAATCTCAAAAATCTGTATGTGCGGATTGAGGGTGAGCACCCGCTTGCGCACAGCCTCCAAGTCGAAATTCGAAAACGGGAGGTAGTCGATCTTGTTCACCAGCAGCACATCGCTCACGGTGAACATCAGCGGATACTTGAGCGGCTTGTCGTCACCTTCCGGCACGCTCAGGATCATGGCGTTTCTAATCGCCCCGGTGTCGAACTCCGCCGGGCACACCAGGTTCCCGATATTCTCGATCACAACGATGTCAAAAGCGTCGAGGTCCAAAGCGCCGAGGCCCTTGGTCACCATTGCCGCGTCGAGGTGACAGAATCCCCCGGTCCGCAGTTGCACCGCGCTGATACCGCGCGCGGCGATCAACTCCGCGTCGACGGTCGAGTCGATATCGGCTTCCAGGACCCCGAATCGGAAGCGGTCGCGCAGCGTGTCAATCGTCCTGAGAAGAGTGGTGGTCTTGCCGGCGCCGGGCGAGGACATCACGTTGAGCACGAAGGTTTTCTTCTCTTCGAGCTTAAGCCGCAGAGCCTGGGCAACCCGTTGGTTGTCGGCGTGAATTTCTTCCTTGATCTCGATGAGCCTGACAGGGTCGCTCATAGGACTTCCATGTTCTCGATCATGTATTCGCGGCCGGCGACCAGCTCCAAACCGGTCTCGCCGCATTCGGGACAGTGCGCGTGACCCAACTCTTCACGTTTGACGTCGAAGGAGCAGGAGCATGACTGGCAGCGAACGACCACCGGCGCCCGCGTGATCGCCAGTTGTGCGTTCTCAGCCACAGTGCCCCGGCTCAGATAGTCGAAGTAGCGTTGGATCCACTCGTCCTCGAGGTCGGACAACGCGCCGATTCTCAAGTGGATGCGGACGATCCTCCTGACATCCTGCCCGCCGGCGTGCTTGAGCACGACGTCCAGGACGCGCTCGGTGATCTGCAGCTCGTGCATGCGGCCTTTTACGCGGGAACGAACTCTTGCGACCGCACCACCTGCATGCTGATGGCTTCCAGGTCGCAGGCCCCGCGGCATATGCCGCATCCCATGCACTTATCCTCGTCGACCACGGCAAAGGTGCCGTCGAGCATCAGCGTCATCGCATCGAAGATGCATCGGTCGACGCATTTGTCGCATCCGTTGCAACGGTCGGAATCGATCACCGCCCGAAAGCGGCTGGGCGACGCGAATTTCCCCACCCCGGTTCGCAACGAGGTCCAGTTGATGCAGCAGTCGCTGCAACAATTGCAGATCACGTGGCCGACGCCTTGCTTGTTCTCGGCGACGTGCACCAGGCCTTGTTCCTCGCACATCTCCAACATGGCCAGGGCTTCCTCGCGGCTGAGCTTGCGGCCGGTACCCCGTTCGATCGTGTAGTCGGCTGCGCGATCGAGCTGCAGGCACACCTCCACCGGCTGTCCGCAGGCACCGTCGATGGCGCGGCAAGAGCATTTGGTGACGGCGATGTTCCGTGCCTGGTCGATAAAGTTGCGGACGTCGTCGGAGACGAGGACTTGCGAATTGGGCTCGAGACTCACATTGATCGGAATGACGCGCAGCACCGGCGATTGGAAGATCCTGACTTCCTCGGGCCACTCCGTGCGCGTGTGTTCCTTCCACAGGTCCATCATGCCGGCCGGCGGATCGTTCATGACCGCAGTGGAGTCGTGCAGCTGCATGACCTGGCGCACGCGGTAGTAACGGATGCCGTCGGGTTTCCTGGATTTGAATAAGACGCCCTTCTTGAACAGCGGATCGACCATCGCTTCGACCGTAGCGGTATCGATACCGGTTTTCGCGCTAAGCTCCTCAACTGTGGCCGGCGGCGAGGCGGCCAGCAGCAGCCCGGCTTCGGTTTCATCAACCAGCTTTTCGAGGATCCGGGGAACCAGATTTGACTTTCGGCCTCCCAGCTCCAGCTTCTGCGCAAGTTGTTCGTACACTGATTTGTCCTGCATACGCGTCTCCCCTAATCCAAGCTTACAGCCGTTCCGCGCCGGCAACGATACGAGATTGCGCGCGTCGATCCCGAGCAATCAGCGTTCGAGATCGCGAGCCAACCCAAGCGCGAGCCCTAAGCCCAAGCCGGATTTCCGCTTTGACGGCCCAAACGCGACTATTTTCACGCTCCTGGCGCCTTATGTCAAATTCGCCGCCGCCTTATCTTTCATCGGCGAATTTTCTGGAAGCTCTCGACTGCCAAAAATTCGCGCGTTTCAAACCTTCTCGAACAGCGCCGCCCATTGATCGAGCGCCGATTCGTGGCCGGGGACGAGTTGGATTGTGAATTGATCGTAGCCGGCATCGCGGAGGGCCCGGATGCGATCGCGAAGTTGCGCGGCGGCAGCGGTGAACGTTGTCAAGCGCATCACATCTTCGGTCAGAAAATCCTCTTCTTCGGGCCGCACCCCCAGCAAATGCATCTTGTGCATCTGCAGATACTTTGCGTCTGAAGGCTGATAGGCCGCATGCTGACGCCGGTACCTCTCCATTAGCGGCGCGATCTCGGGTGGAAGCTGCGGCGCCATCGTCGCTTCGACAAGTCCATGAAAGAACACCGCTGCCAGCGGTCCGGCTTGGGCGCGAGCCCGCGCACTGGCCGCCGATTCGCCCTCTTCCAGGATGCAACCCAGCGTAAACACCGTCCGATATAGCGACTTCGGATCGCGGCCCGTCTCGCGGCAGCTTGCCGCGATCTGCGCCGCCTCGTGCACCGCGCGCGGCATCGTCGAGAGGAAAGTCACCCATCCGTCGGCGATCTCCGCGGCCATCCGGCGCGCCTTGGGTGCGAATGCCGACATGTGGAGCGGAATGCGGTCGTTGAGATTGATCATTCCGAACTCGGGGTTGAGGAAGCGAATTTTGTGACTAGCCTTCTCGCATTCCCACTCAACTGTCTCGCCCTTGAGCAATCCCTGAACGACTCGAAGGTATTCGCGGAAATCGCCGAGTTTCATCGGGCCGAGGCCCATCGTGTTCCTCGCCGTGAATCCCGTTCCGACCCCGAAGATGATCCGTCCAGGGGCGAGTTTATTGAGCGTCGCGAGTCCGTTGGCCGTAACCGGCGCGATCCGGTTGGTCGGCACCAACACTCCCGTTGCGAGCTTGATCTTCGAGGTGTGCTCTGCTGCCAGTGCCATCGCCACGAAAATCTCCGGCGCGAGCATCTGTGTGTCGTAAAACCACGCGTGCGTCAGGCCGAGTTCTTCGGCACGCCTGACCGTTTTCCACGCGTCGACGTTTGATGCGAGAGCAATCCCGAAATCCATCTCACACCTCCTGGAATAGGCTCGTGCAGCGCGCGCCGCATATAGGGCGGCAGGATGCGGCTGGTGAAACGCCAGCGGCGGCATTCTCCGATTCCACGGCCGCGCCCGAATCGCCGCACACGCGCGGATTTCGCGCGCTTCTCCGGAGAATCCCGCACATCGCAGACTGCTTGGCGGATGGCGCAGTCTGCCGCGAACCACTCTCTGCATCCGAATTCCCTGTTATGCAGGGAAAATACAGGGAATTTAGCGGTTTTAGGCCCTCATCGGGACGGTTGCGCGCCGAAAAGTGCCCGATCTACAAGGGCTTTTGCAGCAAATTCCCTACGCAACGGAACAGGGAATTTCAAAGGCCGAACAGGGAATTCTTTCTGTGGATCAGGGAATTTTCAGGGCGGAGGAGGGAAACCCAAACGACTGAGCGTTGAGCCGCAAAGGTCCGGTGTTTTCGCACCTCTCGGAGTTTTGACCAAGCACAGGAGCCCCGCTATTGAACAGCAAAGCGCTCCAAGTCTTTCTTACCTGAGACCAAGAAACTAAGGAATCCGACGCCCCGCCGCTTCAATGTCTGGCGGATGCTCAAGAGGACGAGGTAATCGCCCATGCCACTCTCGGTAGAGACGCCGCCGATGCTCCGACGGAGCATCGCGAAGTCCTTGATCGCGTTCTCCGCCCCGTTGTTATTCCACGGCACCCCATCATGATCCAGGAAGGTGAAGAGCTTTTCTCCGCATTTCACGATCCGCGTACGACACTTTTCAGCGACCTCGGACGGGTATTCGCGAACCGCCAGATCATCGAGAAACCCCTCCACCGACTTCTTGTGCTTCCTGAGCCGTCGACGCTTGAGCCCGTGTTCATCAATCGTCGAGATGATCGGTTTCAGGACACCGGAGAAGCCTTGGACGAGGTCGCGAAGATCGGCATCGAGTTGGTTGCGGAAGAGGTCGTCGTTCATGTCGCGGATCAAATGCACCAGGCACTTCTGCTGAGCGCATGGCATCGAGTCGTAGGCTGCATAGAAGTCGGAGACAAGCACGCCTCCAAACCCTTCGAGCACGCGACCGAGGATCGAACCATCACGGCTGCCCGTGTAAACGAACGCCACGTCGTCCTGTGCGGCGAAGACCCAAACGTAGCCCGTTGCACCAAGGATGTTGGCCTTCGTCTCGTCGACCTGGACCATCGGTGCGTGGGCGATTCGTCGCAGGATGCGCCGGTATGTCCTGCGATAGAACTCTGCGAACTCGTGCTTTTGGATCTGAACCTTCTGCCGATGAATGTGGATTCCGAACGCTTCTCCGAGGATCTCGATGATGGCCCCCGACGATTGCTTGTGCGCGATAGTTTGGTAGACGAGCCAGCATCCCAGGTTGCGACCGTACTTCGTGCCGATGGCCAGGTACTTCTTGAGGAACCACGTCTTCCGACACGATCGACACCGGTACTGCGCGGATCGGTATTCAGTAACCCACCGCTTGATATAGCCCGGGCCAAAGCGAAGATCGATCTGCGTCTTCTTGAAGCGCTTGTGTCGGTACGGACGCTCGACGCCGCATGTGGGGCAGCAAGTTGGCGGCCTGAAGTCGACGACGCTGTTGACTCGCGGCTTACGCTGGATCGCTCTCTCCTCCCGGCGCAGCGCCCTCCTCACGGTGGCATTGGTCCTCAGGAGAATGCGCTCACGCTGGTAATTGAAGTACGCACAGTTGTTGATGAACTCCAGCTCGGGAAGAAGGAAAACGTTCTTCTTGAACTTCCCCAATCGGCTCCGTGTTTTCAGCGTGTCTGCATCGACGACGTCGCTCCCGGGGCCGCCATCGCGGATCGCGTACAAGGCGTCTACAACGACCCTGAGGGCGGCGCAGTCCTCGGCGTTGTACCTGGTGATGGCGTCGTGCAGCCGCACGTCGGGCTCGTGCTCCCACCGGCGGCGCCAAAGTGCGCATCGAAGACCGGTCACCCCGGATTCGGTCCACCGAAAGCCGAGGTGGATGGCGATGTCCTTCAACCCGTTCGAGAGAGTTGGGAAGTGAACGTGCCCGTGGATCAGTCCGAGCGCATTCGTGGCACGTTCACGCAGACGTGCAGCGATGGCCGGTTTGTAAGCCGCGTACCGCTGCCCCATGCGGCGAAGGAAGGTCGTCTCGTAGCTCCCGTAGTGAAAGATCCTGAAGTCCGCGAGACCCTCGGCAAGATCGACAAGACGTTGCCAGATGGTTTCCTCCTGCTCGGAGGAGTCGGCCCAGAACGAATGCTGCGCGGTCCCCGCCGACGATACCAAAAGCACGCCGACGAGGTAGTAGGAGTTGGCTTCGATATCGCCCTCGACGTCCAGGAAGAGGAGGTGCTCGGCAGGATCCCGCGGCGGCAGCTCCAGGGGGACGAGGACGTGGGTGAGCTTTTCGCGAATCGAGAGTGCCTGGAGCGCCCACTCGTGGCGAATGCGTTTCCGGCGTCGGTTCGGGCGGAACGTGTACGAGAATTGGGTGATCGTAAAGATACCCTTCTTTTGCGCCGTCGCGAGTTCAGCCTTCTTGAGTCCAGACATCAGGCTGAGATCGTCGGTATCTAACGCGCGCATTCGACACTCGTCGCGGAAGCCGCAGGTTTCGCAGTGCCTATTGATCACTAGCCGCGGGGCGGGACCGGATGCCAGAACGCGAAGAGCCTCCACAGCTCTGCGTGCATGGCGAACCAGCCGTGGCAGGGCGACCCGAGCCTTCCGAAAGGCGGGGCCGATGATGGCGAGGCCGTGCGTTGGGACTCTTCCGTGGACCTGGCCGATCACGAGTCCATCGAACCCGAGCCTCAGCCTGTCGAGGTCCGAGATGCGCGCTCGCGGGAAGATCCGAATCGACATGACCATTTTGCTCTTGCCGACACGCTCCAAAGCGTCAGGGTGAGTAGAAAGATCCTGGTGAACGAGCGGCATGGCATTCGACGCTTCAGTGGAAAGGATTGAACCAATAGCGAGTCGAACTTTGTCGGCGTATATGCGCTCGACCCGTTCGTCGAACTCGTCGTGCTCGCTCTTGGGCGGCGTGCGCCCCGAAAGCAGGTAGTGGGCCTTCAGGGGGCATTTGAGAAAGGCTTCGAGTATCGCTTCGGTGATCAAGAAAGCTCCTTCATGCGCGGACTGGTGGACGGGAAGTGTGATCCAACGGTACGGGCGCCTCCGCGCCATGCCAATGTGGGCTGCGCCAGCTTTCTCCGGTTCGGTCCATGGCAGGTCAGATCGCGGCACGCATACCCTGAGCCCGCTCGCCGTTGTTGAGGAGTTTAAAGTCGCCTGAGCCCCCAAATTAGACATCCTCTTTTGGCCAGATTCTGGCCAATCGCGTCGGAGTTTCGCATCCCGTCGTTTTGTATCTCTGACCGGATTCAACTTTCTGGCTCGATGTGCGCGCGGCCGATTGAAGCGTCCGCCCGTACTTGCACTCGTCTCGGGGGCCGACATCGGCGAAGGGGCCCGAGCACCTGGCCGCGGAGAGAAATTCGCGGAATCGGCCCGAACAGGTCCGCATCGCGGCCTCTCCGGTGCCCTCACGACTGCGGGAAGCCGCGCACACGCGCGAATTTCGCGAGCTTCTCCTGAGAAGGCCGAAGATCGCAGACTCGTTGGCGGAGAGGGAGGGATTTGAACCCCCGAGACCCTTCCGAGTCTACACGCTCTCCAGGCGTGCGCCTTAAACCGGGCTCGGCCACCTCTCCGCGGCGAATCGAAAGTATGCCATCGCGGGGTTCGCAAGCGCCACTGCCGTGACCGCTGTAGCCGAAAAGGCCAGCCCTGCCAGCCTGAAGCCTGTGCCCCCCAAGCCGTCGTTCTTGATTCGTTTGCGCTACGCAAAGTATAGCAACAGTGGGAGTCAGTCCGCCAAGAACGACTCACCCAGGAGACCTCGATGCTGTACACGCCGATTTGCGATTACTTTGGTATCGAATATCCGATCATTCTCGCCGGGATGGGCGGCGTCTCGATGCATGAGCTGGTGGCGGCGGTTTCCAATGCCGGCGGCCTCGGCGTGATCGGCGCCGCGTCGCTTACACCCGAGCAACTACGCAGCGAAATTCGCAAGACCAGGGAGCTCACCAGCAAGCCATTCGCCGTCGACCTGCTCGCGCCGATTGCCGAGATGATGCGTCCGCACATGCCGGTGCTGATCGAGGAGAAGATCAAGATATTCGTCGCCGGACTCGCCGTGCCTGGCGAGTTCATCCAGACCATGCACGAGCATGGGATGAAGGTGGTCGTGATGTGCGGCAAGGTCCATCACGCCGAGAAGGCGCAGGCGTCCGGGGCCGACGTGGTGGCCGCGCAGGGCACCGAGGCCGGCGGCCATACCGGCGAGATCGGCGAGATGTCGCTGGTGCCGCAGGTGATCGACGCCGTGCGGCTGCCGGTGCTGGCGGCGGGCGGAATCGCGGACGGACGCGGGGTCGCCGCGGCACTCGCGCTCGGCGCGGCCGGTGTGATCGTCGGCACGCGCTTTGTCGCCACGCACGAGGCGGCGGCCGCGGGCGAATACAAGCAGAGCATCCTCAACGCGCGCGACGACTCGACGTGGCGCACGCGATGCTACACCGGCAAGACTGCGCGATGTATCCGCACGCCCTACGCGATCGAGTGGGAGAAAGATCCGTCGCGGATCAAGCCGTTCCCGCAGCAGCTGATGGTCTCGCAGCAGAACGGGGTCCTGGACTACTGGCAAGAGCACGCCGACCCGGAGCGCACCTTCATGCCTGCCGGTCAGGGCTCGGGACTGATCAAGGAGATCAAGCCCGCCGGCGAGGTGTTCGCCGATCTGCTGCGCGAGACCGAAGCGGCGATCCGTCGCCTCGAGGGGATGCTGCACCGTCGCACCGGCTCGGCCCGCGCCGCCTCGCTCGGCTGATCGGCCTTCGATAGGGTGGCAGAACCCTCACCCGCGCGTCACGGGGCTGTCTTGATCCCTATCGGCGGTCGAAGGCGTTTTCGCAACCATTTCCGAAGGTGAACGAGTAGAGCGACACGCCGGGCGTGGCTGCCGACAGGCGCAGCTCGTGCTGCCCGAACTGCGGATTGTTCACGAGGTAGTACATCCGCTTCCCCGTCAGCGCGACAAACGTGCGGCCCTGCGCGTCGGTTTTGACGTCCACGCCGCGCGCGTTGGGCGCAAGCGGCTTGCCGTCCTGCGCGAGGTAGAGCGGCTGCAGCTTCCCGTCGTCGGAGCCCGCCACTAAGTAAACCGATTCGGCCTGATAGTGCAGCGTAAGTGAGTCGCCCGGCGGCGCGGGGTTGGTGTGATGGTAGAGCGCCTCGGCAGTCGCCAGCCATACCCCCGAGAGCGCGTAGCCGTCGAGCGGGATCGTATCCGGCGCCTTGTACGACGCCTGTTGCAACTGCCGGTAGCCGTCGGGGTTCGCGATTCGGTCGCCGCGGGCGAAACCCAAATAGGTTTCGGGCGTCGGGCTTGGGCACCCGGGCAGCGTACCGTCCTGGGGCGGAGTGAACTTGGGGTCTTTGAACTCGAGGCCGGGATGGGTCTCCGCCAACAGTTCCTGGATATGGCGCTCGAAATCGGCGTAGTCGCCCTCGCCCTCGTGGACGAACGCGATTTTTCCGTCCTTATCGATCAGGTATTTCGTGGGCCAAGCCTCGTTGTTGAACGCGTTCCAGACCTTGTAGCCGCTGTCGACCGCGATCGGGAACGTGAGGCCGAATCGCTTGACCGCTTCCGCGACGAGCTTGGGATCCCGGCCGAAGGCGAACTCCGGGGTGTGCACGCCGATAATTACCAGGCCGAGCGGCCCGTAAAGCCGGTTCCATCTGCGCAGATAGGGAAAGGTGCGGATACAGTTGATGCAGGTGTATTCCCAGAAGTCCACCAGCACTACCTTGCCGCGCAACCGGCTGAGCGTAAGCGGCGGCGAATTGAGCCAGAGGTCGCAGCTCAAATTCGGCGCCGCAGGACGCTCCATCGCTGCTCGGGCGCGCGGCGCCATCGTGGCGACCAGCGCGAGCGCGACAATCGACGCGCGCGCGACTCGTGACAGGTCACGGATCATGACGATTCCATCTTAACCCAGATTTCCATTTTCTCGGTAAACTATCAATTTGATAAAATGCAACAAAAGCCCTAGAGTGGACGTGGGTTTGGATGGGAGTGGGGTAGTGCCGAGGAGGGCAGCCGGTGGGTGAGACGGAAAAACGACCGTTTCAGCTCTCGTTCAACAGCTCGTTGAGGGTCGATTTCCAGGATGTGCGAAAACACGGTTGCAGTTAGAGCTATGCTGCTTTTGGTTTACTGGGGCGCTTTGACATGAAACAATTTTTTAAGACAAACCTGGTTTTGGTGGCGGGCGTCGCCCTACCGCTGGCATTGATGCTGCTGTTCTATATTGCCGGCGCCGTCACGCGCGCCAGCGTCGCCGATCCCCAGTATGACATGGTATTTGCCGTCGACTACACTCTCTACCCTCCGTGGCAGATCGGCCTCGAAGAAAATGTGCTCACGATCCGCTACGCCCCTGCCAGCAATAGTTCCGCGCGTGATCGGCCGCCTTGGCCGCAGCTTTACCTATTCGACCACAAGACCATGACGGTGGAACCTTTGTCGATAAATTACAATCATATCGTCAATGGCATCGTACAGGACCCGGTCATCGAAGAACTGAACACCCACATTCTGTCGGCCGAGCAGACCAGTCCCGATGGTTATCAGCTCGCCCATGACTACTATTACGGTGGCGGCCTTTTCTCCGAACTGTTCGACTTCGGGAACGATCGTAATACCGGTATACTGCGCAAACAGTACCGCACCATCCCCCTGGCGGGCGCTCGCCCTGATATGACAAGGGCTCAGTTCATCGCCTGGGTCGGCGGGAAAAAGCAATGACCGCTGCGCGAGAGGAAGCGCTGGAGCAGATTGCGGCGCTGGTCCGGCAGCATGGCATCGGCATCGGCGAAGTCGCCGCCCGCCTGAAAGAAGACGAATCGCCGACCGTCATGGACAAGGGCGGCAGCATTCTGAAAACCTCACTCGGCTATGTCGGCGGCACTTTCATTTTTTCGGGCATCTCCCTGCTCATCAACATTATCTGGTACGACATCAACAGCGCCGAGCGGGTCATCATCACCTTGGGTCCCGGATTGATAGCCTTCATAATGGGCGCGCTGTGCCTGAAGGACCAACGCTTCGAGAAAGCCGCCACGCCGTTTTTCCTTATCGCCGCTTGCCTCCAGCCTTTTGGCATTTTCGTTTGCCTGAATGAGTACTTTCCTCAGTCAGCCGACGCATCACTGCCTGTGTTGGCCATTTCCGGCGTCATGCTGGCGCAGCAGGCCATGGCTTTTATAGCTTGGCGGCGCAGCAGTCTCGCCTTTTTCAGCATCCTGTTCTGGACCGTTTTCATCGGCACAGCCATGGCCAAAATGAGGATAAACGGCGATACCGCCGCGATCGCCTCGGGCGTCTCGCTTTTGTGCCTGAGCCGCGCCGCCGACCGTACGCCGCACCGCGCGATTGCACCGTTGTGGTATTTCATCGGCACCGTTGGATTGCTGGGCGGCTTTTTCGATCTTGTGAAAGGCTCGTCGCTGGAACTGAGCTACCTGGGCCTGAACGCCTGCATGATTTACCTCAGCATTGTGCTGCCGAGCCGCGCTGTGCTGCTGGTCAGCGTTCTTGGTCTGATGGGCTGGTTGGGATGGTACACAGACCAGTATCTCGCCAATGTTATGGGCTGGCCCATCGCCCTGATCGTCTTCGGCTTCGTCATGATCGGGTTGAGCGCCTACGCCGTTAAGCTGGGGCGCGCGATCAAGACCGCAGAACCATGATTGGCAGGATGCGGAAAAAGGGCATCAAACCAGTCGAAGCGCGCTTTGCGATCGGATGGGGGATGGGCACGTGTCCAGAGCACCCACGCGGAAAAGACGCCTTAATTCATTCGGCTCGGGGTCGAACCACCGCGGCCAACCTTGACTGACCGGGTATCGCTACTTATCTTCAGCTTGGAAACCGGGGATTGAGGAGAAAAGTTCCTTATGTCGAGCGCCAACGTCACGCATGTCACCGACAGCAACTTCGAGAGCGAAGTGCTGAAATCCGCACAACCCGTTCTGATCGACTTCTGGGCGCCTTGGTGCGGCCCTTGCAAGGCGATCGCGCCCATTGTCGAAGAGCTGGCCGGCGAATACGCCGGCCGTCTCAAGGTCGTCAAGATCAACGTTGACGATAATCCCCAGACCCCGGCCCGCTACGGTGTGCGCGGGATTCCCAATCTGCTGATTATCAAGAACGGCCAGGTCAAGGAGCAGATCGTGGGCGCGGTGCCCAAGGGCAGCCTGGTCCGCGCCGTCGATAGCGCCCTGGCCGCCTGATCGGTTTCCCGATTCCCGCAGCCATCAGGAAGGATGCCCCGCGGGCGGTGCGGGCGTGGCTTGCGGCGTTGGTCGGCAGGAAAGCCAGAAGCGCAGCAGCTCGTCGCGTCGCGCCTGGTAGGCATCCTTGACTTGCTCGGGGACGTAATCCGGCAGCATCCGGCTGTAAGCCAGGATGTCGGGCGCCAGCTTTGAGTCGCGCAGGATCGGGGAATCTCCCGGCAGCAGCGCGGTGAGCATCACCACGCTCATCCCGATAGCCACCAGCGCCACGACGGCGCCGAAGGTGGCGCCCAGGATCCGATCGGCCCAGCCCAGGTTGACGATGCGGAGCAGCCCGATCAGGAACCGGCCCGCGATTTCCACCGCCGCAAACACGATCGCGAAGACCGCGACGTAGCCCACCGCCGCCTCGAGCGCCGGATTCTGGAGGCCCAGGTATCGGTGGACATAATCGCCGGCCTCCGCGTGATGAATCGAGGCCATGTAGATTCCCGCCGCCAGCGATATCGCCGAGGTCGCCAGCCGCAGCGCGCCGCGCGCGACTCCATAGGCCGCACCGCATGCGAGCATTGCGATTATCGCGTAATCGAGACCGTTCATCCGCCCCCGGCGGCCGGCGCCGCCCGTCGCAACCTCGTCATCCCCTGAAAAAGCCTACATGATCGCGGCCGCTTGCGACACAGAGGGGCCGAAGGGTCTTAACTGACGAGATCCTTCGCTTCGCTCAGGACGACAAGCTCGCGGTGCTCGCTTGTCGATTCGCGGTGCACTCCCGATCTGCTTAAATGGACCCATGCCGCAGGTCTATATCGACCAGCTTTCCAAGCACATCGGCGAACAGGTGACGCTCAAGGGCTGGCTCTACAACCGGCGCTCGAGCGGCAAGGTGCACTTCTTGCTGATTCGTGACGGCACCGGGATCTGCCAGTGCGTGGCCTCGATCGGCGACATCGGCGCCGAGAGCTTCGCCGCGGCCGATCATATCGGGCAGGAAGCCTCGCTCAAGGTTCGCGGCCTGGCGCGCGAGGACAAACGCGCGCCGGGCGGAATCGAGCTTTCGCTCAACAGCCTCAAGCTCTATGCGCCTACGATCGACTACCCGATTACGCCCAAGGAGCACGGCGTCGCATTCCTGCTCGACCATCGCCATCTGTGGATCCGCTCCTCCCGCCAGCACGCGATCCTGCGGGTGCGCAGCGAAGTCGAGGTGGCCTGCCGTGATTTCTTCCACGAGCGCGGCTTCACCCTGTTCGACGCGCCGATCCTGACGCCCACCTCGTGCGA
The DNA here is from genome assembly GCA_963789115.1 of uncultured delta proteobacterium. Lineage (GTDB taxonomy): Bacteria > Desulfobacterota > Binatia > Binatales > Binataceae > CAWBJH01. The sequence goes on from CAWBJH010000001.1 coordinate 1,908,117, forward strand.
AGGCACCACCAGCCTGTTCGAGATCGACTACTTCGGCGAGCGCAAGGCCTACCTGACGCAGAGCGGCCAGCTCTACGCCGAGGCCGGGGCGCTCGCCTTCGGCAAGGTCTATTGCTTCGGGCCGACTTTCCGTGCCGAAAAATCCAAGACCCGCCGCCATCTGACCGAGTTCTGGATGGTCGAGCCGGAGGTCGCCTTCTTCAACCTCGACGACGACATGGATCTGGCCGAGGATTTCGTCGCCTACATCGTGGCGCGCGTCTTCGACCGCCGCCGCGCGGATCTCGAGGTCCTGGAGCGCGACTTAAGCCTGCTTGAGCGTGTGGTCAAGCCATTTCCGCGAATCGCCTATGACGATGCGATCGCGCGGCTCAAGGCCAAGGGTGTCGCGATCAACTGGGGCGACGATTTCGGGGGCGACGAGGAGACTGCGCTCTCCAGCGAGTTCGACCGGCCCGTGATGGTCCATCGCTACCCGATCCAGTGCAAGGCCTTCTACATGAAGGCCGATCCCGAGCGGCCGGAGGTCGCGCTGTGCGTGGACATGATAGCGCCCGAAGGCTACGGCGAGATAATCGGCGGCGGGCAGCGCGAAGACGATTACGAGACCCTCAAGCGCAAGCTGGCCGAGAACAATCTGCCGCTCGAACCGTTCCAGTGGTACCTGGATCTGCGCCGCTACGGCTCGGTGCCTCACGCCGGGTTCGGGATGGGAATCGAGCGGATGGTGGCCTGGCTGTGCGGAATCCCCCACATCCGCGAGGCGATTCCGTTCCCGCGGATGATGGAGCGGTTGGAGCCCTGAGCCGTCGCGCGGTACCGGCTTAATTCAGCCAGTACCCGCCGCCCGAGCCATCTCTCACGCCGCCGGGCGCGCTATGACAAGTTCACTTGAAGCGAGCCGGGGCTAAGGCGCCGCACCGAGGCCGCTGCGATTGGGCCGAAGAAAGAGAGGCGGGAGCGGAATTGCTCCCGCTCCCGCTGCAAGGCCGGAGAAAGGGGGGCAAACTCCGGCGCTCGCCCTAAAACAATCGCATTGGACGATCGTCCGAGTCAACCCTTCGCGCGATACCCCCGGTAGCTTGACCGCGTCCCGTCCGGGCATCTCGCCGCGGTCTTCGCCCTGTCAAGCCCGTATAACTCTGACACCGGTGACCGCCTTGGCGCGACTCACCAGGCGGCCGTCGAACGTTGCAAAGCGACCCGCAGCTCTTGACGAGGCAAGATGCAAGGCGTCGGCAAAGTCCAGACCTTCACGCATCCATCGAATCGCGTCCGCAACGGCAGCTACATCCTCGCATGCCACGCTGGGCAGCGCGATCGCCGCGGCCAAGGCATCGGCGATTCGGTTGCGGTCAAAACGATATAGTCGGCGCAGGACCCATTCGGATTCGAGGATCACCGTCTTCACGAGCAGCACTTCTTCGCGCTCGAAAAGCGCGCGAGCGCGGGCCGCCTGCGCCGGTTCATCACCGGTCAGCAGGCGAACCAGGACGTTAGTATCGGCCGCGAGCACGCCGAGTCTTCAGTTCTGCCTCGACGGCAGCTTTCATCTGGGCCAGCGTCTTGGGCTTGCCGGTATAGCGAAGACATCCGGCAACCTGTTCGATCCGCGTCGGTGGAAAAGGCTTGGCCGGACGCAGCGACACGCCCTGCAATGTATTCTCGACCAGGAACTCCGTGCCAGGGGACCATCGATGGGCGTCGCGAACGGATTTCGGCAGGATCACCTGCCCCTTGGAGGAAAGCCGTGTCTTCTCCATGCTTTGCTCGATCTTGGTAAGATTCAGTAAGATGAAAATATACGCCGGGTGCGGTCACTCTGCAATCCTCAAAAGGACCTCAGCGTCAAACCGGCTCGGAGGCAGGTTCCAATGGCGAAAATAACCGGGCTCGTGCGGCGCGGTGCGATACGAAAGAAGGTGGAAATCAAAAGCGATCTTTCCATCGCGCGTATCGTGGTGGATACTTGTGCCACCGCGCGCCGATCGCCAGCGGTCGGCGCGCCGCCCCGACCGTCCCATCATCAAAATAGCTCAGGTCTGAGCCGGGGTCCCGTCACTTGTCCAGGCCGACTTTTTTCAGCAACGCGATGAAGCGCGGCTCGGAGCGAAGCGGGTCGTAGGCCTTATCGACCTTGAGAAGGCACAGCCACGACGAGCGGGTCTCGTAAGCCTTGTCCAGTCCGTCCAGGGCCTGCTCCTTATCGCCAAGACCGAGGTAGATTATCGCCGCGCAGAACGGCGACACGAATCGGCGCGAAGACATCTGGTTCAGCTCCGCGAGTATCGCCTGAGCCTTGCCGCGCTCCCCCGCCGCCGCATAGGCATACCCGAGCCAGGCGGCGACGAAGGGCGGAGAATCCATCGCTCGCGCCTTCTCCAGTTCCAGGATCGCTTTGTCTGCCTTACCTGCCTGCATGTCAGTCCACCCGAGAGCCCATTGAGCGAAATAGAAGCTCGGGTCCAATTCCAACGCCTTGTGGAACTGCTCCTTTGCAGCTTCGTACTTTGCCTGGAACATAAGCGGCAGCCCTACGTCATTCGTGACCCCGGCGGAGAGGGGGTCCAGTTCGCTCGCACGCTTCCCCTCGGCCACCGCGTCATCGAATCGCCCTTGAGACATCAGAAGCCAGTCATACTGATCGTGAGCATACGCATAGCTGGGATTGAGTTCGATCGCCCGGCGAAGCTCACGCTCGCCTCCTGCCCAATCGAAGTCATATGAATACAAGATAGGACCCAGCGAGGCGTGAGCTTCGGCCAGGGAATCGTCCAACTGCAAGGCTTTCTCCACTGCCGCCTTCGCCTTGGGCATCACTTCGTTACCGGGAAAATACCAGTCGTCACCAAAGTCGTAAGCGTCGGCCAGCCCCGTGTAAGGCAGTGCGAAGTTAGGATCCACCTTGATCGCGAGTTCGAACTGCTCGATCGCCTTCTTGACTCGTTCCTCAGTGTAGCTGCTCAAGTAGTAGCGACCCTTGAGATAAGCCTCGTGCGCCTGTGGGTTGACCGAGCGGGCGCTGGCAAGGCGCACCTGCTCATTCGGTGTCAGCTCGATATTGATCTGGCGTGCGATCGCCGAGGCCAGCTCGTCCTGGAGTGCCAGCACGTCGCGGGAGTCACGCTCGAAGCTGTCCGCCCACAGATGCTTGTCGGCCGGTGCATCGATTAGCTGGGCGGTGATCCGCACCTTGTTGCCCGAGCGCACCACGGAGCCTTCCACCACCGCATCGACGTTAAGCAGTTTGGCGATCTCAGGCGTCGGCGGCCTGTGAGCCCCCTTGTATTGCATCACCGAGCCCCGCGAGATCACCCGGAGCGCGCTGATCTTTGCAAGGTCGGTGGTCAGCTCATCGGTCATTCCGTCGGCGAAATACTCCTGGCTGGGGTCGCCCGAGAAATTGTCGAGCGGCAGCACGGCGATCGAACGGATGACCCGTGCCTGCGGTGCAGGCTGTTCCGCAGAACCCGGAGCGGATGACTTCCATCTCGCGACGCCATAGGCAAGCGCCGCGATGAGCAACACGGCAACCCCGGCCACGAGCGCGCGGCCCGTCCATCGGGCCTCGGTACGCGGCTTTGCGGGAAGCGCGGTCGCCGCCAGGGCGTAGACCCGAATCGGCCGCGCTACGTTCTTGAGCCGTTTTTCGCCCAAATCCTTCGCGCGCATCCCGGGCTTGTTGCGAATCTCGTCGTAAACCGTCGCCGAGATGCAGATGCCGCCCGGGGCCGCCAGAGCGTGAATGCGCGAAGCGACGTTTACCCCGTCGCCGTGGACATCGTTGGTCGAGAAGAGCACGTCGCCGACGTGGATTCCTATGCGCACCCGGAATTCGTCCTTGTCCTCAAGCGAAGCCTGGATCTCTCTGGCGCAGTTCACCGCGTCAAGCGCGCTGTGGAAGCTGGTCAGCGTGCCGTCGCCGATTTCGCCGATCATCCGGCCATTGAACTTCGGCAGCAGCGTTCGCAGCAGGGCGCGATGCTCGCCGAGCGCACGCATCGCACGCTCCTCATCGCGGCCCATAATCAGCGTGTAGCCCGCGATATCGCTGAACATGATCGCGGCCAGCTCGCGGGTCGGATTTGCGGTCGGTGCGTCGGATGAAGTCGCCATTAGCGCCCTTTTGATCCGCAGTTCGGGGCCGAATTCGCTCCGATACTACTCTGTCAACCACGCTGTCACTAACCGGGCTGCGGCGCATCGCCGAACCGCCGTTAAATGTGTCCGAGACCAACTGTCGCTGCTCCCTGAGGCGGCGGCCTCGCCGAACTCGCCGGGCCTGTATTTTGCGGGGCGACAGGGCTAAATTCGAGCCGCAGTCGTCAGGGAACCGCGCTTAGGGGGGTCCCAACTGGGTCGTGACAACCGAACTTGCCCATACGCTGACCGTTCTGTTCACCGATATCGAGGGTTCCACTGAGCTTCGTACTCGTCGGGGCGAGGAACTCGGCATGGAGGTCCTTCGTGCCCACGAGGAAGTGGTGCGCGGCGCGCTCGGCCGCCACGAGGGGCGCGAAGAGAAGTTCCTGGGCGACGGCTTCATGGTCTCGTTCAGCTCGGCGCGCCAAGCGCTGGGGTGCGCGGTCGCGATCCAACGTGGAGTCGAACGCCACAACCGCGAGCATGCCGACCGTGGCTTCAAGCTGCGGATCGGGCTGAGCGCCGGGGAGGTGCTGCAGAAGGAGGGCGAGCTTTACGGGATGGCAGTCAACGCCGCCGCGCGGATCATGTCCAAGGCGAAGGGCGGCGAGATCCTGCTCGACGAGGTGGTGAAGCGTCTGGCTGGCACCGTAGCGGGCGTCACCCTTGCCGATCGCGGGCGGGCGAAGCTCAAGGGCTTCGAGGAGCGCTATCATCTATATCAGGCAGCTTGGCAAGCGGAGGATCCGCTCGCGCTTCTGGCGCACACGCCCTTCGTGGGGCGCGCGGGCGAGCTGGCAAGGCTGCTGAAGAAGCTCGACGAGACGCGCGGCGGGAGAGGCGCGATGGTGATGCTGGTGGGCGAGCCGGGAATCGGCAAGAGCCGCACCTGCGAGCAGTTCGCCGAGAGCGTTCGCCGTCGCGACGCGCTGGTCTTGTCGGGGCGCTGCTATGAAGGCGAATGGGCGCCACCCTTCGGCCCGTTCGCCGAGGCGATCGCCGAGTACGCGCGCATCACGGAGCCCGAGACCATCCGCCGCGAGCTGGGGTTCGGCGGTCCGCCGCTGGCGCGGCTGGTACCCGCGTTGCGCGAACGGCTGCCCGATCTTGGCGAGCCGGCGTCGCTCGCGCCCGAAGAGGAGCGCTTTCGCCTGCTGGATGGGGTCTCGCAGTTGCTGATCGCGGTCTCGACGCGCGCGCCGCTGGTGCTGGTGCTGGACGATCTGCACTGGGCGGATCGAGGGACGATCGCGATGCTGCGTCATGTCGCGCGCTTCATCGCGCGCCACCGGATCCTGCTGCTCGGCGCTTATCGCGACGTCGAACTCGACCGGCAACATCCCCTGGCCGATGCGCTGGGCGCGCTGCGGCGCGAGACCGAATACGAGCGCATCGTGCTGAAGGGGCTGGATACCGGCGAGGTCGGCGAGCTGCTCAAGACCGTCGTCGACCAGGAGGTGCCGGAGGCACTGGTCAAGGCGATCAGCGCCGAGACCGACGGCAATCCGTTCTTCATCCGCGAAGTCCTGCTCCATCTGATCGAGGAGAAAAAGATCTTTCGCCAGGACGGGCGATGGGCCTCCAACCTGACGATCGAGCAGATGGGCATCCCCGAGGGGGTGCGTCAGGTGATCGGCCGGCGTCTCTCGCGATTGTCGGCCGAAGCAAACCGCCTGCTGGCGGCGGCCTCCGCCTTCGACGGCGCGTTCCGCTTCGAAGTCGCGGCCTCGGTGGCAGGTCTCGACGAAGCGGCATCCTTGAGCGCTATCGACGAGGCCGTGACGGCGCAGCTGCTCAAGCCCGGCGTGGCAGCCGAGAGCTACGACTTCACCCACGCGCTTATCCGCCACACGCTGTATGGAGAGATGAATCCGTCGCGCCAGGTGCGGCTCCATCGGCAGATCGCGGAGGCGATGGAGCGGGCGTGGGCGAGCCGGACTAAAGAGCACGCCGCGGAGATGGCCTATCACTACTCGCGCAGCGCGGCGCTGGAGGGTGCCGAGCGCGGCGCGGCCTACGCGATCGCGGCGGCCGACAATGCCCAGGCGGCCTACGCGCACGACGAGGTCGTAAGCTTCCTCCGGATCGCGCTCGAACTGCTGCCGAAGGACGACACCAGGCGCGGGCAATTGATGGCGCAAATGGGATTGGCCCTGACCTGGACTTTCAACTTCGATGAAGCGCTCAAGGTCGCGCGCGAGGCGGCTCTGCTCATCCTTGCGTCCGAAGGCGACGCTGCGACCGTGCATCATCTGGCTTACGCGGCCTACCGAATGTTCGGTGCGGGTTTTCCGCGAGGAGCCTGGGAACTTGCCGGTGAAGGGTTGCGCTACGCGCACCGGCGTGACGCTGCATGGGCCTGGCTCACTTGGCTGGATGACATGCGTGAGCAGTCCGAGAGTCCCGACAATCCCGGCATCTTGAGGGTTACTCCCAGGCTGATGGAAGTCCCTTCGTTCCCGCCGGGACCCGCCGGCGTGAGTTATCCGACACTCTTGGTGACCTTCCGGTCGAGGCAAGAGCTTCTCTCCAGCGCGGGTGCGAACCCGGACTATTTGCTCTTCTGGGCGGGCGAATATCGTCGGACGTTGCCGTTCTGGAAGCAGGCCGCCGCCGAACACGAGCACCGGGGAGCCGTCGCTCTCGCGATGATGTTTTGGTCCAATACTGCCCGCTGTCACACGGCGCTCGGCGAATTGGCCGACGCACGAGCTGCCTACGACCGGGCGGCTTTACTGGCGGCGCGGTTGACGGGTCCCTCGATGCAGATGATGATTTTCGTCGCCGCCGCAGACGAGCTCGACCTCGCGCTGGACGAGGGATGGGAAGACGCGCTCAAGCGGCTCCGGTCTCTGGCTCAGGCGCCGAGAATCGAGGACAGATGGGTGGCGGCTGTAGCTTGGGCGGGCTTTGCGCGCTCGCAAGCCCACATGGGGAAAAGCGAAGAAGCTATCACCCTCCTCTCGATGGCCATTCCCGCCATCGAACGAGCCGAGGGATGGGACTCCAACTACGCGCGAATGGCCTGCGATGCGGCTTCTACGCTCTGGCTCCTCCAGCGGACCGACCATGTCGAGACCATCGAGCGCAACATCCGCGACAAGGTCGTGGCGCCGGATTTCCGCTACCTGATGCAGGACGGGCGGCTCTCGCTCGCGCGGCTGTGCGCGCTCCAAGGCAAGTACGACGAGGCCCTCGACTGGTTCGCAAAATCGCGCGCCGTGCTGGACGAGCAAGGCGCGCGCCCGCTGCGCGCGATCGCCGACTTCGATGAGGCGTGGATGTATATCCGTCGAAACGCGCCGGGCGACAAGGAACGCGCGCGTCCGCTACTCGACGCCGCGATGCAGCAGTTCACCGCGATCGGCATGAGCGGCTGGCTCAGGCGCGCGCAGGCTCTGCGCGACCAGATGAAGTGACCGAGAACACCAACCGTTGCGGGTCATGCGGCCACGCCAATCGCGCCGAACGGCGCTTTTGTGCCGAATGCGGCCATCCGCTCGCGATGGTCTGCCCCGCATGCGGCGTCTCCAACCAGCCCGGCGAGAAATTCTGTGGCGACTGCGGCGCCGCGCTTTCCATTGCGCCTGCGGCCCGCCCTCCATCGTCAGCAAAGGGCACCGAGACTCCCGAGCCGGCGCTCCGGGTTCGTCCAGAAGCGACCGGCGAGATTCCCGAGGGCGAGCGCAAGACGGTCACCGCGCTGTTCGCGGACATCAAGGGCTCGACTGAGCTTGAGCAGGACCTCGACCCCGAAGAAGCCCGCGCGATCATCGACCCCGCGCTGAAGCTGATGATCGAAGCGGTCCGCCGCTACGACGGCTATGTCGTGCAGTCCACCGGCGACGGCATCTTCGCGCTGTTCGGCGCTCCGGTGGCGCACGAGGACCATCCGCAGCGGGCGCTCTATGCCGCACTGCGGATGCAGGAAGAGCTGGGTCGCTACTCGGGAAGGGTGGTGGCCGATGGCGGAATACCGATCGAGGCGCGGATCGGCGCCAACACCGGCGAGGTAGTGGTGCGCTCGATTGCGACCGGCGCCGGACACGCCGAGTACACGCCGATTGGACACACGACCAACCTGGCGTCGCGGATGCAGGCGGTCGCGCCGACCGGATCGATCGCAATCAGCGAGGCGACACGCAGATTCGTGGAGGGATATTTCCAGCTCAAACCAATCGGCCCCACCAAGGTGAAAGGCGTTAGCGAGCCGGTCGAGGTATTCGAGGTGACCGGCCTCGGACCCTTGCGGACGCGGCTGCAACGCTCGGCGGGACGGGGACTCACGAAGTTCGTCGGGCGCCAGCGCGAGATGGACGCGCTCAAGAACGCGGCCGAGCAGGCGCGGGCCGGGCACGGGCAGATCGTCGCGGCGGTAGGGGAGCCGGGAGTCGGCAAGTCGCGGCTGTTCTATGAGTTCAAGGCGATTTCGCAATCCGGCTGGATGGTACTTGAGGCTTTCTCGGTCTCGCACGGCAAGGCTTCCGCATTCCTGCCGGTGATCGATCTGCTCTGGAACTATTTCAGGATCACCTCCGATGACGACGAGCGCACGCGGCGCGAGAAGGTCAACGGCAAAGTCGTCACGCTCGACCGATCGCTGGAGGACGCGCTCCCCTACCTGCACGCGCTGCTCGGTCTAAGCGACGCGAACAGTCCGCTCGGGGAGATCGAGCCGCAAACCCGCAAGCGGCGCGCGCTGGAAGCGATCAAGCGAATCCTCCTGCGCGAGAGCCTCAACCAGCCGCTGATCGTGATCTTCGAGGATCTACACTGGATCGATAGCGAGTCGCAGGCCTTCCTGAACCTGCTCGCCGACAGCATCGGGACGGCCAAGCTTTTGCTGCTGGTGAACTATCGCCCCGAGTACCGCCAGGAATGGGGCCACAAAACCTACTACACGCAGCTCCGGCTCGACCCGCTGGGCAAGGAGAGCGCCGACGAGATGCTCAAGGCGCTGCTTGGCGACGAGGTCGAAATCCGTCCGCTCAAGCGGCTCATCGTCCAAAAGACCGAAGGCAACCCGTTCTTCATGGAAGAGATGGCGCTGGTGCTGTTCGAAGAAGGCGCGCTGGTGCGGGAGGAACCGCGGGCAGGGACGCCCGCGCCACTGGTCAAGCTTACCCGGTCGCTGAACCAGCTCAAGATTCCGCCCACCGTGCAGGCGGTTCTCGCCGCGCGCATCGATCGGCTGCCGCATGATGAGAAGGAGCTGCTTCAAGCCCTCGCCGTCATCGGCACGGAGTTCCGCCTCGGCTTAGTCCAGGCGGTATGGCAGCACCCTCACCCGCGCGTCACAGCGCTTGCTGGAAAGGAGGCAAGCGCCGCGCCGCTTGCCCTCTCCCGCAACCAAGCGGGCGAGGGGCAGGCAGAGCTGGAGCGGATGCTCTCCGAACTCCAGCTTGGCGAGTTCATCTACGAGCAGCCGGCCGTCGGCGACATCGAGTACACCTTCAAGCACGCGCTGACTCATGACGTCGCCTACAACTCGGTGCTAATGGAACGGCGCCGAGCGCTTCACGAACGAATCGGCGGCGCGCTGGAGTCAATGTACGCCGAGAGCCTCGACGACCATGTGACTGAACTGGCACATCACTTCGCGCGCGGCGGCAATCCGCGTAAAGCGCTGGAATATTGCCTGCGGGCCGTCCAGCAGTGTGTAGTTCGCGGGTCTTATGCCGAGGCGGTCGCACACTTCGAGAGTGGGCTCGAACTGCTGCAGAAGCTGCCCGGCGACGACCGGCGCGCCGAGTTGGAGTTGGGCCTCAGGGACGCAGCCGGTATGGCACTGATGGCGATCAAGGGCTACACCTCGCTTGAAGCCGAGCAGTCCTGGGCGCGCGCAATGGAGCTTTGCCAACGGCCCGGGATCGACTGGGAAAAGGCCTGGTCGGCACTCCGCGGAGTCTACATAGTCCAGCTTGTCCGTCCCGACTTGCGCAAGGCGTGCGAAATAGCCGCTGAGATGATTGCACGGGCCGAGGAACACGGCAGCGCGGAACATATTGCGGATGCGGCGACCGCGCTGGCGCATGCCAGGGTGAACTCGGGCGACTTCGACCTCGCCGCCGAAGGCTTCGACCGCGCGTGGGCGCTGTGGGAATCGATAGCGAAGCCGGCAACGGGCCTTGCACAGCAGCGCGCCGGCGTAATGCCTCAGGCCCAGACAATCGAGCGGCTGGCGAGTCAGGCGCTCAGCTGCAGCCAGTCGGCATGGAACCTGTGGTTCCTGGGTTCCCCGGATCGGTCATTGGAACGATTAAACGTTGCGACCGCCATCGCGCACGAATCCGGGTCGAAGGCTGTCCTGGAGGTGGTGCACTTCTACGCCACCTTCACTTATGAGCACCGCCGCGAACTGGAGCATATGAGAGAGAACGCAGAGGCAACCTTGGTATTATCGACCGAGTCGGGCAACCTCCATTACCGCACGTGGTCAGAAATTTTCCTTGGGTGGGCGCAGGCGATGGCGGGCGACCTCGACGGTGGGATCGCACGGATGCGGCACCATCTGTCGGAGTTTAGGGCCACCGGCGCCGAAATCGGGACCCACTATTACCTCACTCTGATGGCCACTGCTCTGGGCCGGACGGGGCGGTTCGATGAGGCTCTTCGCACGATCGACGAGTCATTCCCCTACATCGAGAGGACCGGAGAACGACGTTACGAAGCGGAGGTGCATCGGCTGAAGGGCGAATTGTTGCTGGCGCAAGACGCATCGAATGCCGCGCAAGCGGAGAAGTCCTTCCGCACCGCGATCGAAATTTCGCGCAAGCAGAACGCAAAGTCGTGGGAGCTGCGCGCGACGACCAGCCTCGCGCGGCTACTCGCCAAGCAAGGCAAGCGCGATGAGGCGCACGCGATGCTCGCCGAGATCTACAACTGGTTCACCGAGGGCTTCGACACCGCCGACCTGAAAGACGCCAAGGCGCTGCTCGACGAGCTGGGGGAGTGACATGATTTGTTCCAAATGTGGCGCGGAAAATCCGCAGGGCCTCAAGTTCTGCAACGAATGCGCAGCGCCATTCGGACGGCGATGCAGCAAGTGCAGCTTCGAAAACCCTCCGACCGCGAAATTCTGCGGGGAATGCGCCGCGCCAATTGACGCCTCCGCGGCGCCGAAGCCCGCCGTTTCGCCCAGGAGCTACACGCCCAAACACCTGGCCGACAAGATCCTGACCTCGCGCGCCGGCCTGGAAGGCGAGCGCAAGCAGGTCACCGTGCTGTTCGCCGACGTGAAGGGCTCGATGGAGCTGGCGGAGAAGCTGGACCCGGAAGAGTGGTCGCAGATCATGAACCGCTTTTTCCAGATCCTCTCGGAGGGGGTCGAGCGCTTCGAGGGCTTCGTGGACAAGTTCACCGGCGACGGCATCATGGCGCTGTTCGGCGCGCCGATCGCGCACGAGGATCACGCGCGCCGCGCCTGCTACGCGGCGTTGCACCTGGTGGACGGGCTACGCGGCTATGCCAACGAGCTGCGCCTGCGCCGCGGCCTTAACTTTTCGGCACGCATCGGCCTCAACTCCGGCGAAGTGATCGTCGGCAAGATCGGCGACGACCTGCACATGGACTACACCGCGCAGGGACACACCGTTGGCCTCGCGTCCCGCATGGAACAGATCGCCGAAGCGGGCAAGGTCTACCTCACCGCGCATACCGCAGCCCAGATACAGGGATACTTCGCGCTTGCTGACCTCGGAGAGATGGAGATCAAAGGCGTGCATGGGGCGATGCATGTCTACGAGCTGCTGGGGCTCGGCCAGATGCGCACGCGCCTGGACGTCTCGCGCAGCCGCGGGTTCTCGCGCTTCGTGGGACGCGGCGACGAGATGCAGGAGCTGGAGTCGGCGCTGGCGCGCGCGCGGGAGGGTAATGCCCAGATTATCGGGATTGTCGGCGAAGCGGGACTGGGCAAGAGCCGGCTGTGCTTCGAGTTCCTGGAGCGCTGCCGGGCGCGCGGCTTGATGACCTACGAGACCACCGGCGTCGCGCACGGCAAGGCGATCCCCTTCCTGCCGATGCTGCGGCTGTTTCGCGCCTTCTTCGGCATCACGGAGCAGGACAGCGACGCCACCGCCCGCGAGCGCATCGCCGGCCGCCTCCTGCTGCTCGATCGGGAGCTCAAGGCCGCTCTTCCCCTGCAGTTCGACTTCCTCGGGGTTGCCGACCCTGAGAACCCGGTTCCGCGCATCGATCCCGAGGCGCGCCAGCGGCAGATGTTCGACATCATGCGGCGCGTGATCCAGGCGCGCGGGCAGAGGGAGACGACGGTGACCCTGCTCGAGGACCTGCACTGGTTCGACGGCGGCAGCGCGGCGTTCCTGGAGCCGCTGATCGACGCTGCCGTAGGGACGCGCGCCTTGGTCCTGCTCAACTTTCGCCCCGAGTACCAGGCGCCATGGATGGGGAAGTCGTATTACCACCAGCTACCGCTGTCGCCGCTGGGCCCGGACGCGATCCGCGAGCTGGTCGATGCGCTGCTCGGCAACCATCCCAGCACCGCCGGCCTGGCCGAGGCGATTCATGCCCGCGCTGGCGGCAATCCGTTCTTCATCGAGGAGGTGGTGCAGAATCTCATCGAGTCGGGGAAGCTGCAAGGCAGCAAGGGCGCCTATCGGCTGGTCACTCCAGTCAACAAGCTGGAGGTGCCGAGTTCGGTGCACGCGATCCTGGCGGCACGCATCGATCGGCTGGCGGAGCGGGACAAGGACGTGTTGCAGACCGCCGCGGTGATCGGCCGCGAGTTCGACGAGCCGACGCTGGCCGCGGTGGTCGAGCAGCCCGCACCGCAGCTGCGCGAAGCGCTGCAGAAGCTCAAAGACGCCGAGTTCGTGTACGAGCAGTCGCTGTATCCGGTCGCCGAATATATCTTCAAGCATCCCCTGACGCAGGAGGTGGCGCTGGCCTCGCAGCTCCAGGAGCGGCGCAGACGGCTACACGCGGCCGTGGCGCGGGTCATCGAGGCAGCCCATGCGCACGACCTCGACCAGCAGGCGGCGCTGCTGGCACATCACTGGGAAGAGGCCGCCGATTTCGTGCAGGCCGTGCACTGGCATCGCCGCGCCGCCGAATGGGCCGGCGCCCGCGATCCGGTTGAGGGTCTGCGGCACTGGCGGAAGGTGCGCGACCTCGGCCGCTCGCTCGATGATGCAGACGTAAAGGAGTCGCGGCTGCGTGCCTGCGGCGTCATCCTGGCGGGCGGCGCTTGGCGACTCGGCATGAGCGAGGACGAGATGCGCGGCTGTCTGGACGAGGCCCGCTCGCTGGCGCGGGAACTGGGGCGCCCATCTGCTATAGCCGCCCCGCTCGCCGGTTTTGCGAGCTATCTGGGGGTGCTCGGTCGAGCGGAAGCGGCCCTCGAACTCGCCAAAGAGGCCAGGGGCATGCTCAACGATGGCATGGACCCTGGCGAGACCTTCCAGGTCGAATGGCCTCATGCGTACTGGCTCGTGGTCGCGGGGCGCCTTCCGCAAGCGCTCGCGGCGTTCGATCGCATCGTTGAGCGCAGCGGCGGGGATCCACAAGTGGGCCGCGAGTTGGTTGGCTACAGCCCGTTGATCTGGGCCGAGCAACACGCGGCGCAGACGTTGGCACAGGCGGGCCGCTTCGACGAGTGCTGGCCGCGCGCGGAAGGCGCCATCCGGATGGCGCGCGAGCACCGTGCGCAAGAGATCCTCGGATGGGCCCTCGGGGCGCTCAGCCTTTACGCGTATCTCGCGCGCGGCACTTCCCGGGTGCCCGTCCCGGACGTTCGCCGGGCATGCCTGGAGGCGGTGGACATTGCCGAGGCGGTCGGAAGCCGGTTCTCGCAGATCGTGGCTTCATACCATCTCGCGACCGCCTTTTTTTTGAACGGCGACTGCGGCGCCAGCGAGGAGCGCTTCACCGAGGCCCTGGCGCAGGCGCGTGACGCGGGAACGGCGCTCGACTGGCAGGGCTATTACCTCGCGGTATTCGCCGACTCCTGCCTGGCTCGTGGTGACGCCGAGGCTGCGATCGCCAGGGCACGCGAGGGAATCGAAGCCGCGGATGCAGGCGGTGCCTGGTTTCAGGCCGCCCTCTGTCGCGCCGCGCTGGTAGACGCCCTTGTCCATACGGGCGCGCCGGAACAAGAGGTCGCCCCCGTGATTGCCGCAGCCCGCGCGCTGGTCCACAAGAGCGGCGGCGCTTCGCTGCTGCCGCGGCTGCGCGAGGCCGAGGCCCGTATGGCCGGGCGCAACGACCGTACCGTGCGGGAAGCAGGGCTGCGCGAGGCCGAGGCCATGTACCGCGCCATGGGCGCCCCGGATCCCGCGGAGCGGCTGGCGAAGGAACTTAGTTGAAATCCCAGGACTTCTTTGCGATCGTCGAGCGCTACGACACGTTCCAGAACCCGACCACGGTCGAGAAGCTGGACCTGCTCGCCGACTACTGCGATGTTCGCAACGGCATCCGCATCCTGGACGTGGGCTGTGGCAAGGCGTGGCTGCTCCGGCGATGGGCGGGCCGGTTCGACATCCGCGCCACCGGTCTCGAGATCAATCCGCACTTCGCCGCCGAAGCCCGCGCGCGCTCGGCCGCGGAGGGCCTCGAGGGACGAATCCGCATCGTCGAGGGACCGGCGAGCGAGTTCGGCGCACAGCCGGCGAGCTTCGACCTCGCGCTCTGCATCGGGGCCTCGTTCGCTTTGGGCGGAATGGAGAAGGCGGTGACGTGGATGGTCCCGCAGGTCACCGCGGGCGGGATGGTCGCGATCGGCGACTTGTACGCGAAGCGCCTGCCGCTGCCCGACGAGATGGTGGACTATGCGGACGCGGCGCGTTCGCTGCCGGATACGGTCGCGATGCTGGGCTCGCACGGCCTCGTGTTGCGCGGGCTGATTTCCAGCTCGACCGAGGATTGGGATCGCTACGAGAGCCTGCACTGGCGCGCCGCGGACGACTGGGCGTCGGAAAATCCGTCGCATCCCGACCGTAACAAAATCCCCGATCGCAACCAGTCGGCCAAGATGCGCTACCTCAAGTACGAGTGCGAATTTCTCGGCTGGGCGATCTTTGTCGGCGTGAATCGAGGGCGCGAGTAGCAGGGGGCGCCGGGCTCTGCGAGAGGCACGCGCGTTCGGGAAAAGGACCGTCTGCGGGCCGGCTTGTCTCTCGTCGCGTTCGCGCCCAAAAGCAACAGCAGAAGAAAAAGAACCGGCACGGAGGCCGTCGCCCCCGGCGCATGCGCTACAAAAGATTTTACAAGCTCCGGATTCTTCTTCGATTCTTCGTAGCGCCGGCCTCCGTGCCGGTTTTTTGTTTTGGACAGGGCCGCCCGCGCCACTGAGCCCAGGCCACAGGCTGGTGCCTCGCCGCCCTGGAAAACCCTCACCCGGCCCTCCTCCCCTTGGAGCAAAGCGAGCGCCAGAGGCTCCGAGTCCCGGCTCATGAAATTATTTTCGCTTCAGGGTTAATTGCGCTCGGGCTCGGCATTCTGCTAGATAAGGATATGGCGCGGCCCATCAAGAAGGCTCGCTATTTTTTATAGGGCAAAGACGAGAGCCCGCAGGAGTTCTGCGGGCTTTTTTCTATCTCGGGGAGGATAAGCAATGGCGCATCAGGAGCTTCGCGAAGCTTTTACTTTCGACGACGTGCTCTTGGTCCCCCAGTCGTCGAGCCTGATCCCCTCGCAGTGCGACGTCACGACCATGCTCACGCCCAAGATCCAGCTCAATACCCCGCTGGTGTCGAGCCCGATGGACACGGTGACCGAGTCGCGCACGGCACTGGCGATGGCGCAGCTCGGCGGTATCGGCTTTATCCATCGCAACCTCACGATCGAGCAGCAGGCCGCCGAAGTCGAGGCGGTAAAGAAGTTCGAGACCGGGATGATCGCCGACCCGATCACGGTCGACCCCGATCAGCGAATCCGGGACGCGCTGATGGTCATGGAGCGCTACAAGATCTCGGGGCTGCC
The DNA here is from genome assembly GCA_963789115.1 of uncultured delta proteobacterium. Classification (GTDB taxonomy): domain Bacteria; phylum Desulfobacterota; class Binatia; order Binatales; family Binataceae; genus CAWBJH01. The sequence continues at coordinate 1,924,197 of CAWBJH010000001.1, forward strand.
GGTGGTGCGCGACGGCAGGCTGGTCGGCATCCTGACCAACCGCGACCTCAGATTCGAAAAGCGCCTCGACAAGCTGGTGCGCGACGTGATGACCACCAAGGTGATCACGGCGCGGCCGGGAATCGACCTGGAGTCGGCCAAGGAAATCCTGCAAGCCCATCGAATCGAGAAGCTGCCGCTGGTTGACGATCGCGACCGGTTGTGCGGGCTGATCACGGTCAAGGACATGGACAAGGCAACGCGCCATCCTTACTCCAGCAAGGATGCGATGGGGCGGCTGCGCGTGGGTGCGGCAGTCGGAGTCGGCGCGGACCGCGAGCAGCGCGTGGCGGCGCTCAAGCATGCGGGCGTGGACGTGCTGTGTATCGACACCGCCCACGGCCATTCGAGCAACGTGATCGAGGCGCTGGCGGCGACCCGGCACGAATGCCCGGAGCTCGAGGTGGTCGCGGGCAACGTCGCGACCGCAGAGGGCGCCAAGGTCCTGATCGACGCCGGCGCCGACGCGCTACGGGTCGGGATGGGACCGGGATCGATCTGCACCACCCGGGTGGTGTCGGGGGTGGGGGTGCCGCAGATCACGGCGATCATGGATTGCGTCGCGGTCGCCGAGCCGCGCAACGTGCCGATCATAGCCGACGGCGGAATCCGCTTCTCGGGCGATATCGTCAAGGCGCTGGCCGCAGGCGCCTCGAGCGTGATGATCGGCTCGCTGTTCGCAGGCACAGAGGAAAGCCCCGGCGAGACGATTCTCTACCAGGGCCGCACCTACAAGCTGTACCGCGGGATGGGCTCGATCGGCGCGATGAGCGAACGGGTGCGCGACCGCTACGGCCAGCAAGACGCGGAGACCGGCAAGCTGGTGCCGGAGGGTGTCGAGGGCCGCGTGCCGCATCGCGGGTCGCTGGCCTCCAACGTCGAACAACTGGTGGGCGGGCTGCAGGGCGGGATGGGCTACGTGGGCGCGGCCAACCTGGCCGAGCTGCGCCGGCGCGCGAAGTTCATCCGGGTCTCGGAGGCGTCCACGCGCGAGAGCCACGTCCACGACGTGTTCATCACCAAAGAGGCGCCCAACTATCGGCCTTAGCCCGATGCGGTCGTAATTTCCGCGCCGTCCCGTTTTCGGCTAACATCGCGATCGGCGCGTGCCCGGCGTGCATCGCTTTGTCCCGGGCGTCGCACCGGATCCCATGGCATTCCGGAAAAGAATCAGAGTGGGAGTGCTTTTCGGAGGACGCTCCGGGGAGCACGAGATTTCGCTGCGCTCCGCCCTCACGGTGATGTCGGCGATGGATCCGGCGCGCTACGAGGTGGTTCCGATCGGAATCGGACGCGACGGGCGATGGTACCTGCAAAGCGACGTGCTCAAGATGCTGGGCGAGGCGGCGCCGCGGCTGGCCGCTCTCGAGCATCGCGGCACCGAGGTGAGTATCCTGCCCCATCCAGACAGCCGCGCGCTGGTGCCGGTGCCCGCGCGACGGGTCGGACGCGCACTCAAAGCTGCGCCGGCGCGCCGCCACGCCGCGCTTGCCGGCGCGCTCGACGTGGTCTTTCCGATCCTGCACGGGACCTACGGCGAAGACGGCACCGTGCAGGGCTTGCTCGAGCTGGCCGATATGGCTTACGTCGGCGCGGGAGTGCTGGGCTCGGCGGTCGGGATGGACAAGGACATGCAGAAGCGCCTGCTGCGCGATGCGGGGCTGCCGGTGGTCCGTTACTTTCCGCTCGCTCGCGCGGCTTACCGCGACAATCCATCGGCGGCCGAGATGCTTGCCGGTGAACTAGGATACCCAGTGTTCGTGAAGCCCAACGCGCTGGGGTCGTCGATCGGAACCAGCAAGGTCAAGCGCGCCTCGGAGCTGGGGGCCGCGCTAAAGGATGCGTTTCAATACGACCGCAAGGTGCTAATCGAGGCGGCATGCGAGGGGCGCGAATTCGAATGCGCGGTGTTGGGCAACGAGCGTCCGGAAGCCTCGGTGGTCGGCGAGATCGTGGTCAAGGGCGGTCACGAGTTCTACAGCTACGACGCCAAGTACGTCGATCCCGACGGCGCCCAGACCCGGATTCCGGCCGACATTCCGTGCGAGGCCGGCGAGCGGATCCGGGAGCTGGCAGTGGGGGCGTTTAAGACGCTTGCTCTGCGCGGGATGGCGCGGGTGGATTTTTTTGCCCGCGCCGACTTGAGCGCAGTTTTCGTCAACGAGGCCAACACGATTCCCGGCTTCACCGCGATCAGCATGTATCCGAAGCTGTGGGAGGCGTCGGGGCTTCCGATCCGCAAGCTCGTCGACCGGCTGATCGAACTGGCGCTCGAGGAGCATCGCGAGCGCGCGGCGCTCAAATTCAGCTACCAGCCAGGCAAGGGAAAGGGAGGCGCGCACAAAGCGAGCCGCGGTCCCGCACTGAGCTGACAGGCAGGGGATTGCGCGGCTTCCCGTTGCAACGTGGCGCCGATCGAGATCAAGCTATCCAGACCGAGGCATGACATGGCGTCGCGGCTCCTGATTGCCACCACCAACCCGGCGAAACTGGCCGAGTATCGCATCTTGTTGGCCGACTTCCCGATCGAGCTGGTGTCGCTTGCCGGCCTGAAGATCGACGATGCGCCGGCCGAGAACGGCGCGACCTTTGCCGACAACGCACTGCTCAAGGCGCGCTTCTACTTCCGGCGCTCGGGGATGCCCACGCTGGCCGACGACGGCGGTCTGGAAGTCGACGCGCTGGGCGGCGAGCCGGGTGTGCGGTCTCATCGATGGCTTGGCGAGGGCGCGATGAGCGACGACGATGCGCTGGCGGACGAGGTTATCCGGCGCATGAAAGGAGTCGAGCCGAAGCGGCGCACGGCCAGGATTCGCGCTGCCGTCGCGCTGGTCCATCGGGATGGCGGCGAGGTCCGCGAGCGCGTCGCCGAGGCAGCGATCGAGGGGACCATCCCGGCGCGGCGCTATCCCCAAATTCGGCCCGGCTTTCCATACCGGGCGGTGCTCTTTCTCCCCGACCGGGGATGCTACTTGGGCGAGCTCGGTGAGCAGGAAGAAAGCCGGGTCAGCCAGCGGCGGATCGCGGTCGGGAAGCTGCGCGAGGACCTTGAGAAAATCGCCAAACCCGGCTGACAGCCGCGCCTATACCAGTCTGTGGCAGCAGGACTAGAATCGGGTCGCGGAAACGTGAAGGGCAAGCGCAAGGGCAAGATCGTCGTCCTGCACCTCGCAGCGCGTTACCCGTTCGCCGGCGTGATATGGCAGTTGCTCCATCACCTGATCGGGTTTCGCCGCCTGGGACTCAACGTCTACTATCTCGAAGACCACGCATCCTGGGTCTACGATCCCGTCGCGCGCATGGAGTCGCATGATCCCTCCCTTAACCTGAAGATGCTCGCCGGCGCGCTCGCGCGCCATGGCTTCGGCGAACGATGGGCCTTCTGGGACCTCACGCGCAACCGGTACCTCGGGATGCCGCGCGAGCGATGCCTCGAGTTGCTCGCCGAGGCGGACGCGGTGATCAACCTGAGCGGCGCGACCCCGCCGCGCGACGAACACGCGCGCACGCGCTGTCTGGTCTATCTGGAAACCGACCCGGGCTTCTTCGAGGTGGAGCTCGCCGGTGGCACGCCATACTGGACCTACTGCGCGAATGCTCACAAGCTGTTCTTCACCTACGGCTACAATATCGGCAATCCCGATTGCCGCCTCCCGACCGGCGGTGTGCAATGGCGTCCGACGCGCCCGCCGGTCCTGCTCGATGAATGGCGCGAAGGCGTCGGCCCCGCGTCGCCGCAAAAGTTCACCACCGTCGCGACCTGGATGAACAAGGGCAAGGACATCCGGATCGACGGGGAAACCTACTACTGGTCAAAGCACGTGGGCTTCCGCAAGGTGCTCGAGGTCCCGCGGCGCGCCGGGCAACCGATCGAGCTGGCGACCGACCTTGATTCCGGACAGGACTACGAGCGCGCGATCGCAGGCGGCTTCAGCTTCAGGCCGGTGGTGCCGATGAGTCTCGACCTCGACGCCTACCGCGATTACATCAGCTCCTCGCGCGGCGAGTTCACCGTCGCCAAGGACGTGGTTGCGCGCACGCGCTCCGGATGGTTCAGCGACCGCTCGGTGTGCTATCTCGCCGCGGGGCGTCCGGTAATCACCCAGCGCACCGGATACGAGAAGTTCATCCCGACCGGCGTCGGGCTGCTGGGTTTCGACGGCGCGGACGAGGCGGTGGCGGCGATCCGCGCGGTGAACGCGGATTATCCGCGCCACGCCAAGGCGGCCCGCGAGATCGCGGTGGAATACTTCGACGCGCTCAAGCTCCTCGACGAGATCGCGGAGGCGGCGGGTCTCTAGCAGGGTGCGGAAAAAGCGCTTTTGACACCCGAACTCATAGAGATACAGTGCGTTTAGCAATGCTCCAGCATGCCAACCTGCCCCGTCGATCGAGTTTTTCCGCATAGGACATGGATCACAGTCCGCTCCAGATTGCGCTCGCGCTCCATATGATCAACTCGCCCTCGCGCGAGCTGGTCGAGTCGATCCTGGCAGTCGCGGTTGCACTGTGGGCGATCGCGCTGCGCCGGCGCAACTGGCTCATCCGCTCGGGCGGTCTGTTGATGGTGGCGCTGGGCCTGGCGCTGGACGTCCTCACGCCGCTGCTCAAGGCGGCGCCGGGTCTGATGTTGGGGCTGCGCGCCGCGGCGCTGATCCTGTTCATGTGGGGCGTGATCCGGCTCGTGCTCGAGGCGCTCTTCACGCCCCGCGGCCGCGAGCATTACTCCCCCATCCTGCGCGACCTGATGATGGTGTTGCTGTGGGCGGTGGTGGCGATGGTGGTGGCGAGCACGACGCTGGGCGTCAACGTGACTCCGTTGCTGGCCGGCTCGGCGGTGGCCGGCGCCGTGATCGGCTTTGGCCTTCAGGAAACCCTGAGCAACATCTTCAGCGGCCTTGCGCTTCAGATCGCCCGGCCCTTCGAGCCCGGAGACTGGGTGCGCTTCAAGACCTACGTCGGGCGGGTGAGGGGAATCACGCTCCGGTCGACCGCGATCGTGACGCGCGCCAACGAGCGCGTCGAGATTCCCAACAGCGAGCTGTCCAAGGACGTGCTCACCAACTACAGCACCGGCACAGTGGGCGACGAGATCATTTTCGGGCTCGGCTACGATCAGCCGCCCAACCGGATCAAGGAGGTGGTGCTCCGGGTCGTGCGCGACATCCCGCACGTGGCGACCGACCCGCCGCCGCAGATCCTGGCCTGGGACTATGGCGATTTCGCGATCAAGTACCGGGTCAAGTATTGGATCCGCGATTACGCAGTGCAGGAGGACGCGCGCGACGCGCTGCTCACCGGCTTGTGGTACGCGCTGCGCCGCAACCGGATCGAGATCCCCTATCCAGTTCAGACTTTGCAGATGCGCCGCGGGGCGCCCAAGGTCGAGGCGCAGGAGCAGTTCGAGGAAAAAATCATGGTCGAGCTGCGCCGGGTGGACTTTCTGCACGGACTCAGCGACGACGAGCTGCGGACGCTGGTACCGACCGTCAATGTCCACCAGTTCGGCGCCGGCGAGGTGCTGGTGCGCCAGGGCGAGGAAGGCGATTCCTTTTACATAATCCGACGCGGCGTGGCCGACGTCACGATCCGGGGCGCGGACGGCGCAACCCATCACGTCGCCAAGGTCTCGCCCGCCTCGCCCGAGCCGTTCTTCGGCGAGGTGTCGCTGCTGGCCGGCGAGCCGCGCAACGCCACGATTCGCGCGTGCACCAACGTCGAGGTGCTGGAGATGAACCGGCAAGGCTTCGCGCAGCTCTTCAAGGCGCATCCCGAGCTGGGTGAACCGATGGGCGAGGTGGTCGCCCGGCGGCAGACCCAGCGGCTTGACGTGCTGCACGAGCCGCGCCAGGACGACGGCGCTCGCGGCCTTCGCTATCGTTTTCTCACCAAGATGCGCGAGATTTTCGACTTCTAAGCGCAGCGGTCCCCGGACGCGCCCCGGTTTCACGCGATGGTGGTGCGGACTACAACTTCGCCGGTGTTCACATACAGAGCCCTACATTTCGAGCAGGTCACGCCAGCGTGCCTCCCAGTTCGTCGAGCAGCGCCTTGGCGTCTTTCAGGTCGGCGGTGTCGAAGCCCTCGGTGAACCAGCCGTAGATTTCGGCGAGCGTCGCGCGCGCCTCGTCGCGACGGCCCTGCTTCGCGAGCAGCCGCGCGAGGCTGGTCGTCGCGCGCAACTCGTATGACTTGGCGCCCTGGCCACGGGCAGTCCCAATTGCTTCGCGAAACTGGTCCTCGGCCTCACGCGTGCTGCAGCGCCCGGCCTCGAGCAGCAGTTGCGCTTTGGTGCGCCTTAGCTCCGAGGCCACGAGCGGCGGAGCCCGCACTTCGCTTTCCTCCAAGGCGGCGAGCGCTTCCTCGAAGCGGCCCAACCTCCTGTATGCCTCCCTCAAGGTACCGACCCAACTGACGGAACCTACATCGCGCTGGCCGGCCAGCGCCCGCTGAACCTCGCTTATCCCCTCCTCCACCATGCCTTTTTCAACCAGGCACCATCCGCGCCAGTACATCGCCTGGGCGGTCCATAGCGCGAAGCCGTGTTCGGCAGCCAGCGTCGCCAATGCGTTCGCGGCTTCCCCGACGCCGGCAACGTCGCCCCGATCCCCTCGGAGAATGCAGGCGGCAGCATACGCCGTGGCCAACGGATAGGGCCGCCCCAGCTTGCGAGCCAGCGCCACCGCTTGCTGACTCTGCGTCAGCGCCTGGTCCGGAAAGCCGAGAACCCACAAAACATGACCGAGTGTCCAAAGCGCCTCAGTGCGCGGGTCCTCAACCGCAAAGCTGGTGCGTTCAGGAATCGCGGGAATCAGCGCCACGGCCTGCTCGAGATGCGCGCGCGCTGCACCGAGTCGGCCGTGAAAATAGAGGCTGAACCCAAGCATCGTGTGCGCCCAGATGAGCCTCGAGGGTTGGGGCTCGCGCTCGGCAAGCGCAACGAGCTGCTGCGAAGTTTCGAGGTCGTTCTGCCATTGACTCTTGAAAAAGTAGAAGAACCTAAGCCCCAGCAGCACCGGAAAGAGGCGTCGCGTGTCTCCGAGCCGCGTGCACAACTCGCGGGCACGAGTCAGCGCCGCGCCCACCTCATCGGCTGCCGGACCCGTGATAGCGGTTGCAGCTTCGACAAGCGTGAGCTGCAGCCTCAATTCCTGGCGCGCGCGCTCCTCGTCGTCGGGCAGGTTCTTGAGCAGTTGCAAGGCGGCCGTCAGATGGATGATCGCCTCCGCATGAGCGAAGCGGCGATGCGCCTGCTGGCCCGCCAGGCGCTGGTACTCGAGCGCCTTGGCCACGTTGGCGCTGCGGCCGTAATGATGCGCGAGTTCCGCAAGATGGTCTTCGAGCCGGTCGGGGTAAAGCTCCTCGATCGCCCGTGCGACGCGCTCGTGCAGGAGGCGGCGGCGCCCGACGAGAACGGAATTGTACGCAACCTCCTGGGTCAGCGCGTGCTTGAAGACGTACTCGACCTCGGGCAGCGCGGGCTGCTCGAAGATGAACTCCGCGAGTTGCAGGTCGGAGAGCATCCGCTCCAATTCCTGGTCGGGAACGCCGGCCACGTGCTTGACCAGGCTTAGCGGGAACTCCGTGCCCAGGACGGCCAGCGTATGCAGCAGCGCCTTGTCCTCCGCCGCCAGGCGATCGATTCGCGCCGCGAGCACGGCCTGCACCGTGGCCGGGACGCGGATTTGGTCGAGCGGCTTGACGAGCTGGACTTCGACCTTGCGCGCGAGCGCGCCCTCCTCGAATAGCGCCCGCACCATCTCTTCGATGAAGAACGGATTGCCCTGCGTTCTGTCGGCGATCAGCCGCTTCAGCGGGGCGATTGCCGGTGTGTCTCCGAGCAGCTCCGTGAGCATCTCGTCAGCGCTCTCCCTGCCCAGTGGATCCAGCCGCAATTGCGTGTAATAGGTGCGATTGCTCCATTCGTGGCGATACTCGGGCCGGTAGTTCAGGAGCATCAGCACCCGCGCGTTGGCGATTCCGTCGGCGAGCAGGTTCAGGAAGGCCTGGGTCTCGCTGTCGATCCAGTGCAAGTCCTCGAAGATGATTACGACCGGCTGATTAAAGCTCTCGCGCAGCACCAGCCGTTTCAACGCCTCAAAGGTCCGCCGTCGCCTTATCTGCGCATCCATCTGCGCCAGCGGATCTTCTCCTTCCACGATCCCGAGCAGCGCAAACAAATGCGGCAGCGCGTCGCCCAGCGTCCGATCGAGCGTCAGCAACCGTCCGGTCACCTTCTCGCGCCGCCGGCGTGCGTCGTCCTCCGAGGTAATCTCGAAATAGCTCTTGAGCAGCTCGATCACCGGCAGGTAGGGCGAGGCCTTGCCGTGGGAAACCGAAAACGCTTCCGCGATTGCGGCTCCGCTGCGTACGATCGCCTTGAACTCATGGAACAGCCGCGACTTGCCGACGCCGGCCTCGGCCATCGCGGCGACGATCTGGCCGTGGCCGGCTTTGGTCAACTCCAGCGCCCGCTTCATCGCCTCCATCTCGGCCTGCCGCCCCACGAACTTCGAGAGCCCGCGGCTCGCCGAGCGCTGTAATCGCGTGCGCAGCGGTCCGAGCCCGGTCACTTCGTGGACATTGACCGGCTCGCTGACCCCTTTGATCCGCGCCGGCCCCAGCGCTTTCAGGACGAAGTAACCCTCAACCAGCTCACGCACGTTCTCGCTGATCGCAATCGAGCCCGGAGCCGCGAGTGCCTGCAGCCGCGATGCGAGGCTGATGGAATGGCCGATCGGCGTGTACTCGGTATGCGCGTCACCGGTCTTGATCGAACGGACTACAACTTCGCCGGTGGTCACGCCGACGCGGACTTGCACATTGACTCCCTTTTCTGCTCGCAGCTTCTCAGCGTAGCGCTTCACTTCCTCCTGCATCCGGAGAGCGGCATACAGAGCCCGCTGGGGATGGTCCTCGTGCGCGACCGGCGCGCCGAACAGCGCAAAGACGCCGTCGCCGGTCGATTGCACGATGTAACCGTCGTAGTGATGGGCCGCGTCGATCATCAGCTTGAGTGCGGGATCGACGATGGCGCGTGCCTCCTCGGGATCGAGGTCCTCCATCAGCTCCATCGAGCCCTTGATATCGGCGAACAGCGCGGTAACGGTCTTGCGCTCGCCCTCGGGAATGTCGTCGGTCGCTTCCGGACGAACCCGGAGCGCCGGTTCGGGAGTTTCAATGCGCGCTGCTGACGATGGAGGGCGTGGCGCCGCTGACTCGCTGAGGGCTGCGCCGCACTTGCCGCAAAATCGCGCCGCAGGCGAGTTCTCAAATCCACACTTCGCGCAGCGCCGCTTGAACGGCGCGCCGCATTGCTCGCAGAACTTGAGCCCTTCGGGATTGTCCGCGTTGCAGCTTGAACAGTGCACTTGGTCCGGTCCTCGGCGATCCGACTTGGGAGTGCACAGTATAGGATGACGCGGCTTTCCCGCCACCGTGATACCCTCGCATGGAATGGAACGGGGGACCTGAAATGTCCGGGACGCCGACCGCAAATCCGACCCGCGAGCTGGCCGCGATCATGTTCAGCGATATCGCGGGCTACACGCTGATTATGGGCCGCGATGAGGAGCGTGCGATGCGTGCGCTCGGCGAGCATCGCGCCCTGCTGCGAACGCTGCTGCCGAAGTTCAATGGCCGGATGATCGGCGAAATCGGCGACGGCACGCTGACCAGCTTCCACAGCGCGCTTGACGCGGTGAACTGCGCCAGAGAGGTCCAGGCTTCGCTTGAGGACAAGGACGAATTCCGGGTGCGCATCGGAATCCACGTCGGCGACGTGCTCTTCTCGACCAACGATGTCCACGGCGACGGGGTAAACGTCGCCTCGCGCATTCACGCTCTGGCGGCCCCGGGCGGCATCTGCATCTCGGCGACGGTTTACGACGAGATTCGCAACAAGCCCGGGATGCGCGCGAAGGATTTGGGCGAAAAACGGCTCAAGAACGTAGCGCGGTCGATTCGGGTCTACGCCCTGGCGGCGACCGCGCTTCCCGCAAAGCCGCGTACCGAGGCCCGATGGACGGGCCGCGCGCTCGTGGCCGGGGTTGCCGTGTTGCTCATCGCGGCGCTTGCCTATGGCGTCGCGAGATGGAAGTCATCCGCTCCGGGTTCTGCGGAACAGCCTGCACCGCAGGCACGGGTCATCCGTTCGATCGCCGTGCTGCCGCTCGACAATTTCTCGGGCGATCCCGCTCAGGAGTATTTCGCTGACGGTATGACCGATGAACTGACGACCGATCTGGCGAGCATCAGCGCGCTTCGGGTGATCTCGCGGGGCTCGGTAATGCAATTCAAGGGTGCGCACAGGCCGCCGACGCCCGAAATCGCCAAAATGCTCAGCGTCGATGCGGTGGTGGAAGGCTCCGTGGTGCGCTCGGGCAACAAGGTGCGGATCACGGCCCAGTTGATCGATGCGCCGGCGGACAAGCATCTTTGGGCGAAGAGCTACGAGCGTGAGTCGCGCGACGTGCTGGCCTTGCAGGACGAGCTGGCCTCGGCGATCGCGCGCCAGATCAATATCGAGCTGACGCCGGCCGAGCAGGCGCGCTTCGCTAATGCCCGTACTGTCAACCCGCAGGCGCACGAGGCTTATCTAAAGGGTCGCTATTACTTGAGCAGCCCCTCCGAGGAAAGAGTCAACAAAGCCGTCGAGCAGTTCGAGCTGACGATCAAGGAAGATCCCAACTTCGCGCCCGCGTACACCGGGCTGGCCGACGCCTACTCGTACGGCGAGGACTGGTATTTTCCAGCCAACGAGGTGATGCCCAAGGCAAAGGCGGCAGCCGAGAAAGCCTTGCAGTTAGACGATTCCCTCGCCGAAGCTCACGCCTCGCTGGGGGCTATTTTGTATGAATACGACTTCGATTGGAGGGCAGGTGAGAGCGAGCTTCGGCGGGCGATCACGCTCAATCCCAGCTATGCCTCTGCTCGTGAATGGTATGGCTATCTTTTGGTGAATCAAGCGCGATTCGATGAGGCCCTAGCCGAAATCACGCGTGGGAGTGAACTGGACCCGCTCTCCGCCGCGATCGCGAATGACTTGGCCTTCCCGCTGATGTTTCAAGGAAGGTACGAAGCAGCGAAGGGGCAGCTTCGCAAGACGTTAGAATTAGATCCGAGCTTCTATCTCCCTCAATTCATGCTGGGGTGGGTCGACATCGAGGAGGGTGAGTTCAACGGAGCGATCGCGGAACTGGAGAAAGCGCGGGAGATGGATTCTCCGCCCTTCGTCGCCGGCTTTCTTGGATATGCCTACGCGGCGTCGGGCGACCGTCGCAAGGCTCAGGCGACAATCGCGGAACTGAACCGGATGTCTTCGCGCCGATTCGTGTCGCCGTTCTGCACGGCGATAGTCTACCTCGGTCTTGGCGACAAGGAGCGGGCCCTGGACGGATTGGAGAAGGCTTACGAGGCCCGCTCGTGGTGGCTGCTCTGGCTCAAGGTCGATAAGGTCTACGACCCGCTTCGCTCCGCGCCGCGCTTCATCGAGCTGCTGAAAAAAGTCGGCCTCGACAAGTGACGCCGGGCGTTGGGGTCGTGGGTTTCGACAGTGACCCCCGCGCAGCGACCCCGCGAGATAAGGCAGGCAGAGTCTCAGGCCACTCGTTCCAGCCCTCTTTCCAGCTCGTGCAGGTTGCGGGCCGGCAGTAGCGCGCTCAGCGCGCGCTGGTAGAGCCGGATCGCGCTGTCGCCCGTGCCCCATCGCTCGGACGGCTCCGGATTGAGCCAGATCACCGCCCGGCACGAACGCGCGATCGCATCCAGCAGGTCGGCGCGGGCTTGCCGCCGATTGTTGCGCGCGTCGCCCATGATCAGCAGCACCGTGGCGCGGCTGAGCAATTCAGCGCGGCGTTCCCACAGCTCGCGCAGCACGCGGCCGAAGTCGGAGAGCGCGTAAAGGTCGAGCGCCGGCGTCATCACCAGGTGTCCATCCTCGAACTCCGCCTCGGCCATTCGGTCCACATAGACGAAGCATCGCAGGCGCCGAAAAAAACGCTTCGCCCCCGCCATCAACTCGAGCATCAACGTGGACGAGTACTTGACCGATCCGGAGACGTCCGCCAGCAGGAGCAGGTCGATATGGCGCGGGTGCCGGGAGCGAAAGCGCAGGTCGACCGGCACGCCGCCGCGCTGGGTCGAGGCGCGGATCGTGCGGCGAAAATCGACCCGCCCGCGTCGTGCCATCCGCATGCGCCGCCCCATCCGTACCCTGAAGCGGCGCGCCAGCAGCCCAAGCGCCTCGCGCGCCAGCTCGTAGTCCAGGTCCGAGTAACAGGCGAACGGTTTGCGCTCGGCGGCCCTGAGGCGCGCATGATGCTGCGCCTCGATGCCAGCGTGCGCCCCCTGGTCGCCGCGTTCCTGGCGGCGGGCTTCGGGGGCCTCTCTGCGTTTTCTCCCTTTTGTTCCCGCTTCTCGGCTGCCTCTTCCTCTGTGGGCGGCTTTTCTTCGCGAAGCTTATTCTCAGGCTTCTCGGCCTCGGGCCTGGGAGCCTGCGCCGAGGCTTTAGGCTCGGGCGGTTCGATCGGCCGCGGCTTAAGCGGGATGTTCTCGCCGCGGCCGCGTCCGGCGACACCCTCGCGCGTCGTTCCTTCTTCGATGCGGCCGGGTTCGGCGATGGGTGCGCGGAAAAACGACGCGAAGCTCTCGTCGAAGGCCGGCCGGTCGGCTTCATCCTTGATCAGGGTGGCGGCCAGCGCCTCGCGCATCGCGGTCCGTTCGATGCCGGCTGCGGCGACCGCATTCATCGCGTCGATCGTCTCGGCCACCGAGATCCTGACGCCGCGCTCGCGCAGCAGGTCGATAAAGCGGATGAGCTGTTCGCGGATGGTCGTCATCGCGTAGGCCGCCCGATCACGTGGAGGGGGCAGGAGTCGGGACGGCGCGCCCGGATCGGCGTGAGCGAACCTCGTGGCCAGTCCCATTTCACGGCGGCTCGCCTCCTGCCCGAAGGCCCGCGCCCGGCCCGCTTCCGGCCCGTCCCGCACCGATCCGGGTCCGGATGCGGCCGTCCATCGAGCCGCGAAAAGGGTGGATTTTGTCGGAGTCGATAGTGACCGCCGCGCCCACTAAAATATACCTATGGCAAAAATAGCGGTTTCGGTTGAAGAGTCCGTACAGCGAATTCAGGTTGAACAGGAAAAAATCCGCGCCTTGGAAGGGCGGAGAAATATTCTAAACAAACGCTTGAGTGAACGACTTCGTGAACTCAAGCTGTTTCTTTCAAACAGAGGAGCTGCGCTTGTACATCGGGTGTTGCTGGATACTTTAAAACGTAATGAAGCAAAAGCGAAGGGTGCTTTGAACCGAGGGCGGATTCTGAATCACAAGTTGGCGACTATACGCTCAGCGCAAACTTCTTCTCCTGAATGGATGCGCGCCCTTGAGCGAGTGTGCGAAGCGTACATTCGAGAGCGAATTAGTCTAGAAGAATGCGAGGCCAGTCTTGATGCGGCAATCAAAGATATTGACGCGGAGATTTTGGCCCAGAAGAAAAAAATAGGCTGATTACAGGGGCGGGAGACCGGAGCTTTGGGAGCTTCGGGACCTTCGGGAGCTTCGGGAGCCTTGGGAGCTTCGGGAGCGTTGGGAGCTTTGGGAGCTTCGGGCCGCGATCCCGCGCCCGTGTTTGAGTTTGCGAACCGTCGCGCATGTTCGTTTTGCCGAGGCTCGCGCCACGCGTCCGGCAGCATCCGAGGCGCCTTACTGGCTTGTGCACCCCAAGCTGTGCATCCGCTGCCGTTGTGGAGAACTGACCTTTCCTACATAGTGTTGCAGTCTATTTGGTTACCCCAAGCATGGCATTGCGTATACGTAGGCATCGTCCGCTGTGGCTCCGGGGCCGGTTCCGGGTATTGACCTCCCGAACCAGCCGCCATACCCGCCGCGGCGGCCGCGGGAAGCGCCTTTAGGAGCACAAGGCCCACTGTTTTGGCGTCTGACCAAAAGGCGCTGCCTGAGGCGGAGGACGGCTCGATGGTACCGGGCGCTGAGGCGGGGTTGTTGGATGTGGACATCGCCGTCCACCGTTCGGCACCCTGATTATACCGGGAAACCGCTCCTCTACATTCGTCGCTATTGTCGTCTGCCCCCAGGCTCACGCAAAGACAGGTGTTTAGCCTCTGGATGTTAGCCTCATTCCACCGCTCCCAAGCCTCGTGGGTCGCAGAAGGCGAAAGGCGGGGAGAGGGCTGATTGCACTCGGGCGGCGGGCTTTCTAGGCAGGCCTTCAAGGCGCGCGATTGGGTCTGGTAGGCGGGATCGCTCTGTAGAGAGCGGCAAGAGTAGTCGGCTTTCTGAGCGTTTTCACACGAAGTTATAGCAATGTCCTGCGCGGCCTTCGACCCGGATTCTAACGCCCGCCGGAGGAGTTGGCACTCAGATAGCTGGGAGCAAGGGTTTTCCGATGGACACGCTCGCCACATGGCTATCGTCAGGTCGCTTCTCTCACGCGCCATTGACAAAAATAGTTCGGGGGCGCCGTCTTCGCGGAGCAGTTCAATGCAACGATCGCTCAGTGGGAACCGCACAGCAAAGGGACGAACCGGGGGCGACGTGGCCGCTGTTGACGGAGCTCCGCATTCTGCCCTAGCCGCGTGGTCAATTTGGGCCGCTGACTGGTCCGTCAGAGCAGCACAGCCAGTCAGCCAGATTCCAAGCGCGAGCGCGGCGGCGTGACGGAGCTTCACCTTCAGCTTCTCCTGCCCCCGATCCTGCCCCCCGCCGCGCCCGAAATAAAGAGCGGCCTTCGATCCTCGACCGAAGGCCGCCGACTTCGCGCCGATGGCTGCACTACCCGACCGTCTTCCCTGCCTCGATCATCTTCTGGCCGTTGCCGATCATTTCCTCGGCAACTTTCTCCACCGCGGCCCGAGCCGCCTCGTCGTTGACCCCGGTGCGTCGGACAAAAGGGAAGACCCCCACGATGCGCCGTCAGGACGCGCCCTTTGCAAGCAGCCTGCTTTTGGGTTTAGGATGCGCTCAAGGTGCGCGCCGGACGCGCGAGGGCGCCCGGAGCGGCGCGAGATGAGCACGGACGCTTCCTTCGCAGCACTCGCGATGAAAGCGACCGATTCTTTTCAGGAGGCTAGTGCAATGACCGAATCCCAATTTAAGGTTGGAGACATCGTGGAGCTGAGCAGTGGCGGGCCACCGATGACCGTTAAGACGATATTCGGCGAGAAGAAAACCAAAGCCACATGCAGTTGGTTCAACGACAAGAAAGAGCTAAAGACTGAGGCCTTCGAGCTTGCACAGCTCAAGCCCGCATCCCCGACAAAGTTCGCTCCCTGAATCTCGCCCGCGTTGCGACGAGCGATTCCTACCAAAGCGAATTTCGCGCTAGTCGAGCCTACCTGTCTTGGTGGCATACCAGACAAGCCACATCAGAACTACAGGAATGACGACCCCTGCTGTTCCCGCAAGCTCAGGACTGTGAAACCACACCAAGAAATTCGCATAAACACCCGAACCGCGGAACAGGTAGAGAAGAAAGGCCGCCACAGTTGCTAAGATCGGGAGAACTCTCAATTGGATGGAGAGGGTCGGGAGGTGGCTCGTGGCCCACTTGCTTGGATAGCAAGCACCACCGTCCCGGCCACTCGTGCGCGCACTCGGATTCTAGCAACAACCCCCTCGCTTAGGAAGCCCCTCCTAGCGCATCCGCGCACCGGACGCCTCCCCTTTCAGGGTTGTCCATCAGCCCCGAAAGCCGATTGCCGTCTTCCCCCTTCCCAAAATAAACCAAAGCCCCCGATCGCCTCACCGGGGGCCGTCGTCTTCGCGCGCAGGCCGGGGCTACCCGACCGTCTTCTCTGCCTCGATCATCTTTTGCCCGTTGCCTATCATCTCCTCCGCAACCTTTTCCATCGCGCTTCGAGCCGCGTCCTCGTTAAGCGGCTGGTAAACCGCTGTCGCCGTCGGCCCCGGTGCGTGGCCGAGCGCCTCGCGCATCGCGGTTCGTTCGATGCCGGCCGCGGCGACCGCATTCATCGCGTCGATGGTCTCGGCCACCGAGATCCTGACGCCGCGCTCGCGCAGCAGGTCGATAAAGCGGATGAGCTGCTCGCGGATGGTCGTCATCGCGAGCGCGCCAGCGAGGAGGCCTTGCTTTCGACCTTGGCGCGGTCGTCTTCATGCTTGAGCAGCACGGAAAGGCTGGCGCGGATCGCGGGTGTGTCGAGTTCCTTAACGGCGAGCCGCAGCAGGGCGCGCGCCCAATCCAGGGTTTCGGCGATCGACGGCGGCTTCTTGAGCCCGAGCTTTCTGAGCGCGCCGACGAAGCGCGCGGCCTCGGCGGCCAGCCTGGCGTCGAGCTCCGGCACCTTGAGCTCGATTATCCGCCGTTCCTGCTCGATGCCGGGAAAATCGATGAACAGATGGAGGCATCGCCGGCGCAGCGCCTCCGACAGCTCGCGGGTGCGGTTGGAGGTCAGCACCACCACCGGCCGCTCGACGGCGCGAATCGTGCCGAGCTCCGGCACGCTGACCTGGAAATCGGAGAGCAGCTCCAACAGGAAAGCCTCGAACTCCTCGTCGGCCTTGTCAACCTCATCGATCAGCAGCACGACCTTGTGCGGGGAGGAGATCGCCTTGAGCAGCGGGCGTTCGAGCAGGTATTCGCGCGAGAAGATGTGCTCGGAGACGTCCTCCCACCGAACCCCCTCTTCTTGCGCCTGAAGGCGAAGGAGCTGCTTCTGGTAGTTCCATTCATAGAGGGCGCGCGCCTCGTCCAGCCCCTCATAGCATTGCAGCCGAATGAGCTCGGTCTTCAGCATCTCGGCCAGCACCTTGGCGACTTCGGTCTTGCCCGAGCCGGCGGGCCCTTCGATCAGCAGAGGCTTGTCGAGTGCGAGCGCCAGGAAGATCGCGGTCTCGACGCGCTCGTTGGTTATGTAACCGGCGCGCCTGAGCCCATCGCGAACGTATTCGGCCGTGAGCTGCATAGTTTTCAATCATCCAGCATGTGGGGCGCAACCTTCAACGACCGCCACGGGATCGCCAGCGGCCTCCCCGCTCATGCCGGGTTGGCAAAAGAGTGATTGCGGGCCGCGGCGAGGTTGTCAATCAGCCTTGCCAGGCGCGCGAAATCACGCTGATACTGCCGAGCGGAGTAGGCGCCGCGCACCAGGTAGCCGGGATGGTACATCGGGTAGAGGAGCAAGCCGTCTACCGCAAAAGTCTCCGCACGCGCAGGATCGAACGGCGCGGCACGTCCCGCAAGCTCGCGCCAGGCGACGCGGCCCAGGCATGCGACGATGCGTGGGCGCACGAGCGCCAGCTCGGCGGCGAGATGGGATCCGCAGTTCGCGATCTCGCCTGCCGTCGGATCGCGGTTTCGTCCGCGCGCGTCGCGCGGATTGCAACGCACCAGGTTGGTGATAAACACGCGGCCGATCCCCGCCGTGCGGATCATCCCTCTGAGCATCTCGCCCGAGCGGTCGCCGCTGAACGGGATCCCGGTCCGGTCGCCGCCGAAACGGCCGGGCGCAAGTCCGACGAATGCGACGGTCGCCGGCGCGGCGCCGTGCCCGGGCACCACCCGCGAGCGGCATCGGACCAGCGCCGGGCATCGCCGGCATCCAAGCATCGACTCGCGGATGCGATCGAAGGCTGTCGAGGGGTTCATCCGATCAGCCGTAGGTAGTCGAGGTGCGGCGCTCGATGCGTGCGACGAGGATCAGCCGTCGGGAAGGGTCGAGGTCGTCGAGGATGCGGTAGGCGCCTACGCGACGTCGCCAACCGAAGCGTTGGTGAGTAAGCCGTCGAACGTCGCCTGAGAAGGGGTGTCCTGCTCCATATTCCGGAGCACTGCCAGGATCCGCGCAAGGTCAGCGGGCGGGAGCCGATCGAGCTGCTTTCGCGCGCGGCTGGCGAGTTCGAGTGTGTAAGCCACTGAGGTATCGGGCCAGAGTCACGGTCTGTCCGCGTTCATACTCGCGGCGCGCACGTGCGAGCGCGCGAACGTCGGATGGTGTGGCCGGTTCTGCCGGGAAGCTGCGGGCCAGTGCAAAGTAGGCGCGCAACGTCTCGCGCACCAGCTCGGAGCGGGTGCGGTGTTCCGCCTTGCGCACTTGCTCTACCTGTTTCAACATCTCGCGGGGCAGCGAGACCGTGAGGATTTCGCGCTTTCTCATGGGTAATAGTTCGTGACAAAAAATTGTACCAGCCGGCCTGCGCGAAGCGAAACGCCAGCAGTGGGGCGGAAGAAGGAGCCTCAGCCGCGGCGATGGATCCTGGGAGCGCGACGGCGCTCCAGGAAAAGCCGGGCCCGATGACGCACTCCCTGGGACTCGCCGCGCGGACTTTTCCGCAAGTCGTCGGTAAAGGCCGAGAGCTCGCGGAACAGCCGCTCGACGTCGATTCCGCCGCGCGCGGGTTTGAAGTCCTCCAGCGTGAGCATCGCCTGCGAGAGCAAATTGATCGCAGATTGCCGGCCGCCGCGATGGAACCGCAAATGCATCGCGGCGGCGACACGGTTGAGCGCCGCGACCATCTCCTTGAGCTCCGGCCCGACCGACGCGCAGGTGTGTTCGAAGAGTTCCGAGGCCTCGAAGTATTGGCCACGGTTGAAGACCGCGATCGCTTGCTTGAGCTCGGCGTGCATGGAACCGAAACGCGAACCGGCACGCGCCGCCGGCGCGCGCCAGGCGACTATAGTTGTTCTTTTTCCTCGACCGCGCGGTATTCCGCTTCGCTCAGCGCCTGCGCTTTGCGGCTGCCGTGGCGGTCGTAGAGCTCGAACAGCGCGGACTTGTGCGGGCGGACCTTACCCAGCGGGCACTTCATCCAATCCGCGAGCGACTCATCGCAGTAGCCCATCCGGTTCTCGCCGCACTTGGGCTGCAGGAAGACTGCGATCTCGGGCAAGACCTTCTTGATCTCCGCGCGCATCAACGCGACCATCCGCCGGATCTCCCATTGCGCCCGCACGCACAGGCGCAGGTCGCAGATGTGCAGCATCTCGGCGAAATTCACCATCACGTGGAAATTGGTCGGCGCGGCGTTGGGCAGCACGAAGCGCGCATCCTCGGCGGGAATCCCGGCCTTGAGCGCGCGCGCGTAAAGCTCGGAGGTCATTCCGAGCAGCTCCGAGAATTCGTTTTCCAGCCCGGCGCGCCGCCATGACTCCGGCATCACGAAAGCGAGCCTGTCCTGCTTGAACTTGACGTAGCGCTGGCTCTGTTGCTCGAAGCTGATGCCGATGCGATGGCGGACGAACTGATGCGACAGCGAGCGCGAGACGCCGGCGATGCCGAACCAGAATACGACCTGCTCGAGCGGCGAGGCGTGCCCGGTCTTGAGCCGCTCCTGGATGAACTCGCGGACCTTCTCGTGGCTGATCTTCTCGGCTTCGATCTTGTTCCAGATTTCGATCGGGGTGTCGGAGGAGTAGCAGGTGCGAAACGCCGCGTAGAGCTTCTCCAGCGGCTTCTGCGCGTAGTCGATGAGCTTTACCTGCATCTGCGCCGCCGCCGCGCCGGGCTCCGTAACGTTTCTTTTTTCCGCGCCCATCGGACTTTTGATTCTATCTCAATGCCCGAAGGATCGTCAGCCGAGCCGGCGCCCGCCCCCGCAATCGTTATCAACACTGAGAGGCCTTGGGTAGATTGCGCGCGAGGGCGCGGACTGCAAGATTCCGCGTGATGAACGCGACGCTGGACGCGCTCTACGCCCGCATCTTGAGGCCGATCGTGTTTCGGCTCGACGCCGAAACGGCCCATCGCTTTGCGCTCGCCGTTCTCTCCCGCATTCCGCTCCTGAGGCCTGTCTCCGATCCGCCCGAGCTTCGCCAGACGCTGTGGGGAATGGAGTTGCGCAACCCGGTCGGGCTGGCGGCGGGGATGGACAAGGACGTGCGTGCGGCCGGCGCGTGGCAGGCGATGGGGTTCGGATTCGTCGAGTTCGGTACCATCACGCCGCGCCCGCAGCCTGGAAACCCGCGTCCGCGGATGTGGCGTCTGCCGGAGCATCGCGCGGTCATCAATCGGCTTGGCTTCCCCAGCGACGGCGCCGAGGCCGCCGCGCGACGGCTCGCCGCGCTTCGCCGCCGCGGCAATCTCGCGATGCGCGTGGGCGTGAATATCGGGCCGAATCGCGACACGCCGGCGCCGCGCGTGGCGCAAGATTACGCATCGCTGATGCGTGTGCTTGCGCCGTTTGCCGACTTCATCGTCGTCAACCTGAGCTCCCCCAACACCCCCGGGCTTCGCGAATGGCAGGCGCCGGAGCGGATGCGCGAGGTCTTCGGCGCGCTCGAGTCGGCGGATGGCGAATCAGGACGCCGGCCGCCGATCCTGGTCAAGCTGTCGCCGGACATCGAGGCGCCGATGCTGAAGCGAATCTGCGATGAGGTCGTCGCGCTCGGTATCGACGGTATCGTTGCGACCAACACCACGCTGGCACGGGAGGAAGTCGGCGTGGCGTCATCGTATCCGGGCGGGCTCAGCGGACAGCCGCTCGGGGAGCGGACGCGCGCTGCAATCCGCAACATCTACAGGCATACCGGCGGCCGCTTGCCGATCGTCGGCGTCGGCGGAGTCGCCGGCGCCGCCGACGCATACGGGCATATCCGCGCCGGCGCAAGCGCGGTCGAGCTCTACACGGGGTTGATATATGGCGGCCCCGGACTAGCGGGTGAGATCAAGGCGGGAATTGCTCGCTTGCTAAATCGCGACGGATTGCGCTCAATTAATGAAGCGGTCGGGTGCGACGCGTAGTGTCGGCGGGTGAGGGCCGGGATGAGTACGGCACCGGCCGTGAGCTCAAGCACTCGTGGCATCCGAAGCAAATCACGCCGAGTTCATCGTTGACGCGCGATGGCTCGCCGAGCATCGCGCGAATCCGTCGCTGGTGCTGGTG
Source organism: uncultured delta proteobacterium (assembly GCA_963789115.1). Taxonomy (GTDB): domain Bacteria; phylum Desulfobacterota; class Binatia; order Binatales; family Binataceae; genus CAWBJH01. The sequence continues at coordinate 1,945,098 of CAWBJH010000001.1, forward strand.
GACACGCGTCCCGCCTCCGAGTATTGGGCGGGTCATCTCAGGGGTGCGCGCCACTTCGATCCCTTCCCGTTCCACTACCACGACACCAGCGAGAAGGGGCTCGCGGAGTTCAGAAGCCAGCTCGAATGGATTTTCTCGGCGCTTGGGATAACCGGCGACCGGACGGTGGTGTTCTATGAGAACGACGCCGGGATATGCGCGGCGCGCGGCGCGTGGGCCCTGGAGCATCTCGGCCATCGAGCGGCCTGCATCCTGGACGGCGGGCTCAAGGCGCTCACCGGCCAGGAGCTGGTCGCGGCGGCCGACCCGATCATGCCGAGCGACTTCCGCGCTCGCCCGCGCCCTGAAACCGTCGCGTCATACGAGTATGTGCTGAATCGGCTGGGCCGGCGCGACGTCCAAATCCTCGACGTGCGGGCCGACGACGAATACTACGGCGAGCGGGTGCGAGCCAGGCACGGCGGCGCGATACCGGGCGCGATTCATCTCGAATGGATCAACGCGCTCGACGCAAGGGGCGCGTTCAAATCCGCCGCCGAGCTGAAGGCGGCCTTCGACAAGCTCGGCCTGCGTCCCGATGCGGAGGTGATAACCTATTGCCAGGGCGGCTACCGCTCCGCGCACAGCTACTTCGCGCTCAGGATGGCGGGCTATCGCAACGTCCGCAGCTACATGGGCTCGTGGGCGGAATGGGGAAACCGCGACGATCTGCCGATCGAGCAGCCACGCCGGCCGCAGCCGGGAGGAAAGGAACGATAGTGAATTTTTCGCCAATCCAGCATGCGGGAAGAGTGGACGCTCGTTACGCGAGAGGATTGCCTCTGGCGGTAGCCCTGGCGATGGCTGTGATTCTGTGCGCGTGCGGCGGGAGCTTTCTGGGACTCGCGTCGGTAAATGCGACCTCTTCGGCCACCTCCACCGCGACCACCGCCCCGTTCCTTTTCGTTTCCAGTTCGGACGGTAATATCGCCGGGTTCAGCTCCAACAGCTCCAGCGGCGCGTTAACCCTCCTCTCCAGCAGCCCCACATCGGCGGGGTCGTCCGCCTCGCTGGTCGGAATCGCGGTGCTGCCCGGCGATAATTTTCTCTACGCAGTGGACAAGAACCAGAGCTTAGTGGACACGTTCGCAATCGGCTCGTACGGCTCCTTGAGCCAACCAAGCGGCGGCTCGGTGGCGACAGGCAAGGGCCCGTACGGGATCGCGATCGATCCCACGGGCTCTTTTGCCTACGTCACCAACTTCACTGCCGGGACGATCAGCGGGTACGCGATTGAGTCTTCGGGCCTGCTGACTCCGCTGACGACTCCAACGGTCGCGTCCGGGCTGTCGGGGCCGGAGGGAGTGGCGCTAGCGACAGCCTCAGGGGGAGGGCTCTTCATGGTCGTGGCCGAGAACACGGGCGGGAAGGTGGACTCGTTCGGGGTCAACAGCGACGGCTCCCTGGTGCTCGCTAGCAGTATCTCCATCGGCGGTAGCCCAAGACAGGTCGCATTATACCCGACGGGCTCCCTTGCTTATGTCACGCACGTGACGGCGAGCGGCGACGGCGCGGTCGAGGCGTTCGCTGTGGGAAGCAACGGCACACTGAGCTTTTTTTCGGCCGGCTCGTTCGACTACGGAGCGGCAGCCTCGCCGGTCGGAATCGCGATCGCTACCAACGACGTAGGTACCTTGTTCTACGTAGCCAACTCGGTCACCAATCCGGTCAATAGCTTCACCAACACGGTGAGCCAGTTTATCCTCAATTCCAACAGCACCCTGGTCGCCAACGGCACGGCGCCGGCGCCCAGCCCCGGGCTGAGCGCGCCAACCGGAATCGTGGTCGATTATACCGGCGCCTTCGTTTACGTCGCGAGCAACGGCAACGGAATGGTCGCCCAGTACACCATCAACTCTGATGGGACACTAGGGTCCCCCCGCATCATCGGCACGGGCACCACCGGCCCGATGTTCCTTGCCTTCGTGGCGTACTGATGGAACGCAAACCGCCACGGGCGCCGTGCGATTCTCAGGTTGCCAGGCGCGGCTTGACTTCGTGCGCCTTGTGGCGGACCTGGACGAGTAACTGGCGCAGCTTGGTGGGATTGATCGGCTTTTTGAAGATCGCGCCCTCCAGCCCGCGCATCCGGCTGCGCTTGATGACGTGATCCTTGTCGTAATAGTAGGCGGTCATCAGGATCACCGGCATCTCCGGCATCTCCTCCTTGACCCGCGTGTAGAAGTCGTAGCCGTCCATCTCGGGCATCACCACGTCGGAGATCACCGCGTCGATCTTCATGTTGCGCAGCAGTCCGAACGCAGCGCTGGGGCGCGTCGCAGTGTGCACCGTACAGCGCTCGGCGCGCAGCAGGTCGGCCATCGAGTTGACCACCGTCGCGTCGTCGTCCAGCACCAGCACCGACATCCCGCGCAGCGGCCAATCGCCGTGCGCGCCGCCGTTCTCCTGCGCAGGCTCGGCGGCCGGCTTTACCTCGGGCTCGCGCGGCGCGAGGTCGGCCATCCGCTTGCCTGCCATGTAGTCGCGGGTTTCGTAGACGCCCTTGCGGCTCATCTCCTCAAGCCGCTGCACGATCGCCTGCACGCGGCGCAGGCTGGCCCGGATCGAGTCGAGCCGCTCGCTCTCGACCACCAGTTCGGCGTCGTCAAGATGGCTGTCGGCGGCGCGCGCGAGCAGTTCCAGGTTGTTGGTAATCGACTCGAGCGGATTGTTGATCTCGTGGGCGAGGCTGACCGCGATTTCGCCGACGGTCGCTAGCTGCTCGCGCCGCCGCATCATCCGGATGTCGCGCGCGAACCCGATCGAGCCCAGCTCCTCGCCATTGGCGTCTCTCATGATCGAGCCCGAGATGGCCACCGGGATCAGCTCGCCGGCCTTGTTGCGGAACACGGTCTCGAAGCTGGCGATGCGCCCGGGGTCCCTCGACTCGCGCATCGCGCTCATCACGCGCTGTCCCTCCTCGAGCGACGGGTAGATGCGGATGACCTTCTCGCCGATTATTTCCTCGGGATTGTACCCGAGATTCTGGCGCGCGCCGTCGTTGTAGTAGATGACGGTGCCTTCACGGTCGACGGCGATGATGATGTCGGGGGAGCTTTCGATCAATTGCTGCAGATACTTGTAGTCAATCAACATTTTGGTGAACGCCCTCTAATCCGTGTGGCCGCGGTCAGCTCGAAGCGCGAGGGCGAAACTTGGGGAGCGTAACTTCTTCGTTGAGAGGCTTCTCGAACATCACTTCAACCGGCATTCCGCACCGGATCTCGTGCGGCTTGACGCCGACCAGGTTGGAAATCATCCTGGCCCCTTCCTCGAGCTGCACCACCACCACCGCGTAGGGCACCTGGGCGGCAAAGGCCGGATGATAGACCTGGTGCATGATGTTGAAGCTGAAGACTTCGCCGCGTCCGCTGACCGGAATCCACGAAGCGCCGGTGGAAAGGCAATGCGAGCAGAGCTCGCGCGGCGGAAAGCGCAGCCTGCCGCAACTGTCGCATTTCTGAACCGCCAGTACGCCGCGCCGGGCGGCCTCGAAGAACGGCGCAAGCTGCGGCGTGACGTCCGGAACCGGCTTGGATAGCTCTGCCATCGCTGAATTTGGCTTACTCCTGCCGGGCGCCTCGGGCAAACTTGGCCGCGCGCCGCCCAGCCGGCTGCGAAGACGTCCTTACCCTGAAGTGCGCCTCGCTCTAATCCCCGCCTCACGGAAAAGATAGGGAAGCCGGGATGATTCCTACCTAGGCGCCCAGAACCAGGGTGGAGTGAGTCGAGAGAATCCCGCCGTTGCCTGAGACCAGGCACAGATCGTGTTTCGGCAATTGCCGCTTGCCCGCTTCGCCGCGAATCTGGATCACCGCCTCGCAGATCGGGGTCATGCCCCACATGTAAAAGGAGCTGAGCTGGCCGCCGCCGGTGTTTACCGGAATCGAGCCGCCCGGTCCGATCCGCCCGTTCTCGACGAACGGGCCACCTTCACCCTTGCGGCAGAATCCGTAGTCCTCGAGCGTGACCAGTACGGTGAAAGTATAGCAGTCATAGAGCTCCGCGAATTGGATGTCCTTGAGTTCGATTCCCGCCATCCTGAAGGCGGTCTGCTTGGCGATCGGCGCGCCCGAAGCGAGCGTATCCATGGGGTCGCCGCCCGGATGCCCCTGGCCCATCCCGAGTACATAAACGGGCGGCTTGGCCAGGTCTTTCGCTCGCTCCGCTGAGGTCACGATCACGCACAGCCCGCCGTTGGAGACCAGGCAGCAGTCGAAAAGATGGAACGGCTCAACCACCCATCGCGAGGCGTGATAGTCCCCCATCGTCATCGGCTGTCCGTAGAGCTGCGCCGTCGGATTCAGGTTGGCCCACGCGCGCTGTGCGACCGCGATCGCGCCGAGATGGTCGTTGGTGGTGCCGTAGAGATGCATGTGGCGGCGGGCGACGAAGGCATAGTGCGCGTTCACCCCGAACTGGCCGTAGGCCGCGTCCAGCCCGCTTGCGAAACCGTAGGCTTGGGCGGAGCCGCGGCCCGACCCCTGGGCCGCCTTGGGCGCGGGCGGCTTGAGCGGCGCGTCGGCAAAGACGCACGCCACCACGTTGGCCATCCCGGCTGCGATCGATTGCGCCGCGTGCATCACCATCGCGCCCGCGGTTGCTCCGCCGACGTTCATGGCGGCGCTGAGCCTCAGGTTGCGAAGTCCCATCGCCTGCTGCAGCGTGAACGACGCCATCGCGTTGTCCATCCAGGTCACGCCCGGATTGACCAACAGCCCGTCCAGGTCCTCGCGCTTGAGCCCGGCGTCCTGGAGCGCGAGCTGAACCGCTTCGATCGCGAAGCCGACGGCGTTGGTATGGTCGTAGTTCTTGCCCATCCTGGTGGCGCCGAGCCCGGCGATCGCGCATTTCGCCCTTAAGTCCATCGCAACAGGTTCCCCGTGTGATTCCCGCCCCAGGCGCGGATTCCATTTCGGGATCATAGCCCAATGCTTCGCGCGCGGCACACGAATTTGCCTTACGCCTTGCCGTCATTAGCCGACTGCCGGGTTGGCCCAGTCAGCGAGAGGGGGACTAGAAGCGGCTGAATATCCCTGTATCGAGACTCAGTTGCCAAGCCACGATCGTTGCACCTAGAATGGTGGGATGATTGGAGATTCCTGATGGCGGAGGGTTTGAGCTTCGAGGTGCTGGCGAGCCGTAACGCCGTGCTTTCCAGCGCGGAGAACTTCGTACTCTATGTCCTGTTCGAGGCTATCGCGGGCGGCAAGGCCGGCGCCGGCGGTGGCGGCCGCCTGCCGCTCAACCTTGGCGTCGTGCTCGATCGCTCGGGCTCGATGTACGATGAGCGGCGGCTTGAGTTCGTCGTCGAGGCGGTAAAGTTTCTGGTCGACAACCTGGCGCCCGGCGACAAAGTGGCGATCGTCGCCTTTGCCGACAAGGCCCAGGTTATCGCCGCCGGAGATACGGTCCACGACAAGGCCGCGGTCAAGCGCGCGATCGACGATGTCGACCTGCTCGAAATCGGCGGCGGGACCCAGATGGCGCTCGGGATGCGCGCGGCGATCGACGAGGTCAAGAAGAACCTCGGCTCCGATCGGCTCAACCGCGTGCTGGTCCTGACCGACGGACAGACCTACGAGGAGATGGCCTGCATCGACCTGGTCAACCAGAACCGCGACCAGATGTCGTTCTCGGCGATGGGCGTCGGCGTGGAGTTCAACGAGAAGCTGCTGCAGAGAATCGCGCAGGACTCCAACGGCAAGTACCACTTTATCGGCGACCCCTCGCAGATCCCGACCATCTTCGACGACGAGTTGCAGGGCCTGCGCGCGGTCACGGCCCGCAACGGCCGTATCGAAGTGACGCTCGCGCAGGGCGTTCAGATCCGCGAGGCCTTCCGCGCCAGCCCCGATATCTACCCGCTCGGCTCGCCGCTTTTGGGCGACGATCGCAGGGTCGCCTATTCGATCGGCGACCTCGAGGCCGGCGTGCCCGGCTCCGTGCTGCTGACGCTGGTGCTGCCGCCGCGCAAGCCCGGAACGGTGCGAATCGCGCAGAGCGCCTTCCATTACGAAGACCCCGGCGTGGGCGAGAAGTCCGTCAACGCTGACGTCACCGTCGAGTACACGCTCGACCGCGCGCTCGCGAGCAAGGTCAACGGCCGAGTGATGAATCTGGTGGACCAGGTTTCGATCGCCAAGCTCCAGGCCAAGGCCGAGGAGGAACTCAAGCTCGGCAACGTCGATCGCGCCACCAAGCTCCTGGGCAACGCGATCCAGGGCACCCAGCGGCTGGGCAATGTGCGCGCGACGCAGGCGCTGGCCGGGCTGATGGACCAGATCAAGAAGACCCAGACTCTGCAGACCAAAGCGGCCAAGACCACGCTGCTCCAGGCGCAGGCCGTGGTGCGCAAGACGCAGATGCTCGATCCGGAGGCGCTTGAGGCGCTTAAGCAGGAGAAGCCAGAGTGAGGGGCGGAGTTAGGCAAATTATGCCTGATAGGAAGGGCCGGGCACGCCCGGTAAAGGCTTAAGACCATGATCAAGTGCGGCGAATGCGGCTACGAAAACATGGACGGACTGGATTACTGCGACGGATGCGGCGCCAAGCTGGCTGCCGCCGCCGGCGCTCCCGCCGAGAGCACCACAGCCCCTGCCGCCGAGAGCCCGGCGGCGCCTGCCGCGGCCGAGCCGCAGGCAGCGCCCGAGGCGTCGGAGGCGCCGACCGGTGAGATTAAGCCGCAAGCGCCCGCCGAGCAGCCTGAGGCCGCAGCCGAGGGCGCGGCGCCGGCTCCTGAAGCTCCGGCCCCTGAAGCTCCGGCCGCTGCAGCTCCGGCCGCCGCCGTGCCGCGATTCAAGGCCAAGATGCAAATCATCCGCGGCGGTCGCAAGGGGCACGAGTTCCCGCTCGAGGACGGCAACAACTTCATCGGGAGATGGGATCCCGAGACTGGGGCCTTCCCGGAGGTGGATCTCGAGCAGGACGATCCGGAGGCTAAAATTTCGCGCAAGCACGCCTTGATCCGAATTGAAGACGGCAAGATTACGGTAGAGGATATCGGCAGTCTCAACGGAACTTACGTCAATCGCCAGCCGCGTTTGCAGCCGGGCAACCCGGTGGAACTCAAGCCGGGCGACGAGTTGATTGTCGGCAAGACCTTCCTGAAGCTGATCGTCGACCCGATCTCGTAAGGCGCCGGCTCCGATATCCCCGGCGTGGATGCCCGGCCGCGGTCTTTCGGACGCGACGCGCTTGGGGGCCTCTAAGCAAGACAATGAAACCGGGTGAGCCCGTATCCGCCGGCTACATGCTCGACGGACGCTACCGCGTCAATCGGGTTATCGGCCAGGGCGGGATGGGCCGCGTTTATATTGCCAACGACACGCGCCTGGCCAACCGTCCCGTGGCCATAAAGGAGATGATCGTCGGCGACGGCGTGGCGGAGAAAAAGGCGGTCGAGGATTTCGCCCGCGAGGCGCGCGTGCTCGCCGTGCTCTCGCATCCGGGGATCCCCAACCTGATCGACTACTTCGTCGAGCACAATCGCCATTACCTGGTGATGGAGTTCGTGGCCGGCGGCGACCTGCAGGGCATGCTCGATGGGCTCGGCGCGGGCGCCCGCATTGCCGAATCCAGGGTCCTGAGATGGGGCCGCCAGATCCTGGACGTGCTGGTGTTCCTGCATTCGCAGAAGCCGCCGATCATTTACCGCGACTTCAAGCCGGGCAACATCATGATCGACAAGAACGGCCGCGCGATGCTGATCGACTTCGGAATCGCGCGCTTCCTGTCGCCCGGCGGACGCGGCACCCAGATCGGTTCGGTCGGCTACGCGCCGCCCGAGCAGTACATGGGCAAGGCCGAGCCGCGCTCGGACCTCTACTCGCTGGCCGCTACGATGCATCATCTGCTGACCGGGCGCGACCCGCAGCTCGAACCGCCTTTCAGCTTTCCGCCGGTGCGCGCGCTCGCGCCCGAGGTCTCGCCGGCAACCGAGCGGGTCGTGATGCGGGCGCTCGACAAGGATACCGCGCAGCGTTGGGCGTCGGCGCGCGAGATGATGGACGCGCTGCCGATCCCGCCCGCCGAGGACGATATGGTGACGGGATTGGCGCCGGTTCCGCGCTTGTCGCCGCAGTTAGCCTCGGTTCCCACGATCGTACTCGCCGAGTCCGCCGGCCGGATTGGCGCGCCGATCGCACAGGCGGTGAAGAAGGCCTTCGGCAATATCGCGCGCATGCCGACCCAGCGGAGCCTCAAGCCATCTGTCGTCACGCCCCAATCGCCCGCGGTCCCCAGGGTTTCCTCGACGGCCAAGACCCAGGAATTGCGAACCGAAGGTACATCGCCGCCGCGCCAACAGGGGGCAAGGGACAAGGCAGCGAAGTCAGCGGCCCGGCCGGCGTCGAGGAGCGCCAACGCATCGCAGGTTGCCTCTTCGATTCCGCTCGCGGTCGCGCCCAACGGTCGCCAACCGCCGGTCCACAAGAGCCCGACTTCCGGTCCGCGGCTCGTGGCCAGGACCGAGAGCGCGCAGTTCGCGCTCGCCGGCGCGAGGAACGTGATCGGCAGAACTGCCGGCAAGGCGAAGGACAATGATATCGATATCGACTTGTCGGCGCTGAGTCGCGCAGCGGATCGCGTCTCGCGCCGCCACGCCGAGATAATCAAGCTGGGCGCCGACTACTTCATCCGGGACCTGGGCAGCCTCAACGGAACCTACATAGCGGGCCGCGGCAAACTGGGCCGCGACCAGCTCTACAAGCTTAACGATCGCGACGAGCTGGTGCTGGGCGGCGCGCGGCTGGAGTTCCGGAAAAGCTGAGGCGCAAGGTCCGGGCGGGAATTGATGATGATAACGTGTCCGGAATGCGGTCTGGCGGCCGGCGACGACGCCAAATTCTGCGATCGATGCGGGCAGGGTCTGCTTCGCGCCGAACCCGCCAAGTCCAACCTCACTCCGCTTAAGCCCGCCGCAGTGCTGAACGGGCAATACGAGATCGTCGCGCTGCTCAGCCAAAGCTCGGAAGAAAATCGCTATCGCGTCTCGCGTAAGTCCAACGACTCGATGGAATCCCTTCAACTTCGCGAGCGAATCGGACCCGCGCCCGAGAAGCGAGAAGATCCTGTCCAGGCCGAGCCGGCGGCCGCGGATAACGCCGCGCCGGCTGACGAGGATCCCAGCGGTCCGCGCGCCAAAACCCGCGAGCTGAAGTTACCGGCGCCCGAGCCGGCACCGGCTTCCGCGACCGGCGCCGTCGAAGAAGCCCAGGCCGCACGCTGCGACCAGCCGGACCATCAGGACGATTCGGCCGACGCCGCCCCGCTCCTGCTTACCGAAACGGTCGGCGCGGAATCGAGCAACGGTCCGCTCGCTGCCGGAGGCGACCTTCTCTCTGCCGAGGGTTGCGCCGCCGCCGGTTCGGAGCCGCAAGAGGCTTGTGTCCCCGAGCCGCAAGCTGACGACCTCGGCGATTTGTTTGGACGGGTGCTCGCCCTTTCCAAGACTCTCGATCACCCCGCCTTCGCGCGCGCCCTCTCGGGTTTTGCCGAGAATGGGCGGGTATACCTGGTTTGCGCCGATGAAACGTTCACACCGCTGTCGCGCCGCCGGATGCCGATGCGCGAGCCCCAGGCGCTCAGCATCGCGATCCAGGTCTGCCAGGCCGTCTCGTTCCTCCATCGCCGCGGGCTGCGGGTCAACGACATCTGTCCCGATTCGGTCGCCTTTTCGCCCGAGGGCCGGGTCAAGCTGCTCGGCCTCAATTGCGTCAGCAACGATCTGGAGCTTCAGTCCGATCCGATCTTCAACGACGGCTACACCGCGCCCGAGACCTACAAGGGCAAGAAGGTAGACAAGCGCGCCGACGTGTTCTCGATCGGCGCCCTGCTCTACACCTGCCTGACCGGCGAGCGCCTCGCGGTTGAGACCTGGCGCGAAGAGGCCGGAGCGGTGACCTTCTATGCGCCGCACGTGGTCACGCCCGCGCTCGAGCAGGCCGTGCGCCGCGCGGTCGTCTTCAATCCCGCCGAGCGATGGCCGGGGGTGCCTCAGCTCCAGGCCGAGCTGGTCCGCCTAAGCGGGCAAGTCCGGCTTCAGACCGCGGCGCTCACCGACGTCGGGATGGTGCGCGAGCTCAACGAGGACTCGGTGATGGCGGTCGAGTACCGGCGGTATTCACTGATCGAGTCCGCGCAGAGCTACCTCTACGTGGTCGCCGACGGAATGGGTGGCGCGGCGGCCGGCGAGGTGGCAAGCGCAATTGCCGTAGGAGCGATCCGCGACTATGTTGAAGGCAGGATCCGGAACGCGGTCCCGGTGGACGCCGCCCAGCTCCTCAAGGACGCGCTGGAAGACGCCAACCGCAGGATTCTCGAGTACCAGGCGGCGAATCCGGATTCGCGCGGGATGGGCTCCACCGCGGTGGCCGCGCTGATCGTGCCGCCCGATGCAGCCATAGCCTGGGTCGGCGACAGCCGCGCCTACCTCTGCGAGGACCAACGGCTGCGACAACTGACCAAGGACCATTCGCTCGTGCAGCGCCTGATCGAAATCGGACAACTCACTCCCGAGCAGGCCCGCAGTCACGAGCACAAGAACGTGATTACCCGCTCACTCGGCGCCCGCCAGAGCGGACCCGCCGGCGCGGAGGCGCTCGCGCTCAGGCTCAAGCGCGGCGACCGCATTGTGATGTGCAGCGACGGATTGACCGCGCACGTCGATGACGACTCAATCGCCGAAATTGTACGGCGTCATGACGACCCGTCCCAGGCGGCGCGCGAGCTGGTGGTGGCGGCCAACGCGCGCGGTGGAACCGACAACGTATCGGTCGTGGTTATATTTGCGGAGTAGCGATGGCTGCGCCTTCTTCATCGGGACCGCCTGACGTCAATCCGCTGGCGCCGGGCGTCATCCTGCAAAACCGCTACGTCGTCGAGCGGCTGATCGGCGGCGGCGGGATGGGGATGGTGTACCTGGCGCGCGACCAGCGGCTTTCCAACCGCCCCTGCGCGATCAAGGAGATGGTCGATCACTTCATCGACCCGCAGCAGCGCATCGAGGCCAACGAGTACTTCGCCCGCGAGGCGGACACGCTCGCCCAGCTCAAGCATCCCGCGATCCCCGCGATCAGCGACCGCTTCGACGATCACAACCGCCACTACCTGGTGATGGAGCACGTCGAGGGACGCAACCTCGAGGAGGAACTCGCGGCGGCCGGTGGGCCGCTCCCCGAGGGGCTGGTGATCGACGTCGGACGCCAGTTGTGCGACGTGCTCGGCTATCTGCACGGCTTCAGCCCGCCGATCGTGTACCGCGACATGAAGCCCTCCAACGTGATGCTGACGCCCAAGGGCCGCGTGGTCCTGATCGACTTCGGCATCGCGCGGCTGTTCAAGGCGGCGCGCAAGGGCACCATGATCGGCACGCTCGGCTTTGCGCCGCCCGAGCAGTACCAGGGACTGGTCGATCCCCGCAGCGACATCTATTCGCTGGCCGCGACCCTGCACTACGTGCTCACCGCCCGCGACCCCGAAAAGTTTCCGCCCTTCAGCTTCCCTCCGGTGCGCGAGTTGCGCCCCGAAGTCTCAAGCAACCTGGCTGGCGCGATCGACGCCGGGCTGGCCTACAAGGTGGAGGATCGGACCGGCTCGGTGACGGAATTCCACGACATGATGCTGTATGGGCGCGGATTGTCCGCCGCGGAAGCCCCGCGCGTCAGCTCCCGGGGCGGCACCGGCGGGCTGGCGCCGGCGCCGCCGGCCGCCGACGAGCTGATCGCGCCGCGCCCGGCGCGCAGCGCGATGCGCCGCGCGATCGGGATGGCGCTATTTCTGATCGTGCTGGCGTCCGTCGCCTTCGGCGCGACCTATGTCTATTCCAACCCCGCCCTCCAGGAGCAACTCGGCATCAAGCCCCTGATCGATCTGCTGCCGTGGCGCCACGAGGAGCTGCTCGCCTCGGCGCGGGAGCGCCCGCTCGAGTTCCAGCGCCTGGAGCTGGCGCTCGCCACTCGCGAGGGCGCGCCGCTTTCGCCGCCCAAGGCCTCGTTCACCGACACCGAGCTGACCAGCGCGCGCTACCTCAAATGGACCGCGACCTTCGACAACCGGTTGGCCGGGCTCGAGGCGCGCTCGGACAAGATCGAGGCGCGCTTCTTCGATCCCCGTGGCCTGCAGCTTGCCGAGAGCGACGTGGAACGCTTCATCGGTCCCAGCCAGAGCCGGTTCGACGTGAGCGGCGTGGCGATGATTCCCGACCTCTCCGACCATCCGCGCGGCGACTACAAGGTCAACCTGTCGCTCGACGACCAGGTGCTTGCCGAACAGCGCTTCCAGATTACCGAGGACCTGGCCGCCAAAGCCCGCGAGGCCGCCGACAAGAACGCCGCCGAGCAAGCCGCGCGCGAGGAACAGAAAAAACGGCTCGCACGCGAGAAGCAGTTGGCGATGATCGAGGAACACAAGCGCAACCCGCTCGACCTGCTCGACATCCATTTCGTCAACAGCACCAAGACCGGAACTCCGATCGCCACGCCCAGCGACACCTTCAACATGGCCAAGGTGCTGTTCGTGGACTGGGAAGTGACCTTCCGCAACCGCCTCTACGAACTCGACACCAACCAGTACCGGGTCGATGCCGCCTACATCGCGCCCGACGGACGTACGCTGGGCAGCGTGTTCGACGCCCGGATGGTGGCCGAGAACGCGCGCACGGTGACTTTCAGCGGCCGGGTCGGCAACTCGCAGGGCGGCGCCTTCCTGCCCGGCACTTACACGGTCAACTTCTACCTAAATGGCCAGTTTCTCTCGGCGCGCAAATTCCGGGTGGCCGCCGGCAGCGGCTACGAGCCGGGCCTCGGCGCAGCAGGTGGAGCAAGTGGCGGTGGCGCGATAACGCCCAGCCTGGACACTCCCACCCTTGCCACCGGCCGAATCGACGGGCTGGCCGGCAAGGACAACATCGGGATCGAGCTCAGGCTCAGGCCGCAGCCCAACGGCTTCCTCCACGGCGAGATGGTGATTCATGAGACCGGCTACGGGCTCACGCCGATCGAGGGCTACGTGCGCGGCAACCACCTGTCGTTCCAGGTTCCCTACAACGGTGAGACGCTCTACTTCGAGGGCCAGCGCAGCAGCGGCAGCTTGGGCGGGACCTTCCAAGCCACCCCCTCCGGCGAGCACGGCACCTGGACGGCCACGGCGTCCTGAATTAGCTCTTAGGGCTAGCGGCCGGTGAATTTCGGCTCCCTGCGCTGCAGGAACGCCTGCAGACCTTCCTGGCGATCCTGACTTGTCTCCTGCGGGTGGGTGTACAGAATATATTCGCGTTCATCGACGCGAACTTTGTTATCCGTCGTCTTATAGTGCCCGTATTTGACCGCCTTGATGTAGAGCGGGGGAATCTTCTTCAACAGTTCCGCCCAGCGGACCGCCTCCTCGATCACCTGCGTGTCTGGAACGACTCTGTTGACCAGCCCCACTTCATAGGCGCGCTGAGCGTCCATGATCCGCCCGCCATTCCAAGCGAGCAGCATGAACTCGAGGCTGATCTTGAAGGGCATGTACGGCAGATATTCCATCGGCGGCAGCGGTATGCCGATCCGCGGCTCCGGAAAACCGATCAGCATGCTTTCGCCGGCGATGGTGATGTCGCAGCCGCGGACGGCGAGCGCATAGCCGGCGCCGAGCGCGTAGCCCTTGATCGCGCCGACGATCGGCTTGAACACGGTGATGCCGTTCTGCGGATAGCCCTGGTGCACCTGAAATGGCACTTCGCGATTGATCGCGCCGGGGCTTACGTCGGCGCCTGCGCAGAAGTGCTTGCCCGCGCCAGTGAGGATGGCGACCTTGGCGGCCGGATCGGCCTCGAACCGGATCCAGGTTTCGCGCAAGGCGTCGCTGAGCGCGCCGTTGAGCGCGTTCAGCTTTTCCGGTCGATTCAAGGTGATGAAGGCGATTTCATCCCTCACCTCATAGAGCAGCACATTCTCTGACTTCGCCGCCTTTGGCTTGGCGTTCCCCTTCTGCTGCGGGCTCAACGCACTAGCCATGACGTCTCTGCGCTGATTGGTCACGCGGTCTCGGCGGCGATCAGTAGTGATTCAGTCGCGCCAGGCGGTCGGCGTGGAAATTCGTGTCGCCCATCAGTTCCTGGCCCACGCGCACACGCTTCATGAAAAATCCCACGTCGAACTCGTCGGTCATCCCGATGCCGCCATGCATCTGGACGGCTTCCTGCACGGCCAGCTCGGCGCTCGTGCCGGCTTTGGCCTTTGCCATGGAGACGATCGCGCCGGCCCGGTCGAAGGACTCATCCAGCGTCTGCAGAGCCCTCAGCACCGCCGCGCGAGTGAGTTCCAGCTCGCAGTAAAGGAGGGCGGCGCGATGTTGCAGCGCCTGGAACTCGCCGATCAGCCGGCCGAACTGCTTGCGCTCCTTGAGGTAGCTCATGGTGCGGGTGAAGACCTCGTCGGCGGCGCCGAGCAACTCCGCCGCGACCGCGGCGCGGCCGGCGTTGAGCGTGCCCTCAAGCGCGTCCAGGCCCGCGTCGATCTCGCCGAGGACGGCGTCGGGCGCAACCTTCACATTCTCGAAGAAGACCCGCGCCGCATTGTGGTTGTCAACCATCAACGTGCGCTCGATCCGCAGCCCCTTCGCCTTCGCATCGACCAGGAACAGCGTCACGCCGCGTTCATCGCCGGGCTTGCCCGCGGTGCGGGCGGCCACGACCAGGAGGTCGGCCGCGTGACCGTCCACGACGAAGGTCTTGGCGCCGTCCAAAACGAAGCTGTTTCCGGCACGGGTGGCGGCGAGCGCGATCTTGTTCGGCCGATGCTTGGTGGCTTCGTCCACGGCCAACGCGGCAATCAAGTCGCCGGCGACGATTCGCGCAAGATGCTCGTTCTTCTGCGGCTCGCTGCCAAAGCGCGCGATCGCCGTTGCGGCGAGCACCGCCGTCGACAGAAAGGGCAAAGGTGTCAGGGTATGCCCCAACTCCTCCATCACGACACCGGCTTCGACATGGCCCAGGCCCAGCCCGCCGTAATCCGGCGGAACCAGGATCCCGGCCCAGCCCATCTCCGCGCACTCCTTCCAGAGCGGGCGCGAGAAGCCGAGCGGGTCGCGATTGTCGCGCAGTTGGCGCAGGTGCGCGACGGGCGCGTTCTTGCCGAGAAAGCCTCGCGCGTTGTCGCGAAGCATGGTTTGTTCTTCGCTGAGAACCAAAAGCATATCAAACCTGATTTCGCTTAAGTCTGGAGCGGTTCGTTTTCGTTATCGGCGACTTACGCCCCAGGCAGATTCAGGAGCCGCTTGGCGATGACATTGAGCTGGACCTCGTTGGTTCCGCCCTCGATGGAGTTTCCCTTCGAGCGCAGCCAGGCGCGCGCCAGATGGCCGTCGCGGGAGCGGGGCCCTTCCCATTCCAGCGCGTCCGAACCACTGACCGCGACCGCCAACTCGAGCCGACGTTTGTTGATCTCCGCGCCGCAGTATTTGAGCACTGACGACAGTGCCGGGTGCGCCTGCCCGTTGTTGGCCAGATCGCGGATGCGCTCCACTGCCAGCCGGAACGCCCAAACATCGATCTCGAACGACGCTATCCGGCTGCGCAGCACCGTGTCGGCCAGAATACCGCCTTCGATTCCGAGCGAGTCGTACGCGATCCGGCCCAGCGAGCGGGCGTCTTCTCTGCCGCTGCCGCTCTGACTGCCGATCGACTGCCGTTCAAAGGTGAGCAGGTACTTGGCGATTTCCCATCCCTGGTTGAGCTTGCCGACCAGGTTCTTCTTGGGAACCGGCACGTCCTCGAAGAAAGTCTCGCAGAAGGGCGATTTGCCGGAGATCAGCGCGATCCGCTTGGTTGACACGCCGGGGCTGTCCATGTCGAACAGAACGAAGCTGATCCCGGCGTGCTTGGGCGCGTTGGGATCGGTGCGGACCAGGCAGAAGATCCAGTCCGCCTCGTCCGCGTAAGAGGTCCAGATCTTCGAGCCGGTGACCAGAAATTGGTCGCCGCGGTCCTCGGCCTTGGTCTGAAGCGAAGCGAGGTCGGAGCCTGCGCCGGGCTCGGAGTATCCCTGGCACCAGCGGATCTCGCCGCTGGCGATTTTGGGCAAATGCTCGCGCTTCTGCTCTTCGGAGCCGTACTTCATCAGTGCCGGCCCGAGCATCATGATGCCGAAGCTGGTCAACGGCGCGCGGCAGCCCAGCACGGCCATCTCGTGCTGCAGTATCTTAACTTCCTCGTGCGACAGTCCACCGCCGCCGTACTCGCGCGGCCAGTCCGGCACCGTCCAGCCCTTCTCCACCATGCGTTGGAGCCAGATGCGCTGAGCGTCGGATTGGAAAACCCATTTTCGGCCGGCCCAGCAGATGTCGTCTTCGCCCTGCACCGCGCCGCGCATTTCAGCCGGGCAGTTCGCCTCGAGCCAAGCCGCTACTTCTTTTCGAAAAGTGTCAAGATCGCTCATAACACGATACCCTTAGTATTAGGTCAGCTAAAGTGTACTACGCCACGCATCGTGTTCGCAATAGGACGCACGAGTCAAATCCCCAACCACCTCGGTAGTAGGGTCTACACGAGCTTTGCGCTTTTGTCATTCCCGCGCGTGGCGAGAATGACAGAGAAAACTTCGGGCATACAACCCAAAAAACCCAAACTGACCCACTACCGCAAGGACGCTGCGATTGAAACATTGTGACCACCTCCGATAGAATGTGGTCTCATGACGGTTTCCGTGCGCGAGCTGAAACGACGGCTCTCTCGGTATCTCAGGCGGGCTTCCGCGGGTGAGGAGGTCACGGTGACCTCGCGGGGACGGCCGCTCGTAAGGATGGTCTCGGTGCCGCCCGCGGCCGGGAAGGAACCGAGCCCGGCGGAGGTGCGGCGCCGCCTGGCGGCCATACCGGGCATAATCCTTCCCACCGGGCCCAAGCCGCGAGGCTCGAAACATCCCATCCGGATCCGCAAGGGCGAGAAGACCTTGGCGGAGATCGTTCTTGAAGACCGCCGGTGATCTTGTATCTCGACACCTCGGCGGTGGTGAAGCTGTACGCCTCCGAGCCCGGCAGCGCCGAAATCAAGCGGGCAGTGGCGCGGGCGGACCAAATCGCCAGCAGTCTGCTTGCTTATGCCGAAACGCGGGCGGCGCTGGCTCGCAAGCATCGGCTGCGCCAGATCAGCGTTGCGGAGCTTGAGCGGAGCAAGGCCGAATTCGAATTTCATTGGAGCGGCTTCTTCAAATTGCCGATCGACGCTGAGATCGTGCTGCGCGCCGCTGACCTCGCGGAGAAATTGGGACTCGGAGCCTACGACGCAGTTCATCTCGCCAGTGCGGACCGGTTGCATCGCGACACCCAATCGGCCGTGTCGTTTGCGTGCTTCGACAAAGCGTTGAGCATTGCCGCGTCAACCGTGGGGCTGCGTGTAGCGGGGTGTTGAGAAACCAGCATTTCGGCGTCCAGGAGAGCTTGCGGTCTCAACACCCTGCGTAAAAGTTGGCTTCTTTCCTTAGTCTTCTCTCCCTCTGGGAGAGATAAGAGTGAGGGAGCAGGCTGTGAAATTTCTTTTTTCAACAGCCTGCTGGTCGACTGATCGGCTCACTCGATTCGGTACCTCCCCAGGCCAAACGTGGCGCCGAGGAGAGCCGGCGTTGGCTGCGCAGTGCCGAATGTGACAGACGGGTCGCCGGCCCGAGCACGCTCTACGAGCTGTATGCGATCCTGAAGGGCGGCACCCATCGAACGAAGACGGCCAGGATCGGATTCCGTCCATGGTGGAATCCCGCGCCAGACCACGCCAGTGACTTCACGATCGGCTCGGAGCCGAACGGAAACGCAACGGCAGAGGGAAAAAAAGGCCGAGGCGCCTCCGGACTTGCTGCTAGGAATTCGTGGGAAAGGCGAATGTCGCGTTGGATTTGATTTCGATCACTTCGATCAGATTGGGAGCGACGAGCTTCAATCGAAAGTGGAAAGGCGGCGCCATCGCGCCTCCTTTGTTTCGCGCAAGTTGAACGAGTTGATCGATGTTTTTCGTTACGTGGTCCTGTAAGCCCAGAAGAACTCGGCACGCGTTTTGGTGCTGAAAGACGACCTCCATGCTCGTCCCGGAAGTCGCATATCCGCCGCCCGGCGGAGCGTACACGACTCCGTCGACCTCGGTCATAGACTGAACGTGACCGGAGCGAAGCTTCTTGATGTCATCGTCGCTAGGCTTCATCTCCAAGCCCAGAGCCCTGATCCGATAGCGCTCGATCAGCTTCGGCCAGTTGCGATGGATGACCTCCAGCAACCGCTGCCGCGCCCAATCGCCGTGCTCCATAACATCGATAGCGAGAAATTCATCTTCAGTGACGCACGCGAAGAGTACCGGGCCTGTACGCTCCACGAAGTCGGGTGCGTTTGGGCCGGGTGTGGTGCCAAGGTGAAAGTGATGAATGCGCCAGTCGTTCAACAGAGCATCGTTGTAGTCGGCTTGCAGCAGCGCCTTGCTCTGATGGGGGCGCAGGTCGAGGCCCCCCGCCGCCCTCTTGAGCACCACGTTGAGACCGGCGCGATGCTCATAAGGGCAAGTTAGCTCCCGTGATTGAACTACCGTGCGTGGACCTTGCGGAATGATCCGACGCTGAACGTTGTAAAATGCGAGGGAGATTGTTTCCGCCGTGTCGCTCGGATTTACGGTATAGCCCATCCGCGTGAGCTCGGTCTTTTGTATCTCGCACCAATCGGCGAGAAAATCTGCTCTCATTTCAAGCATCGACGACCCTCTATCGCTCGAGCAAACCCAGCGGAACCTTCCAGCGGAACCCTTCCGTATGCACTGAGTCAGGATTCCAATCAACAAGCGGCGCGAGGCTCCGTGCCCCAATTTGGTTGGCTGTTATCCTCCGCCAAGCGTCCCTGACGGCTTTGCGACGCACTTTCATCGTCTGCGTCAAGCCGGCCTTCCCTGGATTTCCAATTCAGTGGAACGCGCGAATGCCGAATGTCGGCAATACCGACCGAACACATGGCCCATGCTGACGCGAAAGAACTTGCCGATTTTTTGTCGAACTGACATGAGACCCGAGCAAAGAGGCTCCTGGTTTTTAGCCGCAGCGCGCGTGAAAGGCGCGCGTCAGTCCTGAAATCACTCCGTTCCCGGCTTGTTAGAGTTGAACGGCGGTTCCCCGAATCCTGCGCAGTGGTTCTCGATTTCCCGCGCCTCTCTGGAGCGAACGTCGTTGACGGACAAATACAGGGCGCTCACTTGCAACCGGTGATTGAGCAAGGCACTTGGGAAGACTGCCTTTGCGCGCTCGTACGTGTTTGCTCCGCTGTGGCCCCTCCTAACCCACCCCTTGAGACGCCATCCAACGGGAGCTATTGCCGAAAGTTGTGGATCAGGTGCGGGCATGAAAAAGGCGGCGTACCCTTGCGCGTATACCACGCGAACCCCGGTGGGAGCCGGGTGGAAGGAGGCGCCACCGATGCTGACGGTAGTGGAGAACGGGGCTCGGAGCGAAAGAGGCTGGTTAGGAATTTTCCCCGCTCGATGAGATCGCGCGGATGGGAGCGCGGTGAAGTCCGTGCGGGAGTGAAGTTCGTGGACGGCGTTCGCGAGGGTCAACGGTCCGCCCCGAGTAATTGTCAACGAGAATCCCTAACGCCCTCTCATCCCTTCAATCATACGTTGCATCTGCCCGACTATTGATACTTGCGGATTAAACTGACAAGCCGCCTGCCTCCGTCTTTCCCTCTCCCGCTCCTTTGCGGGAGAGGATTTAAGGTGAGGGTGACTGAGTCTCTGACCGGAGAGCCTGCACGATCAGCTCCAGTACCGAGTGCGGGTCGTTTAGCGCGTCACTGTCCCAGAACCGTAACACGCGATAGCCACCCGCACGAAGAAAGCGACTCCGCCTCGCGTCCGCTTGCGCTTGTGATGGCTCCCCGTGCTGTCCGCCGTCCAATTCAATAATCAGCTTGCGCTCAAGACAGCAGAAATCGACGATGAAGCTGCCTATCGGCCGCTGCCGGCGGAACTTGACGCCACAGAGCCGCCGGTCGCGCAGCAGTGCCCACATCTTGCGCTCGGCATCGGTCTGGTTGCGCCGCAGCCGGTGCGCACGCTCGAGCGTGGTCCCGTGCAGCGGACGCGGAGTTACGCCTTTCAAGGTCGCATCATGCCCACCAAGCTCGCAGGCACCCTCACCCTCGCGTCACGCCGTTTGCAGAAAGATCGCAAACGTCGCGCCGCTCGACCTCTCCCGCGAAGGAGCGGGAGAGGGAAAAAAAGGAAATCCCATACAATACACACCCGCAAATATCACTATATTATTCAAGTCTCAATAGCACAAAACGTCGGCATTAAAGGGTGCCCGGTGTGAACGAACGGTCCACCGTCAGTTCGCGGGCCACCAGCGCACAAGGCGCGCCAGAAGCGCGCGATCAGCAAGGCACAACGCGCGAATTTTGTCCACCGCGCAGCGGTTACAAGAGTGCTACGGACGTGGCAGCCCGAGGCCGAGAGCCTTGAGGTAATCCGAAAGCGGAACAACGGAACCTGCACAGTTTGCCGCCACCGCCGCATCCCGGATCGCGCGATCGCCCGTAACGAGGAACACGGAGGCGCCGTCGATCTGGTGAAACCTTCCGATCGAGTAACAGATCGCCGCATCCCACATGTAGTTGCCCCATTTTTTCTTTCGACTGGTTAGATTGATCTGGCGGGCCGTCGGGAACTTCTGAAGCAATACCGATGTCAGACGGAAAGGAGCCGCGAAGACATTTCGCATTACGTCACCCTTCTTGGCGAGTTCCTTTTGGGTCAGCGTCATGCCGACCAGTTCGGCGTGGCGCATGACGCCAATCGTTGCCCATGCGTCCATGAACGCTTGACTGCCGAAGTAGTCGCGAAGCTTGCGCCGCGTTTCTTTATCACTTCTGCCTCCGATCCATGCGTGAGCTAGCTTCGGATCGCAACCGTCTAACAAGGCTCGGAGGTCGCGCAGCCACTCTGTTTCCTTCTTCCTCATCGCGGCAGCAAAGACCCTAATGTTGTTCACCGCGGCGGGATCGGTAAGACTCGGCGCGTGTTGTTTCACGTGTGCGGCCAGGAGGCTCAGATTTTGGACATTCCTCCAGGCGACCAGCGGAGCGGCCTGAAACAGCGCATCGCAAACGGTTGATTCAGCGTCAGCGGTGAGACACAGACCGCCAGGCGGGTCATGCAAAGACCAAGTGTGCTCCGAAAGCGCAACGAGAGCGTTCAGGCAGTGCTGGTACGCCGGGTCGGTCGGGTTATCCAGGTGTCCAATCAACTCCCAGATGACAAAGGGATTCGCGGCTGCCCGAGTTGTCGCACCCAGCTCAAGTTCGCGTATCCGAAGGGCGATTGCTGTGGCTTCAGCTAAAGATTTTCCGATCGTCAGCTCTCTATAGGCATTCGTGTCAAAGATGCAGAGCCTCTTTGTGCCTATCGGGAGTTGCGGTTGGCCGTTCTGCACCATGTCGTCCGCATCGAATTTTACTTAAGAGGACTGAGCGAGAATACCGATTGAATCTGAAGTGGGGCGGGGGTCCCCGCGGCGGTGGCTACTGTTCGCCTCTGGATGCGCCGGGGAGCGAAAATCCAGAGCCTCGATCAGTAAGGGCGCGCCGCCTTGCCCAGCAGCTCGCGCGCGAGGACCAGCTTCATGATCTGCGCGGTGGGAGGGACTGGCGAGAGGCGGCGAAGCGGGAGCCTGGAAGTTCCTGGGTTCCGGGGCGGTAACTCCGGCTCTGATCCAATGACACGGACATGCTGGAGCTGGACGGTCTTGCCGGGGAACGATGACCCCCGTCACGCCGCGCCCGGTTTGCCAAAGCAGCATGGTAGGGGCCAAGCGATCAGCCTTCGCGATTATCTGGAGCGGGGGCACGCGACGCGGGTCGCGACACGTCACGAAAGAGACAGGGCTCTGCAACTGAATGTATGGGATTCAGTGTGGAGTTGCCTCCGCCCCTGCAGGGCGGATCGGATTTAACGGGCACGATACCCAGGGCGTTGCCCTGGGCTGGCATGCTTCGCGCCTTTGGCGCGAGGCCCGATTGCACCTTTGAGTGCGCTCGGGGGGAGAAGGCTGGAGCGGGGTCGGCGCTGAAAGCGCCGGCGTACATCAGCCCAGGGCAACGCGGCGCCGTTTCGGGGCCCGGTTCAAATCGCGCGCCCTGAAGGGGCGCGGGGAATCCTCCATGCCGCCACAAGCCCTTGTTGTTTCTTTAGGAGAGCAGGGGTAAGAAGCGGCGGTTCTTTTCATGCTTGAACCCGGATGCGCCAAGCGCAATGCTCTTATCGGCGCGCGATGGCAAGCAACGTCTCCCGCGAGAAACTTCTCTTCTATGCCGCCGCCGGGGGCCTGGGCGGCTTCGCGGCCTGGGGTGCGGCCGAACCCTTTCTGGGCATCCGCTCCGTTTACGCGCGCGACCTGCTGCTTGGCGCACTGATTGGCCTTTTTATCGCGGCATTCCTCGCCTCGATCGAGGCGCTCAGCGTCGGCCAATGGCGGCAAGCGATTCGTGGAGCGCGCGGCGGCGCGCTGGTCGGCGCGCTCGGCGGCGCGCTGGGACTGCTGGTCGCCGAATTGAGCTTCGATCTGCTCGGCGGGCTCAACGGCCGCATTGCCGGATGGGCGGTGGGCGGACTGGCAGTGGGCCTTGGCGTCGGATGGGCTTCGGGCTCGGCGGCGCGGCGGCGCAACAGTGCGATCGGCGGCGTCCTCGGCGGCGCGCTCGGCGGGTTTTTCTACCACACGCTGAGCGTGACCTTTCCGCAGGCCTTCGGCCGCGCGATCGCGATCGTGGTGCTGGGCGCGCTGATCGGTTTCTTCATCGGGCTGGTCGGCGAGCTGCTCAAGCGCGCCTGGCTGATGGTGGTGCGCAGCGGGAGCCGCAACGCCCGCGAAGGCCGCGAATACCCGATCGTGAAGCCGGTGACGATTATCGGCCGCGCCGAGGAGAGCGACGTCGGGCTGTTCGGCGATCCCGCCGTGCTGCCCCAACACGCGATCATCCGGCGCGACGGCCGCGACTTTTTCGTCAGCGCGACCGGCGGCGGCCAGGTGCTGGTGAATCGCCAGCCGGTCAACGGACGCCTCGCGCTCAAGAGCGGCGACCGAATCGAGGTGGGCGGCACGCTGTTTCTGTTCCGCGATCGCGCGCGGGCGGCCGCCAAAGGCTGAGTCCAGTGAGGAGACCTATTCTGGTTGCCGGCTGCGGCGCGCTTGCGATCGCGTTCGCGATCGGGCTTGCCGGATGCAGTCTGCTGTTCGAGCAGGCCGAAAAGCTTCCTCCGACCTCGGTCCAGACCCTCGAGTACTACCCGCGCCAGGTAAAGGGATATCAGAACAGCTATCCGCCGCGCCGGTTGCTGGTCCTCCCCGCCGTTGACGCGCGCGAGTTCCAGGATGCCACCGCCGCCGACCATCAGCCCGACCCCGCCGGCAACGTTGCGATCGGGGTCGTGATGGGCCGCGACCGTCAAATCGTCCAGCGCCTATATGCCTCGCCGCTGGGGCCGGTCGTGCAAAAGGCCTTCGCCGCTGCGGCCAATGAGGCCGGGCTGAGCGCCGTGGTTTCGGATCAATCGCTCGATGCCGCGCTGGGCAGGGCGAGCAATGCCGACTACGTGCTGGTGGCGAAGGTGACGCAGGGCTGGGTCAAGAGACAGCGCGGCGCCGACGGGCGCTATGGCCCGATCTGGACGACCGCCGCGGACTTCGCGGTTGACGTGGCGATCTACAAGCCGCCTTTCCATACTCCGTTCTGGAACGAACCGACGGCGGCGACTTACGACGATCCGCCGCAGAGCATCTTTTCCGGCGGCCCCGACGACGACACCAGCATCTACGACGAGCCGGGCCAGGTGCTGTCGGTTGCCTTTACCCGCGCGGTGGCCGGCGTTTTCCGCCGCTCCGTTTTGCGTTCGCTGATCCTGCAAGATATCGTCCACCCGCGTTGAGAAAGCGCGATGGGCGGCGTGATCGTGGCCGGAGATGTCGGCGGGACAAAGACCCATGTGGCCTTGTATCGCGTGGTGGATGGTGAGTTCGGCCACGTGAGCTTCGAGCGCGCGCTCTCGGGTCCGGGGCTGTTCAATATCTACCGGTTCCTGCGCGGCGCGATGGGCGGCGGAATCGCGCCCAAGGTCGTGAACGCGCTATCGGACGGCCGCTTTATCTGCGCGTTCAACGACAAGGGCAACATGGCCCCGCTGCTCTCGTCGATCGACGTGCGTGTCTCGCTTAATCCCGCCGCGGCCCCGGTAGGCGCATCGCTTCTCGCCGCGGCCATGCTATAAGCGGCAATGCTATAACAGGAGTTCGTCGGCTATGACCAAACGAGTGAAGGAAATTCTTTCGTGGTACGGCGCCGAAAATCCGGGCGTGCGCACCAACCTGGCCCGGATGCTCAGCCACGGCAGACTCGGCGGCACCGGCAAGATGGTGATCCTGCCGGTTGACCAGGGCTTCGAGCACGGGCCGGCGCGCAGCTTCGCGATCAATCCGCCCGCCTACAGTCCGTTGTACCATTTCCAGCTCGCGATCGAGGCGGGATGCAACGCCTACGCGGCTCCGCTCGGATTCATCGAAGCCGGCGCCGCCGACTTCGCCGGCGACGTTCCCCTGATCCTGAAGCTCAACAATCACGACGTGCTGCTGGATGAGAAGGACCCCGCTCCGGCGGTGACCGCCAGCGTGGGCGACGCGCTGCGCCTGGGATGCGTCGCGATCGGGTTCACGATCTATCCGGGCTCGGCGCTGCGCCGCTCGATGTACGAGGAGCTGAGCGAAGTCGCCGAAGAAGCCAAAGCCCACGGACTGGCGGTGGTGGTGTGGTCTTATCCGCGCGGCTCGGGGCTCTCCAAGGCGGGCGAGACTGCGCTCGACGTGGCCGCCTACGCGGCGCAGATCGCAGCGCAAATGGGCGCTCACGTCGTCAAAGTGAAAATTCCCAGCGCGCATATCGAGCTGCCCGAGGCCAAGAAGGCCTACGAGGCGGCGCGGGTGCCGCTCGAGCCGCTTTCCGAGCGCATCCGCCACGTGGTGCAGAGCTGCTTCGACGGGCGCCGGATCGTGATTTTCTCGGGGGGTGCGAAGCAAGACGACGCGGCCCTGCTCGAAGAAGTGCGCGCGGTTCATCATGGCGGCGGGTTCGGCTCAATCGTCGGTCGCAACTCCTTCCAGCGGCCCCGCGCCGAGGCGCTCGACTTGCTCTCGAAGATGATGGCCATCTACGCGGGCTGAGGTCTTCGATGCCCGAGCGAAGCGCGACAGTTGCACTTGCAACTTCGCTTGGAATTGCTGCAAGATGCACGCGAAATGGGGCCTTGGTCAGACGGCCGGAGCAAACCCGACGGCGGGCCCGCCGGCGGGAAAATTGACTCCGCAGACTCGATGGGCTAATAGCGAACCTAGGCTTGTATGACTGTAGCCCGCCAACCTTGGGCGGGCTCTCCAAGGAGTGATCGGTCCATGGCGCTTTTTGGCAAAGAAGCGGAGAAGAATGTGCGCCCCGGCGAGACACTTAAGCCGCAGCTTGAAAAGACCGCACCTCTGGCGGCGCCGACCGGCGAAATCGCGCGGCCCGCAGCCGCCAATGCCCCGCTCCAGGGCGAAGGACGAGCCTACCTCGACAAGGGCTCGAAAGTCGCCGGCAAGCTCTCCTTCGACGGTCCGGCCCGAATCGACGGCCAGGTCGAGGGCGAGGTCAATGCCAAAGACACCATCGTGATCGGCGAAAGCGCCGTGCTGACCGCCCAGATCAAGGCCTCCTCGGTGATAGTCGCGGGCAAGGTGAGCGGCGATATCATTGCCACCCAGCGCATCGAGATTCGACCCTCGGCCAAGGTGCTGGGAAATCTGACCTCGCCGACGCTGGTGATCCACGAGGGGGCGCTGTTCGAGGGGCACTGCGCGATGCAGGTCGAGACGAGCCGCGAGAGCAAAGTGACGGTTTTCCCCAAGGAGGAGCAGCGGCTGGTCCAGGCTGGAGGCCACAAGCAGGCTTAAGACCCGGTGGGAACTTCAATCGGGCTGCTCTTCGTCCAAGCTCCGCGCAGATGCTGACCATCCGACCCGTCATCGCTCCTCCAAGGGAGGCGCGGTAGAATGCACCTCCCGCCCAACTGGGGAACTTTCGGTGCGCTGATTGTTTCCTTTTTGGCTTTCTGGTTTATATTCAGGCGGCTTTTTTTCGATCCTTTCCTCAAGCTGCTCGGTGAGCGCGAACGGCGACTCAGGGAGTTTGGCCAGCGCACCGAGCATCTGATTGAAGAGGGGAAGGAAGCCGACGCACAGCGAGAACGCGAACTGGCCGCGCTGCGGCGCGAGGCGCTGGCCAGGCGCGACGCCGAGCGCCGACAGGCCGAGGAAGAAGCCGCGCACATGATCGAACAGGCAAAGACCGAGGCCCGCGCCTCGATGGAGCGGGCGCGGGAAGCAATCGAGCGCGAGGTCGCGTCCGCCGAGAGCCGGCTCGACGCATTTGCGCGCGCCCTGGCGGACGATCTGGCCGAGCGGGTGCTGGGCCGCCCGCTTAAGGCGAGCGCGAAGAACCAATGAGGGCCCCGCACTCAATCCGGCGCACCTCGGCGGCTGCGGCGGCGCTTTCAGCCGTCGCGCTGTTGCCAATGCCGGCGCTGGCGGCCGAAGGCGGCGAGGGCGGCGGCTCCTGGCTGTCGCTGCTGTTTTTCGCGATCAACTTCGGCTTGTTCGCGTTCGTTCTGGTCTACTTCGCAGCGCCGCTGGCGCGCAAATTTTTCGCCGACCGCGCAAGCGGAATTCGCGCGACGCTAAAGCGAGCGGACGACGCCCATCGCGAGGCCCTGGAGCGCGCCAACCAGGCGGCGGCCCGCCTGGCCGGGCTCGCCGAGGAGAAGGCCCGGATGGAGCGCGAGTTCAACGATGAGACCGCCTATCAGGTCCGCCGCATCCGCGAGATCGCGCGGGGCGGCGCCGAGCGCATCGGGCGCGATGCCGAGCTGACAGCCGCGGCGATCGCAGAGGAGGCCCAGCGGCGGCTCAGGCTTGGACTCGCCGCGGCGGCCACCGCGATGGCCCGCGAGCTTATCAGCCGCGACTTTGCACCCGCCGACCAGGGGCGTCTGCTGGAAAGCTTCGTAGACCGGCTCAGCCAGGAGGCCGCGCCGTGAAAGGTTCGCGTGTGGCCAAGCGCTATGCCCGCGCGCTGCTCGAACTGGCTCCCGATCAGACCCAGATGGAGGCCTGGGGAGCGCAGCTCGTGCGGCTGGCGATTATGGTGGGTGCGCCGGAACTGGCCGTGCGCCTGGCCTCGCCCGAGCTTCCCGAGACGGCCCGGATCGAGGCGATGGCGAAAATCGCGGAGCGCCTGGAGCTGAGTTTTCCGATGCGTTCTTTCGCCGTAGTGGTTGCCCGCCACGGGAGAATTGCAGCGCTGGAGGCGATTGCCGAGGCCTATCGGGCGTTGGTAGACGAAACTTTGGGCCGCGCCCGCGCCACCCTGACCTTTGCGCGCAAGCCGACCGATGCCGAAGTGGCCCGGGTGAGCGAGAAGCTCGGTGCGATTGCGCGCAAGAAGATCATCGCGACCGTAAAGGTCGATCCCGAGCTGCTGGGCGGCATCGTGGCGGAGCTCGAAGGCAGAACATACGACGGCAGCCTGGCGACGCGGCTGCAGGAGGCGCAACGGCGGCTGGGCGGGTAGCACCCGCACGCCAGGATCGATATGGCGGAAATCAGACCATCTGAAATTAGCGAGATCCTTAAGAACGAGATCAAGGGCTTCGAGGGCAGCATCGAGGTGCGCGAGACCGGGCGCGTGCTCAGTTGCGGCGACGGCATCGCCCGGATCTATGGCCTGCAGAACGCCGCCGCCGGCGAGCTGCTCGAATTTCCCCATCAGATCTATGGGGTCGTGCTCAACCTTGAGGAGGACAACGTCGGCGCCGCGCTGTTCGGCGACCCGCAGGCGATCGGGGAAGGCGACGAAGTCAAGCGCACCGGGCGAATCGCCGAGGTGCCGGTGGGCGACGGGCTGCTGGGCCGCGTGGTCAACGTGCTCGGCCAGCCGATCGACGGCAAGGGGCCGATCAAGTCCGCCGAGCGGCGGCGCATCGAGATCAAGGCTCCCGGCATCATCAAGCGCCAGCCGGTCAAGGAGCCGCTGCAAACCGGCATCAAGACCATCGACTCGATGCTCTGCATCGGCCGCGGCCAGCGCGAGTTGATCATCGGCGACCGCGGCGTGGGCAAGACCGCGATTGCGCTCGACACGATCATCAACCAGCGCGGCCAGGACGTGCATTGCTTTTACGTTGTGATCGGGCAGAAGCGCTCGACCGTCGCGCAGGTGGTGGAAAAGCTCTCGCGCCAGGGAGCGATGGAGTTCACCACGGTAGTGGTGGCCACCGCCTCGGAGGCGGCGCCGCTGCAGTTTATCGCGCCCTACTGCGGATGCACGATGGGCGAGTACTACCGCGACAACGGCAAGCACGCCTTGCTGATCTACGACGACCTGACCAAGCACGCGCAGGCCTATCGCCAGCTCTCGCTGCTGCTGCGCCGTCCGCCGGGACGCGAGGCGTTTCCGGGCGACGTTTTCTACCTGCATTCGCGGCTGCTCGAGCGCGCGGCCAAGATGTCGGACGAGTTCGGCGGCGGCTCGCTGACCGCGTTGCCGATTATCGAGACCCAGGCCGGCGACGTCTCGGCCTATATCCCGACCAATGTGATCTCGATCACCGACGGCCAGATCGTGCTCGACTTCGATCTCTTCAACGCGGGCATTCGGCCCGCGGTGAACGTGGGCCTTTCGGTTTCGCGGGTCGGGTTGTCCGCCGCGATCCGCGCGATGAAGCAGGTCGGCGGCACGCTCAAGAGCGATCTCGCGCAGTACCGCGAGATGGCGGCCTTCGCGCAGTTCGGTTCCGACCTCGACGCCTCCAGCCAGCGCCTGCTCCGTCGCGGCGACCGGCTTACCGAACTGCTCAAGCAGGGACAGTTCGAGCCGCTTCCGATCGAAAAAGAGGTGCTGGCCATCTTCTCCGGCAACGAAGGCTACCTCGACAAGCTCGAAGTCGGACAGATCGGGGCCTTCGAGCGCGAGCTGTACGCCCACTTCGAGGCGAAAGAATCCGGGCTGCTGGCCGAGATCCGCACCAAGCGCGAGCTGACCGACGAGCTGCGCGCGAAGCTCAAGGCGGCGCTCGACCTTTTCCGCGACGAATTCACCGCCCAGCATCAGCCGGCAGACGCCGGGTCCGCCGCCTAGGCCGTAGGCGCCAGCGATGCCAACTCTCAAGGCCATCCGGCGGCGAATCGCCTCGGTCAAGTCGACGCAGCAGACCACGCGCGCGATGAAGCTGGTCTCGGCGGCGCGCCTGCGGCGCGCCCAGGAGGCGCTCGCCAACGCCGCCCCGTATTACGAGAGCCTGAGCGCGATCGCCTCCTCGATTCTGTCGACCGACCCGGCGGCGCTGGCTCCCGCCGAAAACGCCAAGCCGGCTGCACTGTTGCTGGTGGTGGCTTCGGACCGCGGGCTTTGCGGCGGTTACAACGGCAACCTGATTCGCCACGCGGAGGAGGAGGCGCGCCGGCTGCGCGGCGAGGGACTGGAGGTGCGCCGCTTCGCGATCGGGCGCAAGGCGGCCGATCATTTCAGGCGCACGCGCCAGGCCACCATCGGCGAGCGCATCAACAACGCGCCGCGCCTGGCTACGGTCGGCTTGGCGCGGGAACTGGCGGCGCGGATGCTGTCTGAATTCAGGGCCGGCGAGATCAGCCAGGCGGCGATCGTGTACAGTCATTTCCGCTCGGTGCTCTCACAGCGCCCGACCTTCCTGCGTATCCTGCCGGTCGAACTGAAGGCCGAGAAGGGCGCGCAGCCGCCTGAGTACCTGGTGGAGCCGAGCCGCGCCGAGCTGCTCCCGGTGGTGCTCAAGACTTACCTTGAATCGTCGGTGCTGCACGCGCTGCTCCAGGCCGAGGCCAGCGAGCAGGGCGCGCGGATGACCGCGATGGACAGCGCGACCAACAACGCGAGCGAAATGATCCAGCGGCTCACGCTCGAGATGAACCGCGCACGCCAAGCCACCATCACCAGGGAACTGATGGATATCGTGGGCGGGGCCGAGGCGCTGCGCGGCCAGGCGTGAGCGAATTGCGCCGAGGAGTCAGCGAAGATGAGTGGTAATGGTAGCGGTAAGATCAGCCAGGTGCTGGGCAACGTTATCGACGTTGAGTTTCGAAACTCCAGCCTGCCGGCGATTCTGAGCGCGCTGCGGGTCACCAACCCGGCGCTGGGCGACAAGCCCGGCAACCTGGTGCTCGAAGTGGCGCAGCATCTCGGCGAGAAGACCGTGCGATGTATCGCGATGGACTCGACCGAGGGCCTGGTGCGCGGCATGGAAGTGAGCGACACCGGCGGGCCGATCACGGTTCCGGTCGGCGCGGCAACGCTCGGGCGGCTGATGAACGTAATCGGCGAGCCGGTCGATGAGGCCGGTCCGATCGCCTCCGACAAGACCATGCCGATCCATCGCGAGGCGCCGGCCTTTGACGAGCAGGCGACCGAGGTCGAAATCCTGGAGACCGGCATGAAGGTCATCGACCTGGTCTGCCCGTTTGCGCGCGGCGGCAAGATCGGGCTGTTCGGCGGCGCCGGCGTCGGCAAGACCGTTACGATCATGGAAATGATCCACAATGTCGCCAAGCAGCACGGCGGCGTCTCGATCTTCGCCGGAGTCGGCGAGCGCTCGCGCGAGGGCAACGACCTCTACCGGGAGCTCAAGGAGTCGGGCGTGCTCGCCAAGACTGCGCTGGTGTACGGTCAGATGAACGAGCCGCCGGGCGCGCGCGCCCGCGTCGGGCTGACCGGCGTCACGGTGGCGGAGTACTTCCGCGACCAGGAGGGAAAGGACGTTCTGCTCTTCATCGACAACATCTTCCGCTTCGTGCAGGCCAACTCGGAGGTCTCGGCGCTGCTGGGCCGGATGCCGAGCGCGGTCGGCTACCAGCCCACCCTGGGCACCGACCTCGGCGAGCTGCAGGAGCGAATCACCACCACCAAGAAGGGAGCGATCACCTCGGTGCAGGCGATCTTCGTCCCCGCCGACGACTACACCGATCCCGCCCCGGCGACCACCTTCTCGCATCTCGACGCGGTAGCCGCGCTCGACCGCAAGATCTTCGAAAAAGGCATCTTTCCGGCCTTCGATCCGCTGGTATCGAGCTCGCGGATCCTCGACCCGAATGTGGTCGGCGAAGAGCATTACACGGTCGCGCGCCAGGTGCAGGCGATCCTCCAGCGTTACAAGGACCTCCAGGACATCATCGCCATCCTCGGGATGGACGAGCTTTCGGCGGACGACCGGCTGGTGGTGGCGCGCGCGCGGCGGGTCGAGCGTTTCCTCTCGCAGCCGATGTTCGTCGCCGAGAACTTCACCAACCTGCCGGGCTGCTATCTTGCGCGACAGGAAACGGTGCGCGGCTTCAAGGAAATCCTCGACGGTAAGTGCGACGACCTGCCCGAGCAGGCCTTTTACATGGTCGGCACGATCGACGACGCGCGGGCCAAGGCCGAACGCCTGGCGCGCGGCGAGGCGCGCTAGTGCCGTTCCAACTTTCTTCCGCAGCGTGCTAGGGCGGGTTGGTCGCGATGGCCGGCAACTTCCCTTTTCGGCTGATCACTCCGACCGGCGCGGTCTTTGACGGCCCGGTTGAGGAGGTGGTGGCGATCTCGCCGATTGGCGAGTTCGGCGTGCTCGCCGAGCATATCGACTTCATCACCTCGCTCATCCCCAGCCTGCTGTCGGTAAGGATTTCGAGCGACCGGCGCGACGACTACGTCGTGACCGGCGGCCTTGCGACGGTAAAAGGCGGCGCGATGACGATCCTTGCCGACGATGTCCAGATGCCGGATCGGCTGGATCGCGCCGCAGTCGCCGAGGAGCTCGCCTCCGCCGAGCACATCATCGGCGCCAAGAGCTACTACGACGCCGACTATGCCGACGCGCAACGTGCGATCCAACTCGCTCGCGCCCGCACCCGCGCCGCCGATTCGAAGCGCGCCCCGCGCTGATCCGCGAGGACCAAAAGCGCCGTGCCGAAGAGAGGCTGGAGGCGCTGTTGCTCGATGGCTTGGGTTCGGGCGAGCCGCTCAGTGTCGACCGCGCGTATTGGGCGGACAAGCGCCGCAAGCTTGCCGAGCGCCATCGCAGGAAAGCATCGGAGTGACGCACGGGGTTCTCGTCCGGCCCGCCGCCGAGCGCGATTTGGATGCTCAGGCCGAATGAAATCTGCATCCTGGAAAACCTGCGCTGCCGCCTCCGCGCTCGTGCTTGCGCTCTCAATATCACAGGCCGCAAAGGCGCAGGAGCACGTAGAAAGCGCCCATCACGGGTTTCATGACATCTCGCACTGGGCGCGCGTTTTTGAGTCGCCCGAGCGCGCCAAGTGGCAGAAGCCCGGCGAGGTAGTGCGTGTGCTCGACTTGAAGCCCGGACAGACGGTGGTCGATATCGGCGCGGGAACCGGCTATTTCACCCGTCGCTTCGCAGCCGCGGTCGCTCCCTCCGGAGAGGCGATTGGACTCGACGTCGAACCCGCGATGGTGGCCTACATGAAGGCCGACGCGACGAAGCTTGGGGCAAAGAACTACGAAGCGCGGCTAGTCAAGCCCGACGACCCTGGACTTGCGCCGCGCTCCGTGGACGTCGTGTTCTTCTGCGACACGCTTCATCACTTGGAAAACCGCGTCGCCTATTTGCGCAGGCTTGCCGGCGCTTTGAAGCCCGGCGGGCGGGTGGTGGCCGTCGACTTAAAGAAGAAGACGCTCCCGGTAGGCCCGCCGCCCGCCGATAAGATCTCGCGCGAGGAGATGATCGGCGAGTTTCGCGCCGCCGGCTACCGCCTGGTGCGCGAGCACCACTTCCTGCCCTACCAGTATTTCCTCGAATTCGAGACACGCGGAGCATCTTGATTTATACGGAGCGGCGTGGGGGAGTTCTTCCCCCTGGCAACTCCCCCACTCAGGCACAGCTCAGCGTCTCGATTCTCAGGACGCAACGTCGTAGCTGGTATTTTTGCTTCCGCCAGGATTGCGCTTCAGCACGCCGCGCGCGAGCAGATCGTTGATGTCGCGTTGCGCCGACGGAATCGAGCAATTGGCCGGGGCGGCCCACTTCTTGGCGGTGAGATATCCTTGCCAGCCGTCGAGATACCGGTTCAGGACCTTCTTCTGGCGTTCGCTGAAGGACTCGAGACCATGTTGCTGCCGGAAGTCAGCCTTGCGCAGGACGTTGCCGCATGTCTCCTCGGCCCCGTAGCGGAGCCAATCTCCAGCAGGCAGCTTGACTTCATTCTCAAAGATTTCTATAAATATAAAACTATGAAGAAGTCAACAGCAATCGCGGCGCTGGGTGCGCTGGCGCAAGAGACTCGGCTCGACATCTTTCGTCTGCTGGTGCAGAGGGGTCCCGAAGGGCTGCCAGCCGGTGAGATCGGCACGCGCTTGGGTCAGCCTTCGCCCACGTTGTCATTTCACTTGAACCAACTCAGGTTTGCGGGTTTGGTAAGCTCGCGGCGCGAGAGCCGGTCGATCATCTACAACGCCAATTTCAGGGCGATGAACGATCTGCTCGCGTACCTGACCGAGAACTGTTGCGGCGGGCGGGCGGAGCTATGCAGTCCCGCCGCCGCGCCAGGCTGCCGATCCGAACGCACGCCTCAGCAAACGGCCGTCCCAAAGAATAATCGGAGGGTATCCGTATGAAACGATTTCACGTTCACGTCCGCGTCGATGACCTTGATTCCTCGGTGCGCTTTTATTCGACGCTGTTCGGCGCCGATCCCGCGGTACTCAAGCCCAAGTATGCGAAATGGATGCGCGACGATCCACGCGTTAATTTTGCGATCACTTCGGGATCGAGCGCGCCAGGCCTCGATCACCTGGGGCTGCAGGTCGAATCGGACGAAGATCTGGCGACTATCGCGGGACGGCTCGACGCCGCCGGGCAATCGGTCGTCAAGCAGGAGAACGCCGCGTGCTGCTACGCGCGCGGCAATAAAGGCTGGGTATCCGATCCGAGCGGCATCTCGTGGGAGACGTTTCACACGTTCGGTGAGAACACAATGTATGGCAACGACCGCGCCCCGCGTCCAGTTGCAGCCAAACCCAACGCCTCCGATTCGTGCTGCGCGCCGGCACCCTCTTCGGCACGCACCTGTTGCAGCGCATCGAAAGCGCAAGCGTGAATCGCAACCTCGCCGGAGGATCGCGCTGTGGCCAATAGGGAATACAATGTCCTGTTTCTATGCACGGGCAATTCCGCGCGCAGCATCATGGCCGAATGCGCGATCGCACGGTGGGGAAAGGGAAAGTTCAAAGCTTTCAGCGCCGGAAGCCATCCCAAGGGCGCTGTCCACCCGATGGCGCTCGAGCTTCTCCGCGAGCTGAACTACGACACCTCAAACTTGCGCAGCAAGGGCTGGGACGAGTTTGCCCGTCCGGACAGTCCGCCGCTCGATTTCGTATTCACGGTTTGCGACCGGGCCGCAGCTGAGCCGTGCCCGGTATGGCCAGGCCAACCGATAACAGCGCATTGGGGTGTCTCCGACCCCGCGGCGTTTCAAGGCAGCGAAGAAGCGACGCGCCGCTTCTTCTTTCGCACCTACCGGGAACTCGAGAATCGAATCAAGATTTTCACGAGCCTGAGAATCGAGGCACTCGACGGTTTCGCTCTGGGACAGCGAGTGAGAGAAATCGGGAAAATCAAGCTTCCCGAAGGGCGCGAACAGTAGCTACATTCCACGCCTCCCTCGGCACACGCAGGAGTGCGCAATGAGTGCAACGATGACCATGGCACAGACGCCGGTCCTTCGCCGGCTCTCCTTTCTCGACCGCTACCTGACGCTATGGATTTTCCTGGCGATGGCGGCCGGGGTTGCGCTGGGGGCGGCGGCGCCGGGCGTGCGGATCGTTTTCGATCGGCTGAGTGTCGGCACTACCTCGCTACCAATCGCGATTGGCCTGATCCTGATGATGTATCCGCCGCTGGCCAAGGTTAACTATGACGAGTTGGGCGACGTCTTTCGGGACTGGAAAATCCTCGGCCTCTCGCTGGTTCAGAACTGGATAATCGGTCCAATCCTGATGTTCGCGCTCGCGGTGATTTTCCTTCGCGATCGTCCGGAGTATATGACCGGCCTCATAATCATCGGCCTCGCGCGATGTATCGCGATGGTGATCGTCTGGAACGATCTCGCCGGCGGCGACACGGACTATTGTGCCGGCCTGGTTGCGTTCAACTCGATCTTTCAGGTGCTCTTCTTTTCGTTTTATGCGTTCGTATTCGTGACGGTCGTGCCCCGATGGCTTGGGTTGGGCGGCGCTATCGTTGATGTGACGATCGGCAAGATCGCGGAAAGCGTCGGTATCTATCTCGGCATCCCGTTCATCGCGGGTCTGGCCACCTGGAAAACTCTCACCCGACGCAAGGGCAAAGCCTGGTATCGCGAGCGTTTCGTTCCGAAGATAAGCCCGCTCACGCTGGTGTTTCTTCTCTTCACGATCATTGTGATGTTTTCCATCAAGGGCGCGAGAATCGTGCAGCTGCCGCTCGACGTTGCCCGCATCGCGATTCCGCTGCTGCTCTATTTCACGATCATGTTCGCGCTGTCGTTCGTGCTGAGCAAGCGCGTTGGCGCCACCTACCCGCAGACGGCGACATTGTCCTTCACGGCGGCCTCGAACAATTTCGAGCTGGCAATCGCAGTCGCGGTCGCGACATTCGGGATCGACAGCGGGGCCGCATTCGCAGCGGTAATCGGGCCTTTGATCGAGGTTCCGGTGATGATCGGACTGGTCGATGTCTCGCGACTGGCGCAGCGCAGGTATTTTACGGCGTTACCTGCCGGAATCAAGGCAGCTAGTCGGCGTTGACACGTAGCCTTACCTTGCGATGATCGGCAGCTTGGCGCAACCCTTCGAGTCCTACATATAATGGCTCGCCGCTGCGCGTTTCCTTAGCTCAGCGCCCCAACGTGTCGTCGTTGCTTGGGGCGCCGACCGGACAGTCATGGCGGCGTCGGTCCCCACGCGACAGACGGGGCTAGCAGGTTGCGGAAAAAGCCTTTTTGGGCCCTTTTCGGCCTAAGCAATCACACGCTTTGATGAGCTGATTCATGCCAACGTTACTGACTAGTCAAGTGTTTCCGGAGTTTTTCCGCAACCTGCTAGACTGGAGGGTACAATGATCGATCACATCAGCCTCAGAGTTTCGGATTTTCCGTGTAGCCGCGTTTTCTATGAGCAGGCGCTCGCGCCACTCGGCTACAACCTCGTGTTCACCAATGACAAGGAGCAATACGCGGGCTTCGCCGGGCCCGATCGCGAGCGAATCTGGATCGGCCGCAACGATGGCCCGCGCGGCTATGCCCATGTCGCGATTCTGAGCCCGGACCGCGCGACCGTGCGCCGCTTTCACGATGCGGCATTGAAGGCCGGCGGGCGGGACAACGGTCCTCCGGGCCCGCGACCGATGTACAGTCCGGACTACTACGGCGCTTTCGTCCTGGACCCAGACGGACACAATGTCGAGGCGGTCTGTTTCGCCAAGGGCGAATGAGATCCGTTGCCTACGATTTGGGCCGCAGTTCCCGTTCGAAGAGTTGGGCCGTGTAGATACCTGCGAACAATGTCGTAGTGCCGCTTATAGAACATCGGCGACAGGATATAGTTCTTGTAATCCTGCCCGGCGGTCTTGCCAGGTAGGATGTCCGC
Organism: uncultured delta proteobacterium; assembly: GCA_963789115.1. Taxonomy (GTDB): domain Bacteria; phylum Desulfobacterota; class Binatia; order Binatales; family Binataceae; genus CAWBJH01. Next base: position 1,981,863 of record CAWBJH010000001.1, read on the forward strand.
CACGCCCCACAGATGGGCTTCGAGTTGTTGCTGAGTGAGTCTCGTCTGTTATTTCGTCCCAACGTTGGTGGCTGAAATCGCGATCTTGAGCGCGATCTCCTCAACAAGTACCTGTGGCAAACTGCACGGCGACTGCCTGAGGAAGGAACTCTCCGGCCGCGGCTACACGGAGGACGACATTACCGTGCTGCCTTACTGCGTCAAGCATGACTGGCCCTACCCTTTCACCAGTCTTGGTTCGTGCATCAGCAACTACGCGCGTCTCAAAGGCGCGATGCGGAAGAAGTAGCCGGGCTCTTCGGAGTCTTCGGGCGGATGCGCCGGTTCGCGGCCGGCCGTTCCGTCCCGGCACGAGGCCTGCGCGGCTAGCTCCGAGCCAGCGCCCGGAGCGAACGTTCCAGGTCGCGGCGGACTTCCCGCTCCAAAGGACCTGGCCGGTATGATTATATGATTACGAGACCCGTCGTCACTCGGCGGCGAAGGAATTGAGGCGGATGGCGGCGCAACCGAAGAGACCTAACGAAGGAACGCCAGGACAGCGGCGGCAGATCCAGCAGAAACCTTGGTTCTGGTGGCTGATCTTACCCGCGTTTTTGATCTGGGACCTGGTAGTCTTCTGGCCGCGCTCCCATCCCGAGGTCAGCATTCCGTACTCGACATTCCTGGCTGAGGTGCGTGCCGACAACATCTCCAGCGTCCGCATCGCAGGCGCATCCATTACGGGTGCCTTCGCGAGGCCTTTTCTGTGGCCCGAGCCGAAGCCGGCGACTGCGTCGAAGCCTGAGTCTCACCCGTCTCCTTCAGCCAAGCCCGGGCAGCCCGCAGCGCCTTCCCCTCTGTTCACTACGTTCCAGACGGCCTTTCCCGCGGCGATAGAGGCAAAAATGGAGTTGCAGGAGGAGGTGGATTTCCTCAAGCAACCGAAGAAGTACCATGACCTGGGAGCGCGCATTCCGAAAGGCGTGCTGCTCGTCGGCCCGCCGGGAACCGGCAAGACGCTCCTGGCGAGGGCGGTAGCCGGTGAAGCCGGAGTGCCGTTCTTCAGCCTCAACGCCTCCGAGTTCGTCGAGATGTTCGTTGGGGTCGGAGCGAGCCGCGTGCGCGACCTCTTTCGCCAAGCCAAGGAAGCTGCTCCGGCCATCGTCTTCATCGACGAGCTCGACGCCGTGGGACGGCGGCGTGGTGCGGGTGTGGGAACGGTGAACGACGAGCGCGAGCAGACGCTGAATCAGCTATTGGGGGAACTCGACGGTTTCGATCAGCGGTTCGAGGTCATCATCCTGGCGGCGACGAACCGGCCGGACGTGCTCGATCCAGCGCTGTTGCGCGCCGGATGGTAACCCGGTGGGGAATGGGGAAACTGGGCTTGGTGGCGTTCAAAGGGGATGAGCAGCACCCTTTCCTCGGGTATGAGATGTCCCAGGGGCGTGACTATAGCGAGGCGACTGCCGCGCGCATCGATCAGGAAGTCCTGCAGTTAATCGAAGAAGCGCACGAGGAGGTCCGCCGCCGCTTGACCGACAACCGGGAGAAGCTGGATCGCCTCGTCGAGGCGCTGCTGCGCGAGGAAACAGTCGCCGCCGAGCAGTTGAACCGCATACTGGGGCCGCGTCCGCAACTCATGCCGGGGCAGGACGGGCGTCCTAACAGGTTGCCCGGTCGGAATGACGCTTGCCACGCCAACCGCGGATCGAACGTCCACCAGTACGCCAACGGGTACTGAGAGGAACAGTCGATGTATCCGCCGATAGCTCTTCGATACCTCGGCGTTTTCGGACTGGCCGCACTGTTCCTGTTCGCGCTGGTCGAGCTGGAAATTATCGAGGTTGCCTACTCAAAGCTCGGGATGTCACATCGAGCCATCGTCAGTCTGTTGCTGCTGACGATCCTGGGCAGCTACATCAACATCCCGGTCGCTTCAATCCCGGCAGAGCAATTGGTTCACGACCAGGAACTGGTCATCAACGGAATAGCCTACATCGTACCGCATGTAGTACAGGTCGGAAGGACAGTGATCGCAGTCAACGTCGGCGGCGCTCTGATACCGGGCCTGCTGTCCATCTACCTGCTACTCCGCGTCGGCGGAGCGATTCCCGCGCTCATCGCGACGCCTATCGTGAGCGCTTTCGTCTATCACTTCTCGCAAGTCGTGCCAGGTGTGGGCATTGCGGTGCCCACCCTGGTTCCCGGCATTCTAGCGGCCCTGCTGGCCACCGCGTTAGACTATCGCCGTTCCGCTGCCGTCGCCTACGTCGCGGGAACGATGGGATGCCTGCTCGGCGCCGACATATTCAATCTCGGCATTATCTCGCAGATGCACGCGCCGGTCGCCTCGATCGGAGGAGCCGGCACTTTCGACGGCGTATTCGTGTCGGGCGTTATCGCGGTGCTGTTGGCCTAAGCCAACCCCGGCCTGATCGCGGCCTACAGCTCGTTCGCGGCGATTTACAACGCTACCAGTCTTGAGGATGTCATTTCTCTGGGTGAGTCCGAGGTGGTACGCAAACGGGCCGAGCACGATGAGATGGAGCGGATCCGTCGCATTCATCCGACCAATCAGATGCATCATGAGTCTGATGCTCATGCCTGATCCATTCGGCGCTCGCCGGACTTACGTAGGACCGGCTCAGCGCGCGCCATCCCCCTTTCGGCCGGGGCCAAAACCGGGTACGAACAAGAGTAGACTGGGATGCGATTGAGAGGGAGCCATCCATGAGACTCTTCGGGGATCCGTTTTTTTGGGCGCTGGTCAGCATGTCCGGATTGGCAGGCGCCGAGGCCTTGGTGGGCAGCGCCAGGCTGGCGAGATTTCGATCACTGGGATTCGTAACTGTGGGAATGTTCACCTTGGGGCGGGTGGTGCTGGTCCTCCCCGCGGTATCTCAGCCGAGACTCGTGGCGGGTGACTGGAGCTGGGTTGTCGGGGGCGCGATCTTCGCCGTAGGAGCCGTTTTCATGCTTCCTGCGTTCGAGATCAGGCCATTCACGGGACCCGGGGCTGGTGTGAACCTGAGGAGCGGAGGATTTTACGGGATCGTCAGGAATCCCATCTATCTTGCAGAGGTGTTGTGGTGCTTCGGTTGGGCAGTGATGTTCCGCTCGGAGATCGGCATCGCTCTCGTTCCCGTGTGGTGGGCGGGTCTGTGGCTGCTGACGATAATCGAGGAGGAGAGCCTCGAGCGGAAACTCGGCCAGCCATACATCGAGTACAAGCGACGAGTCCGTGGACGTATCCTCCCTGGCCTGCCGCTATGATCGCTCCGACCCCAAATCCGGGCGGGAATGAGGGGGTAGCGGGCGCCCGCGATGTGCACGTGGCCCGCACGCGTCGTGAGCCTCGGAGGCGGAGACGGTCTGCGCTGAGCCGGAAACACTCTAAGGCCAGGATTCCGTAGCGCACTGCCGCAGTGATAGCCGGTTGAACTGTAATGTCGACCTTTTCGCTTTGCGCCAGAATCCTACGAATGGTCTGTGAGACCCATACCGCAACCAGGCATCCGACGATTAGGATCAAGGTTGCGGTCACAAAACGCGGGAGAAAATCAACCGACCAGGTCCAAATCATCGCGGTATAATGTTCGAGGTGCTGGGGCATCACTTCTGATTCCATTTTTGACCTCTCTGTTGTCTTATTGAACGTTGCATAAATAATTGAAAGGAATACTCAGTTGTGCTACGCTGGCTTCATGAGGCCAGTGGGAAGTGCGGCGGAGTTGGAGCGGCGTCGGCGGCGTGCGGTGCGGCTGTTGCAAGCCGGCCATTCGCTGTCGACGGCGGCACGGATGGTGGGCGCGGCGGTGAGCGCGGTCTGGCAGTGGCGGGAGACCTGGCGCCGGCGCGGAGAGGCGGGGCTTCAAGCCAGGCCGACCCCGGGACGGCCGCCCAGACTGACCCCCCGGCAACGCCAGCGCCTGCCCAGGCTGCTGGCCCTGGGCGCCCGCGGTTACGGCTACCCCAACGATCTCTGGACCACGCGGCGGATCGCCGCGCTCATCGAGCGCGAGTTCAGGGTCGGCTATCACCCGGCGCAGGTGAGCCGCATCCTGGCGCAACTGGGCTGGAGCTATCAGAAGCCTGAACGGCGGGCGCTGGAGCGCAATGCGGCGGCCATCACCCATTGGAAGCGTTACCGGTGGGTCGGGATTAAAAAAAAGCCCGGCGCCTGAGCGCGCATCTGGCGTTCCTGGACGAAAGCGGCTTCCTCTTGGTTCCCAGCGTGCGCCGCACCTGGGCGCCGTGCGGCCAGACCCCGATGCTCGTCCACCGCTACGCGCGCGATAAGATTTCGGCCATCTCCGCGGTGACCGTGAGTCCCGTGCGCCATCGCCTCGGGCTTTACTGCCACTTCCACTTCGTCAATCTCACCCAGTTCGAGGTCGCCGCCTTTTTGCGCCTGCTGCTGCGCCAACTGCGCGGACCCATCATGCTGCTGTGGGACGGCGGCCCAATTCACCGCGGGCCCGCCGTCAGCCAAGTCCTGGCCCGCCATCCGCGCCTCATGGTCGAGCGCTTTCCCGCCTACGCGCCCGAGCTCAACCCCGATGAGCAGGTCTGGAACCACTTCAAGACTCAACTCGCTAACGGCTGTCCGCTCAGCATCGATCAGTTGCTCGACGACCTCAGCCAACTCGCCCGCCGGGCCCGGCGCTCCTCCCAGCTCCTGCGCAGCTTCGTCCTGGAATCCGACCTGCCGCCTCTTTTTTCACCCTGAGTTTCTATTATTTATGCAATGGTCAATAATTACTTGATCTGAGCCGCTCACCTCCCGTATCGCGGACCGGGGTCACAGACATCTGGCCCCGGTCGTTGTAAGGGTATGATGGGTGTTGGCTTCCGCCGGCGTCGATGATCCGAGGAAGATAGCCCTTGCCGATAGAGAAGCCCAACACCAACAACCGGAACGCCGCGAGAATCTAACACGATGAGCTGCTGACGGAGGACCAGGTTCTCTGCCGCGAGCCGGGCTCCTGGTCAGAGAAGCGACCAAAGGGCACGCGGCGGCGATCGGCGGAGCCGGGACCTTCGACGGCGTGTTCCTGTCGGGAGTTATCGCGGTGCTGCTCGCATCGACGGACCGCGCGGCCGCATAGATGACTCAGGTCGTCGGCGGCTTGCTATGTATGCTCAGCGGACCGCGTTGCTTGGCTTCCGGCGACCGGGTCTCTATCGCCGCGGGTTCGGGGGCTGATTCTCTTTTGGCGACGAGCGCCAGCCCCGCATGCGCGCTCGCGCCGGGCTCGATCGGTTGCACCGCGGCCTGCGCGCGCGGTCCCAGGATGCGCTGCAGATCGTCGTGGCTTACGGTCTCATGCTGGAGAAGCGTTTCGACCACTTCATCGAGCCGAGCGCGCGCATCGGTCAGCAAATGCCGGACCTGTTGATGCACCTGCTCGAGCATTTCCTGGATTTCCCGATCGATCCGGGCTGCGGTGGCTTCGCTGTAGTCGTGTCCCCGAGCGAGCTCGTAGCCGAGGAAAGGCTGCTGCTCATCGGTCTGGTAGACAACGAGCCCGAGGTTTCCCATTCCCCAGCGCGCGACCATCCGGCGCGCTATGCCCGTGGCCTGCACGAGGTCGCTCTCGGCGCCGGTGGTGATCTCGCCAAACACGACCTCCTCGGCGGTCCGTCCGCCCAGCATCACGGCCAGCCGCGTCATCAGGTACGAGCGGCTCAGATTGTGCCGCTCAGTGGCCGGGACCTGCTGGGTCAATCCGAGCGCCTGGCCATGCGGAACGATCGTGACCTTCTGGACCGGATCGGCGCCGGGGGTGAGCCATGCCACGACCGCATGGCCCGATTCATGGTAGGCGACGATGCGGCGCTCGGCGGGATCGACCAGTTGCGCTTGCGCGGCGCCCAATCGAACTTTGTCGCTCGCCTCCTCGAAGTCCGCCATTGTGACTTGCTCGCGCTGGTGGCGTGCCGCGACCAGCGCGGCTTCGTTGCACAGGTTTGCCAGGTCGGCGCCACTTAAGCCGATTGTCGAAGCCGACAGCGCGACGAGATCGACGTCCGAGGCCAGGCGCAATTTGCGCGAATGGATGCGCAAAATTCCTTCACGTCCTTCGCGATTGGGCGGGCCAACCACGACTTGCCGATCGAAGCGTCCGGGGCGCAGCAGGGCGGGATCGAGCACGTCGGGCCGGTTGGTGGCGGCCAGAATGATCACCTCAGCGCGCGGGTCGAAGCCGTCCAGCTCGCCCAGCAACTGGTTGAGGGTCTGTTCGCGCTCGTCGTTCACCGTTCCCACGCCGGCGCCGCGGCGGCGTCCGACCGCGTCGAGCTCGTCGATGAAAACGATCGCGGGCGCAGCTTCCTTGGCTTGGCGAAAAAGGTCTCGAACGCGACTGGCGCCGACTCCGACGAACATCTGGACGAACTCCGAGGCGTTGATGCTGAAGAACGGCACTTCAGCCTCGCCCGCGACCGCCCGCGCCAGCAGCGTCTTGCCGGTACCGGGCGGCCCGACCAGCAGGACGCCCTTGGGAATGCGCGCGCCGATATCGTGGTAGCGCTTGGGATGCTTGAGGAAGTCCACCTCTTCCTGGAGTTCCGCCTTGGCCTCCTGCGCTCCCGCCACGTCGGCGAAGGTGACCTTGGGCTGATCGCTGGTGTAACGGCGTAGCTTCATGCGCCCGAAGCCGAACATCCCCGCTTGACTACGCCCGGCGCTGGCGCTCATCCACCAGAAGAAGCCGATCAGAAGAAGCATCGGACCCCAGGCGATCAGCATCTCGACAAGCCAGGAGTGGCTTGTATTAGCCACGTCCACTACGACCCTGTGAGACTCGAGCAGGGGCATCAGGTTGGGATCTCCGACCGTGGCCGGAAACACCGTGCGAAATTTGCTGTAAGCGATCGGCTTCTGTTCTGCGGCCGCCGGGGCCGGTTTTGGGGCCGCCGCCTTGGGTGCCGGATTTGAGGCGGCCGCAACGGGCGCCTGCTTCGGTGAAACCGCAAGGTGCTCCAGCTTCTCTTCAGCTTTGGGCTTAGGCGCAATCGCCGGATGCTCGAGCCTCTCTTCGGCTTTGGGCTTAGGTGCAATCGCCGGATGTTCCACCTTCTCTTCGGCTTTCGGTTTCGGCTCGGGCCAGAGCACGGGCTTGACGAACTGGCCGGTGATCTCCGCCTCGGCGATTTGCACCTGTGATACGTTGTCGGTCCTGACCTGGGTCAGAAGAGCGGAGTACGGAATCTCCACTTCGGTGCTCGGCTTGCGCCATTGCGAGATCGAGTTCCAAACCAGCCAGCCGCTGAATATCAGCCATAACACCCATAAGCTGGGCGGGATCTGTCGCTGCGGCGGGTTTCCCGGTTTTCCGGGTTTTCCCGTCTTCTGCTTCGATTCCATCAGCGTTTAGCCCTTGATCGCGAGCGCGGAAACCGGGGCGGCTCCTCGAACGCACTTACAGCGCCGGCCAATAAGCGCGAATCGCACATCTCCCCGCGATCGCGATTGCGCAACGGCGGGGAGCAACGGCCAGCGAACGCTCCTCGGACGTTCGCGCTCGCTTCTCAAACGCAAACTCAGGTTCGCTACTTCGTCTTCATCCCGGACATCATCCGGCCACGGCTTTGCACGCACAGTCCCAGACTGCTTAGCGGATCGGGCCAGTCCTGCTTCACGCAATCGGGCAGGACTCCCAGCTCGTCCTGGCTGTAGCCGCGCGAGGTCAGCTCCTTCTGCATGCAGTCGCCATGTGCTTTGTTCTGTCCGGCGATTCCGGCCGCATCATCGGCAGCCTCGATAATCAGCGCGTCTCTGAGCGCCCTCCTGACCGCAGGATCCGAGCTCTTGCCCAATGTTCCCGCCACGTTGCTTGATGGACCGCACGTCCCGACCGCGTCGACGAACGCTTCCTCAAGCCCCGTCGACGAAAGCCCCTTGGCCCAACAGAGACCCGCCGCGGCGATCACAAAGGTTGCCGACAAGACGCCAATCGCAAGTCGCTTCATTTCAGATCTCCTTCTTTTCGGTAGAGACACGCCCATTGTTTGGACCAGAGTTTCCGTTTCGAGTTTCCGATCTCAACAACCCATATAGATCGGGCGGTCTTGGTCTGCAAGATTCCAGTTCGGTTCTGGTCCAAACGCATTCCCGACCCTCTTGGCGCCGCCGGGAGAGACAAATTGACAATCGAGTCGCTACGTTGCCAAAAACGGCGTATTTGGAGGGCAAAAGCGGAAGTTCTAGTCAAAGCGTTTTCGGTCCAAAACCAAAATCCACCGGTTCCATCCAGCGCTTCGGCCCCATAAAAGATTGACCGGGCAGGAGGTTCTATATGGCAGTGCACGAGGCACCGATCGATACGAAAACCCTCCTCTCAATCGTGGGAAAGGGAACATTTAAGGATTATCGAAAGAAGCAGGTTATTTTTGTGCAAGGGAAGCCGGCTGACGAGATCTTCCTCATTCAAAAGGGTCAAGTCAAGCTGAGCGTCGCATCCAACCAAGGGAAGGAGGCAGTTGTCGCGATGTTGGGGCCCGGCGACTTCCTCGGCGAAGGATGTCTGAACGGACAGCCACTGCGCATTGCGACAGCGAGAGCAATGACGGATTGTTCCGCTCTGCGGCTGCCGAAGGAAGCGACCATGCGCGCGCTTCGTAGCGATCCCCGGTTTTCCGAGATGTTCATCGCGTACCTTCTTTCGCGCCATGCGCGAGTCGAGGAAGACCTGGTCGATCAGCTATTCAACTCAAGCGAGAAGCGGCTGGCCAGGCTTCTTTTATTGCTGGCCAATTTTGGAAAGGACGGTAGGGACCAGCAGGTGGTTGCGAACATTAGCCAGGAGACACTCGCTGAAATGGTCGGCACGACTCGATCCAGGGTGAGCCTTTTCATGAACCGGTTCCGGAAGCTGGGCTTCATCCACTACAACGGCGGACTGGAAGTTCACAGTTCTCTTCTGAGCGTCGTACTGCACGATTAGAAGGTCGCGGAAAAAGGGTTTCTGACACCCGAAATCATAAGCTACAGTGCGCTTAGCGATGCCCCAGCACGTCAACCTGCCCCATCGAACGAGTTTTCCGCAACCTGTTAGATCAACACACCCAGCCCCCAGAAGATTTTTTTGTGAAAGTGAGCAATTTTGACCAGCTTCTAGCCGTTCCTGGCCTCACACTCAAGTTCTAGACAGGTAGGTTTTTCAATCAGGAGGCAGGCGGGCAGTGTTTGTCTGGATCCTGAGTGGTGTACTGTCGCCCCTGTTTTTTGCCGTGGCGTTTAGACCAAGCGCCTACTACGGATCGTGAGAACCGACAATCAAAATCAGGAGCGCAGAGCCATCGCCTTCGTCATTACTAACAACGGCAAAGAAATCGATCTGAAAGCAAAGGAGCCTAGGTGATGTCTAAGACGAACTCAGTTGTAGCCATTTATGATACCCACACTCAAGCAGAAGAGGCCGTAAAGAACCTGCAGAAGTCTGGGTTTGATATGAAAAAACTGTCAATTGTCGGCAAAGACTATCACTCCGAAGAGGATGTCACGGGGTATTATAATACCGGTGATCGCATGAAGTACTGGGGCAAGCTTGGAGCCGGGTGGGGCGCGTTCTGGGGACTGCTGTGGGGACTCCTGTTTGGCGCTGGCTTCTTTGCTATTCCGGGAATCGGGCCGGTGTTGGTAGCCGGTCCTCTGGTTGGGTGGATTGTCGCTGGGCTCGAAGGCGCGGTAGTGGTGGGCGGGTTGAGCGCGGTCGGCGCGGGGCTCTACAGCATCGGTATCCCTAAAGACAGCATCCTTAAATACGAGTCGGCGCTCAAGTCCGACAAGTTCATTCTCCTGGCTCACGGCACGGCAGCCGAAGTGAGTAAGGCCAAAGACATCATACAGACGACGCGCCCCGCGGATCTCGCAGTGCACGGAACCGAACGCTAAGGACACTCCGGGCTTCCTGGCCGGTAACCATGATCAAACAGACAACGGTCTAGGGCAGTCTGACTTCTCCCCTAGTAGGTTGCGGAAAAACTCCGGAAACACTTGACTAGTCAGTAACGTTGGCATGAATCAGCTCATCAAAGCGTGTGATTGCTTAGGCCGAAAAGGGCCCAAAAAGGCTTTTTCCGCAACCTGCTAGAGTTTGGACTGCCGACACTCTTAGAGTCAAATCTCAACTTGGAGGACGAGTGCGGTGAAACTAATTGCTGTGGTATTGATCGCGACCAGCATGCTGCTGACCGCGGCGAGTGCGGGATTCTCCCAGAACCCGATCAAGGTGGGCGAGCTTGAAGAGGCGTTCATTGACGGGGTCGGGACCTGCGGTCCGTCGAGCAACGTGGCGGGCTCACTCGGCAAGAGTGCCGATCCGCAGGTGAGGATCGCGCTTCGCCGCGCCTTAATTGCTGAAGCTGCCGACGACGCCGCTGATGTCCCGGGCTCCAGCAAGGCGCACAGCGACTGCATCAGGAAATATCTCACGTCGCACGGAATGAGCAACGACGAGATGAATGCGTTGCCCTATTGCGTTAAGAACGACTGGCCGGATCCGTTCACCAGCCTCGGCGTGTGCGTGAAGAATCACAGCCGTCTCGAGGGCATGCTCAACAAAAAATAGTCATGCAGATCGCTCGCTGTATGACGATTCGATTGCCGGCGCGCTCCATGGCGTGGCGCAATCTGGCAAATTGGGCTTGGGTTCTTCCCCGCGACCGGGACTTCTGCGGGCGCGTGCGGGAATCGCGTGCATTCGAGCGATCGCAGCCGCTTGTGCCGGTGCATCGCAGAATCCTGCCCTTTTCCGCCGATGAACGGTCACTAACGGCCCTCGCCGCTATCAGCCTCCGCCTCGAGAGTTGTCGCGACATGCTGAACGGCAATGAAGCACCTGACGCGCTCGCTAAAATCAAGGAAATTCAGGGTTAATCCGATGCGCCCAAGAACGCTTCTGTTCGGTCTCGCGGCAGTCTTAATCGTTGCACTCGCTGTCCTAAGCCTCGGGGACAGCCTGGTGGTCGACCTGCTTTGGTTCAGCGCGCTGGCGTACCGCCAGGTGTTCATGATCACGCTCGGCGCCCAAGTCGCGATCTTCGCCATAGTTTGGGCCCTCACCTTCCTCGCCATCTGGATCAGCGGGACGATCGCACTTGGACTCAGCCGTGAACGTGGACGACTCCACGTTCTGGGCCGGTCCGACGAGATGCTCGAGGTCAACCTGCCCGAGGCGATTCGCGCCCTCGGTGATCGTGTACCGTGGAAGATACTCGTGCTGGTCGCCGCCGCGATCCTGGGGCTGTTTGCGGCGCTGGGCGAAGCCTCGAGCTGGGCCGTGTACTTGAAGGCGCTTTACGGCTTGCGATTTGGACTGAAAGAGCCGGCCTTCGGGCTGGACGTCGGATTCTACGTTTTCAGGCTACCGTTACTGGAGGAACTGCGCGACCTTTTCCTGTTGATACTTGTGCTTACCGCGGCGTCGACCGCGGCGGTTTATTGGGCGCGCGGCGCGATCGATTTTCGGCAATCACCGCCGCAAATCACGCCCGCCTGTGTAGCGCACCTCTCTGTCCTGTTCGGGGTATTCTTCGTCCAACGCGCCATGAGCTACTGGCTTGCCCGTTACGCGCTTACATTGCATACGAACGGCGTGGTCTTCGGCCTGCGGTACGTAGACCACATCCTGTGGAAGCCCGGGCTGTGGCTGCTGGTTGCGCTTGCGGTAATCGCCGCCGCGATTTGCTTTGCTAATGTGCGCGAACGTGGGTTCCGACTTCCGGTTACCGCCGCGATCGTCGTTTTCGGTCCGTCGATCATCCTGAACCTGCTTCAACCCGCCATTGAGCGGCTGTGGGTGAAGCCCAACGAATTGCGCGTCGAAGAGCCCTACCTCGTGCGCAACATCGAGATGACGCGGCACGCCTACCGACTCGACACTGTCGACGTCAAACCGTTCGAGGGCGTAGGCGAGCTGACGCCGGCCTCGCTCGAACAGGACTCCACTACCATCAAGAATATCCGGCTGTGGGATCCGCGCCCGCTTATCGCCACATATCGCCAGTTGCAGGAAATCCGTCTCTACTACGAGTTCCGGGACGTCGATATCGACCGCTACTGGATCGACAACAGCGAAACCCAGGTGATGCTCTCGGCGCGCGAACTCAACGTCGATCTGCTGCCAGCGGACGCACAGACGTGGGTCAACCGACACCTCAAGTTCACCCACGGCTACGGGGTCGTGATGAGCCCGGTCCACGCCAAGGACCAGGAAGGCCTGCCGCTCTTGTATATCAAGAACATCCCACCCCAATCGTCAGTTGGCACCAAGATCGTTCAGCCGGGTATCTACTTCGGCGAGGAGCGTGATGTCTACGCAATCGCCAAAGGGCTCACACCCGAATTCGACTATCCGCGCGGCAACGACAATGTCCTGGACTTCTACAAAGGCATTGAGGGGGTACCCGTCAGCGGATTCTGGCGCCGCCTGCTCTTCAGTTTCTATTATAGCGACATCAACCTGCTTGTCACCGAGGATATCGTGCCGGGCAGCAGCATCCTGCTGCGGCGCAACATCAACCAGCGTCTCGCGACGCTCGCGCCATTCCTCAACCAGGATCACGATCCCTACATCGTGGTGCGCAACGGCAGGCTGGTCTGGATCGTTGACTGTTACACGGTCAGCGACCACTATCCCTACTCGCAGCGCAACGCCCAGCAGATCAATTATATCCGCAACTCGGTCAAGGCCGTGGTTGACGCCTATACCGGCCACGTCGACTTCTACGTCGCGGACCCCGAGGATCCGATTATCCGGACCTGGGAAGGTATCTTTCCCGGAATGTTCAAGCCGCTCGCCGCGATGCCGGCCGACCTGCGGGTCCACATCCGGTACCCAGAGGACTTCTTCCTCATCCAGGCCGACATCTATCGTACCTACCACATGACCGACCCCGAGGTGTTCTACAACCGCGAAGACCTCTGGTCCGTCCCGCGTGAGAACTACGCTGACGAGGTCGTGCCGATGCAGCCCTACTACGTGATCATGCGGCTGCCGGGCGAGACCAACGCTGAGTACATCCTGATGCTACCGATGGTGCCGCAAGGGCGCGACAACATGATCTCGTGGCTAGCGGCTCGCTGCGACGGCGCTGACTACGGTCATCTGTTCGAGTTCGCCTTCTCCAAGGATAGGCTGTTTTATGGGCCGTATCAGATCCAGGCGCGCATCAACCAGAACCCCGAGATCTCGCAGCGATACTCGCTATGGAATCAGATGGGCTCAAAGGTAATCCTCGGCAATCTGCTCGTCATACCGCTCGAGGATTCGCTGCTCTACGTCGAGCCGCTGTATATCCGCGCGCAGAATGGCCAGTTGCCTGAACTCCAGCGTGTGCTGGCATCCTATGGCGACCGCACCGTGATGGGCGACGATCTCGAATCGACGCTCGCGGCGCTGTTCACGGGCGGCAAGACTGGTCCACCGCTCGTCACGAAAGGCGCGCCACAACCGGCAGTGGTTGCCGCGGCGCCGGCAGGTGTGCCGCCTGGCAACGTGACCCCTGACCTGCAGGGCGCAGCGGCGCACTATAACCGCGCCTTGCAGGCGCTTCGGCAGGGCGATTGGGCGCAGTTCGGCGTCGAGATACGGAAGCTGGGACGGGATCTAGGGCAGCCGGCCGCTTCAATGCACCATTAGCTGACGGTGCGATGACCCTCAAAAGCGAGGTTGCCGAAAACCGCCGCCTGCTGACGCGAGTACGCATCGGTGGATCGCCGCGCAAAAGCTGCACGGCTTCCTGTTCCCGCTGTGATTTCGGCTGACCCTTGCGTTGCCACAACAGCTCGCAGGTCGAGTCCTAGTATTTCTGGCATGAACTTGTCTGCAGAGCTGGCTGGCGAAAAAATCCAGAGCATCCTCACCCAGGCTCCTGGCAACGGCGCACCCATCGGCGGTTTGAAGGTGATTACCCGGAGTGGATGGTTTGCGGCGCGTCCGTCCGGCACCCAAGACATCTACAAGATATATGCCGAGAGCTTTCGTGGAGCGGATCACCTGCGCCGCATCCTGGCGCAAGCACAGGCCATTGTCCGTACCGCGCTGGCGGCGCCCGCGCAGCAGCCGGAGATTGCGTCCAAGTGAAACCATGAGCAGCGGGAAACCAATTGCCGACGCTGACCTGGAAATGCTTCAGCACCAATCATTCAGCTACTTTCTGCATGAGACGAATCCAGACAACGGGCTGGTGATCGACAAGACCGCAGCGGATTGGCCTGCCAGTATTGCCGCTACCGGCTTCGCGTTGGCGGCTTACCCGGTGGCTGTCGAGCGCGGATTTATGCCGCGTGCCGCGGCGGCAGAACGAACGCTGACTACGCTGCGTTTTTTCTGGAACAGCCCGCAAGGCCCCGAACCCGACGCCACCGGCTACCACGGCTTCTATTATCATTTTCTCGACATGCGGACCGGCCGGCGCGCTTGGCATTGCGAACTGTCCACGATAGATAGCGCTTTTCTGCTGGCGGGTGCGTTGACGGCGGGAGTTTATTTTGACGCAGACACGGCCAACGAGCATGAAATCCGCACCCTCGCCGACGCGCTCTATCGCCGCGCGGATTGGCAATGGGCGCAAAACCGCGGCGCTACCGTTACGCACGGCTGGAAGCCCGAGAGCGAATTTCTCAAATATCGTTGGGAAGGCTACGATGAGGCGATGCTCCTGTATATCCTGGGGCTGGGCTCGCCCACTCATCCCCTGCCCGAGAGCTGCTACGCCGCGTGGATTTCGACTTACCGGTGGGAACACTGTTACGGATACGAATATCTTTACGCCGGCCCGTTGTTCACGCACCAACTCTCGCATGTCTGGATTGATTTTCGCGGCATTCAGGACACGTTCATGCGCGTCAAAGGCATCGACTATTTCGAGAACAGCCGTCGCGCGAGTTACGTGCAACAACAGTACGCGATGGACAACCCGCTCAAGTTCGCCGGCTATGGCCGCCATTGCTGGGGAATTACCGCGAGCGACGGCCCCGGCCCCGACACAATCAAACTGAGCGGCATCGAGCGCCAATTCTTCGGTTACCTGGGACGAGGTGTGCCGTATGGGCCCGACGACGGCACCATCGCGCCGTGGGCGGTGGCGACATCGCTGCCGTTCGCGCCCGAGATCGTGCTGCCCACGATAAGCTATTTTATTAACCAGGTTAAACTAACAGAGTTCAACCCCTACGGCTTCAAAGCGACTTTTAACCCGACCTACCCGGTTAAATCCAGCAATCCCAATGGCTGGGTATCACCCTGGCACTACGGGCTTAATCAAGGGCCGGTCATCTTGATGGTCGAAAACTACCGTACGGGCTTATTGTGGCGATTGATGCGAGACTGCCCTTACATCGCCAGTGGCTTGCAGCGGGCGGGTTTTGGCGGGGGTTGGTTATGAACACGGATCTCCGTTTTCCAAGGTAACTACCAATTTGATAAAATGCTCGGAAAGTCCTGATGGATGCGGGTTTGGATGCGCCTGGGGTGGTGCGGAGGACGGCAACCGATGGATAAAGGAAGGGCAAACAGGCGGTCGCGATGACGCGCTCCGAGCCCCGGAATTTCTCTTCGAAACTGAGCAATTTTGACCAGATTCTAGCCGTCCTTCGTGGCAAACTACTCGACACTTGCGCAGGGGGGGGACGGCAGTCTCACTTCTCCCCTAGTTGCGAGTCAGCGGGCAGGCAAATGCGTCTGCATCGTGCGATTCCGTCGGCCATGCGGATGGTGCGGCCCAACTGCATGGGGATCAAATGCCCTGATTCAAAGGAGCAGGGCGGAAATGACCCGCGGGTCAAGCGGGAAGAATCCCAACAGATCGTAGCGGCGCTGGAGAGACGCAACGGCGACCCGACCTACGTGCTTCACACCGACCAAGGGCACGGCTTTGTGCGGCCTGAAGACCGGCTCGATTGGACCGCGCGCGGGGAGAAGTTCCTCG
The DNA here is from genome assembly GCA_963789115.1 of uncultured delta proteobacterium. Lineage (GTDB taxonomy): Bacteria > Desulfobacterota > Binatia > Binatales > Binataceae > CAWBJH01. Next base: position 1,997,781 of record CAWBJH010000001.1, read on the forward strand.
CCGACCGTCTGGGCGGTCGCTGCGAACCGATGGTGGGCACGGATGCCAGGGGTGTTTTGGTAGCGGATATTACGAAGGTAAAGAAATCGATCTGAAGGTAAAGGAGCCTAAGTCATGTCTGAGACGAACTCGGTTGTAGCCATCTACGATACCCACTCCCAAGCAGAGGAAGCTGTGAAGGACCTGCAGAGGTCTGGGTATGACATGAAGAAACTGTCTATCGTTGGAAAGGACTATCACACCGAGGAGCACGTCGTAGGGTACTATAGTACCGGCGATCGCATGAAGTACTGGGGTAAGCTCGGAACCTTTTGGGGTGGCTTTTGGGGACTTTTATTCGGAGCTGCCTTCTTCGCTATTCCGGGGATCGGGCCGGTGTTGGTAGCTGGTCCTATGGTCGGCTGGATTGTCGGCGCTCTCGAAACCGCGGCGGTAGTGGGCGGGTTGAGCGCGATCGGCGCGGGGCTCTACAGCATCGGTATCCCTAAAGAAAGCATCCTTAAATACGAGTCAGCGCTCAAGTCCGACAAGTTCATTCTCCTGGCTCACGGCACGGCAGCCGAAGTGGCCAAGGCCAGGGACATCATGCAGACCACACACCCGAGGGAACTTGCACTGCATGGAACCAAACGCTAAGCACACTCCGGGGTTGCTCCCCAGATAACCATTGTCAAACAGACGACGGTCTACGGCAGTCATTTAACGAACATGGCCCGGAAATAGGCGTCGGGGCCGACAAAGCCGGAAGGAGACTACAAATGCGCAACATTTGCTGTGCGGCCTTAGCCACAATCCTGATCGTTTCCTTTGCTGCAATCGCGTGGGCCCAGGCTTCGGCTGTCCCTGGATCCAGTGCCACTTCCGAAGCCCAGCCGGGCATCGTTGTTGGCACCGTTGTGGTCCAGGAGGACGTGCTGATTCCACTAATCGACCAGCCCGAGCGTCATTTCCACATGGCGAGCAACTACTTTGCGCGGGGCGATCGTACTCACGCAGCCGCGGAGATCCGGGTTGGAGCGGCACTGTTGAAGCTCGAAGCGGGACGTCATGACGCCGCGAACAAGACGGGGCTGGAAGCCGCGGCCACGCATCTCGACGATCTGGCCGCAGGAGTCGTCAAGGGTACCGTCAAATCCCCGAAAGAGCTTAACGACGCCTTTGCCCACGCTGACCTCGCGCTCGCGCGTCATTATAGCGAAATGGCCAAGGTGTCGGCGGCGCAGAACGAGCACGAAAAGACCGGCTACTCGTTCAAGGGCGCGGCCGATTCGGTGGAGGACGCGGCCGAATGGTCGGGACACAAACTTGCGGCTGGCGGCAAGGCAACCGTGAATGAAGCGCGATCTTTGGCCGCCAAACTCGAAGGCGGCGCAACGTGGACGGCCGACGAGGTTAAGAAGTGCGTGAGCGATCTCGGCAGCGAAATCGAAGGCCTTGGCAGCGGTGGCTAGTCTGGGGTTCCCGCGTCGACAAGCGCCGCGGCGTCGCCGCGTCAAGTAAGCCTGATCGCTGTCTCGGCGTTTATTTTTTAAGGCTGGAACCTGGGGTTGTCGGCTTACTGGGTCGCGGGGCTTATGCGCAGTGGCTCAAAAGCTCGCTTGGCCGCTTTAGCGGAGATTACGAAGGTAAAGAAATCGATCTGAATTCAAAGGCTCAGCGCCTCCTGGAGCTGGCCCGTGAAAACCTATGATCGGAATCAAGATCGCTGGGCAATCATCCTGGCGGACGTATCGCTGGATCGAACCCGGGCAGCCCATAGGTGTAGCTTTGCGGCGCCTTGCGCTGAAGTTTCGTCACGCCTGGGGTAACCTGAAAAGCGCGGAACGCCGTATCCGAGCGCTGCTCCTGATCCTGACCGCGTCTCTGCCGCTGGCAGGATGCCACCACGCTCCCTCCTGCCCGCCGGGCACGACCCTGATGGGTCAGCCGCCGCCCGGCGGCCAGCAAGTCTGGTGCCAGAAGATTGTCGAGGGCCGGCCAGTCAAGGAGGGCCCGTTCACGCTCTACTTTCCGAACGGCTCGAAAATGATCAAAGGCCAGTTTCAACAGGGCAAACAGGTCGGCGAATGGACGACGTGGTATCAGAACGGAAAACGTTCTGCGATCGATCAATTCCACGACGGCCTGCAGGACGGACTCCATATGAGCTGGTACGACAACGGCCAGCCTGCCGCGCAGGGGACTTACGTCAAAGGCAAGCGCGAGGGCACGTGGAAGCGATGGGAACCCAACGGCTTTCGCGACCGGAGCGAAGTCTACAAAGACGGCAAGAAGATCTCGTGAGGGTCTGACCAAATGCCGGCGGCCTGCTTCCGGCAGGCTTGCTCGATCGGCATTTGGAGGGCTCAAGGGGAAGCAATGATGCAGTCCCACAATGAAAATCAGAACCGCTGGGCAATCATCCTGGCGGGCGGAGAGGGAAAGCGGTTATCCTCGCTGACGCAGCGGATAGCCGGCGATGCCAGGCCAAAACAGTTTTGCTCTGTAATGGGCGACCTATCGCTGATCGAGCAAACGCTCGGTCGCGTTTCCCTATCCATCGCAGACGGCCACACTCTGGTCGTTGTGACTCGCGCGCATGAGCGTTACTACAGACCGCTGATTGGAGATATGCGGCAGCAAAATCTCGTGATTCAGCCCGACAACCGCGGCACCGCCGCAGCGATCCTCTATTCGCTGCTCCGATTGTCAAAATTGGCACCCACAGCATGCGTTGCGTTGTTCCCTTCGGACCACTTCATAGGCGACGCGCGCCATTTTATGCGCCACGTTGATCTGGCCTTCGACGCCGTCGGAGTGCGGCCCGAACTGATGGTGTTGCTGGGCATCGCCGCGGACACCAGCGAAACGGCGTACGGCTGGATCGAACCCGGGCGGCCTGTGGGTACGGAGCATACAGGCATTTTCGATGTGCATCAGTTCTGGGAGAAACCGCCTGCGGAATTGGCCAAACGACTTCTGGATCGCGCTTGCCCGTGGAATACCTTGGTGATGGTGGCCCGCTTGTCCACGCTCTTGGGACTCATCATGGTGACGGTGCCGGAACTCTACCGCTCCTTTGCTCGCGTATGTTCGACCCTCTTGACGAGCTCAGAAAAGCGTTCTATCGAGAGCCTGTACGCTTCAATAGGTGACGCGGACTTTTCGCGTGACGTGTTGGCGAGGCGTCCGATCAATCTGGCGGTCCTTCCAGTTCGGGGATGCGAGTGGACCGACCTCGGCGAGCCCGCGCGCGTAATCAACGTCTTGAGGCGTCAGAGAATCCAACCTCGATGGAGGGCGGCCTGAGCCATGGCAGCGGTATTCAATAAAATTCTCTGCCCGGTCGACTTCAGCGACAACTCAATGGCGGCGCTTGACCAGGCGGCCAAGCTCGCCCGAAAAGACGGCGCGCTGCTGTACTTGATGCACGTCGAATTTGTACCGATGAGGAACCCCGCCGAACTTGCTCACTACGTCAGTTTTTCGGCGGAACCTGGCAAGCTTTGGCTCGAGCAGATCGCCCGGAAACACCTGCCGAAGGTGCGGCACGAGGTTCTCGAGCAACTTGGATGGCCTGCGGAAGTAATTGGGAAGGCAGCCCAGGATCTTGACGTCGATCTGATTGTTATGGCGACTCATGGGCGAACCGGCGTTAACCGTCTGTTTCTTGGGGGTACCGCCGAACACGTGGTTCGCAGGTCCGAACGATCAGTCCTCAGCTTCGGCCCCGGAACCACTCTTGGAGCGCTGAAGAGGATTCTTTGCCTGGTTGAACTTAATCCGAGCTCGATGGCCGCGCTGAACCTTGGACAGCGCCTGGCCCAGGAATACAAGGCCGGATTAACCCTTCTCTATGTAGTCCCCGTGCCCTTCGAGGCGTCCGAAGTCCCTGTAAAACCACGAACACCTGAGTGGGAGCAGAACGCCCGAGCTCGGCTCGCAAGGGTCGCAGCCGAAAATCTCGGCGCCAAAGCCAAGTGCAAACTGGTGGTGCGACGCGGCGACCCGGCCACGGCGATACTCGAAGTCGAAAAGACACTGCGGCCCGATCTGATCGTGATGGCCACCCATGAACAGACCGGATTGAGCCACCTGCTTTTTGGAAGCGTGGCAGAGCGTATGGTTCGCGAATCGACCGTTCCGGTGCTGACGGTCCGAGGGCGGCACGGCGTGGGGCGTTAGGGTCGTCGCCTGTCTCTTGCGGAGAGACGGCGATGAAGTTTCGGCAGATGAAGTGCGCCCGTTTTTCTCCTAATCGGCGCCAAAAGATGGCCAGCAGGGTTTTCATATGGCAACTACTCCGCAGCATGAAATTTCACCCACGGTCGAAGCGATCCCAGACTCGGATTCGATCCAGGATGTCGTCGCTAAGTTGGTTACCAGCACTCAATCCGGCCTAACCCAAGACGAGGCGGCGCGTCGCCTGGGCCAGTACGGCTACAACGAGCTTGCGGAGAAGAAAACCAATCCCCTTCTCAAGTTCTTGGGCTACTTCTGGGGGCCAATCCCCTGGATGATCGAGGTTGCGGCGGTTTTATCGGCGCTCGTCCGCCATTGGCCCGATTTTATCATCATTCTGGTCCTTCTGATTTTCAACGGCGTCATCGGCTTCTGGGAGGAATACGAAGCGGGCAACGCTATCGCGCAGCTCAAGAAACATCTCGCATTGAAAGCCCGCGTGCTGCGCGACGGCAAATGGACTCAGATCGCCGCTCGGGAGCTGGTTCCCGGCGATATAATCCGGCTGCGTCTCGGCGACGTTGTCCCCGCCGACGTGAAGCTCTTCGAGGGCGATTATCTGAGCGTGGATCAGTCGGCTCTCACCGGCGAATCACTGCCGGTTGATAAGCGCTCGGGCGATTCCGCCTACTCCGGCTCTTCGGCCAAGCAGGGCGAGATGGCGGGGGTGGTTACCGCCACCGGTATGAAAACCTTCTTCGGGCAAACCGCCAAACTGGTAGGCGCCGCACACACGGTGTCGCATTTCCAACGGGCCGTGCTCAACATAGGCGACTACTTGATATACATCTCGCTCGCACTGGTCGCTGTTCTCATCTTGGTCGAATTGGAGCGGAAGGAGCCCGTACTTCAGGTCGTCCAGTTCGCCCTCATTCTCACCGTCGCCTCGATCCCGGTTGCGATGCCTGCGGTTCTGTCTGTCACCATGGCGATAGGCGCCCTGGTTTTGTCGCGAATGAAAGCGATCGTGGCGCGACTCGAGTCGATCGAAGAAATGGCGGGAATGAACGTGCTCTGCTCCGACAAGACGGGCACGCTGACCCAGAATCGTCTCACTCTAGGCGAGCCTATTGTTTTCGGCGAGGGCGACGCGCAGGAGCTGATCCTCACTGCCGCCCTGGCCTCCAGAGAAGAAGACCGCGACGCCATAGATTCGGCGGTTATAGACGCTCTCAAGGATCGGGATTCAATCAAGCGATTTCATCAGCAGAAATTCGTCCCTTTTGATCCCGTGCGCAAACGAACCGAAGCGACGATAGAAGATGCCTCTAAACACGCCTTTTACGTCAGCAAGGGTGCGCCGCAGGTGATTCTTGAGATGAGTCGCCATGATCGCGCGCTGGCGGAGAAGGTTGAACAACAGGTCAATGCGCTCGCTGCGCGCGGTTACCGAACGCTCGGTGTGGCGCGTAGCGAAGACGGCAAGACCTGGTCGTTCCTCGGTCTTCTTCCTCTGTCTGATCCGCCGCGCCCAGATGCCAAGGCCACCATAGCCGACGCTTATGCACATGGCATTCAAGTCAAAATGGTCACGGGAGACAACATCGCGATCGCACGCGAAATCGCCGGACAACTCAATCTCGGGCGGAACATCCTGCCGGCGGAGGAGCTTGACGATACTCACGCCGGCGCCGGGCTGGCAGTTTCCGACCTTGGGGAACGAGTGGAGGGCGCCGACGGGTTCGCCCAGGTCTTTCCGGAACACAAATATCGCATCGTCAAGATCCTGCAACAGCGCGGTCATATCGTGGGGATGACCGGAGACGGCGTCAATGACGCACCGCCGCTCAAGCAGGCAGATGTCGGCATTGCGGTGTCTGGCGCAACCGATGCGGCACGGGCTGCAGCGGACCTGGTACTGACGGAGCCGGGACTGTCGGTAATCGTAAGAGCAGTTGAGGAGGCACGCCGGATTTTCGAGCGAATGAACTCCTACGCGATCTATCGGATCACCGAGACAATCCGAATCATGATTTTCATCGTCCTCGCAATCGTGGTTTACAATTTCTATCCGATTACCGCCATCCTGATCATCCTGCTCGCGTTGTTGAACGACTTGCCAATCATGACGATCGCGTACGACAACACCTGGCTCGACCCCAAGCCCGTGCGCTGGCAAATGCATCGCGTGCTCCGCCTCGCCACGGTCCTGGGAACAATTGGCGTCGCGGAAACCTTTCTGGTGCTGGTCATCGCGAAGTCCTATTTCGGGATCGGACTGGCCCAGCTTCAGTCGCTGATCTTTTTGAAGCTGGTGGTTGCCGGTCATCTCACGCTATTTGTCGCGCGCACCCGCAGGCCGTTCTTTACCAAGCCGTTTCCCGCGCGGCTGCTGCTTGCTGCTATTCTGACCACACAGACGATTGCTGCACTGATAGTCGGGCTCGGGTTGTTCGTAACTGCCATCCCCTGGAGCTGGGTTGGCTACGTGTGGCTGTACTGCATCGCGTGGGTGTTCATCGAGGACTGGGCCAAATTGCGCGTCTATCATCATTACGATCTGACTGGAGTTGAGCACGGGCGGTTTCTTAAATTGATGAGGTCGCCACACATCGAGCAGGCGCACATCGCGGTCAGTTCAAAAGGGGGAGGGCCCAACATCAGGATCTAAAGTCAATTGTATGTCTTTCTGCTTGAGGCGAATCCTCCGCGGCGTTATGTGTGGATTTTTCTGCCGCAACTGACAACGAAGCGGATCGAACTGATCGACGCCTACTGGAGGGATTTCGAACCATGACCACGCGCGCGGCAAAGCCTGAGACATTTCGCACCGATCAAGGGATTTCTGCGTACGGTACGGCTCGCTCGACGGTTAAGGGGGCGCCGCTCAGCTCCGAGGAGCTGCGGAAGATAGACGCTTACTGGCGCGCCAGCCTCTACCTGTGTTTGGGGATGCTGTATCTGAAGGAAAATCCCTTGCTCCGCGAGCCGCTTAAAATCGAGCACACTAAGCCCCGACTGCTGGGCCACTGGGGCTCGGACGCCGGCCAGAGCTTCACCTACATTCACTTCAACAGGCTGATCAACAAGTACGACCTGAATGCGATCTTCATTTCCGGCCCCGGACACGGTGCGCCCGCCGTCTTGTCCAATGCGTACCTCGAAGGAACCTACTCCGAAATCTACCCGGACAAGAGCGAAGACGTCGCGGGCATGCAGCGCTTTTTGAAGCAGTTCAGCTTCCCCGGCGGGATCGGCAGCCACTCAACTCCCGAAACCCCCGGCAGCATCCACGAGGGCGGGGAGCTCGGCTACAGCATCTCGCACGCCTACGGGACAGTGTACGACCATCCAGACCTGATCACGCTTGTGATGGTGGGAGATGGTGAGTCCGAAACCGGCCCGCTCGCGACGAGCTGGCACAGCAATAAGTTCCTTAATCCGATAACTGACGGCGCCGTGCTGCCTGTTTTGCATCTAAATGGCTATAAGATCAACAACCCGACGGTTCTGGCCCGCATCAGCCACGAGGAGCTGGAGTCGCTGTTCGTCGGATACGGGTACACGCCTTACTTCGTCGAAGGCAGTGATCTCCAGAGCATGCACCAGGCGATGGCTGCGACTCTGGAGCACTGTGTAGTAGAGATCCGCAAAATCCAGGAGGAGGCACGGCGGACCGGGAAAGCGCTGCGACCGCGCTGGCCGATGATCATCTTGCGCAGCCCAAAGGGCTGGACGGCTCCGCGGCGGGTTGATGAGCATTACCTGGAAGGCTTCTGGCGGGCCCACCAGATCCCGATTACTGACATTGCAACGAATCCAAGCCATCTGAAAGTGCTTGAGAACTGGATGCGCAGTTACAAGCCCGAAGAGCTCTTTGATGATAGGGGCCGGCTAATCCCCGAGTTGAAGAGCTTGGCGCCCAAGGGAAATCGGCGGATGAGCGCAAACCCGATCGCTAACGGCGGTTTGGTTCGCAAGCCGCTCGATATGCCTGATTTCCGCGACTCCGCAGTCGAGGTCAAAAAGCCCGGCGCAACCTTGGCCGGAAACGTCCCGACTTTCGGCAATTTCCTGCGGGAAGTGATGCGGCTGAACATGGACCGCTTTCGCGTTTTCGGACCGGATGAAACGCAATCCAACCGACTCGAGGCGATTTACGAAGTCGCCAAGAAGGTCTGGCTGGCGGAGTACTTCCCCGAGGACAGCGACGGCGGTGAGCTTGCTCCCAACGGGCGCGTGATGGAGATGCTGAGTGAGCATACCGTTGAAGGATGGCTGGAGGGTTACATCCTCAGCGGCCGACATGGCCTGGTCAACAGCTATGAGCCGTTTATACACGTCATTGACTCGATGTTTAACCAGCACGCCAAGTGGCTGGAAAAATGTAACGGCCTGCCGTGGCGCGCCAAAGTATCGTCGCTGAACCTGCTGATTACCGCGCTGGTCTGGCGGCAGGATCATAATGGCTTCACGCACCAGGATCCCGGATTTCTCGATGTGGTTGCCAACAAGAGTCCCAACGTCGTCCGAATCTACCTGCCCCCCGATGCTAACTGCCTGCTCTCCGTCGCTGACCACTGCTTGCAAAGTGTCAACTACGTCAATGTTATCGTCGCGGACAAGCAAGTGCATCTGCAGTACCTGGACATGGAAGCGGCAATCGAGCACTGCACGAAGGGCGTCGGAATCTGGAATTGGGCCAGCAACGACCAGGGCGCCGAGCCTGACGTCGTCATGGCGAGTTGCGGCGATTGCCCTACGATGGAGTCATTGGCCGCCACTGCCCTGCTCCGCGAGTATCTGCCCGACGTGAAAGTGCGGTTCGCAAATGTGGTCGATCTTTTCAGGCTGGTTCCCAGCACCGAGCATCCTCATGGCCTGACCGACCGGGAGTTCGAAGCCATCTTCACACCGGACAGGCCGGTCATCTTTAACTTTCATTCGTACCCATGGCTGATTCACCGGCTCACATATCGGCGACCTGGCCAGCGCAACATCCACGTGCGCGGGTACAAGGAGAAGGGGAACATCAATACGCCGCTGGAATTGGCCATCCAAAACCAGACGGACCGCTTCAGCCTGGCGATTGACGCGATCGACCGTATACCTCGCTTCCAGGTCACAGGAGCCGGCGCTCGCGAAGCGCTGCTCAACCGGCAGATAGCGGCAAAGAACCACGCCCACGAGTTCGGTATCGATTCTCAGGACATCACAAATTGGCAGTGGCCGTTCTGACGACAGCGAATTTGCAGGAAACAGGTCATGCCTGAAACCCTGCCCGTCGTTTACCTCGCAAGGCACGGTGAGACTGCGTGGAGTCTCTCGGGCCGGCACACCGGACTTACCGATCTGCCGCTCACCGAGCGCGGCGAGGGCAACGCCCGTCAGGTCGGGCAACAGCTCCGGGGACGGCGTTTCGCCCGTATATTCACGAGTCCGTTGCGGCGCGCAGCCGCCACCTACGAGCTCTCTGGCTTCGGCGCCCAAGCCCATATCGATCGCGACCTCCTCGAATGGAACTATGGCCAGTACGAGGGGCGACGCACGGCGGAAATCCATGTAGACCGCCCCTAGCAAAAACTTTAGAACCGGACTGTGCGCCGGTTCTCTCTCGGCAAAGGAAGGAATTAGGTCCATGCGAAACCCGAACAGCGCTCTCGAAGCCGAGCCCGGGACTCTGGAAACTTTGGTGGAGTTGGCCTTGGATCTTCGGCACTGCTGGGATCATACGACGGATCCAGTGTGGCTCGGGATCGAGCCGGAGTTGTGGAGGCTTACCCATAATCCGTGGGTCGTGCTGCAAACGGCTTCACGGACGAAACTAAAGGCCCTGGAAAGCGACGCCGAATTCTGCAAGCGCGTTCGCGAACTTCTGAACAGACAGCGGCAAGACCTGAAAACTGAGGCATGGTTTCAGCGCGCGCACGGCGACTCGCGGCTAAGTTGCGTCGCCTACTTCAGCATGGAGTTCGGACTCAGCGAAGCCCTTCCAATCTATTCCGGCGGGCTGGGGAACGTCGCCGGAGATCAACTGAAAGCCGCGAGCGATTTGGGGGTACCGCTGGTGGGGGTGGGGCTTCTCTATCAGCAGGGTTACTTCCGCCAGATCATCGAGGCCGATGGAAGCCAACGAGCGCTATACCCCTACAACGACCCCGGCCAGTTGCCCATCACTCCTGTGCGGGACAAAGACGGCGAGTGGTTCAGGCTGAGCGTCATCTTGCCGGGTCAAACGTTCTGGCTACGTGCCTGGCAGGCACAGGTCGGACGGCTGAGACTTTATTTGCTCGATAGCAACGACCCTGCGAACCCACCGGCGTACCGTGGCATCACGAGCGAATTATATGGTGGTGGACCCGAATTGCGTCTGGTGCAGGAACTCGCGCTCGGCATCGGCGGATGGCGGCTGTTGCGAGGCCTCGGCATCAAGCCGGAAGTTTGCCACCTGAACGAAGGGCACGCGGCCTTCGCGGTGCTGGAACGCGCGCGAAGCTTCATGGAGGACAACGGACAGCCTTTTGAGGTCTCACTGGCGGTCACGCGAGCCGGGAACCTGTTTACGACTCACACTCCTGTGGAAGCCGGTTTCGACCGCTTCGCGCCGAGCCTGATTGGCCGGTATCTCGAGCGATACGCGCGAGAGCGCCTCGGCATCGATCTTTCGCATCTCCTGGCACTGGGGCGTGGGGTACCTGGCGATGCAAATGAACCCTTCAACATGGCCTATCTCGCCATCCGCGGCAGTGGGACGATCAACGGGGTCAGCCGCCTGCATGGGGCTGTGAGCCAACATATATTTCAGTGTCTCTTTCCGCACTGGCCTGTAGCAGAGGTACCAGTTGGTTATGTCACGAACGGTGTGCACACTCCGACTTGGGATTCCGCGGCTGCCGATAAACTATGGACGGAGGCTTGCGGCCGTGAGCGTTGGCGCGGGTCCATGGAGAGCCTCGGAGAGAACATCTGCCGCGCCGCGGACAGCGCGCTATGGGAAGTTCGCGCGAAGAACCGTCTCGAGCTGGTTCGCTTCGTGCGAGAGCGCCTCGCCAGCCAACTTGCCGCTCGCGGCGGAGATCCAAAAACCGCAGAGAGCATCTTCGATCCAGAGACCCTGACGCTGGGCTTTGCCCGCCGGTTTGCAACATACAAACGCCCCAATATGCTCCTGCATGACCCAGAACGTCTCGTTCGCATTCTGACGAACCCACAACGTCCGGTTCAACTGGTGATCGCGGGCAAGGCCCATCCGCAAGACGCCGCGGGCCAAGCGATGATCAAGGCCTGGGTTGAGTTTGTTCAGCGCCCCGACGTCAGGCGCCACGCCGTCTTTCTCAGCGACTACGACTTGGTACTGGCCGAGCGGCTAGTACAGGGAGCTGATCTATGGATCAACACTCCTCGCCGGCCTTGGGAGGCATGCGGCACGAGCGGAATGAAAGTGCTCGTCAACGGCGGCCTCAATCTGTCGGAACTGGATGGTTGGTGGGCCGAGGCATATTCCCCGCAGGTCGGCTGGGCACTGGGCGATGGCAAGGAACATGGCGATGACCCGGCCTGGGACGCGGCCGAAGCGGAAGAACTCTACGATATCCTGGAGAAGAAGGTCATTCCGTCGTTCTACAACCGCGACAACAATGGCATCGCCACTGAGTGGGTCGCGCGAATGCGTGCCAGTATGTCACGCTTGACACCCCGGTTTTCGGCCAATCGGGCGGTGCGCGAGTACACGGACAAATATTATCTCCCTGCTGCTGCGGCATATTATGAGCGGACACATCATCAGGGCGCCTACGGCAGATCCCTGCTCCAATGGGAACAGGCCTTGGCCGAGCACTGGGCGCCGCCGAGGTTCGGTGAGCTTCGCGTCAAAAGCTCCCCACAAAAGCACTCACTACAGGTCGAGGTGAATCTCGGAGAGCTGCGTACCGACTGGGTCCGCGTACAACTCTATGCAGATCCGCTCGACGGCGAGCCACCGTTTGTGTCGGAAATGACGCAGACCGACGGCGCCGCGCCTTCCAGTGGCTGGCGGGTCTACGCCGCCGATGTCCCCGCTTCGCGCCCGGCATCGGACTACACACCTCGTATCGTTCCATCGCATTCCGGAGCGAGGATTCCGCTTGAGGAGGCTCACATTCGGTGGTTCCGCTAGTGCGTGGTTTCTTCAGCCCAGCTGCCGCGGACCAGGCGCTTGCGGCGTGGCCAAAAGCTCCTGGTCGTCGCTGCATGTGGTGACTGGAGGAAAGCAGCCATGACCAGCTGGTCGCAAATTGAGGGCTCACCCCGGCCGCTTGGCGCTGTGTGGCTTAGAGAGGAACAAAGCTACAACTTCGCGCTCTACTCCAGACACGCGACCGGAGTGACGCTGTTGCTGTATACCACGCGCGACCTGGTGAATCCGCTCCTGCGCATCCCGCTGAGTTATGTAATTCATAAGTCCGGGCGGATCTGGCATTGTCGGCTTGCGGCCGACCAAATCGCCGATGCTCGCTACTACGCGTACTCGGTCGAAGGGCCGACCGATCCTCACGCAGAGCGTCATTTCTTTGATCCCGACAAGGTCCTGCTGGATCCCTATGCTACATCGATTTACTTTCCACCCAACTTTCGCCGGATCGCCTCGGTCCGACGCGGATCCAATGCGGGCAGAGCGCCCCTTGGCGTGCTGGGTGACGGCCCTTCGTCTTTCGATTGGATTGGCGAACCCAGACCTGCTCACACTTCAGACACGATAATTTACGAGTTGCATGTCAGAGGTTTCACCCGGCGCAGCAACTCCGGAGTGACCGCCGACAAACAGGGAACGTATGCGGGCGTTATCGAGAAAATTCCCTACTTGAGGGAGCTCGGAATCACCGCAGTCGAATTATTGAACGTTGCATAAATAATTGAAAGGAATACTCAGTTGTGCTACGCTGGCTTCATGAGGCCAGTGGGAAGTGCGGCGGAGTTGGAGCGGCGTCGGCGGCGTGCGGTGCGGCTGTTGCAAGCCGGCCATTCGCTGTCGACGGCGGCACGGATGGTGGGCGCGGCGGTGAGCGCGGTCTGGCAGTGGCGGGAGACCTGGCGCCGGCGCGGAGAGGCGGGGCTTCAAGCCAGGCCGACCCCGGGACGGCCGCCCAGACTGACCCCCCGGCAACGCCAGCGCCTGCCCAGGCTGCTGGCCCTGGGCGCCCGCGGTTACGGCTACCCCAACGATCTCTGGACCACGCGGCGGATCGCCGCGCTCATCGAGCGCGAGTTCAGGGTCGGCTATCACCCGGCGCAGGTGAGCCGCATCCTGGCGCAACTGGGCTGGAGCTATCAGAAGCCTGAACGGCGGGCGCTGGAGCGCAATGCGGCGGCCATCACCCATTGGAAGCGTTACCGGTGGGTCGGGATTAAAAAAAAGCCCGGCGCCTGAGCGCGCATCTGGCGTTCCTGGACGAAAGCGGCTTCCTCTTGGTTCCCAGCGTGCGCCGCACCTGGGCGCCGTGCGGCCAGACCCCGATGCTCGTCCACCGCTACGCGCGCGATAAGATTTCGGCCATCTCCGCGGTGACCGTGAGTCCCGTGCGCCATCGCCTCGGGCTTTACTGCCACTTCCACTTCGTCAATCTCACCCAGTTCGAGGTCGCCGCCTTTTTGCGCCTGCTGCTGCGCCAACTGCGCGGACCCATCATGCTGCTGTGGGACGGCGGCCCAATTCACCGCGGGCCCGCCGTCAGCCAAGTCCTGGCCCGCCATCCGCGCCTCATGGTCGAGCGCTTTCCCGCCTACGCGCCCGAGCTCAACCCCGATGAGCAGGTCTGGAACCACTTCAAGACTCAACTCGCTAACGGCTGTCCGCTCAGCATCGATCAGTTGCTCGACGACCTCAGCCAACTCGCCCGCCGGGCCCGGCGCTCCTCCCAGCTCCTGCGCAGCTTCGTCCTGGAATCCGACCTGCCGCCTCTTTTTTCACCCTGAGTTTCTATTATTTATGCAATGGTCAATAATGCCGGTGTTTCAGTACGACCCGGATGAAGGCAACTATTGGGGCTATATGCCTTTGAGCTTTTTCCTGCCCCATCAGGGTTACGCAGCGATCCCGAGTACCGCGCAAGCTGTAACCGAATTCAAGACGATGGTGAAGGCTCTACATCAGGCGGGCATCGAGGTAATTCTCGACGTGGTTTGCAACCACACCACGGAGGCCGGACCTGACGGACCGACATACAGTTATCGAGGCATCTGCAATAGCAGCTACTATCTGCTCGACGAGAGCATGACGCACTACCGCAACGATACCGGTGCCGGCAATGTGCTCCGGTCGGCTCATCCAATTGTACGCAAGATGATAATCGACAGCCTCCGTTTCTGGGTCACGGAGATGCACGTTGACGGGTTCAGATTCGATCTCGCGTCGATCTTCAGCCGCAACAGCGACGGGTCAATAAATCTCAAGGATCCTCCGATCATCTCGGAAATCACGAACGATGAGCGATTTGGCGCCGTTCGCCACATCGCGGAGGCGTGGGACCCGGCCAGTTACGAATTGGGACGGAGCTTCCCCGGCAAATCATGGAGCCAGTGGAATGGCAGATTTCGAGACGACGTTCGCGCGTTCGTTAAAGGCGACCCGGGCACAGTCGGCGATCTGATGAGCCGGATTTATGGCAGTAGTGACCTGTTTCCCGATGACCTGGACAATGCTTGCCACCCCCACCAGACGATTAACTACGTGGCTGCCCACGACGGTTTTTGCCTCTACGACCTCGTCGCTTACAATGCGAAGCACAACTTGGCCAACGGTCAAAACAACAGCGATGGAACCGACAATAATCTGAGCTGGAACTGCGGATGGGAGGGCGATCTGGAGGTCCCCACGGAAGTAACGGAGCTGCGCAAGCGGCAGATCAAGAATTTCTTCACGATCCTGATGCTTTCCAATGGAACTCCGATGTTCCGCGCCGGCGACGAGTTTATGAACACGCAAGGTGGGAACAATAATCCGTGGAATCAGGATAACGAGACCACTTGGCTGGACTGGGACCGGTCGCAGAAGAACAGGGACATGTTTCGCTTCTTCAAGGGGATGATCGCGTTTCGCAAGCAACATCCGTCGCTGGCTCGCAGCCGCTTCTGGCGCGACGACGTGCGCTGGTACGGTGTCGAACGCCAGGTCGATTCGAGTTATTTGTCACACAGCCTCGCATTCTGTTTGCACGGCGGCTCGCAGCAGGATCGAGATATCTATGTGATGATCAATGCCTATTGGGAGGACTTGAATTTCCGGATTCAGGAGGGCGAGCCGAGAGATTGGATGCGAATCGCCGACACCAGTAAACCCAGTCCGCTCGACCTGCTGGAAGCTGGCGGCGAGGAGCGTCTTGCGTCACTCGACTACAAGGTCAAAGCCAGATCCGTCGTGGTGCTGCTACGGAGCGCTTGAGCGGGGAGCGCATTGAACCCCAACTGACCCCCTCGGGGACTCCGCCGAAGCAGAAGCGCTATACAAGATCCTCGGGAGGCACTCCGGCGGCCGGTATCGGACTCCATCGCAATTGGGCGCGCCGATGCTCGCCGGGCTCGCCGCCGGCGTGTGGCGCTCGCCGGACGAGCTGGCGGCGCCGCGCAAATTTGGAGCTTTCCCGCAGGCAACGGGATTCAAACCGACTTGTCCTCGGACGATGCGGTCGGTTCCTCGTCTATATCGTCGAAACCCAGGGGAAGAGAGGGTTCGGGCTCCCCACCGGCCGCCGAACGGCGACTTCGCAGACGTTCGATCAGCCCGGCTTTCATTGAAGTCAGCGGCGGAGGAAGTTCGGCGATCGCGTCATCATCGAAGCTCAGATTCAAATACTCCAAGGCGAGACCCGCCACGGCTTCCCCTTGGCGAAAGTCGCGCTTTCTTTTCATTGGATCGCGAGTCGGCTGAAGCGAGAGCCACATTTTGTGCAGCGCAAAGACCCGGGGATCGAGAACGATGAACCGCACCGGGTAACCATTTTCGGCGATCACAATCTGCGTCATTCTTGGAGCGTCGGCCAGCCAGTCCAGGCCTTGCAATGGCTCTGCGACGAGATCTCCTCGACGGCCGAGGCTTGTGGGCCGTGTTTGATCGGAGAACGGAGCACGTATCAGGTCCACCATGAAGCCCTTGCTGTTCACAGCGCGAAATGAACGCTGCCTGGCGAGCCGGAAGGTCTTGTCGATCTTTTGAATCAGCCCTAACAAGCCGGCGCTTCGGACCTCACCGCCGATCTCAAGTTCTGCCTTACTGTCGAGCAGAGTGTCGAGGTCATCCGTTTGAAGAAGGCCGGATTTGAGTTGTACTCCAGCGGCCGTCTCGTAAGCGTAGATCGCGTGACTGCCGAGGATGAGTAGATGGGTGCCCAAGAGCCCGCTGGAGTCGAGCAGCCTCACGATGTCAGCGGCGATCCGCGGGACGCGATTGACTCCGGCAGCGACGCAGAATCTGGCCCGCCTGGCGATCTCTGCCTGGAGGGACTCGAGCTGTCGTTTGAGGTCGTTTTTCTTTTCCGTGAATTGGCGAAGCCGCTCTTCGGTTTTGGGGGATCGCGGGCCCAAAGACCGTTGGTGTCCCATACGGTCGAGCGTCCTTACGAGGTATTCCTTGGAGCCGACGGTCTTCCAGTGGAGTCCGCCTCGGAATTCCTGGTATTCCTGACGAAGGTCAAGGAAGTGCTCGTAGAGCTGGACAGCATCGACCGCTATCCTACGCTGCTCGGCGCTGAGTTCTTTCGCCCGCAAGTCCTTTCCTCTCAATAATTATCATGGTCACTATTGAAAGGAAAAGCAAGGTACTTTGAGACTTTTCCATTGTAACTGCGGCTGTCGAAAGGGTCTTTCCTTTCAAAACAGCAAGGACTCTGGTCTGAAAGGAAGGTTCTTGGGAGCGGTCGCCCCCGGCGCATCGCCCCCGGCGCGTGCGGGGCGCATGCGCCGGGGGCGACCGCTGCTTCTGCGCGGCTGAGGGTTGTGCTAGCTTGCCCCCTCGGTCAAGGCCCGGAGTTGATCGAAGAAGCCGGGGAAGGTCTTCGATACGCATCCCGGATTCCTGATGCGCATGCCCGCCAGTCTTAGCCCGACCACGGCGAAGCTCATCGCGATCCTATGGTCGTCATAGGTCTCGATCGCCGCGGGATGAAGCTTCGAGGGTTCGATCGCCAGTCCGTCGGCCAACTCGCGCACCGCGCCGCCCATCCGGGAAAGCTCGGTTGCCAGCGCGTGGAGCCGGTCGCTCTCGTGATGGCGAATGAAGGCCACGTTGCGGATGCTGGTGGGCGACGATGCGAACGGCGCAATCGCGGCCAGCGTTGCGACCATGTCGGGCATCGCGGACATGTCGGCCTGGAGGCCGACGAGCCGTCCGTCGCCGCGGACTTCGACGCCGTCGCTGCGCCACGCCACGCGCGCGCCCATCGCTTCGAGAAGCTTAAGAAACCCGATATCGCCCTGTATCGAGTCGGCGCGCAGCCCGGCGATTCGCACCACTCCGCCGCATAGCGCCGCGGCGGCGGCGAAGTAGCTTGCGCTGGAGGCGTCGGGCTCGAACGTCGAAGCTTTGGAGAGCCCGGTAGCGCTGTCCGCCGGGGACCGCGATCGCGTCGCCCTCGACCGTAGTGCTGGCGCCTGCCGCCTTCATCATCGCGCGCGTCATCTCGATAAATGGGCCCGCCACCGCGCCAGCCACCCTGAGTCTGAGTCCCTTCTTCCAAAGCGGCGCCGGCATCAGGAGCGCGGAGACGAACTGCGACGACCGGCGCGCATCGAGCTCGGCCGCACCGCCCTGGAAGGACTCATCCGGCTCGATCACGACCGGAGGGCATCGGTTATGGCGCTCGCTGGTCGCGCGCACGCCGAGACTGTTGAGCGCGTCGAGTAGTTCGCCGATCGGCCGCTCGCGCATCCGCGCGCTCCCGTCGATCCGGAAGCGACCGCGCCCGAGGGTGAGAAAGCCCGCCAGAAAGCGCATCGCGGTGCCCGCGTTGCCCACCATCAGGTCGGCGCTGCGGGCCGGGATAGTACCGCCGCGTCCCTCGACGGCGATCCGGCCCGTGCGCTCGTCCACTTCGACGGCGAAGCCGAGCGCACGCAGCGCCGCGATCATATAGCTGGTGTCGTCGCTCAAGAGTGCGAATTCGATCGCCGAGCGCCCGCTCGCCATCGCGGCTATAAGCAGCGCGCGGTTGGTGATGCTCTTGGAGCCGGGTACGCGGACCGACGCGTCGAGCGGAGCCGGCGCCGGCATTATTTCGATTTCATCCACGAAGCTTGGAAGCTTAGCACGGCGAGGCGCATAAGTTCCGCGAGAGCGATCGATTCGATACCGGGAGCCGGTTTGGCGTCTCGAGTCGGCCCGGGGCCGTCACGCGCGCCGGCGAAATCGGGGCAGCCAGCGCGGCACGCTCCGACAGTATTCATCGTATTGTGCGCCGAACTGCGCGCGTAGCGTCGGTTCCTCATAGAAGACGACGAAAAGATGGAAACAGATCGCCGCCAGCGCGGCGTAGATCAGTACATCGACGCTGCCGAATATCAGCGCCTGGCCGACGATCATGGCGGCTACGCTGATGTAGCCGGGATTGCGGACCCGCGCGAACACGCCGCCTCTTACCAGCCGCGAGGGCGGCGCGACCGGTGCCGGTGTTCCAAATCCCTCGCGCACGAAGCGCACGACGAAGTCGCAGAAAGCCGGAAGCGCCACGAGGAAAAGAGCCGCGCCGACCAGGCGCGTCGCGGTCGTGCCGAGCATCGGCGCGCGAAAGTGCCATCCCGTAATCCAGTACGGAACCCCGATCACGACGGTGCCGGGAACCGCGATCACGAAGATGATCGTTCCGACGATCGCCCAGGATGGAGGCTTCTGCGCCTGCGCCTGCAATCGAGACCTGCGCCTATGAAATCTTGGGGATCATCTGTCGATCCGACGATATTGAAAATGATTCTCATAATAATCGGACAGGCCGGGCCTATCAAGGACGCTCGGGCATCGCTGCCGGCGCGATCTTCCCCGCCTTTATCGCTTCCTCGGCTGCTTGGGCCTGCGCGAGCGCCGCGGGCGGGATGCGCTGCACCAGGTGCGGGTTCATCACCACGCTCACCATCCCGTCCTTCATCCCAAACTCGAGCATCCCGGGACGGAACCGTCGCTGCTTGACCTCGGTTGCAATTCTCAGGAACGCGCCTGGGATGTCGGTCACGGCGCTGGCGATCACCACATCAGGCGCGACGTCATTCTGATCGCGATTGGCGCCGAACGCGTAGATGTGTGCCTGTGTGGCCGCCTGGAAGACACCGAGACCCGCCGCGTCGGCATTGTGAAACAGCAGGTCCGCGCCCTGGCTGGTCTCGGCGAGCGCGGCCTCCTTGGCGGCGCCCACGTCCTCGAAGCTGCCGGTAAAGCTGATGAGCACACGGCCGTTGCGACGCATCGAAAGAAAGCCGCGCCTGAACCCGTCGAAGGTCAGGCGAATCGCGGGAAGCTCGATTCCGCCGATCGCGCCGACCACCCCGGTCTTCGAGAGCGCACCCGCCAGCACCCCTTCGACATAAGCTGCCTCCTCGATCTTGAAGGTGAGCGAGGCGACGTTGTGCGACGAGCCGCTGCCCGAGGTAACGACGAAGCACGTGCGCGGGAAAAACTTCGCGACCTCGAGCGCACTGTCGGTGTATTCGAAGCCGTGGGCGAAGATCAGGTTGAAATCGCGCCCCGCAAAGTCGCGGAAAGCGTCCTCAAAGTCCGCCGGCGACGTGGTCTGGACCAGCGCGGTCTGGGCGCCCAGCCGGTTCTTGATCAGTTGCAGGCCGTCGAAGGCCGCCGCGTTCCATCCCGCGTCGCTCACCGGACCGGGCGTGAGCAGCGCGACTTTGAAGGCCGCGCTCCGGCTGCCCGCCCCGCGATCGGGATGCCGGGCGCATCCGGGTGGCGCGGCAACCGCCACGACCGCCAGGATTGCGAGCGCGATTGCTCGGGCGCGATTTGTCAATCCGGGCATCGGGCGCGACGCTGACGACCGGTTCCGCCTCCCGCCGAATTTGTTGACTGTCACAGGCGATACCTATATTTGATCAAGCAGTAGCGAGGAGGGCGAACGGCGCGCCCGGTGCATCGGGGAGCGGGCGGGCCGAGCGAGGGGACATGGCGGGAGAGCGGCAGTTGCCGGGGGCGAAACGAACCGCGCGGATCGCAAGCCGTGCGGGCGCACTCGCGCTGTTCAGCGTATTGATAGGGCTGATTGGCGGCTCGCACGCCTGGGCCGGCGTGGGGTTGAGCTTCCCGCGTCCGGCTAGCGTGGAACCCAACGTCCAGTTCTGGGTTGACGTTTTCACTGCTTATTCGGTCCGTGATTTTATCGTCCACGACCGCGGCCAGGTGTGGAAGATCTATCAGGTCTTGCAGCTGCCCGGTGAGGGCGCCCCGACGCGCGAAGAGAGCGACGGCGTCAACGCCTACCTGCGCGCTAAGTACTCGGACATGCTGACGCGTCTGGCCACGGGCCATCAGCCCGATACCTACGAGGAGCGCAAGGTCGCCGAGTTGTTCAGGGGGCAGCCGCTCTCGGCTTACGCGGAAGCGGCGCAGGACCTGAGGGTCCAGGAGGGCTTGCGCGAGCGGTTCAAGGAGGGCCTGCTCAGGAGCCGCTACTACTGGCCCTCGATGGAGCGGGTGTTCCGGGCGGCCGGGCTGCCGCCGGAGTTGGTGACGCTGGCCACGGTTGAATCGGGATTTTACCAGTGCGCTCGGTCGAGCGCGGGTGCCGTGGGCATCTGGCAGTTCACGCGCGCCACTGGCCGGCAATACCTGACGATCTCATCCCACGTCGACGAGCGGCTCAATCCCTCTCGCGAGACTGAGGCTGCCGCCAAGCTGCTGCGTCACAATTACGAGGTGCTCGGCGACTGGCCGCTTGCGATAACCGCTTACAACTACGGGACCGAGGGGATGGCGCGGGCGGCCGACGAATACGACGGTGACTACTCGCGCATCTTCCAGCGCTACAGCGGGCCGCACTTCGGGTTTGCATCCAAGAACTACTACGCGGAGTTCCTGGCTGCCCTCCAGGTCCATCGCTACGAGAAGGAATACTTCCCGGGGATCGAAAACGAAGAAGCTCCGCCTCCGCAGACGGTTTCGGATCGCCTCCCGACGCGCCCCGTCCATAAGCGCGCCAGGCTTCATCACATCTCGACGCACGCTCGAAGGCACAGGGCTCCGACGCGCAAGGTCTGAGGGCCCGCCGAGCTGAGGGCCGCGGCGCCGCACTGGACCGATCGGATCGCGCCGCGCCTAAGCGACGGCCGTTGGGCTTAGCGAGCTCGCCTCGGCGACTTTGGTTCGCGGGCTGATCGCGCGATAGCTCTTGCGCTCGCGCAAGCGCTTCAGGTAGCGCTCGACCCCCGGGAATGCGCTCAAGTCCGGCGCGTCCACCTCGAGCACCATCGCCAGCACCATCATCGGCACGTCGGCCATCGTGAATGCCCCGCACAGATAGCCGTCGGCACCGGCCGCAATCCCGAGCATCTTTTCGATATAGGGCAGGTCGCGCCCCCGAAGCCCGTCGCGTCCCTTTTCCATCCACTCCTTGTCGCGCTTTTGCGGCTCGCTCCAGTACGGCATCCAGATCGGCGGCAGGTCGCCGGCCAGGATCGCTTCATCGGCGAATTGCTCGAGCTCGCGAACTCGCCCCCGTGCGATCGGATCGTCCGGCATCAGGCGCGGGGCCCGTAGCGATCCTCGAGGTACTCGTTGATCACGGTCGAATCGAAGATCGTCAATCCGTCGTCCTCGATATACGGCACCTTGCCGAGCGGATGGCGCGCGAGCATCTCGGGCGGCTTCTTCCACAGATGGCCGGGCGGCAGGTTTTCGATTCGATAGGGGATGCGCTTCTCCTCGAGCACGATCTTGACCTTGCTCGCGTGCGTCGAGCGCAGCGTGCCCCAGGGATAATCACGTTCGGTGGTATAGAGAACGATCATGGCGATGCTCCTACGGCGACTGCCAATCCTCTACCACTGTGCGCCGCCGTTTGGCCATCGGGCCGGCTCGGACAAGGGCGCCGTTTCTCCGGCTCTGATATTCTGGTCCGAGAATGCGTAGCAGGCTGCGGAAAAAGTATCCGCAGCCTCCCTCTCTTTTTTCCCCCTGGACGGGGGGAGAAGATTGGGCAAGGAAGCCCGATCCCGCGCCGCCGGCTCGGGACAAGGTTTTCGAGCAGGGTGGTGTTTGCCATCAGTGAAGCGGCCTCGATACCAAGACGTTTCTCCGCACCCTAAAAGGGAAGGCCGTCTTCCACCCGAGCTGGCGGTCCTGGCTGCGCGGCTCAAGAGCCGGCTCCAGGAGGCCAACGCCGGCGCCGCCGCGTTGAGATTGCTGCACGAGCGCGCGCCCGATGAGCGTCTCGCACTGGCCTACCTTTTGAAGCTCGCCGAGCAATCGCCCGCGCTGACTAATCGCGCGCTCAGCGACGATGCGCTAGCCGGCGATCTCATCTTCTGTCTCGGCTGCTCGGAGCTGATCGGCACCGCGCTCAGCGCGATGGGTGACAGTTGGCTGGAATTTTTCTCGTCCGCGCGCACCGCGAGCGAGAGCTCGATCCTTGATATTGCACCTCCCGATGCGTCGGCGATCGACGATCGCACCGCGGCGGGGCGAGCGCTCGCCGATTTCAAGCAGCGGACGTTCACCCGGATCGCGATCGCCGACCTGCTCAGGAAACTCGACGTTGCCGGCACGATACGCGCGATGTCGCGGCTGGCGGACGGATGCATCACCGCCGCGCTCGAGATGAGCCGCCGCCTGATGGGCCCGCGCGCCGATCGGGCCGGCGAGCTCTGCGTGCTCGCGATGGGCAAGCTCGGCGTTCACGAGCTCAACCTCGCTTCCGATATCGATCTGATCTACCTGTTCGATGCGCCCGAGCCGGAGGCCGGGGAGGAGGCCGCGCGACTGGCGGCTACGCTCACCGAGTTGCTTTCGGCCAACTGTTTCCGGGTCGACCTGAGGCTGAGGCCCGGCGGGCGCAACTCGCCGCTGGCGACTTCGATTCGCGGCGCGCTCACCTTCTATGAGAACTTCGGCCAGACCTGGGAGCGCGCCGCGCTGCTGCGTTCGCGCGAGGTGGCGGGTGCGCTTGCAGTTGGCCGCCGCCTGCGCGCCGAGCTCAGCCGCTTCATCTACCGGCGCTATCTGGACTTCGACACGCTCAGGCAGTTGCGCGCGATGAAGCGCCAGATCGAGGACGAGTTGCGCTCGCCCGACGCGGTCGAGCGCAACATCAAGCTCGGCTACGGCGGAATCCGCGAGCTCGAGTTCATCGTGCAGGCCCTCACCCTGGTCTACGGCGGACGCGACCCGCGCCTGCGCGAAGCGCGGACTATCCCGGCGCTCGAACAGTTCGGCTCGCTCGGATACCTGGAGGCCCGCCACGCGCGTCAACTTGCCGAGGCCTACCTGTTCCTGCGCGACGTCGAGCACAAGCTTCAGGTGGTCGCGGGTCTGCAGACGCATACCCTGCCCGGCGACGAGGCCGGCATGAGGGCGCTGGCGGCGAGG
The DNA here is from genome assembly GCA_963789115.1 of uncultured delta proteobacterium. Taxonomy (GTDB): domain Bacteria; phylum Desulfobacterota; class Binatia; order Binatales; family Binataceae; genus CAWBJH01. The sequence goes on from CAWBJH010000001.1 coordinate 2,021,488, forward strand.
ATGGGATTCGGGAAGGGGCGCGAAGCGGCCAAGAGGCTGAAGACCGAGCTCAGCCACCATCGCGATCTGGTCGCCGCGCTGTTCCGCCAGATGTTGGGAGGGGGCAAGCCCGGCGCTCCGGCCTGCTCGGCCGGCGCGCAGGCTGCATGGCGCGCGGCGCTCGACCCCAAACAGGCCGCGGCGCCGCTAAAGGAGCTCGGCTTCGCCGCTCCCGCGGAGAGCGCCGGCCATCTGATGTTGCTGGCGGCGGGGCCTACGCATTCGCCGGCCAGTTCGCGCCGTCGCGAGTTGCTCGACCGGCTCGGCCCGCTGCTGATCGACGAGATCAGCCGGCTGGCCGATCCGGATTTGGCGATGATGAACTTGGCGGCGTTCATCGCCGCAGTCGGTGCTCGCACCTCTTTCCTCTCCCTGATCGAACAGCATCCCGCCACCCGCCGCGTGCTGCTGATGCTGTTCGCCTCCAGCCGCTACCTCTCCACCATCTTCATTCGCCATCCCGACATGCTCGACACGCTGGTGCGCTCCGACTTGGCGCGCTTGCGGCGCCCGGCCGAGGAACTGGCCGCCGAGCTCGCACAGCTGATGGCCGCTTGTGCCGATTTCGAGAGCCGGCTCGACGCGCTCCGCGCGTTCCAACATCAGGAGTTCCTGCGCGTGGCGATCGCCGACCTGGCGGGAGATCTCGAACTCGCGGAGGTGCAGGCGGAGTTGACCGCGCTGGCCGAGAGCATCCTGCATGAAGCGATCGGCCTTGCGCGCCGCGAGGTCGCCGAGCGGCTTTTCTCACCCCTGCGCCCACTGGTGGGGACGGGCGTTGCGCCCGTCCCACCACCGGCGGGCGAGACGCCCGCCACCACTTCTTCGAGGCGATGGGAGCTTGCCGGCGTACCGAGCGAAGCGAGCGCGGTGGTGAAAGACCTGTCGACCTTGGCGCTGTGCGCGGTCGCGATGGGCCGCTTGGGCGCGCGAGAGATGACCTACAATTCCGATCTCGACCTGATCTTCGTTTACCACGATCGCGCCGAAGTCGCCGCCAGCGCGCACGAACCGGCGGCGAAGATCGTGCAGAAGCTGATCGCGGTGCTTGAGGCGCGCACCCCCGAGGGCTACGCCTACAAGCTCGATCTGAGGCTGAGGCCTTCCGGATACGCGGGGCCGCTGGTCGTCTCGCTGGAGGCCTTCCGCGACTACCATCGCCAGAGTTCCTCGGTCTGGGAGCGTCAGGCGCTGGTGCGGGCCAGGGTGGTGGACGGTGACGAGGCGCTGGGCCGCGAAGTCGAGGCCGCGCGCGAGGAATTCGTGTTCGGCCGCGGCCTGCGCGCGGCGGAGGTGGCGGAGATCGCCGCGATGCGCGCGCGCATGGAACACGAGATCGGCGTCGAGGACAAGCATCGGCTCAATATCAAGCAGGGACGCGGCGGCCTGGTCGATGTCGAGTTCATCACGCAGATGATGGCGCTGCGGTACGGAAGGCAGTTTCCGGAACTCAGGTGCCGCGGCACGATCGAGCTCGTCCGCGGGCTCGCGCGATGCGGGCTGATCGCGCAGCCCGAAGCTAGCGAGCTCGAATCCGGCCATCGCTTCCTCTCACAACTGGAAAACCGCTTGCGGATCGAGAGCGATCGGCCCGCGTGGGCGCTTCCGACCGAGCCCGCGGAGCTCAAACGCATCGCGCGGCGGATGGGCTACCAGCGCGCCGACGGCGCCGAACGGCTGCTCGCCGACCTTTCGCGCCGTCGCGAGCGGATGCGCGCGATCTTCGAGCGATGCTTCGCCGCCGAACAGGAGCGCGAGGTTTGATTGGTAACAATCAGTAGAATGAATGGGCCAACCCGCGGAAGTCGCACCCGGGCCGGTACGTGACCGAATTCGCTCAATGGATCAAAAGGGATGAATAAAAATCGACGAGCGCTCGAAGGATGGTCACCATATTCGTGTGTTCCTTCCGGATGAGATCCAGGATCTTCCGAGACCTGATGCTCGAGAAGATGCAGTGGACATTGAGGTAATAGACTTTTACTCTGACCGTCGCTGGCCGATGCTCTGCTGAAACGCGAGGACTCGCGATGCTTTTACTGCCTGCGGGAACTGCGGTCCAACTGGGTCCTTGATCATGTGGTTCCAGCTGTAAATGGTGGCAGTAATTCCTATCGAAATGTCGTAGCCTGCTGCCACGAGTGTAACGCTGCTAAGCAGGCATCTTCTGCCGAGGATTTCCTCAGGGGTCTGTACCGTCGAGGTTTTCTTGTGTCGTCTGAACTTGAAGCCCGGAAACTAGCTCTTGAGCAGGTGCGGGCTGGTCGCCTCGTGCCGGAAATTTAATCTTGTTACTTGGCATGGGGTCTGATTGTCTCGAGCACGTATGCGTCGCCCTCGATGCGGAAGTAGAAGCGCCAAGACCCGGTAACCCTGGCCTGCCAGATGTCGCGCGGTTGGTCATACTTTTTCGCGTGTAGCGACGGATGTCGAAGATCGCGTAGCAGGTAAGCGAGCTGCTTCGTGAAGGCTCTTTGGACCTCTGGGGGAGCAGTCTTGAAGCGTTGCTGGAATCTATGCGTGGGCAGCGCGCGCATGTGCCAATCGCTTGACGGCGCGGTGCGCTGCTTTCGCGCTTCCTTTTAGGGCCCGCCGCCCCGCCTTCTTATCTGTAGCAGTCGACTTCGGCAGTTTCGGGACGTTTGCAGCCCGCTTGAGAGCTGCCACGGTTTCTTCCGCAGTTTCAAAAGGTCCAAGTACCCTGCCTGCCTTGTAGTCGGCCTCCGCAGCGGCGAGGTCTTCTTCAAGTTCCGCGTCAAAATTCACCAGGCGCACGCGTTCCATGGTAATCGTGCGGCCCTTGCCCACACGTGCCCGTACGAGGTCGCCGACCTTCAAGCCGATCTCTTCCCTTACCGGTCTGGGGATGGTGACCTGATATTTGGGGCCAACTTTCATAACCTGTGCCAGCATAGTCCTTAGTGTAAGAGAGTAAGAGAATCTGTCAACCGGCTGGCGTACCGGGCTTCCTGCAAGTTATCCGCCCGCACGCGGGCCGGTCCTGAACCAGCGGCTCCAGCCTTCCATGTTCGCGAGCAGTCGGCGCCGGTCCAGCCGGTAGATGCGTTCGCGGCCGCGTTTGCGCGCGCGGATCAATCCGGCCTCTTCCAGGACCCTGAGATGGCGCGTCACGGTCGGCCATCGGCACGAGAAGCGCTCGGCGATCTCGCCTGCCGTCATCCGGCCGCCGCTAATTATTCTGCAAGCAGCCCGGTCAGAAATCCAGCTTCACCCCCGCGATGAAATTCACTGGCGGCGCCGGAAACCCGAACGCCTCGGAGTAGTGGCGGTCGAGCAGGTTCGAAACGCGCGCGAAGACTTCCTCGTTGTCCACCAAACCGTACCTCCGCCCCATTGCGTACGACGCGACCGCGTCGACGCGACTGTACGCCGCATGATTCGCGATCGGCGGAACTCCCGAGACCGTGAGGTCGTCGCGATCGCCGACGAAGACGTAACTCACGCTGGCCGTGATCCGATCGCGGTCGCCAAGGATTGCGCCGCGCTCGTACTGAAGCAGCGCGGCGGCGGAATGCTTCGGCACCCGCAGCGGACGTGCGGTCGAGCCGGCCGTGTCGGCATGCGTCTCATCGAGCACGGTCACGTTGCCGCCGAACGTCAGTCCCTTGACGATCGTCACGCGCGGCACAATCTCGATGCCCTGAACATCCACGCGCGCGGCGTTGCCCGCCTCCGATAGGAAGGTACACGTGGGGCATGGCACGGTAACGATCAGATCATGCACGCGGCGGGAAAAGTAGGTCGCCGTGAACGTCGCGCGCTCGCCGAGGTTGGTGGTGAAGCCGCCGTCGTATTCGCTTGATATTTCCGGCTTAAGCCTCGGATTGCCGAAGTCCGGGTAGAACAACTCGTTGAACGCCGGCGCGCGGAAGCCCTCGCTGTAACTGCCGCGGATCGTGGTCGAGATTTGTTCGATCGGAATCGCCACCGACCACGCCGGACTCACCTCTTTGCCGAACTCGCTATTGCCGTCGGCGCGGAAGCCGCCGGTTAGCAGCAGGTGATCGTGGAACATGCGCGCCTCCTGCTCGACGTAGCCGGCATACTCCTGGCGGCGCGCGGTGAACTTGGTTACGCCGCCGCCAAAAGGAGGCTTGGGGTTGCAAAAGCTGCAAAAGCTGCCGGAACTCAGCCCGCGGTCAAGAAAATCGAAACCCGCCAGGGTACGGAAGCCCGGCGCCCAAGTGTAGATCGCTTCGGCGTTACCGCCGCGAGTCTCCTCCGGGATCGAATCGTTTTCAAAATAGGTGCTTCCCGTAAACGGCGTCGCGTTCAGACGCAAATCCTGCCGCACATAGAACGCGCTCGCCCGCACGGTCAGTTGCTCAGTGAAGCGATGCTCGATCTCGCCCTTGAAGAGCATGAACTCATTGCGCTGATGCGCAGTCGGATCGAGCGGTACGCCCGAAAACACCAGATAATCGGGCAGGCTAACGTTCGATGCGATGTAGCGCGCAAAGCCGCGCAGCACGGTGTCGTCGCCAAGATGGTAGTCCAGGCGCGTCGAGCCCGCGAGATTATCCGAGTTGTCGTTGACCGGCCTGAATCCCTGCGTCGAGAAGTACGACAGCGCCCCCGAGTAGCCGAGGCTGCCGTACGAGCCGCTTGCGGTCGCGACCTGATTCTCAGTGGCGCGGCTGCCGCCGTCCGAGAGGAGCGAAAACTTGGGCGCGCCCTCGCCCTCCTGCGTGAGCACATTCACCACGCCGCCGATCGCCTGCGACCCGTAGAGGGATCCGCCCGCGCCGCGCAGCACCTCGATGCGGTCGAGGCCGCCGGTGGTCAGGTTCGCGAAGTCGAAGGCACCGGTGGCGCCGGCGTTGACCTCGACCCCATCGACCAGCACCAGCGTCTGCGTTGATGGCGCTCCGCGAATCGAAACGTCCGTGATAGAGCCGGCAGAGCCGCTTTGCGTGACCTGCACGCCGGGGACCTCGCGCAACGCGGTTGCGACATCGTTGATCTTCTGCGCCTCAAGCTGATCGCTGTCGATCACCGTGACGGTGGTTCCGATCTCGCTGAGCGGCTGCTCCAGCCGCGTGGCCGTCACGACGATGGTGGGGAGTTGCTGCGCCGCATTCTCGGCCGGCGTCGCCTGGGCGGTGGGTGCCGCCTGCGATTGCGCGCTTTGTCCACTGGGCGATGCAGCGGCGGGCGACGTACCGGCTGGCGACGGGGTCGCGGCTGGCGCGGTCGCCACCGGCGCGGTCGCCACCGGCGCGGAGTTGCCCGCGATCGCGGGCGGCGCCGTCGCCAGGATGATCGCAACTGTCAGGAGAAACGCAACCGGACTTCCTGCTCGAATCATGGCTACACCCTCGTGTGCGCAAGCCAAGGGCGAGCAGGGAACGGTCAGGCCCAAAAAACCCGACCCTTCGCTGAAGGATCGGGCATCAGGGGGTCCGGCCTGAAGCCACCCTCCCCGCGGAAGGCATGCGGCTTGTTCTACCCGGCCGGTTTCCTGGCTTGGGGTTCATCCTCGGGCCCGCCTTCCCGCTCAATGCGGTGGCATCGTGGGCCGTCGTCCCCCCACACAGTTGCGGGGCAGCGCCGGATTTTGACCGGCTTCCCGAACACCGGGTGCGACCGAATAGTTACGCGCCGTGGGCTCCACAGTCAAGAGTGCGGGCGGATACGCCGCGACATCTGCGTAATGGGAAGCAGGATTATTGGAGAGTAGACTCGACTTCGCGATGGCGACGATTACGCTGGTGACTGGCGGAGCTCGAAGCGGCAAGAGCGCGTATGCTGTCGCGCGCGCGATCGATTGCCGCCGCGCCCCGCGCGCTCTTGTCGCCACCGCGCAGGCGCTGGACGACGAGATGGCCCGGCGCATCGAGCATCATCGCATTACCCGGCCGCCCGACTTCGAGACCGTCGAGGAGCCCCTCAACGTGGTGGCCGCGGTCGCCGCGCTCGCGGGCCGCGCCGAGGTAGTCGTGCTCGACTGCCTCACGCTCTGGATCTCGAACCTGATGGGAATCTACACCGCTGACGAGACGGTAATCGCCGAGGCGGAGTCGCTGGCCGCGGCTTTGCGGAACGCGCCGTTTGCAAGCCTGATCGTCACCGACGAAGTGGGCTCTGGAATCGTGCCCGACAACCCGGTCGCGCGCCGTTTCCGCGATCTGCTGGGATGGACGAACCAGAAGATCGGCGCCGCCGCCGACGAGATAATCCTGATGGTCGTGGGCCGGCCGCTGCGCGTGAAGTGAGTCGTCAGGCTGCCATCGCGAGCAGTACCGCCACTTCGACAATCTCACCCGTTGCGCCGATCAAATCGCCGGTTACGCCGCCCAGCCATCGCCTGTAAAACCATCGCATCGCGAAGGCCGCGATCATCGCGGCCGCGCCCGCGCCAACCATGCGGAGCGAGGGAACCAGCGCCGCCGCCACGATCGTTATCGCGCTGGCGAAGGCGAAGTTCCGCGAGCCGCCCGCGGCCAGCATCGCCGACCCCGCACCCTGCTTGCGCAGGTAATCGAGCTTCCAGCTCACCGCTACCATCGCCCACCGTGCGAACCCCGCTGCGAAATAGAGCGCGCCCCAGCGCGCCGGAGCGCCGAGCGCGGTGAGCGCCGCAATCTTGAGCGCCAGCACGAAGAACATCGCGATCGCGCCGAAGCTGCCAATCGCGCTGTCGCGCAGAATGTCGAGCGCCCGCTCGCGATCGCGTCCCGCCCCGAGTGCGTCGAAGGTGTCGGCCAGGCCGTCGAGATGGACCGCGCCGGTAATCGCCGCCAGCGTCATCACTACCAGCACCGACTTGAGCGCCGGACCGAACGCGAACCCTAGCATCCAATCTTCGGCGGCAAGCGCGGCGCCGATTATGAACCCGCCGAGCGGAAAATACGCGAACGACTCCGCCACGCTCTCCGGCGCCACCGCGCGGCCGGGACCGACCGGAAGAAGGGTCAAAAAGCTCAGCGCGAGCCGGAGCGCGTCAACGAATCGCGCGCCCGCTTCATTGGAGGCTGCCGGCGGGAGCGCCTCGCTCACTTGATCTTTCCGGAGACGCCCGCGCTCGCGAACGTGGCCATCCCGTGAAACAGTTCGAGCGCCGCGCGTATCACCGCCATCGCCAACGCCGCGCCGGTTCCCTCGCCCAGGCGCATGTCGAGGTCGAGGATCGGGCGGGCGCCCAGACGCTCGAGGGCGAGCGAATGGCCGCCCTCGGCCGATCGATGGCTGAAGAACAGAAAGTTGCGAAGTCCGGGGCGGAGCTTGTCGGCGAACGCGGCGGCCGCGGTCGCGATGAATCCATCGACCACCACCGGAATGCGCATCGAGGCGCCCCCGAGGCATGCGCCCGCCATCGCGGCGATCTCAAAGCCGCCGAGCGCGGCCAGCGTTGCCAACGGATCGCGGAGCGCTTCGTGATGGAGCCGGAGTGCGGCCTCGATCACCTCGATCTTGTGGCGCAGCCGCGCGTCGTCGAGCCCGGTGCCGCGCCCCGCGAGTGCCGCAGGCGCAACCCCGGTCGCGGCCGAGAGCAGCGCGGCGGCCGAGGTGCTGTTGGCGATTCCCATCTCGCCGATGCCGACAATTGTCGCGCCGTCGCGCGCCACATCGCGCGCCACCTCCGCTCCGGCCTCGAGCGCGCGGCGGGCCTGGCCGACGGACATCGCCGGTTCGCGCAGGAAGTTCCGGGTCCCTCCGCCGATGCGCCGGTAGACTACACCGGGCAGCGGGTCGGCGCTGGTATCGGCCTCGACGCCGACGTTGATCGCCTTGAGATCGAAGCCCAGATGGCGGGCGAGCACGCTGATCGCGGCGCCGCCACCGGCGATGTTTTTGAGCATCTCGGCGGTCACCGCCTTGGGGTAGGCGCTCACTCCTTCTTCGGCGATGCCGTGGTCGGCGACGAACACCGCAATTGTGCCGCCGCGCCATGGCGCGGAGCCGTCGCCCCGAATCGCGGCGTAGCGGCACACGATCTCCTCAAGGTGGCCGAGACTGCCGAGCGGCTTGGTGAGCGAGTCGAGCCGCGCACGCGCGGCATCCGCCGCGCGTTCGTCAGGCGCCCCGATCGCGGCGAGCGTGTCGTCAAGGATGCTCATCAGGGCGTCGAGTCGTCGGGAAAAATGTCGCGCCAGATCGCGGCGTTTTCGATCGCGCGGGTCAGCTCTCCGCCGTCGCGGCCCTCCCACGAGTCGAAATGCAGCAGATCGCGCGGTGGGAGCCGCTGCGCCCATTGCGCGCTCTCCAGCAGGGGACGGGAGGGAAAGTCCTTCGCGTAGCCGACGCACAGATAAGCGACCGGGATTATGTTCTCCGGAATCGCGAATATCCGCTGCAGCGCCTCGTTGCGCACGATACTCACCCAGCCCACGCCGAGCCCCTCCGCGCGCGCCGCCAGCCATAGGTTGCCCACCGCCAAGCAGGTCGAGTAGACCTCGACCTCGCGGATGCCGACCTTGCCGAGCACGCCAGGGCCGAAGCGCTCCGGCTCACAGGTGACGATCAGGTTGAGCGGAGCCTCGAGGATTCCTTCGAGCTTGAGCGAGAGGAATTTTTCACGCCGCGCGCCGCTGAACTGATCGGCGTTGCGCGCGCGTTCCTCCTCGAACACGCGTTTGACCTCGCGCCGACGCGCGAGGTCGCGCACGATGACGAAGTCCCACGGCTGCGTGAAGCCGACGCTGGCCGCGTGATGGGCCGCGATAAGGATGCGCGCCAGGATCCGGTCCGGGACCGGGTCGGGCAGGAACTCGCGGATGTCGCGGCGGCGGAAGATCGCCTCGTACAGTCCACGGCGGAGCCCCGCGGCAAAAGCGTGCCGGTCGGTTGCCGACATCGAGCTACCTGCCGGCGCTCGCGCCGCTCAGGCGCGCCCGGCTGAGTGCGCGAGGGCGGAGCCGCGAGCCCCGGGCGGCCGTTGCGGCCCGGATAGCCGGGTCAAGCGCCTGCGGCCTTGCGCGCGGCTTCGAGCGCCGCCTCGAAATTGGGCTGATTGGCAACTTCCTTGACGTACTCGACGTGAGTCACGTTGTCGTTCTTGTCGAGCACAAAGACCGCGCGCGCCAACAGCCTCAGCTCCTTGATCAGCGCGCCGTACTTTTCGCCGAATTCGGCGTTGCGGTAGTCGCTGAGCATCGTGACCTTGTCCACGCCGGCTGCGCCACACCATCGCGACTGCGCGAACGGCAGATCCATCGAGATGGTCAGCACCTGCACGTCGCCGGGTAGCTTGGCGGCCTCCTCATTGAAGCGGCGGGTCTCGGTATCGCAGACCGGCGTGTCGATCGAGGGGACGGCCGATATGATTTTGACCTTGCCCTTGAACTGCTCGAGGGTGACCGGGGCGAGGCCCTTTCCGACGGCGGCGAAGCTCGGCGCCTTCTGTCCCGGTCTTACCTCGGCGCCGACCAGGGTCATCGGATTTCCGCGCATCGTTACGGCGCCCTTGCGTTCTTCAGCCATGAGCAACTCTCCTTGGTGTCTGCGGATGTGAGTGCCGGAACCCCGAATGTAGCCTCTTGGCTTTCAGCCGTAAATATCCTAATGACGCTGAGGCTCGGCCGTCAGTCAAGGGGGTGAGGCGTTTGCTTCGCAGGGGATGGTCTCCGGCCTCGGATCCGGAGGCACGAAGTTTGGGGACGATGCAGCCGCAGCGGTGCATCAGTTTGGCCGGGGGAGACTATGGCGAACAGCGAGTTGCCGGCTTCTTGCCGCCGCACGTCACGCGCGGCGCTGCCCGCGCTAGTGACGTGCATCGTGGCTCTGTGGTCGACCATCGCGATGGCGACCATCACGCAGGGCGATTTCTCAATCTTCGGAAGCCTGGCGACCAGGTGGTCGGGGCGATGGGGCGAAGGCTCCGCGCGCGGCGGAACGCCCTCGACCACGGACGGCGCGGCTCCGCCCAACACGAGCGTCCTTGCTCCGGGCACCCCGGCAGGCGAGACCGGTGGCAGCTTCGATTTCAATCACTGGGACCTGGTACAGGCGCGGCAGGTGGTCGATATCCGTCCCGACTATCACTTGGTCAAGAACTACAAGCTGCTCGGCCGGCTAGACACCCTGCTGCTGCACGACGCGGATTTCTTCGCGATCTACAAGGGATGGTACGACGCGTTCCCCGACCTCAAGCCCAAGGGGCGGGCCGAGACCGGCCGCGACTGGGGCAACTTTACCAACGCCGACCGGATCGACGAATTCACCAAGGATGAGCTGCGCGAGTACTACGCCCAGCTCAACTTTACCGACAACTTCTCGATGCGGATCGGGAAGCAGCAGGTGATCTGGACTGAGGCCGACGCGCTCTCGGGGTCGGAGCTGACTAATCCAAACGACTTCCGCATCCATTTCATCAATTTCGAGGCGGCGGAGGACACGCGCGTAAACCTGCGGATGGTGAAGTTCAATTACATCTTTCCCGACTTCCTCAAGACTGCCGACAACGGGCTCGAGGCTTTCTGGATCCCGGGCGACTTCCAGGGATCCGTCAATGGCTCCCTCAAGGCCGATACCACCGATGCGCGCAACCCCTGGATCGTGCCGGTCGCGTTCCCCAGCGCGAGCTTCAACCAGGAGGGCCAGCCGTTCCGCATGGCGACGTTAATGGATCAAGGCGCGAAGCCAATGATCTCGCTGTTTCCGACGTTTCCGGGCTTCCTGGACGCGCACATCATCCAGTCGCAGACCCGCATGAGCAACTCGATAGACAACAGCGAATTCGGGATGCGCTATTCGACCCTGTTGCCGATCGGCAACGGCTTGCAGACCAACCTGATTTATCTGTACGAAGCGCGGTCGCCCAAGGTCGCCCAGCTCTGTGCCAACTGCCCGAATCCCGATCCCGCTGAGTTCGTTCAGTATGCTCCCGGGATCTTCATTAGCGCGGTCGGGAACCTCCCTCCCGGCGCAACGACACCCGTGTTCGACTGGGGACCGCCGCAGATTGCCAACAACTTTGGCACCGTTAGAGTCCTGCTGCGCACGGAGCACGTGCGACAGAACTTTCTGGGCGTGACCGGTACATACTACGACAAGGATTTGACCGACATCGTCTACCGTTACGATGTGACCTACTCGCCGAAGGAGGCCAGCGGAATCGGTGGCCTTGGCGGGGCGGGGCTGGGCGGCGCGGGACTGGGCGGCGTGAACGGGCAACTCGCGGTAACCGGGGGCCCACAGCACTGGGGAACCACGACCGCCTGGATCGTTTCCGGCGACCGCCCGACCTACATCCCGTGGATTTCGAAGCAGCACACGTTCTTGACCGCTCAGTACACCGCAGATTGGACGCCCGACCCGCGCGATGATTCTCGCGCGCTCGACAGCCTGTTCTTCATCGCCGCGACCAACTGGCTCTACAACGGCCAGTGGACTGCGCTCAATGTCTTCACCTGGTCGCCCGATGAAAACGTCGGATACCTAAGCTCCATCAACACTTTCCGCTACTCGCGCGACATCCTCTTCGGGATTAACGCGGTCTGGTATCTCGGCCGCAGCGGGCTCGACAGCCCCGGCTTCGGCTCCGTGCTTAGCCGCAGTCAGAGAATCAACGAGATCGAGTTCCGCCTGACGTACGAAATTTAGGCAGAGTCATCTACGCGGACTCGTTAAGATCCAGCGGCCGGGCGAGGCGCCGTGTCGCGGCTCACTCGCGAGGCCGTTTTGTGTCTTTTTCGTCTGGTCCCGCAGCCAAGCCAGGCAGTCTCTTACGGTTCCCGCGCCGGGGGATTAGAATTTGTATGCAAAGGGGACCGCGCGGTAAATCCACCCCCTTTGCCAGGTGCTGCAACTTATGAAGCGTCCCAAAGTCAGGGGAGCAACCGGCAACGAATTCCCTTCCGGCAATCATCGACCCTCACAGAACTCGAGGCGCCTGCGCGCCACGTCGCTTCGGACCCATCGGGCGAATTCCCGACGGCCGATGATCTCGGTGTTCGGCAGTTCGCGCGCGGTTCCCGATGACGGACTATTCGAGGAGGGACTCGCGATGGGCCGCCTGCTCGGCGCCAACGGCTTCGACGTCACGACCGGCGGCTACACCGGCGTGATGGAGGCGGTCAGCCGCGGCGCGGCCGAGGCCGGCGCGCACGTGGTCGGCGTCACGATGTCGCGCTTCGAGGATCGGCCCAACCCCTACCTCATGAACGAGGTCCGGGTGCCGAACTTCTACGTGCGTTTTCGATGGCTGATCGATCACGTGGACGGGTTCATCGCGATGCGCGGCGGGATGGGCACGCTGGCCGAGATGACCTTCGCGTGGCAGAAGCTGTCGCTCAGGATGTTCGCCGAACGCCCGCTGGTGCTGGTCGGGCTCGGATGGCGTCCGGTGCTCGATGCCTGGGCCGAAAACCTGACCGTTACGCTGGACGACTATCGCGACCTTACCGTGGTCGATTCGCCCAAACACGCGATCGACGTGCTGCGGGCTTTCTTCAGCCGCACAGAGGCCGCGCGCCGGGCCAGCCTCTGAGCCCGGCGCACGCCTTCATCGACCCTGGCCGCCGCGCTCAGGACCAGTGCTGCAGTACCCCGACCAGGCCTCCAAGCAGCAGGATACCGTTGGTGACGAAGGTCACGCCTGCGCCGAGCGCGCGCTTCTTGGGGTCTTGGAGGTAGCCGCGCACGTAAAAGATCCGGGCCACGATGAACAGCATGCCGAGCGACGCCGCCGCGATCGGGTTCACGAATATCCCGAATATCCATAGCGACGGGATGAACACGATCAGCGCCTCGAGGGTGTTCTGATGGACCCGAAAGTAGCGCTCGAAAATCGGATTACCGGTGGTGGCCGGCGCCTCCACCCCGTACTTGACCCGGGCTCGCCCAACCAATGCGCCCAGCACGCTGTATTCGACCAGCGCCAGGACCGTCAGGATCGCCACCCAATTCATACCCCCAGCCCAGTTCATACCCGCAGCCCAGTTCATGATCCGCCTCCTCTCTACTTGCGGTGGTTAGCTCCGGTATTTTGCGATACGCGCCGCTTCCTGCGCGTCGGCGTCCTCGCGCGGGGGACGCTCGGCCATGAAGCCGGCCGTATAGTCGCGCTCTTCCCAGGAGCGATCGTTCGCATCCCAGACGTAAGGCAGCTCGACGATCTCGCCGGGGCGGCTGATAGTCTCGAAGGCCGCCAACGCATCGCGCACGATCCGGCGTTGAAGCTCGCGGTCGTGAGGCTTGCCGGTCTGATAGCCGAGCGGAAAATTCAGGAACACTGCGCGCGGCGGTTTGACCGCCTGTGTGATGTCCAGCGCTGAGGTCATCGTCAGCGTCGGGATGCCTGCCTCTTCAACCGCTCTTGCGATCAGTCCGACGGACTGATGGCACACCGGTCATGCGGGCACCAGGTAAAACGCGTCGACCCGCGCGGCGCGCAGCTCTTCCACGATCTTCGGCGCCAGTTCCTCGCGCACGCGCCGCGCCGAGTAGATTCCGCCCATGAAGCTGAAGGCCGGGTCGCAGAGCTCGCCGATTACGCCCTCGGCCTCGAACTCGCGCAGGCGCTCGAGCGGGAAGACGCAGTTGGGATCGCTCTGCGCGTCCTTAGTGGGATAGCCGAAGTGCCAGATGTCGAGGTCCTCGCGACGCGCGTGCTTCGGGATTCGCCGGTAGGAGGGGTCCTCGCGATGGAACCGCGGCTGATCGCGATACAGGATGCCGCCCGAGCCCATCAGCGCGAGCTTGCACTGCGCGACGGGCTTCTTTAGCGGCGTCCACGGAGCGGCGTCGTTCACCACCCATCGATAGTGCGGGTAGTCGCGGTAGAGCTCGCGGGTGCGCGGGATGTAGGCGACCGGCATGGTCAGCTTGCCTGCGGCGGGAACATCATCTTGCCGGCGCGGAACTCGCGCGCGACGAAATCGAAGAACCCGTGGCGCAGCGGCCATTCCAGCCGTGAGTCGCGCCAATGCACGCGCCCGTCGGGGCCTTCGAACTCGGCCTTGAGGTCGCGAAACGAGGATATTGCCGCCGTCAACCGCTTCAAGTCGGCGGCGACTGTGGGTATCTCGCGCATCCGCGCTGCCCAGGCCTGGAGCCGCGGCAGCTTCTCGATCTCGATCCCCATCACGCCCGCAAACGGCACGTAACAGATCGCGGCAAGATCGGCGATGCTGAGCTCGCCGCAGAAGAACTCGCGATCGCCAAGCTCGCGTTCCAGGACCCATAGCAGGGCCGTGAACTCCTCGCGCGACGCGGTCCGCATCGCCTCCGCCTCGGGCGCCTCGCTGCGCACCGCGGTGAGCCAATAGCTGTAGCTCACGGCGTCCAGAGCGCGGTCGCAAAGGTCCTCGATTCGACGCATGCGGGCGCGCTCGTAGGGATCCGAAGGAAACAGCGGAGGATGCGGATAGGCGTCCTCAAGGTACTCGCAGATGATGGTCGAGTCGGCAAGCGCGCGGCCGTCGTCGAGCACCAGCGCGGGGACCTCGGCCCGCGCGTTGACCTCGCGCAGGTCCTGCTTGCGATCCAGCGAGTAGCATCGCTCGACCGCGTCATACAGGACACCCTTGTAATCGAGCGCCATCCGCACCTTGCGCGCGTAAGGACTGGTGGCGAACGTGAAAAGTTTCATGATGCTTGCTCCTGCTTCGCCCGATTCCACCCCCCCGCGGAAGAGTCAGAGCCACCCGCTGCCCGCTATTCTACGCGGCTTCGATAGTCACTCAACCTTGAGCGAGGGCAGGACTTCCGTGCCGAAACGTTCGAGCGATCGATACGCCTTGGCCGGATCGAGCCCCGGCAACTGCGTCACCATGACCAGCTCGGTCATCGGGGTATCGTTCACGATCTCGGATATTCGCGCGCGGACATAGTCGGGCGGCCCCAGGATGCTGGTGCGCTTGAGACGGTCGGGGTCGGGCCTGATCATGGCGCGGCTCGGATCGGTGCCGGCGGCCGCCGAGAGCCATCGCGCGTAATGCTCGGCCTGGTAGAGCAGCGCCTCGGAGGTGTCGCGCCAAGCCTGCTCCTCGGAATCAGCCAGGTACACGACGCGGCTGTTGACCAGACTGTAGCGCGCGGGATCCTTGCCGGCCGCCTTGAGCGCGTCGATATAGGTCCCCATCTCGCGCCGCCCGCCGACGCAGGCAAAGCCAAGGTCGAGATTGGCTGCGCGCCGGATCGCCGCGGACGCGCCGGCGCCCCAGAGCAGCTCCGGATGCGGCCGGCTCACGGGGCGGGGAAGCACCACCAACTCGCGAAGATGAAAGTACTTGCCGTCGAAGCTGAAGCGTTCGCCGCTCCAGGCCCGGCGCAGAATCTCGATCGTCTCGAGCGTGCGGGAAAGCCGCTCCTTGCGCGGCACGCCGAAAGCCTCGAACTCCTCGGCGCGATAGCCCTGCCCGAGCCCCAGGCGCAGCCGCCCGCCGGAGAGGACGTCCACGACCGCCGCGTCTTCGGCGAGTCTCACCGGATGGTAGAACGGCGCGAGCAGGACGAAGGTGCCGATCGCCACCCGACGCGTACGCGCGGCGATCGCCGCCGCAACCGGTAGCAGGGAGGGTAGGTAGCCGTCGTCGGTGAAGTGATGCTCGGTGAGCCAGATGGAATCGAAGCCGAGTGCCTCGGCGCGCTCGACCTGCCGGAACATCTCGCGGTAAAGCTCCGCGAACGAGAGCCGCGAGCCGGGCGGATTGCGGAAATCGAGCTGGTAGCCGAACTTCACCTTGCGCATCACATTCCTTCCTCCCGAACCGACTAGCCGGCGCGATCTGCGCGCGACCGGCAATCAGCGTAACACTTGGACCGGCACAGTAGGAGCACAGCTACCCGCAGGTCCTGCGGCCCGCTTTGTTCCGCACGGGGCTTATTTTGCGGCGTAAACCTTGCCGCGGCGCAGGAGGATCAGGATGTGGCGGCCGCAACGGGCCATCAGCACCGGCTCCAGGCCCAGCGCCTCGCCCTTGTGCGCCGTCCATTCGGCGAGCGGAACGATCACGTAGCCGGGCGGGGCGTCGCCCAGCTTGCCCTCGAGCGTAGCCGCATCGCGGTCCAGATAGAACAGCAGCGGGAGCAGATTCTCGCTGACCCCGTATACGAAAAGCGGCTCGTCGGGTCCGACCACCCGCGTGATTTCTTCGGCCGCCCCACGCATCGAGTCGCCGTCGCATTCCCCGATCTCATGCCCTGGTAGATAGGCAAAGTTGACGACGGCGATCGCGACACAGACCGCGCCGAGCGCCGGCGCGGCCATCCGGCCGAAGCGCCGCGAGGCGAGCCGGCCGGTCCACCATGCGAGCATCACTGCGGACGCCGGCCACAGCGGCAGCAGATAGGCGCGCCGCTTGTAAGCGGCGAGCGTGAAAAACGCCACCGTCACGATCCAGAAAATCGCGAGCAGGTGGACGCTGAGGCGCGCGCGTTGCGCGGCGGTCACGCCGGTTCCCGGCTCCGCCCCGGACCTGCGCGATCGCATCGCATCCACCACCGCGATCGGCACCAGCAGACTCAGCGGCGCGGAGTTCAGCAGTATCGGCATCAGGTAGTACCACGGCGGCATCATCCCGAGCGCCCCGAAGAAGCGGCCGAAATTCTCGCTGCCGAGCTGGCGATGGAGAAGGCCGTAGCGATTGCCAAAGAAGCATGTCAGGTACCAGCTCGAGCCGATCGCAAGCGCAAGGATTACCGGCCCCGGCCGCAGCATCGCGGCAAGCTCGCGCTCCCGCCGCTCGATCATCAGAAAAATTGCGATCGCAAGTGCGGGGAGAATCGCGCCCACCGGCCCCTTGGCGAGCACGCCCAATCCGAGCGCCAGCGCGAGCAGATAGAGCAGCCATCCGTCGCCCTTAAGCGGCGGCTTTTCGGCGCCACAGTCGCCGCGCGGCAGGAACCACCACAGAAACACGAAGAGGGCGAGCGTCTCGAAGAAGGCCAGCGTCATATCGACGCGGCCGACTCGTCCCTGGCTCACGTACTGGTAGGAGCCGGTTAGGATCAGTCCCGACAGGATCGCACCCGAAGCAGGCAGAATTGCGGCTGCGAACGCGATCGTCAGCGCTACGCCCGCGACGGCGTAAAGCGCAGACGGCATCCTCAGGTTGAAGGCGGTGACCTTGCCCACTCCAAGCGCGCGATCCAGCGCGGTCGCCGTCCAGTGGAACAGCGGCGGCTTGTACATCGGCTCGCGCCGGTTGAGCATCGGGAACACGAGCGCGCCGTGCTCGACCATCTGCTGAACAACCACCCCCTCGACCGCCTCGTTGGCCCCGCATACGTCGGCGGCGCCGAGGCGATGGAAAACCAGGGCGGCGGCAAGCATCACGACCGCCGCCGCGGCGAGAAAGAATCGCCGGCGGTTGAATAGCGGGGTCATCGCGTACGGATGCGCCCGGGCTCGGAGCCGCTCCGAGAGCCGAACAGGAGCGGCAGGCAAGCCATCTTCTAGACCAGGTCGACGCGGAAGATACTGAGCCGGGCGATTCGCGCCCGCTCGTAGCCCCGCCACTTGGCGGCGGCGACGTCGCGCGCGCTGACCTTGCGGAAGCCGAGGCGCCCGAAGAAGCGCGCCACGCGCTCCTCGCTGGTGCAGGCGAAGACGTAATGCAGGCGCCGCGCGCGCGCCTCGTTGAGGACCTCCTTGACCAGCTCGGCGGCCACTCCCTCGCCCTGGAAGCGGGTCAGCGTGTAGAGGGCGGTGATCTCGCCGGCCCGCTCGCGGCGATAGGGCTCGGTCAGCAGCGAGCAGATTCCGGCCAGATGCTCGTCGCCGATCCGGTAGCCGAAGCAGGAGGGCAGAATTTCCGCGATCGCCTCGGGGGTGCGCGGTAGCAGGAAGCCCTCGCTCTGTCCGCGCATGATCAGCGCCGCGACTTCCTCGAAGTCGTCGATCGAGATCGGCCCGACCTGTCCGTAATGGCGCTCGGTGAACAGCGTACCGGTGCCAAGGTAGCTGAACAGCTCCTCGTAGACCTCGCGAGGCGAAGTGAGATTGACGGAGCCGACGCCGTTCTTGAGCGCGCGGCCGGCGGCGCGCAGGATCATGCGGCGGAGGCCGGAGCGCGCGTGCCTGAGCGCGCCTCCGATACGGCCGGCCTCGACGAACGAGAGCCGGCCACCGGCCCCGTTGCTCAGTCCGCCGTTGCGATCGAGCAAGATCAACTTGAAGACCCGCATCCGGCTCGCCAGTTCCTGGGCGAAGACCGTCAGGTCGGCAGGGTCGTCGTTTTCGGTCGCGGCGACCACGATCGAACCCGCGCGCAAGCCGCGCCAGATCCGCGCGACCGTGGAATCGGGCGGGTAGGGACGCGAGCGAAGTCCACGCGCGGGATTAAAGACCGGCGGCAGGGTTTGCGGCGCCAGCCGCCCCATCCGGTGCAGCAATCGGGGCAGCGCGCTCTGCGAGACGATCACGATGCATCGGGTCTGGTTGCGCTTGAGCTCGCGCAGCGTGCGGACGATCGAATTGAGCTCGCTGATCCGCTGGCCGCTGGGCGGTATCAGCGCAAAGAGCAGACTCTTGCCGTAGAATTCCTCGAGATAGAAGGCCTTCTCGGTGAAGACCGCGGGGCCGCGCAACTCCTCCGCCAGGACCGCCTCGCTCGCGCTCACGAACTACCCGTAGCGGATTTCGGACGGCTTGTCATTGCCACCCCGCTTGGGACAACAGCACCGTGAGGATGCGGTGCCGTGTGCGGAGGAAGCTCGTGCGCGCGTACGCGCTCAATAGCGGGCGCGCTCCTGCGCCAGCATCTCCGCACCACTTATTTTGAGACGCTTGTCGCCGTAAATGGCGCGAAGCCGCGCAAGGAAGTCGGGGCGGCCTCCGAGGGCGGCGGCAGGGACCGGCAGGAGTCGTGCAATGACGCGCTTGCGCTTGGTGATCTCGATCTTCTCGCCGGCGCGGAGAAGCCGCTCGACCTCCGGGAAGCGGTAGCGAAGATCGCGGACGCTCGCCCTTTTCATGTGATGCATCTTGGCATCACTTAATTAGCTCGCAAAGCGCACCTTGCGGCGATGCCGGATCGTCACTCCTATTGCGCGAAGCGGTACTTGCCGTCCTTGAGCTCGATCCAGCGGCCGCGATCGGTGACTTGGCCGGCAACGTCGATTTGGGTGCGCAGCACGGTCAGCTCCTCCTCGGTGGGCACCTCGAGGACTTCGATCTTCGGCGCCAGCGCGGGCTTGAAGCTCATCTCGGCGAGCACCTGCTCGACCGTGACGAAGGGAGACACCGCCTGGAGCATCAACCGGCAGTCCTTGTCGTAGCCGAACATCGCCCACGGCGTGTAGACGCGCCACGGGCCGGTGCCGGGCGGCAGGCCGTGACGCTCGCGCGCGCCGGGACCGTCGAGGAAACCGGGTGAGGAAATGAAATCGACCCGCTCGACGAACTTGCGCTTTTGCTGGTCGGTCACCAGGACCGTGCGCCATGCCAGCGCGGCGATCGAGTCGGCGCCGCCGGGGCCTCCGAAGCGCCGCCCCTCGCCGCCTGCGTACTTGCCGACCACGGTCGAGTTGATATTGCCATAGCGGTCGACCTGGAGCGTGTTGAGGATGCCGTAGTCAACGTAGCCGAGCTGCGCGAGGTCGGCGGCGTAGTTCATGGTCTGCCACTGCAAGGCGCGATAGTTGGCGCGCGAGCTGATCATCGTCATCAGCGGATCGAACGGCACGATCGCCTCGGGGCCGACCACGCCGTCCTCGGTGAGATACTGCAGATTGGGTGCGGTGGTGCGCTTGGCGAGCAGCACCGCGCTGAGCGGTTCGCCGCCGCCGCCGACCCAATAGACGTACTTGTCTTCAACCATGCGCGCGATCTGGCAGGCCACGAACTCGCGTTCGTTGAAATTGGTGGCTGGTGTGGCGCTCATACGCCGTAGCCCTCCCGGATGGTTTCGCGGCGCCGAATCAGGGCCAGCTTCTTCTGGCCGACGACCTTCTCCAGGTATTCCTCGTGCGACGCGACCGAATAGACGTGCTTCTTCAGATAGTCGGTAAAGTCGCCGCGGAACATCGCACCCATAGCTTCGATCACGCCCTCAGGGTCCGACGCGTAGTAGCCCTGCACGGTGCCGGGATAGGCGCCGAACGGCGCGTGCACCACCGCGTCCACGGCGAAATGCGGAATCGAGGTCCGCGCCGGATCGCGCCGGATCTCGTCGGTCGAGACAATCTCCTCGGCCGAGATGATCACGTGCTTCGAGGCGAGCGCGCACTCCTGATGCGCGATGCCGGTGCCGAACACGCGCGCGTTGCCATACTCATCGGCCTGATGGACGTGGATTATCGCCGAGTCAGGGTTGAGCGCCGGGACCAGTACAACCGGCTTCCTGGTGTAAGGATCTTCGACCAGCTTGCAGCCCGAATAGGCGAAGCCGTCGGTGCCGCCGAAGCTGCGTGTCGGGATAAACGGCACACCCATCGCGCCGGCCTTGAGCCGGTAAGTTATTATCGCGTTGGAGTACTCGTAGATAGTCAGCTTCTTTTCCTTGACCGCCCGCGCGATCCAGGGGCCGAAGCCGATGAAGCCGATATCGACGCGGTCGGCGCATCCGGCCTCGACCAGGAGCGCGCACGCGACGTAGGTGAACTTGCCGCACAGCCACAGCCGCTTCTTGCCCTGGCGTATGATTTCGCGAATCAGCGAGGACGGCCCGCGCTGGAAGTAGTTGCAGTCGTAGGCAAGGTAGTCGCCGTCCTTGACCAAGCGCTCGACCGCCTCTTTTTCCGACATCAGCTTGGAGACCATCTGGTGCGGCTTATGGTCGCGCACGTAGGCGCGGTAGCCGTCTGGATCGACGGTCAGATAATCGCCTTTGCCTTCTTCGAGGATGCGCATATCAGGCCGCCACCTCCCCGGCGGATGGATTGTGCGGAATTGTCATGATGAAGCGGGGCCGCCCTCTTATGAACTGCTCAGGCGACCTTCTTCATCGCGGACGCCTTCTTGTGCCACTTGTCGACGTGATTCTTGTGCGTCGGCAGGTAGGAGCCCGCCTGGTAGTACTTGTCGTAGAACTCCAGTTCGACGTGCTGGGCCTGGATATACAGGTAAAGCACCATCGGGGGCACCATTGACGGGAACGTGCCGTAGGTCTCCCAGATGTAGCGGCAGGTCTCCTTTGCAATCTGGATAGTCTTGTCGGGCGTGCGCGGGACCTGGCGCAGGAAGTCGGCGCGGTTCCTGTATGGCACCGGTTTCTTGCCGAAGGCGTTGAAAGTGCCGTTGGGGCCGAACTTCTTGTCGACGATCGCATCGACTGCGGCCTCCATGTTCTTGTAGTAAGGCGGGCGGAAGCTTTCGAAGACGCCGTCGATTCCGACCGCCGCCGGGAAGGTCTGCGGGCTCTTGGGATTCGACTCGAAGCGGAAGCCGAGCCCGTGCGCCATCGGCGTGCCGCCCATCGCGACGAACCCGGTCACCCCGCCGTACATCCATCCGCCCAGCCCCATCGCCTGCTCCGCAAGCACGATGTTATGGCCGATGAAGGACGACTCGGCGGCGACCGCATTCATGATCCCGATCTCGAACATCGTGAGCGGCACCGGGTTATCGACCCACCCGTCCTTGAGCCATTTCTCGTCCATGCACGGCCGCATCCCGTTGCGATCATCGGCAATATAGCCGCCCAAATCGACGGTCAGCATCACCGCGTTGATCATCTCCTCGGTCATGTCGGCTACCGGCATGAACATCGTGGTGCCGGGCATGTTGCAGTTCCAGAGGTTGAACGACATGATCGCGCCGGTGTTGCGCGGCAGATCGAGCCGCCCGTCGAAGAGCTTGATCCGGTTGGCGCGGACGAACTCAATCAGCTTGTCGCGATCGCTCTTGGAGGCGAACTCCTGGAGCTTGACCGGCTGCGCGTCGCGAAGCTTGAGCAGGTAGACGCCGTCGTCGTTGGTATAAAACAGCTCGGTGCCGTGATTGCCGCACGGGCTCGACCAAGTGCGCCCGACGTGCTCGACCATTGTGTTGCACATCCCGTCCCATTCCTGGAGCTTGTCGGCCCTGTCAGGGCGCGGGGTATGCGGCATGTCGGACAGGTTCATGCCGGAGATTCCGGTTGCGGCGCCCAGCAGGATCGCTTCCTCGAGCTCGTCCAGCGGCATCGGTGGATGGGTCGACTTGTGCTTGTTGGGGCCTTCCTTGATCTCCATGCCCCAACCGAAGCGCCGCGAACGGCGATTGAAGATGGCCTCGAACAGCGGGAAGTTCCAGGCCTCGTCGACCTCTTCGAGCTCTGAAATCTTGATCTCGTCAGCCATCGTGATGTCCTCCTAAAGCAGCCGGGTTCCGCTTACTCGCGTTTCTCCGCCGCCACCGCCGCCGCGGTAGTGAGACGGCTCCGTGCGCGGTCGTCTTCGACAAGCTTGACCAGATAGCGAAAGGCAAACAGTGCGAGGAAATCCACCACCGTCGCGCTGATCTTCATGGCCTTGAGCATCTCCTGCAGCTCTTCCACGCTGAGCATGGTCTTGGCCGACCACACCCCCATCTTGCCCGTCATTACCAGCTCGCCGTTTTCGGCCGCGACGTCCTCGATCGTCATGTTGAAGTTGCCGGCGCGCGATTTAATCCTCATTGAAAATTCCCTCCGCGCTCGCCTTATCCGTAGCGGTAGCTGACGCCGAAACCACCGGCCGGGTACTTCCACGAGATGTTGTGGAACGGGCAGATGATCCGGCAGGTGCCGCACTCGATACAATTGCTCCAGTAGATGGTGGTGTGGCCGTTGTCCTCGACCCGGTAATTCTCGACCGGGCAGGTCACCGTGCACGGCTTGGTCGTGCACTGCAGGCAGACCTTCTGGTCGATGATCTTGAGATGCGGGTCGGCCTCGTTGACCTTGATGCTTAGCGTCGCGAGCTTGTCGTCGCGCGACAGCAACTTGGGCGCAGTGAGGTATTCAGCCGGGTCGATTGCCATCCGAACCCTTATTGGTACTCTCTACACCTTGTCGCGCGATTTCGGTAAGCCCGCCCCTCACATCACGGCCGCCTTTGTGATTTCCCACAGGTCCAGGCCAAAACTCAAGAGCCCCAGCTCGGCCAGCAGATGGTCGGCGACGGCCAGCTCGAGCTTGCGCTTGGGCACCTGCATTCCATCTTCGCTGGGTATTACCGCGAACAGCTTGCGCGCCAGCGCGGCGAATTCGTACGGATATTTGCCGAAGAGCTGCGGATGGGTCTCGGCGAGGCGGCTTAGCCGCTCATAGCGCTCATAATCCTGCCAAACGAAGCTCTCGCGCAGCCGCTCGGCGTACGGCGCGAGTGCGGCCGCCGAGTAGTCCCCCTTCTTGTGCGCCTCGATAATCGTCTGCGCCGCAAGCACCCCCGAGGCCATCGCCATGTTGGTCCCTTCGTGGAACATCGGGTTGGCGTTGACCAGCCCCGCCGCGCCGCCGATCACCAGAATTCCGTCGCCCACGAAGCGCGGCAGATATTGCGGCGCCATTTCGGGGATCAGATGGGCCGAATACTCCTCGGGCTTGGTGCCGCGCAAGAGGCGGCGGATCACTGGGTGCATCTTGAACTGATTAAGCATCTCGTCGGGCTGCACGCCGAGATTTTGCAGCGCCGCCAGCGGCAGGCCGAGCCCGATCGAGATCGTGTCGCGATTGGTGTAAAGGAACCCGGCGCCCATCGCGCCCTTGCAGGCCTCGCCCCCGATGTACTCGTAGGCGGCGCCCTCGTCGCCTTCCAGCGAGAAGCGGTCCTCGATTATCGGACGCGGGATCGAGACGATTTCCTTGATTCCCAGGATCACCGAGAGCGGCAGCTCGCCGCGCAGCCCGGCCGATTGCGCGACCAGCGAGTTCGCGCCGTCGGCGGCGACCACCACGTTCGCCTCGACCTCCCCCCCCTCGCGCCGTGCGCGCACTCCGGTCACGCGGCCGTCCGCCACGATCACGCTGTCGACCACGGTCTGCGTCACGACCATCGCGCCCGCCTCTTCGGCCTTCGTCGCCAGGTAGCGGTCGAAACGGGCGCGCAGCGCCGTGAACGAATGGTTGTAGTAGGGCGGCTCGAAGCCCAGGAACTTGAACGACATCGCCAGCTCGTCGTCCTTCGAGAGCATCGAGAAGCGCTTCTCGACCACGTGCCGCTCGACGCATCCGGCCTCGACGAAATCCGGGAAGAATTTGCCGAGCACGGTGGTATAAAGCACCCCGCCGAACATCGCCTTGGCGCCGGGAAAGTCGCCGCGCTCGAAAACGATTACCGAGAGGCCGGCCTTGGCCAGCACGTACGCCGCCATCGACGCGCCGGGTCCGCCCCCCACAATCGCAACGTCAAACCGTTCGGCCATCGCAATCCTTGCCGCGAATCAGACCTGCATCCCGGCCTGCAGCAGGATGCCGTTATGGATCAGGAAGCTGCGGATAGTGTTGCCGCGTTTGCCGCGTTCGCGGGAATTCAACTCCGCGCCGCTCGCCGCCTGGAATTCCGCGATCTTCTCCGCCATCCCGCGCCGCCCCTTGATGCTGATCTTGGTGTCGCGCCCTTCCTTGACCAGCAGGCAGGCCTGCACGACTTCGTCCGGGTCGCGGTCGACAAAGGCGCAGAATTCCGCGAGCAGTCTTAGCCGCAACGGATCCCCAGCCGGGTCGATTCCCGACTGTTCCGCGAGCCCCTTCAACCAGGTCTTGACCGAATCGTAGCTATCGATCGGCTTGTTCAGTGCCATCGCTCACTCAGGCAGGCCGAACATCCGCGCCAGCGCCTTGATCTCCTCCTTGCGCCACGGCAGCGGCGCGGGCGCCTGGATCATTTTGGCGGCCTTGAGCTGCTCGGTGACCTTGGGATCGGGCTTGAACGGGTTCCCGTACTTGCCCTCATGGAAGATCTGCTCCATCGGCGGGCGCGGGCGCTGTCCGCCACCGTCCCACGATTCGGCCGGATAGCCGACCAGCAGGACGACCAGCGGTATCCATTCCTTGGGCGGGTTCAGCGCCTTTTTGATCGGCTCGTAGATGAAGGCCGATAGGCACACACCCAGTCCCTCATCGACCCCCGCCAGCATCGCCTGGCAAATCGCGATGCCGGCGTCGGCCGCCACCGCGGCCGCCGTGGTGGGACTGTTGGGACTCTCCGCCAGCGGCTTGAGAATCATCGGCCAGACAAACTCGTCGACGAACTTGTGGCTCCATCCATGGCTCGCATTGAGCGCGCCGACATCGACCAGTTGCTTGAGCCGCCCCTGGGCGCCGTAGTACGCGCTCACGTCGGCGAAGCAGTAGATGTGGACCGGGGCGAGCTCGATATTGAGCCCCGAAACCGGAGTCTTGAGCGCGTCAAGAGTGGCGCGATCCAGATCGTCGCGGAAGACCACGATCGCGCGCAGGAAAGTGGCGTTGACCGCGCACGAAGCGAGCCGCGCCGCCTCGAGCATGGTCTGGATCTTCTCGCGCTCAACCGGGCGCCATGACTGGAAGTAACGAATCGAGCGGCGCCGACCTATGACTTCTTTCAATTCCATCGCTTATCTCCTGGCTTGGCTGACAACTTCGCCGTCTCCTGCCCTGGGGCGAGAAGAGCTGCGACTTCCAGAGCCCCAAAAAGCTCTTTCAGCCCGCGATGTCAAGAGAACCCCACCGTACCGATCGGTAGTGGGGTCGATGCGCTCGCCGATGCGGCGCGAAAAATCACAACAGTTGCCAGTGGTGGTGAAGCCGCTCTGCTGGTCGATTCCCGAGTAGAACCGCGGATCGTTGCTCACGTCCTCGACGCTCTCGCCCCGGCCGGTGCGCAAAACCGAGCCGGCGGCGATGCGGCGAGCGCTGTCCCCGTACGGGGCTGAACTGATTGCACTGTGCTGCTCCTGAAAGACGTTCTCAGAGTGGCTTGAGGATGAGAGCGGCGGCGGGTTATTGCAGCCTGCTGTCCGGCGCGCGCCGCCGCAACGTCGTCCAGCGCGACTGTCTTCGCCGCTACTTGTGGAAAGTTGTGCAGCCCTCCCTTGACGCGCGCCGCCGTTCGAGTAGCTTGCAGCACGAGGCGGCAAGGACCGCCTACGGGGGAAGTGCGGGGCGGAAGTTGTGGCGGCCCAGTGCCGGAAAAGAGAGCGCACTGGGCCGCCGCTGTTTTCCGGGGATGGGTGAGGGGATAGTGCGGCGGAGCGCGGCGGGTTTGCCGATCACGCTTGCCCTCGCTCGCGCCGCCCCTTCCGGCTCTGTCGGTTCGCGACCGCAGACGGAGGAAGCGGGGATGGTCGATGTACTCCTGGTTCCTTAACGGGGCCTACGGTCCCACGATCGTCACCTTCATCGGTGCAGTACTCGTCGCTTTCGGCGTGCTCTGGTCGTCGCTTCGCCAGCAGGAACTGTCGCGGATGACGCTCGGGGGCGACAGCTATTGTTACGTCCGCCCCCACGATCCGGTCGAGGCGCCGGAGTCGTTGGTGCCGCTGGTCGCGTTCCAGGTCGGCAGGTACCCGGTCTACGACGTCGATCTCTTCATGGCCGATCTCGCCGATCCGACCCCGCGGCAAATTCCGCCGACCAGGGTCGGAACTCTTGCTCCGGCGCAGCATCAATTGGTGACCCGTGTGATGCTGCCGGCGAGCGGCGAGCGCGCCTTCGTGATCAACGCGGTCAGCGCACGCAACGGAGGCGTCACCGAAGTGCTGAAGTTCGCATGGTCGCCGCAATTGACCGCGCCCGGCTCACCGCCGGACAAGGGTGGATGGCTGGCGGCATGGAAGGTGATCAGGCAATCCGACTGGAAGGTAGTGGAAGAGCGCGTCCCCCAAGGATTCCCGCGCGGCCCCAATGGCAAGGTAAACTGGGGCGTCGGCGGGTTTTGATTCAATGCTCCGCTGCCCTCCGGCTCATACTTGTTGCTGAAATTTTCAGCCTTCGACGCGTGCCATCTGCCGCCCCCCCATCGCCACGTTACGGGTGCGGGGGCTGCGCCGGACGAGTGGATTGGGCGGCCAGCCGCGCGGCGCTGCGGACGCTGGGTGGAGCGATTTCGATGCAGGCCACCGGCAGCGGTGTCATGGTCTTGGTTTGGACCGCCCGCTTGAGCTCCTCGAATGCCTCGCTCACGTATGACTTCATCAATTCCAGATCGGGAATCATCCGCGGCTCAGCCATCATCCCCAAGTACAGGTTCCCGTTGTAACTCAGGATCGCCACCCCGTATCCGAGATTGCCTCCCAGCGGAAGCAGCCCGATCTGATCGAGGCACCGATGCCCGCACAGGTACTGCGGGACCTGCACGCCCGGCACGTTGGTCGCGATAAAGTTGATTCCGAACGGCGGCATCAGCAGACCCTGCGGACTCGGCCTCCAGTCGGCGATCCTGGCCAGAGCGGCGCCAGCGCCGAACCCCAGCGTGCCGGCCCGCCCCAACATCGCGAGCAGGCTCGCCGGCGCCAGCTCGGTAAGGCTGTTCAGACGCTCCAGCGCATGAGCCGAGCCCTTGATTCGTTCCATTTCCTCGCGCACCCGGTTCAGCCGCTCGACGACGTCCATGGGCTCGCTCGGCAGTTCCGGAAACATCATCGAGACCCTGTTGCCAAGGTCGTCGATCTCTTCGGCCCGGCGCACGTTGACCGGGCATCCCACCCGCAGCGGCCGATCGGTCGGATAGCCGTGATGTTTGAGGTAGCGGGCCGCGCCCTCGGTCAGAACCGCCAGCACCACGTGATTCACCGTACCGCCGAAGGCCCTGCGGATCGCTCGGTATTCGCCGAACGAATTGCGGATCCAGGCCAAGCTGCGCGCGCTGGTTGCCGGCATCGCGTTCCAGGGTGTCGCCGCAATCCGGCCGGTCGCCAGCCGGCTCATCTGGCGCAGCCCCTCGATCGTCTCGCCCACCCGTCGAGCCGCGGTGCGCGGATTGCGCGCCAGGCTTCGCGCCACCTCGAAGGCGGAATCAATCTGCGCGGCCACCACGTCGTGCGCCGCGTCCACCAACCGCTCGAGCGGGTTGGGCAGCAGCGGCGGTTTCCACTCCACAGCCGGCGGCTCAGGCGGCGGCGCGTCGGGATGGAACTCGTACATGTGTTTGATCAGTTCCACTCCCGAGACTCCATCGATCAGCGCGTGATGGGTCTTCGAGACGATGCAGGTGTTTCCGCCGGCCCAGTTCTCGAACAAGAGCATTCCCCACAGCGGCCGGCTGCGGTCGAGCATCGGATGGTAGGCGCGCAGTGCCACCTGCACCATTTCCTCTTCGCTCAGGCTTGGACGCAGGACGAACCGCTTGACGTGGTTCTCGACGCGGAAGTCCGGATCGTCCTCGACCGTGGGATGCGCCAGATTGAACGGCACCGTCGCGAGCCGCTGGCGATATCGCGGCAAGAGATGGATTCGATCTCTGATCCAATCGACCAGTTGGTCAAACGGGACGTGGCCCTCGAAGATCGCAAGCGAGCCGATGTGGAGCGGATTCTCGGCGGTCTCCGCGTACAGGAACGCCGAGTCGAGGGTGGTCAGTCTGTGCTTGAGCTTGAATGTCGCTTGTTCGTCGGCCACGTCGCTCTCTCCCGAAAGGATCGCCCCCCCTCGCACACCACCTGATCAGCATCCGCTTTACCATCATTTGGGCCAAGGGCCATTTTCTTGCAATCTCGCCGCGGGACTTGCCGCAGCCGCGCCTTATTGCGACGATAGCGTCCGTCCGGCGCACCGTGGCGCCAATAGGCGATCGATAGGCCGGGCGGATCGAGCCGGGAGGTTCTCCGATGACAATCCAACGCTCCATCAAGGACCGATATCCGAAGCGGACCGAACTGCTAGGCGGCAAAACCGCCACGATCCGGCTGATGGAGCCCACCGACAAGGCCAGAATGCTCGAGTTCGCGCGCAGCCTGCCCGAACGAGACTTGCTCTTTCTGCGCACCGATATCACCGACCCGGCCATCGTCGATCTGTGGATCGACGCGATTCGCAAGGGCCAGACGGTGACGCTGGTGGCCGAAATCAGCGACGAGATCGTCGCCTACGCCAGCGTTCACCTCGAGCAGGCGCGATGGACCCGCAGGGTCGGCGAGATTCGAATCAACGCGTCGCCCCGCCACCGCGGCCTCGGGCTCGGCCGTCAGCTAACAGCCGAGGCGATGGAGGTCGCGCGGATGCTCGACCTGAAAAAGATGACCGCGATGATGACTCCGGACCAGACCGGGGCGCGAAGCGCGTTCGAGCGGCTCGGCTTTCATATCGAGGCGTTGCTGGCGGATTGGGTCGAGGATCGCCAGGGGCAGACCCACGATCTGCTGGTGATGAGCCACGACGTGAGCGGATTTACCGACCAGGCGGTGGCCTAGCGGCGACTGTTCGACCCGCCAATTGCGCGATCCGGCGCTGGACTATTCTCTCATACAGGGACAAAGCGGCGATGGCGCAGCATCCCCCGATCATCGCCGTGGAGCGCGTGATAATCGCGGTGAACGATCTCGGCGCCGCGCGGGAGCGATGGCGCCGCGCCGGCTTTGCGCTCGCATCGGAAGAGCTGTGCGCGGGCGGGCTCCGATGCGCGCGGTTCGCGGCCGGCGCCGTCACGATCGATCTGTGTGCCGCGCAAGACCCTTCTCGCCTCGGTGTCCTTGCGCAACCGATGAGCGCCGCGCTTGCTGCCGGCGGCGGAATCGTCGGATGGACCTGGGGCGTTCCCGCCGGGGCCGGGCTTGACGCGCCCTCGGATGCGCTGCTCGTGCTGCCCGGCATCGCGGACGACTCGTTGCTCAGCGCAGTGCCAACCGGCAGTCTTCCAGGCGTATTCACGGCCGCAGTCGAGATCAGCGGAGAGCTTGAACAGCGCCGCGCCGAACTGCGCCGCCGATGCGGCCCAAATCCAAACGCGGTCGATTACCTTGAGCACATCGTGGTAATGACGACCGCGCTGGATGACGCCATCGAGGTTCACGAATCGCTCGGCGTGCCCTGCAAGCGAATCCGCGAGGCCGGCAACGGCGTTCGCCAGGCCTTCTTCAAACTCGAGCAGACCGTGCTCGAAGTCGTCGGGCCGACGCGCGGACGGCCCGGATGCTGGGGGCTCGCTTTCCTGAGCGGCGACATCGCTCACGCGGTGGCTCGCGCAAGCGCCGCGGGAATGAATCTGACCGCACCCAAGCCCGCGATTCAGGGCGGCAGGATCGCGCGGATCGTCGATCCGCTTGACGGCGTGGCAGTCGCTTTCATGGAAGCCGCCGCGCCGGCGCCGCGGTGCTAGACGCGTCGAAAGTCTCGAGATTAACTCGCTAAATCCAGCGAGAGCTCCGGCCGGCGCACATCGGTGGCCAAGTGCAATCGCTCGAGCGCGAGGATCAACAGGTAGCCGACGTCGGGCTGTCGCCAGGACCATCCCAGCCGTGCGGAGCCGGGACGCGCATGATGATTGCGATGCCAGTTCTCGCCTTGGAAAAAGTGCATCGCGCCGAGCCATCTCACGTTGCGGCTCGAATCCTCTCCGGGCTTTATGCCCGGCTGGCTGTGACACACGCTGTTGACGAAGCATTGAGCGTGTAACGCGAACACCAGGCGGATCGCACCGAGCCAGAAGAAGCCGGCGGCTCCGAAGTACCATCCTCCAAAATACGATGCCGCGAGAATCGGCACCTGGACCATGCCCCAGATCCTGAGCGAGCGCTCCTTCAGGTCAGGACAATAGCGTTCGACCGGAGGATCGCCCGCCTGCCAGAGCCACCTAAGGTGCGCCCACCAGAACCCGCCCCATCGCGGACTCGAGATGTCATCGGGTGTGTCAGCCTTGGCGTGATGGAGCCGGTGGCCGGCGGTCCAGTTGAGCGGAGAGCCGGACCCGTTCGCCATCGCGAAGAATATCAACGTCGAGCGGACCCATGGATGGAGTCGGAGCGCGCGATGGGCGAGCGCGCGATGGTATGCGATCGTGGTTCCGAGACCGCCGATCCAGGCCAGCGCGATGGCCCCCAGCAGGATGCGCCATCCGGGCAGCGGATAAAGGATCAGACCGAGCGCAGCCGTGATGTGAATCAGCAGGATCCACAAGAGCACTCCGAGGTCATGCTCGGAGGTGCGCCACCACGGCCAGTTCCACGGCCGGACCTCGCTGAGAGGCCGGCCGCGAACCGACTGACGCACGGCGCGGACTACCAGTTTCTACGGCCGCCGCCGCCGTCGCGGCCACCACCACCACCGCCGGACGGGCGCGGACGCGCCTCGTTCACCTTGATGTTGCGGCCTTTCAGCTCGGCGTCGTTGAACTGCTGGATCGCCTGCGCCGCCTGATTGGAATCCGCCATCTCGACGAATCCGAATCCCTTGGACTGTCCTGAGAACTTGTCGGTAATTACCGCAGCGCTCTCGACCTTTCCGGCCTGCGAAAACAGCGTCTCCAGGTCGGCACTCGTAACGGAGTAGGCCAAATTGCCTACGTACAATTTGCTGGGCATGAAAGCTCTCCTCTCTTTTTTGCCGGGAAGCGTGCGAACAGAGAATCCGAGGGGAAATCGAGATTCGATGAAAGGCACCGTCCGAGGCTGCCTCAGCGTACGCTCCAGCGGCGCGCAAGTAAAGATGCCGTCTGTAGCTCGTCGCCCAAAGCCCGATGCGCTCGGCGCCGACCTGGGGCTCGCCCTCGAGGAAGTCGAGACAGTTGGAGAGGTCGCGGATCTGGTCGAAAGGATCAATGACTTCCCGCACTGCGCGGGCGCGAATCGCGACCTCGCCGCTGCGGTCCGGCGGCGGCACGTCGCCCACCGGCGCGAGCCTCGCTTCGCTGCTCCCCCATCCGCGATAGTCGAAGGCGAGCACGACGAACCCGGCCTTGGCGAACCACGGGGCGTAGGTGGCGTTGAGATGCTCCTTGAGTCCGCCCCATCCGTGGGAGAGCAGGATCGCTGGGAGCTTACCGCCGCCCGTCGCGGCCTCGTGCGGCATCCACAGATCGCCGGAGAGCGGCGCACCCTCGTTCCAGATCCGGGCAATCGCCGCCTTTCGCCGTACTTGGGCCTCTTCCAGGAAGAACGACTGCAATCGGCTCCGGGTCAGGGTGCGAGCAGACTTGAAGAGACTCTCAAGCCGCGTGCGATAGCACGACCTACCGAGTCGGTAGGACCTTTTGGCTGGAAAGAGGGCGAAGCTATTTCCGGCGCACTTCGCGGCGAATCAGCTTGCCGGAATCATCGTAATACTCGACGATGGCGACGTAGCCGCGCTCCTGCGGATCGCGCTCCACCAGTGCTAGCGTGCCATTTGGGCGAAAGGTCTTGATCACCTCGGTCTTGCCGTCGAAATCGTCATCATGAATTTCGCGCAAAAGAACCCCGTGAGAGTACTCCTGCACTAGATCGGCCTTACCGTCAAAATTCCGATCGCTTTCAATCTGGACGAGCTCATTGTCTTTATAGGTCTTGACGACGTCCGGTCGGCCGTCTCCGTTTGTGTCAATAGCAATCTTGTAACTGTCCTTGTCGATCCGGTATACCCACTGATCCGGGCGCCCGTCGCGACCACGGTGCGTGACCGTGCCGTTGGGTTCCCGACTGCAGGAGATGAAGCTGAAAGCCAGCGCTGCAAAGACGATTGCGGCTCTCCGCATGCCCCCTTATACCCCGCGCTCAATTTGCTCTCAACTTTGCTGTCTGGCCCTGGCGCTGGTTCTGGTCGCGCTTCCCTTGGCCGGCACCACGGCAGAACGTGCACCGATTCTGACCCCACTTAACACGGAGCTTGTGCCGCTGGGCACGAGTCTGCAGTCCCCGCCCAGTAATCTATTTCAGCTTCCGTCATTTGTGGCTGCCGCCAGGCTCGCTCTAGGACCCTTGCCCTCGGCGGTTTTCGCACTGAACCCTGAGAGCGGCAGCCGTCTGCAAAACATCGGGAGCCGGGGCTTCTCCGATTCGGTCGCCACAGACAATCCCAACGAACGCTCCCCTCCTTCCGACTAACTCGCTCAAACAAACCGATCGCGTCATCGCGAGTTCGCCACAGCTCGACGGGTGGCGCGCGTTTGTGCCCCCGGGCGACGGAGCCAAGTGTTCTCGTCGTCGCGAAGGAACCCGAGGAGAAGAGTGTGCCTTTGTACCGAGCCATCATCCTAGCGTTTCTTGCGATTCGGTTAACTTCAACAGGGATCGCATGGGCAGCAGGGGCACAGCCGCTGACGGTCGAGCAGCTTGTTGAAATCGCCGTTGAAGCGAATCCGCAGATGAGGGCCACGAAGGAACAATGGGACGCCGCCCAACACCAGATCCTGCAAAACTACGCGCCGGCGGACCCGACCTTCACCTACGCGAACGTGGATAGCAGCAAAGGTTTCAACGCGGCGGTCCACGCCCATTCGTTCAGCGAAAGTTTCCAGTTTCCGGGAAAAGCGCTGCTGCAGGCGGACGAGGCCACGCGGACTGCCAAGATCGCCCGTTTAGCGTATGAGGCAGCGCTGCGCGACCTCCGGGCCGGGGTCGAGAGCGCCTACTACCAGGTCCTGCTCGACGAGGCTCTGCTCGGCGTCAACGCCGAGAACATCGCGAACCTCAAGCAGGTCGTTCACGTAGTGCAGACCCAATACACCGCGAACCAGGCGACCCAGGCTGATCTGATCGGCGCCCAGTTCGCTCTCTCCCAGGCTCAGCTACAACAGCGTCAGTACGAAACCAACCGAGCGAACGATCGAGTGGGACTGAATCAACTCCTCTATAGAAAACCTGGCTCTCTCCTGAACCTCGATCGCAGGATTCGGCTCGAACGACTGGAGCTTCCGCTCGATAAGGCGGTCGACATCGCGACGCACGCGCGCCAGGAGATACTCGAAGCCGCGCTGGCAGAGAACAATTCAACCACGGCGCTGAAACTCGCGGAGATGGAATATCTGCCGGACTACACGCTCGGATACGAGTTCGACTACATCCTGCAAGCCGGCGCGCAGCCACTTCCCACGGTGACCCAGGGCAATACATTCTCCATCGGATTCAACATCCCGATCTTTTTCTGGATCCATCAACGCGAGGACGTGCACTCGGCGCAACATTCGTTGCAGGCCGCGCGCTACAGCATGAACTCAGTCCTAAGCCAAACTGAAGCCACCGTCACGCAACTGTACCAGTCCGCCCAATTCGCCTACGAGTCCGCGCAACAATACAGCGGGTCGCTGATCCCCTTGGCCGACAAGGACTTCAAAGTGTCGTTGGTCGCTTACCAGGCGGGCAAAGTCGACTTCCTTAGTTTGTCTTCGGCGTTGCAGAGCACTTACGCGGCGCGCACCACTTACCTTCAGAACGCCAATCAGTTCCTCGCCGGAAAAGTGGCGTTGGAGCAGGCGATGGGAACTCCGTTACCAAGATGAAGCGCACTACCGCAGTTACGATGGCTGCAACGAACAGGGCATGTGTCAAGGCCCTATCGGGTCTGCTCATGGCTTGGCTGGCGCTCAGCGTGCTCGCTGGATGTGACAGCCCAGTATCAAGTCCCGCCGCTAGCGGCTCCCCGCCATCTGAACTGCCGACGTTAGTTCACCAGGCGGACGGACGCGAGTTGATGGTGATCAACATTTCTCAAGGCGGGGAAGGATCGATCGGCATCGTAAAACAGGCGCCGCTTCCTGGCGTTCTGGAAGCGGTGGGCCAGGTGACCTTCGACGATCGCCTGGTATCGACCATCATCTCGCGAGTCACGGGGCGGATTGAGGAACTGCGGACGTCGCAATGGGACACGGTCCGGCGCGGTGAGCAGGTGATGTCGCTGTACAGCCCTGACTTCATGACCGCCGAGGCAGAGTACCTGGAAGCGACTTCCGGCGCGAGCCAAAGCGGCGGCGCTGTGGCGCAGACCGACGTATTTGGGATGCCGGCCAGCAGCTTTGGCATGACGGCGAACCTGAAGGCCGCCGCCATGCGCAAGCTTGAGCTACTGGGTTTTTCACCAGCGGATATCGCCGCTATCCGGGAACCGAGCTCGTCGGTTTGGATGCGCGCGCCAATCAGCGGAATCATTGTGAGCAAGAACGCGGTACGCGGCCAGCAGGTCAATCCCGGCGACCAGCTTTTCTCTTGGCCACGTTGGAACGGGTATGGATCACCGCGGACATTTATGAAGACGACCTCGCCCGGGTGAAGGTCGGACAGGGCCTTGAAGCGGTTACCGCTGCCTATCCGCGAGAAGTCTTCAAGGGCGCGATTCAGAGAATCAGCCCCAGCCTCGATCCAAACACTCATACCCTGCAATTGCGCTGTCAGGTCAGCAACCCCGGATCGCGACTGAAGCCGCAAATGCTGGCACGCGTGCGCATCGTAACCGGCCCGGGTCTGGCGCTTGTGGTTCCACAGTCGGCGTTGGTTTTCGACGACAATGCTTACTATCTCTTCATCGTCGCCGGTCCCAACACCGTCGAACGTCGGCGCGTCGAGATCGCGGATTGGAATGAGCACGGATATGCCCGCGTCGCGAGCGGGATCAAGCCGGGCGAGAAATTCGTGACCACTGAATCGCTTCGAATGAACGCCCTCTGGCACGCCGCGCACGGCCAGGCCTCCTGAGACAAATGCGATGATCAAAATCTTAATGGACCTCGCGCTCCGTGAGCGCGTCATCGTTATTGGCGCGGCCGTTTTGCTCGCAATCGCAGGCTTTTATTCCTTTCGCGAACTGGACATCGAGGCCTACCCCGACCCTGTGCAACCTCGCGTCGAGATAATCACGCAACCGCTCGGGCTGAGCGCAGAGGAGGTCGAGAAGATCGCCACGATACCGCTGGAAGTCGGCTTGGCCGGGATACGCAATCTGGAGGCGATGCGGACAATATCCCTCTTCGGACTCTCTGACGTAAAACTCTATTTCACCTGGGACAGCGACTACTACTGGGACCGCGTCGAGACTATCAATCGGCTAGGCTTGGTTACCCTGCCGCAGAACCTTGCGCCCTCGATATCGCCCGACAATCCAATCGGTGAGATCTACCGTTATATCGTACAAAGCCCGGACCATAACCTCCTTGATGAAAAGGAGGTCGAAGACTGGGTCCTCGAAAAGCAGCTCAAGACGGTGCCGGGAGTCGAAGATGTGTCCGGCTTCGGCGGCTTGACCAAACAGTACCACGTGGATGTGGATGCCGCGAAGCTCAATCACTACCAGTTGTCGCTTGCGACACTGACTAGTGCGATCGCGAACGCCAACATAAATGTCGGGGGTAACTACGTCGAGGTTGGCCAACAGGCGTTCGACGTTCGCGGGGTCGGCTTTGTCACGACCCTGGATGACATACGTAACATCGTTCTCGGCAGCAGCAACGCCACCCTCAACAGCAGTATCGCCATACCGGCTCGCGTGCGTGATGTCGCCCAGGTTAACGTCGGCTACGCGCCACGGCTTGGGATCGTCGGAAGGAACGACCGCGATGAGGTCGTCGAGGGCATCGTCCTGATGCGCAAATACGGCGATACGCTAAAAACGATCAAAGGGGTGGAAGCGAAGGTGCAGCAGCTGAACGCTTCCGGCATGATGCCGCCCGGCGATAAGGCGGTGCCTTACTACGACCGGACCGCGTTGGTCGATACCACGCTCCATACTGTGTTGGAGAACCTTGGACTTGGAATGCTGCTGGTCTTTCTCGTACTGATCTTCTTCCTCGGCAACCTGCGAAACGCTTTTATAGCCGCTGTCAATATTCCACTCGCCATGTGTGGAGCGTTCATACTGCTGTATCTGACGGGAATATCGGCGAATTTGCTTTCGCTGGGCGCGGTCGACTTCGGCATCATAATCGATTCTACCGTGATCGTGATGGAGAATATCTATCGCCATCTCACGACAGATACTCACGCCGGAGAGAATGAATTTCAGTGTGTTCGCCGCGCCTCCCTTGAGGTCGGCGGGCCGATGTTCTATTCGACGCTGATCTTCCTTATCGCGTTCCTTCCGCTGTTTACCATGCGCGGCGTCGAGGGTGTCATTTTCTCTCCCATGTCACACACCTACGCATTTGCGCTCACGACCGCGATTCTGCTGGCCGTAATGCTGACGCCGGTTCTCAGCACTCTTCTCCTTCGCACGGGGATGCAAGAAACCCACAATTTCGTCTGGGAGGCGTTTCATCGCTTCTATCACAACCTTTTCACCAGGGTTCTGGTACGGCCCTATCTGACGCTCACTGTAATCGTCCTCGTGATGGCCGCCGGGCTCTCGCTGTTTCCGCGTCTGGGCGGCGAGTTCCTGCCGAAGCTGGAGGAGGGAAACATTTGGGCCAGAGCAACCCTGCCCCTCAGTACCTCATTATCGCATGCAAGCGGCGTGGCGCGCGGGGTGCGCAACGTGTTCAGGTCGTTTCCCGAGGTAACAAACGTCGTCTCGCAGACCGGGCGTCCCGACGACGGAACCGACGCGACCGGGTTCTTCAATATCGAATTTCACGTCGATCTGAAGCCGCAGTCTCAGTGGCCTTCAGGCCTTACCAAGCAGAGGCTGACCGACGAGATCGATGCCCGCCTCAGGCGTGACTTTCCAGAGGTAAGTTTTGGCTATTCGCAATATATCGAAGACAACATCGAGGAGGCGCTGTCGGGCGTTAAGGGTGTCAACGCGATCAAGGTCTATGGCCCTGACCTCGCCCTTGATGAGCGGGTTGCCAACCAGATTAGAGAGGTAATCAACGGCGTGCGCGGGATTACCGACGTTGCGGTCTATCGAGCAATGGGTCAGCCAAACCTGATCATCAAGCCGGACCGGCAAATCTGTTCACGCTATGGGCTCAATGTCGGCAACGTCGCCGCGGTCGTGCAGGCCGCGATCGGCGGCCAGGCCGTGACACAGGTGCTCGAAGGAGACCGGCGTTTCGACCTCGTGGTTCGTTGGAAGCCCGAATACAGGCAGAGCTCCGAGGCGATACGCCAGATTCAAATCGCCCTGCCTGGAGGTGGTTACGTCCCGCTCGGCCAAGTTGCGCATATTGCTACTGCGGAGGGCGCTTCCTTCATTTATCGAGAGGGCCTTCGCCGCTACGTGCCGATGAGATTCAACGTCCGCGGCCGCGACATGCAGACCGCCATTGAGGATGCAAAGGGGGCGGTCGCAAAACAGATCGAGCTTCCTGAGGGCGTCTCGCTGGACTGGGTCGGAGAGTTCAGCGAGCTTCAACAAGCCAACCGCCGGCTCGCGATTGTAATAACGCTGGCCCTGCTGCTAATCATGGGCGTGCTATACGCAGCAACCCTCTCGATTGTTAATACCTTGATATTGATGGCGCAGGTGCCGCTGGCTTGTTTGGGCGGCGTCTTGGCATTGCTGGTGACCGGCACCCCGTTCAGCGTGTCGGCGGCCGTGGGTTTTATTTCGATCTTCGCGATTGCGATCATGGACGGCATCCTTCTGAACTTCTACATCCATCAGCTTTGGAACGCGGGCCACTCGGTAGTTGATTCGATCGTCATGGGCGCCGATCGGCGATTTCGCGCCCTGATGATGACGGCCCTGGTGGACGGACTAGGCCTGTTGCCGGCGGCACTTTCAACGCGGATTGGAGCCCAGACTCAGCGGCCGCTGGCGATCGTGGTCATCGGCGGGGCTATTTCGATTGCGCTACTGACTCGAGTGTTCCAGCCAACCCTGGTTTACCTCCTGCACAACCAACTGGGGCTGAGCGATGATCGTGGGCAGCCCACGCTTCCAAAGGCCTGATCGTGAGCCGATGATCGCAGTCAGAGTCCCAACAACGGGTTCCAGCCCAGGATCGGCAAGATGTCGTCGGAGAGGATCTCGACCAGCGCGATTGCAACCTTAATCTAAATTCATCATCGTTCCGCTCTTTCCCAGGCAATGAGTCACCGCCTTAGGGAAATCACGTATCCGGTCTCTTTTTTGAAATTTTCCCGCCCCGCGCGAGCGTCTGGAAGGCTGAGCCGGCCGGGACGCCGGCGGTTTCCGTCAGCGTTCCGGCAACTGCGATGCGAGATTGAGCAGTTCCTGCAGCGTCTGATTGTAGCGGTAGAATTTGTCCTCGCGGAGCTGATCGGTCGATTCGAGCCACATCTCTTCGCCAACCAAAGCAAGCGAGCTCAACGTTCGCCGCAGAGAAGGCCGTCCCGATTCCGCGATCTCGCCTAGCATCCGGTTCCACACCGATCGCTTCGCGCAGATAACGAAGTCGGCATCGAACGCATCAAGATCATCGACCAGCGCCGCATCGGTCAGCCGATAGCCGTCGATCACCAGTCCCACCAGTGTCTCGCCACCGCCGGCCGCTTCGTCGGGCACGACGCGTACGACGAAACGCGTCTCGGCGAAGCCGAGTCGCTGGAAAAGCGCGCCCTCGGCCTCCATCAGGTGGCCGAGGGCGAGAAACCATTCGGGTTCAGGAAACGACTGCATCTTGCTGAGCTTCGAAAAGCCTGGAGAAATCCGTCGGCAGGATGCATCGCGGACGCCGATCGAGTCCGGCCGAGTCGCAGCGCTGGAGATACTCGTGCACGATTCTGCGCCACAACTGGCCCTGCATCTCGATGCCCTTGTCGAAATTCTTAACCCCGCCGCCCATCAGGATCGCCATCGGCTCGACCGATTCAGGCACGCTGAAGGTTTCGAGCAGGATGCGCTCGGCGTCGTCGAGCTGCTCGTGGATTTCCTCTGCGATCGACGGGTCAGCCTTGAGCTGCGCGCGCAGATGCATCGTGCCGTAACCGACGTGGCGCGATTCATCCTGCATGCAGCGGCGGAAGATTTCCTGGTCAACGCGGCTCGGCGCGATGAACTCGCCCTGACGAAACAGAGTCAGCACGAATCCTTCGCCCAGCAGATGCAGGCGGGCGGTCTGCGCTGAGAAGCTCGGGGTGTCGAAGATCCGCTTTAGCGATAGTTCGCTGAGCACGCTTGCGGTGCCGAGGCCGCCGCCGTTAGCGAGCGCACGCTTGCGGAACACGTCCATGTGGCGCGCTTCGTCCATCGCCTGTGTCGTGAGGAACATCTTCACTTCGAAGAAGTCGTGATTCATGTGGCTCATCCAGCGCGTCGGCGCGTCGGCCGCGATGAACTCGACTTCGGTGAGGAAGGTACATAGCTGGCACATCGCGCGCTCGAGATCATCGGGCAAAGGCTTCAGCTCCGACCATGGGATGTCGCGCGCGGAACTCCACTGCCGCGCTACCGCCTCCTCGTACAGCTCGGCGGCGTTGTCGGCCCACACCTCCGCCTTCTCATTGAGCGTGAATCCAAGCGACGGCAAACCCTCGGGGATCACCGCACCGCGTGGCGCCATCGACCGATGCTCGCTGCCATGAACGGGAACGACACCGTAGCTGCCGATCTCGATATCCTTCAGACGCAAGCCGAGATTGCCGGGCTTGGCACGCACGCCCCACTCGCCCATATTGCTCATCCAAGCCAGATCGGGCGTGCCGGTCTGGTAGAGCTTCTGCAGATAACCGGAGGGCTGCAGCTTGATCTTGGCCTCGGAGCCGATACGCGCCTCATCCTTGATATGCACTGATCCCATCGTCAGCCTCCCGATCGTGGCGTCAGATTTCCCATCGTAACTACGCTGCTCATTTCCCACCTATCAAAAGGATTCCTTAATGGTCATCAATGGTCATCGCCGCTTTCATGGAACCTCGATCGCGCTTCTCTCGCGTGTTAGAGCTTTTGCCGTCGTCGATTGAACACTGTAACGTAAGGAGTCAACGGCAAATTAGCTTTTCTTTTAGCCGAATGTCAAGAGACTGATTCCTAACGCTCCAACCGGCGGTGCGCGGTTGCGGGTCTCGGGTGGCACACGATGCGCCCCTGAAAATGCGGGACCCTGGAGATCGTTAGGAAATAGGCGGGCGATCGCGCCTCCGGCGCGGTCAGGGCGCGGCTAACCGACGCAGGTTTGGCGGGTGTGGCGCCGATAAGCTGCTCTTATGGTCAGAATGGCGTCACGCGTTGGGGTCGAGGCCCCGACAGCTACTGACGGCGACTCATCGGGTCAGCATCCCGGCGTCTATCACGAACTGCGAGCCGGTGACGAATCGCGCCTGCGCCGAGGCAAGAAATACCACCGCGCCGGCGACATCGTCCGGCTCGATCCACGGCACCGCGAGGAGATTGCCGCCCGAGCGCTCCGCGATCTCATTGGGCGTGTGGCCTTCGAGCGCCGCCAGGCCGTCGTTCATGGGCGTGTTGACGCCGGTGGGATGAATCGAGACCACCCGAATGCCGTGCGGCGCAAGCTCGATCGCCCACGATTTCGTGAGTCCGACCAGTCCCCATTTCGAGGCCGCATAATGGCTCAGACGCGCCATCCCGCGCAGCCCGGCAACCGACGAGTTGTTGATGATCACGCCCGACTTGCGCGAGATCATCGCAGGAATCACGCTCTTCGCAACCAGCCATGCGCCCTTCAGATTGATGTCGAGCATCGCGTCCCACTGCTCCTCGCTCAGCTCGTGAGCGAGGCCGTAGGCGCAGATGCCCGCGTTGTTGAACAGGATATCGATTCGGCCGAAGCTCTCAATCGCGCGCTTCACCACGGCGGCGACCTCGCGCGCGTTGCGAACGTCGGCGGTGAGCGAAAGACCGCGCACTCCCAGCCGCTCGACTTCCGCGACAAGCGAGTTAAGCTCCTCGGGCGTTCCGAGCGCATAGCCCGGATACGCCAGTTGCTTTGCGACATCGAGCGCACAGACGTGGACGCCGTGACGCGCGAGCGCGAGCGCGACGGCGCGTCCCTGCCCGTGCGCCGCTCCCGTGATCAGTGCCACCTGGTCTTTCAGGTCCTCGTACACGATCGCGGCCTCCCCTCGGCTACGCGCCCTTTCGCCGAAACGCGAAGAGGTATTCGTCCAGGTCGACGCGCAGCGCATTGTTGAACACGTTGGTCGCGATCATCAGCCCGCCGAACGCGGTGAGCTCGACGATCTGCGCGGGCGTCAGGAACTTCTTAAGGCGCGCGTACAGCTCGTCGCCAACGCGATTCGCATCGACGCTCAACTGGCGGCCGTAGTCAACCAGCGCGCGCTCCGTTTCGCTGAGCGC
This sequence comes from uncultured delta proteobacterium, assembly GCA_963789115.1. Taxonomy (GTDB): domain Bacteria; phylum Desulfobacterota; class Binatia; order Binatales; family Binataceae; genus CAWBJH01. The sequence continues at coordinate 2,063,373 of CAWBJH010000001.1, forward strand.
GAGCGCGTCGGGATTTTCGCCTGCTTCAATCAGCATACGGCGAAAGAACGTCGAGCAGACCAGGCAATCGGTCTCGGTGGAGATCGCGTGAACGAAAAGCGTCGTGGCGCGCTGGCCGAGAAAGCGCGCGACCGAATCATGCATCGGATACCATTGCATCAGCGTGCCCAGCGCGAGCGGCGAGTGCGCCAGCGTGAGCTTCATGTTGGTCACGCGTCCGTGCGCGAGACGCTGGCGACGCAACTCCTCGCGCGCGGCGGGGTCTGCCTGCTCTTCGGCGATCGGCGCTATGCGGGCCATCGAAGTTTTACTCCCTACCGTTTATTTACGACAGCGCGGAACTTGATTGATAGTCCTGCGCCGGCAAGATCGCCAGATTGGCTCGGGAAATCCGACCCAAGGGCTGCTGCGGGCTCACTCTTCCACCGGTGCGATGGTTGGGCAGGTTCCAGCGGCTCGGATTTCTATCCGCCACGACGAGGTCGCGCTACCCGACACCGAGCGGCCTTACTCATTGTCGGATCAAGTACTAAGCTTTAGATGAGTCGGTGCGAGCAGGGCGTCGGTCGGGACGCCGTGCGGGCAGGCGCCGGCGCAGGCGTGATGCGCGCAGCTCAGGCATGCCGCGGCGCCCGCGCCCAGTCGCGCGTACTCGCTCCGCGCCATTCGCAGGTCGCCGTAGTCCTCCGCGTACATACGGGTCCGCAGCGCCTCAGCGATCGGCACGCCGGCCGGGCACGCGCTCTCGCACGCGGCGCATCCCGTGCGGCAATGGGACGAGTTGTTCATCCGCACGTAGCGCTCCAGCAGCGCTGCGTCCGCTGGGCCCGCCGATCGGGAACCCGCGGCGCCCAGGTATTCGTCGATCAGCGCGGCACTCGGCATCGTGACGATGAGGGCGTCCACGTCGGGATTGGACAGCACCCATCTGAACGCCGCCTGCGAAAAGGTCGCGCCCGCGGTTTCGTAGGGACGCATGTCGTTGAGCCGCGCGCCCATCAGGGTCTTCATCGCGATGACGCCCATGCCGCGCGCCTTGGCCTTGCGGATGATGCGCGGTAATTCGGGCTGGACCGCGACCATGTCGAAGCGGCGCAGGAAGCGCTGGTAGAAGGCAGGGTCGCGGCCAAAGTTGTAAGCGGCCAGGATGACGTCGAAGCGGCCCGAGTCGATCGCGTAATCGAGGCATTCGGAAAGCCGGCCGGCGTGTCCCGACACGCCGGTGAAGCGAATCTTGCCCTGTTTCTTCGCCTGCTCCGCGAACTCGTACCATTCGGGATTCTTCAACCGCGCCACGTCGTTGACGGCATGGTTGAAGTAGACGTTGACGTGATCGGTCTGGAGGCGGCGCAGGCTCGCCTCCAGTTGCTGCATGATCGATTCCCTGGAATCGTTTGGACCGGCCAGGACCTTGGAGGCGATGAAGGCCTTGTCGCGCTTGCCGCGCAGCGCCCGGCCAATGGTCATCTCCGATTCGCCGTCGGCGTACCCATTGGCCGTGTCGAAGTAGTTGACGCCGAGGTCGAAGGCGTTGAGAACGAGAGCCTCCTGGCCGGCTCTCAGCCGGGACGAACCGAAGGAGATGTCCGAGATGCGCATCGCAGTGCGGCCCAATGGAGCGTAGCGGCCCACGCCCGCCGGCGTCGCCGCCACCTTCCAGGCTTTGCCGGCGAACGACAGCAGTCCCACCCCGACACCGGCGAGCGTGCCACGCTTGAGAAACTCACGCCGGCCGATCGGCCGGCCTGGTCCCGAAGGTTTCATCGTCGGTTCCTCTTCGATCTCAGTCGCCACCACCTTTCTATAGATCAAGTCCGCGCTGCAACAAATCCCCCAATCGCGACGGGCGGTCCGAATCGGGGAGGACTCTGCGCCCGGTGCGCGAGTGGAGCCGCGAGAGCCTCGCGATGAAGGTGGATGCGTCGCTCAGCGGCCTCTGGACCGACGACCTGTAACCAATGCGGGGCTGATTCGTCTCAATGACAAAAGAGGGAGCAGCCTGCGGAGACTTTTTCCGCAGCCTGCTAGACTTAACTTGAGGAGATAAAAGTTTATGCCTGAGGAACCTAGCACTGGAGGCCCGCAGCGAGAAGGCCAGGAACCGCTCGCCAGCCGACTCGACCGTCTCGAGCGTGAAGTGCTCAGGGAGAATCGTTGGTGGCGTGGGAGCTTGATCGCCGCCCTGGTTTTGCTCGCTCTTTCGGTTCTCATAGCGGGCCACCACCGTCACCATCGTCGGCCGAACCCGACCGAGGCGCCGGTGGCAATGGCTCCGATGGGTGTACCGGGGTGGGCGGGGCCTCCGAGGATGCCCTGTGGCCAGTTCGGTCCGTATGCTCCACCGCCGCCTTGCGGTGCCCCCTGTGGATGCGGAGGCCACGAGCGGTTTAATCCCAGGCACTTCCGACGGTGGGGCGGACCGGAAGGCCCAGGTGAATTGGCCCCCGAAGCGCCTCCGCCTGCGCCCAAGGGGTAATTCGGCGGTCTTCTGGGGTGACTGCAAAACATGACCGGGGTAGCACGGCGTTCCTTGGCCCATACCAAGACGAAGCGCTACCACGGGAACCGTCAACCGTGGTGGACCAGGAAGGGGTTTACCGCGCGCACAAGGGGCGAATCGTGGGATTGTGCCGGCTTATGTTGGGCGATCCCGATGAGGCGGAGGACGTTGCGCAGGAGGTGTTTTTGCGCGCCTCCCAATACCTTCGCGCGCACGAGCCTCCGGTGGTTTGGGAGGCATGGCTGGTCCGAGTGGCGGTCAACGCCTGCCATGACCGGCGGCGGTCGTGGTGGTGGAAGAACCGCTGGAAGCGGGTGGAGCTCGACGAGGTTGGCGCAGGGTCTGTTCCATCGAGTCCATCGAGCGAAGCTGAAGCGCTGGCAAGAGAACGGCGGGCGCGTGTATGGCGGCAGGTGAATCAGCTCAAGCACAAGCAACGCAAGGTCTTTGTGTTGCGCTACGTCGAAGGCTGGTCAACTGCCGAGGTGGCGAAGGCGATGGGATTGAGCACCGCCAGCGTCAAGACCCATCTGTTCAGGGCAGTGCGACGTCTGCGCAAAGCGTTGGAGCCTTACCCATGAGACGATGCCTCAGCGAGAAAACCCTTGTGTTGCTTCACAGTGGAGAAGGCGCGGCGAATGATCGCGCCCACCTGGAGTGCTGTTTGAGTTGCGCTCGCCGCTATCGGCAGCTTTCCAGCGAACTCGGAGAGATCGTAACGGCTCTGAAGCAACCCGCGCCCGCGTCAAGCGCGCGGCGGCGATTTACGTATTCAGGGCTACCGTATTCAGGGCTGCGATGGTCTTTGGCGGCAGCGGCGATTGTGCTGGCGTTTGTGGGTGGGAGACTGACCGTTCCTGGTGTGGCCGACCAGGACCTGGTTGGCGCCGAACAAGCTTGGGACCCGGATTCATCTGGACAGCTCGAGCCGGCTATCCAGTCGGTGCTGGCCAACGGAATCCACGCGCCGGGTTCTTATGGGCTCTACATCGACAATCTCCTGACCCAGGACGAATCCGATCAGAACCTCGTGGTCGCTGACGGAAACGAGGAAGCTGATGCAGGTGAGCTTTAAGGAGTGCACTGCGCAGACGACCGCACCTTTGCGGCATTCCGATGTTACCCGCTGAATGATCTATAGCGACAGTAAGGTCTGGCGATGAATAACTCCCCCCTTCACGTCAGGCCAAACAGGGAGGGTGGGTTTGATACTTCTACCTGCCCTCCCACCAAACTTCGGGTTGACTAGAATCGGTTGACTAGAATGGAGCGGACAAAAGGAGAGCAGACAATGAAAAGGTTGCAAGTTTCGGGCGTCGTGCTTGGGCTCTTGGCAGCAGCGCTGATATCCGGCGCGGCATACGCTCAGGGCTTCGGGCACCGTGGCGGACATGAAGGCCTGCTGCCCCCAATGGTCGGACACATGGTCTCGCGCCAGCAGATTCGCTCCGCGATCGCGGCAGACAAGACCAACCTGCGAAATCTTCACTCCGCGCTCAAGACGGCGCGCCAGCAACTGGAAGACGATTTAATCGCCGGCAACAGCGCCAAGGCCGCGACTGACCTGCAGGCGCTCGAGACCGCGCACAATAATATGCTCGCCGAAAAGGTAAAGCTCGCCCAGACCATCGTTGCGAGCCTGTCCCCGGCGCAGCGCACGCAGGCCGCTCAGTTCGTGACGCAATGGCGGTCGATGCAAGAACAACAGATGCAACAGCGCAAGCAACTGTTTCAGCAATTTGGCGGCGCCAAAGACGGCCACGACGATAACCCATAAGTGCGGCTTCGGGCGGCGGCCCCGGGGCGCCGGCGCCATCGGAGACCGCCGTCCCAACGGACATTCCCGATTCGATCCCGATGCCGGCCGGCATGTATGACTCAGCGATCATAGCGTTCGCCCTGTTTGCTCTGGGAGCCACCATAGCCTGGAAGTTCTTATAGCTCGGACGCCCGTCCCGACCGAAACCTTCGAATAAAAGCGGGCGCGCAGGCGTCTAATCGCGCAGTTGATTGATCTAACAAGAGTAGTCTATTCTCCGTGGCAGCGCACGATGGATGAGAAGGAAAAAGATACGCGTCGGCGTTTCCTCGTCCTGCTTTTTACCGCGTCCTTTTCTCTTCTTACTTTTGCGCAATATACCCGGCCCCTGGGCAGCGTCGCACTTTCTCGGACCCCTCAATTAGCAGGTTTCTGTCACAAGCTTTCCCGCCGCGTGGTGGAAGAAGTCGGCGGCCCGGACAACAACGTCGGGGCCAATCTGATTGCCGAGAGAGCTCCTGCTATCGAAGCGGAAGCCGGCCCGGCGTGGGCAAAGCGGATATACGAAAAGGCCGACGTTCCGGTTCGCGACGAACGGCCGCTCCATCTTCGAATTCCACCGCCGTCGTCAGACGATACCCACTAGTCTCCTTCCGAAACTGCCGCTTGGTAAGTGCTTAGTCGGACAGGCGGGCTAAGGCTGTCTGCCGCTCGCTGTTGGTATCTGCCGGACCGTCCAAAGTACGTGGCGGTTTGGTAACCGTCAGAACTCAGCCGTGAATCTCAAAACCGAGCTAACCAGTTGAGGAAGGAACCATGTCGAAAAGCACTATGCATACCGTCAAGAGCAATTTATCCCCCTCGGTCCGCAGCTCAACGCGATCGGACCGGACGCGCGCGCACACACTTGAGATGCTGCGGCAGACCTTGACCAGCCTGCGGGAACAGGAGACGCGCAAGCTCGGGCAGTTCGGTTGCAGTGGCTCTGAAGATACCGGCGCACCGGAAGATGAGGCCGACTCTGCCAAGCGCCAGCGAGACCTCGAGATGTTCGCGACCGTGATTAATTTTGCCGAAGTCAGACTCGCAACGGTGGAGGCCGCCTTGGAGCGCCTGGTGGCGGGCCGTTACGGGATCTGTGAAGACTGTGAGGACCAAATACCCTCCGAACGGCTGCGAGCCGTACCGACGACCGTTTACTGCGTTGACTGTCAGAATCGGCGTGAGAAAGCTTCAAGCGGAAGAGCCAGGCGTGAACCGTCGTTCATCCTCAGAAACGAGGCGATACCGGAGGACGTCGAGGAAGACGAGTCCGAAGCGATGGCAAGCGCCACCGGGCAACGTATCCGAGGGCGAGCATCCCGTGGTGCAAGCTTATGAGTGTTCCCGAGTACCGCTCCAGATCGGCGCTAACCCGCTAGACGATCAACGCAACTTCGCCCGGCGGCTCTGGGACGAACTTCGTAGGCTGACCGGCGAAATCGGAGGAGTCGGCCATGGAATGCCACGGCAACAACGACCAACGATATGCGATCATCCTCGCCGGTGGCGACGGAAACAGGTTGTCCTCGCTGACTTGCAAAATCAGCGGCCAACGGATCCCGAAGCAGTTTTGCAACGTAATAGGCGAAACCGCAATGCTGGAACAGACATGTCGGCGTGTCTCCCTCAGCGTCAGACCCGACCGCATTTCTGTAGTTCTCAATCGCGCTCACGAACGCTTCTACGGGCAATTGCTTGACGACACCCCTTCACAGAATCTGGTGATTCAGCCTTGCAACCGGGATACCGCACCGGCCATACTCTATTCGCTCCTGCGTTTGGCGCAGGTCGATCGCTCCGCGACGGTCGCTGTATTCCCATGCGACCATTACGTAAGTGATGACCAACGGTTCATGCGCCACGTGGACCTGGCCTTTGCGGCCGTGAGTTCACAACCTGAACTGGCTGTCCTACTCGGCATTACACCTGACGGTCCGGAAACTGACTATGGTTGGATCGAAGCCGGACGTGCACTAGGTACCGATCCGAGGCCGGTGTTCGCCGTGTCCCGGTTCTGGGAGAAGCCTTCGCTCGGCTTCGCCGGAAGCCTCTGGCGGCGTGGATGTTTGTGGAACAGCTCCGTAATCGTGGCGCAACTGCCTGCACTTCTCGACCTGATCCTGGCGGCGTTGCCGGAACTGTTTGTCGCATTCGGCGCGATTGCACCGGCCTTGGGTACAGACTTCGAAGGCCTGGCAGTCGAGGTCCTGTATGCCAACTTGCGCGCGAGGAACTTCTCTCATGACGTGCTGACCGATCATACGAGCGCGTTGGCAGTGCTCCCCGTTTGCGGCGTCGAATGGAGCGACTTGGGCGATCCGCATCGAGTCATGAGCACGCTGGCTCAGCTTGGGATCCAGCCAGCGTGGCAGGATAAAGGGGACGTGGTGTGAAGAATGTCCGGTTCCGGAAAGATGACCACGTCGTCAACACTGCTCTGCCAGGTCAAGGGCTCGCGGTTGAACCAGGATCCGGCGAAGTATGTGTTTCGGGTTTCTGAGGCAGCAGGGGAAGCACCACGTCCGCGAGGCTTTTCTCCGTCACCGGCGTTTCATCGGGCGTGAGCTTGGCGCGAACTATTCCATTGCGGTCGACGACAAATGTCACGGGCAGAACGTTGGGCGTGCCGAAATCGTTGACTTTGGCGCCATCCAACATGGCTGCCGGATAGCTAAAGGATTGCATCACCCTGGCTACATCGGAGCGATCGTGCGGGCGGTCGGCGCTCAGGCCGATCATCTCAAGCCCCTGACCACGATAGCGCCGATAGAAGGCGTCCAGAGCCGGCATTTCCTCGCGACAGGGCGGACACCAGGTGGCCCAGAAATTGACGATGATGATCTTGCCGCGCAGCGCGGAAAGATCGAATGCTTGACCGTCCAGTTCCGACACGACAAGCGGCGGCGCCACTTGGCCGACATGCGCAGCCGCGCGCGCGCCAGGGCTGAAGCCGACGAGCGCGAAGACTGCCGCTACCAGTGCGGCCGGCCAAACAGCGGTGCGCATAATTCCCGTTCCTCGGCTAGAAACTATAATTCAGGATTAGCTTGGTCGCGAAGGGCGCGGTCAGGTGACTCGGGCCCCTTCGCCGATCCAGGCTCCGAAGGGCGGCGCACCCAGAGTCTCAAGGCTCAGGAAGCCTTCGCACAGCGAGCTACTTCCTCGAACCAGCATCTCGCGCGTGCGATTGCTGCTGGGGTGCTTGCATTGACCGCCGACAACGATCCGCATCTCGACGCCGCGCTCTTGCGCATCCGGCGCTGCCAGCTTCGGTTCCCGCCGCAGATTGTGCTGTATCGCTGTCACGTTATTCAGAGTAAAATCCGCGCTCAACGCCTTCTGCGGGCGCTGCAAAAGTGCCGGCGCCCGCCCCCCTCGTTGCGTTGGCGGCGATTGGAGACTGGTGTGCTGATATTTCTAATCCACGTTCGCGACCCGCAATTCTACGCGCTGCCGGTAGCCGGCCGCGCGAAGAACGGCAACATCCGCGTGATGGGTTTCCCACCGATCGGAATCATGTCGCTTTCCTCGGTGCTCAAGCGCGCCGGACATGAATGCGTGATGTTCGACCAGGCCAATCCTGAGACGCCCAACCAGGCCATCATCGATCAGATCCGCAGGCGGCAGCCCCAACTGGTGGGGTTGAGTTTTCTGAGCACGACCAGTTATCCCTACGCCAAGATTCTCGCCCGTCAGATCCGCGCCGTCGATTCCAAGGTCAAACTCGCCTTCGGTGGCGTGTTCGCGACCCTGAATGCCCCCTTGGTGAAACTGCAATGCCCGGAAGTGGACTTTGTTTGCCGCGGCGACGGCGAGCAGTTGATTCTCGACCTGGCTGAACAGCTCGGCGATCCGGTCGCGGTCGCGGGCCTCACCTGGGCGCGCGACGGCAAGGTCGTAAGCAATCCGAACCGCGCTCCCGAGCGCGATCTCGACCAGTGGCCGTTTCCAGACCGCGAAGGCCTCGCCCTCGACTTCATCGAGTCGATGCCGCTGGACGTGCCGGTGGTCCTTTCAATGGACCGCTTCACGACGATGCAGACCTCGCGTGGATGCCCGTGGCCCTGCGTTTTCTGCGACATTCCGATCTTCAACCAGGGCAAATGGCGCTCGCGCAGCCCCCAGCATGTGGTCGCGGAATTCAATCATTTGCAGGAGCGCGGCTACGGCGCGGTATCCTTCGTTGACGATCACTTCCTGCTACAGCCCAAGCGGATCGAAGCGATCTGCAAAGGGATCATCGATAGCGGCGTGACCATCCAATGGGGCTGCGAGGGGAGGGTCGATTCGACTGCCCAGCATCTGTTCCCGGCGATGGCAAGGGCCCATTGCCGTACCCTGATGTTCGGGATCGAGAGCGGCAGCCAAAAGATCCTGGACCGGCTCAAGAAGGAGCAAACCCTCGAGCAGGTGGAGAGCGCGGTCACCAACGCGAAGCGGGCGGGAATCGAAATCGTACATGGATTCTTTACGGTCGGGAACCCCGACGAGACCCTCGCCGACTTAAGAGCGAGCTTTGACTTCGCGGCAAGGCTTCCGCTCGACACCTTCAACTTCAATCGCTTGTGCGTCTACCGCGGCACGCCTCTGTGGCAGGAGTATATTGGAAGGCGCCTGGTTGACGACGCTCGGGACTGGTTCAAGTATTTCAAATGTTCCGAGATCGATCCGACCTGCCTGCCCGGCGAGGTGATCAACCGCGAGCGCACCGCCGGGTTTCGTCGGTTGTTCCTCTACAAGCTGGTTCACTATCCGGTCCAAACTATTCGGCTCCTGCGCCGCTTCGGGCGCTTCATGCGCCTGCGCGACATCATTTACCTGATTGCCAAGCCCTTCCTCGGAAAGCGGCGTGGACCCACGTCAGCCGAAACCCTTTCGCGCGCAGTCGAGCATCCGCAGCTCAAGGACTCGGCGGCGGCCTTCACCCATGTCGCCGATGCGATGCTCGAACAGGCGCTGGCCGAGTCCAAAGCTGAACGGGCCCGAATCCAGCCCGAATCAGGAAGCTTGTAGATCGACCGCGAGGCTCGAGCAGAGCCCTGGCCTCGCGCGGCCGAACCGTAGCGCTTCTTGAAGCAGGCGCGACCTCGAGCATCGCGTCTCTCGCCTTCGACCGCGGCCGTCGCGGGGCGATAGTCTTTCTGATACTAGAGTTGCATGAAGCTTCTTCCGACAGCGCTCGCTCTGCTCGCACAATCCGTTCTGCTGCTGATCGCCAGTCCGTTCGCCTCCTCCGAGGTCGCGTCCGATCGAGCCGCCCTCCTCGAGGTAGCTTTCGTCGGCGAGGGTCAGGCGGCCGCTGGCCTCAAGCAGGCGTTGACGACCGGCACGGTGAACGCGGTGAATCTGATCGGCAAGCCCAACGGTTATCTGCAAAACGCCGCGATCAAGATCCTGCTGCCGCAGAAGCTTCGCCCGCTCGAAACCGGTCTGCGCGCGATTGGCTACGGCCCGAAAATCGATCAGTTCGTGGTGAGCATGAATCGGGCGGCGGAAGCCGCCGCTCCCAAGGCGGAGCCGATTTTCGAGAAGGCGATCACCGGCATGACGTTCAGCGACGCGCAACGCATCGTCTCCGGCCGCGGGCACCCGGCTACCGACTACTTCAAGAAGGCTACCTCCAGCGGACTCACGGCCGCCTTCACGCCGATAGTGAAGAAGACCATGGCGCAGTACGCGGTGACCAAGCAGTACGACGACCTGGTGGGCAAGTACGAATCGGGCCCGCTGGCGATGGGTGGAATGCTCGGTAGCGTCACGAAGGGCTTCGACCTCGACAGCTACGTCGTTCAGAAGAGCCTCGATGGGTTGTTCTACGTGGTCGGCCAGGAGGAGCAGAAGATTCGCACCAATCCGGCTGCACAGGTCACTCCGTTGCTGCGCCAGGTCTTTGGCGGACTGTGATGGGCACTGAGACAGGTTTGTTCGGAAGCACCGATGGGGCGGCGAGCTTTCCAAGAGCAGTGGCCCATCCGACAAAATAATGGTCTTGGCGTTGGCCGGATCAGAAACGACCGTTCTGGCCGGAACCAACGCAGGCGTGTTTATCAGCACCGAAGGCGGCATAACCGCATCTCCCACCGCTCTCAAATTCTCTTCGGTCTCTTCGCTGGCCGATCGACAACCGCATCCCGCCACCAACGTGATGCGAACCGGTCTCCGCCAACCGTCAACCGGTTGAGACCGATACCGCGGTTGACAACGCGGCGAGACGGCCTGCGCTTGCCGACCCCGAGGCATACGACTTCTTGAATCCTATGAGTAATTACTCTAAGAGTGATTGCTCATGAGATATGAGCTGGCAGAAGTGGTCGGGGTGACGGGTATCGCCGTGGACACGATCCGCTACTACCAATCCGTCGGCCTGCTGCATCCCCCCGCCCACCAGGGGCGGCTTGCGATCTACGACGATTCCCATCTCGATCGGCTGCGCCTGGTCCGCTCGATGTCGGCCAAGGGGCTGCCGCTCAAGGTGATCGCGATGCTGCTGGCCAGGGGGGAGCGCCCGGAGTCCGATCAAGCCCTGCTGCTGGCGCTCGAAAAAGAAACCACCGTGCCGCGTTACGGCGGCGCCGAGCTGGCGCAGATGCTCGGGGTGCCGCGTGCGCTGGTCGCGCTGGTCGAGCACAGCGGCGTGGCCGAGGCCTTCCGCCAGGAAGACGGCAGCATCCGCTACTCCGAGGCCGACCTGCAAAGCGCGCGCGGCGCACTCAAGCTGCTCGAGCATGGGATGCCGGCGCGCAAGCTGCTCGGACTCGCGATTCGCCACGACCGCGCCACCCGCAAAACCATCGACGAGGCAATCGACCTCTTCGACGACTACGTGCGCAAGCGCGGGGCGCCCCGAGGCGAAGCCGATCCCGAAGCCGTTGCCGACGCCTTCAAGGAGCTTCTCCCGGCAGTCACCGCCCTGGTTGCCCATCACTTCCAGCGCGTGCTGATTGCGCGGGCGCTTCGCCGGCTCAAGCAGAGCGGCGAGCATCAGACCCTGGAGGTCGCCAACCGCGCCGCCTCCGAGCTCCGCTTCAGGCTGCGATTGCAATGACTTTACCCCCCAACAGCGAGAAGGCCGCGATGGTCGAGGCGATGTTCGATCGGATCTCACCGCGCTACGACCTGATGAACCGGCTGATGACGTTCGGCATCCACCGCTGCTGGCACCGACGCGCAATCGCCACGCTCGCGATCAAGCCTGGCACCGTGGTGCTGGATTTAGCCTGCGGTACCGGAGATTTGGCGCGCGAGGCCGCCCGCAGCGGCGCCCGGGTGGTGGGCCTTGATTTCTCGGCCGGGATGTTGCGGGAAGCGCGGCGGCGCGGGACTGAATGTGAGCTGGTACGCGCCGACGCGCTCGCGCTGCCGCTCGCCGGCCGCTCGTGTGATGCGATAGTCACGGGCTTCGCGCTGCGCAACTTTACCGACCTTGGCCGCGTGTTCAGCGAATGTGCGCGGGTGCTCGCGCCCGGCGGTCGGATCGCACTGCTCGAAGTCGACAGCCCCCGAGGTGCGCTGCTGCGCTTCGGCCACCGCATTTACTTTCACGATGTGGTGCCGCGGCTCGGACGCCTGATTGCCGATCGGGATGCCTACTCGTACCTGCCGTCCTCGGTGGCCTACCTGCCCGCGGAGCACGAGCTGTTCGAGATGCTGCGTGCGGCGGGCTTCGAGAAGCTTGTTAAAGAACGCCTGCTCGGCGGCGTGACGCAGCTGATCAGCGGCCGCCGCGTCGCGGACGGAGTTTGAACGCGATGCGACCCGAGCTGTTCAGCGCAACCTCAATCTGCGATGGCTCCGCCGACCTGTTGGCGCTGGTCGCGGCGCATCAGGGCGAGCCGCTCTTCTACATGGAGAGACGGGGCCTTACGGTTGCCGGGGTGGGAAGCGCCGCCGAGATCGTCTCGACCGGGCCGCGCCGGTTCGTCGAGGCCTCGCGCGAAGCGCTTGCGCTTCTTTTCTCGATCCGATCCGCCGGGGGCTTCGCGGCCGACCGGCTGGTACTCGGCGGCTTCGCCTTCAGCGATGAGCCGCGCACGCGCGCTGAGTGGCGCGAGTTCCCGCCCCTGCGTCTGTTCGTGCCGCGGCTGCTCTGGATTCGCGAGGCCGGTCAGTGCCGTTTCACGAGAACCTGGGCCGCCGGATCGCCCGAGACTGGTCAGAAGGCGCCTGCCCCCTCGGCAGCGGCCACCGCCGGCATCGAGCTAAAAAGCTCCGCCAATCCGCGCGAGCGTGAGCTGTGGCGCCGGCGGGTCGAATGCGCCTGCAATCTGATCGCCGCGGGCGCCTTGAACAAAGTTGTGGCCGCCCGGCGTATCGAGTTATTCGCCGCCGGCCGGATCGATCCCGCGCCGCTTGTGGCCGCCGCGCGCGCAGCGCGACCGTCGTGCTTCACTTTCTGGCTCGGCGGCGGCGCCACCAGTTTCGTCGGTTCCACCCCGGAGCGCTTGGTGAAGGTCGATGGTGCCGCGGTCCGTTCCGACGCGCTTGCCGGCTCAGCGCCGCGCGCCGCCACGCCCGAAGAGGACCGCCGGCTCGGTGAAGCGCTGCTGGCCTCGGTCAAAAATCGACGCGAGCATCAGTTCGCGGTCGCCGCGATTCGCTCGGCGCTGGCCGAAGTCGCCGACTCGATCGTCGCACCGCCTGCACCCGAGCTGATGCTGCTGCCCGAGGCGCAACATCTGTTCACTCCCGTGGCCGGCCGCCTGCGCCGGCCATGCTCAGCGCTCGAACTGGCCGGGATACTCCATCCCACACCCGCGGTATGCGGCGTGCCGCTCGGGCTCGCCCGCGCCATCATCGAGCGTGACGAGCCGGAACGGGGATGGTACGCGGGCGGCGTCGGCTGGATGAATGCGAACGGCGACGGCGATTTCGCGGTCGCGCTCCGCTCCGCGCTGATTGAAGGTCACCGGGCCGTGGCCTGGGCCGGTGCTGGAATCGTTGCCGGCTCCGATCCCGACGCCGAATTCGCCGAGACCGAATCCAAGCTGACCGCGCTCTTCAGGAGTCCGAGCCTTGAGCCGGCCCTCCAATCCTAACGTTCGCGCCGCCTGCGCGATCGCCGAGGAGCTTCGGCGCTCGGGCGTGACCGACGCCTGCATCTCTCCCGGCTCGCGCTCGACCGCGATGGTGCTCGGCCTGCTCCGCGCCGGCGGTGTTCGGCCCTGGGTGATCCTCGATGAGCGATGCGCCGCGTTCTTCGCGCTGGGTATGGCGCGTGAGAGCGGGCGCCCGGTCGTGCTGCTGTGTACCTCGGGCACTGCGGCGGCGAACTACATGCCGGCGATCGCGGAGGCCTCGCTGGAACAGGTGCCACTGGTCGCCATCACCGCGGATCGGCCGCCTGAGCTGCGCGATTGCCATGCGCCGCAAACCATCGACCAGGTGCGGCTTTACACTAGCCACGTGCGATGGGCGGTGGATGCACCCGCGCCGGAAAGCGGTCGCGACTTGGAGGCCTACTATCGAACCCTGGCGTGTCGCGCGGTCGGCGCGGCGACCGGGACGCCGCACGGTCCGGTGCAGATCAACCTGCCGATGCGCGAGCCGCTAATTGACGTTGACGAGGAGCTGAAGGCCCTCGCCGTGCGCCGCCCGACCCGCGACGATCATCCACCTTACACGGCGGTCCATCGGGCGCGCGCGGTCCCGTCCGCCGAAACCATCAAGAGGCTCGCGGACAAGCTCGGCACCATTGAGCGCGGCCTCATCCTGTGCGGGCCCGGCAGCGGATATGACCTTGCGCCGGCCGTCGCTCGCATAGCTCGGCGGCTCGGATGGCCGCTCTTGGCTGATCCGCTCTCCGGACTGCGCTATGGGCGCCACGATCGCGAGTTGGTCGTTGACGCCTACGACGTGATCCTGCGCGACCGCTGCTTTGCCGAGGCCCATCAGCCTGACGCGGTGCTGCAGTTCGGCCATCCGCCGGTGTCCAAGCCACTCGTGCAGTTTCTCGGTGCAGCGCGCCGGCTCGCTTATCTGGTCGTTGCGCCTGCCGGAGAATGGCCCGAGCCGCTGCACGTCGCGACCGATGTCGTTCACGGCGATCCCGGCGAGTTTTGCGGAGCCTTGGCCGAGCTGCTCGAGGAAAAAGCTCACTCGCACTGGGCCGAGTCGTGGCTGAGAGCGTCGAGCACCGCGCGCGCCGCGCTCGATGCCGATCTCGCGCGTGAAGCGGGCATGTTTGAAGGCAAGGTCTTTGCTGAAACGCTCAAGCATTTGCCGCCCGACGCGATCCTGCACGTCGGCAACAGCATGCCGGTCCGCGATCTTGATACCTTCCTGGGCGGCGCGCCGCACCCGCTTGCCATCTATTGCAACCGCGGCGCCAACGGCATCGACGGGGTCATGTCGGCAGCGATGGGCGCCGCGGCGGTTCATGCCGGGCCGACCGTGCTGGTGCTAGGCGACTTGAGCTTTCTGCACGACCTGGGCGCGCTGCAGATAGCGGCGCGCTATCCGCTTCACATCGTGATCGTGGTCCTCAACAACGACGGCGGCGGAATCTTTTCATTCCTGCCCCAGTCCGCACTGGGCGACACCTTCGAGCGCTTCTTCGGTACGCCTCATGGGCTCTCGCCGGGGGCCGCGGTCACCATGTGCGGCGGCTCTTATCGACGCGCGGCGTCGTGGGACGAGTTCGGTGCGGCGATGCACGCGGGGCTCGCGGACCCGGGCCTGCACGTGATCGAGATACCCGGCGATCGCGCGCGCAACCTCGCCCGTCATCGCGAAATCGTCGGCGCGGCTCTCGAAGCCCTGCGCGTGCAGATCCCCACGGAGGGCACTTGACGACCCGGCGGGTGACGGTCGGCTGCGGAGTAGTCGAGTTGGCCGACGAAGGGCCCGAGGCGGGCCGGCTCGGCAGCCCGCCGGTTGTGCTGCTGCACGGCTTTACCGGGAGCAAGGAAAGCTGGCGCGAGCTGCGCGAGCAGCTGCGCGCCACGCGCCGCGTCGTAAGTCTCGATCTTCCGGGGCACGGCGCGACCGAGATCAACGGAGACCGCTTCCAGTGCTCGATCGAGAGCACGGCGCGGATCGTGATCGAGGCGCTCGATGTGCTCGGCATCGCGCGCTTTGCGCTTGTAGGCTACTCGATGGGCGGCCGGCTTGCGCTGTCGATCGCGCTCGATTACGGCGCGCGACTCGAACGGCTCGTGCTCGAAAGCGCCTCGGCCGGAATCGCCGATCCCGGCGAGCGCCGGCAAAGACAGCAGGCCGACGATGAGCTGGCGAGATTTGTCGAGTCCGCCGGGATCGAGGCCTTCGTCAATCGATGGGAGAGTATGCCGTTGTTCGAGTCGCAGCGCGCGCTCGCGGCTGAGGTGCGCGAGCGCGTGCGGCGCGCGCGACTTTCATGCACGCCGGCCGGACTGGCGGCGAGCCTGCGCGCAACCGGCACCGGGAGCCAGCCCTGGCTCGGGCCGCGGCTCGAGGAGTTGGCGATCCCAGTGCTGATCGTCGTGGGCGCGCTCGATGCCAAGTTCATGAAGATCGGCGCGGAGCTGGCGCGCGGAATCCGCCGCTCCTCGTTGGCGGTCGTTGCCGGCGCCGGCCACACGGCGCATCTGGAGCGCCCCGCCGAGTTCAATCGGGTCGTGACGGAATTCATAGGCGCGGGGGTATGAGACAACAGGGAGGACGCACATGACCATTACCTGGGTCACAGCGAGGGAATACCAGGACGTCAAGTTTCAGAAAGCCGAAGGGATCGGACGAATCGCGATCAACCGACCGGAGGTACACAACGCCTTTCGCCCAGAGACCGTCAACGAGCTGATCGACGCCTTCTCCCGTGCCCGCGAGGACCGCGAGATCGGCGCAATCATCCTCACCGGCGAAGGCGGCAAGGCCTTTTGCAGCGGCGGCGATCAGCGCGTGCGCGGGGAGCAGGGCTACGTCGGCGGCGACTGCGTGCCGCGGCTCAACGTGCTCGATCTACAAAAGCTGATCCGCTCGATCCCCAAGCCCGTGATCGCGATGGTCGCGGGCTACGCGATCGGCGGCGGGCACGTGCTCCACGTGGTCTGCGATCTCACGATTGCGGCCGACAACGCGATCTTCGGCCAGACCGGACCGCGGGTCGGCAGCTTCGACGGCGGCCTCGGCGCCTCCTATCTGGCGCGGCTGGTCGGCCAGAAGAAGGCACGCGAAATCTGGTACCTGTGCCGCCGGTACAACGCTCGCGAGGCGCTCGAGATGGGCCTGGTCAACACGGTCGTGCCGCTTGCCGAGCTCGAGCAGACCACCATCCAGTGGTGCCGCGAAATGATTGCCCATAGCCCGATGGCGCTCAGATGCCTCAAGTCGGCGTTCAACGCCGAGATGGACGGCATGATCGGGATTCAGGAGCTGGCCGGCAATGCCACCCTGCTCTTCTACATGACCGAGGAGGCGCAAGAAGGCCGCGACGCCTTCAACCAGAAGCGCAAGCCCGACTTCTCGAAGCTCCCTCGGCTGCCTTAACCCGAGGCGAGGCCGGTGGCTTTCGGGAGGTTGTCGATTTGGATCGCGGCAGCGCGCCCGCGCACTCTGCCGGCCGCGATCGTGCCGGTGATGGTGGGTCTGGCGCCGGCTTACCGCGTCGGCCCAATCAACTGGCCCGTCGCGGCAGCCACGATGCTCGCGGCGTTGCTGATCCAGATCGGAACCAACCTCGCCAACGACTACTACGACTTCCTCGCCGGCGCCGATAGCGAAGGCCGGCTCGGTCCGCTGCGCGCCACGCAGGCCGGGTTGACCAAACCCGGGACCATGAGGAACGCGGCCTTCGGCGTGCTCGGCACGGCGGCGCTGCTCGGCGTGTACCTTGTGACGGTCGGAGGCTGGCCGATCCTGGTGGTCGGAATACTCGCCCTGGTATGCGCGGTCGCGTACACCGCCGGACCGTGGCCGCTCGCGTATGTTGGCCTGGGCGACCTGTTCGTGTTCGTCTTTTTCGGCTTGGTCGCGGTTAACGGCACGCTGTTTCTGCAGCTCGGCCGGCTCAACAGGCTCGGGCTGATCGCCTCGATCCCGGTGGGCTGCCTGGTGACCGCGATCCTGGTGGTCAACAACCTGCGCGACATCGCCATCGACGCCCGCGCCGGCAAGCGCACGCTCGCGGTTCGGATCGGCGTCAACGCGACTCGATTCGAATATCTGCTCCTTGTCGCGGCCGCCTTTCTGATGGTCCCGGCGCTTGCCTGGATGGATGGGCCGCGACTGCTGATCGCACTGGCTGCGCTGCCCCTTGCGGTGCGAGAAGTGCGGATGCTCCTGCACCGTAACGGCGCGGCGCTCAATCTGAGCCTGGCCGCCACCGCGCGTCTGCACCTGGTCTTCGGCATACTGCTGTCCATGGGGTTGACCCTGTGAGTTCTGCTTGCCAGTGGGGCGGGCGTCCCTGCCCGCCATCCTTCGGCATCCTGCTGTCCATGGGGTTGACCCTGTGAGGGTTCGCGGGGCTGCTGTGCGCCCGCTCAGGCTTGCGCTGAGGCGTCCGCTGCGGACCTCACGCGGCGTCCTGCGCGAGCGCGAGGGCTTCATCCTCGAGCTGTTTGCGAGCTCGGGGGCGCGCGGCGCGGGAGAAGCCAGCCCCGCCTACTGGCTTGGCGACGAACGGATCGCTGAAACGCGAGCTTCGCTCGCGCGAGTTGTGCACGCGGCGGCCAAACGGCCCGAGATGAGCGACCTTCGCGCCTTGATGCTCGAGCACTCGCCCTGCCTGACACCCGCGGCCGCCTGTGCCCTCGATACCGCTCTGCTCGCGCTAAGCGCGCGCGAGCGCGGCGTTGCGGTGGCTTCGATGCTGGGCGCGCAGGAGTGCGGACCGATCCCGGTATGCGCGCTACTCGCCGGGCGAACTGTGGAAGAGCGCCAACGCGAGGCCGCGTGCGCGCTCGGCGCCGGCTATCGATGCTTGAAGATCAAGGTTGGAGCCGGTGCGATCGACGATGACATCCGCCGCGTTGAAGCGGTGCGTCAGGTCGTCGGGGATGGAATCGCGATCCGCCTCGACGCGAATCGGGGATGGTCGCTCGCGCACGCGCGTGCGGCAATCAGCCGCCTCAGCGCGATGAGAATCGAATTCCTAGAGGAACCGCTCAGCTCGCCGACACCGGAGGCGCTCTCCGAGTTGGGCGCGGCCGGTCCGATACCGATTGCGCTCGACGAATCGGTGCGCGACATCGGCGACCTCGCAAGATTTGTCGAAAGGCGCGCGGCGGACGTGATCGTGCTCAAGGCGGCACGACTTGGCGGCCTGAGGGCGGCGATGCGGCTGGCGAGGTTTGCGACCGAGGCCGGGATGAAAGTGGTGGTCACCGATTCGATCGAATCGCCGCTCGGGATGAGCGCCGCGATTCATCTCGCAGCGGCCGCCGCGCCACGGCTCGCGATCGGCCTTGGCGGCGCGCGCATGTTGGCTGAACAGTCTCTGCGCGAGGCCGGTTTCGTGCCGAGCCCCTGGGTACGAGCGGCGGCGGTCGGTCTCGATGTCGTGTGGGAAGCCCGTTCGGGAGGCAGTTCCGACGGCTGATCGCTCGGGCCGCTCCCCATTCCCGTGCTCCGATGCCGTTCGCACGTCGCTATCGGCATCTGACTTTTGATCAGAGGGTCGTTGGTTCGAGTCCAACACGGCTCATCCCCGTTATCATAAAGGAATCGTCGCGCTTGACGCCCGCCAAAACGCCCCGGTCAGTCATTCCGGGTCAGTCGTTTGATCCATAAACATATGGTTCGTTTCCAAGTTACCTCCGTGATTCTGCGGGTTATCGGCAGGATTGCAAGCTCCGGCAGGACCTAAGCTTCCGGGCCGGATCGCAGGGGTCCTTGGCCGCCAAACGACCGGCAGCGCCCGCCGCATTCGGCTCGTCTGGCCCTTCTCCGGGGTCTGCTGCGGCCCTGCGTCGACCCGGAATCCCGGCCCGACACGCGGCCTGTGTGGCCGAAGCTGCTGATCCGAGCCTCAACTGGGCAACCTCGGCCAACTGTCTGAAGCGAAAAGAAGACTACGACCCACAATCAGAGTTGTGTAGACATTTCGGACAGGAAAAGTCGGACATCGGATCGTCTTTCATGTGCTCCCATTGCGGGTCTGTAAGACGAAGCACACCCGAGCCATCGCATGACGAGCACGAAAACTCCACGTCAACGAACAGTCCGCCATCTATCGGCTCCGGAACCGGAACCACCTTCAAAATCTTGCTCTCTTTCATTTTTCCGACTATAGCCCTTCGGATTTCGGAAACCTTACCACGGGTCTGCTGAGTTGGCTATATCTTGACCCCGTAAAACTCTTGCTACAACGATCTTTTGCTCAGCTTCCGGTCGAGGAACTCGAACACTTCGTTTCGTCTGTGCACGGCGAAACCGCTCAGAGGATCGGTGCCCAAAAGAAGGCGCAGCGATGCTTTCAGCTTGACCTCACACGGGTAAATGAAGCGGGCCCTAAAAAAAGCCGGGTTCTCTGCGAAAAGCCAGTCCAGCACCTTCTTGGCGTCCTCGTAGGACTCGACGAAGTGGTACACCTCAAGTCCAGGGTACCGTTCATGAGGGATCGTCACATACAGCCCTGACTTCCCGTCTCGAAGTGTCCAAGCGCTTTCTTCCTCGGACAACTCGCTCAACATCGTGTCCAAATCGAGGGGCATCTCCATCCTTCCACCTCCGGTCAACGCAAAGACGTCCTTGGTTACCCGCCTCGACCCCTCAAAAAGTGGAATGGGGGCAGTCAGGGCGACCCCCGCCCGTCTCAAATTTAACGTGGCCATCATTTCCCTTTCAGGCGCGGATCGTCGCTCGCGATGCACTGGGCCTGAGATTCAGCGACGCGGTAGGCCGCCTTATAGCTGCTTGAGGGGTGGTCAGCGCCTTCGTGTCGCGTGAAATCCCGAACCATCTTGCTCTTCATGTCTTCGCAATCTTCCGCGCTGTCGAAGCTTTCAGCAATCTGCCAATGGCTTAGCGGCGCATTTACGTCCGTCCACCAGCGACCGCTCTTCATCAAGGTTTCCGCGCGTATTCCCACCTGACCCGGAAACGGCACTGTCGGCGGTGTCATCAAATACCAGCCCACAAGCGCGAGCGCGGCGGCGTGGCGGAGCTTCGCCATTCTTCCTTCACCAAACGTCTTTCGAGCCCTTCTTCCGAGGTTGCCGGAGACGCCAAGCCCCGTATTTGTCGTTGACAAAAGTGAATAACCCCCACACGGTCGCAAAGATAGCTATGCATGCAAACACGGGGTGTTTAGGTATCGCTGCGGTGTAGACCTGCTTAGGCGGGTAACCTTCAAGGACCCAAATGATGACCCAAAACGAAAATGCGATCGCTAGCGATTCCCACCAGTGCAGGAATTCCAGCGCTTCGACAAATGATCGCGGACTGAAGCTAAAGTTCATTACCTGTCCTACCTTCACCTCCTCCCTCCCCAATCCTGCCCCCCGCCGCGCCCGAAAGAAAGAGCGGCCCCCGATCCGGGGGACCGGGGGCCGTCGAAGATTAGCGCGGGGTAGAAAGCTACGTACTCGCTCTTGAGAAGACTGATAACTTAAGAAATGGCGGCCTGAGACGGCCTGAGACACCATCAGGACACCTTCCCTTGCAATCATCCCGTTGTCGGGTCAAGAAGGAAATGGAGGAACACAAACGTGGGGATAGTTGTTAAACTCAGCGATCAGTTGGCCTTACGAGAAGAATGGCGGGCCGAGCTCAAGCAACGTGGCGCTCTGGAAGCTTGGGAACGGAAGCTTCAGGCATGGGGCGGTAAGGCCCCGCTGGACGGCGCCGTTTGGGTTCAGCTTTTGGAATGGGCCAAACGTACGGGCCGCGCTGCGCCGTCGACCTAGTCAACTAACGAGAGGGGCCGGAGACCCTTCGGCCCCGGCCCCTCGCACGTGGGACGTCGCAGCTTACTTCTTCGCGCGGGCCTTCTTCGCGGCCTTCGGCTTCGCGCCCGCCCTATAACGTGAACGGAAACAGTCTGCGCACCTCCGGTCGTTCCGGACCACGAAGCTCGGCGAGAACCGTTCCGGGTCCTTGGTCCCGCAGTGCCTGCAGCCGACCCCGATCCGGTTCGCCGGGACGCCCTTCGGGCCGACGATCTTCTCGGTCGCTTTTGACTTCTTCACGGCTTTGGCCGGGCGGGCCTTTCGCGGGTCGCGCGTCGCTATCGGCATCTGACTATTCGTATTGGGCTATGACCATCGCCACCAGCTCGGCTATTTCCGCGGAAGATGATCCAGGGTACGGCCCGAAATAGTCAGGAGCCCAGCCGGCCCACGATGGCCACGCTGACGACGTTCTGGTGCGGAGCGCCGCCCAGATTATGAGTCATGCCGAGCCGCGGATTGGGTAGTTGCCGCTCTCCGGCGCGTCCCAGAAGCTGCAGGTACATCTCGTAAAGCATCCGCAGTCCCGAAGCCCCGATCGGATGCCCGAAGCACTTGAGCCCTCCGTCGATCTGGCACGGGATCTTTCCCGTCGCGTTGTAGAATCCATCCAGGATATCTCGCCACGCGTTGCCTTCTTGAGAAAGTCCCAGGTCCTCCAGAGTTATGAGCTCCGTGATGGAGAAGCAGTCATGCGCTTCGAGCATGCTGATCTCGGCACGGGGATCGCGGATGCCCGCCTCCTGGTAGGCCCTGCGGGCGGCGGTCCGGTTGGTCACAAAATAGCTTCCGTCCCAGCCATTGAAGCTGGCCTCGAGGCCATTGGAACAAGATAGCTGTAGCGCTTTGACTGCCACCAGATCCTTCTTACCCAGCTCGCGGGCTATTTCCGGCCTGGTCACAATCGCCGCCGCAGCTCCATCAGACACTCCGCAACAGTCATAAAGCCCAAGCGGCTCCGCAATCATGGGCGCATTCAAGACAGTATCTATATCAACCTTGTTGCGCAGGTGCGCCTTGGGATTGCGGGAGCCGTTTTCATGGCTCTTGACCGAAACCTGCGCCATTGCTCTCTTGAGAACCGGCATCTCGAGCCCATGTTTGGCTTGATAGGCCGTTGCGAGCTGCGCGAAAGAGCCGGGCGCCGAAGCATTAGCAAAGTACATATCGTTCAAAGGACCGCGGCTGCGCTGTGGCAGTCCCCCGTAGCCAGTATCCTTGAGCTTCTCGACCCCGACGGCCATAGCCACATCGGCGGCTCCCGCCGCAACCGCATACACGGCTCCTCGAAAGGCTTCGGTTCCCGAGGCGCAAAAGTTTTCCACCCGGGTCACGGGAATGAACGGCAGTCGCAGCGCAAAGGCCAGGGGAATTCCGGATTTCCCCATGTGCTGCTCCTCCATCGCGGTGGCAAGCCAGGCCGCGTCAATCCGCTCGCGGCCGATCCCGGCATCCGCAAAGCACTCTTGCGCCGCTTCGACCAGCAGGTCTTCCGCGTTGCAGTCCCATCGCTCGCCAAACCGGGAGCACCCCATTCCGAGAATGACTACTTTGTCTTTGATACCTTGAGGCATATTGGCGCTCTCCATCGTATACTCTGCTTATTATTGACGACTGCCTAATATAGTTACAGAGGTTGTGATTGCCTTGGTTGCGCGGGCAGGCAACCCTCACCCGTCGCGCAGTTGCTCAGGCAACTGCGCGACGTCCTCTCCCTGGACAAGGAGAGGTGAAAAAAGAGCTGCGCCCACTTCTGTTTTCCCCCTCTCCCTGACCAGGGAGAGGTCGCGCGGCGCGGCGCTTGCGCTTCTCTTGCAAGCGCCGTGACGCGCGGGTGAGGGTCGCCTGGTGAGCGGGCAGGTCCCAACCCTCCGCAACTATGTTCTGCAAGACTCAATGGTTCTTCTGTCCGTCGGAATCGCCGGCGGTCTGGGGCGCGGCTTTCCAGAAGTATTTCGCGAAATGGCGTAACTCGTCGTAATGCTTGATCCGAAATACCATGTTCACCGGCATGCCCACTTTGATCGACGAGGCATCCACGTCTGTCAAGTCCGCTATCAGCCGGCCTCCTTCCTCGAAGACCACCATGCCGAAATAGGTGGGCGGGTCGGGAGAATAGGTCAACCGATCTGCCGTCCAGCTCTGGACGTGGGCTCTGCGGTCGGCAAAACAGTAATCTTCCTGGCTTTCGAAAGCGCCGCACTGGGGATTCACGCACACGTGGCCTTTGGGCAATTGCGCAGTGCCGCACTGGCGGCACCTGCCCCCGATGAGCGCCGTGGCCAGGCGGCGGTTGCGGTACAGGGTGCTCAAAGGCGCCCGGATATCCGCCTCGGCCCGAATGCCCTTCTCCCTTTCCACGAGATTGCGAAAGGCCAGGAAGCGGTGGTAATTGCTTTCAAGCCGCTTGCGCTCCAAGTGCCCTCTAATCCCGAGCCGCGGGGAAAAACTCGCCAGCCGTTCCGTAGTGCGGAACAAGAGCGCGTCGCAGCCCTGACCGAAGCCGGCTACCAGGATGTGCTCTCCCGGACGAGCTTGCTCCAGCGCATGGGCGAGGAGAAGCAGGCTGTGAGCGGCGCCGGTGTCTCCGACTTTTCCGTCCAAATTGTCGGCAACCGCCGCTTCGCCGATCCCGAGCATCTTGGCAATCCGTTGCGCGAGCTTTGGAAATGTGCAAGGCAGGATGAAATAAGCAATCCGGGACGCGGCCACCTCCTCCCGGTCCAACAAGGCTTTGATCGCCCGGGGAACAATCTTGAGATAGCCTTCGTCCCGGATCCAGCGTTCCTCCCAGGAGTAATCAAAAGCGTCATGCGCGCTGCGGTAATGATCCACAAAATCCACAGTCAGTTGGTGGCTTCCGACGAATTCGGCGATGATATCTTCCCTGCCCAGCAGGAGCGCCGCCGCTCCATCGCCCGTGAGAAGTTCCAGCGTGCTGGCCGCCTTGGTCCGGCGCTCCTCAGCGGCGACGAATAAAGTCTTGCCCTCGCTGCCAAGCGCACGGAGAGCCTGGATCAGGCCGCTAGTGGCGCAACGCTGGGAGCCCGTAACGTCCAGGGTTGACACGCTTTCATCCAAGTTCAGCGCCGTCGCCAGGACGCCCGCGTTCTGCCGATCCGCGAATGGCAATGTGGTCGAGGCAATGAACACCGCGGACAGTCCGCCCGGCCGCTCTATGCCCGGCAAATCCCGGGCCGCCGCGACGGCCATCGTGAGGCTGTCCTCATCCCAGTTGGCCATCGAGCGCTCGCCCTTGCCATAGGCGCGAAGGGCGGAGTTGAACCACCCGTTTGCCTCTACAATCGCCTTACGCTCGAGTCGCAGCCTTGGAACGTAGCCGCCAAAAGAAGTAATTCCTACCATAACCTTTTGCTTCGCCTCTCTTGGGTTCTCCTGGGTAACTACGAGGCCCTCTGTCCCGAAGCCGTTACTAGCTTATTCGCCATTGGAATGCACGTGGTAGCGGCTCATATCCAGCGCAATCGATGTGGACAATCCCATGATCCCCATCTTGGCTGCCGCGTAAAGGGCGGGCGGCCATGGATGGGCTTGCGGATCCACGGGACCACCCTTCTGTTCCCCGAGGCGCGCTCTCCTTAAGCGGCGGGCGTCCGCGCATGGCCGAAATACATCAACTCCCAGAGCGCCTCTTCCTCGAACGTCTCCACGACCTCTGCTCCCATGAACCGCTCGAGCGTGAGTTTGCCGGTAAAGCGGTGATAGGCGCCGTCGGAGCGAATCACCTTGGCCGCCAGACGCTTCCACAGGGGCTGATCGTCGACGAATCTCCCGTGCAGGATCGTCTTCTGGCGCTCGAAGGTGATGACGTAGCGATCCTGGCCGTCGCGGTATTCGTAGCGCGTGATGTCTGCCACCGGTTTGCCGGTCACCCCGTCCGGACCCACGCGCCCGGTGCTGAAAACGACCTTCGACTCATCGTCAACGACCATCTCGCCGTCCTTGGCGAGGAGAAAGACGATCTCGGGTTCATAGCCATAGTCTGCCGTCGCGGTGATGTAGGCGGCGATCACCGTGTAGGGTCCAGCCTTGGCGCGCCCCCAATACCAGTTGTGGATCAACTTCTGCATCGGCGCGTCGCCCCAGTTATGGTCGTGGTAGCCCACGCCGGCCGTCCGATGCTCTTCCCTGCCGATCCGGTAGGTCGCAGTGACGCGTCCCTGCGGAACGGACACCAACCAGGCGAAGAAGTGTTCCTTGCCCTCCGGGCCGAACAGGGTATGCCCGGTCTTCGGCCGCCACGGTCGAACCTCGCCCACAAGTTCGATGTCAACCGACATATCCTCGATCGCAGCGGCTATGCGATAGGCGTGCAGATCGCCGACGAAGCGGTTCTCGCCGATCCGGACGTCGCAGCCTTGCCGCGCCGCTTGGAACGCCTGGGGCGCCGCATTCAGAGTCTTGGCAATCGAGCGGCCGTCAGGCAGATCAAGGCTTATGGTGATCATCGGCGCCAGCGGTCCGCCGGGCTTGAGCGGCGTCTTGGTGTAAAAAACCACGACGAGCTTCGCGCCGTCGTCCAGATGGGCGTCGAAGTACCACCATTCGTAGCCGCCCCTCGCGCCATCGGTGCGCAGGCCGTCCTCGAAGGCGGCCACATCGACCGGATCGATACCGAGGCGGCTATAGTCGCTTGCACGATCGGCCAGGCGCACAAGGCCGGGGCTTTCCTTTGAGGCAGTCAGGCTGGTCACTGCGAAGCTCCTCTCTGTCCCAAAGCCGTTATTTAGATGAGACCAGCTGCTCCGATCGGCGCGGCCGGCCGGCCCGTCATCCCATGCCCGGTGCCTTCTCGAATGCAACGTTGGTCTGCCGGTCGGACTGCGACGGCGCCCAGTTCCAAAGCGTGTACTGGTAGTGACGATAGCCACCCGCAAAATGCAGCCCCTTTGGAGGCCCCGGCAGAAGCCCGTCGTACGGCATCCAGTTCGGATACTGGTAGGGCTCCCAAGCGTGATAAATCACGACCTGGTCAGGCCGCGTACACGAACTTAGCTTCGCCCTCACGATGAAGGAGCCGTAGTCGTTGAAGACGCGGATGTAATCGTGATCGGCGATTGCATTGGCCTTGGCCACGTCCGCATTGATGAACGCAAACGGCTCACCGCGATGAAGCTTGAGCATCTCGGAGGAAACCACCCAGTTGGAATGGATGCTCCAGCGCAGATGGCCGCTGGTAAGGCGCAGCGGCTGCGAGCCGCCGATGTCGGGCGGTTGCTTATAACGTACCAAGTGCTCATCCGCTTCGACGAACCAGGGGTGGTCAACGTAGAACTGGATTCTGCGCGTGGTAGTTGAATAGGGAACCTTGCGCTCCACCTGATCGCGGAATGGGGCGTGGATCTGGCCCGGCACCATGTCGGCGTTCTGCACCACGCTGGCATGCCAGGTCGGCCGGCCGCTCAGCCATACCTGGCCGTTCTTGCGCAGGTTCGCGAGGCTCAACTGCTCCCCATCCATGCTCGTGAACCATCCCATCTGTCCCAACGCCCGGTAGGTGTCGTCGACGAGCCTCTCCTCGTCTTCGTTGCTCTCTCCGTAACGATTGCCGAACGTGGCGCGCCAGTAGAGTTCCTTGACGAGGATCTCCCGGTCACCCGACTTGTAGCGCTCAACCCCGCGCTTGAGCAGCTCGGCCTCAACCTGCCGAAGCAGCCCGAGCATAATCTGGCGGTCGCTCTTCGACTCGCCGACCATCGGCACGCTTTGGTCCGTGAAGGCGGTCAGGCGGTTGGTCGGGCAGGAGTAGCGCGTCTCGGCGTATTCGTAAAACGACGCGGCGGGCAGTACGTAATCGGCGTAAAGTCCGCTGGTGCTCCATCGCGAATCGACCACCACCGCAAGTTCCAGTTTCGACCACAGGTTCTTGAGATAGGTGTTCATGCCGCCGCGATGGCGGCGCAGCGGATTACCTCCGGAGACCAGCATCGCCTTGGGCGTGACGTCGCGGGCCGGGCGCTCGAACCCCTCCCACCAGCCGTTGGCCACCGCCTGCCGGGCGTATTCGCTTATCTTGCGCGGCGCGTTCGGATCGTCAAGGTACTTGTCCCACACCTCGCTGTAGCCGGCGTGGTAAAGCCAGAGGAAAACCGGCGGCGCCAGCGTGCCCACGAACCGCAACCCCTCGCGCATCGCGCCCAGAGCCGCCTCGGCCGGCGGCATCGTCGGATCCATTTTGAAGTGCGTGCGGTAGTCCTCCTGCAGCTTCTGCGACAGGTCAATCGCCGTCATGATCGGGTCGCGCGTCTCCAGCAACTGCCGCGGCATCGCGCCGATGAACGCCGAACTCGCGACCGACTCGGTACCGGCCGACCATCCCGAGATGCCGGTGCCGGATTTGCCGAGGTTGCCGGTCAGGGCCAGGATGTAGCAGTAGGATCGTTCGAGCAGATCGCCATGGTAGAGCTTTCCCGCGTTGGCGTGGCAGGCAAAGAAGACCCTGCGCGGCGGCTTGACCAGTTCCGCGAGCTTGGCGAGATGCTCGGGATGAATCCCTGAAATTTCGTGAACCTTCTCCGGCGTGTATTCTGCCACCCGCCGCTTGAGCAATGAGAAGACCGTGGTGACGGCAAGCTCCCGGCCGTCCTTTAGTCTTACCTTGCGTTCGGCTTCGAGCGCGTACTCGCACGCCATCGCAAGCGTGCCCTTGGGCAGCGGCGCGAGCTCTCCCCCTGCACTGTCGACCACGTAAAACTGTTCGTCGTCGCCGCCTTCGCGCAGGTCCGAGTCGCGCAGGAAGCCCCCGTTGTCAGAGCGCACCAGCACCGGAGCGTCGGTCTGCTCCTTGACGAACTGCTCGTCGATCCAACCCTTGTCGATCAGAATCTTGGCGACGCCCAACCACAGCGCCGGGTCCGCCGAGTAGTTGATCGGCAGCCACATGTCGGCAAACTGCGCGCTCGGATTCTTGTCCGGCAGGATCGCCACCACCTTTGCCCCTCGATAACGCGCCTCCAGCGGGTAGTGGATGTCGGAGGTCATGGCGTAAACCGGGTTGGCCCCAGTGATGATTAGGGTGTCCACAACAAACGCATTCTCGACCCCCGGGCAATGCTGGGACTGGCCGAAGGTCAAGTATTGGCCGGGCGCGAAGTCGCCGATCAGGAAGTTAACGTTCAGCCCCACGCCGCCCAGGCGTCCGACGAATCCCGGCATCGACCCTTCACCGCCGCCCCGCAACGCTCCGGCGCCATTGGTGCCGCCATCACCGACGATCGCTTGCGGCCCGGATTGCTGGATGACATCGGCGAGCTTGGCGCCGATCTCCTCGATTGCTTGTTCCCACGAAATCCTCTCCCACTGACCGCTGCCCCGCTCCCCCGTCCGTTTCATCGGGTGGAGCAGCCGGTCGGGGCCGTACATCGAGGTGGAGTGCTGGTAGCCCTTTTGACAACCGCGCGGATTGTAGTCGGGCACACGGAATTCGGGATCTTCGAATTCCGGAAAGCAGCACGCGATTTCCTCCCGGATGACCTTGCCCTCGCGGGCGTAAACCCGAAATGGACAACTCCCCGGATAGCAGTTGACGCGATGCGTGCCCCATAGGCACGAATCCCACTGCCAGTAATTCTCGCCTGTCATCGCTACCTCCGCAGCAGGAGTACCGTCCTGCGCTTGCCGTTTTGCGCCGCGATGTCAAAGATTCCCGGCAAAGCAAGCATCGCGTGTGCCAGACAATGCTGTGCTGAGGCCATCGCGATTCTAGTTCTTCAAGTTCGATTCGACAGGCGGATGGCCCTTCCTTTGCGACCGGTTCTCCGGGAACACGCGCGGCGGCACGACTTGCCTGTCTCCGCGCATTCAAGATGTGTCATTTGGCCCCAGTCTGTTGCGATCGGGGTCGGCGCCGAAGAGTAAGATGCCTTCGATCAATTGAGGCCTACGATTCATGAAGGAAAGCTACGACGCGATCGTAATCGGCACCGGCTTCGGTGGAGCCGTCGCGGCATGCAGGCTGGCGCAGGCGGGACTTAAGGTCGGGGTAATCGAGCGCGGCCGGCGCTACCCGATGCAGGGGTTTCCGCGCGACCCTGCAAACGGCTGGCTGTGGCCCGTTGACCAAGGCCTCTTCGACATAAGGATGCTTGGCAGAGGGATCACCGTACAAGCGGCCGGCTTGGGCGGTGGCTCGCTGGTTTACTCCAACGTTCATCTGCGCGCGCCGCAATTTGCGTTCGAGAGTGGATGGCCCGCCGGTTACAGTCGCGCGATGCTCGAACCCTATTACGACTTGGTCGCGTACATGCTGGATATCGCGCCGATTACATCCGCCCGGTTCAGGGCGCTGCCGCCCAAGACCCGGGTGATGGAACGGGCCGCGCGCCAACTCGGACGCGCCGAAAAGTTCTGCTACCCCAATCTGGCGGTTGACTTTCACGAGCCCGGCCAACTCCACACGAACAAGTTCGGCGTCGAACAGCAGGGATGCACGTACTGCGGCGAATGCACGCTGGGGTGCAACGTCCATGCAAAGAACACACTCGACCTCAACTACCTCGCGCTGGCGCAACGCTACGGCGCCGACATCACGACCCTTTGCGAAGTCTCCCGCATCGAGCGGCTGGAAGACGGATACAAAGTCTTTTTCGGCGACCATGGGGCCCAGGGCGCGACGGGCTCGAGTCAGGCGCGCGCTGTGTTCGTGTGCGCCGGCGCCGTCAATTCGACCGAGTTGCTGCTTCGATGCCGCGACGAGTTCAAGACCTTGCCAAAGTTGAGCGGCGCCCTGGGACACGGATGCTCGGCCAACGGCGACATCTTCGCCTTTGCGTTCGCGACCAAAGAGGCCTTCGAGCCGTCCGACGGCCCGATCATCACGACGGCGCTTCTGGCCGAGGAAGGAGCAGGCTCTGCTAGAAGCTGGTTCGTCGTGGAGGAAGGCGGCTACGCAAAGGAGCTTCGCGCCCTGACGCAGGTCATGGACCGCGGGGCTTCCTTGACTAATAACCGAGTCGCTCTGGCTTCTCTGACGGCTCTTGCTCGGCGCGCCTTTGTAAGGCCGAAGACTCGATGGGCCCAATTGCTCGCGGAACTGTCCAGGCGCGGTTTGAAGGTCCCCTTGATAGTCATGGGTGCGCTCTCAAAGCGGACGACACCGAGCAACGGAGCGGACGACACCGCGGTCTTCCTGATCATGGGCTACGACCACCCCACAGGCATTCTGGAACTTTCACCGATCGGCCATAGACTGCGCGGAACGTGGGATGTGGCACGGGATCTCCATCTTTACCGGAGCGAACAGAAACTGAGTGCGGAGCTCGCGAAGGCGATGGGCGCAAGGCTCAGGCAAAATCCCTTCTCTGAGCGCCTCCGCTACGTGACTACGGTTCACTGCCTGGGAGGCTGTGTGATGGCCGACCAGGCCGGGCAGGGCGTAACCGACGCGGAGGGAGAAGTGCACGGCTATCCGGGCCTCTATGTGCTCGACGGAGCATCGCTACCCGCCTCGACCGGGGTCAATCCTTCTTCCACTATCGCGGCAGTGGCCGAACGCAACATCGAGCGCGCGATTCGAAAGCTCGCAGGCCATCCATATTGGCAGGCCCCGGAAATGGCAGCAGCTCCGAAAATCAAAGACCCTATGACAAGTTGACCGTTCTGTCCGACGCCTTAGCGGGGCGCCTCTATGCGCCGCGTTGCACGTTGTCCTTGGTCGAGGCGGACGATGAAGCGAAACGCGGATGCTGCTGGGTGAGGCAGTGGATCGCGCCCAACCCCCATACAAGGTCGGTCGATGGAATCCGGATTACGCGGCGCTCCGTGAACAGGCGCGCCAGCGTCGCCGCAGCGACCGCGTCGGCCGGGCAACCGAAAGTCGGCATCACCACGGCGCCGTTCACGATATAAAAGTTCGCGTAGGAGGCGGGCAGACGGGTGTTGTCGTAATGGATCGGGCGCGGCATCGGTAGCGTCTCGACCCGGAACGGACGGCCGCTGCGATCGCGCATCGCGCGCAGCCGCTTGGAATTGTCCTGCAGCGCGGAAAAGTTCTCGTCCGCCGGGTCTTCCTCGACCACCGTCACGATCGTGTCCACCGCGACAAAGCGGGCAAGGTCGTCAACGTGGCCGTCGGTGTCGTCGCCTGCGATTCCGTCGCCGAGCCAAATCACGTCGGTCACGCCGAGGTAGGTGCTGAGATAGTCCTCGATTTCGGCGCGACCGAGATGCGGATTGCGGTTGGGGTTGAGCAGGCACGACTCGGTGGTGAGGAGCGCGCCGGCGCCGTTTACGTCAATCGAGCCGCCTTCGAGCACGATTCCCGGCTCGATCAGCTCGAAGCCATAGCGCTCGGCGAGGCGATGCGGCACGACGTCGTCGAGGTCGAAGCGGCCGTACTTCTCACCCCACGAGCTGAAGCGCCAGTCGAGCGCGATCTGTGCGCGACCGCCTCCGGTCGCGGCGTTGCGATTGACGAAGATCGGGCCGTGATCGCGAATCCACGAGTCGTTGGTCGGCAGCGTGAAGATCTCGACGCGGCCGAGCGCGGAGCGGCTCGCCGCGGTGGCGATCGTCGCGCGAATCTCCTCGATCGCATCGTCACTATCGGCAAGGATCCGGACCGGCTCGAACTCGGCGATCGCCGCCACCATCTGCGCGAACACCGGCGGTATCACTTCGAACTTGCCCGGCCAGGTATCGCGGTTGTGCGGCCACACAAGGTAGGTGGCCAGATGCGGCTCCCATTCCGCGGGCATCCGGTAGCCGGCCAGCAGCTTGCGATGCTCGGCGGGGATTGCTTTCGATGGTTCCACTTGGCGAGCTTCGGCAGGCACGTGCAGCTTTACGATCTGAAGCGGCGGGTCAGGTCGCCGTACGCGTCGATTCGGCGGTCGCGCAGGAAGGGCCAGTTGCGGCGGGTCTCCTCGATCTGTCTGAGGTCGCATTCGACGATCAAGGTCTCCTCGGCGCTCGCGCCGGCACGCGCGATCACATGGCCGAACGGATCGGCGACGAACGCACTCCCCCAGAATTCGAGTCCCTCCTCGACTCCGACGCGATTCACCACCGCGACGAAAATGCCGTTGGCGATCGCGTGCGCACGCTGGATCGTCTCCCACGCCTCATACTGGCGCTGGCGAACCTCGGGGGTCTCGGCCAGATGCCATCCGATCGCGGTCGGGTAGAACAAGATCTGCGCGCCGCTCAGCGCCGCGAGGCGCGCCGCCTCCGGGAACCATTGGTCCCAGCACACCAGCGCGCCGATAGTGGCGTAGGCGGTCGGCCATGCGGCGAAGTCGAGGTCGCCGGGCGTGAAGTAGAACTTCTCGTAGTAGCGCGGGTCATCCGGGATATGCATCTTGCGATAGCGGCCCACGATTGTGCCGTCGGCGTCGATCACCACCGCGGTGTTGTGGTAGATGCCGGACGTGCGCCGCTCGAAGATCGAGCCGACGATCGCGAGCTTGCGCGAGGCGGCCAGCGCGCAAAGCGCGTCGCTGGTGGGGCCGGGAATCGGCTCGGCGAGGTCGAAAAACCTGACGTCCTCCGCCTGGCAGGGATAGCGCGAGCGGAAAAGCTCCTGCAGGCAAACGATCTGGGCGCCGCGCCCTGCGGCCTCCTCGATCCGCGCGAGCGCCTTTTCCAGATTCAGCCGCGGCTCCTCCGCACAGCTCATCTGCACCAAGGCAATCCTGACGAGATCCGCATCCTGAGCCATCGCCCTATTCTGACATCAATGGCAGGCCCCGCGCGCCATCCGCGGGCGCTGGACCGGGCGGGCGGCGCTTCGGCTTGGTGCTGCATTTGGGCGTTGTTTGATTCCGGCTCCCCATCAGTTACGATTCCCGCGTGCCGGACATGGGCTCACAGTCATCGCCATTGCGGCAGACGATCCAAAAACAGTGCCGCTTTCGCGCGTGGTGAGCCTCTTTCCATTTCGTCGAAACCATCGGCCCGTTTCTGACCTTAACAATCAGGTCGCAGACGGTGAATCCGGCCTCCTCGGCCATTCGCATGAAGTCACAGTGCGGCCACTTCGATTTGTGGTTGTTCACCATGTCGGTGATCTTCGCGAGCAGCAAGCCATCGGGCTTTAGCACTCTCTTGGCTTGCTTCAGAAATGGCGGATACAGATAACTCAAATTCCAATCTTGAGCCTTGCCGCACTCCACCGTCGCTCCGAAGTCCACGTCGAATCGTTTCCGGCTCTTGTCCCGTCCTTGCGGCCCAACATGGGGGGGGATCGTAGATAACCGTGCCAAACTTGGCGGCAGGTACGCCCGTCATCTTCCGGTTATCGCCGACGATCATCGGCTTGTACTTTGGATCGATATCCATCGACACCACGCGCCGTTTAGAGCCCTTCCAGAATCTTCCCGCATTGTAGGTGGCATCTAAGATCGGTTCCGGTGGAATCGTCGCGTAAAAGTTGAACATCGCTTCGAGCAGATCGCCGTCGCTTCCTTCCCAGACGCTGCTGATCGGCTCGTATGTCGAAGCGCCGTTTAGAGATGCGGCGTGAACGTTCGCGAGGGGCACGCTGACTCTTTTCCGCCGCACACGCTTGGGCGTCAACGTCAACGGGAGGCTTTTGTTCACAGCCATCAGAATGGCCTCCCCTCCGCCGGACCTTTGGGCAGCTTGGCGATCGGCTCACGGTAGCGAAGCCGCTTGCCTTGTGAAAAGGGCGACCGCTGCTCTTGATGGCCCACCACCATAAGAGTCGCATCGAACGAGCCGCGGAACAACGTTGAACAATTCGGCATCGACCATCGCCGCGCAGGCGCGGCGACGCTGAGGTCCCTCTCCCGACACGCGCAGCGCACGTCGGCCTCTCCCGCCTGCGGGAGAGGCGATGAGCCGTAGGCGGTCGCAAGCGAGGTGAATCGGGAGCGGTCCCGTGGCGTTTTCCAAAGCTGCGGCGTGGGTTGCATAGCGCCGGGCATGATAATCTAATAGCCAAGCTCCGAGGAGCATCGAGGGAGGCAATGCCGGCCGTTGATAGCCGGGTCCTGCGCAAGGGGAGATCGCGAACCCCGCCAGGTCCGGAAGGAAGCAACGGTACCGATCGAACCCCTGTGCCGCAGGGGTGCCTGGCTATCATTCGACCGGCATCGCTCTCATGCTAGAGGCCGCTATGGCTCGCGACAGCTCTGCCCATCTCGTGCTGGCCCGCAAATGGCGCCCCGAGCGCTTCGGCGAGTTGGTGGGCCAGGAACCGGTCACGCGCACCCTGGTCCAGGCGCTCAAGAGCGGCCGGATCGCGCACGCCTTTTTGTTCACCGGAATCCGCGGCGTGGGCAAGACCACTGCGGCCAGAATCCTGGCGCGATGCCTCAACTGCGAGCGCGGCCCTACGCCTGAGCCGTGCGGCGAATGCGCGGCGTGCGTCGAGATCCGGGCCGGACGCGCGCTCGACGTGGTCGAAATCGACGGCGCCACCTATCGCAAGATCGACGACGCGCGCGCGATCATCGAGAACCTGAGCTACCGGCCGGCGCGCGACCGCTTCAAGATCTACATCATCGACGAAGCCCATCAGCTCACCGACCAGGCCTTCAACGCGCTGCTGAAGACGCTCGAAGAGCCGCCCGCCCACGTCAAGTTCATCCTGGCGACCACCGAGCCGACCAAGATGCCCGAGACGATCCTGTCGCGGCTGCAGCGCTACGACTTCAGGCGTATCCCGTTCGCAACCATCCTGGCCCGGCTCAAGGACCTCGCGGTGCGCGAGAAGGTCGAAGCCGAGGAAGGCGCCCTGCGCATCGTTGCGCGCGAGGCCGGCGGCAGCATGCGGGACGCGGAACGGACGCTCGAGACCGCGATCGCGATGTCGGGCGACGGCGTGACGGAGAGCGAAGTCGCGGCCACGCTCGGGGTCGGCGATCGCACCAGCCTGTTCGCGATAGTCGAGGCGATCCTGGACAAGAATCCCGCCGCGGCGCTGGGGCAGGTCCGCCAGCTGCACGCGCGCGGGGCAAACCTGGAATCGCTCGGCCGCGATATCCTGGAAGCGCTTCGCAACCTCGCCGTCGCCAAGCTGCCGGGCTTGGGCGCCGACAGCCCGCTCAGCGAGCTTCCCGACCGCGAGGCAAGCGAACTGCGCCGGCTGGCCGAGCGCGCCAGCAGCCGCGACCTGATGCGCGCGTTCCGGCTGATGGCCGAGTCGCAGGAAGAGATCCTGCGCTCGCCGTATCCCGACCTGATCCTGGAGATGGCGGTCGTCAGGATGGCGACGCTGGCGCCCGTGATCGACGCCGACGACCTCCTGCGCGCGATCGGCGCGGCCGAGTCGGCCGGGCCGGCGCCCGCATCGGGCGGCGGCGCGGCATCCGGAGGCGGCACGCGGCGAATCCGCGTCGAGGGCGAAGTCAAGGCCGAAGCCCCGCGCAAGGCCGCTCCCCAGCCGGGCGGGAGCACGCCGGGCGAGCCGGTCCGCAGCGCGGCCGATCCGCCCGCCGCGGACTCGCCGAGCGACCTTCCCGAGCTTCGCGCTCACATTCGCCGCAAGCGTGCGGCGCTCGCGGGCTTCATGGAGCAGGGCGCGGCGCTATCCATCGTCGGCGATACGCTGACCGTCACACCCCGCAGCGACATCTATGTCCGCTACCTGCGCGACAACTTGCCAGTGCTGGCGGAACTGGCCTCCGAGATGTACGGGCGGCGGTTGCGCGCCGAGCTGGCGAGCATCGATGCGGTGCCCGCCGGCGATGAATCGTCGGGCGCATCGCCGGCGGCCATGCCGGCGCCGATGCGCCAGGCGCAGGCCGCACCTACCGACGGCGCAGCGTCCGGGTCGCGCAATGAAGCCCGCCAAGCGGCTTACGCCGATCCGCTCGTGCGCCGAATCTTCGAGGAGTTCGGCGCACGGGTGGTCGAAGTCCGCGACAAGCCGGGACCCAGGAATCCAACCCAGAGCTAAGGAGCACAGTCACGTGCCAGAATTCGATCTCTCGGCCCTGATGCGGCAGGCCCAGGCCCTGCAGGAGAAGCTCAAGCAGATGCAGGAACAGGCCGCCGAGAAAATCGTCGAGGCGGACGCAGGCGGCGGGATGGTGCGGGTGGCGGTGGACGGCTCGATGCGTGTGCGAAAGATCGCGATCGACCCGGCGCTCATCGCCGCCAAGGACCAGTCGATGCTTGAGGACCTGATCGTCGTCGCAGTCAACGAGGCTTTGCATCGCGCGCAGGAGATGGTGGCCGCCGAGATGGGCAGGCTCGCCGGCCCGCTCGGCGCGCCGCTGGCCGGATTCAAACTGCCCGGCAGCTCCGACGACTGAAGCATCGTCCGGGTTGGCGATGGCGGAAAACTTGAGACGCCTGGACGGACTGCCGCCCGCGATGACGCACTTGGTGCGCGAGCTTTCGCGGCTGCCGGGAATCGGCGAGAAGACCGCTGCGCGCCTCGCCTTCAACCTGTTGCATCGCCCGCGCGAGGAGGTAATCGCGCTGGCCGAGGCGCTGCTCGAGATGAGAGAGCGGGTCGGGCTGTGCTCCGAGTGTCTCGGTCTCGCCGACGAGGCGCGCTGCAAGATCTGCGAGGATCCGGCGCGCGAGCACGATCTGATCTGCGTGGTCGAGGGGCCCGCCGATTTGATGGCGCTCGAACGATCGCGCGGCTTTGGCGGCGTCTATCACGTGCTGCACGGGGCGCTCGCGCCGCTGGACGGGATCGGTCCCGATCATCTCAGGATCAAGGAACTGATCGCGCGGGTGAGCGAGCCGGGCAAGGTCCGCGAGGTGATTATCGCGACCAACGCCACCGTCGAGGGCGAAGCAACCGCGTTATATGTCGCCAAGCTCCTAAAGCCGCTCGCGGCAAAGGTGTCGCGCCTCGCACGTGGGCTGCCGGCGGGCGGCGATCTCGAATACAGCGACTCCGCCACGCTCCAGAGCGCGCTCGCCAACCGCCGCGAAGTATAAGTCTGGCGGGACTTCTTTCGAGCGCCGGCCTTCGGCCTGAGCAAGGCGAGAGTGTCCTCGAGCGTTCGGTTCACAATTGTTGGATCGGCGTGAGGATGAATAACGCGCCACCGGCCGCGGCGCTTGCCGCGCGGCGGTTTCCGGCTTATGTATGACAAGGAAGTTATTTCATAGTACAGAGCCATCCGATGAACGGAAAGTCGGCGAGTCGACAGCCGGTCGCGCCCCGCTCACGCGGCGCAAAGGGCAGCAAGCCGGTGACTGTAAGAATCCCGGCAACCCTGCTCGAGAGGCTCATGCGGGCGCGTGGGGCCAAGACCCGGTCGTCTCTGATCAATGCCCTGCTGCGGGAAGAGGACGAGCGCTTGCGCTCCTGGCGTGTGCTCCGCCGGACCGAGGGCGCGGGCAAGCGCTGCGAGATTAGTGATCGTCTTCTTTGATTCGAACGTCCACATTGGCCTGCTGCTCGGCAAGCTGACGTGGCGGACGGTTGCCGCGGAAATAGGGACCTCGCCTGTCAGGCTCTCCCCTGTGGTGGCCAGCGAATTGCTACGCGGCGCGACCGGGCGTAGCGCGCGCGTGGTGGAGAGACTGGTCGCCGAGATTCTGCCGCTCGAACCTCCGTCTTGGCGGAGCTGCTGGATTGAAACCGGAAGGCTGCTGCCGCGAATTTTCAGAGATCACGAGGCCATCGGCCTTGCGCGTCTGCAAAACGATTGTCTGTTGGCGCTCTCGGCGCGTCATACCGGCGCCGCGTTTGTCACCGGGGATTCGCACTTCCAGTCTATCCGGCGCCGGGTGCCCTTCCGCCTGATTATGCTCCCACCGCAAAAATTGTCCGGCCTATGAAAATCGACTTCGGCGCGACCGCCGAGGATTACAGCCGATACCGCGCCGGCTTTCCCGATATCCTCTTCGAACGGCTTTTAGGCTTCGGAATCGGCCGCGCCGGAGATCGCGTGCTCGATCTCGGGACCGGCACCGGCACGCTGGCGCGCGGCTTCGCACTGCGCGGATGCGAAGTGGTCGGAATCGACCCGTCGGCCGAGCTGATGAAGCAGGCCGCGGCGCTCGATCGCAAGGCCGGCGTCACCGTGCGCTACGTCGTCGCGCGCGCCGAGCAGATCGCAATGGCCGATCGGAGTTTCGACGTGGTCGGCGCGGGCCAATGCTGGCATTGGTTCGACCGCGCGGGTGCGGCGGCGCAAGCGCGCCGGGCGCTGATCGCAGCCGGACGGCTGCTGATCGCGCACTTCGACTGGATCCCGCTTGCCGGCAATGTGCTCGAAGCCACCGAGCGCCTGATCGAAGCGCACAACCCCAACTGGAAGTTCGGCGGCGGGACGGGACTTTATCCGCGATGGCTCACTGACGTGGCGCTCGCGGGGTTTAAGGCTATCGAGACGTTTTCGGTTGACCTCGACGTGCCCTACAGTCACCAGGCGTGGCGAGGACGGGTTCGCGCCAGCGCCGGCGTGGGCGCGAGCCTCAGCGCGGAACGCATCACGCAATTCGATCGCGAACTGGCGAAAATGTTGCGCGACCGGTTCCCCGAAGATCCGCTCGCCGTCCCGCATCGGCTGTTCGCGCTGGTTTGCAACTCGCCGTAGGGGACCTGCAAGACTTCGAGCAGGGGACCGGGGTCGTCCATACCCGCCCGACGGATCTCCCCCCGAGCCGAAGCGCTAGATCTGGAAGTGCTGGGCGGTCTTGCGGCGCTCGGCGAGGGATTGCAGGGTCGTGCCGCGCAGTATCGCCAGCACGGCGGTCTGCACCTCCCGCCACACCTCGCGCATCGCACAGTTGTCGCCGGGGTGGCAGAGCGCGTTGGCGCCGTCCCCGAGGCATTCGACCGGGATGTAGCCGCCCTCGATAATCTGGACCACCTCGCCCATCGTGATTTTCGAGGGGCTGCGCGCCAGCATGTAGCCGCCGCTGGGCCCCTTCTGACTGGCCACCAGACCGCCGCGCTTCAACTCGATCAACAGCCGCCTCAGGTAGTTCTCAGGGATACCCTGGCTTGCCGCGATTTCTTCGACCCGTAGCGGTTGCGCCGTGGGGTATCGGTCCGCCAGCAGCAGCAGAGCCTTGAGCGAGTAGTCGACCCCGACACCGAATTTCATCATCGCACTGGGTCACGTTTCTAGCACTTGTGGCCGATTTATGGAATAGGCGACTCGTTTGGTCATCTATTCACTTGACTAAGATGCTCACATAAGTTATCTAACTGCCGCAGGACGAAGTGTCCGCCACGTCGGGTAGGAGTTGTGACCCGACTTTACCGTTGAGTCACTTGGTGCCGCTATGAATGGTGAAATTTCCGCTATCGGTGAAGAGCAGGAGCGCAAGCACCTGTCGACGCTGGGACGCGCGCGACTTTCCCTTGCCAGCGAGGGCGACATCGCCGAATTCGTCGAGACACTGGAACGTTACGAGCGCGGCGAGATAACGCCCGAGCAGTGGCGGGCGTTCCGCCTGATCCGCGGCGTGTACGGGCAGCGGCAGGACGATGTCCAGATGTTCCGCATCAAGCTACCGCAGGGCGTGCTTTCTGCGCCGGGCCTGCGGGCGGTGGCGGAATGCTGCGAGGAGTACTCGCGCGGCTTCGCCCACATCACGACCCGCCAGAATATCCAGATGCACTTCGTCAAGCTCGGCGACAGCGAGGCTTGCATGCGGCGTCTGGCGGCAGCCGGCGTAACCACGCGCGAGGCATGCGGGAATTCGGTGCGCAATATCGTGGGCTGCCCGTTCGCCGGCGTATGCCGAACCGAGGCTTTTGACGTCACGCCTTATGCGGAGGCGCTAACGCGTTATTTCCTGCGCCACCGCCTGAGTTCGTCGCTGCCGCGCAAGTTCAAGATTGCTTTCGGCGGCTGTGAGCCGGATTGCGCGGGCGGGGCCTTCAACGACATCGGGTTGCGCGCCCGCGTGCTGGGGATGAACGGCAGCGCTCTGCGCGGTTTCAGGATCACAGTCGGCGGCGGGACCGCCACGCTCTGCCAATCCGGAGGGCTGCTCTACGAGTTTCTACCGGCGGAGCGAATTCTGAACGTCGCCGAGGCGATTTTGCGCGTGTTCCACGCCCACGGCCAGCGCAAGAGCAAGGCCAACGCCCGGATGAAGTACCTGATCCGCAAGCTCGGCTGGGCGGCGTGGAGGAAGCTCTTTGACGAGCAGCTCGCAGCGGTGGTTGCGGAGGGCGGCAGCCCGCTTCCGTTCGATGCGCAGAATCCGCCCGTCGAGAGTGAGCCGCGATGGGATCGTCCGGAGCCTCCGTCCGAGATCGAAGTTGCGCGCCGGGCCGCGTCCGCGCAGGTCAAGGGGCCCGGGATCGTCCCGGACCTGACACCGACTCTGCCGCAGGCTCTTTCGCGGCATCAGTTCGTCTCTTTCTGCCGAACCAACGTTCGGCAGCAG
Source organism: uncultured delta proteobacterium (assembly GCA_963789115.1). GTDB lineage: Bacteria > Desulfobacterota > Binatia > Binatales > Binataceae > CAWBJH01. The sequence goes on from CAWBJH010000001.1 coordinate 2,103,841, forward strand.
CGTCAGGCGGGTTACGCGGCCGTTACGGTGCGAGTCCCGATGGGCGATGTGACCGGAGCACAATTCCGGGTGCTCGCCGACTTGGCGCTCGCGTACGGCGACGGGAGCGTGCGCACCACGGTGGAGCAGAACCTAGTGATGCGATGGGTGCTGAGCGAGCATCTACCCGCTCTCTACCGGCGGCTGGCGGCCGCGGGTCTGGGCAGCGCGGGCGCGAACACGATTGTCGACGTGACCAGTTGTCCGGGAGCGGAATCGTGCCGGCTGGCGGTCACGCAGTCGCGCGGACTCGGCCGCGAGCTTTCCGAGTTCCTCGAATCGCGTCCGGACCTGGCGCAGATCGCGTCGGACGCCGCGATAAAGATCAGTGGATGCCCCAACGGATGCGGGCAGCATCACGTGGTCGCGCTAGGCTTCCAGGGCGGATTGCGCCGGCTCGACAACGGCAGGGTCGTCCCGCAATACCAGCTCATGGTCGGCGGATGGGTGGACGGCGAGGCTGCGCACTTCGGCAGGCGCAGCGTCAAGATTCCCGCCCGGCGCGTGACCGAAGCGATACGCCGCTTGCTCGAATGGTATCGCGACACCCGTTTGCCGGGTGAGAGCGCGCAGCTGTTCTTCCGCAGCGCCGGGCTCGAGGAGATCGAAGTGTTGCTGGGCGATCTGTGCGAGATTGGCCCCGACGACGCGAAACCCGAAGACTTCATCGATATCGGCGAAGATCACGCCTTTACGGGCGAGACCAAGGAAGGCGAGTGCGCCGCGTGATGGACGCCGGGGTCAGGCGTCCCAGGAGATGATCGGATCCGGCTCATGGACGAGCAAGTCAGAAACCAGGTGATGGACCAACTCGAAGCGCGGCAAGTCGCCCTTGATCTGGAAGACAAGGGGCCTCAGGAAGTGCTGGCGTGGGCGCTTGAGAAATTCGGCGATCGGCTCGCGATCTGCTCGAGCTTCCAGGTCGAGTCCTGCGCGCTGATCGATATGGCGTGGCGAATCGATCGGTCGGTGCGGGTCTTCACGATCGATACCGGCCGCCTGCCGCAGGAAACCCACGATCTGGTCGAACGCATGCGCGAGCGCTACGGGCTGGCGATCGAAATCTTCATGCCTGAGCACGAGGTGGTGGAGAAGATGGTTTCCGAGCACGGCAGCAACCTGTTCTACCGCGACACCAACCTGCGATTGCTTTGCTGCCAGGTCCGCAAGGTGCTGCCGCTCAAGCGCGCGCTGGCCAACTACGACGCCTGGGTGACGGGGTTGCGGCGCGATCAGAGCGCGACCCGTTCCGAGATTCGCAAGCTCGAGATCGACGACCTGCACGGCGGGATCGTGAAACTTGCTCCGCTCGCGGGCTGGACCGAGCGCGACGTCTGGGACTACGTCCGCCGCCACGACGTTCCCTATAACGCGCTTTACGACCGCAGCTACCGGTCGATCGGCTGCGCGCCCTGCACGCGCGCCGTCCCCGAGGGCGCCCGGGCGCGCTCCGGGAGATGGTGGTGGGAGACGGGCGCACTCAAGGAATGCGGGATGCACTGCGCGATTGAGAGCGGCGGCTTCCAGCGGCAGTTGGCGCAGTTGCTCGGGGTCAACGGACACAACGGTAACGGGTCGCAGGGGCCCAACGGCGCCGAGCATTCCTGACCCGGTCCAGCCGCTTCAACCGAAGCGGCTTCAGCGCCGTCAACTCATCGCGCGGTCCAGGACGGCCGCAACCAATCAGGCCGCAGACGGCGCGCAACGCCCGCCGCTCAGAGGCCCATCTCATCGACCCAGTCGGAGAGCACGGGCAGCCGGTACTTCTCGCCCGTGTAGGCCTTGTACATCAGCAACAGCCACACGATGAAGAAACCGAGGTTGACGAGGTCCTCGAGCCCGTTGATCACGGGGCCGAGCGGGCGCAGGACCGCCGCCGCCACGCTCAGGATCACGTTGGCCGCGAACCACGCGACCGAAAACGCGATCGATTGGCGCGCGTGGAAGCGTATGTATTCGTCCTTGTCGTACGGTTCCAGGTACAAGAAGATAATCCCGGTAACGAAGCCGAGCAGGTAGCTCAGCGCTGCGATTGGTTGTCCCGTGGGCTTGGCCGCCTCCCCGTTCATACGATATCCTCCTCGCCGCCCCCGATCGCGAGACCGAGCGCGTGTTGGGTTTCTAATCTCTAACTAAAGCAGGGCTTGCTTGGCAATCGGCGGATGCAGCGCGTCGATTGCAGGGCGTCGCCTGCTGGACTGTCGCGATCAGCTGCCGCGCTGGAAACGCTCGAGGGCGAGGTCCGCGCTCCGCGCGGCGGCCACCATCTCGAGCTGCGCATTGATCCGGTTCACCAGTTGAAGCCGGCCTACCGGCTTGGCGAGAAACTCGCTTACCCCGAGCCGCATCGCTTCGGCGCGCGCGTCGATATCGTCGAGCGCGGTGACCAGGATTATCGGGGTCTCAGCGGTCGCCGGCGTGGCCTTCAGAATCCGACAGACCTCGAACCCGTCCATCTCCGGCATCATCAGATCCAGCAGGATCACGTCAACCTTGCTCTCGGCGGCCAGTTTCAGGCATTCGGTGCCCGAGCCGGCCCCGATCGCGTCGAAGCCCTCGCGCCGAATATAATGGACCAGAATCGTCAGGGTGTCCGGGTCGTCGTCGACGACCATGATTCTGGCGCGCTTGCCCGCAGGCCTGATCGCGCGTCCGACGCGGCTATTCATCGTCCTGACCACCCTCTTCCGGCCCACCGGGCTCGGGCGGCGCGATCACGCCGCATCGCCTGAGCTTGGCCGCGAAGGTCGTTCGCTTGAGTCCGAGCAGGCGCGCCGCGGCCTGCTTGTTGCCGCCGGTGCGGCGCAGCGCCTGGTTGATCAGGCGGCCTTCGAGGTCGCGCACCAGCGCGTTGAGATTCACGCCGCCCTCGCCGAGCGAGAGCGGGACTGCCGGCTCGCTGATGCAGGCGCCGGCCGAAACCTCGGGCGGCAGATGGCGCGTCTCGATAGTGTCGCCATCGCACAGGATCGCGAGCCGCTCGACCATGTTTTCGAGCTCGCGGACATTGCCGGGCCAGTCGTAAGACCAGAGATGGACCGCCGCCTCGCGGCTGAGCTCCAAGTCGCGATTCAGCCGCGTGCGCATCTGGCCGAGGAAGTGCTCGATCAGGAGAGAAATATCGGAGCGCCGTTCGCGAAGCGGCGGAATGATGATCGGTACGACCTGGAGGCGGTAGAAGAGATCCTCACGGAAGGCGCCCTTACGGACCAGTATCGGAAGGTGCTTGTTGGTCGCCGCGATCACGCGCGCGTCGACTTTGAACGCGTGGTCCGAGCCGACCGGCCGGATCATGTGGTCTTCCAGCACGCGCAGCAACTTGGCCTGCAACTGGGGAGTAAGCTCGTTGACCTCGTCGAGGAAAATCGTCCCGCGGTCGGCAACGCTGAACAGCCCGTGGCGATGAGCGGCGGCGCCGGTGAATGCGCCGCGCTCGTGGCCGAACATCTCGGATTCCAAAAGCTCGCGCGGAATCGCCGCACAGTTCACCGGCACGAACGGATGGCCGGCGCGCGGCGAGAGCCCATGAATCGCGCGCGCGACCACTTCCTTGCCGGTGCCGCTCTCACCGGTTATCAGCACGGTGGCTTCGGTCGGAGCGACCCGCTCGATCAGCGAGCGGAGCTTGACGATCGCTGGATGCTCTCCGATCAGGGAAAGCGAGGGTGCAAGCTCGTCTCTTCGTGCGGCCGTCGGTTCGGGCGTCAACCCGGGAAACCCCCTTTGCCGCGGAGCAGCCGGGCGCGCAGATTCTCTCACGATGGTTCCGTCGCCTACAAGACGATCGCGCCGGAACAGGCGAATTCTGCCAGCGTAGCGGAAATGGACTACCTGTGGCACGAAATCTGCGGATACTGCGCTTCAAAGCCCGCAAAGGCCCAACACAGCCCGCATGATGCTCAGTCAACCGGCACCCTGCCAACTCCGCGTCGCTATGAGCCGACTCGAAGTTATTTGCGAGACCGGGCCGGGGCTGTTTGAATTGCCGGCTAAAGTTCCTCGCGATAGATCGCAGCCTGGCCGGGACCTTCAGCGACCGAAACCTCGATCGCGACAAGATCGGAGAGCGGGCCGCGCGATTTGAGTGCCGCCAGCAATTCGCCGAAGAGATAGCGCGCCAGCTCCTCGGCGGAGCTGTGAACGATCGGCAGCAGCCGGGCGTCGGCAGCCGGGATTACGAACTCCTCGTTCTCATAGCGGAGCCTGAGCGCGGAGCCGTCGCGCTCGATCTTGAGACAATCGCTCTTGGCCGGGACCAGGGTTCGCTCGTCGAGCTGATCGACGATCTCTTTGGAGAGCTTCTTGATGAGTCCGAAGTCGAGCACGTAGCCGGTTCTGGAGAGGCGGCCCTCGACGCGCACCCCGACCTGGTAATTGTGGCCGTGAAGCGGCTCGCGAAATCCGGGATAGGCGATAAAGTGCGCGGCGGAGAACTTGAGGTTCTCCTTGGTAACGTGAATCGAAAAGCCGCTCTTCACAAAGCGTACTGTAGCCGTTCTCGCTCGGATGTGGAAAACGGGCGGCCGCCGTCATAGGCCGCGCCCGGCGCGGTGCGCGCGGTTGAAGGCAATGCCGTTTGCTCAAGTGACCGGGGATGGAGCTTGGCCGCTCCCCGCAGCTACCGTGAGCGAGCCCTGCTTTTGCGCAGCTCAAGCTCCGCGATAAACCAGTCGGCCAGGTCGTCGCCGTGTGTTCCGCCGCGCGCAACGAAGATCTCATAGGCTCGCAGCCGAATGTGTTCGGCGGACGGCGCGATTGCTGCGCCCAGTTCGTTAGACTCCTTGGGCGCCTTTCTCTCCATCTGTTCGGCGGACGGCGCGATCGCTGCGCCCGGTTTGTTAGATTCCTTGGGCGCCTTCCTCTCCATCTGTTCGGCGGACGGCGCGACTGCTGCGCCCGGTTCGTTAGACTCCTTGGGCGCCTCGCTCTCCGCAACGCCAACGACCGGTTTGACTTTCGCCGTGGACTTCCGCGGCCTGGTTGATTTCATCTCCACACCTCCTGCTCGGCTCGCTTCCCAGGCGAGCCCTCGCGCGGATAGTTTGCACTCTAGCAGGCTGCGGAAAAAGTTTCCGCAGCTTGTTCCCCTTCCCCCTTCCGCTCCGACCCCCAGATAATCATGCTCCGATGATTTGTCCAGCCGGAGCCGGCTGCTCCGCGTTCAGCGGGGAGGGTCGGAGCGGAGCAGCGGCGGCAAGCCAGGGTCGGGGCCTACGAAGCGCTCCCGGTAGCCGGCGGCGCTGAGCAACGTCGCCGCGAGGAAGCGTTCGCGCTCGCGCGCGCCGGCGATACCGAACAGGCGCGCGACCTCGCGCCCGGTTTCGGTCCCGAGATCGACGCCCGCGACCAGGTCGGCGACCGGGATTCCATGAATGCCGCCGAGGATGCACTCGACGAAGTATCCGAGCTGGCCGTCGCGATCGACCTCCATGCTCCCGATCCGCAGCGCCTCATCCAGCCCGAGCAGGCGGTCGATTCCGAACTCGCTCCGCCGCGAGCGTATCGCGGGATCGCCGCTCCCTTCGTAGCCCGATCCGATCGCGACGATCGCGACGCGTCCGTCGCTGAGCGGGAGCGGATGGAAGATGTAGCCGGGCGAGGTGTAACCAAGGAGATTGCGCAGCTCGCGGCGATAGGCGAGCAGGTCGAAAGCGGTGCGGCGCGCGATCTCGAGGATGAAATCGCCGACCGGTTTGCGCGCCCGATCCGCGAGTGCGATCAGCTCGGCGAATTTGCCGGGCGCATACTCCTCGCGCCGCGCGATCGCCGCCGCCGTCTCGCGGCCGAACTCGTAGACGATTGCGCCGGGGCCGGCGGCACGGCTCGTTCCCACCGCCCCTGTGATCGGTCTTCCCGGCGCGATCGGCTTGAGATCCATCGCCAGGTAGCGCCCATGGCTCGAGGGCTTGGCCAAGCCGCGACGCGCATTATCGAGTTGGACCGGGAACGCGCCGCGCGCGAGGAGGCGGCTCGAGCCGCCACGCCGCTCCGCAAGCAATCCCCAACCGCTCATCAGCGAGCCGTATCCGACCACCAGCAGCGTGTCGTTGTTCAAAAGTCGGCCGGTATCGATGCGGAGCGATGGATTCTGCCCGGTTCGTGTCATCCGCCATGTTCCTGACCATATTTGCAGGATTAAGGACCCTGGGGAAACCCGCTGAGCGCAGGTCACACGCGCAGCAGGACACCGCATGCGGGCGCGCCGGTGGCTTGCCTTATTGCGCGGACGTAGAGAGACAACTGGGCGCGGTATTCGTCGATGCGCGGCGCTATATCCACGTCGGTCTTGAAGTCGACCACGACCCAGCCGTCGCGGTCCAGAAATGCGAGGTCGGCAACGCCCTCGACCATCGCGCCGTCGTCGAGGCGGATCAGGACGGGCGCTTCGCAGCGAATCTCTGCGGCGCCGGCGGCGCGGCGCATCAGCGGGGATGCGAGCGCGCGCGCGACCGCGTCGATGGCGGCTGCCGCCTCCGCGTCGGTGGCGCCCAGAATCCGCGCGTGCATCGCGGCGAACCTGGCGATAGCGCCGGTGCGCGTATTCGCGCCGCAGCTCATCAGCATCGCATGCACGAGCGTGCCGAAGCGCGGTCCGCGCGGCCGCGCCGCATCGCGCGCGACTTCCTGGGCCGTGATCTCCGCCGCCTCCCCAATCGCAATCTCGCCGCGGCCGGCCGCAAGCGCCAGCTCGGTGGCTGTCACGATCCGGCGGCTGGGCGCGGCGGCGCGCTGCAGCATCGACTCGCGCGCGGCGTACCATGCTTCGTAGTCGCGCACGCCCTGCTGCGAGGCTTTGCCGCTCTCGTCGGCTTCGAGCAGACGGCGCTGGCGCAGGCCCATCGTCTCTTCAACGTCGAGGTTGAGGCATCGGGGATCCCACCAGACCACGCGATGCGTCCCGGCAAGCGGCTTGTGCAATCCCGGGGTGACGGACTTCGCTTTGGGCGGAGCTTTCTGCGGCCGTTCCAGCACGCTGTCGTCGCCGAACTCAGGGCATCCGGGCACCGGCCGAATCGCGCTGCGGCGCTGATTGGGATCGGGGTAGAGGACGTTGCCAAGCTTGCCGAGCCATTTCTCGTATCGCTCGTCGCCGAGGACCGGAACCACGATCAGATCGCGCGCCCGTGTGATCGCGACGTAGACCAGACGGACGGCCTCCTCGCGTTCGCGGCGCAGCTCATCCTCGCAATGGTCGAGCAGCTCCTGCGGCGCGCATCCTGCGATTCGAAGCGCGCACAGCCCGCGTTCGGGATCGACGTAGCGTTGCGCCTCATCGCGAATCTCGTTGCAGGTCATGTCGGCGAGGATCACGACGGGAAACTCCAGGCCCTTCGCCCCGTGCACGGTCATCAGGCGAACACCCTCGGTGCCTTCCTCGATCAGCGGCGCTTCGGCCAGCACGCCGGCGTCGGCGTCGCGTTCGAGCTGCTCGACGAAGCCGCGGAACGAGGTCCCGCCGCGGCTTTCGAAGCGGCGCGCCTGATCCATGATGCGCGAGATGTTGGCGAGGGCCTGCTCGCCCGTCGGCCAGATCGCGATTCCGGCCTGCGCCCGGGTCGCATCGAGCAGCCGCGCGATGGTGTCGGAGAGCGGGCGGCGATTGCGCCCGCGATGCAGCTCGCGGAGCACGCCGAGCGCCTCGGCGATCGATTCGGGCCGGGGGCCGTCGAGGCGGCGGAACGGATGCAAGCTGCCGACGGCTTGCTTGAAGGTCAGCAACTCGGCGTCGCTGAAGGCGAACAACGGCCCGCGCAGCGTGGCGTAGACCGAGAGCTCGTCGTCGGGGCGCTCGATGGCGTTGAGCGCGTTGCGCATCGCCTCGATCTCTTCGCGCTCCTGGAAGGAGCTGCCTTTGACCAGCACGTGCGGCACGTGACGCGCTTCAAGCTCGCGAGCGTATGCGCGCGCCACGTCGGTGCGGAAGTTGGTCATGCGGCGGAACAGGATGCAGATGTGACGCGGCTCGATCGCGCGCAGCTCGGCGCCTTGGTCGCGCTCGGTGATTTGCCATCCGCTTTGGTGTACCAGCCAATCCACGAACGCGCCGACCGCCTCGGGAAGCGACGCGTCAATCGCATAGTTGGTGACCTTGCCGTAATCGCCATACGGCCTGGGCACCGGCAACGCGACGATCGGGGGCTGCGATGAATCCTCGCGGGCGCGGTTGAGCGGCTCGTATGCGGCCTGGGTCTCGGATTCCACCATCAACGGCTCAAACGCCGCGTTGACCATCGATTGGATCTCGGGCCGGGCGCGGAAGCTTACGGTCAGGTGCTCGAGTTGCGCGCCGCATCCGACCAACTGCGCCTTCACGCGCTGATAGAGGGCGACATCGGCGCGCCGGAAGCGATAGATCGACTGCTTGGGGTCGCCGACGATGAAGAGCTTGCCGGGGGCCGGGCGCACGCGGCGGAAATCCCTTTGCGCCGGATCGTCGGCGGCGAGCAGGAGCAGGATCTCGGCCTGCAGCGGGTCGGTGTCCTGGAACTCGTCCACGAAGATGTGGGTGAAGCGCTCCTGCAGCTCTTTGCGGACCTCGGCGCGATCGCGAATCACGTCGCGCGCGAACAGCAGCAGGTCCATGAAATCGAGCTTGCCGGCGCGCCGCTTGAGTTCCTGGAAGCGATCCACCACCGGCTGAAGCTCGGCGCGAAGCTGCGGCGCCAGGTCGGCGCCGATGCGCTCGCGCAAGGCCTTTAGCCGGCGATGGAATTCCTCGCGGCGGCGCATCACCTCGGCCCGCGGATGGTCGCCGAAGTCGTCTCCGAAGCCCTTCCAGTTCCAGTAATTCTGGTTGCCGCGCAAGAGCTTCATCAGCGCCGCTTCACGCGCGTCGAGGTCCTTGCCGCGAATCTTCTCCAGGCGCACCGCCTCGCGCGCGATCAACCGAATCTTGGCTATCGATTCGTAGAGCCAGTCGTCCGGCCGGCCGAGATCGGCGAGATCGCCGATCTCGCTCATCTCGGCGAACAGCGCGCCAACCTCGGCCTCGCGGTCGAACGGCGGCTGACTCCATTGCTCCGGGAAGTCGCGCCATTGCGACAGTTCGAGCGCCGCGCCGAACAATGCTCCGGTCGGGCTCTCCGCGCGATCGCTGCCGGCACGCGCGAGCATCCGCCTGAGCCCCGGCCCCGGCGCGCGCAGCGCCTGTTCGAACCATCGATCGAACGCCGCACGCAGGATCGCCTCGGTCTCGTCCTGCGGGGCGACTTCGAACCGCGGATCGATGCCGGCCTCGACCGGCCGCTCCTGGAGCAGGTCGCGGCAGAACGAGTGGATGGTGCCGATGCGGGCCTCTTCGAGCTTCTCGAGGGCGCCGTCGAGGCGCACGCGTTCCTCGGAGCCGGTTGAACTGCGGCGGCGATGCTCGATCTGCTCGCGCACGCGCAGCTTGAGCTCGCCCGCGGCCTTCTCCGTGAAGGTGACCGCGACGATCTTGTCGAGCGTGGTGCGGCCGGAGGCGACCACCGCGACGATTCGCCGCACCAGTTCGGTGGTCTTGCCGGTGCCGGCCGCGGCCTCGACCACCATCGTGGCGTCGAGGTCGCGGACGATTCGGTCGCGCGCTTCCCGATCGGCAAGCGTCACTTCATCTCCCTCAGCTTGCGAAGCTTCGTCAGGCGCGCCGCCGGCTTCATCGCGGAGCGCCGCTGCTCATACGGCCCGCAGAGCATCCGGTAGTCGCACCACGCGCATTCGCGATCGCCGGGTGCCGCGGGCAGGAAGCCGGTTTCGATCGCCTCGGCGATGGTAGCGATGGTTTTGGCGACCGCCTCGCGCGCCTGGTCGTTCAGCTCGACTTCGCGCTCCTCGAAACCGCCCGCCAGCGTGCAGTAGTAGAGGCGCCCGGAATCCACTGGCGCCGCGAGGAGCCTTTCCGCCGCCATCGCGTAGAGCAGCGGCTGCAGCACGCGTCCGCCGCCGACGATGACTCCGCGTTCGGCGCGGACCTTGCCGGTCTTGTGATCGGTGATACGCAGGCGGGCGCGCGCCGGATCGCGCTCGACCAGATCGATCGAGCCGCGCAGCTTGAGCCCGTCCCCAATCGCGACCGGATCGGCGCTGCTTGCAGGATCGGCCTGGGCGCGGTCGCTGAGCCCGAAGGACAGCTCGAAGCGATCCGGGCACCATCCGTCGCGCCGCTCAGCGGCGCGACGGAGCCATTCGGAGAGATCGGCCGAGATGCTGGCGATGCCGTCCTCCCATACGCGATCGATCGCGGGCGCCAGCTTTTCGCGATATTGTTCGGCGACGCGCGCCAGTTGTTCAGCGACCGTTTGCAGGGCCGCGTCGAGATTGTCCGCGCTCACCGGCAGCGCGCCTCGCGCGCGCAGCGCGGAGAGCACCTCGAACTGGACCTCGTGAAACATCGCGCCGCGCACCAGCGGATCGATGGTTTCGATCGGCTCGGGCTCCTCGCGAGGCTCCAGCTTCAGGATCGTATAGAGCAAGAAGCGATACGGGCATTCGGCGAACTTCTGCAGCGCAGTCGGCGAGAACGAGCGCGCGGCGAAGCTGTGTCTCAGCAGCGCCGCTTGGGCCGCCTCGTCCGGATCGACCAGGCCGTCGTTGACCGTCCAGCGCTTGAGCCATCGGCGGGCCCGCGCGCGCAGCGAACGGGCGAGATGCGGATTGGCGTGCCGCGAGGCGAGCAGATAGTTCGCGGTGCCGATGGTGCGCTCGGGTTCTTGATCGACCAGCTTGTCGAGCAGCGCGAGATCGAATTCGGCGTTGTCGATAGCTTCGGCCGGGTCGTCCGGCGCCGGCCATCCGAGGCGAAGCTCCCGCACCTTGGCGGCGATCCGGCCGAGCTCCTCGAAGCCGCGCAGCGTACCCTCGGCGGCGCGCGTGGCTTCGAGCGCGTAGAACGACGGCACGCGCGGCCGGCCCTGATCGATGTCGATGCGGGGATAGGACAGTACGACGGCGCTCTCGGCCGCGCCGACCGCGAGCTTGAGCGCGAGACGCTCGTTGATGCGCCGGTCGTCCTGCACGGTGAGATCGGCGCCGAGCGATTTGCGGGCGCGGTCGGACAGAATCGGGTCCTCGGTAAGCTTCTGCGGAAAGAGCCGCTCCGACAGAGCCGGCACGAACACGACCTCGAACGAAAGCCCTCGCGCGTCCTCGGCCGGCCCGACGTAGAGCGCGCCGTAGCGCCGGCGCGACGGCCGGGCCGTCAGCTTCCCAAGCCGCTCGGCGAGGACCATCCGCACCTCGTCGAGTCCAATCGGCCCGACCGGCGCCATCGGTTCCAGCTCGGCGAGCGACGCGAGCACGGGCTCCCGGTCGCGAATCGCAAGGTCGGTCAGGGCGCTGAGCGCCGCGAGCCATTCTCCCCAGTTGGCGGCGCGCGGGAGGGAATCGAGCGCGTCGATAATCGGCAGCGCAAGTTGCTTCAGATGACCGAGATGGACCAGTTGCTGTTTCAGATATTCGGCAGTCGTCTCGCCCTCGGACTCCTTCAGCTTGGTGCGGAACTCCTCTTCGAGGCCGTCAAGGCGCCGCCGCCATCGATCGCGCCCGCCGATCACCGACGCCTCGACGATCAGTTGCTCCCATCGCCACGGCGCACGCACGCTGCCCTCGACCACCGGAACCGGGTCGTCGATTGGGCCGGCGCCGTCGGCCGCGGCGGAAGCGATCGCATCGGATTCGGGCAGGGGCACGAGGTCGCTCTCGGCGGGGACGAACGGGCGTTGCAAATCGGCGTCGCGATCCGGGTCGGGCACCTGCGCCAGCGACAGGTATTCCGCGAAGCGGCGCGCGGAGAGGCGTTCAGCGGCACAGTTGAGCAGGGTCAACAGCGCCCGCCCGCCGGGCTCAGGACGCAAACTGCCACGCGCGAAATAGGCCGGCACGCCGGCGCGAGCGAGCGCCTCCTCCAAAAGCGAGTTGTATGGGGCGGACGCGCGCAGCAGCACCGCCATCCGATCGAACGACACGCCGGCGCGCGCACGCTTGTGGATTTCGCGCGCGATCTCGACGCATTCGCGCGCCTCGCCCGGCGCCGAGAAAATCTTCACCGATTCGTCGCGCGCACACTCGGGCGGCGTTGTGGTCTCGAACAGATTGTCCTGCAGCCGCGTGAGCGACTTTTCACCGCCTATGCTGACTTCGCTCGAATCGGCGGGTGCTTGCCAAGCTGTCGAGCGAAGCGAGCGTTTCGGTGAAAAAGGCGGGGACGGCTTGTGCGCAGCCGCATCGGCAAACGTGCTACGGATGTAATGCTCGGTGCGCGCGTCGCCCGCCGCGACCGTGAAGAGCACGCCCGGAGCGCGGCGCGCCAGCCGCGCGACCAGATCGCATTCGGGGCGGCTTCTAATCGGCACGTCGAGAAACAGTGTCGGGAGCGCGACGTAGCGCGGCGCGGGATTGCGCGCAATCGCCTCGGACGCCATCGCGATCATCGCGGCGCGATCCGCAAGCTTCGCCTCGGCCAGCTCGTGCTCGAACTTCTCCATCAGCGCGGCGAGCGGCGCGCCGACAGAATCGAGCGCGCGAAGCTCGGCCGCACCGACACTGGCGGCGCGCAACTCGCCGATCGTGCGCGCGACGGCGCCGGCGAAGCCGTTGCGATCGGCGATCGGCGCGAAGTAGCCCAGGCGATTCGCGCCGGCGACGAGATGCGCGGCGCGAGCGGCAATGGCCGTGACCGTCAGGCCGATCGCCGGAGCCAGGTTGCGTTCGGCGAGCGTTTCCACGGCCAGGGCGGAGATCATTTTGTCGAAGGTCAGGCGATGGACCGCGAATGCGGCGCCGCGCTCGCCGGCGAGCGCGCGGACGAGGTCGTCCGCAGCCTCCCAGTTCGCCGCCACGACCAGGCTCTCGGCGCCGGGCGACAGCTCGCGGAGCCATTCGGCAGCAGCGGCGATTCTTTCCGCCGCGCGCTGCGATCTGACGATGCTTACCGCGCTCATCGGGTTGCGCCCGATCGCCGGCCAAAGGGGGGCGCGATCGGACCCGCCGCTATGATAGCGCGTCGGACCCGGACGGCGCAGGGAACGCGGGCTACTTTAGCCGACTATGTTGGGCTTAACACTTACGGGACCCCATCCCTGGCCTTCCCCCCGCATAAGACTGCGGGGAAGGGAATGAGATCCTTCGCTGCGCTCGGGATGACAAGCTCGCGGTGCTCGCTTGTCACTTTACGAGGTAGACCGGGTCGCCGATGCGAATCGTGCCGGGCGCGCCGATCGAGGCGAACACGCCGACGTTGGCCTTATGATGCTGGGCGGCAGTGCGCAGGATCGCGGGATCGCGCTCAAGGTCGCCCTGGCGATGAGTCGTCATCACGCAGCGCAGCGCCGGCTGCATCCCGGTGATCTTTACCGCCTCGCCGACTTCGAGCATCCCGCCCAGCCATTCGTCCTCGACGAAGGCGTCGGCCCCGTTGGCGCTCTCGACAAAGATATTGGGGCGGAATCGGCGCGGGTCGAAACGCGAAGCGCCGCCCGCGAGCCGGCGCATGTGGTCGAGCGTCGCGCTGGCGAGGACGTGAATCGCGGCGGAATCGAAGAAAGTGCCCTTCATCCCCAGCAAAAAGAAGTCCGGCCCCTTGCCTGGTGTCATCCCCGGAAAAATTTTGTCGATCGACACGTCGCCGAAGATCGTCGCCGGATCCATGCCCGCGGTCTCGGCCTGTTCGGGCTGCGGACGCTCGAGCCTGACTTCGCATCCGAGCACCGCTGAGAGAACCGCCGAGGCGTCCGCATCCTCGGCGTGGATGGTCCTGCCGTCGGGCAGTTCGATCCTGATCGACACGGCCTCGCCGGTCTCCGGAACTCTCTCGTATGCGGCGCGCATCTCGAACATCTTTGGAAACTTCTTGGCGCTGACGATGCGGCCGGTCTTCATCTCGCGCAGTGCCCACGCGCGATCACCCGCCAAGCCGTGGAAGACGACGCTCGACTCGGTGAGCGGCTCGCCGAGCATCGACTTCACCGGATAGCGCCAGAGCGCCACCACTTTTCCGATCCGCTGCTTCGCCATCGAAACCGCTCGTATTTTAGGGTGCCACCGGAAGTGGTGCAAAGCGACACAAAGCGACCATCACGCCGCGCGCGGTCATCGCTGGCGCGCCCCCCCAGCCGTCCCTATTCCGCGGCGGGAGTAGCCGTTTCCGCGGCGGGAGTAGCCGTAGCCGACGGCGCGACAGTCGCGGTCGGCTTCGCGGTCGGCGTCGCAATCGCCGAGCGCGACGGCTTGGCGGTATCAGACGGCACCGCCGACGGATACGGCGTCGCGGGAGGCACGAACACGGTCGGTAGCGGAGTGGCCGACGCCGGCGCGACGGATGCCGCGGGTGGCGCGGCCGGCGTCGCTGTGGCGCTCGCCGCCGCCTGCGGCGGCGCCGGCGTCGCCCCAGCCGCCATCGGGCCGGTGCCGACTCCGTACATGTAAACCAACTCGCCGCCGGTATGACCCTGGTAGAGCAGAAGGATCAGCGCGATCACCGCGAGCAGCAGGTAGAGGCCGTGGCTGCCGGCCATGAAGTTGAACATCGCGATCAGGATTCTCCAGATCGCGAGCACCCCGAACACGAACATCAGATAGTAGCCGAGCGCGCCATGGCCGAGCAGGCCGTCGAAGAGCCGGACATCCTTGCCCCTAAAATAGTCGTGCGCCGGAGCGGACATCATCTTCCACACCCGGTCGGCCTCCATGTCGCCGGTGGCGTAGGAAGCGGCCGCAGCCAGCGCGCCGAGGATCATCAGGGTGAGCGCCATGTGGCGAATCCACGCCCGCTCCGGCTGCAGGCTGGAAACGAGGTCAACGAGGATCGCGATGGTGAGCAGAGCGATCGTGAAGTGATCGGCAACCGGATGCAGTTGCCATCCCGAGATGAGCTGTTCCACGCCTTCCATCTGAGCTTTCGCCCCCGGCTTAGGAGCCCGCGCGCGTCTTGGGGCGCGCAGGCCTCGTTAGCATCGCGCACCGACTCCCGCCTTTTATTGCAGAGCCGGCAAGCGTAGGCAAATCGGCATTTGACCGGCTTAAGGCAACGACCCTGCCGAAGCTCGCCAATCGCGAGCGGAAATATTCTCACTTTGCGCTTTCGCGCCCCGGCTCGCAGCAGCTATTGTTGAGAATTCGGGCAGGTGGACGATGCCGCAGCGGACACAAATACGCCGGGTGATGGGCACCGCGGTCTCGTTCCTCCTGATAGCCGCGCTGCTGGCGCTGTTCTTCGCGTTCAGAGAGCGCGCGGGAGCGTTGCATGCTCCGCGTTTCAGCGTCTCGGCGCGCCATCTGCCCTACTACGCGTTCTGCTCGTTTTACCGGATGCTGGCGGCGTACCTGGTTGCGCTGGTCTTCTCGATCGTTTACGGGATGGCCGCCGCGCGCAGCCGCGCTTACGAGCGCGTGATGATCCCGGCCATCGACATCGCCCAGTCGGTGCCGGTGGTCGGCTTCTTTCCCGCGGCGGTTTATTTTTTCGTCGCGTTGGCCCACGGGCGGCGCCTAGGCGTTGAGATGGCTGCGATCTTCCTGATCTTCACAAGCCAGGCCTGGAACATGGCGTTGGGCGTCTTCGAGGCCATGAAGACCATCCCCAACGACTCGGTCGAGGCGCTGGACGCGTTCGGCGCCGGCGGATGGCTCAAGTTCAAGCGGCTCTGGATGCCGGCCTGCGTGCCCAAGCTGGTTTACAACTCGATCCTGTCCTGGGTCGCGGGATGGTACTTCCTGATCGCCTGCGAGATCATCACCGTCGGCCCCGCTAACTACCGGTTGCCCGGGCTGGGCAGCCTCGAAATGGAGGCGATGGAAAAGGGGCGATGGGCCGAACTCCTTGCGGCCCTGACCGCGCTGCTTGCGATCATCGTCGCGATGGATCTGATCGTGTGGCAGCCGCTGACCGCATGGTCGGAGAAATTCCGCTATGAGTTCGCCGCCTCCTCCGAGCCGTTTCGCTCGCTCGGGATGCTCGGCGCGCTGAGCGGGATTGGCCCAGCGGTGACGCGGGCGGTGCGCGTCGCGTTCCGCCCGGTGGCGCGGATGCTGGCCCGCGTCGTCGAGGCTGTTCCGCATTTCAACCTGGCGGCGAATCCGGCCGCGGCGCGCGCGTCGGCCCTGGCGCGCGCCGCCGTAATCGTCGCTATCACGCTGTTGTTCGGTTACGCGGTCGGAGAGGGGCTCGCCGCTCTGATCCGGGCGCTGGCGCAGCCGTGGCCCGCCGAGGTCAAGATGATTCCGGCGGCGACCGGCGCCTCGATAATCCGCTTGGTGGTCGCGTACGGGATCTCGATGGGATGGACGCTGCCGTGCGTGTTGGCAGCGAACGAAAACCAGAATTTCAAGCGATGGCTTGCGCCGGCGGCCGAGATCGCCGGGTCGATGCCGGCCACGGCGTTGTTCCCGCTGATCGTGTTGGTGGCAATCAAGGTGACCGGTGGGATGAACCTAGCCTCGATTCTCCTGGTCCTGACCGGGATGCAATGGTACGTGCTGTTCAACCTGCTGGCGGGCGTCAACCAGATTCCCGAGGACCTCAAGGAGGCGGCGCGCTCGTTCGGGCTGAGCCGCTTCGCAACCTGGAAGCGACTGACGGTTCCGGCGCTGATGCCCTCGGCGGTCACGGGCAGTATCACGGCCTGGGGCGGCGGCTGGAACGCGCTGATCCTCTCCGAGTACGTGCCTTACGGCGGGCGTCATTACGAGGTGCTGGGACTCGGGGCGCTGCTCGACGAAGCCACCTACCAGACCGGCAACAGCGTGATGATCCTGCTGAGCCTGCTCTCGATGGTCGCGGTCGTGATAACGTTGAACCGGCTGGTGTGGCGGCGGGCGTACGACACCGCCGCCGAGCGCTTCAAGCTGGACTATTAGAACGCGATGCGCGAGTCTGACTCGTCCGAACCATGGCCCTACTCGAGCTCAAGCAAGTCGCGAAGAGCTTCGCTCTTGCCAAGGGCAGCCTTCAGGTGCTCGGCGACATCACCTTCCAGATCGAGGAAGGCGAGTTCGTCGCGTTTGTCGGTCCATCGGGATGCGGCAAGTCAACGCTGCTGCGCGCGATCAACGGGCTTATGCCGCCGACCTCGGGGCAGGTGCTGTACAAGGGGCGTCAAGTCGACGGGATCAACCTCGAATGCGCGCTGGTGTTCCAGTCCTTCGCGCTGATGCCGTGGCTGAGCGTCAAGGCCAATGTCGAGATGGGCCTGGAGGCGCGCGGGATCTCCGAGGCCGAGCGCGAAAAGCGCGCCGGCATTTATATCGACAAGGTAGGACTCGACGGCTTCGAAGAAGCCTACCCGCGCGAGCTCTCGGGCGGGATGAAGCAGCGGGTGGGATTGGCCCGCGCGCTGGCCGTCGAGCCCAAGGTGCTGCTGATGGATGAGCCGTTCTCGGCGGTCGATGCGCTGACCGCGATCACGCTGCGCGAGGAGCTGCTCGATCTCTGGCAGGCGCCCGACGCCTCAGTGCGCACCATCTTGCTCGTCACCCATCTGATCGAGGAGGCGGTAGAGTTGGCCGACCGCATCCTGGTGCTCTCGCCGTCGCCCGCGCGGGTGGTGGGCGATGTCAAAGTCGGGCTGGCGCGCCCGCGCGACAAGCGCACCGAAGCCTTCAACGCGCTCACCGACAAAGTCTTCTCGCTGATCGAGGAGCGCGCCTGATGCCTTCCCCGGTGGTCCATCCGATCCCCAACGTCAACATCAACTGGGTGCTCGGCCTGCTCGAAACCCTGGACGATCGCGGCGGGCGCGAGGACGGCTACAAGCTCGCCCGCGACCTGCACTTCAAGTTCGGCGACCTGCTCAAGGCGATGAAGGCGGCCGAGATCATGGGCCTCGTGTCGACCCCGGCGGGCGACGCAGTGCTGGAGCCGGCGGGCAAGAAGTTCCTGGAGAGCGACGTCAACCAGCGCAAGCTAATCTTGCGCGAGCAGCTCAAGCAGCACACCCTGTTCGGCTACTTCGCGCGGCTGCTGCGCGCGCAGGAGGATCGCTCGCTCACCAAGGAAGTCGTACTCGAGCATCTCGCGATGCTGCTGCCGAGCGAATCGCCGGAACGGATGTTCGGGGCCATCGTCAACTGGGGCCGCTTCGCGGAGCTGTTCGGTTACAACAAGGACGACGACCGCCTCTACCTGGACCAAGAATAGGCCGACCGCCCCGAGCCCCGACGGAGGACGAACGACGGCGACCGAGAGCGCGAAAGTTGTGAGCGATTTCTGCCATCAGCTCGCCGTGCCACTCTCCGCGGATCGAGCGCCGCATCCGCCCGAAGCGCAATCGCTCACGAGGTCGTCAAACCAGAGCGCGCTTCCAGCGCATTGACGGGTTTTATCCCCGAGAGCACCGCGAAGATCAGATTGCGGTAGGCGCAGGCGACCTCGGTGAATCCGGTCTCGCGCATCCACGCGAGTTGATGGCCGACGGTCGCCGGCAGGTCCTGTTTCATCCGCTCAAGGGCCGCATCGAGGTCGCGCTCGCCGGCCTTCAACTCGCGTGCGCGTTTGATCCACATCTGGCGCGAGCGCTGATCGACGGCCGCAGTCTCGCCCGCGACCTGGTCGGCATTGATGAAGACGCCGCCGCGCGTCAGGTACTTGAAGATGTCGGCGAAAAGATGACGCTTGCCGCTGTCGGGCAGGTGATGGATCGCCAGAGCCGACACGACTGCGTCGTAAGGCTTCGACGGGCCGGCGGCGGCGAAATCGGCGGTTACGAATCGCACCCGTCTGCCGAGGGGCTTCAGGCGCTGGCGCGCAATCATCAGCATTTCGGGCGTGAGGTCGAACAATGTGAGCCGCGCCTTCGGAAACGCCTCTGCGATCATCGCGGACAACAGTCCGGTGCCGGCGCCGAGGTCGAGCACCTCGAAGCGAGCATCGGGCCCAAACGGCAAAAGCTCGAGCGCCGTGCGATAGAAATCGTCGAAGCATGGAACCAGCTTGCGGCGCGCGCGATCGTAAGTGTCGGCGCCGGCTGCGAACGCCTTGCGCACCGCATGAGCCATCCCGCAAGCGTACCGATTGCGCCCGCCCTGAGCGAGCCGTTGGCTTTGGGGTACTGGTCTGCCGGCCCCGGCGCCCGCGCGATGTGGGAGCGGCGAATCGCGGAGCAATTTGGGCCCGCGACAACGCCGGTGTAAGCTCGTGGGGCGATGGGTTCGCCCGTCATCCACGCCATTATCGGCACCGCCGGTCATATCGATCACGGCAAGACCGCGCTCATCAAGGCGCTCACCGGCCAGGACACCGATCGGCTCAAGGAGGAGAAGGAGCGCGGCATCTCGATCGATCTCGGCTTCGCGTACTTCTCGTTGCCCGACGGCACGCGCGCGGGCGTGGTGGACGTCCCCGGCCACGAGCGCTTCATCCGCAACATGCTGGCCGGCGCGCATGGCATCGACCTGGTGCTGTTCACCGTTGCGGCCGACGACGGCGTGATGCCGCAGACCGAGGAGCATCTCGACATCCTCCACCTGCTCGGCGTCACCCGCGGAATCTTCGTGATCACCAAGGCCGACCTCGCCGACGGCGCGCGGCTCGCCGCGGTAACCGAGGAAATCGAGCTGCTCGCCGACGGCACGCGATTGGCCGGCGCGCCGGTCCTAGCGGTCTCCTCGGTAAGCGGCGCCGGACTCGATGAGCTGCGCAGCGAGATCGCGCGCCAGCTCGAGGGCTTCCAGGCGCGCCGGCCAACCGGACTGTTCCGCCTCCCGCTCGACCGCGCCTTCGTTATCAAGGGCCACGGCACGGTGGTCACCGGCACCGCGATGGGCGCGGAGGTGCGTCTCGGCGACAAGCTGCGGGTACTGCCGGCGGGCGCGGAGGTCCGCGTCCGCTCCATCCAGGTGCATGGCCAAGTAGTCGAGAGCGCGGGGCTATGCCAGCGCGTCGCGCTCAACCTAAGCGGCGCGGAGCGGGTCGAGCTTCAGCGCGGCGATGTGCTCGCCGACCATCGCCTCGATCTCACCACCACCCGCGTGGACGTATCCATCGAGCTTCGACCCGCCGCGAAGCGACCCCTCAAGAACAATTCGCGCGTGCGGATGTTCATCGGCACCGCGGAGGCCCTGGGGCGCGCCGTCCTTCTGGAACCCGCGGACGCGATCGCGCCCAAGAGCGGCGGCCTCGTCCAGCTCGTGCTCCAGCAACCGGTGGTGGCGCTGTGCGGCGACCGCTTCGTGATTCGCGACGAAACCAACCTGCGCACGCTCGGCGGCGGCGTGGTGCTGAATCCGGCCGGCAGAAAGCTCAGAAAGCCACTCGAACTCTACCTCGATCGGCTCAAGACGCTGCGCGCCTCGTCGGGTGCCGCGGCGGTCGAGGCGATGCTGAATCTGCAGGACACCTTCGCGCTGCCCGCGGCGCGCCTGGTGCAACTTCTCAACCTGCCGTGTCGCGAGGTCGAGACGGCGCTCGGCGACTCGCGCTTCGTCAAGCTATCGCTGGGCGACGAGGAGGAATTCACCACCCGGAGCAAGTGGGAGGAGCTCAAGCGCTTCGTGCTGGAGGCGCTCGCGGCCCATCATCGCGCCAATCCGCTCGCGCCCGGGATGGAGATGGAGGCGCTGCGCGAGCGGCTCCCGTACGAAGTCGGAGCGCGGGCCTTCCGCGCGCTTATCGACCGGTTGGGCCCCGAGTCCGAGGTCGCGCGCGAAGAGAGCGCACTCAGGCTCAAGTCCCATCGCATCCAGCTCGGCGCGGACGAAAGCAGGCTTACGGCGCGGGTCGAGCAGGCGCTCAAGCAGGCGAGCTTCCAACCGCCCGACCTGAAGCAGCTCGCCGAGGGACTGAAACTTTCGCCCCCCGACGCGGCGCGGCTCAGGACGCTGATGGCTGCGCTGGAGCGCCAGGGCCGCGTGGTCAAGGTCGCCGGCGATCTTTACTTCGCGCGCGAGGCGGTTGACGCCGCTCGCGACCGTCTGCTCGGCCGTCTCAAGACCCATCCGGAGATTACCGCCGCGACTTATCGCGACCTTCTGGGGGCATCGCGAAAATTCGCCATCGCGCTACTCGACTACTTCGACCATTCGGGCGTCACCACGCGGGTCGGCAACGTCCGCCGCCTGCGCGCCAAAGTGGTCTGAGCGGCACCCTTTTCCTCCCCCTCGCCCGCGATCCCTTATTGAACGGCCTCTTTCCCCCTTTCCCTCTCCCGCACAAGAGCGGGCGAGGGAGACGAAAAGAGCGCTGGCGCAAATCGATAACCAGAGCGCCGCGCCAGCCGGCTCTGCAACCCCAACTTCAAAGCCACCCCGTCTCCCGGCGAGGGTAGCGGATAGATTGAGAGATTCGCGCGCGTGGGACTAAGCTTGGGTCGTGTCCATCAAGCGCGACAGCAATCCGTCGCGGACCGAGCTCGTGCGGCTGACCGCGCGATGCAAGGCTGCGGGTTGAGCCGGCAAGCTCGGTCCGGCGGACCTGAAGACGGCGCTCGCGGGGCTTAGCCTTCCGAGCGATCCAAATTTGCTCGTCGGTATCGCCACCGGCGACGACGCGGGCGTGTATCGTTTGAGCGACGACATCGCGATTGTCAACACCGTGGACTTCTTCACCCCGGTGGTGGACGACCCGTTTACCTACGGCCAGATCGCGGCGGCCAATGCGCTCTCGGACATCTACGCGATGGGGGGCGAGCCGCGCACGGCGATGAATATCGTGTGCTGGCCGCAATCGGGGCTTCCGACAGAGATGCTCGCGGAAATCCTGCGCGGCGGCGCCGAGAAGGCGCGCGAGGCGGGCGTAGTGATCGTCGGCGGCCACAGCGTCGCGGACGAGGAAGTGAAGTACGGGATGGCGGTGACGGGCGTGATCGACCCGCGCCGTATAATCCGCAACGTCGGCGTGCGCCCGGGCGACGCGCTGGTCCTGACCAAGCCGCTCGGCACCGGCGTGTTGATGACCGCCTTCAAGCGCGACAAGCTCCCGCCCGATCAGTACGAGGCCGCGGTCAAAACGATGGTCGAGCTCAACGCCGCATCGGCGCACGCAATGCTCGAGTACGACGTCCACGCGGCGACCGATATCACCGGCTTCGGCCTGGCGGGTCACGCGCTCCAGATGGCCGAGGGAAGCGGCGTCACGCTTGAGTTCGAGGAGTCGGATCTGCCGCTGCTGCCGGGCGCGCTGGAATGGTGCCGCGCCGGGATGATCCCGGCCGGCGGCCAGCGTAACCGCGAGTTTTTCGGCCCGCGCGTCAAAGTCTCGGACGAGATCGCTGAGGAGATGGCCGCGATCGCGTTTGATCCGCAGACCTCGGGCGGCCTCCTGATCGCGCTCAGCGAGAACGACGCGCTAAAGCTGCTCGCCGACCTCCAGGCACAGGGCAACCTGGACGCCGAAATAGTCGGCCACGCCGAACCCGCCGGCGAGTTCCCGATCAAGCTGGTCTAGCCGCGATGGCGTTCGCTTAAGCGACCGCCATCGGGGTTGAAGACGCCCTCTTTTCCTCCGTGGGGGCCGTTCGCGAACCGCCTTCGACAACCTTCGCGCAGGCTCCGCGCCATTGGCACTCAGTTGAGATAGGGCTTGGGCGTATCGGGGAGCGGCTTGCGGCTGGCGAAGCCGCTCTCGATGCTGTGCCAGGCGATGACGCGCGGCTCGCCGAACTGCCAGCACAGAAAGACCACTTCGTCCTCGACCTCGCCGGGAAAGTCGACCAGGCCCTGGTCGATATCCTTGAGGAAACATCCGAAGCTTTCGATCTGGCCGGCCAGCTTCGCCATCCTGGTGGTGATCGGCCTGAGCTCGGGATGGCGGTCGACGATGTCCGGCAGTGCCATCTCTTCCAGTTGGTCGTCATCGCCGGCCAGCGCTCCGATCCTGGTGCGTAGCGAAGTGGCTTCGAGCTGTAGCTGGCGCATCAGGTTGTCCAGGCGCGGGACCAGATGGTCGGCCTCCTGCCGGGTGAAGAGCCTTTCAAATCGTCGCTTAGCCAAGCTTATCTCGCGGGTGGCGAACGCTTATGTTCGTGATTAGCTTTAATCCAGGACCGCAACCTTGTGTGCCCGTTAGGTGTATATTACGGTAAACCATGGTGGTGGAAGCGCGGTTGCTCTCCGAAAGGTCTAGTCGATGCCAGAGAAACCCAAAGGGGAAAAACGTTTCGAGACTGAAGAAGACCTGAGCAAGGTCGAGATTCCCGAAGAATTGCCGGTGCTGCCTCTGCGCGGCATCGTAATCTTCCCCAGTCAAATCCATCCTTTTTTGGTTTCGCGGGCGGCTTCGCTGAAGCTGCTCGAGGACGTTGGCGGTGCCTCGCGCATAATCGCCCTGGCGGCGCAGAAGAATCCCGATGAGGAGAGTCCGCTCCCCGAAGGCCTCTACAATCGCGGCACCGCAGTCCGGATCCTCAAAATGCTTCGCTACCCGGACCATAGCGTGCGCGTACTGGTGCAAGGCTTGGCTCGCGTCGAGTTGGGCGAGTTCATTCAGCGCGAGCCGTACTTCATCGCGCGCACCAAGCGGCTGCGGGAGACCGTGGCACGCAGCAAAGAGATCGACGCCCTGCAGGCGCACCTGGTCAGCCAGTTCTCCAAGTTCGTATCGCTAGTGCCGTATCTGCCCGATGAGTTGCAGGTGATGGCGATGCAGGTGCGGGAGCCCGAGCGGCTCGCCGACCTGGTTTCTTCCTATCTGAAGATCGCAATCGAGGAAGCGCAGGACCTGCTCGCGACGCTGGACGTGCGGGCACGGCTGGAGAAGCTGGCCGCCATCCTCAACCGCGAAATCGAGCTGCTGGAGCTGAGCCACAAGATCCAGTCCCAGGTTCAGAGCGAGCTCAACAAGAGCCAGCGTGAGTACTACCTGCGCCAGCAGGTGAAGGCGATCCAGAAAGAGCTGGGCGAGAATGACGTGCGGCAGTCGGAAATCGAAGATTTGCAGAGCAAGATTGAAGCCGCCAAGATGCCTGAGGAGGCGCGCAAGGCGGCCGACAAGGAACTCGAGCGGCTCAAGATGATTCCGCCCGAGTCGGCCGAGCATACCGTGGTGCGCACCTATCTCGACTGGCTGGTCACGCTGCCGTGGTCGGCATCGACCGACGACAACCTCGACATCAAGCACGCCCGCCAGGTGCTCGACGAGGACCATTACGACCTCGAAAAGATCAAGGAGCGCATCCTGGAGTTCCTGGCGGTACGCAAGCTCAAAAAGGACACCAAGGGCCCGATTCTCTGCTTGGTGGGCCCGCCGGGCACCGGCAAAACTTCGCTGGGCCGCTCGATCGCGCGGGCGCTAGGACGCAAGTTCGTGCGGCTGTCGCTGGGCGGAATCCGCGACGAGGCGGAAATCCGCGGCCATCGCCGCACCTATATCGGTTCGCTGCCGGGCCGCATCATTCAAGGTATCCGCAACGCCGGCGCGAACAATCCGCTGTTCATCCTGGACGAGGTCGACAAGCTCGGCGCAGACTTCCGCGGCGACCCGGCCTCGGCGCTGCTGGAGGTGCTCGACCCCGAGCAGAACAACAGCTTCGTCGACCATTACCTCGACATCGCGTTCGATCTTTCGCGCGTGCTGTTCCTGACCACCGCCAACATCCTGGACACCATCCCGCCCGCGCTGCGCGACCGGATGGAGGTGCTGGAGCTGCCCGGCTACACCGAGGAGGAAAAGCTCGAGATCGCGGATCGGCACCTGGTGCCCAAGCAGATCGTCGAGAACGGGCTGGCCGATCACAGGATCGGGCTCACCCGCGAGACCTTGGCTGAGATCATCCGCAGCTACACGCGCGAGGCGGGCTTGCGCAACCTCGAGCGGGAGATCGCCCGCATCTGTCGCAAGGTCGCGCGCTCGATCACTGAGGGCGAAGCTGCGCCCGAAGTGATCGACGCCAAGGACGTGTCGCGCTATCTCGGGCCGCCCAAGTTTTTCTCCGAGGTGGCCGAGCGCGTCCAGGAGCCGGGGGTGGCGACCGGAGTCGCCTGGACCCCCAGCGGTGGCGACATCCTGTTCATCGAGAGCACCCGGATGCCGGGTCAGAAGGGGCTCACGCTGACCGGTTCACTCGGCGACGTGATGAAGGAGTCGGCGCAGGCAGCGCTCTCCTACGTGCGCTCGCGCACGGAGCGGCTCGGTATAGCGGGCGACTTCTTCGAAAAGTCCGACATCCACGTCCACGTTCCCGCGGGCTCGATTCCCAAGGACGGGCCCTCCGCGGGTGTTACGATCGCCGCGTCGCTGGCTTCGCTCCTGACCGGACGCCCGGTGCGCTCGGATGCAGCAATGACCGGCGAAATCACGCTGCGCGGAAAGGTCTTGCCGGTTGGCGGGATTAAGGAGAAGGTCTTGGCGGCGCGCCGCGCCGGAATCAAGACCATCATCCTGCCGCGTCGCAACGAGCGCGATTTGGAGGACATCCCTCCGGAGGCGCTTAAGGAGATGGAAATGATCTTCGTCGACACGGTCGATGAAGTTCTGGCCAACGCCCTGCTTCAGGAGCCCGCAAAACAACATCCGGCCGAGCCGGTGCACTCCGAGCGCACCGTGTTGAACTGAATTTTCCACTCCCGGAAGCCCCCAAAATCGCTCTGGTATTAGGCGCGGCTCCGCAGTTAAATTGGTGCTGCGAGGGGCGCCGGGGGCCGCCGGGGGAGAAGTCGCTTAGATGCCTGAGCTAAGGAAAGACCCAGTTGTCGGGCGATGGGTGATTATGGCGACGGAAAGGGGCAAGCGCCCCTCCGACTTTGCCCGTCAATCACAGGAGAGAAAGGGACCGCCGTGCGCTTTCTGCGTTGGGATGGAGGCGCAAACGCCGCCTGAGGTGCTCGCCTACGGGGACTCCGGGCGCGGCAAGAATCAGCCCGGATGGCGCGTGCGCGTGGTGCCCAACAAGTTCCCCGCGCTGAGAATCGAGGGACGGCTGGGCCGGCGCGGCCAGGGGCTCTACGACCTGATGAACGGGATCGGCGCCCACGAGGTGGTGATCGAGACTCCCGATCACGATCGCGGGATGGCCGACCTGGAGCCGCGCCAGATCGAGGAAGTGCTGTGGGCCTATCGCGATCGGGTGCTCGACCTGTCCAGGGATGAGCGGTTCCGCTACGTGCTGGTCTTCAAGAATCACGGCGCCGAAGCAGGCGCCAGCTTCGAGCATCCGCACTCGCAACTTATCGCGCTGCCGATTCTGCCGCTCAGCGTGCAGCAGGAGCTACGCGGGGCCGGCGACTACTACACGCTCAAGGAGCGCTGCATCTTCTGCGACATCTTGGAGCAGGAAAATCAGGACAGCCGACGTGTGGTTTTCGAGAACGAGGGCTTCATCGTGAGCTGCCCGTTCGCCGCGCGCTTTCCGTTCGAGCTCTGGATGATTCCCAAGAACCACGGCTCGCATTTCGAGTACGCGCAGGCCGCCGACTACCGCATGCTGGCGCAGGCGATCAAGGCCTCCCTGACCGCGCTCAAGACCGCGTTGAGCGATCCGCCGTTCAATTACATCATCCACTCAGCGCCGTTGCGCGAGGCAGAGAGCCCGCACTACCACTGGCACCTGGAGATCACACCGGCCCTGACCAAGGTTGCGGGCTTCGAAGTCGGCACCGGGTTTTATATCAATCCCGTACCGCCGGAGAACGCCGCCACCCATCTGCGCGAGGTGTTGGGCGAGAGCGAAGCTCCGATTCGGGTGGCACAGGCCGGCTGACGCCCGCCCGTTCCATCCTCTTCCTATTCTTCCCTCCCTCATGGCCTGCCATGCGGGAAGGCCAACGACCGCTGAGTCAGGTGTTCTGACGAAAGCACCGAGGTTGAGTGCCATGAAGATCGCAATCGTTGCCGCCGAGATCACGCCGTGGGCCAAGGCCGGCGGGCTGGCCGACGTTATCGGTGCACTTCCGGGCGCGCTGGCCGAAGCGGGCGCCGATGTATCGGTCGTCATCCCGGGCTACCGTAGTGCGCTGGAAGCGTGTCCCTCCAGCGAAGTTGTGTGCCGATTAAGCGTCGAAGTCGGCGCGAAGCAAGAGAGCTTCGCCGTCCGCTCAGCCGCCCTGACCGGCGGCGTCAAGCTCTGCATGATTGACCATCCGGACTACTTCCATCGTGACGGCATCTACGGGGAGGGCGGGCGTGACTATCCCGACAACTTGCGCCGCTACGTTTTCTTCGGACGTGCGGCCGCCGAGACCGCCGCGCGCCTGCTGGGGCCCGAAGTGGTGCACGCCCACGACTGGCACGCGGCGATGGTGCCGATCGCTATGCGGGCGGACCCGGCGATGAGTGAGCGATTTGCGAACACGGTATCAGTTTTTACGATTCACAATCTCGCCTTCCAAGGCATTTGGGACCCCGGAGACTTTCCGCTGCTGAACCTGGACTGGTCGTATTTCTCGGTCGACTGCCTTGAGTTCCACGGCCGAGTCAACCTGATGAAAGGCGCGATCAAGCTTGCCGACGCGGCCTCGACGGTAAGCCCCAGCTACGCGCACGAGGTAACGGAGAGCGAGGAACTGGGCTTCGGCCTCGAAGGCGTGCTGCGCGCCAAGGGCGAGCACTTCGTCGGAATCCTCAACGGCGCCGATTACAACGAATGGAATCCGGCCACCGACAGCCATCTCGCGGTGCGCTACGCGCCGTCGTCGCCGCAGGGCAAGCGCACCTGCGGCGCCGCGCTGCGCAAAGAGCTCGGCCTGCCGCCCCTTGACGGTACGCCGATTGTCGGGATGGTCACGCGGATGACCCCGCAGAAGGGGCTCGACCTGTTGAAGGACGCTCTCGACGCAGTCATGCGACTCGATCTGCAACTGGTGATTCTGGGCAGCGGCCTCCCGGCGCTGGAGAGCTACTTCCGCGAGGCGCAGCGCCGTTATCCCGAGCGGCTGCGCGTGGTAATCGGATTCGACAACGCGCTCGCCCATCGTATCCAAGCCGGATCGGACATGTTCCTGATGCCGTCGCGGTTCGAGCCGTGCGGATTGACCCAGATGTATGCCCTCAAGTACGGCACGGCGCCCGTGGTCCGCGCGACCGGCGGACTTCGCGACACGGTCACGGAGTTTGACCCGGGGTCGGGCCGCGGCAGCGGCTTCGTGTTCAATGGCTACCGGGTCGAAGAACTGACCAATGCACTGAGCCGCGCGGTGGCGATATACAAAAGTCCGCAGCTCTGGCAGCGCCTGATGGAGAACGGTTTCGCGGTCGATTTCTCCTGGCGCCGCGCCGCCGAGCAGTACCTGGAATGGTTCGGGCGCCTGCGCAGGGAACGCGGGCTCAAGTAGATGAGGGGTAGCGGTTTGCCGGATCCAAAAAAGGCGATCATCGCTTACGCCGATGGCGCCTGTATAGGAAATCCCGGGCCTGGAGGATGGGGCGTTGTAATCGTGGAGAACGGGGCCGAGCGCACGTTGAGCGGCACCCATCCCAACACCACCAACAATCGGATGGAGCTGACCGCGGCGATCGAAGCGCTGCGTGAGACCGCGCCGGACGCGTCGGTGATCCTGCGCAGCGACAGCGAGTATCTGGTCAAGACCATGAATCTCGGCTGGAAGCGCAACAAGAACCAGGACCTCTGGCAGCAACTCGACGCCGAAGTCGCAAAACGCTCGGTCTACTTCGAATGGGTGCAAGGCCACGCCGGCGACCGGCTGAACGAGCAGGCTGACCAGCTCGCGCGCGATGCTGCCACCGGCGCGGCTCCGGCGGCAGGCCCGCCGAATCGGGAAAAGGAAATCGTCAGCCGGCTCGCGCCGATGCTCCGCCCGGGCGAACGGATTTTGCAGTGCGAATCATGCGGCAGCCTGTTCGTCGACTCGGGCGAAGCGCTCGCCGATGCGTACTGCTCCCTGGCGCGATGCCAGCTCATCGCCCGCGCCAAGCCGCGCCAGTAACCTCAGCCGCCGGGCCAGTTGCGCCTGCCCGCGCTGTCCAGCCCGAACGCGCGCTACCAGATGTTGGGGACGAGGCTGTCGGTCTCGCGTCTGTAGGATTCGTATTCCTCGCCGAAGCGCGCGACCATCTTCTCTTCTTCCCTTCGAATCCGGCGTTGCATCACAGCGAGCAGCACCGCCAACGTTATCACCGCAACGATCGGCGCGCCGTACTCGAATGGCCAGGCGAACAGCACCAGACAGGTGCCCAGATAGATCGGATGACGCACGTAGCGATAGAAGCCGGTCCGCACCAGTATCGAGTCGCGTTGTCCCTCGTCCTCACCGAGCCGCAATGTCAACTGGATGCGCGCGCCCAGCGCTAGCCACAGCCCGACCAGCTCCATCAGCAGGCCCAACGCCGCGATCCATCCCGATGCTTCGCCCCCATAGAGGTAAGTCCGTTCGAAAGGCGCCGCCGCGAACAGTAGCAGCAGCGGCAACTCGTCAACCGCGCGGCGCAACGGATCGCGCGGATGGATGCTGATCTCGGCATCGGGCCGCAGCAACAGATCGGCGAGTCTGAACCCCGCATACGCGAGCAGATAGCCGAAGACATAGGGATGGTCGGTCAGGTAGTCGGTGATGCCCAGTCCGAGCGCGACTGCTCCCACCACCGCCGTGAGCAGAATCGCGAGTTCGCCGAGCCGCAGGCGCAGATCCTGGCCCGGGGAGGCTTGCGCCGCGGCCCGCTGATCACCGCCAAGTGATGTGGTCGCTCTAAGGTCGCGGCCGTTCGACTCCAACCCGCCGTCACCGTCGTTCATGCTCTCACTGTCGCAGATATCTGACGGGAATCAACCGCGCCGGGGACAACGAGGGATACGAGGGATACGAGGAGCCGGCGCGAGACACTCGATGCCGAAAGCGAGACGCCTGAGTGACAACGCGGTTCACGATGGTTTGCGCTTTGCGAATTGCGAGCGCTCTCTCTCGCATAATCGTAGGGACTCGAGGCGGCGCAGTCTGCGCGATGCAGCGAATTTGCTGCTCCACCGCATCTCATCGAAGCACAAAACGTTGAAAATTCAATGGGTTAGGACGCGATGGCGGAGCCGCGCCCATCTGTCGCCTACCACCCCTCAACACAAATCAAAGAGATTTTCGATGGCACCAACGTTGCTCTAATGGGCGAGACGCACGAAGCACGAAGGAAACGGAGGAAACGAAGATGATAGCGATGACCAACGAGGCAAGGTTGGCGACGACTGCGAGGGCGGAGGCGGAGACTTCGGACGCTCTGCGTTTGGCACAGTACAGCTTGCTGAACGAGATGCCGGGTCTGGTGTTCGGCCTGATCACTCTCACTTACATCGTGAGCGCGCTCGCTTCACTGCTCTAACGATCTCAACGGCCCGGCACATCGCGAGTTCACATCGCCGGGATGTGCGGGGTTATACGGTTCGAGTACGGAGGTAATGCAATGGTTGCTGCAACTGGAGGAAAGAGGATTGCGAGTATCGGGCGGGCCGAAGAGCCCGCCGAGCCGACCGGAACGATCCGCTTCGCGCAAGGCGCCTTCCTGGACGAGCTGCCGGGAATCGCGTTCGGTCTGATCACGCTCGCCTACATCGCCTCCTCGCTCCTGTCCCTGCTGTAAATTTTATCGCGCAGCCGCCGGCGCTGCGGCTAGTAAAGGCCGCCGCTTCGCACTGCGACGGGCCAGGAGGCGGCGAACGCCGCTTCGGCCGCTCCCACGATTCTCAGAGATACCAGCATGATCGCGGCGGCCAGCGCGATCGTCACCCAGGTCATCGCGCGCGTGCGGGCCAGTATCGAGTTGACCTGCTCCACCGTGAAAGGCGGGCCGTCGCCATGCGCCGCGATCTCCTCCTGCCGGCCGATCCTGAAGGTCAGGCCGAAGGTGATGTAGGTCTGGATGAAGATGAGGAGGAAGGCGAGCAGGAGTTTGAGCGAGAGCGGGCCGCCGATACGGCTGAAGTACTCGAACTTCATCGCCGCCTTGAGGCCGGTCAGACGAATCGCCCCGCTCATCACCACCACGCCGAGCGTCGCGATCGAAAACGGGTTGTAAAACCTGAACCCGGCGATCAGCGCGGCCCGGCGCGCGGCTTCCTCCCGCGCCGCCGCCGCCGCAGGCATCAGCATGTAGAGCATCCCGAACTGCCCGCCGAAGTAGGCGGACAATCCGAGCAGGTGCAGCCACGTCAAAAGCTGGTCGGTGGACATAGGGCTTCTTCCAACTAATCGATAGGGCGGGGGCGGGCAAGCTCCCTGGCAGAGTGTTGAGAAACCAGGATTTCGGCGCCCAGGAGAGCTTGCGGTCTCAACACCCTGCATGAAAGTTGGCTTCTTTCCTTAGTCTTCTCTTCCTCTGGGAGAGATAAGAGTGAGGGAGCAGGCTGTGAATTTCCTTTTTTCAACAGCCTGCTGGGTGGCACAGGCATCTTGCCTGTGTTCCTAGCGCGCAGCCGAAGTGTGCTAAACAGCTCTTATGCCTTATCTCAATCGTGAAGGTGTCCGGATCTACTACGAAGAAAGCGGCGCGGGGCCGGCGGTGATGCTTTCGCACGGGTATGGCGCGAGTGCGCGCATGTGG
The DNA here is from genome assembly GCA_963789115.1 of uncultured delta proteobacterium. Lineage (GTDB taxonomy): Bacteria > Desulfobacterota > Binatia > Binatales > Binataceae > CAWBJH01. Next base: position 2,135,261 of record CAWBJH010000001.1, read on the forward strand.
CGCGGTCAAATGGAGGCCCTGGCCGATCGCTACCATGTGATCGCGTGGGACATGCGCGGGCATGACCGCTCGGACTCGCCCGACGATCCTGCGCGCTACACTCACCAGGCCACCGTCGCCGACATGGCCGCGATCCTGGATGCGTGCAAGGTCGAGCGCGCCGTGATCGGCGGCCTTTCGCTCGGCGGTTACATGTCGCTGCTGTTCAACCTTGCCCATCCGAATCGAGTCATCGCGCTCATGCTGTTCGACACCGGACCGGGATATAAGCGCGACGAACCGCGCAACGAATGGAACCGGATGGCCAACGCTCGTGCCGACGCGCTGGAGCAGGACGGGCTCGCGTCCGACACCGGCGGCGCCGAGGTGCGAATCGCGCAACACCGGAGCGCCCACGGGCTTGCGTTGGCGGCGCGCGGGATGCTCGCCCAGAAGGACGCAAGCGTGATCGAATCGCTGTCGTCGATTCGGGTTCCGACGCTGCTGATGGTCGGCGCCAACGACCAGGCGTTCCTACAGGCAATCGACTATATGGCGGCGAAGATTCCCGGTGCCGAGAAGATCGTGCTGACCGATGCCGGTCACGCTTCGAACATCGATCAGCCCGAAGCGTTCAACTCGCCGGTCCGTTCGTTCCTCGATCGGGTAACCAAGCAGCCCTGACCCCAAGCAGAAAAAAGACAGCGCCGGCGCGCGCTGGCTCCGGATCTGGAAGAGAAAATTTGCGCGCCATCATAGGGCGGCTGTCGATGGGCGCCCGAAGGGCGCGGTTTCGCGAGGCTAAGACATCCGGTGGCATACCGTGGTTCGTCATCGAACAGTGCGGCGCCCTTTTTGAGCCCTCTCCCTATCGTTGGGAGGGTTTGGGTGAGGGACCTTTGATATTGTCTCCTCGTGTCGAAGCCGCCCTTGATGCGCGATCTCGCCCGCCGTTTGCGCCGCGATCAGACCGACGCCGAGCGCGAGCTGTGGATGCGGCTGCGCGCCCGGCAACTGGACGTGAAATTTCGCCGGCAGTATCCAATCCGGCCCTTTGTCGCCGACTTCTGCTGCATCGAGCGCCTGCTCGTGATCGAACTCGACGGAGGCCAGCACGCCATGCAGCAGGCAAGGGACGAGCGCAGGAGTGCCTACCTGCGCGAGCTAGGTTTCCGAGTGCTGCGGTTTTGGGACACTGACGTGCTGACCAACATCGACGGCGTACTCGAAGAGATTCTCAAACACCTGTAGGTCCCTCACCCAAACCCTCTCCCATTGATCATAGGGAGAGGGCTCAGAAGCGCTGCTCCTCGGGCAGGTGGCGCAGTCGAGTGGGGCCGGGAGGCCGGCGATTATTGATTCCTACACAAGGTAGTGACACAGAATTCTGCTCCGGCGCGGCTGCTTCTGTCATTCCCGCGCGCGTGTCTGGCGCGCGAAGAATGACATACCAAGGCATCGAGCAAGAGCAGAATTGCCACTATGATATGCAGGGCTCACTAGGTAAGGTGATTGTCGAAAAAAAACAGCCGCCCTGTAAGGGCGGAGCCATCACTTTTCACTTTTCAATGCCCGCACCCTTTCAGGGCGCGGAAGGTGGAATGCTCGTTAACCTTGGAAACCCACACGGGACCGCCCCCGATTCACCTCGCTTGCGACCGCCTACGGCTCATCGCCTCTCCCGCAGACGGGAGAGGCCGACGCGCGCCGCGCGTGTCGAGAGAGGGACCTCAGCGTCGCCGCGCCTGCGCGGCGACATTTGATTCCGCTACGTAGCGCTGATTCTGCTACGCAGTGCCGGCTTCCGTGCCGGTTCTTTTCTGCTTGAGTCTCGTGCTCAGTCGCCGACGGATGCCGCGCCCCTCGCCTGAGCTGGCGTCACCCCCTAAGAGCGATTCCCGGCAACCCTCTCCGCTCTCCGGGACCGGAACTTCGCCCCGTAGCCCCAAACCAGCCAAAGCCGATTGTTCCCTGGATGCTGCGTGATTTGTCGCCCCTGTGGCAAGGGGGGTGAGCGGATTGCCCGACGCGGCCGACCAGAATCATATTGTCGCTGCCGGCGCAGCGACGCTGAGGTCCCTCACCCGACGCGCGAGGCGCGTGCCGGCCTCTCCCTGCCAGGGCGAGGCCACAGAAAAAATGCCGTGCTGCTGCTTTTCGGAGGCTCAATAGATGCCCATGCCGGCGCGCACTCGCGGTATGAAGCGTCCGGTTCGGCTCATGTAGTCGCTATACGATTGTCCGAACGCCTCGCGCATCATCGCCTCTTCGCGCGGGGCGCGGATCGTCATTACGACCGCGACGACGACTGTCCCGCTGGCAATGATTAGCCAGTTGCGCGCCGCGATGCCCCATCCGAGCATCAGGGGCAGGCCGAAGCTGTACAGCGGATGTCGAATCCATCGATACGGGCCAGTCGTCACCAGGACTTGGCTTTTGCCGACCCTGAGCAAAGGACTGTAGTTTGTGCCGAGCGAAATCGCCGCCCATACCTCGCCCGCCGCGCCCGCGACGCTGATCGCGATCCCGGCCCATCGAATCGGCCCCGCGACATGGAATGTGCACCATCCCAGCACCGCCGGCATCGCGATATACACGATCACCCCGCCGAAATGGAGTATCGCAAACGCGCCCATCGCCGCGGTGAGCCAGGCTGCCTCTGCGGAGCGCCGTATGCGCTCGCGAATAGACTCGCGGCTGCGGGAAAATGAGTAATAGTCGCGTACCGCGACCATCGCCACGAGTTCCGCCGCGGCAATCAGCCGGAACGGAGTGTCGTTATCGCCGATCACGCCGGTGAACCGTCCGGAGCGCGACCAAGGCCCGCGCTACTCGCCCGGGTCGAAGTCGAGCGCGTTGGAGCGCGCGAGCTGCGAGTACCATCGCCCACTCTGCTTCACGACGCGCGCGAGCGTCTTGAAGTCGCAGTACACGATCCCGAAGCGCTGCGCGTACCCCTCGGCCCATTCGAAGTTGTCCGTAAAGCACCAGTGGAAGTAGCCGCGCACGTCGGCGCCGCTGTGGATCGCGCGCGCGACTTCCGCGATATAGCGCCGGATGAACCGCACGCGCCGCTCGTCGCGCACTTCGCCGTCGGGCCCGGGCGCGTCCCCGTAGGAGCATCCGTTCTCCGTGACGTAGATCGGCGGCCGTCCGTAATCGCGGGTGACCCGCAGGATCATCTCGGAGAGCGCCTTCGGATATACCTCCCATCCGAAGTCCGTGAACTCCTTCGCCTCCGGATGCACCTGCTTGAGTCCCAGGTACGGGTCGCTCGGATCCGCCGCCACCACCGCGCGCGTATAGAGGTTGATCCCGACGAAATCGAGCGGCGCCTTGACCGTGTCGAGATCGCCGGGCCGGATGTCGAGCCGGTCCTCCAGGCTGCCGCTGGCGTAGACCTCGGGATAGCGCCCGTTGGTCGCCGGTTCCAGGAACCAGAGGTTGAAGAAGCGATGCCATCGCTCGGCCGCTTCGCAATCCTCCTTCGAGTCCGGATTCTGCGGATGGACCGGCGCCATGTTGAACGCGGCGCCGACCGCCTCGGGCTTGTGGCGGCTCGAGCGAATCGCGCGCACGCCGAGTCCCTGGGCCAGGTTCACGACGTGCGTGGCGCGCAGCGCCGCCGCCGGATCGTGCAGCCCCGGCGCGTGCATCCCCACCAAGTACCCGAGGATCGTGAACACCCACGGCTCGTTGAGCACCATCCAGTGCTTGACCCGGTCGCCGAGATGGTCGGCGACCACGCGCACGTAATCGCGAAAGTGCAGAGCGGTATCGCGATTGGCCCATCCGCCGGCGTCCGCGAGCGTCTGCGGCAGGTCCCAATGGAACAGCGTCGCGAAGGGCTTGATGTTGCGGCGTAAGAGTTCGTCTACGACGCGGCTGTAGAAGTCGAGTCCCTTCTGATTGACCGCGCCGCGCCCCTGCGGGAGTATGCGCGGCCACGAGATCGAAAAGCGCGAGGCCGTCATCCCCAGGTCCGCCATCGTCGCGATATCCTCGCGATAGCGATGGTAGAAATCGCAGGCCACGTCGCCGGTGTCGCCGTTCTTGATCTTGCCGGGTGTGTGGCAGAAGCGGTCCCAGATCGACTCGCCCTTGCCGTCCTCGTTCCATGCGCCCTCGACCTGATAAGACGCGGTCGCGGTGCCCCAGAGAAACCCTTTCGGGAAGGTCAATGCTGCCATGGCCGGGTTGTTAGCACACGAGATGAGCAAATCGCCAACGACCTATTTTGCGAGCACAAATACGCCGCATTTCTTGGTGTGCTACACTGGGCTGCTGTGGAACGAATACGAGGCCGGTGGGAGTTCCGCTGCAAGAAAGACGTCGAGAGCTTCTGGGGAGAGGTTCGCTCGGTGCCTGGGCGAACCGCGGGTCGCAAGCACCATCACTATGAGCAGTTCTCCCTTGGGCTCTATCTGCTCGCCCTGGCCGAAAATGATCGGCTCGAGTACCCCCTGAGGGTCGAACACGCCGAACCCAAGCAATCGCCGGACTTCATGCTGCATTGGCGTTCTGGCGAGACAACCGGACTTGAGGTGACGAGGGCGACCGCGCAGTGGCTTCAGCGAGAAGCAACAAAGGCCGACAGAGAGTATGCGCGGCGCCGCGCTGAAGCGGCGGCGTCAGGCCGAGATGCCGAGCCCGTTAGTTTTCTCCTGTCCTTTTCGGGCTGGGCTGGCGACCAGGCCGACAAGGAGTTCTGCTGCTACATCCGCGCCGCAATCGAAAGGAAACTGGCCAGGTTTCATCGCTTCACGCCCGCCTCGCGCTATGACCTTCTGATCAATGACGACACGCCGGTCGGCGGCGTCAACCGGCGAAAGGTGCTTGAAGAACTCAACCCCTGGTTGCGCGAGTGCCGGGCCAAGGAGCCTAGGCTGGGAGTGGTGTCGATCATCACCTCACTGGACATTTTGTTCGATGTCGGCAGGCAGCCGAGGGTCTTCCCTTACATCGACTGGTCGGCGAGGCAACTCGACGATCGAGACGCCCTGCTGGAGTTTGGACAACGCGTTGAGGAAGCGGGACGCAGAGCCGTCGAGACTCTGGCACCCATTTACTCCCTCGACGCCCGGCATCGCGTGGTCAAGGAAACTCCGGACGGGCGGCGCTTCGAGATGTGCCTCGGAGAAGACGGCGAGGAGATCACCTTCAGAGAGCTGCGGCGCGGATGAGCGATCCGCCCTGGCTGTGGCTCATCGCCGGCCCTAACGGAACCGGCAAGAGCACTTACGCCGAGAACAACCTCGCCCCGAACGTACGGGAAATCGTAAGGCCGGACCTGATTGCGCAGGAACTGTCTCCCGGAGCGCCAGACAAGGTTAAGCTGGAGGCCGGTCGAATCGCGCTACGCCGAATGCGCGATTTACTGGCGAAACGCCGAACCTTCGCCATCGAAACGACCCTCTCGGGTCGCCTGCATCTCAAGATCTTGCGCCTGGCGAAGTCGAGAGATTGGGGTGTTGGGGTTGTCTTCATCGGTCTCCGCAGCCCACGACTGGCAATACAACGAGTAAAGCGACGGCGGCTTCAAGGCGGTCATGACGTGCCACCCGCCGAGGTCCGTAGGCGGTACGGAAGAAGCCTGGCGAATTTACCGGTCGCCCATGAGATTGCAGACGTCGTTCTGGTCCTGGACAACTCTTCCGCCACACATCCAATGAAGAGAGTGTTTGAGTCGCACCGCCAGGACGTAATCTACCGGGACCGGGCGCTTCCAACATGGCTGCGCCGCGCCATGGGAGCCAAGCTGCGCCGTCCAGGGAGTCCCGGATAAGGCACGCGCTACGCGCACGCCCGTTGCTACTCGCCTTGCGCTTCGAGCCAGCGCTCGGCGTCGAGCGCCGCCATGCATCCGGTGCCCGCCGCGGTCACCGCTTGGCGATAGACCCGGTCGGCGACGTTGCCGGCGGCGAACGCGCCGTCGATATTGGTTCGGGTCGAGCCGGGCTTGACCTTGAGGTAGCCCAGTTCGTCCAGTTCGAGCTGTCCGCGGAAGAGATCGGTGTTGGGTTTGTGGCCGATCGCCATGAACACTGCGTCGGTGCGAAACTCGGTGGTCGATGCGGCCTTGAGGTTCTTGAGCCGCACGCCGCTTACGCCGGTCTTGGGCTCTCCGTGGATTTCCTCGACGATCGAGTCCCAGATGAACGCGATCTTCGGATTGCGGCGCGCGCGCTCCTGCATGATCTTGGATGCGCGCAGCGAATCGCGGCGATGTACGATCGTCACCTTGGAGCAGAACTTGGTCAGGAAGGTCGCCTCTTCAATCGCGGTGTCGCCGCCGCCGACCACGATCGCCTCCTTGTCCTTGAAGAAGAAGCCATCGCAGGTCGCGCACGCGCTCACCCCGTAGCCCATCAGGCGCTTCTCGGACTCGATACCCAGAAGCTGGGCGGACGCGCCGGTCGAAATGATCAGCGCCTGCGCCTTGATCGACTTCCCGTCAATCGTGATCTCGAAGGGCCGCTTGCGCAGTTCGGCCCGGCTGGCCTCACCGCTGATAAAGCGCGTGCCGAAGCGGCCCGCCTGCCGGCGAAACACTTCCATCATCTCGGGGCCCTGGATGCCGTGCTCGAAACCCGGGTAGTTCTCGACCTCGGTGGTAATCGTAAGCTGCCCGCCGGGCTGAACGCCCTCGACCAGTATCGGATTCAGATTGGCTCGCCCGGCGTAGAGCGCGGCGGTAAGTCCGGCAGGGCCGGAGCCGAGAATCATCAGGCGGTTGACTTCATCTGCCATGTAGCGCCGGCCTCCGTGCCGGTCCTTTTTCTTGGATTCGACCTGCCTCTGACGCGTCCGGAAAGGGATGGACGAAAAGTCACGCCCTTAAGCTTCATTGTATCGTTGCGGGCGGTCAACGTAAGCTCTAGCCGCTGCTGCGATGCCACGCAAGAAGACAGATTCCGCGCGCCTCGCAAGCCCTCGCGCACGCGCCCGCGCACTCACTCACCTGGACGAGCGCGGGCAGGTGCGGATGGTCGACGTAGGCGAGAAACCCGTCACCCGGCGCGAGGCGCTCGCCCGCGGCGCAGTCAGGATGGCGCCGGCGACGCTGGCGGCGATCCTCGGCGGAAGACTCAAGAAGGGCGAGGCGCTCGCCGCCGCGCGAATCGCCGGCACGATGGCGGCCAAGCGCACGCACGAGCTGATCCCGCTCTGCCATCAGATACCGCTGGAAGTCGTCGAGGTGGATGTGCGTCCCGACCGCGCGCACTCAAGGCTTGAAATCCAGGCCCGCGCCGCGACCAGCGCCCGCACCGGCGTCGAGATGGAGGCGCTGGTCGCGGTAACTGCGGCGGCGCTGACCATCTACGACATGGCCAAGGCGATCGACCGCGCGATGACGATCGAAGCGGTACGCCTGGTCGAGAAGCGCGGCGGGCGAAGCGGCCGCTTCATCCGCGCCGGCGAAAGCGACTGGAAGTAGGCAACAGCTTTATTCCGATGGCGACAATCTCCCGGGCGATCCTCAAGACCGGGCGCGACGGCCCGGTGCGCGGCGGGAATCCCTGGATCTTCTCGCATGCGATCGAGCGCATCGAACCGGCCGGCATCGAGCCCGGCGCGATGGTCGAGGTGATCGACGCGTCGGGCGCGCCGGTCGGCTACGGCTACTGCAATCCCGCCACCACGATCGCGATCCGGATGCTGGCGTGGGGCGAGCGGATCAAGCCGGCGGAAATCGTCGCGCATCGAATCGGCCGCGCACTGGAGTTGCGCCGCCGCCTGATTCGCTCCGATACCGACTGCTACCGGCTTGTCAACGGCGACGGCGACGGTCTCTCCGGAGTCGTGATCGATCGCTACGCCGACGTAGTCGTACTCCAGCTTCTGACTGCGGGAGCGGAGCGGATGCGCGAGGCGGTCGTCGCGAATCTCAGGCAGATGCCGGCTCCGCGCGCGATAATCGAGCGCAGCCAAGGTGCGGTGAGAAAGCAGGAGGCGCTCGAAGACCGCATCGAGGTGCTGGAGGGTGTCGCGACTGAAGAAGTGATCGTGCGCGAAAACGGGATCAGGCTCGTGGTCTCGCCGCAGCGGGGGCAGAAGACCGGCTGCTTCCTCGACCAGCGCGAGAATCGCGCCCGCCTGGCCGAGATGGCCGCCGGCGCGCGGGTGCTGGATGCGTGCTGTTACGCGGGGGGATTCGCGCTCGCGGCGCTCGAGGCCGGCGCGAGCCGCGTGGTGGGAGTCGATACTTCAGCGCGCGCGCTTTCATGGGCGCGGCGCAACCTCCAGCTCAACGGCTGCGCGCCCGACGCGATCGAGCTGATACACGACGAGGCCGGAAAATATCTCGCCGGCTGCCATGAGAAATTCGATCTGATTGTCCTGGACCCGCCGCCGCTGGCTCGAAGCCGCAAGGACCGGGTCCGCGGCGAACACCTCTATACCGAGCTGAACGCGCTCGCGATAGCCGCGCTCGCGCCGGGTGGCCGGCTGATGACCTTCAGTTGCTCGGTTCATTTCCGCGCCGACGACTTCGTGCGCGCGGTGCGGCGAGCGCAGCAGATCGCCGGACGCAAATTGCGGATACTCGCCCATCTCGGCGCCGGCGCGGACCATCCCGTGCTGCTCGGGCACGTCGAGGGCGAGTACCTGACCGGCCTGCTGCTCGCTGACCTGGACTAAATCAACGTGGCACATGAACCGTTTCAATTCCGGCAGCGAAAATGGGTGGAAGCACAAAGCGGGCGAGACGCCCGCCGCCACTTCAGCAACAGGAACGACTGAATCTGTAGTGGCGCCGGGCGTCCCGCCCGGTCTGGACTCTCTTGGCGCGTCACGACCCGCGTCGCATGCCTCGCTACGCACAAGCGCGGCGCGACGCTTAACAAAGGCTTCCGCCGGAGCGGCGGGCGCCGTTAGAATTCAGGATGCGGCTTGCAGATTCGCGCTTGCGATTGCGGGTCGTTTGCCACAGGATTTTGCCACAGGATTAGGCGAACTTTCCGCTCGGGCCCGCGAAATGAACCGAATTGCCCCCTCCCGGCTCCTGGTCGTGCCCCTGGCCGCGGCGCTCGCGCTGATCGCCGCGGCCGGATGCCATCGCAAGGTCGGGATGCCACCGCTGCCTGAGCGCAATATCACCACCAGCGACGACTTCTTCGATGTCTGGCCCACGAGCCCAGAGCGCGCCCTGATCGTCGGTACCCGCGGCAAAGTGATCCTCGCCGAGGCCGGCGGCCGGCACTTCAGACGCATCGATATCCGCACCGATCTCGCCGTGTTCGGAATCCAGATGGTGGACGGCGAGAACGGCTATCTCTGCGGCCAGGACGGGCTGGTGATGCGCACGCGTGACGGGGGCAGGACCTGGGAGCGGCTCAACTCACGGACCAAACTGTCTATTTTTGCGCTCTCGTTTCCCGACCGCCTGCACGGCTATCTGGTCGGCGATAGCTCGCTGGTCCTGAGCACGAGCAACGGCGGCGAGAGCTTCTTCAAGCGCCAGCTCGAGCACATCTTTGCGCACGAGCTGCGCGATTACGCGCTACCCTACCAGGACCCGGTGCTCTACGGCGTGGACTTTATCAACGATCGGAAGGGATGGGTGGTCGGCGAATTCGGACGCATCTGGAAAACCGACAACGGCGGGCGAAGCTGGAAGGAGCAGCAGCAGTCGCTGGTCAAACAGTGGAAGCGGTCGCTTAGCCCCAATGACGACCCGCGGCTGGCGGACTATTTGCTGCCGACGATGTTCGCGGTTTCGTTTCGCGACAAGAACCGGGGTGCCGCGTGCGGACTCGAGGGATGGGTGATCGAGACCGGTGACGGCGGCAAGACCTGGACCTTCATGCATCAATCGCCCAGACCCGGCGCGCCGCCGGCCGGCTTGATACCGGGTGCGCCGCAGATCCCTGCGCGCGACCCGCTGTTCACGATTCAGCTTCTCGGCGCGCAGGGCGGGATGGCGGCCGGGCTGACCGGCACCGTCCTTAAGCGCGAACCGGACGGTACCTGGGCGCACGATCAGAACGTCCCGGCGCTGCCGCTTCCGTTGAGCCAGCTCCGTTTCTTCGACAACCAGCACGGCTGGATCGTCGGTTACGGCACGGTGCTCTACACCAGCGACGGCGGCCGGTCGTGGCGGTTTTGCCAGGGCTAAGCGGGTCTGTCTTAGCCCGAGGCAGGAGGCACGATGGTCTGGTACCGGTTCGGGGAATGGATTCTTCGACGGCGCTACCTGGTGCTGCTGTGGGTCGCTTGCCTGACGGCGTTCTTCGGCTACTTTGCCGCCCACACCCGGCTGGTGACCAGCTTTGGCGACCTGCTGCCGCAAGACCATCCTTTCATCAAGGTTGCGCATCGCTACGACCGCTATTTCGGCAGTGTCAACAATGTTTCGATCATGATCGAGGCGCGCCGCGGAACGATCTTCACGCCCGAGATCCTGGGCAAGATCGCCCGCATGACCGGCCAGGCGGACCTGGTCTACGGAATCCAGCACGGTTCGGTGCGCTCGATGTCCAACACCAGCTACTTCCGGCCGCTGGCCGGCGGTGTGATCTTGAACGTGCCGATCATGCCGGGCGGCGCTGCGCCGACATCGCAGCGGCAAGCCGACGAGATCCGCAGCAACGTCCACAAGAACCCGGGCGTGGTGTTCGGGCGCTTTGTCTCGCTGGACGATCGCGCCGCGCTGATCGAGGCCAGCTTCCTCGAATCGCGTCTCGATTACCGGCGCATCTTCGACGATATCTACCGCGTCGTGGTCCTTCCCGAGCGCGACCCCACGGTGAGCATCTACGTCGGCGGCCAGCCGATCCTGTACGGATGGGTTTACCGCTACACGCCGCAGGTGTTCCGGATCTTTCTCATCACGGTGCTGGCGGTATGGGTGCTGCTGTATCTGTACTTTCACGACTGGCGCGGCGCGCTCCGTCCGACCATCTCGGGTGTGATCTGCGCAGTCTGGGGCCTGGGGTTCATCCGCCTGATGGGGTTCGCGCTCGACCCACTGGTGCTGGTCATCCCGTTCCTCATCACCGCGCGCGCGGTGAGCCACTCGGTGCAGATGCACGACCGCTATTACGAGGAGTACTACCGGCTGCGCGACCAGGAGCAGGCGATCCTGTCGGCGTTCTCGGAGATGTTCGTGCCGTCGCTATCGGGCATCCTGACCGACGCTTTCGGCGTGCTGGTGATCCTGCTGGTGCCGGTGTTGTTTCTGCAGAAGCTTGCGATCGGCGCCAGTTTCTGGATCGCGGCGATTATCGTCAGCGAGCTGCTGCTCAACCCGATCGTCTATTACTACCTGGAGCCCCCCGCATCGAGGTAATCGAGCTGCGCGAGCGCGGCCTCTTCAAGCGGCTGCTCGAGACGCTGGCCGGCGCGATGCTGACCCGCGCCGGGCGGGGTGCGACGCTGGCCTTGACCGCGATCGCGATCGGCGTGTGCGCGTTCTTCTGGCAGGGACTCAAAGTCGGGGATCCCGAGTCCGAGACGCCGATCCTGTGGCCCGACGCGCCATACAACCGCGCGATGGCGAAGATTCAGGACGAATTCGGCGCGATCGAACAGTTCGTGGTGGTTTGCGAGCTGGCCAGCCAGCGCGTGCTCGACAATCCCAAGCTGTTTCACGTGATGGACGCTTACGAGCGCTACATGGAACGCGACCCGGGCGTCGGGCGTGCCTTTTCAGTCGCCGACCTGATGGCCAACTCCGGTTCGGCGCTGCGCGAGTTCCAGCCCAAGTGGAACGTGCTGCCAACCTCGAGGATCGCGACCGGGCAGTTGCTGGGCGGGCTGCTGGCGGGCGCCTCGCCGCTCTCGACCGCTTATATCATTACCCCGCGCCGCGAGGCGACCCAGGTGACCGTGTATTGCAAGGACCGCTCGGGCGAGAACGTCCAGCGCATCGCGATGCGTACCAAGGACTTCTTCTCCCGGCCCGAGCACCAGGTGCCCGGCGTGAGATTCGAGATGGCGGCGGGAATTATCGGCGAGCTGGCGGCGGCCAACCAGGAGATTATCGACAACGACTTGATGCTCAACGTGCTCGCCTTCGCGACCATCTATATTATCGTGCTGGTCACCTACCGCTCCTTCATGGCCGGACTCTACCTGCTCTTCCCGCTGGCGCTGGCTAATGCCGCGATCAATGCCTACATGGCCGCCCACGATATCGGTATCAACATCAACACGCTGCCGGTCGTGACGGTGGGCGTCGGTTTCGGCATCGACTACGCGATCTACGTCGCGAGCCGGATCATCGAGGAACTCGCACTCGGCAACGAGCTCCGCGATGCGACCTACCGGGCGCTGGTGACCACGGGCAAGGCGGTCACCTTCACGGCGCTCACCCTGGTCGCCTCGGTGCTGTTCTGGTACTGGTCGAGCATCCGCTTCGACGCCGAGATGGGGCTGTTGCTCGCGGTCTGGATGTTCGTATCGATGCTGGGCGCGATGACGATCCTGCCGGTGTTGATCGTCACCTTCGACCCGGCCTTCGTGCGGCGCGAGACCGAGCGCATGCTCGCCACCCATCGCCCGGACATCGAGCAGCGCGCGGTGAATAGCGCAGGCTGAGCGATGAAGCTCGAACGCCTCGTCATCGCGCCGCCACCGGATGCACTTCGACCATCGGCGCGACGGAAAGCTCCCGCAACACGTCGCCGGGGTTGAAGCCCTCGGGCGCGCTCAGCAGGATGGAGTTGTAGATGTGCTCGCCACGCGAGAGATTCTCCCATCCGGTCATCGTGTAGCCGACTCCGGGATGCTCGCCCGGGTAATTCTCGGGCGGACGCGGCGTAAGGTCGTCATGGTAGTAGAGCCGCCGCTGGATAACCCTGAGGTCGGGTGTCGGCGTTAGCGTGTGCACCATCACGCGTCCGCCGCCGATGAACCCGATCCAATCGACCGGCGGCGGATCGTCGATCACGGTTGCTTGCGAGCGCTGGTCGCCGATTTCGATTCCGCCGTCTTTCATCCCCGACCACACCATGCGAAAGCCGTGCAGGTCGATGAAGTCGAGGTAAATCTGCACCACGATATCGCCGAACAGCAGGCGCGGAACCCACGGCAGCCTGACGTGAAACGGGTTCTCGATGAAATCGCGGTAAAAGAAGTCGTCGCTCGCGACCTGCGGCGAACGGATTCCCAGCAGCAGGCGAACCGAGTGACTCAGGCGCCGCACCACGCGCACCGGGCCGTCGCGATAGGCCAGCTCGCGGTTTCGGATGTCGCCCTCGGTGAGGTGAAAGGGGATCAGACCGGCCAGGATCTTCGCGCTGGCGCGCACCTTGATGCGATCGATCAGATTGGGACGGCCCTCGTGCTTGCGGCTCTGCGGCGCATAATCGGTCGGCAGCTCGTTGGTGAAACCGAGCCGATAGTGGTCGCTCTCCACCTGATGCTTGGCATCGTCGTAGTCAACATAGTCCACCGGGCTCAACTCGGGCTTCGCCACCGCGGCGGCGTAGGCGTAGCGTCGCTCGCCGCTGAGCGGGTCGATCATCGCGATCTCGACCGCGCCCGGCGGAAGTGTTGCCGTGTCCGTCGCCCGCTCACCGAGGTCTGAGATCATCATCACCATCTCGTCGTCGTCATCGAGGATTCCGGGCGAGTCGTCGGCCAGCGGCTCCGGCCCCGAGGGCAGCGCATAGCGGCCGTCGGGCAGGACCTCGTCAACCTGGAATGGAATCGGCGCGAGGCGCCCGGCGCGGATGGCGAGCACTTCGAAGCTCGCGATCCGCGCGCCCACCAGCGGCTTGAGTTTGGCGCCCTTGATAATCAGCGGCTGCCAGCTCCGGCCCAGCTTCGATACGCCCGTAGCGCCGGCCTCCGTGCCGGTTCCTTTGGGCGCGGCTGCGGCGGTCGTCCAAAGGATCGCGAGGGCCGCGAGCGCGATGAGCGGGCAAATCTTTCGCATCACAATCGAATTGCGTAGCGCCGGCCCCGGTGCCGGTTCCTTTCCCGCATGAAAGCTCGCCGCGCGGCCGCTTGGACGCCGCCGCGCGGATGCACTACAAGAGCGTAGCATGGCGGAGCTTCCAGTCTTTCCAGCCGGGGCCAAGCCGCCGGGCGCCATCGCGGAACTGGCCCGGGCGGTCGAGGCCGACGGCGGCGGCGCGCTCGCCGCCTTCCAGGAACCGATCGGCCGCAATTGGCATCTGTTTGCGATGCTGCCGATCGCGATGGTCAAGCCGACGCCGTTTCAGCGCGACCTCTCACCCGCGCACACGAAGCGGCTCATCGACGTGATGAAGCGTTTGGACCGCTATACCGAGCCGATCGTCGTGGTCAGAGTCGGCGGCGAGTACTGGACCCCCAACGGCAACCATCGCCGCGCCGCCGCCGCCAAGCTCGGCGCCAAGACCATCCCGGCGATCATGATTCCCGAACCGGAGGTCGCCTACCAGATCCTGGCGCTCAATACCGAGAAGACCCACAACCTGCGCGACAAGTCGCTCGAGGTGATCAGGATGTATCGCGGGCGCCTTGGGGATCATCCGCGCGCCGCGGAAAAGGACTTCGCCTTCGAGTTCGAGCGCGCGCACTTCATCACGCTCGGCCTGCTGTACGAGAAGGAGCCGCGTTTTTCGGGCGGCGCGTACTCGCTGCTGTTAAGCCGCGTGGACGCCTTCATGTCGCGCCCGATGCGCGAGGCGACGGAGGAGCGCGAGGAGCGTGCCGCGCAACTGAAACACGCCGACGGCATTGTCAACGACCTGGTAGTGCGCGGAAAGAAGCGCGGCCTGATCCATCCCTACTTGAAGAACTTCATCGTCGCGCGATGTAATCCGCTGACCCGCGCACGCAAGAACATACCCAGCTACAAGACCGCGCTCTCGCAGCTCTCGAAGGCGCTCGAGGAGTTTGACTTGTCGAAGGTCAACTTCGGCCAAGTCCGCGGCGCCGCCCAGATCGCAGCGGCGGTTTCGACCGAGCCGGTTTAGCGGGCAGGTAGACGGTTGCGATGACACGGCTCAGCTGCCATCGCTTCCGGACCAACCAGGTGCGGCTGTGGCTGAGCGTGATCGCCTATAATCTCGGCAATCTGTGGCGGCGGCTGGCGCTGCCGGCGCGGGTCGCCACCTGGTCGCTGACCAGCTTGCAGCAACGGCTGGCAAAGAGCGGCGGACGGCTCATCAAACATGCGCGCTACTACTGGTTGCTGTTGGCCAAGGGGCATCTGACCCGGCGGGAGTTTGCCGGTATGCTGCTCAGGATCGCGATGCTGGCAGTGCCAGCGGGATAGGCGGCCCGCAGAGCGGAGCAGATTTCGGTGACGAGATAGGGAGGGAAAGGGATAAGTGTCTGAAAGCTCGGTTGGAAAAGCGTGAGTTCCGGGTGTTTTATGCCAACGGGAGGCAGACCTGGTCCGTTGCGGCGCCGTGGAAAGCGCCTTGCACTCAAAACGCACCTCGGACTTCGCGTTTGCAAGCCGCCTGTGTTCGTGCTAGTCCGAATCACGATTCAAAATGGAAATCCCGGTTGAGAGCGCCCATGCCCGTCGCCCAGTGAATCTGCGAAGTTGAGGTGATTGTAGTCGTGTCCAAGGCTACAAGTTTGAAGGATCTGCTAATGCTTCTCCTCTACGCGAAAGGAAAGAACGCCCGTCAATGTGAACCGATTCGCGGTCGCACCCGACTAATGAAGATGGTGTTTCTGTTTAAGAAGGAACTGATGCCCCGCTTCAAACTGTCTCAAGTAATTGACAAAAAAGCCCTCCCTGACTTCACCGCGTATGACTACGGTCCGTTCTCCCCCGATGTTTTCGCCGATCTCGAATTCTTGGTGGACTTGGGATTTGTGTCTGCTAAGCCGGTGACCGGAGGCCAAGTCCTTCCCGAAGAAACCCTGGAATATCAATATTGGCAAGCGGGCGCTGATTCGTCGTCCGATTCCGGGTTCGCCGGCACTGAAGACGAGTTTTCCTTGACGGACATTGGGGCGTCCTTCGTAAAGGAGGGCCGCGCTGGGAAACTCACAAAGGAGCAACAAGAAGCCTTGGACGAACTAAAGGCGCGATGCTCCGCCGCGACTCTTCGCTCTCTCTTGCGCTATGTCTATAAGAAGTACCCGGCAATGACCACGAATTCAAAAATCAGAGATGATATTCTCTCGCAACAATAGGGCTTCGATCTGCAGGCACCATGAGCGTCACCGAATGCGAGATTGTAGCGGATTCCTTTAGGAGAATCCTTTCCAGAAGATCGGTGACTGTTTGCTGTAACGTTCCTCTACTTGGTCGCTGCGTCGACCTAGCCTATATTACGGGACGTGCTCTCATCACCGTAGAATTCAAGCTTCGTGACTGGCGTAGGGCCATTCTCCAGGCGCGAGACCATAAACTAGCCGCTGATTTCGCCTATATCTGCATGCCTCGGAGGGCAGTCTCCGGCACTATGCTGGCTGAGCTGACCCAATCAGGCGTCGGTTTGGCATTTTACCGAGAATCGGGCGCCTGGCCGTTTCAGAAAATCGTAGCCGCGAAACGCTCCACGGAGAAATGGTCAGTGGCTAGACGTAGCGTCCAAAACTATATACTTAGAGCCCGGTGTCAGGAATGACAAAACCTCTCCTTGGCGTGCATGGTGTCCGGTACGGCACTCCAGCAGACCAAAAATTCCTGCTCGGGCAGTATCTTTCCTCCTATGAATATCTCGCCCTTAACGCGACCATTATCGGCCACGCGCCAGCAGCAATCGCCTCTCTTATTGCCCAAAGACTCAAAGGCAAACCATTTTTCGTTGACCCTCAGACCCATGCGTTCCAGCACAACACCAGTTACCTCGAATCTCAGGGAGAGACGACTGCTGGGGAAATCAAGCGTTCAATTAGAACACTCCTCAAGGCCTACGGCGATCCAGCTGAAGATAGGGTCCTGAATCAGCGCCGTCCGGTCTCGTCGAAAGACTTCGCGAACGACTCGACGCGCCGCGGCTTCTGCGAGCGTGTCCTAAATTTCCAGATGAACGTCGTACAGAATCAACTGGAGTATTCGGACGCTGCAAAATATTACGAATACCTCACGATCAAAGGTAAGCTGGCCGCCTTCGCTAACAGCCTTCGCCCCCGTGTCGTGGTAGCTCCGTACTTCTATCTCGCGCCAAACTTGTTGCCAGAATGGTTGAATCACAATGTGGAATTCGCACGGCTCGCCCGCGAGTACGCCGACTCCCACGACGTTGGGTTGGCGGTTCAAATTGTCCTAGCACGTGAATTCCTGTCGAGTTCGATAATGAGAGACAAGGTCGTCAGAGCGTATCGTCAAACAACTCCAGAGCTCTTCCTAGTGTGGGTGAGCGCCTTCTCTGAATTTACCGCCGGGGAAGAGGAGTTGGCTGCATTTGTAAGCCTCCTAAGAGAATTGGGGGAGACTGCCGAGGTCGTAAATCTGTATGGGAGCTACTTTTCTTTTGCGCTGAAGCAGAGCGGAACGGTCAAGAGGTTGGCAGGCGTGGTTCATGGACTGGAGTATGGGGAGGATCGAGACGTGCTTCCTGTCGGGGGAGGACTTCCCATCGCAAAGTTTTATGTGCCCGTACTACATAGCCGACTGAAGTTTCGCGACGCCGTTAGAGCAGTTCGCGAACTGGGCGGTTTCAGAGACCGGGATTCATATTTCAAGGCTGTTTGTGCCTGTGCGCAGTGTAAGACTCTAATAAAAGGGAACCCGGAAAGGGATTTTGCGGCATACGGAGAAAGCCAGCCCGTTAGTTTTACGCGAAAAGCTCAACCCATCGTTACGGAGTATCCCACTCGCGAGGCTAAGGAACGCTGTGTCAGTCACTTTATGTGGTGCAAGAAGACCGAGTTCGGCAGCCGCGCGACGAAGAACGTGATTCTGGATGAACTCAAAGCTGCAGCGCGCCTTGAAAGAGTTGTAGGGCCTGAGGCAGCCCACTGCACCACCTGGAGATCGGTTCTGTCCAGCGGTCAGTAATGGTACGTAAAAGCCACCACGCGGCAACACCGAAGACGGTCTATATCTTGGGAGCCGGATTTGCGCGAGACGCAGGTTTCCCGTTACAAGCGGAGATACTGCCCGCGATCTCGACCATCGAGTTCCCCTTAATGGTCGATGCGCCTGTCTATTACACAGACTTCGAGACGGCCAGGGAAGCCGTGAAAGAGTTCTTGGACCATATATTTCCCGGTCCCTCTGTTCCTGCCCTTGAGGATGTCTTCACGCTGCTTGATCAGACGATAGCGAGGCGGCAGAGCTGCAAAGGGTATTCATGGGATCATCTCGACAGGCTTCGAAGTGATCTGCAACGGGCCATTCTCTTCCTGTTTCATCGAGCCACGGAAACATATTCTAGTAGAAGCGACGATACAGCCGAATTCTATCGACGGCTCGCCGCGTACTGGCTCCGCCGACGCATCTCAGCCGGCAAGCGAGCGGACCCGTTCGCGATTATCGTGATCAATTGGGATTGTATGCTTGAGGATACCATCTATTGGTGTCTTCGTCGGACAGGTGGTCTCAGGAAGGCTGATGTTGACTACTGTTGCTACACAAAGCCTCTCCATTCTGCCGATCCGCACACTCCGTCTCTGCTTCAGAAGGCGAGCGGTATCTACAATCTAAAGGTCGTCAAACTCCATGGCTCTACTAATTGGCTCATTTGTGCAAACTGTGAAGGCCTTTTTACTGCGCTTGGTGGTGAGCACAGCGTGTGGGAAGAATATGCAATGCCACGGGCCTGTCCGATATGCATGCCCAAGGACAAGAAATGGTCGGCTTCCACCGAAGAGATTTTGGGCAGTTTCTTTGTAAGCCCAACTTTTGTAAAGGTGTTCGATAACCCTCACATCAACACTGCCTGGCATAACGCATACATGGAGCTAGCGGAAGCCGCGAAGGTAGTGTTCGTGGGTTATTCTTTACCGACTGCCGACTATCACATCAGGACGTTATTACGAAGAGCTGTCCGCTCAGACGCCGAGATCGTTGTGGTCCTGGCGCGGGGTGATAGGCCTGGGCGAACAGTCCATCCTCGACTGCGACCGTATTTTGCGGTTACTCGCTATCAGGAGTTTTTCGCAAGCCGTGCGAGGTTCGAATTGGATGGGGCGCGATCCTACTTCGAACCATTACTTTCGCGCAATCTGCCTAGGATCTTGCGGGAAATCCGGGAAGATCTTCACTGAGAAATGACGTACCTCGGGAGGCGGCGGGGCACGCGCCGGGTTTTGGCAAAGTTGTCCGGACCAGAGCGAGCTCGGTTTGACTGCGAGCATGCACCGACCCCGAGTACAACTCCTGCGCCTGAATCATTTGAAGGAACTTACGGGACGCAACACTTAGCAGGTTGCGGAAAAACTCCGGAAACACTTGACTAGTCAGTAACGTTGGCATGAATCAGCTCATCAAAGCGTGTGATTGCTTAGGCCGAAAAGGGCCCAAAAAGGCTTTTTCCGCAACCTGCTAGGGGGAGAGCACGAAGCAGCGCCGTCGTTGTTAGGCGGCGGCGGGGGCTTGGGCTAGCTCGAAGGCGCCGGCTTCCAGGCCTTCTTTGGAGCGCAGCACGATCTTCACCCCGATGCGCTTCTCGAGCGCTTCCAGGGCCTTCGCCCCGGCGTCGTACAGATAGCGCGCGATCTCCGGATTGAGCCGTACTACCACCATGTCGGTGGCGCGGCGGCGGCTGGCCTCGCGATGGATTCCGCGCAATACCTCGGCGGCCAGTGTCGGCACCGACTTGACCACCCGCCGCCCCTGGCATCGCGGGCACGTATCGGTGAGCATCTGCTCGAGGCTCTCGCGGGTGCGCTTGCGGGTCATCTGCACCAGTCCCAGCTCCGAAATTTTCAGCGCCGAGGTGCGCGCCTTGTCGTGCTTGAGCGCCTGGGCAAGCGCCTCGCTGACTCGTTTGCGGTCGGCTTCGCGCTCCATGTCGATGAAGTCCACGATGATGATCCCGCCGATATTGCGCAGGCGAAGCTGCTTGACCACTTCCTCGACCGCTTCGAGGTTGGTCTTGAGCACCGTCTCATCCGCGCTCTTCTTGCCGACGAAGCGGCCGGTGTTGACGTCGATCGCGGTCAGCGCCTCGGCCTGATCGAACACCAGGGAGGCGCCTGACTTGAGCCATACCTTGCGGTCGAGCGCGCGCTCGATCTGCGGCTCGACCTTGAAATGGTCGAAGATCGGCTCGTCCTGTTCGTAGAGCGAAACCCGCGAGCGCATCCGCCCCATGTACTGCTGCACGAACTGAACGATTCTTCCGTAGGTCTCCTGGTCGTCGCACCATAGCCGGTCGACCTCGGGCGAGAAGAGGTCGCGCACCGCGCGCAGCGGCAAGTCGAGCTCGCTGTAGAGCAGCGAGGCGGGCGCGCTGGTTTCGCTCTTCTTGACGATCGAGGCCCAAAGCTTGGTCAGAAACGCGACGTCGCGCTGGATTTCCTTGCTTCTCACGCCTTCGCAAGCGGTGCGGACGATGAATCCGCCCTGGGACGGGCGCAACTCAGTGACGGCCGCGCGCAGGCGGCTGCGCTCTTCGGCGCTCTCGATGCGGCGCGATATCCCGAGCCGGTTGTTGCTCGGCGTGTAAACCAGATGGCGGCCGGGGAGCGAGATCTGGGAGGTCAGCCGCGCCCCCTTGCTGCCCATCGGCTCCTTGGCGATCTGGACGATGATCTCCTGGTGCGGACGCAACTGCTGCTCGATCGGGATGCGGCTGCGCGGCCCGCGACCGCGGCGCCGGCGCCTGCGGCCCGCCGGCCCGCCAGGCGCCTCGGCTCCCGCGGCCTCCGCTGTCCCCTCTGTGTTGGTGGGCTTTTCTTCGGCCTCCGCGCCGCCCACCGGTTCGCTCTCGAGGTCTTCTTCGCCGACCTCCTGAGCCACGGCACCGAAAGCCTCGACATCGTCGCGGAAATCCGAGACGTGCAGAAACCCCGCCTTTTCCAGACCGATATCCACGAACGCCGCCTGCATCCCAGGCAGCACCCGGGTCACGCGTCCCTTATAGATGTTGCCGGCCAAGCCGCGGCGCTCGTTGCGCTCGAGGTAGAACTCGGTCAGCGCATTGTCTTCCAACACCGCCAGCCGAACGTCGAGCGGCGAGACGTTGATTGCTATTTCGCGCTTCACTCGCCCGACTTTCTACCGGCCGCGACGGAAAACATGAGGGGAGCGATGGCGGGAGGGATTGTCAGTCAATTCAGGACGATACAATCGGCGGTTTGAGCGGCCCGGTAAAATCTTCTCCTCCGCTCCTCAAACATCGATTTCACCACATCATATGGGGCAGGGGTCCCGGGCGCAAGGCGCACAACGCCAAAAGCCCGTGCCGCCTTGCTTTTCGGTCATCAGGCCTCCTTGACAGGATCGATCTCAGCCGATACTCGTTTTCCAGATGGCCGCAGCGGTAGCAGCGTTTCAGATTCAGCCCGCCGGCTCCGCCTTGCTCAACAGCAGGGTCCTGGTGCTGAACCGGTCGTATCTGCCTGTGCACGTGACGTCGGTCAAGCGCGCCTTTGCGCTGCTTTACCAGGGGGCGGCGCGTGCGGTGGATGAACAGTACCGGACCTTCGACTTCGACTCGTGGCGCGACCTGTCGATCGGACTGCATCACGAGCGGCTAGGAATCGTGGGCGGCGCGATCCGCGTTCCGCGGGTGCTGCTGTTGATCGCCTACGAGCGCGTGCCCAAGCGCCACGTGCGCTTCTCGCGCTTCAACATCTTCGCCCGCGACGGCAACACCTGCCAGTATTGCGGGCGGCGTTTCGCGCGCACGGAACTGAATCTCGACCACGTGATTCCGCGCTCGCGCGGCGGCCTCTCGACCTGGGAAAACATCGTCTGCTCCTGCCATGCCTGCAACCGCCGCAAGGGCGGGCGCACGCCGGAAGAGGCCGGGATGCGCCTGGTGAGAAGGGCGCGCCGGCCCGAGTGGACCCCGTTCAGCTCCGAGATGTTCAGCCTGCGCCGCTATCGGGAGTGGATGCCGTTTCTGACCGCAGTCGATAGCGCCTATTGGAATACCGAGCTGCTCCAGGATTGAGGGTCTGACGCCGGATCGCCCTTCACGGCGCGTCCGGTCCTGTCTTTTGCGTGATTTTGCGGGCCTGTATTGACCCCGGACGGGTGCGATAGGATATGCTTCTTTAGCCGTGATGCGCGCTTCGCTCGGGGTTCGGTTGGTAACCTTCCACCGGGTCGAACGAAGTGAGCGTGTCGGTGAAAAGGCGGCGGTGTGGTGGAGGCGATGGGGTTATGCGTCTCAAGAGTCTCGAGCTAATCGGCTTCAAGTCCTTCCTCGATCCGACGACAGTCAGCTTCGCGCCCGGGATTACGGCTGTGGTGGGCCCCAATGGGTGCGGTAAGTCGAACGTCGTTGACGCTATACGTTGGGTATTGGGCGAGCAGGCGCCCACCCGCCTTCGCGGCAAGATCATCGAAGACCTGATTCACGCCGGCAACGATTCGCATCCCGCGGCCGGGATGGCCGAGGTGATGCTCACGCTGGAGGCCGATGGCAACGGCGCGCTACCCGAACCGTGCACCGCGCTCAGCGAGGTGGCGGTCACGCGCCGGGTCTATCGCTCGGGCGATTCCGAGTATCTAATCAACAAGATTCCCTGCCGCCTGAAGGACATCACCGAGTTCTTCATGGCCGCGCAGATCCACAGCCGCGGCTACGCCCTGATCGAGCAGGGACGAATCGAGGAAATCATCCAGGCCAAGCCGACCGAGCTGCGCGCGCTGGTCGAGGAGGCTGCGGGACTCTCGCTGTTCAAAGGACGGCGCGAGATGAGCGAGCGCAAGCTCGAGCGGGTCAGGGAAAACCTCTCGCGCCTGGACGACGTGCTCTCCGAGATCGAACGCCAGCTCAACTTTGCCCGCCGCCAGGCCAAGAAGGCCGAGGCCTACCGGCTTATCCGCCAGGAGCTGGATGAGCTTGAGCGGCTCACCGCCGCGCGCCGCCTGCTGGAGCATCGCAGCGAGCTTCAGCGCCATTGCGCGCGCGAAGCGGAGCTGAGGACGACCGCCGATTCGTCGCGCGAACGGACGGCGCAGTTGCAGGCCGAGGTCGAGCGGCTCTCGGGCGCGCTGCAGGCGCGGCGCGAGGAGGTCTCGGGCGCGCTGCGCGAACTCGACAACCTCCGCGCCGGCGTCGCGGAGCGCGCACGCACCCGCGCGTTCTTCGAACGCCGGATGGCCGCGATCGACCAGCTCGAGCCGGCCACCGTCGCACGCCTGAGCGAGCTGGAGCAGAAAGCCGTTGCCGCGCGCGCCGCACGCGCCGAAATGGGCGCCCGATTGGCGCGCGAGCGCAACCTCGACGACGGCGGCGAGGTTTTACAGCTCGAAGCGCTCAAGCGCGAACACGATGCCGCGAGCGCGGCGCTGAGCTCTGCCGAGACCCGCGCCGAAGAGCTCAAGGACGAGCTCTCGGATATCATCCGCGAGGCGGCGGTTATCCGCGGCCGCCTGGGCGACCTGAGCGGCGAGCGCGCCGAGCTCGAAGAGCGCGTCCGCGCCGGCCAAAGCTCGATCCAGGCGCTGGGTGCCGAACGGACGAGCGCTGAGCAGGAGCTGCGCGCGGCCGAGGCGGCGCTGGAAGCCATCCGCGCCGACATCGCGCGGCTCGAAGCCGAGCAGCGCGCTGCCGCCGAAGGCGAGATCGAGTCGCGCGCCGCGCTCGAGCATCTCACCGCCCGCATCGCCGCGCTCCGTCACGCGCTCACGCCATCCACGACCAACGGCGCAAGCCCGTCGCGCAACGGCGCCGGCCAGCGGCTGCGCGCGGTGCTCGAGTCGCTCAACGGCGACCGGCCCGCAAGCGAGCCGTCGTTCCTGCTCGACGTGATCAAGGCGCCCGCCGAGTTGGGGCCCGCGCTTCACGCCGTTTTGGGCGACGACGCAGAGGCGGTGATCGTCGAGTCGCCGAATTTCGCGCTTCGCGCGATCGAGATTCTCAAGCAAAAGCAGGGCGGGCGATTGAGCTTTATCCCTGAACCCGAAGTCGCGCCTGTCGCCCATGCGATCTCCGCGCCCGGAATCGCCGGCCGGCTGGTCGAGATGGTCAGCGTCGAGCCCGGCTTCGAGCAGGCCGCGGAGGTGATGCTCGGTCACGTGATGGTCGCCGAGGACTTGTCCTCGGCGCTGGCCGCCTCGAACTTGAACGGCCACGGCGCGTTGTTCGTGACACGCGAGGGCGACGTGGTGATGCCGGGGCGGACGATAAGCGGCGGCAGCGTCGAAGAGACCGGCGCCGACGACAATGGCGCGAGCGGGGCGCATACGGTCGCCCGCGAACTCGAGCACGGCGAAGCGAGCGAACGCACTATCCGCGAGCGGCTGGGCCAGTGCCGCGCGGCGCGCGAGCAGACCGAGGCCGCGCTCGCCGCGGCGCGCACCGACGCGACCCAGTTGGAACGCGAGTTCCCGGCGCGGCGCTCGGCACTGACCAGGGCGGAGCAGGACGCGGCCCTTGCTGAGGCCCATCGCGCCGATGCGACCCGCCGGCTCGGCGAGATCGCCGAGACCGCGGCCGCATCCAACGCGCGGCTCGCCGAGCTGGCGGCGGCGGAGCAGCAGGCGCGGGAACGGCTGGCCGCGCTTCGCGAGGAGGTCACGACGCTTCGTGCCCGCAGCGAGCAGAGCGGAGCCGCGATGCTCGAGGCGGGCGCACGGTTCGAGGCGCGCAAGGCCGAGCTCAGCGCGCTCGACAACGAGCTGCGATACCTGAGCAAGCAGGCCGCCGGTCTCGAGGCGCAGATCGACGAGAATCAACTCGCGCTCGAGCGCTCGCGCGCGGAGCGCGTCGAGTTCGAGGGCGAGCTTAAGAAGTTCGCAAGCCAGGACGAACAGGCCGAGAAGCGCCAGGCCGAGCTCGAGGCGCAGGCATCGCGCCTGGCTGAAGCGCTCGGAGAGCAGGAGACAGAGCTCGAAGCGCTCCGCGCGGAGCTGAAGCAGGCGCGCGAATCTTTTGCGGCGATCGAAGCCGAGCAGGTGGAATGCGGACTCAAGCGCGAGCGGGCGCTCACCATGAGCGAGGAGCTTGCGCGCAGCTTCGCCGAAAAGTTCCGCGCCGACTTCGAGTCGGTGTCCGCCGGGCTGACCGAACAGCTTGCCGGTCGCGACGCGGCTCGGGACGACGTTCGACTTGCCGAGCTGAGGGCGCGTGCGGAGCGGATCGGCGAGGTCAACTTGGCGGCGGACAGCGAGGTCAAGGAGCTCGAAGAACGCGCCGGCGTGCTCGGCGCCGAGCGCGCCGACCTTAAGGCGGCGCTGCACGACCTGACCCAGACCATCACCAAGCTGAATCGCGAGGCGCGCAAGCGCTTCGCCGAGACCTTCGAGGGCGCGGCGAAAAACTTCTCCGAGCTGTTCCCCAAGCTGATGCGCGGGGGGAAGGCACGGCTGGAGCTGATGGAAGCCGACGACGTGCTCGAGGCCGGCGTCAATATCATGGTCCAGCCGGCGGGCAAGAAGGTGAAGGAGATCGGATTGCTCTCGGGCGGGGAGAAGGCGCTCTCCGCGATGGCGCTGGTGTTCTCGCTCTTCCTGCTCAATCCGAGTCCGTTTTGCGTGCTCGACGAGGTTGACGCGCCGCTCGACGAATTCAGCCTGGCGGCCTTCACCTCGCTGGTGAAGGAGCTCAAGGCGCGCTCCCAGTTCATCGTCATCACCCACAACCAGCGCACGATGCAGGCCGCGGATCAGATCCACGGCGTAACGATGGACCGGCCGGGCGTCTCGCGAATCATCTCGATGGTGATCCCGCAGGCGGCGTAGTCCAAGGTTACGCTGTCAATGCCCGAAGCCAATCGTTGGCCCAGGCGCTCCCGGAGCGAGGGAGCCTGGACCGCCACTCACTACTCGATGACGTTCTTTTCGATCGGCTCTACGGTGACGCCGGTTTGCCGCAGCCAGGCGAGCGCGCGCTCGATCTGCTCGTTGGTGCCCTCGAACTCGACCGCCACCAGCCCCATCTCCTCCGAGACACTGGCGCCGCGGATGTTGAATATCAGGTCGAATTTCTTGACCAATTGATAGAGCAGCGGCTCGCGGATCAGCTCGCGGGGATAGGTCAGGTAGTAGCGCTCGTGGACTCGTTCCATCGTCGAAGACTATTCCAGCAGTCGCTCCAGCCGCTCGCGGTGCCAAGCCTGCCATCCGATCCACAGATTGGTCGATAGGTACTTGTCGCCGAGGTCGGGGAAGATCGTGACCACGCATCCTTCGCGCAGCTCGCGCGCCAGCCCGAGCGCCGCAACCATCGCCGCGCCCGAGGACTGCCCGACCAGGATGCCCTCAAGCTGGCCGAGCGCGTAGACCATCTCGTAGGCCTCCTCGGTGCTGACGTTGACTTTGGCGTCGCACTCGCGCTCGCGGTAGATGCCCGGCACGATCGAAGAGGCCATGTGCTTGAGCCCCTCGAGGCCGTGGAGCGGGTCGTCGGGCTCGACCGCGATCACCTGGATCGCCGGGTTGCGCGACTTGAGGTAGCGTCCGGTGCCCATCACCGTGCCGCCGGTGCCGATGCCGGCAACGAAGTGGGTGACGCGCCCGCCGGTCTGCTCCCAGATCTCGGGGCCGGTGCTCTCGAAGTGGGCGAGCGAGTTGGTCTCGTTGTTGTACTGATCGGGCTTGAAGTAGCGCTCGGGGTTCTCGGCGATGATCTCGCGGCAGAGCCGGATCGCGCCGTCTGAGCTCTCCAGCGGATCCGAGTAAATCGGCTTGGCGCCGAAGGCCGCGATGATCCGCTTGCGCTCGCGGCTGGCGTTGGCCGCCATCACCAACTCGACCGGATAGCCGAGCACCGCCCCGACCATCGCCAGCGCGATGCCGGTGTTGCCCGAGGTCGAGTCGATTATCACCCTGCCGGGCCTGAGCGCGCCGCTTTTGAGCCCCGCCCTGATCATCCACAGCGCCGGACGGTCCTTGACCGAGCCGCCCGGGTTGAAGCCCTCGAGCTTGGCGAACAGCCGCACGCCGGGCTCGAGGATGTCGGCGCCGAGCTTGGCGAGCTCGACCAGCGGAGTGTTGCCGATCAGGTCGAGCACGCTCTCAGCGCGCGCGACCGGGACCGGCTTTGGGCTAACGTCCGCCGGCGATCGCAGGGACGATGGAGAAATCGTCGCCATCCTTGACTCGGGAGTTTAGCTGATCGAGGAAGCGGATGTCCTCGCCGTTCAGATAGATATTGACGAAGCGGCGCAGCTCGCCTTTTTCGTCGAGCAGCCGCTCGCGTATCCCGGGATAGAGCCGTTCGAGGTCTTCGATGACGGCCCTCACCGAGTCGCCGCCGGCCGAGACTTCATTGCTGCCTGCAGTGAATTTGCGCAATGGCGTGGGAACGCGAACCCGTATCGGCATGATCCTGGCTCTGCCTCCTTGAGACGTTGGTGGTTAACCCGATTCTGATGCCTATGCGGCGCCCGCCGCCTGTCGCTTGCCGTTCTGGAGCCGCTCGTAGAGCGCGTCGAAGTCCTGGAGCCGCGCGTCGATCACGTAGGGCTGATCGATCGCGCCGGCCACCGCCTCGAGCGTTTTATAGCCGTTGCCGGTGATCGAAACCACCACACTCTCGTCGGGCTTGATGCGGCCTTGTTCGATGAGCTTGATCGTGACCGCGAGCGTGGTGCCGCCGGCGGGCTCGGCGAAGATGCCCTCGGTGCGCGCCAGCAGCTTGATCGCGTCGATGATCTCATTGTCGGCGGCCGCCTCGCCCCATCCGCCGGAATCGCGCACCGCGCGCAGCACGTAGAAGCCGTCGGCGGGATTTCCGATCGCGATCGATTTGGCGATAGTGTTGGGCTTGACCGGGGTAATCAGGTCCACACCCTTGTGCAGGGCGTGGATCACGGGGGCGGCGCCGGCCGCCTGCGCGCAATGGATCTTGCACTCGCCGTGGCGGATCAGGCCGACTTCCCGCAACTCCCGGAAGGCCTTGGCAACCTTGGGCAGGATCGTGCCGCCGGCGGTCGGCACCACCACGTGGTTGGGCAGCCGCCAGCCCAATTGCTCGGCGATCTCGAAGCCGAAGGTCTTGGCGCCCTCGGTGTAGTAGGGGCGCAAATTGATATTGACGAACGCCCATCCGTACTTGTCGGCGATCTCGCTGCACAGGCGGTTGACGTCGTCGTAGTTGCCGCGAATCGTGATCACGTGGGAGCCGTAGATCGTCGAGCCCACGATCTTGCCGGCCTCCACCCCCTCGGGCATGAAGATGTAGCCGCGCAGCCCGGCGCGCGCAGCGTGCGCCGCGAGCGCGGTCGCCAGGTTCCCGGTCGACGCGCACGATACCGTGTGGAAGCCGAACTCGCGCGCCTTGGTGATGGCGACCGAGACCACCCGGTCCTTGTAGGAGAGTGTGGGATGGTTAACGGTGTCGTCCTTGATGTAGAGCTTGCGGACTCCAAGCTCGGCGCCGAGGCGCTCGGCGTGCAGCAGCGGCGTGAAACCGGAATGGGACCCGATCGTCGGCTCGCCGTCCACCGGCAAGAGCTCGCGATAGCGCCAGAGGTTGCGCGGGCGCGCCTCGATCGTCGCGCGGGTCAGCGTGGCCCTGATCCGCGCGTAGTCGTAGATGACCTCGAGCGGACCGAAGCAGGTCTCGCACACGTGCAGCGGCTCGATCGGATAT
Organism: uncultured delta proteobacterium; assembly: GCA_963789115.1. Classification (GTDB taxonomy): domain Bacteria; phylum Desulfobacterota; class Binatia; order Binatales; family Binataceae; genus CAWBJH01. Next base: position 2,163,802 of record CAWBJH010000001.1, read on the forward strand.
TCCTGGCCGCATTCCCGGCATCTGAGATTGTTCACGTAGCTCATGGTTTGCCTCTCAATTGCGGGCCGCCGCGGACCGGCGCGCCGCCGCCGCGGGAGCGGCTTCACGCCACGCTCCGCAGCCGCATCCACGCCGTGCCGGCGCGGGCGTCAGGCGCACCCGTCCGACGGCGCCGTCATAAATCAGCATCCTTCCCGCCAGTTGCGGCCGGCGCCCGCTCAGGAACGAAATCACCTCGCGCGCCTCGACTTGGCCGATCGCGCCGGCGATCGGACCCAGAATCCCCGCCTCGTGGCAGCCTAGGCCCTCAGCCTCATCGGGCGGCTCCTCGAACAGACATCTGAGACATGCGGTCTCTCCCGGGAGCACAGTCATGGCCTGTCCGTTGAGGCCGAGCACGCCGCCGTAGACGAATGGCCGCAGTGCGCCGATGCATCGATCGTTGATCAGGAACTTGGCGGCGGGATTGTCGGTGGCATCAACGATAAAGTCGTACTCGGCGATCAGCGCGGCCGCGTTCGACTCATCCAGTCGGCAGCGATGCGTCCTCAGCTCGAGCCGCGGGAGGATCTCGCGCAGATGATGCGCGGCAGCCTGCACCTTGGGCATGCCGATGTCGGCGCTGCGATAGATGACCTGCCGGGCAAGGTTGGAAAGCTCGACCGGGTCGGGATCGACCAGGCCGAGCCGGAGCACCCCGGCGCGCGCCAGTGCGCAGGCCGTCGGCACTCCCAGGCCGCCCGCTCCGACGATCAAGATTGCACTGTCTCTCAAATCGGCACCCGCTCGAGCCTTTCGAGGCGCTCGCGGCCAGGCGCGATGCTATCGGGCGATCAAAAAACCCTCATCCTGGATAAGGACGAGGGTCTTGAAGAACTCTCGCCTTATCTCCCAAGGTTTCCGACTGGAGAAACCTCGCAGGAGTTAGCACCAGCGCCCTTGCGGGCCGGTTGCTGCGGCATCATCGGGCCAGTCCCTCCGCCGCTCTCGATAAGGCTCTAATACAGTGTATTAATTATACAACCGCGGTAAGGTTGTCAACGAACGGACCAATCGGTCAGTCGAGCGCTTGCCGATGCGAACCGCGTGGCGGACTTGCCGGTGCCGGGCGATTTGGGAGTATCCCTCCCGAAACCTCTGACTTTCAGGCGGTTGCGCCCTCAGCCAATGAGGTGCTCGGCAATCTGGATGCCGTTGAGCGCGGCGCCCTTGCGCAACTGGTCGCCCACCACCCAGAAGTTGAGCGCATTGGGGCAACTGAGGTCCTCGCGGATGCGGCCGACGAAGCAGTCGTCCTGCCCCTGCACCAGCACCGGCATCGGGTAGCGATTCTTTGCCGGGTCGTCGTAAACCCTGAGCCCGGGGAAGCGCTCGAATGCCTCGCGCGCGGCGGTCGCGCTTACGGGCTTGTGGGTCTCGGCGTTGACCGCGATCGAATGCGCAGTGAAGACCGGGACCCGCACCGTGGTCGGCGATACCGCCAGCTCGGGCAGCTCCAGGATCTTCCGGCACTCCTGCACCAACTTCGTTTCCTCGCCGGTGTAGCCACCCTCGCCGAATTTGTCGATGTGCGGGATGACATTGAAGGCGATCTGATGGAGGAAATAGCGGGGCGTGATCGGCTCGCCGCGCGTCCACGCGATGGTCTGGCTGCGCAGCTCCTCGACGCCGTTGACGCCTATGCCCGACACGGCCTGGAAGCTGACCGCAACCACGCGCCGCAGCCCCCCCGCATCATGCAGCGGCTTGAGCGGCATCACCGTGACGATCGTGGTGCAGTTGGGGCAGGCGACGATTCCCTTGTGGCCCTTGAGCGCGTGCGCGTTGATCTCCGGCACCACCAGCGGCACTTGCGGATCCATACGGAAGGCGCTGGACTTGTCGATCACCACGGCGCCGGCCTTAACCGCCACCGGCGCGAAGTTTCGCGACTGCTCCGAGCCCGCCGAGAAAAACGCGAACTCGACGCCCTTGAAGGCGTCCGCCTCCAGACGCCGCACCGGGATCGATTGGCCGTCGAATTGGACGGTCTTGCCGACTGATCGCTCGGAAGCGAGCGCGCGCAGGTCGCTGACCGGGAACTTGCGTTCCGCCAACAGCTTGAGCGTGGTTTGTCCGACCGCTCCGGTGGCGCCAACCACCGCAACTCTTACTCCGTTAGCCATTGTCATCCATTGTAGCTTGCCCGAGATAGCTTGCACGAGGCCTTATCGGGAGCGCCCAGAATAGCCCGCGCCCTCGAGCATGCCTCTGTACTCGACAAGCGTATAAGTGTCGCCATCGCGGGTCCAGACCAGCATCGGCGCCGTCCAGTTGCGCCAATGGGGCCGGTTGCTCCTATACCCGTAGCCCCGGTCGGTCCAGTCACGCGTATTGCTCCTGTTGGGCCAGTCAAGCCGGTAGCGCCGGTCGGCGCGGTCGGTCCAGTCGGACCGCTAGACCCAGGATAAAGCTCCTGCGAGAAAAGCTCGATGGTATGTGTGCCAGGCATAACCTCGTCCGCGGTAGCGCGCCCTATCTGCGGAACCGCTAGGAAAAAGGGGCATTCCCGGGCGTTGCGTGCCCACCAGACGCGAAGCCGGCCCCTCCCGGCGCCGCTGGAAACACCGTGGACCAAAACCGGCTAAAACCTTGCAGAGGAAGGCCGCTCGGTCTATACGGCTAGTTGGAATCGGAGGGTAAAAGGGAAATTTCAGCCCACGATACGCGGATTTCCGCGACCGACGCGCGCATCGACATAATGGACCGCGAGGGCACGGCGGCGAATCGGGAGTTCGAGCGGCGAATCGAAGGCGTGCTTCAAGACATGCGCGAGCGGTTACCCGCCATCGAGCAGTTGTTGCAGCCGCCGAAGCGGCAACCGGAAACCGGCACGCCGCGCCTCAAGGGTGACGACCTTGGGGCGAGCCAGCGGCGGGAAATCGAAGCGGCGAAACAGGGGCGATGAGACTACGGGCGACGATGGCTAGTTCTCGAACCCGCGAAATTACGTGGGTGGCGCTTGGCTCACTCGCATTCGCGCTTTGCTTCTTCTACCGGTTTTTTGGTCGTTTCTCCCGGTTATTTGTGTGGAGCGGTTTCGGTCGGCTCGATTGGGATATGTACTTTCAGTATCGCTGGGTCACTTGGTACACCATAACGCACTTTCATCAATTCCCGCTTTGGAATCCGTACAAATGCGGCGGGATGCCTCTGTTCGGCAATCCTCAATCAGCCATCCTCACTCCATTTCTGCTTTTTAACCTCCTGTTTGGACCGACGATTGGGCTGCACCTTGATAATATCGTTCATGCCGCGATGGCTTTCGGCGGCGCTTATTTTCTCGCCCGGGTGCTGGGAATCTCCAGGCTTGGGGCAGTCGCCTGTGCAGGTGCCTTCGCTGGCAATGCGTCTTTCTACATGTATTATGAATGGGGAGATTGGAATTTCCTGACGCTCGCTTATGCCCCGTGGACGGTTGCGTTGCTGTGGATTGGCGCGGAGCGGCGCCGGCTGATTTTTGCCGCAGTCGGCGGTTTGCTGATGGCGCTGATGGTGATGGAAGCAGGCGTCTATCAACTACTGTTAACGACGATTGCGCTTGCGGTGCTGGCACCATTGGTTGCATTTCAGCGCCGCAGCTGGTTTCCGTTGTTGCTGCTTGCGGTCATGGGCGCGTTCACGGCTGGTTTCATAGCGATTAAGCTGCTGCCCGGCCTTGCGTTTACCGGATTGCAGTCAACGGTCAGAAATTCGAGCGAGGCTCACAGTATGCATGATATTTTGGTCGCGCTATTCTCGCCCGATGGACAACATTCGGGGAACCAGAGTTGGACTGATTGGACTACCTACATCGGAATCTTGTTTGGGGGCTTGGCGCTGTTGGGCACGTTGCAGTTCCGCCGCGCTTTTCCTTGGGTAATCTTGGCTTTTGTGCTGCTGGCCTTGGCGAGAGGGGACTTTCTAGGGGCTTGTTCTCCTTGGGTTCTCCTGCACAAACTGCCTTTCTTTGCCTCCATGCGAAATCCCGAACGCTGGCTTATGGCTTTCACGCTCGTAGCCGGAGTGCTGGCTGGCTTCGGGACCGATGCGATCTGCAAGATAGCAAAGCCGTGGGGTATGATTGTTGCGGTGCTGCTGGTCGGGCTGGCGCTAATGGATACTTGGGTTGTCGCCGAGCGCCAGTTATACTTCCTGGTTGAGAACTATGAAGACTTTGAAGAGGCGGACCGACCAGAGGCCAGCGCCGCTTTAGCGGACCCTTCCTTCCGCCAATTCTACAATCCTAATTTGTTAGGTATGACGGGAATTAAGGTGTTTATGCCCGAGAGCAGGATGACTTCGGCTGCGAAAGCGAACAGGGGGCTGCTTGTCTGCTATGAGGTGGATGGGCTTAAGCCGCCGGACACTCAGGCTCTCGGTTACAATCAGGCGGGCTATCAGGGAGAGCAGTACCTGCTGGGCCCCGGCAAGTTGACGCTCAATCGCTGGACGGTCAACGCCTTGAGCTTCGATGTTGATGTGCCGGTGCCGACAGTGATGGTCGTCAACCAGAATTACGACCCGGGATGGCATTTGGCGCAAGGGCAAGGGATGGTCGTTTCAAAGTACAATCTTATTGGTGTAGAGATTCCCGCTGGCAAACAGCATATCGTTCTCGCCTATGGCAGCAGGCCGTTTCTGATCGGTCTGGGGATCACGCTGGCTACTTTCGTAATGATGTCGTTACTCTTGGTGAGGCGACGGCAATGAAATCAGGTTTCTTTATCTTGGGCCTCGTTGTCGGCTACGTCCCGAGCGGCATCGCGGCGGGCCTGTTCGTGGGGTTGTGATATGTCATTCGCGGCGGCGCTACAGCTACTGACCAAGCTCGAAGAGCTAACCGGGGCCCCTGATGGTTCCTACTGCGGCGTGTCGCCGGTCGCATACCGCGCGTGGAAGGGCGACGGCACGGCGTGGAAGCCCGCGCCGAAACAGGCGCAGATTGCCTATGCCGCAAGGGAGGCGGACAACGACCGAGCCAACGGTCGCTATCACGGGCTGGCAGCGCTCTTACTCTTTTGCCTGCCCCTCGTCTGGTATTTCCTGCGCGACAGGGTTCGCGAAGCAAGCGACGCCATCTCTGGGCGTGACCGGAGGTAGCAAATCATCAACGTCGAGCATCACCCGAAAAACCGCATGGGCCGGCTTTTGGGGTACTTTGACTCTTGCCGCTCGCGCCGCGAGAGCGGGATCAAATCGATACGGGCGCGGCGGGCGGACCGGACGACGACGCCGCGTGCAGGACCATCGGGATCGCGCCGCGGCTGGTGCGGAGCACGAGCCGGCGCGCGCCGGCGATTGCCTGGCGAGGTTCGACGCCCACGATTCGCAGGCTACGCTCGTCGCTCATCGGGGTGTTGGCGCCGTCGGGCTTCGGAACCTAGGTGGAGTGCAAAGCAGAGCCGATTGCAGTGACGTAGGGTATCGAGGGTGAGGAGAAGTGTGCGAGAACTCGGTCGGAAAAACGTCACTTTCGGGTATTTTGCTGCCAACGCGAGCAGAACTGGCCCGTTCCGGCGCGGTGGGAAGCCCCTTGGACTCAAAGCCGGGCTCGCACTTTGCGTTTGCAAACCGCTACTAAGGTTGCGGAAAAAGAGTTTTTGACACCCGAAACCATAAGCTACAGCGCGTTTAGCGATGATCTGGCGCCAACCACGGCACGACGTGCCGAGCTAGCGGGTGAGCATCCGCGTGGATGAATCGGCGGCGGGGTTCGCGCCAACGGCGGCCTCTCGACAGATCTTCCTGACTTCGCGGCAGGAGACGAGACGGCTGATCCTCGGTTCCTTCGGTTTCGCGCTTTTCTTCTTGTATCCGATCCTCTGCGACAGCAGTTCACCCAATCCTGGAATCGGCCTCTGGTTGATCAGGCCCGACTTTCACCGCCTAAGCGCAATTCCGGGGCCCGGTGACCGCAACATGTTCGCGGCGCTGCGCTGGGTTCCGTACTACACCTTGAGCCACTTTCATCAGCTGCCATTCTGGAATCCTTACAAGTGCGGCGGAATGTCGATGATTGGGAATCCCGAATCCGCGATCGTCACTCCGTTCCTGATCCTATATCTCACGTTCGGGCTGACACCCGGTATTCTCCTGGAGATTTACTTGCATCTCGCGATTATGTTTGCCGGCGGTTACGTGCTGGGCCGGGAGCTGGGGCTTGGGTCGCTCGCGTGCATCGCGCTCGCCGCGATGTTCCCATCGAGTTCGTGGTTGTCGCTGCATATTGCAGCGGGCCATCTAAATTTTTTGTCTGCTGCATATGTTCCGTGGATTCTCGCGCTGCTGCTGGCAGCGTGCCGAATGAAGCGATGGTATCCGGCGGCAGTAGGCGGGCTGCTCTGCGCACTCACGCTGACCGAGGGAAATTACGCCTTTGTATTCGCCGCAATGCTGACCGCGATATTGGCGACAACCCTCGCGGCGTATCGGCTGAGCATCCGGCCGCTGGCGGCGGCGGTGGTGATCGGCGTCTTCGCACTCGCGTTCGCCGCTCTCAAACTCATCCCCACGGCTGAGATGCTGACCATTTATCCGCGTAGCTGGGGAGATTCATATCTGACATGGCGCGGGCTTCTGATCTCATTGTTCTCGCGAGACCAGAACGTTTCCCACCCGCTGGTCGCCTCATTCTTCTTTTCCGAGTACGGGGGTTATATCGGTGCGCCCTTCGCGGTGCTCGCGTCAATCGGAATCGTCACGGCTGGCCGCGATGCGCTTGCGTGGGTGGTGGGCGCTATACTCTTCCTCTTCCTCTATCGCGGCGACACCGGGCCGGATGCGCTGACCGTCCTTTTGCGCCATTTCCCTCTCGGCGGCAACATCGGTTTGTGCGGCCGATGGGTGATTCCTCTCGTGTTCTGCGTGGGTGCACTGGCCGCGCTCGGAGCGCAGTTCCTCTGTGGCAGACGCTCAATCTGGGGACGCCGGCTGGCGGCATTGCTGCTGGCCGCCGGCATCGCCGACGCGTGGCTCGTATGCGCGCTGAACTACCGCTACCTTTTTGAGCCAGCCGAGCCAGGGCCGCCGCCGTCTCTCACCTTTCGCCAGTACTGGGTAGCGGACCCAGAGTATTCCTTCACTGAAATCGGCGAGTCGAACATGGGCTCGGTCTTTTGCGGAAGCAATGGCTATACGATCGCCCCAGGTGGGTTTTTGGATGAATCGGGCCATCTGAAGCGGGGGAGCGTGCGCGGTTACAACGAACCCGGATATCGCGGCGAGTATTATCTGCTCGGCTCCGGCGAGGTAAACCAAACGGATTGGACACCCAATCGCCTGAGCTACGACGTCAACACGCGCGCCGCTACAGCGCTGGTAATAAATCAGAACATGTACCCGGGATGGCATCTCGCGCGTGGCGAGGGCTCGGTGTATGCCGAGGACGGATTAATCGCCGTGCGCGTGCCGCCCGGGCGTCAGAAAATCGAACTGGTTTATACGCCCCGCCACTTTCTGGCGGCATTGATTCTCACGCTCGTCGCCGCCGCAGCGCTCACCCTGATTTGGTGGACAGAGACAAGAACCGATTGAAGCTGCTATCCGACCTTCGGCATGTGCCAGCAGCGCCCGCGATTTACGAGTACCTGCGCGTGCATGCGGACACCCCGGTACGGCGCCTTTTTCTCGCACTGGTTTTCGCGTAACCTTGGGTGGCTTTACGAATCCGATGCTCGCGCGGTCCGAAAGAGACTTCGCTTTTGGAGGAAGGTACGCGATGCGAACCAGCTTGAGCACCTGCCGCCTCTCTTTTGGGCCGCCCGACGATTTTGACGCCGGCCGAGTCATCAATCGGAGCGCACTCAAACTCGAGTGGTACGCGCCGCGATCCTTGGTGCCAGCATGAGCGTTTCGGAATCTGAACGGTTGTCCGGCGAACGAGAGATGGGAGGCGCGACGGACGCCGCCATCCGCGTCCCCTTTGGCCAGCCATCCCTGGCGACCAGCCGCAGATTCTTAATCGCCGGCGTGATCTCCTGCCTGGCTGGATTCCCGGTTTTCTGGCGCTACGGGGAACACGCGACGCGCCTCGACCTGGTAGCCGCGATTCTCGCCGTGGGCGCACTGTTGGTATCAAGTCGTCTGGCCCAAAGCGTGTCGGGAGACCGGGCAAGCGCATCGCGCAACGAACTGATTTCGGAAGCTGCCGTCTTCATAGCCTTCCTCGCGTTTTACGCGTTCACCGCGGGCACCGACACGAGCCCGTACAATGCGCACGTGCGCCAGGCGTTCGCGCTTATCCATGGCCACGCCTACATCGACGCACCGAACTACATCGAACACGCGCAAGTTGGGAAGTACAGCTACCAGCTTCACCCGCCCATACCGGCGTTCCTGCTGATGCCGATTGTGGCGATCTGGGGAATGGACACCAACCAGAATTACTTTTCGATCTTCTGCGGCGCGCTGGACATCGCGTTGGCGTGGCGCCTGCTCGGCCGCTTCCGGCTCACGACTAATTCGCGAGTTTGGCTGACAGTGTTTTTCGGAGCGGGAACCATCGTCTGGTCAGAGACTGTCAACGGCAGCAGTTGGGCCGTGTCGATGGTGGTTGCGATCCTCTTCACCCTTATCGCTCTGGATGAGACCTATGCTAAGGCGCGTCCATTGGTGGTCGGGATCTTCGCGGGTCTTGCGGGCCTCGCGCGCTATGACCTTCCGTTCGTGTGGCCTGTGTACCTCGCGCTGCTCTACCTCCGCGGCCGCCGCAAGCTGAGCGAGTTAATATGGTTCATTCCGGGATGCGCGCTCGCCGGGGTCATTTACGTTTCCTTCAATATGGTTCGGTTCCACAGCGTCTTCGATCGCGGAGTCTTCTATTATATGCCGCCTGGACAGCAGCGCCTCTTCGGTTTTTCATTTTTCCCGGGCAACCTGTTCACGCTGCTGTTCATGGCGCCGAACGTGAATGGAACGTTTCCTTACATCCATCCTCAATTCGGCGGACAGGCTCTCATACTCACCAGTCCCGCGTTCCTGCTGGCGCTCAGGCCAAGTTTCCGAAAGCTGGAGAACATCCTGATCGCGATGGGCGCACTGATTGCGATGACGCCGAGCCTGTTTTACGTCGGCAACGGCGCCTCGCAGTTTGGAACTCGTCACTACCTTCATGCATTTCCATTCCTGTTGCTTCTGATGGCCTTCGGAGTACACCGGCGCGCCGATCAGCTGACGCGAATCCTGATCTCCGTTTCAGTCTTTCTGATCGCGTTCGGTGTCTGGCACGTGCGTATGTACGGCTTCGGCTAGGCGTGCCGTGCCATGGTGGCCGCGCGGGAATTCAGTTCAACGTTTGCCTCCGATTACGTACATGATGTCGTAAAAATTCAGGTAGAGCGGGAGTTCGCCGATGCCGAGCTTGCGCAGCAGGTCAAGTGCGAGAGAGCTTCCGTGGCGCTGCACAAAGACGCCGTGCGCCATGCTTTTCAGGCTCCGCCAGTAGCCGCAATGGCGCGCATAGACGACGTCGAAGCCCAGCCGGTTGAGCAGCGCCGTCATGCTCGCAATCGAAAAATAGTGCGCGTGCGATGGCGGATGCATGAGCCGCCATTTCGTGCGCCGCATCCGCGCGTTCAGGCTGCCGAAGTCGCCGGTCGTGACCGCGATTAGCCCGCCGGCCTGCATGTGGTCCGCCAGCTTTGCCATGTAGAAATCCGGGCGTTCCAGATGTTCGATCGTATCCCACATGCACACTACATCGAACTCGCGTCCTGCCAGGTCATACTGCGCCAGATCCGCGCACACCGCGTCGAGCCCCAATTGCTCCTTCGCGTATTTTACCGCGGCTGCGGAAACGTCGATTCCTTGCACCGACTCGAAGCGTCCCTTGGCCATCGCGAGGAAGAACCCATACGCGCATCCGACTTCGAACAGCCGCCGATGCCGCGCCGGATTGACGAGCTTCGCCAGCACTCGCAGACGTGCGCGAAAGTTCCGCTGTGCGATGCTTCGGTCGCCGAGGTAATCCTGGTATTCTTCGCCGTTGAAGTAGCTCTCGTCGTAAATTTCCTTGAGGTCCTGCGCATCCGGCGGAGCGAATGCGTGACCGCAATCTCGGCAGCGCAGCAACCCGCCGAAGATCGACTCTGCCGATGTGCCGTTACACGCGATGCAACGTGCTTCGGCGGGTCGGCGCATGTTCGCCGCGCGCGTCGCCGGCACCAAGGTCTCGCCGGCAGAACTCACGGCAGTTCTTCCTCACGCAGGAAGCGCGGCCGTTGCTTGACCTCCGAATAGATCTTGCCAATGTACTCGGCCACCAGGCCGATGATCATGATCTGAAGACCGCCAAGTACGTATATCGGGAGCACCGTGGACGCCCATCCAGGGACAACATTGCCGCGCAGCGCGCTTAACACCACGAAGGCTCCGATAGCCAAAGCAACTAGTGTGATCAGTATTCCACCGACGGCAATCATTCGCAGCGGCATCACTGAGAATGAAGTGATCCCATCCAGCGCAAAACCGATCATTTTCGCAATCGAATAGTGCGTCGTACCGGCTCGCCGCTCGCGCTCGTCGTAGTATACGATTTCCGATTTGAAACCGATGCCTGCGAAGATTCCCCTGAGGAAGAGATTGACCTCTTTGTAATCCATCAGGGCGTCCAGAACTTTGGCGGAAATGAGCCGGTAGTCCGGCTGGTCCCTGATGATTTTGGTGCCCATCGCTCTCATCAGCCAGTAGAAGATCGCCGATCCCAGCTTCTTCGTGACAGAATCCGTTCCCGCGCTTCGCCGGACGCCATTTACGATATCGGCACCCTGCCGATATTTTTCGAGGAACGCGTATATGGCCCGCTCGTCCTGTTGTAAATCGGCGTCGATGGAAACGACACAGTCCGCGCGCCCCCTCACGCCCATCAACCCGGCCAAGAGTGCGTTTTGATGGCCAAAGTTCCGCGCGAGTTTTAGCCCCTTGATTTGCGGGTTGGCCTGGTTCAGTTCGCAGAACAGTTTCCAGGTTCGGTCGCTGCTGCCGTCGTCGATAAAATAAATGAAACTGTCCGGCGCGATCTGTTCTGTCGCTTGCAAATCGCGAAGAACGCCGACGACCCGCTCCGCGGTTTCCCTGACTACCGGTTCTTCATTGAAGCATGGGATGACGATTGCCAGGCGGGGCCGGGCGCGCGCGGGTTCCCGCGCAGGCGGTTCTCCATGACCGACGGAACCACGCGTCACCCGGTCAACTTCACGCGATTCCTCAAGTTTCATTGGTAAGCATCGCCGCGTGACTTGATGCGGCACTGCTTATACCTAAGTTAAACCCGCAAGATGGTCAACGCCGCCCGGAAGGGGAAGGTTCGGGTGACCTTTCTTGCAGTCCGCAGAGCACGCCTACAACGCGCGGCCGTATCGATTCCGTGCATCGCACGCGTGAAGCTATTGAGCTGTCGGTGAGATCGCGCAGGGCGTTAGCGCCGCCGGGCATCAGTGCGATTGGTTGGCGACGGGATCGTCGAGGCCCGGCTCTCCAAGCATCTGATAGCCGTAGCGGATCATCGCCGCGAGCTTTTCGACCCGATCGAGCAACTCGGACTGTTCGGCGAGCTCCGCGTCCCGGAGCTGCTCGGCAGTCGCGGCGAGATTGTCCCTGAGGATCGCGACGGCGCGCTCGAGATGCTCGCGATTGTGGACCCGGCCGCGCCGCCGCGCCGCACGGAACTCGCGGATATAAATCAGCTCGCCCATCGCGCGACTCGCCCGTCCCTTGCGCCGATTATCGCCCATCCGCCCGCCCGGGCCAAGCTAGCGCAGCTTCTTTCCGGCGCGGCGCTTGGCCTCGAGCGTGTCGCGGCCGTCCCCCGCGAACCATCGAATCTGGCTGACCAGCCCGTTGAGGATATCGAGTTCGCGCGGCGTGACGCCGCTTCGCCCGAGCATCCCGCGCAAGGCGAACATGATGTGGTCCGGGTTGTCGGCGGGCACGAAGCCGATCGCGATCAGCGCCCCGGCCATCCGCGAGAACATCGCATCCACCGCCGTGGGGGAGGCGAGCTCCAGCGGCGGCTTGGCCGGCTCGGTGGCGGCGCCGGCCGCGATCGCCAACTCGTAGGCAACCACCATCACGGCCTGTGCGAGGTTGAGCGAGGCGTAGTCGGATGCGGCCGGAATCGTCGCCAGCCGGTTGCATAGCTTGAGCTCGCGATTGGTCAGGCCGAAGTCCTCGGGGCCGAAGAGGATCGCAATTCGATTCGCGCGGCTCTCTCGGATGAGTTCCGGAGCGATTTCGCGGATCGGGCGGGCGCCCGAGCGATAGAGGCCGCTGCGGGAGGTGGTGCCGATCGCGAGCGCGCAATCCGCGATCGCCGCCGGCAGGTCGTCGAAGACCCTGGCGCGCTCCAGCACGTCCCTTCCATGCACCGCCATCGCCGATGCGGCCCGCGTGATCCGGGCCTGGGGCTCGACGATGCGCAGGTCCGCGAAGCCCATGTTCCTGAGCGCGCGCGCCGCGGCCCCGATGTTGCCGGCGGTCTTGGTCTTGAAGAGGATGAAAGCGAAGTTTGCCGGCAGGTTCGTAGCTTTCCTCAAGAGCCGCTATCGGCAGTCATTATCATGCGATATCGTAACAGATTGGTCGTGACGGGAAATGAAGATCGTTTCCTTCGGCGACGTGCACATGGCGACGCGCAACCTCGAACGGATGGGCGAGGTGATGCGCGATACCGACCTGGTGATCGTCTCCGGCGACCTGACCAATTTCGGCGGCGCCGCCGAGGCGCGCAGGGTGCTCGACGATGTCCGACGCGCCTGCCCTAGGATGCTCGCGCTGCCCGGCAACCTGGATCGGCCTGAGGTGTTCGGCGTGCTCGAAGAAGAGGGCGTCGCGTTGCACGGCGCGGGGATGGTGATCGACGGCGTCGCGATTTTCGGCTGCGGCGGGTCGAATATCACCCCGTTCGCCACTCCCATCGAGCTGACCGAGGACGAAATATACCGCACGCTGCGAAAGGGTTATGACAAGGTGAAAGACCAGCGCCCGCTCTTGATGATTTGCCACACGCCGCCGTTCGATACCAAGTGCGACCGGATCCCGAGCGGCAAGCCGGTCGGCAGCACCGCCGCGCGCCGCTTTATCGAGGAAGTCCAGCCCGACGTCTGCATCTCCGGCCATATCCACGAGTCGGCCGGTACCGACACCATCGGCTCGACCTGGATCTTCAACGCCGGCCCCTTCAAGGGCGGCGGCTACGTGGTCGTGCGCACCCGGGGCGAGAAGCTGGACGCCCGGCTCGAGTTTCTTTAACCTGCCGCTAGCTTCGCGCGCCGGCCAGTCGCTCCGGATGTACGGCGACAAGTTCGTTCGCGGATGGCCGCTTATCCGCAAGAGCTGGATGAGGCTGCTACGGCGCTACATGCCGCGCGTGGGCAGGTGACCGCGGGTACGCGCGGGCGAATCGGCAACTCGCGGAGAAGGAGAGTAGCCGCCGATGGCTTTACCCGAAGGGGTCAGGATGCGCTTCGACCACGTGTCGATCGCGGTGAACTCTATCGACCGGGCCTTTGAGTTCTTCAAGCGCCATTTCCCGATCCGCGAGCGCAGCCCGCGCCAGCAGACCGAACAGAAGAGCGGCGGCTTCTACTGGCGGGACTTCTACCTGGGCGGCTTCGTGGTCGAGCTGATCGAGGACCTGCCGGCGCGCGACGGCTTCGTCACGCGCTTCATCCGCAAGCGCGGCGAGGGGTTCCATCATCTGTCGATCGAGCTGAACCATCTCGACCCGGTGCTCGCGATGCTCCGGCGCGACGGCGTGCGGGTGGTCGACGAGCAGGACTTCGAGGACGGCGGCAAGACCGCGTTCATCTCGCCGCGCTCGGCCTTCGGCACCCTGATCCAGTTCTGGCAGGTGCCGCTCTTCGAGCAGGCGCCGGCGCTGCCCGCGCCCGACGACGGCGGCGCGCATTTCGACCACGTCGCGATCGCGGTCAAGGACATCGGCAAGGCCATCGCGTTCTTCAGCCGCTATTTCCCAAGCCGCCTCGGGCGTCCACCCTCCCTCAACCGGCGCGGCAACTTCATGCTTGCCAACATGGAGGTCGCAGGGTTCAAGCTCGAGTTCGTGCAAAGCCCAGGACGCGAGGTCCACGACGACTTCGTCGCCCGCTTCATCGAGCGCCGCGGCGAGGGGATGCATCACATTTCGATCGACATCAAGGATTTCGACGCGATGGTGGCGCGGCTCAAGGCCGACGGCATCCGGGTGGTAGATGAACGCACCAACTGGCGCGGCGAGCGCCAGTTCTTCATCGCGCCGCGCTCGGCCTTCGGCACGCTGATCCAGGTCTGGGACTGGCCGTGAGCACCGGGGAGGCGTCCGGGATGCTTCGGGCGGTGTTCTTCGACGGCGCCGGAACGTTGTTTGAGACGCGCGAGCCGCCCGGCCATAGCTACGCCCGCCTCGCGGCGCGATTCGGGGTGCAGGCCGAGCCCGCCGCAGTCGAGGCCAGCTTCCGCCGCGCGTTCGCGTCGGCGCCCGGGCTTGCCTTCGGCCCCGGACATCCGCCAGACGAGCTGAGGCGGCTGGAGCGTCGATGGTGGCGGGCGCTGGTCGAGGAGACGTTCGCCGGCTTGGGCGAATTTACCAATTTCGACGCCTACTTCGACGCGCTTTTCGCCTTCTTTGGCGATCCCGCCAACTGGAAGCTCCTTCCCGAAACGATAGAGACGTTAGGACGCCTAAAGGAGCGCGGACTCGAGCTGGCCGTGCTCTCGAATTTCGACTATCGCATCTACGGCGTGCTGGACGGGCTGGGGCTTACGCCGTACTTCGATTCGATCGCCATTTCCTCCGAAGCCGGATACGCGAAACCATCCGCCCAGTTGTTCAAAGCAGCCCTGAACAGGTACGGGCTCGCCGCGCAAGAGGCGATGCACGTGGGCGACTCGGAGGCGCTGGATTTCGAGGGGGCCGCGGCGGCGGGACTGGCGGCGGTGCTGGTGGACGCGCGATGCCGCCCGGCGGTGGCGATCTGCGGGCGGCGGGCGCGAATCGCCTCGCTTGCCTATGTGATCGAAGTTGCGCAAAGATTGCGGATTGCCTGATGCCTTGACCATGCTGGCATGATTCGGACCGCTGTTATTTAGGATTTGGCGACTTTCAGGTTCGCCCACGGGGTTACGCACATGAATTCAGAAATCAATTCGGGGCGCGCTTTGGCTGCGGCCTTGCTCTTGGCCGTGCTTATCGCATGTGCTGGGACCGCGCAGGCGCAGAGCATAGGCGCGCTCAACTCGGAGCTTGCCGAAATCGCTCCACAGGTCGGCGCGGCAGCCTCCAACCAATCCGCTGCGGGCGAGACGATCACCAGACTCGACCAGGCCGAAGCGGCTTTTGCCAAGCTGGCCGACAACCCCAAGACGGACCGGGGGGAATTACAGTCGGCATACACCCGGCTCGAAGAGATGCTGAACCGAATGTACACGACCTACAAGCAGAAGAAAGACGACTGCATCGCGCAGATTTCGAACGGCGGTCAGTGCGACTATGACGTGCCCGAGCAGCTCTCCTTGCAGGCGCTCTACCCGCTCTCGTGGCTGCACTTTCAGGGCGCAGCGCTCTACTCCAATCAACCCGAACAGGCCAAGCGCTTGCTCAACCAGGCGATCGATGGGTTTACGGAAAGCACGCTGGTGATCGTGGCTCCGGAGCTGATCCGCGAGAACCTGCTCGGCCGCGCCTACTGTGAGCGTGAGCTCGGCAAGTATGACCGCTCCGAGTACGACAAGGCGATCGCCGACTTCAAGCAGATCATGAACGACGGCCCCAACACCAACCAGTACAAACCCTCCCAGCAGGGTCTGGCTACCACTTATGCGGCGATGGGCAAGTTGGAAGAGGCCACCAAGTTCAGCTCCGGCGCAGGCGGGGGCGGCGGCCAGTTGATGTTCAGCCTGCAAAACCTGTTCAAGGCGGAGGCTGCGACCAGCGACGCCAACAAGCGCGCGCAGTACCATCGCCAGGCCGTCGAGCTGATCAAGAGCAAGGAAAACGACCAGAGTAGCTGGGCGATCGCGATCGCGGCGGTGGCGCAGTATGTTCACGACCCGGTCGCCGAGTTCGGCAACTCGAGCGATCCGTTCGAGAAGTGGCTGCTGGCCAACGTGCTCTACTCCAAACATCAGGGCCCGGAGTCCGCCAAGTACTACCTGGACGCGGCACGCAGCGGCAAGTATCCCAAGGCCTATAAGTTCGCGGCCGACATTTACTACTCGCAAAAGCGTTTCGACCAGGTGCAGCAACTGGTGGACGAGCTCGCCCGGCAGCCCGGCAATCCCGACGCACAGTGGGGGTCGTATATGAAGGTCGCGCTCCCGCACGAGGAATGGCAGCAGGGCGGGATGAAAAACGCGCAGCTCGAAGCCCAGTGGACGTCCGCGGCGCAGGACTATCTGAAGTCCTATCCGCACGGGCAGTACGCGTACGAACCGCGGTTCTTCCTGGCCGATCGCCTGGAACGCAGCAAGCAGTACCTGGACGCGGCCAAGGAATACGGGCAGGTGGGCGGCAACGCCGAGTACGAATTCAATGCCAAATTCAGGGCTGCCAGATGTAACTACCTGGCACTGGTCGAGGCCGGCAGCGCCGACAACAAGAAGGCCCCGCAAGTCGATCGCGACGCGCTGCGTAACGCGGCGATCTCCGGGCTCGAAGAGACGCTCCGGATGGAACCGGCGGCCGAGCGCAGCGTACCGGGCCAGCGCGCCTTCATGCATGACACCAAGGGCGAAGCCATCTACATGCTGGCAGGCCTGCTCGAGCACCAGCCCAAAGTCGATGATGCGCGGATGGCGTCGCTGCTCGACGGGTTCGATCACGACTACCCCAAGATGAGCGACCGATTCAACGATGTCGCCGAATGGCGCATCAAAGCGCTCGACAACCTCGGCAGGTACAGCGAGATCGAACGCAGCATCAATGAGATCACCGAACGCGGCAAGGGCAATTTCCTCGCCGCGGACTTCATCAAGGAGCTCGGCATCGACCTCTGGAAGAACTCCGGGTTCAAGAAGGCCAAGGGCGACGCTCAGGGCGCGCTGGGAGATGCCCGGCTCACGGCGGCTGCGTACAGTTACTTTGCGGACCTGGTGGCGGCCGGCAAGATGCAGGCCAAGAACCTGACCGGAACCCTCTCAATTCTCGGCAAGGCCTACATCGCGATGGGCGACGTTGACCACGCCGAAAAAATCTTCAACCAGGTCGTCAAGGCCGATCCCGGATCGCCCGACGCGAATGCCGGATTGGCCCGAATTGCACAAGCCAAGAAGGACTACAAGAACGCGGTCGAGCTGT
This sequence comes from uncultured delta proteobacterium, assembly GCA_963789115.1. Taxonomy (GTDB): domain Bacteria; phylum Desulfobacterota; class Binatia; order Binatales; family Binataceae; genus CAWBJH01. The sequence goes on from CAWBJH010000001.1 coordinate 2,181,113, forward strand.
GGACCCGCGTCGAGTCGGTGGCTGCCGAATCGGACGACCTCTGGTACGAGGCCAAGTTCAATGTCGCCTCCATCTATGCCGCGCAGGGCAATGTCAAGGGTGCGTGCGACAAGCTGGCCGTCACCCGCAGCGAGCATCCCAGCCTCGGCACGCCGGAGATGAAGGCGCAGTGGGATTCTCTGCAGCGCAAGATCTGCCTCGGCAAGTAGGACGGCAGGCCCTGATGCTCAAGCGGATCCATCACGTCGGCGTGGTGGTGCCAAACCTCGAAGACGGGCTGCGCTTCTGGCGCGACGTGCTTGGGATGACGCTGACCAAGAGAGCGACCGTTGAGGATCAGGGAGTCCGCGCGGCGCTGCTCAAGGTGGGCCAAAGCGAGGTCGAGCTGCTCGAGCCGCTGAGCCCCGAAAACGGCGTCGGCAAGTTCCTGGCACGCCGCGGTGGCGGACTCCATCACGTGTGCTTCGAGACCGACGATGTCGCCCGCGAGCTTTGCGCGGCCAGAGACAAGGGTCTGCCGCTCATCGATCAGAAGCCGCGCAAGGGCTTGGCCGGCATGATCTGCTTCCTTCATCCCAAGGCGACCCGCGGTGTACTGGTCGAATACGCCGAGCCTTTGGCCGAGCGCTGAGTCGAACGATGCCCATCTACGAATACCGCTGCACGAAGTGCGATCGGAGCTTCGAGGCGTTCGTCCGACCGCACCGCGACAAGGCCGAATGCCCGTCCTGCCACGGCACGCGCCTGGTCCGCCAGATGTCGGTGTTCAGATCCGGTGCGATATCGGGTCACGACGCAGCCGAGAGCCTTGCCGCCGCCGGGCGCTGCGGCGGCGGGCGCTGCGGCGGCGGAAGCTGCGGAAGCTGCGGCGGCGGCTGCCGATAAGCGGCCGGGTCCGCATCCGCACCGACAAGGCCGGTTCTGCCCGCGGCTTTGCCTCCTTCATCGCCTGGCCAACGTCTCAACCTCAAGCCCGGCAGCTTATTGAGTCTTGCAGAACATAGTTACGGAGAGTTGGGACCTGCCCGCTCACCAGGCAGCCCTCACCCGCGCGTCACGGCGCTTGCAAGAAAAGCGCAAGCGCCGCGCCGTGCGACCTCTCCCTGGTCAGGGAGAGGCGGAAAACAGAAGTGGGCGCAGCTCTTTCTTCACCTCTCCTTGTCCAGGGAGAGGACGTCGCGCAGTTGCCCGAGCAACTGCGCGACGGGTGAGGGTTGCCTGCCCGCGCACCCAAGGCAATCACAAGCTCTGTAACTATATTAGGCAATCGTCAATAGACCGGTTGTGGATGATTTGGTGAGTGCGTGGTTAAGCCGCCCGCCACGGCGGCAGGTGTTCCAGCCGTACCCCGCGCCCGGCCCTCAGAGAGTCGCGCGCCTGGGCTATCCGCCGCAGAAACTCGGGATGGTGCTCCAGGCCATAATCGAACCAGTCCTCTTCGCTCTCGAACCCGATCAGGACGCCGGCCGGCTTTCCGTGGCGCGTGATCACGATCTCTTCGGACTCGGCAAGGCGCAGGAATCGCGACAGGTCGTCCTTGACTTCAGCGAGCGCCACTTGGCGCATCGGGCGTTGAGCGCCCGGCGAGCCAGCGCGCTGCCTCGGTTTTCGTGTGTCGGCCTGTCTAGCTCTCTTTCTTCGCGGCGAACTCTTCCTTCGCCTTGTTGAGCAGCTCCGGCGGCTCGAAAGCGGCGCTCAAATGCCAAGCCTGAAGACGCTTTTGAAGTTTGCAAAGGCTACGCGGTCGCGTCTGACCATCAAGCTTCTCGCCGCATAGGCTTCAACTTAGATTAACGAGGCCGCGGACTGAGGCCAAGCATTTGAAGAATTGGAACGAGGGTTAGCCGAAGGTCCCGATTGTTCTCCAGACGCTTCATGTAATCAGAACGATCAGTCTGGGTGACATATGCGCCAAGATTCAAACGCGAGGCCGATAAGAACACCGCCGCATCCAGGTCTCGGGGCCCTTGACGGAAGCATTGATCCAGCAACGCCTCGCAGATCTCGCGACCGCGCTCCTCATCAACGTTCTGAAGCAGAACCAAACGTCGGCCAACAACCGAATAAAACGTATCCCGGTTCTCCGTGCGCATCTCTGCTGGGTCGACCTTAGTCTCGTTTCCGGCTACGGATCGTGTCGCTCGTGCTAGCGCAACTGGGTCCGCTAGCGCGGGCTGGGTCCTCGCAGCGGCTAACGCGGCGAAGAGTCGCTCGCCTTGCTGCAGGGATTCAGCAAAAAGGATCGACGCATAAGCCCAATTGTGGACGATGATGGAATTCGGCCTAGTTGGTGGAGGAAGGGAAAAAGGTGCGAAGAGAAGAGGCCGATCCTTGGCCTGAAGCCAGAGAGTAATCACCAGTTCAAGTATGGGCGAGAGCCAAGACCGGAATGACTCTAGGCTCAGCGAGATGTCGTCTGCGATTTTCCCCTGCTCGTTTGCGAGTAAGAGCAATGGGTCATACGCGAACGGCAATGCCATGCTGGGGTTAGGTTCGCTCGCCGACTTGAGAATGCGGGCGAGCCCGTCCAATGCGTCGTGCACTCCATCGCGACCCGAAACCATCGGCGCAAGCAGCAACGCTTCAATATTTTCGACTGCGTTGCTCGCGTTGCTCTGAAGGGATCGATGTCGCACCTGGATGACAGGGTCCCGCAGCTTATTCGCGACCGAAGCGTCACGAAGGAGGGCAGGGTCGAAGTCGTGAAGATAGAGCAGAACTCTTGCGTACTCGGTTTCCTGCTGCACGCCGAATCGTAGAACCATCTCGACGATGCGCTGCCCGAGTTCAGGCGTCGATCTCGAAAGCCGTTTGACCGGATCAGACACCAGGAAAGTGAGCGCCGGTCGCACTATTGGCCACGCTCCGGCCGCGGGGTCGGTTTTCGCGAGTAGATCTAGGGTAGCGCCAATTGTGGCCCGCAATTGGTCTGGTAAAAACACATCTCCATAATCCTCTGCGGTCGCAAAAGCCGCCTCCCGCGCCTTCCAAAAAGCGGGAACCGAAAGCTTCCTGATAACTGCTTCAGCGACCTCGGAGGCAACCCCCTTCCGCAGCTCTGGGCGCTTCTGTGCCACATAATGAAGCACTTCTAGGCTGCGCCCGCCGAGGTTTTGCGACTCAAGTAATGAGGTTGACGATTCGCGAGCGAGCGCAGCAACGTATTTGAGCATACACTCGGCGACGTTGAGCCGATCTGGCAAAGTCAGCTCAGCCCAATGCTGGAAGAGCTCTACGACAACCCGTTGCCGCTCGGCGTCTGAGCCTGGATGTTTCTTAGCATGAGAAATGACAAAGTCTACGCAGCTCTTGTCCACATACGCATCGATAAGTTGCTCATTCCAGCGAATCTTGGCGACTGACGCACTATTTCCGCTCTCAAGCAGGAGACGGATCGCCATCTGAAAAGATTCGGGCTGGCGATTACGAGCAATATCAGCAACAAGGCCGTCGAGAACACTTCGTGCGTATAGGGCTTTGGTGATTCGGCTTTCTGTTGCAAGACCTAAAGCGATTTGTCGCCGCAGCAGAGCCCAAAAGCTCCGTTGCGAGTCACGAATGTCCCCTTCGAGCCATGCCTGAAGCGCGGATGAGGGGCTGTGCGTAGCTTGAAGTAATGGTGGCAACAGAAGCGCAGCCGGTCGGTCGGGTGTCGCACGTTTGTCGACGGATGCAAGGCTGGCCACCAAGGCGTCGTAGGACGCGTTCGCGAGCAGAAGGGGGGCGTCCTTAATTGTGGCCGCGGCAAGCTCATTGGAAAGGAAGTCCGCCGCCGCGTCTGTGCTCTTCAGCGTCCGGATAGCTGATGCGCGTGACTGTGTGATGATGGCTCGCAGAGATGATGCTAACTCGTTCCACACTGAATCTATTTGCTTGGAGAGGCGGGAGGCGGCCTCCTCATACAAACCCGAGGCCTTATCCCAGGCATCGGCATCCGCACACAAGTCACCAAGGTGTTTTACGATAATTACTGCCAGCGGGTCCTCGATGGAGGCGAGTGGCGGGACAATAGCGTGGAAGAAAGCTTCGGGACTTGATGACTCAAATGTCCCTCTCGCTGTCGTGATTGCTTGCGAGAGAACAGAGATACTGCGTTGGTCGGTAACATGGAGCTCCTTCAAGGCTTGTTCTGGCCAGCTTAAATCCGCCGTTCCGAGTCGAATCGCTTTTTCAAGGGCCGAAGGCTTGATGACCCCTGGTAGAGCGCTGATCCCCGAAGAGACGCCGACCTCTACATCGTTCTGCCAAGCGATCGCTCGGACGGTGCGCTGGAGGTATTCTCCAAGCGGCGTGTGGGTCTCACGCGGTTGAAGCAGCCACGAGTAGACCCATCCAGGACCGGCGGTGAGAGTCTCGTCAAAAAGCTGGCTAATGCTGAGAGTGCCACCGCTCATCTGGCCCACAATCACATACGCCAGTTCGCGAACCAGATTCGCTGGCAGAAAGTGACGCAGAGCGGCCCACGCCAACCAATTGTCAGCGAAGTGCCGTTCGCGGGGGTTCGCAGAGTCGTTAGCCATCAGACCTCCGGCTTCCCAAAAACCATCGCGCCGGACTCAGGGTCCTCCATGGCCCTGCGCAATTGGAAATCCGCCAAGCCCTCGGCGGGGCGCCAGCGCGTTGTGTCGCGAGGCAACCTATAAACAGTGAAGCCGAGCATGCACGCAGGCGCCAGGTTTCCTATCGCGACAGAATCGAGGGAAACCACATAGCCCAAGCTCTCCCACACTTTGCCCGTCACCGTGCGATCGTCTGGCGTAGACCACCTGTTACCTACACCGGGAAAGCGCCCCCACGAGGACAGGGTCACAAACGGTGGAAAGCTACTGCTAGGAAGCGGAACCGGAATAAACGCGCCCGAGAGCCCGCCGCCGGGGGAAGGCCCGGGAACCGTTTGAAAATTAGAGAGCACGAACGTCGAATAGTGATGTCGAGGGAGTGCGGGGTCGCTTGCAGCGCGCCTAAATGCGTCCAGGTACTCCTGATGCCATGTTCGATATTTTACACCCATTGGTGTGGACTCATTCTGCTGAGGGGTACATGCAGCCACGGATACAACGTCGACGTGATCGGGGGGCAGGTCTTCGAAGCAGTCGGCATCACTATTCACTCCTTCGAGCGGCCAGCACTGCCGGTCCGTGTCAAGACGCAGCGCGTCAGAGCAAAGCAGTGGCTGGACTGTCACGGAAAGGAAAATTTTATCGGCTGGCAACAGCGTGACTAACGTGAGTAGATCTGCCTCTGCCATGTTATTTTCGTGAAGGGGACTTACTTCAAACTTCGACCGGACAAGCTTCGGATGCAAGCACACCCTCAACCGGTGGTGGGTGTCGATGGTGAAGATGCAGCCGATATTGAACCTCTTGTCTTCGAGCTGCTCCGACAGCCAGTGAGAAAAGGCATCCAAATCGGATGTGTTAATCTGCGGTGTGCGAGACAGTGAGCAGATAAGGTCTCGGATCTCCCGCACGCTGAACAGATGCTGGTCAGGGGCATCAGTTGGCCGAAGGCCCACATGAATGCATCCAATCGAATCGAGACCCGAAATTTGCTGGAGCGCCGCCAAGAGTTTGTCCTGCGGGAGGAACGCTTCGGGAAACGTGACCAGATCGAAATGATCGACCCGTGAGCCCGCACGACCTGCTGCAAACGGATCTATGCGAGCGGGGTCCGGAGTGACAAGGGCATTGACCGCTGCATTGAATATGCTGCTGTGCACTTCTGGGCGATACTCCTTAGGTTGAACCACATACACGCGAAACGTGCGTGCAGATCGGATAACCGGCCACCGGAGGAGGTTGCCTTGGAACTTCGATTTGTCCCTCACGACCGCGTTCTGACCCGGCGACGAGCCTCTAACCCTAAGAAATTCACGGAGCGCATCCAATCCGGCCCCAAACTTTGTGCGCCACCTCTTCAAATCCCGTCTCGCCGCCACCAGTTGCGAACTTGAAGTCAATTCAAGGGGACCGGCCAGGTCAGCTCTCTTTTTTCGCGGCGAACTCTTCCTTCGCCTTGTTGAGCAGCTCCGGTTCGGCGATCAGATCGAACGCCGTCATTGCCATCGCTTTTGCCACCCGGATCATGGCCTCGTATGCGCGCGGCGCGTCGGTCAGCTTCTCGAATGCTTCTTCGTGGCAGTTGCCCGCTCCCCGGTCTCCGATTCTGAACACCGGATGAATCGCGGGGATGGCGTGGCTCACGTCGCCCATGTCCGTGCTGCCGGTGGGCATGTTGGGCGGGGCCTCGGGCGATTTGACGCCGAGTGCCTCGGAATGGCTCGCGTAGCGCGACGCGATCGCGAGATTGTTGATCATGTTCTTGTAGCCGCCGATCAGCTCGGGCTCGAGACGGGTGCCGGTGGATGCGGCGGCCGCCTCGGCGCAGCGGATGATCCGATCTTTCATCTGCACGACGTGGCGGCTCTTCCCGGCGCGGGCCAGGAATTCGCAGGCCGCGCGTTCCGGGATGATATTCACGGCTTGGCCGCCGTCGGTGATTATCCCGTGGACTCGCGAGCCGTCGCGGAAATGGAGCCGCGCCATGTCGACGCTGTGGAAGGTTTCGAGCACCGCCGCCAGCGCGCTGGCGCCGTCCCACGGCGCCGCGGCGGCGTGGGCCGCACGGCCGTGAAAGGTGAGCCGCAGGTGCTGGGTGGCGAGCGCCGGCATCGTCGAAAACTCGCCGTCCATCGGATGCACCATCATCGCGGCGTCCACGCCCTCGAGCGCGCCCGTCAGGAGCAGCATGATCTTGCCGCCGCCGCCTTCCTCGGCCGGCGTGCCCAGGATCATGACGCGGCCCGGAATTCGATCGCGCACCTGGGCCAGTCCTGCGGCGGCGGCGAGCGCGGCGCCTGCGATCAGGTTGTGGCCGCACGAATGGCCGTTGGGCAACGCGTCGTACTCCGCCAGGATTGCGACTGTCGACCCGGGTCTGCCGAGCACGGCGCGAAACGCGGTCCGCAGTCCGCCGACCTCTTTCTTCACCTCGAGCTTCAGCTCCTCGAGCGCATCGCTCAGCAGGCTCGAGGCGAACTCCTCCTCGAACTTGAGCTCGGGACGAGCGTGGATCCGGCGTCCGATCTCCACGGCCTTGTCCCGGTAGGCGTCGATTGCACTGCAGATTGCGGAATGAATTTCCATTGTTCTCCCATCCGGCCCGGCGGTGTATCCCTGCATACCCACATTCGCGGTTATCGGAAACCGTGCGTGAACTCCCGAATCATGTCGAGCAGCGTGGCCTTTCGAACCGGCTTGGTCAGATACGCATCGCATCCGGCGGCGCGCGTGCGCTCGAAGTCCTCGGGTAAAGCGTAAGCGGTGAGCGCGACGATCGGCGTGGGGCGGCGTTCGTTCTCGCGTTCGAATCGGCGCATCTCGCCGACGGTGGCATAACCGTCCATCACCGGCATCCCCATGTCCATCAGTACCAGGTCGTAGCACTCGCGCTTGAACCTGGCGAGCGCGACGGCGCCATTCTCGGCGACCTCGAGCACGCATGGGGTTCCGCGCAGATAGGATTCGACCAGGAAGGAATTGTCGTCGGAATCCTCGGCCAGCAGGATTCGCACCGGACGCCCGTCAGGCGGCGGGTCGAGCCGGGCCGGGCGCTCATCGGCGGTTTCGCTCACCGCGTGCGAATCGACGGCGGTCCTCAGGGGCACGGTGAAGTGGAAGACGCTGCCGCGGCCAAGATCGCTCTCGGCGCGGATCGTCCCGCCCATCAACTCGACCAGGCGCTTGGCGATGCTCAGGCCGAGGCCGCTCCCGCCATAGCTGCGCCGGCCCGAGAATTCGAGCTGGGTGAAGCTCAGAAAGATCGAGTCGCGCTTGTCGGCCGGGATGCCGATGCCGGTATCGGCGACACTGACGTGCAGCATCTCCGGGCTCGCGGCATCGATACCGGCCCGAATCGAGATTGTGCCGGTCTCGGTGAACTTGATCGCGTTCTCGACGAGATTGAGCAACACCTCTCTGAGCCGCAGCGCGTCGCCGAGCAGATTGGCCGGCAGGCAGGGATCGATTTCGGTGGTCAGGCGCAGCCCCTTGCGGTTCGCGCGCAGCGCCAGGATTTCGATCACACTCTCGACCAGCTCGCGAAGGTTGAAGGGGGCGGCCTTGAGGCTGAGCCGGCCGGCCTCCGCCCGAGACAGGTCGAGGATGCCGTCGACCAGGTTGAGCAGCGTACTGCCGGTGGATCTGAAAATCCGCACGAACTCGCGCTGCTCGCGGCTGAGCGGCGTGTCCCACAACAGCTCGGCCATCCCCAGGATCGCATTCATCGGCGTGCGGATCTCATGGCTCATCCAGGCCAGCAGTTCGGACTTGCCCTGCGCCGCAGCCATTGCGGCCTGTCCGGCTTCGACCAAGGCGCTCTCCAGGCGCTTGCGGTCGGTGATGTCGCGGACGAAGCCGACGATGCAGCGTTGGCCGTGGATTTCCGAAAGCCCCGCTGAAAGCAGGAGCGAGCGACGGTGACCTTGGCTTCCCGCTGCCTCTGCCTCGACGTTGTGCACGGAGCCCGAGGCCAGCGTGTCGGCGATCACTTTCTCGATGAGTTCCTGTTCGGCGCCGCGGCCGATCTCGCGCATTGTTTTGCCGGCTATCTCTTCGCGCCGGTAGCCGCTGAGCCGCAGGAATTGGTGGTTGACGGAGAGAAAGCGGCCCTCGGGAATCGAGACCATCACGATCCCGACCGGGGCCGTTTCGAAGATTTTGCGGAACGTCTCCTCGCTCTCACCAAGCCCGGCCCCGACCCGCTTGGACACGTCGTTGAACTCGCGCTCCGTTCGCTCGCGCTCGCTCAAGTCGCGGGCTCGCGCGGCGAAGCGCCGCACGTCGCCGCTCCCGACCTGCGCGATCGTAACCTCGAGCGGAAACTCCGTGCCGTCGCGGCGGAGCGCGACCAGCTCGATGCTCCGGTTGAGCAGGGCGGCCTGGCCGGTCCTGAGAAAGCGCCTGAAACCCTGGCTGTGGGCGGCGCGAAACCGCTCAGGGATGATGAGTTCGGCGAGTTCGTGGCCCAATGCCTCGTTGCGACCCCAACCGAAGATCGCCTCGGCGCGGGGGTTCCAGTCGGCAACCCTGCCGTCCTCGTCCATCACGAGCAGCGCGTCCTGGGCCGGCACGATAGAATCGTCGGGTGAATCAGCCATAGTCGGGGCCGTATGCCGCAGCGGCTAATCCTAGGCCCGAGGCAGGATTGACTTCAAACGTCGTCGGCTATCGTCTAGACCGTGCAGTAGAAAAGAGCGGCTTGCTCTGGTGGAGGTCAAGTAGGAAGATCGTGGTGTATTATCCATACCCGCTCGACCACTAGGATGGACTTATCGATGTTGGCCAGGCATAGCCGAAAACCCGGCCGGTGGATCATTTCGGCGGCGATAGCGTTGCTGATGATGACCGTGCAGGGCGGAGTCGCTCGGGCGCAACAGGGCAGCAATCCGCCCCCCGAGATGACAACGCCGCACTCGCAGGGCGGCGGCTCCGGGGTGCTCGAGCTTCCTCGCGCGCCCGGCACTCAGGGCCAGCCCTCCAACCTGACCCCGTCGTTGGTACCGCAGCCCGGTCAGGAGCTCGAGATTCCGTCGCGCCAGTTGCGCAGCCAGGCCGGCTACGCGCAGGTCACGGTCACGGTGAACGATCCCTCCGGCAGCTACGTGTCCGGCCTCGATAAGGACGACTTCAGGCTTTTCGTCGACGGCCAGCAGCGGTCGATCGAGTTCTTCCGCCGCGATACGCGCACCCCGGTCTCGATCGGCATCCTGGTCGACACCTCGGGCAGCATGCACCCCAAGATTCCGCAGGCGCGAGCGGCGATCGCGCAGTTCCTGCGTAATTTGAACTCGCGCGACGACGTGTTCCTGATGGCCTTTTCCGATCAGGCCTTTCTGCTCCAGCCCTTCACCACCGATCACTCGCTGGTGATGAGCCGGCTCGGGCTGCTGCACGCCTTTGGACGCACCGCGCTGTACGACGTAATCGCGGACGGGCTGGTCGCGGTCGAGCGCGGCCGCTACGACAAGAAGGCGTTGCTGGTGGTCACCGACGGGATGGACACGGCGAGCCGGATGATCTCGCTCCAAGGCGTCATCGAGGAGGCGCGCCGGCGCGGCGTGCTGGTCTATTCAATCGGAATCGGCGACCCCAACGCTTCATCGCTGGGCTTGGGAATCTCGATCGGACCGCTGGTGCTTGGCGGCGACGATGAGGAACGCGTCGACGCTAAAACGCTACAGACGCTTTCAGGCGAAACCGGCGCTAAGACTTTCATCATCCGGCGGATCGGCGACGGGATGGCACTGCGGACCGCATGCGAGCAGATCAGCCTCGAGCTGCGCGAGCAGTACACGGTCGGTTTCCTGGCGCCCGACCCCACGCGGGGCGGCTATCGCACCGTGAACGTCGAAGTCCCGGCGCATTCCGACCTGAGCGTGCGCGTTCGCAAGGGCGTAACGGTCGGTCGCGGCACCTCGGAAGCCGCACTCGATCCGGCGGCGCCGCCCGATGCCGGCTCCGTGCGCCCCGCCTATCCCTGAGCGCTAATCGAGCCTGCGCCTGCCGTAGTAGGGCAAGGTAGTTGCGTCGCCCTGGTTCTGCTCTTCGGCCTTCTCGGGCTTGCGCGGCATAGCCGCCATCGCCATCGCGCTGTACATCATGAGCGTTGCCGGCTCGATAACGTCGGGATCCGTGACAATATTGAGGCATGCAACCCGTCCGCAATTGAGCGCCCGTTCCATCGCGGGACCGACATCTTCGGCCTTTTCGACCAATTCGCCGTAGGCGCCGAGGCCCTCGGCAGCGCGCTCGTAATGGACCATCCCCAGCTCGGTGGCGACGTGCCGCCCCTTGCCCCACATCAATTCCTGGCCGTGCTTGGACATTCCCCACTGCTGATCGTTGTTCACCGCCACGGTCACCGGCAGGTTGTTCTTGGCCGCGGTGTGAAACTCGGAGAAGTTCAGTCCGGCTGAGCCGTCGCCGATGATGCAGAAGACCTGGCGGTCGGGATAGGCCGCCTTGGCCGCGAGTGCGAACGGAATTCCGACGCCCAGGCATCCCAGGTACCCGTGGCTCAGGAAGCTTCCGGGGCGGCGCGCGGTCCACGCGTTGCTCATCCAGTTGGCGGTCTCGCCGCCGTCGGCCACCACGATCGCGTCGGGAGAAAGCGCACGCGCGATCTCGTAGGCCATGCGCGCGGGATGGATACGACCCTCGCGCGGCTTGAGCGCGTCGTCGAAGCGATGGCGCCAGGCGTTGCGGATTGCGCCCAGCCGCTCGAGCCATTCCTCATGGCCGTCGAACTTTTCGCCGCCGGCCGCATCGATCGCCTGGCGCAGGAACTCGCGGCAGTCGGCCACCACGCCCAGCTCGATATCGCGATTGCGGCCGATCTCTTCGGGCTCGATATCGACTTGGACCACGCGGGCCTCGCGCGGGATCACCGAATTGCGCCCGCCGGTGAAAAGCCCGATTCGCGTGCCGAGCAGGATCACCAGGTCGGCGCTGCCGCTGCCGCCGTGCGCCGCCGGATGGATTGCGCCGAAGCCGCCGAAAGCCAGCGGATGGTCCTCGGGGATCGAGCCGCGCGCCTTCGAGTTGGTCATCACCGGCGTCTTGGTCAACTCCGCAAACCGCACCAACTCCTCGCCCGCCTGCGAGAACCATACGCCGCCGCCGGCCAGAATCGCGGGGCGCCTGGCCTCCTTGATCCAACCAAGGGCCTGGGCGAGTGCGTCGCGTCCGGGGCCGGGAGCCGCCTTGGGCCGGTAATTCTCGGGAAACTCGACTTGCCCTTCCTCGGCGCGTGCGAACAGCACGTCGATCGGCAACTCCAGGAACACCGGGCCCGGTCTGCCCGAGACCGCGTGGCGGAAGGCGGCTGCCACGAATTCCGGGATGCGCTCGGTATGGGTCACCGAACGCGCCCATTTCGTTATCGGCCGCATCAGGCCCATCTGGTCCACCGCCTGAAGCGGCAGCTTGTCGTCGTCGGCGAGCGGGCTGCGACCCCCGATCAGGAGCATCGGGATCGAGTCCATGTAGGCGTTGGCGACGCCGGTGACGGCGTCGGTGACGCCCGGACCCGCCGTGACCATCGCGACCCCCGGCCGCCCGGTGGCTCGCGCCCATCCGTCGGCCATGTGCGCCGCGGCCTGCTCGTGGCGCGTATCGATCACGCGAAAGCCGTGGCGCGCGCACGCGGCGTAGATCGCATCCAAGTGTCCGCCATGGAGGGTGAAGATCTCCCGCACGCTTTCGCGTTCCAGCGCGCGCACCAGCATCTCGCCGCCGTCTATTCGAGCCATCGCTCTAGCCCTCGGCACTCACTTGAAAGGGAGCCCAACTTATTTTCCGCAGCAGCGGCTGTCCCTGGCCGCCCTCCTGATTCCTGCGCATCCGTGGACGCGCTAGAAGGGCGAGACGAACGCGCGGCCCAGGTCGGGCAACAGGTTGAGGAATTTTACCTCCGCGAAATGGTCGGCGATCTCGACCGCCGAGAAGGTCGCGTTGTCGATGCGGATGCGGCGGAAGTGCTCGAGGCTCAACCCCATGAAATGGCACAGCACGGTGCGGATGATGTCGCCGTGGGAGACGAACAGCACGCGCCGCCCGTGATTCGCCGCGATCGCCCGGTTTACCGCTTCAACCCCGCGCCGCTGGACCTCATGGATCGATTCGCCCCCCGGCGTGAGATTCGCAAGCGGCTCTTCGAGGTACTTGAGGTAGCTCTCGTCCGCGATCAACTCGCGGAAGGTCATCCCCTCCCAGCTTCCGTAGCGCACCTCCTCCAACTGGGGTTCGTCGATGACTTCCAGGCCGCCCAGTCCGCTCGCGATGATCTCGGCGGACTGGCGGGCGCGGACCAGCGGACTGGTCACGATCAAATCCGGCTTGACCATCCGCGCTAAGGACAGGGCGGACTCGACTTGTGCGCGGCCGCGCTGGTCAAGCTCGATCGGATTGCGCCCCATCACGCGCCCTTGCCGATTCCATTCGGTCTCGCCGTGGCGCATCAGCAGCGCGACCCCGCGCACACCTTTCCCCTCCCTGAGCTTTTCAGTCACGTAAAACGGGCCCAACGCCATGGTTCAGTCTCGACGGAATGAAGTTGCTATCGGTTGCCCGACCCGCCGCAACGACATACGCGCCACAACGCCGACAAGCGATTCATGGTCACGCTATACGGAACGGAGTCAGGCTGCCAGTCCTTCAGCTTTTCGCGGTCGCACGCGGGCGAATTTCGAAGGTCGCGATCTGGAACGGTCGGAAGCTGAATTCGACCGAGCCGTCGCGCCGCCGCCTCAGCTTTGCGCCCCTGATGGCTCGGCCCGCGAGGTCCACCGCACGCACGATGCGGCCCGGGCCGAAGCTTAGCCTCGCCGTCTGTGGCGCTTCGGAGGCGCTGAAGACACGTACCATATAGCCCCTTGGGCGGCCTGCGGCTCGCGCGGTGGAAAAGACGATCTGTGGATTGTCGCACTGGCAGAGCGAGAGCCCCGCGAAGTCCGCGCCGGTGCGAGCCGCAAAGACTCGCGGCGGGAAGGCATAGGCCTGGCTGCGCTGCACGACGTCCGACTCCCCACACGCGCCACGCCAGGTCGTGAGCGCGAACTCGAAACGGTGAAGTCCCTGCTCCTGTGCATCGGGCGTTTCCATTTCGGGGCCGGCGTCGCCGCGTCGAGTCTTCAAGTCCCCTCGCGACAGCCAGCCAACGCATCGAAGCAGCGTCAGCAGGATGGTGGCGCCGCCGGCGCCGCGTCTGACCTCGGTCTCGTATAGCCCCCGGCTAATCATCGCTACCGAAAAATCGGATGATTCGACGGCGGTGAACGTCCGATGCGGCGCAGTGGGATAGACGTCTTCGCTGATCCCGGCCGGCTCGGCGGCCTCGAGCATTCGCCGGACCATGCCGAAGTTCGTATCGGCAATCGCCTCGCGGGCCGCGACGGGCGTCGATAACGCGGCGCGAAAGCGATGGTCGCGCGCGCGGTTATCGACCGTCACCTCGAAATCAACCCGATCGAGACCGGCGTACACGGTCGCAACCAGCTCAATCGGAAGGTTGACGGTTTCATCCGCGCGCGCATCCCGCCCGGGAGCGAGAGCCGCGGGGATCCGGTAGCTCAAAGACAGGGCCAGCCGGTTGCGCGCGGCGCCGCGATCGAGGATGCGAGCGCTTATCGACGCGGGCTCGGGCGCTTCGGACGTATCATGCACCGGATCGAAGTTGTATTCGTCGCCGCGGTCGCCGTCGTCCTCGAAGTGAAGCTCCAGGGTCTTCCCGTTTGCCAGGTCGTCGATTACGAGTCCGCGGGCTGACGGGCGCAGCCGGTAATATTCATTCTCGATCTCGGCACTGCCGGTCGCCGGGCCTTGGGCCGTGCCGGCGGCTGCGTGCTGTTCGCGGATCAGCCGGTAAGCGCTGAAGCCCGCCTGGGCGAGACCCCCGGCGACAAAGCCGATCCGGGCGCGCGCCGAACTCATTGCATGGAGCCGGATCGAGGCCTGCTCCGGTATCTCCGCGAGTTGGTGCATGAAACTTTGCGGGGCGACGCCCTCGCCGGCGTTTCGGGTCAGGAGCAGGTCGAGATCGAATCGGCCCTGGTCCGTCGGTCTCAACTCGAAGCGCTTCACGAACTGGCCCATGCCCATCGCCTCGGCCACCGAGGCCCCCGACGCGACCATCCCCTTGAGGTCCGTCGCCGGCAACTCGAAGTCGAGGGCGCGCCCCTTGCGCGTCACGTCGATCGCGACCGGTGCGCGCCGGCCCTCGCCGTCGATCGCGACGTACCCCGCGTCCGGATCTTCGATCTCCACCTCGCCGGTGACCAGTGCCCGTCGGGCGAAACCGGGGTTGAACACCGCCACGGCCGCGTCGGCGCCGCGCTGGTCCGCGAAAATCGCCGCCGCGGTGTCGCGCACGACCTGTTCGGCGATCATCGCGGCCTGGTCGAACCGGTAGCGCATGTCCTGATGCACCTGGTCGATGGAGCATCCGCAGATCGAGTCGTGCGGATGGTTCTGGATCGTGATGCGCCAGGCCATGTCGAGAAAGGCGTCGAGTTCGGCGCCGCGTCCGTTCAGACCCGCGATCGCCGCCAGCGGATCGGCGATGCGCTCCAGCAGATAGCAGTTTTGGAAGTCGCGCTGCTTGATCCAGGCGCGCACCGAAGTCACGCCGGGCGTGACATTGGCCCGTGCCGGGGAGCGCAGCTCGCCGCGATGGCGCGGCAAGGCGTCCAGAGGCAGCGCCGAGAGCTTTTGAACGTAGCCCTCGATGGTTCCGACTTCGAAATCCAGCGCGCCGCGCGCGCGCGCCTCGTCGAGCCGCTCGAACACGCCCGGATCGGGATCGGCGTGGTCGGTTCCGTTCATGATAAGGATGGGCGTTGCGCGGGCGAAGTCGCGTTCCCGCTGGGCGATCTCGCCGAGCCGTGCGATCAGCGCGTCGGCTGAATCGGATGGCAGTCCCGCACCGTTGAAGTAGCCGAATGGCAGACAGACCGTGAGAATCTCGCTGCCGTCGAGACCTTCCCACACGAAGCGGTTCAAGTTGATCTCGCGGCCCACGCCGCGAAACACAACCGCGGCCGTGAGCCCGAAGCCAGTAAGAATCTGCGGCATCTGCGCGGCGTGACCGAACTGGTCGGGCAAATAGCCGACCATCAGCGGCCGGCCGAATCGGTGCGCGATGCGGGCGCCGATCTCGAGGTTGCGGATTAACGCCTCGCCGCTCGCCAGGAAGCTGTCGGCCAGCAGGTACCAGGGGCCGATCTGGAGCTTGCCGTCTCGGACCAGCCTGGCAATCCGGCGCACGTTCTCCGGGCGCAGCTCGAGATAGTCTTCGAGCACGATGGTCTGCCCGTCGAAGTGAAAGCACGGGATTCGCCCCTCTTCGAGCAGCTTAAGCATCCGGTCCGTCATCGCGACCAGCCGCAAGCGCATCCGCTGAAAGGCCTGATACCATTCGCGATCCCAATGGGTGTGAATGACGAAATAGAGATGGTCCATCGGATTTCCGCCCAGCCGCGAAGTCTCACTTGGTACTAAGCGAGCGGGCGGCGACTTGCAATTGCGTGCAGACCGGGTCGTTCAGAGTCCCATCGCCACGCACAGGGCTGCGACATCGCCGATTCGTGCGCCGAGCGCTGCCGGAACCACCTGACAACACCGCGTTGCGGCTTCCAGAGCCTCCGTGCGCATGACCCTGCGCGCCGGTTCCAGAATCATGTCGCCCAACTTGAGCGCCATACCGCCGACGATAATTCTATCCGGATTCAGGATATCCACCAGCATCGCGAGCACCCGGCCCAATCGCCCGCCGGTCGAATTGACGATTCGCATCGCGACAGCGTCGCCCCTTCCTGCCGCCAAGCCAACGTCGCGTGCCGTGAGAATCCGCCCGGGATGCTTGGCGAGCGTCGTCCCGATACGCCGCCGCTGCGCATCCGCGACCGCCCGCCGCGCCACCTGCACCATCCCCCCGCCGCTCACCCATCCTTCGACGGAGCCCGCCTTGTTGTGTCCGACGGGTCCGCCGCGCGTCAGACGCAGGTGACCTATTTCGCCCGCCAGATCGTTCGTGCCCCGGTAAAGACGGCGATCGATGATGACTCCCGCTCCGAACCCGGTGCCCATCGTCAGGAAGACCATGTTCCTGGCTCCGCGGCCGGCGCCGTAGCGATGCTCCGCGACGGCGCCGGCATTGGCGTCGTTCTCCAACCGGCACCGGACGCCGAACCGCTCTTCCAGGAGTCGCTTGATCGGGACGTCCACCCAGGTCGGAAGATTGGGCGGCGACTGGATAATGCCGTGCACCCGATCCAGAGGCCCCCCGCAGCTCACGCCGATGCATCCGATGGCCGAATCATTCAGCCGTTGTTTCGCGAGCAAGCTCCCAATCGCTCTCTCGATTCGGCCGAGCGCATACGCCGGACCTCTCGCAGGCGCCGTAGGAAATTGGACCCGGCCCAGAATTTCCGGCGGCTTCGCGGAGATAACGACGGCGGTCTTGGTACCGCCGACATCCACGCCGATCCAGAGTTTCGCCGGCGTTCGTCTCCCTACTCGGCTGAAAGGGTCAAGTCGCTATCGGGCGCGAAGCTCGCCGGCGGGAGCGTGGTGCTCTGCGCCGCCGCCCTGGGAGGAGACCGCACCGTTGGGTGACGTGAGACCGCAGAACGCCTCGTAGTCGATAAGCGTGGTCTGCGTGGGATGGTCGCCGCAGACCGGGCAATCGGGATTGCGCTTGATCCGCAGCATCCGCACGTAGTCCGGCGAGAGCGTGTCGAAGTACAGCATCTTGCCGATCAACGGGTGGCCCGCGCCCAGCAGAAGCTTGATCGCCTCGAGCGCCTCGATCGACCCGATAATCCCGGGCAGCGCGCCCAGCACGCCCGCCTCGGCGCACGAGGGTGCCATGTCCGGCGGCGCGGGCTCCGGGTAGAGGCATCGGTAGCACGGTCCGCCCTTGGCCGCGTAGAACACGGTCGCGTTGCCCTCGAAGCGGTAGATCGCGCCGTCGACCAGCGGCTTTCCGGCGAATACGCAGGCGTCGTTAATCAGGTAGCGGGCGGGGAAATTGTCGCCGCAGTTGACGACCACGTCATAGTCCTTGATCACCGCCATCGCGTTCTCGGAGGTGAGCCGCTGCTCGTGGCGGATCACCTTGACCCCCGGATTGAGCGCCTTTAAGGACTTCTCGACCGACTCGGTCTTGAGCATCCCGACCCGGTCGGTCGAATGGATTATCTGGCGCTGCAGGTTGGACAGGTCGACCACGTCGAAATCGACCACGCCGATTGTGCCGACTCCCGCCGCCGCCAGGTAAAGCGCGCTGGGTGAACCCAGGGCGCCCGCGCCGAGCAGCAGCACCTTGGAGTCGAGCAGCCGGGCCTGGCCCTTTTCGCCGACCTCGGGAATCACGAAGTGGCGCGAGTAACGGGTGATTTCCTCCTGGGTGAACTGACGCTCAGCGACCCAGGGCAGCCCCTTATCCTTCCAGGCGTTGAAGCCGCCCGTCAGGTTGTAGAGATTCTCGTAGCCAAGCTCGCGCAACGCCCGCGCCGCCAGCAGCGCGCGCGCGCCCGCCGCACAGTGGAGGATGATCGGGGTTTTGTGGTCGGGAACTTTTTCCTCGATCCGCAGCTCCAGGAAGCCGCGCGGGATGCCGACTGCGTTGGACAGATGGCCCTGGCGCCATTCGTCGCTCTCGCGCACGTCGATTACGACAGTGCCCCGCCGCTCCATCATCCTGCGCGCCTCTTCGACGTCGATCTGCTTAATCTGCGCGCGCGCTTCGTCGAGGATTGTCTTTGAGGTCTTGGCCATAGCTATTCACCAATCCGCCAAACGGACTCCCCTTCCCGTCTTTAGGGAAGGGGCCGGGGCTTAGGTTTCCCTAGCCGCCGATCATCCGGTGCGATTCGAGTATCGTGCGCACGAAGTCGAGCACCATCTGGCCGTGCCCGCGCGGCGTTACATCGTGAAACGCGCGCCTTACCCGCAGCTCGCGGTCCAGCACGAAAGTCGAGCGCGCCGCGACCTTGCCCTTGAATACGCCGAAGGCCTGCGCCAACTCGCCCTTGGGGTCCGAGAGCAGGATGAAGGGGAAGTCGTGCTTTTCCGCGAATGCGCGATGCGACTCGACCGAGTCCGTGCTGGCGCCGACCACGGCGCATTCCAGCTCCTTGAACTGATCGAACAGCTCGCGGAACTCCTTGCCCTCGACCGTGCACCCCGGCGTCTCGTCCATCGGGTAGAAGTAGAGCACCAGGTTGCGGCCGCGGAAGTCCGCCAGGCGGCGCGGCTCGCCGTTCTGATCTTCAAGCGCGAGATCGATGGCCGCCGCGCTCAGCGTGCCCGGATCTTCAGGCGGCATGCGCCTGGGCCTGAGTCAAGGCGTGCCGCCGGGTGAACTTGATCGCGGCGTTGTCGATATTGATCGAGCATAGCGATCCGCACATGCTGCAAACGTTGGAGCCCGCGGCCTCGCTCTCTTCCTTGTAGCGGCGCGCCTTGTCCGGGTCCATCGCCATCGCGTACATCCCTTCCCAGTCGAGCGCTTTGCGATAACGCGACATCTGGTCATTCCAGACCTTGGCCGCGCGCACGCCCTTGACCAGGTCGCCGGAGTGGGCCGCGATACGAGTCGCGATCACGCCCTCGCGCACGTCGTCGATGTCGGGCAGCCGCAGATGCTCGGCGGGGGTGACATAGCACAGGAAGTCGGTGCCCGCCCCCGCCGCGATCGCGCCGCCGATGGCGCCGGTGATGTGGTCATAACCCGGCGCGACGTCGCAGGTCAGCGGCCCCAGCACGTAGAACGGGGCGCCGCTGCACACCCGTTTCTCCAGCTTCACGTTGGCCTCGATCTGGTCGAGCGGCACGTGGCCGGGACCCTCGATCATCACCTGCACGCCGTTGCGCCGCGCGCGCTCGGTGAGCTCGCCCAGCACCAGCAGCTCGGCGATCTGCCCGCGGTCGGTGGCGTCGCCGGTTGCGCCGGGACGCAGCCCGTCGCCCAGCGAGATCGTCACGTCGTGCTCGCGCAGGATCGCGCACACCTCGTCGTAGTACTCATAGAGCGGATTCTCGTTGCCGGTCCGCTCGATCCATGCCGCCATCACCGCGCCGCCGCGCGACACGATGCCCTCGATACGCTGATGGCCGCGAAGGCGCTTGACCGTCTCGCACGTTACCCCGCAATGCAGCGTCATGAAATCAACGCCCTGGCGCGCCTGGCGCTCGATGACTTCGAGGAAGTGGTCCTTGTCGAGCTCCGTGATCGAACGCTCGGAGGCAAGCTGGTAAATCGGCACCGTGCCGAGCATCACCGGGCATCGCGAGAGCAGCTCGACCCGAATCTGGTCGAGGTCGGTGCCGGTCGAGAGATCCATTACCGCATCCGCGCCGAAGCGCACCGCGGCGTAGAGCTTCCCGACCTCCTCCTCGATGAACTGATGGAAGTTGGAGGCGCCGATGTTCGCGTTGACCTTGGTGCGCAGCCGCTTGCCGACCCCGATCGCGCGGAACTCGTGATGGATATTCTTGGGGATTACCACCTCGCCGCTGGCGACCAGCTCGCGGATTTGCTCGGGCGCAAGCCCCTCGTCCTCCGCCACTTCGGCCATCGGCTGAGTGATGATTCGCTTGTGTGCCGCTTCGATTTGCGTCATCTGAGCCCTCGAATCGACTTGGCTGGACGGGTGGTCTGCGCTCGGCCGCGCCGACCCCACGTTCGATGTCCTAGTCTCAATCCTATCGCAACTGGTCCGCGCTCGCATCCGAATCGCGCGCCTCGCGGCGCCCGCCGGGTTCCCCTTCCCGCCTTGAGGGAAGGAGGCAGGGATTAGGGCCGGCTATTCGCCGCCGTCGAGCATGCGATGGCGGTCGATCGCCGCCAACTCCGGCTCGCCCTGCTCTTCTGCCCAGGGCGGCGGCTTGTTGCGCTCGGTATAGCTCCTGAGCTCGGGGCGCATCAAGTCGTAGACCCGGCGGTTCTGCTCTTCGTACCAGGCCAGCATCTCTTCCATGTTGCCTTCGCGGCCCTTTTCGGCAAGTACCCGCGAGCGATGCATCAGGACGTCCTTGTCCTCGATGAAGTCCTTGCGATCGAAGCCCCAGATCCGCGGGTGGACGTAGGTGTCCATCCGGATCGCGTCGCACGGACAGGCCTCGACGCACAGCCCGCAATAGATGCATTGCAGCGTGTCAATCTCGTAGCGCACCGGATACTTCTCGACGTGCGGGTCGGGATGCTCGCCCGCCTCGATGTAAATGCACTGTGCGGGGCAGGCGGTCGCGCACAGCATGCACGCCGTGCATCGCACCGAATCGTCGGGCTTGAGCGTCAGGCGATGGCTCCCGCGATAGCCCTCGGGATACGTCTTTCGCTGGTCGGGGTACTGCACCGTGGCGGTTGCGTTTCTGTCCTTCGCCAGTCCCATGACGTGGGCGGTATGCAGGGCCAGGTTGCGCCACAGGTGGTAGCTGGTGACGGCCAGTCCCCTCACCACCTCAGGGAGATAGAGCTGCTCCCAAAAGTTCATTTCCTCGCGTCTCTTCATCCGGTCGATCGCTCCGAAAGAACAGGATTTTCGCGGTCACCGCACCGGCCGCGAGATTGCGGACCTCTCAGGGCCACTATAGGTGGCCCAAAGAATCGCAGTCAACCGAGCCCCACCTAACCCCCGGAGGTTCCGCTCCACGTCCTCGTCGCTGAGGCGGAGCACGCGCAGGCCGAGCTTCGAGAGCGCGAGGTCACGCTCTGAATCGTACTCCGTCGTCGCCTGGTGAACCGATCCGTCCACCTCCACCACCAATGATGCGCGATGGCAGTAGAAGTCAACGATGAAGCCGCCGATGATCTGCTGGCGGCGGAAGTGGAGACCGCAAACCGCGTTGCCGCGCAGCGCCTGCCACAGGATGCGCTCAGGGCGCGTCATGTTCTGGCGGAATTGTTTCGCCTGAGCGAGCTTGACCGGGTCGATCCCCTGGCCCCGAACGACATTGTGCGGCATGTAGGAGGATCTGACTCCCCTTCCCGTCCTTAGGGATGAAGCGCTCTGCTTCCTTCTCACCTCTCCCGCGTCCGCGCGGGAGAGGCGGGGTGAGGTCAGGGAAGGGGCCGGCGGTTAGGTCCGGCTTTCCACGCCGGGCCGCTTCGCGTAAGACATTCGGGTCATGCCGGTTGCCGAAAAGCCTCGCGCGATCAGCAAGCGCGAGGTGGCCCATACGCTGATCGCGAGCTTCCTCGGATGGATGCTCGACGCCTTCGACTTCTTCGTCCTGGTCCTGGTGCTCCCCGCGATCGCCGCCGACTTCCATCGCACGGTCGCCGATGTCGCCTTCACGATCACCGCGACGCTCGCGATGCGCCCGGTCGGCGCGCTGCTGTTCGGCTGGATCGCCGACCGCTGGGGGCGGCGCATCCCGCTGATGATCGACGTCATGTTCTATTCCGTGGTCGAGGTGCTGAGCGGCCTGGCGCCCAACTACAAGACGTTCCTGCTGCTGCGCGCGCTCTACGGAATCGGGATGGGCGGCGAATGGGGCGTGGGCGCGGCGCTGGCGATGGAGGCGGCGCCGTCGGCGTGGCGCGGACTGCTCTCGGGCTTCCTCCAGGAGGGCTACGCCGTCGGCTACATGCTCGCCGCCGCGGCATACTTCTTTGTGTTCCCGCACTTCGGATGGCGCGCGCTGTTCTTCCTCGGCGGCCTGCCCGCGCTGCTCACGTTCTACATCCTCGCCAAGGTTCCCGAGTCGCCGACCTGGGAGCGCACCCGGCCCGAGCATCGCGCCATCTGGCGCGCGATCCGCTCCAACCTGGGCCGGTTCGCCTATGTCGTCGCGCTGATGACGATGATGAACCTGATCTCGCACGGCACGCAGGACATGTACCCGACCTTCCTGGAACGCGAGCGCGGCCTCGGCCCGCACGCGGTCGCCGCCATCGCGCTCATCTACAATGTCGGCGCGCTGATCGGCGGTCTCTGCTTCGGCTATCTTTCCGATCACCTCGGCCGGCGGCGCGCGATGGCGGCGGCGGCGGTGCTCGGCGTCCTGAGCGTGCCATTTTGGCTTTATCCGCGCTCGATCGTGTGGCTCAGCGCGGGCGCCTTCATGATGCAGTTCATGGTGCAGGGAGCCTGGGGCGTGGTCCCGGCGCATCTGGCCGAGCTTTCACCGCCCGAGGTGCGAGGGTTGTTCTCCGGGCTCGGCTACCAGTTGGGCGTGCTGTTCGCATCCAATGCTGCGTTTGTCGAGGCGCTGATGGCCGAGCGGATGCCCTACCATCGCGCGCTCGCGATCGTCGCCACGACCGTGCTGATCGTGGGCGCGGCCGTGATCATGATGGGCCGCGAGCGCCGGGGCGGGGAGCTGGAGGGGTCGCCGCCGGGACCTTCGCCAAACGCGCGGTTGCGATAAACGCTCCAACTCGTCGAGTTCGGCGCGAGGCGACCCCAGTTAGCGCCCCCCTGAAGCCAGCGTGGGGAGGGCCGCGATCCGCAGCTCAGCCGGGCAATCTTCGAGCACTCGCGAGTCCCGTTTACTTGAATCCACCTAGCCGATACACTTATTGGCGAACAAAGCCCGGACGCCCTTTCACGTAGATCCTGCGCCGTTTCGCACAGGGCCTTCTGTCTGCGAGCTCCCGGCAATTACTCACGAGGAGGGCCCCAGATGCCCACAAAGTTGTACGTAGGGAACCTTTCCTACGCAGTCACGCAGGACGACCTGACCGAACTCTTTTCGCAGGCTGGAAAGGTCGAGAGCGCGGTCGTCGTGACCGACAAGTTCTCCGGTCAGTCACGCGGCTTCGGCTTCGTCGAGATGGCGGATGCCAATGAGGCTGCACAGGCCATCTCGACGCTGAACGACACCGATTTGAAAGGCCGCCGGATCAAAATCGACGAGGCCCGCGCTACCAATCGCGGACCTGGCGGAGGAGGAGGAGGAGGAGGAGGCGATCGACGGCGCGGTGGTGGTGGCGGCGGCGGCGGTGGTGGTGGTGGCAGGCGCTGGTAGGAAGACCGGCGGAGTTACCAAGAGAGCCAAAGAGGCCGCATCCTCAGGATGCGGCCTTGTTTTGTGCGGCTTATCCCCGCGCTTAAGCTCTGCTATCGTCATTTGCCGTGGCCAGAAGACCATTCGCATCATTAGCGGGGCTTGCGATTGCGACGCTCATCGTTGTTGCGCAACGCGCCTCGGCGCAAAATTTCCCGCAGCACACGCTGCACAGCGTCGCGGCGATAATCGCCGAAAAAGCCGCCCAAAAGTCTACGGTCGGGAATGCGTTCTTCGTCGAAGTACCAAGCAAGGCATTTCCCGGAAGGTCGTTCGTCTACCTGGTGACGGCGCGCCACAACCTGTTCGACCTCCAAGGCCGGCGATACACGAAGCTGTGGGTCGCACTCGAGGACTCGGCAACCGGAGCGAATCGCGAGGATCCGCTTCCCGACGAGAGCCACTGGATCCTCGATCCGAATCGCGAATCTGCGGACCTCGCGGCGATTCCGCTGAATCCCCGCAATGCGAATATCGCGCCGGTCCCGATCAGCGCGACCTTCGCCGAGCTCAGCGAAGCGAGGGTTGGCGCCCTGCCGGCGACCGTAGACGTCGGCGCGGATTCCTACTATCTGACCGCGGCCGAACTCGGCGATCGCAAGACGCGGCTGGTCGCCCTTGCACACTTCGGACGGGTCTCGGTTGCCGAAGCCGCGCTGGCGACCATCCCTGGGGCAGGTAGTCAGGCGCTCTATTTCGTTGACACCGCCGGTTCAGCCGAGGCCAGTGGCGCCCCGGTTTTCGTACGCGCCGAGGATCGCTATCTTCTCTGGGGCATGATGGAGGCGGAGCCAGAGGCCTCCGGCAATGACGACTCGGCCCTTGATGGACTATCTGGCGTGTTGCCCGCGAGTTACATCGCCGAGACGGTCGAGGCGATGGCGGCCGTGCAGGAGCGTAAGTCCAAGCGGTAGACGGCGGACGGCTCGATTTTCGGGTCTTGCCCCGAGCGGAGGATCGCAAATTTAGGGCGAAATCGCTTGATTTGGCCGCTCGAGGCGGATAGCAAACATAGTCGCAGTTTTGGATTGCTCCCCGGTAGCTCAGTCGGTAGAGCGGACGGCTGTTAACCGTCAAGTCGCTGGTTCGAATCCGGCCCGGGGAGCCAAACCAAAATGCCAAGCCGCTTCCGGCAGATTTTCGGGCTTACGCGGGGCGCTCTAAGCCGCAAGCGCGACGTGCAACAAGCGCCTTCGCACCGTATGATCTGTTCTCCTAAAAGTCATAACTCAGGATTGTCTTGAACAGGACGGGCGCGGTGATCTGGTGTAAGCGGTTTTCGGAGGGCGTGCGCATGGAATCGCGGCGGGACGGAAACCGGGCTGTCATCCGTTGGCTCCTGATTTTGGCGGTGGCGCTGGCCTTGGCCGAGGACTTGGTCAGGATCGTTCCTGACGCGATAGCCGGTCTTTCGCCAATATACCGCGACACTCTCCTTGCGGATTCACACCGGATCGCGGGCTTGCTCACGGCGGCGGTCGCGGCGCGGGTCGATATCCTGGGGTCGGTCTCGATTATACTGTTCTGCGTGGCCGGTATACTCCGGTTGATGACTCAGCTTAGGCTGAGGCTGAGACCCGCCCAGCGCCAACATCCCGGCCTCGAGGACCGGCTCGACGTGCTCACACGTCTGATGACCAACCAGGTCGGGGAACGGCCGACCATGAGGGTGCGCATAGCATGGAACGCCAACGTCAAGGCCTTCATCGAGCTGCGTGAGGGCCTTCGAACGGCGTGGACGCAGGCCTTGCCCGTATTCGCCGAGCTGGCGGTGGTGCTGAACCGGACGGAGGCGATCCTCGATCGGCTCAGCCGCAACGAACTCAAGGTTGATTTAGGGCAGGCAGCGGAACTGCGCGACCACGGCAACCGCCGAATCGCCGAGCTCAGGGCGGCTTTGAATTGCATCCTCGACATTCTGGGCAGAGACCAGCCAACCTTCGGCGCGCCGCTGCCGGCGGTCAACGAGATGCGACGCCGGGTCGCCCTCTGACGCCCATGTTCATCGCGGACACGTAGGCGCTGGGCGCTTTGGAGCGGGGGGCTTCGTCGGGCGGGGTGGAATCGCCACAAATAACCAGCCGGCTGGGCCTTCGCGACACTCCTGCCTGGTCGCGCGCGGACAGCGTTGCGCTCTTGGCACTCTTGTTCCTGGCAGCCGCGACTCGATTTTGGCATCTCACAACACCCGCCAAGATGGTGTTCGATGAGGATATTCTGGTTCCTTTTGCGCGATGCTACCTGAATGGCATCCCTTATCGCGGATCGCACAATCCCCCTCTGGCAGCGCTGCTTGTGACTCTGAGCATTGCGATCTTCGGCGACAATCCGCTGGGATGGCGCTTGCCGGGAGCGCTGCTCGGGACCGCCTTGGTGGGAATTACCTATCTGCTGGCGCGGCGAATGTTTGGCCGGCGGCTCGCCGGTTTTGTCGCCGGAGGTATGGTGATCTGCGACGGACTGTTTCTTACCCAATCGCGTCTGGCCCTGTGGGAGATTCCATACCTGACATTGGCGGCCTGCTCCTACCTGCTTCTGTTTCGGTTCATGGCGATCAGCGACCCTCGCGCATCCCGCGGCGTTCTTGGCTGGCTGGCGCTGACAGTGGGACTTTGCCTCGGCTCGAAGGTGCTGATTCCCGGCCTCACCGCAATTCTGGTCGGGCTATTCGTCGCGTTCGCCATCGTCAGAGCAAGCCCCGAAAACTGGAACCCCTTACGCGTCTCGCGCACGATGATCGCTTCCATGGCGCTGTTTGGCGGGCTCAGCCTTTTTGCGTACGAGTCCGTCTTCATCCCGAACTTCTGGTTCGGATGGTGGCACGGCATAATCGACCAACTTGCGTACTACCGCTGGATATTCAACAACGACACGAGTCTTGGTCCTAAAGGTCATCCGTATGCATCTCCGTGGTGGAGTTGGCCGCTGATGCTGCGTCCGGTGCAGTTCTTCTACAACGGCAGCTTTCTTTCGGATCCGAACACCAAGCTAAGCGCAATCGTTGAGTTGGCGAACCCGGTGATCATATTCGGGGTTCTAGGATCGATTCCACTGATCGCTCTCCGTGCCGTAAGGCAGCGGGACGCGGCATCAACGTTCGTGACGGTCGGCTATCTCCTCTACATGGCGATGTGGATTCCGATCCGGCGCTTCACATTCGAGTATCACTACATGCCGGCGATGTATCTGGGATCGCTTGCTCTCGCTCATCTGCTGGGCGAGTCCTGGCAAGGCAATCTGGCTTGGTGGGAGGAAATGGTGCTCCTGGCAACGTTGCTGCCGCCGCTCGTGCTTGGAGCCGGCTCTGTCGCCGGGCTGACGCTCGCCGCCGCGACCTTCATGGTGTACCTTGCACTGCGCCGACTGTCCGCGCGCAGCGCGGATCGGTTCGTGACGGTGTTGTTCGCGGCGTTTGTGCTGGTCGCGTTCGTCTACTTCTTCCCGATCTGGACGGCGATACCGCTGTCGCAGGCAAGCTTTCAACATCGAATGTGGCTGCACGGCCCGGGCCTCGCAAACTGGATCTAGCTGCTCAATACGAGCGCCGTGACTCCAAGCCTGAAGAGAAATTTTTGCGGAGCCGGGCTGATGGCGTTAGCGCTCGCTCTTTGCGCATCCTCCGCTCGCGCCGACGAGAACATCTTGCTCAACGGCGACTTCGCCGAAGGAACAAAAGGCACGCCCAGCCATTGGGTCGGGCAGACGACGACGCCGGCACCCGAAATGTTCTCGTGGGTTCACTCGAGCGGCGGGCCCGGCGAGTTGCGGATTAGCGCGAGTGTCACAAGCTTCGCCCAATGGAGCCAGGCTACACGCCTGACGCCCGGCTGGTATTACCTGAGCGGAGAGATGCGGGTCGAAGGCATCGATCCGCAAACCGGAAGCGCGATGATCGGCCTCTCCCTCAGAGAGCGAACGTTTGGATTGCCCCAGGGGGTAGTCGAGTCCTCGGGATGGCGCGCCGGCGGCATGTATTTCAAGGTCGGCGACGAAGGCTACGACGCGCAAGTCGTTTGCGCATTGGCCGCCACACGCGGCCGTGCATTCTTCCGCAACCTCCGGCTCACAAGGCTCACGGCACCGCCTCCACAAGCTATCACAGTCGATCTTGACGCGATTTTCAGGCGACGAGCCCGCCTAGAGGCCATCAGGGAGCATCGATTTGCTCCGAAACCGTTCCCGACACCTCGCGGCTCTCGATGGACGGTCGTCGCGACTATGATGCTCCTGGCTGGTATAGCCTTATCTGGGTGGGTAGCGCTGGGAAATGCGAGGCCCGCCCGGGAGGGGCGGACAGCGCATGAAACTTAGGATTCCGATTGTGGCTCAGGACCAGCTCGCGGCGGAACTCGCGAGCCTTTACGGTCTTAGCGCCAGGCAGCCCAAGGAACGCTGGCAGACCCTGTATACTGGTCGCGGAACATTCTGGTCGCGGAACATTAAAGTATGGTGGTAGATCGGCGCGCCGAGGGTGAAACTGCGGCGTGGGAAGAATCGCCGCTGAAACCGAAGCATCGTCCCCGTGCGCAGGCCAACGCGGGAGCTGCGACCTTGCCACCCCTGCCTAGGAATGCTTTTCGACCGAAACGAGTGCATACCCGGTCGCCCCTCCTGGATGGGACCCGCGTGGCTTGGTCGCTGCGACTTCGTGCGCGCAGATTCGCCGCGCGCTAGGGGTCGGCCCCCGGTGCGCCGACGTGCCGCGGCCTTCAGTGAGTCAGAACGGGCATGCCCATCAAGGGCCAAATGACCCACACGAACAACCCCAGCACAAGGAGCAGCATGAGGCTGGCGGGCACGCCGGCCGCAAAGAACTCACGAGAGGTGAACTGCCCGCCGCCATGGGCTATGGCGTTGGGGGCGGCACCGAACAGGGTCAGGAAGGGCATACCTGCCGCTGTCAGCAATGAGAAGAGGATAACCTCAGGCGTTACGTTCAGGTAGCGAGCAAGGGCAAGCGCCACCGGCAGGCAGATCGCAATGGCAGCCACGTTCAAGATGAAGTTGGTCATCACCAGAACGAACAACGCGATACCGAGGACAAAGAGCAGCCCATGCGAACCGTGGAACAAGACAAGGCATCGGACCGCCAACCAGCTTGCGGCACCGGTCTGCCAGAGACAAAGACCAATGCTCATCGCGCCGCCAAAGAGCAGCACTATGTTCCAAGGTATCTCCTCGATATCTTTCAGCTCGAGAATGCGGAGCAGAAAGAACAATACGGTCGAAACCAGGATGATCGCGCTCATGTCCAGCGGCGCGAGCGCAGGAACAAACGAACGCGCGCTCAGCATGGCAACCGTGCACAATACGATGGCGAGCGCCAGCCGTTCGCTTCGACTCATTGGGCCCAGGCTGGAATGGAGCACCCTGGCGCGTTCGTGAAGGCCCGGAATCGTTTTCTTCTCCGGCGGAAAGACGATCATGCAAAAAAACCACAACAGGATGGCCATCGCCCATCCCAGCGGCAGCATGTAGTAGGACATCTCGAGGAAAGAGATCTCTCTCCCGGCCATTTGCTTGAAGAACCCCACCGCTACCGGCGCGCGCGCTGACCCGAGGAGGGTCACGATGCTGCCGGCCCCTGCCGCAAAGGCCATGCCGATAAAAAGCCCCTTGCCGAAACGGGTCGGCTTGTCGTCCTCCGGATACAGCGAATAGACCGCCATCAGGAGCGGGAAAATGGCGGCTGCGACGGCCGTATGCGCCATGACCAGGGTCATCACCGCCGTCATCGCGAAACATCCGAGATAAATCATTTTGGTGCGTTCGCCCACCAGCAGCAACATCCGATACGCCATTCGCCGGGTGAGGCCGGTCTTGTTGAAGACCATGCCGATGGCCAAAGAGCCGAAGATGAACCAGACTGCGGGATCCATGAAGTCGCTAAACGCGCTTCTAGCCGATCGGATCAGAAACAGGGCCTGGAGCGAGCCAATCGCGACGCTGGTGACCCCCAATGGCACCACTTCGCCAACCCACCAAGTGAGGGCCAGCAGGGACAGGGCCAAGGAGGCTTTTCCCTCACGAGTGAGCGGGAAGCGCTGACCGCCCGGGCCCAATGCATCGGGCCAGGCTTTAGAGAAGTAGACCACGCTAAATAGCAACAGACCCAGAAGGATGATTGAAATCCTTTTCCAGTCCGCGCGCCTGGCCTGCGGAGCAAGATAAATTTCCTCCGGCCTTTCGGGCAGTCCTCCGCTCCTAATGACCGCGCTTCTGTCTGCCACCGCGGTTATACCTTCCGCTCCGCTTGATTATGAGAGAACAATCTCGGAAATCTCATTGAGGAGCTCGACAGAACGAACCACGCCGATCACGCGCCCGTGCTTGAGAACAGGAATTAAGCTCAGGTCATTCTTCACCATCTCATGAAGGATCTTCATGATGTGGTCATCGCTTTGCACGGTTGCAACGATGGGGACTAGAACATCGCTCACCGGGCGCTCTGCCCGAGCACGAATCTCGCGAACCATCTTCTCGGAAGAAAAGTCCGACAGATTCGGATCAACCTTCACCTCGAACAGGCGCCTCTCGTCCTCGGCCGCTTGTCCCGCCAGGAAGGCGGGTTCCAAGCCGCGCAGGAGGTCCCTGCGCCGGACGACGCCCAGAAGTTGATAGGTCTTGTTGAAAACCAGCACGGCGCGGGGAAGCGACAGACGGCCCTGAGCCTCGATTTGCGAGGCGCGCAGCGCCGCGATGGCCTGTCGAAACGTATACCAGTGGGCAACGTGAGGATATTGATCCAGGGGAATCATGATTTCTTCAGCGCGCTTTATTGCCATTGCCTTTCTCCTTCCCGCCGACCAGGGACGGCACAGCCCCAGTCGCAGCTCACCCCTGTCAACCTCCGGCTGCCCTTCGCATTTCCGCGATCGCATCGGGCGATAAGCCCGAGCGCTCGATCATGACGCTCTCATTATTCCCGCAGCGCACCGCCAGGCACCGAATATACTCCCGGTCGAAAGCGCGCCGCGCCTCTGCGTAGGGCTGGAGTTCGAAAATCTCGAGACACTTGGCCGACTCGCGCCTGAGCTTTTGCCAGCGCATCGCCCGGTCCACCGCACTGATGATCTGCTCTTTCTTGAAAGGCTTGGTGATATAGTCAAACACGCCTGCCGAGAGCGCTTCCGTGGCCGACTGCAGCGAGCCGAAGGCCGTGATGATGATCACCTCTTCATGGCGTCCTTGTTCCTTAACCAGGCGCAGGACATCGAGTCCGTCCATGGCCGGCATTTTCAGGTCGGTGATGATCAGGTCGAACTCGTTGTGCTTGAGAATGTCCGGCACCTCCAGGGCGTTGTTCGTCGTTTGGATTTGGTATGGGGTCTTCTCGGTGATGATCCGCTCCAGGAGCTTCAGCATGTAAAGCTCGTCGTCAATTGCCAGGATACGCTGGTTCATGCCGCTTCTCCTTCTCGCCCTTACGCCCGCGCCTTATTCTTGCTCCGTGGGCGTCGGCTTGTCGCATACCGGCATCGAAACCGTAAACTTCGTCCCGGTCGGTCCTCGGGGGCAATCCTCGGCCGCAACGCTGGTAAGACTGATCCGTCCCCCGTATTTGTTCGTGATTCCGTAGCACAGTGACAGGCCAAGACCCGTGCCTTCTCCGGCCTTCTTGGTAGTAAAAAAAGGATCGAAGATTCGCTGTTTGAGCTTGTCGGGTATTCCGCAACCTGTGTCGGCTACAGTCAGATCTACCCAGCCGTTGCGCGCGCGAGCCCCCAGCGTGAGGGTGCCGCCCTTTGGCCGCATCGCCGCCACCGAATTATTGACCAGGTTGAAGATAACCTGCTGGAACTCGCGCGCGTCGCCGCGAACGCGAGGCAACGACGGCGCCACTTCCATAACTAGTTGGATCTTCGCCGTCATGAGCGTATTACCGACGATGTTTACCACGCGCTCAATGCAGTGGTTGACGTCAACTACTTCTTCCATGCCCTCGGTGATTCGCGCAAACCCCAGCAGGTCTTCAACGATCTTCTTGGCGTGGTCACCGTGTTCCGCGATGATCTTCAGGTCTTCGTATTCCGGAGATCCCGGCTGGAAGCGCTCCAGGAGAAGATCGGTGAAACCAAGAATGATTGCGAGCGGATTGTTGATTTCATGGGCCACACCTGCGGCAAGAATCCCGATGGACGCAAGCTTTTCGGTGTTATAAATGCGCTGCTCCAATTGCATCTTTTCCGTGACGTCCTTGATGATCACGGTGCTTCCGATGACCTCTCCTTCCTTGGAACGGACATTCGTGCGCGAAATCTCGATCGTGATGCGACGTCCGTCCTTGGTCACGCGCGGAGCTACATAATCCTTGACATATCCTGTCGTGCTCATCACCTCGCGGATCCGCCGCAACTCCTCGTCGGCGTCGATTTCGGGCGGTATGAGCCGGTGGAGGGTCTGCCCCACCATCTCTTCCGCCCGGTAGCCGAAGATCAGTTCCGCGCCCCGGTTCCAGACCTGGACCCGGTTCTCGTTGTCCACGAACATGATGGCATCGATGGAGTTCTGCAGGATGCTGGACATGTACTCTTCCTGCTGCCCCATCCGCTTCTCCAAGGCCTGCGACAGCCGTCGTTCGTTGATCCCCCACGATAGGCCGAAGACGAACATGGCCGCGATCAAAGCCGCCTCCGTGGCAAAGTGCCGCAGGTATACCCGGTGAACCGGTCCGGCGACCTCACTGACCGGAGCACAGACCGCAACGGACCATAGACGGCCGCGCGCTAAAGCAGGACTCCTTACCGGGGTGAAGGCGATCAGCTTGGTGATCTGCCCGTGGAAGCCACGGTGCCAGCCGCTGACATAGCTGCCTGTCCCTTCTTCCCCCAAGAGCATGCGCTCCTTCATGATGCGGTTGATCTGACTGAAGCTTATGTACGGCGCGCGTTGCTGGCGCGCCTCAAAGGCGTTCAGACCGATGAAGCCTCGCTCCGGATGATAGAGGAACAGTCCATGGTTATCGATTACCCATGCATAGCCTGTTTTCCCGGAGCGAATGTCCTGAGCGGCGCGCGAACCCAGTTGCGAGACGTTGAGCGTGGCGAAGAGTTTGATTGGCTCTTCGGAATTTCCGAGGAAAATCGGGGTGCAAAAAATGCCTGCCACCGCAGACCTGCCGTCGCCGGGCGGACCTGCCCACAGAGGTCCCAGAATCATTGCTCCTGTTTCCTGGCCGCGGCACGCTACGGCCACTCTCGCGGGCTCGGTCCGCTGGACGCCAGGAGCACGGCGATCCTCCAGCACCCGGCCGGCGGAATTCATGAGACCGATCTCGACCAAGCCCTTGGACCTGGTTCGTTCGAGCACCGCTTCTATCGCCTCACCCCGCACTTGCGCGGGCATCCTCTCCAGGTATTGTCGCAGACCGTTGACCTCAACCAGAATGTCGTCAAGGTCGGCGCGGATTTGCGAAGCGGCCTGGCGGGCAAGAATCAACTGCTGCTGATTGAAATTATCGCTTATCTCCGCACCCATGATCCCGGCATTCTGGTAGACGAGGTAAAAAGCGATTCCCAGCACGATGAAGAATAGCGCGGAGCTGATCGCCACGACATAGCGGAAGTCAAGCAGCAAATTGGCAAGCACTCGAAGTTGACCAAGGATCTTGCTCACGGCCGTGCGCATTCCCTACTGCAAGGACAGCTTTTTCATGATGTCCGTCGTGTACCAGCGGGCAATGGCATCATTGGACAAGGCTATGTCGAGTTGTTTGGTGATCATGGTGATCCGCCCGAGCAAGGACAGCGTCCGCAGCATAATCGAGCGATCCAGATAGGAAACCGACGAGTCCAGGAAGTCGCCCTTGCCGAAGTGCTCGAATCCCATCTTTGAGAGCAGGTCCTGTATCAACCGGATGCGCCGCGTTCTTCTGTCCAGTGACGCCCCGCCTCCTTTATGTTGTATCCGGATGTAGTTCTTATTCGGCTCTGATGTGCATAGCGCTTCGACGGTGGTGAAGTGATAGCCCAGGTGCAGATTCAGGAACATGTACTCCGTGCTCAGGATCGCGAAACTGCATTCCAGGAATTCCTCATTGTCTGTCGTCAGATGGGTGCTCAGGACCGACATGAAACCGCCCAGGCTCGCTGACCGAGCCTCGCCCGCCCACCCTTCTTCCTTCACGCCTGCCCAGAAAGCCTTCATAGGCGCGGAGGTAACTTCGTCTTCGGTGATCGATCGTCTTTCTTTAAGCCCGCGGGTATCCCGGTCGATGTCGATGATGTTGACGTTGAGGGGAATGTCACTCTTGAGTCGCGCGCCGATGCGCTCTTTCTGGTCGATGTTCTTGGCCTGCGAGAACATCTCCTCCATGGCTCGCTGATGTGCATAGCGCGTGATATCATGAAGAGTGTTGCAGTGTTCAATAGTAAAATTTGGGTCCGAAGGATGCAGCAGCTCCAGCGGCGAAATCTTTGCCAGCACGCGTCCCAGCAGGTCGAATATGGCTATGTCATTGAACAGTTCGAACTCCGGACGTCGCGCTGAGCAGAGCTCCGAATGCACCCCCGCGTAAATGGCAGCCCCGGTGGCGTCTACCGTGACCATTTGACCAGCTGGGAGATCGGTGGCCCGATTCACGCCCACCAGGGTCGGAACCTGGTATTCACGCGCCAGGGTTGCCATGTGGCTTGCCACGCCACCCACCTCGGTCACCAGGGCTTTGACCTTGCCCATGACGGTGACCAGGCCCGGGAAAGGATTGGGGGCGATCAGAACCGCCCCATCGGGAACGGCAGAGAGATCCTGGCTCGAGGTTGCATGCACGATCGCACCGGAACCGGCGCCAGGGCAAACAGTAGTACCTCCCGACCGCAGCACTTCGAACCCTGATAGGTCAGGCAGGGTGCCCGTGGACCGGGTGCGGATGACACGCAGCGGGCGCGTCTGAAGCACAAAAAGCCGGCCGCTGCGGTCGAGCGCAAACTCGATGTCCTGGGGGCAACCGTAATGCGACTCCACCTTTACGGCGAACTCAAGCATCTCGCGGAGGCACTGCTCGCCGACGGACGGCGCCTCCCGCTCCGCCTCGGGCACCCTCTCTTCTACAGTGCCGCCTCCGGGTCGCAAGACCAGGCGGACGGGTTTGCGCGCGAGACGCGATTCCAGGATTGACGCGTCGGCGCGCGAAATTCGAAACAGGTCCGGCGTTAGTGTGCCGTCGACGAGATACTTCCCAAGGCCGTAGATTGAACTTACCAGCACACAGTCGTCGTCGGGTCTTACGGGATCTCGGGTGTAGATCACCCCGCTCGCCACGGCGTCTACCATCGCCACGCAGCACACGCTCATGGCCAGTTCCGACTCCGAAAGGTCATTGCTCAGGAAGTAGTAGATAGCTTGCGGCGTGAACTTGCTCGCAAGTACCTCACGATATCGATCTATGAGCTCGGAGCCGGTGACGTTGAGAAACGATCGATATTGCCCCGCGAAACTGAACAGAGTGTCCTCGCCGATCGCGCTCGAGCGCATCGAGAAGGCCTTGCTCGAGCAGCGCCGTACCAAATCGTCGTAACTCCTGTGTATGGCCTCGACCACGTCCGTCGGCACCATGGCCGAGGTCACCATAGCCTGGATTTCCTTGCTCACACGCACCAAGTCCTCGTAGCGCTTGATATCTAACGAGTCGATGCGCTCGGTGATGCGGCTCTGCAGGTTGTTGGCGTCCACGAAATGTTTGTAAGCCCAAGCTGTGATCGCGAAGCCTTCCGGGACGGGCAGGCCCAATTTCGTCTTCACTTCCCCCAGCTGTGCATTCTTGCTGCCAACGCTGTGCGCGCGCTCCCGCCCCAGCCGATCGAGAAAAATCGCGTACTCGTCCTTCGGGATGAGCCTCTTGCCCTGGACCAGCTCCTCCAACTCTCGATCTATCGTCCCAAACCTGTCCCGCAGCGGCCGGTACCCGTCTCCTCCCAGCGCGATCATCCTCTCTATGATGTCGCTGACCGCGGACCGGATCTCGGCCACGCTGGCCCGAATATAGTTCCTGTCAAAGAGATGTTCGCCCTGGGATTTCTCCTCCATATCGGCGATGATTTTGAGGACTTGATTGTTCCTCTCAAGCAGCGCCAGGAAATGGGTGAACCTATCCTGCAGGACCTGCACACCCTGCTCCTGGCGGGGAGCATGGAAAATGCTGCCGAACCATTTCATAGGTATGTCCGCGTCTGGGTGGAGCCCACGCTAAGCGGGAATTCCTCCGAACCCCAAAATAGAGCGAGACGACCGAGTCCACACCTCAATCCGCTCGCCTCAATTTCCTTTGACCCTTCCGCTGACCCGTCCTCAATCTGCTGCCTATCCATCTTCTCCCGTTCGTCGAACGCTCACTACTGGCCGGGTGAAGCAACTTCCTTCCGAGAGGAGTCGGCCAGGCGGCATAACGACTTCAGTTCGTTTACCATCCTTTCCCTGTAACTGTTGGCCAAAGCGCTATCAGACATGATCATGTCGAGCTGTCGGGTGTGAATGATCAGATACCCAAGGACCCTAAGCTTCTGTCTCATGACTTCTTCTTCCAGGCCTTCCAGTCCGGCAAACAAGGTATCCCCCTTGACTTCTACGCGGAAGCCGTATTCCTTCAGGAGACCACCGATAAACACGGCACGGGCTTGTTTCCTTTGATAGTCGGCAGCACCTCCCATGAACTGAAAACTGATATAATTGTCGCGAGTCCTCTCGCTGACCAATGTTTCAAGCGTGGAAAAATGAAAGCCGAATCTCGACTGCAAGCTGCAGAAGTTCCTGGAAACCATGAAATAGTTCCGGTCTGCATATCGGCCACCCCTGGTGGGATCGAGATTCGGGTCCAGCGTGGCCTCGAACATAACCGACAAAAGTCCCTTGGCGTCGATCGGAGGGGGCCCCTGCCAGGCAATCGCCGTCATCCCTTCCCACAAGGCGAGCATCGGAATGGAAGCGATATTGCTCAACTGGATATACTTTCCCTCCACCTCCCCCTTGAAACCATCGTCAAGATTGATTACCCATAACTGCATAGGCACAGCGCACACCAACTGCTTGCAGGCTTGCTCCTGGAAATGCTGTTGCTTGCCTGTTCGGAACATCTCCTCCACGGCCTTTTCGTGCGCATAGCGCGTGATATCGTGAAGAGTTCGGCATTCATCCGGTTTGAAGCCAGGAGCGTCCGGATCCAGCAGATTCAAGGGAAGAACGTGTTTTGAGACAGCTTCCAGAGCCTCGTAGATCGGGCTGGATTGCATCAGATTTGCTCTGGGTCCTTGTCTGCCGAGCAGGGACTCCACCCTTCCCTCAAGGATTCTGCAGCCGTCGGCATCAACCGTAATCAGCGTTCCATCCTTGAGCGTCTCCATTGCTCCGGCTACGCCGAATAAGGCGGGTAGGTCGAATTCCCGGGAGACACTGGCGAGATGACCTGTGATACTCCCTTGTTCTGTAACTACAGCGCTGGCTCGACTGAGCAGGCTTGCCCAGACGGGCAGCGGCTGCGCGGCAACAAGCACCGCAGCGCTGGGAAATCGCAGTATGTCCGCGTCTCGCCTGACTCTGAACACGGGTCCACAGGCTGCGCCGGGGCTGACTGTCACACCGCCCTTCAGAAGCGCCGGCTCATTTCCCGCTTGCCCTGCCAGCCGCTTCCACCGCTCTTGGCCACTCCTGATCGCCATCAGCGGACGGCATTGCAGAATATAGATAGTCTCGTCCGAAGCGATCGCCCATTCGATATCCTGAGGAGAACCGTAGTGTTCTTCGAGTCTCAAAGCGATTGCGGCCAGCTTGAAGACCTGATCATCGGTCAGTGAGGGCCTCGTGCTCTCCGGCTCCGCCAAGTCCACGCGACTGAGCCCTTCCTCAGGCTGACACACCAGCTTGCGATCCTTGACCTGGACCTCCCTGCGAAGCAGCTTGCCAGGATCCTTTCTCGAGACCACGAACAAGTCGGCCCTTGCACTGCCATCGACAACCAATTTGGGCAGCCCCCAGACGGAGTTGATTACAATTGAATCCTCTTGCAGAGCCACAGGATTGCTCGAGTACACCACTCCACCGGCCACCGGGCTGATCAT
The DNA here is from genome assembly GCA_963789115.1 of uncultured delta proteobacterium. Lineage (GTDB taxonomy): Bacteria > Desulfobacterota > Binatia > Binatales > Binataceae > CAWBJH01. Next base: position 2,218,734 of record CAWBJH010000001.1, read on the forward strand.
CGTCATGCATCCGACGCACATCGCGACATCTTCATCCCTTATGCCCCGGTTAAACCGGTATTGGACCGCTTGCACAGTGTATTTGCTGGCCACGATCTCCTTGTAGGCCTCAATGAGGTGCTCGGCACTTACGTTGAGCTCGGAGTGGTATTGGCCGGCAAAGGAAGTCCCGACCATGTCTTCGCCCAGAGCGCTGCTTCGCATCGAGACTCTTATGCCCTTTCCGGCACGGGCCTCCAGCCGCACGTAGGCGTCCGTGATTGCCTGATCAAGGTCCTTCGGAACATGCGACGCTATCACGAGTTGCCGCACGGTGGCGCTCAGGGCGTGCAACTCAGCGATTTCATCCGCGGCAGTAGCCTGAAACAGCCGATTGATCTCCACCTGTAGGTCATTGTGCTCCACGAACCTTTGATAGCCCGCGGAGGTGACGACGAACCCGGCCGGCACGGATAGCTTCATCTGCAAGAGAATCTCACCCAGGTTAGCCATCTTGCTCCCCACTTCATCGGTCATGTTCTTGTCGACTTCCTCGAGGGGGATTACCAGCCGCGTTCCTGCGGAAAGCTTTCCTGTCATCAGTACATTGTTGATCTTCTCTTCGATCTCCTTGAATCGATCATCCAGTCCGCGATACTTACCGGGAGCAAGCACTTCAAGGTCCCTTATGATCTGCATGACACTGACAGAGACCGCGGTGGCGGCGGATTTAACGAACGACATCCCGAAAGGTTGGCTACCCCTGAGCGCCTGCTCCATGTCCGACATGATTTCCAGCGCCTTGTTGTTGGCGTTAAGGAGCAGCCTGAAGTGATGGTATCTGGCCTGGAAGGTGCGACGCAGCTCCTCCACATCATTCTTTGAGGCCATGCGTCGCTTGTCCCAACGCAGGATCCCTTTTAAATATTGCGCGAACTTAAGCACTGGCGTTCGACAGCATCCGGTTGGTAAAGGCAGGTCAATCGCGCCACCGACGTGAAACCAGGGCAAACCGATGAGTCGGGCTCGACCGCATGTCGGTCCACAAGGATGAATTCCAAACGAGCAGGACCGATGCATGACATAAGCCGTCGCGTCAGACCTCCTTCTTGGTACTAGCCTTCATTTCCATTCCCAGCCCATGGAAAAGCGAGAAGATGGCATAGCCCCACCAAAGCGTGCACAAGATATAAAAGAACAAGGAAGCTGCCAGTACGCCGGCGCTCTTACTCGCCCTCCTGGGTTCTATCCCATAGAAATTATAAGCGACCTCCACGCCTCTGGTCGTTACGTTGTTCAAGAATGCAGCCTCCTTGAACTTTTCCTTGAGCGCAAAAGCCTTTTGCATATCCTTGAGAATATTCCACCAGACAAACAAGATCTCTCGCTCCCCCGGACGCTCGTCTCCCACAGCACTCGCTTTCCCGCTGTTACGGAACATCGCCTCCGAATCATCAATGATCGCTTCCGCCAGCTCGCCCAAGTCACCGGACACCTTCACTCGGACGCTATTTCCATCGACCCTCACTCCAGCCTTGTGAAGCAAGGCTCTCGCCGTCACCGCCCGGTCCCCGCTTTCAAGCTCGATAGCCACTGCGAAATCAGAACCGCGATGCTGCGCGGCCTCTCTGTGAAGGTTGCCATAGTAATCGCAGGAGCCTTTTGCCATGGAGTTGAAAAGCCTATCGAAGGTTTGAAAGGCGTTCAGTCCCCCAAAAAGGGGCGAGAACATAAGGATCACAACGCCCCAGAAAGTAACAGCCATTACTGCGCCAAGCGCGAAGTTGCTTTTCTCGACAATTAGCACTTGCCTATGCCTCTCTTCTCAGAACCTTAATGTTGACTGAGAACTCGCGGAAAACCCAGAAGCAGAAAATCCCGATCACGACGAAGAAGATCCAAATTCCAGCCGTGTTCAGGCCGCCCGTGACTGTCTTCGGGATGCTGATCACCTTCATGTCCGAAAGCTTTGAAGGCAACGCAAAAAGCCGGTTGACGAATCCGGCGAGAATCGTTACGGCGTAAAAGCCTCTGATGTGGATTCCCCTGACCACTTTGGTGGTCAAAGCGCCGATCTGTATCCCGATCAGGGAGCCCAGCAGCATCCCCATGGCCAGAGTGTAGAAAATGAAGCCATAGATCGCGTACTGCGTAATGCTGGCATATCCCGCCGTGAAGATGATCTGGAGGATATCTGTCCCGACCGTGGTGAATGAAGAAACACCCAGCACATAAATGAAGATCGGGAAAGTGAGGAAACCGCCGCCTACTCCCATGATCGACGCTGCCACCCCGACAAAAGCGCCGCAGATGACGACAAAAACCGCCGAGATCCTCTTGCCTCCCGGCACCAGGTCCTCGTCGAATGTTATAAGCGGCGGAATCTGAGCTGACTGAAGCTTGGCGGTGATGCCCTGCTTTGCGGAAGCAGCCAGTTCACCCCGGGCACTCTCTCCCGCATGCGCCCCAATAACGCCTGGAGCCCTCCGGAGGCTCAGAAAATCGGCCAGCGAATAAATGCCCAAGAAGCCCAGCAGCACGACATAGACAATGTTGATAAAGGTGTCGCTCAAGACCGGGTTCTTCTCGTAGAGCGTCCTATTGACCAGACCGCCGCCTGTAGCACCAAGTGCAGACCCAACCACAAACGCAGCCGCGAGTTTCACCGAGACATTGCCCAGCTTCCTGTGCACCGCCGTCCCCATGATTGCATTGGCGAAGATCTGAAAGAGGTCAGTGCCAACCGCAAGGATGCCCTTGATGCCTACGCTCATCAGCGCCGGCGTGGTGACGAACCCGCCTCCGGCGCCAATACAGCCGGTTATTAATCCGGCACACAGACCGACAAGGATCGCAACGCCAAAAATGAAAGGGCCATAAAAGGCCGGCGAATATGCTTCCTTTCCTCCTAGAACTTTGGGCAGATCTGCGGCCAGCGCCATTCCCATCGGCAAGATCGGGAGCAGCATCAAGAGCAGGATAAGCTGCCGCTTTTTGCTCCGAAAAACCTCGGCCGAGACCCCGATCTGCCAGCGAGCATGAGCCTCCGAGGCCATCTGCATAGCCTGGTATAACCTTTTCGCCCTGCTTGACATCAAGTTTCCTTCCTCACTGCACCGCGCGTTCACTCTATGCCATCCTCAACAGTCACTTTTCGCCGATCCAGCCGAAGCGCATGGCGGTGCGTTCCTTCTCCGCCTCAACTGTCGGTAACGCCTGGCTTTCCCGGGCTTCGCTCGGTCATCGACTTCTTCTTGAAGGCGTCCTGCACTTTGTACAAAAGTTCGTCGATATCGACTGGTTTGATTAGATAATCGAAGGCCCCCAGCTCTATGCCTTCCACAGCAGCATCCACGCTGGCGTGGCCGGTCAGCATGATGACTTCAACCGCCGGATTGAGCTTCTTGATTTCTCTCAGGGTCTGGAGACCATCCATCTGCGGCATCCTCATATCGAGGACCACCACGTCGATCGGAGTACTCTGAAGCGCACGGATAGCCTCTTCGCCGCTGCCGGCCGCGACCGGCCGCAGCTTTCGCTTCCTGAGTCTCTTAGTCAGAACCTCGAGAAAGTCCTTCTCATCGTCGACCAACAAGACGTTGATCTCGTCCATCGGAATTGCCGCCTTTGTTTCAGTTTCCATTCCGAAAACTCTACTAGCAGGTTGCGGAAAAACTCCGGAAACACTTGACTAGTCAGTAACGTTGGCATGAATCAGCTCATCAAAGCGTGTGATTGCTTAGGCCGAAAAGGGCCCAAAAAGGCTTTTTCCGCAACCTGCTAGATCCGCCGCGAGGTGATTTGCTTGATACGGACCTCCATCATCTCTTGTTCTCGCATGCGCTTTTTTCGCCCGGCCTTCCCGATCTGATCGATCAGTTGCCCCATGTCACACGGCTTCAGGAGATAATTGAAGGCGCCGAGTTTTATACCTTCGATAGCGGATTCAACGGTCGTATGGGCGGAGAGCAAAATCACTTCCAGCGAAGGACGAAGAGCTTTGATTTGCCGGAGTGTCTCGATCCCGTCCATCTCCGGCATTTTGACGTCCAAGAGCACGATGTCGATGGCCCTTTTCCGCTGCACTTCGCGAAGAGCCTCCTCTCCGCTGAAAGCCGTCAGTACCTGCAGGCCCCTCCGAGCCAGGCGTTTACTGAGAGCCTCAACAAAGGGCACTTCGTCGTCCACGACCAGCACCACCGTTGGAGCGCTGACCGGCGCGCTCGCTCCTGATACGCGCTCGTGTTGCGGAACTACGCCCCCGGTCGCCTCCAAGGAACTCTCATCCCTCGTTTCGCGTGTTTGCCAGGGAATACGCACATGGAAAGTGGTTCCCACCCCAATCTCGCTGTCCACGGCGATACTGCCGTCCATGTTTTCGATGAGACCGCAACAAATCGAGAGCCCGAGTCCAGTGCCCTTGCCGACCGGCTTGGTTGTAAAAAATGGATCGAAGATCTTGTCCAAGTGGGCCTTGGGAATGCCGGGGCCATTGTCGGACACGTCGATCACGACCTCCGGCCCATCGCATCGAGTGGCGATGTCGATATTTCCGCCGGCCGGATCCAGCGCGTCGATGGCGTTGTTGATCAGGTTGGTCAGTACCTGTTGCATTTCTGACGAAGACAGTCGGCAGTCAGGGAGGGGCTCCGTGAAGTGGGTTTCAACTTTCACCTTGCCGGCGTGCAACTTCTTCTCGTAGGCCCTTACAACTTCCGCAATCAAATCGTTGATCCGGACGTCCCCGACTTTAATGCTCGTTTTCTGGCCGAAGCTCAGGAGGTTTTGAATGATTGCTTTGCACCGCGCTCCCTGAGTCCTGATCTGCTTCAGGGATCGCTTGAATTCCTCAAGATTCTTGCTCTCCCGAAAAGTTTCTTCTTCCAACAGGTCGCCGATCCATCCTGCCTCTTCCAACATTATCGCCACCGGATTGTTGATCTCGTGCGCAATTCCGGCCGCGAGGTCGCCCAACAAAGACAGTTTCCCGGTCGGCCTACGGTCTTGCTCCCCGACGTTAGCGGTCTCGCCCGTCTCGTCCCGGATATCAGCGTGGATGCTTTCTGTACTTTCTGCGGGCACAGCAGGGACAGCCGTCGCGACGCTTTCCTGTGCGAACTCCGTCGAATCCAAATGGCGGGGTTGTGAAGATCGGCTGGCCAAGTACCAGCCAAAGGCGCCGCCCAGGATCAGAATCCCCAAACCGCCCAGGGCAAGCATCATGACGCCTAAGTCTCCTGCCGGGGAGCGGAGTACAGGCCAAGCTCGTTTCCGCCTTTACGCCGCCGCTGAGCGGAAGAGAATTCGGTCCGCTTCGCGCCGGGGCGGCTCGACGCTTTCAAGTCATCGTGGCCGAAGAGCGGTCGTTTCAAGGACGCCACCTCTAGCCTGCCCCCGAATTGCGAGAAAACGGGTACTTGCGAACATGCTCTCGATCAAGGCGTTGGAATCGTTGTAGTATAGTAGTGGTCCTTATAATAGCGCCTCGGTAAGATAAGCAAAAGTTGGGCCCGTCTTTGGCTTATTCAACGTCATCCTGGTAAGCTTCAGGCTGGTGATCTCCACGAAAACTCGTTCTCAGCGCCTTTAAACGTCAAGTCGCCGGTCCGAATCCGGCCCGGGGCCAAATTTCTTTGGCTTTTCCGAAACCGTCTTGGCTGCGACCGGAAGATCCTGCGCGTCATGCGGGGCAAAAGTCCCCACCTCCTCAAGCCGTTTCCACAAGATTTCGCCTCCGAGCCTTGGATTTTCAGCGTCCATGCTGGCACAAGGCTTGCCGTTTAACTCGTTCACGCTGACTCCCCCGTGCGGCAATCGCGCGGCAGCGGTGAGATAGAGATGGGTCGGTGCGTTGTCTTGCCCCTTGTGGCGAAACCGGCCCCCCCTCCTTTGACCACTCCACAATAAGCCGCATCGACGCGCGGCAGCGCGCCGCGATGCGACCGACGCGTGGAAGCGCACTCACCGTGCGATACCCACGCAGGCACCTCAGGCCTCGGAAGGCTCCTTTTCGTCTTCGAGTTTTCGGTAAAGTGTCTTGCGATCGATTCCCAGGATCGCCGCCGCCTCGCTCTTATTGCCCTTCACGGTGGCGACGACGGCCCGCACGTACTCGCGCTCCAGCTTATCGAGCGTCATGCGCCGCGTCACCGCCTCCTCGAGGTTTACCGCGGCGTGATCGCCGCCAGCGATCTTGGCCGGCAGGTCGGCGGGCGTGATGTGCTCGTCGCGGCAGAGTATCACTGCATGCTGGACGGCGTTCTGGAGCTCGCGAATATTCCCGGGCCACGCGTAGCGCGTCAGGCATTCCATCGCTTCCGCGCTGATCGTCGGGATCCGTCTGCCGGCTTCGCTGCTGGCGCGCGCCAGGAAATGGCGGATCAGCGGCGGGATGTCCTCGGCGCGCTCGCGCAAGGGTGGAATCTGCAGCGTGACGGTTGCGATGCGGTAGTATACATCCGGGCGAAACTTGCCGTGAGCGATCAGATCCTCGAGCTGCGCATTGCTGGCCGCCACGATTCGCACGTCGACCGGAGTCTCCTCGGTGGCGCCTACCGGACGGACGCGCTTGTCCTCGATTACCCGCAGCAGTTTGGCTTGGAGCGGAACCGGCATCTCGCCGATTTCGTCCAGGAACAAGGTGCCGTGATCCGCAGTTTGAAACAGTCCGGCCTTGCTCTGCCGGGCGTCGGTGAAGGCGCCGCGCACGTGGCCGAACAGCTCGCTTTCGAGCAGATTCTCCGGAATCGCGGCGCAGTTGACCGCGATGAAGGGCCCCTCGCACCGCCGGCTGTGGTAATGCAGCGCGCGAGCGAACAAGTCCTTGCCGACTCCGCTCTCTCCGGTGATCAGCACGCTCGCTGCGCTGTCGGCGATCTGCTCCAGGATCGCGAGCTGCGCCAGCATCCTGGGGCTGCTCGCGATGATGTTCTCCAGGCCGTAGCGCTGGGCCAGCTCGCCGCGCAGCCGGTGGACCTCGTGGCGCAGCTCGCGGTCCTCCAGCGCGCGCCCTACCACCAGCAGCAGCTCATCGTTGCTGAACGGCTTGGTCACGTAGTCGAAGGCTCCCAGCCGCATCGATTCCACCGCAGTCTGGATCGAGCCAAAGGCGGTGATAATCACCACGGGCACATCAGGGGCGGCCCGCCGGAGCGCGGTCTGTAGTTCATGGCCGCCCATCCCGCTCATCCTCAGGTCCGAAATCACCAGGTCGGGACGCTCGTGGTCGACCATCTTGAGCGCCTCGGCGCCGCTGGTCGCCTTCTGGACGCCGTAGCCGGCTTCGCCCAGGATATCGGCGAGCATGCTGACCATCTCGCGGTCATCATCGACTACCAGGATCGTTGCCTTGTCGGCTGCTTGATTTGTCATGCAGTTCGGTCCGCGCTCGGAGCGCTAGCTCGACGGATGCGGGGGCGCATCGGGAGGGTCACCACGAAGCGCGCGCCGCTTTCTCGGGGTTCGACTGCGATCTCTCCGTCGCAATCTCTGATGATCGCCTGGCTGACGGCCAGGCCCATCCCGGTACCCTTGCCCGGGTCCTTGGTGGTGAAAAAGGAGTCGAAGATACGGTCGCGGTAACTCTCGGGGATCCCCGGCCCGCTGTCGTCAAAAAACAGTCGTACTTTGCCGGCGTTGCTCTCCCAGTTGCACGCCGCGGTGATCCTGAGGGTTCCGCCCGTCTCGGCCATCGCGTCCAGTGCGTTCATCTCGAGGTTCACGAACACCTGCTGTAGATGGTCCGGATCGCACTCCACGATCAGCGGCGAGTTGCCCAGCTCGCATACGAAATTGACCCGGCGGCGGCCGGCCTCGGTCTCCAGCAGCGTCAGTGTGCGCTGCACGATCGGCCGTAGATCGCAGGCAGAGCGGCGCGTGCTCTCACGCCGGCTGCTCTGATCCAGCATGGTGCGCACGATCCGGGAGATGCGGTCTATCTGACTGACGATGATCTCGAGGCCCTCGGCGGTCTTGGGCGGATTCTGCTTGTTGCCCAGCAGATGCTCGGCGCGGCCGCGAATCACGTTGAGCGGGGTTCCGATCTCATGGGCCAGGCCCGAGGCGATCGTGCCGATCGTGGCGAGCTTGTCGGTGTGGCGCAGGCGCCGCTCCAGCTCCAACTCGCGTTCGCGCTCGGCGAGCAGATTTTGGCGGGCGGTCCGCAAGTCCTGGTCAAGACGGCGGAACTCCTCGGAGATGAGCTGCACCTCGTCATGCGCGGCGCCAAGCGGCGAGTTATCGGGTGCCGAAAAACCGGTCACGCGCCGTGACAACTCGGCCAGCGGGCGGCTGACGTAGCGTGCCGTCGCAAGCGGAATCGTCGTCGCGATCAGAATCATCACCGCCACCGCCGCCAGCGCAGAAAACAACACGCGCCGGCTAAGCTCCTGGCCGACACTGCTCCGCTCGCGCGCCGCCAGCAAAATCCCGATCGGCCTGCCATCTTTGCCCTCCAGCACCACGGCGTGGCACACCCAGTACCCCCCCCCGCCCGAATAGGTGAACTCGCTTTCCCGCTCGGCCACCGCCTCGCGCAGCTTGTCGGGGGGCGGCGGAGGTGTGATCGGGAATTGGGGCAGTGCGAAACGCAGTTCGCCGCCGGGATAAAACACGGCCACCTCGACCCGCTTGTGACGCATTCGCTCGAGCGCCTCGCGCACCGGCTCCCAGTCATCGGCGGCGATATCGGGCGTGAGCGCGGTCCCCAGCGAGCGAGTGCTCGCACGGGCCTCTCGACTCAGGCCCTCGACGAAAATATTGCTCGAGGTCTTGATGCTCAGATACATGTAGACGGCCAGTACCGGCACCAGGCAGAGCATCAAGACCGCGGTCAGGCGGGTGCCAATCTTCACCGTACGCATTATAGCAGCGCTCCGGCTTGAATCGCGCGAGCAGAAAGCGCTCCGCTGTCCGCCCGTTCAGGTCAGCCCCGAAGATCGGCCAATGCATGCCAACTCGTCCAAGCCTGCGGCCATGATTCCGGTAAAGCCTCAGATTGAAGACAGCAATTTGTGCGCCATCGCCTGTTGAGATAGCGAAGCACGCCAGGACATCATTCGACTCAATTTCTCGGGGCATGATGCCCCACTACTGAGGCGTTTTGGCGCAGACACGCATAGACAATCCCTAGAGGCTTGTCGGAAGGCGCGGAGGTAGTCCGAGGCGATGTCCCGGCCAGCCACCGCGTGGGGGGAAGAACCTTTCGCCTATAGCCCGGACTCTCCCCGCATATCATCGCTGGACTCCGGGATCGTGCTCGAGGGGCCGGCTGGCCGCCGCCCCGACCAGCCCACGCGGGCCAATCTTGTCATCTTTTGTTACTTTCAGGCAGTTAGAAGCCGGCATATCTGCCAGTTGCAGAAAAACGTCGGATTGTAGGTTTTAGCTCACCTAGAGCTATATCGGCGTCTGTGTGCTACAGTCGGTCCCAGCCGTGTGGGGGCGGCCGATGCTTCATCCTGGTGATGGTGGCGTGAAGGGTCGCGTCCTGATTAGCGAGGATTCGCAGGCTGTCGCCCGGCTTGCAGCCCGAACCCTGAGCCAGGCGGGCTACCAGTGCGAAATCTGCCTGAGCCCACAGGACGTGCTCTCCGCTCTAAGCAAGCGCGGCGCAGACGTTGTGCTGGCCGATATGGCCACGCGCGGGATGGAACTCCTGCGCAATCTCCGCGAGCAGGAGGTCGAGGTCGCGCTGGTGATGCTCACCGCCAGTCCTGGGGTGGCCGCGGCGGTCGCCGCGATCCGCCAGGGCGCTTTCGACTACATCGTCAAGCCCTTCGAGGAAGACGAATTGATTGCCATTGTCGAACGGGCCATCGAGCTTGCTCGGCTCAGGTGCGAGAACCTGGGCCTGCGCCGCAAGCTCGAGATCGCCGGCGCGGTGTCTTCGTTCCTGGCTGAGAGCGCGGCCGGCAAGCAGCTTTTGGCCCTGATTCGCCGCCTCGCAGCGACCGATTCCAGCGTGCTGATCGAGGGCGAGAGCGGCACCGGCAAGGAGATGGCGGCCCGGATGATCCATCACCTGGGTCCCAGAACCGACCGCCCGTTGGTGGTCCTGAATTGTAGAACCGGAGACCGCGAAGCAGCCGATAGTGGATTGCTGGAGCGGGCCTCGGGCGGCACGCTTTTCTTCGACGAGGTTGCCGAAGCGAGTCCGGGTCTCCAATCAAGGTTGATGGAGCTGATCGAGCGGCAGGAGAGGAGCGGTGGCGCCGAGCCCGGCAGAGTTGCGGTCCGCATGAGCGCTTCCGCCAGCTGCCCGCTTCGCGACGAGGTCGGCGCCGGCCGCTTCCGCGCCGACCTGTTCTTCCGGCTCAACGTGCTGCCGCTGCGGATTCCTCCGCTGCGCGAGCGCCGTGACGACATCATCCCGCTCGCGCGCCAGTTCCTGGCCCATCATGCCGCCAGGCTAGGGCGCCCCTTGGCGCTTACCTCCGAGGCCGAGCGCGAGTTGGTCAGCTATCCATGGCCGGGTAATATCCGCGAGCTTCGCAGCGTGATCGAGCGGGCAGTGGTGCTCACGCCCACCGACTTCCTGACCTCCAAATCGTTTGCTCTTGCACCCCGCGGCGAGCCGGGGCGTCACGAGCCCGAGGGGCTGCATCTCGCGCCCCGGCCCGAGCAGACCCCTGCGCATCACGAGCCGCAGTCACCGCGCGCAACCCAAGGAGCCGGCGCCGACGCCGATGCTGCGACGGAGCCTCCAGCGGCTGCGAAAGCCGCTGTCGTCGGGCAGGAGCGACCGAGCGAGCCGGGCGCGGGGGCGCAGGAGGTGGCCGGAGAAGGGGCGACCGGCACCTTGCAGGAGATCCTCGATCGGGCGGCGCGGGCACGGATCAAGGCCGCCCTGGAGGCCGCCGGAGGGAACCGGGCCGAAGCGGCCAAGGCGCTCGACGTGGACCTGCCAACCCTGGCGCGATTGATCCGCCGGCTGGGGCCTTGAGGGGCCGCCGGTTCCCGCAGCCGTCGGCGCCAAACGAGGCCGGTCTAATGCCCCAGGGTGTTGATGATTTGGATTACGGCGGGCCCCGCGATGACCATCAGCATGGCCGGCAACACGAAGACCACCAGCGGGAACATGATCTTCACTGTCGTCTTCTGTGCCGCCTCTTCGGCTCGCAGACGGCGGCGTGAACGCAGCGCATCCGAGCTGGCGCGCAACGCCGGGGCAATCTGTGCCCCGAGTTGTTCGCTCTGAATCAGGGTTGCGGCCAGCGGTTTGATATCCTCGACCGCGGTGCGATTGGCCAGATTGCGCAGTGCCTGTCCCAAGCTTCCGCCCGAGGAAACCTCCGATGCCACCAGCGACAACTCGCGTCCGATCACCTGGCCGTGGCGCTCCGCCTCGCCGCCGACTATCTTGATCGCTTCGTATAGTCCGAGTCCCGCCTCCACGCAGACCACGAGCAAGTCCAGAACGTCGGAAAGCTCGCGTGAGATGGCGCCCTGGCGCTTGCGGCCGCGGCTGCCGACATAGTAGCTAGGGGCCACGCTTCCCACCGCGGCGGCGCCGAGGGCATAGACCATGCCGGTTGAAAACCCGGCGCCGATGAAGATCCCGACCACAAAGCCGACCAGGCCGAAGAGCAAGGCGCAGGCGATTCGGATCACGTGGAAGATCGCCGGAGCGGCCGATTTCAGGTAGCCGGCCTGGATCAGGGTCTGCATCAGCTTCTCGCCCTTAGGGGAATCGAGCTTGGGTGGCGGCAGGGTGTGCACCGCCCACATCAGCAGCATCCGGCCCAGCGATTCGTCATGCTCGTCTAGCGCACCGCCCGAGACCCGGATTTTGACCGCCAGATCGTTCAATCTCTCTTCCATGACCCGAGCGCTGCCGAAGAGCGCCCCGTACAGGGCCACGCCCGCGGCTGCCATCAAGAACGCGAAGGTCATCGTGATCAGTAAAGTCATCTCAGTATTTCACCTTCGTCAGCTTGCGGATGGTTACGAAGGCGAGAACATCGAGGGTTATCGCGGTCTTCAGGATCTTGATTCCGCTCGGGTCATGGAACAGCACCGCAGTATAGCTCGGCTGGATGGCGCTGAACGCCAGCAGGACCAGGACCGGGAGCAGGCCGACGATGATGCCGCCCATGCGGGCCTGTGCGGTGAGGGACCTGACCTGAAGCCGCAGCCTCTGGCGGGTGCGGATGACCTCGGAGAGGCGGCCGACGATGCCGGCCAAGCTGCTGCCCACGTCGCTTTGCACTTTCACCGCGACCAACAGCATCCGCAGGTCGTCCTCGGGCACCCGCTTGTACATGTCGTCCAGGGCCCGCGAAAGCGGCAAGCCGAGGCGGACCTGTTCGATCACGGTGCGGAACTCGCCGCCGATCGGGTCGTGGAATTCTTGCACCACCACCTGCAGAGCCCGCAGCAGCGAATGCCCGGCCTCGAGCCCCGACTTGATGAGGTCCAGCGCGAACGGCAACTGATTGGCAAAGGCCTTGAGCCGGGATTGCTTGCGGAAGCTGATATACACGAGTGGAGCGATCGAGAGCGCCGCGCCGGCCGCGAGTGCGAACGGCAGGTCCTGCCAGTAAGCTTCCCCGGCGGCGCCGCCCGCGCCGAACAGCAGCACCATGATCAGGATCACGTCGGAGACCCGCACGTAGAGGCCGGCCTGCCACATGTTCTCTTCGAGCTTGCGGATCACGTTGAGGTGCTGGGCCATCTTGATCAGCGGGCCCTCTTCGGGCCTGCGCTTGTGAGTGACCTCGACCTCCTCGACCTCCTCGGGCTTCGCCATCCGCCGGAGCAGTTCCTGGGCGCGCTCCGCCTCGGTGGCGCGGCTGGAGGACAGGAAGTATCCGAGCGCCAGAATCGCGCCAAACACCACCAATGTTGTAAGGATGTCCATCGCCTAGGACTCGCTCCCCATGAAGACTTTGGAATCGAGCTTGAAGCCCGCGGCCTCCATGCGAGGCGCGTAGACCGAGCGGATGCCGGTTGAGCGGAATTTGCCCAGCACTTTGCCCGAGTAACTCACGCCGCTGCGCACGAACTCGAACAGGTCCTGCATCATCACCATATCGCCTTCCATCCCGGAGATCTCCGAGATCTTCATGCACTTGCGCGAGCCGTCGGGCAACCGGGCGACGTGGACGATGATGTTGATGGCGGAGGCGATCTGCTGGCGCATCGCGCGCTGCGGGATGGTGAACCCCGACAGCAGCATCATCATCTCGAGCCGGCTCAACCCGTCGCGTGAGGTGTTGGCGTGGATGGTGGCGATCGAGCCGTCATGGCCCGTAGACATTGCCTGCAGCATGTCGAACACTTCCGCGCCGCGCACCTCGCCGACGATAATCCGGTCGGGACGCATCCGCAGACAGTTCCTGACCAGCTCGCGCTGGGTGACCTCGCCTTTGCCCTCGACGTTGGGCGGGCGGGTCTCGAGCCTGACCACGTGCGGCTGCTGCAGCGAGAGCTCGGCGGAATCCTCGATGGTCACGATGCGCTCGTCTTCGGGGATAAACCCCGACAGGCAGTTGAGCATCGTGGTCTTGCCGGAGCCGGTGCCGCCGACCACCAGGATGTTGAGGCGGGCCCGCACCGTGGCTTTGACAAACTCGACCATCTCGGGGGTGATGGTGTCCTTGGCGATGAGGTCCTCGATGTTGAAGCGCTTGCGGCCGAAGCGGCGGATCGAGAGCGAGGGCCCGTCGACCGCCAGCGGCGGGATGATCGCGTTGATGCGGGAGCCGTCGGGCAGGCGCGCGTCCACCATCGGCGACGATTCGTCCACCCGGCGTCCAATCTGCGAGACGATGCGGTCGATGATCAGGAGAAGATGCTGGTCGTCCTGGAAGGTGATGTCGGTCTTATGAAGCTTGCCGTTGCGCTCGACATAGACATTGCTGTGGCCGTTGACCAGGATGTCGCTGATCTCGTCGTCCCAGAGCAGCGGCTCGAGCGGCCCAAGGCCCAAAAGCTCGTTCTTGATCTCGTCGATTAGCCGGACGCGGTCGCTCTCGGTGAGCAGCCGGCCGGCCTCATCGAGCAGCTCCGTGATGGTGGTGGTGATCTTGGCGGAGGCCAGGTTGGGATCGAGGCTCTCGAGCTTGGCCACGTCGAGGGTTTCGAACAGGCGGTTGTGGACGTTGAGCTTGAGCTGGCGGAAACTCTCCCCCATGGGGTCCTTGCCGGACTGGCGCCCGCTGGCCGCCAGGGAACGCTGGATGCCCGGGACGGCGGCTGCCGCCGCCGCGTTGGATATCCGCTCGACCAGCTTCATCGCTCAACTCAGGCGCGAACTCCGATCGCGGAGAACAGGCGCGACAGCATGCCGTTGCTGTGCTCGGCCGCTCCGTCAGGTTTGCCCGAAGCGATTCGCGCCGCCAGTTCCTCGACCGCACGGGCCAGAGCCGAGTTGGGCGCGGTCTGCCACAAGTCCTCGGCCCGCAGCAGCATGCGTTCCATGGCCTTGTCGTCGCGCGGGATCTTGACGAAGATCGGACGCGCCAGGGTATTGGCCATCTGCTCCGCGCTGATCGGATGCTGCGGGTTGAAACGGCTCAGCACGAAAGCCGGCTCGGCGCTGTGCAGGCCGAGCCGCTTGTAGAGCTCAGTGAAGCGCCAGGCGCATCGCGCCGCCCGAATCGACTGATCGATCAGGTAGAAGAGCCGATCCGAGCGCTCCCAGACCACCACCGTTGCGGCGCTGATATGGCTGCCGCAATCGACGATCACCTCGTCGAACAATTGCCGCATAATGTCGAGCACGCCGGTCACGGTGACGTCCGAGATGAGCTCGCTGTCTTCGATTCGCTTGGGCGCGGCGAGCACGTAAACGCCCGAGGCATGCTTGGTGAGCGCGGATTCGAGCTGGATCGAATCGAGCTTCTTCTGCGGGTCGGCCACGTCCATGATCGTGCGGTTGGGCTCGAGGTTGAGGAACACCGGCAGTCCGGCGCCCTGCAAATTGAGGTCGATCAGCGCCACCCGCTTGTCCAGGCGCTTCATGGCCAGGGCCAAATTGGCGGTCAGGGTGGTCACGCCGACTCCGCCCACCGTGCTCACCAGCGAGACGATCGACCCGCCGGTCTGCCGTTCGACGCGCCGGCGCGCCTCGCTGATTTTGAGCAGCGCGCGCGTGGCGTCGCCGACATCGAGCGGGAAGAACAGGAGCTCGTCCGCCCCGGCGCGCAGCACGCGGCGCATCAGATTGGGCTCGCGCTCGGGGAGCACGGCGAACAGCATCGGCCGCGGCGAACGCGCGGCCTGGTTCTGCAGGTACTTCAGCGGGCCTTCTTCGCTGCCGCTGAAGACCACGATTTCCACGTCCGCCGGAGCGCCGCCGTTTCCTGCCTCGGAGGTTTTGGGCGCGGCCTCGAATACCTCGAGCTGCGGATCGGGGAGCACGGCCAGGGTCTTCCTGACCTCGGCGCGCCGCCCCTCCTCTTCGCCCACCAGCAGAACCCTCAGCGCTCCGCGGCGTTCATCGCTTGTCGCGCTCAGCACCGTCCGTCCCTCCTCGAATGTCCGTGTCGCCTCGCTCTCCAGCTATCAGGTCATAGGTTTGCCAGTGTCGTTCCAAGCTTCTACGCCGAATGCCGCCTGGTGATTTCTGGGAAACCGGCTGGCCACATTTTCTGTCTCATTTTCGCCACCACAGTTTGGAACGGCACTAGAACCTTGGCCGAGACGCATCAGGCTGGCTGAGCCGTTCGGTTTGTATCTCTCGTGAGTTGATCGGGCCGGCCGTCGGATAGCCGATCTCCGCTCCGCTCAAGAGCGCGCTGACGATCTGCGGCGTCACGCTCATCACGATCTCGGTCTTAACGTCCTGGTAGCTGGTGTTGCGGAACAGTCCGCCCGCGAAAGGCAGATCGCCCAGGTAAGGCACCTTCTGCACGACTGCCTTTTTGTCGTTTTCGATCAGCCCCGCCATTATCAGCGTCTGGTTATCCTTCATCCGTACCACCGTCTCCGCACGCCGCGTCACGAAGGCCGGCACTTGGAAGCCGTTGAGCTCCACGCCCAGGGCCTGGTCCGGCTGGGAAACTTCGGGCTTGACCACCAGCTCGATGTCGCGCTTGCCGACCACCGTCGGGAGGAAACTCACACTGGTGCCGTACTGCTTGAACACGATCGAGGTGTTCAGGGCTTGGGCGATCACGATCGGGATCTCGCCGCCGGACAGGAACTTGGCTTCCTGGCCCGAGTTGGCCAGCAGATGCGGCTCGGCCAGGATCCGCCCGAGGTTGTGCTGTTCGAGGAATTGGAAGAAGACCGAGGTCGCGGTGCTGCCGATTTGGGTGTCCAGGGCGTAGGTCAGGTTGGTCGAGAGCAGCATCGGGATGAGTTGGCCGCCGACCGGCAGGCCGCCGCTTGTGATCGCACTGAGGGGTAATCCCGTGGTGGAGGTGGCGGTGGCGCCGGAGTAAGACGTTGCCACTGAGCCCGGCAGTCCGACCAGCGACGTGCCCTGGCCGGCCAGGGCGCCCGAGTAGTTGACCCCCTGGTTCTCGAGCCGGCTGCGATCAACCTCCGCCACCACGCAATTGAGCATCACCTGCTGATGGCCGGTTTGCTCGATCCGCACCTGACGCTCTTCGTAATGACCCTGGTTGTCCCAGACCGCAAGCGTGGTGAAGCCGGGCTTGTGCCCGATCAGCATCACCTGATGCGGATTGATCACCTGCAGGTCGGCAATCTCGGTGTCTGCGATCGAAACGCGCTTTAGTTTTCCCGGAAAATCGAATACCCGCGAGGTGCCGAGCAGCATCGCGATCGCGTCGTCGGGCAGAAAATGCTCGCTGCCGACCGCGGGCGCGCCTTCGTCCTCGCGATATTCGGTCGGACGCGGGTCGCTGGTTACCTTGGCTGAAACAGCCTGCGCAGCCGCTTCAGAGGCCGCCTGGCTCGGAATCACCGAGCCGCTGCTGCCGGAGGTGCCCATCGGTCCCTCGCTCGCTGTCGCGGTCGAGGGTGCGGCGGGCGGCGGCGGCGCAGCCGCGGCGTCGGCAGCGGGAGTTGCCGAAGCGCCGGCGCCCGAAGCGGCGGTCGATCCGCCGCTCGCGCCGTTCGGACTGGCGGATGATACATTCGCAACCTTGGCAGTGCCGGAAGCGTCAACCGGGCCGCTGCCCGAATCCAGCGGGCTTGCCGACGCCGGCTCCGCGCTCACGGCCGGCGGACCCGAGTCGGACATCGCGGGCGGCGCGCTGCCGGCCGCAAGCGGCTTGCCGGGGTCCGCGATAGCCCGCACGGTGACGGTATAGGTCTGGGTGTTCCCGTCGGCCATCGTGAAACGCACCTTCTCGCTGCCCTTCTCGGCGCCGAGCAGGATTACATTTCCGCTCGGCTCGCGACTGACGATCAGCGCGTGCGAATTATCGATCGGGGTAACTTCGGGTTCGTGGTCGCGGCTGACTCCCTTGACCACGTAAGTCTCGCCGCGATTCAGCGTGAGCGAAGGGCCGGTGATGGCCGAGCCGTCGGCGGCGTAGGCAAGCTCGATGTGCAGGACGGCCAGGCTGGCCGCCAAGAACCACGCTATCAACTCAACCCAGTTGCGTTCTGGTTGCATCGTAGTCTACCTCGTCCTCCACGCTCGGCGGTCACGGCACGTCGATGGTCTTGGGTTTGGGAACATATGCGGTCTCGGTCGGGCTGGACTCCGCCTCGGGCGTTGCAGCTTCGGCGCTGCGCTCGGACGCGGGCGAGACGCCCGCCGCCACTTCAGGTGGATTGATCGGTGCCGCGGACGCGGCCGGCTCAGCCGCCGGTGCCGCATCATCCTGGCCATCCGGCTCGCTATCCGAAGCCACGGCCTTGGCCGGTGCGCTGCTCCTGGCCACGCTCGGCTTGTGGGTACTGCCGGAAGTTGGCCCGATCGCCGCATCGGCGGTGAACGAGACCGACTGGCGGGTTTTGCCGTCGCGCATGATCTCGATTTCGAACTGCGGACGGGGCCGGAGCGCGGTGGCGTGGGTGATCGCGCTCTGCTGATGGGCGATCACGGGCAGCAGGCTGTATGAATGGAGCAAGGCGACGACGTCGCTGCCGCTGGTCATCACAATCTTGGTGTCGTTGTAGTTGCGCATCGCCAGGCGGAGGCTCCCCTCACGGCTGGCCAGCGCCAGGCGCTCGGCTTCCTCCGGCGTAACCAGCAGCGTGACCACCTTGACCACCTGCGGCTCGTCCTTCTTGCCCTCGACTTCCTGGGCTACGGCCAGGACCTCGACGTTCTGCAGCACCATCTTGGAGAACGGCCCGGTCGAGTTCGACATCGCCACCAGCACGTCAACCCTGGTGTGGGGCAGCACGAAGCCCGCGATATCGCTGACTTCATCGACCGCCACCGACATCGCGCGCATCCCGGGCGGGATCAGCAGGGGCAACACGCCGGCGGTCTTCTCGCCCATGAAGAGCTTGGTAGCCACCAGCGGCTCGTTTTCGACCAGCGAGCTCTTGACGAAGGCGTTGATCACCGGGGACGGGTCGGTGAACGAGCCTGCCGGCAAGCTGTCGCGCGACCATCGCGCCATCCTGACCGAGCCGGCATCGATCTTGGCGCCCAGCGGGAGGTCCTGGGCGGCGACCGCGATCTCCACCGTCTGCGCCATCGCCTTCTGCACCTCGGCCTCGCGCTTTTGCAGGGCCGAGTACACGACGAACGACGCCAGGATCGCGGCGACTCCCGCGAGCACCATGAAAGCTGCCGATCGTTTCATCTCACTTCCTCCCGTCCAGCCCGGCTACGCACTCGGTGCTGCTTGCGGATTGGCAAGCGAGCTCGCCAGTTCACCGAAAGACGCATTTGGCAGGGACAGCTTGATTGCAGCGTTGCAAACCGCGGCGATTGCAAAGCTGCCAATCGGACGATGCGCCGCGTTGCGGATTCCGGCGCCGGCCGGAGCCGGCAAACGAGGCGAGATCCGCAAGGCGAGCGCCGCCGACAAAACAAGAATTGCGCCGGCGATGACGATGATGAGTTCAGGAAGCAGCCGGACGCGCAGTACTATGACCCGTTGCGGCGCGAGCGCTCTGCTCGACGCACCAACCGGTCTCCCCATCGGGGCCAAATCCAAAACCACCACCGTCGACCTCCACACCCTCAGAGCAGATTCGCAACCGAATTCACCATGCTGACGACGATGGTCCCGAGCCCCTCGTAGCCGCCGTACAAAACGACGATCGCCACTCCGGCGATTACCAGGGCGTACTCGGTCATCGTCTGCCCCTGGCTTTCAAGAGCCGGGACCGCAATTTCGCTGCAACCCTCATTTCGATCTCCTGTCGCCGCGCCGCACGCCCGGCGGCTCGGACCTGGGTCTTTGCCACCGGGCGCATCGATTTCAGTTGCCCGCGGGGACCGGCCTGCCCGGTCCCCCCGGCAAGGCGCGTGGCCTACAGGTCGGCGATGACGGTGTTCAGCAGCCCTTGGATGTCGGTGCCGAGGAGCTGGTAGGTGACAAACGCCACCACCGCCACGGCCGCCAGGATCAGCGCGTACTCGGTCATCGCCTGCCCCTTACGCTCCGTCCACTTTACATACGCCTCCGTCAAATGTTGCATCGTTCTAGCCTCCCTGCTGCTCGCGTTCGACCCGATTACAGGTCGGCTATGACTTGGTTCAGCAGCACTTGGATGTCGGTGCCGAGGAGCTTGTAGGTGACGAACGCCACCACCGCCACGGCCGCGAGGATCAGGGCGTACTCAGTCATCGCCTGTCCCTTGCTTTCGGCCATCCGAACATACGCTTTGGTGAACATTTCCATTTCCATCCTCCTGCGGTTTTAAGCCGTCGCCGGCTTTGTTTACCCGTTGTGCAGATGCCTTTCTGGCCGAAATGGCACAGACGGCGAGTCCCCGAGTCGCGGAAACTCTCGACGCACACAGCGGACATGCAGCATCTACCGTGCCAGCCTGCTTAGCTAAACAATTTGTCAGTATTTATGGCTTAAAGTTGAAAGGATTCGGGCGTCAATGCAACTGCGGTTTCAGCGATGCAACTGCCGGGCGGCGGGATCGGCCTCCGGCGGAGGGCAGGACGGTTGTTCAGGTGCACCGAGTCACTGGTGTGCAAAATCCAGCCGGGCAGCTACGCGGGTTCGAAATCGATCTGGTCGCCAGGCTCGGTGCCGCTGGCCGCGGCTTCTCCGGCCGCCAGTTCCAGCGCCCTGCGTGCGCCGGGGACGATCGAGGAGACACGCCAGGGCCTGAGCCGGTGGTTGATCCGGAGCACTTTACCGCCGCGATCGAGAAAGACGATGTCGATCGCGAAGCGCATGAAGAACATGTGCATCCACATGAACGGCTGAAGCGGCCCGGCTTCGAACAGCATCCCGCGGCCGTGCTCGAGTCCTGCGCGGCCCAGCAGCCCGCGGGCCTTGCCCGCCATTCCGTCCGCGCTCTCGATTCTCGCGCACAGCACAGTACCGCGAGTCCGATTCACCGCGCGCATCACGTCCGCCATCGCCGCCTTGCACCCCGTCCGCGATTTTCGGCTCGCGACGGTCCGCGATCAAGGTCCGGCGCAAAGCCAGTACCTGAAAAACGGCGGGCTTCTAACGTCGGGAACCGCGGGCTATCGTGAAGCAGGAACCGTGAGCTATGCGTTAACAAGGAGGAGCGCGTGTTGAGCGGGACCCGCGGCGAACCTTACATCAGGGAGTGGAACGCCGCGAGCGGCAAACTCCTTGTCCTCGTCCTGGGGCTCGCCGCGTTGCTGTATACGTTCGAATTAGGTCGCCCTACTCTGACCTTCAGCGAGGCCTATAGCTATCTGGCGGCCACGCAACCAGACGTGTCCTCCGTCGTGCGTAATGCCTGGCGCTTTGACCCGGGCAAGCCGGGGCTCTATCACCTCCTTTTACACTGGTTTGGCGGCGTCTTTGGAACCAGTGAATCGGCCTTGCGCTTTCCATCTGTGCTCTTCGGCTTGTGCTCCGTGCTGCTCGTTTTCGCGGTCGCGAGAGATCTATTCGGGAGCGAGGTCGCCGTGGTGGCCGCCGCCATATGGGCTTTCAACCCGCTCGCCGTAATCCTGGCCCGCTGGGCGCGGCCATATACGCTGTTCGTCGCGTTGGCCCTGGGCCAGTTGCTCGCGTTTGCGCGCGTGCGAGATTCCGGCGGCAAGACGCGGATATCCGCGTGTGCCGCGCTGACCGCCGCGATGCTCTACACGCACCTTGGCGGTTTGCTTCTCGTGGGCAGCGAGGCCGCGCTGCTCGCCAGAGACTATTACCGCGGGCTTCGTAACAAGGCGCCTTGGCTGGCGCTCCTGATTGCCGCAATTTTGTTCGCGCCGTTCCTCCGCTGGGCAGTCGAGCAAAGCCACGCCCTTCTTTTCGGGGGTTTTCTCGACTGGATGGGAGTTCCACATTCGCAGTCATCGCTGACCCAGGTTGTGGTCGTAGTCGCTGCGCTTGTTATCGGAGCAGCGCTCGTGTTCGGTCCCACCTTCGAGTCCGGCGAGCTGGAGCCCATTCGGACCTGCGTGGCCTGGGCTCTGCTGCCGCTTGTTGCCGTAGCAGTCTTCTCCTTCTTATTTCATCCCGTCTTCAACGTTCGCTACGTAGCACCCTCGATCGCAGCCGCGGGCATCCTTGTGGCGCGCGGGCTCGAAGAGTTCGGGGCGAAGATTCGCAATCTTGCAGGCTCGGGGCTGGCCGTTGCCTTGCTTCTGTTCGCACCGCTTTACATGGACCTGACCGGGGCGCACTGGCGCACGATTGCGCAAACTCTGCGCGTTGCCGGCCGCGCCAACGAACCGGTGTTTTTCGAGCGCGACATTCTGACTGCGGCGGATGGCCGGGTGAACCTGCACTTCCCGTCGGGATTCCTCAGGCCCGCATTCGACTACTACTATTCGGGGCCTAACCCGCGGCTTGCGCTGCCCGACGCTGACCTGCCCGCCACCCGTGCCCTTGTCGCGCGGGAAGCGATGCGCTCGCACGGGGCATGGGTCGTCAGCGCGAAGGGAGAAGATCAGGCGCGGGCGGAACTGCCGCAGAGCGGATTCGGCATCATTCGAGCCTTTCGGGAACCCGGACTCGCCCTTTACCATGTCGTGCCATTGAACGGCAGCGGCGATTCGACACCGGACTCCGACCGGGCGACCGCGAAGTGATCGGCACGAACTGCCGGCGGCTCCCTGGAAACTGCGGGTTCGCCACGGATTCTGGTTGGTCTACGCGGCACCCGGCGAGGCCGCGGTCCAACAGGCGGATCACGGGAAGCTCGACGCGGGCGCGACCCCTGCAGCGATCGGCACGCCGGGGATTTGCGTGGCGGGCGAACCAGCCCGTGCGTAGAGCAAGGTGGCGGAGTCGCTGTAGATGAGCTTCCAGTCCCTGCGCATCTGCATGATCCGGTTCGCGCCGGAGTCCGGCGCGATCATCACGAAATCATGCGGCCACGCTTCGAGGATCCCTGCGCCACCGGCCTTGTCGAAGTGAAACAGCAAGAACTGGCGCAGCACTTGCTGGGGATAGACGGTATCGTAGCGCCCGTCGATAAAGACCTTGCTCTCGGGCGCCATGTGCCAGATAAGATAGTCGCCCCATGCAAAGTGGTCCAGGATGTTGCCGTTCAGGCGGTGCTGCTTCATGAAGCGGACCGCGCCCACCGGGTAGGGGTTACCCGCAACCAGAGTCGTGGAGAATAGCCCGCCCCCGACGGCGAGCACGACCGCGATCGCGCTCACAATCGCCTGGTTGATCCGGCCCGAGCGCTCCGGCTCGGGCGGTTTGGCTATCCCAAGTTTGCTGCGGCGCGCCTCCAGCGCGAGCGCCAAGTGACGGGCGAGCGGCGTGACCGATGCGATGACGGCGATGGGCAGGTTTCGGATCGCGGTGAAGGCCGCTACGATCATCATTGCCGCCACCGCGAGCAGCGCAACGTCGCCGCCCCGCCGCGCCGCCAGCAACGACGCCCCCAGCGTGGCAAACAATACCACGGGGCCCAGGATCCTAAGCACGCCGCCCGCGAGCAACACGCTCGGTATCGACTGCCAGTCGTCTACCACCACCCGGGTGTACGGATTGACCAGTGCGTGGAATACCGCATACCACGTCCCGGACCCGTAAGGCGTAAGCAGGGTCGCCGCGGTTGCGCCCGCCGTCACCAGCAAGGGGACGACCGCGCGTGACGGTCCGCGGCCCGCGAACACGTCCTCGGCCAGGACCACTACGCTGTAGAGGCCGAGCGTGGCAAGACCGATGATGAAGCCGCCGTGCAGGTTGGCCCAGAGCCCAAGCAGCGGGATTGCGATCCAGAGCGGCGCGCGGCCGCGAAACGTGTGCCGCGCGAGCAGCACCAGCAAGCCGCTCAGCGCGGCGAACGTGAACACCTGCGGCCGAAACTGCATCTGCGGCGAGACGCTTACCGACGCCAGCAGCAGAACTGCAAATTGAAGCAGCGTCCCCGCACCGGTCTCCCCCATCGCCATTGCCAAAAACACGACGGTGAGCCCCGAGCACAAAAGCTTCATCAGCTTGAGCCCCACCACACCCAACGTGTTGTACAGCCACGCCATCAGCACGTCGCTCAGCCATTCGTGGTCGAGAAACAGATGGCCCGGCGCCGAGTACGAATATGTGTCGCGGGTTACGACGTGGCCGTGGGCGAGGACCGCCTGCCCGAAACGCACGTGCCCCCAAAGGTCCGGGTCAGCCCAGCGTCCCCAGTCCGCCACCACCATTGCGATCAGGAGCAGTGCAGGCGAGTACGTGAAGAGCGAAAGTGTTTCGCGCGCCCTGGAGGCGGACCGCCCGGACGCAATCAACGGACCCCGAACGCCTCCCCTGTGTTAGCGGTACGAAGCGCGGTGCTGCGCATACTCACGGGCTGCGTGAATCCCAGGCTAGTGTCCGCTTCGCCTTTCATTCGCCATCCAGGCTCGCCGGCGTGAAGAGAAAACTCGCGTCAGTAGCATTGGACGTGCCGCGAGACGCGGCCTCTTTGCTTGCTGGCGCCAAACGCACAACGAGCGTGCGTGGGGTGGGGCGAGGCCGTTGACCATGTTTCACGGCTGAAACGACGTGGCTCTGGTGCTCACCACCCCAGCGGCCCGGGCTCGATTGTCATCGTGAACGCCGACCGTCAACGCCCGGCGCGGCCGTCTCACCGCTGGTTGGCGAACAGATTCGCCCGGACACGCCCTTAGTCAAGGCGGGCCGTCTGTAATAAGATCGTTGCTTGGTTAGATGGGTTACATTCCGATATTCCTGGAGGTCGGGGGCAAGCCGTGTATCGTGGTTGGCGGCGGCGAGGTTGCCCAACGCAAGGTGCGAGCGCTGCTCGAAGCCCGCGCGACGGTGACCGTGGTCAGCCCCGCGCTCAGCGCCGAGTTGGCCGCGATGGCGCGTCGGGGAACGATTCGCCATCTGGCGCGCTCCTACCAAAGGGGCGATCTGCGCGGCTTCGTCCTGGCCTACGCGGCCACCGACGACGGCGCGGTGAGTCGTCAATTGGCGGTCGAGGCCGATGAATTGGGGATCCCGATCAACGTGGCCGACGTGCCGGAGTTGTGCACGTTCGTGGCGCCGTCGGTGATTCGGCAGGGCGACTTGCAGATTGCCGTATCGACCTCGGGCGCCAGCCCTGCGATGGCCCGGCGCATCCGCGAGGAGCTCGAGCCGATGTTCGGCGCTGAGTACGCGCTGGCGCTGGAAATTTTGCGCGCGGCCAGGAGCTGGTTGCAGGCTGCCGAACCGGACCCCGCGGCGCGCGCGCGCAAGCTTTCCGCGCTGGCCGCCTCCAGGCGCCTGCTCGAATGCCTGAGGCGAGGCGACTATAGCAGCGCGGACGCAGCCTTGGCCGAGCATCTGGGTCCCGCGATGACGCTCGAAGCCCTCGGTTTAGATCTTGCGCGCTCCAGCCCCGCGCCGCGCAGGCGCGCCGGCGACTCGCGCCAGGAGCCATGAACACGCTTTGGATCGCTCCCGCTCTTGCATGTTACGCGCTGGCGAGCGCGGCATTTCTGATCGGGCGGTGGTCGCAGAAGTCGCGCTTCGCGGTCTATGCGGTGTCGCTGCTGGGCGCCGGCGCGGTGTTCCATGCGCTCGACCTGGTGGCGCGTGGTCTGCAGGCCGGGAATATCCCGGTGGCAAACTTCTCCCAGTCGCTGTCGTTCCTGGCGTGGCTGCTCGCGATCGCCAGCCTGGTGCTGATTGTGCGCTTGCGGATGGAAGTGATCGGCGCGTTCGTGGCACCGGCGGTGATGGTTGCCAGCGCCGCCGCCTATGAGATGATGCGCGGCGGGCGACTGGTGCTGCCGGAGACGCTGCGGAGCGTATGGCTCCCGATCCACGTCTCGCTGGCTTTTTTGGGTGACGCGCTGTTCGTGCTCGCCGCGGTGGTGAGCCTGGTCTACCTGGTCTATGAATCGAGGCTCAAGGCCAAGCGGCCGCTGTCCGCCGTCGCACAGGGTCCGAGTCTCGAAAAGCTCGACCGCATCAACTACCACCTGCTGGTGTGGGGATTCGTGATGCTGAGTCTGGCGATCCTGAGCGGCGCGATCTGGGCGGATGCGACCTGGGGTCATTTCTGGTCGTGGGAGCCGCGCGAGTCGTGGTCGCTGCTGACCTGGCTGTTGTACGCCGGACTGCTCGAGTCGCGCCTGACCGTGGGATGGCGCGGGAGGCGGGCGGCGACCCTGACCATCGCGGTGTTCGCGGTCCTGGTCGGCTCGTTCCTCGGCGTGAGCCTGGTTTTTCCGGGCAAACACGGCGGGAGTTTCGGCTAGTGCCGTTCCAACTTTCCACGGCTAGGGTAGAAACGTCGATGCATTACACGGTCCAATAAGTTGGAACGACACTAGATGGAGCAGGGCATTCTGATCGTCGGCGTCAACCATCGCACCGCCCCGGTCGGGGTGCGCGAACGGCTGGCCTTTGCCGACCAGGAGGTGACTGCGGCGCTCCAGCGCCTCAAGGCCAGGGCGCCTTCGGTATTCGAGGCCGCGATCCTCTCGACCTGCAACCGGGTCGAGGTGGTGATCACCACTGCAGATCCTGCGCGCGCCGCCGCGGAGGTCGGCGAGTTCCTCGCCTCCGACCGCAAGCTTGACGCCGCGTCGTTCGACGGCTCGCTCTACCGGATGGAGGGGCGCGAGGCGGTGCGCCATCTGTTCCGCGTCGGGGCGAGCCTGGATTCGATGGTGATCGGCGAGCCGCAGATCCTGGGCCAGCTCAAGATCGCCTACACCCAGGCGACCGCGGCCGGCAGCATCGGCATCGTACTCCATCGCGCCTTCCATCGCGCGTTCTCGGTCGCCAAGCGCGTGCGCGAAGCGACGCTGATCGGACACGGCTCGGTTTCGGTGAGCTCGGCGGCGATCGCGCTGGCAAGGCAGATCTTCGACCGGCTCGATGACAAGACCGTGATGCTGATGGGGGCGGGCAGGATGGCCGAACTGACGGCGCGCCACTTGAAGGCGCTCGGAATCGAGTCGCTCCTGATCACCAATCGCACCTTCGATCGCGCAGTGGCGCTGGCGCGCGAACTGGGCGGCACCGCAGTGCCCTACGACAGTTACCATCCCTATCTCAAACTGGCCGACGTCGTGATCGGCTCGGTGGCCGCGATCAGGCCGGTGCTGGGCCCCGGCGATCTCGAACCGATTGTGCGCGAGCGGCGCTACCGCCCGATGTTCCTGATCGACCTCGGAGTGCCGCGCAATTTCGACGAGCGGCTCAACGCGGTGGCGAACGTGTACCTGTACGATATCGACGACCTCGGCGCGGCGGTGATGGAATCGCACAAGGAGCGCGAGCGCGAGGCCGAGAAGGCCGAGCAGATCGTCGAGCTCGAGCTGGAGTCGTTTCTCAGGTGGCTGTCGGGGCTGGAACTGGTCCCGGCGATCAAGGACATCCGCACCAGTATCGAACGGCTGCGCGAGGCCGAGCTCGGGCGCCATCGCCGCTGGCTGGAGACGATCGAGCCGGCCGAGCGCGAGCGGGTGGAGTTGATGACCCGCGCTCTTGTCAATAAGATTCTACATCGGGTGCTGGCAGAGTTGCGGCGCGGCAACGGTGGAGTGGATCGCGCCTACGCGACCGAAATCGCGCGCCGGCTGCTGTGCGGCGAAGGCGGCCTGCCGGACGACGACGACGATTTCGACGAGGAGGGAACTTAGCCGGCCGCGGAAAAAGTTTCCGCAGCCCTGCTCCCTCGTTGCCGCGACATGAGCCTGTCCATCAAACGTGCCGACCGGCCCCCTACGGAGGGGACGCGGGCTACTCCGAGAGACTGCCTCAACTGCATCCCGGCGTAAGCCGATGGCAACCAGGTTCAGAATCGGAACGCGCCCCAGCCGCCTGGCGCGGGTGCAGGCCGAGTTGGTGCGAAAACAGCTTGAAGCGGTCCTGCCGGGGCTTCAGGTCGAGCTGGTCCCGATCACGACCAGCGGCGACCGTAACCGCTCTCCCTCCCTGGCCCAGGCAGGCGGCAAGGGGCTGTTCGTCAAAGAGCTGGAGCAGGCGCTGCGCGAGCGCCGCATCAACGTCTGCGTGCATTCCATCAAGGACCTGCCGGCAAAGCTCGGCGGGGATTTCAGGCTCGCCGCGGTGCCGGCGCGCGAGGATCCGCGCGACGCGATCGTGACCCGGGAGGCGGGCGGTTTGAGCGCTTTGCGCGAGGGTGCGCGGATCGGGACCTCCTCGGCGCGCCGGAAATTCCAGGCGCTCAGGCTGCGGCCCGACCTCGAGATCGTTGCGCTGCGCGGCAACGTGGACACGCGGCTGGGAAAAGTGGCGCGCGGCGATCTGGATGGAATCATCGTCGCGGCGGCGGGCCTCAACCGATTGGGCCGGCCCGGCGAACTCACGGTCACCGAGCTCGACGACCGCGATTTCATCCCCGCCGGCGGGCAAGGGGCGTTGGCGGTCGAGGCGCTGGTCGCCGCCCCGCTTTGCGGGTCGGAGGAGCTGGAGCACGCGCTCGACACCATCGCCGACCTGCGCGCCTGGGTCGAGGTCGGTGCGGAGCGCGCCTTTCTTGCGACGATCGGCGCGTCCTGCGCCTCGCCGATCGGGGTCAAGGCCACTCTCGAGGATCGAAAGGCGAGCCTGCGTGCGCGAGTCTTCAGTCTCGACGGAAGCAAAGAGCTTACAGACGAAATGGAAGACCGGTTTGATCCCGCCCACCCGCTCGCGCCGGCATTGGGCGTGCGGCTTGCCGAACGGATGATCGAGCGGGGCGCGCACGAGCTCATCGGCGGCGCAGGCTGAGCATGGTGAAAGTTGCTCCAGGCAAGCTCGAGAAGCCGCCGCTGTTCGGTCGGCGGATCGTGGTGACGCGCGAGCGGAGCAAGTCTTCGTCCTT
Organism: uncultured delta proteobacterium; assembly: GCA_963789115.1. GTDB lineage: Bacteria > Desulfobacterota > Binatia > Binatales > Binataceae > CAWBJH01. Next base: position 2,246,991 of record CAWBJH010000001.1, read on the forward strand.
TGCGAGCGAGCTGCGCGCGCTCGGCGCGGAAGCAATCGAGTTCCCGACGATTGAGACCGTGCCGCCGGACAGTTACGAGGCGCTCGACCGCGCGATCGCGCGGCTGGGCTCGTTCGACTGGATAATCTTCACCAGCGCAACCGGGGTGGAGCGCTTTATCGCGCGGCTCGAGGCGCTCGGCCGCAATATACGCGAGCTGGGCAGCGCGTCGCTGGCCGCGATCGGGCCGGCAACCGAGTCGCGGCTCAAAGGCTGGGCGCTGAAGGTGGCGGCGATGCCGCGCGAATACCGCGCCGAAGCGATCGCGGAAGTAATCGGCGAGGACCGGATCCGCGCGCACAGTTTCCTCATTCCGCGCGCGCAGGTCGCTCGCGAGGCGCTGCCGGAGATCCTGCGCGCCAGGGGCGCGCGCGAGGTGATCGTCGCAGCGGCCTACCGGACGGTCATCCCCAAGGGCGCGGCGATCGAGCGGATGCGCGAGCTGGTTGCGGCGGGCGCAATCGATCTGGTGACCTTCACCAGCTCCAGCACGGTCAACAATTTCTGCGAGCTGGTTGGCGCGCCGGCGCGCGGACTCAAAGCCGCGGCGATCGGGCCGATCACCGCCGCCACCGCCCGCGAACGCGGGTTCAACGTGGTGCTCAGCCCGGCGCAATACACGATAGCCGCGCTGGCCGGCGCGATCGCCGAGCACTTCCGAGGCGGCGGAGATTGAATTTCCGAGCGCTTCTCCACGGGCGTCGCAGTTGTATAATCGCCTGAGGGCTCCCGATTAGCCCGACTCTATGGCTTTCCCGATCAGTCGGCCGCGCAGGCTGAGGCGCAACGAGACCATCCGCCGGATGGTGCGCGAGACGCGGCTTGCACCCGACGACTTGATCCAGCCGCTTTTCGTCTGTCCCGGACGCGAGGTCATGAAGCCCGTCGCGGCGATGCCCGGCGTGGCGCAGCTCTCGGTCGACCGCGCGCTGCGCGAGGCCCGCGAGAGCTTTTCGGCCGGCGTGCCGGCGATAATCCTGTTTGGGATCCCGGACCGGAAGGACGAGATCGGCAGCGAGGCGTGGAACGATTCCGGGGTGGTGCAGAGCGCGATTCGCGAAATCAAGGAGCGCGTCCCCGGTCTCGCAGTGGTGACAGACGTCTGCCTGTGCGAGTACACCGATCACGGCCATTGCGGCGTGATCAAGGACGGCGACGTAGACAACGACACGACCCTGGAGCTGCTGGCGCGCGAAGCGGTTTCCCACGCGCGCGCGGGCGCCGACATGATCGCGCCGTCGGACATGATGGACGGGCGGGTGGGGGCGATCCGGCATGCGCTCGATCAGAACGGATTCTCACAGGTTCCGATAATGGCCTACTCGGCCAAGTTCGCCTCGGCCTTCTACGGTCCCTTCCGCGAGGCCGCCGAGTCGGCGCCGAAATTCGGCGACCGGCGCTCCTACCAGATGGACCCGTCCAACGCCGACGAAGCGTTGCGGGAAGTCGCGCTCGATCTCGAAGAGGGCGCGGATATCGTGATGATCAAGCCGGCGCTCGCCTACCTCGATCTGATCTGGCGGGTCAAGCGCGAGTTCCGCTGCCCGGTGGCGGCCTACAGCGTGTCGGGCGAGTACGCGATGATCCGAGCGGCAGGAATCAACGGCTGGATCGACGAGCAGCGCGCGACGCTGGAGGTGTTGACCGCGATCAAGCGCGCCGGCGCCGATTTGATCCTCACGTATTTCGCCAAAGACGTCGCACGGCGTCTCCGGGAAAAGTAGCCAGTGGCAACTCAGCCAAGGACGTCGGAATCGTCAAGGACCGCGATTGCCAGGCGTCCCGCGTCTCAGCGCTCGTCGATTCTGTTCGTCTGTGGGGGAAACACCTGTCGCAGCCCCATGGCGGTTGGGCTCGCGCGTGCGCTCTTCGGATCCGAGGTCAAGGTCGCAAGCGCCGGAGTGGACGCGGTCGTGGGCGGTCGGCCTGCGGCAAATGCCGTTCGGGTGATGCGCGACATGGGAATAAACATCTCAAAGCATCGTCCGCAGGACGTTTCGGCAGTTTCCGTCCAGGAATATGACTATGTTGTGGCTATGGACTCTGTGGTCGCCAGCCGCCTCGAAAAAACGGGCTTGGTCGATGACACGTCTTTGATCCTTTGGAATGTCTGTGACCCCTATGGAGGTGATCTCGCCCGATATAGACAGGCAGCAGCTACGATTAGGGGTCTGCTTGTCTCCCTTCGAAGGTCCCTGGGCTCAGCAAACCGCGAGCGGAAGGCAGGTGCCGCCAAGGCGAATCGATCACGCTGATCGGGAGGTCCGACACGCCCTGCAGGAGGGGCGGCTTTCTTTAGCGAATTACGTGGCCAGTCGGCTCCCGAGCGTGGAGGCGGAAAACATGGCGGGCTCGCACCTGCTTGGCATCGCCACCCAGTCCATCAGATCGCTGGAAGTGCTGATGAGGGACTTGCTGACGTACTATCTCCGCGCGTGCGATTTTGAATACGCGCGTGACGTTCGACCGCGGCTGAAATTCAAGAAGGGCTTGGACGACTTGACTCTGGGGCAGGTGATCAATTGCTTCAGAACGCTCAACCCGGAGTTGTCTCAGCGCTGCCGCGTGCGGGTGCCTAGGCTGAAAACCCTCACGGGCGATTTGTTTCCGAGGTCCCTTGATCGAAAGCTTGCGGAAGTAACTACTACCAGAAACTCGCTCCAGCACTACAACGCTCCTGCCCTAAGAGACAGGACCCGGGACTTGCTGATTACGATTCGTGAGGTTCTGGCGGAGCCCATGTTCAACCCGCTCTAGCCGGAGCGGACCCAAGGAGGCAGGCCACGCTCAGGGGCGCGGCCTTCGTTTAGGCAGTCACGAGTCGCGAGCTGGTGAGCCCACCGACTTGGCCTGCGCCAGATAGTACCCGCGGATCGAGCGTAGCGCGCGCATCTGGTGGTAGGCGAGCTCGTCGTCGAGGTAGCGATGCTCGGGGCCGAGCACGCAGGAGACTCGCGCGTAGCAGCGGTCGGCGCACGGCTCCTCGACGCGCATCCGATGCGCCACGCATCGCGGGATGTCCCATCCCTTCGGAAATTCCACGGCTCCCACCGGGCACGCCGGGATGCAACTCTTCACCGTGCATGAGGGACACGGGTCGAAACCGACCGCATCACCGGGCGCGTCGAGTTCCCGGTCGATCAGGAGCGCCGCTCGAAACGCGATCCACGGGCCGTAGACCGGATGGACGACGACGCCCAGGATGCTCGGTCCGGCCAAGGCGGCGGCCTTGCCGAGCGCCATGAAGTTGAGGGTCGGCGCGGCCGAGAAGGGGTAGACCGGGACGCATCGCGCGCCGCGCGAGATGACCTGCGGCTGAAGGTCGCGCTCGACGACCTCGCGCGTGAAGTCATCGAGCGGATTGTCCCGCTCGCGCCATCCGGGATGGGTATCGGCGTGCTTGCGGAAGGCTTGCCAAAACGCGCCGCCGCCATTTGCGATCACAACGGCCGAGCGCGCCCCGGGAGCGACGGCGCCTGCGCGCGATTGAGCCTCGACCGTCGCGTCGTAGCGGCTGATCGGGATCGCCGCCACCAAATTCAGGCCGTGGCGCCCGGCGGCGGAGCGAATCAGGCCAAGCAGATCGTCCATGGCGACGGCTCACGAAATCTTGTAAGTGACGATCGCGTCAGCGACCAGCGCACCCGCACCATCTCGCACCTCGACGGTCAGGCTTGCGACTCTGCGGCCCTTGCGACGGACACGGGCGTGCGCGAGCAGATCGCTTGAGACCGCGGGGCACGTGAAATTGACGCTCATCGCGACGGTCGCGCTGCGCTGAGTTTCCGGCAGAGTCCACACCGCCGCGCAGGCGGCAAAATCGACCAGTGAGGCGATCGCGCCGCCGTGGACCGGAACGTTGGGACCGCCGGGGTTGAGCGTCTTCAGGTCAAAGGGCAGCATCGCGACGGCCTCGCCGTGGCCGGCCGATTCCAGCTTCATCCCGAGCAGGCGGGCGAACGGAGCCGCCTCGATCGACTGCGCGGGGTTTGTTACGGAGGCTTGGTCGGACACTACTTTGCCTCGCCGGCCCGGATCGCGAGCCTGAGCGCGATCTCGACCGCCGCCGCTGCGCTTGTGGCGCGGCGGAGTCCCTTGATTTCCTCCCAGGCGCCGATCGCGGCCACCGGCCGTCCGAGCTTGAGCGCGAGCCCGATTTCCGAGAGCGTTCCGGCTTCACCCGGGAGCGCGACCACCGCCTCGGCGCAGGCGACGACGATCGCGTTGCGCGCCTCACCCATCCCGGTGGGGATTGCGACTTCGATATTAGGGTTTGCGGATTCCCGGTTGTAGGAGGGCAGGATTCCGATGGTATGACCGCCGAGCGAGCGCGCGCCTGCGGCCGCAGCTTCCATCACGCCGCCTAATCCGCCGCAGACCAAGTCGGCGCCTCGCGAGGCGATCTCCCGACCGACCTCGAAGGCAAGCTTGCGAAGCGCAGCGGACGCGTTGCCGGCTCCGATCACCGCGATCAGACGCCGACGCGTCATGTCAGCATCCGAGGATCGCCGGCAGCCCGTCCAAGTCGTTGACGATGAAGTCGGGCGCGGGGATTCCCTGGGGAACCGCTTCGCGTCCGGCTGCGATCCACGCCGTGCGCATCCCGGCGCGCATCGCGCCCGCCACGTCATGCTCGGGCGTATCGCCGACGAACAGGATTTCTCCCGGCGCCACGCCCAGCATCCCCACCATGTGCGCGAAGATTCGTGGATTCGGTTTGCGCAAGCCCAGATCGGCCGAGATGATCACGGCCTCGAACAGATGCGAGACACCGGTGTCGAGCAGGATCTCCCGGCCGGTGCGCGAGTCGTCGAAATTCGAGAGCAGGCCGAGACGGTAGAACGGTGCCATCCGTCTGACCGCCCAGGCACGCTCCTCGGGCGCCCAGGTGACGCGGCGCACGCCGGCCATGTGCGCCCGCGAGAGCCGTTCGGCCAGCGGCTGCGCCTCGCGCTCATCGAGTCCGAGCCGCGTCAGCGTGCGCGCGAAGCGCTCGAAACAGGTGATTTCGATCGCATCCTCGGATGCGCGCGCGGCGGCGATTTCGCTCAGCACCGCGTGGTAGGCGTCGAGGAAGGCGGCCAGGTCGAAGCGTCCGTCCATCGCGGGCTTTAGCTGCGGCATCAGCCACGGCACGGTGCTCTTGAGCGTGCGGCCGCGCCACTGGATGGTCGGGAGCTGGCCGGCGTCCCATCTGACCAGCGTGTCGAACAGGTCGAGGACCACGGCGCTGAATTCGCGTCTAGCCATGACGTGACAATGCGGCGGCGCTGGCCGCGAGCGCAAGCAGGTCGAACAGCAGGACTGCCCCGTTGAGCATCACCGAAGTGCGATGGAGCCGGTCGAACTCGGCCTTGCGGGTCGGATCGGGAGTCGGTTCTTCCGCGACGGTTCGGATCGCATCGACGCGGGGCCGGACGATCACGCCGGCGTAAAGGGTCAGCCCGAGCCCGATCGCAAGCGCAACCGCCGCGATCGCCCACCATCCGCGCGCCGCCCGTGCCAACGCGAAGTAGAACGAGAGCAGCACAGCGATGCTGCCCGCGATATACCCGACCAGGTAGTAGCGCGGGAAAAGCACGCTCAGCAGCTTGCCGGCCTCGGCGATCGGGATGGACTGAAACACGCTCGGCGCCACGACCGCGGAAAAGAAAATGATCGCGCCGAGCCAACATACGAGGCTGAGCAGGTAGAGAAAAATCATCACGATTACAACCCCAGTCCGCGCGCGGGCCGGCCGCTCTCACCCATCAGGCGGTGCTGGCACAGATCAACACGGATGAACTCCGGGAGTAAAGCTGCCAATTCAGGTAAGGCCGAGCTGGGTCTTGACCGCCCGTTCGACCCCGGCAAGGTCACTCGCGTCGAGCCTTCCGATCTTGTTCCGCAGGCGCTGCTTGCCGGCGGTCGCGATCTGATCGGCCATGGCCTTGCGCCTTGCGCCATTCACGGTCACGTAAGCCTCGGCCGGATAGAGCCGGCTGACGTTGCTGGTCACCGGCACCACCTGCACACGGTTGAGCAGGCGGTTGGCTGCGTCGATGCTCACGACGATCGCCGGTCGAGTTTTCCGGGTTTCGCCGCCCAGCGAAGGATCGAACGAGACCCACCATACTTCGCCGCGCCGCGGAGCTTCGCGTTCAGCGCGGTTCATCCGCAACGTCCCCGACCAGGCCCTCGCTCCAATCCGAGGCTTCGGCCTCGCGCCGCTCGTCAGCCGCCATCGCTCGATAGCCCTCCTCTAACTGGTCGCGCACCACGTGCGGGCGGGCGAGATCGTTGAGGAACCGGCTGATGTTGCGCGGGCCGACGACTTTGCGGAGCCCGCGGTAGACGGCGTCTTCGACGGTGATCGTCAGCTTCCTGCGCGGCTTCGCCATACACGTATAATATACGTATTCGACGGTGGTCTCAATCAACGAGCGCGCCGCGCCCGCGCTCAGCTTGCGGTGGCTCTCAACAGCTCCTCGGCGCGCGCCGCGACGCGGCTGTGACGGCGCCCGTAGCTAAAGTAGATTGCCAGTCCGATCGCGAGCCAGATCACGAACCGCATCCAGGTCAGCGCCGGCAGGCTGGCCATCAGGTAGGCGCAGAACAGCACGCCCAGGATCGGCACCAGCGGCACCAGCGGCGTCTTAAACGGGCGATGCATCTCGGGCTCGAGGTGGCGCAGGATCCAGACGCCGATACACACCAGCACAAAGGCGAACAGCGTGCCGATATTGGTCAGCTCGGCGATCTCCTGGATCGGGAGCAGCGCCGCGGCGATACCGACCGCGAACCCGGTAAGCGTGGTCGGGATGTAGGGCGTGCGAAAGCGCGGATGCACCCGGCTGAACGCGGGCGGCAGCAGCCCGTCGCGCGACATCGCGTAGAAAATCCGCGATTGCCCCAGCAGCAGCACCAGTAACACCGAGGTCAGACCGGCCACGGCGCCGAACGAGACTATCCCCGAGATCGCGTACAGCCCGCGAATCACGAAGGCCGAGGCGAGCGGCGCGTTGACGTCGATATGCGCCGCCGGCACCATCCCGGTCAGCACCGCCGCCACCGCGATGTACAGCACGGTGCATATCGCCAGCGAGCCCAGGATGCCGAGCGGCAGGTCGCGCTTGGGATCGATCACCTCTTCGGCCGCGGTCGAGACCGCGTCAAAGCCGATATAGGCGAAAAAGATCACCGCGCCCCCCTTCATCACACCCGACCATCCCATTGGCGCGAACGGCGACCAGTTGGCCGGACGGACGTAGAACGCGCCGACCACGATCACGAGGCCGATCACGAACAGCTTGATCGCGACGATCGCCGAGTTGAAGCGCGCGCTCTCCGAGATGCCGAGGTAGAGAATCGCGCTGACCAACAGCACGATCAGCAGCGCCGGCAGGTCGGTGATCGCGCCGGGCATCGAGCCCGGCGCGTGGGTGAGCGCGTCGGGAAGATGCAGCCCGAGGCCGTCGAGGATAACCCTCAGGTATCCCGACCATCCCACCGCCACCGCCGCCGCGGCGACTGCGTACTCCAGCACCAGGTCCCATCCGATGATCCATCCCATCAGCTCGCCCATCGTGGCGTACGAGTACGAGTAGGCGCTGCCGGCCACCGGGATCATCGCGGCGAATTCCGCATAGCACAGCGCCGCCATCGCGCAGGCGAATCCCGCCACCGTGAACGACAGCACGATCGCGGGGCCCGCGTAGCGCGCGGCGGCCACGCCGGTCAGCACGAAGATTCCCGCTCCGACGATCGCGCCGATACCGAGCGCGGTGAGATCGAGCGCGCCGAGCGCGCGCTTGAGGCCGCCTTCATGCGGTCCCGCCTCGGCCATCAATTGAGCGACCGGCTTGCGCCTGAGCAGTTGCGCGCGCAAGCCGGCGGAATTGTTGGTCATTCAGCGTACCGATTCCGTTTCGCGATTTCGGACAATGACGGCGAGTTCAACACGTGCCGGGCTGTCCGTCAATGCGGGAGGCGCAGCGCCCAAGAGGCCGGAGCTTGTTCCTGCCTCTTGTTCACTACCAGCTAAGATAGCCGCCGTCGACCGAGAGCACCGAGCCGGTCACGTAGCTGGAGGCCGCGCCGGCCAGAAAGATCACCGCGCCGCGGATCTCCTCGGGCTTCCCCAGCCGGCCCATCGGCGTAAGGCTCTCCATCCGCTCGCGATTGCCGGGCTTGGCGATCCCGCCCTCCGTCGCCTCGGTAGGGATCCATCCGGGGGCGATCGCGTTTACCAGAATCCCGTACTGGGCCCATTCAATCGCGAGTTGGCGCGTCAGGTTGGCGAGCGCGGCCTTGCTCGCCGTGTAGCCGACCAGCCGGTAAACCGCGCTCCCGACGTAAGCCAGGATCGAAGTAACGTTGATTATGCGGCCCGGACGCTTGAGCTCGATGAGCCGCCGCGCGACCTTCTGGGAAAGCATCATCGGCGCCGTGACATTCAGCGCCATCGCCGCGTCCCATTTCTCGCGCGAGTACTTCTCGGCCCGCCCGGTCGGCGCGATTCCGGCATTGTTTACCAGGATGTCGATCTCGCCGAGGCCGGCGACGGTCTCGGCGACGATCCGATCGAGCTCCGCTTCGATTGTGATATCGGCCGCGATCGGCAGCGCCCGGACCTTGTAGCTCCCCGTCAGCTCGTCGGCCACGGCGTTGAGACGTTCGCCGCGGCGCGCCACCAGCGCTACGTCGGCGCCCCCGATCGCAAGCGCGTGGGCACACTCCGCGCCCAGCCCCGACGACGCGCCCGTCACCAAGCCGATATGGCCGCGAAGCGAGAACAGCGACTCAATCGAGTCCATCGCAAGCGCGGCGGCCTCAGCCGCCGAAGACCTCGCGCGCCGCCTCAGCCGCCGCGGCCACCGCCCGGTCGATATCGGCGCGGGCAATTCCATAATGTGTGACGGCGCGGAAGCTAGTGGGTCCACGAGCGCCAACCAGGACGCCGCGATTCTTGAGCGACCGCGCGAGGCGGTCTGCGGCGGCCGCGTCGCCGCCGACGGCGAAGACCACCATGTTGGTGGGCCGCGCAACGCTGCCAACGCTCAGTCCGGGAACGCGCGCGAGCCCCTGTGCGAGTGCGCGGGCGTTGTGATGGTCCTCGGCGAGCCGATCGACCATCTTCTCCAGCGCCACGATTCCGGCCGCCGCGATTATCCCCGCCTGGCGCATTCCCCCGCCCAGCATCTTGCGCACCCGCCGCGCCCGTTCGACAAAGACGCGGCTGCCGCAGACCACCGAGCCGACCGGGCAGGCGAGACCCTTGGAGAGGCAGAACGACACCGAATCGACGTGACTCGCGATCCCGGCCGGCGTGGTTTCGAGCGCGAGTGCCGCGTTGAAAATCCGCGCGCCGTCCAGATGCACGGCGACGCCGCGCCGGCGCGCCGCCTGTGCGACCTGCTCCATGTGCGAGAGCGCGACCGCCGCGCCGCCGCATCGGTTGTGCGTGTTCTCGATCGCGACCAGCGCCGGCTGCGCGAAGTGCGGGTCGGACGGAGGGTTGAGCTCGCTGTCGAGCTCTTCGAGGGCGAGCTCGCCGTCCTCCGTGTTGCGGATCGGGGTCAGGACGATTGCGCCCAGCGCGGCGGCGCCGCCCGCCTCGTAGCGGTAGCTGTGCGACTGCGAGCCGACGATCGCCTTGGTTCCGCGCGGGCAGTGGACCAGCATCGAAACCAGGTTGCCCATCGTGCCGCTGGCGACCAGCACCGCCGCCTCCTTGCCCATCGCGGCGGCCGCCGCCGCCTCGAGCCGGTTGACGGTCGGATCTTCACCGTAGACATCGTCACCCAACTCGGCCCGCGCGATCGCCTCGCGCATCTCGGGCGAGGGCAGGGTAACGGTGTCGCTGCGCAGATCGATCAACATCGATTGGCGCCGCGGATGCGGCGAGCCTACTTGGGATAGAGAGCGCTGAAGTTGCCGCTCGAGATTTCCACCTGCTGTATGGAATTCTCGGTGGTGTCCGAGAAGTACAGCGTCTTGCCGTCCTTGCTGATCGTCAGCCCCGACCCGATATGGCCGTTGACCAGGGTCACCGTCGAGACGGTGCCGTCCGCCAGGTTCATCTTGCGGATCGCGTGATTGTCGGCGTCCGCGATGTAGAGCGTGGTACCGTCGGTGACGAGCGCCTCGGGATTGTTGAAGGACGCCGCGGTGCCTTTGCCGTTGTCGTCGCCGGGCTGCCCGCTGCCGGCGACGGTGGTGGTGGTGTTGGTGGAGAGGTCGATCTTGCGAATCACCTGGTTGGCGGTATCGGCCACGTAAAGCGACTTGCCGTCGGTGGCGACGCCGCGCGGCCGGGTGAACTTGGACTTGGAGGAGGGACCGTCCACGTTGCCCTCGCCGTCGGGCGCCTGGCCGCCGATGGTGCTGACCATCATTTCGGCGAGCACGATTTTCCGGATCTCGCTGTTGTTGGTATCGGCGACGTAGAGTACGCCCTTGCCGTCGCCGCAGATTTGGGTCGGCAGGTTGAAATGCGCCTCGGGTCCCCTGCCGTTCTCGCTGCCGGCGATGTTGGCGGCGCCCGCGATCGTGGTGACCCGCTTGCCGGCGAGGTCGATTTTGCGGACGTCGGAATTGTCGGTATCGACGACGTAGAGCGCGCCGCCCATCAGAGTCAGCCCGTCGGGGCTCTTGAAGAGCGCGGCCGGCCCGATGCCGTCGTTGCTGCCTTCCTTGAACATCTGCCCGGCGAAGATCGAGATGGCGCCCGAGAGGTCGATCCGCGCAATCGTGTTGTTGCGGCTGCTGGCGACGTAGACCGCCGAGCCGTCAGTGTCGAGACCGGCGGGAAAGTCCAGATGGGGCCCGCTCGGGGGAGCTATAGGCGCCGGCGCTTCCTGGGCATTGGCGCGCACGCCGGCCGCCAGCGCTGCAACCAGAGCGCCCGCCGCCATGATCCTCAAACCACTACGAATTGCCATGCTTCCCCGCTCCTCCCTCAGCGCCGGCCACGCTTAAGCCGGCGGCTCAAGGAAATATCGCTTTGACGACTTCGTCGATCGCGCGCTTGCTGTCGGTCTCGTCGGTCAGCGACCATGTGACTGCCACCGTGGCGGCGCGGCGCGGCGCGATTCCCTGGTTCACCAGCTCGGCGGCGTAGATCAGAAGCCGCGTCGAGACCCCTTCCTCCAGCCCCGAGGATTTCAGGTGGCGCACCTTCTCGCCGAGCTGCGCCAGACGCATCGCCAGCTCGCGATCGACCCCAGCCTCGTGCGCGATGATCTCGACCTCTTTCTCGGCCGGCGGGTAGTCGAACTCGATTGTCACGAAACGCTGCCGCGTCGAATGCTTCAGATTCTTCTGGATGCTCTGGTAGCCTGGATTGTACGAGATCACGAGCAGGAAGCCGGAATGCGCCTCGAGGATCTCGCCGCGCTTCTCGATCGGCAGGATGCGCCGATGGTCCGAGAGCGGATGGATCAGCACCGTGGTGTCCTTGCGCGCTTCGACCACCTCGTCGAGGTAGCAGATCGCGCCGCGCCGCACCGCCTGCGTGAGCGGGCCGTCGACCCACACCGTTTCGTCGGCCTGGATCAGGAAGCGCCCGACCAGGTCGCTGCCGGTCAGGTCCTCGTGACAGGCGACCGTGATCAATTCGTGCGGACCGTCGGGCAGCGCCGAGAGGCGATGCGCCATGTGCTCGACGAAGCGGGTCTTGCCGCATCCGGTGGGCCCCTTGAGCAGGACGGGCAGGCGCGCCTTGTAGGCGGCGTCGAAGATTTCGCACTCGTCGCTGATCGGCAGGTAGTAGGGGGCCTCGGCAGGATTGAGATGGCGAACCTCGGGGCCCTCGTGGCTGCCCTGGAGCCGGCTATCGAATTTCTTGAGCTTCACTGGCTACTTCACCTTTGGCGCGAGGCGACTCAGCGCGGATTCTAAAAGGGTGCGCGCGACCTATCAAGGCGTCGCATTCCGGCAAAGCCCCATCGGCGGCCCGCTTAAGGTTTGCCAAATCGCTCCTCGGGTGCCCACCGCAAAGGTCCTATTCCCGCGCCACGTAGGATGAGCCGTCGCGGCTGTCCTTGACCTCGTAGCCCAGCGCCTCGATCTTCCGGCGCAGCTCGTCGGAGCGGGCGAAATCGCGCGACGCCCGCGCCCGCGCCCGCTCCTCTATAAGCGCACTCACCTCGGCCGGTATCGCGGCGCCGCGCGCCCGCGCGCGCGTGTCCTTAAGCCCGAGCCCGATCACGCCGTCGAACTCCACCAGCGTGTTCCAGACTCGCCGGTCGTTGCGCCGGTACGCCTCGGCCACCAGCTCGAGCGCCACCGCTATCGCCTGCGGCGTATTCAGGTCGTTGGTGAGCGCCTCGGCAAAGCGCTCGGCATAGGGCGCGGCCCAGGGGCTGTCCTGCTCGGCGTCGGCCTGGTCGCGAAGGTTGCGCGCGAACTCCCTGAAGTATTCGAGATTGCTCTGCGCCGACTTGAGTCCGTCGTCGCTGAGCAGCAGCTCGGAGCGGTACTTGGCGCCGAAGCAGAACAGCCTGAAGGCGAGCGCATCGATTCCCGCCGCGGCGAGATCGCTCAGCAGCGGGAACTTGCCCGCGCTCTTGCTGATCTTGACGCCTTCCTTTTCGACCAGAAACGCGTTGTGCACGAAGTATCGCGCGAACGGCTTGCCGGCGGCGCTTTCGGACTGGGCGATCTCGTTCTCGTGATGGATCGGGATATGGTCCATCCCGCCCGAGTGGATATCGATCGTCTCGCCCAAGTACTTCATCGACATCGCGGAGCACTCGATGTGCCATCCGGGGTAACCGGGCCCCCACGGACTCGGCCACTGCATCAGATGGGCGGGCTGGTTCAGCACCCACAGAGCAAAGTCGTGTGGGCTCTTCTTGTCCGGCGAGTGCTCGAGGCGCTGCCCGGCGTGCTGCTCGTCGAGGCTCTGGCGCGAGAGCCGCCCGGCCCGATTCTCGCCGCGCCACTTCTCGACGTCGAAGTAGACGCCGCTTGGCCTGACGTAGGCGTAGCCGCGATCGAGGATGCGCTGGATAAGCGCCTGCATCTCGGGAATATGGTCCGTTGCGCGGCACAGCAGGGGAGGCTCGGGCAGCCGGATATTGAGCGCCGCGCAATCGCGCCTGAACTCGGCGAGGTAGAAGTCCGCCACCTCGCGCGGAGTCTTGCCCTCGGCGCGCGCGGTGTTCTCGATCTTGTCCTCGCCCTCGTCCTCCTGCGAGGTCATGTGCCCGACGTCGGTGACGTTCATCACGTGGCGCACCTGGAAGCCGTTGAACTCGAGCGAGCGCCTGAGCGTATCGACGAAAAGATAGGCCCGCAGGTTGCCGAGATGCTGCGGAAGGTACACCGTCGGCCCGCACGAGTAGTAGGTCACGATCGGCGGATTGAGCGGATGGAGCGGCTCAACCCGGCGGCTAAGCGTGTTGTAGATGTAGAAGGGCTTCACGAATCTTTCACCGTGCTTTTTCAGAAGCGCAGCGCTTGGGGGACCGCCGGCGGAGGTCACGAACGTGCGGTCTTGAGTCTGCCGTGGAGGTCGCGCTCGTAGCGCGTGGCGGCAAGCCGCTTGTACTGGCGATCGGCGACCCAGGCAAAGCCCGGCAGGTACCACAGATGCGCGAGCCATCGCCGCACTCCGCGCTGGCGGCGCAAAATTTCGTTGATCGCCCGCGCGCCGCGATAGACCCGGCCCCGATCGTCAACCGCGTGCAATTCCTCGAGCAGATCTTCGAGCCTGAACTGCGGGAAGCGTGCGCGATGCGCCGGGTCCTGGAGGTCGTAGATCTCGATCGCGCCCTCGCCGTCGAACCTGCGAATCCCATCGGCCCCGGTCCGGCACAGCTCGCATGCGCCGTCGATCAGGATGGCCAGCTTGCCGCGCGAGGCGCCTGCGTTTGCAGCGCCGGCCGGAGCCTGCCCTGAGGCTGCTCGAACGGTGCCGGTTTTTCCCATGATGGGTCAGCAGGCTCGCGCAAGCCTTTTCCCGCACCCTGCTAGCGCCGCGACAGCCGCGGGTTATTCCCCATCCGCGCGAGCTTGAGATTCTCCATGTAGATCCGCCATTCGTAGCCGTCGAGCAGCGATTTCCATCCCGCCTCGACGCTGTTGGGCGACTTGCCGAGCGTCGCCCAAGCGGTCTGGCCGTCGGTGAATTTCTTCACCGATACCACTTCGGCTTCGGTCGACTCGCCGCTGGCGTGCGTATAGGTCTCGGTGACCCGCACCGCCTCCAGGTAGGGGAAGTACTTTACCAGCGCCTTGCGCAGCGCCAGATCGAGCGCGTGGACGACGCCGACTCCGCGCGCCGCCTCGGTATCCTCGACGCTGCCGGCGCGGATCACGACGGTGGCGTCGATCGTCATCTTGCCCTCGAAGTAGTCGTCGATCACGCGCCGACGCACGATCTCGAACGGCGGCCGGTAATCGCGCGCGGTCCGCAACTCGGCCAGCTCGCGCGAGGCCTGCGGCACGTCGGTCTCGAAAAAGAAGGAAGAAGTTCGTTCTTCGCTCATCGCCAACACCGATCGATTATCGCGGCGGTGCGCAACTCGTTCAAGCGCGACGATCGAAAAGCGAGCGCAATGCGCGGGGATAAGTCAACAGGCACGCGGGCCGGGACCGTTGTCCTAGTATAGGCCCCGCAACGATTCCCGGTCATTTGAACCGCCGCCTGCAGCAAGAAGCGATGGCTAAAAGTCATGGTTTAAGATCTCGGTCGCGCGCCGGCAGATCTCGCGTCCGTACTCGACCCAGAGTCCTTGTCCCCAGTAACGATAGCAACTGGTTTGCGATGCGAGCAGGTGAAAGAGGGCGCTGCGGTAACGGTGCTCGTTGCTGGGCATACCCGGTTTGAGCACCTTCTCGTGAAACAACGAGCTCACCCGTTCCATTGGTCCGAGCAGAGCGTCGTATCCTCTCACCCAGGAGATGTTGTTGGTCCAGCTCCCGCCTTCGACGTGAAAGCGCGAGTCCTGCTTGCGCAGCTCATCGATAACGCCGGCGAGCTTTTCCGCTCCGCTCCCCGGCTTGAAGCGGTCCCAGATGCGTTTCTGAAAGAGCGGCTGCAGCACCGGCAGGTCGTTCTCGACAACTCCCAGCGCGAAAACGTGCTCCAGGTACTCGGTCGCGTTCATCAACGGGGTGTCCGAGCCCGAGCATTCCGCGACCACATCGAAATACTTTGGAGGAAACTCGTTCATCATCACGCCGCCGTTCTCGCCGTCGGCGATCTGGCTGACTAGTGGCGGCACTGACTTGCGACCCAATTCCCAGCGCGACAGCCCCTTGGCCTCGTAATACGGCTGCATCTGCCCCACCAGCTTGGTGTCGCTGCCCTGGCACTTGATGATCGCCACGATGCTGGCTTCTTTGCCCTCGGAATTCCTGCAAATCAGCCGGTGCGGCAAGTGCTTGCGCTGCGGGCTTTGTCCATCGGGCTGTTCAACGCTGTGCTCCTGGACCAGCACCCATTGGTAGCCGCATTCGCGAAGGGTTCTCACGAACTCGTACGCGAGCTCCGGATGATTGGGCAGCCCCATCTCGGCGGGCGAGAATCCGCGCACTCTTGCCAGCGCCTCCAGGCCAAAGATCGCGGCGAAGTGATGCTGCCAGGCCTTCACGTGCAGGCGGTAGTCCTGCACCGGCGTTGACGGCGCAACCGCATGCCCCCAGGCGGAGCCGAGCCATTCCACGGCGCGGCGGTAGGCCGGCTCGCAAGTGATCCGTCTGAGGTTGTCGAAGACATCGTTGAGCCCCATCTGGCGCAGGCCGTGCAGGAGCGTACCCGAGTAGTCGAGCATCACGCGCGGTTCTTTTCCCTCGCCCAGGAGCTGGGGGATGAACTCCCCGATCCGCTTGTAGCACCAGTGGAACACCGGCGCGTTATGATTGTCGCCGATCCCCGGATTGTCCATCATGTACTTGAGGTTGCTAATGATGGCTGCGGTGTGCAGGTCCGCGCCGCCGGCCGGGATCAGCGGCTGATGCATGTGCAGCGCGATTGCGGCCGCGCTTCGTATGCGGCCGAAACCGATGTGGCTCTCGGCGAGAAACAGGCTCCGACCTTGGTTTTCTCGAACCGCCTGTTCCACGGTTGGCTCCGACCCACAAATGTTGGGCAGCCCGCCCTCATACTCCGGAAGAATACTCATAGCAGCCCTCCCAAGCGGCACGCGTAAAGCCGTACGGACTTCTCACCGGATGGCCTACTTGTGCCGGATGTGCTCGTAAATGTTGAGGTAATCCTGCCCGGGATAATTCCAAGAGTAATCGTAGCGCATGCCGTTCAGCATCAGGTACCGGAAGTCCTGTGGGTAGGCGTGCCACAGGCCGATCGCGCGGCGCAGAGCCGATTCAATTCCCCGTTGGTCGGGCTGGTGGAACACGTAACCGTTACGCTGCTCCGGCGGCCGGTCGCCATAGTCCCGGTCGAAAACCGTCTCGCCAAGCCCGCCGATCGCCCGCACGATCGGGATCGTTCCATATTTGAGCGCGATCATCTGCACCACGCCGCACGGCTCGTAGTTGCTCGGCATTACGATCATGTCCGCGCCGGCGTACACCAGATGAGCCAGCTCGCCATCGAAGCGCAGCTCGAGGTGAGAGTCGGGGTTGTCGTTGAGTTCCTGCTTGAGGCGCCAGAAGGCGCTGCTGATCGACGGGTCGGGACTGGGGCCGAGCAGCACGAACTGGGCGTCGTTGGCCAACGAGTAATTGAGCGCGTGGCGCACCAGGTGCACGCCCTTTTGCGAGTCGAGACGGCCCACGTACGCGATCAGCGGCTTGAACTCCTTGCGCAGCCAAAAGCGCTCACGCAGTGCGTCCTTGTTCCAATACTTCCGCTCGATGCTTTCGATGTTGTAACGATAAGGGATGAATCGATCTATCTCCGGATTCCACACATCGTAGTCAACGCCGTTGCGCACGCCGCCGAATTTGTGACGATGCACGTAGAGCGTGTGTCCCAAGCCGAAGCCCTGTTCGGTATGCATCGCCTCCCACGTGTAGCGGCGCGAGACCGTCGTCACGAAGTTGGAGTAAACGATTCCCGCCTTCATGAAGTTGATCGCTTGCGGATCGAAGTTGTCGCGCAGCCGGTCGTAATGCAAGTAGTACTCCGGCCGTCCGAGCCCGGTCGCCCAAAGCACGCGCTCGCCGTCAAGCCCTTGATGGCCGAAGCTGTGAATCGTGTAACAGACGCGCTGGTCGACCATTCCCTGAAACTTGTAGATTTCAGAGAGCAGCACCGGAACCAGCCCGGTACACCAGTCGTGGCAGTGAATCACCTCCGGGCGCTTGCCCGCTTTGAGCATGAATTCGAGCGCCGCCTTGCTGAAAAAAGCAAAGCGCATCGGGTCGTCCGGGCAGCCGTAAATCGTGCCGCGCCAAAAGAAATTATCCCGCGAGTGCGGCTCGATGAAAAAGCACTTGCGCTCATGGACAAACCCGAACCACACCGAACAGTGGATCGCGCCCCCGTACCAGGGCACCCATAGGTCGCGACTGCTCAGCGTCAGGCCGTCGATTTGGTCGTAACGCAGACAATCGTACTTCGGCAGGATAATTTCCACCGCGTTGCCCCGGACTTCGAGTTCGCGGCTCAGGCCGAACACCACATCGCCCAAACCGCCGGCGTACGCGGCCGGGGCACATTCGGGGGTCACCATGACAACATACATCGCTCACCCCCCGCTCATGATGAGCTGTTTTTGCGGTCCCGCGGGCGCCTCATGCCGGCGCCGGGACCAGCCAACGGCTGGCCTTCGAGCAAGTACGGCGCCGCCCTCATGGTGTTCGCTTTCGAGTCGGCTTGCAAACTGCCGGAGCATCGATGCGGAGTCGTTCGCCACGCCGAGGTACGTGATGGTCGAGTTCGAGGCGCCTGTGACCGGCGGACTTGAAGAAGCGATCTCTTACCGCCAGGCAGGCGGCGAGGGCATTCAGCGGCGCGGGCGGTTGTAGAGTTGGAAGAACGAGAACGCCGCGATCACCAGCGCGTGAGTGATTCGCCCTGCCGCGATTAGATGCTTGATCTTCGCAATCGGGACCAGCACGACCTCGATTTCCTCGGTTGCGTCCCAGTGCGGCGCGGCGACCTTGTGCGCCCCGCGAGCCAGGAACGAGTAGCAGAAGTTGGGCTGGATTGCGGGATTCGGATGCACGGCGCCGATCCGGACGATCCTCGCCGAGTCGTAGCCCGTCTCCTCGATCAGCTCGCGACGCGCCGCCGCCATCGGGTTCGGGTCTTCGGGGTCGACCATCCCTCCCGGAATCTCGAGTGTGAAGCTTGCGACGCCGTGCCGGTACTGCCGGATCATCACGACCTCGCGCCGCGGCGTGAGCGGTATGATGTTGACCCAATTCGGCGCTTCGAGCACGAAGAAGTCGCGCTCGCCGCGATGCGGATGTTGCGAGCGGCGGCGATGCAGGTCGAAGATCGGCGTGCGGTAGACCGGCTCGCTCCTGACCGTCTTCCAACGCCGGGGCTTCAAGCGCGGATACTCAGAACAGCCGCGCGTATTCGATCGCCGGACAGCGATCCAAAGTCCATCGCGAGCCCCTCAGCGCGAACACCCGGCTAAGCACGCGCAGGCTACTCCAACAGCCGGTCGACGATTCGCGCCACCAGCCGCTTGATCTCGTCGCGGCATGCCATGAAAACTTCCTGGCCCCTTTCGTAGGGATCGTCGATGTCGCCGGTCTCGCCGGCGAAAGCGCGCAGGGTATGCACGGGGCGCTCGCCGACGGCGGGGAAGCGCGCGAGCAGCTCCTGGGCCTGCTGCGCGGTCATCGCGATCACCAGGTCCGCCTCCGCCAGCAGCTCCGGATGGCGGCGGAGGTCGGTCGAGGTCGCCTCTTCGCCGAGATCGATTCCCTCATCGCGCAGCACCAGCCTCGTGTCGAGCGAAACCAGCGCACCGTCGCGCGCGTAGGGGGCGATTCCCGCCGAGCGGACGCGGACCGCGCTCTCGATGCCGCGGGCGCTGAGCTCGCGGCGCATCAGATGCTCGGCGATCACGCTGCGCGCGGTGTTGGCCGCACAGATCAGAAGCACGGAGCGAAACCGTGAGCCACCCAATCGCGACAACGGAGCGCGGGAGGTAGGCATTGAAAAACTCAGCCGGCCATCACGGCGCCCAAGGTCTCCTTCTTGGAAAGGCCCTTGCCGAGCTCTTCCTTGATCCGCGCGCCCAGTTCGGCCGGATCCCAGAGCGCGCCCTTCTTGGAGACCTTGGCCACCGAATGCCATCCCTTCATCAGCCACACCGAGCCCAACCCGGCGCGGAACACCTCGCCGTGCACGTCCTTGGCGTCGTCGCTGGCAAGCCATGCGACCAGCGGTGCAATGTTGGCCGGCATGAAGGGGTCCCATTCGCCGCCGGCCTTGGCTTGGCCCATCCCGGCTGCGGTCTGGGGTGTCGCCTCGACGGTCATGCGGGTGCGCGCGACGGGTGCGACCGCGTTGGCGGTCACGCCGTAACGGGTCATCTCGCGGTCGATGATTATCGCCATCGCGGCCACCGCGGCCTTGGCCGCGCCGTAGTTGCCTTGCCCGGCGTTGCCGAGCAGGCCGGAGTCGGAGCTGGTGTTGATCAGCCGGCCGTTGAGCAGGTTGCCGCTCTTGTGCTGTTCGCGCCAGTAGGCGGTCGCGTGGCGGGCGAGGTTGAAGGTACCCTTGAGGTGGACGGCGATCACCGCGTCGAAGTCTTCCTCGCTCATGTTGAAGATCATCCGGTCGCGCAGGATGCCGGCGTTGTTGACCAGGAAGTTGAGCTTGCCGAAGTTGTCCAGGGCGCACTCCATGATGCGCTTGGCGGCCTTGAAGTCGGTGACGCTCTCGAAGTTGGCGACCGCCTCGCCGCCGGCGTTGCGAATGTCCTTGACCACTTCCTCGGCCGGCGAGCGCGAGGTCCCGCTACCGTCAAAGTGGCCGCCGAGATCATTGACCACCACTTTCGCTCCCTGCTTCGCCATCAGCAGGGCCTCCTCGCGGCCGATCCCGCGTCCGGCGCCGGTGATGATGCCAACCTTTCCCTCTAGTAGTGCCATTGCTCTAATCCTTCTTTTCCTTTTCGCCCTTCTCTGGGGGTTGCTGAGCCACCTCGCCCGGGCCCACGACGTCGAAGTGCTCCTCGGGTTCGGTGAGAATTTCGTTGCTCTTTGAAGGCATCTCGTAAATCAGATCGATCGTCAAGTGCGACTTGTCCTCGTCGGACGGGAAAACCATCAGGCCGCACTGCTGCCAGTCGCGATGGAAGTCGCACGACCAGGTCCTGCGCGCCGCCATCTTCAGCGAGGAGGTCACCTCGAAGCCCGCCTTGTGCAAGCTCTCCTTGTAAGATTCGATCAGCTTATCGAGGGGCGCGTCGGAGCTGAACAGGATCTCGCGCATCGCGCCCCTGGGCCGCCGCACATGTTCCACCACGGCGCCCGGATAAACCGGCATCCGCTTGTCGAAGTCGGGCGGGAGCGCTTTGGTGGGCTCGTCGGGGCCGAGCTTGATGGTCGCAACGGGCGCCGGCGCGTGATTCGCGGCGCGGTTGCGGCATCCGGGCAATGCTGCAAGGCAAACCAACACCAGGGCTGTCGCAAACGGGCGCAATGCTCGCAAGCGGGCGGCATTGGCGGTGGTCGACAGGCGTGGCTCGGGCATCACAAAAAAAAACCGGCGATGCGGTCAAGCTCTGGATTAGACGCGGGTGAGATGGAAGTCAAGATGAGGGGCGATGGCGGCGTTTGTTGCCGCGGGAGGCGGGGGGACCTCGCCTTGACATTTCTGCGCAGTTTTGAAAAGTAGAGTTTCAGTTAAATCCCTCTTGACAAGAAGCGCGCGTTTGTTCAATGGAAGGCGAAGCCTGCGCCTTTACGACTGCCCGGCTCCTACGCGAGAGGGGAAGAGATGGACTGGCGGGAATGCGCTAGGATTTGAGGGAGTCAAGCTCAAGCGGATTCAAGATTTTGTTCGGCTTTGCAAGGTTGGAGCGGAACCGTAATGCCCCGCTCGAAATTCAAACACTCTTGAGAGGATAGACGATGCAAACTCAGTTCGGTATTCTGATGATGATTCAGCAGGCCTTTTACGCCACCTACCCCCTGCTTCTGATGTCCGTGGTGTGTCTGGCGATCATCTTCGAGCGTGCGTGGTCGCTGTGGGGAGTCGGCTCACGCTCGGCCAGGCTCGCTGACGTGCTGGTAACGCCGTTGCGCCAGGGCAAATTCAACGAAGCGCTGCAGCAGGTCCAGGGGCGCCGCAACGCGGGCGAGCGGCTGTACTACACGCTGATCGCCGGCGCGCAGAGCATGGACCGCGAAGGCTTGATGGATCTCGACGCGGAGCGCCGCTTCCAGGAGGCGCTCGAGTTCAAGCGCTACACCTGGGTGCTGGCGACCTCCGGAGCCTCGGCGCCGTTTATCGGGCTGTTCGGCACCGTGGTCGGCATCCTGATCGCCTTCCAGTCGATGGCGATCATGGGCACCGGCGGCTTTTCAGTCGTCGCCGCAGGCATCTCGGAGGCGCTGATTTCGACCGCGCTGGGACTGGCGGTGGCGATCATCGCGGTCATCTTCTATAATTATTTCTCGGTCAAGATCGAAAACATCAACGCGATCATGCACATCAACGCCGGCCGGCTGATCGAAGCGGCGCTGCAAGGGAGAAGCGGGCATGGCAATTAGCTCGCCCAGCGGCGGCGGCGGCGTCTTCTGGGAAATCAACATCACGCCGCTGACCGACATTTTCCTGGTCCTGCTGATCATCTTCATGGTGACGACCTCCGTCACCATCGAATCCGCGGCGCACGTCGATTTGCCGCAGGCCGAGAACACCTCGCCCGAGAACAAGGGCGTGATCGTGACCTACACCGCTCAGCACGAGTTGTTCGTCAATTCCAGGGACGTCCCCGAACGCGAGCTCGAACCGAGCCTGCGCGAAGCGCTCGGCAAGGTGGACGAGAAGATCGTGGTGTTCCAGGGCGACCGCAAAGTGCTGCTCGGCGATATGGTCCGGATCCTTGACGTCGCCAAGCGTGCGGGCGCCGGCACTATCGCGATCGCCGCGCAGCGCGCCACCGGCGTGCGGACCAACCCCTCGGGAGCGCCCGGAGGTGGGGCCGGAGGTGGGGAATGATCTCGACACGCGACGCATCCCGGTCACGGAGGCCCGGCAATGGCAGTTAGCATGAAGGAAGGCGGCGGGGTCTTCTCGGACATCAACATCACCCCGCTGACCGACATTTTCCTGGTCCTGCTGATCATCTTCATGGTCACCACGGCAGTAACGATCGAGTCGGCGGCGCACGTTGACCTGCCCAAGGCTGAGCAGGCCGCTCCGACCGAGAAGCCCAAGGGCATCACCGTGACGCTCACCCAGGACCATCAGATTTTCGTCAATGACAAGAGCGTCTTGGAGCGCGACCTCGATCCGGCCCTGCGCGACGCGCTGGCCAAATCGCCGGATAAGCTGGTGATTTTCCAGGGCGACCCCAAGGTCATCCTGGGCGACATGGTGAAAATTCTCGATATCGCCAAGGGTGCCGGCGCGGAGGCAATCGCGATTGCGGTGTCCAAGCTTCCCCTCGGCGGAGCTCCCGGCGGCCCGGCGGGCGGGAGCTAGCCCTGGGAAGGGCAGGCTGGTGGCCGACGCAAGACCGCGGTAGGATATTTATTGGGACGATCGTCGCGGCCGAGCGCGGCGTTCCAACAGGCATTATGTTATTTCTATGATGGCGCTAATAATCGTTCTCGTTCTGATCTCGACCGTGGTTGTGGCCTTCCTGCTCTACCGCCTGATGGGCAGGCGGGAGCAGAAAGTGCTCCAGGAAGTCCTCAAGAGCGACACCGCCGAGGCTGAGTTCTCGCGGCTTGACAAGATAAGGCGCTCGCTGGGCTTTTTGCTGGGCCCGTTCCCACTGTCGGTGGCCATTCATGTGGCCGTGCTGCTCATCCTGGTCGTCACCGTCCACGAGCAGCGTGGACGCGAATTGATCATGGTCAACCTCGAGGCGGGCGGCGGCGGTGGCGGCGGCGGAGACGAGATGCAGAATCTCGACACGCCGGAGGTGCCGATGCCCGACACGACCGCGCAGCAGATGAGTGAGCCGACCGCGGTTGATACCTCGCAGCAAGTGGGCATGGCCAACGACTACGTGCGCGCGGCCGGCGGCGGCGGTATCGGAATCGGCCGCGGCGGCGGCATGGGCTCGGGCTACGGCCACGGCGTCGGCACCGGCTTCGGCGGTTTCATCGGCGAGCTGCGGCGCAAGGGCCTCGACGTGGTGCTGTGCATCGACGGCACCGGCTCGATGAACCTGATTATCGATGACGTCAAAGCCAAGATGGAGCAGTTGATCCGCGCCGTTCACCGGCTGGTGCCGATCGCGCGGGTGGGCATCGTGGTGTACGGCGGCAAGGGCGAACCGCTCTCGATACAGCCGCTGACGCTGTCGCCGGACAAGTTGCAAACCTTCCTGTCCAGTATGAAGGCCAAGGGCGGCGGCGAGTGGGAAGAGAACATGCTCGGTGCGGTCTCGACCGCGGTGGACAAGATGGACTGGAAGCCTTACGCCAAGAAGGTGATCGTGCTGGTCGGCGACTCACCGCCCAGCAAGGAAGACTTCGCCGGGGTCATGTCGCTGATCCGCAAGTTCAAGGGCGAGAACGGAACCTTTAACGCGGTGGACGTGGCGGCCGAGGAGCACGAGCGGTTCGAGCGCGAATTCTGGCTCAAGGTGCATCGCCAGGAGCCGCCGTCGATATCGCCGCTGCCGGAGTTCTACCAGCAGACTCGGCAGGCCTATAAGGTCATGGCTGGGGCGGGCGGTGGTGCGTTGCGCAGCCTGACCAAGGACACGCACATCAACCAGCAGGTGCTGATCCTGGCCTTCGGCGAGCAGTGGCAGACGCAGGTCGCCGCCTTCGGTCGCGGAATCACCGCCGGCGGCAAGTAAATTTCGGCTGCGCCGCCGTCGTCTAACGCTATGGACGGTCGTGGCAAGCGAGTTTTGAACACCGTCGTGGCAGCCGCTTTGGCAGCCACGGCGGTTGTTTTTATCCTCCGCGCACCATCGGCGCTGTCCTTCGATGCGCGCTTCCAGCGCCAGCCCAAGGACCTTCCCCCCAAGCTCTCTTCCGAGCTGACAGACAAGGTCTCCGACGAAGCGCTCCCCTACCTGGACAAGGAAGAGGAGAAGCATAAGAACGGTCAGCGCTACATCGACCTCCAGCCCAAGTTCGAGTACCTGCCCAACTACGGCCCCGGCGGCCAACTCGTCGTGAGCGTCAAGCTCGGCGGCGCCGAGTACAACCCGATCAAGGATCAGGCCGGGAAGGGCAAGGCGACCGGCGTGCTCAAGTACCTGGTCTTCACCTATGCGCTCAACAACGCCAAGTGGGTGGAGATCAGCAAGCCCAAGTGGGAATCACAGGACTTGGGGGCGACCGCCGCGAAGAAGATGACCGCGGCGGCGGCGCGCGCCGAGAAGCGCAGGGAGACAGAGACTGCCCGCAAGCAGGCAGCGCTGCAGAATGCGGCCGAGAAGGCGCAGCAGGCCGCCGACAAGAGCAACGCTCCATAGCCCCGGGTTTGGTGCGGGCACTTGACCTTTTCTTCTTGTCCGCGTAGCGCCGGCCTCCCCGCGCCGGTTCTTCTTGTGTAGCGCCGGCCTCCGTGCCGGTTCTTTTTTCCGGAATTTGTTTCCGAACTACCTGCGCGATACTTTCAGTGCGAGTGACGGGTCGCGGGTCGCGGTGGCAGCAGAAACTTCAACCATGTACCGAAGGAGACTACCGCATTGGCGGGCCGAGGAGGCGGTCTACTTTGTTACCTGGCGGCTGCACAAGACGCAGCCCGAGCTATCGGCCGACGAACGCGCAATGGTGGCCGCCGCGCTGCGCAACTTCGACCTCCAGCGCTACCGGCTGGTCGGGTACGTGGTGATGAACGACCACGTCCACGTGGTCGTAGAACCCTGCAACGGGTACGGGCTCAGCGCGATTGTCCAGTCGTGGAAATCCTATACAGCGAACCGGTTTCAGCGCCTCTATGCGAGAAGCGCAAGAGTTTGGCAGAGGGAGTACTTTGACCGCGTGATCAGGGACGAGGATGAGCTCTGCGACAAGCTCGAGTACATCATGGGCAATCCTCAAAAGCGATGGCCCGACATCGAGAACTATCCGTGGGTGTGGGTCGCTGAGGGCGACCTTTAGGATTCGGAAAGAAGAACCGGCACGGAGGCCGGCGCTACAAAAAAAGGACAAAGAAGCCGCTCGGCGTCGTTGACATCCTCATACCCGGCCAAGCGGCTGTATATCGACTGCTGCACGCGCCAACGCCCGGTCAGCAGCGTGCTCTTGCTCATCGGGCCGGCACTCCGGCCCTGGCATTTTCAGACGAGACGACATCGAGGCAATCTACCCGGCGCGGTAGTCGGCAACGCACGATAGCCGGCGAGCTTGCGGAAGCCACGCTCGGCTTCGAGCACGCCGGCCACGGTCAGCGCCACCTCACGCCTGTCCGCAACCCACAACATGTCGGCCGTGAGGCGCTGAGCCTGGGCGACGTAACCGGCCCGCGCGAGGCCCATGCACTTTCGCCCGCAAAAAAAGGCCGCCCTTGCGGGCGGCCAATGTGGGTCCATGTCCCGAAGGACAATGGTTGCCTGCGGAGTTCCTTGCGGAACTCCTTGTTATGGGAAGCTGCGCAGGCGCCAGCCAGTTACACTGGACGTTCCATACCACATCCGCCTAATCTTGCGCAAGCGCATTGAGGGGGAACCGGCATGGAAACAGAACTGGTGCTTGGACTGGACCTCGGCACGAACTCCGCTGGATGGGCACTGATCGAGCAATCTGTTGACGGCGCAGGGACGGCCAAGCCGATCCGGCTGGTCGATGCGGGCGTCCGCGTCTTTCCGGAAGGCATCGAGGCCAAATCGAACGAGTCCCGCAACGTCGCGCGGCGCGCCGCACGCGGGATGCGCCGCCAACACGACCGGCGCAACCGCCGGCGCGACGCGCTGCGCCATCGGCTCCAGCGTGCGGGCCTGTTGCCGCGTGAAAAGACCGAGCTTGCGGCTGTGTTAGGCGCGAATCCCTATGCGCTCCGCGCTCGCGGCCTCGATGAGAAGCTGGGGCCCTTCGATTTGGGCCGCGCGCTCTACCATCTCGGCAATAGGCGCGGTTTCAAGAGCAACCGCAAGACCGAACGCAAATCCAACAAGAAGGACAAGGAGACTGTCCTGACGGGGATCACCGATCTTCAGAAGAACATCGAGCGAGCCAAGGCGCGCACGCTCGGCGAATATCTGAGCCGGATCGATCCGTTCAAAGAACGTCTCCGATGCCGATACACGTCGCGCGCGATGTACGAGCATGAATTCGATGCGCTGTGGGACGCCCAGCGGCCCCATCACCCCGCTATCCTGACCGACGATCTGCGCCGGCAGATCCGCGAAACCATCTTCAATCAGCGTCCCCTCAAGGTCCAAAAGAACCTGGTCGGCAAATGCGAACTCGAACCCACCCGCAAGCGCGCTCCAAAGGGGTTCTGGTACGCCCAGCAATTCCGGTTGCTTCAGGACGTGAGCCATCTTGAATTTCCCGACGCCGAAACCGGCGAGATCAGAAAACTCAACGACGGCGAGCGCAAAGAACTGATCGCGGAACTCCAGAAAAAGGAGACGATGACCTTCGACCAGATTCGCAAGGCGCTCGGGATGCTGGAGGGGCAGAAATTCAATTTTGAAACCGCCAATCATCGCAACAAGCTCAAGGGCAACACCACTGAAGCGCGCCTGCGCAAGGACTTGGGCAAGAACTACGACAATCTCACGGCGGAGACCCGCGACGAAATTGTCCGCGACCTGCTCTACCTCGACGACCCCAAGGCGATCCGCCGCCATGCGATCGATCGATGGAAGATCAGCGAAGAGGCCGCCGAAAAACTCGCCGGAAGAGATCTTGAGTCCGGGTATCTCCATCTCTCGGAGCGCGCGCTGCGCAGGCTGATTCCCCATCTGCAACAGGGGCTTTCCTACATGGATGCGGTAGTGGCGGCCGGATACGAACGGCCCGACCAGCGCAAGATTGAGGTGCGCGACCAACTGACGCGCGAAGACATGCCGGACTTGCGCAATCCGATCGTAACCGTGGCGATGAACCAGACGCGCCGGCTGGTCAATGCGATCGTCCGCGCGCACGGCAAGCCCGCCCGCATCCGCGTCGAAATGGCCCGCGATCTCAAGGTCTCGCTGAAAAAGCGCTCCGAAATTCTTTCCGAAAACAAGAAAAACCGGGAAGAAAACGAACAGACCGACAAAATCCTCGAGCAGGACTTCCGCATCGCGAATCCCTCCCGCGACGACCGCGTTCGTTACCGACTCTGGAAGGAAGCGGGGTACACCTGCCCGTACAGCGGAAAAACGATACCCAAAGAATCGCTCTTTTCGCCCGATTGGGAAGTCGATCATATCCTGCCGCTGCCGCTTTCGGGCGACGATTCCTACCTGAACAAGGTCCTGTGCGCCACCGCGGCCAACCGCGACAAGGGCGATCGCACGCCGTGGCAGGCATGGCACGGCGATGAGAAGCGATGGGACGAGATTCTGCACCGGAGCAAAACCCTGCCGTGGCCGAAACGAAAACGATTCGAGGTCACGGAAATCGACACCGACAAATTCATCGCACGCCAGTTGAACGACACCCGCTACATCGCCCGCGAGGCGCGTTCGTACCTCGAAACGCTGACCGGCAAGAACGGCGTCCAGATCGGCAAGGGCGCAGTGACCGCCGCGCTGCGCAGGCGATGGGGCCTAAACGGGATTCTCTCCGATTCGGGCGAAAAGACGCGCGCCGACCATCGCCATCACGCGATTGACGCGGCCGTGATCGCGCTCACCACGCCCGCCGTGGTGAAACGGATGAGCCAATTGAGCGCGCTCGGGCGCAGGCCGGAGGATGCGGGCTTTCCGCCGCCGTGGGAGCATTTCCGCGACGACGTTAAGCGCAGGATCGAGACGATGATCGTTTCTCATCAGGCGCTGCGCGGACTGCGAGGCGCTCTCCACGAGGAAACCAACTACGGCATCACGGGCCTCAAGGACGAAAAGGGCCAGGAACTGTTCGCCGTGCGAAAATCGCTCGCAGCGCTGACCCAGTCCGAGCTTGAGCGCATCGCCGACGAAACCGTCCGCGAGATCGTCAAGACCCATCTCCGCGCCCATGGCGCCGATCCCGAGGCCCGCAGCGCCGAAAAAACCGCCCAATGGAAAACCGCAATGACGCCGCCGAACTTCCCGACGCTGCCCAACGGCAACGGCGCGCCCGTTCCGATCAAAAAGGTCCGCCTCCACAAACCCTCCGGCGGCATGATCAAGATGAAAAACCGGGAAGGCATCGAATACCGCGCGGTCGAAAGCGGAAGCAACCATCACATCGTCATTTTCGAGTACACCGCCGAGGGCAAGAAAAAGGGCAGGTGGGATGGCGAGGTAGTTTCCACGTTCGACGCTGCGCAACGCATCCGCCGCCGCGAGCCAATCATCAACCGCGACGTGGGCCAGGGAAAGAAATTCGTGATGTCGCTGTCGGCCAATGAGATTATAAAGATCACCGAGAATGGCGCGGCCAACTATTGCCGAGTGCAAAAAATCGACGCCGGAAACATGCGCATCACGCTTCGCCCGCACAACGACTCCCGCAAGAGCGAGGACAAGGAATTCGAAAAGACCATCAGCATTGGACCGCTCAAGAAACTGGCGCCGATAAAGGTAACGATCGACCCGCTCGGCCGCGAATATACCGCCTGTGATTAAGCGGGTCGTCGAAGTCTCCGGCGGTCCGACCCACCTGTCGCTGCGCCTGAATCAACTGGTGATGGCGCGCGACGGCGCGGAAATCGGGACCGTCCCGATCGAGGACCTGGGCGTCCTGGTCGTGGACCATCAGGCGTGCAGCTACACCCATGGCGCGCTGACCGCGCTGGCGGAAAACAATGTCGCGGTGGTGGTATGCGGCCCGAACCACCATCCTGCCGCCCTCCTGCTCCCGGCGGAAGGCTACAGTCTTCAAGCGGAATCGATCGCGGCGCAGGCCGCCGCGAGCGAGGCGGTCCGCAACCGGCTCTGGAGGGAGATCGTCCGCGCCAAGATAAACGCGCAGGCGGACCTGCTCGAGCGGCTCAAGCTCGAAGCTGGAGGGCTACGGAACCTAGCCGGCAGGGTCCGCACCGGCGATCCCCAAAACCTTGAGGCGCAGGCCGCCCAGCGCTACTGGCGGGTCGCAATGGGACCCGGCTTCCGCCGCGACCGGGATGGCGCTCCGCCCAACAACCTGCTCAACCACGGCTACATGGTCTTGCGCGCCGCCACCGCCCGCGCGATTTGCGGCGCGGGACTGTGCCCTTCGCTCGGTCTCCACCATCGCAACCGCTACAACGCTTTTGTGCTGGCCGACGACCTGATGGAGCCGCTGCGGCCGTTTGTCGATGCCGCGGTGCGCCGCATTTGGGACGATGGCGAGGCCGAGCTTTCCAAGCCGGTGAGGGCGGAATTGCTGGAAATGCTGGCCGCTCCCGTCCAATGGAAGGAAGAACGCTCGCCGCTGATTGTCGCGCTTGCGCGCTACGCCGCCTCGGTCCGCGACGTGCTGGCCGGAAAGCTGAAGCGCCCGCAAATCCCCGGCTTGCCCGCGCCCGCGGAGGAACAGCCGTGAACTTCGGAGGGATGCGCTCGATGTGGATCGTGGCGATGTTCGATCTGCCGGTCGATACGCCCCGCGCCCGCCGGGACTACGCCAAGTTCCGCAAGGGGTTGCTGGAAGACGGCTTTTCGATGATGCAATATTCGGTCTATATCCGCCATTGCGCCAGCGAGGACAACGCCAAGGTCCATTTCACGCGGGTCAAATGGATGCTGCCGCCGGACGGCGAAGTCCGGCTGATCGGAATCACCGACCTGCAGTTCGGCAAGATGGAAATCTTCCTTGGCAAGCGGCGCAAAGCGCCGGTGGCGGCTCCCGCGCAGGTGGAAATGTTCTGAATTTTGCGGGCAAGAGGCCCGATCGGGGAGAAAACGGCGATTTTTGAGCTTATCTGATCGCCATTTTCTCCCGCGCTTTTAGGCGGTTACGGGCCAAGGTAGTGTAACTGACTGGCGCCTGTCCGCAACCCACAACACCAGGGCTGCGTTCGCTCGCTCGCCTTCGAGTGTAACTGACTGGCGCCTGTCCGCAACCCACAACACACTGCCATGGTCGTGTCATTGTACAGTCAGTGTAACTGACTGGCGCCTGTCCGCAACCCACAACCTCCATCGTCGCAACCAGCAAGGCGCGCTAGTGTAACTGACTGGCGCCTGTCCGCAACCCACAACGGACCCAACAGTTCACCCGCTGGCTCCCGAAGTGTAACTGACTGGCGCCTGTCCGCAACCCACAACATACGCGCGTTCGGATGAGTGTGCCGGCGCAGTGTAACTGACTGGCGCCTGTCCGCAACCCACAACTACTCTCATAGGCTTTGCCCGACCTGGATAGTGTAACTGACTGGCGCCTGTCCGCAACCCACAACCGCCCGGTGCTTTGCCCGCTGCTTCTGTGGAGTGTAACTGACTGGCGCCTGTCCGCAACCCACAACCTCGGGCGGAAAACGCTCGCTTGGCTGGCAGTGTAACTGACTGGCGCCTGTCCGCAACCCACAACTTCAACGTCATTGCGAGCTCGATCCTGGCAAGTGTAACTGACTGGCGCCTGTCCGCAACCCACAACTGGCTCAGCACGACGCCCTGCACCCTGTGGAGTGTAACTGACTGGCGCCTGTCCGCAACCCACAACTCCCGCGCGATGGCGCCGCACTTCTTGCACAGTGTAACTGACTGGCGCCTGTCCGCAACCCACAACCAGGGACTCGACGCTCTCGCGCGCACGCGAAGTGTAACTGACTGGCGCCTGTCCGCAACCCACAACTGAGAAAGAAACAGTAGTGGTAGTAGGACGAGTGTAACTGACTGGCGCCTGTCCGCAACCCACAACCTTGTGAAGGTGTCGAACCCTGCACTGGCCAGTGTAACTGACTGGCGCCTGTCCGCAACCCACAACCGGGGGCTGTGGGGGCGGCCGCGCGCTCGCAGTGTAACTGACTGGCGCCTGTCCGCAACCCACAACAGAGCCGATGCGAGCCTTGCTTGTCCCGCGAAGTGTAACTGACTGGCGCCTGTCCGCAACCCACAACATGTGCGCGAGAGCGCCCTGACAGTCTCAAGTGTAACTGACTGGCGCCTGTCCGCAACCCACAACACCTTCGCCGCTTCGTCGCGCGCCTGTTGAGTGTAACTGACTGGCGCCTGTCCGCAACCCACAACTGCCCGTAACATCGGGACAATCTACGCGGCGCGGTAGTCGGGGCGCGCGTTGGCGGCGAGCGTGGTGGCAAGCGCCGTCAGATCGTTGTCGTCGTAGTACTCGATCTCGATACGGCCCGGGGTCTTTCCGCGCCGGCGGACTATCCGCACCTTGCGCTTGAGCGCGCGCTGGAGGCTTTCCGCCAGCGCGTTCAGGTTCGCATCGAGCACGGGGCGCCCGGAACGGCCATTGTTGCGGCGATGGGCCTGCGCGATCTGCTCGGCACCGCGCGCGGAAATTCCCCCTACCACAATCCGGCGCGCCGCTTCGATCTGTTCCTGCGCGCTCGCAAGCGCGAGCAGCGGACGGGCTTGCCCGGCGCTGAGCAGGCCGCGAGCAAGCATCTCCTGTACCTCACCAGGCAGCTCGAGCAATCTCACCGCGTTGCTCACGTAAGGACGGCTCTTGCCGATTCGCCCCGCGATCTGATCGTGACTGAGCGCGAATTCGCGGCTCAATCGCGCAAAGGCGCCGGCCTCCTCGATCGGGGTCAGGTCCTCGCGCGCGAGATTCTCGACCAGGGACATCTCGACCGCCGAGCGATCGTCCAGCTCGCGCACGATCACCGGCACCGCCCTGAGCGAGGCTGCGCGCGCCGCACGCAGCCGCCGCTCACCGGCGATAAGCTCGTAGCGCGCGCCGCCGTCGGCGGCGGTGGGCGCCCGGCGCACGATCAGCGGCTCGACCACGCCGTGCGCCTCGATCGCCCGCGTCAGCTCCTGGAGCCGATCCGGGTCGAAGTTCCGGCGCGGCTGGAAGGGTCCGGCGACGATCCGTTCCACCGCGACCATCATCAGGACCGCCGCCGCCTCGCCCGCCGCTTGCGGCTTGGTGTTCTCTATCAGCGCGTCCAGTCCACGTCCGAGCGGTTTCCTCAACATCCGTCTCTCCTCCCTCTCAGGCCTGGCAGGCGGCGGAAAAAGTTTCCCTAAGCCTGCTAGGCCGCAACCGCCGGCGACAGGATTCGCTCAGTCAGCGGCATTTGTGCCGTTCGAATCGGCGTTGGACAGACCGGACCGCGCGAGCAGCTCGGCCGCCAGCTCGCGATAACTTTTCGCGCCGCTCGATTTCGGTGCGTACTCGAGTACCGAAAGCCCGTGGCTCGGACTCTCCGAAAGCCGCACGCTGCGCGGAATCACAGTCGCGAAAACCTTGCCGGCAAAATGCTCGCGGACCTCGCGCGCGATTTCGTGGCTCAGCCGGTTGCGCGCGTCGAACATCGTGAGCACCAGTCCCTCCAGCTCAAGCCCGGGATTCAGCACCGCGCGCACGCGCTCCACCGTCGCGAGCAACGCGCTCAACCCTTCCAGCGCGTAGTACTCGCACTGCATCGGGATCAGAATCGTATCGGCGGCCACCAGACCGTTGAGCGTGAGCAGACCCAATGAGGGTGGCGAATCCAGTAGAACGATGTTATATTCTGATGCCTGGCCTTCCAGTAGGCTGCGCAGGCGTTGCTCGCGTCCTTCGACGGTTGCGAGCTCGACTTCGGCGCCGACCAGATCGCGTCCCGACGGCGCGATCGAGAGCCCCGGCCGCGCCTCCCTGATCACGTCGGCGAGTGCGGTTGCCCCGACGAGCGCCTCGTAGATGGTCGCGCCCGATGTCTGCGCGTGGTTCTCTTCGCCGATGGGCGTCAGGCCCGAGGTCGCATTGCCCTGGGGATCGAGATCCACGAGCAGGACGCGCGCGCCCGAGGCCGCGATCGCCACCGCGAGATTGATCGCGGTGGTGGTCTTACCTACTCCACCTTTCTGATTGGCAATTGCGATGATCCGCCCCACATCCACACCACTTGGCGCCGGCGCGCCGCGCATCGGTCACGTGAAACAGTAAGACAGCGAAGAAATCGCGACCAACGCACCTCAATTATGAATTAAACTCTCAATCGGGAGCTAAATCAAAGCGTGTGCCGGACGGATTTCGACAACTCAGGGATTTTTTTGGGTGCGATCAGGCCCGCTTGTGCCACAGGACGAGCACGCGCTTGAGGCGCGCACCCTCGCGATCGATCTCGTAGGCGACACGCGCGGATGAATCGAGGGCCGCGGCACGCGCGTCATCGAGCTTTAGGCGCTGCGACGGTGCCGCGTAGAGTATCGCGATTCCACCCGCGCGCAGAGCGGCCGCAGCGATCCGATAGAAGTCCGGGAGCGCACCTATCGCGCGCGCGGTTACGACGTCGAAAATGCCCGTAAACGACGCGGCGGTGACGGGAACTGCCTTCAGGCTTACGTTATCGAGACCCATCTCCGCGATCGCGACCTCAAGGAAACTGGCGCGCTTGCGGCGCGATTCGCAGAGCGTGAAATGCGCGGCCGACGCGGCCGCCAGCACCAGGGCGGGAAAGCCGGCACCGCTGCCGATATCGAGGATCTCGCGGCCGGCCTCGAAGACGCCGCGAAGCATCGCGCCGCCGGCAAGCGTCGCCATCGCCAGGGGCGCCAGACTGTCGATGACGTGGAACGCGATCTCGCCGGGGTCGCCGGGCCGCGCGGTAAGATTCATCCGCGAACCCCAGAGCGCGAGAATCGCGGCGAACTTTTCGATTCGATCGAAGAAGGCGGGAGCGACGACAAGGTCGAAGCGCTTGAGATGCGCCTCGACGTGCGCGCGGGCCTGAGCGCCGATTTGTTCAGCAATTCCTGGTTTCACGTGAAACAGTTGAAAAGTGAAAAGTGAAACACGAGTTTCACATTTCACGTGAAACCCGGCGAGAGCCTCGAATGTGCACGGCCAGCACAGAGATAGCCGCCGGCGTGACTCCCGGCATCCGTGCCGCCTGGCCGAGCGAGCGCGGCCTGCCACGCGTGAGCCGCTCGCGGACTTCGGTGGAGAGGCCGGGCACGGCGCCGTAGTCGAGCCACTCGGGGATGAGCGCATCCTCAAGGCGCCGGAAGCGCTCGATCGCCTCCGCCTGGCGCCTCACGTAACCATCGTACTTGACCTCGATCTCGAGTTCGGCCGCCCGGTCAACGTTGAGTCTCGGCGCAAGTCCGGCTATCTCGAGTAGTCCTGCGTAGGGGATCTCGGGGCGCTTGAGCAATTCGATCGCGCGCGTCAGATATCGAATCGGCGCAGAGCCCCATTGCGCAAGCCGCCGATTGACCGTCTCGCCGGCGGGCACCAGCGTGCCGGTCAAGCGTTCCCATTCCGTCGCGACGCTCTCGGTTTTGGCGCGCACTTGCGCGCCGGCCTCCGCGCCGAGCAGGCCAAGCCGCTCGCCGATTGGAGAGAGGCGGCGGTCGGCGTTGTCCTCGCGCAGGATCAGCCGGTACTCGGCACGCGAGGTAAACATCCGGTACGGCTCACCGCCGATTCCGCGCGTGACCAGGTCGTCGGTCATCACGCCGATATAAGCCTGCTCGCGCCGCAGGATGAGCGGCGGCTCGCGGCGGATATGGAGCGCCGCGTTGATTCCCGCGACGATCCCCTGCGCAGCGGCCTCCTCGTAGCCGGTGGTGCCGTTGATCTGGCCGGCAAAGAAAAGCCCCGACACAAGCCGGGTTTCCAGCGACGGCGCGAGCTGAGTCGGGTCGGAGAAATCGTACTCGATCGCGTAACCGGGACGCATGATCTCGGCGTGCTCGAGGCCGCGAATCGACCGCACCATCGCGACCTGCACGTCGAGCGGCAGGCTGGTGGAAAGGCCGTTGGGATAGACCTCGACCGTGTCACGACCTTCGGGCTCTATGAAAATCTGATGGCGCTCCTTGTCGCGGAAGCGCATCACCTTGTCCTCTACCGATGGGCAATAGCGCGGGCCCTTGCTCTGGATAACGCCGGCGTACATCGGGGAGCGATCGATATTGGCGCGGATGATCTCGTGGGTGCGCGCGTTGGTGAAGGTCAGATGGCATGGGAGCTGATCCGGCGCGATCGCGGCAGTGCGGAACGAGAACGCAGGCGGCGGGACGTCGCCTGCTTGGACCTCAAGCGCAGAGTAATCGATCGTGCGGCCGTCCAGGCGCGGACAGGTCCCGGTCTTGAGCCGGCCGATGCGGAAGCCCAAATTTGCAAGGCACTCGCTCAGTCCCATCGCGGCGAAATCGCCGGCGCGCCCGGCGCTGTAGCTCTTCATCCCGACGTGGACCAGGCCCTTCAGGAAGGTCCCGGTCGTGATGACGACCGCGTCGGCTTCGAAGACCTCGCCGATCTGCGATTCGACTCCACGCACCGTGGCGTCCCCGACGATCAACCGCTCTACGCTGGCTTGGCGCACCTGCAGGTTCGGTGTGGTCTCGAGCACCCGCTTCATCCTGGCGCGATAGGCAGCCTTGTCGGCTTGCGCGCGTCGCGCGCGCACCGCGGGCCCCTTGCGGGTGTTGAGCAAGCGGAACTGGATTCCGGTCTCGTCGATCGCAAGGCCCATCTCGCCGCCCATCGCGTCAATCTCGCGTACCAGATGACCCTTGCCGATTCCGCCGATCGCCGGATTGCACGACATCTGTCCGATATGGTCGAGGTTGAGCGTCAGCATCAAGGTCCGCGCACCCATCCGCGCGGCTGCCAGCGAGGCTTCGATACCGGCATGTCCGGCGCCCACTACGATTACGTCGCAACCCATATTTCAATCGCCAAGCCGTTTCGGGGGTTTCACGTGAAACAGTGAAAAGTGAAACCGTGAAACAGTGAAAAGTGAAACCGTGAAAAGGCCCGAAAGAGATTGATTATGCCTTCTGGCCGGCGCCTGGGCAAAGCAGGTTTCACGAGATCCTTCGCTGCGCTCAGGATGACATGCTCGCCTTGCTCGCATGTCACTTTCCGATACAGAACTGGCGGAAGATCGCGTCCAGCACGTCTTCCGACCCGACTGCGCCGGTAATCGCGCCGAGTGCGTCGGCGGCGCCGGCGACATCGACTGCGACCATCTCGGGCGGCATCCCGGAGCTCATCCCGGCGCGTGCGGCCGCAAGGGCTTCCAGAGCGGTCGAGAGCGCATGGCGATGGCGTTCACGGGAGATCGCGGCACCCTCGCCGGCGCCCTCGCCTACTATCGCCTCGACTGCGCGGAGCAACTCGTCGCGCAGCGCTCCGACGCCCTCTGCTTTGAGCGCGCACAACGGCAGCACCAGCATCTTAACCCCGCTTTCGCGCAGCTCCTCGCACGAGAGCACCGCCGGCAGGTCGCACTTGTTCAGGATCGCCACGCCGGCCCGCCCCCGCCCAAGCTCGATTACGCTTGAGTCCTCCGGCTCGAGCGCCCGCGACGCATCGAACACCGCGACCAGCAACTCGGCCTGCGCGGCGTGGTCGAGCGTACGCTCGATTCCAATCCGTTCGACCTCGCCGGCATCCTCGCGCACGCCGGCCGTGTCCTGCAGCACGAGTTGGTAGGGGCCGAGGCGGATCGAATCCTCGATAACGTCGCGGGTGGTGCCGGGGATCGGCGTGACGATCGCGCGCTCGGTGCCGAGCAGGAGATTCAAGATACTGGACTTGCCGACATTGGGTTTGCCGACGATCGCGGCCCGCACCCCCTCGCGTATCAGGCGGCCGCGGGCGAAGCTGTCGTGGAGAATGCGGAGGTCGTCCTCGAGCGCGGCGATCGAGGCCGCGATCTGCTCGCGCGAGGGCAGGGCGATATCCTCGTCGGAAAAGTCAATTTCGGCCTCAAGCTGGGCGCGGATTGCAATCACATTGTCGCGTACGCGCTCGACGCGTCCGGAGAGCGCGCCGCCGAGCTGGGCCAGCGCCTGGGCCAGCGCGCTTTCGCTGCGCGCCTGGACCAAGTCGGCGATCGCTTCGGCCTCGGTCAGGTCCATCTTGCCGTTTAGGAAGGCGCGGCGGCTGTACTCGCCCGGATCGGCCACACGGGCTCCCAGAGCCATCGCTAGGCCTACGATGCGCCTGACGATGTACACCCCGCCGTGACAGTGAAGCTCGGCGACGTCCTCGCCGGTCAGCGTCGCGGGGCCGGGCATGATCACGGCAAGCGCGCGATCGATCGCGGCGCCGGTTTGGGGGTCACGGACTTCGCCGAGGTAGAGTTTTCGCGGCTCGAGCGGGCCGGCCGAGCGGGGATGAAAGATCCGCCGCAGGATTCGGATCGCGTCCGGGCCGGAGAGGCGCACGATCGCGACGCCGCCGGTTCCAGGCGGCGTCGCCGACGCGACGATCGTGTCTTCCACGTACATGGCAAATTTCGAGCCTACCACATCGGGGCCGCCCCGATCGGCGTTCCCGGCGCGGCCGTCGGCTTTCCCTCGGGACGGCACGCGCCGAGACCCGCGTGCCCCTTGCTCCGGCGGGACGGGTGTGGTTCGATTGCGGTTTCGAGCCTTAAGACAGCTTCGTACCGTCCCCCGTCCGGTCGGAACGAGGGGCAAAGGGGGCCCGTCACTGCTGTGCTCGCCTGGCTCGGAACGGCGGCAAGTTCCGAGGCTCGAACGACGTGAGCGTGTCGGTGAAGAATACGGATAAACTTGGCAAGCGATGAAAAGAACCTATCAGCCCCACAATCGGCGACGAAAAAGAACTCACGGATTCCTCGCCCGGATGGCCTCGCCGGGCGGCCGCAAGGTGCTCAAGCGCCGGCGCGCCAAGGGCCGCAAGCGCCTGGCGATCTCGATTCCGCCCAAACAGCCCGGCTAGTACCGTTCCAACTTGTTGTTGGTAAAGTTAACCGATGGCTCGGGCGGGGCTCCTGGTAGGCCCGGAACTTGAACCGTTGGCGAAGAAAGCTGGAACGGCATTAGAGCCCGGACGGCCGCGTCTGGCGTTTGGCAGGGCGGACAGGCTTCGTGCAAGCTCGGAATTCACTCGTGTTCAGCGTCGCGGCGTGCGCGTCCAAAGCGCGCATTTCGTGCTCTATGCGCTGCCGGGCGTCCGCGATGCCGCAATACGGCTGGGGATCACGGTGTCCAGGCGCATCGGCAATGCGGTGGTGCGCAATCGGGTAAAGCGGCGGGTACGCGAATGCTTCCGGCTCAGGCTGCGCGCGATGCTTCCGGCGGGCGCCACGATGTCCGCGATCGCACTTTCGGGCGCGGGGCAGCTCGAAAGCCCCACTATCAACGCCGAGCTTGAGGCTGCTACTTTAATGCTCGGCAAAAGGCTCAGGGAGCGCCAGTAGGCTCGTTTCGGCGGATTCATCAGGGATGGCGAATGCATCGGCAAGCGCGCCTGGACTGCTGCTTTCAGGCATCGTTCGCGCCTATCGGATAATTCTCTCTGCCCCGATGGTGGCGCTTTTCGGCCCCGCCTGCCGCTTTGAACCGTCGTGCTCCGCCTATGCCGAGGCCGCTATACGGGAGTATGGCGCGTTGCGCGGCGGATACATGGCAGCGCGCCGGCTGCTCCGGTGCCATCCGATGGGCGGCCACGGCTACGACCCGGTACCCGCCCGAGCGGAGCAGATCGCGCGCCTCACGAGCCGAACTCCGCGAGCGCGTCGATTGGAGTGGGGCGGGCCTCCGTGCCCGCCATCGCGGGCAGGGACGCCCGCGCCACTGCGCAGCGAAAAGTAAAAATATCGACCGAGCAGTATCGTAAGGAGCGTCTCGAACCAGACTTGGAAACCCGAATTCTGATCGCGATTATACTTTCGCTGGGGTTGGTATTTGCCTACCAGGAATTGGTGTTGAAACAGCTCTATCCGCCACCCGCTGGGCACGCGGCTCCGAAGACTCCCGCCGCGCAGGCGAGTCCGAAGCCGGTCGCGGCGACCGCCGCTCCGGCCCTCGGCGCTCCGGCCCTCGGCGCCGCGGCGGCTCCCACGGCGGGGGCGAGCGAATCGGTCCCCGCGCGGACCGTCGAGGTGGACACCGACCTCTTCAAGGCCGTGTTCACCACGCGCGGAGCGCGGCTCGAGAGCTTCCGGCTCAAGAAATTTCGCGAGACCGCCGCAGCCGACAGTCCAGGGTACGAGATGGTCTGGACCGCCGCCGGGGGGGCGCTGCCGCTGGGCGCGATTGTCCTGAGCGGCGCAGGCGCGATCGACGACGCCGGCGTGGCCTATGCCACCGATGCGCCCGCACGGATCGAGGTCAAGTCCGGCCGGCGGTCAACCGTCGCCTTCAGCGGACGGACCCGCGACGGAGTAGCGATTACCAAGACCTTCGGCTTCAGCGCCCATAGCTACGTCTTCGATATCGACGTGCAGGCTCACGCCTCGAGCGGGGCGGTGGACGGCCTGGGGCTGGCGATGAACCAGTCGCTGGCGGCGCATGCCGGCTATTACGATGTGCCGGAGATCCAGGGCGACGCGGGCGGCAAGGTGATTGTCGAGGCGGAGAAAGCGTTGACCAAGGGGGTCGCGCCGGTTTCGGGCCCGATCGCCTACGCGGGATTCGGCGACCGCTATTTCTTGGCGGTGTTCATGCCGGCGAGTCCGGCCAGCGGCACGCTGGAGATGAGTTTCAACGGCTCGGAGGCCCGGGCCGGCATCGTGTTCCCACAGGTCGCGGAGCTCAAATCCGCGGTCTACATGGGGCCCAAGCAGATCGACGTGCTCGAGGCGATAAACCCGCTGCTGACCAAGTCGATCGACTTCGGATGGTCGGGGATTCTGGCGCTTACCTTCCTCAGGGCGCTCAAATTGTTCTATCTGGTTGCGCCGAATTACGGCGTCGATATTATCCTGGTCACCGTGGCGGTGCGGATCGTGTTCCTGCCATTGTCGGTGCGCAGCCAGCGCTCGATGCTCCGGATGCAGCGGTTGCAGCCGCAGATCCAGCGCATCCGCGAGAAGTTCAAGGACGACAACGAGCGCGTGCAGAAGGAGATGGTGGATCTCTACAAGCGCAACCATGTCAATCCGCTCGGCGGCTGCGCGCCGATGCTGCTGCAACTGCCGATTTTCATCGGTCTCTACGAGGCGTTGCTCAACTCGGTCGAGCTGCGCCACGCGCCGTTTGTGGCATGGATCAAGGACCTCTCTGCGCCCGACTGCCTGCCGATTGCGGGGATACCGAAGCTGCCGTTTTTGCCTTGCGGCGGGATACCGGTGCTGGTGCTGATGATGGGGGCGAGCACGTTTTTGCAGCAATGGATGTCGCCGCAGTCGCCCGACCCCAATCAACAGCGCATGATGATGCTGACGCCGATAATCTTTACCGTGATGTTCGTGAACTTCCCGGCCGGGCTTTCGCTGTACTACTTCGCCTCCAACCTGCTGGGGATAATTCAACAATTCTTTCTTAACCGCGAGTTCAAACAACTCACTCCCGTCACCGCATGAGCGACAACGATTCCATCGAGGTAACCGGCGCCACCGTCGACGAGGCGATCAACGAAGCGCTTGCCAAGCTCGGCGCAGCCGAAGACGACGTGGTAATCGAAGTGTTGAGTACGCCGCGCTCGGGCGTGCTCGGTCTGGGCGCGCGCGCAGCGCGCGTGCGAGTCGCCCGTCGCGCGCCGCAGGGAGCCCACAGCCGGGCCCAATCGCCGCCGCCCGTCCCGCCAAAAGGCGCCACGCCGCGCCGGCAACCCCCGCCCTCGAGCGCCGGGCAACCGGTGGCGGAAAAGCGCGTCGCCGAGGCGGAGGGAGAGGCCGGCGATGAAGGGCGCAGAAGCGCGGGGCTGGAAGAGCAGGGGCGCGAAGCGATCTCGATTCTCTCGCAAATCCTGGAGCTGATGGGCGAGAAGGCCGAAATCCGGACCGCCGGCCGCAGCAGCAGCGAGGAGATCGAAGTCCAAATCAAGGGCGACGGCTCCGGCATCCTGATCGGGCGCCACGGACAAACCCTCGACGCGATCGAGTACCTCGTCAACCGCATCCTCGCGCGCCGGATCAAGGACGCCGTGCCGGTCTCGATCGACACCGAGTCCTACCGCGAGCGCCGCCACCATCAGCTCGAACGGATGGCGCTATCGATGGGCGAGCGGGTCAAGCGCGAGCACATCAAGATGGCGCTCGAGCCGATGTCGCCGCGCGACCGCCGGATCGTCCATCTCGCGCTCAAGGATGACCCGCTGCTGACCACCCACTCCTCGGGCGACGGTTACATGCGAACGGTCGAGATCGCGCCCGTCGAGGGCCGCCAGGAACGCGGCCCGCGAAGTGGCCGGGGCACGGGGCGCCCGCGCCAGGAGCCGGAGCCGCCAATCGGCCAGCAGGGCGGCTTCAAGCACGGCCAGAAAAGAATCGTCTAGCAGGGTGCGCCGGGTGAGGGATGCATGCACGCCCTCACCGTGGTCAGCACCATCAGGTACGGCTACGACCTCGGCAATCGCCTCGAGACGGCTCAGGACTGTCCGGGTTCGACTCCCGGCCGGGGCATCGGCACGAGCGCTTAAGCCCGTTTTGGCAACAGTTCCTTCGGTATGCTATATATCCGTGATATATGGCTAAGAGGGCGAGCAAGCGTTCAACGGCCAAGGTCTTCATGACCGGGCGCAGCCAGGCGGTACGCATCCCGAAGGAGTTCCGGTTCTCCTGCGACGAGGTCTTGATTGAGCGCGCGGGCGAACGCGTGATCCTCACGCCGCGCCCGAAGTCGTGGCGCGACTACTTTGCCCGCGCTGCGAACTTTACCGACGATTATCCGGACAGCATCGAGGACCGTCCGGCGCAGGAGCGAGAGGGCTTCTGATGCCCCGTTTTATGCTGGACACCAACGTCTGTATCCACGCGATCAAGCGCAACGAGCCGGAATTGCTTCACCGCCTCGAAAAGACTCGACCGCAGGATGTCGCCATTTCGAGCGTCGTCGCCGCTGAGCTATGGACCGGGGTGATTAAGTCCCGACAACGGCAGCGCAATGAGCAGGCGTTGAAGGAATTCCTCGCCTTTGTCGAGATTCTCGACTGGCCAGGGGAAGCGGCACGAGTTTATGGCGAGATCAGAGCGGCACTTGAGGCGAAAGGTCGTTCGATCGGCGCGATGGATTTGTTGATTGCTGCTCACGCCAAGCACGAGCGGGCCACGCTTGTCACCCGAAATAGCGACGAATTTGGGCGAGTGGAGGGGCTTCACGTAGAAACCTGGGGACCAACATCCTAGTGCGTGGTATTGGCCCGAAGACCTTCAGGCGCACGAGGCCCGCACCGAGTTGTCGCGCAACGAGCCAGACAAGCCGACTGCCGCCCCGTGCGCTGCTGTAAGCGGGGGGATCGATTTTCCTGGCCCTATCCCTGACCAGGGAGAGGTCGGCGCGTCTGTGCGCGAGCAGCACCCGCGCCGGGTGAGGGTTGCATGCACGCCCTCTATCGTCTTGCACACCGCCACGTTGACCATGATGATCAGGGCGGACACGCCGTAGATTCCGGTGAACTCCACGAACCGGATCACCCTCAACTCCCGGTAGAGGGCGGAACCGAGCATCGCGTCGGCCTTGAGCCCGCTGTTGAGCTAAGAAAGTTCATATTCACGCCCTCGCCAACGGCGACGGCAACGCCCAACCCCAAGGCGGCCGCCATAGCGCAGATCTAGAAGACCGACCCGACCCTTGGGATTTTCGTTATCAGGGCGCTGATTATCGAAGCCGTCGCGCTGTTCGCTATAGCCAAGGAACGCAAGCGCTCGATTTGATTGTCTCTTAAATTCGGCTTCCGCTAGTCCAACGACCCATATGAGCGAGCGCTCGCCCATGTCTCCCTCAAAGATCCGACCGTCTTCGCCAACGATCTTGAGCTTAGACGATCTGGTCTGCTCCCCAATTCCCCGCCCGTTAGAGGTGGTCACCATAGAGCCGTGACCGGCGTCGTTTGCCTCCTACGGCGCTGCGAGCAGTTCGGGGCCTTCGTGCTTCACGCTGTTTACGAGCGGCGACGCCGGCTGCGCGACGAGTAGATCGTCCGGGGCCGGCAGCAGCAATCGCTTTAGCGAGAGCGGGTGGGCTTCGCGAGGATTCATCCAGTCGTCAGCATCCTTATCGGACAGGATGACGGGCATCCGGTTGTGGATCGGGCGCAGGACGGCGTTCGGATCGCACGTGATGATCGTGAAGGTCGTCTCCGGCTTGTCTTTTTCGGGATACCAGGCTTCGTACAGTCCGGCGA
Source organism: uncultured delta proteobacterium (assembly GCA_963789115.1). Lineage (GTDB taxonomy): Bacteria > Desulfobacterota > Binatia > Binatales > Binataceae > CAWBJH01. The sequence goes on from CAWBJH010000001.1 coordinate 2,290,326, forward strand.
ACAGCAGCAGCTTGCCATCCGAGCGGTGAATCCAAAGCGGCTGCCGCGCACCCTTGGGGCCGGTCCACTCGTAGAAGCCGTCAGCGGGAACGGACGCATCGCCGCTTCTGGAAGGCATCGCGGAAGGAAGACCGCACTTCGACGGTTTCTGCCTTGGCATTGATGCATTGGCTGGCGCGCGAGTTGTCCTTGGCCCATCGATTGACCAAGCCCCAGCGCGCCGGAACGATCTTCCGGTTTTCGTACTCGGTTATCACGATGAAGAGGCGCTGCATCGGCGCGGCGTTGTAGCGAGGCGTGTAATCGCGCAGTTCGTCGGCGGGAACGCCCAGCTCGGCGGCGATCTCCCGGCCGTCGAGCCGCGTCAATGTGAAGCGCCCGCACATCGGGCAGGATCAGGACGGAATCTCTCGAATCAATGGTTCAAGCCTGTGTATGCCGACAGTCCACTTGGAAATCGGTCGACGAATCGTCTCTGAACCTGTTGAACTCGGGTTCCTTATTGGAATCCTTACCGGCCCTTGCGCGCAACCATCGCTACGAAGTCAGCCTCGGTAACGATGCCGACAGGACGTCCGTCCTCCAAAACCGGAAGGCAACCGATCTTCCGCTCCACCAGGACCCGCGCGGCCTCAACCAAAGGTGTGTCGGGGGTCGTGGTAATCACGTCGCTGCTCATCACCTCTTTGACGAACAGAGTGTCCAACATCTTTCGCTGGGCGTGGCGGCCGTAGCCGAGCGCGAGCGCCAACGCGCCGCGGAAGAGGTCGCGCTGAGTAACCATCCCGACCAGTTGCTGCCCGTCATCGTCGAGCACCGGCAGATGGCGAATCCGCCCGAGGTGCATGATGTCCTCGGCGAGAGTCAGCTTATCGTTTCTCTTTAGCGTCGTTATGTCGCGGGTCATGATATCGCGCACTCGCAGCTCTTCCATTTTTTAGTTTCCTCAGCTTTCAGAGCACTACCACACTCTGCTTATGCCGACGATCCGAGACCAAGAGGAAGGAGCGTCGAGCCGCTAAGCGATGACGCGGCGGGCCGGCGCAGGCTCCTGCATCTGCTGGGCCGCGTTCTGCTGACTGGTCATCAGTTGTTCCGACTTCACGCTTCACTCGCGTGCCTCGTGCGCGTTGGGTGAGGCGTCTCTAGCGTCGAGCCAAGTCCGGATGCTCTGCCGGGACCTCGCCGATCCCCCATTCGATCGCGTTGCGGAGCAAGGTCTGGAACTCCGACGTCTCCCACGAGCCGCGGAACAGCAAGGGAGTCTTGCCTTCGGGATGAATGCTGCTGTCTACAAACGGCTGGACGTTGTTGGACGGCGAATGGCAGTGGCCGAGCGCAATGTAGGCCACGCCGCCCTTGCCGATCTCACGAACGTAGCCCAACGCGCGCGTCTTGCCATCGGCGAGCAGGGAAGTGTCGGCGTCATATGCGAAGCCGAAACCCTTCGGCGACGGATCCTTCGGAAGTTCCGTCGTCAGCAGCAGATGCGCATTCACCGGATCCTGAAGCTCGATCAAGTAGAGTTCGTCCTGCACTTCGAACGACGCCGGCAGTCCCCTGGTCAGGGCATGGCTCCGATCGGCCACGTTCACGCGGAATCTGCGCACCGGCGGATGATTCAGGAAGAAGCACCCGAGAGTTTCATGATGGCTCGTCTTGACCATCTTGCGCGCGTAGCGATCACCCGGCACCGGAACTGCCTTGCCACCACTGGTGCCATGCAGACCGAACCATCGCCCTCCGCCTTCCAGCCATTGACGTAGCGTGCCGCACTGCTCGTCGTTGGCGTATGGCCCGGCCAGGTAAGTCACCAGCAGTTGCGTTTCCGGCAGCCATCGCGCGATGTCGGTGAAATCGTTGGCTACGGTCGCGCGGATTCGCGGATACTCGCTGAGCAGCTCGAGAATTCGCAAGCGGGCATAATCCATATCGTGCCCTGCGGGCAATCCCGGCGGATATCCGCCCGCAATCAGATGCACGCGAGTCGGTCTCTCGTGAGCCATGGAATCATGGACCTCGTTACACTTTTAGCACTGCTGACGACGTGTGCCAGCTTGGCCATGCGCCCAGCAGGCTATCGGCCGGTAACGACCGCCATGGGCCGGTCAGGGCACTAAGCCACCCAAGTTTCGCGGATAAGCTGGGCTGATGGTCAGGGCGGCGTCACGTGTTGGGATCGAGACCCCACTTCACCTTGTTGGTCGCGATCTGCTCGGGAGTGGGATGCTCCTTCTGCTCGAAAGTCTTGACCTTGAACTGGTCGGCCATGTCGACGGTCTTGTGGTTGAGCGCAACGTCGTCCTTGAAGACCTCGGGCACGGCCGGCTCCTCGAAAATCGCCTGCCACGGACATTCTGGCTCGCAGGCGCCGCAATCGATACATTCATCGGGGTGGATATAGAGTTGGTTGGGAAAGTGCTCGCGGTCGGTGCCGACGTACTCATAGATGCAGTCCACCGGGCACACGCTGACGCATCCGGTATCCAGGCAATCGATACAGAGCCGGGTTATGGTCCATGGCATGACGGTCTTAACCTCGCACTCTCCCGTTCGAGTTCGAGAGAGCCTGTTTATCGGACTATATAGGCGAGGCAAGGGCCGCGAAAGCGGCGAGCACTGATCCCCGGCTTGAACCCGCAACGCGATGGAGACAACTTTTGCCGGCAACGGCGCTTGAGAGGACCGAACCACGATGAAAGAGATGAAAGAAAAGAACGCACGCACTGCCACGGCCAAACGTATCGAGACCGACAGCATGGGCGCGATCGAGGTGGCGGCCGACGCCTACTGGGGCGCGCAGACCCAACGCTCGCTAATCCATTTCGCGATCGGGCATGACCTGATGCCGCGGGCGGTGATTCGCGCGCTGGGTATCCTCAAGAAGGCCGCCGCCGAAGTCAATCGCGACCTCAGCAAGCTGCCCAAGGAGCTGGCCGAGCTGATCGTCAAGGCCGCCGACGAGGTGATCGCGGGCAAGCTCGACGCGCACTTTCCGCTGCGCATCTGGCAGACCGGCAGCGGCACCCAGACCAACATGAACGCCAACGAGGTGATCGCGAACCGGGCGATCCAGATCGCGGGCGGCAAGATGGGCAGCAAGAAGCCAATCCATCCCAACGACCACGCCAATCTCTCACAGTCCTCCAACGACACCTTCCCGACCGCGATGCATATCGCGGCGGCCGAGGAGATCAGCCGCGCCCTGATCCCGGCGGTGGCGGGGCTGCGTGATGCGCTCAAAAAGAAGTCCGAAGAATTCCGCGACATCATCAAGATCGGCCGGACCCATCTGATGGACGCGGTGCCGCTCACGCTCGGACAGGAGTTCTCCGGCTACGTCGCGCAGCTCGACGCCGACTTGCGGCGCATCAAAGGCGCCCTGCCCGACGTTTACGAGCTGGCGATCGGCGGAACCGCGGTCGGCACCGGGCTCAATGCGCCTCCCGAGTTCGCCGATCGGGTCGCGGCCAGAATCGCGGCGCTCACCAGCCTGCCCTTCACCTCGGCGCCCAACAAGTTCGCCGCGCTGGCCGCGCACGACGCGCTGGCGGCGGCAAGCGGAGCGTTGCGCACGCTGGCCGGCTCACTGATGAAAATCGCCAACGACATCCGCTGGATGGGATCGGGGCCGCGCGCCGGCCTGGGCGAGCTGTTGCTGCCGGAAAACGAGCCGGGCTCCTCGATCATGCCCGGCAAGGTCAATCCCACCCAGGCGGAAGCGATGACGATGGTGTGCGTGCAGGTGATGGGCAATGACACCGCCATCGGCATCGCGGCCTCGCAGGGCAACTTCGAACTCAACGTCTTCAAGCCGATCATCATCCATAACCTGCTCCACTCGATTACGCTGCTCTCGGATGTGTGCCGGTCGTTCGCCGAACACTGCGTGGCGGGAATCGAGCCCAACCGCAAGCAGATCGACCGCTATCTGCACGAGTCGCTGATGCTGGTGACGGCGCTGAGCCCGTTCATCGGCTACGACAAGGCGGCCCAAGTGGCCAAGAAGGCGCACGCCGAGGGCGCCACGCTTCGCCAGACCTGCCTCGAGCTGGGTTTTCTCAAGGAAGAGGAGTTCGACCGGATCGTCCGCCCCGAGAAGATGATAGGGACGGGAAAGTGACAAGCGAGCCCTTAAGCGTCCGTTCAAGGAGTCTGGAACATGATCGAATTCGCTCCCGGCAACCTGAGAGTTCCTAAGTGGAGCCGTCCGGTGTACCTCGTGGCGGCAGGCACGACGGACTACCGCAAACGCTATCCGGAGAAAAAGCTCGAAGAGCTGAGCATGATGGCCTTCCGGATGCTGCTCGAGGAAAACGATTTGAAGAAGGATCCGCTCGAGGTCAAGGGCCTCGTCAACTTCGCCTGCTACGGTGAGTTCGCGGATCACTTCCAGGATCAGCTTCTGTGCGAAGCGAAGGTGCATGACTACCTTGGGCTGGACCTGCTGCCCAACGTGGGCATCAAGACCGGGGGCGCGACCGGAGGTTCGGCGATGCTGATGGGCGCGACCACGGTGGCAAGCGGGATGAGCGACTGCACGCTCGTCCTTGGCTGGGAGCGGATGGACGAGGTACAGACCTGGACCGGCAACTATTACATCGCGACCGCCGCGTGCAAGGATTTCGAGACCCGCCTTGCCCGCAACTATGCCAGCTATTACGCGTCGATGGCACGGCGGTTCCAGGAGATGTACCACGTTGACGAGCGGGTCCGTGCCGAGATCGCGGTCAAGAATCGAGGCTATGCCTGCTATTCGCCGTTCTCGCAGCAACCCGGCAGGCACACGGTGGAGGAAGTGCTTAAGGGCCAGATCGTCTCCGATCCGCTCCGCTTCCTGGAGTGCTGCGCGATGAGCGTAGGGTCGGCTTGTGCGCTGCTCTGTTCGGAGGAGCTGGCGTATCGGCTGACCGACAAACCGGTGCGCCTGTACATCGCCGGCGGTTCCCATACGCTGCGCACCGGCGACCGGCGCCCGATGCGCATCCCGCTGCTGCCGCACGAGTCCGAGGAAAGTTACAGGTGGCTGTACGACGAGATGGCCAAGCAAGACGGGCGCTGGCCCGGTTTCGAGAGCTTCGGCGCCACCCGGTTCGCTGCCTACATGGCTTACCGCATGGCAGGGATCAAGGTGCCGATCGAGGATCTCGACTTGGTGGAAACCCACGACGCCTTCACCATTTCCGATTTGCAGACGTACGGTGATGTCGGCCTGACGCTTTACGGCCGCGAGCAGGAATACGTCACGTCCGGCGAGTGCTACCTGGAGAACCCTCGCACCGGCAAGCCGGGCAAATGCCCCGCAAATCTGTCGGGCGGGCTGCTCGGCACCATGCATGCGGTCGGCGCCACCGGCATCTTTCAATGCGGCGAAGTGTTCTGGCAGCTGCAGAACAAGTACGACAAGTTCCACGGCGACCCGAAGCTATGGGAGCGCTACGGCAAGCAACGGCCCGCCGACTGGAAAAGCTTGCAGGTCAGGAATCCTCGCCGAGGCCTGGCGATCTCTCACGCCGGCGTTGGCAGCCACGTGACTTGCGCCGTGCTCGAGAAAGCCTGACAGGAGGTGCGCGATGAGCCAGATGAAAGTCGCGACGATAAAGCCGTCGCAGATCGACGTGGTTGGCGAGGCCTGGGTCCTGCACGTGCCTCGGTTTGGCGCCGAAGGCACCCATTACCACACTTATGGCCTGCTCACCCCCTACTTCAAGGGACTGACCAACGGGCAGCTCCTCGCAACTCGCTGCGTCAATCCGGCATGTCCCATCAGCAAAGGCAACGGTGAACTCTGGCTGCCGCCCCGGGCCGACTGCCCAGACTGCCACCAGCCGATGGTGTGGAGCGAGATCAAAGATCCGCGTGGCTACATTTATACATATACGTACGTCGAAAGGGGTGGAACCGGCCTCGAGATCCCATGTCCCTACTACCAGATCGATGTCAAGCTGGAAGGGGTATGCACCATGGTGAAGAGCTATCTTGACGGAGCGGGGCCGGTGAAGATCGGCGACCGGGTGACAGCGCGCTTCAGAACCGGCAGCGCCGCTACTCACACCTGCCTAGACCTTTACTGGGTGCTCGAGTGATCCCTTATGAATCAAGTTCAGAGACTTCTGCGGGTGAACTGCGCGTAGCTGCCAGCGCGCGAAGGAGCGCCTCTCGACCGATGCGGCGTTGAGTTAGGATCGATATTCGTGAAAGGACGGGACGCGCCGTGACAGCGTTCGCGAGCGCATACACGCCATCGCCGGAGTGGAGCGCGTTTCGCGACTACCCCGGCAATCCGCTCATCGAACCGCTTTGGCCCTCGTGGCTCATCGCGGACCCCACGGTGCTTCCCCCGGAGTTGACGCCGGACGGGCGCTGGCACCTCTTCGCGAACGGCCTCGGCCGGATCCATCACTTCACGAGCGCGGACGGGTTGGCTTGGACGCACGAGGGCCGCGCCCTTTTCGCCGGGATGCGGCCCTGCCTGCGGCGCGTCGGCGATCGCTTCCTGCTCTTCTACGAGCTGTTCGTGAGCATCCGCCGTTCGGTCGTGGCGCTCCGCACGTCAAGCGACCTCGTCTCCTGGAGCGCACCGCGCACGGTTCTCGAGCCCTCCATCCCGTGGGAGAGCGGGGCTCTGACGGCCAACGGCAACCCGTGCTTGGTCGAAGGGCGATCAGGCTTCCTCCTCTACTACAGCGCTTCCACCGTCTTTCTTCGTGATTGCCTGTTCTTCGAGCCGCGCTACATCGGCGTGGCCGAGGGGGATGCGGCGGAGGGGCCGTTTCGCAAGCGCTCGGATCCGATCCTCTCGCCCTCGCGCGACGATCCGTATCGCAACCTCGGTGCGGGCGCGATCAAGGTCTTCCGCGACGGCGATGGCTTCGTCGGCCTCCAGAACGGGATCTACCGGGACGCCGCAGGCGCGAGCCGCTCGGCGATCCTGCTGCTTAAGTCGGCGGACGGCTTCGCATGGACGCAGGCGCGGCCCGAGCCGATCCTCCGGCCGGAAGGGAGCGGGTGGAAGCGCGCGTTCGTCTATCAGCTCGACATCGCGCGCAGCGGCCGAGAGCTACGCATCTACTACAACGCCCGGAGCGGCTGGTTCCTCGGCGCCGAGAGGATCGGCGTGGCGATCGCGTCGACGTAGTCCCGCTGCCCGGTCGCGGTCCGCACCTGCGATCGGCCCACACCGCGTCGGTCGGGGCTCTTGGGGGTTAATCGTCGCTCCCGTCCCCGCTCCAATAATGTGCCTGAAGTGGCGGCGGGCGTCTCGCCCGCTCCTGCCTGGGTCGTGGCAGGTAAAGACACGGGCGAGACGCCCGTCGCCACTTCAATCCAAAAAGGCTCGCAACGGGGATGATGCTCAAGGAGATGGATCCCGAGATTATCGGCGCCGCGAGCATCTTCGTGCGCGCGACGCACCCTCGAATTGAGGTGTTCGGGCTGATCGGCTACACGCGCGTCTCGACCGCCGGCCATGCCGACGGCGGAATCAGCCTCGACAGGTAGCGCGACGCGGCCGAGGCCTTCGTCGCGAGCCAGAAGGCCGAGGGTTGGACCGTCCTCCCCGAGCGGTTCGACGACAGCGGCTACTCGGGCGCGAACACGCAGCGGCCAGTGCTCACACCTGCCTCGACCTTTACTGGGTGCTCGAGTGATCCCTTATTAATAAGAGGAGCTGGCTGCAGGGCAACACGATTCCTGCCCCCGCGCTCAGTTGCGGGGGAAGGTGAGGATGGGAGTTCTGGGAGCTTTTACCCCACATCAACGCCGACAATCCGGCCGGCACCATGCAGAGCATCGAACACACGCTGCGCGCCCTCGACAAGGCTGCCGAGGACGAACAGCATCGTATCGAACGGCTGGAGAAAACGCTGAGCGACTATCAGGCCCAGGCCAACCGGCCCTTCGAGCACGAGACGCGCCTCAAGGAACTGCTCACGCGCCAGGCCCAACTCAACGCGGCGCTCGATCTCGACAAAAGCGATGCACAAGCTGCTGAACCAGTTGCGGCCGATAACGAGCCTGTAGCCGCGCATTCCCGCAGCGGGCCAATCGCGCGGCCAACACAACAGAACCCTTTGCCGACCCCACGCCCGTGAGGGGGAGTATGGCCGCACATTTAGCGTCGGGTACGGCCACTGCAACGAACAGGCATCTCTGCGTATACCCCCAGGGCCAGATGTTTATCTCTGACCTGCTCGGCTACTTTGCCCCATAGCAATGTGATCTTGTCGAGATTCGGCTGCTCGGTCAGTCTCTTGCCCTGATTAAGATTATCCGTAATTTCCGGCAGGCGGATTCTGGGGCGAGCAAAGCCTTTTGATTCCGGCTCGTAAGGCTGGCAGGGAAAGAAGGAGTACATGCCTTGCAGAGGGTTGCTGTGACGGACACCGTAGTAAAGTCGCCATGTCTCCAGAGGGCCTGCCGGAGTACAGGACTTGCTTTCGGCACAAGGCTCCTGATACCAGGGAAACATTGTGACCTCTTTGTACTCTTGCGAAATGGCGTCCGCCAAAACCCTTCGGTAATTTGCTCGGGTGCGCTCTATCCAGTGATCCACCACAAACACAGTGTCGAGCACGAACGCATCCCGATTTTTGCAGGAGCCAAACAGAATGACCGACCCTTTTGAGAGGTATCGCAATTGCGTGGCGCCCTTCTTCGTGCGCTGCTGACACCCCGTGTAATGAAAGGCCTCCCCAAAAACAAAAGGGTCGGTGTTTTGCAACCCGTCGTAAGACTTCGGCGCAACGTAATATGGTTCGTAGATAAAGCGAGGTCCCTGATCGATTGGGTCGTCAATCTTCCTCTGCACCCTTGATTCCGGCTCCCACTCCCCCCAAAACACTATCTCGCCCTTTTGCGGTTTTGGGTCAGCGAGGTGCGCGCCCGCGCCCTTTAGGAACTTCCTTTTGTGGTCGATCGTGTTCCAATTCTTGATCAAGCCGCGATCCGGTTCATGCTCGCCGCCGGGATGCAGAAATTGGACGAAGCAGAGTTTGTCATCCATAGATATCGTCTTTAATGGGTATTGCTATAGTCGATTCACCACGTCTGCCGCGGCAATCTGGCGTCGCGAGCGACGCTACTCAGGTATTGATTTGGTATCCCCACTAATGAGGTACGGCGCCATCAGACTACCAAGCTCCCGCGACAGGCTAGGGAAATTATAGGCACCCTCTTCAATCCATGACCGCGACGATCCGATGAGTGTTGTCGTCTTGAGAATCTTGGCCAGCAACTCGTCGTGCGGGTACAAATACCACGCATCACTGTTGCCGAAGGCGACGTAAAGACCCTTGTCTTTATACTTCTTGTCGAAGGTCAGGCGACTCTTGAGCTGCACGCGGAGAACATCGCCGCTAGTGTGCAGAGCGATGAAATCCGCGCCTTGCCAATCATCGGAAAGTCGAAGCGTAACGTAGCCGTAGTCGGCGAGAATTGCCGACACCTTCTGAAAGTTGAAATTCTCCTTCTGGCGGGCGTTCAGGTCCGAGTATTTGATTCTCTCAAGCTTCATTTAGAAATTCCCCCCTCCCCAGCCCTCCCCCGCAACCAAGCGCGGAGGAGGGGACAAGGGTCCGATCCTGGCGAGATTTACGATGCAGACTTCAACGCACCACACCAGGCATCTGTCTGCTCAAGGCTCACGCGTGCCTGAGCACGGTGCACACCGAGGCGCAGATCGGACCGCCGATGTTGAACGTGGCGGCGACCCTGGGATTTTTCACCTGCAATTCCTTGGGTGCTTTGCCCAATAGCTGCTGCTGCGCCCAGCCGAGCATCGCGACGCCGGTGGCGCCTACGGGATGGCCCTTGGCGATGAGGCCGCCCGAGGTGTTGATCCCGCACTCGCCGTCGGGATTCGCCTTGCCCTCGACCCAGTAACGGGCACCCTTGCCGGGCTCGGCCTTGCCGATCACCTCGGTCCCGATCGCGCCCATGACGGTGAAGCAGTCGTGTATTTCCGCAAGGTTCACGTCGGCCGGCTTCACCCCCGCCATCTCGTAGGCCTTGTTCATGGCGCGATAGGCGCCGGCGGGACGGAGCACGTCACGGCCTCCCTTGCTCAGCGGATCCGTGGCCTGCGCAAAGCCGGCAATCTCGATCGTCTCGCGCTTGGGGATGCCGAGCTTCGAAAGCCCGGCCTCGGTGGCGAGAATCAGCGCCGCGAAACCGTCGCTGATCTGCGAGCAGTCATAGGTCTTGAGCGGCAACCCGTTGACGATGTACCTGTTGACGCCTTCGATTTTGGTCGCCTGTTCGAGCGTGATCTGCACCTTGCTCATCTGCGCATACGGATTGTACTTGGCGTTGGCATACTCGCGGACAGCGATCTGTGCCAGGTCGGCTTCGGAGACGTCCCACTCCTTCATGTAGTCGCGCATGACTTCGGCGAACAGATGCGGGAAGACATAAACCTTGCCGGGACGCTCATCGGGATGCGAAAAATAGCCGAGCACCTTGCCGACCAGGGCGCCGTCCATTTTGCCCTCGGCGTCGCGCATTTTCTCGTAGCCGACGGCGATGCCAACGTCACCCAGGCCAAGCTTAAGCTTGTATATAACGGAAAGCACGGCTACGCCGCCGGAGGCGCAGGCGTTCTCGACCGCTTCGATCGGCTTGGCCTCGAGGCCAGCCACCTCGGCCATCAGACCGGCGAGCAGGCCCTGCTCATTGAGGGTGAAGTTGCAGGTGGCGCCGATCGAGCCTACGTCGATAACGCTGGGTGACACGTCGATCCGGCGACAAACCCCGTTGACGGCGTTAGCGATAATGTCGGGAATTTTCATGTCCATCAGCTTCCCGAACTTGGACTGGTCATAAGCAGCAATGTAAATCGGTGTAGCCATGAGAAATCCCTCCGGTGCCTTCCCCTTTCCGTAAAGCCTGCCTTCAGAACTCCATTGTCTTGAGGCTGGGACTGACAATCAGCCGGGCCTCAGTGGCGCGCTGTACATCTTCCACTCCAAGTCCGGGCGCGATCTCTTCCAGCACCAGCCCTTTACCCGCTGCGACCTTGATGTACGCCATCTCGGTGACGATGGTGTCCACCACCTTTACCCCGGTCAGCGGCAGGGTGCATTTCTTGAGGATCTTCGGCTCTCCGTCCCTGGTGGTGTGCTCCATGGCGATGATGACGCGACGGGCGCTTGCGACCAGGTCCATGGCGCCGCCCATGCCTTTCACCATCTTGCCGGGGATCATCCAGTTGGCCAAGTTGCCCTGCTCGTCCACTTCCATCGCGCCGAGCACGCTCAAGTTGACGTGCCCGCCGCGGACCATTGCGAATGATTCGGCGCTGTCGAAATACGACGTGCCCGGAATTTCGGTGATGGTCTCCTTGCCGGCGTTGATCAGGTCGGCGTCCTCTTCTCCGGCGACGGGATAGGGCCCGATGCCCAGCATCCCGTTCTCGCTCTGCAGGACGACGTCCATGCCCGCGGGCACGAAATTGGCGACCAGGGTCGGCATGCCGATACCGAGGTTGACGTAGAAGCCGTCGCGCAGTTCACGGGCGATGCGCTTCACGATGCGGTCACGTTTGCTTAAACCTTTCTCCGGCTTGGTGGACATGCCACACCCTCCATTGGATGCGTCGACCGCAAGAGCGGGTCTTACGAGGGCTGGCGCAGGGTGCGCCGCTCGATACGCTTCTCGTAATCGGTGCCCTCAAAAATGCGCTTCACGTAAATGCTGGGCAAATGCACCTGGTCAGGAGAAATCTCGCCGACTTTGAGCAATTGCTCGACTTCGGCGATCGTAATCCGTCCGGCGGTGGCGATCATGGGATTGAAATTGCGTGCCGTCTTGCGGAATACCAGGTTACCCCACTTGTCGCCCTTCCACGCCTTGACCAGGGAGAAGTCGGCCGTGAGCGCACGTTCCATCACGTACGTGCGGCCGTCGAATTCGCGCGTCTCCTTGCCTTCGGCAACGACCGTACCGACTCCGGTGGGCGTGAAGAATGCTGCAATTCCAGCCCCGCCCGCGCGGATGCGTTCGGCCAGGGTCCCCTGTGGCACCAGCTCCAGCTCCAGTTCTCCGCTCAGCGCGAGCTGTTCGAACAGTTTGTTCTCACCGACGTAGCTCCCGATATGCTTCTTGACCTGGCGGTTCTGGAGCAGAACGCCGAGCCCGAAGTCGTCTACGCCCGCATTGTTGCTGATGACGGTGAGGTCCTTTACCCGCTTGCGCGCCAGCGCCTTGATCAGGTTCTCGGGAATGCCGCACAGTCCGAAGCCACCGACCATGATGGTGGCACCATCCCAGATGTCCGCAATGGCCTCATCTGCACTGGCTACCACTTTGTTCATCATTGCTCCTATGCGACTCGCTGCGGCTCGTCTTCTTTGCTTTCCGCGTCGGCATGAAGCCGGCGTATGCCGGGGAGCGGCTCGACGCGGGAGAACATAACGCGCTGGCCGCCCTTGCCGCAAACGCCGGTCTTCAAAAGCTCATCCAGCGGCACGCTCCTCTCTGATGGGCCCCCGATCCTCTCCGTGACCGGCCGCGATTTGCTAGAGTTCCTCACTAATCACGCGTGCCTGTGACTTTCAATGCGCGAACGAGACCTGAAAGCGCTTGAGTTCGACAAGGTGCTCGCCCTGGTGGCGATGCATACCGCCTCGGAGCCGGGCCGCAACACGGTCCTCGAACTGCGCCCCTCGACCGACGCCGAGGAAACCCGCCGGCGCCTTCGCCTGACGGCGGAGCTGGTCGAGTTGCGCTCGCACGCCGGGCCGCTGCCGATGAGCGAGTTTGTCGACCAGCGTCGTACCCTGCTGGTCGCCGCGCGCGAGGGCACCATCCTCGACGGCGTCGCGCTGGTCGCGATGCGCAGCTTCGTGCTGGCCGCGCGCCACGTCGCCTCCTTCATCCGCTCGCGGACCGAGCGATTCCCGGGATTGGCCGCAATCGCGCGGGATTTGGCGGCGCCAAAGGAGCTGGCCGACGCTCTGCTCTCGACCCTGGACGACGACGGCGGCCTGCTCGACGATGCGAGCCCCGACCTAAGACGCCTGCGCAACCGGCTGCGCGACGAGCGGGTCGAGCTCGAGGCGCGGCTGGCGCGGGCGCTCAACGCCCAGGGGATGGAGCCGTTCGTTTCGGACTACGTGGTCACCCTGCGCAACCATCGCTTCGTCCTGCCGCTCAGGCTCAACTACGCCGAACGGCTGGAGGGAATCGTCCAGGACCGCTCGGTGTCGGGCGAGACCCTGTTCGTCGAGCCGATGTGGGCGGTCGAGCTGAACAACCGGCTGATGATGCTGGAGCGGGAGGTGGAGGCCGAAGAGCGCCGCATCCTGGAGCGTCTGACCGCGATGGTACGCGGGTACGTGCGCGAGCTTGGGCTTACCTTCGACGCGATGGTCGGGCTCGACGCGCTCAACGCCCGCGCAATCTTCGCCGAGCGCCTGCAATGCACCGAGCCGGAGTTCAGCGCGGCCGGCCTCGAGCTGATCGCCGCGCGCCATCCGCTGCTGATCCACAGCGGACGCGAGGTTACCCCGATCGACATCCGGATCGGCGCCGACCAGCGCGGCATCGTAATCTCGGGTCCCAACACCGGCGGCAAGACGGTGGCGCTCAAGACGATGGGGCTGTTCGCGATGATGGCGCAGGCCGGGATGCTGCTGCCGGCGGCCCACGGCAGCCGCATCCCGGTCTTTCACAGCATCTTCGCCGATATCGGCGACGAGCAATCGATCGAGGCCGACCTGTCCAGCTTCGCCGCGCACATCGCCAACCTCTCGGAGATCATCGGCTCGCTCAGGGAGCCCGCCCTGATAATCCTCGACGAGCCCGGCGCCGGCACCGATCCGGTCGAGGGCGCGGCGCTCGCCATCGGCCTGATGAACTATCTTTCGGGGCGGCGATGCACGATCGCAATCGCGACCCATTCCACGGCAGTCAAGCTGCATGCCTACTCGCGCGCCGGGTTCGAGGCCGCGGCGGTCGATTTCGACCCCGAGCGGCTCAAGCCGCTCTACCGACTCAAGCCCCATACCATCGGCCAGAGCTATGGACTGGCGGTCGCCCGGCGGCTGGGATTGCCGCCCGAGATCACGCGCGCCGCCGAAGAGGCGCGCCCGGCAGGGAGCGTCGAGCTCGAGCAGGCGCTCCAGCGCCTGGAAGCCGAGCGCGCCGAGCTCAAGCGCAGAATCGAAGAGCTGCGGCTGCGCGAAGCCGAGCTGGCGGAACACGCACGCGCCGCCGCCGAAGAGGCCGAGCGCGCCCGGACAAAGTTCGGGGCCGACCGGGCCCGGCTGCGCGCCGAGGCCGCGGGATTGATCGAGGACTTCCGCCGCCAGGGCAGCGAGCTCTTGCAGGAACTCAAGTCGCGCACCAAGTCGGCGCGCGAGCTGACCCGCTTCACCGCCGAGGCGCAGGACCAGCTCGAAAAAATCGCGCCGGCCTCCGAGCCGCCGCCACCCCAGGACCTCGCCGCGCTCAAGGTCGGCGACCAGGTGCAGCTCGGCGAGATTCGCGGCGAGTTGATCGCGCTCGAACCCGGCCGCGCGGTGATCGAACGCGCCGGGATGCGCATCGAGGTGGCACCCGAACGTCTGCGCCGCGCCTCAACCCGCCCCGCCGCACCGCCCAAGGTCGTCGTCACGGCCGCCGCACCGGATGAGCGCGGCGAGCTGATGCTGATCGGGATGCGCTCGGCGGAGGCAATTCGCAAGCTCGACGAATTTCTCGATCGGGCCTACCTGGCCGCCACGTCCGAGGTCAGGATCGTCCACGGGATCGGCTCGGGAGCGCTCAAAAAGGCGGTGCACGAGTATCTCGCAACGTCGCCCTACTGCGCGGGTTTTCGCCAGGCCGACCCGCATCAAGGCGGCGCCGGCGCCACTGTTGTGCAGCTCAACCTGTAGCGCCGGCCTCCCCGCGCCGGTGGCAAGTGCTGGTTGCGCAGAAGTTGTAGGTGCCGATTGACCTTGGCAGCCGGCTCGTCCCGCAGGATCTCGTCTCGAAAGCTTGAACAAAGGCCGGCGTAATCATCGCGGCCGGCTGGCGATCTAACGCCTTGCGTTCTTGGGCATAGATGCCACTTGCACATAAGATTAGTTCTGCTACGCTGAAACATTAGCGAGACCAAATAGCCGCTGGAGGTTCGATTGCCGACAGGAAAGGGATGCGGGCACCCCGCAAGTTACCCATGTACCTGTGCGATGGGCAATCTTTACCGGTTCGTTGAACCGGTGGTCTTGCTGCTCCTGCGGCAGAAGGGGCGATCTTACGGCTACGATCTCGGCAACGCGCTAAAGGAGCATGCCATCACGGACGCCGAGATCGAGCGTGCCGCGCTGTACCGTACGCTCCGTAATCTGGAACGCAATGGAAATGTCCGTTCCGAGTGGGACACGGACAAGAACGGTCCGGCGCGTCGCGTGTACAAACTGACCCGCAAGGGCGAAGGCCATCTGAAAGAATGGGCCAGCGTTCTGGACCATGTCGCGAAGTCGATGGGCCGATTCGTCAGGGAGGTCAACAACCCGAAGCGGTGAGCACCGGCCGGGCGCTCTGGCGGCCACACAGGCCGGCTTAAGCTCTCGGCTTTGGGCACACCCCAGCAGTTCAACTTCCGGCCCCGCCAAGCGGTTTTTCGCCCGTGCCCCTTCCCGCGGTTAATCACCAAATTTACGCCACGCCCGCGCAGCTCAAGCCGCCTTCGTTCATCACTGGATTCGTCGCCGTGGTCGGTGCATTATAAGTGTAGATTACACTTAGACCTGGAGACTCATGAGACGCTTGAGACGAGCCTACTACGACAGCTTTTCAAGGTTTTACGATCTCTTCGTCACCCTCCATTCCCGCGACAGGCAGAGTCTGGCCAGGAAATTCTTGGTCGATTGGGTTCCCGTACAGAACGGTGCCTCGGTTCTCGACCTCTGCACCGGTACGGGTACTCTTCTCACACACCTCCGGGCTAAGGTCGGTCCTACTGGCCGGGTTGTTGGTGTAGATTTTTCCCACGGCATGCTGAAGGTAGCCCGGCAAAAAACCAGGAGCTTTAGCAACGTCTGTCTGGCGGAAGCCGACGCAGGGGACCTTCCTTTCGCCATCGGCACTTTCGGCGCGGTCACCTGTTCGCACTCCTTCTATGAGCTCAAAGGGGAAACGCGGGACCGGGCGTTGCAAGAGATCGTTCGGGTCTTAAGACCGGAGGGAGCTTTTCTCATGATGGAGCACGACGTGCCCGCCAACCCCTTCGTGAGAACTCTCTTTTACCTTCGCCTCGCGTTTATGGGCGCGGGACGGGCTCTCACCTTCCTCCGTCATGAACAGCAGGGGCTAGAACGGTACTTCGGGAGCGTCGCGAAAGTCGTGGCTCCGGCCGGGCGCTCCAAGGTCATGATCTGCGCGAAGCCGAAGCGTAACCCACCGCTCACGACGTGCGCGGCACCACAGCCGGGAGCAGGCAGAATGGGTTAGGGTAGGCTCTGCGGGCGGCAGGACTTGATTGGTACAAGCTATATAGACTCCCGTACGATCTAAGGAGCTTTTCTGGCGTCCGCCGGGAGCTTCGGTCTAGTCTGCGCCGGAACCGAGTTTTTTCGGGTTGAGTTGAGCACGACGATGAGCGGCAATTTCTCCTTCGACGCTCTCTCCGATGGCAGTCTGCTCCTGACACTTGGCGAGGCCTGCCTGCAGACGACGGCCAAGCGCGCCCATCGCGAGCTCACTTTGGCGTTGATCGAAGGGCGCGCAGCGGAACCTGCCTTGGAAGTGCTCGTCGACACGCTGGAGAGGTTTCTCAGCACGACCGATTTTGCCGCGCTGCGCGCTGAGCACCCGGAGTTGGCTGGAGGCAGCGATTGTCGCGTGAGGCTCTACCGACACGGGGACGGCGTTGTACGATGGGAGGTCGTGCAGTCGCGATGAGCAAGTGCGGCCAGGCATCGGCGACTTGCAGTCCCCCAGGTCGCCACCGCCTCGAGCGTTAAGCGCCGTGCGCGCTTGAGCGCTGCCGGAACTCTTTCCTCGCCGCTAATCTCAGCATCGACGCCACGCCGGTGCTGGCCCTGCTTGGCACTGGATTCATTTTGCTTATAGATGTATTTTGCATCTATAAGGTTAGCTGTCTCGGGTGATGCAATGAACAGGGAACGTAGCGTGTGTGACGTGTTGCAGCGGACGCCGCTATCGGCCACGTCCAAGCCAGCCCACCGCGCGGACGTGGCTGCACGGCTTATTCCATGCCTGCGCGCGGCGGCGGGGAATGTGCGCGTCGCCGATGTTCGTATCGGTCTTGGCTACACCGCAGTCTTGCTTGAGGACGGCAACGTCGGTGTTGCGTATACTTTCCGTGACCAGGCCCAAGCAGGCTGCTCGGCGTTCGATGGGATTCGGCCGTTGTCCACGAGACCTGCGGCCGATCTTCTGGCTCTTCTAGAATCAGAGGATGTCATTAAGGCGGCGGTGGGCCTGGCCTGCGCCAACGCATTGGCGAATCGGAAAGATGAAACCTCCTTAGATGGAGACGTTCTCGAGCATCTCGATCTCAGACCCGAAGACCACGTGGGCATGGTCGGCAACTTCGGTCCCCTGGTCTGCACAATCCAAAAACGCGTTCGCTCCCTGAGCGTGTTCGAACGCATCGAGCAGGCATCCGGACTGCTTCGCCCCCAGAAGGAGGCTCTGCAAGTACTGCCTCGCTGCCAAGTCGCGCTTATCACAGCTACCGCGATCATCAACCATAGCATCGACGCTTTAATCGATGCCGCCGCGGGCAGCAGGGAAGTGGTGCTGCTCGGCGCCTCGACCCCGCTCTTGACCCAGGTGTTCGGCGCCCAGAATGTGACGATGCTGTCCGGGGTCTTGGTGAAGAACTCCGAGGAGGTGTTGCGAGTGGTCTCCGAAGGAGGCGGGATGCGAGAGTTCAGCCCGCACGTCCGCAAGGTCACCGTTCGAGTTGGACCCTCCTCCAAGACACGGGTGAGGATTACGAAATGACAACCGACAGAGCATCTCAGACCTGCGGCGATTCACGATGCTCGGCGGAAGAAAAGCTCCCTGGGGAAGGCGACGAGAAGTCCCTCGAGCGGCAGGCGCCCCTAACAGGTTGCGGAAAAAGCCTTTTGAGGCCCTTTCCCGCCTAAGCAATCGCACGCTTTGATGGGCTAACTCATGCCAACGTTACTGACTAGTCGAGTGTTTCCGGACTTTTTCCGCACCCTGCTAAGTCTTCATCCATGCGGGGGCCACTACCCTCCACCGATCAAAATCACACGAGTTTGACATAGGTTCCTCCTGGAACCTGTCGACTCGTGTCCACCAGCAGGTCGCCCTCGGGTCCCTCGAAAATTCTGAACCAGGGCAGCGCGACCGGCGCCGGTCCTGCCAGGACGCGGCCCTGGGAATCGTACTTGCTGCCGTGGCACGGGCACTGATAGCCCTATTCGACCCTGGCGATCGCGCATCCAAGGTGAGTGCATGTCGCGGACATCGCCATGATTCCTTCCTCCGTCGAGGTGACAAACAGGCGTTCCTTGCTGAGGAAGATTTGGGTGCCGGCCGGAAACTCGCCGGGCTTTCCGATCTTGATCACGCTTGGCGGACCGAAGGTGAAGTTGGGGACCAGGAAGCGCAGCGAGCCCAAGCTCATCAGCGCAGCCGGGATTGCCACGCCGCCCCACGCCATCATGGTGAGAAACTCTTGGCGGGTGAGCTTTTTCATTGGCCTTCTCCGGGAATCCGCGCAAAGCATGAGCAAGGAATAAGCCATGAAATCGGGGCAATTTCCTCGGCCCAGGCCGCAAGCGGTGTCTCGACTTGGCCCCTTACGAAACAAGTCAAATGGAACCTTTGGCACCACCGGTCCCCGGCTTCGCGTGAAGATCGCGGGTCTCCTTCTCGGTCTCGCGCCCATGTCGTTACCGAAAATTAACGCGCGTCGCAGAGGACGCTCGTTGAAGATCACGATGTAGTCCAAACATTCGCGCCGGACCGAGCCAATCACGCGCTCGACGTATGGGTTCTGCCAGGGTGAGCGAGGTGCGGTGACGACCTCGGTGATTCCCAGCCCACGAACGCGGCGAACCGGAATACGCTGCTACCTCCGAGCGGCCTGCGTAACCATTTGCCCCATCTGATTCGTGTCGTAAGCGCAGAGGCTGGCGATTTCCCGAGCGAGCGCCCGCGAATTCAGGGCTTCCATCAAGCTCTGTACCGGAGCCGACTCAAATTCAGTTGTCGGGACCACCAGATCATAACGCTCCTCGCGCCATGGCTGGAACTTGAGGCTATAGAGATTCGCGGCCAGCCGAATGGTAACGCCGGCGTCGGCGACGCCCTCAGCAATCGCCGCCGCCACTTCCAGATGTCCGCATACCAGTTTTTCGTAGCCGCTGATCTCGTGGGGCCTTATGCCGTGAGAAGCAAGTGCTTCGTCGAGCGCGAGCCGCGCGCCTGCGCCCGGTTCGCGGTTGACGAGTCTGACGCCTCGCCGCCTCAGGTCCCCCACGTCATGCACGCGGGCGCCCTCCATACGCGTTGCAAGCCCCAGCTCCCATCGCGCGAAATTGATGACCTTGAAGTGCTTGCGGCCAAACGTTTCGCGGGCGGCTGCGAAATTGTATTCACCGGTCTTGGGGTCGCGCAGATGTACGCCCGCAACGTGCGCGCCGCCGCCGGCAGTCATCTCCAAGGCGTTGCGGCTCGAGCTTGGTATCCCTATCAGGTCCACCGAGCTTTGCCGCCGCACCAGATAGTCTCGCAAAATCGCGACCGCGGGGTCGCAACCGACCATCAGCAGCGTTGATTCGATTTCGCCGGCAGACCGGAAGGCCGACACCTCAACCCGTCTTCCCGGCTGCACACGATCAGTCAGCCCCGCCGCGGGCATCAGCGACAGGCACGTTACCGGCAAGGGCACCGCAACCAGCCGACCGCCCACGCGAGCGAGGGAAACACGCGCTCCCTGGGTCAGAACCGTCCGTGGACCCAGTGAAATGCAGTCAGCGGAAAGTCGAAGGCCGCCTTGCTCGCCGAATAGCTGCTCGACGCTCTGACCAAGCTCATGCGCGAGCTTGAGCGCCACGCTTACCCCTGGCTGGTAAGCGCCAGCCTCGATGGCGGACAGGGCCTGGCGCGAGATGCCCGCGCGCTGTGCCAGTTCAATCTGGCTCAGGCCACGGGCCAGCCGCGCGCGTCTGAGGCGATTAGGCTCGTCTGCCATAATGCTTGCCTTCTGTCTCTCACAATGGCATAAACCATCGTGCTGTGAAAACCTGTTCCCGGTTGCGTTTCTTCATTGCCGTTGCCGGCCTGCTGACTGTTCTGCCGGTCGGCGGTCGCTACGCCTCAGCCCAAGCGCCGCCATTATCGTCGTCGCCGGGGCGGGTCGGGATGCCGATGAATCTGCCAGGCGGGGCCGTGCCCGGAGCCGACGAGTTCCGGTTCATGTTGACCTCCAATTACGCCCACATGGAAGGCCTCGGACACGGAACCGAGCCGATGGCGGCCGGTTCTATCAACGCTTCCGATCTGTTAGCCAGCCCGAAGATGGGAAAAATGCCGGCCGGAAAATACCCCGCGGTTCCCACTTCCATGGACACAGAGATGGTCGGTTTCGGCGTCGGATACAGCTTCTCAGCGCGGTTGTTCGGCGCGGTGATGGGAAGCTGGGTGCGCGACTCGATGGGCATGGAGATGACCATGGCGGCGGGTGGCGGCATGACGCCCAAACGTTCGCCCGTCACTGCCAACAACGCTGGCCGGATGACCGTGAGCAAGACCGTCACTAGCTCCATGGGCTCCGACGGGTTCGGCGATACGATGCTGGTAGGAAAATATCTCGTTTACACCAACGACCTGCAAGTTCCGACCACTCACCTGTCGCTGTACTTTGGACTCAGCCTGCCCACCGGCTCCATCGAGCAAGGTAATTACAAGGGACCGCTCCCGTACATGATGCAGCTTGGGTCAGGTACCGTCGATCCCGCTTGGGGCCTGGTGTACCAGGCGTCAGCGTCGCCCTACTGGTGGGGCGCCGACGCCATCTTCACCCCGCGCCTTTATGACAACAGCGAGGGCTACCGGCTGGGTGATCAGTTCAACTACGACCTTTACCTGATGTACCGGCTCGGCGACCAACTCGTCCCGGAGTTGCAACTCAACGGCTACTGGCAGGATCGGATTCACGGCGCGATGGAAGCGGCGACCTCAGGCGAGGTAGGTCACGTGATGCGCGGCGTTCCCTCGTCGCCGTACATGATGCCGGGATGGGATCCGGCCAATTACGGCGGTCACGCGCTCTGGATAACCACGGGGTTCCAATGGCAACCGCTGGCACGCTGGATGATGGAGTTCCAGATTGGCACGCCCCTCTACCAGTATCTGAACGGCCCCCAGTTGCAGCGCAGATTCCGGTTGACCTTCGTGCTTTGCCACAGGCTGCCCACCCCGTGGTAGCGACAGCCAGGGCAGTGGAGGCGCAATGCTCGAATCCTGGCGCGCCGCGTGTACAAACTGACCCGCAAGGGCGAAGGCCATCTGAAAGAATGGGCCAGCGTTCTGGACCATGTCGCGAAGTCCAGGGGCGGATTCGTCAGGGAGGTCAACAACCTTAAGCGGTGAGCACCGGCCGGGCACTGTGGGGCCACACAGGCTGGCTTGAGCTCTCGGCTTTGCGCACCGTATCAGCACTTCAACTCCCGGCCCCCGCCAAGCGGTTCTTCGCCCGCACCTAATCAGAAAATTTGCGCCACGCCCGCGCACCGCGCGGCCTTCGTTGATCAACTGGATTCGTGGCCGCGATCGGCCCATTATAGATGTAGATTACACCTAAGAGTCGTGTGCGGCGTCTCCGGGGGCCCGGAGTTCTACACAGCCGTTCCTGGCGCGGGAGGTTGCTTATGAACCTAAAGGGCTTTCTCCACCGATTACCTTAACCATCCGACGAGGTTCGATATGGTCAAGATCGCGGTACCGCTCGCCAATGAAAGCTTCTGCAGTCACTTCGGTGCGGCCGAAGCCTTTGCCATCTATGAGGCCGACCGAAAGGACAAGAAGATCCTGAACCAGACCGTCCTGGCAGCGCCACCCCATGACCCGGGAATTTTTCCCAAGTGGCTGAAGAGCCAAGGTGTGGCCCTGGTTGTCGCGGGTGGCATGGGACCAAGGGCCGCGAGAATGTTCGAGGCTTACCGGATCGACGTGGTCCTGGGGGTAGACGACCCCTCCCAACCCGACGCAATCGTCAAGGCCTACTTGGAGGGAACGCTGGCGACGGGCGAAAACCTCCATAACGTCCAACCCCGCCACCGCGGCTGCTCACGGGAGCGGTCCCGGCGCCGGCCTGGTGAGAAACAATAGATGAGGCTCTACCGACACGGGGACGGCGTTGTACGATGGGAGGTCGTGCAGTCGCGATGAGCAAGTGCGGCCAGGCATCGGCGACTTGCAGTCCCCCAGGTCGCCACCGCCTCGAGCGTTAAGCGCCGTGCGCGCTTGAGCGCTGCCCGTGCTCTTTCCTCGCCGCTAATCTCAGCATCGACGCCACGCTGGTGCCGGCGCTGCTTGGCACTAGATTCATTGTGCTTATAGATGTAGATTACACGCATAAGGTTAGCTTCGACCCTGCCAGCCGACCTCTGAATGATCGAAGCAACCGCCCGAAGACGAAGGCAATCTGGAACACGAGGACCGATGCAGCCACTAACAACGGAAGAAAGGGAACGGGCGTTCGCTTCCACCAGGAAACCGGAGGTGATCAGCAGACAGCGCCTGCCGGTGCGCTACCATGTGGAGGACTTCGACGTAAGCGACCGGCCGCGGCGGTTTTTGGAAGCGTTCGCCGCGATCCTCAAGCATACGAATTATCGGCTGGCGCTCGACCACTATATTCGCGTGAGCGCCAAGTGCTCGCGTTGCACCGTTAAATGCCAGGTCTTTCTGGCCACTGGCGACGAGAAAGACATCCCCTGCTATCGCTCTGAACTGCTGCTCGGCGTTTACCGGCGCCATTTTACCGCCTCCGGAATCCTGCGCGGGCGCCTCCTCGGTGACCCGGGCTTGAGCGACGAGCGAATTCAGGAGATGGCAGCCTCCTTTTACAACTGCACCGCCTGCCGCCGCTGCCATTTCGAATGTCCGATGGGGGTCGATCACGCGCTGATCACTCATCTGGGCCGTTACATCCTTTCGGAAATTGGCATCGCACCGCGGGCGCTGGCGGTCAGCGTGCGCGAGCAATTGACCGGCACAACGGGCAACACCTCGGCGGTTCCGATTGCGGCGCTTCGGGATACTTTGGAGTTCCTGAGCGAAGAGATGCGGGAGGAAAAGGGCGCCGACATCCCGTTCCCGATTGATCGGGAGGGGGCAGAATACCTTTTCTTGCCTGCGGTCTCCGACTTCCTGATGGAAGCGGACACTCTGATGGGTAACGCCGCGGTCTTCCGGGCAACCGGAGACAGTTGGACGATCGGCACCGGCTATTACGATGGGATCAATTACGGCCTCTTTTACAGCGACCACATCCTGGAACACGTGCTGAAGAAAGAGCTTGCCGAGGCCAAGCGGCTCAAGGTCAAGAAAATTCTCATCGGAGAGTGCGGCCACGCATCGCGATCCGCAAAGTACTTCTATCCGACGTACTGCGGTGGCAGGGAAGCGCTCCCCGTCGTAAACATCATCGAGTATACGCACAAGGCCTGGAAGGAAGGGCGGCTCAAGCTCAAGCCGAACGCGATCGCGGAGCCGGTGACCTACCACGACCCCTGCAACATCGCTCGTCCTGGTTGGATCGTCGAGCAGCCGCGCGAGCTGCTGAAGGCATTTTGCCAGAACTACGTCGAGATGACCCCTAACCGGCGCAACAACATCTGCTGCGGCGGAGGCGGAGGTACGGTCTCGATTGACGAAATTCGGCCCTACCGCACGCTGGTCGGCGGCAGGGCGAAGGCTGACCAGATCCGGGCCACCGGCGCCAAGTATTGCGTCGCGCCGTGCGCGAACTGCAAGAAGCAGCTCCGCGAGTTGATGGAAGATAACGGCGTCGACTGCCAGATCGTCGGGCTGCACGACCTCTTGTACAAGGCAATTGTTTTCGACTGAACGGTGCGCCCGGAGGTGAAGCGAGTGCAAGCCTGGATTGAATTCGGACGCGGGCCGCTGTTCCGGCTGACTTTTGCCCTGATGGTTCTCGGGCTTTTGCGGGTCGTCATTCTCACCGTGGTTGGGATCGGCGAAGCGTACCGGCGGAATTCCGACAGGATTGTGCCGTGGAAGGAGATCGCGAGGCAAACTGTAGGCTGGCTCTTTCCCATAGGCCGGCTGGCGAGAACGCGACCGGTTTACAGCACGGCATCGTTTCTCTTCCACGTGGGCCTGATCCTCGTGCCGCTTTTTCTTGCAGCCCATGTGATGCTGTGGCGGCACGCGGTGGGATTCGCATGGCCTGCCATTCCCCGGCGGCTTGCGGATGTTCTTACTTTGCTGACAATCATCGCCGGACTTGGCCTGTTCAGTGGGCGTGTATTTCATCGCCACGCGCGCGCTCTGAGCCGTATTCAGGATTATGTCTGGCCGCTGCTGCTGACGACTCCGTTCGCGACCGGCTATGTCTGCGTGCACTCCACGGTCGGGCTCGTGGGCTACCGGGCGATGATGCTGATCCACGTGTACTCGGCTGACCTGATCATGGCGATGATCCCGTTTACCAAGATCGCCCACTGCGTGCTGGCGCCGCTGTCGCAGGTGGTAACTGCCGTTTCCTGGAAGTTCGTTCCCGGGGCCGGCGACAGGGTGGCCGCCACACTCGGTTACGCGGATCTTCCGGTCTGGGTTGAGCACGCACGCTGCGGCGCCAGCGAGCGGGCGCCCGCGCAGGAAAGAAAGGCTCGCGCCGCTGCCCATCCCGGGCGCGCAGCCGCGCCCGTGGGCGACGGAAAGATTTCCACCGGTGCCCCTGCCGGGGGCGGCGCCCAGGCGCCTGCGCCTGCCCAGACAAAGGAGGTCGGCGTAAATTGAAGGCAGCCATCCTTACCGATACGACCAAGTGTATCGGCTGCAACCAGTGCGTGATCGCCTGCAAGCAGGTCAATCATCTGGCGCCCGACTCGCCACGGTGGTGGGACCTCGATGACGGGCTGTCGGCCCGGAACTGGACCTCGATTGTGGACGGGCCGAAGCGGACCTTCGTCCGCAAGCAATGCCGTCATTGTCTTGAGCCGGCGTGCGTTTCGGCGTGTCCGGTGGGCGCGCTTTCGAAAACCGCGCTCGGCCCGGTGGTCTATGACAGCGCGAAGTGCATGGGCTGCCGTTACTGCATGATGGCGTGCCCCTACGGCGTCCCGCGTTACACCTGGGATCAGCCTGTCCCTTACGTTCGCAAGTGCATTCTCTGCTATGACCGCGTCCTGAAAGGTGGCCAGCCGGCTTGCACGGAGGCGTGTCCGACCAAGGCGACTGTTTTCGGCGACCGCGATGCGCTTCTCGCCGAAGCCCATCGCCGCATCGACCGCGATCCCGCTCTCTATGCCAACAGGGTATGGGGCGAGCACGAGGTCGGCGGGGCGTCCGTGCTCTACATCTCGAACGTTGACCTTTCCTTCCTCGCGCCGCGAATCCCGACCGCGGGCACGCCCTTGCCGGACCTAACGGCGCTTGCGATGGATGCGGTGCCCTTCGCCTTTACGGGTGTAGTCGCGGTGATGGCGGGGTTGGGCTGGATCATCGGGCGGCGCATGAAGAGGCAGTCGGAAGGGCCGGATGAGCAGGGTTAACAGGCTCAAGTTTATTCTGTGGGTGGTGCTGGGGATCGCCGCGGCGGTGGGCGTAGAGCGCTTCGTTTACGGCCTTGGAGCGACGACCAACCTTTCCGACGCCACGCCTTGGGGCCTGTGGATCGGCTTTGACGTGATGAGCGGCGTCGCGTTGGCCGCCGGCGGCTTCATCATGACCGCCGCGGTGTACATCTTCAGGCTCGAGCGCTTCCACGCGGTGGTGCGCCCAGCGGTGCTGACGGCCTTTCTCGGCTACGTCGCAGTCGTCATCGGGCTTCTCTTCGATCTGGGCCTGCCATGGAACATCTGGCACATGGTCGTCTTCTGGAACCCTCATTCGCCGCTGTTCGAGGTGGGCTGGTGCGTGATGCTGTATCTGGCCGTGCTGGCGCTGGAGTTCTTTCCGGTGCCGGCCGAAGACTTCAGCGCGCTGGCCGGGGTGCGGCGGTTTCTTCTGAGGTTTCGTCTTCCGCTTGTCCTTGCGGGCATTGGGCTTTCCACGCTGCACCAGTCCTCACTGGGGTCGCTGTTCCTGATAATGCCCTATCGTCTGCACCCGCTGTGGTACTCGCCGATGCTTCCTTTGCTTTTCCTGGTTTCGGCCATCGCCCTCGGAATCATGATGGTCATGTTCGAAAGCCATTCGACGGCCTACCTTTACCGCCGCAAGCCGGAGACGGAGGTGCTGGCCTCGCTTGGCAGCGCCGCGCGATGGGTGCTGCTGACCTATCTCGCGATCCGATTTGGCGACCTGGCGCTTCGCGGCCAGATGGCCTATCTCGTCAGACCGCAATGGCAGGTGCTGCTGTTTTGGTTCGAAATCTCCGCCATGGCGATCGCCCCGCTTTGCATGCTCTCTGTCGCGCGCGTGCGCCGGACGCGAGCCGGTCAGTGGACAGCGGCAGGCCTGGGTGTCTTTGGCGTCGTATTGAACCGCGTCGATGTCGGAGGTCTGGCGCAACTGCAACGCGGCAGTCACATGTATGTGCCTTCGCTGAATGAGTTCGCGATTACTGCCGGTGTTGTCTCGGGAGCGGTGCTTGCGTTCCTGTTTATGGTGGAGCGCTTCCGGGTTTGGGAACAGCGCCCCGTCGATCCCGAGGCGGATCCGCTCAAGCTCCCGGAGTTCGACAAAGTCGGTACGACCTGGTTGGGCGTGCCGGTCGTGGCGCACCGCACGGTGTACTCGCTGGCCTTTGTAGTCGCGGCCTCGGTGGGCTTTGCATTGCTGCCGCCTCAGCCGGCTGCCAGCCGCGGCATTACGCCGCAACCCGTCGCCCGGGCGCGAGGCGGAGAGACGCTGTGGATCGACGGCGACCTCAACGGCAACGGAGTTTCTTTCCCTCATGAGAAGATGGAGAAGGCCCTCGGCGGCACTGCGTCATGCGTGAAATGCCATCATATGAATCTGCCCAGGGACCAGAATTCCGCCTGCTCCGAGTGCCACCGCGACATGTACATGCCGACGGACGCCTTCCGTCACGACTGGCATGCGTCGCCTACGGGGGGCCGCGTGGCCTGCTGGGAATGTCATGCCCGGGGCAAGACGCGCAGCGCGGCGGATACGAAACGGTGTGAAGACTGCCACAAGAACCTGATCCCGGCCGGCAGCTCCATCGAGGTGAAAGATTACCGCGCGGTGGGTTACGTGCAGGCGATGCACGAGCTCTGCATCGGCTGTCATGCGCAGATGGTGGCGAAAGAGGAGAAAAAGCCCGAGTTCGCCCGCTGCACGACGTGCCACAAGGGGAGGCGAAACGTGATCGATGCCGGCGCTTTGCGGCCGCCGGAGATCATTGGCAGAGGTGTCCTGTTGCCTCCAATTTCCAAATGAACCAAGCGGCGCAAAACGAACTCCAAAGCCTGCTCGCACGCGGGATGTTTGAACTGGTGCCGTTCAACGTCGCAGTGATCGACCGCGACTTTCAACTGGTTGCCGCCAACCCGAATTTCGAAGAGCACTTTGGCCCCTGGCGGGGCCGCCGGTGCTACGAGGCGTATAAGGGTCAGGCGGAGCCCTGCGCGAACTGCCACGCCCGGGCAACCTTCGAAGACGGGCGCGTGCGGGTCTCCGACGAGACCGGGATCGACCGCCACGGACGGACCTGCCATTACGTGGTGCATTTGGCACCGCTCAGGGAAGGCCAAGGTCGCGTCAATTACGTGATCGAAATGACGACCGATCTGACCGAGACCCGCCAATGGCAACGGGAATACGATCGGTTGTTCGAACGCGTGCCCTGCTATGTGGTGGTGATCGACCGGAACTTCCGCGTCATTCGGGCAAACGAGAAGTTCCGCGAGACCTTCGGCGAGACCGAAGACGCCCGCTGCTACGAACTCTACAAGCGGCGCAAGAAGCCCTGCCTGAACTGTCCCGCCGCGCTGACCTTCGAGGATCGTGCGGAGCATGTCTCGAACCAGGTTGGCGTCCATCAGGACGGCTCGCCTGCATACTATGTCGTCACCACGTCGCCGCTCTCGCGCGCAGACAAAGGAATTGCGCACGTTATCGAGATAGCCACCGATATTACCCAGGTCCGCACGCTCGAAGGGGATCTCAAAAAAGCGCAGGATTTCTATACGAGCCTTGTTCGCCACTCGGCAACCGGGATTCTGGCGGTTAACACGCGCGGCGACGTGCAGATCATGAACCCGGCCGCGCGCACGCTGCTGGGCTGGGGAACCAGACAACCGCCATCTGCCAACCGGCTTCGAGAGATGCTGCCGGCGGACTTCTTCGCAAATGGCACAGCGAACGCTGCGGACTTAAGCCTGCTCGAGGTGGGATTGCACGCAGCCAATGGCGAGGAGATTCCGGTCCGGTTCTCGGCTGTGGAACTGAAAAGCCATCACAAGCGGCTCGGTCGCGCCGCCTTCATGCAGGATCTTCGCGAAATCAAGCGGCTGGAAGAGGAAAATCTGGAAGCCGAGCGGCTGGCCGCCGTTGGGCAGACCGTCGCCGGCCTTGCCCATACGATCAAAAACCTGCTCATGGGGCTGGAAGGCGGGATGTACATGGTCGACACGGGGCTGCGCCGAGGGGACGCCGGCCGAATCACGGACGGCTGGCAAGTGCTGCAGCGCAATTTTGAGAAAACCACCACCTTGGTGAAGGACTTTCTCAGCTTCGCCAAGGGCCGACTGCCGAATCTCCGGCCGACCGACCCGAACGCCCTCGCGCGCGGCGTCGTGGACCTCTACCGGGACACGGCCGCACGGCAGGGCGTGGAACTGCGGCTGGAAGCCGGGGAGAACGTCCGCGAGGCGCCGCTCGATCCCGGCGGGATCGAAACCTGTCTTACCAACCTGGTCTCCAACGGAATTGACGCCGCGATGCTGCGTGAGCAGCCCGGGGGAAAGGTGATCCTGAGCACCCGGGAGGAGAACGGCGAACTCGTTTTCGAGGTGGCCGACAACGGTGCCGGCATGGACCAGGAAATCAAGGCAAAGGTTTTCACGACCTTCTTCACCACCAAGGGGGGCAAGGGCACCGGTCTCGGACTTCTGACGACGCGCAAGATCGTTCAGGAGCATGGAGGCCGGATGGAGATGGATTCAGCCAGCGATAAGGGATCGATCTTCCGCATCCGCCTGCCGCGGACGCGTCTGGACACGCTCGCGGCGGCTGCAAAAAAGACTGCAAGTCAGGGGTGAAGCCATGACTGACAAAACGCACAAGCGCGTGCTGGTCGTCGACGATGAACCCGATGTCCGCAACTACCTGAAGAGCGCGCTCGAGGACACCGACTTTGCAGTCGAAACGGCGGCCGACGGTCTGGAGGCGTTGGAGATGGTCAAGCGCGATCCGCCGGACCTTATCTCGCTGGACCTCGTGATGCCCCGACACTCGGGCGCGAAGTTCTATCGAGAGTTACAGAAGGACAGGAAACTCTCGAAGATCCCTGTTCTGATCGTCACCGGACACGCGCGCGACGAAGTGGGTAAAGCGGACTTTGAGGAAATGACGATGTCCGGACCCGGCGTGTATCTC
Organism: uncultured delta proteobacterium; assembly: GCA_963789115.1. Classification (GTDB taxonomy): domain Bacteria; phylum Desulfobacterota; class Binatia; order Binatales; family Binataceae; genus CAWBJH01. Next base: position 2,320,053 of record CAWBJH010000001.1, read on the forward strand.
GAAAAGCCGGTGCGCCCGGCCTCTTATGTATCTGCTGTACGGAAGCTGCTCGGTATAGAGAGTCCTGAAGCACCCGAGCCCGAGCCGGATGACTTGCGCCGCGCGCTCGACCGCGCCTTATCCGGTGCCGACCGCGACGCCCTGCAACGAGCTTTAGACGCCTTGCATAAGAAGTAGAAGAGGGAGACCCATGGCTGAACAAAAAAGAATTCTGATCGTTGAAGATGAACCCGATGAGGTAGCCTACCTAAGCGCCCTGTTCGCGGACCACGGGCTTGGAGTGATCTCTGCGGGCAACGGGCAGGAAGGTTTCGAAAAGGCGAAGTCGCAGCATCCCGACCTTATTACGCTCGACATTTCGATGCCCGAGGAATCGGGAGTGCGGATGTTTCGCGATCTCCAGAATGACCCGGCGACGGCCGGCATCCCGGTTATCATCGTCACCGGCATATCGCACGAGTTCAAGCGCTTCATCGAAACGCGCCGGCAGGTTTACCCTCCGGTCGCTTATTTCGATAAGCCGCCCGACCGCGCGCAGCTTCTGGCCAAAATCGACGAGATCCTCAGCTCCGCCAGCGCTGCACCTGCCAGGTAACAGCCCGGGAAGCGGGTGGATGCGCTGGTGTATGGAAAGGCACTGGGTATCGAGGGCGGCCTCCATGCAAAACGGAGGGGCGCCGGTGTTGTGGCACACGCGACGACGGCGAAGAGCCGTGAAAGGAGAGTAGTAGGCATGAACATCTGCATTCCAATCGACGAGGACCAAGGCCTTCAAAGCCCGGTCTGCGCTCACTTCGGTTCGGCCCCGGCGTTCATAATCGTGGACCTCGACAGCGGAAGCTGCCGAGCGATCCTCAACCGGAACCACAGCCACCGCCACGGCATGTGCACGCCGCTCGCATCGTTGGAGGGCGAACGCGTCGACGCTATGGTCGTGGGCGCGATCGGGATGGGCGCTCTCAACAAGCTCATCACCGCAAACATCCGTGTCTACGTCTCGCAGCACGCGACGGTCGCGGAGACTCTCGCAGCGTTCAAGGCAGGGACCCTGAAACTTATGCAGCCAAACATGGCCTGCGCGCAGCATGGCCAGGGCCATCCCTGAAAGAAGAAAGGCGCATTGTTGCTCGAAGTGCCGGTCCAGCGCCGACAGATAGATGTTGGCGAGGAGGGGCGAGATGACTCCGCCTTGCGGCGTTCCGGTGAGAGTTGCAGCCAACCTCCCGGTCTCCTTCATCACCCCCGCATCAAGGCGGCGCCGGCGCCACTGTCGTGCGGCTCAACCTGTGAGCGCCAGCCTCCCCGCGCCGGTGGGCGACTGCCCGCCCGCCACAGAAATCGCGGGCAGGGACGCCCGCGCCACTAAAAGAGCCCGGGATTCCTCGCGCGCGCCGGACACGCACGCGGGAATGGCAGAAGCAGCCGCGCCGGAGCAGAATTCTGTGTCACTAACTTGTGCAGGAATCAATAAGTTAACTTCAGACTCGGCGCCCTAGCAGGTTGCGGAAAAACGGATGATTACCATGGCGGGATGTGCTTTCGAGAGTGTTGGCATGGCGTGTGAGGGCGTCGATTGAGGTTCAGTTGGTCAAGTGCCCCGGCTCTCCACCCGATTGCGGATGGCTCAGGGAGCTGCCAGCGCCAAATTGCGCATCCTGACCAGATTGTAGGCGGCCAGCGCGAAGGTGAATATCCAACCGACCCGAGCGACTCCGCGGTGGCGCGCCTTGCGCAGGCCGGCGACAGTTTTGAGCCAGCCGAAGATCTCCTCGATGCGTTTACGCTTGTGCTGGCTGATCAGATAGCCGGGATGACGAGTGGTCCTTTCATCAATGATAGTGGACGGCTTGCAGGCAAGGTGCGGGGTGACCTGGTGATCACGCAACTCCTGAACAAGTTCTTTGCGGTCGTAGCCCTTGTCGGCTCCCAGGGTTACTCGATGCGAGCCTGGGATTTTTTCCACCATCGCGATGGCCGCCTCCGGTTCGGCGCGGCCGGTGGCCTGGGTTACGCAGCCTTGGACCGCAATGCCGTTGCGGTTCTCCATCAGCACGTGTCCGGCGTAGCTGAGCTTGGCCTCCTTGCCTGCACCCTTGCGGGCCAGGCGGGCCTCGGGATCGGTGGTCGATTGGTGAGTGGCGTTGCTGCGCCGCTCACCGTGGAAGTCGACGCTGGGGTTGCCCGGATCGTCCGGCGGAGTCTTTGGGTCAGCGCCTTTGCGCTTGAAGCTCTTGTGGCTGGCCCAGGCCTCGATCAGCGTGCCGTCGACCGTGAAATGCTCGTCCGAAAGCAGGCTTTGGGCGCGGGCCTGGTCAACCACCGCGATGAAAAACCCCTCCGCCACCTCGCCCTCAAGCAGCCGCTCGCGGTTTTTGGTGAACACGGTCACGTCCCACACCGGGTCATCGATGCTCAGTCCGACGAACCAGCGGAACAGGAAATTGTAGTCGAGCTGCTCCATCAACAGCCGCTCACTGCGCACCGTGTACAGCACCTGCAGCAAAAGCGCGCGCAGAAGCTTCTCCGGCGCGATCGAGGGACGCCCGCTGCTGGCGTAAATCGCATCGAAGCTCGGCCCCAACTTTTCAAGCGCCACATCCGCCATCGCTCGGATCGCTCGCAGCGGATGGTCTTGGGGCACCCGCTGCTCGGCCGATATGTAGCTGAACATCGCAGACTGCTGGCGATCCGTCCCGCGCATCCTCACACCCTCCTCACACCACCATCGCTGGCTACTCTACATGAGAATCGAATGGGAAACGATCGTTTTTCCGCATCCTGCTAGATAGTCAAAGTGCTGAAATCGCAGAGCAGCGACTGCAACTTGCAAAGAACGAAGGGATTTTGCTCGGACAGGGGAAGGTTGTTCGGCGCTCATTGGAACGCCTGGAGGAACAAGCTGAAAAGACCGGTGCTCCGGAACCTCATCAGGAAGTGGCGAAGCTCAAAGCAGAACTTGAAGAGGCCAAGCGCTCGTCTGGTGTCCGCGACATTATGGGCCCCGTCCTTAGGTGGGATGACAGCCGCCATCAAGTTCATTTGCTAGTATCAAATCGGGACGCGCAGGCAGAATTTTACGGCACCTTCGACATACATGGGCCGGTCAGTGCGGCTCGGCATTCGCGCCTTTTCTGTAAGTGGGAGCAGACGACCTCAGTTCGAATAAAAATCGCCAAAGGCGAAACGCACGAAATACTTCTCGCGGAATTGAAATGGGATACCAGTGGCAATGCGAGCACCGCGCGCTGGGAAATCTATACAACGAGCGAGGCGGGTCCGGAAACGATCGTGGCCCTATATACGAGCATGGTGCTTCCGGAAATACATAAGGCCGAGGATATCGTCCTTACGGGTCAAATCTTTGCGGACCCCGATCTGCCTTTTGGGCCGCTATCGTTTGCAGTCGTCCTTAAACCATTCGGTCCGGAACTTGGTGGCTTTGGAAACAGTAGCTCCAATTGAATCGGCTCGCTGGTGTCGTCTGCGCTCCGCCGTAGCGCCCGCCAGTCGGTGCGCTTCAGCATCCCGCGAGCATCAGCGCGTCGGGGCGGACGGTGGCCTTCCCTTGCCACAAGTTAGAGTCTACAATTTCCGCCGAGCCATGACCCGAACCCTGAAGCCGCATCCGCTGCCACGAACCGATGCGATTCACGACGAGCGACCAGAAGGTCGACACGTCGCTCGAACGCCTATGGTTCGCATGCCAGCGATGCGGGATTAAACCCGAATTAACCTTTGGCGGCTGGAATTACGGCTGCTTTTTGCGTCGATGACCCCGCGCGCGGGCAGTTTGATCAGGCGGAGTTGCGCGAATCACACCCAGATCTCGCAAAAGCTTTCCGAACTCGATAGCGTAAGTGCGTTTGTCTGTGTCCCACATGCTGAAGTCGGGAATATAGTATTCTCGGATTTCGCGCGCCAGGTCCTTTCCAGTGTCTCCGTCGAAGCATTGCCAGTTCATGAGAGTACTGTAATCACATAGACGAATTGGAAAGAACCGCCGGCGCTTCTCCATCACTTCCAACCGGCGACCCTCCGCGACCTCCGTGTTAACCCACTGGCTGGCCATACTGTGAACCGACAGAATCAGCAAGAGCTTGTCGGATTTTCCAATTGCCAATTTGATCTGCTCGTACAGTTTATTGAACGTTGCATAAATAATTGAAAGGAATACTCAGTTGTGCTACGCTGGCTTCATGAGGCCAGTGGGAAGTGCGGCGGAGTTGGAGCGGCGTCGGCGGCGTGCGGTGCGGCTGTTGCAAGCCGGCCATTCGCTGTCGACGGCGGCACGGATGGTGGGCGCGGCGGTGAGCGCGGTCTGGCAGTGGCGGGAGACCTGGCGCCGGCGCGGAGAGGCGGGGCTTCAAGCCAGGCCGACCCCGGGACGGCCGCCCAGACTGACCCCCCGGCAACGCCAGCGCCTGCCCAGGCTGCTGGCCCTGGGCGCCCGCGGTTACGGCTACCCCAACGATCTCTGGACCACGCGGCGGATCGCCGCGCTCATCGAGCGCGAGTTCAGGGTCGGCTATCACCCGGCGCAGGTGAGCCGCATCCTGGCGCAACTGGGCTGGAGCTATCAGAAGCCTGAACGGCGGGCGCTGGAGCGCAATGCGGCGGCCATCACCCATTGGAAGCGTTACCGGTGGGTCGGGATTAAAAAAAAGCCCGGCGCCTGAGCGCGCATCTGGCGTTCCTGGACGAAAGCGGCTTCCTCTTGGTTCCCAGCGTGCGCCGCACCTGGGCGCCGTGCGGCCAGACCCCGATGCTCGTCCACCGCTACGCGCGCGATAAGATTTCGGCCATCTCCGCGGTGACCGTGAGTCCCGTGCGCCATCGCCTCGGGCTTTACTGCCACTTCCACTTCGTCAATCTCACCCAGTTCGAGGTCGCCGCCTTTTTGCGCCTGCTGCTGCGCCAACTGCGCGGACCCATCATGCTGCTGTGGGACGGCGGCCCAATTCACCGCGGGCCCGCCGTCAGCCAAGTCCTGGCCCGCCATCCGCGCCTCATGGTCGAGCGCTTTCCCGCCTACGCGCCCGAGCTCAACCCCGATGAGCAGGTCTGGAACCACTTCAAGACTCAACTCGCTAACGGCTGTCCGCTCAGCATCGATCAGTTGCTCGACGACCTCAGCCAACTCGCCCGCCGGGCCCGGCGCTCCTCCCAGCTCCTGCGCAGCTTCGTCCTGGAATCCGACCTGCCGCCTCTTTTTTCACCCTGAGTTTCTATTATTTATGCAATGGTCAATAATTACGGCGATGCTGTCGGCGCGGTTGAGCTTGTATTTGTCGGTTATCCGCTTTAACGCCGCGGCGATGGTGTCCGGGGGTGCGGTTGGGTTTATCGATTCGGACTCAGAACAAGCCATCTCACGTTTCGATTGTTTTTCCTTGGCCACAATGGGATTTTCTCACCTAGCCGCCTCAGAAGGATCCGCGACTATTTTCGCAAGGTCCACATTCAACCTCTTGGGCTACGCGTCGTTGCCGGGCGCTGCTGTTCTCGGGCCTGTATATAGCCGGTGCGAACAGGGTTGCCTTACACGAGCCGCTTTTCCGGCGGAATAGCATAGAAAGCGTTCTCTCCCAGAAACGCTCTCGTGGCCTCCATCAGCGTAATTGTCCCGGCCAAGGGCATGAACGCTGCGCCGCCCAGGCTGCCGAGACCGAAAACATGATGGAGAATGTAGGGTTCTCCAATGCCTTTAAGGTCATCGGCCTTCAGAGCTTGGCTGATGATATGTTTGCGGTTGGCCGTCCAACCGCCTCCGCCCTTATGCGGAACACGGTGGGTCAGCACTTTGACGCCAAGGTGAGCGTGAGTGTCGTCGATAGGTTCGATCTCGTGATCCAGTGCGTGCAAAAGCGTATTGCCGACCGCAAGCATACGGGGCTTACAGAACTTGGCGATCCGGAAAAAGCGATCAACTTCCAGGCCGACATAGTCTGTCCTTATCGCTGATCTAAGCTTGGTGCCGTGCATCTCAGTGCTGCCCAAGTTGAGATTATTGTATAGCTTGGCAATGAGTTCGTTGCGCCGTTCAGGATCGTTTTCGATCTCTTGCGCCAGTGCGGCGATTTGGTCTTTTAGGATTTCGAATCGCTTGAGGTTGAGTTCCGTGGCGTCATCCAAGAGATCGACGCAGCCTTTTAGGGGCAAATCGAATCTCGTCCATTGAACATCGAGGTTTACGTCAAGCTCTTCCTCGGGCGTGAGCTGCCGCGAGGGAACGGCCAAGCCATGTGACTTCTCCATGGTCGCAAGCAGCACCTCGATCAGCGCCGCAGCCGTCCTTCGTAGCGAGACTTCGTCTTGCCTGTCTACGGGATACACCCACCAGAACTCATCGCCGATGCTTTTCACGAGAAACAGCCTTGCGAGATCGAGGTCCGGCTCATGGCGAATTAGGAAATAGAACGTTGCTTCTACAGTGGACAGCAATCTCAAATACCGCTCATACAACTCCGCTCGATGTTCACGATCGCCGGTCGAATTTTCAACGATGGCCTGTTTTGTGGCGGTCGAACCGCCCAAGTCAATCGAGATGGAAATCAGTGAGAGGCCCTTTCCTTCCTTCCCTTGGTTCATTTCGCTTGTACCGGCCTCGAATTGAGCGCGCAATTGCGAACCGCCTGCCCCCGCCGGGCGACGGCCCCGTACACCCAAGATACTGCTCGCAAGTTTGCCGAACCAGACGGTGATCCGGCACTCTCGGGGCTGTTGCCAAAGACACTTCCCCATCGGGCTGATGCGCGTTTCATCCGCCCGGACGACGCCGCCGTTATGAGGATGCGGTCGATGACGGCGGTGCGCAGCGATGTGGAAGGTGATCGAGGTCCGGGAGGCGAATTCGGTCAGGCGCAGGCCGGGGCGGAGGTCGCGGCGCGCTGTCCCATGCTCCCACTGAGGGACGCCCGCACTACTGAGGGACGCCCGCCCCACTGACATCCATGGAAAGCTGTTAAGTTAGCGCTTATGGGGCGTTGCCCTGGGCTGGAATGCTTCGCGCCGTTGGCGCGATATCGAGCAAAGCCGCCATGTGCCGGGGACCGGATCGCTTATCGCTTCTCCTCTCTACTTCCCAGGCTGAGCTTGTCCACTTCACCGCGCTCTTCCGGGCTCAGCTTCCAGTTGGCGGCCTTCACGTTTTCGCTGACCTGCTCGGGGCTGGTGGCGCCGGAGATCACGCTCGGAACCTGCGGCTGCTCGGCGAGCCATCCTACTGCGAGTTCCAGAATCGTGTGCCCCCGGCTGCGCGCGAATTCCTCCAGCCGCTCGACCGTCGCGTAGTTCGCCTCGGTCATCACCTGCTGAGCCAGTCGCTGCACGAGCGTAAGCCGCGCGCCCGTCGGGGGCTCGGCGCCGCGGCGGTACTTGCCGGTCAGGAATCCGCTGGCAAGCGGGAAGTAGGGAAGGATTCCGACTCCGAACCGGCGGCACGCCGGCGTCAGCTCGCGTTCGACCCGCCGGTCGAGCAGGTCGTACTGGTTCTGCGCGGAAATGTACGCGGGCATGCGATTGGCGCGCGAGAGCCAAATCGCGTCCACCATCTGCCAGGCGGCAAAGTTGCTGCATCCGATGTAGCGGACCTTGCCGGCGCGGACCAAGTCGCCGAGCGCCGCGAGCGTCTCATACTGGGGCGTTTCGGGATCGGGCTGGTGAATCTGATAGAGGTCGATGTAATCGCTGCCCAGGCGTTTGAGGCTGGCCTCCGCCGCGGCGAAGATGTAGCGGCGCGACCCGCCGCGCAGAAACGGCCCGTCTCCCATCGCCATCCCGAACTTGGTTGCCACGATCGCATCGCGGCGGCGGTTGCCCAGCGCCCTGCCGAGCAATTCCTCCGAGCCGCCGCGGTTGCCGTAGATATCGGCGGTGTCGAAGAAATTGACGCCCTCATCGAGTGCGCGATGGACGATGGCGCGGGTCAGTTCCGCGTCGCACTTCATGGCGAAGTTGTTGCAGCCCAGTCCGACCGCCGAAACCTTGAGTCCCGAGTCTCCCAGATTGCGATATTCCACTGGCGTCCTCGCTTGCCCCGGCCGTAATCGGTCGATCGCCGGCGGCGTTCCGCATTGTGTCCTGCCTGTCGGCTTGTCGCCAGAGACAACTTTACCGCTTCCATCTTCCGAAGCGGTGGCCGCTCCAAAGAGCGGTTGGAATCGTATCCGATCAGCCCGCGACCGCGACTCGCGGCGCTTCCTGTTTGTCGGTATGGCCGCAAATGAAGACTACGTGATGTATGAGGCACATTCTCTTTTCTTGACTTTTTCGCGAGCGCAGGTTTACTCGGAAGCAGCCCTATGGGAGACCTCTTGCGGCGCTGCCTAGTCTGCCGCCACACACGGAGCGGCGATTGGTGAGCTTCAAGCTCGACGAGCGAAACGGACCCGAAACCAGCGCTTCGATTCCAAGTCGAATCGATCGGCCAGGAACCGCCGGCGAATCGCGCGCCACAACCCTATGGATGGTGGTCGGGTTGGCCGTGGCGTACTTCATCGCCGGCAAGGCCGGCCTGCGTTTCGCTTCTATTCATCCAAGCGCGATACAGACATGGCCTCCGACCGGGATCGCCTTCGCCGCCCTGTTGATACTCGGCTACCGGGTCTGGCCTGGGATCTTCATCGGCGCGTTCCTGGTCAACGCGACGACTGCGGGCTCGATTGCGACCTGCCTCGGAATCGCGACGGGAAACACGCTCGAGGGGCTGATCGGCGCCTGGCTCGTGATGCGGTTTGCCGGCGGGCTCAAGGTGTTCGACACCGCCCGGAACATCTTCAAGTTCGCCGTCCTTGCCTGCCTGGCGAGCACAACGGTGAGCGCGAGCGTGGGAGTAACGAGCCTGGCGCTTGGTGGGTACGCGAGATGGGCCGACTACGCCCCGATCTGGCTGACCTGGTGGGTGGGCGATGCAAGCGGCGGGCTGATCGTCACTCCCATCCTGGTGCTGTGGCGCGAGAGCCATCCATGGTCGGCCATCCGCCGCCGTCCGATCGAAGCCGCATCGCTGCTGCTGTCGATGGTAGGTATCGACTTCTTGGTCTTTGGCGGGATGCTTGCGCCGGGAACTCCCGTCATGTTCTTGTGCATCCCTGCGCTGGTCTGGACCGCATTCCGATTCGAGCAGTGGGAGGCAGCCTCGGCGGTTGCCTTGCTGGCGGCCATCGCGGGCTGGGGCACGGCACGGGGGTTTGGTCCGTTCGCGCCCGCGGGCGCTGTCGAATCGCTGCTAATGTTGCGGGCTTTCACGGCCGTTATGTCGGTGATGACACTGCCGATGTCGGCGTTGCTCTCGGACCGGGAGCGGATCATGGCGCAACGCGTGGCGGCGCTCGAGCGGGAGCGGGCAGCGCGCGCGGACGCGGAGTCCGCCAACCGGGCCAAGGATGAATTTCTGGCGATGCTGGGCCACGAGCTGCGTAATCCGCTTACCCCGATTCTGCTCGCGGCCGGCCTGATGCGCACCCGCGAGGAGCATCCGCAAGAGCGCGAACTGACCATCATCGAGCGCCAGGTAAGACACCTGGTGCGTCTGGTGGACGACCTGCTCGACGTGTCGCGAGTCACGAGCGGCAAGATCGAACTCAAGAAGGAGCCCGTCGAGATCGCCGATGCGGTGGCCAAGGCGATCGAGATCGCCGGCCCGCTCCTCGAACCGCGTAAGCAAGACCTCTCGGTCGAGGTTCCACGCCACGGGCTGACCGTCGAGGCCGACCCGACGCGGCTCGCGCAGGTGATCTCCAACCTGCTCACCAACGCCGCCAAGTACACCGAATCGGGGGGACGCATCACCGTCATCGCCGAGCGGGAGCGCGGCGAGGCGGTGCTTCGCGTGCGCGACACCGGCATCGGCATCGAGCCCGCGATGTTGAACAAGGTGTTCGATCTGTTCATGCAGGATCGCCGGACCGTGGACCGATCGCAGGGCGGCCTCGGCCTGGGGTTGAGTATCGTAAAGAGCCTGGTCGCGATGCACGGCGGCACGGTGACGGCCTTCAGCGAAGGCAGGGGGCGGGGCAGCGAGTTCGTCGTCAGGCTGCCCGCGGCGGCGGCGCGACAAGCCGCGCCCGCGGCGCCAAGCGCGGCGGAGCCACCTATGGCGAGTGACGACCGTCGCGCCGAGTATCGCGTGCTGGTGGTAGACGACAACTGCGACGCCGCCGAGATGCTGGCCGGATGGCTCGAAACCAAAGGCCATCGCACGCGAATCGCAAACGACGGAGCGGCGGCGCTGCGCGCGGCCGGCGAGTTCTCACCCGACATCGCCGTGCTCGACATCAGCATGCCGATGATGGACGGCTACGAACTGGCCCGCCGCTTTGGCGAGGATCCGAAGCGGCGCCGCATGTGGCTGGTGGCGGTCACCGGCTACGGCCAGGAGATCGATCGCCGGCGCTCCGCGGCCGCGGGCTTCGATGCGCATCTGCTGAAGCCGGTCGACCTGGATGCGCTGGAGTCGCTGATCCAGCGACTCGGCAAGAGCGGCCGGCAGCAGCCGCAGCCCTGAATTTTTCTGACCGACAAGGGGCATGAACCGCAGCCCCGCCACGATTGCGGACAGCATTGACCGAGAACTCGGTCGGGAAAGCGTCAGTTTCGCGTGCTTTATGCCAACGCGAGGCAGAACTGGCCCGTTGCGGGGCCGGTGGAAAACCCCTTGGACTCAAAACCGAGCCCGAACTTCCCGTTTGCAAACCGCTTGGTGCCGGTGCTAGTCAGGGCCAATGAAGACGCGCATTACAGAACTCTTCGGTATCAAGCATCCGATCATCCAAGGGGGCATGCATTTTGTTGGCCTTGCCGAACTGGCGGCAGCCGTCTCGAATGCGGGCGGGCTTGGAATCATCACAGGCCTGACCCAGCGAACGCCTGCCGATTTGGCACGGGAAATTGCCCGCTGTCACAAGATGACCGACAAGCCATTCGGCGTGAACCTGACATTGCTGCCCGTCATTAGTCAGCCGGATTATCCGGGTTATGTGAAGGCCATCATCGATGGCGGCGTGAAAATCGTTGAAACCGCGGGCAATAATCCGCAGAGGTGGCTGCCCGCGCTCAAGGAAGCCGGCGTCAGGGTCATCCACAAATGCACTTCTGTGCGCCACTCGCTAAAGGCGGAAGCGATTGGGTGTGATGCGGTGAGCGTCGATGGCTTTGAATGCGGCGGGCATCCCGGCGAAGACGACATCCCAAATATGATCCTGCTGCCGCGCGCCGCAGAGGAATTGAAGATCCCCTTGGTTGCTTCTGGCGGTATGGCAGATGGCCGATCCTTGGTGGCCGCTCTGGCATTGGGCGCTGATGGAATGAACATGGGCACCCGCTTCATTGCCACCAAGGAGGCCCCGGTTCACGACAACGTCAAAAAGGCCATTCTCGCGGCTTCGGAACTCGATACCCGGCTGATCATGCGCCCGTTGCGAAATACGGAGCGGGTACTGGCGAATCCGGCGGTGGATCGCATTCTTGAGAAAGAACGGTCATTGGGTGCCAACCTGAAATTCGAAGATATCATCAAGGAGGTTGGCGGCGTTTATCCCCGCATCATGAGCGAAGGTGAGGTGAATGCGGGCGCTTGGTCCTGCGGCATGGTTGCCGGCCTCATTCACGACATACCGTCATGCCAAGAACTGATCGACCGCATTATGGCCCAGGCTGAGACGATCATTCGCCAGAGGCTGGAGGGATTTTTGGCCGCTTGAGGCCCACCCGCCAAGCCTCGGCAAACCTTCTAACCCTCCGGGTGCACACCGGATGAGCGTTTTGCCGATCTGCCGGACTGGCCCTATGAGCCCCACTATAGCGCGGCTTGCGACGATCGAGGCCGGGATGGTGCTGCTCGCCGACGTGGCCGGGGTTCCGTTCTGAGTGCGGGGCGAGGTGGATGCGCTGGAGTCGCTGATCCAGCGACTCGGCAAGCCCTGAAATTTTCTGACCGACAAGGCGCATGAACCTCAGCCCCGCCCCGATTGCGGACAGCATTGACGAGTCGCGCCAAGCGATCCGGCGCTTGCGCGTGGGATTCGCGGTAATCCTCGCGGCCCAGTACTTGCTTGCCTGGAGATGGAACTAATCGACCGTCTCAGGACCGACAGGCTGCGGAAACTTTTTCCGCCGCCTGCTATGAGTGCCGCAAGCGCCGCAGCAGGATTTTGAATGCGCAGTCAAAATGCTTCAGCGCCGACCTCGCAACCTGATTGGCGGATCGTTGCGGCTTTTGCGGGCGCGACCATCCTGATCCATTTCCTGACCAATAGCCGGTACGGATATTTCCGCGACGAGCTCTACTTCATCGCATGTGGTCAGCATCTCTCGTGGGGCTATGTCGACCTTCCTCCGATGGTGGCGGCGATCGCGAGGCTGAGCCGCGCCACGATGGGCGATTCCCTGTTCTCGATTCGATTCTTTCCCGCGCTCGCCGGCGGCGCCACGATGGCGCTGGCGGGAATCCTCGCGTGGGAAGTCGGCGGCGGACGGTTCGCGCAATCGCTCGCGATGCTGGCCGTGCTGACCGCTCCGATCTTCCTCGGCACGGACACTATCCTCACGATGAACGCGTTCGATCCGATTTTCTGGATGGGATGCGCGTGGGTGCTGGTCCGAATTCTCAAGGGCGGTGATTTGCGATGGTGGCTGGTCTTCGGGCTTCTCGCCGGATTGGGGTTGGAGAACAAGGAATCGATCGTATTCTTCGCCGCCTCTGTGCTCGGCGCACTGATGCTCACACCGCAGCGCCGGGTGATGTCCAGCCGGTACTTTATGCTTGGCGGCCTGGTGGCGCTGCTGATTGCGATGCCGACTGCGATCTGGCAGTGGCTACATCATTTTCCGATGCTCGAGGAACTGGCGAACGTAAAGGCGAGCAATAAGAACGCGCCGGTCACGATCCTGAGTTTTTTCGCCGCGCAGGTATTGATCGCCAATCCGCTCTCGTTACCGATCTGGTTGAGCGGTTTGTATTTCTTCTTGTTCGGCGAGCGGGGCCGGAAATTTCGCGCGTTCGGGCTCGCTTACCTCCTGCTCTGGGTCGGGTTCGTCGCTCTCAAAGGCAAGGTGTACTACATCGCGCCGATCTATCCGATAGTTTTTGCGGGCGGCGCGGTCTTCCTGGAAGGCATCAGGCTGCGCGTCTTGCGGCCGATAGTTCGCTACGCGCTTCCCGCCGTTGTGCTGATTGGCGGAATCATCATCGCGCCAAATGCGCTCCCTGTGCTGCCGGTCGATTCTTTCATCCACTACAAGGCGCTCAGCGGCATCAAGGGGCCGAAGACCGAAACGTTCGCGACCACGGACTTGCCCCAACTTTATGCCGACATGTTCGGATGGGCCGAGATGACGGCAACGGTTGCGCACGTTTATCATAGTCTGGCTCCCGAGGAGCAGCGCGAAGCGGCAATCTTTGCGGTCGATTACGGTGAGGCCGCCGCGATCGACTTCTTCGGCCCTCGTTATGGCCTGCCGAAGGCGGTCAGCGGGCACATGTCATACTACATTTGGGGTCCGCCCAAGCACGACGTCAAAGTCCTGATCGCGATCAACGGCGCGGCAAAAGACTATCGCAAGGCGTTCGGCCGCGTGGATCGCGTCGCGACGGTCGGCACCAAATATTCGATGCCGGGCGAACATGTCCCGGTGTTCATCTGTCGCGACCCGAAAGCCCCGCTGAATCAGTTCTGGCCGCAAACCAAGCGTTATATCTAGTGCGCTGAGGTTCACTTAGTAAAAGTGGGACCACTTGAAGCCCCTTTTTGCCCGTCATCCTGAGCGAAGCGAAGGATCTCGCGCCGTGGCGCGTTCCTTCCACGCACGGACGTGACGCGCGGAGGACCGCGCGAGATCCTTCGACTCCGGCAGCCTCCGCTCAGGATGACGGAGCACGGCTTTCGCTGAGCGCTTTGTAAACGACTTTCAAACTCAGGACACTAGCAGGATGCGGAAAAACGATCGTTTCCCATTCGATTCTCATGTAGAGTAGCCAGCGATGGTGGTGTGAGGAGGGTGTGAGGATGCGCGGGACGGATCGCCAGCAGTCTGCGATGTTCAGCTACATATCGGCCGAGCAGCGGGTGCCCCAAGACCATCCGCTGCGAGCGATCCGAGCGATGGCGGATGTGGCGCTCGAAAAGTTGGGGCCGAGCTTCGATGCGATTTACGCCAGCAGCGGGCGTCCCTCGATCGCGCCGGAGAAGCTTCTGCGCGCGCTTTTGCTGCAGGTGCTGTACACGGTGCGCAGTGAGCGGCTGTTGATGGAGCAGCTCGACTACAATTTCCTGTTCCGCTGGTTCGTCGGACTGAGCATCGATGACCCGGTGTGGGACGTGACCGTGTTCACCAAAAACCGCGAGCGGCTGCTTGAGGGCGAGGTGGCGGAGGGGTTTTTCATCGCGGTGGTTGACCAGGCCCGCGCCCAAAGCCTGCTTTCGGACGAGCATTTCACGGTCGACGGCACGCTGATCGAGGCCTGGGCCAGCCACAAGAGCTTCAAGCGCAAAGGCGCTGACCCAAAGACTCCGCCGGACGATCCGGGCAACCCCAGCGTCGACTTCCACGGTGAGCGGCGCAGCAACGCCACTCACCAATCGACCACCGATCCCGAGGCCCGCCTGGCCCGCAAGGGTGCAGGCAAGGAGGCCAAGCTCAGCTACGCCGGACACGTGCTGATGGAGAACCGCAACGGCATTGCGGTCCAAGGCTGCGTAACCCAGGCCACCGGCCGCGCCGAACCGGAGGCGGCCATCGCGATGGTGGAAAAAATCCCAGGCTCGCATCGAGTAACCCTGGGAGCCGACAAGGGCTACGACCGCAAAGAACTTGTTCAGGAGTTGCGTGATCACCAGGTCACCCCGCACCTTGCCTGCAAGCCGTCCACTATCATTGATGAAAGGACCACTCGTCATCCCGGCTATCTGATCAGCCAGCACAAGCGTAAACGCATCGAGGAGATCTTCGGCTGGCTCAAAACTGTCGCCGGCCTGCGCAAGGCGCGCCACCGCGGAGTCGCTCGGGTCGGTTGGATATTCACCTTCGCGCTGGCCGCCTACAATCTGGTCAGGATGCGCAATTTGGCGCTGGCAGCTCCCTGAGCCATCCGCAATCGGGTGGAGAGCCGGGGCACTTGACCAACTGAACCTCAATCGACGCCCTCACACGCCATGCCAACACTCTCGAAAGCACATCCCGCCATGGTAATCATCCGTTTTTCCGCAACCTGCTAGAGCTTTTGCCGACGACCTCGCCGAGGGCCGGACCCTCTATACGCGCTACTGCGCTTCGTGCCACGGCATCGCCGGCGAGGGGCGCGGGCCGGTTGCTCGGGCGCTGACGGAGCAGCCCGGTGACCTGACCAAGCTAGGCGATCGGTTCGGTACGCCGCTTCCGGCCGGCCAGATCGCCCGATACATCGACGGACGCGATCACGTCACGGCCCATGGCGAGCACGATATGCCGGTGTGGGGCCAGCGCTTCTCCGAGATCTGGAGCGCAAAGGGCTCGCGCGAAGGCGACATGGACAATCGGATCAAGAAGATCATCAGGTTCCTCGATTCCATCCAGAAGCCCTCGATCCCGAGCGAGCCCCCCGCGCGCCGGTGAGCAGCATTCACTAGCAGGGTGCGGAAAAACGTTCCTGCTTCTGTTTGCGCATGCGATCCCGCGAACTGCCGACTCACCACGCCGGCAATCCGCGCTCAGACCATGAAGCCGCCGTCGACGCTTATCACCTGACCGGTCATGGCGCTGGCGGCCTCCGAGGCCAGAAACGCAGCCACCGGGCCCCTTTCTCCTCCACTTCCACTGTCCGGGCCTGGAAACCGGAAACCTATCGCGATGCGGCTTCGCGCAGCGGCAGCACCTCGCGCGCGATCTCTGCCGCCTTCTCATGCTCGGCCATCGCCAGATCGTACTTGGCTTGGAGATTGAGCCAGAACTGCGCGGTCGTACCGAAGCAGCGGGCGAGGCGCAGCGCCGTGTCGGCCGTGACGGCGCGCTCGCCGGCGATGATTTCCGTCACTCGGCTCAGCGGCACGCGCATAGCCATCGCGATCTTGTTGGCGCTGAGACCCAGCGGCTTCATGATATCTTCCAGTAAGACTTCGCCGGGATGCGTCGGTGGAATCTTTTTGTTAGTAGGCATAAACATTCTTCTCCAACAGGACCTTGGGGTTCAATGATAGTCAACGATTTCCACGTCATGCGCGTCCTCATTTTTCCAGCGAAAGCAGACTCGCCACTGGTCGTTGACCTTGATGCTGTGCTGGCCGGCGCGATCCCCTTTGAGCTTTTCGAGGTGATTGCCGGGCAGCCCTAGATCGCGCCATAGGTCCGTCGCGGCATCGAGCGCGTCGAGCTTGCGGAGGGCGACCTTGGCGATGGCCTGAAACCGGACGCTTGCGCGGTTCTTGTAGAGCTGCTCCGCAGCGCGGTCCCCGAAGCTCCTGATCACACCGGCGGGATCATCCTCCTGCAGCGTAGCACCTGTCAAGCAGGTAATGCCGCGCGGCGGCACTGCCGCCATTCCAGGGCCGTTCAAGAATGGACCCGAGACCCGCTGCGGCACCCCCTACCTCCAAAAGAGAGGCGGCGGACAGCCGCTTCCGCCCCCTCCACGCCTCCAGTCTGGCGGAGGGGGGAAGGAGTCGAACATTGATGACCAAAAAACCCAAGCATTTTCAAGGGCCGCGCGACTAAAACAGGCGAAAGAAGGGTGTAGTTTGTTGGCACTTTGTTGGCACTCGCCGCAAACATCGGGCACGCTGCCCGGAAGCGGATCGGCGCGGGCCAATGTAGTGACAATCGAGGCCGCGATTTGAGCGCTTCGAGGGTTTGAGTCGAGCGAGCCACGGCGGCGCGTCCGCAGCGCTTCCCGGCCAGCCGCGCGGCGCTAAACCAACCGCTGGCGTAGCGCTTTCGTTCCAGCCGCAACGCCGTCACGCGTTGCAATCGGGTCCAAGAGGCGACTTTCACAAGCACAAGCAAGAACTTTACGGGCTTCCTCTCCGGGCCTAGGATCGAAAACCATGCTGGCTCTCTTCCAGCAGCTAAAAGCGCGTGTCGCGCGACTGCTACGGCGCATTGAGCGCACTGACAGCAGTAGTCCAGCGCGAGATGCGAACACGCTGCTACCCGCCGTCGCACGGGAGCCCGAGCTTGAGCAGAGCCCCGCGGCGGAAGCGGCGGAAGCCGAACGAGAGCGAAGGCAGGCAATCGCCGAGCTTCTGGGCGGCTACCTTGTCGCGAAGTACAAGCAGAGCGTCGAGATTGGCCGGGCATTCGAGAGGTTCGCGTCCGCGATGCGGGGTCCGCTCTCGCGGCGTCAAATCTCCTCGCTAGGAGGCCGGGCGCGGGCTAGGAACGCTTTTCGGTGGACGGACGGGGCGTTCATGTCAACCGGCGACGCGGAACGCCTCCAAGACGAAATGAGCGCCGAAGAGTATGAGCACCACGCGGCGGGCGGCCGCGCCCGAGCTGCAACCGCCAGACGTGCGGGAGACGGCTCTTTTCTTCCCGACGTGGCGGAGTCTGAGCTTGCGGGCGGGCTAGGCCCTTAAGGCAGGAACGCCGAAGCATCGGACAGGCAATCGAAAAAAAAGCCCGGCGCGCTCGATGCGACCGGGCTTAATTTTTGGTCGGCGGCCATTGCGGCCGGCTCGCCTTGTTGATCTCGACGCCGTACCCGCGTACAAGATCAGGGTGTGTTACAGCGTCAACAGTTTTTCACATACGACGCTGAAACGCCATCCCTCGATGGCGGGGTCACCTAACGGTGAGCGCGTGGGGCAGGAAAAGCCAGCGCGTCCGCATCTCGCGGGTAACTCACATCACGCGGGAGCGCAAAGCAACTGCGTGATGCGCGTCCGGCCGCTTTGAGGTAATCGGCAGCCACGGGCTGCCGCGAGTACCCAATCCCCTGAAAAGGGGGCGGCCAGCGACCACTAACAGGCGAGGGCATACGAACAAGGAGTTCGTGTGCCGTGCGCCAACAAACTTCCAAAAGAACCGGCCCGAGCCCGCGCGCGTTGGGTTTGAACCCGCGCGCTCTGGGTCTCAATCCTCGCGCCCTCGAACAGCGCGCGCTCGTTAGCGCCGAGCCGATCCTTCGATGGTGCCGACATTGCCGAGCCGCGCACCATCTGGACGCACGCTGCCATCGCGCCCTGGGTAGCCGAGCCGGCGCCCGCAGAATCGCGCGGCCGAGGCGGGTCCGATGAGCCGCGCGCATCATTCCTCTTGTCGCTGTCCGCGATGCGAGCGCGCCCGAGTTAAGCGGGGCGTGAAGCGGCTGGCGGAGTTGCGCCGGCGCCAACCGGGCCTGTTCGCTCAGGCGCGGGCGCGCTTCAATCCTGCGGGCGGTGTCGTTTTGCCGGTCTTCGATTTTCCAGGGCCGCCGATTCCGGGGTCGCGACAATGAATGCGGGCACGTTGCGCGGCTTCGAGCGGGTGATGGGCCGGGCGGCGACGCCCGAAGAGCTGGGGCGCGTGCTCAAGGCCGACGAGGCGGCGCGGCTGCTTGGGGTCGACGTCTCAACCGTCCGGCATCTGACCTGCCGCGGCGAGCTGCCGGTAATCAGGAACGGGAAGCGCGGCGTCGGCTACCAGCTAATCGACCTGCTTGAGTGGATTGAAGCGCGCCGCGAGCCAGTCAAGCCGACAATTGCGGGGCCGCGCCGATGAACGTCTCAATTAGAGGCCCGTACAGCCACGTTTCGGGGCGAGTTGGTATCCAGACCTAGCCCAAGTGTTATGCCTAGTGAGCATACAGCATGTTTACCCGACTGCCAAGCGGGGATGATGGTGATGCGGTGAAAAGAAAAAGACTGACTACTCGCGATTCTACGAAGCCGCGGCGGCTAACGGTGGACGGCGCGGAAGGCTCCAAGCAGGAGAGCGGGCGCGATTGGGAGCGGGCCCACTGGCAGGGTGTTGTGTTTGCGGCGGCGATGGACCTGCTACGAGGCGATCCCGGCCTGTGCGAACGGCGGGAAGACTTCCAATTGCGGGTTGGCGGGCTGTGCAACCAGCCGCGAAACAAGCCGCCAGCGTGGCTCAACAAGACGGCGCTGGATGAGGCGATTATCGAGGTCGCCGACCGAGCGTGCATCGACTTCCGCAAGGAGCGCGAGAGCGCCGCGGAGGGCGCGCACGCAAGCGCATCGGCCGACAACTGGCCCGAGCCCGAGGAACCCGAGGTCGAGCAACTGCCCGTGCCGGCGCTGCGGGCGGAGATGCTACCCGAGCCGCTACGGCCGTGGCTCTGCGACATCGCCGAGCGCTTCCAGTGTCCGCTTGAGTACGTCGCGATCCCGGCGATTATCCAGGCGGGGGCGATCCTTGGCGGTAAGCTCGCCGTGCGGCCGAAGCGTGAAGACGACTGGACCGAGTATCCGAACCTATGGGGAATCATCGTCGGGCGGCCGGGCATGCTCAAATCGCCGGCGCTCAGTGAGGCGCTCAAACCGATTTCCGGGCTCGAACGCGTCGCGCGCGAGACGTTCGACCAGGAGCGGCGGCTACGGGAAATAGATCTTACCGCAGAGGGCGCGAAGCGCGAAGCGCTTGAGGCGGAGCTTAAGAGCCTCGCCAAGAAGAACCAGCCTATCGACCTGGTGCGGAACAAGCTGCTCGCGCTCGAGCTAAAGCCCGCGATCGGAAAGCGCTATACCTACAACGATGCGACCGTCGAAAAGGTTGGTATCCTGCTCGCCGATAATCCTGACGGGCTGCTGCTGGTACTCGACGAGATGGCGGGATGGCTGGCGGCGATATCGCAGGATGACCGCCAGGCGGAGAGGAAGTTTTACCTGACCGCGTGGGCCGGCAAGTCCGAGCACAGCGTGGATCGGGTGACTCGCCCTTCGATCTATGTGCCGGTCTGCCGACTCTCACTCATCGGGTGCTCAACGCCCAACGCGCTCGAACCCTTCATCCGCCAAGCTTACGGCGGGGGCCGCGACGACGGGATGATGCAGCGCTTTCAGCTTGCGGTCTACCCCGACCTGTCACCTGAGTACAGCAACGTGGACCGCGCTCCAGACACGGACGCGCGGCGGCACGCGCTCGCGGTTTTCCAGCACCTTGACACGCTCAAGGCCGACGAGATCGGAGCGCACTGTGACGAGGCCGGCATTACCTACTTGCGCTTCGCTCCCGACGCACAGGAAATATTCTCACGCTGGCACGAGACGCTCGAACGGCGCATCCGCGCGCAAGACGAGCACGCAATCATCGTCGCCCATCTTGGCAAGTACCGCGGGCTCGTGCCCAAGCTCGCGCTCAGCTTCCATGCAATCGACCTGGTATCCGGTCTGGCTAAGGGGCCGATATCACTAACTGCCCTGACCAGGGCGATCGAGTGGAGCGAGTTCCTTGAGCCTCATGCACGCCGTAATTACCAGGTCGCAACCGATCCGACCGCTGGCGCCGTCGCGCTGCTGTTCAAGCGGCTCAAGGAAAAGAAGCTTGGCCCCGTCTTCGCGCTTCGCGACGTGCAGCGTAAGGGCTGGACCGGGCTCAACGACAAGCGCGCAATCGAGCCCGTAGTCGCCGAGCTGGAAGAGCTTGGCTGTGTTCGGCGCCTGAGCGCATCCATGCCTCAGGGCGGCCGTCCGGCGCTGCGCTTTGAGGTCAATCCAAAGCTCTTGACGGCAGCGGTTGACGGTCGCGAGGCGGCGGCGGCGCGCGAGTCATGACCCCGAGAGCCATAGGGGGTTTCGTCAGTTTTGTCGGTTGGGGGCGTATGCCTTTTCAGGGGGTAAAAAGGGGGCACCCCCCTACTGACAAAACCGACGAAACCCCCATATCCGGTACCCGGCAATTGGCGCTTCGGGGGCTCGGGCCGGATGCCGGCGATTCGCGTGACGGCATGGGAACATCTTTCCTTTGGCTGGACAAGTGTTTAAGGTGCGGGAGATGGTGAAACAAAAGAGCGGAGATTGGCTAAGCGTTGTGGAAGCGGCAAAGCGGCTTGGAGTCGCGCGAGCAACCATCTATCAGGCAATCGCGGCGGGCAAGCTCCGGGCGCGGCTCAAAACCGTTACGCGCAAGGTCTGGCGCGTCGATCCAGCCAGCCTTGCGGGCTTCGAGGTGTCGGCCGTGTTGCAGCGTGCGGGCAAACGGTCGGCGCGCGCGCGGCTGCGGAAGGCATAAGGCTGGACACATGTTCAAGGTCGGCCTATAGTGGCGCTGCGGAGGCACAACAAATGACTAGCGATGCAAAAACTCAAGACCTGGCGCTCAAGCGATGGTCAGATTTCCTTCCCCAATGGGCGGTCTTTGGATTATCCGCCTTCTCGTCCGGAGCGTTACTTGTCTTGGATGCTCGCTTGAGGCAACCGAAACCCGACCTGTTCGGCGAACTGTTCTTTGCATTTGTCCTCGCTTGCGCTGCGGCCTTCTGTTACAGGCAAGGTTCCAATAGAGCATTTCGTGAGTCCTCCACTGACCGGGCTTTGAAGGTGAACCGCTGGCTAGCCTCGCACCAGTGGCTAAATGGGGCGATATGCGGCGCGCTCGCCGTGTGGGTTTTCCTTAGGTCGCCATCCTGGACAGACCTTGCACAGTTTGCGGCACAGTGCGCGCTCATAGTCGTGCAAATCACGACTGCCGCCGAACTCGGCCGTCTCTCCGGTAGCGCGCTCAAGTGAGGTAGTTGCGATGGCAGACAAGGAAACGGCCAACGGCTCGAACATCATCGAGGACCAGCGCCGGCCGCGAGCCGAGCTGCAAGCCGCAGCTAGCTCCGACCCATCGGTCGCTCAGCTTCATGACGCGATCGCGCGAGGCGAAGAGTATATGCTCGCGACCGGAGTTTGGGCGCGCCGGATGCAGCACGACCTTGAGGAACTGCACCGACTGCGGCTCAAGCGCGCTACAGGTTATGTCTTCAAGCGCCCGCGCTCGCGCTACTGGCAAATCAAATATCAAGTTGAAGGCAAGTGGCGGTACGAAACCACGCGCGTTGAAAACCGGAGCGAGGCCGAAAGCCTGCTCGCGCACAAGGTCTATCAGGCGAGCGCCGGGCTTCTGCCGGGCACGGCGACCTTCGAGCAAATAATCGAGCACTTCCTACGCGATGCGAGGGTACGCGGGCTTAGGAGCGTCGCGCGGCTGGAGCGCGCTACCAAGCCACTGCTCAAAAGGCTCGAAGGATGCCGCGCGGAGCAAATCGACCGCGCCCGCTGGCTCAAGTACCTGGACGAGCGAGCGCAAGAAGTGGCTCGCGACACGGTGCATCTGGAGTTGTCGGTTGCGCGGCGCGCATACAGGGTGGCGCGCGAGGCCGGCTTGGTAGCTGCTGTTCCCGACATCCCGCAGATTCGACACTTGCGCGTGCGCGCGGGCTTCATCGAGCCGGGCGATTGGGCGAGAGTGCGCGAGCACTTGCGCGCCGACTTTCGCGATGCGTGCGATTTTGCCTTTGCTTGCGGCGCGCGCGAGATGGAAGTGTTTACGCTCAAGTGGCCGGACGTTGAGCAGGGCGCGGGCGTCGTTCATCTTCGCTCCACTAAGACCGACACGCCGCGCAAGATTCCCTACTCGGAGATTCCGCAGCTTGCGGCGGTAATCGAGCGCCGGTTGGCCGCGCGAGCGAAACTTGAGCGGGCCGGTATCATCTCGCCCTGGGTGTTCTGCTTCGACGAGCCGGTAAAGGTTCACGGGCGGCTCTATCATCGCGCCGGCGAGCCGCTGTTCAAGGACCGCGATCGCGGGCTGCACAACATGCTGCGCGCGAATCTGGACGACGCTTGCAAAAAGGCCAAACTGCCACGGCTCTTATTCCACGATTTCCGGCGCTCAGCGGCACGGAACTTCGAGCGCGCGGCAGTGCCCCGCTCAGTCGCGCGGATGATCGGCGGTTGGAGCGACAAAATTTACAGCCGTTACGCCATCGGCGCGGAGAGCGAGCTAGGCGAAGCGTTGGCGAAAGCCGGAGATTATCTGCATCGGCGCGGTTGGCACTTTGTTGGCACTGGCGATAGAAACTCAATGAAATCAAGGGGGTTAGTGGCGGAGGGGGGAAGGAGTCGAACCTTCCGGCAACCGCAAAGGCTGCCAACCCGGTTTTGAAGACCGGTAGGGCCACCGGGCCCCTTCCTCCTCCGGGGTACCGGACGGACTTCTGCCGCCCGCCCTTCGTTCAACGTCGCCCAGGCTCGATCCGGACGCCAAATTGGGTGATGAAGAGCGCGCAGCCGATCATCGCGAGGCCTTTCAGGAAGAAGGATACGTTCGCAGCGCGCATCGCCGGGTCGGGGAGACTGAGCATCGCGGTGCCGTGCACGACGATGGTGACCGGCACGAGAAACACGGCGATCAGCCAGCCGCCGAGCCGCGGCCGGTAGTTGAAAAGGATCAGAGCGGCGCCGACAAGTTCGACCAGCGCCGAGATGGACACCCAATAGGCGCGCCATGGAATCGCCGCCGGCATCAGGTCGATGTAGCTTTGCATGAGAGTGAAATGGGTGACGCCCGAGAGGAAAAAGATCAAGGTGAAGAGAATTCGCGCGGCCATTCCGATCGCCGGCCTGATGATCAGCAGGTCGTCGGTTGCCATGAAAGTAGTCCGGTCCTCCTAAAGTCCGTCGGTCGGCGATCCGCCCAGCCAAATTAGAAAGATCGACTCTACTTTGAAAAGGGCAAATCGGAGGGCGCGCGCCGCTACGCTTCAACCAAGAAATTGCTTATCGCTCTTGACCAGTCTCTTTGAGAATCAAGAGTGCTAGAGAGCTCTTTCCTTTCCATCCAACTGGTTCTAACGTGTCGATTTGGTCGCTCGCGAATTGTCTTGTTATCGAAAGCGGCGATGTTGGCAGGATCAGAGAAGACCACTTGGAACACTATACCTATGTGGCGAGCGGCCCGTTTATCTTCTGAGCTGTGAACAACTCCGATCGGCTCCAGCGGAGGCAAATCTTCTAACGAAAGCTCTTCGTGTAGTTCTCTTCGTAGTCCCGCCAAGACGCTTTCCCATTTCGACCGCGCACCATCCAAATCTTGCTTTCTCACATGGCCCCCAGCCCAATTCCCGAGCGCGTGATGTAACGACTCGCCTGGTTCGTGCCGCACGTTTGTGAGAAAGCGGTTGCCGTTTCGTATGATGCAAACTGGAACGACCTGCAGAAGCTCCTCCGAGCCCTCGGCGATCGATCTCGCCACGTAGGTTCCGCGTCGATTGACAAGTTTGGTAAGTGCTTTCCAGCTAGGCGTCACTACTTTCTTCTCGGAAATCTTGATCTGTCCTTCCACAGACTTCCGCGGCAGGCAGAGCACCTCTTCGTCAGCGAATCGGCCCAGCGATTTCAGAATGAGCTTTGCGACGTTTGCTATCGTCTTCATCTCGGGGCCTCGGCTGTTTTCGATGACATTGATGGATTTGAACTCGCCTTTGTAACGCTTGGCGGCTCCCAAATAATGCTGTCGTAGCTGCGCCAAAGTGGCGACGTTCATTATAGCTCCATGGCGGAGAGTAATCTGCTTTGCGTGTTCCCTCTCCAGAGAAGTTTTGGCATCGCAGTGCATGACGAACACCAAATCAACGAGGCCACGCCACCGAGGAGTCAGTACAAAGCTCCGAAATCCCTTCGCTTCCGCTTTGGACACTCGGTGCGTTTTTTCTTGCCAGTCGATCCAAACCAAGCCGTCAAAAAGCCCTCTGTCCAAAATAAGAACGTCCAGCTTTTCGTCTTCCAGCGCTTCAATTATTCCGTTGAGAGTAGCGCATGTCACCCAGGTGTTGAAGAAGGCAGTGCCCTTATCTACCAATGGGGCGACCGAAGCGCGCTCCTGAAAGGTGCGAACAACCACGCCATTTCTCTTGAGAAATTGATGGACTGCACTAATCGTCGTCGTCTTCCCGGACTTGGGTGTACCCGCAAATTCGATGATAAAAGGCCGGCGCTTTTCGGACAACCTCGGTCGAATCCGGGAGATTTTCTCCTCGAGATTAGCCAAGATGGTCCGCTTTAATCCGTCCATCCCTACCACCCCTTCCCTCATAGTGGTCGTTTTGTAGCAAAGTCCGGGCGCCTGCGTCGAGGAGCCGACGTGTCAGAAGAACGGAAGTGCGGTTCGCTGGGTGTTACGGGTGCTTGCGCGCAATTTCGAGAAAGGAATCAGCGCCACATGACGACGATGGATACCGACGGGGTGGCGCTGGCGGCGATCCAGGGGCTCTACCAGATGTTGCGGGAGAAGGATGCGGAGATCGCCGCGCAGCACGAAGAAATCCACGCCTTGCAGGCGCATCCGGCGGCGATGGCCGCCCAGATGGAAGAGGTAGGCGTGCTCAAGGCGCGGCTGGACTCGCTCGAACGGCGCGACGGCCTCAGGCGCGCGAGCGCGCGGTAGCGAAGCGCCTGCGCCACTGCGGTCCTCGGGTGATGCCGGGGACCCGAAAAAGCAGCCGCGATCGCAGAGTCTGATTTGAGGCCGAAGAGAGGGCGGGTGCGCTCACCCCCCCTGCCGGGCGCGCACGCGTGATGACTGGCTAGCCGGCGCCGGGCTGCTCGCCGGGCCTCGAGACTTCGCGCTCGAAGCGTTCGATGTCGGACGGCGAGAGGCTGAAGTACTTGGCCTCGGGATGGTGAAAGACCAGCGCCGTCACCGCGCTCTCCGGGTCCATCATGTAGCCCTCGGTCAGATGCACCCCGATGTTCTCTTCCACCGCGAGCAGCCTGAACAGGCAAGCCTGATCCTCCAGGCGCGGGCATGCGGGGTAGCCGAAGGAGAACCGCTTGCCGTGGTAGCGCGCCTGGAACAGGTCCTTCATCGTCAGCCCGGGTGGGTCGCCGATTCCCCACATCTGGCGGATCTTCTTATGCAGCAACTCGGCGGATGCCTCGGCCCCCTCCAGCGCGAGCACCTGCAGGATGTGCGAGCGCAGGTACTCGCCCTTGGCCTTCCATTCCTCGGCCAGCGCACGCACGCCATCGCCAATCGCGGTCGCAAACATGCAGATGTAGTCGATCCTGCCCGCGGCGCGCGGCGCGACGTAATCGGCCAGGCATAGCCCCGGCTCGTCGGACTGGCGCGCAAAGACGAAAGTCTCGATGACGTTGTTGCCGTCGGGGCTCACGATCAGCATCCGCTCGCCGTCCGATTGCGCGGCGAAGAACTTGTACACCGCGTTGGCGCTGATGTCGGGGCGCGCGAGTATCGTCTCCTGCACCGCCTCGACTTGCGCGCGCAGCTCGACCGCCTTGGGCTCGTTTTGCGCGAATGCCTTCTCGAAGTTCTTCAGTCCCAGGTGACGCGTATAGAGCATCACCGGATTGATATGACGGAAGATCTCGTCGAGGTCGCAGTTGCGAAGCACGTGAAGTTTCAGGTCGGGCGGAAGCGGTATCTCGAGGTCTTGGCGTACCGCGGGCCCCTGCCGGACGGGCCGCACGGCGCCGGCCGCGCGCCCGGCTGCCGCGGTGAGCTTGCGGCTCTGCTCGGCGAGCTCGATTTTCAGCGCCGCGCGGACCTCGCGATCCATTAGCTGATTGGCAAGCTTGAGCCCCTCCATCGCGTCATTCGCGTAAGCGACCACCCCGTCGTATTCGGGCGCGATCTTGAGCCGAGTGAAACGTGCGGAGAGCGCGGCGCCGCCGACCAGCAACGGGCAATCGATTCCCGCCCCCTTGAGATCCTGCGCCGTCGCGACCATCATCTGCGCCGACTTCACCAAAAGCCCGGAGAGCCCGATCGCGTCGGGGTGATGCTCGCGGCAGGCCTTGATTAGTTCCTCCGGCGGCACCTTGATGCCGAGGTTCACCACCCGGTAGCCATTGTTGGACAGGATGATGTCAACCAGGTTCTTGCCGATGTCGTGGACGTCGCCCTTGACCGTGGCCAGAACGATCCTGCCCCGGTTGGCGCTCTCGGTCTTCTCCATGTGCGGCTCGAGATACGCCACCGCGGCCTTCATCGCCTCCGCCGATTGCAGCACCTCGGCCACGATCATCTGGTTCTGATTGAACCGCCGCCCGACCTCGTCCATCCCCTTCATCAACGGCCCGTTGATGATCTCGAGCGGCCGGCGCGTCCGCAGCGCTTCGTCCAGGTCTTCGGTCAATCCGCCCTTCGAGCCTTCCAGGATATAGAGCGCCAGCCGCTCATCAAGCGGCATCGACTTGCGCTGCTCGACCGAGGGCTTGGCCTTCCTGGCGCGGAAGTAGGCTGCGAATGCCGCGATCGGATCCTCGCCGCGCCACCAGATCAGGTCTTCGGCCAGCCCGCGCTCTTCTTCCGGCATCGAAACGTAGCGCTCGAGCTTTTCCGAGTTGACAATCGCGAGGTCAAGTCCGGCCTGCACGCAGTGATAGAGCATCACCGAGTTCAGCACCTCGCGTCCCGCCTCCGGCAATCCGAATGAGACGTTCGAGATTCCCAGGATAGTCTTGCAGCGCGGCAGCGCCGCCTTGATCAGCCGGATGCCCTCGATGGTTTCGACCGCCGAGCCGATGTAGTTACGGTCGCCGGTGCCGACCGGGAACACCAGCGGGTCGAAGATGATGTCCTCGGGTTCGACGCCGTAGTGCTCGGTCAGAAGCCGGCACGAACGCTCGGCGATCTCGAGCTTGCGCCGGCGCGTGATCGCCTGCGCCTGCTGCTTGTCCTCGTCGATGCATCCGACCACCAGCGCCGCGCCGTAGCGGCGCGCGATCGGCACCACCCGGCGCAACCGCTCCTCGCCGTCCTCCAGGTTGATTGAGTTGATCAGCGACTTGCCCGGCGTGCGCTTGAGCGCCTCCTCGACCACGCGAGCGTCGGTGGTGTCGATGACCAGCGGGACCTTGACCTTCTTGACGATGAGTTCGAGGAAGCCGGTTACGTCGGCGATCTCGTTGCGGTCGGGATCCTGCAGATTCACGTCCAGCATGTGAGCGCCGCGGCGCACCTGCAGGCGGCCGAGCTCGGCGGCCTGCTCGAACTTGCCTTCGGCGATGAGCCGCTTGAACTTGCGGCTGCCGAGCACGTTGGTGCGCTCGCCGACGATCGCCGGGCGCGTGTTCTCGTCGATGACCAGCGTCTCGATGCCCGATAGCACCGAACGTCGCGGCGCCGCGATCGCGCGCGGCGGCAGGCCCGCGACCGCCTCGCGGAGCATCGCAATGTGCTCGGGCGTGGTTCCGCAGCATCCGCCGACCACGTTGACCCATCCGGACCTGGCGAAAGCCGCGAGCTTGCGCGCCAGCAGCTCGGGCGTCTGGTTATACCGTCCCTCTTCGTCAGGCAGCCCGGCGTTGGGCACGCACGCCACCGGGAAGCGCGAAATCGACGCCAACGTGCGGATGTGGTCGGTCATGAAATCGGGTCCGGTCGCGCAGTTGAGTCCGATCCACAGCAGGTCGCGATGCGCGATCGCGGTGTAGAACGCCTCGATATCCTGGCCCGCCAGCAGCGTCCCCATCGTCTCGATCGTGCCGGATACCGCGACCGCGACCTGCGCGCCCAGCCGCTCCATCGCGCGGTCGATCCCGATCAGAGCGGCCTTGCAATTGAGAGCGTCCTGAACGGTCTCGACCAGCATCAGGTCCGCGCCCCCTTCGATCAGGCCCTGCGCCTGCTCCTGGTAGGCGTCCGCCATCTGATCGAAGGTCGCTCCGCCGGTCACCGAGATGCTCTTGTTGGTCGGGCCCATCGAGCCTGCCACGAAGCGCGGATGCTCCGCGGTGTCCGCCGCCGCGGCCGCTTCGCGCGCGATCCGCGCCGCGGCTCGATTGATCTCGCGCGCCTGGTCGGCGAGCCGATACTCGTTGAGCACGATCGACGTCGCGCCGAAGGTTGCCGTCTCGATAACGTCGGCCCCGGCGGCCAAATGCGCGTCGTGCATCTTCCGGATCAGGTCCGGCCGCGTCCGCACCAGGTTCTCGTTGCAACCCTCCAGCTCCGGCCCGCCAAAGTCTCCGGCGCCGAGGTCGAGCCCCTGGATATAGGTGCCGAAGGCGCCGTCGAGTACGACAATCCGCTCGGCGAGTATCCGCTTGAGGAGCTTGATCCTTGGCGTATCGCTGGTCATTGTTTGCAGGGCCGCGGCTGCTTGCGCCGACCCGTGAACAACCAGCGTATCTCAGTGACAATTCCCCATCAATTTGTCGGATTTTGGCGCCTTGGGCGCCGGGCGCCGGCCGCTTCGGAGCTGCGTTGAGCGCCAATCGATTGAAGTGGCGGCGGGCGTCTCGCCCGCTCTTTCGCGGGAGGCCACGGCCTGCTCCTGGTGCCGTTCCAACTTGTTGCTGGTAAGGTAATCGACGGCTCGGGCGGTCCTTTGCCACCAGGGAACCTTAAGCTTTGACGAAGAAAGTGGGAACGGTACTGGTCACCGGCGGCGCCGGCTTTGTCGGCTCCCATCTGACCGACGCGCTGCTCGCGGCCGGTCACGCGGTGCGGGTGATAGACAACTTCTCGACCGGACGGCGTGAATATCTAAATGGCGCGGCCGAGTTGTTCGAGGCCGATATCCGGACGCCCGATTCGATTCGACCCGCGTTCGCGGGCGTCGATTGCGTGTTTCATGTCGCCGCGATCCCGCGCATCCCGCTCTCGATCGAGCGCCCGGTCGAGACCCACATGGTCAACGTGATCGGCACGCTCAACGTGATCCTCGCGGCGCGCAGCGCAGGCGTCCGCCGCATAGTCTATTCGGGGTCGTCTTCGGTTTACGGGGAGCAGTCGCGACTTCCGCTGGTCGAAACGATGGTGCCGAGTCCGCTCAACCCGTATGCGCTGCAAAAGCTGGTTGGCGAGCAATACCTCCGCATGTTCCATCGGCTGTTCGGGATCGAGGTCATCACCCTTCGCTATTTCAATGTGTACGGGCCGCGGATGGCGACCGAGGGCGCCTATGCGACGGTGGTCGGCGCTTTCGTCCGCGCGCGTCGCGAGGGTGACCCGCTCCCGATTCACGGCGACGGCGAGCAGACTCGCGACTTCACCCACGTCCGCGACGTGGTCCGTGCCAACCTGCTCGCGATGGACTGCCCGGTCAGCGACGGCCGCCCGCTCAACATCGGGCGCGGCGTCAGCGCGACCGTCAACCGCATCGCCGGGATAGTCGGCGGGGCCACAGTGAGACTGCCGGCCCGCCAGGGCGACATGCGCGATACGCTGGCCGATACCAGCGAGGCGCGAAGGATTCTCGGCTGGAGCCCGCAGGTCACGCTCGAAGAGGGGCTGGCGGAATTGCTCAAGCTCGCCGGGCTGTGACGACATCGAGGCATTGTGAGAGTGATTCGCGACCATCACGGTCTGGCTGTCAAGCTGAGCGATGAACGGCTGGCGCATATTCTTGAGCATCCCGAGATGGTCGGTCTTGAGACGGCGATCGCGGAAACTCTGATGCATCCGGCTCTCGTGATTTAGTCCATCAGTGACGAAACCGCCCGCCTGTACTACCGCTTCTATTCAGGGACGCGGGTTTCGGATAAATTTCTGTGCGTGGTCGTGAAGGCGAGGCCCGGCGACGCTTTTGTGTTGACGGCCTACCTGACCGACAAGCCGAAGAAGGGAACGGTCCTATGGAGCGCAAGCGCGTAAAAGTCTGGTACGACGCTGAAGGCGACTACCTGGAGGTCATCTTCGAGCGCAAGGAAGGCTATTTCCGGGAAACCGCCAACGACCAGGTGATGGAAAAGGTCGATTCCCAGGGAAACGTGATCGGCTTCTCCGTGCTCAAGGTGAGTGCGCTCAAGGAACACCCGATTGACGTTGCTCTTGGCTCCTAGCTAGCGGGTTGTTGAGAACCAATGCGGCATTAAGGGACATAGCCCCGAGGGTCGAGCCCCGAGTCATCAAACGCGAATGATGTTCGACGCTCCGAGGAAATAGCGACTTGGCGATTTCTTGAATTCGTCCACCATTTCTCGGTGGTAAACGCTCAGGGTAACCAGCCAGCAAAAGCCCGCGTTCTCCCTTTGGGTGAGCTCTCGGATGTACCCATCTTTCACCAGCATGTAGACGCCCGCTCGAGGCGGCACACCTCGAACATCCACCTCACGGAGCGAGTCATGCCAGAAGTACGTTTCGCAAACGGTACCGTCCTTCGCGGTGAGGGCGACCGCATCGTGCCGACACGCCACCCTCACGTCCGTCGCGATCAGGTAGGGCGCCAACACCGGGCATCCGTACCACATCCGCGGTGCTTGCCATCGCGGGACCACCCAAGGGTCGAGGCGAAACACGACCTTCACGAGACCCCAGCCATCGATTTGGGCCGCGTGCTTTGACGGATTCACCGATGCAACTTGACCCTCTGTGGCGAGGCCTGGCTGAAGAGTCGAGAGACTGACACCATTCTCTAGGAACTCAGCGACGTCTGATAGTTCTGGCTCTGGAGCCCCTAAGAAGCGCTGAAAAGCCGCGCGGATCTCAAGCGCATAGACCACGTCTGGACTCGTAGCAACACGCCCGGCAGCGTAGGCAAGGCGCATTCCTGAATTCGCGCAGTCGTTTCGCCATAGCCTTTCGAGGGCCCCCAAGACCTGAGCGGCAGCGGTATCGACGCCATCAGTCTTGACCGTAACGCGCGGCCACCATTGTGGAACCGCGCCGAGAGCCACAGGCCATAGAGCCATGTCAACGGGACAGCACCTCAAGGCAAGAACATCAACAGCGTCAGCGTCTACCTTTGAGTCGTCAGCCGCCCATGCAAGTGCTCGCAAAAAGCCGGAGCGGAACGCTTCGCTCTGGAGTGTGTCGAAGTACGTGTTTCCAGACTGCCCTCGCGCGGACAGGAAATAATCCGGCGGGCTCCGAATAGCCGAGACCTGCGCGTTGCCGCACGATGCCCCATTCATAAGCCCACTGTCGCCGAAACAGGATTCCCCAGCGGCGCTCAAGCCGCCGGGCTGTAAGATCGTACGCCGGGGGGACAAAGCTTCTATAATAGGTATTGAAATACGGATCTGTCTTGAAGCCCACAGGAGCCGTTCCCGAATGAAAAGGTGGGCACCCCCCAACAGGTCACCGACCCGACCCCCAAACTCGTGAATAGTATTTGGCTCAGGATTGAAGGGTAGTTGAGGGCGGCGACGAGACGCTCGACAGGTGGGAGCGGCTCGACGCCCTCGCGCTTCAATCGCAGCGGAATCAAAAGCGCGTTGGCAGCCAGGCTTTCAAATTTCAAGCTTTTCATCCAACCAACGAACTGGCTAGCTGCTGCATCGCGGCTGGCAGGCTCTCTGAGCAGGTCGACAAGCTGCGAAGCGGCTCTCTCGCGGACTAGCAGGCTGGGCCAAACCAGCCGTTGCAAGAGCAGCCCAATGTTGGCTTCAGACACGATCGTCTCCAGGGAGCCATTCCGGCTTTGTGAGCGGCAGGTCAGCGACCCGCTCGAGCGCAGCCGATATCGCCGCGTCGATTACCTTCCGCGACTCATCAACTCGTCCCATTAGTATAAGGAATTCGACGATGTTCGCGAAGCTCGAATGCATGCTGTAGGAGCCGCTCGATTCTCCAGGCTCGGGCATGAGAGTTGATTTGATGAACTGGAGCCAGGATTCCGGATAAAACTTTTTCACTTGGTTCCATCGACGCACGTTCTGGTCCGAATAATAGTAGTTTGTCCATCCCCAGTTTCTTCGCTGCGCGCGAATCAGTGCGGGCCAAGCCTCGCTCTTACCGTTGACCTGGAGTGTGACGTTCGAAAAGATCGTCCCAGAGGCGCGAACGAGAAAGTCTTAACTTTCCTTCCCGGATCAGCGCCTCTAGCAGGATGCGGAAAAACGATCGTTTCCCATTCGATTCTCATGTAGAGTAGCCAGCGATGGTGGTGTGAGGAGGGTGTGAGGATGCGCGGGACGGATCGCCAGCAGTCTGCGATGTTCAGCTACATATCGGCCGAGCAGCGGGTGCCCCAAGACCATCCGCTGCGAGCGATCCGAGCGATGGCGGATGTGGCGCTTGAAAAGTTGGGGCCGAGCTTCGATGCGATTTACGCCAGCAGCGGGCGTCCCTCGATCGCGCCGGAGAAGCTTCTGCGCGCGCTTTTGCTGCAGGTGCTGTACACGGTGCGCAGTGAGCGGCTGTTGATGGAGCAGCTCGACTACAATTTCCTGTTCCGCTGGTTCGTCGGACTGAGCATCGATGACCCGGTGTGGGACGTGACCGTGTTCACCAAAAACCGCGAGCGGTTGCTTGAGGGCGAGGTGGCGGAGGGGTTTTTCATCGCGGTGGTTGACCAGGCCCGCGCCCAAAGCCTGCTTTCGGACGAGCATTTCACGGTCGACGGCACGCTGATCGAGGCCTGGGCCAGCCACAAGAGCTTCAAGCGCAAAGGCGCTGACCCAAAGACTCCGCCGGACGATCCGGGCAACCCCAGCGTCGACTTCCACGGTGAGCGGCGCAGCAACGCCACTCACCAATCGACCACCGATCCCGAGGCCCGCCTGGCCCGCAAGGGTGCAGGCAAGGAGGCCAAGCTCAGCTACGCCGGACACGTGCTGATGGAGAACCGCAACGGCATTGCGGTCCAAGGCTGCGTAACCCAGGCCACCGGCCGCGCCGAACCGGAGGCGGCCATCGCGATGGTGGAAAAAATCCCAGGCTCGCATCGAGTAACCCTGGGAGCCGACAAGGGCTACGACCGCAAAGAACTTGTTCAGGAGTTGCGTGATCACCAGGTCACCCCGCACCTTGCCTGCAAGCCGTCCACTATCATTGATGAAAGGACCACTCGTCATCCCGGCTATCTGATCAGCCAGCACAAGCGTAAACGCATCGAGGAGATCTTCGGCTGGCTCAAAACTGTCGCCGGCCTGCGCAAGGCGCGCCACCGCGGAGTCGCTCGGGTCGGTTGGATATTCACCTTCGCGCTGGCCGCCTACAATCTGGTCAGGATGCGCAATTTGGCGCTGGCAGCTCCCTGAGCCATCCGCAATCGGGTGGAGAGCCGGGGCACTTGACCAACTGAACCTCAATCGACGCCCTCACACGCCATGCCAACACTCTCGAAAGCACATCCCGCCATGGTAATCATCCGTTTTTCCGCAACCTGCTAGTGCCGAAGCCGGCCAGAACCAGGGCTGCCACGGTCAGGACGGCGAGTCGTCTTATCGCTCTCTCCAGTCCCGCGCGTCGATCGCCTCGCTGGATCGGATTGGCCGGTCGCGCTGCGACGGTATGATTTGCCATGCAGTCTCCCCGGGCACCTGCGACTCGGCAGGCGGCCCGCTCTCCCGATGCATTTAACCTGACATTCGGATCGGTGTCACACCGCGGCCGCGGGCGTATCCGGGCTCGGCCCGGATTGTCGGTCCACATCGATTGCGCCTCGACATCGATTGCGTATCGACGGCGGTGCCGAGCTTGCACGCGTAATCGATCGCGGAGAGCAGTACCGGGGCACGCGGGAACGACGTTCCTCGACCTCGCGCAGACCCGAGCGCACGCCGCCGGCGGGCCTGCGCCCGGGGTCAGCATTTGAGGCGGACGATGCGGCCGGGGTTGGCGCCGAGCGCCCCATCATGTGGCGCTTGGCGTCACCTTTGCTGCGCGTTCCAACCAAAAACGGCGGCAAAGGTCAAGCAGCGACGCTGCGAGAATTCTTGGCACGACTTACGCACCGCCTGGCGTGGCAAATCCGCTGGAGAAAACCAAATGAGATCCAATCCCGGTACCACCCTGACTGACGTAAGGGCCGTCTACAGCGGCGCGGAAGCCGACCTCTGGGAACTCCTGATGGGTCAGCAGGTCCATCTAGGCGGCCTGAAGTCGTCGTTGGAACTGGCCGAGCGCGCCGGTATCGGCGCCGGAATGCGAGGCGTCGATCTGTGCTGCTGCAACGGCGCCGGGATGCGATGTCTGACGAGATTTCGCGAGGTCGCCTCGATGGTCGGCGTGGACGCGACCGAAAAGATGATCGAACGCGGGCGGCGCCGCTGCCAAGAAGAAGGGCTGGCCGACCGGATCAGTTTTGTGCTCGCCGACGCATGCCAGAGCGGGTTACCCTCGGCCAGCGCCGATTTCGTCTGGAGCGAGGATGCCTGGTGCTACGTCGCCGACAAGACCAGGTTGATCGCCGAGGCGGCGCGGATCGTCAAGCCGGGAGGAGTAATCGCCTTCACTGATTGGCTTGAAGGACCGACCGCGCTCTCGGAGGCGGAGGCGCAGCGCCTGCTCAGCTTCATGAAGTTCCCCAGCTTCGAGAGCATCCCGGGCTACGCGCGCCTGCTGACCGAGCACGGCTGCAAGGTGACGGCTGCGGAAGACACCGGGCGGTTCGCCTCGTACATCGAGCTGTTTCACAACATGATCGACATGCAGCTCACCTACGACGCCCTGCGGATCATCGGATTCAACACCCAGATGTTCGACCTCATGCGCGGGGAGTTTGCCTTTCTGGGCGAGCTGGCCCGCGCGGGCAAGCTCGCGCAGGGGCGTTTCGTCGCGCGCCGGAGCTAGACCTGGCAGGCTGCGGCTCAGGCCGAGACTCGCGGCAGGACTTCTTTGGCCAGCCGCTCGATCATTTCAAGCGCGGTGTTGGTCCCGCTGAAGATGAACTGCGAGACGCCCCACTCTTTCGCGCGCCGGCTGAGTTCGGCCGCGCACTGCTCGGGCGTGCCGATCAGCGCCATCGGCGACTGCGCGACGTGCTGGGCCGGCATCCCCATCGCGGCGGACATCATTTGCACGGCTCCCTGGGTCTCGGCCGCCGAGTTGGTGATCACAAAGGCGAAGATCGCGTTGCTGAACTTGATCGCGTCAGGCGCGCGCCCGTTCTTCGTCGCCTGCTCGCGCACGAAGTTGACCTTCTCGCGGAACGCCTTGTCGGTCATCTTGGCGACGTTCTCCGGCAGGATGCGCCCGACGCTGCCGACCTCCGAGATGATGTTGACGTAGTCCGCGTGCTTCGCGGCGATACGCAGCAGCCCGCGGCCGCTGCCGCCCAGCAGGATCGGCGGATGCGGGCGCTGGAGCGGCTTGGGCCACAGGATGGCGTCCTGGAGACGGTAGAACTCTCCCTGGAATGTGGTCTGCTCGCGGGTCCAAAGCGAGCGGATGCAGGTGAGCGCCTCGTCCAGCATCCTGAGCCGCGTCGCGATATCCGGAAACGCGATTCCGGTCATCTTGAATTCGCGCTCGGTCCATCCCGCGCCGAGCCCGGCGATCGCGCGCCCGTTGCCGATGTGATCGAGCGAGGTCAGGCTCTGCGCGGTCATCACCGGATGGCGAAACAGGTTGCAGAGCACCAGATGGCCGACGCGGATCTTGCGGGTCGCCTCGAGCACCACTGCGGCCGCGATCATCTGGTCCCACGATTTGGCATGGGGATCGAATACGCCGCCCATCTCCTCGCGGACGATATGGTCCGGAATCGTGAACAGGTCGTAGCCGAGTTGCTCGGCGGCCTGGGCGAGATCGCGTAGTTCCTGGAAATCGCGGTTGCCGATTTCAAGTCCGAATTCCATAGCCGTTCTCCTGGGCCGTCGCGCCGGGTGTGGCTGCCGGGCGTGCACTTTAGGTAGAGAGTTTGAGCCGGCGATGCAAGGGCGAGCGCCGCCGATCGCGCCCGCGGTTTGCTCCGTTCAGCACCCAACTTTTCGACTTCGACAAGCGTAGATACTCGTCCTTTCCGTGCGTCGGTCGGGAACCCGTGAGGCCAAAAAAAACAGCCGCGGGTGCCGGTTTGCACCCGTGGCCGCCTGATGTGCCAAAGAGCTGTTTAGTCAGCGATCGTCGAGCAGAACGGACGCACCCCCACGCGCCGTAACCGAATTAGTTGCCATATTGGCGACATGGGTCGTGTCTCCTTCCTTCCGGCTCTGGTAACGTAGCACAACCTTGGCTGTACGGAGAGATTTGCGAACCCTGCCCGTACGGGCGAAACCGGCCGATGTGGCGGTGCGCGATACGCTCGGCGCGTTCTGCGCGCACGCCAGCTTGCGGATCGAAGGCGCGCGGGGAGGGCCGCTGGCAGGACTCACCTTCGCGGCCAAGGACCTGTTCGATGTGGCCGGCTACGCCTGCTGCTTCGGAAATCCCGACTGGCTTCGCACCCACGCGCCGGCCCGCAGGAGCGCGCCCGCCATTCGGATGTTGCTGGCTGCGGGGGCGACCCTGGTGGGTAAGACCCTCACCGACGAACTGGCGTTCAGCGTCGCCGGCGAAAACATCCATTATGGAACCCCGCTCAACCCGCGCGCCCCCGAGCGCACCTGCGGCGGATCTTCGTGCGGTTCGGCATCGGCGGTGGCGGGAGCGTTGGTGGACTTTGCGCTCGGCACAGACACTGGCGGCTCGGTGCGGGTGCCGGCAGCCTTCTGCGGACTGTACGGGATGCGCCCGAGCCACGGGCGCGTGCCGATCGAGGGCGTGATCGCGCACGTGCCCAGCGCCGACACCGTGGGATGGATGGCGCCCGACGCGGAGATGCTCGGGCGGGTGGGCGAGGCGATGTTGGCCGAGCGGATCGTGAACGCGGCGCCGCCTCGGCGGCTGCTGATTGCCGACGACGCCTTCTCCAGGGCCACGCCGGAGGCGCGCAAGGTGCTCGCGGCGCTGCTCCCGCGGGTGGCGCGCGCGGCCGGAACCGCCGAGCACGTCACGCTCGCGCCGGGCGGCTTGGATCAGTGGCTCAAGACCTATCTGGCCATTCAGAATCCCAGCGTGTGGGCCTCGCGCTCCGATTGGGTACTCAGCTTCAAGCCGGACCTGAGCGAGCCGCTGCGTGAGCGGCTGGCTGTGGCCGCCAGGGCTACGCCCCGCGAGCTGGCGGCAGCCGAGAAAGAGCGCGCCGCGATTCGACACCGTCTCGACACGATGCTGGCCGGCGGCGCGATCCTGTGCCTTCCGACGACCCCGGACATCGCTCCGCTGCGCGCTCGGGGGTCATCGCACGCGCAGCGCGAAGCGATCCTCTCGCTCACCTGTATCGCCTCGCTGTGCGGTCTGCCGCAGGTGAACCTGCCGATGGCCGAGCTCAAAGGATGCCCGCTCGGGCTCGGGCTGATCGCGGCGCGCGGCGCGGACACCACGCTGCTCGCGCTCGCTGCGAAGATAAAACGTCCCTCGGAGCCTCAGAGATTCACATCCCGGGACGCGTTGGCGGCACGAGGGCGCCGGATGCGCAGATTGTAGCGCCGGCCTCCGTGCCGGTTCCCTTAGAACCAGGAGGCTAAGCGCGGCCTGCGGTCCAAGCTTCGAACCTGGCCACGAGGTTAGTCGGAGTTGATTTCGCTCGCGGTCTTTCTGAACAATGCGAGGATTCCGCTGGAGCCGGG
Organism: uncultured delta proteobacterium; assembly: GCA_963789115.1. Taxonomy (GTDB): domain Bacteria; phylum Desulfobacterota; class Binatia; order Binatales; family Binataceae; genus CAWBJH01. The sequence continues at coordinate 2,358,248 of CAWBJH010000001.1, forward strand.
AGTGCCGAGTTGGCCCGAGGGGCGGGCTCCCAGGTGATTTTTCTATGCGCAGCGAAGCTATTGTTAGCTGCCCAGCCCTCGTCTTGGGGCGTCAGACCACGGATTTTTACGACCCAGGCATAAATGGGCCGCTTGACTTCGCGAGCCGTGGATGGTACCCAACGCCCATTCGCCGTATTGGAGAACACAGGGGCCTCCAAATTGGGGTGGATAGTTGCGGGGATGTGCCAACCACGTAAGTGTTCCAGACTGCTCGGGGGTATGAACATGCCTAACACGGATTTGCGACTCATTCGGCGCTCGATGTCACTGGGCCTATCGGTGGCTGTGCTGACATGCGTCATAAGCTTGTGGTCAACGATGGCGATGGCGACCATCACGCAGGGCGACTTCTCGGTCTTCGGAGGTGGGACCACCGAATGGTCGGGGAGATGGGGCGAAGGCTCGGCGAACGGGGGTGAACTCGCGGACCCCCACGTGGTCGGCCAAGACATCATCCCCGACTCGGTGGCTGCCGAAGGTGTGGCTCCGTCCAGGACCGGCGGCAGCTTCGACTTCAACCACTGGGACTTGGTCCAGGCCCGCCAGATCGCCGACATCCGGCCCGACTATCACTTCGTCAAGAACTACAATCTGCTGGGCCGGATCGACACGATGGTGCTGAAGGACGCCGACTTCTTCGCGATCTACCGCGGATGGTACGACGCGGAGGGGGATATCAAGCACGAAGGAGTCGCCCCAACCGCCCGCGACTGGACCAGCTTTACCGATCGGGAGAAGCAGGCGGAGTTCATTCGCGACGACTTGCGCGAGTACTACGGCCAGCTCAACTTCACGGACAACTTCTCGATGCGGGTGGGCAAGCAGCAGGTGATCTGGTCGGAGGCCGACGCGCTGTCTGGAACCAACGTCACCAATCCTTCGGACTATCGCTACCACTGGAACCACTTCGAAGCTCCGGAAGATCTGCGCGAAAACCTGCGGATGGTGAAGTTCAATTACATCCTGCCCGACTTCCTCAAGACCGCGAACAACGAGTTTGAAGCCTTCTGGATTCCCGGCGATTACGAGAACCCGGCGCTGATCGTCAATACCACCGACGCGCGCGCCCCCTACGCCGCTTTTAGCGCGCTGAACCCGAGCGTGCTATGGAACGAGAACGGGCAGCCGTTCTCAGAGGAGAACTTTTCCCAGTACGGCCAATATCCGATGACCGCCAGCCCCACGGCGAGCGGTTATTTTCAGGGGCCCGACGTAGTCGAGACGCAGAACAAGCTTAGCAACTCGATTGACAACAGCGAGTTCGGCTTCCGCTACTCATCGCTGCTGCCGATCGGCAACGGTCTTCAGAGCAGCCTCATCTTCCTGTACGAGGCGCGCCAGCCGAAGCTGGGCTATTGCCAAAACTGCCCGCCCCCGTCCAACTGGGCGAAATCATTTCAGCAATATGTAGAATCTACGGAGCCTCACATCCTTCCGCCTGGGGGCTACTTCGTTGATGGCCCTGTGTGGCCGGTCAATTCAGGACCGGGCGTTCCGAGGGCCACCGACGCTTTTGCGCCCGGCGTGCCACCACTCAGCATAGAAGTCTTCACCCACCAGGAGAATGTGCGGCAGCCGTATTTTGAATGGACGGGCACCTATTACGACAAGGAGCTGACCGACATCGTCTACCGTTACGATCTTGAATATGCGCCGAAGATCGGCATCAATACATACGATCAGCAGTGGAAGCCTCGGATCTATAACCAGATACCAACCACGCTATACGATCCTTACTTGTCCGGCAGCAGCGCGAAATGGACCGAGTTCACGCGCTTTATCTTCGCCGGCGACCGTCCAACCTACATCCCGTGGCTCTCCAAGCAGCATACCTTCTTGACCTTCCAGAACACGGTGTCCTGGTACCCGGATCGCCCCAACAATGCAGTCCCGAACTTTGGCAGCGACGTCGGCAAGGTTCGCGAGATAAGCACCTTCTCCTTCCTGTCCGCGGTCAACTGGCTGATGAACGGCCAATGGACGGCGACGAACGTTGCCGAATGGGACTGGGACGATAATGTCGGCGCGCTTTCCTCGACCAACGCCTACCGCTACTCGCGCAACATCCTGCTCGGATTGGACGCGATATGGTACTTGGGGCGCAGCGCCCGCTACACGGATCCCTACGCGCTCAGCCGCGCACAGAACGATAACGAAATCGAGTTCCGTTTGACGTACGAAATCTAATCGCAGATTGGGAGCGCAAGGCGGCTCCGGCCCCGAGTCGGAGCCGCCTTTTTTCCGAATACCGCATCATCCAGGTCGGCAAGGGGGAGTCTGTAGATGGCGCGCGCGCCGGAGCCCCAGTGGTACCTCGCCCATACCAAGCCCCAGAAGGAGCGCTGGGTCGCCGACCAGCTCGCCGCGCGGCTTCCCGAAGTCTATCTGCCCCTGCTCAGGGCCAGGACCCCACGATGGGGGCGGATGGCCTGGTCGGTGGGACCCTTGTTCCCGTGCTACGTGTTCGCGCGTTTCGATCTGCAGCTCAGCTACTTCGACGTCAAGTACATGCAGGGCGTACGCGGGCTGGTCTCGGCGGGGATCGAACCGCTGGCGGTTCCCGCGGCAATGGTCGAAGGGATTCGATCCCGCGCCCGCGACGGAGTGATCGAGATCCCGCAGACGCCGATCGCCAAGGGTGACCGCGTGATGGTCGTGGAGGGCCCGTTCCGGGGCCTCGAGGCGATCTTCGAGCGCTACCTTTCGGGAGCCGAGCGCGTTGCGATTCTGCTTAGCGCCGTCGGCGCCAACGGAGTCAGGATGGTGCTGCCGGCCTCCTCGATCGATAAATCGACATAATCGGCATCGCTTGCACCAGGTGCGGATATTGAGATGAAGGTATATCATCGGTCTGTGCGACCAACCGCCCTGTTCCTGCTCGCCTGCCTGCTCGGATCGTGTAGCGCGATCGGTCCGTTCAGCGGACCGCGGCGTTTTGGCTCGTTCCTCGACGTCCGCTTCGGAGACAGCCTGCTTCAGGTTCAAATGCTCCATCCAAGGGGCAACATCGAGACCAGTCCTTATGGCGCAGATGACTACACCTTGAAGAGCGTCGATGCCGAGGGCGTCCATTACGAGTTCGCCAGCTTCGAGTTCAGCAGCGGGCACGGGATGCAGTTGGTGTTCGCGCGCTTCTCGCCGGAGTCGGCCGGCACCGTCTTTGAGAGGCTTCGCGACAACCTGGGAGCGCCGAGTACGGGAGGCGAGCCGGCGGATTCATCGCCGCAGACGACCGACGCGGCCTGGAGAACCTCCGACGAGACGGTGGTGCGCTTCGTCGGGCCGCGTCGCTACCTGATAATCGTAGGCCCCTACGGAAAATCGCTCGAGCCCGATATCAAGCTCAGGAGCGAAGCTGAAAGCCCCTGAGCGTCCCGCGCGACCCGCGCGGCCGCGGCCTCGGGCGAGTCATGGCGAATCATCGGGTTGGTGTTGTTGAGCGACGAGACTCTCTCAACTCGGCGCAACATCGTGCCGCGCCGAACAACAAGCCTGTGGAAAATCTTTTTCCACAGGCTCCAGAGACCGGAGCCGCCGAGAGCATCGCGCTAGGAGCAGATCCCGCAGTCCATCCCGATCTCGAGGAAGGTCGTTCTTTCCCGGCGCATTGAGGATTTCCTTGTAGTGGATCGCCGCATCGTAGCGGCGCGTCGCTCGGTGTCAAGGATTAAGTAACGATGCCAAACTTGCCGTAGGTTCGTAAAAGTCATCTCGGCCAAACCGCTGCTATAACCGCGTGTTTCGCCTCTAAGCGGTGAAGCTGCAACGAACGCAAGCAGCAATGGACGCTTGGTAAAGGCGATCTTCGTCATCCGTTCGTGTCGATCATCAAATCGATATCGCGTACAACCCGGTACTTTTTCGCGCTTTTCTAGGCACTCCCTGTTTATGTTCATCTACCCGTATCTGTTGACCGCTTTAGTATGCCTTAGTAGTCAACTGTGCTTGGTACTCCGTAACTTCTTATAACGCATCCGTACTTGGGCCGGGTCGTGGAGGTGGTGGGCGGCTCACTCGGGTGGGCGCTCCGCGCCGAATTGTACCCGCCCATCATGGGAGAGCGGACGCGCCTAGAACGCTCTTCTAGTTTCCTTCGGGTATTTCGAGTTTTCCCGGTTGATCTGCGGACTTTCCATCATTAACCCGTACAGTTTGCGCTCACCTAGTTTTTGCAGTCGCAAGCGCAGAGGCAGCGTATGAGCAACTCAAATTTGTCCACGAGGGGAAGAGTTTCCTTGAGGGAGCGAGGGCCGATGCTGCCATCTATTTTCGCGCTGATCCTATTTGCTGTCACCCAGCCACTGACGGGGACCTTCGCCATTGCCCAGATTTCGGGCTACGGCGGCGACGCGTCCTCAGGCATGCCTCCCGGTTACATCGGACCGCCTCCGGGAAAAGTCCCCGCGCCTGCACCGAATGCTGAGGCCGGCGCGCTCCAGGGGCCTGCGGGAGGAGTGTCGTACACGCCGGCAGCACCCGCCGTAAGCGCTGCGCCGAACGCGGGAATGCCTGCGACGGCGCCCGCGAGCGGATCGGTTCGCCAGGGAGCCTCCGCTGCGGCAGCGATGCCCGCTCCGCCACCGGGGGGCACGTTTGGAACAAATGTGCAGCTCAAACCCGGCCCGTTCCTCGTCTCCGGTCCGAGTGCCGGCACCGCTGGGGCGGGAACCGGCGTGTCGGCTAATCCTTTCGAGCTGGAAACGGTCGGGCAAGAGTTGGGCCTGCGTTCCGATCAGGTTGAGAATCTGAAGGCGCAGCTGGCGGGGGGAAGCCTCAGCGCCGATCAGATTCAGCAACTGGGTGCACGTTTCGGGGCGCTGAGCCTCAGCGAGGCAGAGATGTCGGCGATCGGCAGGTCGTTGGGACTCTCGGATCAGCAGATCGGACAGGTAAAGCTGACCATGGGTGTACAGCCACCGGCTGCGCCGTCGTCGAACCCGGTGCCGAACGTGGCGGTTGCGGCCCCGTCCCCTGCCGCGCAGGCGCCTTCCGCAATCGAGGCGAAATTCCAGCGGCTCGATAACGGCAACCCGGTCGGGGTCTCGGAGTTTCCCACGACTGCCGGGTTGTCACAGTTCGGCTACAGTTTGTTCTCATCACCGGTGAGTACCTTCGCGCCGGTCCAGAACGTTCCGGTCAGCGACGATTACATCGTCGGCCCGGGCGACGAGCTCGAACGTCCTGATCTGGGGCCGGGTCAACGCGATGCTGCGCCTGATCGTGGATCGGGACGGAACCGTCCAGATGGACCAGATCGGTCCGCTCGAGGTTGCCGGACTGACCTTCGCCCAGGCCAAGAAGCTGATTGAAAGCAAGGCCACCCAGATAACGGGCGTGCAGGCCAACGTCACCATGGGCCCGCTGCGAACGATCCAGGCATTCGTCATCGGCGAGGTCAGCCAGCCTGGCGCTTACACCGTCAGCGCGCTCTCCAGGGTATCGAACGCGCTGGTGGCGGCCGGCGGGATCAGCAAGATCGGCAGCCTGCGCAACGTCGAGCTTCGCCACGGCAATCAGCTCGTCGAGGTGATCGACCTCTACGACATCCTGCTCCACGGCAATACCTCCGCCGATCGCCGCCTTGAGCAGGGCGACGTGATTTTCGTTCCGGTGATCGGAAGCGTGGTCGGCGTCACCGGCGACGTCAAACGGCCCGCGATCTATGAGCTTTCCAAGAAGCATCCCGAGAACCTGACGGGGGTCCTGGACCTCTGCGGCGGCGTGACCGCTTTTGGCTACTCCGAACGATTGCAGGTGGAACGGGTTGAGAACCACAAAAGCGTGGTCGCGCTCGACATCAGCCTCAAACAGAGGCAATCACACCGCCTGCAGATCCGTGATGGGGACGTAATCCGGATCTTCCCCGTGCTTCCTTCCCCGACCAACATCGTGAAGCTGACCGGCAACGTCCCCAGACCCGGTGACTATCAGTGGCGCAGGGCGATGCGGGTGTCCGAGTTGATCGGGAAAGCCGAAGGCGTGATGCCTCACACCTTCTTCAAGTACGCGTTGATCAAACGGGTCGAAGGTCCGCAGCGACTGACGCACCTGGTCCAGGTCAACCTTGGTGCGGCCCTGGCCCGGCCCGGCTCCGAGGCGGATATCGTCTTGCAGCCAAGGGACGAGTTCTATATCTACAGCGAAGAGGAAATTAAGGACCTGCCGCAGGTCCTGGTTAGCGGCGAGGTACGCCATCCCGGCCGTTTCATCCTCAGCCAAGACATGAAGGTAAGCGATCTCATCTACCTCGCCGGCGGCCTTAAGGAAGACGCCTACCAGGATCGCGCCGAACTGGTGCGGGCTCGGGCTTTGCCCGGAGGCAAGACCGAGCACGCCCATGCCGACATCAATCTGAGGTCGATTCTCAATGGACCGAGATCCGCCGACCTGACGCTGAGGCCGAATGACGAGATCTTCGTGCGCGCCGTGCTGAACTGGACTCGGCAACGCCAGCAAGTGGCCGTATCGGGCGAGGTCCGCACTCCGGGCACCTACGAATTCAACCCGGGCATGCGCCTGAGCGATCTGATCTCGATGGCAGGCGGGGCGAAAGATGATGCCTACCTCGAGAAAGTCGAGCTCGCCCGCACCGAGGTCGTGAACGGCGCGCGCACCCACCACTCCTACATGGAGGTCGACTTGAGGGACGCGTTCGCCGCCTCCGATTTCAACAACCCGGAACTGACTCCCAACGACGAGGTCTTCGTTCACACCGCTCCCGAATGGCATCTGCCGTGGGTGGTCAACGTCACGGGTCAGGTCCTCAAGCCCGGCCCCTACGTAGTCCGTCAGGGAGAGCGGCTCTCTTTCTTGCTGGCGAGGTGCGGCGGCCTGCTTCCTGACGCCTATCTGCCCGGGACGGTTTTCATCCGGCTCTCGATCAAGGAGATGGAACAGAAGCGGCTCGACGAGAGCGCACTGCGCCTCCAGCAGGAGATCGCGCAGATCCGGTTGATGCCGACCTATTCTGCGGCAAGTGGCCTCGGCGACCAGAGCGGCGGCCAGAGCGGCGGCGCATCTCAGAGCCTAGGCTACCTGCAGCAGGTCCTGGCTCAGGCCCAGCGTCAGCAAGCCACCGGACGCTTGGTGATACACGTGGGCGAGCTGGACAAGTTCGCGGCCTCGCGGGAGGACGTAGTGCTCGAGGACGGCGACGAAATCGCGGTGCCCAGGCGGCCGTCGGCAGTTAACGTGCTCGGCCAGGTTTATAATCCGACCGCGATCCTCTATGATCCTGCGCTGACCCTGCGCGACTACCTCGAGCGAGCCGGCGGGCCAAGCGAGGGGGCGGACCCCGAACATGTGTACGTGGTCAAGGCCGACGGCTCGATCGTCACCGACGCGGGTTACCGCAACAGCGGCAGATCCCGGCTGTTCCCGCTGCTGCCGGTGGTATCGGGCAGCTTCTGGACGACGCACATGGAGCCCGGCGACACGGTGTACGTGCCCGAGAAGCTGATTTACGCGAACAACGTCGAGTACGCGAAGGACATTATGCAGATCGTCGCATCGACTGCCGAGTCATTGGCGATAATCGGTCTGCTCGCCCTGAAATAGAGTCCAGGATGCGCCGGTCGTTGAAAATCGCGCTTGTTGCCGTGGCCGCCGCCGCGCTGATGCGCGGCTCGCCCGCCGCGGCGCAGAATATCGCGGTCCACACCTTTGACACCGAAGCGATGTTCCGCGTGGTCGGCACGATCTACCGGATTGACCCACGGCTGCTCGAAGCGATCGCGTATGTCGAGTCGCGCGGCAACCCGGGTGCGGTATCGCCCAAGGGCGCCGAGGGGCTGATGCAGCTAATGCCGGAAACCTCGCGCCGTTTCAGCGTAGGCGACCCATTCGACCCGGTGGATAACGCGCTGGCCGCGGCACGCTTCATCGACTATCTGCGGCGCTGGCAGGCCGCGACCCCGGGCCTGTCGGCCGACCTGCCGGAACTGCTCGCCGCCTACAACGCCGGCGAAGGCGCGGTCGAGAAGTATCGCGGCATACCGCCGTACGCCGAGACCCGCGATTACGTTCAACAGGTTCTCATCGCTTATCTGCTCGGCGCCAAGCCGCCGGGCCGAATTGCGAGCGTCGCCGATCCGCGCCTGGCGGCCGGCTGCGTCGCAACGGGGCAACCGGCCGCCTGCGTTTCCGCGCCGGCAGGTCCGCTTCGTTCGGCCACACGGGAGCCTGCCGGTGTTTCGAGCAAAGCGCACGCTGCGGCGAAACAACCCGCTGATCCGCTCGCGCAGTTGGCGGAGATCAGGCGCGAACGCGAGCAGGAATGGGCGCGAGTACGCCGCCTGGGCCTGGTAACCGAGCGCAACTGAATTTGAGGAACGCGATCGGCGTCAGTCCGGCCGTCGTGCCGGCGGCTGCGATCTTGTCGTTGGCCTCGATGCGGGTGGGCGCGATGATTTTGGGCGCGCTGATGCGCACGCTTGGAGGTTTCAACTGGCGCTGAGCCGTCGGCGAAAGAGGCGTTCGATGGAGACTTCTCGCCCCTCCAGTTCGCGCAACAATCAGCGCGCGCCCCTGCTTGCGCAGCGCCGCAACGGCTCCAACGGCTACGGTGCACCGGAAGCCGAGCTCCAGCATGCCACGCTCGAGATGCTGCGATACTGGTCGCTGTTGTGGGAGCGCCGCAACCTTATCTTTGGGCTGACTGTCGCGGCCGTGCTGGTGGCCGGGCTCTACGCCAAGTTCATAATGGGCAAGGTGTATCGCGCGGAGGCTCTGATCACACCCATCCCGCCATCGGAAAACGCCGAGAACCAAGCCGGTGGCCCGATGGAGGGCCCGAGCGGAGAGGGTCTTTCGGCGTTGTTCAGCTTCAGCAGCTCGAGTGACAATGCGTTGGTCGCACAGCGTTACATGGCGATAATCAGGAGCTACGACTTCACCATGCACGTCGTGCAACGCTACCATATCGACCGCGAAGTGCTCCGGGGCACCGGGCGCAGCATCCGCGACATGACGCGATGGAACCTGTACCGGCTGATACAGGGCCGCCTCGGCATCGAGTACGACTACAAGAGCGCCAACTTGAGCCTCTACTTCACCGATTCCGATCGCAACGTCGCCGAAGCGATGCTCACTGATGTGCTCGATCAGTTGCGCGAGAAACTGCGCAACGAGGAAGTGGATAGCGCCTCGGCCGCGGTCGCCGCGCTCAGCGCAGAGGTTGCCAAGACCTCCGACGCGCTTCTGCAGAACCAGCTCTACGACCTGATGGCGCGTCAGATCCAGCGAGAGAAGCTTGCCCAGGTGCAAGCCAACTTCGCCTTCAACGTGATCGAGCCGCCGGTGACGCCCGACTATCACGTCGGTCACGGCGCCAAATACTACTCGGGACTGGCCGCCGCACTGACGTTTATCGGGCTGTGCCTCTTCGTTGTCGGCCGCCAATGGATTCAAGCCGCGCAGGCCCATCTCGAGGCGACGCGGCTTGCCGCCGCGCAAGAATACGATCAGGACGGCGAGCCGGCGCATCCGAACCAGGAGAGCGCCTTGTAGCGGCACGTCCGATGAACCTCTACGGCGATTACTGGTGACTTGAGATTCTTCGCGCGGGGAGCGCTTGTCTTTGTCATCCTGCTGAGTCGGCCCTGAGGCTGCCCAAGGCGTTCCGACTTCTCGTCGGAACTTAAGATTCAGGACGTTAGCGCGGATTTGTCACCGGGGGCGGAGAAAATTCCACTGGCCGGTATCATCCCTGGTTCGTCTTCAAGACCCGGAAAGAGTTGGCGCAGGCTCCAGGCGTTGGCGGCTCGTTCGCTTTATGCTTTGGCGAACGGGCTCCTTTCCACCCTGCGCATCATCCTGTGGCCGCGCCGACGCCCGGCATCGGCGCAACGGGTCTGCGTCTATCGCATCGGCAACGTGGGAGACACCGCCTGTGCGCTGCCGGCCATTTACGCCATCCGCAAGGCCTACCCCCGCGCACAGCTTACGCTGCTCACGTCTCCGGGCCGGCTCGGCTTGCCCGGCGCGGCGGAGCTGCTGACGGGCGCGGACTGGCTGGATGAGATTATCGTCTACCACGCGCATGAGGTGGCCGGCCTGCGGGCGCGGCTCCGTCTTGTACGCCTGCTCCGCAAACGTGCATTCGACGTGTGGTTCGAAATACCGCAGGATGCCGGCTTCGCTGTCAGCCTGCGCAATATGCTGGCAGCGCGCGCGGTCGGTCCGCGATGGGGCTACGGATGGCGAGTCGCAACGATTCGCATCTGTGCTCAAGCGCAATCCGAGCTCACGCAATTCCCGGGCGAGGTGGACCGCCTGATGACCGTTGTCGCACAGGCCGGTCTTCCATCTGCAGCGCCCATCTTCGCTCTGCCGCTAAAGGACCAGCATCGCCGCGCCGTCGATCGGTTGCTCGCGGCAAGGGGCCGTTCGCAGCGGCCGCTCGCGGCGCTCGCGCCCGCGGCCAAGCGCTCCACCAACCGATGGCCGGCCGAGCGTTTCGCCGAAGTCGGGCGGCGTCTCGCCGAGAGCGGGCTCGGACTGATCGTGCTGGGCGGCGCTTCGGACCAGGCCCTTTGCGCCGAAGTTGCCGGCGCGGCGGGATCTCAGGCGGTCAATCTTGCGGGCCGGGCGTCGCTGTTGGAGACCTGCGAGGCGCTCAAGCGTTGCCGCATACTGATCTGCAACGACTCCGGCCTCCAGCATCTGGCCGCTGCCGTTGGCACCCCCTGCGTCTCGCTGTTTTCGTTCTGGCAAATGCGCGGCAAATGGCATCCCTACGGTCCACAGCACACCGTGCTACAGAAATGGGTGGATTGTCACACCTGCCTGCTGGATGCCTGCCCCTACGACAACCTCTGCATCAAGAAGATCGAAACCGACGAAGTCATCGCCGCTGCGGAGCGCGTGCTGAACGCTATCCCGACGGAGCAGCGGTCGCTCGCCGCCGGTCGCTGACCGCCCGCGAGCGCGGAAGTTCGTTATTGGTGGTACCCCTTCGGTCCGTGGTTCGCCCGGTTTGAATTCGCAACTATCAGCTCAAGTGTCGGTCGTCATTCCAGTCTGGAATGGCGAGAGCCGGGTCGCCAAGGCGATCGATAGCGCCCTGGGCCAGCGCTTCGACGGCAGCGTCGAGATAGTGGTCGTCAACGATGGCTCGACGGACGGTACCAGCGAGGTGCTCCGCGGCTACGGCGATCGCATCAGCGTGATCGACGAGCCCAATTGCGGGCCGGCGCGCGCGCGCAACAACGGCGTCGCAAACTCGCATGGCGGGTACGTCGCATTTCTGGACGCCGACGACGAATGGCTTCCCGGCAAGCTCGCGCGAACGGTGCCGATCCTCGAGCGCGAAGCCGATTGCGTGATGGTCTATTGCAACGCGATCAAGGTCGATGAGCAAGGCCGTGACCTGGGGCTCTACCAGCCGCCCGCGCAGCGCCGCGCGCCCACGCTGGACGACATGCTATCGACGCGCTGGAGCATCCTGCCCAGCACCGCGCTAATCCGGCGCTCGGCAATCGATGCGGCCGGCGGCTTTCGCGAGGAGTTCGCGCTTGCGCATCCGCAGTGGGAAGACACCTACTTTATGCTGATGCTGCGCGAGCGGGGGCGCTTTGCCTACTTGGACGAACCGCTGATCCGCTATGAAGCCCAAGCGACGGTCGCGCGGCATTTCGAACGGCGCCGGGTTCGAGTGAGTTCGGCGCGCGCGGCGGGTTCGCCGCCGGCGCGGAAATACGCAGTCAACTGCGCGCTGATGATCCGTCTCGTCGATGAGCATTTTGGTCCGCGCGGGCGAATCTTCCGGCGTGAAATCCACAAGGCCGGCGCTGGAGTCTTGATAGGTGCCGGGCTTACCGCAATGGACGAGGACGCCACTGCGTACGCGCGGCGATGCTATCTCGCGGCGCTCCGGTTCGACCCCGCCAATATCAAGACCTGGCTGCGGATCGGATGGACTCTGATTCCACGCAGCATTGCAGCGCCGCTCGCCGGCATCTTGCCGGGCTCGATCGCGCGCGCATTCATGGGGCCGCCGCAGGCGTGAGGCAGGGTTGCTGGTCTCGGTAATCATCCCGGTCTTCAACGGTGCGGCGACGGTCGCCGCCGCAATCGACAGCGCACTCGCGCAGAAGTTCGACGGCGAGTTCGAAGTCATCGTGGTCAACGACGGCTCGACCGACTCAACCGCCGAGGTTCTGCGCGGCTACGGCGATCGCATCAAGGTCGTCACGCAGGAGAATCGTGGAGCCGCCGCCGCGCGCAACGCGTGCGTCCGTAACTCCTCGGGCCAGTACCTTGCCTTTCTCGACGCCGACGACGAATGGCGCGAAGACAAGCTCGCGAAAACCGTTGCCGCACTCGACGCTCACGCCGAGGCCGGGATGGTTTACACGGACGCGACGCTGATTGATGAGTCGGGCAAAGTCGTCGCCGCAAATTACATTCCAGACACGCACGCGCGCGAGCCATCATTCGACGAGTTACTCAGAGAATGGTGGTACGTACTCCCCAGCACCGTCGTGATGCGGCGCTCGATTCTCGATCGATGCGGTGGCTTCGAAGAGAGATTTGGGCGCTGTCGCTACGGTGAAGACGCGTATATTTGGCTGCTCGCCCGAGAGATCGCACCGTTCCGATTGATACCAAGCCCGCTGGTGCGATACCGCGTCGCTACCGTACGCGAGCATCACGCAAAGCGAGAGGCAGCGCGCGGCGGAAGCGATCCAGCGCCAGGCGAACAGGCCGACCCGCATCGATACGTCCATGGTGAGTTGGTCTTTGAGCGTCTGCTTCGCGAGCGATATGGCCGGCGCGCCAAACCTCTGATCAGGCGTGCCCGTGCCTCGCAGGCGAGCCTGCTGGAGAGCATCGGCCTGAGCGCGATGGCGCGTAGCGAAGCGGCGCTCGCCCGCAGATGCTACTTGGTTTCGATTCAGCGCAAGCCTCTGCGCACGCGCATCTGGATGAGATTTGTGTGGGCGCTGATGCCTCGGCGCGTGCGGCGGGTAATTCTCGCGTTGCTGCCGTTGCATCTGGCGCGTGCGGTCGAGGGTCCGCCCTATGATCCGTTGGAGGAACGGCAGACCTCGCCGGCGTAACCAATCCATGCCAAAGGCAATCGGACAAAATATCGCGTGGAGCTACGCAAATTGGGTGGCGTCCTTTCTCACGCCGCTCGTCACGGTGCCGCTCTACGTCCGATTTCTCGGCGCGAAGACCTACGGCGATTGGATCGTGATTATCAGCCTGACCTCGTACCTTGGTCTCGCAAATCTCGGAATCGGGCAGACAGTCAGCAACGGAATCGCAGAGGCCGTCGCTACGGGACGCGACTCCGAGCTCGGCAAGTTGGTCTCGACGGCATTCTTCGTGTATGCCGCTCTGGCCGTACTGCTCTTGAGCGCGATCTATTTTTTTACGCCGCTGTTTGCGGGCAGGCTCGAGCTGCGCGGCAACACTGTCGTGCTCGCGGCGTTCACGGTTTATATCGCGATGAACCTGGCGTCGTTTCCGATGCGGGTGAATTCGATGGTCCTGCAGGGATTCGAGCGCGTGGACCAGGATCAGGCGATTGCTACGGCTGTCGCGGTCGCGCGGGTCGGATTACTTGCGCTCGTGCTGATCCTCGGTTTCCGTCTGGTCGGCGTCGCGGTCGTCAACGGGACGGCCGCAATCGGCGCGGCCGCGGCCGCATACTTCTGGGCGCGCCGCCTGACCCCGCATATCCGCCCCCGCCTGTCGCGGCTTTCCCCCGCACTGCTGCGACAGATGATCGCGCCGAGCCTCGCATTTCTGGGAATCCAGGTGGGCGGCAGTCTGATCTTCGGCGCCGATAATCTCGTCATCGGTTACGCGCTCGGCTCCCGCATGGTGACCAGCTACGCGGTTCCCTTCCGCCTGGTCATGGCTGCCCGCGGTCTTTTTGGAGTAGCAATCGGTGCGCTGGTACCAACCATCACCGCCGCCTACGCGCGCCGCGAGGTGGTGGGACTGTGGCGCGGACTCAGCTTAGCGACCCGATTAGGCTTGTTCTATGGAACTGCGGCGACCGTTGGCCTCTGGATCGCCGGCCCGAGCTTCATCTGCGCATGGGCGGGACCAGGGATCTTTCCGGGACGGCTCACTTTCGCCTTGCAGTTGTTCCTGCTGATCGCTTCGGCGTGGGTTTCAAGTGCATCCACTTTTCTGTGGGCCACGACGCAGCATTACGCATGGAGCGCGCTGACCGTGTTCGAGGGGATTTTGAATCTCGCGCTGTCGCTGTGGTGGGTGCGAATCTGGGGCCTGCCCGGCGTGATCGGTGCGACGGTTGCCGCCTCGATGCTGACCAATTTCTGGTATCTCCCCTACCGGGCAATCCGCGCGCTCGAGATTCCGCTCGATGCGGCGTTACGCGAGATCGGCCCGGCTTTTACCGTAGCCGCGGTCGCGGTCGGCGCGGTGCTCGTCCTGTGGCGGCCCGATGCGCAGTCATGGCCGGAGGTGATTCGCACCCTGCTGGCGGGCGAGGCGGCGCTGCTCGTAGCATTCGGATGGAGTGCATTCTCCCGCGATGAGCGGTCGGTTGCGATCGCCTGGCTCGCGCGCCGGATGCGGCTCGAGCGTGCGGTGTGACGAAGCGAGACGATTACCGAGGCGAGTCGTAGAGCCCTCGGTGGATGAGCAGGGGAACAGCAAAGCCGTGACCGTATGACAGGCGTCGCCATTTCGAAATCGCAGCCGTGTGACAAGCCGCCGCTGCTGGTCGTCCAGTACGCGAACCCGGACTACTACCCGCCAACCGTCAACGCCGTGAGCCTGATCCGCAAGGCATTCGAGGTTCATCTGATCTGCCGCAACGCCGACCCGCCGACGTGCGAATGGCCCGCCAATGTCGAGGTCGAGCGTGTGGGGGGCTTTGCCGCGGTGAGAGAAAAAGAGGCGGCCGGGCCGCTGGCCAAGCTGCGCGAGTTCACCAGCTTCGTTCGCGCGGTCGCGCGCAGAAGGAGTGCGCTGCGCCCGCGACTGATCTATGCGTACGACATTCATGCGCTGGCCGCGGTCTTTATGAGCCGGCGCGAGCCCAATGGCTCCTGCCCGCTGGTGTACCAGGCCCACGACCAGCCGGAGATGGAAGCGCTCCCGCTTTCGTCGCTGCAGACCTGGATCGCGCGCTACGCGATGCGCAAGGTGCGCCGCGCCGCGATGGTCGTGTATCCCGAGAAACACCGCGCGCAGTACTACATGCAGGTCGCGAGGGACCCCCGCCCGCCTGTGGTCGTGCCCAACTGCGCCAGCCGCACTCTTGTTCCATTCAATCCGGACCTGCCGGCGCTGATAGAACGGCGCTGGCGCGACAGGCAGATCATCTTTACCGGCACGATCGGCAAGGGCGTGGGCGTGCTGGATGCCGTGCGAGCGCTCGCGTCCCTCGACATTGGTGCGCGGCTTCGGCTCTTCGGCCCCATCCCGGAGCCCGCCTTCTCGGATGAGATCCGCGAGCTTGCGCGCGCGCTCGGGCTTGCCGATCGCGTCAGCCTCGAAGGATGGGTGCCGCTCGAATCGCTGGTTCGGCACACCATGGATGCCGCCCTCGGGCTGGTTCTCTACGTCGGGCGCGAGCTCAACGACACATTCATCGCGTCCGCGACCAACAAGCTCTTCGAGTACGCGGCGCGCGGGATCCCGGCCGTAGTGCCCGATAACCAGAACTTCAGGGAATTCCTGGAGGGTGAGAGCTGGGTGGCTTACGCCGATCCGGCCAGCCCCCAGTCGCTCGCGGCGGCGATCCGCACGGTCTTTGCGGACCGCGAGCGATACTCGGCGATGTGCCGAGCGGCGCGCCGGGCCTTCGAGGAAAAGTACAATTACGAGCGCGTATTCGCGCCGGTCCTGGAGCGTATGCTGGCGCTGACCGCCGATTCCCGCCGCCGGTGAAAGTGAAAGTCTGCATCAGCAGCATTAGCCCGTTTCACGCCTTCGATCTGGCCCGCCAGATGGAGCGCTTGGGGTGTCTGGGCCGCCTCTACACCGGCTATCCGAGCTGGAGGGTGGACCGGCTCCCGCGCGCCAAGGTCGGTACTTTCCCGTGGCTGATGCTGCCGCAGATCGCGCTGGGACGAGTCGGCGCCCAAGCCGCCCGCCAACGCCTCAACAGCTACGCGATCGAGACCTTCGACCGTTGGGTGGCGCGCAAGCTTGAGCCCTGCGACGTGTTTCACAGTCTTTCGGGCTTCGGACTCTGGTCCCATCGCGTGGCGCGCGACCACGGGGCCATGACGGTGTGCGATCGCGGCTCCTCGCATATCGTCTTTCAGGACCAAATTCTCGCAGAGGAGCACGAACGCTGGCGCGTCCCCTACCGGCCGATCGATCGCCGCACCGTGGAGCGGGAGTTGGCCGAATACAAAGAGTGCGATCTCGTTTTCGTGCCGTCGACGTTCGCCTGGCGCTCGTTTGTCGAACAGGGGGTGCCCGAACGCAAGCTGCGGTTGAACCCCTACGGCGTGGACCTGAACCTCTTCAAGCCGGTTCCCAAACAGGACGATATCTTCCGCGTGATCTACGTGGGCGCGCTGAGCCTGCAAAAGGGCCTTCCCTATCTTCTCGAAGCGATCGCCCCCCTTGATCTGCCCGGATTCGAAGTCTTGTTGATCGGCGCCCCGAGCCCGGAGATCCGCCCGTTCCTTTCGAAGTACGAGGGCCGCTATCGCTACCTGGGGGCGATACCCCGCGCGGAACTCTACAAGTATTACAGCCAAGGGTCGGTGCTGGTGATGCCATCCGTGCAGGACGGCTTCGGGCTGGTGATGGCGCAGGCGATGGCGTGCGGACTGCCGGTAATCTCGACCACCAACACCGGCGCCGCCGATTTGTTCACCGACGGAGTTGAAGGTTTCATCGTGCCGATTCGGAGCGCCGAGGCGATCCGCGAGCGCATCGTTCATCTCTACCAGCATCCCGAGCTGCGCGAGCAGATGGCCTGCGCGGCGCTGAGACGCGCCGCCTCCATTCGGGGATGGGGATACATACGGCGAGCGAGCCGCGGCTTTCTACGCCGCGGCGCTGGGCGCCGAAACCAACCGCGCTGAGACCACTGCTCTGCGGGAGGTGCACGCGGCCGCGCGATGAAAGCGCAGGCGTGTGATTCCGATGGCGCCGAACTGGTCAGCGATTGACAATCGCAGCGTGTTCGGAAGGCTGCTGCGCCTCCCGCTGGGGTTGCTGCCGCGCACCGCGGTCCTGAGGGTGCGCAGGGGTCCCGCAAGAGGGCTCAAGTGGATCGTTGGCAGCGCGAACCACGGCTGCTGGCTGGGGACCTATGAATTGAGCAAGCAGAATGCGCTGCTCAGGTTCGTGCGTGAAGGGATGACGATTTACGACATCGGCGCCCAGGCCGGTTTCTACACGTTGTTCTTCTCGCGATTGGTGGGAGCCGCCGGCCGCGTCTACTCCTTCGAGCCCTGTCCCTACGAGGCCCGCCATCTGATCGACCACGTGCGAATCAACGCGCTCAACAACGTGAAGATAATCCAGGCAGCGGTGCACGACCGGTCCGGGCTGAACGGTTTTACGACCGGGCGGCCCCAGACTCAGAATTCCTTGTGCCCGGCCGAGCAGGCCCTGCTCTGCGTTCCGGCAGTCCGCCTCGATGACCTTGGGTTGCCGCCGCCGAGCCTAATCAAGGTGGACGTTGAGGGGGCGGAAGGCGAGGTACTTGCGGGGGCGAAACGGATGCTTCGCGCAGACCGCCCTGTGATCTTCGTCGCGCTTCACGGCCCCGAGCCCAGGCGTGCTTCCAGAGCCCTGCTCGAGGAGGCGGGCTACGCGATCCATGACCTCGCGGGGAATCGAATAACGGGTGAGCCAGAGGGCGACGAGATTTACGCCTTGCCGCCCCGCTAGCAGGCGGTCGAGGAACATTTCAGACACTGGCGATGACCCGGGCTTACAAACTGGCCTGCCTGACCACCCATCCGATCCAGTACCAGGCCCCCCTGTTCCGCTATCTGTCGGCTGATCCTGCGATCGACTTGACGGTTTTGTTTCTGAGCGACATTTCGATCCGCGAGTACCATGACCGCGGCTTTGGCGTCAGGTTGGGCTGGGACGTGCCGCTGCTCGAGGGCTATCGCCACGCTTTCCTGCCGTGTCTGGGCCGCAGCGACCGGCTTTCGATGTGGCGTCCGCTGGTCTACGGCCTGCGCGGCCGGCTCGCCGCCGGCGGATTCGACGCGATCTGGCTTCACGGTTACGCGCATCAGGGGATGCTGCGCGCAATCGCGGTGGCGAAGGCCCTCGGCATCAAGGTGCTGCTGCGCGGCGAGTCGCATCTGCGATGCGAAAGCAGATCGCTGCCGGCCCTGTGCGCCAAGCACGGTCTGCTCCCCGGGCTGCTGCGCATGATGGACGGCTTCCTGGCGATCGGGACGCTCAACCGCGAATACTATCTCCGCTACGGAATCGATCCGGGGCGCATCTTCATGACCCCGTACGCAGTCGACAACGAATTCTTCCGCATCGAGGCGCAGCGCGCGCGACAGACTCGCGAACGTCTTCGCGCCCAGTTGGGCCTCGCGCCGAACCGGCCGGTGATCCTCTACGCATCCAAGTTTCTCAGGCGCAAGCGCGCCGGCGACCTACTCGAGGCGTACATCCGGCTTTCGCCCCACGGCAGGCGCGAGCCCAACCCGTATCTGCTGTTCGTCGGCGACGGCGCCGAAAGGCCGAAACTCGAGGCTCGCGTCAGCGCGCTCGGATGGTCGTCGGTCAAGTTCGTGGGATTCAAGAACCAGACCGAATTGCCTGGCTACTACGATCTCTGCGACGTGTTCGTGATGCCCTCTGAGCGCGAGCCCTGGGGACTGGTCATCAATGAAGTGATGAACGCCGGGAAACCCGTTGTCGCTACCGATGAGGTTGGGGCCGCCGCCGATTTGGTAATCGACGGTGAAAACGGATTCGTGGTGCCGGTCGGCGACTTGGTAGCGCTGGCCGAGCGCCTGCGCCGCCTGACCACCGAGCCTCGACTTGCCGCGGCCATGGGTGACAAGAGCCTTAAACGTATCGCCGGTTGGAACTTCGAGGCCGACCGCCAGGGTCTGCTCGCCGCGCTCGGCGCGGTCACCGGCCGCCCGGAAAAGGCGGCGGCCTGAGCCCATGGCAATGAGCAAACCCCGGGTGTCGAGCGCGCTGTTTCGAGCCATGCTGGCCCTGACTCTTTTGAACGGTCTCGGTTTCATCTGGGCGTATCGCTTCATTCCGCTCGCCGATTATCCGGATTGGATGTATCAGGGATTGCTGTTCTCCAGGGTGATACGCGGCGAGATCCTGCAGCACTACGCGCTAAAATCCTATCCGGTGCCCTATTCGATAATGACGCTGACGCTGGGATTGCTCGATCTTCTGCTCAGGCCGGAAGTCTCGGGCAAGATTGCGCTCACCGCCGGCATCCTCTTCTTTGCCGGCAGCTCGGTGTACCTGCTCAAATCGCTGAACCCGTCGGAGAGAAGTCCGCTCCTCTATATACCGCTCTTGTTCGTGTTTAGCGCGTGGTTCTTCGCCGGCGAACTCTGCTACGTCATCGGCCTCGGATTTCTTTTCATATTTTGCGGTTACCTTTTTCGGCGGCTGGGCGATGCCGGCTCCATCAGCGGATGGTTCGTGCTCTTGACCTCGGCCGGGATGTTCTTCAGCCATGCGATGCCCTATCTGACGGCAGGACTGATTGGCGCCGTGTTTTTCCTCAGCCGTCCGAGCATGCGGCTCTTCTCGAAGTTCGCGGCCGGATTCGCGCCCACGATCGCGACGCTCGTATGGTACGTAGCCGGCGGATCCAGCAAGGGCAACGCGGGCTGGGTTTTCTGGACGCCGCATCTGCTCGCAGGAACGTTCCTCAAGGCGTTCTCGCCCTTTCAGGAATTTCTCCCGTGGCTGAGTATCTCGGTGCCCGGGATGAAGGCGGTCGCGCTACTCGACCTTTTGGTATCGGCTGGCGTGGCCGCGCTATGGGTGATTTGCGCGATGGTGTGGTGGAACGGCAGGCGCAGCGCGACGCCGGTGCTGGCCGCCGCGGGCGCCTGTCTGATTGGCTTCGTGGCGGTGGGGTACGGGCTCTCCGACCTTTCCTTTGGTGGGCGCCCTCTTGTGGGCGAGAGGTTACTTTACCCTGCCGCGTGGCTGGCCTGGTGTTGGCTCAGCGCACAGTGGCGTCCCGGCGAGTATCAGGGTCTGGCCAAAGCCGCCAGAGCAGGAGTCTGCGCGCTGTTGGTCGTACAGGCTCTATACCTGGACCTATACGTTGGAATCGCCGCCAGGGGGCTGCAGGACTTGTACGTGCGGTTGCGAGAGGCGCAATCGCAGCCCCAGTTTTGCTCGATCTACCAGGACTACTTCGCGCGCAGTTCGGACCGCGCCCACCGAACCGGGCTGAACCGCTTGCTGTCCAACGCGGGCACGGTCGTGCGGCTGCCCTACTACATGTATATCGAGGACGGCGCCACCGCGCCGATTCAGCAGATCGGAATCTTCAACTACGACGGCCCAGGCAACAGCGAGGACCTCTGCAAATAGGTTGTAGTGCCCGACGGTCGCCGCTGGGCGGCCTGAGCCACGTGCGTATCCTTTACTACGAGACTAGTGCCTACCCTCCGGTAAGCCCGCTCTTCATCGAGTCGCTGGAGGCCTCCGGACACGAGTACGACTTTGTAGACGAGGCCAGGTTCATCCGCCTTGCGCGCGCCTCGATCGCGCGCCGGGCGGCGAACCGCCTGTTGAGCCATGCGCTGGGCTACCGGGCGCTCAACCGCGAGATGCTAGCCAGGGCCCGC
The DNA here is from genome assembly GCA_963789115.1 of uncultured delta proteobacterium. Taxonomy (GTDB): domain Bacteria; phylum Desulfobacterota; class Binatia; order Binatales; family Binataceae; genus CAWBJH01. The sequence continues at coordinate 2,379,061 of CAWBJH010000001.1, forward strand.
GCATTTAGCCCCGACCTAGTCCTGGTCGGCAAGGGCAACTATCTCTCGCCGGCCACGCTCGCCTCGATCAAGCGCGAGACCGGCGCGACGCTCGTGAACTACGCCACCGACGATCCCTTCAACCGGAATAGCCGGGCAATCAGTATGGACCTGGTCGAGTCGGTGCCGCTCTACGATCTTTATGCCAGTACCAAGAAGGCGCTGATGCCCGACTTGCGCCGCAGGGGATGCGCCAACGTCGCCTACGTGCCGTTTGCTTACAAACCCACGGTCCATTTCCCCGAGCGTGCGCAGCGCCCACAGGCCGCGCGTTTCGACTCGGACGTGGCGTTTATCGGCGGATGCGACGCCGACCGGGCGCCGCTTTTCGAGGATCTGGTGAGCTCGCTACCCGGCATTCGCCTGCATCTCTATGGCGGCTACTGGGAGCGGTATCCTCGGCTTCGCATGTACTGGCGCGGGTTCGCCTTTGGAGCGGATTTTCGCCGCGCACTGGGAGGGACGAAGATCGCGCTCAACGTCGTGCGCCGCGCCAATCGCGACGACCACGTGATGCGCACCTTTGAGATCCCGGCCTGCGGCGCATTCATGCTGGCAGAGCGCACCGACACTCACCTCGCGCTGTTCGAGGAAGGACGCGAAGCCGGATATTTCGACTCCGCCGGCGAGCTGATCGACAAGATCCGCTACTACCTATCGCACGATGCGGAACGTGCGCGTATCGCGGCTGCCGGCTATCGCAAGGTCATCAGCGGCGGCCATACCTACAGCGATCGACTCTCTCAGATCATCGCGGCGACCCACAGCCTGACGGCCTCCAGCAAGGAGACGCCGTCCGCGCGCTCCGATGGCCCTGGGTAACAACGAATTGCCGCGCGGCCCGATTCCCCGGTCCGAGGTAAGCGGATTGGATATAGCACGACGCGAGAAAGGCATAGCAGCCTTCGGCTGGTACGAGGTTGTCGCGCGGCCGGCGCCGGGCTCGTTCGGGCTGAAACAGAGCATCCGACTCGCGTTGGGACTAATCCTGGCCCTGATCGCGGCGAATGTCTTAGGCCACAGCGCCATGAACGGCGCGCAGCGGACTCTCGCTATCGCGATCGTAGTGCTCTCGGCCCTTCCGACCTGGCTCTGGCTCTCGGGCGTCGATCGCGGCCATCCGTTCATGATGTTCATGGGGATACTGTACGCGGTCTATTACGCAATCCCGCTGTTCTTTATGGAGGACTTCACCGTCGGGGTATACGACGTGCCGATCACCGCGTCGCACATAACGGCGGCGTTGTGGCTGGCCTTGGGAGGCTTGCTTTGCATGCTGGCCGGTTACTACGGCCCGCAGAAGTGGCTAATCGCGGCGATGGTGCCCAAGTTCGGCCTGCGCTGGTCCAATCCGGGCGCGCTCAAGTTCACCGCGATCCTGTTCGCCGTGGTGGGACTCGCTTTCTTCGTGCTCACACAGTCGGTGAACGTGCCAAAGGCTCTGGCACAGATCACCTTCTTCACCAGTGACTTGGTACTGATCGGAAGCTGCATACTGTTTGGCCTTCAGCTCATGGGAAGTCTGGACCTCGGCTCCAAGCTCCTGCTGTGGGGCGTAATTGTGCCGGTGCGCGCGCTCCTGGGTTTCGGAGGAGGAGCGGCAGCGGCCGGCTTTCTTCCAGTTCTGATACTCCTAATCTTCTACTGCAGCATCACGCACTCCGCACCGTGGAAGACGCTCTTGATCGGCTTTTTGGCGGTGCTGATCGTGCGGCCGTTGATGGTGCCGTTGCGGATGGCGACATGGGGCGGCCAAGCCGAAGGCGAATCCATCGACACCAAGGGCATCATGTTCGCGCGGGCCGGTAGCGAGATGCTCGCCACCGGCGAAACGCCCTACGAGTACATGATCCAGTTCACGCTGAGAAGGCTCGCTTCGACGATGGTTCTGACCGAGGTCATGCGCGACACGCCGGACCACGTGCCGTACTGGAACGGCGCCACCTTCGTCCCGATCTTGTTCAAGCCGATCCCTCGCTTGATCTGGCCGGACAAGCCCCAGGAAATCAGCGGGGAGACTTTCGGCCATCGCTACGGTCTGCTGGATAGGAACGACTATTACACCTCCTACAATCTTCCCCAGGTGCCCGAGTTGTATATCAATTTCGGCGTCGTCGGGGTGCTGATCGGAATGTTTGTGTACGGGATGCTGTATCGGGCCAGCCTCAGCCTGTTCGTGCATCCGGGCATGGGATTCGGCGCGGTCGTGGCGGCCGCCTACGTCTCGGTGTTATGGACGGACATCGAATCGGCCGCAGGCCTGGCGTTCGGCGCGCTGTTTTGGGGAATCATTTTCATCGGACTGATTCACCTGGTGGTCGAATTCGGCGAACTAACCTCAGCCGGTCCAGCGCTCGAATACGGTCTTGAGCGCAACGCCTAGCATCTTATTATGTGCGGAATAGTCGCAATCTTCTCATACCGTGACGGGGCTGCGCCGATAGACCCGTTCGAGCTCGCGCGCGCCCGCGACGCGATGTCCTCGCGGGGACCGGACGGCGCCGGTCTGTGGGTCGCTCCCGACCGCCGAGTCGGCCTCGGCCATCGCCGGCTTTCGATTATCGATCTCACCGAAGCCGGGCTTCAGCCGATGGCTAATGCCGATGGCTCGCTGCGGATCGTGTTCAACGGCGAGATTTACAACTATCGCGCCTTGCGAGCCGAGCTCGAACGAAAGGGCTATCGCTTCCGCTCCAACAGCGACACCGAAGCATTGCTCCATCTCTACGCCGACAAGGGCAGCGCCATGATGCGCGAGCTTCGCGGCATGTACGCGTTTGCCATCTGGGACTCCCGCCGCCGGCAACTTTTCGCGGCGCGCGATCCGTTCGGGATCAAACCGCTCTATTACGTCGATGATGGCCGTACTCTCCGACTGGCCTCCCAGGTCAAGGCGCTGGTCAGGGGTGGCCGCGTCGATACCGATCTCGAGCCTGCTGGGCACGTCGGTTTCATGCTCTGGGGCGTCGTGCCCGAGCCTTATACCTTCTACAGGCGGATGCGCGCTGTTCCGGCGGGCTCGACCCTCACCGTAACGCGCGGCGGGACGCCGACAGTCAGAAGCTTCTGCGACATTTCCGAGGAACTCGAACTCGCGGCCGAGGCCGACGGCTCGGCAGCCGAGCCGGCACAGGGGGCGGAGCGCCTGCACGCCGCACTGCGCGACAGCGTAGAGCATCACCTCGTCGCCGACGTTCCGGTCGGTGTCTTCCTCTCCTCCGGCCTGGATTCGAGCACAGTGACGGCGCTGGCTGCGGAGTCCAACGCAACCGAGTTGCGCACCTTCACCCTGGGCTTCGAGGAGTTGCGGGGAACCTCCCAGGACGAAACCGTTTTTGCCGAGCAGATCGCGCGCCGCTATGGCACTTTCCATCAGACCGGATGGATGTCGGGTGAGGAGTTCTACGCCGGCGCCGACGAGATGCTCGACGCGATGGATCAGCCCACTATCGACGGCGTCAATACCTACTTCGTCAGCAAGCTGGCGGCCCGCACCGGGCTCAAGGTCGCCTTGAGCGGCCTGGGCGGCGACGAACTGTTCGCGGGATATGAAGGCTTCCGGCAGATTCCGCTGCTGGTCAAGCTGACCAGGCCGGTCCCCGCCGCCTTGGGGACATGGATGCGCAAAATCAGCGCCCCGATGCTGCAGCGCCTGGTTTCTCCCAAGTACGCCTCTATCTTTGAATACGGCGGCAGTTACAGCGGCGCCTATCTGCTGCGACGCTGCGTGTTCCTGCCGTGGGAGCTGCCGGAGGTCATCGACCCGGAGATCGTGCGCGAGGGATGGAGAGAGCTCCAGCCGCTGGCCTGCCTGAAGGAGATCGACCGCAAAGTGGCCAACCCTCGTGTCAAGCTCACCGCGATGGAATTGAGTTGGTTCATGCGCAACCAGTTGCTGAGAGACGCCGATTGGGCCGGCCTGGCTCATTCGCTGGAAATCCGCACCCCGCTGGTCGACCTCGAGCTGCTGCGCAAGATCGCGCCGCTGCTCAACGGCGCCACCCCTCCCGGCAAACTCGACATGGCACGCACACCGGCGCGGCCCCTGCCGGAGCAGGTCCTGCAGCGCCCCAAGAGCGGATTCACGATTCCCGTCGATCGGTGGTTGAGGCGCCGCAACGGCCTGGTCAAGAGCAATGAACGCGGATTCAGAGGATGGGCGCGTCTGGTCTACGAGCACTACACCCGCGAGCGAACTGAAGTCTCGGCGCTGCGCGTGGCGAGCCTATGAGCGGAGGCTCCAAAAATCGCCGGCTTTGAATACAACGGTCTGCGCAACGGCCGCCCGCCCGGATCGGGCTCGGCTGCGCCGTCATCCGAGCCGGCCGCCCAGCTCAGGGTCTTGCAGGTAAGCCCCTTTTTCGCGCCGGCATGGCGCTATGGAGGTCCGATCGAGTCGACTTATCAGCTCTGCCGCCATCTCGCTTCGGCAGGATGCGAGGTCAGGGTGCTGACTACCGATGGAGACGGATTCGGCGGAGTACTGGCGGTCGACAGACGCCGCCCGGTGGAGATCGCTCCCAGACTCCGGATCCGCTACTGCCCGCGGCTGTTCAGGCGTTCGGTATCGCCCACGCTGCTGCGGCTGCTCGCATCCTATGTTGAGCTGGCCGACGTGGTGCACTTGCAGGTTGCGTATTCGTTCCCGACCATTCCCACCGTGATGGCGTGCCGGATGCTCTCGAAGCCCCTGGTATGGTCGCCGCGCGGGGCCCTGCAGCGTTGGACCGGTACGCGGCGGCCGCAGGCAAAGCTGCTCTGGGAGCGGGTGTGCCGCCTGGTCGCGCCGCGTTCGATGGTGATGCACGTCACCTCGGAGGCCGAGCTGATAGATACCGCGGCTCGTATGCCCGGGGTTCCCACCGCGCTAATCCCCAACGGGGTGGCGATTCCGGAGCGGGTGGGCCACTTGAACGGCGACGCACGGTTGCGCCTCGGCTATCTCGGCCGGCTCGATCCGAAGAAGGGAATCGAAAACCTTGTGCACGCCTGCCGAATCCTGGAGGAGTCCGGATTTCAATACTCACTTGTGATCGCAGGTTCGGGCACACCTGCCTACGAGGAGAGTATGCGCGCACTGATCGAGCGGCTCTCGCTTGCCGCTCGGGTCGAGATGGTCGGGCAGGTGCCGCACCAACGGCTGGAAGACCTGTTCCGGCGGATCGACGTCGCGGTGGTGCCGTCGTACGTCGAGAACTTCGGCAACGTGGTGGTCGAGGCGCTGGCTCACGGAGTGCCGGTGATCGCCGGCCGCGGAACCCCGTGGAAGCGGATGGAAGAGATGCACTGCGGACTATGGGTCGAGAACGATAGCGAAAGTCTCGCGCAGGCGATCCGGCGGATCGGCCGGATGCCGTTGTGGGAGATGGGTGAGAGGGGCCGGCGCTGGATGAAGCAGGAGTTTTCCTGGGAAGAGTCCGCGCAGAAAATGCACGACCTCTACTCAAGACTGATCATGCCAACGCGGCGGTGTTCCAAAAAAGTCAATTAGCGTGATCGTGCTTGGCAAATTAGGGCTATCCGCAGGCTGCCCGCCGGCTGCACTGCGCATGGCTCCGCGTCCGATGGCCAAGATCTGCATCGTCTCCTCCTGCGGAGGGCATCTCACCGAGGTGCGGACGCTCAGGGCGGTTTACGAGAAGTACGATCACTTCTACGTAATCAACGAGAAAATCCTGCTGTCGCCCGACATGGCACGCAAGACCTATTTCATCAGGCATTCCGAGCGTGATTTACTGTTGTTGGTAAACCTGTGGGAAGCCTGGCGAATACTCAGAAGCGAAAAGCCCCAGCTGATTCTCAGTACCGGTGCGGGGCCCGCGGTTCCGTTCGCGCTGATCGGCAAGCTGCTGGGTATCCGATGCGTATTCATCGAGGACATTGCCCGGGTCAACACGCCGTCGATGACGGCGCGGATCATGTACCGTCTGGCGGACCGGTTCTTCTATCAGTGGCCGGGACTGGGACAGTTTTTCCCGAGAGGCGAGTACGGAGGACCGCTGGCGTGATCTTCGTAACCGTGGGCAACTTCATGGCGTTTCCGCGCCTGGTCAACGCGGTCGATCGGCTCAAGGCCGCCGGGATCATCCCGGAGGATGTCCTGCTCCAGGTGGGAGGCGCCGAAAACTTCGAGTCCAGGGTCTGCCAGGTGGTGCGCTTCCTATCTCCAGCGGAGTTCGAGAAGGCACTGCGCGAGGCCAGCGTCGTAATCTCGCATGCCGGCTGCGGAACCCTGATTCAGGCGCTGGCGGCGGAAAAGGTCCCGGTCGTGATGCCGCGCCGCAAGCACTACGGCGAGCACGTCGACGACCATCAGATCGAGCTGGCGCAAACTCTGGCGGCTGACGGCCGGCTGATACTCGCCGAGCGGGTGGACGAGCTTTCCGCCGCGATCGAGCAGGCGCGCAGTTGCGGGGCGCCATCGGTAGCCAATCCGCCGCGTCGCATGTTCGACCTCGTATCGCAAGCAATCGAGGAGCTCCTGGCAGATCGCAACTAGTGAGGCCCTCTTTGAGTAGTGGGGCGGGCCTCCATGCCCGTCATCCTCGGAAACAATTTCGCTCCGCCACGAACGATACGCACCTGATCCAATGTTGATCCTGGGCCTCAACGCCTATCACGGCGACGCCAGTGCCGCGGCCGTTCTCGACGGCCGTTTGATCGCTGCCGCCGAAGAGGAGCGCTTCAACCGCGTCAAGCACGCCGCCGGATTCCCGTCCGACGCATTGCGCTACGTGATTGCCGCGGCGGGCGCTTCTGCGAGCGATGTGCGGATGGTCGCGGTGGCGCGGGACCCGTGGGCGCGAATCTGGCGCAAACTGCTCTACGCGGCGAAGATGCCGCGCTTGGCGCGCAGCCGCGCCGGCGTGCAGAGCCGTTTCGCCGCAATCGCCGAGGCCACCGCCAGGGCGCTCGGCGGGCGGCCCGATCGGATCGAGGTGCGGCGCGTCGAGCATCACAAGGCCCATCTTGCCAGCGCCTTCTTCATGTCTCCTTTCGAGGAGGCCGCGCTGTTTTCGATCGACGGGCTCGGAGACTTTGCCAGCACGATGTGGGGCGTGGGACGCGGCCGCCGGATCGTACCGATGGGCGCGATCGCATTCCCGCATTCGTTGGGAATCTGTTACACCGCGCTCACCCAATACCTCGGCTTTCCCAAGTACGGCGACGAGTACAAGGTAATGGGCCTGGCTTCCTATGGAGAGCCGGAATTTCTCGAAGAGTTCCGCAAGATGGTGATCGCGCCGCCCAACCGCGGACGGATGGATTTTCAACTGAACGGCGACTACTTCCTCCATCATCGCTCGGGCGCCGACATGACGTGGGACGGCGGAGAGCCGGCGATCGGAAGGCTCTTCTCCGACCACCTGGTGACTCGTCTGGGCAGCGCCCGCCACCCGGCGGAACCAATCGAGGCGCGCCACCACGCCGTTGCCGCCTCGATGCAGCGGCGGCTCGAGGAAGTCGTACTCGACAGGTTGCATACGCTGCGGCGCACAACCGGGTTGCGAAAGCTCTGCCTGGCCGGCGGCGTAGCCTTCAACTGCGTAGTCAACGGGAAGATCCTGGAGCAGACCGGATTTGACGACGTGTATATCCAGTCTGCGGCCGGTGATGCGGGACTGGCTATCGGAGCTGCGATGTACGTGCATCATCACATGCTCGGCCGGCCGCGCGAGTTTGTGATGGAGCACTCCTACTGGGGTCCCGAGTTCAGCCAATCGCAGATGCGGGCCGCGCTGGAGGCGCGGCGCGACGAGCTGGAACGGCAGCATTGCGAAATCCGTAAGTTCGAAGACCAGGACCGGCTCTGCCGTTCGGTCGCCGCGGAGATCGCGCAGGGCAAGGTGATCGGCTGGTTCCAGGGGCGCATGGAGTGGGGGCCCCGCGCGCTCGGCAACCGCAGCATCCTGGCCGATCCGCGCCGTCCCGAGATGCGCGATATTCTCAACGCCAAGATCAAGCGCCGCGAGATGTTCCGGCCTTTTGCGCCGTCGATCCTGGAAGAAGCCGGCGGCGACTACTTTGCCCAGTCCTATCCGTCGCCGTTCATGCTGATGGCGTATCCGGTTCGGCCCGAGAAGCGCGCGGTTATCCCGGCCACCACCCACGTGGACGGTAGCGGGCGGCTTCAGACCGTGAACCGCGCCCAGAACGGGCTCTACTACAGGCTGATCAGGGAATTTGAGAGGCAGACCGGCGTGCCGGTGCTGCTCAACACCTCGTTCAACGAAAACGAACCGGTGGTTTGCAAGCCCGAGGAGGCGCTGGACTGCTTCCTGCGGACCAGGATGGACCTGCTCGCGCTGGGTAATCTCGTAGTGCGGCGCATCGGCGGCCTGTAGCCGGCTCCGCTCCTTATTCGTATCGGCCGGTCATTCAAGCATTGGGTTGGGTCGCAGGCTCTTGCGCGTTAGCGGTTGCGGCCTGCGCGAAGCAATTGATTCACAAGTGCGCAATGGGAGGAGGCTACCGATAATGGCTCAATCCACAAGAGTGCTCGTCACCGGTGCCGGTGGTTTCATCGGCCATCACCTGGTGACTTATCTCAAACGCAAGGGCTACTGGGTGCGAGGCGCGGATATCAAGATGCCCGAATTCTGCCTGACGGATGCGGATGAGTTCATGCTGCGCGACCTCAGACGCTGGGAAAACTGCCTCGAGGTGGCGCGCGACATCGACGAGGTGTACGCGCTGGCGGCGGACATGGGCGGGATGGGCTTCATCTCGGCCAACCACGCGCGCATCCTGTTCAACAATTCGACGATCAACCTTCACACCCTGGAGGCCGCGCGCCTTGACGGGGTTAGGCGATGTCTCTACGCCTCGTCGGCCTGCGTGTATCCGGAGTATCGTCAGACCAAGACCGACATCGCCCCCCTTAGAGAGGAGGATGCGTATCCGGCGGCGCCGCAGGATGCTTACGGATGGGAAAAGCTCATTACCGAGCGGCTCTGCACGCATTATCGCGAGGACTACGGGATCGAAACCCGGATTGCCCGCTTCCATAACATCTTCGGACCGCTCGGCACCTGGGATGGCGGCAGGGAAAAGGCGCCGGCCGCGATGTGCCGCAAGGTGGCGATCGCGAAGCTCACCGCCAATCACGAGATCGAAATTTGGGGCGACGGCAAGCAGACCCGTTCGTTCTGCTTCATCGACGACTGCGTCGAAGGAGTTCACCGGCTGATGCGTTCCGACCACCGGCAGCCGCTGAACCTGGGACAGGACCGGATGGTGACGATCGACGGGTTGGCCGATATGGCGGCGCGCGCGGCCGGCATCGAGGTGAGAAAGAAGTACGTGCCGGGCCCGCAGGGCGTACGCGGCCGGAACTCCGACAACACTCGGCTGCGCGAGGTGCTTAACTGGGAGCCGCAGGTAAGCCTTGAGGAGGGGATGGCCCGCAGTTACGCGTGGATCGAAGAGTTGGTCCGGCTCAAGCTGGCATCTCATCGGCGCGACGGCGCCGAATGGACCGCCCACACCACCAGGGCGGCCTGAGCCGGCGACCGTGCGTCTGTTGTTTCTCAATCGCTCCTTCTGGCCGGACGTCGAAGCGACGGGCCAGTTCCTTACCGAACTGTGCGAGGATCTCTCCTCCCAGCACAGCATCAGTTTCATCGCCGGTCCCTCCTATCAGGTTGCGGTCAAGGTCGGAGGACTGTGGCGGCGCGAGGCGGTGGGCCGGGTTTCGGTGACTCGTACCTGGGGGACGCGGCTGTCAAAAAAAAGACTTGCTACACGGCTGGTAAATCTGGGAAGCTACTACCTGGCTGCGGCTGCAGCCACACTAGGAGTAGCAAAACCTGACGTCGTGATTGCGCAGACGGATCCGCCATTGCTCGGCGCGGCTCTCAAGCGGCGCTGGCGATGCCGGCTTGTGTATAATGTCCGCGACCTGTATCCAGATATCGCCGTCGTCACCGGCGGCGTAAAGAGCCGCTCGCTGCTGGCGTTGCTCGAGCATGCCAACCGCGTGGCGTATGCGGTGTCCGATCTGATTATCGTGCTCGGCCAAGACATGGCCCGCCGCCTGATCGGCAAGGGGGTCCCCGCGCAAAAGGTGACGGTGGTCACCGATTGGGCGGATTGCGAGCAGATTAGGCCAATCGAGGACGGCCCCTTCAGCGCCGAGTTTGGCGGCAAGTTTGTGGTCATGTATTCAGGCAACTTGGGCCTCTCGCAGCAACTCGAAGTCGTTCTCGAGGCCGCCGACCGGCTGCGCGACGATCAGCGCATCGTGTTCGCCCTGATCGGCGAAGGCGCGCGCAAGGCTGCGCTCCAGAAGCAGGCCAGTTCGATGTGCCTGCCGAATGTCCGTTTTCTCCCCTACAGCCCCAAGAGCCGCCTGGCGGAATCGCTCAGTGCCGGCGATCTCCATCTCATCGCGCTGAGGCCCGGCTTGTCGGGACGCATGGTACCGAGCAAAGTATACGGTATCATGGCCGCTGGCCGTCCCTTTATCGCGATAATGGAGGAGACCGCGGAGGTCGCCCGGCTGGCCCGCCAGCACTCGGTCGGACTGGTCGCGACGCCCGGAGACGGTGCGAATCTCGCCCGGGTCGTGAAGCAGGCCGCCGATGACCGCACGGCGATAAGGATGATGGGGCAGCGCGCCCGGCGGCTCGCCGAGGAAAGATTCGACCGCCGGCTGGTAACGCGGCAGTACGCCGATACGATCGCTGCCGTGAGTCAGTTGCCGGCATGACGGGGCGATGATCGCCAGATGATCAGCAGCTCATCGCTAACGACACTTTTGACCCCGATCCTGGCGTTCGCCGTGGCCGCGGGCAGTGCTCCGCTGGCCCGCGCGGTTGCCATCCGCTACGGGGTGGTGGCATCGCCGGCACCGGATAGCCGCCATCCGGAGCCCAAACCGGCGGGCGGCGGGCTCTCGATAATCAGCGGGATGCTGCTGTCTCTAGCGATCACCGGAAATCTGCCGCTGTGGATCGCGCTGAGCGCCCTGGCTTTGCTGGTTGCCGGACTGGTGGACGACGCGATCGTACTCAGTCCGAGGCAGAAGCTGTGGGCGGAACTGATCGTCGCCTCGGCGGTTCTGCTGCTCGCGCCGGGGCCGGGCTTCCGGCTCGCCCCATGGCCGGCGGTCGAGTTCGCGATCGCGTTGCTTTGGCTGATTGGCACCAGCAACGCCTTCAACCTGATCGACGGGCTGGACGGGCTGGCCTCCGGGATCGGGATGGCGGCGGCGGCGGCGATAGTTGCGACCGCGCTGCTGCATCACAACCTCGTGCTGGCCGGATGGGGCCTCGCGCTGGGCGGCGCGCTGGCCGGATTTCTGGTTTACAACTTCTATCCCGCGTCGATCATCATGGGCGACGGCGGCGCCCTGCCGGTCGGGATGCTGCTCGGGATCTTCGCGCTGCGGGCGGGCGCTCTGGCCAACAACTCGCGGCTTACCCCATATGTCTTTCCGGTTCTGGTGATGCTGGTTCCGCTGCTCGACACCGCGATCGTGAGCGTGACGCGGCTCGCGACCGGCCGCTCGATCTCGCGCCGCGGGCTCGACCATTCCCATCATCGCCTGCTCTCGCTCGGGGTTTCCGATCCGCGGGCGGTGTTCAGCTTTTGGGGAGTTGCCTCGATCAGCGCGGCCTGCGCCGTCGGCGCGACCGTACTGCCGCACGCCTACCTGCTTTCGACGCTTCCGCTGGTGATGCTGGCGGCGGCTCTGGTCGGACTTTTCATGATGGACCTGACGTTTGATTCGCGGGAGCCCGGGATCGCATACGGCTACCTTCCGCGGATTGCGCGGTTTATTCTGAGCATGAGTTACAAATGGCGCCTGGTCGAGGTCGCGCTTGACGTTGTCGTGATCTCCGCCGCCTACTTCTCGGCCTTTCTCATCCGGCTCGACTTCAAGATCAGCGACGAGCAGGTTTCGGCTCTCGTCGCCAGTCTGCCCTGGGTCCTGATGGCGACCTACCCGGCGCTGTTCGTGGCCGGCGCCTACCGGGGGATGTGGCGGTATGTGGGCCTTGCGGACGTGATCCGTTTCGCCCAGAGCGCGGTATTGGCGGGCATCCTGCTGGTAGCGCTTTCGCTGGTAGCGCCGGTGAGCATTTCCGGTTCGGTCTCGGTCCTGTTCGTTATCTTGCTCTTCAATCTCCTGGTCGCCAGCCGCATGTCTTTCCGGGTCCTGCGCTCGGCGATCGCGCGGTTGACGGCGCCCGGCAATCGGGTGCTGATCATCGGGGCCGGAAGGACCGGCGTTGCGGCGGCGCGGGGGATAGTCTCGCAAAGCGACCGCAACGTGAGGCTGGTGGGCTTCGTCGACGACGACGCCTTCAAACAGGGCAAACTGGTCCACGGCCATCCGGTACTCGGCTCACTGGAAGACCTGGCGCGCATCCAAAGCGAGACTTCATTCAATCAGATCCTAATCGCGGCGGACTCGCTCGACGAGGAACGACTTGCCATTGTGCAGTCGTTCGCGAACCAGTGGCATCTTGGCATACGAAGGTTTTTGATCGAAATGAACGAGATGACCTTGTCCGCCAACGGCTCGTTGCCCGAAATCCCCGCCGGCGAGCCCGGCCCTTCCAAGATGCGCATCAACGTTTGAGATTCCCGGCGCCGCGGGGGTTCATGGTGGTTGATCGTCCAATATCCAGTGGCCGGCCAGGCACGGTAGGCGGCGTGTTGTTAAGTATGGCGCCGGTATATCATTGGCGGCGCGTCGAAACGGGGAGTTGAGCGCCCGGTTACGGGATAACAGCGCAGGGAGCATGAGTCGCGTACGAAAGCCGGTTCAGATCGTCCCCAAGGGATGGGGCCGCGAGATATGGATCGCCAACAACCCGCTCTACTGCGGCAAGATCCTGGAGATTCGCAAGGGCAAACGCTGCTCGCTTCACTACCACAAGCTCAAGACCGAGTCGTTCTACCTGCGCTCCGGGCGGCTCAAGGTGCGGATCAAGGAGTCGCCCGACAGCGAGAAGCTCGACGAGTTCGAACTCGGCCCCGGCGACTGCATGGACGTGCCGAGCGGGCTGGTCCATCAAATGGAAGCGCTGGAGGATGCGGAGTTATTCGAGTTCTCCACCCAGCACTTCGACAGCGACTCGCATCGGCTGGTCCGCGGCGATTGAGCCCGGCCGCTTAGGCCGGTGGCTGTGACCAAGCGGGACGAGGCGATTGACGCCTCGTCCCGCTTGCTTTGAGCCGCTATCGCGCCGTCGCGTGCGACGCGTTAGAGTCACAACGATGGCGAAGGTTGCGCTGATAACCGGGGTTACCGGCCAGGACGGCTCGTACCTGGCGGAGCTGCTGCTCGGCAAAGGCTACGAGGTGCACGGCATTGTCCGCCGCAGCTCGAGCTTCGCCACCGGCCGCATCGATCATCTGCGCAAGGGCTTTGGCGCCGACGGCCGCGGGCTCCAGCTCCATTACGGCGACATGGGCGACGGCACCGGACTCAGGCGGATAATCGAACAGACGCGCCCCGACGAAGTCTACAATCTCGCCGCGCAATCGCACGTTCGGATTTCGTTCGACCAGCCCGAATACACCGCCGACGTGGTCGGGCTCGGCACGCTCAGGCTGCTCGAGGCGATTCGCGATCACAACAAGCGTCACGGCCGCGAGGTGCGCTTTTACCAGGCTGGATCCTCCGAAATGTTCGGCAAGGCGGCCGAAGTGCCGCAGCGCGAGACCACGGCTTTCCATCCGCGCAGCCCCTACGCCTGCGCCAAGTGCTACGGCCATTGGCAGACCGTCAACTACCGCGAGGCCTACGGCCTGTTCGCGGTTAACGGAATCCTGTTCAATCATGAATCGCCCCGGCGCGGCGAGAACTTCGTCACCCGCAAGATCACGCGCAGCGCCACCCGCATCAAGCTCGGCCTTCAGGACAAGCTGATGCTCGGCAACCTGGAGGCGCGGCGCGACTGGGGCTTCGCTGGAGACTACGTCGAGGCGATGTGGCTGATGATGCAGCAGGAGAAGCCCGACGACTACCTGGTCGCGACCGGCGTCAGCCATTCGGTCCGCGACTTCCTCGAGCTGGCATTTGACCGGGTCAAACTCGACTGGCACAAGTTCCTCGAGACCGATCAGCGATTCCTGCGCCCCTCCGAGGTCGACCTTCTGCTCGGCGACAACAGCAAGGCCAGGCGGGTGCTCGGTTGGGAGCCCAAGGTCAAGTTCGAGGAGCTGGTCGCGATGATGGTCGACGCGGACCTTGAACTAGCGCAGCGCGAATTGAGAAGCCAGGGCAGATAGCTTCACCAGCCCCAGAAAGTACGATCGCTGAAGAGAGAGCGCGGCTCATCGGGGTCGCGCTTCTCTTTTGCTCAAGTAACGCGGCATACGGCACCTGACCGACTGACCGCACGGTGGTTAGTCGGTAAGCGCGGAATACTCACAAAAAAATTGCGCAGCCCTGCTTCGGGACGCTACCATGACTTCCGACCTCATCCTGACAACGCGGTTGTTGCCGGCGGGGGAAACATGCACGAATCAAGCGCCTCATCGCGCCTCACCTTGCGCGCGACCCTTTCGCAGTCGCGTCACCTGGTGATGCTCTCGAATGCGATCCTGGAAGTTGCCACTAAGCATCCGATCGAGTTCATCGATCTGACTGAGCGGATCAATGCGCATCTGCGCGCTCACGAGATCGAGCATGGCGAAGTGACGATTTTCTCGCGGCACACCACGGCCGCGATCAAGATCAACGAAGCCGAAGAATTGCTGCTCGAGGATTTCAAGCGCTTGCTACGCCGCTTGTGTCCGCCCGAGCACAGCTACGATCACAACGACATGAGCCGGCGCAAACCGCCGATCGCGGTCGATGAACGCCCCAATGCGCACTCGCACTGCATGCATCTCTTGCTCTCGACCAGCGAGACTATCCCGGTGATCGATACACGCCTTGCGCTCGGCACGTGGCAGCGTGTCTTCCTGGTGGAGCTGGACGGTCCGCGCCGGCGTGAAGTTTTCCTGCGCTTCACGCAATATCTTCCGCACCAGTCTGCACGCGCGATCGGGGCGGTCGCGGTCAACGGCTATCAGAACGGCAACCGCAGCAGCCGCGGCCTGAGATAGGCGCCTGCCGGCGCGTTCCAACTATTTCGACCGAGAGCCACGCAGCACACTGGAGCCGGTGGACTTGGCCGAATAACGTTCCTGGTTAGCGCCAACAAGTTGGAACGGCACTCCACGGCGTAGCGTTTGCAATAGCTCAGCGCTTGCGATTCTATCGGCTGGCGCGATTGTGTTCGTCGTGCTGAGCCCTTCGCCTGTCATCTGAAGAGCAGCCGCCGCAACGGCGCTTCCCATTTCTGGCTTGCCGCGCTATGACCGGTCTAGGATGGACTATCCGCCGATCGCTCCCGGGCTTGCGCGATTCGCCGCGCAACTTCAGTTCGAAGGGATTCCGCCTCGGGTCGTAGACAAGACCAGGCTCCAGGCACTCAGCGTGTTGGGTGCGAGCTTTGCGGGCGCGCGCTCGGGCGTGTGCGCGAAGATCCTGGCGACGGCGCGCGAATGGAGCGGCGTCGTCGGACCGGCTATCGTGATCGGCCATCGCGATCGCCTCCCGCTCCATCACGCGCTCTACGTCAACTGCGCGTTCAGCATCGTGCACGACTTTGACGACTACCTCTTCGCCGGCCACACCGGGCACTCCGCGATCCTGCCCGCGCTCGCCTGGGCCGAGAAGCTCTCCGCTTCGGGCCGCGACATGATCGCGGCCGCGGTGGCGGCGAACGAGGTCGGCGGACGGCTGGGCGCCGCCTTTCTGCTGGGTCCGCAAAACGGGCAGATGTGGTCGTATATCCATCTGCTCGAGGCGGCCTGCGTCGCCGGACGTTTTCTCGGACTCGGCGCCGAGGCGCTCAACGATGCGATCGGGATCGCGTTCACGCAGCCGCCCTACGCGCTGATCCCCGCCTTCTTCGGGCCCGACTCCAAGGCTACCCTCGCCGCCACTCCGGTGGTCGCCGGCACGCAGGCCGCCGAGCTCGCCGCCCATGGCCTCTCCGGCGCGCCCGACATCCTGGGTGGACGCGACGGCTTCATCAGCCGCGTGGCCGCACGCCCGCTCTTGTTCGTCTTCTCCGGCTACGGCGGCGCCTGGCAGACCGACAGTCTATGCTTCAAGCTCTGTCCGGGATGCGCCTATATCGACACCGCGGTCGACGCGCTGGATGCAATCGAGGCCGAACGCGGCGCGCGCTTCACGCCCGGCGAAATCGCGGAGATCCGGTGCGCGTCGAACTATCTGACCTTCGGGATGGAGCTGCTCTCGATCCGCTACGGCGACCGCAAGCGACTCTCGCCGATCACGGTCAACTTCTCGGTCGCGCTAAGCTTGGCGCTCAAGATAACGGCCGGCGGCCTGGAGGCCGAATTCCTCGAGCATGACTACCTGGCCCGCAATCGCGACGCGATCTGTGCTCTGGCCGATCGGATCAAGGTCGAGCACGACCCGGCGATGACCTCGCGGATGTCGGGACTGGACAGCGTCGGAATCGATTTGCGCCGCTACCTCGACGCGAACCCGGCCGAACAGGCGTCCGCGGCCCTGCCCGACCCGCTGCGCGACGCACTCGGGGAGAGCAGCGAGCCTGGCTCAGGCGGCTACGCGCCGACGCTGGAGGGCATGAGTTTCGAGAACTACCTGATGGCGTTCCCGGTCGAGCTTACGGTCTGCACGCGCGACGGAAAGCGCTACGTGAAGATTGCCGAGCAGCCGATGGGCGGTGCCGGACGGCCGCTTGAAGAAACTCGCGCGCTGGTGCGCGAAAAGTTCATGCGCAATGCAATCCCTTCGATCGGAGCGTCGCGCGCCCACGCCGCCGCCGACATGATCGAGCGGCTCGACCAGCTCGCCGACGTTCGGGAGCTAACCGAGCTGCTCAGGACCTGAGCGGCGCAGCGCGGCCGACTTGAAAACCTCAAGCGTAGCGTAGCCATCGCCCCACCTCCCTCAGTGTGAGACGTTTGCCGTACATCAGCATTCCGAGGCGATAAATCCGCGCACAGACGATCGCCGACCCGCCGATCGTCGCGATCATTACTGCGATGCTGAGCGCGATCTGCCATCCGGGCGGCGAGCCGAGCGCGAATGCTGGCGAGCTGAGCATTGCACGCCTCGTTCCGATCCAGATCAGGCGGTCGACCATGGAGAGCCTAAGACGTCCTGGCCGCCGGCGTCGCAAAACCGTCAACTGATGGCGGAGGGCGACGACCTCAAACTCCAAATCCGCCCGGCTCCGAAGCCGGTACGAGAGCATGGAACAGACCGCTGACATGAACGCCAGCGTGCAGGGGGGACATTACGGCGGCCAATCGAAAAACTCTGGCTTTTTCCCTCGCATTTGGAGTTTTCGGTAGGTACACTAACATCGCTGACGCTACGGATCTGGCGAAGAGCCCTCGGAATTAGCTGGAAAAGCGACGGTCCGGGTCTTGGGATTCTCGGGAGAGGCAGATATGGCCCCTTCCGGGGTCGCTGGAAACACCTGAACCGAAAACTGGGCTGGAACCCGTTGCACAGGGAGGCCGTCTAGTCTAAACGGCCGCTGTTCGGGACCCAAAATGGAAATCCCGGCTAACCAGGTAAACTATTCACCTTGACACACCAAGTCCTGCTCACGTCCGTCTGCCGTCCCCTGGGGGTTCGCCACGGCGATTCCCCGAGCGTAGGG
The DNA here is from genome assembly GCA_963789115.1 of uncultured delta proteobacterium. Classification (GTDB taxonomy): domain Bacteria; phylum Desulfobacterota; class Binatia; order Binatales; family Binataceae; genus CAWBJH01. The sequence goes on from CAWBJH010000001.1 coordinate 2,396,775, forward strand.
TACGAGTTGCTCCACGAACAGGTGACCCGCGCCCAAGGTCTGTTCAGCCCCCGTTCTCACCATACCCAGTTCTCGCTGGAGTACATTGCCGAGAACCTCGAGGCCCCCACCGCGGTGCTCCAGTATCCCTCCCGGAGGGAACTCGTCCGCGAGCTCAGGCGCGGGTACGAGGTCGTGGGTGTATCGTTCGTCCTGGCTACCTACCACCGCATGAAGGAGGTTGTGGCTCTGGTCCGGAAACATTCGCCGCAGTCGAAGATCGTGCTGGGCGGGTACGGGACAGTGGCGCCCGATGAGATGCTGCGCCCCTACGGCGACCATATCTGCCGCGAGGAGGGAGTAGCCTTCATGCGGCGCCTCTTGGGCGAACCCGAGATCCGGATGCCGTACCGCCACCCTCTGATCATCAACCGCCTCCGGGTGTTTGGGAAGGAGATTTCGCGGACGGGGATCGTGTTTGGCGGCCTGGGATGTCCGAACGGATGCGACTTCTGCTGCACCTCTCATTTCTTCAAGCGCAAGCACATCCGCCTGCTACCTACGGGGGCCGACCTCTACCAGGTGGTCGAGCGCTACCTCGAGGTCGACCCCCGGCTCTCCATCCTGATCCTGGACGAGGATTTTCTGCTTAACCGTCGCCGAGCGATGGAGTTTCGGGAATGTGTTCTCCGGGGTGGAAAGCCGCTCTCCATTTTCGTTTTCGCCAGCGTCCGGGCCGTGAGCCAGTACACCGTGACCGAGATTCTCGAGATGGGGATCGATGGGATGTGGATCGGTTACGAGGGAACGCGGTCAGGCTATGCGAAACAGTCGGGCCGGCCGGTCGAAGAGATCTTCCGCGAGTTCCGTGAGCACGGAATCACCATCCTGGCCTCCATGATCGTGGGCTTCCCCTATCAGACGCCCGAGATCATTGAAGAGGAACTCTCGGGCCTACTCGCGTTGCGACCGGTGCTCACACAGTTCTTAATTTACGGCCCTTGTCCCGGCACTCCCTTCTACGACCAAGTCGTCCGGGAGGGGAAACTCCTTCCAGAGGTGGCCGAGGATCCCGAACTATTCTATCGCCGGGGGAGCGGATTCTATGCGATGGCCAGCCATCCATCGATGACGCCCGAGCAGATCGAGGCCGCCCAAATGCGTTGCTTCGGGGAAGATTTTCGGAGGTTGGGACCGGTCCTGTACCGTTCGGTGGAGCGATGGCTCGAGGGATACCTCAAGCTCCGAGAGTCCCCGAGCGCATTTCTCCGCGCCAAGGCGGAGCGGATCGCAGCCGACCTCAGGAAAGCTTACCCCGTGTTCTTGGCGGGCAGGCTGTTCGGGCCGACGGCGCAGGTACGGCGTTGGATTGGCAGGCTCCAAGAGCAGCTCCACATGGTGCTGGGGCGTCCCACCTGGAAGGAGCGTCTCCAGTCGGTTGGGGCAGTAGGCTTGGCTTCCTGGACGGGACTTACGCTCAGATTGGGCCTCTTCCAGCACCCGTCGCTTGTGAGGCATACGTTCAGGATGGGGGAGGTCCCGCCCGGGCGGGTTTGGGGGCGCTTCCGCGGTGAGAATCCCGCAGGGGCCTTCGAGATCCGGGTGGAGCGTCGGCCCGCCTCGACGGTGTGGGTGCTCCTGGAGGGGCGGCTCACGGCAACCGCAGCCGGACGGTTCGTTGCGGATCTGCGGGCGGCCCTGGTGGCGCGCCGGAAGGATCGAGTGGTGCTGGACTTGGCCCGCCTAGCGGGGCTAGAGGACGGCGCGGTGGGCGCGCTGGTAGCGGGGCTCGGGGGTCATCGCGACCGGATCCGCATCATTCTCCCCCGCATGGGAGGGTTCGCCGCGCTGGCAGCAGTCCTTCCCCTGTACCGGTAACCTCCCCGGATGCAACAGTATTCGGCGCCGAGTTGCTGTTCGAGGTCTTCAACCAGTGCTACGAGCGCGGCTCGATTATCGTCACCAGCAATCTCCCATAAGGACCGATCCTTGTGCCGACCGGGTGGTCCCGTCAGTAGCCGCTCCTGCGACGGCGTAGAGCGCGCTGTATAGAAGATAACCGAGGACGAAGAAGACCACGACGCAGATCGCGAGGCCGATGCTTATGTTGGTGGACTTGAGCACCGTTCTCGCGCCCGGGAACAGGAGCGCCAAAGCGCCGCAGAGCGCGAACCAAATCGCCATCTGCGTCAATCCCACGGCGCCGACACCCGCAATCTTGCCCGTCATCAACTCCTCGGGCCTGGTTGAAACCAGCAGCAGCTCGTTGACATTGACCGGATCAAGTCCCGTAAACGGCTCGTCCATAACAATGAACTCCGGATCGTGGATCACCGCGGCAGCGAACTGAATCTTCTGCTGCATCCCCTTCGAAAGTTCGTCGACCTTGCTGTCGAGGCGGTCATGAATGCCGAGTCGTTCGCACCAGGCCTGTGCCTTTCGTCCCGCCCGGCCGGCATCAAGCCCGCTGAGCTGGGCGAAGAAACTCAGATTTTCGCGAACCGTCATCTTGCCGTATAAACCCCTCTCCTCCGGCAGATATCCGGCCCTGCGCAGATTGCGGCGGCCAAGCTCCTCTCCAAACATTCGCACGGTCCCTGAATCCGCAAGCATGATTCCGAGCATCATGCGGAGCGCGCTGGTCTTGCCCGCTCCGTTGGGACCAAGCAGACCGAAAATCCGGCCCGGCGCAACCTCGAATGAAAGGTCGTCGACCGCGGTTACGCCATCGTAGCGCTTGCTCACGTGGCGGAGTTCGATGCTGGGAGTCACTTCAGGAACCCCTCTTTTCGTGGCCAATTCCCGTCGAATCCTTCTCTGAAAGAGCGGAGCGTGGCGCTGCCGCAAGCATAGCATCAGCCGAGGGTTCTTCGCCCCGTGCAAGACGGCGCGGATTGCGCTATTTGTCGGTCGAACCCATCGAGGCGTTCTTTCAGTGTCACGCTCACTTCGTTTTTTCACCCGAGTCGGATGGGAGCTTGCCGGCGTTTCGGGCGAAGCGAGCAGGGTGGTGAAAAAATGACTAACGCATCGGGACGATTGGCCGGCAAGGTTGCTTTGATCGTTGGCGGCGGCGCCGACGGCCCCGCGCGCGAGGGCGAGCCGATTGCTATGGGCAACGGCCGCGCGACCGCGATCCTGTGCGCGCGCGAGGGCGCCGCGGTGGTGGTCGCCGACCGCTCGCTCGCGCTCGCCAAAGAGACCGCCGACTTCATCGGCAAGGAGGGCGGCCGCGCCGAGGCGGTCGAGGCCGACGTCGGGATGGAGGAGGCGTGCAAGGCCGCGGTGGATGCGGCAGTTCGCTTTTTCGGCGCGCTCCATCTGCTGGTCAACAACGTCGGCATCGCCGTCGGCGGGCCGCTCCTGCAAACCAGCACCGAGCAGTTCGACCGCATGGTCCAGGTCAACCTGCGCAGCCATTTCCTGACCATGCGCTACGCGGTTCCTGAAATTGCCAAGGCCGGCGGCGGCGCGATCGTCAACGTCTCCTCAATGGCTGCGCTGCGCAGCAACCGCCTGATCCCGTACGAGGCGACCAAGGCCGCCCTCCTGGGGCTCTCGCGCTCGGCGGCGGTCAGCCACGCGCGCGACCATATCCGCGTCAATACGGTGCTGCCCGGGCTGATCGATTCTACGATGGTGCGCAAGGCGCTGGGCGATCGCGAGGCGCAAGTGGCGCCGCGAATCCCGATGCGCCGCCAGGGCACGCCGTGGGAGGTCGCCAGCGCGATCGTATTTCTGCTCTCGGACGAGGCCTCCTACGTCACCGGCACGGAGCTGATCGTCGACGGAGGCCTGAGCGCCCGCTGACGGCGCGCTCCGGGTCCCCTGGTGCGGAAAAACGCCGGCCACGCCGAACCCGCCGGCGATTCCCCGCCCGAGCTGGTCTAGGCGCAATCCCGGTCGCCTAAGCGACCGCGATCAGCGTTGAAGACCCCCGCTTTTCCTCTGGCGCTCCGCGGGCCGGCGGGCGGGACGCCCGCCGCCACTTCTGAGAAAATCTCGGCGGCGTTCCTACTTCCGCAGTATCGGGATTACTTCGCGGGCGAAGCGATCGAGCATCTCGAACCGCTCCTTCGGCGGGCACACGATGTCGATCATGATCTCCCGCGCTCCCGCCTCGATGAACTCCGCGATCTTGGCTGCGACCTCGGCGGGCGTGCCGAGCGCCGCGTAACGGCGGGCCGGCTCGCGGAAGTCCATCGCGTAGCGGCGGCTCAGATGCTCGGCGGCAACCTCGAGCGCCTTCCCGTAGCTCTGCCCGAGCGTGCAGAAGAGAAAAATCCCGGTACCGAAGCGCTCGATCTTCCGCCCGGCGCGGTCCGCCTCAACCGCGATCGCTTGCAGCGCCTCGACGAAGCGTTTGGGCGTGACCACGTACGGCATCCATCCGTCGCCCAGCCGCGCGGCGCGCTTGAGTGCCGCCTCCGATCGGCCGCCGATCCAGATCGGCGGACCGCCGGGCGTGGCCGGCTTGGGCTGCATCGCGATTTCGCCGAAGCTGAAGTACTTCCCCCGATGCGCGACCTTGGGCTCGGTCCACAGCCGCCTTAGCACTTCGATCGCTTCGTTGGCGCGGCCGCCGCGCTGCCTGATCGGCACGCCGCAAGCCTCGTACTCGCGCGCGAACTCGCCCCCCACCCCGACGCCGAAGATGAAGCGGCCGGGGCCAAGTAGGCGATCGACCGTCGCGACCATCTTGGCGACGAGCGTGGGATGGCGCAGCGGCAGCAGGTACACGCCGGTCCCGAAGTTCATCTTCGGCGCCAGCGCCGCCCAATACGCGACCTGCAGCAGCGGATCGTTGATCGGACCGGTGAACGCAACGTGGTCGCCCACGTACATCGCGTCGAAACCGGCACGCGAAACCGAATCCAGCGCCACGCGCGCCTGCTCCGCGTCGAGCACTCCGGAGACGACGGCGAAGCGCACCACTGGGGCCAGCAAAAACGGGCTACTCATCACTGTCCTATTTTTTTGGAGTCGGCGCGCCGCCGGCTTTGCGTTTCTTGAGTTCCTCTTTGATTTGAGCGGCCCGTAGAGCAAACCGCTGTGAGGACAAGGCATAGCGCGTGCGCCGCGAATGTCAAAGGGCAGTTCACCGACGGCCCCAGCAGGGTGCTTCTGCCATCGGCGAAGTGTCTGGTCTCGAAAATCGCTTTCCCGCACCCTGCCAGGGAACACCGGCCCGCGCAGCGACCGGCCCTCAGGCCGGTCGCTGCTTACGTGCCTACTCGCCGCCGCTGTCGACCGCGAGCCGATCCGGCGCACGGACTTAGGGAGCGCCCCTAAGCCGAGTGGCCGTTCTGTGGCGCCATCGACAACCCCGCCGGAGCCGTGGCCCTGTTGCGCGGGACTGTTGGCCTATCCACCGAGGGCTGGAACGGGAGCGGATTGTCGAAGCGAACGCGACGGCCGTCGTCGAAAACTTCAAACCCGGCTGCCGCGACGCGTTCCATCAGGCTGCGCATGTTCTCGCCCTGCAGCACCATCGCCTGGACTGTCACTGGGCCTCCGTCCATGGTCCGCGCGTAAGGAAATTCAATCGGTTCGCCGACCCGTTCGAAAGCGACCCGGGCGAACGATTCCGCCGTATCCCACGGCTTGAGCATCGCGTAGATCAGAACGGCGCGGATGCCGAGCGCGTTCAGGGCAATCAGCGCGCCGCGCCGCGCCAGCAGTCCACCGCCGCCGGAAACCGACCAGAATTCGCCGCACTCCGCAACCAATCGAGGCGGCAGATAGGTCAGGTCCGGCCTGGAGTAGCTCTGCGGAAGCATCTCCAGGTCGTGCGCCGTGAACCCCGAGATCATCCGTTCCGCCGGCTCGTCCGGATGCTCGAACAAGCCGTAGAGATTCGCGAACGCGAGGTGGGTGTGGTAAAGCCGCGAGCGCTCGGCCTCGCGGGCGCCTGCATCGCGCTTGGCGCGGGCCTGGGACACGCGTTGCGCGAAGATCTCTCTCTCACGATCTGTGACAAGCTGACGCAATTCCATATCAGTCTTCCTCCTTCTTTCGGGGACCTTTGGTCCTCCGTAATTTCCTTGCGAACAGCGGTCGTCAGACGCCGCCCGTGGCCTGAAGCGCGAGCGATCGCAAGCGGAATAGCCGTTTGGCGAAGAAGAAGCGGCTCAGGCGAAGCGTTTTGCTAACTCGTCGTCAACCAACATAGCCGACAGTTAGCACAAAATGCCGAGCTCCCGTATCAAGAGACTCGGCCCTGGCAGGCCTGCGGAGGCTGTCGATTAAACCTGCCGACCGGGCCCCTCTACAGGTTCTTCTGCAGGGGCCGCTCGTGAGCGGCCCTCCACAACCACCGTCCCTTCGCAGAGCCTAGGGGCAGGCCCGCAGCGCCGTTCTCGAACGGCCCCTACGCAGAAAAATCTCTGGCAGGGGCCAACACGGGCTCGGGCGAGCGCGGCGGTCCCGGTCAGTCGTTGCCAACCGCGTGCTGAAGGGAATAAACTCTTTCCGACAAGGACTTTGCCCCCCCAAGGCCATATGGTCGGATCCAAGCAGCATCCGGCGATCGAAAAATTGATCGGGGAGATCCTGAGCGCCGGCGGACTACAGGGGGGCGCGTCCAGGAAAGTCCGAAAGGACTTCGTCCGGCTGGCGCGAGTCGACTATCTCCACTATCTGCGCAAGGGGATCGGCCATAGTGCGATGCACGAGTTGGTTGACCGGGCGAGAGACAAGATCTGGCCGCACCTGAACCGGCGGAAGATCAATCCCCAATCGCCCGAGTTCCTGGCCGAACTGGCGTCTCGCCTGGGGGTTGACTTCCGGGCGGATAGCCTGCCAGGGGCGGTAGGTCTCGGCATCCGGGGCTTTTACTGCGGCCCAGAGCTCATGAAGCGGCCACTGATCTTCATGAACACCGCCCATAATTACGGCGCGGTATCGGCTACGTTTTGCCACGAGGTTGGTCATCATCTGGCGAGCGACATACTCGGCTTCCCTGATCCAGGCACCCGGTTCTTTTACTACACCGGCTATGAAGACCATCTGGACGATCCGGTCGAGCTGGCGGCCGACGCGCTGGTTAGCCTGGCAAGCTACCCGCACCGGGCGGCCCGCAAGATCTTTGGCGATCCGAAGCGCAGCTCGCCCGCATCGCGAGCCGAGCTGACGGATGAGTCTTTGCGCAAGGTATTCAGCTACCTGAGGCGCAACTATGGGTATAATTTAGGCGACAGTCTGACGACCGAACAAAAGCTTCAGTACCTTGCCGGCGTCATCCACTTTGCGAAGTTGCGGCTGGCGTTGCTTACCGAATACGGGATGTGAAAGCGATGAAGCAGGAAACCTTGGGAGAGGTGTTGAGGAGGCGGCGCCAGGCTCTTGCCTTATCGCAGCGAGACTTGGCGCGCGAGGTCGGGGTCAAGGGAAGTCATGTCGCCTACCTCGAGAACGGCCGGCGCAGGCCGTCGTTCTCGCTTCTGAAACGGATCGCCGATACGCTCGGGCTCGACAAGCAGCAGCTCTTCGTGCTCGCCTATCCCGAAGCCATCGCCCTGATAAGTCCCGGCAACGCCGGCGACGCGGAGCGCGCCACGACGCATCCGCCCAACGTCTGGCGCCAGTTCGTGGAGAATCGCGCCCTGCTCAAACGCCATCGGGTTTCCCCCAGTGAGATCGAGATCCTGAAGCGGGTCAACATGCACTGGCGGCTTACCTCGCCTCTGCATCTGCTGCTGGTGCTGAACGTGGTCCGGCAGGCGGTGCAGGGCGTGGATGTCGAGATGCCCGCGGCGTTGCCGCCCGCCAGCCGACCCAGGCGCCGGCCGCGAAGCGCCCCCGCGGGCCAAAGCTAAACCAGGCAGCCTAATCGGAATCCGCCGTCTCCCGCAACGGGAGGAAGCGGCGCCTAAGCTCAACCAGCAGTGGCTGTTGATCAAAAAACGCGACGGGTACGCCTGCGAAGAAGAGGTCACTGTGGCGCGGCTGTCGATAACTTCGCGGCTTGTCAAGTTTCCGCGGTGGGTCTAGGCTCAGGTCATCTCACATGGCGCGCCGCACGCGCGGAGTTGGCTTATGACTTTAGACGATATCGATCGCGCGCTCGATGAAGAGCGCCCGGGACCCTCCGGGCTGGAATCAGCGCTCGCCCACGACACGTTGGCCGACGTGGTCCACACTCCGCCGGTGATGCTCGGGCCCGACGCGAGCCTGGCGGAGGCGATGGAGCTGATGCGCCAGCATCGGCGCGGTCACGTGCTTATAGTGCGCGACGGGAAGCTGGAAGGAATCTTCACCGAGCGCGACGTGCTGATGAAGATCGCCGGCAAACCGATCAACGTCGAACACACCCCGGTAAGCGCTTACGCGACCCGCGAACCGATGACCTTGCCGCCTGACGCAGTGGTCGCCTTCGCGTTGAATAAGATGGTGCTCGAGGGGTTCCGCCACATCCCGCTGGTGGATGAATCAGATCGACCGGTGGGAGTGGTTTCGATGCGCAACATAATCGAGTATCTCGCCGATTTCTTCAGCCGCAACGTCCTCAATCTGCCGCCGACGCACGCGGCGGCCCGCAAGCGCGACGGCGCCTGAAGGGCGCTCTTTATCTGCCGTCGCGCGGCGCGCTTCGACTAACCCTCAGCGGCGGAGCGGCGAAGATTGAACCTGACGGCACCGCCCGACGGCGGGTTCTTCCTGACCATCAGCCCTTCAGCTCAACTAATCACTTCGCACGCCGCCATTGGGGTCCCGGCGGCGGATCTGGAACAGGTCGAAGTAGCGCGCGCCGGTTCGCGGATAGCGCCGGATGAACTCGAGGCATCGCGCGGCGCTCAGATCGCCCCAGCGGCTTTCGTCGTGCTCCGAGAGCATCATGTAGTCGGCGCGCGTCGAGAGCACCCATCCGCACACGTCCGGCCGGGGATGCTCGGGCAGCTCGACGCGGTCCGCATCGGCGTAGAATGCGAAGCGCGGGTCGCCGCACGCGATCGTGCCAGGCTTCACGCCGCGCCGCGCGATCTCGGCCGCCGCGTAGCGAAAGCCACGCAGGTCGTAACCGATCGGCCATAGCGTGCGCGGCAGCAGCACGAGAGCCAGCAATACCGCCAGGGTTGGAGCGGGAATCCTGCGCCTTCCCAGCCGCAGCCGCTCGACGGCGCGCGTCGCCGCTTCCAGCCCGATCATCGTCCATCCAAAGGTGTACGGGATCAGATGGACCATGAAGCGCGGGCCGGTGTTGTAAAAGGCAAAGCCGAAGAAGTGGAAGCCGACTTCAAGCGCGAGCACGCTCTCGCCGAAGCTCAGGAACAGGCCGCGCCCGCGGACCCATAGCCCGATTACCAACAGGCCGGCGACCGGAGGCAAGATCGCCTGCATAAAGTAGTAGGGCGACATCAGCAGGTCGTAGCCCAACTTCGAGAAGTACGCGCGCGGATCGGTGAGCAGCGGCGCCAGGATCGAGGTGTTGGCGGAACGCTGCAGGCTGAGCCACGGCGTCTTGTTGCGCGCCCGCTCCATCACGCTCTGCGCGGCAGCGAAGTTGAGCTCGCGGCTGACCGTCCAATGGCCCATCGCGTGACGCAGATAGATCAGGTAGGGCGACGCCACGATTGCGAACGGAACCGCGAAGAAAATCGCCCAGCGAACGGCGGCGGCAAGATTCCACCGCCGCCAGGTGAACGTACCGATGAACAGAATCGCGATGCAGACCGGAATCAGACCGATTCCCTCGGCGCGGCAGAGGTAGGCGACTCCGCCGACCGCGCCGGCACCCGCAATCCTGAGCGGCCGCGGCCGGCCGACGCCGCTCACGAAAAGATACAGCGAGGCGATCGCAAGACAGATGAAGCCCGCCTCGGTCCGCACCGAAGCAGAGTAGTTGGCCAGCTCGGGATGAATCGCGGCCAGCGCGGCGGCACCGGCGGCAAGCTCGCGGCGGCCGTGGACCTCGCGAATCAGAAGATACAGCAGCGGTATCGATAGGGTGCCGAATACGGTCGAAATCAGCTCGCCGGTCAGTTCCCAATTCGGAAGGATCCGATAACCGAGCGAGATCAGGAACGGATAAAGCGGTGAAAACAGCGAGGAGAGCGCCTGCGCGGGATGACCGGCAGTGAACGCTTGCGCCATCTCAAGGTAGCCGACCCCGTCGGCGGCGATACAGAAGCTGGTCAAGCTTAGGTAGACCCGGATCGCCATCGCCACGAGTGTAATGACGGCGACGAGCTTGGTTTCGGACCAGTTCTTCATCGCGTTGCCCGCACTTCGAAGCGGATCGAGCGTTGCCGTCCTGCCCGGCGGCAGTCAATAATACCGCGCGTGAGTCTCCTCGCCGCTGCACACGCGATCGCGGATCGACATCCCAAGCTGATTCGCGCCGCCGCGATCGCGCTGGCGGTGCTGTCGCTCTCCCTGGTCGCGAGCACCCTATACAAGAACCGGGGACGCTTCGAGCGCGCCGATTTCGATCTCTATTATCACTGGTGGCTGGAGTATCGGGTCGGAATCGATCCCTGGCGCCCGATGCTCGGAGCGGGCGCTGCGAAGATCCGTACAGCGACCTACTGCAACTACACTCCCGCCTTCGTGATGCTGTTGTCGCCAATGGCGGCTTTCAAAGTGCATACCGCCTACTGGATCTGGCTTGCAATTCAGATTGCAGCGCTGGCGCTCGCGATCGCGATGCTGGCGCGCCGGATTCGTCCTCCTCCCTCGGCCGACATCATGGTTGCGATCGTGGCGCTCGCGCTGCTGTTTCCGCAAGTGCACGCCACGCTCTACGAGGCCCAGTTCACCTTCATCCTGCTGCTCATCCTCGCGGCCGCGTGGGTTCTCGATCGTAACGGGCGGCCGGCAATCGCGGGCCTGATGCTCGCGCTGGCGGCCTTGCTCAAGATCTATCCGGCGACGATGGGCGGTCTGTTCCTCTTCCGGCGGCGCTTTCGGCCGATAGTATGGGCGGCAATTTTCGCCGTGCTCGGGATTCTGGCGACCGGGCTCGGCAACTGGCGCGAGTACTTCGTCTTCGGCGTGCCGGTGTTCAACACGCCGCACTGGCTTGCGCAGCCGCGTGCCGTAGCGATCTGGTGCAATGTCTACAGCGCGCTCCTGAAGCTGCGCGGCGGTGTCGCGCCGAGCGGCTTCGGACTGCCGGCGATGGGACTTACCGCGATCCTCGACCTGGCCGTAATCGCCGGTGCAGCCGCGGTCACGCTCAATGCGCCGGACGATCCCGAAACCGACGGGCTGTGCTTCGGACTATGGCTGGCGGTGGCGTTGCTCATCTCACCGGTGACGTGGCTTCACGAGCTCCCGCTGCTGCTGCCGCTCTACCTCTTTGCGGGCGCATTGATGCTTCGCGGGCGAATAGACCAGCGGGCCGGCTTTTGGCTGCTGGCGATCGGGCTGATAGGATTCGTGGCCACTTACTTCTGGGTCCCGCTCCGCGAGATGCGCCTTTATTTCATTATGACCGTCGCGACCTACATTGGGGCGTGCATGCTGGTAGCGTCGCGCAGTCCGAGGGGCCGCGCCGTGCAGAGGCCGGCGATCAAGCCGACACCCGAGACTGCCGCAGGCACAACTGCGGACGTTGATGCGGCTGTGAGGTAGAAAAGGCTGTCACGCGCGAGCGCGCGCGGCGGACAACCCCGGTATTCGACGCGCGAGCTTTTGTCTCGCGCTACTTGCGTATAACCTTGGCGGCCTGCAGGCCCTTGGGACCTCGCGCCACCTCGAACTCGACAGCCTCCCCCCGCTCGAGCGAACGGAAGCTCGCCCCGTCGATCGAGCTGTAGTGGACGAACACCTCCTGTCCGTCCTCCATCGTGATGAACCCGTAGCCCTTTTTTGAGCTGAACCACTTGACCACGCCCGTTGACATCTCGGACGAGACCTCCTCCCGTGGCCGCGCCGTCAAGCATGCACCGCCTGTGCGTCCCCCGCGCAGGCAAGCCCTGCGGCACCGGCGCGCATGTACCACAAGCGACGCCGCTTACCCAAACGGGCGCAAAGGCTTCAGGAGCCTCCGGGATGATCGCCACGCAGGAAGAGTCAGCCTTGACGGCTGCGCCAGAGAATCGGCCGGGCGTGGATATGGCAATGGTCGGGAATCTGACGCATCACATCATCGATGACGAAGCCGTCCCCTCCATACTTGGCCCGCGCCACCGCGGACAGCACTTCGATCATCAGCCCGCGTTCGGATTCGGTCGCCTGCGCGCGATGCTCCCCCAGGACGGCCATGGGCGTGTTACAGGAATCGCAGTCTAGAATCGTAAAGTGCACCGGATGGACGAAATCGCAGTAACGCTGCGTATAATCACGCAATTCGCAGAGCTCGCACTTGGCCATCGCGACGCCTACTCAAGGCAAAGAAAAAACGAAAGAGCACCCCACGCCCCCGGTGTGTGGGGGCGGGGCCGGAAAATGCGCGAGACAAACGAGTCGGCACAACGCGGATCAGGCGCGAAGTGCCGACTCCAAACGCGTCTTACTTGGAAGCCGGCGGAGCCTCGGGCGACGCCGCGGCGGCGGGGCTGGCTGCCGCTGCGGCCTTCTCAGCCGCCTTGGCCTCCCTCTTGCAGTGCCCTACGCTCCGCATCGAGATTCCCAAGTCTTTGGCGATTTCCTTGTTCTTCTTGCCGGCGTTCACCTCTTCCATCACCTTGGCGCAGTCGACCTTTGGCTTGGCCTGGGCAAACGCGGCCGGAGCGGCAAGTTCAAGACCCACGAACGCGGCCAGCGCAAGACCCATCACCGCAACCCCAAACTTCTTCGTCACTTCAGGTTCCTCCATGAGCGAGAGTTGGTCAAAATCGCCAATGAGTATTTCAAAAACCGGGGAGCGCCGCAAACGCCCGCGGCAAATCGTCGAGCTCGATCACGTCGGTGATCGTCGGCGAGGTCGAGAGCCGCCCCGCATTGTAGCCCTCTTTTGCTCAGCGCGACGTCTCGCCGGGAAAAGCGGGCCGGCGCTTTTCCTTGACTGCGCTGACGCCCTCGGCCAAGTCTGCGCCGAAGAAGCCGAGCATCTCCATCGCGAGCGAGGCGTCGAACGCCGGTCCCGCCACGCGCAGCCAGTTGTTGAGCGCGCGCTTGGTGAAGCGAATCGCCTGCTGCGGGCCGCGAGCGAGCTTGCCGGCGACCTCCATCGCGCGCTCCATCAGCTTGTCGGGCGGCACACACAGGCTGACCAAGCCGATCCGCTCGGCCTCCTTGCCGTCGATGAATTCGGCGGTGAGCAGGTAATACTTGGCGCGCGCCATCCCGCACAGCAGCGGCCAGATGATCACCGCGTGGTCGCCGGCTGCCACCCCCAGCCGGATATGACCGTCGGTGACCCGCATCGACTCGGAGGCGATGCTCACGTCGGCAAGCAGCGCGACCGCCAGGCCGGCGCCGACCGCCACCCCGTTGATCGCCGAAACGACCGGCTTGTCGAGGTTGATCATGTTGTAGACGATGTCGCTTGCTTCGCGCCAAGCCTGCGCGATCGCCGCGGGATTCGACTTCATCGCCTCGATCATGCCGAGATCGCCGCCGACCGAGAACGCGCGGCCCGCGCCGGTAATCACCGCCACCCTGGTCTCGGGGTCAGCGCCGATATCCAGCCATACCCGGCTCAACTCCCAGTGCAGGCGGCTGTCGGTCGCGTTGAGAACTTGGGGCCGGTTGATCGTGATGAGCAGGATGCCGTCCGGCTTACGCTCGAAAAGCAGATGCTGATACTCGCTGTATTCCATCTTCTCCTCCACGCATCCCCTCCGCACGCCAGGCGTCGCGACAAGGGCGTGCGGTAGATGGAGTCTTCCTTAGCGCAGTCCGTGGCCGGTTGAAAACGCAGCCGTGACGCGGACACGCCGGGCGCGGCCCTTGAGCCGACAGCTCCGGTTTTCGTGCGGCGCGGATCGCTGGGAACCGCATGCGACTCGGACGCCCAGCGTTCCGGAGGGCTTGTCGTATTCGGCGACGCTTGGCGGGGAGTCGATAGGCCCGGCGGTTGCAACCAACCCGACCTCGGTAGCAAACTGCCCGATGGGGAAGGAGGGCAATTGGGATGCTCCGCCAACGCTATCTGATTCCAGGATTACTGCTCGCCGCGATGCTCTTGCCGTGGGGCGCAGTGGCTCGCGCCCAATTGGGGCCGGCCGAGGAGCCCTTCGCGGGTCCGAAGCGGTTGAGCCAGGCCGGATTTCCCAAGGAGCTTTACGACTGGCTACTCCCGCCCGACAATCCGCAGACGCCCGCAAAGGTCGCACTCGGCAAGGAGCTGTTCTTCGACACGCGGCTTTCCGAAGACAACAAGGAGAGTTGCGCCACTTGCCACGATCCCGACAAGGGCTTCACCGATCAGTTGCCGACCTCGATGGGGATTCACGGTCAGTTTGGGCAACGCAACGCGCCAACCGTGCTGAACGCGGTCTTCAACGTCCTGCAATTCTGGGACGGGCGGGAGCCGTCGCTCGAGGACCAGGCACGCGATCCCATCCTCAACCCGGTCGAGATGGGGATGAAGAGTCCGGATGAGGTCGTGGCCAAGATCGGAGCGATCGCGGAGTACCGCAAGGAGTTCAATGGCGTCTTTGGGCAGCCGCCGAACTACAAAGACATCGCCCGCGCGATCGCGGCCTACGAACGGACGCAAGTCACCTTCGACTCGCCCTTCGACCGCTTCATGGCCGGTGACCCCAACGCGATCAGCGAGCAGGCCAAGCGCGGATGGGCGAACTTCAACGGCAAAGGGCGCTGTATGTCGTGTCACGGATGGAACCCGACACAGCCGCTCTTTACAGACAACCGCTTCCACAACATCGGCGTCTCAGCCCACCAGTCCGACTTTGTGCCGCTCGCGCGCAAGGCGCTCGCTTTGATCGAGCAGGGCGGTGCAGGCGCGCAACAGCTCGACCGCCTGGCGATCCAGACCGACATGAGCGCCGTGGGCCGCTTCCTGGTCACCAAGGACCCGCATGATATTGGCGCGTTCCGCACGATGGGACTGCGCAACCTGCTGGTTACCGAGCCCTACTTCCACGACGGCTCGCAGGCGACGTTGTGGGACACGATCGACCACTACAACAAGGGCGGCGTGCAGAATCCGTTCCTTGACGGCGGTATCGTGCCGCTCGGTCTCACCGAACCCGAGATCGACGACCTGGTCGCTTTCCTCGCAACCCTGACCAGTCCCCTCTATGCCGGGGCCGGGCACAGGGAGTACGAGCGCCAGCTCAAGCTTTCACGGACCGCGCGGCCGCAACGCGACATCGCGGCGGCGATGGGATTAAAGGGCCGCAGCGGACCGGGATTTGCCGGACCTTTGGGCGACATTGGCCCGGAGCAAACGAGCGAGAATCCGGCTCTGCTCGGCGGCAGGTAAAAAGAGGGGGGACAGGAGGTACTCGCCATGGCAGCCCGTCACAAGAGTGTTGAGACCAAATACATGGAGGAGCGCGACCGTCTGATGCGCGCGGTTGCCCGGCTCGATCGCCGCTCATTCCTCAAGATTGCCGCGGCTGCGGCGGGCACGGTTCTGGCGAAAGGGCTGCTGCCGCCCCATTCATTCCAGTTGGTCAACGTCGCCAGTGCAGCGCCGGACAAGACTGCCGCGACGGCGGGCAGCGCCGGCAGCGGGCCCTTTGCCTTCGCCTACATCTCGGACTCCCATCTATACGAGCGGACGCTGAATCAGCGTTTCGTGCGCGCGATCGTCAAGGCGGTTGACAACGTTAACGCGCTTGACCCGCAGCCTGACTTCGTCCTCTTCGGCGGCGACCTGGCGCAGCTTGGCAGACCCGCCGAGCTCAAGATGGGTGCCGAAATCCTCAAGGCGGTTAAGGCGCCGGTCAAGATGATGGTCGGCGAGCACGACTGGTTTCACGACCTGGGCGAGTCGTGGCAGGACCTCTTCGGGCCGCCCAACTACTCATTCGATTGGAAGGGCGTCCATGTGGTCGTGCTCATGAGCGTGCATGAGAAAGACTTCTGGACGGAGCGCAAGATGACGCCGGCCGAGCGGATGCAGACCGTGGCGGGGCTCGACAACGGCCTCCAGTCGCGCTTTGAGGTGGGTGAGGAAGAGCGCAAATGGCTCGCCGGCGACTTGTCCAAAGTGGCGCCCACCACGCCCGTGCTGGTCTTCTCTCATTCGCCGCTCTACAAGTACTACCGGCCCTGGAATTTCTGGACCGAGGACGCGGAGCAGATCCAGGCGATGCTTAAGCCCTTCAACGCCGTCACCGTTATCCACGGCCATACCCATCAGATGCTCTTCAACCAGATCGAGAACATCAGCTTCTACGGAATGCTGTCGACCGCGTGGCCATGGCCCTACGCACCCGAGGGGCTGCCGCCCCTGACGATACAGATGAACCGCGCGGATCCCTTCGACCAGTTCGACGGATGCGGCGACGGGCGGCTTGACGTTGGTGCCGCCGGTCTCGTCGACGCGGTTTACAACCTTTGGGACCGCAACCCCGTAACGGTCGCTGCCACCTACCTCAGATCGCAGGGCAAGGCGGACCAGCCTCCAGCTCCGCAATTCGCAAGCTACTAGGCACGCTCACCCGTCAACGCAGCGCAGGAAACCACAAGGGAAGGATCATGGCCAGCAAACGAGATGGACTCCTGACCGCAGCCGCCGCCGTGCTCTTCGTTGCCGCGCTCGCCGCCAAGCCAATTGCGCTTCGCGCCCAGCAAGCGCCGGCTCTACCGCACCATCCAGTGCCTGAGAGCAAGGAGGGCGGCGTGGTCGTGATGCTCTGCGATGGCAAGACCAGCCTCGAAGTCAAAGGCCTCAAGCCTGGCGAGCAGATGAGCCGCGAGCAGGCGCTCGCCGTGTCGCGGGAGTTGATGGCCGAGTGGCAACAGAGGCATCCGGGCCAGCATTGGGAAATGGCGCAGGCGGAGGCACCCGGTCAAAGCGCCGAAGCAGGAGCGGCCATCCCGGCGCCTTCGATGGGTAGTTCGCAATCTCAACCCGCAGGCGCGTCTGCGGGCCAGCCGCCCAAGATGCAGCAGGGCGATACCTACGCCAGCTTCCATGAACGCGACTACATGCTATGGCAGGCGGAGACGCAGAAGTTCGTCGACGAAGGCAACCAGATCTTTCACTCGGCCAGCGGGCTGGGCGGCACCATTGGCATTAGCTGCGACATGTGCCATCCCAATGCTGCGAATACGCATCCGGAAACCTATCCAAAATACCAGGTTCAGTTGCAGCGTGTGGCGCTGCTGCGCGACATGATCAGTTGGTGCATCGAGAATCCCGTCAAGGGAAAGGCTCTCGATCCGAACGACGAAAGGCTTCGCGCGCTCGAAGCGTACATCCTGGCCCAGCGCAATGGCGTACCGCTTGCCCACGGCAAGCACTAGCTTTAAGGTCGGCCACGTGCAGATGACGCTCCGGGGCCGGCAAACCGCAAGCATCAAGTCGGCGGATGTTGAACGCGAGCGAGGGCTGTTTTAGGAATGGTTACGGCGGTATGAGGCGGCTGTTTTCAAAAGCGGACTTGCAGGCTCTCAGCTCGGCTCTGGCCCTGGTCCTACTCTCGAGCAGCGTTCCGTTGACCGCCGGCGTGGTCGTCGTTTGCGGAAGCAGCCATCCGGAATTCACCGTCAATATCTGCCAGCCGATCCAGATGTTCGACCGTGTATCGAACACCTTGCTTGCGCGCTCGGCCGTGATCCCGCTCCAATTCGGTCTCTTCCATCTGGGTTCGGTCACGGCGAAGCCAAGCGCCCGAATAATCGAGTGCAAGATAGCCCCCGACACTCCGCCCCCAAGACGACTCGTCTAAGACGGTTTCTGCAACAACGATTTCCTTTGCCTGACTCCCGACACGCCGCAGGCGTCGTGGGGTCGTCGATGATTGTTCGAGGCGGCCGCGGCCGCCCGGGAGAGATTTATGAAACCGATTCGCGCGATCGCGCTTTCGTTGCTGAAGGCTGCGCGCGCGTCCTACCTTTGGCGCGCTGCGGGACGCGTGCTGTTGCCGGCCGGATTTGTGATCGGGATGGCGCCCGGGCTTGCGTGGGCCTGCGCCTGCGGATGCGGTGTCTTCGAGGTCGGCACCGCATCACTGTTTCCGGAGGGATCCGGAGGCCAGGTGTGGCTGCAATATGAATTCATGGATCAGCACATAGACTTCCACGCGACCCAGCCGGCCTCCGCCACCCAGAATAACGACAAGTACATCCGAACGAACTTCATGGAAGCCGGCCTACAGTACATGTTCAATCGGAGTTGGGGAGTGATGCTTGAGGTGCCCTATTGGGTGCGCGATTACAAGGGCGCTTATCAAGGCAATAACGAGAACATCCATTGGTACCAGAACAATTCCATAGGCGATATCCGGATCCAGGGGATGTATACCGGTCTATCGGAGGACATGTCGACCGGACTCCTTATGGGGGTCAAGGTCCCGAGCGGCGATTGGACCTATCCGCCCTACGACCGCGATACGGAGATTGGCACGGGAAGCACCGACCTTCTTATGGGCGCTTACCACTTGGGAACATTCCCGACGCAGTTGGGGACGGTGCCGTTGACGTTCAGAGATCGCCCTTTCAACTGGTTCGTGCAGGTCAATTACAATCTGCCGCTCTTCGAACAGGATCACTATACGCCCGGTAGGGAAGTCGATGGGGCGGTGGGAACCTACTACGACTTCGGCAAAGTCGGCGCTCTCAACGAACTCGCTCCGATGCTTACGTTCCTCGCCTCCGACCGTACCCGGGATACAGGTACGAACGCGGATCCCGCCGACAGCGGCTACACCCGTTTTATCATTGCTCCGGGAGGCGAGATGAAACTCGGGATCATCCGGGCTTACGCAGACATCGAGGTCCCAATTTTTCAAAACATGAGGGGCTTTCAGCTGACTGCGCCGTTCGCAACCAAGCTAATCCTGAGTTACAGCTTCTGAGAGGCGAGGAGGCCTTGCTATAACTACTGACTGTTCGGGTCTGAAACTAGTTTTTCCGCAGCCTGCTACGGACTGATGGAGTTCAGAAGACCGCCCAGGCCGCCGCCTTTCTTCTGCTGCTTGCCGCCCAGGAATCCGCTGAGCAGCTTGCCGCCTCGCTGCTCGATGGCGTGCTTCGCCGCGCGCTGCGCCAACTCCTGAACGTTGGGAAGCACCTTGGGCTTGGGCAGCACGCCTGCGACCTGGAGCGGAACCACGACCTCGCCGTTCTGATTAGTCAGATAGGCCACGGCCTTCTTGCGGTCCTGGATCTCGCGGCTCAAGTCCTTGGAAAGAATGAGCTGGGCGCCAAGGTCGATGCTCTTGTCCATGTCGAACCATCCGTCGCCCGTCAGCCGGTAATCGGTCGATTGCACCGCGATATCGTGCGAGGTGATCCGCGGCCCGTCGATCGTGAAGCTCAGAGCGGCGCTCTGGATATCGGTATCGTTGGAGGCGAAAAGCTCGGGATGGCGCGAGACGACCTCGGGCGGGATCAGGTTGCCGATGCCGGGGATGCCCTGGCTCTTGCGCAACGCCTGCGCCGCCACGTTGACGCCGACCAGCTTGCCGTCGCGAATCGAGGCGCGCCCGCCGCCGCGCAGGCTCGGCTTGATATGATCGAAATCCTTGCCCGCGCCCGAGACCTGGAGCTGGGCCGTCAGCTTGCCGCGCACCACGCCTGCGGCCTTGGCCTTCTGCGAGGCAAGCGCCTGCTCCATGTCGATCCCGGCAAGATTGGCCTTGGCGTTGAACTGAGGATCCTCGCCGAGGGTCGCATCGGCGGACGCGTCGATCGCTCCACCGAAGGCGTCGAGTTTGAGCGAGCGCAGATCGAGCCGATTGCCGCCCCATCCCGCATCGAGCGCCAGGCTCTTATAGACGATGTTCTGAACCGATCCGGCCGCCGACGTGACAGTTGCGTTGAGCTGCGGCGCGCTGAGCGCCCCGGCGACGGTCCCGTCGATCGACACGTTGCGAAGCTCCTCGGGTGTGTCGGACTTCCGTGACGGGATCAGCTCGGCGAGCTTGAGCGAGTCGGCGCTGAGATGGAAGCCGGCGCGAATCGGCTCGAAGATCGAGTCGGCCTTGGCGGTAAGCGTGGCTCGCGCCGAGCCGAGATCGAAGGTGGTCGGCTCGATCGTCGCGCTCGCGCCCGCCAGCCGGATATTGCCGGTCAGGTTGGAAATCCCCGGAATCTTGCCGCCCTCGGGTGTTACCGCTACTCGTGACAGCGCAAGCGTGCCGGTTGCCGCGGGATGCGGCTTGGCGATCGCGACTTGCGCGTGCGTCTCGGCCTCGCCCGCGGGCTTGTACTTCGCGACGACCGGGAGCATCGCGCCGATCTGCGCGAGGTCGAAGCGGTTGGTATCGATATGCGCCTCCATCACGCCGTTATCGATCGCGATCTGCGTGGCCTTCAGCTCGAGCCCGGCGAGCGTCAGCTTGGCCTGACTGACGGAGACCTTGCTGCCCGCGCGCACCCCCGTGGCCGCCAGCTTGAGCGCGATCCCCGACGGCTTGTCGAACAGACCCCGGTAAATCACGTGATCCGAACTCAGGTCCGCGTCGACCGAGAAGTCGAGCGAATCGGGACTGCCCTTAATCTTGGCGGTCGCGTCCACCGGATCCGGAATCGAGAGCCCGGCAGGGATCGCGCCGACGAGCGCGGGCAGATCCCGGATCTTGTCGAGCACGATCGGGCCGACGCCGACCGTCAGGTCGAGTGGTATCTTTCCGGCCTCGAGGCCGGTGCCGCGCAGAATTGGTCCGACTTTGCCCTTGA
This sequence comes from uncultured delta proteobacterium, assembly GCA_963789115.1. Taxonomy (GTDB): domain Bacteria; phylum Desulfobacterota; class Binatia; order Binatales; family Binataceae; genus CAWBJH01. Next base: position 2,417,463 of record CAWBJH010000001.1, read on the forward strand.
CGCTCAAGTTCTGCTGGTCGCCGAGCGCCGCCAGCTTGAGCGCGACATCGAACCTGCGCGACAGACCGAAGTGATCCACGTCGAGATCGATCGCGCCGATCTGAAGTGGCGCTCCTCCCTTACCGAGGTCGCGATAAGTGACCTTGCCGTCCTGGATGCTGAAGGTCCCGATCGAGAGCCCGCCCAGCATCGTCTCGCCCAATGCCCCCTTCGCTCCGCCGCCGCTCCGGGCCAGGTCTTGCGGGCCAGGCGGCTTCTTCTGCTCGGTCCCGGGTTGCTCCGCGCCTTCTCGCTTGTGCCCGACTTGCGCGAGATTGAGCTGGCCGTCACGGCCGCGGACGATCCGAATCTCCGGCGATTTGAGAATGAACCTGGTCAGGTGAAGGTGGCCGAAAATCAGCGGGACGAATTCCACTTGGCCGACCACCTCGCCGGCCTGGACTATCGGCAACTGAGAAAACACCGGGTCATCGGCGATCTTGAGCCCCGTGATATCGAGCACCACGCCCCATCCAAGCGACGCCGTGATGTCATTGACTTCGACTGGACGCCCCAGTGCGTCGCTCGCCTTGGCAAGCACTTGGGTGCGCCTGCTCTGGATAATCGAGTTGAGGTTGAGAATCGCGTAGGCGACCAGCGCGGTGGTGACCAAGATCACGGCTCCAACCGCCGCGCCTCCAATCACTAGGGGTTTGCGCATGGGTAGCTCCGGAGACGACAGGCCTTTTTTTCAATGATCCAGTATGCGGGGCGAATTTTGCAATGACTGCGCGGCGATCGCGAGGAGCCAGATGTAACCACCGATGAACGCTGATGGCTCCGACCGCAACAGAATCGGCGCTTATCGGTGTTCATCCGTGGTTACACTTGTCTGCAAGCTGTCTTTAAAGCAAGCGGCCCTTCGCGGATCGCAGACCCAAGCGTTGTCCTGCTGTCCGCGAACGTCCCGGCGCTGGCAAGCTTGCCGCAGGCGGACACGGGGCCTTTACGATGGCCGGCGAGCCGGGGCTTACTTTTCGCGTCGCGCGAACGTAGGATACCTTCCCCTTTGCGGCCCGGTCGCGGTCATTGAGCATTTCCACTGCGCATGCCGGGTTAGTTCAAAGAAATGGCCAAGAAACGGAAGCCAGCCCGTCGTCAGGAAACGCGGCCGAGCACCAAGCCCGTCTTCGCCTCGCCTTTCAAGCATCTCAAGAAGCTGATCGAGGAGCACAAAGGTAGCGCGCCGCACAAGGCGCCGTCGAAGAGCGCGCCTCTCTCGCGGCCGCCGACCGCGCCCGCGCCGCCACCACCCGAAGACGCCGAGTTGCTGCGGCAGGCATTCGAGGGCGTGCGTCCGATCGCCGACTCGCGCCCGATGCGCAGGCCGGTCGACCTGCCGGTAAGCCGCGCCATCGTCAGCGAGGATGCCGAGGCGATGGCCCAGCTATACGATCTCGTGTCGGGGCGCGCCCCGTTCGACATCACGGAAACCGAGGAATACGTCGAGGGAGGGCGAGTCGGGCTGGACCCGCGGCTGCTAACCCGGCTGCGCAAGGGCGAGTTCGCCGTGCAGGCGCATCTCGACCTGCACGGGATGGTGCTCGAATCGGCAAAGCAGGCGTTGACCTCGTTTGTGCTGGACGCCGTCCAGAAGGGATTGCGCACGGTGCTTATCGTCCACGGGCGGGGGCGCGGCTCTCCGGGCGGCCGCCCGGTGCTCAAGCACGCGGTAGTGACTTGGCTCTCGCAGCGCGCGCTTGCCGGATACGTGCTCGCCTTTGCGAGCGCACGGCCCGCAGACGGCGGCGCGGGCGCGATGTACGTCCTGCTCAGGCGCCAGCGCAAACGGGCCCCCTTCGAGGTGCTCGAGGGCGCGAAGGGACGGGATTAGGCTCCTCCCTCCAAGCTCGCAAAGCCGCCGACGTTTGCCGGAGCAACGATCGAGCGGGAAGCGCTATCGTTCATCGATGCGTCTCCTCTGCGCCGGCGCCGCGCGCGGCCGGGCATGCCCGCGGCGCGCGGCTCTCCCGTGTGGCTTCCAGTACGAGAAGTGCGGCACCGTAGGCGCCCATCAATTGAGGATGCTCTGGCACCACCACGGGTTGACCGGTGGCCTCTTGGAGCATCGCCCGCACCGCCGGATTGCGCGCCACACCGCCGGAGAGCATCAGCGGCGCGACCAGTCCGACGCTATAAATCATGGTCACAACGCGCGAGATCATCGAGCGATGCAGGCCGCGCACGATGGCGTCGAGGGCAATGCCACGCGCGATGAGGGAGATGATCTCCGACTCGGCAAACACCGTGCACGTGCTGCTGATCGGCACCTCGGCCGCGCCCGCGAGCGCCCGCCGGGCGAATTCATCGAGCGGCAGTGCCAGCCGCGCCGCGGTGTTCTCCAAAAAGCGCCCGGTGCCGGCGGCGCACTTGTCGTTCATGCGGAAATCGACGGGTTTGCCGCCCGCGCCGATGCGGATCACTTTGGTGTCCTGTCCGCCAATGTCCACCAGGGTGCCCGTTGTGCCCAGGCAGCCGTGCACCCCGCGTGCGTGGCAGGTGATCTCGGTGACGCTCTTCGTCGCGGTGAGGAGCTTGCGCCCGTAACCGGTCGCCACCGTGGGCACATCCGCGGTGGCGCCCACCTCCGCGCGCAACTCGTCCAGCATCTGCGCCACCTGCTCCTCGACGCACGGATGCGCGCTCTGCAACCGCCAGCCGATCAGCGTGCCGTCAGCGGAGACGCCGGCCAGCTTGGTAGTAGTTGACCCGGCGTCGATACCGATAGCGGCCACAGTGCTCATTCCATTCACGCCGCCGCTTCCATCGTTTCGATGAACGCTTCAAGGCGCGTTTCGGCTTGCTGGTCCGCATAGGAGCGTGGGTCGCTGTGATCGGCTTCCAGCAGCAGCGCGGCAACGCCCGCCTCGGTCAGTAAGCGCTCGCGCTGGTCCATCTGGCCCAGCGAGTACGGCTTGCACGACCGGTCGGAGTGTAGGATCGCGCCGTCGATGTGGAAGTCCTTCACCATGCGCTGCATCGCCCGCAGCTTGTGGCCGGCCGAACGGTTGAGGATGGGGTGCAGGTAGACCCTGGCTATCGACTCCAGCCCCTTCGACTCGTCGATCAGCGGCGCCAGTTCGCCCCACGCGTAGGTGTAGGTGGACGCCACCACGTTCACGCCGCGCAGCGCCAGCATCTTCGACAGCCGTCCGATCTGAAACCAGATCGGCAAATTGTCCCAGAGTACGCGGAAGCGCTCGTTGCGCACGGCGCCGATGCCCCGGCGCACGCGCTCGTCCAGTTCGGCGAGCATGGTCTCGTAGTACTCGACCGTCACTGCCTCACCGCGCAAGTCCACGATCGGAGCCATGTGGATGAAGCCGTCGAAAGCCGTCATGGGCGCAGGCCGGTTTCGCGAGAGGTCCAGGATAGCCAGCCATAGCTCCGCAGCGCGGCGGGCGTAGCGGATCACGTCCGCGAATCGCTGCGCCGAGAGACGACGACGCGAAACTCGCTCGGCGACCGGTACGAGTTCTTCCAGCTGCCGCTTCACGTATGCGACCTGATGCGGCTCGGCATCGCCGTACAGGAAGGGTGTGTCGATCACGACTAGCGGCACGTGGAAATAGTCGGCGAGGTTACGGTACCAATAGAGCACGGTCTGACAGATGTTGGTGCAGCACAGCAGCAGGTCCGGCCGCGGCAGGCGGCCGACCGGCGTTTTACCGGTGAGGACCGTACCCATGTCGGTGCGCGCGTATGAGCACAGGTCGCGCGAGTAACCGGCGTTCTCCGCGGCGATACACAGTCCTTCCGCTTTGCGTCGCGCGCCGCAGAGCGCGGCGTGGTTCTCGGGGTATATCAGAAAGAAACCGAGCGCCTTGAGGACCTCAGTCGGTGCGCCGCTGGTCACCCAAGCGACCGGGCGGACGCTCGCGGCGTAGCGCCCTTCGAGATAATGGCGCGACATCAGCTCCTTGACCCGCGTCACGCAGCGCAGCGGCGGCGTGAGCGGATCATCGGCGCTCGGCCGGTATGCGGCAAGCTTGCGCGCGTCATTCCAACGCTGCACGCGCAACGCGGTGCGGCCAAGCAGCTGATATTGCAGCAGGTATGAGAGACGATTCGAGGGTGCGAAGTGCGGCAGATACGACGCCTTCATTGTAACGTCTCTAGAAAGGCCTCGATACGTGTGAGGACCTGCTGCGAGACTTCCGGCGTCAGCTCGTGCTCGACGTGCAACAGCGGAAAACCGGCGTCGGCCAGATGGGCGCGCAGGCGCGGAAGATCGAACAGCTCCGGCTCGCAAAACTTCACCCCATATACGAGCATCCCTTTGGCACCGGTCTCGCGCATGCGCTGGATCAGTGCGGCGTCACGTTCGGCAATCGGTGATCCGCGCGTCGGATCGGGTGGGGCACCCAAAATTGCGCGCGCCAGCCGTTCGAGCGGCGGGCCGTCAGTCACGGATGGGTAAACGCGACGGTAGCCGCAGGCGAGATCATCGGCCACGATGCGGCCGCCCGCAGAGTTGATCTGGTCGAACAGGTCCATTGGCTCGCAGACGATGCCCGAGAGCATCAGCGGGACGCCGGGCGGTGACGTGCGCCCATCGCGGGGAACGCCACTCGCCAGAGCGGTAAACGCCTCGGGCGGCAGATACTCGCGTGCGCGGACCAGCACGTAGAATTCACGATCTGTGACTGGTAGATGTGCGCGATCCCGGTACAGCGCACTCAAGGCCGCATCGGCGTCCGCTTCGACACCCATCGCCTCCGCCCAGTCGGCATCCGTGGGATGCCGGCCGCTCTGAGCGGTGAGGTCCGCCTGCAATCGTTGGAGCTCGTCAACGAGAAATTTGAGCGCCGCCGGCCCGTCGCCGCGGGGATGGTAGAGCGTGAGCACGCGCTGGCGCGGCTTGATAAAGTCGCCCAGCACCGAGCCCATGCCCTGCAGCGCGTCGCAGGTGTGCGGGACGAGCAGGACGTCGGCGCGGTCGAGCTTGCCTTCGCTCAGCAGCGAGACGGCATGGCGCACGATCGCGCATGTATACGCTTGGAAGCGTAGATCACCGCCGCGGGAGTCGACGCGCGCCGGGCCCCAGACTTCGACCGGGTGAAAGCCACAGGCGCGCAGCAACGCGCGCGGGTAGTGAATCGGCAACACGGCCGCGATGCGGTAGCCCGCATCCTGCATCTGCCGGATCGCATCGTTTCGGCTCGGGATATTTGGCGTCGTCATTGCCGGCAATTCTACAGCGGAGCCCATGCGTGGCGACCCTATCCAGATACGCGGCGCACAGAGGCCGAGAACCCGTAGGTTTCACCCACCATGCGCTTCAGGCCGCCCGGGAAATCAGCAAGGCTGCGCCCGTGCAGCGCCGCTAGTCGTTGCTGTGCTGCGAGGTCGTCTGCAAATGCGGCGGCGCAGTCCTCCCGCGCGATCTTGGCGAGCCCCAGCAAGGCCCCGTCGACTCCAAACGAGTGACCGGAAAGTCCAGTGGAGACAATAACGGAAGGTGATAGGCGAGCAAAGGCATCCCGGGCGGCGACCGGGAGACCTGCGTGAGCAAGTCCGGGGGCGAACTGCCCGCCGGTACGGCGAAGCGACAATCCGCCGCTGTTTCTTAGGAGAGGAAGAGCGGGAAGGCGGCTTGAGGAGGCGGAGCGAGCGGCCCCGCCTCCCCTATCAAGGATCCCAGGTCAGATCTTGCTCTGGAGCAGGAAGGCGATTACCAGTGCGTAAAGCGTCAGCGCTTCGATAAAGGCCAGTCCGATAATCATCGGAACGAAGATCTGGCCTGCGCTGTTGGGATTGCGCCCGATCGATTCCATCGCCGAGGCGCTCATCCGCCCCTGGCCGAGTGCGCTGCCGAAAGCCGCGACACCGACGCCGATATTGGCGGCGATGGCGATCAGTCCGGCCCGTAGCGCGCCGCCACCTCCGCCGCCCTGAGCGGCGGCCTCCTGCGCCATCGCCAGCAGCGGCGAGGCCATCACCAGCACCATCGCGGTGCTCATCGCCATTCCGATTCTGCGAAACATCTCAACGTACCTCCTTCGATTCTCGCGCCGCCAGCCAAGCCTTCGCCCCAACTTCCTCTGTCCTCCTCTACCGCCCACGGGCGGGCCGAGGTTGCGGATCGCGGAATTTCCTCAGTGTTCGTGCGACGAGGCCAGACGCACGTAGGCCATCGAAAGAACCATAAAGATTAGAGCCTGGATTACGCATACGATCGCGCCCAGAGCGTAGAACGCAACCGGAATCGCGAGCCGGGTGAGCCCGGTGAAGATGCTCAGCACGGTATGATCGGCGAACATGTTGGCGTAGAGACGAATGCCTAGCGAAAACGGACGGAACAGGTTGTCGGCAAGCTCGATCGGAAGCATCAGTGGTGCCAGCACGAGCACCGGACCCAGAAAGCTCCGCAGGTATGAAAACCCCTGCGCCCTCAGACCCTGGTAAATGTAGTAGAAGAAGCAGACGGTCCCCAGAGCAAAGGTCAGGTCGGAATCGCCGGTCGGCGGCTCCATCCCCGGAATCAGGCCAAAGAAGTTGGCCGCCAGGATGAAGAAGAACACGGTGCCGAAGAACGGCACCAGCTCGCGATAGCCGTGCACCTCCAGCACCTCGTGCACGAAGCCGTCGACCCATTCCACCGCGGCTTCCGAAAGCGAGCGGAGCGTCAAGCCTTCGTCCGGCATGATCGGGTCGGCCGCCCGCTTGAGTGCGGCCCGCGCAAAAGTCCCAAAGACGATCAGCACCGCCATCACGATCCAAGTGCCGACCAAGACCTCGGGAACCTTGCCGCCCCCTATGAGCTCAAGAAAGTTGATTGCCTTGGGCAACTGCATCCCTCCGCGCCGGCGCGTCGGGCCTAAGAGCCGTCGAAGCGCGCCACGTTTCAATAAACACCGCGAACAACTGAGTCAAGACGCCGGCCCCGAATCCTGCGCCGTCGATTCCCGCGCGGGCAAAGAGCAGGTAAACCAGCGCCGCGACCAGCAGCAGCTTGAGCGGAAGCGCGAGGACGCCGGCGCGACGGGCCGCCGGGCCTGCGCCGGCCGCGGCAAGCACCAGCCTTCCGAGCAGGCTCAATATGAACAGGTTTGCGATTACCACCGCGCCCCCGATCAAGCATCCGACCGCACAAGCGCTCGACACGAAGCCGGCGAGGGCGAGCGCCGCCACCGCCAACAAAACCAGGTTGGTCCGCTGAATCGATGCGATGGTCGGAACCCGCCAGGCCATCAGCCCTTCATCTCCCTGGCAATGGCGTTTGCCTCACGGAAAAGGTTGTAGAACCCGGTGGCCAGTCCCAACACGAACCCCGCTGCCGTCAGCCACGAGCCGGTTTTGAAATACACGTCCAGGTAGTGGCCCACGACCGGTCCTGCAACGATCGGAGTGAGGCTGTTGAGAGCGATCAGCCCGTAGCGCAACATCTTCGGACGACTCGGCTCCATCGCGATCATGCCTTGTCGGCGGGCGGCCCGCCCTTGAGGGTCAAGAGCGACTCGCGCGCGGCCGCGATCGTATTGTCGAGGTCGGCCTCGCTGTGCGAAAGCGAGACGAACATCGCCTCGAACTGCGAAGGGGGCAGGTAGATGCCCCGGTCGAGCATGGCATGGAAAAATTTGGCGAACATCCCGCGGTCGGAGCGGCGCGCCTGCTGCGCGTTGGTCACCCGCTCCACCCCGAGGAACATCGTAAGAAGCGAGCCGACGCGGTTGACGCATCCCTGGAGGCCGTTTTCCTCGAGCGCCGCACCAAGACCAGCCGCCAGCTTCGCGCCGCTTGCGTCCAGTTTCTCATAACTTCCAGCCTGCTCGAGAATCTTGAGCGTCTCCAGCCCGGCGCGAACCGAGAGAGGGTTGCCGGATAGCGTACCCGCCTGATAGACCGGCCCCTCCGGCGCGAGGAGATCCATCAATTCCTTTCTGCCGGCAACCGCGCCGATCGGCATCCCGCCACCGATTATTTTGCCGAGCATGATCAGATCCGGCTGAGCCTGGAACAGTTCGTATGCCGCACCGAAGCGCAGGCGAAACCCGGTGATCACCTCGTCGCAAATCAGTAGCGCCCCGTGGCGGTGCGCCAATTCGGCGAGTTCCTTGAGAAAGCCCGGCATCGGCGGCACCACCCCCATGTTTGCCGCGACCGTCTCGACGATCACGGCCGCAATCTCTCCGCGCGCCGTCTCGAACTGACGCCCGACGTCCTCGAGCGAGTTGTAGGGAACCACCGCGGTCAGCCCGGCGAGCTGATCGGGCACACCGGCACTATCGGGAACGCCAAGGGTCATCGCACCTGAGCCGGCGCGGACCAGGAACGCGTCGCTGTGCCCATGATAGCATCCGTCAAACTTGATTATTTTCGCACGTTTAGTGGCGGCGCGCGCGATCCTGAGCGCGGTCATCCCGGCCTCGGTACCCGAGCTGACCAGCCTGACCTTTTCGGCCACGGGAATCGCGGCACTGATTGCTTCCGCCAGTTCGACTTCCAGCCGTGTCGGCGCTCCGTAGCTGAGGCCCGCTTTGGCCTGCTCGGCAAGCGCCGTCGCCACGGCGGGATGCGCATGGCCGACGATCGCGGGTCCGTAGGAGCCAACATAGTCGATGAAGCGGTTGTCGTCGGCATCGAAGAGATACGCGCCGGTCGCTCCGGCGACAAAGATTGGCGCGCCGCCGACCGCGCTCCAGGCACGCACCGGCGAGTTGACGCCGCCGGGAATTTTTTGAGCCGCGCGTTTGAACAGCGCTTGAGAATTTTCCTTGGGCATCATCGCACTCATTATGACCGCCGCGATCGCGTCAGCTCACGACTTGCTCGGTAACACTCGCGCGGAACGCAGTCAAATCCGTTGGGTTTGCGCCGATCTTGTGCGGCAGCGCGCAAGTTGCGATCCCGTGCGAAGGCTCTGGAAGCTATCATGAGCGATCGCCAGGGAAGACTCCGAAATCCGCGATTATGCGTTGCAGGAACCGCGGAAACTTTTCTCCGCAAAATCGCACGCTTGGAAATTCGATCCGCGCGGCGCTTGTGCAATCGCACGAAAGAGCTTATCAACTGTCCTCGACGATGAAACCCTTGCGCGTGATCCTGATGGCTGGGCGCGCGCGAGGGAAACGGCGTGACTGTTGTGGGCGGCAATAAGGGGCAAAGCAACACCGCTTCTTTCAAGACGGATCGAAGCGAACCGCGCGACCGAAAGTTGATAGTCCCGCACCTCGCATCACGCAGGTGGCGTCCAAGGCAGGGGAAACCGGACTTATCAACAGCTGTGGACAAGCTTGTGCGTAATTGATCAGCCGTTGATCGGCGCGCACGCCGACCGGCCATCGTAATGCGGACTCTGGGGAGCGTCCGCGCGGAGGGGAAAATGGACGGGTTGTGGCAAAAGGCGGCGGACCGTCTGCGCACGGAACTGGGCGAAGTTGGGTTCGAGACCTGGATCGGCCCGCTCAACTTCGTCGGGATACATGGCAGGACGGCTACAATCGAGGCGCCAAACAAATTTTTCCGCGACTGGGTGCACGACCATTACCTCAAGTCGCTGCGCCAGTCACTCTCCACCGAGGCCGGCGAGACGGTCGACGTCAAATTCACGCTCGGCGAGCGCACCGGCCGCATGGAACGGGCACATGCGCCTCGTCCGGCGGCGCCGCCACCGGTTCATGTGGCCGAGAACGGCAATCGCCAGAACCGCCATGGCCAGCTCAATCCTCGCTACACCTTCGCCGAGTTCGTGGTCGGCTCATCGAACCAGTTCGCGCACGCCGCGGCGCAGGCGGCGGCCAACCAGCCCGGTGAGAAGTACAACCCGCTGTTCATCTACGGCGGAGTCGGTCTGGGCAAGACTCATCTGGCAACCGCGGTCGGTCATCACCTCTATGCCGGCGATCGGCCTCGCAAGGCGATCATGATGCCGGCCGAGGTCTTCATGAACGAACTCATCGGCTCGCTGCGACGCGAGCGCATGGACGAGTTCAGGGAGAAGTTCCGGCGAGTCGACGCGTTGATCCTCGACGACGTGCAGTTCCTCGCCGGCAAGGAGCGTACCCAGGAGGAGTTCTTCCATACCTTCAACTCGTTGCACGACGACCGCCATCAGATCGTGCTTACCTCCGACAAGGTGCCGCGCGACATTCAGGGACTCGAGGAGCGGCTGCGCAACCGTTTTGAATCGGGATTGATCGCTGACATTTCGCCGCCCGACCTGGAGACGCGCGTGGCGATCGTGCAGAAGAAGGCGGCCCACGAAAGCATCAGTCTACCGCAGGATGTGGCGCTTTATATCGCGCAGAGCGTGTCGTCCAACGTGCGCGAACTGGAAGGATGCCTGACGCGGCTGGCGGCGCTGGCCTCACTCGAAAACAATTCCGCGCTCACCGTAGAGTTCACGCGCCATGCCCTGCGCGACCTGATTCGCGAGCAGGAGGTCAAGCCCGATATCGAGTCAATCCAAAAGGCGGTGGGCGATTTCTTTCACATCCGGCTGTCCGATCTCAACTCGAAGCGCCGCACCCAACACATCGCATTCTGCCGGCAGGTGGCGATGTACCTGTGCCGCAAGATGACCGACAGCTCCTTTCCCACCATCGGTGAGCATTTCGGCCGGGACCATTCGACGGTAATTCACGCGTGCAATCTGATCGGCAGCCGCGCCGCGAACGACTCGGCCTTCCGCCTCTCGATCGAAAAAATCGAGAAGACCCTCACCAGCATTCGTCGCAACGCGGCCTGAGAAGACGGCGGACAATCTGTGCGCAAACTGGGGACGGCGGGGCAGATATCGACATGCCGGCAGCGTGGATGGCGGCGGGGCGGTTTTAGGACGACCGGCGACAGACAGTTTATGGCCCCGCCGTTCCCTTGTTTTTTCGGGGCTTTGGGAAGACGATGAACAAATCAACAGTGCCTACTATCTCTACTTGGATCTTTTAAAGAGAACTCTTAAGAAGTAGGAGTGCAGGTTTCGCATTCATGGAACTCGTGATAGAGCGGGGTTTTCTACTGAGCGGGCTGGCGATGGTCCAGGGAATCGTCGAGCGACGCAACACCGTTCCCATCCTCGGTCACGCCCTACTCGAACCCAGCGGCACCGATCTGATTCTTACGGCGACCGACCTCGCAGTTGGGATTAGGACCGCGATCGCTTGCAAGTCGTGCGAGGGCAACAGCATCACGCTCAACGCCCGCAAGCTTTTCGAAATCGTGCGCGAGGCGGCGGGCGACGAAGTTCAGCTCAAGTCGCTGGACAACGATTGGGTCGAGCTCAAGTGCGGGCGTGCTCGGTTCAAGATGATGGGGCTGGACCCGCGCCAGTTCCCGGCAATGCCCCGCCCGGGCGAGCATAAGCCGGAGGCGGCGGCGCAGCGTAAGGGCGTAAAGGTGGAGCTTGCGATCGAGGCTTCCGTGCTGGCCAATATGATCGACAAGACCATCTTTGCGGTGAGCCCGGATGAGACGCGCTACAACCTAAGCGGTGTTTACATCGAGGCTCCCGACCCGGGCGCAGTGGTGATGGTGGCCACCGACGGCCATCGCCTTTCCATGATCCGATGTGATGCCAAGGGCTTTGAGATGCAGGGCGGGGCGATCATTCCACGCAAGGGGCTAGGCGAGTTGCGCAAATTACTGGACGGCGAAGGCGAGGTGAAGCTTTCGCTCGACGGCCAACTGGCGTGGCTCAAGCGCGGGCCAACGGAAGTTTCGATGCGTCTGGTCGAGGGTGAGTTTCCCGATTATCGCGGCGTAATGCCCGCGCAATCGCGCCATCAGATTAAGATCGACCGTGACCAACTGCTCGATGCGGTCAAGCGCGCCGCAATTTTCTCGAACGAGCGCTTCCACGGTGTGAAGCTCACGTTTGCCGATGGATCGCTCACGGTTTCCTCCACCAGCCCCGACCTCGGCGAGGCAAGCGAGACGGTCGATGTTGAATTCCGGGGCGAAGAGCTTTCGATTGGGTTCAACGCCATGTACCTGATCCAGGCGTTGTCGATCATTGCGGGCGGGAGTGAAGTCGTGCTCGGCGTCACCGACGAAGTGAGTCCGGGCGTGCTTGGGACGCCGGCGGACGCCGGATACACCTATGTAGTGATGCCGATGCGCCTGTAGCGGGCTGGGGACGCGGCCGCAGAAGGCGCGTGTTCCAGGCACCCTCAGCGGCGCGCCGAGCCTGGCCCGACCCTGACCATAATTTCCTTGTTGCGAATATTGCGGGCATCTTCCCATGGGAAGGTAGCCTCGCGGGCGACAGTCGTGGACGCCAAGCCAAGCGCCGGGAGGTCGCGCCTTCGAAGTATAAGCCAGGTTATTTTCCCGTTCTCAACTGCCTTCCGGAGTGCGACCGGTTCGTCGTACTCTTGCAACGGATGCGGGGGGTTCAGGTAAAAGAGCGGACCCCGAGTGCGGAACAGACCGAGCTCGCCGAACTGGCCGCGCAGCTCGTTCCTGCTCTCGATCGCGAATGGTTTTTCACCGCGGTAAGCCTCCGCCGCCGGCATCGCGAACAGGTAAAGGTACGTCATCGATAGATACGCGACGATGCCGACAGACACCGCGATGCGCCGCGGTTCCGTTCGCACCAGCCCATAGCCGATTGCCGCAAGCGAAACGACCCATAGGACCGCGAAGGCTGCCAGCGCGGGAGTTGGCGGATATGTACGCCACGGTCCGGGCCGCATCGAGGGTGCTATCAGCAGCGCGGCGGCGGCGACCACGACGACGGCAAGCGCGAGATGGCCGACCGCGAGCAGGCGTTTTGCGAGCCGCGGGAGTCCGGTTGCAGGCTGCGCCAGGAGTCGGGCGACGAGAAGCGCGCCGGCCGGGAGAATCGGCAGGATGTAATAGCTGCGGCGCGATCCGGATAGCGTAAAGAAGATGAAGGTCCCCCAGAAATAGAACATCGCAAAACGATCGATTCCCTCGCGATCGACGGTCGGGCGGTCGCGGCGATGGGCCTGGGCCAGCGCCGCGGGAAGCAGCGCAGACCATGGCGCCATCAAGACGAAAATCTCGAAGACGTAGAGATAGATTGGCCCGCGATGGTCGAAAGGATGAAGAAAGCGCACGACGTTTTCCCGGTAAACCATGTAAAGGCCGGCATCGGAGCGCATCCGATGCGAAGAGAGCGCGAAGGGAAGGAAGTACAGCGCCGCGGCAAGCCCAATCGCCGGCACCGACCTCCAGTTGAAAAGCCATCGATTACGCTCGATCAGCCAGCCTACGCGCCTGCCGAGCGCACCCTTCGCGAGATGATCCCACGCCTCTCCCCAACCCGCCTTCAGGCACGAGTATCCCCCGATAACCAGGAGCGGGAGCACGAAGCCGAGCAAACCCTTGGTGAGCGATGTAATCGCCATCACCACCCACAGCGCGACCACCCACCATCCATCGGGTCTTTCCAGGTTCGCTACGAACAGCAGCAGAGCGGCCAGCTCGCCGGTTATGGTATCGACATCGGCCGAGGCAAGGCGGGAAAAAAAGACGAAGCTCATGCTGGTCGCGAGAACGAAGCCGGCGATCACCCCGGTGCGCCAATCGTATAGCCGTCGCGCCAAGAGGATCAGAATCGCAACGCCGAGTACTCCCGCAGCAGCGCACGGGATCCGCGTCGCAGCTTCGTTCAGCGACCCGGTGAGCCGGGCTGCACCGAGCACCATCCAGTACGAGAGCAGGGGCTTGTCGTAGTAAAGGCGGCCGTTGATCGTGGGCCACAGGTAATTGCCCGTGATTTGCATCTCGCGCGCAATCTCGGCCCATCGAAATTCCGACGCCCATAACGCCCGCGCCCCAATCCGCGCGAAGAACAGGATCGCGGTCAGGACCAGCACGCCGGCGGCCGCGGCCTTGGCCAAGGCATCGGCGCGGAGTCGATCGCGCGGCGCGGGGAGTTGCTCTGCGGCGGCCTCCATCGCGGCGAATTGTAGCCGCCCCCGCCACCTAATCGCCACACGGGTGCCCGCCGCGCGGCACTGTCGCGCGGCACTCGCCCGTTACCACCACGCATGATAGCGTCGGAGAAGAACGGCTGGCTTTGAGCTCGGTGGTCCGGAAACTCCTCTTTCAAGGAAGTAAACTGGGTTCCTGCGCGATCGGGCGTGCGCGCAAGGGAGACATCGAGGCACCCTATGGACCAGCACAACCCGCAGCATCCGGAGCGGAAACCGAACCGCCTCATCCACGAGCAGAGTCCTTACTTGCGCCAGCATGCCCACAACCCGGTGGACTGGTACCCGTGGGGCGAGGAAGCGCTCAAGCGCGCCAAGGCCGAGAACAAGCCCATCCTGCTCTCGATCGGCTACTCGGCGTGTCATTGGTGCCATGTGATGGAGCGAGAGTCGTTCGAGAATGATGCGATCGCGCGGCTGATGAACGAGAATTTCGTTCCCATCAAAGTTGATCGCGAGGAACGCCCCGACCTCGACCAGATCTACATGGATGCCGTGCAATTGATCGCCGGCCGCGGCGGATGGCCGCTGACGGTTTTCCTGACCCCGGAAGGCAAGCCGTTCTTCGGAGGCACCTACTTCCCACCCGAGGATCGCCACGGGATACCCGGCTTTGGCCGCGTGCTGCAGGCGGTCTCGCAGGCCTACCAGAACAAGGCGCATGAGGTCCAGCACAACGTCGAGAGGCTCACTGCGGCCCTTGGTGCGCTCGGGAACTACACGGCCACCGCCGGCGGCGTTAAACCAGGCTTGATGGCCGACGCGGCCCGCGCGCTGGCGGAGCATTACGACAGCGTCAACGGCGGAATCGGACGCGCGCCAAAGTTCCCCAACACGTTCGTGTTTTCCCTTTTCCTGCGCGTTTATCACGACGCAGCCGACCCGGGCATGGCCGAGATGGTCCGGCATACCCTGACCAAGATGGCAAAGGGCGGCATCTACGACCAAATCGGCGGCGGGTTCCATCGTTACAGCGTCGATGACCGCTGGCTCGTACCGCACTTCGAGAAGATGCTGTACGACAACGCCCTGCTGGCCCGGCTCTACCTCGACGCCGGCCGCGCGCTGAACGAACCGGAGTTCCTGACGGTCGCCGGCGAGATCCTCGACTACCTGCTACGCGAGATGACCAGCCCCGAAGGCGGCTTCTACTCGACTCAGGACGCCGACAGCGAGGGCGAAGAGGGTAAGTTCTTCCTCTGGACGCCCGATGAGGTGCGCGAGGTGCTGGGCGATGAACTGGCGAAGATCGCGTGGCGCTACTTCGATATCAGCCGGGAAGGCAACTTCGAGGGCCGCAATATCCTGCATCGCACGATCGAGGCTGCCGACGCCGCCCGGCTGTTCAACCTGCCCGAGGCCAACATGGCGTCGGCGATCGCGGAGATCCGGCGCAAGCTATTCGAGGCGCGCGAGCGGCGGGTCAAGCCCGGCCGCGACGACAAGATCCTGGCGGCGTGGAACGGGATGACGATCTCCGCGTTCGCCGAGGGCTATCGCGCGCTTGGCGAAGCGCGATACCTGGAGACCGCGAAGCGCGCGCTCCGGTTCGTGATGGACAGGATGTGGGACGGAGGGGGACTCAAGCGCTCGTTCAAGGACGGCATCGCGCGCTTCAACGGCTACCTGGAGGATTACGCCCTAATCGCGGGCGCGATGATCGATATCTACGAGGCGAGCCTCGACCCGGCTTACATCGCCAGCGCACGGCGTATCGCGGATGTCATGTTTGAACGGTTTCTGGATGGCGAAAAGGGCGGCTTCTTCTTCACCTCGGAGGATCACGAACCCCTGATCGCGCGTCCCAAGGCGGCTTTCGACGGCTCGACACCGTCCGGCAACAGCGCCGCGGCGATGGCGCTGCTGCGGCTTCACGCCTATACGGGCGAGCCCCGCTATTTGGCCGAAGCCGAGCGCACGATTAAACTTTTCAAGGACTTCGTCGAGAAACAGCCGTTTGCGTTTTCGCACATGCTCGAGGCGATCGACCTGTACCAGCGAGGCGCCGAAGAGATCGTGATCGTCGGCGACCGCAGCAATCCGGAATTTGCGAACTGGTGCGAGCGGCTGGGCCTGGTCTATGGCCCTAACCGCGCCATTTTCGCTGTCGACCCCGCCAACCCCGACGCGTCGTTCGTCCCGGAGCAGGTCAGGGACAAACACCAGGTTGACGGCAAACTGACCGCCTACGTGTGCCGGGATAGGACCTGTTCGCCGCCGATCACCTCGATCGAGGGCGTCGAGGCGGAGTTGCGCGGGTAGCCGCTTGAGCCGGGAATCCGGGGGGGCTGGGCGCGGGTGTTCCAATGCGTTGGTTGTCCCAGGCGGTGAGGCAATGGTAGGGCATGCCGGGAAGCCCCGGGTCATGGCGTCGCCGCCTCCACCGTTCGAGCCCGTCGCCGTAAACCGCCCCTCGAATGGCGCGCGGTCTCCGTTCAAGGTGGTCGTGCTCAACGCGCGCGGCGGCGGGAGGGTCAAGCAGCTCGCCGCCAGGCTGAACCGGCCGCCGCTGCGCGGCGCCACGGTGATCCTGCTATGCGAAGCCGACTGGAAGACGCGCCGCTCGGAAGGACTCGAAGTCGCCGCCGAGCTTGCCGGCCGGCTCGGCCTGAGCTTCGCCTACGCCCCCGGGCTCGGCATCAAGCGTCGCGGACGGCCCGGATTCACTGGCTTCGTCGGCAATGCGATTCTATGCGCGGAGCCGTTGCACGACGTAAGGATGGTGCCGCTGCCCGGGCTGAGGCCGCCCGGTCGCCGCACCATCTTCCATGGCATGCCCGTCGGCTTCATCGCCACGGCTATCTTGGACGGTCACCCGGTTACGCTGGGCGTTGCCCATCTCGAGCGCTGGGGCGGGCCGCAGTTCAGAGCCGAGCAGTTGGGCAAATTTCTCAAGGTCTTCCCGGCGCACGGGCCTGCGATCATCGGAGGCGATTTCAATACCGCGACCACCGAGGTAGTTGGAGGCCGCGACATCGTTCGGGTGATGGGCCTGATGCTCGCCGGGCCGCGCCGCTTTCGCGATCCGGTACCGTATGAGCCGCTGTTTGGGCTGCTGCGCGAGGCCGGTTTCGAGATCGACGGTGCAAATCTGCCGCTGGCCCCGACCTTCACCTTTACACGCCTGATTCCGCGCCTGTTGCGTCCCAAGCTCGACTGGATTGCAATCCGCGGGCTTCGCGCCGTTCCCGGATCCGCGGCGGTGGTTGCGCCGCGCACCTCGGCCTTTGCCCCACGCGTCTCCGACCACGACTTTATCGTCTGCGACGTGGAGCCGTAGGCGCTCTGGGGCTATCCTCTCCTGCCAACGCATGAAGCAAGCGAGGAGGCCCCGCACCATGGCAGCCTTTAACGGACTTGGAATGCATCTCGGGAATCTTGCGCGTCTCTCTCCCGCTGAGACCCGCTCGATCAGCCCGGAGAATCCCACCGGCGAAAAGGGCAAGGGCGCGATGGCAATCCCGGAGCCCGGCAGGGGCCCGGCGCGCGATCTCGGCCAAGGATGGAAGGTCTCTCCTTACGTAACCATCGCGCCTGGCGATACGCGGACGCTGGCCGATATCGCGGGCTCGGGCGCGATTCAGCAAATCTGGATGACCCCGACGGGGCATTGGCGCCACGCCATCATCCGGTTCTACTGGGACGACTCACCGGCGCCGTCGATCGAATGCCCGGTTGGCGATTTCTTCGCCTGTGGATGGAACCGCTACGCGCAGATCTCGTCGCTGGCGGTGTGCGTCAATCCAGCCAGCGCGTTGTGCTGCTATTGGGAGATGCCGTTTCGCAAGCGATCCCGGATCACGATGGCCAACATCGCTGAGGCGCCGATGGTGCTCTTCTACCAAGTCAATTACACGCTGACCGAGGTCCCCGCCGACGCCGCCTATTTCCACGCGCAGTTCCGCCGCGTTAATCCGCTCCCGTACAAGCACGTTTACACGATTCTCGACGGCGTGCGCGGGCGCGGCCAGTACGCCGGCACGTACCTCGCCTGGGGCGTGAACAACAACGGATGGTGGGGCGAGGGCGAGGTCAAGTTCTATATCGACGGCGACGTGGAATTCCCGACCATCTGCGGCACGGGCACCGAGGACTACTTTTGCGGCTCCTACAACTTCGATGTCGGCGGCTATCGCGAGTTCACCACGCCCTATGCCGGTTTGGCGCAGGTGATTCGCCCGGACGGACTCTACTCATCGCAGATGCGATTCGGGATGTACCGATGGCACATCACGGACCCGGTCCGCTCCCAGAGCGACCTGCGGATCACGATCCAGGCGCTGGGATGGCGCGGCGACCCGCGCCGCGGCGCGGCCTACCTGCCGCTGCAGGACGACATCGCCTCGGTGGCGTACTGGTACCAGACCCTCCCGGCGGCCCCATTCCCGCCGCTGCCCGACAGCGATTATCTGCAGATCGCCTGAGAGGGATCCATCGCCATCTGCTGCGATGAACCCAGCCCTTTGCGAACGGGGCATCTCGGCTTGCACCGCGAGTCGCACTGAGCCGATCTTCCCTTCTGAAATTTTCAGCGCTCGGCGACCACTATCACTGCAGGCCGGTTTTTTCCGCAGAAGGTCGGGTTTTCCAGGGTTCTCGCGCCCCAGACTGCAGCTCGCGGCGTCCCTCGCCAGTCTCCTCCACCGAGCGAAGCCGGCGGATCGTCGCTGGCTCGATTTGCGGTCTCTGCCATCCTTGGCCCACGCCCTCAGATTGCCGCACCGGAGGGCGCGCGAGGACAGGGTTCGCGCGACTCGCTCCGGCGCGCTCGCGAGCTGTTGAGTGCACAAGATTGCGGTGCTTGCAAAATAACTAGTACAGCGCTCTACTACTTTTATGTCGGCTCGACAAGAGGACTTCGGTATCAGGGCCGCGGCCTCGTTGAGTGGCCTGAAGCCAGCCATGGTCGATTACCTGTGTCGGGCTCGGGTATTGGTTCCGACCGGCGGCCCTGTACGGCCTGGAAGAGGTCGCGACCGCTCGTACACCTTCGGCGACATCGTCATGCTGCGGGCCTTGAAACATCTCCTGGACTGTGGAATATCGGTCGCGAAACTCCGGAAGGGTTTGGAATCGCTTCGGAGCCACCACGGCGAAATCAAACGCACCTCGCTACCGGCGCGATACCTCGTCACCGACGGCAGGCGGGTCTACTTTCGACCGCGGGCCAAAGCCGTCGAGGAGCTTGTCAGCGGCCAGTTAGCGTTCGCGTTCGTCGTCGAGCTCAAGACCGTCCGTGATTCAGTTCTCCAAGCTGAATTGAAAACGGGAGTTGCTTAACCGGCAGAACGAGCTAGCGTGCTCGCATTCACTTTTCGACATTTGCCAGGCATCGGTCGCAAGAAGGAACAGGCCCTGTGGGAGTCAGGAGTCGTTTCTTGGGACGAGTTCGCGGCCGAGCGAGCGCTCCAAGCGCCCCTGTTTGCAAACGGCGGCCGCGGTTCGGCCGAGCTTTTGCTTCAACAGTCCCGCCGCGCGCTGTGGGAAGGGTGGGTCGACTTCTTTGCCGAGCGGCTCCCGCGTGAGGAACACTACAGGATCGCTCTCAGCTTCCCATCGGAGACGGTATTTCTCGACATCGAAACCACGGGGCTGAGCCGTTACTACCACGACGTTACGTTGGTTGGCTGGAGTGTGGGTTCCTCGTATCGAGTTCTTATCGCGGGCGATGACGACGCGGGTCTCCGGTCGGCGCTGTCGCACGCAAAAGTAGCGGTAACGTTTAACGGGAGCCTGTTCGACCTTCCTTTCCTCCGTCGGCGATTTCCGTACCTGAACCTTCCGTCAGTACACGTAGACCTGAGATTTTTGGCGAAACGTGTCGGGCTCACCGGCGGCCAGAAGAAGATCGAGCGGAAGTTAGGGATCAAGCGATGCCAAAGTATCGCGTCACTTGAGGGCGAGGCGGCTCCGCTCTTGTGGCACAGGTACCGACGAGGTGATATTGAAGCCCTGAAGCTCCTCGTTTCGTACAACCACGCCGACATTGAAGGTATGAAGGGCATTTTCGATGCCGTCGTTGCCCGGCTCCTGCGAAGGGAACGGGTGCCCCTTCCCCACGAACTCCCTCGTTTCAGCGAGCAATCTGGCCGCGTCGCAGTTTCGGTCGGCTCGCCAAAACCAACGAATGATGCGATCAGCCTGAGGCCATACCGCGGCAGAACAGGACCGGCAGTCACCTTCCGAGACCTTGAACTAGGCCCGCGCGGCTCACTCCTCCGAGTGGTGGGAATCGATCCAACAGGGTCGGAGTCTCGACCTTCAGGATGGTGCCTGTTGGAAGGGAACACGGCCCTCAGCAAACGGCTTGCCGCGGATAAAGAGATCATTGAGGCAACTCTTGCGGCTACTCCCGACCTTGTCTCGATTGATTCTCCTTTGTCCCTGCCCAAGGGACGGGTGAAGACGGCGGATGACGACCCCGGCCGGGACCGCTACGGAATTACCCGCGAGTGCGAGCGGATCCTGAAAAAGCGAGGCGTAAACGTATATCCCTGCCTGATCAGGAGCATGCAAGCTCTTACAGCGCGAGGGATTCGTCTTACAGAAGAGCTACGGCGGCGCGGCGTACCCGTCATAGAGAGCTATCCCGGAGCCGCGCAGGACATCCTGGGCATACCGCGGAAGCGCGCAAGCCTTGAATTCCTGAAGGCGGGTTTGGCAGAGTTTGGCCTTGTTGGCGAGTTCGAGAGTCGCGACGTGAGTCATGACGAATTGGACGCGATAACCTCTGCCTTGGTCGGTGTCTTTTTCTGGGCAGGCAGGTTTGAGGCTCTGGGCAACCACGATGAGGGCTACCTCATTATCCCGGACCTTGAAGTTGATAGCGGCGCTTGGAGGAAACGACGCGTCCTCGGGTTCAGCGGGCCGATTGCGGCTGGAAAGACGACGGCGGCGGAGTTTCTGCGTTCACGAGGCTTTCAGTACGGGCGCTTCAGTGCGGTTCTTGGCGAGATGCTCAAGGAGGGGGGCCTCGAGCCTTCTCGCAACGCACTGCAGCAGCTCGGTGAAGACGTCCACCAGAAGCCAGGCGGCCAACGGCAGTTACGGCAGTTGGGGATGCGACTCGTGCGCATGCTTCCGCCCTCCGGGAACCTGGCGATTGACGGGCTGCGCCATCCAGAAGACCACGCGCTCCTCGTCGAGGTGTTTGGGCCCGCCTTCGTGCACGTTCACATGGAGGCACCTGAAGCGACGCGCTTGTACAGGTACGTCACCGGCGGTGGAGATGAGCAGCGGTTCAGATGGGCAAGCGCCCATCCCGTGGAGGCCAACGTCCCGTGGATGGCTCGCCTTGCACACAAGAGAATAGACAACTCCGAACCGCTTGAGTCCCTCTTCGCTGCTGTGGACGACATCGTTGCAGCGGACAACGCACGCCCTTCCGGGAAGCGCCAGTGCCTGTAACCGTCATTGTCGGAGGGCAATTCGGCTCGGAAGGCAAGGGCAAAGTCGCCCATGCGCTAGCGCGTGAAAAAGGCGCCAAGATCGCCATCCGTGTGGGCGGATCGAACTCGGGCCACACCGTTGTAAACTCCGATGGCCAGGCGGTCGTTCTCCGCCAGTTGCCGACGGCCGCTCTTCTGCCCGGTGTCCTGTGCGTGCTCGGTGCAGGGAGCTATATCGACCCGGACATCCTGCTGCAAGAGATGGAGCGAACCGGACTAAGGAGCGACTGTCTAAGAATCGATCCGAACGCCGCCGTCATCACTGACCGTGAGAAGCAGGAGGAGGCAAGCACCACTCTCAGGCAGTCTATCGGTTCTACCTTGAGCGGGACGGGAGCAGCCGTAGGGCGGCGAATTGGCCGCGTTCGTGGTCTCCGGTTGGCGAAGGATGAACCCCGCCTGCAGCCGTTTCTCACTCGCGTCCCTGAGCTTCTCCGGAGCTATCTCAAGAGTGGCGAACGTCTCATTCTGGAGGGTACCCAAGGCTTTGGATTGTCGGTCCTGCACTCGCCAGACTACCCGTACGTTACCAGTCGTGACACGACGGCCGCGGCTTTTCTTTCAGAAGCTGGCCTAAGTCCCTTGGATGTGGACGAGGTGGTTCTGGTGATAAGGGCATTCCCTATTCGGGTTGCAGGGAAATCGGGACCACTGCCTAAGGAGGTCGATTGGAGAACGGTCGCCTTAGAGTCCGGGCTACGAGAAGATTTTGTTGAGTATACTTCTGTAACGAGAACAGTGCGCAGGGTCGGTCGTTTCGATCCGGAAGTTGTTCGTCAAGCGATCCTAGTGAACAGGCCAACAGCGGTGGTCCTAAATCACCTTGATTACGTCGATGCCTCCGCCAGGGAACGTAATGCGCCGAGTTCTAGATCGTCATCTTTCGTGGCAGAAGTGGAACAAAGCATCAGCCGCAGAATCGGCTACTTTGGCTTCGGACCGTCGTCGTTGGTTGCTAACCTAGCTTAGCGGGGAACTCGCCATTATGGGCCAGGGCTATTTTCCCATCCGCGCCAAAGAAGGTGTTCTGTTTACCGATCCAGCCGACGCCAAGGCTCGCTTCGAGAGGTATAGTAACAGTGACCCCTTTCCGAAGATAGAACCGGCTTTGCTCAATTCTGCGGACATTTTTGATTACGTTCTCCAGACCGGCATGGTGGCTCCATTTTATCCCGCTTCGCTCAAGTCCGCTTCATACGAAGCGGGTATATTAGGACCGCTAATTTGGTGGGATGAAAATAAGGAGCCGCGATACGAGGACCTTAAAGAAGGGCATTCGTTCATTCTGAGGGCAAACTCCCTCGCTTTCGTGAGCGTAGAGCCGGAGTTTAGGATTCCGAATTATCTTGCGCTTCGGTTCAATCTACATATCACGCACGTACATCGTGGGCTCTCTGCTTGGGACCGGCCCCCTCATAGATCCAGGCTTTGTGGGCAAACTCGTAATTCCGCTCCACAACCTGACTGACAAGGATTGGTGCTTTCGCGGTGGCGAAGGGCTTATCTGGATTGAATTCACGAAACTTAGTCGTAATTCTAGGTGGAAGGAACGTGAGGAAGATGAGCATCGTTGCGGCGTATATAAGGAATTCCCAGGCGGCAAGAGGGAGTTGCAATTCCTACAATACCTAGAAAAGGCCGCGGAGACGAAACCAGTCCCGCCAATCCGCGCGTCCGTTGGCGAATTCCTTGCAAGACTGGACGAATCGGAAAACATCGCGAAGTCCGCGAAGGAGAAAGCCGAAGAGACGAAGCAGTCCGTGGAGGCTCGGTTTCGACGGATCCAACTCGTGGGTGTGCTGGCTATTCTAGTAGCCGCCGTGCTGGGTCTTCCTCCGATACTATCGCTCATTCAACAGTCTACCGCTTATGTGATCGCGGCTCGCAAGGAGTTCCAAGCTGTTGACCACGACCGGAAGGAGCAGTTACGGGTGACGCAGGAACAGTTGGAGGCGACGTCGAAAGAGTTGCAGGACGTGCGGGGAAGAGTGGAACAACTGGAGCACGCTTGCCACGCTCTGCCGGTCCAACCCAAGGCCGCAGGATCTAAAAGGTAGACCGAAGGCGCAATTTGTGGCTGGTGCGTAAATTTCGTGGCATCGCGGATCGAGATATGTGGAGGGATCGCATCCGGAAAGACCACGCTGGCGCGTGTTCTCGCGAAAGCGGGATTAGAACCAACATTTGAACGCTTCAGGGCGAACCCGTTTTGGCGCGACTTCTGCGCGAATCCTTCTTCCTGCTCTTTCGAGACCGAGGTTACGTTTCTGTTGCAGCACTACCACGCGGCCAAACGCAAGCATGGGGGATTGGGGCTTGTTTGCGATTTTTCGTTTCTTCTGGATCAAGCGTATGCAGGCCTCAACCTCCGGGGTTCGCGTCGCTCCGCCTTTCTAGCGCTTTACGACGAGATAGTTGAGGATCTCGGACCGCCTCGGGTTCTGGTTCACTTGAAGTGCACGGCTCGCACTGAGTTCCAGAGGATCAAGAAGCGCGGTCGAAGAGAGGAACGGTCGTTGAGCGTTGATTATCTGTCGGCCGTTAATCACGCGGTTGAACGGCTTGTATCGAAGGTCGGAGAACCGGTAGGGGTATTGGCGGTGGACAGCGATCGGCAAAATTTCGATACGAGTAAAAGGTGTCAACGAGATCTGACGGCAGCCGTGCTTGCAGAGTACAACAGTTGAGAGGGGTGGGTTGAGTCTGATCGACCAGAGCGCCCGCAATTCCGCTGTCAAGTGGGTCAACCGCGGATGGTCGGCGGCCGTAGGTCTGGTGGTACTAGCGATATCGGGGTTCCTGCTCAGGGTAGTGCTGGTGTGGATCGATTGTTGGCTTCGTGCCCGAGCGGAACTGCCGCGCTACGGGTCGCTAGCAATTCTCGGTGGGATTGTTCTGATGCTCTATCTGTGTTGGCAGACCGGCGAGGAATGCCGCACTTATCTCGCTGCCCACCGGAGCGAGCGGGCCGAGAGGTCCGCCACCAGGGAGGGTCGCAGGCCCGTCGACCGGTAGCCCGAGTATCTGCACCAGCGAGGCCCCAGTTACGAGGCCCGATCGGGATTATCTGCAGGTCATCTAGATCGAGACCGGGTGCCACCACGCCTCACAGTTTCGGTGGCGGCAGGACACCGCGGGCGCGTTCGTAGGCGTTTGCCACCCTGATGACTGAGGGCTCGTCGAACGGGCGCCCGATTATCTGCATCGAGAGCGGCAGCCCGCCCGGCGAGAGCCCGATCGGGATCGCCAGCGCGGGCTGGCCTGTCACGTCGAACGGCGCGGTGAAGCGCAGGACCTCCTGCACCAGGTCGATCCGGCCTCTTTCAGCGCCCAGAATCGTGGTCTCTGCGAGCTTGGGCGCGGGGATCGCGCTGGTTGGAGCGAGCAATACCTCGCGGCCGTCTAGTGCATCGGTCGCGTCGGCAAGGATTCGCGCCCTGCCGCGCTGCGCGCGGATATAGCTGCTGGCCGTTACCCCCATACCCGCTTCGAGCAGGCGGCGCACGTCAGGACCGTAGTCGGCGGCGCGCGTGCGCATCCATTGCTCGTGGTACTCGAGCGCCTCGCCGAAGGTGATCGCGGTGTTTACCACGCTGGCCGCGGCGATCGACGGCACCGAGAACGTCCTCGACGATCGCGCCCAAGGCCGAGAGCTGTTTCAGCGCGGTGTCGAATGAGTGCGAGACGTCGTCCGACAGGGCATTCGTGAGTTCGCGGACTACTCCCACGCGCGCGCCCTTGATTTCGCCGCCGAGCGCCCGCGTGTAATCCGGCACTGGATTGCGGCTCGAGCTCGAATCGTCGGGGTCCTGGCCCGCGATCACGCCAAGCATGATCGCGGCGTCGCGCACTGTGCGGGTTATCGGGCCGACGTGGTCGAGCGTGTAGGCCAGCGGGATCACGCCGTGCCGGCTCACGCGGCTCCAAGTCGGCTTAAGCCCGACGCATCCGCAGAACGCAGCGGGGATGCGAATCGAGCCGCCGGTATCGGTTCCGATCGTGGCCGCAGCCATGCCTGCGACGATGGCGGCCGCTGAGCCGCCGCTCGAGCCGCCCGGGATGCGCTCGGGGTCGTAGGGATTGCGCACCGCCCCCCAATGCGGGTTGGCCGAGGTAACACCGTAGGCGAATTCGTGCAGGTTGAGCTTGCCGAGCAGGACCGCACCGGCCTCCGCCAGCCGCTTCCAGACGGTCGCGTCGTGGTCGGGGACGAAGTCGGCGAGAATCTTCGAGCCGCCGGTGGTGCGGATTCCTTTGGTGTAGAGCAGGTCCTTTACTGCGACCGGGATGCCGTGGAACGGGCCGCGCCACTTGCCCGCGCGAATTTCCGTCTCGGCGGCTTTGGCCGCCGCCCGCGCGAGGTCTGCCGTGACGGTGATATAGGTCCTGAGCTTGGCGTCCAGCTCCTCGATTCGGCCCAGGTAAGCCTCGGTCACTTCGACCGGCGATACCTCGCGGCTGCGGATCTTAGAAGACAGCGACGCGACATCGAGGGCGATCAGTTCCGATGCGGTTGCCATCGCTACACCTTCTTGCGCCGGATGCGCTGCGCTTCGGCCTGAAGATTGGGATAACCGAACGGCGGCTCCATAGCCTTGAGGTCGAGCAGGTCGCCCAGGCGGCTCGCCATCGTGAGCAGCGGGCCCGCGCCATCGGCCAGCGCGCGCGCATCTTTGTCGGTCAACTCGTAGTCATACATCTCCCGCGCAAGCATCTTGACCGTCTCAGCAGTTAGAATTCCCATGGGTTCGTCCTCGCGAAAGCGTTAAGGCCCGATCATTTGACGACGCCGCGGGTCCTGAGTTCCGCGATCTCAAGCGCGCCGTAGCCGAGGTATTGCGACAGGATCTCGTCGGTGTGCTCGCCCAGCATCGGCGCGGCGTGCGTCACGCTCGCAACCGTAGCGGAGAACTTCGCCAGCAGCCCGGTCTGCGTGACGCTTCCCCATAGCGAGTGCCGGACGTTGGCGAGCAGCTCGTTGGCGGCGATCTGCGGATCGGAGAACAGGTCGCGAATCCGGTTGACGGGCGTGGCCGGTACGCCGGCGTCGCCGAGCACCCGCAATGCCTCGGCGCGCTCGAGCTTCGCAAAGTACTCGCCAATCGCGTCGGCAAGCCGGCCCTCGCTCGGCTCGCGCGCCGCGTCGGCATAGCAGAGGCCGGGCGTAGCGCTGATCATGCGGCGCATCGCGTCCCAATGCGCGGCTGTGGTGATGGAGATCGCGAGCCAATCGTCGCTCAAGCATCGGTAGCATCGCGCGAGCGCCGAACGGCCCCGATACTCGGCACTTCCATCCTCCAGGTCCGGCCGTCCCGAATAGAAGATGAACTCGCCGGCTTGGAACGCCATCGCCGCTTGCAACAGCGAGGTCTCGCAGAACTGGCCGCGCCCGGTCCGCCGGCGGGCGTGCAGTGCGAGCACGCATCCGAACGCGGAGAGCATCGCGGCGCCGTAGTCGCAGATCGCGCAGGTGAGGTAGACCGGATGCCCGTGATGGCCGCCCTGCGCCGCCATCACGCCCGAGCGCGCCTGCAGGAGCGGGTCGAAGCCGGGCTGGTCGTGCTCCGGCCCGCGATTGCCGAAGCCGTTGAGCGACATGTAGATGAGCCGCGGGTTGTCCCTGGCGAGCGTTTCGTAGTCGAGCCCGAAGCGGCGCATCCGGCCCGGCCGCAGGTTTTCCACCACGATGTCGGCCTTTTTCGCCAGCTCGTACAGGATTTCGCGGCCCTGGGCGGCGTTCAGATCGAGCGCCAGGCCGCGCTTGCCCAGGTTCCATCCCAGAAAGCCGAAGCCGAAGTTGCGAAACGCGTCGCCCTCGCGGCTTTCGATCTTGATCACGTCGGCGCCCAACTGTGCGAGGATCATCGGGCCGTAGGAGCCCGCGATATAACTGGCGAAGTCCAGCACGAGCACCCCGTCCAGCGGTCCTTTTCCAACCGCCGCGATGGGAGCGGGCTGGGAACCCCCGGCGGTGGCTTCGCTTGATGCGATCCCGGCGGCGCTCGGGACATGGACCGCCGGGGCGGGGCCGACGATGTCACCCGGCGTTTCGGTCAGGTTCACCGGCACGCCCATCTGGATGGTCGGCCCAAGAATCGGGTCGTCGACTTCGCGACGCATCCCGAGGTATTGCACCTGCGCGTTGTCGATAAAATCATAGCGCGAAAGCACCGGTGCGCACGGGACGTCGGCTTCGCGCAGGGTCTCAAGCCACTCATCGCGGGTGCGGCTGCGCATTATCGGCGCGAGGATGTCCTTGAGGGTCTGCCAATGCCCGGGCGGGCTTCCCCATGGCGCTCCTTCGAAGCGCGGGTCGGCGACCAGGTCGGGGCGCTCGATCGCGATCGCGAACTTGTTCCAGAAGGTCGCATTGCCGCACGCGACGAACAGGTACTGGCCGTCTCGCGCCTCGAACAGCCGATAGCACGGTATCGGGCCGAGCGGGTCGGCGAGTTCAAGCGCGTACAGCGCGGTTAGCTGTTCGTGATACATGATCGAGCCGGTCTGCAACGAGAACGCACCCGCCAGCAGCGATACTTCTATTGATTGTCCGGGAGCGCCGTCGCCGCGCGCGACCAAGGCCGCGGTGGCCGCGATCGCCGCCATCGCGCCCGCCGAGTAGCTCGCGGCGGGAAAGGTCAGCGCCACCGGATTCCCGCTGCGCGCCCACTGGCTGCCCGCGATTCCGCCGCGCGCCTGGACCAGGAGGTCGTCGTCGGCGTCGAGCTCGGCCTGGCCGCCGCGGCTGCCAAAGGGCGGCATGCTGACCAGCAGCGCGCGCGGGTTGAGCTTGCGGATCGAGTCGTAGTCCAGCCCCAGCGCCCGCGAACGGCGCGGCGTGCGGCCGGTAATCACGATATCGGCCCATCGCAGCAGCGCGGGTATCGCGGCGGCGCCTTCCTTCGAGCCCGGATCGACGAACACCGAGCGCTTGCTGCGGTTGAGCACGTGAAAGTGCGGCGTGCCGCGTCCTGGCGCGCCGCCCGGCGGCTCGACCCTGACCGCATCGGCGCCCTGCTCCGCGAGGATCATCGCGGCGTAGGCTGCGCCGAGATGAGAGCTGAATTCGACCAGGTTCACCCCATCGAGCGCTTTAGCCATGCCCGATTCTTGGGGACGCGCCGGTGCGAATTCAACCCCGCAATTGCGGGACTCGTCTATTTGCTACTAGGATTGCGGTTGTGAACCGGACGATCGCGTTGCTTGCGCTGGTGATGGTTGCCGCCGAGTGCTCGCTGTTCCAGGAGTCGGCGCAACAGCGGGCCGAGCGGATCGAGCCGATGCTGTCGGCGGCGGGCTTTCGCATGATGGGCGCCGACACGCCGGAAAAGGTCGCCGATCTCAAAGCGCTGACCCCGCTGAAGCTCCGCTACTTCACGCACGACGGAAACCTGCAGTACTGGTTCGCTGATCCCGGCGAATGCACGTGTCTGTACATCGGCGACGAGGCGGCCTACCAGCGCTACCAGGAATATGTCCTGCAGAACCGGATGCAAGAGCAGGCCGCGCAGAGCGCCGCGGTGGAGGCGCAGGCGATCCAGCAGGAGCAACTGAACTTCCTGATGTGGCCGTATTGGTCGCCATATCCTTTCTGGGGGCCGCCGCCGCCGCCGCCTCCTCCTCCTCCCCCGCCGCCGACTCCGCCTCCTACTCCGCCCCATACTGCGACTGCTGCGCCGACACCTTCACGCCCAGCCCCGGCTCCGCCTGTTGAGCCGACACTTTTACGCCCAGCCCCGACTCCGACTGTGCCACGGCCTTCGCCGCCAACAACCCCGCATCGCCCGCCATCAAGGCCAGGCGCGCCTCTCTGACCAAGGGCGGGCGATCCTCGCTTCGGCTCCTTCACCGTGGTGCTCGCTTCGGTCGGCCGGCCCATCGCCTGTTGACTAAAGGTCCGAACCGCGAGCGGAATAATACGGTAGCTGTATGCCGACTTATGTGAGCGCTCGGGTGTTCGTGATTCTGGTGGCCCTGGCGCTGGCGATCGCCTCGATGGCTCAGCCGCTTGAGGCCGGCTCGTACACGGTCGATCGCAACAAGAGCGACGCGCTGACCGAATACCTGCACAAGCATCGCCTGCCGCTGGTCGGCGCGCAGGTGGCGTTTTCCGACGACGGTGGCCGCCAAGTGACCCTCTACGGCTTCGTTGCCACCGAGTTTGGCAAGAGTGACGCCGAGAAGAAGGCCCGCCATTTCCTCAAGCAGCGCGACATCATGGTGATCAACCGAATCGTGGTACGTCCCGAAATCCGGGAGCTGCGCCCCACGCCTTCCAGCGAGGAGGAAGACGGGGCGACTCCACAGGACCCGAACAAGGATCCCTGGGCGGAGATCATGCGCGAGATCCAGAACGATCGGATGACGCTGCCCGACGACGGCGAGTTCGGCCCGCCTTAGCTATCGATACCGGGCCGGCGTGATAAGATCGCCTGCACCGTGGCCGACAAGGTAATCGTTCTGCAAAAGGCGCTGCCGGCGCAGGACGAGCGCTGCTTCAGAATCAAGTACGCGGAGGTGCTCAATCCCGCCCAATTCGAGGTGGTTGCGCATCTCGAGGGTCCGCTGCTGGTAGTCGCCGGGGCGGGCTCGGGCAAGACCCGCACGCTCATCTACCGGGTCGCGCGGCTTATTGAAAGCGGCGTGCCGCCCGAGTCGATCCTGCTGTTGACGTTTACGCGGCGCGCGGCGCAGGAGATGCTGCGGCGGGTGGAGCAACTGGCCGGCGATCGCTCGCGTTCGGTTGCCGGCGGCACCTTCCATTCCTTCGCCAACACGGTGCTGCGCCGCTATGGGGCACCGATCGGCATCCAGCCCAACTTCACGATTCTCGACCGCTCCGACATGGAGGACGTGATCAATTTGATTCGGGCGCGGATGGGGCTGGGTTCGCGCGACCGGCGTTTTCCGAAGAAGGGCACACTCGGCGAAGCGATCAGCATGGCGCGCAACAAGAGCCGCACGCTCGAAGCGGAGATCGAAATCGACTTCCCACATCTGCGCGAGCATCGCAACGAGATCCTGCAGCTCGCCGCCGCCTACGAGAGCTACAAGCGCGAGCGGGCGTTACTCGACTATGACGACCTCCTCTATCGTCTGGCCGACCTGCTCAAACAGCACGAGCCGACGCGGCGAAAGCTCTCGGAGGCCTACCGTTACATCATGATCGACGAGTACCAGGACACCAACCTGATCCAGGCCGAGCTGGTAAGACTGCTCGCCGCGACCCATCACAACGTGATGGCGGTGGGCGACGATGCGCAATCCATTTATTCGTTCCGCGGCGCCAACTTCCGCAACATCATGGACTTCCCCTCACTGTTCCCGGGCACCCGGGTGATCAAGCTCGAGGAGAACTACCGCTCGCTGCAGGGCATTCTCGACGTCGCCAACGAGGTGATCTCGCGGGCCGAGGAAAAGTACACGAAAGTCCTGTTCACCAAGCGCCACGGCGAGGTGCGGCCCCTGCTGGTCCGCGCGCAGGACGAGAACACGCAGTCGCGCTTCGTCGCGCAGCGGATCCTGGAGCTGCGCGAGGAGGGCGTCGGACTGAACGAGATAGCGGTCCTGTTCCGCTCCAGCTTTCACTCGTTCGACCTCGAGCTCGAACTGCAAAAGCGCGACATTCCATTCGTCAAGCGCGGCGGCTTCAAGTTCATCGAGAGCGCCCACGTCAAGGATGTGCTGGCCCATCTGCGCGTGATCGCGAATCCGGCCGACGCGGTCTCGTGGCTGCGAGTGCTGACGACAGTGCGTGGAGTCGGGCCGCGCCGCGCCGAGCGGCTGATCGAGCAAATCGTCAACGCGCCCGAGCCCGAACAGGCGCTGGCAGCGGCCGCATCGGCGAAGCCGGCCGTGGGCGACATGCCCGCCGCAATCGCGCGGCTTGCGGCCCTGCTCAAGGAGCTGCGCGCCGGTCCCGCACGGCCTGCCGCTCAACTCGCGCTGGTGCTCAGTTACTACGTCCCGCTGATGCGCGAGGCGTATCCCGACGACTATCCAAAGCGCGAGCGCGACCTCGAGCATTTCCAGGAGCTCACGCAGCGCTATCGAAGCCTTGAGTCGATGCTCGCCGATATGGCGCTGGAGCCGCCGACCGACTCGATTGGCGACGTGCTCGCAGTGGATCCGGAGGAGGGCTACGTCACGCTGAGCACCGTCCACTCGGCCAAGGGGCTGGAGTGGAAAGTGGTGTTCCTGATCTGGGCCGCTGATGGCCGCTTCCCCGCTCCGCAGAGCATGGAACCCGCCGAGTTGGAAGAGGAGCGCCGGCTGATGTACGTTGCGGGCACGCGCGCGCGCGACGAGCTGTACCTGATCTACCCGATGCACATGTTCGATCGCGCGATGGGTTACACGATGGGGCGCGCGTCGCGTTTCCTCGACGGACTCAAGCCCGAGATCCTGCCGACCGCCGTACTCCAGGAATCGGAAGAAGACCATTCGGCGTGATTCAGCGCCCAGCGGCACTCGGACCGAGACAGCCGCTTGGCGATGGGATCGCGGCGCTGGTGTGCCCTAAAGCTACACCCTTGCGGGGCCGTGCCTCTTATCTCCCTTACGGCTTTGATGTACGACTGGAAAATGAAATGAACCAGAACATCATCGAGCAGGTAATTCACGGCGCGACCGGTGAGAACCGCGTCGCGCTCTCGGAAATCGAATCCAAACGAATCCTTGAGGCGCTCGGCATCGCGACCCAGATGCCGTACGCGGCACCGACCGCCGATGAGGCGGCGCGCCTGGCGGCGCGATGCGGGTTTCCGGTCGTGCTCAAGGTCCTGTCGCCCGACGTAACTCATAAGACCAACGTCGGCGGTGTGGTGCTGGGCCTGCGATCCGAGGCGGAAGTGCGCGAGGCGTTCGAGCGGATTCGCGCCAACCTCGCCGCCGGCGCTCCCCGCGCGCGCTTCGAAGGAGTCGCGGTGCAGGCGATGGCGGCACCGGGAATCGAGCTCCTGGCAGGCATCACGTGCGACCCGCAATTCGGGCCGATCGTGATGGTAGGGCTGGGCGGAATCTTCGTCGAGGTTCTGAAGGACACCGCCGTGCGTGTTGCGCCGGTGACCGAGGGCGAAGCGCGCGCGATGCTCGCGGAACTGCGTGGCGCCGAGCTGCTCAAGGGAATGCGCGGGGCGGCGCCCGCCGATGTGGACGCGATTGTCGGTCTGCTCGTTGCAATTTCCGACTTCGCTGCGCGCCGTCCCGAAATCAAGGAGATGGACTTGAACCCGATCGTCGCATATTCGCGCGGGCTCAGCGTGCTCGACGCGCGGGTGCTGCTCGACCGCGCGGAGGGCGGCGCGCGAGTCGCAGCCGAACCCGATCCGCAGCATCGCGAGCGGCGGCTCAAGAACCTCGCGCGCGGTCTCAAGCCGCGCGTGATCGCGGTGATCGGTGATCGGGGAGTGCGCGAGTACCAGTGGCTGCGCTCGACGGCGAACTTCAAGGGCACGCGGTACTCGGTCCAGAGCGACCCAAGGGAGGACGCCGGACTGGCGGCGCTCAAGGTTGCCAACTTCCGCAAGGTGGCCGAGGTCCCTGAGCCGATCGACTACGCGATTGTCGCGGTCCCGCGCAAGGCGGCGCCGCAAGTGCTGGCCGAGTGCGCGGCGGCCGGCGTCGCAACGGTGGGCTTTTTCACGGCCGGCTTCTCCGAAGTCGGCGACGAGATCGGCCGCAGCCTCGAAGCCGAGCTGGGCAAGGTTGCCGACGCTTCGGACGTTGCGGTGGTCGGACCCAACTGCATGGGGCTGTGTAATCCCGGCCTGGGGATGCTCAACGCGCCCCCTCTCCGCCCCGGCCCGCCGGACGGAGACGTGTGCTTCATCTCGCAGAGCGGTACCCATGCGATCGGCCTGTGCATGAAGGCGCCGGTGCACGGAATCAAGGTCAGCACCGCGGCCTCGATCGGCAATGCGACCGTACTGGAGGCGGCCGACTACCTGGAGGTGATGGCTGGCGACCCGGCCATCCGCGCCATCGGCATCTATATCGAGGGCGTGCGCGACGGGCGCCGGTTCCTCTCAAGCCTCAAGCGCGCGACGGCTCGAATTCCGGTGGTGATCTGGAAGGGCGGTGTGACCGCGGCGGGTGCGCGCGCCACGTTCTCTCATACCGGGTCGCTTGCCACGCCGTCGGCGGTATGGAAGGCCGCGATGCGCCAGAGCGGTGCGGTCGAGGTGATCAACTTCGATGCGATGCTGGACGCGATGGAGCTCATCACGCGCGCTCGCTTCCCGGTGAGGGGCCGGCGGATGGGGCTGGTGGCGATGACGGGCGGACAGTCGGTGGTGATTAGCGATGCGTTTGCGCGCCACGGCCTGGAGGTCCCGGCGCTGTCGCAGAAGTCGTACGACGAGTTTGCCACCTTCTTCCAGGTGATCGGCGGCAGCTATCGCAACCCGCTCGACGCGTCGTGGACGATGGGCCCGCGCGGGGACGTCAACGCCGCCGATCGCGTGCTCGACATCCTCGACCGCGATCCGGTAATCGACGCGATCGTGATGGAGTTCCGGCCGGGGCCGGGCTTCGGCGGCCCGCCACGAGCTGAGTTTAAGGACGAGGACATGATCCCTCCGATAGAGCGGCTCGCGCGTTTTAACAATCGAGCGAGCAAGCCGTTTGCGATCGCGATGGAGACCGGGCACACGCACCCGGATATGGACGCCGGCACCATTGTCAAGTCAATCCAATTTGCGCGCGAGCGCGGCCTGGTGACGCTCGAGGGCTTCGAGCGCGCCGCCGCGGCGTTCCGCACCGCGGCGGAATGCTCTGAGAACCGCGCGCGCGTCCACTGACGATCGCGCCATCGCGGCCCGCTATGCCCGGTTGCGGACTTCGAACTTGGCGTAACCAGGCAGCGGCTCGTCCACTCGCATCGGGAGCGAGACTTCGCGCAGGACCGGGACCTTCTCCGTCACCGTCCCCGTCGCCGGCGCATCTTTGGGCACCGTAATCACCGCGGTGCCCACGAAGCGCACCACCGTGGGCAGCATCTTGCCGGTATCCAGGTAATGCGCGCGACCGGCCTCGAACACAGTGTCGCACTTGAAGAGCTTGGAGCCGGCGCGGATCAGGTACTGACTATTACCGAGCGGACGCACAAGCATCGACTCGCTCATCACGTAGATGTAGCCGAGCTTGGGCCGCAGAAACCCGGGCATCAGCGGGTTGACGCCAAACCAAAAGGGCAGGACCACCCGGCGCCCCGGCGCCCAATCCGACAGCCGCACCTCGGCCTCGCGATCGTTATGACCGAGGGTGAAATCGCGACCGTCGAATTCTCTCAGGATCCGGCGGCTGAGCTCGTCCTGGGGCGGCGTGGTGATTTCGCCCACCGGACCGAAGTCCATCGCCGTGTTGGGCGTGCATCCGGCGGCGGCGACCAGGGCCGCCAGAGCGGCCGCGAGCAGGGTGCCGAAGCTTTTTCCTAGCGCTGCATGACGGATCATCGTACCTCGAATCTCGCGTAGCTCCTCGGAATCGGCCCGGAGAAAGTCCACTTCATCGGCAGCGAGACTTCTCTCAGGACCGGGATCTCGACGCTCGTGCCATCGCCCTTCCTGAAGGTGCGGGTTCCCATGTACTGCACGATCATCGGGAGAATCTTGCCCGCGGACTTGAAGTGCGTCCGCGTCATCACCAGCACGGCCTCCTTTTTGATCAGCGTGCTGCCCGCTTCGATCATCCACTCCTGCGGATTGTCCAGGCGCCGCACCAGATCAGCCTCGCTGATAACGTAATAATCGCCGGGGCTGGGCTGCAAGACGCCGGGCACCAGGATGTTGATCCCGAGCCAGAAGGGCAGTTTGAAGACGCGCGCGCTTAAGCCTTCCGCCGGCCGCACCATCGCGACCGTGTTGTTGTCGCCCAGGATGAAGCCGCGGCCGCGGAAGTTCATCTCGATTTGCTCGGCGCTGGCAAAATGCTCGGGTGCGAGCGGGGCAGGCGCTTTGCCGCCGCATCCCTCGAGCGCGCCGGCCATCAGCAGCGCGGCAAGCGCTGCGACGGGTAGGCGCGATCTAGGCCGCGCGCCCATAATGGGAAGCGCTCTCGCGCCCGACCTCCGCCTGCCGCGCCCATCCCTTGGCGCTGGGCATGCCGAGCCGCCAGAGCCCGAAGCCAATCCCGATCTTTATCCGGTTCATCGCGACGCTCCGTCGATTGCCAAGTGCTGCGCGACGATATTAACTGTCATCGCATGAATTTTCATCGCGTCCGCCGCGGTCGCAGGCCGCACCGACGGCCGTGCTCGGGACTCTCAAGCGCAGGGAGGTGAGGCCGGTGAAGGTGACGATTCTCGGAGCGGGCGACGCGTTCGCGAGCCGGGGCAACTGCCAGGCCGGATACCTGATCGAGGCGGCCGACAAAAGTATCCTGCTCGACGCCGGGCCGTCGCTGCTCCCGATGCTCAAGCGCGGCGGGTTCGATCCCGCCGCGATCGATCTTGCGCTGATCAGCCATCTGCACGGCGATCACTTGGCCGGGCTGCCGTTTCTGATCCTGGAGTACATGTGGGAGAGCAAGCGCAGGACCACGCTTACGATCGCCGGACCGCGCCGGCTCGAGCAGCGCACCTGGGCCTTGTTCGAGAACATGTTCCCGAGGTTTCCGGAAGAGCGGGTCACCCGCAAACTCAAATTCGTGGTGCTCGATCCCAACGAGACCCGCATCTTCAAGGGCGTCAAGGTCTCGACCATCCGCACGCCGCACACCAAGCCCGACATCTCGCTGGCCTTTCGCGTGGTGTTCGGTGGCAAGACCGTGGTTTTTTCGGGCGACACCGGATGGACGGAAGAGCTGGTTCCCTTCTGCGCCGGCGCCGACCTGTTTATCTGCGAGTGCACCTATTTCGACAGCGTGGCTCTGGACTTCCATCTCAACTATCCGTTGATCGAGAAGCATCGCTCGCGCTTCAAGGTCGGACGCATGATCCTGTCGCACGTCGGGCGCGAGGTGTACGAGCATCGCTCCGAGGTCGGCATCGAGTTGGCGAGCGACGGAATGCAAATCGAGATCTGACGGAGCGTCACGCACGATGGGTATCGCGGACGGCAAGCGCGCGCTGGTGGTGGGCGTGGCCAACGACAAAAGCCTCGCCTGGGCGATCGCGCGCGAGCTGAGCGCCCAGGGCGCCGAAATCGCGCTGACCTACCAAGGCGAAGTGCTGGAGAAGCGCGTGCGCCCGCTCGCCGAGCAGATCGGCGCGCTCGTGCTCGGCGAGCTCGACGTGACGCATGACGAGCAGATCGCGGCGGTCCTCAGCAAGCTGGGTGAGCGATGGGGCGGACTCGACATGCTGGTGCACGCGGTCGCATTCGCCGAGCGCGAGGACCTGCGCGACCGCTTCATCGGCACAAGCCGCGCCAACTTCGGCCGCTCGATCGAGATTAGCGCCTACTCGCTGGTGGCGCTGGCGCGGGCGGCGGAGCCGCTGATGGAGGCGCGAGGAGGCGGCTCGATCGTGACGCTCAGCTACCTGGGCGCGGTGCGCGCGGTGCCCAATTATAACGTGATGGGCGTGGCCAAGGCCGCTCTGGAAGCCTGCGTGCGCTACCTGGCGCTGGACCTCGGGCCGAAGAACATCCGGGTCAACGCGCTCAGCGCCGCGCCGGCCCGCACCCTCTCCTCCGCCGCCATCCGCGGCTATCACGACATGGCGCACGAGGTCGAACAGCGCGCGCCGCTTAGGCGCGGGATGAAGATCGACGAGGTCGGCCGGATGGCGGCCGCGATGCTGAGCGATCTGGCCAGCGGCGTCACCGGGCAGACCGTGTACGTGGACCTCGGCTACAGCATCGTGGGATTCTGATCCCGTACGCTCTTTATTTCGCAGCGGCGGGCCGCCCTGCCCGCCCGGGGCTGCGGGACGGGAAAGGAGATTCGGCAATGGCAATCGTGGTGATGCCGCAGCTCTCGGACAACTTCGCCTACCTGGTCGTCGACGAAGCCGCGCGGGTGTGCGCGGTAGTCGATTGCGCGCAGGCCGACAAGGTGCTCGCCGAAGTCGCGCGACGCAAGCTCGAATTGATTGCGGTGCTCTCGACGCACTGGCATCCCGACCATACCGGCGGCAACGCGGACCTGCTGAGGGCGCAGCCCGGGATCAAGGTGTACGGCGCGCGCGCCGAAGGCGGACGCATCCCGGGGCTGACCAACCCGCTCGACGACGGCGACGCGGTTACGATCGGCGCGCTCGAGGGCCGCGTGATCGGAATTCCCGCGCACACCAGCGGCCATATCGCCTATTACTTCCCGGCGCTCAAGGCCGCCTTCACGGGCGACACCTTGTTTATCGCCGGATGCGGCCGCGTGTTCGAGGGCGGGGCGGCGATGATGGTAGCCTCGCTGCGCAAGCTCGCCGCGCTGCCCGACGATACCCAGGTCTACTGCGGACACGAGTACACGGAGAAGAATCTCCGCTTTGCAATTTCGCTCGAACCCAACAACCCCGCGATCAAAGCCAAGCACGAGTGGGCGATCAAGACGCGCGCCGAGCGCGGATGGACCGTGCCCTCGACGATCGGCGAAGAGAAGCAGATCAACCCGTTTCTGCGCATCGAGAGCGCCGAACTGCGCGCGACGCTCAAGCGTCGCGACCCCTCGCTCGGCGACGACCCGGTCGCAGTCTTCGCCAAGGCGCGCGAGCTCAAGGATCGCTTCTAGCATCCAGTCTACAGTTCGAGCGGCAGCCCACGCTGGACGGCCCGCGGCTTTTGCAAAGTCAGAATCGCTTCGTACAGCTTCACGCCACGGGCAGCACTGCTTCGCACCGCAGAATTGATGATGCTGTTGCCGACCCGCTTCTTGCGAACCACCTCAAGGGCCTCGACGGCGAGGCCCACCGCTTTGCTGTGGGCAATATCCGCCCAGACCTCGTCGGTCTTGATCTCATGACCCTGAACGACTGAATTGCCGATCACGACCACCGCCCGTCCACCCGGTGCCAGGTGTCTTGAAAGGGTTGCGAGAAAGTCGAAGGAGTCGTTGAAATAGGTTGCCAGGTAATTGGCCCATCCCTGACCCCCATAGACCCTGCGATGGCTGTTGGTCCGGCGTATCTCGGCAAGAACGTCGCCCAACGAGGCAAAATTGAACTTTAGTGCGATCTCCGGCTGATCGCGGACAGTCTGCCAGAACTTGCCAAAGTAGCTGTCCTCGATTTCTCTCAATGCATTCGTCGAGGTTACGAAACCCAGCCACCAGAGCTGAGGCCGGGTGTTGCGCAGATAGTGGTAGTTGTTCGCGTAGGGAGGCGAAGTAATAACCAGGTCCACCGGCTCCCCCGCCAAAACTCCGCCCATCGAGCGCCAGGAGGCGGTGTGGACCGTGGCTTGGCCAGGCCACGAGCAGTCCGACCGAAAGGATTCGATATCGCGCAGAATTTCCTCAAGCTTCGCCCTCAGGATTGGCAACACTGGAGCATCATGCACGTCGGGCTTTCCCGCCCCGCGTCGGGTCCCGAGGCTCGGCTCGTAAGTGTAGTTCGAAAACTTCACCATCACCGCAGCAAAGGCCAAACGGAACAGTTCACGCAGCGCCGCGGGTTTGAGAGCCTTTATCCAGCCCAAAGTTCTGAGGACTTGTGTCTCAACGCGCGGGCTGAAAAATGGCACCCTGCTTTGAAATCCCTTGGGTGGCTCGATCGGCTCGGCATTTGCAGCTTCATCAGAGAAGCGGGCAATGGCCTTCCTCAGGTCGATCGGACTAAGTGCTACCGCCGCGATCTTGGTTTGCGCCACGAATGCGGCGTACGGATTTGTCTCGAATCCCACCGCTCGGAATTGTGGCCCGCGGCGAATAGTTTCTACGATCGTGGTCCCGACGCCCGCGAAAGGATCCAGGACCAGACCGCCTTGAGGCGAGTGTTTTTCGATGGCTTCCGCTACGAATCGCGCCGAAAAACCGGCGATCCACGGCACCCATCGGTGGACAGCTTCAGCGCGGTTCTCCGAAAAAGCGGGGTCGCTGAACGCAACGCCGTTGGACTTGAGGAGCTGCATGCGGCGAGCGCCTGAGGACCTCACGCGCGGCAGTCTCGGGCGGCGCCGCAATTTGTGTCCTCTTCCGATAAGCGTCAGGTGGCGTAACGGCTTGGGCTGTCAGCGCGGAACTGGCCGGCTAGAACGGCTTGGCGATCACGAGCACGAGGATCGCCAGCAGCAACACGCTCACCACGCCGTGCAGGATCGCGAATTCGCGACGGGTCGCGCTGGCGGGTTCGTTTTCGAGCGCGACGATCCGGCGGTAGAGGCGTACGTGCAGCACCAGCAGGACCGCGACCAGCAGGAGCTTCACGTGAATCCAGTGCTGGAGCATCACCTTGGGCTCGAGCAGGACCAGCAGGATCCCAAGGCCGACCGTCGCCCCCGCGCCGATGTTGCCTCCGACGTCGAACAGGCGGCGCGCCGCGACGATGAAGCGCTCTTTGGCCACCCCTACCTCCTCGGGCACGCACCCAAGCAGGCTTGCAATCACAAGCAGGCTGCCGAGCCAGAAGATCACTCCGAAGACGTGCAGTGCGATTACCAGGGGCACGATCATCTCCTCGGCGCCGGTTGGCAACGCTGGTTAAGCGGACACTGAGTCTATTCCACGGGTGAGCATCAATGCCACAAGCGCGACCATCGCGCCGCCCACGTACGGCGCGGCCGGTCCGAGCGCCGCGTACGCCGCCGCGCCGAACAGCGGTCCGAAGATCCTTGCCATCGAAAGCGCCGACTGATTGATGCCGAGTACTGCGCCCTGCGCGTGGCGCTCGCTGCGCCGGGAGAGCAGGCTGGCGACGGCCGGGCTGCTCAATCCGTACCCGGCGGCGACCAGCGCGAGCAGCACCAGCAGCACCGCATGAGAGCGGATACTTCCGAGCGGCGCGAAACCGATCGCGAGCGCGAGGGCCCCCGCCCGGAGCAGCTTCAACTCCCCGAAGCGCGGGACCAGTTTGCCGAGCAGGTAGCCCTGAGTGATCGCCTGCACCAGTCCTGCGAAGCCGAGCAGCGCGCCGACGCCGAAGGCGCCGTATCCATAGACCTGCGCGACCATCAGAGCGAAGGTAGCCTCCAGCGCGGCCAGCACGAAGGTCAGCATGAAGGCGAGCGTGAACAACCGCATCAGCGGCGGCCGCATCGCTTCGCGCGCCATCCCGAACACCGACCCGGCGAGCTGGGCCACTTCCAGCCACCGGCCGCGCGCCGCATGATGCGACTCCGGAAGCAGCACGGCGGCCGAGAGAAAATTGAGGAAGGTCAGCGCGCTCGCGAAAAAGACCGGGGTCCGCAGGCTGGAATGCCCGAGCAGGCCGCCGAGCGCCGGCCCCAGCACGAAGCCCAGTCCGAAGGCCGCGCCGATCAGGCCCATCCCGCCCGCACGTTCCGACTCGCTGGTGGTGTCGGCGACGTAGGCCTGGGCGGTAGAGACTGTGGCGGCGCACGCGCCGTGGACCGCACGCGACAGCAGCAGTATCCAGAACGAATCGGCGAGTCCGTAGATCACGTAACTTAACGACGAGCCGAGCAGGCCGATCATGATCACCGGCCGGCGCCCGACGCGGTCCGAGAGCCGCCCCAGGATCGGCGCGCAAATCAGTTGCATCAACGAATAGACCGCCAGGATCGGGCCGACCGCGCCCTCGCCCACCCCCGTGTGCGCCGCGAACATCGGCAGGAACGGAATCACGATGCCGAAGCCGAGCAAATCCACGAACACGGTCAGAAACAGGATCAGGCGCGAAGCGTTGCCGTACGCGGCCGGGGCGGGAGCTTGCTTGAAGGCTTTGTCACTTGGCATTGATCGGTTCGCGTGCCAAAAACAAATCCTATGTTTATACCCGCGGTCAAGCGAACCGGACAGGAGATGCTGAGCGACCGTGTCGTTGGCAGATGAACTCAAGCGCAAGACGGTGGGGGCCGAGCAGGCCGCCGCGCTGGTCAGATCGGATAGCTGGTTGGAGTACGGCTTCGGCGTGGGCCAACCCGATGTTTTCGACCGGGCGCTGGCGGCGCGGGTTTCCGAGCTGCGCAATGTGAAGCTGCGCGGATGCCTG
The DNA here is from genome assembly GCA_963789115.1 of uncultured delta proteobacterium. Classification (GTDB taxonomy): domain Bacteria; phylum Desulfobacterota; class Binatia; order Binatales; family Binataceae; genus CAWBJH01. Next base: position 2,458,895 of record CAWBJH010000001.1, read on the forward strand.
GCGCTGAACCCGCGCGCGGTGATCGAGGCCGACCCCGAATCACGCCACGTGCGCTATCTCTCGTGGTACTTCTCGGGCCTCGAGCGCCGGATGCACGACCGCGGGCTTTGCGACCACATCCCGATGAACTTCGGCGAGACGCCCGACTATTACCGGCGCTTCGTCGAGGTCGATATGGCGGTGCTCAAGACCGCGCCGATGGACGAGCGCGGGTTCTTCAACTTCGGCGGCTCGGTGACCTACCATCGCGCGATCTGCGAGCGCGCGCGCACGCTGGTGGTCGAGACCGACGCGTCGATGCCGTACGGATTCGGGGTCGAGAACACGGTGCACATCGGAGAAGTCGATTACGTGATCGACGGCGGCGCGGGCCGGCTCCCGGAACTCAAGAACCCGCCGGCCGGCGAGGTCGACAAGCGGGTGGCCGAGCTGATCGCCGCCGAGATCGAGGACGGCGCCTGCCTGCAGATTGGAATCGGGGCGATGCCGAACGCGGTGTGCGAGATGCTCGCCGCCTCGCCGGTGAAGGAGTTGGGCGTGCACACCGAGATGTTCGTGGACGCACTGATCGACCTTTACGAATCCGGCAAGGTAACCGGCTCGCGCAAGACGCTCAACCGCTACCAGATGACCTATACGTTCGCGGCCGGCTCGGCGCGGCTCTACCGCTTCCTGGATCGCAACCCGCAGTGTTTCGCAGCGCCGGTGGACTACACCAACCTCCCGCACAACATCATGCAGAACGATCGCGCGGTGGCGATTGTCAGTGCCGCGCAGATCGATCTGACCGGCCAGGCCGGCTCGGAGTCGGCGGGTCTCCGCCAGATCAGCGGCACCGGTGGTCAGTTGCAGTTCATCCGCGGCGCCTACGCGTCGCGTGGCGGTAAGGCCCTTCTGTGTCTGTCCTCGCTTTACGAGCGCGACGGGCGGCGCGAGAGCCGGATCGTGGCGCGGCTCCCCGACTTCAGCGTGGTGACCACGCCACGCACCGACGTGATGTACGTGGTGACCGAATTCGGGATCGCGAATCTGAAGGGCAAGTCGGTGCCGGAGCGGGTCCGTGCGCTGATCGCGCTGGCCCATCCCGACTCTCGCGAGGAACTCGCGCGCCAGGCGCGGGAGCTGCGGCTGATACCGCGGGCTTTTTTCTAGCGCTCGGCGCCGCCGGGCGCGAAGCGGTAGACCAGTTCATCGGGGCGGGCGAAGCCGAGCTCGGTGCGAATCATCTGTTGCAGGTAGTGATCGTCGGAACGTAACTTCTGAACGCGTGTTCCAAGATCGCTATTTTCAGTCCGGATGCGCTTGACCCTGGCCTCCAGATCCATCCCATGGGCGCGCAGGACGAGCAGGTCCCCGACCCCCCGCGGCGCCATCAGGCAGTTGAGTATCAGTACTACAACGGCCGCGCCCAGAATTAGGCTCAGCCATTCGCGCCGCAGCCAGGCGCTTAACCTTGTCATCCGGCCATCCTAAAGCAATGACGCGTCACACTTCAAGCTGGCTTATGTCTGAACGGCATTCTAAATCGGGTAAACGCCTACAGTACCGGCCATTCACGAATTTTAAAATTTCTTTCTAAGAAGTGGCGTTGGCTCTTGATTAGGCGATAACGGTTTTATATAATCGGACGTGCAAGATGGAAAAAGAAAGACCACCCATAAGTTTGAGTGCTGCTTATCCAGCGGCGGGCAGGGGAACAGGAGGTGTCTATGCCAGCAAAACGAAGGGGCCTAGCAAAGGCCCGCAAATCCAGACCAAAGCTTAAGGCAGAAATGAAGAAGAAAGCCGGCAAGAAAAAGAAGAAGTAATCACCTAAGGGTTTTTCCCTCCGCGCAAGCGGAGGCTGGCTAAGGATGCCGAGCCTGTCGCTGGAATAAGCCGAGGCGACTGAAGCCTCGCAAACCGGGAAGCCCCCTCAAAAGAGGGGGCTTCTCCTTTTGTGTGCCCAGCACGACGCGTGACTTGTGAGGTGAAAGTCCCCTGTGTGAGCAGACCGCAGCGAGCACTAGCGAAGCGCAAGGCGATGAGCCGCGAGGCAATCGCTGAAAGAAGCGTGGAGCAAACCCGCGAGCCGACGAACAGGAATCGGATACAAGGCGCGGTGGCTCAGGGCGAGCGGGCAAAAGACCGCGAAGCCCTCGCGGCCAAGGAGCCACTGCGTAGATCCGGCGGTTGTGCGGGGAAGGTCACGGAGTCTTACCTGGGGAGATCTCGCCCTGCGCCTGAAAGGGTGACGCCATAAGGCGGCGCGAGAAGTCAGCCGAGGCCGTAGTAGCCAGCCGGAGAGGGCAGGGCCTTGAAAGCCGAGTTGGTGAAGGGCCGAACGGAAGGGAGAGCGAAACCATCGTGAGTCCGAACCGCGCCAGGCGCCGGAACTCCGCGCAAGCGGAACTTGCGTTCAAGCCCAGGAGTGAAGCTCCGAGGGCTGGGCGAAGTGGCGAAGCGCCGACGATGACGAACGGGAAGGTGCGCTCGGGAGACGACCACCTGATGGAGCAGGTGGTCGCGCGCGGCAACGTCAAGGCGGCGTTGGCGCGGGTGCGGGAGAACCGGGGCAGCCCCGGGGTCGATGGGATGACAGTGGAAGAACTGCCGCAATGCTTGATGGAGCGCTGGTCAGGGGTGCGCGAGCAACTGCTGGGCGGCACCTACCAGCCGAAACCGGTGCGGCGGCAGGAGATTCCCAAGTCGGGCGGCGGGATGCGCGAACTGGGCATCCCGTGCGTGCTCGACCGGCTTATCCAACAGGCCATCCTGCAGGTGCTGCAGCCGCTATTCGACCCCAGCTTCTCGGAGCACAGCTTCGGCTTTCGACCGGGGCGCAGCGCCCACGACGCGGTTTTATCCGCGCAGCGCTACGTCAGGGAAGGCCGGCGCTGGGTGGTGGACGTGGACTTGGAGAAATTCTTCGACCGCGTCAATCACGATGTGCTGATGGGAAGGCTGGCGAGAAGAGTCGGCGACAGCCGCCTGCTGCGATTAATCCGCCGCTACCTCAAGGCCGGCATGATGGCCAACGGGGTAGTGGTGGAGCGCCTGGAGGGGACGCCGCAGGGCGGACCACTGTCACCGCTGCTGGCCAATCTGCTGCTCGACGAGGTCGACAAGGAGTTGGAGAAGCGCGGCCATGCCTTCGTCCGCTATGCCGACGACTGCAATGTGTACGTGCGGTCCAAGCGCGCGGGCGAGCGGGTAATGACGGCGCTGGAGCGTCTGTACGCGCGGCTCCGGCTACGAGTCAACCGCGAAAAGAGCGCGGTGGCGCCGGTATCGAAGCGGAGCTTGCTTGGCTTCAGCTTCTGGTACGGCAAGGGCGGTGCGGTCATGCGCCGCGTCGCTCCCAAGGCCACCGCGATGCTCAGGCAACGGGTGCGCCAGATTACCCGGCGCAGCGGCGGGCGAAGTCTGCGCACGGTGGTGGCGGAGCTACGGAGCTATCTGCCGGGATGGAAGCAGTACTTCCAACTGGCGGATACACCGGGAGCCTTCGCTGACCACGACAAGTGGATTCGCCATCGTCTGCGTGCGCTGCAACTCAAGCAGTGGAAGCGTGGCCCCAAAATCTACACCGAGCTGCGTAGACTCGGACTGCCTCACGTCGCGGCGGCCGAGGCCGCTGTCACCGGACGGCGCTGGTGGTATCGCGCTGCCAAGCTGGTCCAGACCGGACTCACCATCCGCTACTACGACCGACTCGGAGTTCCTCGCCTTGCCGATTAACCTCAACCTTCCGAACCGCCGGATGCGGACCCGCATGTCCGGTGGTGTGGCAGGGGAGTAGCGGTCCGCCGCTACCCCCTATGCCGATCTGGGCATCGGCAAGCCGCCCGCTTCCTGGCTGCCCGCCGTGCGCTGTCTCCATAGCCGCGCTATAGTGCGCCGGGCTGCGTACCGAGTCGTGACAAGCTCGATTTCTACCCTCGACGCCATCATTGTCGGCACACTCGTAGCGGGCGTCGAGCCCGCCGGCCTTCCCACTTCCCGTTTCGCCCGGCTGCCGGCGCGCGGCGCGAGTGCGTAGAATCCGGTCCCACTGGCGCGATGGATATCACGCTCGGTCGCTTCGCGGCGCAGCTTGAACGGCCCGACCCGATCAAGTTCGCCTGGCCTATAGTCCTGATTCCCGAGTTGTTCACGACCGTTCGGCATCTGGCGATCCTGCTCGGCTACCTGGCGGCGATCGGATGGGAGGTTTACGCGCCCGACTTGCGCGTCGCGGCCGGCACGGGGGCCACGCCCGCGTTGGGCCGGCTCGGCTTCGGCGACCTACTCGGGCTCGTGGACGAAGCGGTCGCCGCGCTATGCCGCGAGGCGATCGTGGTCGGGCACGGAATCGGCGGTCTGCTCGCGCTCAAGATGGCGGAGCGGCCGCGGGTGAAGGCGGCGGTTGCGCTGGCGCCGCTGGTTCCGGGATTTCGGAGCCCGCTTTTCATGCGGACTGCGAATCTGCCGGCATTCTGGTTCCATCGTCCGCTCAAGCCGCCGTCGGGACGCGCCCTGTTCGCCTTGGTCGCCGACGCCGAGCCCTTCCATCGCGAGGGCTTGATCGAGCAACTGGTGCCCGACGCGGCGGCCGCGGCGCGCGAAGCCGCGCGCGGCAAGGTCGAGTTGACGTGCGGCGGGAGCGTCGCGCCGCGGCTGATTATCGCGGGTGACCGCGATCCGTTCGCGCCGATCGATCGCACCGCGGCCTTCGCCGAATCGATTGGTGCGGAACTCAGACGGATCCAGGGCCGCGGCCATTGGATAATCGGCGGGCGCGCGCTGGAGCGCGCCGTCGGCGAGGCCCATCGCTTCCTGGTCCGGACCCTCGGCCAGGAGCTGCTCTTGCTCTACCCCGAGGAATGGAAGGAAGAGCCGTAGCAGGATGCGGGACATGCCGGACATCATTCGATGCCGCCGTTGCCCGCAAAAGCGGGCGGAGCCTAAACTCGCGGGTGGAGGCACCGCCGATGTCCGAGCCCAATCTGCTGATCGAAGAGGAAGAGGGGCTGGCCACGATTACGATGAACCGGCCCGACAAGCGTAACGCGCTGTCCACCGCGATGATGGGCGACCTGATCGCGGCGCTGCGCGAGGTCGGTGAGCGGCGCGATCTGCGCGCGGCGATCCTGGCCGGCGCAGGCCCCGTCTTCAGCGCGGGTCACGACCTGGGCGAGCTCAGGGGGCGCGACCTGGGCTTCTATCGACAGGTGTTCGACCTCTGCGCCCGCTTGATGGGCGCGGTGCAAGCGATTCCGCAGCCGGTGATCGCGCGCGTGCATGGAATCGCGACCGCCGCGGGATGCCAGCTCGCGGCGACCTGCGACCTGGTGGTCGCGGCCGAGAGCGCCGGGTTCGCCACGCCGGGCGTGCGGATCGGGCTATTCTGCTCGACCCCGATGGTGGCGCTGACCCGCGCGATCGGACGCAAGCGCGCGATGGAGATGCTGCTGACCGGCGCTCCGATCGACGCGCGCACCGCCGCCGATTGGGGCCTGGTCAACCACGTCGTGCCCGACGCCCAACTGACCGCTGAGACGCGCAAGCTCGCCCTCCAGATCGTACAGGCGAGCGCGCTCACTATCGGGATCGGCAAGCAGGCCTTCTACGCGCAGATCGACCTCGACCAGGCGAAGGCCTACGACTACACCAAACAGGTGATGAGCCTGAACGCGATGGCTGCCGACGCGCAGGAGGGGATCGGCGCGTTTCTGGACAAGCGCAAACCCAACTGGTGCGGGCGGTAGCCGTGGCAACACCCCTCATCCGCGCAGAAGCGGCGGGCGGGCCGCCCGCTCATCGTGGGCTCGGCCGCGTCGATAGAGACCGGCGATATTCATATCAGCTCTACGCACATTAGGCCGCGAACCGAGTTTCCAACGTATATACGGTCGGCGCGACTGAGAGCCGACGGATACAGGACTTTTTCATCCAATGGAAGCGCCTGGCTATCCAACAGAAACTGCCGCAGCGTGCCGGGAAGAAGACCGCACTCGAGTGGCGGAGTGAATAGCTTGCCGGCGAGTCCGATAAACAGAGTGCTACGCGCGCCTTCGGTCAACTCCCCGCGTTCGTTCATGAAGATGACCTCATCACATCCGCGGCGCGCAGTAATTCGCAGCAGCTCCGCGTCAAAGTGCTCGCGATGCGTGGTTTTGTGGGACAGAAAACGGTCGCTACTATCGATCGGCGCATCCGAAAGGCTTATGGTTCGCCACATCTCGATGCCGGGAGCGATCGGTGCAGAGGACGTCTCCACAAGGCCCGCCGGCGACACCGTCAGGCGCACACGCAACGGCCGCCGCATGTGCTTGGACACCTCTCTCCCAAGCTCCCTCCTGGCGCGGCCGACCGACATCGGGACGCCGAAGAACCGCGCAGATCGACGCAGGCGCTCAAGGTGATAATCCAACAGGCAAAACTCGCCGCGCGTCCACAACATTGTCTCAATCAGAGCGACTTGGGCGCTCTTCCGTCCGCCCATCACGGATCGTTGTCCTGCGTCAGCAAAGTGCAATCACGTTACCGGCCGGAATGAGCCCTGGCGGCCGAGCCGAGGCGCTGCGTCGAAAGTCGAGCCTCGGTCGCCTGTCCGATGCGAGCGCGAGCCGATGATATCGTGCGAATTAGCGCCTTCGCCTTCAGGAGAACTTCATCGACCTCGCTGGCGGGATCCGACAGCGCAACAATTGCTCCGCCCGCGCCGAATTCCGCTCGCTTAGCAGTGACTACTATGGTCCGAATCGCAATACTGAGATCCGCCGCGCCGTCAACGCTGAAGTAGCCTATCGCGCCGGAATATATACCTCTTGCCGCGCCTTCGAGCTTGTCGATGATTTCCATCGTGCGAAGCTTGGGAGCACCTGTCATGGATCCGCCGGGAAACATCGCGCGAACGCAATCTACGGCGGTCTTGCCCTGTTTGAGCCTGCCTCTGACGGTACTGACCAGATGATGTACTGTCGCGTAGGTTTCGACGTTCATAAGCTTCGGCACGCGGACGCTGCCGACTTCGCAGACGGTTCCCAGGTCGTTCCTGACGAGATCCACGATCATCAGATTCTCGGCACGGTCCTTTTCGCTGGTCCGCAATCTTTCAGCCAGCTCCCGATCTTCTGCGGGCGTTGGTCCGCGACGGATTGTGCCTTTGATGGGCTTCGACTCCACGTTGCGCCTCGAGTCAACACGAATGAAACACTCGGGTGAGGAGCTAAGCACTGCCAGCCGAGGAAAACGGAGGAAGGCCGAATATGGCGCTGGGTTGATTGAGCGAAGGATGCGATACGTGTGAAGCGGCTCCACTTGCACCATCGCACTGAGCATGTTTGTGAGGCAGATCTCGTAGCTCTCGCCGTCACTAATATGACGTTGACACTCTTCAATAAGGGCCAGGTAGCTGTCCCGCGAGTGCCGAAAGACCAATTCCAGTGGCTCGTTCCGGCCGGCGTCGGACTGGTACGTGGACGCCGGCGCGCTGCTCTGTGGCAGGTCGTCCAAGCGGGTTTCCCAGGTCTTGAACCATTCGCCTATCTCAGGTGCAGTCTCCGGGGAGCCAATGGCCACGAGATAAATCAAGCCTTGCTCATGATCGAAAGCCAGGAACCTGTCGGCGAACATCAAGATAGAATCCGGATAAGGAGAACGATGCGCAAAAGGTGCCCCGCACTCGCGTTTGAGCTCGTAGCCAAGATAGCCCACGTAGCCGCCCTTGAAGTCGAAGGGCGGCGACGCGCCGCTTGGATGCGATTCGGCGAGGTCATCGGCGAGGAAGTCAAATATGCCTTTGTGCACGGTGCAGCGGCCGGCTCCTCGTTGAATGCTCAGGGTTTGAGTGTGCGTGTCGTATGAAACGAGCCGGCCGTGGGCACTCATACCTCCAAGAAAGGAAAACCGCGACAGTCCGCCCACGACCAGGCTGCTATCCAGCCAGAAGCTCGGGCAAATGTCCCCGAACCACCGGGAAAAGACCCGTTCGGGCTCCCGGTAATAGCCCAATTTCCGGGTGAACAGCCTAAGCGCCTTCTCTCGCTCGGACGGCCTTCGCCGAGCGGAGATGCCGGCCGACGCACGCGCGCAGTGCGTACTGCTGCTCGACTTTCCGAGGTCACGGCGAGGCCGATATTTCTGTGCGAGTTCAAGAAAGTTTGAGATAAGCAGGGATCCATATTCTGTGGAGATGGATTCGGGGTGAAACTGCACCCCCCAAATCGGCCGCGACTTGTGCCTGAGCGCCATTATTACGCCGTCATCGGTCCATGCCGAAACCTCGAGAATGCCTGGCGGCGGTTCAGCAGCTACGAGCGAGTGATATCGAACGGCGAGGAACGGAGAAGGAATCCGAGTAAAGAGTTCACTACCGTCATGATTCACGCGACCTAGCCGTCCGTGCATCACTTCGGGTGCATGGCGCACTCTACCCCCGAAAAGATGGCATATTCCCTGATGGCCCAGACAAACGCCGAGCAGCGGACGAGCGGACTTTAGAATAGCGTCTGCGCATACGCCGAAATCGCTTCTGTTCTCAGGGCGGCCCGGTCCGGGGGAAATTACAATACTGTCATAGTCAAGGCGGCTCAGAGCCTCCCAGCCGTGTCGATCGTTCCGGACTACGTACGGCTCGATACCCGACACCTGCGCTATCAGGTGAAAGAGATTGAAGGTAAACGAATCGTAATTGTCTATCAGCAGAGTCCTCATGCCCAGAACGGTCTCCGAGGATTCGGCGGCTGCGCTGTCAACATCCGTATTAGCGATTCGAGTTGCTCTTGCGACACGAATTCTCCTCCTCACAGTCGGGTTCCGTAGCATAATCGAAGGGAATGTTCGCGTCCATTGTCGGCACAGCCATGGAGGTCAAACCGGAGTCCCCGTAAGGGTCATTCGTGAACGGCCCTCCGAGCTGCGCGCCGGGACCACGGCCATCGCATGTCGAGGGCGAAGGTGAGCCGGCGACAACCAGTGGGCCGGCACCGGCTCCCGCCGGGGTCTGCAAAGATCCCACGAGCGGACGCCGCCGCGAGCCCGGCGCACGGCACCACGCGTGCGAGCGAGGTTGGGAAGCGGCGCTGCCGCCGCCGCCGTGAAAGACAAGCGCGAACCCGCATCGTGTTTTTGCGGGGCGACCAGGGCTTTTCCACGGCCTTCTTTTGCTTGGGCGCTCAGTATATATCCCTAGATAATGGCGAATCGTGCGGCAGCGCGGCCGATGACGAGGCCCAAATCGGGTGGCGAGAAGCCGGCCGAAAGGCGAGATGGCGCGAGTTCGGGCGGGGAATTTTTCAATTTCTATAATCACGACTTCATCCGCGTCGCAGTCGCGATCCCGTCGGTTAGAGTTGCCGATCCGTTTTTCAACGGCGAACAGACGATCGCCCTAATCAGGAAAGCCGCCGAGCGCAAAGCGGCGCTGGTCCTGTTCCCGGAACTCGGGCTTGCGGCTTACACCTGCGAGGATCTCTTTCAGCAGCGTGTCGTGCTGGACGGGTGCGTTGCCGCGCTCGAACGAATCGTGGAGGCAACTCGCGAGCTGGCGGTCGTCAGCGTCATCGGGCTCCCGCTTGCCGCCGATCATCTTCTTTACAATTGCGCGGCGGTCGTCTCGCGCGGTCGAATTCTTGGCATCGTGCCGAAGACGTTTTTGCCGAACTACCGCGAGTTTTACGAGCTGCGGCAATTCACTTCCGGCGACAGTGCGCATCGTGAAGAGATCGACCTGCTGGGCCAGGACGGAATCCCGTTCGGCAATCGGCTGCTGTTCGAGGCTCGCGGCGTTTCCCGCTTTGCGTTCGCTGTGGAGATTTGCGAGGACCTGTGGGTACCGGTGCCGCCGTCGTCGTACGCGGCTTTAGCCGGCGCGACCGTGGTACTGAATCTCTCGGCGTCGAATAGCACGATCGGCAAGGCTGACTATCGGCGAACGCTGCTCGCAAGCCAATCGGCGCGATGCTTGGCGGCTTATGTCTACTCGGCGGCCGGCCCGGGGGAATCGACAACCGATCTCGCGTGGGACGGCCACGCGCTGATCTACGAGAACGGCAACCTGCTTGCGGAGTCGCGCCGCTTTTCCGAGCAGCCGCAACTGGTATGTTCCGAGATCGACCTCGAGCGGCTGGTACAGGAGCGCATGCGCCAGACGAGCTTCGCCCAGGCGGCCCGCTCCGCGCACGACGAGCTGAAGCGTTTCCGCACGATTGAGGTCGGAATCGAGTTTCCACGAGCCGAGCGCCTGATGCTCGAACGTTCGTACGAACGCTTCCCGTACGTGCCGTCGGATCCGGCGCGCCGCGACGAGCGATGCTCCGAAGTTTACGAGATTCAGGCGCAGGGCCTTGCGACACGGCTTCGCGGCTGCGGTATCGAGCGCGTCGTGATCGGAGTCTCAGGCGGACTCGATTCGACACAGGCGCTGCTGGTATGCGCGCAGGCGATGGATCGCCTTGGTCTTCCCCGCAGCAACATCCTTGCCTATACGATGCCCGGCTTCGCAACCAGCGCCCGCACGCTTGAACAGGCGCGCAAGCTGATGCGAGCGATCGGCTGCGAAGCCCACGAGCTGGATATCAAGCCGAGCGCGCTCCAGATGCTCCAAGACATCGGGCATCCGTACGCCAAGGGCGAGAAGCTCTACGACCTCACCTTTGAGAATGTGCAAGCCGGCGAGCGCACCAGCCATCTGTTCCGTCTGGCCAACCTTCACCACGCGCTGGTCGTCGGTACCGGCGACCTGAGCGAGCTTGCGCTCGGCTGGTGCACGTACGGCGTTGGCGATCACATGTCGCATTACGCCGTCAACGCCAGCGTGCCCAAGACTCTCATCCAGCACATTATTCGATGGGTGGCGGAGACGAACCGACTCGGAGCCGGGGCGAGCGCGACGCTGCGCGATGTTCTGAACACCAACATCAGCCCCGAGCTAGTGCCGGGCGGTGAGGGCAGCGGTATCGAGCCTGCCCAGGATACCGAGGCGCAAATCGGCCCCTACGAGCTTCACGACTTCAGCCTCTACTACACCCTGCGATTCGGCTATCGCCCGTCAAAGATCGCCTTCCTGGCATACTGCGCATGGCACGATCCGACCCGCGGCTCATGGCCCGACATCCCACCCAAGCGCCGCCATCGCTACGATATCGGTGAGATCAAGCGGCATATGCACACTTTCCTTTATCGCTTCTTCAAGCTGAGCCAGTTCAAACGCAGCGCTATCCCCAACGCGCCCAAAGTCGGTTCAGGCGGCTCGCTTTCGCCGCGCGGCGACTGGCGCGCTCCTAGCGACAGCGACGCGACTGCCTGGCTCGAAGAACTCGAGGCGGTTCCTGAGCGCTCGACGCCGGCCCTCAAGAAGACCGGCGCCCAGCGGTGATCGGCAACGCGCTCTTTGCGGGGCTCTCGAATGAGTAAGAGCGCTGACGCCACCGGCCGCGATTATTTCGTGCCTTGACGAGCGCGTGCGAAAGCGTCATCGTTATGCGCGATAGGCGTAGAGACGGAGTTGGGATGCGCGGGTTCACGAAGGCACGTCCGCTGAGCAATCGCAGCAGAGCACTTTTCGCCGGCGCGGTCTTCCTGCTGGCGCAGTTCCTCAGCGTCGCGCACTTTCACCCTATTGCGGGACAACACAACTATTCGGCGAGCACCGCGACGAGTGCAGACGACGATCTCTGCCCGGTATGCCTCCTTTACTTCCATGCTCCGTCGGTATCTACCGCTGCTCCGAGCCTTGGGGTGACTCTTCTGTGGAAGCCACTCCCGCTGACTTTAGCCCCGCCGCGCCTGCTCTCCTCCTATCGTTCACGTCAGTTTGGCAGAGCTCCGCCCACATCGGTCTGAACTCCCTGTTCCCAAGTAGCTGAGTTGCATCACACGCGCGGCGTGCGCGTGCCTGGCCGTAGCCGCGATGGCACGGCGAGGTGGTGTGCATTGGAGGAGTTCAATGATGCGAGGGCTTGCAGCTTTCATGGCCGCGATGGCGCTTTTGGTCGCGCAACCGTTTCTTTTGCAATCTGTCGGTGCCGCTGAGGAGCCGCCGAAGCCTGCTCCGCAGGACATTACTGGAACAGTCAAGGACGCCTTGGGAAGGCCGCTGGCCGGCGTCCATCTTTCACTTCAAAACGGTCAGGGTAAGGTTGCCGCAAAGACCGAAACCGACGCGGACGGCCGCTTCGTCTTCAAAAGCATTACACCCGCCGAGTACGCGCTGACTGCCGAAAAGCCGGGCTTCAAGCCCGCAACCGCCGTCGTTAGTCTCACGGCGCACGGAGCCAAACCGCTCGAGGTGGCGCTTGAGTCTGAGGCCGCCATCAGCATGGCCGTGACCGCAAAACGGCTCGACGTGGCGCGCAACTCGCTGTCCCCTCAAACGGGCGGAAGCGTCTACCGCTTCAGCGAGCAGGCGATCGAGGAATTGCCGCAAGGAAATAGCACGCCACTCAACCAGGTGATACTTCAGGCGCCCGGCGTCGCGCAGGACTCTTTCGGGGAGCTGCACGTCCGCGGCGATCATGCAAATCTGCAGTACCGGATCAACGGCGTGCAGCTACCGGAAGGAATCACCGGCTTTGGACAGGTGCTCAGTCCGCGCTTCGCGCGGAGCATCAGCCTGCTCACTGGCGTGCTGCCGGCGGAATTCGGCTTGCGCACGGCCGGCGTGATCGACATCAAGACCAAGGAGGGCCTGCTCGACAACGGCGGTGACATCGACTTTTACGGCGGGCAGCGCGGTACCACTCAGCCGAGCTTCGAGTACGGCGGGTCTCACGGGAATTTCAGCTATTTCCTGACCGCGCAGTATCTCGGCACCGACCGCGGTGTCGAGCCGCCGACTCCCGGACCGACTGCCATCCACGACACCAGCAATCAGGGCAGTGGATTCGGGTATTTTTCGTATTTCTTGACGCCGACCACTCGAATCAGCCTCATCACCGGGACTGCGATCAATCATTTCCAGATCCCGGCCAATCCCGATCAGCCGCAGCAGTTCATTCTTGCGGGAGTACCGGTTTACCCGTCGGCAAAGGTCCGCGAGAATCAATTCGAGCAGAACTACTTCGGCGTAGTTCCGCTGCAGGGTGTGGTTGGGCCGAACTTCGACTATCAGATCGCGCCATTCAGCCGGTACTCGACGGTGACGTTTAATCCCGATCGCGTCGGCGATCTGATCTATAACGGCGCCGCCTCGAGAGTGTTTCGCAGCGACTGGAGCAACGGATTCCAGGTCGACACTGCATACCGGCCGTTCGCGGGCCACACTTTCCGTGTTGGCGGCTACTTCGATTCGGAGCGCGCTGAGATCGACAATCACGAATCGACGTTCCCGGCCACCGGCGGCATCCAAAGCAGCGACTTTCCGATCTCAGTCGTCGACGATATCGCACTGCAGACATGGATTTACAGCGTTTACGCGCAGGACGAATGGAAGCCGGTGGAGCAACTGACGATTAACTGCGGTGCGAGGTTCGATCTCTACGACGGGCTGGTGCGGGCCGATCAAGCCAGCCCGCGCGTCGGGCTCGAGTACACGCCGATCAAAGGAACGACGCTCCACGCCGGCTACGCGCGACAGTTCACGCCTCCGCCGACGGAACTCGTCACCGTCAGCACAATCAACAAATTTGCGAACACGACCGGCGCGCCCGCCTCCAACGGCAACGGCACGCCGACCGTCGAACGCGATCATCTCTTTGATGCAGGAATAACGCAGCAGGTGATCCCCGGGCTCAACGTGGGAATCGACTCCTACTACAAGAAAGCAGCAGACCTTATCGACGAAGGACAATTCGGTCCGGCGCTGATTTTCGAGACCTTCAACTATGCGAAGGGCCGCGTCTACGGGGTCGAATTCACAGGTTCTTACACCCACGAGAACTTGTACGCCTACACGAACTTCGCTTTCTCGGTCGCGCAGGGAACGCAGGTTGAATCCGGGCAGTTCAACTTCGCGCCGGACGAGCTTGCCTACATCAAGAGCCATTACATCTTTCTCGACCACGATCAGACTTTCACCTCTTCCGATGGAGGCGCTTACCGCTGGCGCGGATTCACGTTCAGCGTGGACGGAATTTATGGCAGCGGACTCAGAAGCGGCTTCGCCAACACCGGAAACCTCCCGTACTACATCCAGGTAGACGCCGGCGTCACGAAGCAGTTCGAGGTTGCTCGAATCGGCCGTATGGAGGCGCGAGTGGCGGTGCTGAATCTCTTCGATCACATCTACGAGATTCGCAACGGGACCGGCGTCGGAGTGTTCGCTCCCCAGTACGGACCGCGCCGAGCCCTTTACGGCGGCCTGCGATGGGATTTTCCGATAGGGAGACCATCAAGCCAATGAGGCTCGCGGAACAGATCGACTTCAGTCCGAATGCGCTCGCGCTATGGGACGTCGAGGAAGGTCTAATCTTCCGGAGCCACTGGCGCCGCTTTGCCGTCACGATTGTCGCAGCGCTGTTGTCGTGCGCCCTGATGCTCGCGGGATTTGCGGAGATACTTATTTCGCAGCGCCCCGTACCGCCGCCGCGCACGTCCGCGATCGAAGCTTTCCTGGTCGAACCGCCGCCTGCGGAGCCGGCCAAACCGATACCTATTGCGCCGATACTCCACCCCGCGCCCCGCAAGCTTGCGCGTCTCAAGCCGCGCAAGGAAACCGCACCTCCGCCGGCGCAGGAGGCGCCGCAAAATCGGGAACCAGCCGCGCTTCCCGCTTCCTCGGCGGGGGGAATCGCTACCGGGCGGGCCACTGTTCCGAGTGAGAGCGAGGCGACCGGCGCAGGTCTGGGATCGTTGGAGGGCGGCGTCTCCGAGAGCGTCGGCGCGCGCGCTCTGAATGCCCCGGTTCCGCAGATCCCGGACGATCTTCGCGAGAACGTTTTTTCGGCGCTCGCGATCGCCCATTTCGTCGTCGACCGTGAAGGTCACGTTCAGGTCACGCTCGTGCAACCGACTTCAAGTCCGCGGCTGAACCAGATCATTCTCGTTACCCTGCGAACGTGGAAATTCTCCCCCGCAACCAGCAATGGCATTCCGGTAGCGTCCGAATTCGACCTCCGAATTCCCATCGCGGTGCAATGATGCCGGCGGCCCATGCGTGGTCTGGCGACCGGCGTGTATCACGTCGAGATCGCGGGTCACCGAAGCGAGGGTGGGCCAACTGAATAGTGTCTAACGACGGGACCGTGAAGGTAACTCTCGTCAAGCCAACCGGTAATCCGCGGCTCAAGCAGATTCTGCTTGCCACCTTGGAAGAATGGAGGTTTTTTCCGGCGGTTAATGACGGGATTGCAATCGATTCGGCATTCGACGTGCGAATCCCAATCAGTGTTCAGTGATCCTGGAGCGTGTCCGTTACGGCGAGCGAATGTAGGTGTGGAGCTGCTCGACCTCGACCTGGACCTCTTCGAGACACTGCTTGACGACGTCGCCGATACTGACGATCCCCTTCAATGCTCCGCTTTCGACTACCGGCAAATGGCGGATGCGCTGGAGCGTCATCACCTGCATGAGATCGACTAGCTTGTCCTCGGATGAGCAGGTTTTGACCTCACGGCTCATCAGTTCCTCGGCAGCGAGCGCCGGCGCTGCTTCCGCATACTTCGCCATGCCGCGGATAATGTCGCGCTCCGAGATTATCCCGACCAGGTGACCTTCTTCGTTGATCACAGGCGCGGCTCCGATCCGATTCTCGGTCAGCACCTTGGCGACCGAGGCGACGGTCTGGCGCGGCGCGACAGTGACGACATTATGACCTTTGTGCCTCAGGACCTCGGAAACCTTTGCTCCCATGATTCGATCTCCTTGCCTCTGCGGTCCGGATTTGGCCCTTAACGAATTATAAGACTTTGCGGGTCCATTGTGGCAAGGGTCTTTTCGGCGGCGGGGCCGCCGACCTTCGTCATCTGCAGGCGGGCAGGTTTGCCTGACTGACAGCGGGCGTGCGGAGAGCCGGATCGCGCGCCCGACGAAGCAAGGCACGGCGTGCAAAAGTTGTCAAGCCGGCTTCAAATCTGAATGATCGGTCGAATGGTTGCCACAACTCGTGCGGCGCGCTAAAGGTCTCTTTGTCCACAAGGTGGCGTTGTTAGACGCCGCACGGATGCGGGGGCGTGACGAGGAGTGATTGGGGCCGCTGCACCGTGCGCCAACCATCGAGCCGAAGCTTGGGTTTAGGCGCGGCGCGGGCGGGGCAGGAAGGCTGAGCCGGCCGATGCGCTGAGCGGGAAGAGCCGTTGCGCATGGCGCAAGTTTGCTCCGCTGGTTGTCGAGCAGCAGGCCATGCTGTCTTTGAGCTTGGCGCCGCTTGCGGGCTCTTAATCCTTCCGCGATCGTCGCGCCGATATTGCTGCGGCGCGCATATTCTGGACTCCGCCAAAGTTTGCCTCAGGAATGAACCGGCGGCGGGCGATTCGAAGCCCGCCGCAGTCTTTTATGGGCAGCCGTCGGCAGGCCGGGCGCAAACGTATCGCAGCCGGGGGGAGGCTAGATAGAAGTGCGACACGGACCCTTGGTCCACAGGAAGGCAAGCACCTCGCGGCTCGCCAACCGAGCCACCACGCCGCTTGGGCGGTTTCACTGGATGCGCGGTCTGGCCGTGGTGGAATCGCCAAGCGAACGCACCTCCGGAACCGCGGTACCTCTGGTCTTCGAATCGCCCCGACTGAAACTCGACGGCATGCTGCCGATCAACCTGCGCAGTTTTCTGGCCAACAACTTGAGCCCGATGCTCCGGGTGGAGGGAGATTCAATCCTCGCCGTGGGCAGCGGGTCGGGTGAGGCGCTGATGCGCGAGTTGGCGCGCGCGATTCGTCGCTTCTCGGCGGAACGGGCGCGCGAGGCCTGGGCGGAGTGCGCGGTGAAAATCGCGCCGCTGACCGAGGAGCTCGGCCGGATACCTGCCGGTCAGGCTCACGTCGTGCTGTGCCTTGGATGCGTGGCGGTACGACTCGGCCCGGATGCGCCGGCGCGCCATCGCGAAGCCGGGTGCCTTGCGGTCGAATTGAATCCCGCCTTCATCCGCGGACAGGAGGCGATGGGCGAAGCTATTCGCCGACTTGTTCCAGACGGGATGCGCGAAGCGGTGGAACGCTTCCGGCTCGCGCGGGTGGCCGCCGGTCTCTCACACTTCGACCTCGACTGTTACGCCGCCAACCGGCAGATGGTGCTCACTTGGCGTCCGATCTCGCGCAGTGCAGAGAACCAAGCCCCGCCGCCGGCCCCATCCGTGCCGCACAGATCTGCGGCCACGCAGTGGCGGCTGGCTGCGCGCTCCGAATCCTAGCTCTTTTCACGCGCAACGCGGGCAAGCCGGCCGCGCCGCTCGGTAGGTAAAGCGCGCCTCTTTCCTCAAGCTTCTCCCCCTGATCAAGGGAAGGTAAGCATGTCCTGAGCGAGGCCGAAGGAGGAAAGGGAGGAGGCTGCGGAAACCTTTTCCGCAGTCTGCTGGATAATGCCGGCTAGAAATTCGACGCGCGGCGACGGCGCTGTTCCTTGCGCCGGCGGCGTTGCGCCTCTGAGCGTTTGCGTTTGCGGCGGACGCTGGGCTTCTCGTAGAAAGCCCGCTTCTTCATTTCCTTGAAGACTCCCTCTTGGCCAACTTGCGCTTGAGCACCCGCATCGCCTGGTCCAGAGAGCCTTCGACCCGTATTTCCATAATCCTCCATCGGTCCGCCCCGATTAGACAACCGAGCTTAGGTCCCGCCTTGCAGGGTGTCAACCTGCGATCCGTCCTGGTCGAGCGAGCGGATCGAAACCGGATTGCCGGCGTGATTTGGCAGGTCCAGGGTTCACCCTCTGCCTGCGGTATGATAATCGCGATTCAAATGCCGGCGCGATGGCGAAGCAAGCCGGCCACCAATCGGCAAGGAGCGCGTTCATGGATCTGGGACTGAAGGGCAAGGTCGTGATGGTGACCGGGGCGAGCCGGGGGCTCGGCCGGGCGATGGCGCGGGCGTTCGCCGATGAGGGCGCGCGGCTCAGTATCTGCGCGCGCGGCGCGGATGCGCTCGAAGCCGCGGCCGCCGAGCTGCGCGCGGCCGGAGCCGAGGTACATGCGCAGGCGGCCGACATTACCGACGCTGCGCAGATGGATCGATGGGTCGCGAATACGGTCGAGCGCCTGGGCGGCGTGGACATCCTGGTCAACAATGCCGGCGGCGCCAAGCCCGGCACGCTGGCGGAGCTGGCGGAGTCGGCCTGGCGGGAAGCGTTCGAGCTGAACTTCTTCTCGGCGGTGGGGATGGCGCGGCGATGCGCCGCCGAGATGGAAAAGCGCGGCGGCGGCGCGATCATCAATATCAGCTCGATCTATGGCCGCGAAGCGGGCGGCACGCTCACCTACAACGCCTCCAAGGCGGCGCTGATCTCGTTTACCAAGATGCTGGCGCGCGAGCTGGCTATAAGGAACGTCAGCGTCAACTCGATCGCGCCCGGCTCTATCCTCTATCCGGGCGGCAACTGGGAGCGGCGCTTCAAGCAGAACCCGGAGTTCGAACGCGACTTCATCGCCCACGAGTTTCCCGCCGCAAGGCTCGGCCGTCCCGAAGAGGTCGCTTATGCGGTCGTGATGCTGGCCTCGCCGCGGGCGAGCTGGATCACCGGCGCGTGCCTACCGGTCGATGGCGCGCAGGGCCGCTCGATCATCTGAACGGCGCGCGCGATGCGGGCGGCGAGATCGTCGGGATCAACCTCCACGATCCGATCGACACGCACGCGCCGCCCGGCGCATACCGCGTCGAGGCCTGCCGTCGCGCACGGCCGTGGATCCTGTCGAATCGAGTGTATCTGCGCTGACGCGCGGCGCTACGCGATCGAGCCGACTATCGAGTGCGCGGTTGCGGATTCCACGCGCACCGCGACGGTTTGGCCGGGTCGGATCCCGTCGCGATCCGGGAACACCGCCGTCCTGAAGTGCGGGGTCTTGCCGGCGAGCATCCCATTACCGCGCCGGGCGGGGCCCTCGACCAGCACCGGGAACTCCGCGCCGACCAACGCGCGGTTGCGCGCGAGCGAGATCCGCTCCTGGAGCGCGATGACGGCGGAAAGCCGGCGGCTCTTCTCCTCCTCGCTCACCGAATCCCCCAGCCGAAAGGCGCGCGTGTGCTCGCGCAGCGAGTATTTGAAGGTGAACGCCGAGTCGAAGCCGACCGTGCGCATCAGCGCGAGCGTCGCCTCCAAGTCCGACTCCTCCTCGCCGTGGAAGCCGACGATAATATCGGTCGAGAGTGCAAGGCCCGGGATTGCGGCGCGCAGACGTTCCACCAGCGCTATGTATTGCTCCACCGTGTAGCCGCGCTCCATCGCGGCCAGTACCCGGTCCGATCCCGACTGCACCGGCAGATGGAGGTAGGGCTGCAGCTTGGGCTCGGTCGCCATCGCCTCGATTACTCCGTCACTCATGTCGCTCGGATGCGGCGATGTGAAGCGTATCCGCTCGATACCGTCGACCGCGGCGACCATCCGCAGCAGCCCGCCGAACTCCAGCGCGCCGAAACGGTAGGCGTTGACGGTCTGGCCGAGCAGCACGATCTCCTTGACTGCGCGGCGCGCAAGCTCCCCGGCCTCGCGAACGATCGCCTCGGGCGGTATGCTGCGCTCGCGTCCGCGCACGTACGGCACCACGCAGAAGGCGCAGAACCTGTCGCAGCCCCGCATCGCGGTAATGTAGGCGCGCACCCCGCGCTCGTGAACGGGCGTGATATCGGCATAAGTCTCCGTGCGATCGAGCCGCACGTCGACCGCCGGGTCGAAGCCGGCGCTTCCGATAAGCTCCGGGAGCCGTCGATAGCTGTCCGGGCCGGCGACCAGATCGAGGCACGGCGCCTTCTCGATCAGCGCGGCGCGATTGTGCTGCGCCATGCATCCCAGCAACCCGAGCTTGAGCTCGGGACGCCGATGCTTGAGGCGGGCGAGGTCGCTCAGCCGGCCAAGCACGCGCTCTTCCGCGTGCTCGCGAATCGCGCAGGTATTGAGCAGGATCACGTCGGCGTCTTCGGGCCGCGCGGCGGACAGGTAGCCGGCGCGGCGCAGCACCGCGCTCACGGTCTGCGAGTCCGCGATATTCATCTGGCATCCGTAGGTCTCGAGATAGACTCGCGGATGCCCGCCAGGGGCGCTTGCGGTGCCGTCCATGGGAACGACAGATCTTAGGTCGCGGCGCGCCGCCGAAACAACGCCCGAGGGAACCGGCCGCGGCTCACTTTGTCGCGAGGATCAGCGGTGAGGGCGCGGGCGCGCGCAGCGTCCGAATCTGCCTGAGGCCGGCACCTTTTAGCCACTCGCGATACTCCCGCATCGTGAACACGTCCCCCTCCGGGGCGCCGATCAGCATGTTAAGCCCGAACAGCATCGGGATCGCCGGCCCGGTGCGATCGTCGCGCGGAATGAAATCAGCGATCAGCAGCATCCCGTGGTCGCGCAGTGCTGCGGCCGAGCGCTCAATCAGCCGGCGGCCGTGCTCGCGCCCCTCACCGTGGACGATGTGGCCGAGGATCACGAGGTCATAGCGCGCACCGCCGAAATCGAGCTCGCGCAGATTGCCTTCGAGGTAGTCGTAGCGATCGGCGACCCCGTGACGCTGGGCAAACTCGCGCGTGATCGGCGTGACCTCGGGATAGTCGACCGCCGTGACACGGGCGGTCGGGATCGCCTCGGCAAACGCGATCGACCAGGCGCCCGAGCCGGCCGCGACGTTGAGGATCGATGCGATTCTTGCCCGCCGTGCTCTGGGGATCGCGGCGGCTGCCGCTTTCGCGGCGGCGTAGCTCGTGGGAAAGATGCTCTTGACCAAGATCGCGAAAAATTCCCGCCGGCGCCGTTCCGGATCGCCCCCGGCCATAAAGGGGCGTCCCGTGCGCACGACTTCCGCCAGCTGCGACCATCCCATCGAGAGCCCTCGCACCATCATCGCCGCTCCCTCGGCGTAAAGCGGGCGGCCGCGCACCAGGTACGTGTCGGCCTGGGGCGAGAGCGTGTAAGTCTCGTCCTTGCGCCCCAGGTACCCCATCGCGACCATCGCATCGAGCAGGCGGCGCATCGCCGGCGCGCTGGCATTCGCCTTGGCAGCAACCGCTTCGGCACTTTGGGCGCCCGACGCGATATGCGTGAAAACCTCGAGTTCGAATGCCGCGGCCAGCGCGTACGTCCGCCACGCGGCCCACATGTCCTCAACCAGTGGCATCGGCGACGAAATCCTACCGCCGGCGGTAGCACGCGCTTTCTCTGAGCCGCCCGATCCGGTTGAGGCCGCCCTGCCCTTGGACGCTTGCTTAGCCATCTTCCCCATTCCTCCTGCTGCGGCACCAAGGATGCTGAAGGAACCGCGCGAGATGGTGCGCTGCCCCGGCGCGCTTCTATTGCAGATTCTGAAGCTCGCGCAGCGCGCGCTCAAGGATCTCGCGTACCTGCTCGAGCTGCTTGCCCGAGGCAAATTCCTCCGAAACCGCTCGGAAGGCGGCCTTGACCAGCCGCTCGGCCGGACCGCGAATCTCCGCGGCGTTGGGATCGAAGGCGCTGCGCCAGTCGTTCCATCGCGCGGCCCGCCGCCAGATCATCCGCACCGCTTCGTCCTGACGGCGTAACTCCTCGACCCCGGCCTCCGTGAGACGATAGACGCGTTTGCCTTCTTTCGACTCCGAAACCACCAGGCCCTGATCTTCGAGAAGCTGCAAGGTGGGGTAGACGGTTCCGGCGCTGGCTCGATAGATCCCGCCGGAGCGCTCCTCGAGGGTCTTCATTAACTCGTAGCCGTGCTTCGGCCCGTCCGACATCAACGAGAGCAGAGCGAGCCTGACCTCGCCGGGTCCGAAAAACCTCGCGCGCAATCCCATGATTCCCAGGTCGTGCCAAGCGCGCCGTCGTGCGAATCTGTGGCTCCCGCAGTACATCGTGTTGTACCTCGCTTGATGTACCGGATTATATATCGCCCGATATAGCGCAAGTCAACAACAATCAGGCTGTCAGGCGCGATCGGGGATTCATCGCTTCGCCGCAGGTCCTTCGCTCTCGCTCAAGGATGAAAGCTCGGTAAACGGTCTTCTGCCCCGTGCGGTCTTTTGGGGGAAGGGGATGGGGGATAGGTTCAGGAGCGGTCCTGACCGGATACAGACGACGGTGCGATAGCGCTGGTGACCGACAAGGACCTTCCACAAAGCGTCGGCCAGTCGAGCGTGCCCGCCGCCTACATCCAGTGCTATGCGCTGGGCTCGCCCGATCTTTGCCATGCGCTGATGTGCCTGCACGACAAGCTCGGGATCGACTACGAGGTTGTGGCGGGCCTGGAATGGTGCTGGTCACTCCCTCGCCTGAGCAGGCTGGTTTGCCTCACAAACGCCCTTTCGGTCGCTCTCACAGTTGACAATCTGCGATTCGGGTGTCGCGCCGTTGCTACAGCGCAGCGATGCCACAGCGGCGGCTGCCGGAAGCTCCTGTCTCGAAACGCTTCGCCAAGCTTCGAGAGTGGAACATCTTCGCGCCCTTCAGCGCCGCTCATGTCCGGGGCTGGCGGGCATCGGACTTGCTTCCCATCCTCGTGGCGAGATGCGTCGCTCGGGGCGGTGGCGCAGTTTGTTGCAGGGACTTGCTCTTTGGTGAACTCCACACACAGAATCGGCGGGCCCGGGGCGAGCGACGACCAGTTGTGGGCTGCGCGCCAGGAACTGTCGCCACAGGCCGAGGCGCTGGGCGAGGCCCGTAGGCGGCTGCAAGAGGAGATCGCGGAGCGCGGACGCATTGCCGCCGAGCGCGACGAAGCCGAACGCAAGCTGAACGACAGCGAAGCGACGCTGCGCAAGATCTTCGACGCGACGCTCGATATGATCGCGGTCATGCGCCTGGACGAAGCCGGCGTCGATCCCGACCAGGAAGCATTCCGTCTGCACTATGCAGCGGAAAACGCGCTGGGCGACGCGGCCGCGTATCAGCCCGGACCCTCGGCCGAGGCCCGGCCGCATCAGGCCGCCGGAGCGCGAAGCGGCCGGCCGGCCTCCGGCCTTCGCTTCGTGGACGTCAATCGCGAATTTGAAATCGAGCTCGGCTACAGCCGCGCCGAAGTGATGTGCAAGCCCTCCGAGGACTTCAATTTCTGGGTTGACCCGCAGACCAAGAGACGCTTTGTACGCCAGCTCTTCGACCGAGGCAGCGTGCGCAACATGGAGGCGGAGCTCCGTTCAAAAGACGGCCGCCCGATCGCATGCCTGATGTCGGGCTCGATGGTGGAACTGAGAGGACAACGCTGCGCCGTCATTCTCGGCCAGAAGATCTCGGAGCTCAAGAAAATCCAGCGCGAACTCAAAGACAGCGAAGAGACCTTCCGCACGCTCTTCGACACCAATCTCGATGCGGTGTCGATCATCGACCTGGCGACGGGGAAGTATATCGACGTCAATCCCGAGTTCATCCGGGCCACGGGTTTGAGCCGTGAAGAGATCGTCGGGCGCTCCTCGCGCGAGTCGAGCCGATACATGCACGGTGACCAGCTCGAGCGGTATGCCGACGAGCTGAGGAAGAACGGCGAGGCCAGGAACATCGAGGTACTGTTCAACCGCCCGGACGGCGGCTCGGTGCCGGTGCTGTTCTCGGGCAAGCTTGTGCAGCTCCACGGACATCCCTGTTGCGTGACCATCGCGCGCAACATTTCGGTCCTCAAGCAGACCGAGCGCGAGCTGATCGAGGCGCGGGAAGCCGCGCTGGCGGCCTCGCACGCCAAGTCCGAGTTTCTCTCCAGCATGTCGCACGAGATCCGCACCCCGATGAGCGCGGTGCTCGGGATGGCGGATCTGCTGGCCGAGACCAGGCTCGATGCGGAGCAGCGCAAGTATCTCGAGGTCATGATCAACAACGGCAACACGCTGCTCGACCTGATCAACGACATCCTCGACCTTGCCAAGGTCGAATCGGGACGGGTCGAGTTGGAGCAGGCCGGCTTCGATCTCAACGAGCTGACGGCGCGGGTGTGCGAGACCCTGGCGGTACGCGCCCACGGCAAGCGCCTGGAGCTTGCGGCGCATATCGTGCCCGGGGTGCCGACCGACGTGGTCGGCGACCCGATGCGCCTGCGCCAGATCCTGACCAACCTTATTGCCAACGCGATCAAGTTCACCGACAAGGGCTCGGTGATCGTGACCGTGGATTGCGGCCAGGGCGGGCCGGGTCTGTTCCATTTCTCCGTCGCCGATACCGGAATCGGCATTGCCGCAGACCATCTCGACAGGATCTTCGGCACCTTCACACAGGCGGAATCCTCGATCTCCCGAAAATACGGCGGCACCGGGCTGGGGCTGGCGATCGCCAGGCGGCTGGTCGAGCTGATGGGTGGAAGGATTTGGGTAGAGAGCGAGGTTGGCAAGGGCAGCACCTTCCATTTCACGGTCCGGCTCGGCGTCCAGGCCGCGCAGGCCAACCCGGTGGATTCGCCCGACAAGGCGATCGACCTCAAGGGGCTGCGCGCGTTGATCGTCGATGACACGCCGGTCAATCGCCTGATCCTGCGCGAGATGCTGTCCGCCGCAGGCGCGGAGGTGGAGGAGGTCGAGAGCGGCGAGCAGGCACTCGCCCGGCTGGCGCGTGCGGCCGCAGCCGCAAAGCCCTACGACCTGCTGGTGCTGGATTGCCGGATGCCCGGGATGGACGGGATCGAGGTGGCCCGCCGGATCAAGGCGGGCCACGCGGGATGCCGCGTAATCACCCTGATGGTAACCTCGGACGACTTCAGCCTCGGGACTGCCCCGCTGCATGAGCTTGGCATTCATGCCCGTCTGCTCAAGCCGATCCGCCGTGCGGAGCTTTACCAAGCCATCGCAAAGGCGATAGCCGCGGCGAGCGGCTCGGCCGCAATCGCGCCGCCGGTCCCGGTCGCCCAGGCGCCGGCGCATCCGCGCCTGTCGACAAGGTCGCCGATGCGCATCCTGCTGGCCGAGGACTCGCCTGACAACCGCCTGCTGGTCCAGGCCTACCTCAAGAAGGAACACCATCAGATCGAGACTGCGGAAGACGGCGAAATCGCCGTGAGCAAGTTCATCTCGGGTCGCTACGACCTGGTCCTCATGGACATCCAGATGCCGGTGATGGACGGCTACAGGGCGACGCGGGAGATCCGCAAGTGGGAGAGCGAGCACGGCATGCGGCGCACGCCGGTTATCGCGCTCAGCGCCTCAGCGCTCAAAGAGGACGCGGCAAAGAGCCTCGAGGCGGGATGCGACGCGCACGTCGCCAAGCCGGTGAAGCGGGGCGTCTTGCTCGCCGCGATAGCCGAGATCCTCGACCGCGCGGGGAATGCACCCGCCGCGCAGCCCGAGGCCCCGACGCTTCCGACCGCGGCGGGAGTGGGCTTCCCGGCCGCCAATGTCAAAGGCTGATCCCGGCTCGACCCTCGTATCAGTAATCCGGCATCGCAAGGAAACTCCACCCTCGCCTCTCCTGCCCTTGGAGACTGTCGACTCCTCCCCGCGGCGCATGCGGAGGCGGGCAGTCACCACCGGCGCGGGGCCGCCCGCCCCACTTCAGATTTAGGGCCTTTTGCGATCGCGCAGCCCGGGTTTCGGGAAAATAACTCTTTGCGTTAGCGCCTGACTTGAGGTATCGAACCGAGCGGAGCCGATAACGTGACGAATCCCTACTACAAGCAGCACTGGATAGACATCGATCCCGCGCGGCATGCCGCCTACGACCAGATACTCGGCTTCCATCCCGCGATGGAACCGCTGCTCAAGCCGCTGGAGCTCAAGCCCGGACTCAAGGTGCTGGACGTGGGCTGTGGACCCGCGCACACCAGCTTTGAAATCGCGCGTCGCGTCGGGCCCTCAGGCCGGGTGACGGGAGTGGATATCAATCCGGACTTCGTCAGGGCCGCCGAGCAGCGGGCCCGCCGGGAGGGACTTGCCGCCGAGTTCGTATGCTCGGCCTTTCCACCGCTGCCGTTCGACGGCGCCGGCTTCGACCGGGTGTTCTGCAAGAACGTGCTCGAGTATGTCGATTCGGCTGCCGACACGGTTGCCGAGATGGTCAGGGTGTCGGTCAGGGGCGGGATCGTGACCGCGAGCGACAGCGATTGGGACATGATCGCGCTCGATATCGGGCCGCAATCGCGCGAGCGGACCGACCGGATCTTCGCGGCGGCCAAGTCGATCGCGATCAAGCAGCCGCGCATCGGCCGGCAGCTCTACCGGCTTTTTCGGGCCGCCGGCCTTGCCGACGTGAAGCTCGAGGTCTTTGCCGGCGCGGACGTCGCCGGGCGCTCGCTTCCGATGCTGAGGGCGAGCCTTGCCCGCTACGCTATGGATTCGGGCAAGGTCGAAGCCGCCGAGGTCGAGCGATGGCTTGATGAGATCGGCGCTGCGATCGAGAGTGGTAATTACCTGTTCGTCCTGCCGCAGTTCGTCGCGAGCGGGATCAGGGTATGAGGCGGCGGACTTGCCGCAGGCGGGAGCAAGAAAAGCATGATTCCGGCCTGGCTGTCTTTCTTCGACGCGATCCTTACGCTGGTGATGGTGGCAGTCGGCATCCTGGGCGCCCACTTCTACCTGGTGGTGCCGTTCTTCGGCTTCCAGGCCTTCCTGCTCGGATTCCTGCTGAGCATCATTGCCTTCATACTCGGAGTGATCGGCATTTTCGCCACGCGCTCGCCGCAGCGCGCGGCAGTGCGGCCGCGGGCGATATTCGGGACCGTGGTCGCGCTGGCGATCGCGACACCGGTAATTCTGATTTTTTTGGGCTCGCACGGGTATCCGCCCATCAACGACATCACCACCAACATCGACGATCCGCCCGAGTTCGTTCACGCGGCCGAGCTGAACCCCGGGCGCGACATGAAGTACGACAAGGCCAGGAACGCCGAGCGCCAGACCGCCGGTTATGGCCGGCTCGAGCCGTTGATCCTCAGATCGGCTCCGGACGAGGCCTTCGAGAAGGTGGAAGCGGCGGCGAAGGAGATGCCGGGCTGGGAGATTCATGAGGATCGCGACAAGCACACGCTCGAGGGATTCGCGACATCGTCGCTGTTCCACTTCCAGGACGATTTTGTGATCCGGGTCCGCCCGGCCCAGGACGGTTCGGGCAGCGTGATCGACATGAGGTCCAAGTCGCGCGACGGGATCGGCGACTTCGGCGTCAACTACAAGCGCATCCAGGCCTTCTTCGCAAAACTGAACTCCAAGTCAGGCGCCTGACGCCGCCGTCCTCCCCGGCGCCCGGGGCCGCGTATCTTCAAACGGGTTCAGGCAACGCACACCGCTGCGTTCGAGGTCTTTGACGTTTCGAGTGTCGTACGCAATGATTTCACGCACGGAGCCCGCCCCAAAGACCGAAAGCGGCGCCTTCCGCGCCAAGAACTACGCCAAACGCCCGTTTCGGAGGCCCCTTACCGTATATTTTCGCACGGATGCTGCTGTTACCCCAAGCTCGTGCTAATTGCTCGTTTTTCCGCAACCTGCTAGCCGAGCCACTTGTCGAGATGCTCCTTTATCTTTCTCGCGGCATCTTCCGGGCGGTCGCCGGCTGAGGCTTGCGCGGCGCTGGTGCGGACCTGTCCGAACATCAACCTGAGCTTCTCTTCAAGCGAAAGAGAAGCCAGGTTAACACCGAGCTTGGTCCTCGGACGCGGAGGTGTGATCGCGACGATGCCTACCCGGCGGCTTTGCGCGGATAGTGACATTCCCAGCGACCGCAGGTCGCGCGACTCGACCTTGTGTTTCAATAGGCGGTGAACCCAGTCCGCACCGTACCATCGAGGCTCGTTGGGTCCGCGTTCGATTGTCACCAACGCCGGCAGGCAGGCCACGTAGGTCTCGCGCATGCCTCGCTCGAGCTTCTTGTCGGCGCTGATCCGGTTTGCGCGGCCGTCATACTTGAGTCCGAACGCTCCAGCAATCAGGGGAAGGTCCAATTGTTCGGCCAGCAGCGCACCGATCACACCGCTGCCGGTGTCGGCGCTGCGGGCTCCGCACAGGACGAGGTCGAAACCGGTCGCCTTGAGAATTCGGCAGAGGACTTCCGCGGTGAGAAACGAATCGGCCCCGCTCATTGGCTCGTCCCACAGCCGGATCGCCCGGTCCGCACCCATCATGATGGCCCGTTTGAGCGTGAGTTCGGCCTGCGGGGGCCCGACAGTGACGACCAACACCTCGCCGCTGCCACTCTCGGCGCGAAGCCGCAAAGCCTCCTCAACGGCGTTGAGATCGAGCGGATTTGGAGTCTGGCGCAATGAAGCGTCGCTGCCGGCAAAGCCGGACGAAGGCAGCCCGATGATATGTTTGAGACAGACGACGATTTTCACGCGCGCGCGTCCGTGGTCATGCGGTGGTCTTTACAAGCTCGCTGAGCGCAGGCAGCAGCTCGAAAAGGTCGGCCACAATTCCGAGTTCGGCGGACTTGAAGATCGGGGCGTTGCGGTCAATATTGACCGCGACCAGATGGCGTACTTTCCTCACCGCCATCATGTGATAGGCCGAGCCGGAAATCCCGCAGGCAATATAGACGTCCGCGCCGAGCCATTTCCCGCTCATCCCGATCTGGTTCTCTTTCGCCATCAGCCCCGCCTCGGTAACCGGCCGTGAAGCTCCCAGCACGGCGCCAATCGATTCGGCGGCCTGTTTAAGCCGGCTCAGTTCCCGGGCGCGGGCGATGACGGGGCGGCCCACTCCGACGACGAAACTCGCTTCCCCGAGTGCGAGCTGGCGCGGGTCTACCTTCCAGCGCCGGACGAGCTCAGTGCGCGCCGGCGCAAGCGCCACGTAGTCTTCGATCACTTGCGCAGCGGGGCGGTTGGGGTCTTCGATCGCATCCACCGCCTCCGCGTCCACCGTCGCGACCCACGGCGGCGGACACAGCCAGCGCAACGTCATATGAGCGTCGCCTCCATAAACAGCCTTGCGGGCGCACAGCCCCTCGCCTTCTCGGACGAAATCCACGCAGTCGGAGATGAAACCGGTTCGCAACCGGGTGGCGACCCTGGCGGCAACGTCGTTCCCGATTGCTGTCGCCGCAAACAGCAGCAACCCCGGCTTGCGCCTTAAAACCGCGCTCGTCACCGCCTGCGCATACGCATCGGGGGTCAACTGTGCAGCCCTGCCGGGGTCAAGGACGTAGATTCTTTCAAGGCCGAAGTTTTTCAGCTCGGCGGCGAGGCTTTGGCCGGAAGCGGCAACGGCGATACCGCACGGGCTTTGGCGGACCAGGCGCGCGACTCTGGCGGTTTCCGCCGCGATTCTGGTGGCGGTCCGGTGAAGGCGACTGCCAGAGGTCTCGAGAAACGCCCAAACCTCGCCGGCGGTTGAATCGGCGGTTTCTGTCGCGGCCGTCAAATCTGCCCCGCCCCTTCCTGCCTGTGGGACGCGTCTTGCGCCGGTTTGCGGCTTTCTCCCGGCCTGACGCAGGCCCCGGGTTCAGAGGTTGAGCGCGGCGAGAAACCCTTCGCGAATTGCCGCGTCGATCTTGCGCGGGGAGATGCAGTCTCCCACCGCGTACAGCTCGGGCACCTTGCCCTTGAGCTCGCGGTAAAGTCCGTCGCACACGTCGTTGTCTCCCGCATAGACCAGCGAGTCGGCGGCGAGCACGCGCTCGCGGCGGGAAAAAATGTCGCGCACGACGACGCCCTCAGGCGTCACGCGGGTCACGGCCGTGAACGGCAGGATGGTGGCCTCGCGCTCGGCCATCCGCTGGTAAAAGGGCGGCACCGTGTTGCCGGGGAGGTCCCACCCGGCAGACGCGCGAACCGTTACCAGCGTCACCTTTTTTCCTTCCTGCGCGAGCAGTTCCGCGGTGCCGCAGGATTTCCAATGACCTTCCCCGCCGTCAAATACCACCGCCACGTTTCCCGCCTCGACCTTGCGCTGAATGATGTCCACGGCATGAAAGACGCTGACCCGTTCGTTGGACTTGTACGGAAGCGCGGCGGGAGCCGAACCGGTTGCGATAACAACCGCGTCGGGGTGCAACTCGGCTATCGCTTGCGCGCTTGCTTCGGTGTTGAGGCGGACCTCGACGCCGAGGCGGTGGCACTCGCTCACCAGATGGGAGGTCGCCTCCGCCACCTCCTCGCGTCCCGGCAGCCGGCAGGCGATCAGTATCTGACCGCCGAGTTCCGGTCCGCGCTCGAGGAGAACGACCTCATGACCTCGCAAGGCCGCAGTTTCGGCCGCCTTGAGTCCTGCGGGTCCTCCTCCCACCACGAGCACTCGCTTCTTGCGCTGGGCCGGCGGAATCTTCCCCACACCCAGCTCCCGCTCAAGCCCCACAGCCGGATTGAGCACGCATTCGATGGTGAGACCCTGGTCGTAGCGCCCAAGGCAGCCCTGGTTGCAGGAGATGCAATAGCGGATTTCCTCAGCGCGCCCACTTTCCGCCTTGCGCGGCAATTCCGGATCGCACAGGGTTGCGCGTCCCATCCCCACCATGTCCGCCTGGCCTTCGGCCAGTATCCGCTCGGCATGGAACGGGTCCTTTATCCGGAGCACGGTCAGCACCGGCATCTTGACCACCCGCTTTACCGCGGCAGCGAACGCCACTGCGGCACCGGGCGCGACCCGCATGTCGCCGATCCAGATCGGCACGGCCGCGAAATCACCCACCCGCGCGGCGAGGTAATCGAGCATCCCGCCCGAATCCAACCGGGCCGCGATTTCCTGGCCCTCCTCGACGGTGATGCCACGCGGGTTGAGTTCGTCGATGCTGAGACTGGAGCCCAGCACCGTATCGCGACCGATCTGCTCACGGACAGCGACGAGGATCTCGTTGAGCAAGCGCATCCGGTTTTCGAGCGATCCCCCGTACTCGTCGGAGCGCAGGTTGGTGGCCGGCGACAGAAAACTGCCGATCATGAAACCGTGGGCGCCCTGCAGCTCAATCCCGTCGAAGCCGGCCTCCTTGATAATCTTTGCCGTGCGCGCGTAACTCGCCACCATCTCCTTGATCTCGTCATGGTCCATCGCGTGGGTAATCGCCACCGCGCCTCGGCGCGTGGGCGACGGTCCCCAGGTGGGACGGTGCGAATAGGCGGGCAGCGCGTGGCGGCCCGGGTTATGGATGAGCTGGAAGATCTTGGCGCCGTGCGCGTGCACCATGTCGGTCAGCTTGCGCAGGTGCGGGATATGCCGTTCGTCGAGCGGGGTGAACCGGTGGGCCACCGCGACCGGATGGGCGCAGACCTCGGACATCACGATGAGCCCGATCCCGCCCTTGGCGCGCTCGGCATGGAAATGGGCCACCCGATCCCACCAGCCGCGGGCCTCGTCCTCGAGCATACTGGTGGCGTAGGGCGGCGAGAAGATGCGGTTGCGAATCGTAACCGGGCCGATTTGGATCGGGGTGAAGAGATACTTGAACTCCGATGCCATTGTTCCACTTCCCCAGCGCGCTGGGGCGGGGGCTCCGCCTAAGCGTACCCGGAGCACCCGCCGTTCAGGGCAATTTCGGCCACAGGCTCGCTATCGACTGCCGGCCCTCGTCGCCCCTAAGCCAGGTCATGTAGTCGGGACGGCCGCGTTGGCGGAACAACTGTTCGCTGAACAGGTCGGCCCAGAATGCGACCGGCCGCAGAGTTTTCTCCATCTCCGGCTTGAACATTTTCCAGCGGCGCGCATGCTCTTCCGACCGGAAGAGATTCATCCCCCCTCAGCGAAAGGGGATGTCCTCGCGCGAACCGCCGATCGGGCTGTGAGTATAGCCCACCATCGTATCGGGCTGCACCGAAAGAGTCTGCTCGTCGCGCATCTCGACCACGAGCGGCTCGCCGCAGTCCAGGCACGGAGCATCGATTCGAACCGTCTGGTTGGGAAATAGCCAGCGGACCGCCAGCGCTTCAAACCCTCACTGGGCGAACCACTTCTGATGGCCGTCGATGGTGATGCGATACTGGGTGGGCTGATTGTTGAACGGCGCAAAGGAGGCGATTAAGTCGGTGCCGGGATGCACCCAGCCCGGGACATTGCGCGCGAACAACTCGTGGATCAGCTCCCGCCCCTGCTCCATCGAGAGGCCAAGCTCCTTGGCCAGCTCGGTGTAGTGAGGTGCCTGCCCGGTGCGAACAAAGCGCTGGATGATGTTGGCGAAGGCCCGGTCGAGCAACGCGAGGTCAGACATGATCGCTCTTGCCTCCTTCCCCCTTGAGGCGCCTGACTGCAAACCTACAATGAAACCGGCCTTGATAGCAATGCGACGGCGATCGCCTGGAAGCACCCTTGTGTCGCCTTCGCCCGGAACGCGTGCTTGGGCACAGCCGTATGACGCGGCGGCCGGCGGCCAAGCCTTTGTCCGACACGCCGCCTTGCGTAGATCGGCATAACAGGATGGCGACTGCCCGCCCTGCTCTGAACGCCTTTATTCACGATGCGGACAGCGACGCCGCCGTGATCGGGCGGCGGGTTGGCGGCCAGACTGTGCGGAGACTTGACCGACCAATCGGCGGCGGCCAAGTCTGGTCGCGCCGCCCTGGAGTTATTGTAACCGAGCGGGATGAGGTTGTACAATTGTACCAATGGTGGAACTGGTCATCGACACGTCTGCTATTGTGGCCGTGCTGGTAGGCGAAGCGCACCGCGCAGCGCTAATCAGGGTCACAACCGGCGTCGACGTGCTCGCCCCTCCATCGGTTCATTGGGAGGTGGGCAACGCCTTTTCTGCCATGTTCAAACGGCGACGCCTGACGCTGCGACAGGCTCAGCGCGCAGTTGACGCGTACCGCCGGATTCCAATCCGGTTTTCGGAAGTTGGCCTGGCGCAAGCGCTGCAACTTTCGAGTGCTCTCGACATCTACGCTTACGACGCGTACGTGATCGCATGCGCATTGAAGCATCGATGCGGCCTGGTTTCGCTCGACGCAGCTCTGCTTAAGGCCGCCGGTCGGGCCGGAGTAGAGGCCGTCGAGGTATAGCGATGGCCGTCTACACTTTTTCTGAGGCGAGACAAAGGTTCGCTTTCCTTCTCGAGCAGGCACGGCGCGAAGGTGCGGTTCATGTAAAGCGACGAGACGGGCAGATGTTCGTGATCCAGCCTGAACGGCCGCGACGTTCTCCCCTCGACGTTCCTGCCGTCGATACCGCGTTCTCAGCCGAGGAAATAGTGAAACTGGTTCGCGAGATGCGACGGCGAATCCCCAGGCGTCAGCGAAAGAGCCGCCGGCGCGGCGCAGCAGGCAAGCGGACTGCGAAGCCCAGGGCTTAGCGGCCATCACCCTGCACACCGCAAGCCGTTAGTCCAGCCCGTACTTGCGGCGCTTGCGCCAGAGCGTTGCGACGTTGATGCCGAGCATCTCGGCCGCCTCTTCGAGCGTTACCGCCTGCTCGAGGACCGTCTCGATGTGCCGCCGTTCCAGCTCCTCGAGCGTCAGGCCGGAGTCCGCGCGCCGCGGCTCGGCGACGATCTTGTCGGGAAAATCCGGGAGCGCGATCTCGATCCCGCGGCTCAGGATCACGGCGCTGCCGTCCCCGGCGGGATAAGGCGAGCGCAGAGCGAAGCAGATTTCGATGACGACGCTGGAGCGCATGGGAGTTTCGATGGGTCTACGACTCACCCGCGCCGGGATGGAAATGAGACAGGGGAAAGGGTCAAGGCCGTGGCTCTGCCTGTGAACTGCCAGAAGCAGCGGGCGAGGCCGCCCGCTCCCACTTCAGACAAAACAGATTTCTTGAAGTGGGGGCCGGCGGCTCGCCGGCCCTTCCACACAAGAGTCGCATGAGCCGCTATTTTCACAACAGAGTATCCGCGCAAGTGCTCGGGAGAAGGGGCATTTCCGGGCGTTGCGTGTCCGCGAGACGCAAAACCGGTTTTTCCACTCCTCCCGGCGCCGCTGGGAAGGCCGTGGACCAAAACCGGCTAAAACCTTGCAGCGGAAGGCCGTTCGGTCTATACGGCGAGTTGGAATCGGAGAGTCAAAACGCGTGCAGAGCCTACAACTTGAAGAATTCCGTGTGCAGGATATTAAGGCGATCCATCAGCTTAGCCGGGCCGTCATGTTCTGCGTCCAAGGCATCCAGCAGCGGCCGTTGGAGGGCTTGGTTGACTTGGTTGAAACGAGCCGTGTCCACGGCATCATGAGCTTCGTACTCATCGCCAAGAGCACGGAAAATGAAGAGCAAACTGCCAAAGAGAATCGGCTTCTGATGGAAGAGCTGTTCAGCGAGCTGATGCAGTACGCGCAGATTGCTGCCGCTTAGTCCCTGACGGATCAGATCGCGCATCCTGTCCTTTGGTGTGGCCATCCGATTCCTGCTTCAGCAACTCTGCGAGCGTGTACAAAGCCTCGAAAGGCACCCCTTGAGCTTCTATCTTCTGCCTGCCTTCTTGCTCCTCGCGATCAACCAGCACGACTACTCTCGAAACCCGGAGCCCTTCCTTACGCGCTTGGGTGATCGCTTCGATCACGGACCCGCCCGCAGTAACCACGTCATCAACGATTAGGGCGCGATCGTTCTCGCGAATTTGACCTTCGATCATTTTCCTGAGCCCGTGCCTTTTCGCTTCCTTGCGAACGACAAAGGCGCGGACACTTTTCCCCGTTTGTTCGTAAATCGCGTCGGAAACCGCAGTGGCAATCGGATATGCGCCGATCGCCAAGCCGCCAACCACGTCAAAATCATCGCCCTTAACGCGGTCAAAAATCAGTTTCCCGATCAACGCACGGCCGCGCGGGAGTGACATGGCCATCTTGCAGTCAACGTACCAACTGCTCTTGGCCCCAGACGAAAGTCTATACGACTCCCCCTCCGCAGAATGAACAGAGGTTTTCCGAAGAAGCTCCAGGAGTTCGGTCCGATCCTCTTCCGCGCTCCCCATCGCCTGCGCCCTCCTGCCTGGATTACGGTGAGCTTTCAAAATCTGCCAGTCCTCGGACACTAACGGCTTTGGCTCAGGAGAATCAAGAAAATCGTGGGCTTGTCACGCACGAATTCTTAACAGGGGTCGGCGGCCAAGTCGAGGCCGTCAATGTCATCAGGCTCGCCCCGTCGCGATTGATTTCCCCAACCGTTTCCCATCGACAGTTGCCGGCGGCGTGCGGAACCGGGCGGGTTTTGATTGCGGGTTCGAGGGGCGTCGGGCGCCCGAAGCCCGATCTCTGCGCGGTGCGGCCGGCCACGTTGAGCAAGCGGAGCTGCAAGGGTGGATGAGGTCGCCACTGCGGCGTTGCTCTGATCATCTTCGTGATTGACTTCCGCGCCCGGACGCACTCGCCGTGCCAATGAAATGCTTGCCGCGCGACGTAGCGCGCCCGCAGTGGCGGCATACGTTCGGTAATCTATGGGCCGCGCAATACGGGCGAGGCAGCGGCGGTTTGGGCCCGTACGGATGACGATAATTGGCAGGCCAAGCCAAACGCAACAACAACGGCTGTTATCTTGTTCATGCCATTATTG
This sequence comes from uncultured delta proteobacterium, assembly GCA_963789115.1. Classification (GTDB taxonomy): domain Bacteria; phylum Desulfobacterota; class Binatia; order Binatales; family Binataceae; genus CAWBJH01. The sequence continues at coordinate 2,494,198 of CAWBJH010000001.1, forward strand.
GCGCGAGCAATCCCCGCAGGTCCGAATCATTTATTCCCCTCCTCAAGCCGGACATCCGCAGGCCATGCCAGGCAAACAACCGGGATTGGGCGCGGGATTGCCATCTTGGGTTCCGCTCAGGCTCGCACCAGCAACCGCGGTCTGCAAGCGCACGGATCAATCCGGTGCTGAGTCGAGGTCCAGAAGGCTCCGATGATTTGACTTGAAGGGCGGCCCAAATGCCTACTTCGGGGGCGATTCGGCAAGCGGCACCCGTTGGACCGTGTTCAAGGCCGGTCCTCGTCCTACGGCCTCAAGATAAATTTTTGCGGTGCCCGCTACCTCTCGATTGGTGTCATTGCTCAAGCTTCGCAAATATTCGATCGCATCCGGGGTCCCGATATCCGCTAGCACGGCGGCGGCGAAGTCGCGCCTGTTGGAGTCATCGCTGTTCGCCCATTTGATCGCGTCGCTCATCCCGGCGTCCCGCGAGATGCCCAGAAAGCGTTCAATCTTTCCCGCCTCCGCCTCCGTGCAGTCGTTCGCGAGCTTAGGAATCGCGGCTGGAGTTGCGGCTGGCGATGAGGGTGCCTCAGGGGTGGGGACAGCCACTGGCCTCATCGGAATACCGTTCGAAGAACTGGAGGAAGTCCCCGTCACAAGCGGGGGAACCGGAGCCATGATCGTCGGCCCATGCTCCGGCGCCTGACCGGCCGCCGGCGCTTGCGCTTGTTCAATGGCGGAAGGTAAAGCGTTCAGAGACTTGAGCTGCTGCTCGTAATATCCTTTGTACTGGCTGCTTACGTCGGTGTAACCACTGCCGGTCCAGGCGTATATCACCGGCCAGAAAGCCTCACAGTGGTGGACCCCATAGTATCCTGTGAAACCCGTGTCCACGATCACCTCAAGATTGCCGTTCCCCGCCAAGTCCTCGATTTTCTCGATGCCCGTATGCGGTTGGAACATATAGTGCTCGAATCCCGATGCCGTTTTGTCGATTATCGAAGGATAGCAAAACCTTCCGTCTCCAACCGAGACAACTAATGACAGGTTGCCCGAACGGCGCAGATCAGCGAAGCGGGATGAGCATATAGTGTCCTTCTGGTGAAGCTCTCCATAAGGTGTCAGCTTGTTCAACAAGGCTAGCATCGCGTCATCGGACGGCGGGTTGGTCGCCAGGCTGTACGGAGATTTAACCGACCAATCGGCCGCCGCCAAGTCCTGCTGCGCCGCCCACGGCGATGACGCGAACACACAGGACACGGCAATAAAGGCGCTCGTTAACATCATCTTGAGCATACTTCTATCCCCAGCTCATACCTAGTCCAGCCCGTACTTGCGGCGCTTGCGCCAGAGCGTTGCGACGTTGATGCCGAGCATCTCCGCCGCCTCTTCGAGCGTTACCGCCTGCTCGAGGACCGTCTCGATGTGCCGCCGTTCCAGCTCCTCGAGCGTCAGGCCGGCGTCGGCGCGGCGCGGCTCGGCGACGATCTTGTCGGGAAAATCCGGGAGCGCGATCTCGATCCCGCGGCTCAGAATCACGGCGCGCTCGATCACGTTGCGCAGTTCGCGGACGTTGCCCGGCCATGAATAGGCGGCCAACGCCGCGCGCGCCTCGGGCGTCAGAGCAAGCCCGGGCTTGTGATGGATTAGCGAGGCTTGCTCGACGAAGTGCTCCGCCAGCGGCACGATCTCGCCGGGCCGCTCGCGCAGCGGCGGGACGCGGATCTCGATCACGTTGAGGCGGTAATACAGGTCCTCGCGGAAGCGCTTTTCCTTGACCGCCTGATCCAGGCCCTGGTTGGTCGCCGCGATTATGCGCGCGTCGATGCTCAAAGTCTCCGAGCCGCCCACCCGCTCAAAAGTCCTGTCCTGCAGGAACCGCAGCAGCTTGGATTGAAGCTCGGGCGTGAGATCGCCGATTTCGTCCAGGAACACCGTTCCGCCCTCAGCCGCTTCCAAGCGTCCGGGCTTGTCCTTGATCGCGCCGGTAAAGGCGCCGCGGACGTGGCCGAACAGCTCGCTCTCCAGCAGATGCTCGCTGAGCGTGGTGCAGGCGACCTCGACGAACGGTCCGTCCTTGCGCGGGCTCAACTCGTGGATATGGCGGGCGAGGATGCTCTTGCCGGTGCCGCTCTCGCCGGTCAGCAGCACCCCGGCGTCGCTCGCGGCGACCTGGGCGGCGGTCTCTTCGATCTTCTTGCTCTGCGGGCCCAGCGTCAGGAACAGGCTTGGACCGCCGAGCCAGTCGAGCCGGGTGCGCAGGCTGCGATTCTCGGCGCGAAGCTTGTGCAGCTCGAACGTGCGCGCGACCACTTGCCGGATGTGCTCGGCGCTGAACGGCTTGGGGATATAGTCGGCGGCGCCGCGGCGCATCGCGTCCACCGCGTCCGGGATCGAGCTGTACGCCGTCATCATGATTACCGGGATCGCGGGCCTAAGGCGCTTGACCTCGTCGAGCAGCTTGAACCCGCCCATCCCGGCCATCCTGATGTCCGAGATAACCATCTCGATGCCCCCGCGGGCGAGGACTTCCAGGGCCTGCTCGGCGGTTTCGGCCTCGGTGACGCGATGGCCGACGGGTTCGAGCGTCGCCGCCATCATGCGCCGGATGTTGCGGTCGTCATCGACCACCAGGATGCTAGCCAAGCACTTCCTCCCTGAGCGGAATCTCGACGATGAAGCTGCTGCCCTTGCCGCGCGTGCTCCGCACGAAAATCCGCCCGTTGTGAGCCTCGACGATCTCCTTGGCGATGTACAGTCCCAGGCCGGCCGAGCCGGCGCGTGCCGGGTCGTCGGGGAACTGCGCATAGGGCTCGAAAATCTTTGGCAGGATCGGCTCGGGAATACCCGGCCCGGTGTCGCTCACGATCACCCGGGCGGTCTTGTCGCCGGACTGAAGCGCAACCGTAATCGTCCCGCCGGCGGGCGTGTAGCGCAGCGCGTTGCCGATCAGATTGGTGATTACCCACGGCAGTTTGATCGGATCGCCCCAGATCGGCATGGGATGCTCGCCGACCAGAACTTCGAGCTCGATCTTTTTTTCATCGGCCTGCATTTTGAACGGCGCGCACACCTCGCGCACGATGCGGTCGAGCACGATCGGGCGCCGCTCCACGCCGATGCGCGCCGCGGTGGTGCGCGAGGCGTCGAGCAGGTCGCCCGCGATCGCATTCAGGCGATCAACGTCGTCGCGGATGGTGGCGATAATTTCGCGCTGGCGGCGGCCGATCTCGGCGCTCTCCGACTCGCCGAGCAGCTCCGCGCCAATCGCGAGCGAGGTAAGCGGCGTCTTGAGCTCGTGCGAGAGGGTCGCGATCAGATTGGTGCGCGCAAGCTCCTGGTCGCGGATGAAGGTCACATCCTGGAGCAGGATGATGGTGCCGAGCGGCTCGCCGCTGGGACCCGTCCAGGGCAGCTCGCGGCTTAGGTAGGTGTGATCGCGGCCGCGGATGAACAGCTTGAACTCGGCGGGCGCGGCGCCGTCGGCGCTCTCGGCCCTGCGCGCCGCGAGCAGGCGCGCCACGTGCGGGCTGGTCTCGCCGAGCTTTTCCAGACCGGAGCCGACGAGTCCCTCCCCCTCCAGGTCCAGGATCGCGCGCGCGACCTCGTTGATATGTACGATCGCGCCCTGGTGGTCGAGCACGATCAGGCCGTCTTCGACGCTTTCGATAATCGCGGCGGTCTTGGAGCGCTCGCGGTCCAGCTCGCCGAGGCGCGCGGCATATCCGCGCTGCAGCCGCCCGACCATCGCGTTGAATTCGTCGGCCAGCGCCGCCAGCTCGGCGGTGCGTGGCGGCGGCGACATCGCGCGCAGCGAGCGCTCGGTGTCAATCCGGCGAAGGGTTCCCAGCAGGCGCTCGAGCGGACGCATCACGAGCGTGCGGGCGAAGACATAACTGGAGGCCGCGAGCACGGCCACCGCCAGTATTGCGATCGCCAATTCCTCGGTGCGCAGCGCGCGCGCCACCTTGACCGTGTGGCGATCCGCGCTGAACATCGCGTGTTCGTTGAGCGCGATCAGCTCCGCGAGCTGGTCTTGAATCCGTTTGATCCGCTCGCGAGAGTCCGCGGCAGAGACGGAGTGGAACAACTTTGCGCCGTCGGCGGCAATCGCCGTGGCGATACGATCCTCAGCCGGCTCGCTCAGGTTGCGCCGCTCGACCTCGAGCCATCGATTGAATTGTGCCTCGGCCTGCGCGGGCGTCAGATCGCCGGTCCTCGATCCCGCCACCGCCGCCATCATCCCCTGGGCCGCCTCGATCGAGCGATAATTGCGCGACAGCACCCGGTTGACGGAGCGCTCCAGTACCGACAGCCGCGAAATTGCGAGCACTCCCAGCGCCGCCATCAGCAGCACCAGGACCAGGTTGGTCGTCCAGACGCGGCCCGCGAGCGACCACCACAGGCGGCGAAGGCCGCCGGTGCCGCCCGCGTTGCTGCTCATGCCAGCATTGTAACGCCCGCCCGCCGCCGCGAATCAAGCTCGGGCCTCTCGCGGCTGCGCCTAAAAATGGCGCTGCCGTCACGGCCACGAGACTGTCCGACGAAAGTCGCAGTGCTCCAATAGTTCGGGAGCCAATGTTGAGTTTGGTAGTTCCACAAGAACCACCAGTAAAGCCCAGCCTTGCGCGCTTGTCGGGTTTGTTGAGACCCCGGCTCGACGGGAAGTTATCGCAAAGCCGCGGCCTCGTGCATATCGCAATGCCATCCGCCGTTCAAATTGCAATGCGTCACGAACTTGCGGGAACAAAGGGCCGAGTTTGCCGCCTCTCAGGGCGTGGCACGGGCGCTGCTTGAGTTGTAGGGACTACCGGGTCCGGGGGGGGAAGGGGTTTTCACTTTTGCCAGCAGATTCAGCGAGCGCGCGCGCGCAGGCGGCGCGCGCGGCCGAAGCGGCCGCATCGCCGGGTAAGCGGACCCGTGTAATCGTGATAACGACCGGGATGCTGACGTTCATCTCCTTCTGGAGAGCGTCAGCGATTGTGCTCTGCGACCTCGCCTCGACCGCCTACTACATCGGCGGAATCGTCGAGACCGCGGTCGGGCGCTCGGCGCCGTACTTCATCCTGGCGGTGATGTTGTTCTCGTACGCGGTGCGTGCGGTGTACGTCGAGTCGTGCTCGATGTTCACGCGCGGCGGCGTCTATCGGGTTGTGAAGGAAGCGATGGGCTCGACGCTGGCGAAAGTGTCGGTATCGGCCCTGATGTTCGACTACATCCTGACCGGCCCGATAAGCGGGGTCTCGGCTGGGCAATATCTGACCGGCCTCATCAACGAGCTGCTCAAGCTTGCCGGTTTGAACCTGGCGCTGCCGCCCGACTTTACTGCGGCCGCCTTCGCGGTGGGCGTGACGATCTACTTCTGGTGGCAGAACATTCTCGGGATCCACGAGTCCAGCGAAAAGGCGATGCGCATCATGCAGGTCACGACCGTGATGGGCGTGATGATGATCGTATGGTGCGGGCTGACGCTGTACGCGCGCGGCTGCCATATGCCGCCGCTGGAGCTACGCTTTACTGACACCTCGCTGGGCTGGCTCAGGAACCTTCCGGCGGTGCGCACCATCGGTGCGATCGGGATTCTGATCGCGTTCGGGCATTCGATTCTCGCGATGTCGGGTGAAGAATCGCTCGCTCAGATCAATCGCGAGATCGAGGCGCCCAAGCTCAAGAACCTGCTCCGCACCGGCTTCGTCATTTTCATCTACAGCCTGCTGCTGACCTCGCTGATCTCATTCTTCGCCGTGATGATCATCCCGGACAACGTGCGGATGGCGCAGTACGGCGGCGACCTGATCGGCGGCTTGGCGATGTTCATGGTGGGGCCGCTGTGGGCCCGAATCGCGCTGCGCGCGTTCGTGGTCTTCGTCGGCTTCCTGATCCTAGCGGGCGCGGTCAACACCGCTATCGTCGGTTCGACCGGCGTGCTGACCCGGGTGGCCGAGGACGGCGTGCTGCTCGACTGGTTCCGCCATCCGCATCCCCGCTACGGCACCAATTACCGCATCATCAACCTCGTCACCGGCCTCCAGCTCGCGACCATCGTGCTGTCGCGCGGCGACATGTACGTGCTCGGCGAGGCCTACGCGTTCGGCGTGGTGTGGAGCTTCGTGTTCAAGAGCCTCTCGGTGCTGATGCTGCGTTATCGGGAGAAGTACAAACGGCTGTGGCGGATGCCGCTCAATCTTCGCTTCTTCCGTCCGGGCGGCCAGGACTTTCCGCTCGGACTTGCGCTCACCTTCCTGGTCCTGCTTGCCACTGCCCTGATCAACCTGCTCACCAAGCAGGTCGCGACCGTCTGGGGCCTCGCTTTCACCGCGATACTGTTTGGGGTGTTCGAGATTTCGGAACGGATCAACGGCCAGGTCCAGCACGAGTACGGCGAAGAGCCGGAGAAGTTCAACCTCGACGTGATCGAGGACGGCGAGGCGCTTAAGCTCGAGAAACTCGGCATCGACGGCAAGCTCCGCAAGCTGATCGCGATTCGCGATCCCGGCAACTTGGTCCACCTGCATCGCTACCTGAGCGAGCGTGACGATGCCGACCTGATCGCGCTCACGGTACGCACCGAGCGGGGCTTAGCCTCGAGCGATGGCGCGCTGCCGTTCACCAACGAGGAAGAAAAGCTCTTCTCCAAGGTGGTCAAGGTCTGCGAGGACCACGGCCGGGCGGTTACGCCGCTGGTGGTGGTATCCAACGATCAGCTCTACGCGATTGCGCGGACCGCCTACCAGTTGGCCGTGGACGAGGTGGTGATGGGCGTGTCGGCCAAGTTCCGGCCCGACGTACAGCTCGAGCACTTCGCGATGCACTGGGGCTCGCTCGGCGACGCCGAGCATCACATCAAGGTGCGAGTGCTCTCCGAGGACAACGACATCTGCGCCGAGGTCTAGGGTGCGCGCGAGACCAGCCATCAAGAGCACGTTCATTTCGACTTCAACGAGGGGGCGATGAAGGTCGTTTGGCGAGAGCATCCCGAGCTTTCCGCCTGAGCGCGGCGTAGCCTCTGAGCGCCGCGTAGCCTCCGCGTCGTCCGGCTTCGTGTCGCGCGGTCTCGGCGCGTCCCCCCGCATCCCGTGCTGGAATCGTGATTCGAATTGCCGCTATGATTCCACCTCCGAACCGATGATCGCGATCGTTGACTACAAGGCCGGCAACCTCGCCAGCGTGGGGCGCGCGCTCGAGTTCCTGGGCCATCGCTCGGAGATAACCGACCGTCCGGAGCGGATCCGCGAGGCCGAGCGGATCATCCTGCCCGGCGTCGGCGCGGCGGGTGCGACGATGGAGAATCTGCGCGCCCTGGGGCTCGACCTGGTGCTGCGCGAGCAGGTGATAGGGGCGCGCAAGCCGTTTCTCGGCATCTGCATCGGCATCCAGGTGCTGCTCGACCGCAGCGAGGAAGGCCCTGCCGATTGCCTTGGATTCGTCGCGGGACGCGTGGCGCGCTATCCGAACTCGGTTGACGGCCGCCGGCTGAAGGTGCCGCAGATTGGATGGAACCGCGTGCGCCAGCTCAAGCCCCATCCGATTTTCACCGGCGCTCCCGACAACACCCACTTCTACTTCGTCAACTCCTACTACCCGGTTCCTGCCGATCCGTCGGTCGCGATCGCCGAGAGCGAGCACGGGGTGACGTTCGTCGCGGCGATCGCCAGGGACAACATCATCGCCACTCAGTTCCACCTCGAAAAGAGCGGCGCGGCCGGGCTCAAGCTGCTCGACAACTTCTGCCGGCTCAAGTTCTGACCATGCTCGCCAAGCGGATCATCCCCTGCCTCGACGTGCGCGACGGCAAAGTGACCAAGGGCATACGCTTCGGCGACAACGTCGATGTGGGCGACCCGGTCGCGATGGCGCGGGATTACTACGAGCAGGGCGCGGACGAGATCGTCTTTTACGACATCACTGCCTCCAATGAACGCCGCGCTATCATGATCGACGTGGTGCGCGCGGTCGCCCGCGAGATATTCATCCCGTTCAGCGTCGGCGGCGGCTTGCGCACGCTGCAAGACCTGCGCGCGGTGCTGCTGGCCGGCGCCGAAAAGGTGTCGATCGATTCGGGGGCGGTGCGCAACCCGGCGATCATCTCAGAGGGGGCGCGCGCCTTCGGCAGCCAGTGCATCGTGCTCTCGATGCAGGTGAAGGCGACCGGCAAGCGCGCGGGCCTGCCCTCGGGCTACGAGGTCGTGATTGACGGCGGGCGCGTCTTCACCGGCCGGGACGCGATCGAATGGGCCCGCGAGGGCGAGCGGCTCGGAGCCGGCGAGTTGTGCGTCAATTCGATCGATCGCGACGGTACCAACCTCGGCTACGAGATCGAACTGACCCGCGCGGTCAGCGAAGCGGTCACCATCCCCGTGATCGCCTCGGGCGGCGCGGGCGACCCCCGCCATCTGCTCGACGCGTTCACCGCGGGCGCGGCGGATGCGGCGATCGTCGCCTCGATCGTCCATTACGGCAAGTACCCGATTCCCGAGCTCAAGAGCTACCTGCGCCGGCACGGAGTCGAGGTGCGCGAGCCCGTGACCATCGAAGTGAGACCCGCGTGAAGATCGCGATTGTGGTGTCGGACTTCAATGCCAACGTCACCTCGTTGATGCTCGAACGGGCGCGCAGCCAGGCCGGGTCGCTTAAGGTGGAAGTCAGCCACGAAGTGCATGTACCGGGCGTGTTCGACATGGCGCTTGCGATCAAGCGACTGCTCGCGCGCAAGGACGTTGACGGGGTCGTTTTGATCGGAGCGGTAATCAAGGGCGACACTCTGCATGACGAGCTGATCGCGCACGCCACCGTCCGCGCCGCCACCGAGCTGGCGATCGAGTTCGACAAGCCGGTGGCGCTCGGCGTGACCGGTCCCGGGATGACGACGGAAGAGGCGTTCGAGCGAATCGACAACGCCCGCAACGCGGTGGATGCACTGGTGCGGATGCTGCGCACGCTCAAGGAAATCGGCTGAGTCCCGATCGAATCCACAGCCCGTTGTGAACAAGACCGCCGCGCAAGCTTGAGCGGGCGCGGCGCGGTTTCTATACTTCCCATGCGGTGGAGTTGGCGATGGCAGAGGGCGGCGGGAAGGCCCAGACTTTCTCGACGCGTGCGGCGGCTCGTATCCTTGCCGTTTCTCCCGATCGGATTCGCTACTGGGTAAGGCGCAGGCTGATCAACCCGGCGGTGACTGACGGACGGCAGTACCGGTTTGCCTTCAACGACCTGCTGGTGATGCGGCTGGCCAAGGAGCTGCTCCCGAGCCGCCGCCATCTGGAACCCATCCAGCGATGCTTCGAGCGGGTGCGCGCCCTACTCGGCCCCGGGCGTCAGGTTACCTCGCTCAAACTCTCCGACCAGGCCGGCACGATAGTCGTTCGCGAGCGGAGATTCAGCTTCGAGGCCGAGAGCGGGCAACTGCTGCTCGATTTTGACGCGTTGCCGCGGCTGGGCGGAACAGTCTCGGGCGGCCTTGCCGCCAAGCGGGCCCGCGAGATGGTCGAGGAGATCGAGCGCGTGGCCGGCGACGATTCCGGGCTCATGTACGAGATGTTCGGCAACCTGCTCCAGTGCGAGCCGCGCACCTTAAGGGCGCATCTCGAGAGGGCGGCGATGATGGAGGCCCAGGGCGAGCTGACCAGCGCGCTCAAGCATCTGCTCAGCGCCGCCACGATCGATCCCGCCAACGCCGAGGTCTACATCCGGCTCGGCCGGCTCCATCGAAGGCGCGGCGAGACCGACAACGCGATCAAGAGTTTTCTGCACGCGGTCAAATGCGATTCCGCCTCGCTCAACGCCCATCGCAACCTTGCCGAGCTGTTCGAGAAGATGGGACGCAAGCGCGAGGCGCTGCGCCATCTCAGCGCCGTCCATCGCCTCACCCGCGGCGACTGACTGCGCCGCGCGCCTGCCGCCTTAATCGATAATCGCCGGGTAGATGATGTTCTCGAGCCGGCCGCGGAAGTTGAACGTGGCCGACGGCACGAGTTGGGGCACTGCGCCCGCTCGGTTGAATCACGCGAAGTTGCGGCGATAAGCTCGTCAACGATGGATGCCCGCCCGCTCAAGCGAATCGACGTGATGCGCCACGAGCTCAAGGCGCTGCGCTACATGCTCGACAACTTCCACTCCGGCAAGCTGGACCGCGGCGCGCTCCCGGCGCGCGAAGACTTCTATTCCGAGCAGACCCGCGCGCTTTACGACGCGATCGCCAATGCGCCCGATCGGGCGGCCGCCGAAAAGCGCGTCGCCGAGCTCGGGCTCGAGCTCGATGGAGTGGACCCGCAATCGTTCCTGAGTCTCTCCGGCGAGCACTACTACGCCTATCCCGCGCTGGTGCGGCAGCGTGCCGAGTCAATTCGCCGCGGCGAGCTCAAGGTCGAGACCGGTTGAGCGCTCTCGACTCAAAAGAGTTTCACCTTCTCCTGGACCGCGACGGCCGGCTCATTGTTTACGAGGAGAAGGACACCGCCTGGGCGGGTCTGCTTGCGTTCTCCACCGAGCAGTGGGCGCGCGAGTTTGCGAACGCAAGCAAGCTCGAGGTGGGAGAGATCGCCTCGCTCGCCGCGGACGACCGCGAGTCGATCGCGGCGCTGGTGCGCGAGGTCAAGCGCCGCGCGGTGCGCTTTCTCCTGCTCGACCTCGACTACCGCACCGGCAATTGCATCCAGATCGAATTCGAGGGCGAAAGCCTGGGCAAAAGCCGCCAGCGCCAGTTCACGCCCCGCACCCAGCGGTGAGTCAGCCCACAATCGAGGACATCGAGCTCGCCCGCCGGCGCCTGACCGGCGTCGTCAAGTCCACGCCGCTTATCCGCAGCGCGACACTGGGGCGGATGCTCGAAGCCGAGGTCTTCCTCAAGCCCGAGATTCTGCAGAAGACCGGGTCGTTCAAGATCCGCGGCGCCTACAACCGAATCGCCACGCTCTCCGCCGAGGAAGCCGCGCGCGGAGTGATCGCGGCGTCGGCGGGTAATCACGGCCAGGCGCTTGCCTGGGCCGCTTCACGCGCCGGCATCAGGGCGACGATCGTGATGCCCGCGACGGCGCCGATCGCCAAGGTCGCCGCGACCCGCAGCTATGGGCAGACCGTCGTGCTCAAGGGCGGCGACTACCAGGCAGCCCAGCGGGAGGCCGAAGCGATTCGCGATCGCAGCGGCGCGATCTTTGTCGACGCCTACGACGACCCGCTGGTGATCGCGGGTCAGGGAACCATCGGACTCGAGATCGCCGATGAGATCGAGCCCGACGCCGTTGTGGTGCAGGTCGGCGGAGGAGGTCTGATCGCCGGCATCGCGGTCGCGCTTGCCGCGCGGGTGCCCAAGGCGGCGGTCATCGGCGTCGAAGCCGCGGGCTCGCCGCAACTCAGCGCGAGCCTCGCGCGCGGCGCAGCCGCGGCCATCGACCGGCCGGTCGACACCATCGCCGATGGGCTCGCCACCGGGCGGCTAGGCAAAATCCCGTTCGCGCTGATTTCCGGTCGCGTCAAGCAGGTCGTGACCGTCGACGACTTCGAGATCGGCGAGGCGGTGCTCCTGATGCTCGAGCGGATGAAGCTGCTGGCCGAGGGCGCGGGCGCGGCGGCGCTGGCCGGCGCGCTCAAGATCCGCAACGCGCTCAAGGGCACGCGCGTCGTGATCGTCGCGAGCGGCGGTAATATCGACGTCAACCTGCTCGACCGGATTATCTGGCACGGCCTGGTCAAAGCGGGCCGCATCCTGAGGTTCGAGATCGATCTGCGCGATCGACCGGGCGAGCTGGGCAAGCTGCTCGACGCGATCGCCGAGACCGGTGCCAACGTGCGCTCAGTCCATCACGATCGGACCCGGCGCGACATCGCGATCGGCGCCGCTCACGTGATGATCGAGCTGGAGACGCGCGGTCCCGAGCATCTCGTGGCGATCAGAGACCGCTTGAGGCAGCGGGGCTATGAGATCGCACGTGAAGGGGCGGATGCGAACGATCTAATCAAGGCACCGGCTCGAACGAAAAGCTGAAAGAGTATCGGCCGGTTAGCGCGGCCTGATCGTCCACCCGCGGCCGGAGCAAACGACCTCGTCTTTCTGGTTGTAGAAAACGTTGTCGTGGATCACGAACAGGCGGTCCTTCTTGACGAAGCGGTCGAGCGCCTGCGCCGCCATCCGAATCGTGTCGCCCGGGCGGGCCGCAACGTTGTAGAACCATGACTGGCCGGCATTGATGGTGCCCGGCGTGCGCATCCAATCGTCGTCGGGCGTGCAGGCGAACATGAGCATGATATGGATGCTCGGCGGCGCGACCAGGCCGCGGTAGGGGGAACGGGCGGCGTGCTGCTCGTCGAAATACAACGGGTTCAAGTCGCCCACCGCACGGGCGAAGCGTTGTATCGCTTCGCGGGTAAGGAGCAACGGGACCGTGGGGCGCAGCTCCCCCGGTATGATTTCGTCCCAGCTTTTGCGTCGATCGGCATTCCTAAAGAAGTTGCTCTCGAAGCCTAAAGGGGCGGAAAGGGCCTGCACCTGCCGCGCCGCCTCTTCACCGCTGCCGGCCCGCTGATTCAAGCCCGCGCCGATGGCCGGCGCCAGGGCGCTCATCGACCGGGGGAATTCGGCCATCGCCTCGCCGGTCGCGACGGTTGCGCCATCCTGGTTCTTTACCTCGACATTGAAGACCGCCCATCGGCCCTTGTGCGTTTCAAGTTTGTGCGCGACCGATCCCCGCGGGGTGACGCTGTAGCCGGGCCGCACCGGTCTTAGCCATCGAGTCTCCAGTCGGCGATGGATTCCGCCGCGAGGAAGGAGCCAGTCGGTCAGGGTCCGGGTGATGAGGGCGAAAGTCGTCATGCCGTGCGCGATGATTCCACCGAAATTGGTCTTGCCGAAGTCGCCCTGCGTGAACTTGTCGTCGAGGTGCAGGGGGTTGAAATCGAGTGACGCTTCGGCAAACTGCCGGATGCTCTCGCGCGTAATGTTGGTCGTCGCCCCGGTCAGCGTCTCGCCTATCGTGATTGCGTCGTAGGCGTCCTCGCCTGTCATCGTTCTTTCACTTCTCCAACTCACCGCGGTTCAGTACCGATCACGCCGTCGCCTCGATCTCGTAGCCGCTCATGCCGAGCAGTCTTCTACAGCCGGCGCCGGGCGCTCGCCGGAAAAGGCCGTGGTGAAGAGGCGCTCAGGTGAACATCGCGGCGAGTCCCTTGGGCCGCACCATCTTGCCCGCCGGCTTCATCTCGTCGGCGAGCTTCTGCAGGCGCTGCTTGAAGGCCTCCATTTCAGCGCGATGCTTCGCCTCGAACTCCTCGAGTTCGCGCGCGCGCCGGCGCTCGAAAGCCGCGCGCTCGCGCTGCCGGCGCGCGTAGAAGCCCTCGAAGGTCTCCTTGACGGTCCGGTAGAGCACCGAGTTCGGCACGAAGGAACCCGAACACTGCGGGCAGTAGAAGACGACGCCGGCCTGAAAATGGCGGAACGGCGCCGTGTAGACTTGGTTGCAATCCTTGCATCGGATCGGCACTTCCCACGCAAGCGGGTTGAATTCGTCGCCGGCGCCGGCTGTCGCACGGGCTGGGGCGGGCGCTGCCGCACTTGCCGCAGGTGCGGGCGTCTTGGCGGCCGCAGGGGCCGCAGGCGCAGCGGGCGCGGGAGCCGCCGCGGCGGTCGCCGTCGGAGCGGTCGGCGCGACCGCCGCCGCCGGCTGCGAAGCAGGGTGCGCGGCAGGCGCCGCAGGTGCCGGCGCCTTGGCGGCCGTCGGCGCGGCAGGTGCGGCAGGTGCCGCGGGCGCGGGAGGCGCCACGGGCGCGGAAGCAGCGGCCGCGCCATCCGCGGCGGTCGGCGCCGACGCGGCGGCCGCCGGCGCAGCAGCAGCCGCCGCTTTGCCGCCATCGCCCGATGGAGCTGGCGCCTCGCCCTTGCGGAAGCGCGAGGGGAAGTCCGCCGGGAAGCTTTGGTCGGGATGCAGCACCTTGGTCCGCGCGATCAGCACGTCTTCGCTTTCGAGGTTGTTGGGGTCGGGGATACAGCAGTCCACCGGGCATACTGCCGCGCAGGCCTCATGGTCGTAAAAGCCCACGCATTCGGTGCACTTGGACGGGACGATGTAATAGATGTCCTCGGCGATCGCGGGCTGGGTCTCGCCGTTGAGTTCCCACGGCGCGCCGCCGGCGTAGATTGCGGTGTTGGGGCATTCGGGCTCGCACGCCCCGCAGTTGATGCATTCGCTGGTTATCGTCGTCGCCATCCGGTGCTCTCACCTCTGCGATGAATTAAGAAGACTGAAGCGATAGCACCTTCGACTTTACCAATGCTGATGAAAACCGGCAACTTTTCCTTTGCGCCTATGGCCGCTTCGATTATGCTTAACGGGCGCCTGGATATCCGAGGAGCCATCGATGGATCTGAACTACACTCCCGAGCAGGAGGAATGTCGCGCCAAGGTTCGCGCCTTCCTGGAGGAGGACCTGCCCAAGAGCGGGCTCACAGGCTCGCGCGAGGGTCGCGAGGACCAGGAGTGGCTCGCGCGTTCCAAGCGTTGGCAGCGCCGGCTGTACGAGGCGGGGTACATCGCGCTCTCCTGGCCGCGGGAATACGGCGGTCAGGCGATGGATCCGGTGGGCCAGTCGATCGTGAACGAAGAGATGGTGCGGGCGCGCGCTCCGTATCTAATCGGCAGTCTCGGAATCGCGATGCTGGGGCCGACGCTGATAACGTGGGGAACTGAGGAACAGAAAAAGCGCTACCTGCCGAAAATCCTGACCGCCGAGGAGGTCTGGTGCCAGGGCTATTCGGAGCCCGGCGCGGGATCCGATCTCGCCTCGCTGCGGACACGCGCGGAGGTCGTGGGCGACGAATTCGTGGTCAATGGACAGAAGGTGTGGACCTCGGCCGCGCAGTTCTCGGACATGATGTTCTGCCTGGTGCGCACCGATCCCGAAGCCCCCAAGCATCGCGGAATTTCCTACCTCCTGATCGACATGCACTCGCCCGGAGTCACGGTGCGGCCGCTGGTCCAGATGACCGGCGACCCCGGCTTCAACGAGGTCTTCTTCGACAACCTGCGCGTGCCGCGCAAGAACCTGGTCGGCAAGCTCAACGAGGGGTGGATCGTCGCCAACGCCACGCTCTTCCATGAGCGCAACATGCTCGGCGCCGCGACCGGGAGCCAGCAGAGCTTCAACCGCTTGCTCGCGCTGGCGCGCTCGATCAAGCGCGACGGGCGCCCGCTCAGCGAGGACCCGGTCTTGCGCCAGAAGCTTGCCGACCTGGAAGTCCGCGTCACCGCGATGCGCCTGCATTCATACCGCCAGCTCTCGGATCAGGTCCACGAGCGCAGCCCCGGGATCGAGTCGATGATCAACAAGCTGGTGGGCACCGAGTTGAACCACGAACTGGCGACCGTCGCGATGGAGGTGATGGGTGACTATTCGATGCTGGCGCGCGGCGACGATCAGGCGATGGACAACGCGTACTGGCCCTACGAATGGATGTTCTCGCTGGGGCTGGTAATCGGCGGCGGCACCTCGCATATCCAGAAAAACATCATCGCCGAGCGCGGGCTCAAGATGCCCAAGTCGCGCTAAGAGAAGGGCAATGGATTTCGGACTCAGCGACGAGCAGCAACAACTCGAGGAAAGCGCGCGCGTCTTCCTGCGCGACCAATGCCCGACCGCTCTGGTGCGCAAGGTAATGGCGCAAGAGGACGGGATGCCGCGCGAGCTGTTCGGCAAGATCGCAAAGCTCGGCTGGACCGCCCTGATCGTTCCCGAGCAGTTCGGCGGCGCCGGCCTTTCGATGCTGGATATGGCGCTGCTGCTGGAAGAGGGCGGATACGCTGCGATGCCCGGGCCGTTCCTGTTTTCCGCGGCGATGGCGACCAGCACGCTGAATCTGGGCGCCGGCGAAGAACTCAAGCGGCGATGGCTCCCGGCGCTCGCGGAGGGACGTGCGATCGGTACGGTCGCAATCGTCGAGCAGAGCGACAGCCTTGCCGCGACGGACCTGGCCACGCGCGCAACCGGGGATGGCGCGGCTGCGGTGCTGAGCGGGATCAAGCTGTTCGTTCCGTATGCGCACGTAGCAGACTTCATAATCGTCGCCGCGCGCACCGGCTCTTCTGCCTCCGACGTCGGGTTGTTCGCGGTTGACGCCGCGTCGCCGGGTGTGCGTATCAAACTGATGAAAAACCTCGACCTGACGCGCCGCGTATGCAGGGTCGAGCTCGAGGGCGTGGCGGTCAAGTCCCACATGCGGCTTTCGGGTGGCGCCGATCTTCTCGCCCGCATGATCGATATCGGCGCGGTTGCAATCGGCGCGGACTCGCTGGGCGGCTCGGAGCGTGCGCTGGAGATGGCGGTCGAATATTCCAAGCTGCGCGAGCAGTTCGGCAAGCCGATCGGTTCGTTCCAGGCGCTCAAGCACGCCGCCGCCGAAATCGTTGCCGACCTCGAACCGGCGCGCTCGCTCCTGTGGTACGCGGCCTACGCTCAGGACGCGATACCCGCTGAGGCTGCGCGCGCCGCGGCGATGGCCAAGGCCCGCCTGTGCGACATCTACAGCCGCACCACCGACCGCGCGGTCCTGATGCATGGCGGGATCGGCTTTACCTGGGAGCACGACATCCATCTCTGGTTCAAGCGGGCACGCTTCAACGAGTCCTGGTTCGGCTCGCCGGTTTATCATCGCGAGCGAGTCGCCACACTCGGCGCCTACTGACGCATCGCATCAGCGCGTGGGGAACGCCGGGAGAGTGGAGTTGGACCTCTTCTACCAGTTGTCGTGCACCGACTCGCAGAATCCCGCCGCGCGTTAGCAATACGAAACAGGAGGGTGCGGATGAGAACGAGGACACGAAACGGCTTGGCCGGCCTCCTCATTGCAGCGGCAATTGGCGTCGCCGGCTGCGGTGGAGGCGGAGGCGGCGGCGCAGAAGGCTGTATCGGGGTTCCTGTCCCCAAGGCGGCTATCTTCAAGTCATGCCCTCGACCTCCCGCCGGGGGGCTTGGCAAAATCAAGCACATCGTCATCATCATGCAGGAGAATCGTTCCTTCGACAGCTATTTCGGAACCTTCCCCGGCGCTGACGGCATTCCGATGGTGGGCGGAGCGCCCTCGGTGTGCGTGCCCGATCCGGTCACGCACAAATGCGTCTACCCTTATCACGATCCAAACGACGTGAACTCTGACCAGCCGCACCACCATTGTGCTGCGATCGAGGATACTAACGGCGGGAAGATGAATGGGTTTCTCAGCAGTTCAGAGGGGTACAAGCGGCAGGTGTGCACAAATTCCTCCAAGCCCTGCCCGATTACACCGCTGGAGGCGATGGGATATCACGACGATCGTGAAATCCCGCTCTACTGGACATACGCGCAGGACTTCGTATTGCAGGATCATATGTTCGAAAGCATTACCTCGTGGAGCTGGCCTGCACATCTTTTTATGGTGTCGGAGTGGTCCGCGAGTTGTGCCAACGGCGACCCGTTCGAGTGCTTGAACGCTATCGCCGGGCCTGCCTACAGCGTGCCAAGTATCATCCCTCGCCTCGCCTGGACCGATCTTACGTATCTGTTGCACAAGAGTGGTGTAACGTGGGGGTACTATGTCTCCAATGGAACGGAGCCCGATTGTGATGATGACGATGATTCGTCTAAGTGCGTGCAAGGTGCGCTGAACAGCCAGACTCCGGGCATATGGAACCCGCTCCCCTTGTTCGATACCGTGAAAGAGGACGGCGAGCTTCAGAACGTTCAGGACGTGTCAGAGTTCTATACGGCCGCGCTGTCTGGCACCCTGCCGGCGGTGTCGTGGATCGTACCCAGCTGGGAGGTCAGTGAGCATCCTCCTTATTCCATAAAGGTGGGACAAGCCTATGTAAAGGGCCTGATCGATGCGGTGATGACAGGACCGGACTGGAGTAGCAGCGCGATCTTCTTGTCATGGGATGACTGGGGAGGGTTTTACGATCATGAACCGCCGCCCGGGGTGGACGGAAACGGATTCGGCCTGCGGGTGCCCGGCCTCGTTATCAGCCCGTACGCCAAGCAGGGCTTCATCGATCATCAGGTTCTGAGTCCTGACGCCTATGTCAAGTTCATCGAAGATGTATTTCTCAACGGGCAACGGCTCGATCCCAAAACGGACGGAAGAGGGGACAGTCGTCCGGACGTACGGGAGAATAGCTGCGACCTGGGCGATCTGGCGAACGATTTCGATTTCTCGCAACCGGCGAGGGCGGCCGGGTCGCACTGACAGCCTGTAACAACTACTGTTGTCTCTGCTGTTCCTGCAGCGCACGCTATCGCGTCACGAATCGGAGACCTGTTCGGCGGTCGCCGGTCAGCTCGGGAGACGTCCGGGCGCGGGACTCTCTCTCACCCGGGCTATTCCCCTGGTTTGAAGCGCGCGCAGGATATCGGTTTTGCCGATGACGCCCTCCAGCGTGCCGTCTTCGTCCACCACCAGCAGCAGCTCGCCTTCTTCGCGGCCCAGGAGCTTCAGCGCTTCCATCAACTCGCAGTCCGGCGCCACTCGCGGCACGTCGAAGTCCGCGGTGTCCGCAACCTTGAGGGAAGGCCATTGCTCGGGGCCGATCGTGCTCAGCTTCCATACCGCGACCATCCCGACCGCGCGCGTGCCCTCGTAAACCGGAAACACCGCATGCCGATCGCTGTCCGCGACGCTTTGGGCGAAAGTGCCAAGATCGACCCCGGCCTGCACCCCGTTCACCGCTCCCGCCGAAACCCACGGTGGTGACTGCGGCGAGCAGCTTCCATCCAAATGCCCGGAGGTCAATCTCGCCTTGACGTTCATGGTAGGAGCGGATGATTTCTTCGGTGGAGTGCTCGTCGGGATCCGCGGTCCGGTACTGCATGATCAACTGTGCACTCCTGATCACGGGGTGTTCAATTCTGCTACAGCTCGATCCAATGGCGTGGTCCGGGGCATCGCGGTGTTTTGGCGCAGGGACAAGTCAGCATCCGCCAATGACTGGCAACGCGCGAGGGCACAGATGCCAATCAAAAACGCGCCGTTTGCTTCTGCTTAGTCCATGCAGGTTACGGCTGAACGATAGACCGGGCCTAGACACGAAGTCGCGCCAATTCCGGGCCCCTTGTCTGCGGATAGCCCCCGGCCTGCCACGCGATGGCACGGCAATTGGATAAAACCTCATTCCAGTGACCTCGTAATCAATACCGAACGGTCGATAAGTGCAACGAAGCGCCATTGCGGTGGACGATGGCTGCGTGGCTAACTGGTAGGGGCGGGGCGCAGGGAAAGAAGCAGCATGGGCGATGAGCAGCAGCCAGGAGACATAGGTCCGCGAGTCTTGCTCGTGGAGGACGACCCCGAGCACGCCTTCATCGCGGTGACCGTGGTCAGGCAGGTGCTGGGCGATGGCTGCGAGGTGGTGGTGGCTGAGACGGCGGACGAGGCGGTGGGCGTGATTCGGCAGTTTACGGATTACGATCGGCCCGACCTGATGCTGGTGGACTTGCGGCTGCCGGACGACGGCGGCTTTGCGGTGCTCTCGGCGGCCCGCGCGCACGAGCCCTCCTCGCACGTGCCGGTGTTCGTCATCACCAGCTCGATCTACGACCGCGACATAGCCGAAAGCTACGAGCTGGGCGCCGCGGTGGTGCTGAGCAAGCCGCTCTCTCGCGCCAAGCTCAAGGAGGAGTTGGTGCGGATCGGCGCGTTGCGGGCGAGGTCACGCGCGGCCGTCAAGACCGCTACTCACTGACACGCGCGGGCTTGACCGCGATACGTTCAAAGTAGGAACCTGCCTGCGATCGCGCTCCGCGCTCAAGGAGGCGGCCCGTGGCATCCTACAGGTTCGATCGCAGTCAGGCGCTTTTCGCGCGCGCCGAGAAAGTCATCCCCGCCGGCATCTACGGCCATCAGTCGCCCCGTTTTCTGGTGATGGGCTCGTTCCCGTATTTCTTCGCCCGCGGCCGGGGCTCCCACGTCTGGGACGTTGATGGCAACGAATACATCGACTACATGTGCTCCCACGGCCCGATCGTGCTCGGCCATCGCCATCCGCGAGTTGAAGAGGCGGCGCGCCGCCAGGCCGAGGAGGGCAACTGCTTCAACGCACCCACCGCGGCATGGGTCGAGCTGGCCGAGCATCTGGTCGCGATCACGCCGTTCGCCGACTGGACCGTGTTCGCCAAGAACGGCTCCGACGTGTGCACCTGGGCGACCGAGGTGGCGCGCTACGCCACCGGTCGCAAAAAGATCGTCGCCGCCGAAGGCGCCTATCACGGCACTCATGCGTGGGTCTCGCCGGTGCCCAACGGCGTCACGCCCGAGGATCGCGCGAACGTGCTCAACTTCCGCTACAACGATCTGCAGGGGCTGCGCCGCCTGGTCGACGAGCACCATGGCGACATCGCCGGCGTGATAATCTCGCCGTATCGCCACGACGTGTTTCACGACCAGGAACTGCCGGTGGAAGGATTCCTAAGCGGTGTGCGCGAGCTCTGCGACCGCGAGGGGATCGTCTTCATCCTGGACGACGTTCGCGCGGGCTTCCGCTTGCACCTCGGCGGCTCCGGGGAATTGTTCGGCGTCAAGCCCGACCTGGCCTGCTACTGCAAGGCGATCGCCAACGGCTATCCGCTCTCAGCCTGCCTCGGCCGCGACAGCTTCAAGGACGCCGCGCGCAAGGTGTTCTTCACCGGCTCATACTTCACCAGCGCGGTGCCGATGGCGGCGAGCCTGGCCTGTCTCAAGGAGCTCGAGGAGAGCGACGGGATCGCCAGGATGCGCCAGATGGGCGAGATGCTGCGGGCTGGGATGCTCGCGCAGGCGCGTGGCGCGGGGCTCGCGGTCACCTGGTCCGGCCCGCCGGCGCTGCCCTTCATGACCTTCAAGGCCGACGAGGGCAGCTTCGCGCGCAGCAAGGTTTTCTGCGCCCACTGCGCGACGCACGGCGTCTATCTGGCGCCGACGCACAACTGGTTCCTCTCCGCTGCCCACAGCGAGGAAGACATCCGCGGCACACTGGACGTCACCGAAGCGGCCTTGAAGGCCGTCCGCGATCACTTCGGCGGGTAGGGGCCCGGCCGCCGGTCAGTTGATTGGCTTCGAACAAATGCATCAACGAGGTTCAGCGCGATGAACATGCTATCCAGGAGGCGAGCCTTAGATAAAATCTATAAGCGCCGAGATCGGTACGAAATTCCGGAGTGGCAGCGCGATGATGTATGGGACACCGCAAAGAAACAAGGGCTGATCGATAGCATCTTACGGGGCTGGAAGTTGCCCAAGTTCTACTTTCTAAAAGTGGCGGATGAACCTGAAGAATTCGAGGTCGTCGATGGTCAGCAGCGCCTTTCCGCGATCTTCGAATTTTTCGACAATACACTGTTCCTTTCCGTGGAGTCGGTTAGGCGATTCAAGGCAAACTGCTACAACCACTTGCCCTCCTCCCTTTCCGATGCGTTCGATGACTTTGAGATCGAATATGATGAAATCACTGACGCGGAGGAGCCGGAATTAAAGGAATTCTTTCAACGTCTACAACGCGGGCTGCCTCTGACGAGCAGCGAGAAACTCAATGCGGTGCACAGTAAACTTAGCGACTATTGCCGATCTTTGTCCCGGCATAGGTTTTTCGGCAAGAAGGTGGCCTTCGCGAACAAACGATACGCGCATTTTGACGTTGCAGCGAAGGTTGCAGCCATCGAGATTGAGGGTTTGGATGCGGGCTTACGCTTCGATGACCTGAAGATGACTTTCGAAAGCCAGCAAAAGTTTTCGACAGATTCCGCGGTTGCGCGCCGGCTAAGAGCGACTGTCGATTTTCTCGATAAAGCCTTTCCAAGGAAGAGCCCCGACCTTCGAAATCGCTCAATTGTCCAGTCGATTGTAACCTTGGCGGCCAGAATTGTTGGAACTGGTCGCGGAACTGGACATGAGCGCGCTTTTCGCAACTTCGTAGAAAAGTTCATGTCAGAACTCTCCAAACAGGTCGAACTCGGCCAAGCGGCCACCGACCCAGATTATCTGCTCTTTCAGAGATCGGTTAATGCCAATGTTCGCAGCGGGGCGCGAACGCGTCATGAAATTCTTCTTCGCAAGATGTTCACTATTGAACCAACGCTCGGAGAGTCGTTCGACTCTACAGTTGTCGGCGAGGCCGGTCTCACCGGCGCGATTGGGCGAGCGGGAGCATCTGTGTCTGACCTGATCGCAAAGGCGAACGCCGCGTATGCTGCGAAGCATGGCGAAGATCTGTTCAAACCGACGAATAAGACTGTCTCGACACTGACACGAATAACTAGGCCAATTAGAGATTACGAGGCCTACAAGAATCTCATTAGCGATTTGTACTTCGTGTTTCGAGAATCATCCGGTTCTCGATTGGACAACAAGAACATTCCTTCGTTCGCTGACGTCAACGATCTCAGGACTGATTTGCAGCATGATGTCGATCACGGTGAAGCCCGAAAGATTGTCGCTAAGCGGAAGAAACTTGGTTCAGCTTTTGCGAAATATTCCGGTGCTTCAACCCCCAGCACAATGTCGCCCGAGCGCTTTCCTATCTTTCAGAGCAATTTGCTTGCAGCTCTCGAAGTCGATCTCCGAGCGCTCATCGGGCGCATTTAGCGTTCCGAACGGAATAGTGGCATCGGCGCAAGGAAGGGCCGCGGATAACGCGCGGAACCTACTCTCCGATCACCTTGATCAGAATGCGCTTGGAGCGGCGGCCGTCGTCCGGGCCGTCCGCGAGCAGTTCGGCGGGTAGGGGGCCCGACCGGTCAGATCTCAGGCCACTTGTCGTTCCACGGGCGAGCGCGCTCGTAGGCGTACGCGGCCTGGAGCACCAGGTCCTCGCGATAGCGCTCGGCCACGATTTGCAGCCCTGCCGGCATCCCGCTGTCCGTGAATCCCGCCCGCACCGTCGCCGCGGGATGGCCGCTCAAGTTGAACGGAAAGGTGAACGGGGTCGAGCCCATCAGGTTGGTCAGCGGCTTGCCATCGATCTCAGCCGGTGGTGGACCCTTGGCCGCGAATGCCTCGGTGGGCATCGTCGGCGTGAGCAGGAGATCGAAGCGCTCGAACACGCCCTGGACCCAGCGGTTGAGCTCCGTGCGTTTACGATAGGCCGCGCCGTAATGCTTCCACGTGATCCGCGCGGCCGCCTCGGCGCCGCTTGCGAACGCGCGCCCGAACTCCGCGCGGTCGCGCTCGTTCTGGAAGTATTCGTACAGCCTCGCGAGGTTCTGCGTAGCGCCGAGCCGGAGCCACGCATCCGAGGCGTCGGGCACCGCGTCCCGAAGGGTCGTGATCTCGTAGCCGAGGTCGCGAAACGCGCCGGCCGCCTTCTCCACCTCGCGCGCGACGTCGCGCTGCACGATCTGTCCCATGTCGGGATGGAACGCGATGCGCAGCTTGTTGGGCAATCGCTCCAGGGTCGCGAGGTAGGAGATCCCCGGATGCGGGAGCGAGTCGGGGTCCGCCGGATGGTAGCCGACGACCGCGTCCATGTAGAGCGCCGCGTCGCGCACCGTGCGCGTCAGCGGTCCGAGCACCGAGGTGTCATCCCAACTCTGCATGTCGAGCATCGGATCGTGCGGAATCCTGCCGAAGGTCGGCTTCAGCCCGAAGCATCCGACGTAGCACGCGGGTCCGCGAATCGAGCCTCCGCCGTCGGAACCGCTGGCGAGCGGGAGTACCCCGCCCGCGATCGCCGCGGCGCTTCCGCCCGACGAGCCACCGGGGGTGCGCTCGGTATTCCACGGGTTGCGCGTCGCGCCGAAGAGCCGATTCTTGGTGAAGCCGGTATAGCCGAATTCCGGGGCGTTGGTCTTGCCGACCACGATCGCGCCTGCCGCTTTGAGGCGTGCGACCTGCACCGAATCCGCCGCGGGCATGTGGTTCTTGAACGGCGCCGAGCCGAAGGTGGTCGGCAGCCTCGCCGCGTCCTCGAGGTCTTTGACGCCGAGCGGCAGTCCCGCGAGCGGGCTCAATTCCTCGCGCCGTGCGATTTTCTCATCCAGGGCGCGCGCTTGCGCCATTGCGTCGTCGGCGCCGAGCGCGCACAGCGCGTTGAGCCGCGGATTGAGCCTCTCGATTCGTTCCAGTGTCGCCGCCATCAGTTCGCTGGGCTTGAGTTCGCGCCGGCGAATCATCGAGGCGAGCTCGAAGGCGGACTCGAAGTGCAATTTGGCCATCGAAAAAGTTCCTCCGTTGCCTCTCGCAGCAACTCTTACTACGGTCCTGCGCGGATGAGAAAGGGGTGGACCGGCGACTTTTCCGTGATTCCAACGCTTGTTAGGATGCCGTGTTCCGGGCGCGACCGCGACTGACGCCGTCGCGCGGACCTGCCCAAGGAGGCTTCAAGGAATGAAGTTCGGTACGTTCTACGAGCATCAACTGCCACGTCCATGGACGCCGGGCAAGGAGCTTGCGCTCTTCCAGCAGGCCCTCGACCAGGTCGAGCTGGCCGACCGGCTGGGAATCGACCACATGTGGGAAGTGGAGCATCACTTCCTGGAGGAGTACGCGCATTCCTCTGCGCCCGAGGTTTTTCTGGCCGCCGCCAGCCAGCGCACCAAGCAGATTCGCCTGGGCCACGGGATCGTGCTGCTCCCCCCTGCCTACAACCATCCGGCGCGGGTCGCGGAGCGGATCGCGACCCTGGACCTGGTGAGCAACGGGCGCGTCGAGTTCGGCACCGGCGAATCGTCGGCGGAGGCTGAGCTGGGCGGCTTCGGAATCGCGCGCCCCGAGAAGCGAGATATGTGGCGTGAGGCGCTGGGCGCGATCTGCCGGATGTTTGTCGAGGAGCCGTTTCTGGGCCACGAGGGCAAATGCTTCAGGATGCCGGTGCGCAACGTGGTTCCCAAGCCGGTGCAGAAGCCCCATCCGCCGCTATGGGTGGCCTGCTCGCGCCGCGAAACTATCCACCTGGCCGCGCAACTCGGCATCGGCGCGCTTACCTTCGCCTTCATCTCGCCCGAGGAGACGCGCCTGTGGGTCAACGACTACTACACGACCCTGGAGCGGGAATGTCAGCCGATCGGCTACTCGATCAACGCCAATATCGCGATCGTGAGCGGCTTCATGTGCGACCGCAACGAGGAGCAGGCGCGCAAAATGGGCGAGGAAGGGATGCGGTTCTTCGGCTACGCGCTCGGCCATCATTACGTCTTCGGCCGGCACGAGCCGGGTAAGACCAACATCTGGGAGAACTACAAGAACAATCCGATCACACTGCCGATGGACGCCGAGGGCGTGCGCGGATGCATCGGGACTCCGGATCAGATCCGCAAGCGCCTGCGCGAGTACGAGGAATCGGGCGTCGACCAGGTGGTGTTCATCTCGCAGGCCGGCAACAACCGGCACGAGGACATCTGCGCCTCGCTCGATCTGTTTGCGCGCGAGGTGATGCCGGATTTCAAAGAACGCGAGCCCGCGCGCGCGATGGAGAAGGCCGCGCGGATGGACCCGATTATCGAGCGCGCGATGAAGCGCAAGCCCGCGCCGGAGATTCCCAAGTCCGACAAGCCCACCATTATCCAGGCCGGGATGCTGCTGTAGTCAGGAGACGGGCGGCACACAAACGGCCGGCTCGGCCGGCCAGGGACTACTGCGCAACCGTGAGGCTTCGCGGGCGTGCAGCGATGGCCGGGAATGCCTTCAGGACTGTGGTGTCGAAGGTGGCCAGCGGTACGCGTTCGCGTGCGGCGAGTTCCACGAACAGCGTATCGCAAACGGCCACGTTCGTCGCGACGGCACGAACCAGGGCGCCTTGCCACAACGTTCTGCTTGCAATCGATCGGATGCCGATTGCCCTTGCCAGGATGAGTCGCTTGCGCCCTTCGGCGAGACTTAGAATACCGGCGCGCGTTGCCATCCATACAACGTTGGCCAACTCCGCCTCCCAGAGCGCGGGTGCCAGAGGTCCCTCAACGCTGCGCCAGAAGCTTGCCGCCTCATCTACAAACGGATTCGTGCCGAGCAAGTAATACGCGACTACGTTGGTATCGACAACTGCTCTCACGCTCGTCCGGCGGCGATCCAGGTTTCAATTTCTGAGGCGGTCGGACGGCGCTTCTGTTTGTTCCAGGCAGCTTCGATTTGCTGAAGAACAGAGACCCGCTCTGCCGCCGATTCTTCCAGCAGCTCTCTTACTTCCTGCTCCATCGAGTGTCTGCTCCGGCGGGCAAGCTCCTTCAGCGATCTGACCAGGTGCGGGGAGACGTTCCTGATGGTTAGGGTCGGCACCGGCGCTTCACCTTGCTAGCAGATTGCTAGCAAGAAGCTGGCGGGCTGACAAGGGCCCGGAACCTGCCACCGACCCGCGCCTCGGCTTCAGGCGCGCGGCAGTCACGTAACGCCCGTATAGCATGGTCGACGCGGTCGGGCGTAGCCGGCGGGGATGCTATGCTTGAAACAGATGCAAGAGGAGCGTGCCGAATTGCCTAACGACTACATCGAAGCCGCGCGGGTCTATCACGATGTGACCAAGCACTCGTACACCAGCGTGCGGAGCACGCCGCACGTGCTCGAATGGGACAACAAGCCGCTGCCGTACAAAATCTACCCCGAGGTGGCGGGATTGTCCCTGCCGCGCGACCTGAGCCTGTCGCGGATGCCAGCGCTCGAGGCGATCGGGCCGGAGGAAGTGGAGGACCCCGCTGCCGCGCTGGACTTGCCGGCGCTCACGCGAATCCTGTTCTCGGCCGGCGGCTTGACGCGCCAGCGCCGGGTCGGCGGCGAGATCTATCACTTCCGCGCTGCGCCGTCGGCCGGCGCGCTCTATCCGATCGAGATCTACGCCGCGGCGGCGGACGTCGAGGGGCTGGAGGCGGGGCTCTATCATTTTTCGCCGGCGGACCTGAAGCTGCGCGGACTCAGACCCGGCGACTGGCGCGCGACCCTCGTGCGGGCCGCTGCGATGCGCACCTCGATCCGAAGGGCACGCGCCGTCGTGCTGATGAGCGCGATCTTCTGGCGCAGCGCCTGGAAGTATCGGGCGCGCGCCTACCGATACTGCTTCTGGGACGCCGGAACGATTCTCGCCAACCTGACGGCCGCGGCGCGGGCCGAGGGAATTCCCACCGAAACGGTCACTGCGTTCGTGGATGCGGAGCTTGAGCAGCTTCTTGGTATACACGGCGAGCGCGAAGCGCCGCTCTGCATGGTCGCGCTCGGCAGGACCGCGTCCGAATCGCGCCAGGCTGCGCAGCCGGCGCCGCTCAAGCTCGAAACCGTCGCGCTCTCTCAGAACGAGGTGAGTTACGACGACCTGCTGAAGATGCATCGCGCGTCGCGGCTGGTCTCGACCGAGGAAGTCAGCGCGGTCGCATCCGCCAGAGTCGAGCCGCATGCACCGGCGCAATCCGCCGGCGCAGTTCGTCCGGCAACGATCCGTCCGGGTGAAGCAGCCGGCCTTGGCGAGACCATCCTTCGTCGCGGCTCGACGCGAGTCTTCGCGCGCGAGCCAATCGGAGCGGATGAGCTGGCGACGATCCTGGCCCGCTCGAGCGTGCATCCGCGCGTCGACTTCCCGCCTCTAAGCGACACGTACATGATCGTCAATGCGGTCGAGGGGATGGAACCGGGCGCCTACTACTACCGGCGCGAATCGGGGTCGTTCGAGATGCTCAGGGGCGGCGATTTTCGCGGCCAGGCGGGCTATCTGTGCCTCGAGCAGCAGCCGCTGGGCGCGGACTCCAGCGTCCTGCTGGTCTACATGGCCAACCTCGAGGCGGCGCTGCGCGCGCTGGGCAATCGCGGCTACCGCGACGTGCATCTGGAAGCCGGAATCCTGGGCGGTCGCGCCTACCTCGCGGCCTACGCACTGGGCCGCGGCGCTACCGGGCTCACCTTCTACGACGACGACACCGCCGAGTTCTTCAAGCCCCATGCGGCGGGCGAGAGCGCGCTGCTGATGGTCGCGATCGGGGTGCCTCGCGGATCTCGCTAGGCGCGATCGCCTCTCTGCCTGATGACCGATTATTATGCGCATGCCCGCGCGATGGGCATGCGCTGGCCTCGTCGATACGCCGTCATTGAAATTTGCAATGGCACCCTTCTTGCGGATGAACGTCCAGCGTCCGGCACTTATTCCAAGCCGGCGCGAGGAGGGACCATGGCCGAAGTAACCGAAGCGCCCAAGATGAAGCCGACGCTTGGCCTCACCGGGGTGACCGTAAACGCGATGGCGCTGATAGCACCGGGCGCCTTTCTGTGGATCACCTTCGTCGTTCAGGCAGGATACGCGTATCCGTCCGGGATGGCGATGTGGGCCGGAATTTTTGCCGCCGTCGTGCTCGCATATGCCACCGCCGTTTCGTATTCGGAGCTGGCGAAGCTCTATCCGGGCGCCGGCAGTTCTTATCTGTTCGCCGAGAAGGCGTTTCTGAACACCACCGAAGCGTACCGCTTTGCGCGGCTCGCGAAATTCATCACCGGATGGGCATCGCATCTGTACTACTGGGTTTATCCCGGCGTGATGGTCGCGACGATCGGCGTCATGATTGGTTATATCGTGGGCAGCCTGTTCCCGAACTTTATGAACTCCGGAACCCCTGGTCCCGTCTTCATGGCGCTGGTCGCGATCATTTTCGCGTACCTCATTGCTTACATCGCGTATCGCGGCGTCGTTGGATCGACGATGATCAACCTGGGGATCAACGCGATCCAGATCGTGGCGCTGCTGTTCTTCTCGGCGCTTGCGATCGCGTACCGGCTTGGCCATCCGGCGGGCTCCGCCGGGATGGCCCTCGATGGCACCGCCAAGACGCTCAGCTACGCGTTCGCCGGCGATGCCCCGGCGCACGCAAGCGGCCTCTCGGTCATCCTGCCGCATAATTTCAGTTGGATGATGCTCCAGGCGACGATCGCGATCCTGCTGCTGGTAGGGTTCGAGTCGGTAACCTCGCTCGGAGAGGAAGCGAAAGACCCCAAGAAGGACATACCCCGCGGCGTGCTGCTCTCGATCACTATCCAGTGCCTGTTCATGTACCTGATCGAGTACTACGCCGCGAATTACTTCATGAACAACGCGTACAGCCTCGCCGACGCCAAGGGCTCCGCCGCTCCGATAGGCGACATGATGGTGATAATCGGCAACACGCTGCTGGGTGGTCACGGCCAGGCCTTCATGCTGCTGGAAGCGCTCACCGTGTTCCTGGCGCTGATCGGCACCACGTTGAGCTGCATCAACACCGGTGCGCGCGTGACCTACGCGATGGGCCGGGACGAGGAAGTACCGGAGCACTTCGGACTGCTGCACGGCAAGAACCTCACGCCGCATCGCGCCATCTGGACGCTGGCGACCATCTCGGCGGTGATCGGCGCGTACGCCGCCCTGTACTTTTTCGCCGGCTCTGCGGCGCCCGACGACAAGGCGATCGCGACCTTGCCGCACAACCTCTGGTACTCGATCGGGATGAGCTCCAATGCGGCGCTGGCATCCCTGCCCAACGGGCTCCAGTTGGTGACGCTGGTCTCGAACTTCGGGACGTTCATGCTCTACGGATTGACCAACGTCATCTGCATCGTGGCCTTCCGCGAGCATCACGACTTCTCGGGGTTCAAGCACCTGGTGGTGCCGGTGTTCGGCGCGCTCGCAAATTTCGCCTGCATGGCTTTCTACTTAATTGGCCCGATTGAAGGGCTGGGCAGCGTCAAGGAGCCGCTGATGGCAGTCGCGATCTCGGTGATCTGGGGAGTCTACGGCGGGATCTACTTCGTGCGCAACTCGCGCAAGAAGGGCAAGGATACGATTCTGGTCGCGAAGCCTGCCTGAAGACGAGCAACACCTGTTGGTCAGGGGGCAAGCTCTGAAGGAGGGGCTTGCCCCCGACCTTTTTCCCTTCACTGGCACGCTCACTTGGTTCGAGCTGGTGGGGACTTGCCGATGCTTCGATGAGTCGAAGCATCGCGTTTGCCGAAGAGCAGGCGAGCATGTCGATGAAAGAAGCATCTGGCGCCGCGATCATGCCCATGGCAACACTACTCTGACCCGCGATGGAACGCGCAGCCGAGCAGCCCGCGCCGGTGGCGACCGCAGACTACGCCTTCGAGTTGGCGCTGCTCTCCGACGTCGGCACAGATCGTCCGGACAACGAGGATTTCTGCGAGCATTACATCGAGGGCCCGGCCAGCGCGGTGTTTGTGGTCGCCGACGGGGTGGGCGGCTACGAGGGCGGCGAGATCGCGAGCCGGATGGCGGTCGAGATTACGCTGCAGGCTTATCGCGAGAGTCCGCCGGCGTGGGGCGCCGGCAAGCGCCTGCAACGCGCTGTGCAGCAGGCCAACATCGAGATCCACAATCGCGCGCTGACGGTCCCGGAGCTGCGCCGGATGGCGACCACGCTCACCGCGGTAGCAGTCGATCGCGGCGCACTGAGCGTGGCGCACGTCGGCGATTGCAGGCTTTATCTGATTCGCCGCAGCAAGGTCAGCCAGATTTCCAAGGATCACACCTGGGTCGGCGAGCGGGTGCGGATTGGGCTGATGAGCGCGAGCCAGGCCCGCAACCATCCCGAACGCTCGGCGCTCAATCGATGCGTCGGGCACGAGCTGATCGTCTCGGTGGATCGGATCTCGATGACGCTGCAGCAGGGCGATCGTATCGTGCTGTGCAGCGACGGGCTCTACAACGTGCTGGAGGAGCGCGAGCTCGAACGGATCACGCGCGAGGTGGGTGCGCAGGCGGCCTGCCGCGCACTGATCGATGCCGCCAACGCGCGTGGCACCGCCGATAACCTGACCGCCGCCGTGTTCCTGATGGCGGGGACGACGCCGGAGGCGCCGGCCCCCGCCGGCCTGGGTGCGAGAATCGCGCGGATCTTCGGGCGCAGGCGGTGACATCGCGGCGAATTGATCGCGCGGTCCTGCGGGTGTTAAGGTCCGCGCCCGTGGATACGGTGAAGGCTGGCGCGAGGGTGCCGCTGCATGAGCCCCCAAACCGCGACAACGGAGCGCGGCAGGTAGGCATTGAAAAAACGGGGACGGCTTAAACGATGCGCGAGGTCGGCGTCAGCGAAGATCTCGACCAGTACCACCTGACCGAGATCATCGCGCGCAGCGGGATGGCCTCGATCTTCAAGGCGGTGGACCGCCTGGACGGCGCCACCGTCGCGATCAAGGTGCCCTACATGCAGTTCGAGAGCGACGTGGTGTTTTACGAACGCTTCCGGCGGGAGGAGGAGATCGGCCAGCGCCTCAACCATCCGTACATCATCAAGGTGCTCAAGCCGCAGCGCAAAAGCCGGATGTACATCGCGATGGAGTACGTCGAGGGCGTCTCGTTGCGAGCGCTCTTGCGCGACAAGCGTCCGCTCGACACCGCGCGGTCGCTGGACATCGCGCGCCAGATATGCGAGGCGCTGGTCTACATGCACGGCCAGCGCGTCGCCCATCGCGATCTCAAACCCGAGAACATCCTGCTCGACGCACAAGGCCGCATAAAGATCATGGACTTCGGCATCGCCCTGGACGAGTCCGCCCGCCGGCTGACCTGGTCGGGCCTTTCCACCACCATCGGCACGCCCGACTACATGGCCCCGGAGCAGGTCAGCGGGCGGCGCGGCGACCAGCGCACCGACATCTATGCGCTGGGCGTGATTCTCTACGAGATGCTGACCGGCGAGCTACCGTATTCCGGCCCCAACGTGTATAGCGTGATGCGGCTCAAGACGAGCGCGGATCCGCAACCGCCCAGCCGCCACCTCGAGGGCTTCGACCCGGCGCTGGAGGAGATCATCCTGCACGCCGTCGAGCGCTTGCCGCGCAACCGCTACGCCTCGGCGGCCGGGCTGCTCGAGGACCTGCGCGATCCGTCGCGGGTCAAGGTCACCGGCCGCGCGCTCAGGCTCCATCCGCAGAGCATCCGCCTGCAACGCCTGCGCCGGGCACTGGGCGTGGGGCTGTTCTTCGCCTCACTGGTGGCGATCTTCATCTTCCTGATCTGGCTGGCCAACCGGTATCCGGCGCCGCCCTACCAGCCACGCAGCCGCTCATACCGCGGGCAGGTGAAATGATGGTGCGAGTCGCTCCCGCCCTCCGAACAATGCTCTTGGCCGCCGTCGCGCTCGCGGCCGCGCTGATTTTCGCATGCGGCGCGGGCGCGCAGGAGGCGGCGCCGCCGGCCCGTATCGAGCAATCGCTCAATCTGGCCTGGGTGCTGATCGGCGGCTTCCTGGTGATGTTCATGCAGGTCGGCTTCGCGATGCTCGAGACCGGGTTCACGCGGGCCAAGAACGCGGTCAACACGATGGCGATGAACCTGCTCATCTACCCGATCGGCGTGATCGGTTTCTGGATGACCGGATACGCGTTGATGATGGGCGGGGTGAGCCATTGGCCCTCGCTCGGAGCCGCCCCGGTTGCGCATCACGAGCTTACGCTTACGCTGCTGGGGCGGCCGTTCGGGATCATCGGGCTGAGCAAGTTCGCGCTGGTCAACGTCGCGCACGATCCGGGTAGCCTTGGGATGTTTTTGTTCGCGGTCGTGTTCATGGACACCGCCGCAACGATTCCGACCGGCGCGATGGCGGAGCGGTGGAAGTTCTCCGCGTTCTTCGTTTACGGGCTGTTCATGTCGATGTTCCTCTATCCGCTCTACGGCAACTGGGTATGGGGCGGGGGATGGCTCGCGCAGCTCGGCGTAAACTTCGGACTCGGGCACGGCCATGTAGATTTCGCCGGCTCCTCGGTGGTGCACATGACGGGCGGGCTCGCCGGGCTGGCGGGTGCGCTTGTGCTCGGCCCGCGAATCGGCAAGTTCAGACGCGACCGCGCGATCGGTGCGCTGCCGGGACATAACCTGCCGATGGCGGTGGTCGGGACGCTGATCCTCGCCTTCGGATGGTTCGGCTTCAACACCGGCTCGACGCTGGCCGCCTCCGATCCGCGGATCGCAGCAATCGCGGCGAACACGATGCTGTCCTCGGCAGCGGGAACGCTGGCGGCGCTGCTCTACCTATGGAATCGCTACGGCAAGCCGGACATCGCGATCGCATGCAACGGGCTGCTCGGCGGGCTGGTCGCGATCACGGCGCCGTGCGCGTTCGTGTCGCCGGCGGCGGCCGTCCTGATCGGCGCGATCGCGGGGCTGCTGGTGGTGTGGGCGGTGATGGCGCTGGAACGGCGCTTTCGCGTTGACGATCCGGTCGGCGCGATCGCGGCGCACGGCGTGTGCGGTCTTTGGGGCGCTCTGGCGCTGGGGATCTTCGCAGACGGCAGCTACGGCGAGGGATGGAACGGCGTGGCGGGTCCGGTGCGGGGGCTGCTGTTCGGCGATCCCTCGCAGTTAGCCGCGCAGCTTATCGGCGTGGTCACGAACGTGATTGTGATTTTCGCCCTGGCGCTTGCCTTCTTCGTGATCGTCGAACGCACGATCGGCAATCGAGTCCCGGCTGAAGTCGAATGGACCGGCCTGGATCCGCTCGAAATGGGGAGCGACGCTTACCCCAGCGTGTAAACTTGAGCCGCCCGTTCTTCTCCTTCTCCCGCAACAGAGCGGGCGAGGGTGAAGACAAGAGAAACCGCCCTCTTAGGTACTGGCCTGGCCGGTACTCGCTCTCAGGCAACCCTTGGCTGGGCTTCCGGCTTTCTGGGTCTTGTCCGGAGATTTCCTTGATTATTCAGGGGATTACGCGGCCACGGGCAGTATGGCCGGACCGCACTAGTTTAAGGAGATCTACCCTTTGGACTTAACTTTCCTAAGCCGGGCTGGGTTCCATCTAGGCGAAACCGCGTCGCTACTGTAAATTTACCTTAAATTACCCTTGACAGGATTGCACTTCTCGACTACGTTCGGCGAACCCATGAGAGGGTTTCCTTATGAAATTAGGAGGCAGCGCCGCTGAGCTCGATGCGATTGATCTGCAGATCATCGACATCCTTCAGGACCAGGGCCGAATCCCGCACGTCAAACTCGGCGAGCAGGTCGGACTGTCCGCGCCTTCTGTGATCGAGCGCGTCAAGAAGCTCGAAGACAGCGGCATCATCACCGGCTATCACGCCTCGGTCGACGCGCGTCGCCTGGGCAAGGATGTGACCGCCTTTATCGGCGTGTCGATCAACCATCCGCGGCTGATCGGACTCTTCGAGCAGAGCGTCGCGACGCTCGAGGACGTCCTCGAATGCCATCACGTGACCGGCGCGCACACTCTGTTGCTCAAGGTGAAGACCGACGACACCTCGTCGCTCGAGCGGCTGATCAGCAGCATCCGGTCGATCGAGGGGGTGGAGCGGACGGAGACGATGGTGGTGCTGTCAACGCATACCGAGCGCGTGCAGATCACGGTGCGGCGCGCGCAGGCGGAGGGCAACGGCCGGCGGCAACGTCATAACGGCGTCAAGGACGGGCTGGCGCAGAACAAACGGGCATGACCATGCACGACCTGCGAAGTATTCCTCCACGGCAAGGGCTTTACGATCCCGCGTGCGAGCATGACGCGTGCGGCGTCAGCTTCGTCGTCGATATCAAGGGTCGCCGCTCGCACGACTTGGTGGACAAGGGAATCGAGGTCCTCAACAACCTGACTCATCGCGGCGCCTGCGGCTGCGATCCCGAGACCGGCGACGGCGCCGGCATCCTGCTCCAGGTCCCGCACGGGTTCTTCGTCAAGGAGGCGGACAAGCTCGGATTCGGACTGCCCGCGCGAGGTGAATACGGGGTCGGGATGGTGTTCCTGCCGCGCGACGAAGCCAAGCGCAGCGCGTGCGAGCAGGTCGTCGAGCGCATAGTGCGCGAGGAGGGCCAGCGGGTTCTCGGATGGCGCAGCGTGCCGCATGACGAGACCGCCTGCGGCCGTATCGCTCGCCAGGCAATGCCCGCGATTCGCCAGGTCTTCATAGGCCGCGGCGAGCGAATCGAGGACGTGGAGACGCTGGAGCGCAAGCTCTACGTGATCCGCAAGCGCGTGACCAACGAGGTCGGCAAGCTGAAGCTGGATGCGGGCGGTCTGTTCTACGTCTGCAGCCTGTCCGCGCTGACCATCGTCTACAAGGGCCAGCTGATCTCTCATCAGATTCCGCGCTTCTACCCCGACCTGCTCGACCCGGCGATGAGCACCGCGCTGGTGATGGTGCATCAGCGCTTTTCCACCAACACTTTCCCGAGCTGGGACCGCGCGCATCCGTTTCGCTTCATCTGCCATAACGGCGAGATCAACACGCTGCGCGGCAACGAGAACTGGATGCACGCGCGGCAGATGATGTTCTCGTCGCCGCGGTTCGGCGACGACATCAAGAAGCTCATCCCGATCATCGAGCCGACCCAGACCGACTCCGGCAAGTTCGACAACTGCCTCGAGCTGTTGGTGCGCACCGGGCGTTCGCTGCCGCACGCCGTGATGATGATGATCCCGGAAGCGTGGCAGAACGACCGCCTGATGAGTGACTCCAAGCGCGCCTTCTACCAGTACCATTCATGCCTGATGGAGCCGTGGGACGGTCCAGCCTCGATCGCCTTCACCGACGGCCGCCGGATCGGCGCGGTGCTCGATCGCAACGGCCTGCGCCCGTCGCGCTATCTGGTCACCAAGGACGGCCTGGTGGTGATGGCCTCGGAGACCGGCGTGTTGGACATCCCGCCCGAGCGGATCGAGCTCAAGGAGCGGCTGCATCCGGGCCGGATGTTCCTGGTCGACACGGTCGAGGGGCGAATCGTCAAGGACGAGGAGATCAAGCAAGATACGGCGGCGCGCAAGCCGTATCGCCAATGGCTCAAGGACAACTTGGTAAGCATCGGCGATCTGGCCGAGCCGCCAAGCGCGCCGAGCGCCGATGGCGGCGAAGAGTTCGATCTGCTCACGCAGCAGCAGGCGTTCGGCTATACGATCGAGGATCTCAAGATGATCCTGGCGCCGATGGCGACCAACGCGCAGGAGCCGGTCGGCTCGATGGGCACCGATACGCCGCTGGCGGTCCTGTCGGACAAGACGCCGCTGCTGTTCAACTACTTCAAGCAGCTCTTCGCGCAGGTCACCAATCCGCCGGTGGACCCGATCCGCGAAGAGATGGTGATGTCGGCCGAGACCACGATCGGCTCCGAGCAGAATCTGTTCGAGGAAACCCCGCAGCATTGCCGCCAGCTCAGGCTCCCCAATCCGATCCTGACCAACGCCGAACTCGAGAAGCTCAAGCGGCTGTCGCAGCCGGGGCTTAAGAGCGTGGCCCTGCCCACGCTTTTCAAGGTCGCCGGCGGCGCAGACGGCCTGCGCGAGGCGCTGGACGGGCTTTGCCGGAGCGCTTCGGAGGCGATCGCCCGCGGCTGCACGATAATCGTGCTCTCGGATCGCGGGGTTGATGCCGAGCATGCGCCGATTCCGAGCCTGCTCGCGACCAGTGCCGTGCACCATCACCTAATCCGCGAGGGCACTCGCACCCGCGTCGGCCTGGTGGTTGAGTCGGGCGAGCCGCGGGAAGTGATGCACTTCTGCCTGCTGATGGGCTACGGCGCCGGCGCGATCAACCCATACCTGGGGTACGCCACGATAATCGCGATGATCCGCGACGGCACGCTCAAGGAGGTCGACGAAGACGGCGCGATCACAAACTTCGTCAAGGCGGTGAGCAAGGGCCTGATCAAGGTCGCCTCCAAGATGGGGATCTCGACGCTGCAGAGCTATCGCGGCGCGCAGATCTTCGAGGCGATCGGGCTCAATCGCGAAGTTATCGACCGCTATTTCACCTGGACCGCGTCGCGCGTCGAGGGCGTGGGCCTGGACGTGCTCGCACGCGAAACCGTGCTGCGCCATACGCACGCCTTCAGGGCCGACCCCAATCTCAACGGCGAGCTCGAGGTCGGCGGGGAGTATCAGTGGCGCCGGCGCGGCGAGTTCCACATGTACAACCCCAGCACCATCGCCAAGCTCCAGCACGCGGCGCGTTCGGGCAACTATCGCCTGTTCAAGGAGTACTCGCGGTCGGTCGACGAGCAGAGCCGCAACCTGGCGACCCTGCGCGGTCTGATGAAGTTCAAACCGACGCGTCCGCCGGTGCCGCTCGAGGAGGTCGAACCGGCCTGCGCGATCGTCAAGCATTTCAAGACCGGCGCCATGTCGTTCGGGTCGATCAGCAAGGAAGCGCACGAGAACCTGGCGATCGCGATGAACCGCATCGGCGGCAAGAGCAACACCGGCGAGGGCGGCGAGGATCCGGCGCGCTTCAAGCCCGACCCCAACGGCGACTGGCGGCGCAGCGCGATCAAGCAGGTGGCCTCGGCACGCTTCGGCGTTACCAGCCATTACCTGGTCAACTGCGACGAGTTGCAGATCAAGATGGCGCAGGGCGCCAAGCCCGGCGAGGGCGGCCAGCTCCCCGGACATAAAGTTGACGAGTTCATCGCCAAGATCCGCTACTCGACGCCGGGTGTGGGCCTGATCTCGCCGCCGCCCCATCACGACATCTACTCGATCGAGGATCTCGCCCAGCTGATCCACGATCTCAAGAACGCCAACGACCGCGCGCGCATCAGCGTCAAGCTGGTGGCCGAGGTCGGCGTGGGTACGATCGCGGCCGGCGTTTCCAAGGCCAAGGCCGACGTGGTGTTGATCAGCGGCTACGACGGCGGCACCGGCGCCTCGCCGCTCACTTCGATCAAGCACGCCGGAATCCCCTGGGAGCTGGGGCTCGCCGAGACCCAGCAGACCCTGGTGATGAACGATCTGCGCGGGCGGATCCGGGTCGAGACCGACGGCCAACTCAAGACCGGCCGCGACGTGACCATAGCGGCGCTGCTTGGCGCGGAAGAGTTCGGCTTCGCCAGCGCGGCGCTGGTCGCCTCGGGCTGCATCATGATGCGCGTGTGCCACCTCAATACCTGCCCGGTCGGTATCGCCACCCAGGACCCCGAGCTGCGCAAGCGCTTCGAAGGCAGGCCCGAGCACGTGGTCAACTTCATGACCTTCGTCGCGGAGGAGGTGCGCGAGTACATGGCGCAACTCGGCTTCCGCACGATGGACGAGATGGTCGGCCACGCCGAATGCCTCGAGGCCGACGACGCAATCGATCACTGGAAGGCGCGCGGAGTCGACTTGAGCCAGATCCTGTACCGGCCGGAAGTGCCGCCCGAGGTCGCAATCCATTGCGTCGAGCAGCAGGACCACGGACTCGACAAGGCGCTCGATCGGCGGCTGATCGAGCTGTGCAGGGACGCGCTCGAACGCAAGAAGCCGGTCAAGCTCGAGATGCCGATTCGCAACTCGAATCGGGCGGTCGGCACGATGCTGTCGGCCGAGGTGTCGCGGCGATGGGAGGGCGAGGGGCTGCCGCCGTACACGATCCAGATTCATTTCAAAGGCTCGGCCGGGCAGAGCTTCGGCGCGTTCCTGGCGCCGGGCGTGGCGTTCTACCTCGAGGGCGACGCCAACGACTATATCGGCAAGGGACTTTCGGGCGGCTTCATGGCGGTGCGGCCGCCGCGCGAGGCGACCTTCAAGGCCGAGGAAAACATCCTGATCGGCAATGTCGCGCTCTACGGCGCAACCGGCGGCGAGGCCTTCTTCCGCGGCGTTGCGGGCGAGCGCTTCGCGGTGCGCAACAGCGGTGCGGTCGCGGTGGTCGAGGGAGTCGGCGATCACGGATGCGAATACATGACGCGCGGAAAAGTCGTGGTGCTGGGCAGGACCGGCCGCAACTTCGCCGCCGGAATGAGCGGCGGCCTGGCCTACGTGCTGGACGAGGCGGGCAGCTTCGCCTCGCGATGCAACACTGGCATGGTCGAGCTGCACGCGCTCAAGGATCTAGAGGAGATAAGCCAGCTCCACGCGCTGATCGTGCGCCATCATCAGTACACCGAAAGCGAGGTGGCGCGCCGAATTCTGGATCGCTGGGACGACTACCTCGGCAAGTTCGTCAAGGTACTGCCGAGCGAGTACCGCAAAGTGCTCGAGCGCCAGCATCTGAGGGTCGGCTCCGACATGGCGCGCTTGGCGGCGGTGTGAGGAATCCGACCCCGTGAGCAACCGAGGGGAGACTGCGGGTTAGATGGGCAAGATAACGGGTTTCATGGAGATCAAGCGCGAAACGCCTCACAAGCGCCCCGTTGCGGAGCGCTTGAAGGACTGGCGCGAGTTTGAGCTCAAGATGCCCGAAGACAAGCTGCGGGCGCAGGGCGCGCGCTGCATGGATTGCGGAATCCCCTTCTGCCACGAGGGATGCCCGCTAGGAAACATCATCCCCGACTGGAACGACCTGGTCTACCGCGGCCGCTGGCGCGAGGCGATCGACCGCCTGCACTCGACCAACAACTTTCCCGACTTCACGGGCCGCATCTGTCCGGCGCCGTGCGAAGAAGCCTGCGTCCTCAACATCAACAACGATCCCGTCACCATCAAGCTCATCGAAAAGAGCATCATCGATCACGCCTTCGCCGAGGGATGGATCAAGCCGCAGCCGCCGGCACGCCGCACGGAAAAAAAGATCGCGGTGGTCGGCTCGGGCCCGGCCGGCCTTGCCTGCGCGCAGCAACTGGCGCGTGCCGGTCACAGCGTGACGCTGTTCGAGCGCTCGGATCGTCCGGGCGGCCTGCTGATGTACGGTATTCCCGATTTCAAGCTCGAGAAGTTGCTGGTCAACCGCCGCGTCGAGCAGATGAAGGGCGAGGGCGTCGAGTTCGTCACCAACTGCCGCGTCGGCATCGACGTCAAAGGCGAACAGCTCAAGAGCAGGTTCGAAGCGGTCTGCCTGACGATCGGCGCAACCAAGCCGCGCGACCTGCCGATCCCCGGGCGGGAGCTGAAGGGAATCCACTTCGCGATGGATTTCCTGCCGCAGCAGAACAAGCGCAACGCGGGCGACACGATCCCGCCGGAAATCGCGATCACCGCCAAAGACAAGACAGTGGTTATCCTCGGGGGCGGAGATACCGGCTCCGACTGCCTCGGAACCTCGAACCGCCAGCACGCGAAGCTCGTCTACCAGTTCGAGCTTCTCCCCGAGCCTCCGCCGGCGCGAACCGCGGAGATGCCGTGGCCGGACTGGCCTATTATCCTGCGTTCTTCGAGTTCCCACGAGGAAGGCGTGATGCGGGACTGGAGCATCAACACCAAGCGCTTCATCGGCGAGAACGGCCATCTCAGGAAGCTGCAAGCGGTTCGCTTGCAGTGGAAGCGCGACGACGGCCGGATGATGATGGAAGAGATTGCGGGCAGCGAGTTTGAGATCGAATGCGATTTGGTGCTGCTCGCGCTCGGCTTCCTCGGTCCCGAAAGCGACACGATCGTCTCGCAGCTCGGGCTCAAGCTCGACCAGCGCGGAAATATCGCCTGCACCAACTACCAGTCAGGCGTACCCGGCGTGTTCGCCGCCGGCGATGCGCGCCGCGGCCAGTCGCTGGTGGTGTGGGCGATCTGGGAAGGGCGCGAATGTGCCCGCGCCGTCGACGCCTACCTGATGGGCGAAACCTTCCTGCCCTCCAGCCCCGAGCTTCCGTAGGGGCCGTTCGTGAACGGCCCTCAACACAGTTCCGCGCGGACTCCAACCGTCAATCGAGCCCGCTGTTTGTCGCCCGGTCCTCTTCGTCCTTGCACATGCGACGGCCGGGGTCCGGGCCGGCGGCTTGGAGGGCCGTTCACGAACGGCCCCTACGGGATTCCGAGCGGTACGCTCCGCTACGCTCCGCTCCGCTCGGCGGCAGCGTCGCTTCGGCGCGGGCGGGGTGGATCGTTCCGCTCGGCCGTTCTGGGCAGCCCCTTGATCGAGGGCGCAATCTTTCCGTAGAACGGCCCTCAACACAGTCCCGCGCGGACTCCAACCGTCAATCGACCCCCCTGTTTGTCGCCGGATCCTCTTCGTCCTTGCACATGCGGCGGTCGAGGACGGGCGGACGGCTCGGAGGGCCGTTCACGAACGGCCCCTACGGACTCATTTTCGGGCCGCCGGGTTCTCGTCATCGCTTGCCCATCCGGCCGGATTGTCTCGGATATAACTGCGGATTCGCTCCAGGTCGGTCTCGTCTCTCACCACGTGTTCGTAGAATCCGCGCTGCCATACCCTGACGCCCCGCGTCGTTCGGACTGTATTGATGGAGCTCGCAGAGCGACTCTTGAAGGCCGCGACCAAGCTCCCAAGGGTTTTGATCCTGCCCGGCGCATTTTGTGAACCGCCGGTTAGTACCAGGATTGCGTGGACGTGGTTAGGCATGACCACGCACTCGTCCAGTTCGACATAGGGATACTGCCTGGCCAGCCATATGAGCGAGTCGGCGACGGTCTGCCCCAATGAATTCAAACGCATTTGGTCATTGACTACGCGGCCCAAAATACAATCGCGGTTGGAAACGCATACCGTCACAAAATAAGCGCCGTCCTGCCGGTAGTCGTATTGTTTCAGCCGAAGCGATTTGCGCTGATACCACATGGCCGTGGTGAAAGCGCGCAGCGTTAAGGGCCGTTCACGAACAGCCCCTCCGGAGGAAAAAAGCGAGCGCAGCATTTCTGCGTAGGGGCCGTTCGTGAACGGCCCTCAACACAGTTCCGCGCGGACTCCAACCGTCAATCGAGCCCGCTGTTTGTCTACGCGTGCTTTAGAGCCTGCTCGACGCGCGCGGGCTCGACATCGCCGTAGCGGGTGAGCGGCTCGAAGAAGTCGAGCACGATGCGATCGGTCGAGAGGATTCCCCGCGCTGCCTGCGAGCGCAAGTGAGCCTCGGTGAACAGATGGGCCACCAATGCCTTGCGCGCGCTGCCGCTCTGCTTGAGTTCCAGTTCGGCCTCTTCCAGGAGCAGCGCGGCGGAGGCCACGTCGGCCAGGTAATTGCCGAAGCTGCGCGCGCGCAACTGGGCCAGGTCGCGATCGGCGCGCGACAGGGACGCAAGTCCCTCGCGCACCTCGTGGAGTCCGCGCGCAACCGCCTCGCGCGTCGGGTCAAGCATTCGGGTGGTCGTCTGGGTGCGCGCCTCGAGCGAGCTAAACACTGCTTTGAGCACCTGCTCGTTGCGAAACGCGCGCAGGATATCGAGGCAGATGATGTTCTCGGTGCCTTCCCAGATGGTATGGCATTGCGCGTCG
This sequence comes from uncultured delta proteobacterium, assembly GCA_963789115.1. Classification (GTDB taxonomy): domain Bacteria; phylum Desulfobacterota; class Binatia; order Binatales; family Binataceae; genus CAWBJH01. The sequence continues at coordinate 2,536,124 of CAWBJH010000001.1, forward strand.
CGCAACTGCCGCGCCACCGGCCAGTTCTCGATATAACCGTTGCCGCCGTGGATCTCGACTGCCTGCGACGCCGTCTCGACGCCGCGCCGCGTCGCGCGCAGCTTGGCCACCGGCACCAGCAGGCGCGCAACCGCGCCGTCATCGGCGATCGCGGCAAAGACCAGCGCAGCGGCGGCTTCCAACTCGACGATCATGTTCACCAGCGTCTCGCGCATCATCGGCAGGTCCTGGATCGGCTTGCCGAAGGCGGTGCGATGGGCGGCGAAGATCGCCGACTCCAGGAACGACCGGCGCATGATCCCCAACGCCATCACGGCCACACCGTGGCGCGAGGTGTCCACCATCTCCATCATCCGGTTGATGCCGCGTCCCTCGCTTGCCGCTGCGCCGCCTGAGAGCAGATACGCCTCGGCGTCCACGAAGTCCGCTTCCGCGGTTGGAACGGCGCGTGTGCCGAGCTTGTCCTTCAGGCGCCGGACCTGGATGCCGTTGCGCGAGCCGTCGCGCCGATGCTTGGGGACCAGGAACAGACCGATTCCCTTGAGCCCCTCCGGTGCGCCCTCGGGCCGCGCCAGGGTTGCGATCGCCGCAGCGTCAACGTTGGAGCAGAACCACTTCGAGCCGTTCAGCAGCCAGTGCTCGCCGTCGCGCCGGGCGATGGTGGTGACGGTGGAAAGATCGGAGCCGCCGGTGCGCTCGGTCAAGAACATCGCGCCGTCCCACGCATCGTCGAAGCTGTCCGCAGTCATGTGCGGGATGAAGCGCTGCTTTACCTCGTCGGAGCCGAAACGCTCGATCAATGCGATCACGCCGCTGGTCATCCCGACCGCGCACAGCATCCCGGTCTCGGCCTGCGACAGCATGTAGGTGAGCGCGGCTTGCATCGCGGCGGGGTACCGGCGCTTTCGCCGCTGCGCCTGCTTGCGCAGGCTTGGGCCGCTGACCCCGGCTTCCCACAGGTCGCGCTTGGTCGCGATTGCGCCAGGATGATGAACGATCTGGTCCACGCGCTCGCCCGATCGGTCGAAGCCGATCAGTTCGGGCGGATGCTTGTCGGTCACTTCCGCGCGCGAGGCGATCGGCCCGCCGCACAGCGCGCCAATCTTGCGCAGCTCGGGCTCGCACCACTCCCGGTCGCCGGGCTCGAGCCTGCGGCGCATGATCTGCTGGAGGTTCGGATCGACCTCGTACCAGTTGAGCCCGATCGCGCTGTCAAACTCCTCGTAACGAATCATTGCTTGTCCCACCCGATGCGCTGAGATTCCGAGCGACCCCGCTATGCCGGTTTCGCTCTCGAGGTAACGTTACTCCCGGTGGCGCGGCCAAAGCCAGTTCCGGCGACGCCGTAGCAGGGTGCAGAAAAACGATTTTCGAGACGAGACACTTCGCCGATGGCAGAAGCAGTCTGCTAAGCTTGCGCCGCCATCGCGATGAACTCCGCGAGATGGACGACCTTGACCGCGGCGCCACGGCGGCGCAGTTCGGCCGCGATCTGAAACTGACAGCCGGGATTCGAGAGCACGAGATAGTCGGCGCCGGTGGCGATGACGTTGTCGGCCTTGCGCCGCACCAGCTCCCGCGCCATCGCAGGCTCGGTCAGGTTGTAGCTTCCCGCCGACCCGCAGCAGAGGTCCGATTCCGCCAGCTCGACCAGTCGCACCCCGGGAATCGAGCGCAAGAGCTTGCGCGGTGACTCGCGTATCCGCAGCCCATGGGCGAGATGGCAGGCATCGTGATAGGTAAGAGTGCATCGCAACTCTCGCGTCGGCGCGAAGTCTCTCGCCAGCAGCAGCGTGCTCAGATCCTTGACAGTCGCAGATACCTGTCTGGCGTCGTTCGCCAATTGCGCGTCGTCCTTGAGCAGCTCGCCGTACTCGGCCATCGTGGCCGCGCATCCCGATGCGGCGGAGACGACGGCGGCGGCGCCGCTTCGCTTGAGCGCGCACACATTAGCGCGCGCGAAGCCAAGCGCCCGTTCGATGTATCCGCCGTGCAGGTCGAGTGCGCCGCAGCACGGGGCATCCTCGAGCCTTACGACGCGGTAGCCGGCTGCGGCGAGCGCGCGCTCAATGGCCAGGTTCTCCGAGGCAGCGAGCACGCGCGCGACGCATCCGTGATGTACCGCCACGGCAGGTCCATCGGCCCCGACCGCGGGCGCGCCCGCCGTCGGGGCCGACGGTTGCGCTTTTCTCTCGCCGCGGCGGGTGTCGCCGGCGATCCCTGACAGGGGCGCCAGGGGCGGCAGCAGGTCGAGCCACTCGCCGAGCGTGCCGGGCAGCAGCCCGCGAATCGCGGGCCGCAGCCGCGCGCGCTCGGCCAGCCTAAGCGGCGCGAGCATCATCCGCAGGCGCGTGGGATAGGGGAAAATCGCGCCGATCGCGCGGCGGCGGATGCGCCCGGCGAGCGAGCGGAGATGACTGTGCTCGACGAAGGCTCGCGCCCGCTCGATCAGCCTGCCGTACTGAACACCTGACGGGCACGCGGTCTCGCATCCGCGACAGCCCAGACACAAGTCGAGATGGCGCACGGCGTCGGCATCGAGCTCGAGCCGCCCTTCCGCCAGCGATTTCATCAGGTAGATGCGCCCGCGCGGCGAATCCATCTCGGCGCGCGTCAGCACGTAGGTCGGGCATGCCTCGAGGCAGAGCCCGCAGTGGACGCAATCGAACAGCAGTTCGTACTCGACCACGTTGCGGATCGGCGCGGAAGGCGTCTGCGCAGCGCCCGCCATCATAGCCCTCCGACAAAGCAGCCCGGATTAAACACCCCCGCGGGATCGAAGGCGGCCTTGAGCCTGCGCATCAGCCGGAGCGCACCGGGAGCGGGGTCGTCGAAGCACGAGAGCCCGTCGCGCAGTCCGGGGGCGGTGGCGATGACGCGCAGATGGCCACGCGCGCTGCGAGCGATCCCGCGCCATCGCGCGACCAGACGGCGCGCTTGCTCAGCGCCTGACAGGCCACCTGCCGCGATTTGCGCGACGCCGCATCCGGCATGAGCCCGGAATTCAGCGCCGCATTCGCCCAGGCATCGCGCCAGCGCCGCGGGAAGCACCGCCAGCTCGGCGACGACCGCGCTATCGGGGAATTCGCAGTCGCGCAGAGTCTGGTAGACCTCGATGGCGCGATCGGCATCGAAGAACTCCACGCCACGCACGAGAATTTTCGAGATTCGTTCCTTCTGGAAATCACGCTCGGGCTCGTTTCCCGCCAAGCCCGCGACCACCAGAAACTTTCCAGGATGGCCGAAGGCGCCGCTAACCTTGGCGCTGGTCGCTTCGAGATGCGACAGGGGCAGCGCGTCGTTGAGGATTGCGGCGGCGGCGAACGCGTCGGCGATCGAGTCGTGCGGCTCGGTGGCGAGGAAGTAGAGTTGCGCAAGCGGACGCACCTTGAAGCAGACCTCGGTGATAATGCCGAGGGTGCCGAAGGAGCCGGCGAGCACCTTCATCAGATCGTAGCCGGCGACGTTCTTGACCACGCGGCCGCCGGCGCGGATCGTCCTGCCGTCGCGGCCGACGAACTGGATCCCGATCAGCAGATCGCGGACCAGCCCTTCGGAATGCCGAAGCGGACCGGATTTGGCCGCGCCCAGCGTCGCGCCGAGCGTGGCCAAGCCGGGCTTCGGTGGGTCGAGCGGTAGTTGCTGGCGATGAACGGCGAGATGCTGATTGAGCGCTGCCAGCGTCAGCCCGGCCTGCGCGACGACCGTCATGTCTTCCGGCTCGTAGGCGACCACTCGCGCCATCCTGAGCAGCGAGACGCCGACCTCGATCGGCCGCGCGCGGATGCGGCCGAGCGTGCGTGCCGCGCCGATCGGGGCAAGCGCGATCCGGTCCGCCTCGCACCTGCGCACGAGTTCGGCGAGCTCCTCGATGTTGACCGGTTCGACAACGGTCTCGCACGCCGCGGCCTCGAGCGCCGTCGGCCGGCGCACGCGATCCGGGCCCAGTAGCGCGCCTAATTCAAGCATCATCTCCGGGACTTGGGCGTGCGCCATTACCGCCGCACCCTGCTAGAGCGGCGCCTGGCGGCGCGGCGCCGCGACTTCGACGCACGGGCCGGGGGTGGGAATCACCTTGCCGGGATTTGAGCGCCGGGCGGGGTCGAAGACTTGCCTGAGCTCGGTCATCGCGATCAGGTCATCAGGCCGGAACAACAGCGGCATCTCAGCGATTTTTTCGGCGCCGATTCCGTGTTCGCCGGTCAGGCTGCCGCCCATCTCCACGCACGCCTTCAGGATCTCGCGTCCGGCTTCGATCGCGCGCCGCACCTGGTCCGGGTCGCGCTCATCGTAGAGGATGATCGGATGGATATTGCCGTCGCCGGCGTGAAAGACGTTGCCGATCTTGAGTCCGTAGCGTTCGCTCAGCGCCGCGATCACGCGGATGATATCCGGCAGGCGCGTGCGCGGGACGACTCCGTCCTGGGTGGCGTAGTTCGGCGCCAGCCGGCCGACCGCGCCGAATGCGCGCTTGCGCGCCTTCCATAGCGCCGCGCGCTCGGCCTCGTCGCGCGCGAGCTTGGCCTCTACAGCGCCGCATCCGCGGACCAGCTCCACGACCTGCGCGGCGCGCGCGGACAATCCGGCCTCCAGACCGTCGAGCTCGATAATCAGCACCGCGCCGGCGTCCTGGGGGAGCCCGACGTGAAAGGCCTCCTCGACCGCGCGGATAATCAGCCGGTCCATCATCTCGATCGCGCCCGGCACGATTCCCGCCGCGATGATCGCGGAGACGGCGCGGGTCGCGCTTGTCACGTCGGCAAAGGTCGCGAGGATGGTGCGATGGCTCTGCGGCGTGCGCGTCAACTTGAGCGTTGCGCGCGTCACGATTCCCACCGTGCCCTCGGCGCCGACCACCGCCCCCACCAGGTCGTAGCCGCATCGCTCCTCAACCGGCCCGCCCAGCTCGACAACCTCGCCGTCCGGCAATACCAGCTCCAGCCCGAGCACGTGATTGGTGGTCACGCCGTACTTGAGGGTGTGCGGGCCTCCCGAGTTTTCCGCGATGTTGCCGCCGATCGTACACGCGACCTGCGAGGACGGGTCAGGCGCGTAGAACAGCCCGGCCGGCTTGACCGCGTTGGTGACGTGAATATTGACGACACCGCTTTCGACCTCCGCACGCCGGTTGGCCAGGTCGATCGAGACGATCCGGTTCATCTTCGAGGTGCAGATCATCACCGGCGCGTTCAGCGGCAGCGATCCGCCCGAGAGTCCGGTGCCGGCGCCGCGCGGAACGAAGGCGACGCCACGGCGATCGAGCGCGCGAAGGATCGCGCTCACCTGCGCGGTGGTCCGTGGCATCACCAGGATCTCGGGCGTGTTCTTCTCCATCGTCCATCCGTCGCATTCGTAGACCTTGAGCTCGCTGACGCGAGAGACGATTCCTTCGCCGCCCATAATCTCGCGGATTTCCTTTAGCAGGCGTGGATCGAGCGAGGATTGGGCGGCGCTTTGGCTCACGAAGATGGACTCTAGCACGACCGCTTTTCGCCGCCACGTGCGCTCGACGCCCAAAGCGCCCGCGCGCCGCGGTTTTCGTCGGCGACCGGTCCCGTCATAATAGGTGGCATTCCATCGCAAGGGGATTTACTAGCTTGGCGAACCCGGTAGATTCGTTTCCCGAACTCAAGCCTTCGGCGCGGGTGCTGCTCGGCCCTGGGCCTTCCAACGTCCATCCGCGGGTGCTGAAGGCGATGCTCTCGCCTGTAGTCGGCCATCTCGACCCGGACTTCATCAAGGTGATGGAGGACGTGAAGAAGCTGCTGCGGCTGGTGTTTCGCACTCGCAACGAGATCACCTTCCCGGTTTCAGGCACCGGTTCGGCCGGGATGGAAGCCGCGATGGCGAATCTGATCGAAGACGGCGACGAAGTCGTGGTCGGAATCGCCGGCGTGTTCGGCCAGCGGCTTGCCGATATCGGCGAGCGGCTCGGCGCGCGGGTGCATCGCGTGGAGGCCGAATGGGGACGAATCGTCGAGCCGGCGAAGATCGAAGCGGCGCTCAAGGCGGCGAAAAATCCCAAGCTGGTCGCGATCGTCCAGGCCGAGACTTCGACCGGCGCCTACCAGCCGGTCGAGGAAGTCGCGCAGCTCGCGCATCAGCACGGCGCGATGTTCGTGATGGACGCGGTGACGTCGCTTGGATGCGTGCCGGTCGAAGTGGACAAGTGGGAAGTCGACGTCTGCTATTCGTGCACGCAGAAGGGAATTGGAGCGCCGCCGGGGCTCGCTCCCATTACGTTCAGCGCGCGCGCGATGGAATCGGTGCACAGGCGCAAGTCGAAGTGCCGCTCATGGTACCTCGACGTTGCGTTGATCGAGCATTACTGGGGGCCCGACCGCCTGTACCATCACACAGCCCCGATCTCGATGAACTACGCGCTATACGAGGCGCTCCGGATCGTGGTCGAGGAAGGGCTTGAGGCGCGATGGAAGCGGCACGCGGCCAACGCCGCCGCGTTGCACGCCGGACTGACGGCGATGGGGCTGGAGATGGCGGCGCAGGCAGGCCACCGGCTCCCGCAGCTCGCGGCGGTCAAGGTGCCCAGGGGAATCGAAGAGGGGCGCGTGCGCGCCGAGCTGCTCCGCCTGTTCAACATCGAGATCGGCGCCGGGCTGGGCCCTTTCAAGGGTCTGGTATGGCGAATCGGGTTGATGGGCGAATCGTCACGGCGGGAGAACGTGATGCTGGTCCTGAACGCGCTCGAAGAAATCCTAGGCTCGATGGGGCACGAGCTCGCGCGGGGCCGGGCGCTCTCCGCCGCCGATCAGGCCTACGCCGCGCAAGGATTAGGGGTCGGCGAGCCGCGCTAGTACAGCGCGCGGCACGGCCGGGAGGGTCGGCCTGGCTAGACCGTCCAGATACGATGCGGGATGCGAAAAGAACCTGGCAATTGCAGCAGGCCAAGAACCGGCTCAGCGAGGTGGTCGATCGCGCCCGCCGGGAGGGACCACAAACCATCACGCTGCGCGGAAGGGCGGCGGCGGTCGTGCTCTCGGCCGAAGACTACAGACGCGTGTCGCGCCCCAAGGTGAGCCTGCTGGATTTCCTTCTCAACTCCCCCCTGCGCGGGTCGCGCCTCAGGGCCGACCGACTCAAGTCTCCCCCGTAGCGTCAAGATCTCGAGTATCCGAGATTCCGGTCCTCCGCTTTGGGCGTCCAGCCAGGAATGACTCGCGTGCAGAGGCAGGCAGAGACGCCCGCCCCACTTCAGCTTAGTGCCTTTTCCGTAGTGGGGCGGGCCTCCGTGCCCGCCATTCTTTCGTAGGGGCCGTTCGAGAACGGCCCTCCTGCCCGTTAGGAAGGGCCGGTCAGAAGTGACGGCGGGCGTCTCGCCCGCTAGTGGCTGGCCGGGCGGGACGCCCGGCCCCACTGCGGCCCCTACGCTGAGCTTTTCGTTGCCAGTTGCGTAGGGAATTGAGGTTTTCGGGCTTATTCCGAGGTGCTGGCGGCGCCGTTGCCTTCATCGTCCTCCTCGCGCTCGGCCAGGTCGGCGACGGCGCGGGCTCTCTCGCCCGGCTCGAGCCGCACCAGCATCACGCCCTGTGCGTTGCGCCCGGTGATGCGCACGTCCTTGACCTTGAGGCGGATCACCTTGCCGGCGTCGGTGATCAGCATCACCTGGTCGTCCGAGCCGACCTGGCGGACGCTCACGACCTTGCCGGTCTTGTCCGTGACATTCATCGTGATCACGCCTTTGCCGCCGCGATGGGTAAGCCGGTACTCGGATGCCGGCGTGCGCTTGCCGTAGCCGTTCTCCGAAACCGACAGGAGGGTTTCATCCTCGCGCACCGTCGCCATCGAAACCACTTCGTCGGTGACGAGTGTGACGGTCTTGCCCTCCTTGACGCTGTAGGAGTCGAACTCCATGCCCTTGACGCCGTACGTCCCGCGGCCCATCGGACGGACTTCCTCTTCCTTGAAGCGGATCGCCTGGCCTTCGCGGGTTGAGAGCACGATCTGCTGGTTGCCGTCGGTGATGCGCACGCCGACCAGTTCGTCGTTGTCCTCCAGGTTGATCGCGATGATGCCGGTCGAGCGGACGTTGGCGAACGCGTCGAGCTCGGTCTTCTTGACCAGTCCGCGCCGGGTAGCGAAGAACACGAACTTGCCCTCGGTCTGCTTGGGCACCGCGATGAAGGCGGACAGCGTTTCGTTGTCGGCCAGGCTCAGCAGATTGGCGACCGAACGGCCCTTGGCCGCGCGGCCGCCCTCAGGCAGCTCGTAGGCCTTGAGCTGATAGACCTTGCCGGCGTTGGTGAAGAACAGCAGGCGGTCGTGGGTGGAGACCGACACCAGGTGCTCGACGAAGTCCTCCTCGCCGGTGTTGGCGCCGATTTTGCCGCGTCCGCCGCGCTTTTGCGTGCGATAGAGCGAGAGCGGAGTGCGCTTGACGTAGCCGCCGTGAGAGACCGTGACCAGGACGTCTTCCTCGACGATCAGGTCCTCGATCGAGAACTCGCCCTCGGCCTCGATAATCTGGGTGCGGCGCGGATCGGCGAACTGCTTCTTGAGCTCCTCCAGCTCCGCGGCGACAAGCTTCATCAACTCGCGCTCGTCGCCCAGGATCTTCGTGAGCCGCGCGATAGTTGCTTCGGTCTCCTTGTGCTCGGCCTCGATCTTCTCGCGCTCGAGCGAGGTCAGGCGGCGCAGGGTGAGGTCGAGGATCGCCTGGGCCTGGATCTGGCTCAGCTTGAAGCGCGCCATCAATTCGATCCGCGCGCCATCGGCGTCCTTGGCGGCCCGGATCAGCTTGATCACCGCGTCAAGGTTGCGCAACGCGATCAGCAATCCGTCGAGCACGTGCCGGCGGGCCTCGGCCTGGCGCAACTCGAAGACCGAGCGGCGGGTCAGCACGACCTTGCGATGCTCGAGGAAGGCGACCAGCATCTCGCGCAGGCTGAAGTCGCGCGGGCGGCCCTCATGGATCGCGAGCATGTTGAGCCCGTAGCTCTCCTGCATCGGGGTCAGCTTGTGGAGCTGGTTGAGCACGATCTTGGGATCGCTGTCGCGCTTGAGCTCGATTACGATCCGCATCCCGTCGCGGTCCGACTCATCGCGCAGATCCGAGATCCCGTCGATGCGCTTTTCGTCAACCAGCTCCGCGATGCGCTCGATGAGGCGGGTCTTGTTCACCTGGTAGGGAATCTCGCGGACGATAATCGACGCCTTGCCCGAGCGCTTGTCGGTCTCGATCGCGGCCAGCGCGCGCATCGTCAGGATGCCGCGTTTGTTGAGATATGCCTGCCGGATCGTGTTGCGGCCCAGCAGTTGCCCGCCGGTCGGAAAGTCCGGCCCGGGGATGATATCGAGGATCTCCTCGAACGAGGTGTCGGGCTTCTCGATCAGTCTTAGCAGCGCCGTGCAGACCTCGCCCAGGTTGTGCGGCGGAATATTGGTCGCCATCCCGACCGCGATGCCGTCCGACCCGTTGATCAGCAGGTTGGGCGGCATCGAGGGCAGAACCTCCGGCTCCTCCTGCGACCCGTCGTAGTTCGGTACGAAGTCGACGGTCTCCTTGTCGATATCGGCGAGCAGCAGCTCCGCCAGCCGCGTGAGCCGGCATTCGGTGTAGCGGTAGGCTGCGGGCGGATCGCCGTCGATCGAGCCGAAGTTGCCCTGGCCGTCGATCAGCGGGTAGCGCATGCTCCAGGGCTGCGCCATCCGGACCAGCGCGTCGTAGACCGAGAGGTCGCCGTGCGGATGGTAGCGCTTGAGCACTTCGCCGACCACGCCGGCGCACTTCGAGTAGCGGCGGTTGGAGAGCAACCCCTCGCGGAACATCGCGTACAGGATGCGGCGATGGACGGGCTTGAGCCCGTCGCGCAGCATCGGCAGCGCGCGCCCGATATTCACCGACATCGCGTAGTCCAGGTAGGACTGCCGCATGTCGTCTTCGATATTCAGCAGCGCCGGTTCGTTGTGGATCGGCTCGTGGCCATTGGTCTCAGCCATCTGGTTTCCTCAATAAGCGACTGCGTCATTGACAAAAGCCGGGCAACCGCCAGCCAGGAAAGCGGGCGAGACGCCCGCCGCCACTTCAATCAACGGAAAAATCCCCTCTCTATTGAGCCCTGCATATCATAGTGACAATTCTGCTCTTGCTCGATTCTTTGGCCTGTCATTCCCGCGCGCGTGTCTGGCGCGCGCGAGGAATCCCGGATTCCGGTGCCGCAACGGGCGAAAAGACCGGGATTCTTCGCGCGGCAGCCACGCGCGAGAATGACAGAAGGAGCCGCACCAGAGCAGAATCTGTGTCACTATATTGTACAGTTATCAATAATTCTGAAGTGGCGGCGGGCGTCTCGCCCGCTCTGTGAATGACTCCGCTCTGCCCTCATCCTCGCTCCCTCGTCGGTCTTGATCGCGGAGTATGTGGAGCTTGACACCCGCACGCGGCAGGTCAGAACCCCCTTCCTAACCTTCCCCCGCAAATGATTGCGGGGGAAGGCGAGGATGGGGGTTCCGAGATGCCTGTGAGTGTCAAATCCAACATGATTCTCTCTTGACCTTGGCCCAGCGGGCCTTCGCGGCGCGTCGCAGGTGCTCGGCGTCCGTCGTCTCAAGCCACGCTTCGTGCTCAATTGCGCAAGCCGTGACGCGCGGGTGAGGGTTCTGCTACTGCTATCGTAGGCAAGAGCGCCGACGAAGCATTTAACCTGACTTTCCGTCTCCATAACGCCGCGAACCTCAACGACAACGCGGCCCGTCGCATAAGGAGCCCCGAGGCCCTGCGTGCGCTGGGAGCTGTCGCCGACCCGCTAGCGGGTATATGTGCCGTTTGTAGGGCCGTCGTCCTACGATGTGGAATCGGGACTGGTCTCGGGCTCTACCCTCTTCTGATAAGTAAAGCTTCGTTTCCATACCGAGCCTGTCACTTTCTCAGGCGACGCCAGTGAAACAACACCCACGTCCACCCAGTCTTCAGCGCTCCTGTCGGAGACCAATTGCGCAGGTGGGAACGCCTGCAGGACTAAATTGCCTTCGCGACTTTCATCGTCCCCATCTGCCCTAATGAAAATTTGGTATGTGTTGCTCCCGAAGCACAGAACAAAGGTTGCGTACGAGGCCGTACTACTCATTGGCTTTCCCCGCAACAGCCTTACGATCGGAAACCGGTACACTTTTGCGCAGAAAGTCTGAATGCACAAAGCTCCAATGCCGTCGGTCGCGGCATTTTCCTCGACGCCATCTGTCGCCAACCAACGCAGGCTCTGCTGGAATGCACCGAGCTCGCCGGATGGCATCACCGTTAGGGCCATCTTGACGAGCGCCTTATACACTCCGAGCGGCCGATAAGGCTGCATAGGAACACTTATCGTCAGCCTATGATTCTCGGCGTCATCGGAAATTGTCTGCCCCATCGTCGCCGGATCCACCTCTATCCGCAGGTTCCCGGGCCGCATATCCATCCGGCCAGTTGGCACCTTTAACGACGGAATCTTTTGATACCCCGACACTTGATCAAAAGTGCGCCCAGGCAGCGTGAACTTACCGAGGTCGTCCTCGACCTTGGCGAAGATTTCATTGCACGACGAGCACTCTTCGTACGTCAAGAGTACATTGTTGCCGGTCAGCCGCGAGACCGCATGCGTCTTGGCCTTGAAGCTGGTCTCAGGTGGTTCTCCGGCACAAAAACGGCACTTTCGCGGCGATTTTGATCCGAGCGCCTCTCGTTTTCCTGGCCTCAACTCGCGAAAGAAGATCAAATCATAGTTCGCATCGTAAAAGGCAAGCGACATCTGGCCCTGCGCTCGCGAAGAGCCGCCTGGGAAATGGACCATTGGCGACGATTGATCCACCGTTTCGAGTCTTTTAAATGTCGAGGCTTCGGACGTTGAGCGCGTTTTCCTCGATAAACTGGCGGCGCGGCTCGACCTGGTCCCCCATCAGCTTGCGGAACACCTCTTCCGCCTCTTCCTGCGACCCGATCTGTATCCTCAGCAGCGAGCGCGTCTCAGGATTCATCGTCGTGGCCCAGAGCTGCTCCGGATTCATCTCGCCCAGCCCCTTGTAACGCTGGATATCCAGGCCCTTCTGTCCGGCTGCAACTACGGCCTCCGCGAACGCCTTGAGCGAGTCCACGCTACGCTCTTCATCGCCGGTCTTGAGCTTGAAGGGCGGAGTGAAGGACTCAAGCTCGCCCGACAGGCGGCGAATCTCCTTGAGTTCGCCAGCGTGAAACAGGTTCAGATCGACGACCGTGGGCGGGGTCGTTCCATTGCGGGTATGGGCGAACACGGCGCGGAAGTTCGCCTCGCCCTCCGCGGGTTCAATCTTGTAGGAAATGTTCTGGCTCTTGAGGTCCTTGCGGATGGCCTCGGCCACTTCCTTGAGCGCCTTTTCGCTGCGGAAGCTCTCGGCGCTGACTTTGCGGGCGCCGAGCAGGCGCGCGAAGGCGTCGACGATCACGCGCTCCTTGGAGCGGCGCTCGAGCGATTCGTACATCTTCTCCAGGTACAGCGCCTTGCGCACCAGGCTCTTGAGCTGCGCGCCCTTGAGTTCGCGCGCCTCCGTGCCCTTGCCGACCTCGAGCGTGACCGCCTCCGCGCCGAGGTCGGTCAGATATTCCTCCAGCGCGGCTTCGTCCTTGAGATAACGCTCCTGCTTGCCCTTCTTGGCGCGGAACAGCGGTGGCTGGGCGACATGGATGTGGCCGTTTTCGATCAGCTCGAGGAATTGGCGGAAGAAGAAAGTCAGCCACAGCGTGCGGATGTGCGAGCCGTCCACGTCGGCGTCGGTCATGATGATGATCTTGTGATAGCGCAGTTTGCCGATGTTCTTGTCCTCGCCCACGCCCATCCCCAGCGCGCTGATCAGGGTGCGCAAGTTGACCGAGGACAGCACTTTGTCGATTCGCGCCCGCTCGACGTTGAGGATCTTGCCGAACAGCGGCAGGATCGCCTGGGTGCGGCGATCGCGCCCCTGTTTGGCCGAACCGCCTGCCGAATCGCCCTCCACGATGAACAACTCGCTGCGCGCCGGATCGCGCTCCTGGCAATCGGCGAGCTTGCCGGGCAGCGAGCCGGAATCGAGCGCGCCCTTGCGCCGCACCAGGTCCTTGGCCTTGCGCGCGGCCTCGCGGGCGGTGGCGGCTTCGATCGCGCGCGCCACGATCCGCTTGGCGTCAGTTGGGTTTTCCTCCAGGTATCCGCCCAGCTTGTCGTTGACCAGTGCGGCGACCAGCCCCTCGATTTCGGAGTTGCCGAGCTTGGTCTTGGTCTGGCCCTCGAACTGCGGCTCGGGCAGCTTGACGCTTATGATCGCAGTCAGCCCCTCACGGGTGTCGTCGCCCTCCAGCCGCATCTCCTTTTGCTTGAAGAGATTGTTCTTGGTTGCGTAGAAGTTGATGGTGCGCGTGAGCGCCGACTTGAATCCCGACAGATGCGTGCCGCCCTCGATAGTGTGGATGTTGTTGGCGTAGCTGAAGATCAGCTCGTGGAACGCATCGGTCCATTGCAGCGCGCACTCGATTTCGACGTTGTCGCGGGCGCCGCGGAAATAGATCGCGTCGTGCAGGGTCTCGCTGCCCTCGGTCAGCGAGTGCACGAACTCCTTGATCCCGCCGGCGTAGTGGAACTCCTCGCTCTTGTCGGTCCGCTCGTCGCGCAGCCGGACCTTGAGTCCCGCGTTGAGGTAGGCCATCTCGCGCAGGTAGCGCGCGATCACCTCGTACTTGAACTTTATCTCGGGAAAGATCTTCGAATCGGGCGAGAAGGTGGTCTTGGTCCCGGTGCTCTTGGCGGCGCCGCGCTCCTCGACCTTGCTCTTGGGAGCGCCGCGCTCGTAGCGCTGGTAGTAGACCTTGCCGTCCTTGCGGACCTCGACCTCGAACTCCTCGCTGAGCGCATTTACCACCGAGGCGCCCACGCCGTGCAGCCCGCCCGATACCTTGTAGGCCCCCCGGTCGAACTTGCCGCCGGCGTGCAGGACGGTGTGTACCACCTCCAGCGCCGAGCGCTTCTCGGTCGGATGCATGTCGACCGGGATGCCGCGGCCGTTGTCTTCGATCGTGATTCGATCGTCACCGTGAATCGTGACGTTGATTTCGGTGCAAAACCCCGCCATCGCCTCGTCGACCGAATTGTCGACTATCTCGGTGACGAGATGATGGAGACCGCGCTCGGCGGTATCCCCGATATACATGCCGGGGCGCTTGCGAACCGCCTCAAGGCCCTTGAGAACCTTGATCGATTCGGCCCCGTAACTGTCAGAAGCCTGTCTGCTGGCCATAGTGGAAAAACGGCCGGCTCCCACCCCCGCCACGCCCCGAAACCGGTAGCATCATGATACCCGGTCATGACCCCTGAAGTAAAGCATGAGCAGGCGGCCAGACGCTCATAATCAAACAAGGTTTGTAAGATGGCTTCAAAAGGCGCAAAAATCAAGTGGTCTTGCGGGATATGCCGGCGTTCCTAAGTGCTTGAGTATAGGCCTTGGCTGCCGATGCGGAATCAATCGAAATAGAATCATGTTTTGAGTTGACTCGTGACTTGGAGAGAGCCCTCAAACTGGCCTATCCGATGGCGCGTTCGATACCGTCGAAGAATTGCCGCCGCAACTCGACCGAGCGCTCCGCCGCCGCCAGACACGCGCCCTTTCGTCGTCGCCGAGCGGCATCCGGCTCAGGATGGAGTCACCATCACGCCGGGAGGCTAATCGATCTGGCGCAGGTCGTCGAGGAAGTCGCGCGGGCCGATATAGCCGACTACCCGTTTGCGGATTTTGCCCTGCGAGTCGATGAAGACGGTGGTGGGCACGCCCTGAATTTCGAATTGATCGACCAGGCCGTCGGTCTTGTGGTCCTTCGCCGTAAGGTCGGCGCGAAGCCAGAGAAAACGCGGCGCCAGGCTGACGATGGCCGGGTCGGCAAAGGTCGTCTTGTCCATCTCGCCGCACGGGATGCACCAGTCGGCCCTGAAGTCGATCACCACCGGTTTGCGATTCTCCCTCGCAGTGGCGAGCAGATTACCGTTGTAGGGCTCGAAGCTGACCGTCGCGCTTAAGCGGCCCGGGATCAGCAGATAGGCGAAAGCCGCGACCGATAGCGTCCCCATCGCGAGTCTCATCACCCAGAACGGGCGCCAGTTGCGCCCGGCCGGCGATACGAATCCGAGGAAGATACCGGCTGCGACCGCATAGAAGGGAAGGATGCGGCTCACCAGGCGGTTGGGAACGATCGGGTCGATGAAGTAGAGCGCCAGGCCGACCAGGACCAAACCGAAGAGCTGCTCGATCCATCTGAGCCACTCGCCCGAACGCGGCAGCCGCCGGATACTGCCCGCGGCAAGCGCCAGCGCGACATAGGGCAACCCGAGACCCACGGCCAGGGTGAAGAACAGGGCGAAGCCGAAGAGCGGACTCTGGCTGCGCTCGACGAGCAGCAGCAGTCCCAGCACGATCGGCCCGATACACGGCGCCGCCACCACCCCCATCCCGAGCCCCATCAGCAGCGCTCCGGCGTAACCCGGCCGCGCCGCTCCCGCCCAGCCCATCATCCACTGCGGCGGCTGAATCGAGAACCAGCCGAAGCTGGACGCAGCGAGCGCAAGCAGCATCGCGGCGATCGCGCCGAGCACGTAGGGGTTCTGCATCGCGGCGCCAAACAGGCCCCCGGACAGCGCCACCGCCACGCCGACTGCCGAGAACATCAATGCGATTCCCAGTACGTATGTCAGGGCGAGGGCCAGTACGCGGCGCGGCGCGCCGCTCTGCGTCCCGAAGTACGCGACCGTCACTGCGATCAGCGGATAGACGCACGGCGTTAGGTTGAGCGCCAAGCCGCCGAGCAGCACCAGGATGAAGCCGAGGATGTAGCCGTGGCTGAATACATTGGCGAGTGCGGCCTCGCTCCCGGCGCTGCCGCGCCCGGCGTGCGAAAGCAGGCCGCCGATCGGGAGCGCCGCCCCTTCGGCTCCGCTCAGGGCATGCTTTGGCGCCGCGGCCGCCAAGTCGACACTTTGGCTCACCGAGGCGGGCCGCAGGCACTCGGTGTTGTTACACGGCTGGAAATCGAGCGTGACGGTTGCGGGAATCGAGGGCCGCGGCTTGAAGGCCTTGGTCGGCTTGAGCGGAATCTCGAACTTGAGCGAGCCCGTAAAGACCGAGAGTTTCTCGTCGCCCGCGAAACTCGCCGGCATCAGCTCCGCCTCGGGGTAACGCACCTCGCCGACGCTTATGTCGGAGGGCGCGGCGATGCTAAGCCGGGTCGGGATGAAGTCGGGGTTGAGCGGCTTGTCGGAGTTGATGTGCCATTCGGGGAGGATTTCGGCGGCGACCGCCAGGGTGCTGGTCTGACCCGGCGTCAGCGGCTTGTCCAGCGCGATCGAGACGAGCGAAGCGATCTCCTCGGACTTGGGATGGAGTCCGGCGGCGGACGAGGGACGCGCCGCGGCGAGCACTATCGCCACCGGCAGGACAAGCGCCGCCGCCGTTAAACCTGTTTTCCGCACGCTGCTAGCGGTTGCCTGAATTGGTGTCGGGGCTGTTCGCGTCGTTGGTCAGGCGCTCGCTGCCGACGATCTCGAGTCCGTAGCCCGGCAGGTTTGCCAGATGCGGAGCCGCGTCCGACAACAGCACCATCTTGCGCACGCCGACGTCGCGCAGGATCTGCGCGCCGATTCCGTAATCGCGGAAGTCGGCCTCGGGCGGCGCCAGCCGGGTGGTAGCGCGCCCGCCCATCGCGCCCAGCGCGCCGTTGAGCTCGCCCGCGATCGCGTTGGACTCGCGCTTCAGATACAGGATCACGCCCGAGCCGGCCGCGGCGATACGCGCCATCGAGGCGCGCAACAGGTCGCGGGTGTTGCGTTCCAGGTAGGCGAAGACGTCGCCGGGCAGGTACTCGCGATGGGCCCGCACCAGGGTCGGATGCGCCGGGTCGATCCTGCCCATGACCAGCACCAGATGCTCGGTGAGGTCCACCATGCTCCGGTAGACATAGGCGGTGAACTCGCCGAAATTGGTCGGCAGGCGCGCCTCGGCGATGCGCCGCACGAGCGTCTCGTTGCGCAGCCGGTAGCCGATGATATCGGCGACCGTGACGATCTTGAGGGCGTGGGAGCGCGCGAATTCGATCAGGTCGTCGCGCCGCGCCATCGTACCGTCCTCTTTGAGGATCTCACAGATCACACCCGCCGGCTTGAGCCCTGCCAGGCGCGCCAGGTCCACGGCGCCCTCCGTCTGGCCGGTGCGTACCAGCACGCCGCCCTTGCGCGCGCGCAGCGGATAGACGTGGCCCGGCGTGACGAACTCGGTGCCGCTCGCGTCCTCGCGCACGGCCTGCAGGATGGTGATCGCGCGGTCCTGCGTAGAGATTCCGGAGCCGGCACAGCGCCGCGCCGTGATCGAATTTGTAAACGCAGTGCCGAGCGGCGCCTGGTTGTGGCCCACCATCATGGTGAGCCCCAGCCGCTCGATCCGCTCCGCCGCCATCGGCAGGCAGATCAGACCGCGGCCATGCTTGGTCATGAAATTGATGGCTTCGGGGGTGACCTTCTCGGCCGCCATGCAGAGGTCGCCCTCGTTCTCGCGCTGCTCGTCATCCATGAGGATGATCATGCGGCCGCGGCGGATCTCTTCCAGCGCTTCTTCGACCGAAATGAAGGGAGCGGTGGCTTTGGCGCGAGGGTTTATCTCACCGAACATTCGACTGCGCTTTGCGCCCGGCCTGGCGGAGACGTGGGCATCCAAGCCGGATTTTATACCAGCTTGCGCTCGTGAATGAACAGCTACGTCATCGCGCCGGAGGCCCGCCTGGCCGTATCCCCGCGATTGAGCCGCCACGCCAAGCCCGCTAAAGGTCCTTTGTGCCACACCCTGTCCGCAAGGCCGTCCTGATGGCCGCCGGGCGCGGGACACGGCTGGGCGACCTGACCGCACACACGCCCAAGCCGATGCTCACGGTTGCGGGGGCGCCGATCCTCGCGCATATTCTCGCGGGGCTCGCGCACGCCGGAGTCGAACAGACGATCGTGGTCACCGGCTACCTGGCCGAGCAGATCGAGGAGTTTTGCGCGCGCCGCGCGGGGGTGGGGGGCAGGATGAAGATCGCGACCGTGCGCCAGCGTGAGCTCAACGGTACCGCAGGCGCGATGCTCGCGGCGATGCCGCTGCTGGCCGGAGAACAGCGCTTTCTCTTCGGATGGGGCGATATCCTGATGGACCGCGCCAGCTATGCCCGCTTCATGGAGCAGGCGCGGTCGGCCGAGTACGACCTGATGCTGGCGGTGAACCGGACCGGTGACCCGTATCGCGGCGCCGCAGTGTATCTCGACGCCGGGATGCGCGTCGAGCGCATCGTCGAGAAGCCGCCGCGCGGCACTTCGACCACCAACTGGAACAGTGCGGGGCTGTTTGCCTCCACGCCGCGGCTCTTCGAGTACGTTCGCCGGCTTGTTCCATCGCCGCGCGGAGAGCTCGAGCTGCCGGAGGCGGTCGCGGCGATGATTCGCGACGGGCTCTTGGTTCTAGCTGTTGACATCCGCGGCTTTTGGAGCGACGTCGGCGAGCCCGACGACCTGGAGCGGGCCCGCAAGCAGTTCAAACCTTTGCGGCCGATGTCGGATTAGTGAAAGAGAATTCCGCGCAACGATGGGACACAGACGAGCGCGCCCGCGCCGCCGCACTGGCGCAGCAGGCCAGAGCCCATCTCGGCGCCGATACCCTACCGCTCTGGGCGGTCCGCGCGCCGGGGCGCGTCAACCTGATCGGCGAGCACACCGATTACAGCGGGCTTCCGGTCCTTCCGGCCGCGATCGATCGCTCGACGGTCATCGTCGCCGGCCCGCGCGCGGATGCTATGATCGAGCTCTACAACGCAGACCCGGCGTATCCGGCGCGCCGCTTCGCCGTCGCCCGCTCCATCGCGCCGTTTGCGACCGGCGATTGGGGCAATTACGTCAAGGCCGCGGTCCAGGGCGTTATCGACCACTTCGCTTCGCGCGGGGTTGAGCCGGGGCGCCTTCGCGGCGGCGTGATGCTCGTCGACGGCCGGGTCCCGACCGCATCCGGGCTCTCGTCCTCCGCCGCGTTGACGGTCGCCGCCGCGCTCGCGTTCATGGCGCTCAACGGGCTCGAGTTGCCGGCGATCGAGACGGCGCAGATGGTCGCGCGCAGCGAATGGTACGTGGGCACGATGGCGGGCGGGATGGATCAGGCGGCCTCGCTCCTGGGCGAGCGCGATCGCGCGCTCTTCATCGAGTTCAACCCGCTTCGCGTGCGGGCGGTAAGAATGCCGCCGGAGGCTGCACTGGTGGTCGCCGACAGCCGCGAAGTTGCCGACAAGTCCGGCAGGATGCGTCCCGAATACAATCGGCGCGTGGTCGAGTGCGCGCTCGCCGCGAGGATCATCGCCCGCACGCTCGCGCTCGGCGGTGTGAAGATACTTGGCGATGTGGTGCGCCGGGTTCCCGATTGGAACGCGGATGCGCTGATCGCCGCGCTCGCGGCGGCTGCGCCCCAGCGGCTTCAAAGTCTCGCCGACGCGGCGCGAATTCTCGAAACCGACGTCCAGGCCCTGAGCGCCGACATTCTCGGCCCTGGGCCGGCTAGGGCCGCGATCGATCGGACCGGTCCGCTCGAGATTCTCCGCCGCGCGCGTCACGTACTCAGCGAGGCCAGGCGGGTGGAGCAGGCGGTTTCAGCGCTGGAGGCGGGCAGACTGGAGGAGATGGGCGCGCTGATGAACGCGTCGCATCAAAGCCTCGCCGACGATTTCCAGGTCAGCACGCCGCGCCTGGACCAACTGGTCGAATGCGCGCGGCGCGGCGGCGCGCTGGGCGCTCGCCTGACGGGCGCGGGCTTCGGCGGTTCGATTATCGCGCTATGCGACAGGTCGAAGGCCGCCGATGTGATCGCGGAGCTCGATCGCGGCTACTACTCCGCACTCGGCGTGGCCGGCGCCGACCTCGATTCGTCGCGCGCGGTTCTGCGCGCCGGCCCCGGCGCGAGCGTAATCGAGCTGGAAATCGCGTGATTTCGCACGACGCTTTGCAAAGCTCTCTACGTGGGGCAGCCTCGCGGCGGTTTCTGATACTTTCTGCAAGCGATTTATGGAGCCGTGACTGGCTGAATTCGTGAAGGGCGGTCCGGGAACGGCTCGCGAGATGCCTCTGGAAGACGACTTCAAAAGGATGGGTCACAGGGTGGGCGGGTGATTTTTCTCATGGTCAGCCGTCCAGATGGCAGTCGGCTTGGTGAATGACGCTACTTATTGCAGAACGCGACAGCATTTAGCGCAAATTCCGGTCATCTTCTCCTGACGGATGCCTCCCTCAGGGGGTTCAACATGCGTTCCGAGGCGCCACTACCGTTCGATTCTGATAGGGCTCGTAAAATGCGTTCCACACATGAGCGCACACTCAGTTTCAGTTGGTGTTCCCAAATGCGGACGACCCTCCAGTTACGCGCGCGAAGCTTCTGAAAATTTCTGCGATCACGCTTGCGATTTGCCCGAAGCTTCTCCCTCCAGAACGGGGAGAGTTTCCTCTCCCATAAAGGCAGCCTATACCCATGCCAAAAATCACCGTCCACAAAGATTGCGATTTTTTCCTTTTGGAAAACCACGTCTGGTGTGCCAGGCAGATTGTGAACGTGACGATGGAACTTAAGTCCTCTTGCTCGAAGCTCGTATTGAATCAACCTTTCCAGTGGCCCATCCCTTAATTTCACGCGCTTCATTGCACGTGAACGTTGTTCGGGCGTCAGGTGATCAACCACAGTGCGTGGATTCCTCGCAACGCATCATGTCTTTGGTTCGGACAACAGCGTCTTTATTCGCCCCTTTATATTTTCGCGAACGGTTGTCAATTTAACTTTGGCGGCGTCAGTTAAAAGAGCCGTGTGGGCGACTGCATCCCTAATAGGCTTATATTCGCTCGCATCTCTGGGCAGACAAGCTTCTTTTCCAGGGTCCTTTTTATCAACTAGATAGGCAAGATCCTTCATATCCAAATAGCTCAAGTCCCCACTTTCCCTTCGGATACCTATGCTGATGTTTCCTTTACCCTTACTCTCTTTTTCGACCCGTTTCCACTTCGCTACCTCAAGCCGTGCTTCTTTTGATAACGGAAGCTTCTTTTCCGAAATAAATTTCCTTATCAAGTTTTCTGAAATAAAACACTCAGCGTAAGATTCGAAGTTGAATGCAGCGTCGTCGCTCAATTTGTCAACCCAGACTTCGACCTTCCCCTTATTCTTCGCACCTTTAGGTAAACCGTATTCCTTCGAAACAGCGCCGTACAAACCACGCGACGCCCTCTCCTTTTTTGTCATTCTGTCGTTATCCGGGTCGCCTCCTTCACGATGCTTTATTCGCCATTTATCCCAATCCTCAACGACATTCAAAATTTCCTTTCTAAATTTCTCTAGGAACTGGTCGTATTTCGGGTCGTCGGCGACAATACTTTCACGACTGCTCGTAAACCTGTCCTCGTTGTCGTCCAATCCATTAAAATGAATCTGTCCATATAAATAGCTCTCGACAACTCTGGCGGTCGGAATGTGTTTTAGAATATCTCTTTCACGCAAGCGTCCATTCACGAAAAGGTCAACGCCTACTCGCTCTTGCGTGGTCATGATTTTCAAATCTCTGGGTCTCTCAACCGTGGCGATAAAGCCGTAAACATCCGCGATGTTCAATTGCCCTATCTCATGTTCATCTGGCTCTTTAAAAAACGCAGTCTCCAGGCCGCCAACGTATGGGTCGTCGTAGCTACCGATTTTCCACAAGAATTCCGTTTGTCGAGCCAAATCGCTAAGATGTTTGTAAGTGATTTTCTCGCCATCCAGATAGATGCTGAAAGATTTATCCAACAGTGAAAACCGAAAATAGAGTGCGATAATTTTGGTCAAAAACTCGAAGCTATTGCGTATGCCTTCTTTGATATTTTCAAAACAGATAATTGTGCCGTGCTTGTGCCCCTCCGTGCACTTAGCGAAGGTCGAGATGTCAAATTGTCGCAGTGGGTATTCCTTAGGAGTCAAATCTTCGGTTATAGCCTTATCCAACTCTGAATTGTCAATAACGCCACCCACATAGTTTCCACCTTCGACCCTTGATATGACGGTAATTTTGTCTGCGCAGGACAATAGCGCTAATTTCCCGATCCCCTTTCTGCCAATGAATGGCCTGCCTTTTTCAGAGCAAGATGTCCCATCTTTTCTCTTCGAATATCCAATTTTCAGAAACTTGTTTTGAAAATCATCGCCCGTCATGCCGACGCCATCGTCTCTTATCAAAAAGGTATTGCTCTTTCGATTGAGGTAAATCCATACGCTCTTGGCGTCCGCATCCCAAGAATTGGAAATAGCTTCCCCAAGCACAGTTGCAAAGCTACGATATAGATGTCTCCCCAAGTGATTCAGAACGCTCAGGGATATCTCGAACGTAAACTGCTTGTTATTTTTCATATTGGCTCAAATGCCGCTTGATCGTGTTCCCCACAGCACGGCCCAACTTCACGGGCACTGCGTTTCCAATGAGCCGCCCTATCATGTTGAAACGGTATCCACTTCCTGGCTTCACGAAAACGTAACGCTTGGGGAAAGATTGCAATATCGCTCCCTCCCGCAGAGAGATTGCACGGTGTTGTTCGGGATGCCCAAAACGCCCGCTACCGAAAGCGAAAAACTGCGTGGTAATTGTCGGAGATGGAGAGTTCCACTCCATACGACCGTACACGGCTGCATATGCCTTGCCGCGTTTCTTTTTGTGGCACGTGGCAACTAAGGAAGAATCCCAATCTCTCCACGTGCCACCGGGGTCGGAGGCGCGTATCCGTTCGAGATTGCGAGGCGAGAGACTACTACACCGGTGGAGTGGGTCGCTTTCGTCGGCGCCTCCAGCTTCAAGAGGAGAAAGTTTACCTATGGCTGCTCTGACCGTCGGATATTGAGCGGGCCTGTGTGTCGGTTTGATGATCTTGATCGGACCCAGCTTTGAGGCGAACAGCACGAGCCTACTACGATGCTGAGGCAAACCGTAGTCAGGGCAAAACACCACAGAATATGAAAGTTCGTATTCCAACTTTTCCAGAGTCTCTATGAACTCTGTGAACACCGTATGCCTTTGTAGCTCAGGCACGTTCTCCATACTTACGACATCAGGCCGCATTTCATCGACAAGGCGAGCAAATGCGCGCAGCAAACCCCACTTCGCATCTGCTTTCGTGTTGAGGCCTTGAGTGTACTTTGAAAACGGCTGACACGGCGGGCAACCAACCAAAACTCGCGCAGCGCCTTTCGGATACAGGGCGGACAGCTCCTCGCCTGACAGTGTCGCAACATCGGACTGCAGGAACTTAGCGGCGTTGTTGTGCTCATACGGGTACTTGCAGGCGGCATCAATGTCCACCCCGGTAACGACATCTATGCCTTTGTCGATCAGACCTCGCGTGAGCCCGCCGGCACCACAAAACAGGTCGATGGCCGAAACATGCTGTTCTTGCCCAATTCGTGCGGTTCTTTTCGGCGTCGGCATGGCGCAATTATATCATCCGGAATTGCCAACCTAACCCGGATTGTTTGCAAACGCAAAGTGGGAGGTCGGTTTTGCGGTCGCGCCCTGGCGCAGCCCCAAAGGCGTCCTGCCCTTCACCTTCGAGAAAAGGATCGTGAGTTCACTACTACCCGGCAAGCAGCCTTTGAAATTCATCGACCTCGATCTGAGCGTCCCGGATTAACCGGCGCAACAATCCCGGCTTAAGCGTTTGATGGTTGGGAACGGTGAGGGGCCGCTTCGCCGGGTCGGTCGGATGGCGCAGCCGGATATGGCTTCCGCGTTGGCGCACCACTTCATAACCAAGGCGCTCGAAGACTCGGACGGCCGCCTGCCCCGAAACCACCGGAAGCTTGGCGGTCACTCAGCCGTCACCACGACACTGCCGACTAGGACGCCGGAAGGATCGGGGATCGCCTCGCCTCTCGCGCGCATGTCTTCGAGGCAAAGCTCGATGGCCTCCTTGATATTCGCCATCGCCTCGGCGACCGTGTCACCCTGGCTGTAGCACCCCGCCAACGCCGGACATGCCGCGACGTAGCCACCCGTCTCATCAGGTTCGAGCAGCACCTTGAAGTCGTAAATTTGCATCGGGATTCCCTCTGTTCGGACTCGGTTCTGCTTTAGGTGGACAATCCCCTCATCGAAAGGCGCAGCGGCGAAGCCTAGCGCCTTCCGTGCGCCACTGCGACATCGGCACGTCTTTAGTGTAATGCCAAGGTTTGCGTGGACGGAAGAGACCAATCCCATTGGGACTACTCAACCCAGCATCGCTGCCAGTAATGGCGCAAACTGCGTCCCCCGTCGTTCCGCGCGGCTTTGTCGTCTGCGCCGGGAATGGATCACCGCCTCACCCGTACGAGGCGGGCGGCATGCGGGGGGATTTCGATCGCATCCGGCGCGTCGTTCTCGCCGGCGCCGGGAGTGATGACCCGAAGTCCGCCGCTTCCCAGACGATCGGCTAGCGCGACGCGCTCGATCTTTTCGCCGCGATTCAGGATCATCGCGAGCGTCCCATCCGGCAGTTCTTTCCTGAGCACACGGATCGGTCCCTCGGCCATCAGGTCATCCACCAGCGCGGGTTCTCGTGCCGAGTCTCGATCGACTTCCGCGCCGATCTCGGCCACCGCGTGAAACAGCGCTCCCTGCTCCGGGCCGAGCAGGCTCATGTCGTCCGACAAGAGCAGCATCCCGCCGCTTGCCGCGATCGTCGCCGCGAGCGCGCCGCGCTCGGCGGCGTTCAGCCCCGTCTTGCGCTCGCGCAGCATCAGGCAGTCCGGATCGTTGAGCCACAGCGCGCGATGCATGAAGCTGCGCGCGATTATCGCGTCGATCGCGAGCGAGACCGAGGGCTCCCCGAACTCCGCTCCGCCGCTCCCCCAGGTCGGCGCGACATCCGGCCCGATTCTCATCCCGTCGACGATTCCGATCGCCGGTCCAAGCGGGCATCCGCATCCCAGGATGAACGCGCGCGTGCCCGCGCCGGCGCGGATTGCCTCGAGCCCGCTGCGCAAGGTCTCCGCGCGCGTCGCCTCGGGATCGTGGCGCATTCCCTCGGCTGCGGCAGCGTACAGAAAATCGAGTTTCAGGTACGAGTAGCCGAACCCGGTGAGCTTCTCGAACAGGCGCGTGAGATGGGCTCTAAAGGCCGGGTTGCTCGGGTCGAGCGCGTAGGCAAAAGCGTCCTGATGAGAGGTCCAGTTGGTGTTGTAGCCGGCGCGCAGCAGTCGTCCCTCGGAGTAGCGGATGAACCAGTCCGGATGCTCGCTCATGATCCTGGAGTCGCGGGCGGCCAGAAAAGGCGCCGTCCAGATTCCGGCCTCGAAGCCCGCCGCGCGGATCTCACCCGCGATTCGCTCCAGCCCGCTCGGGAACCTGGCGTTGGTCGTGTCCCAATCGCCGAGCGCGGACTGAAAGCCGTCGTCGAGCTGGACGACCTCGAGCGGAAACTCCGCGCGCATCGCGGCGAGCGCGCTCAGGTTGGCGCGCAGCGCGTCTTCGCTGATGGCGTGAAAGTAGTGGTACCAGGAGCACCATCCGCGCTGATAGTGAGCGCCGACCCGCGCCCCCATCGCGCGCCCGGCATGCGCGGCCCATCGCGCCGCTAGGCGCGCCGCCGAATGCGACCCGCTGATTAACAGGAGCGGCTCGATTTCGCGCTCGGCGCCCGGTGCCAGAGTCACGCCGTCGAACATGGCGCGGGCGGCCATCTCAGCCGCAGTCGTGACGCTGACGACCGTCAGTTGCGAGGCTGCGCCGATGAACCCGGCGAGTATTCGCTCGCTTCGCGCGCCGTTCTCGACCACCGTGAACAGTTCCGAGGTCGCCGCCTCGGGCGCATTTTCCGGGCGTGTCACCTCGCTTTGATGGATCAAGCGGATTAGAGTCGGCGCGCTGTCGCGGGGATAAGGCGAGGTCGCGCCGACTTGCGCGGGTCCCGAGGCGCTCCACGACTGGTAGCCGTGCTTGAAGAAACGCGCAGGACGATCCGCAGGCAGGCCGGTCGCGATGCGTATCACCACGGAATCGAGCCGAAGCGGCTCATTGCCGCGATTCGCGATCGTGCCGCGAACGATCGTCTCGTCGCCGGCGCGCTCGATCCGCGCCGAAACCATCGCGTCGGCTCGCTCACCCGAGGCGGACGTGGCGCCGGCCGCAATCGGAATCGAGAGCGCGTGCGGGAAGCCCGACGCGTCGCGCCAGTGCAGCTCGATTCGGCTCAAGACCACGTGCGAAGCTTCGCAAACCATAGCGAATGCGGCAAGCCGCTCGCACCGCGTGTTGAGGTCTGGCAAACTTGGCTCGTTGGCAAAGACCCGGACCGCGTCCGGCGCGGACAAGGCACGCCGCTTGCGCGGCGGAGACGGGGAGATTGCCGCCGCGATGCTGCGGGCGCTTCCCTCGGTAGACGAATGCCTTCGCGCGGCCGATCAGCGCGAGAGCCTGGCGGGATTCGCGCGTCCATACCTGAAGCTGATGGTCCAGCGGGCGCAAGCGGCCTTGCGCGGCGAGACCGCGCGCGGATCGTCCGCGGCGCTGCCCGATTCGCGCGCCGCGCTGGTCGAAGAGGTGATGCGTCGCGCCGAGCTTGCGATTAAATCCGACCAGCCCGCGCTCAAGCCGGTGGTCAACGCAACCGGCGTGGTGCTGCACACCAATCTGGGCCGCGCGATTTTGGCCGCCGCGGCGGTAGAGGCGGTCGAGCAGGCGGCGACTTCCGCGCTCAATCTCGAGTACGACCTGGCGGCGGGGGCGCGCGGCGATCGCGACGCACTGGTCGAAGCCGAGCTGCGCGCGCTCACCGGCGCCGAGGCCGCGACCGTGGTCAACAACAACGCGGCGGCGGTGCTGCTCGCGCTCAACTCTCTGGCGCAAGGACGCGAGGTGATCGTCTCGCGCGGCGAGCTGATCGAGATCGGCGGGTCGTTCCGGCTGCCGGAGGTGATGGCCAAGAGCGGCGCGCGGCTGCGCGAGGTCGGGACCACCAATCGCACGCATCCGCGCGACTACGAGCGCGCGATCGGCGCCGAGACCGCCCTCCTGCTCAAGGTCCATCCCTCCAACTACCGGCTCACCGGCTTCACCGCGGAAGTCGGCTTGAAGGAGCTGGTCGAGATAGGCCGCAAGAAAAGAATCCCCGTGATGGAGGATCTCGGCTCAGGCGCTCTCATCGATCTGACCGGCTACGGTCTTCCGCGCGAGCCGGTGGTGGCGGAGCGTGTCGCCGCGGGAGCCGGGCTGGTGACGTTCTCGGGTGACAAGCTGCTCGGCGGTCCGCAAGCCGGAGTGGTGGTGGGCAAGCGCGCGCTGATCGCGAAGCTCAAGGAGAATCCGCTCAAGCGGGCGCTGCGCTGCGACAAGCTGACGCTCGCGGCGCTGTCCGCGACTTTGCGGCTCTACCTGCGCTCGGCAGAGGTTGCGACCGCGGTCCCAACGCTGCGCCTGCTGCGCCGCTCGGTGGCGGAGTTGGAAGCCGTGGCGGTCAGGGCGCAGGAGCTACTCGCGCAACGGCTCGGCAACGAGTTTCGAATCGAAGTGATCGCGTCAACCTCGCAGGTCGGCTCGGGCTCGATGCCCGCCGAGGAGCTCGCTTCGCGAGCGCTTAGGGTGACGCACTCGCGGCTCAAGCCGGCTGCGATCGCCGCGCTGTTCCGCAGCGCCCGCCCGCCGATTATCGGCCGGGTCAAGGACGACGCCTTTCTGCTCGACCTCAGGACCGTCGAAGATCCGGGGTCCCTGGCGGCGTCCTTCGCCAATCCGGCATGAGTGGGGAGACGCGCTGCATCCGAGAAAGATGCATTTCCGACGGCCCCAACGCCGGAGGCGAGCCAACCGGCAATCCGCGCGCGATCCGGCCGGTCATTGAGGCCCGTCGCCCGGCATGCTGGAGTGATGAAACACTTGCGAAGCCGGAGTGATCCGGGTTACACGAAGTATCGAACGCGAGGGAACCATCTTGAAAGGACGAATCATGCCCGACAAGAGCTACAAGATCATCGAAGTCGTCGGCGTCTCCACCGAAAGCATCCAGCAGGCAGTTCGCAACGCCATCAAGAAGGCGAGTGAGACGCTTCGCAACCTTGACTGGTTCGAGGTCGCGGAGATCCGCGGCGCGATCGGCAAGAAGGCGGAGCCGACTTTCCAGGTGACGGTAAGAGTCGGCTTCAGGCTCGAGGGCGGCCCGATCGACTGAATCGCCGGCCGGATATACATAGCCATCGGAGTCCATCGGCGTTGGTCGGTGGTTTCTGCTTGCGGCGGGTGGAAAAATGAAGTTTGGGACGTTCCTGTTTCAGACCCAAGGATCCAGTGTTGCCGCGATCGCGCGAAAGGCCGAGGAGCTGGGCTTCGAGTCGCTCTGGATCCCGGAGCATCTCATCCTGCCGATCACCTACAAGTCGCGCTATCCGTACTCGTCGAGCGGCAGGATGCCTGCGCCACCGGAGACTCCGCTGCACGACCCGATGCTGGCGCTGGCCTACGTCGCCGCGATTACCAGCAAGATCCGGCTGGCGACCGGAATTTTCGTGGTGCCGCTGCGCAATCCGTTCGCGACCGCCAAGGCGGTCGCCAGCCTCGACGTGCTTTCCGGAGGACGCTTCATCTTTGGCGTCGGAATCGGGTGGCTCGAGGAGGAGTTCGAGGCGGTCGGGATGAACTTCAAGGATCGGGCGCTGCGCACCCGCGAATACATCGGCTTGATGAAGGCGCTGTGGAGCCAGAGCCAACCCGTTTATGGCGGGCGCACAGTCAAAATTGAGGGTTATAAGTTCGAGCCCAAGCCAATCCAGAAACCGCATCCTCCGATCGTGTTCGGCGGTGACACTGAGCCCTCGCTCAGGCGCGCGGCGATGCTCGGCGACGGATGGTACGGAATCGCCGAAGACCTGAAAGACCTGCGAAGCGTCATCGCTCGTCTCAGGCAGCACGAACGCGCGCAGGATCGCTCCAAGCCGCTGGAAATAACCGTAAGCCCGCGCCTGGGCGGCCAGCTCACGCCAGAGCAGGCCAAAGAGCTTGCGGCGATGGGCGTCGACCGCCTGATCCTCGCGGCAGGTCCAGCGACGCGCGACGCCATCGCCGGGATGGAGCACTATCACGACACGCTGATGTCGAAGGTCTAGGGCGGGAGGCGCGAGCCTGCTGATTTGACCGTTGGCAGGGGGGGATTCCGTGCATATCATTCCAACCGGAGACCCTGTCGGGCTACGATCCTGAGTCATGAAGACCTGTCCCCAGTGCGGCAAGACATACCCCGATTCTGAAGGCTTCTGTGACACCGATGGCGCGCAACTGAGTGCCGGGCAAGCCGGGACGCCTCGAGGTACGGACCGGCCGGCGGCGGCCTCCAGCGGGGCGATCGAGTGCCCGGTTTGCGGCGGTAAGGCCGAGCCCGGTGAAACCATCTGCAATTTCTGCGGTGCCCGGCTGAGCGACTCCGCCGCAGGGACGCGAGTGGTTGAGGCGCCGCCGCATCTCGATACCGCGCAAAGGCAGTTCGAGGGCGAGCCGCCGCCCGAGGAGCGCGCCTCGACGCACCGCCTGCTGGGCACCATCGGTTATGCGATCGCCGGGTTGGTGGCGCTAGCTGCCGGCGCCTGGCTCGCGCATTACATCAGTACGCGGCCGCAGCCGGCCCAGGTCGCCAAGGAGTCTCCCAGCGAGGCCGCGACGCCCGCCGCGCCCCCTGCTGCTGTGGGCCCGCTGGCCGTGCTCGCCAATAACATCGGATTGCAGGTGACCGGCGAGTCGGCCTCGGCGCCGGAGCGCGACCAGACCGCCGCGCGCAAGCTCTTCGACGACAATCAGGCGGCGCTGCTCGATCTGTACAAGCGTACGCTCTCGACCGACCCCTCGATTAAAGACGGGATGATCGTGCGGCTGCGGGTTGCACCCGACGGCGGCGTGACACAGGGCGAGGTGCGGGTCTCGACCTCGTCGAATCCGGGTCTCGATGCCGATGTGGTGAAGGCGATGATGGGATGGCGGCTTGGCGCGTTCGGCGGCAGTGCCGTGGAGGCCGACTACCCGGTGGTCTTGGCGCATGACTCGGCCGAGCAGGCCCAGATTGAATCGGCGCTGAGCGACAAGCTGGCCCATCTCAGTCCCGCCGAACCGTCGGAGTACACCTCCGTGCCGGCGCCTGCGACGTCGCCCGCGGTGGCGGCGGTCAGCACGCCCGCATCGGCGGGGTCGCCCGCCACTGTGGCGCCTCCGCCTCCGGCGGTAGGAGTCGCGCCGCCTCCGCCGGCCGTCGCCGCGGCGGCGCCCACCAAGCGGGCGCGGCCTCGGCACAGGGCAACCGCCATCGCGACCCCCAAGCCGACTCTGCTCAAGCTGGTCCACTCGCGTCTTGCGGCCAATCGCAAATTCTCCCGCGTCAAGGCCTACACCAGTAGCGGCACGGTGACCCTGTTCGGCAAAGTCTTCAACGACGATGACAAGCTCGCGGCTGAGCGGGCCGTGCGCGGAATCGACGGCGTTGCCAACGTGGTAGACACGCTCACGACCGTTACCGCCGAGTGGGCCGACAACGAGAACCGTATCAGGCAGGAGTTCCAAAACGCGGGCTTGGCCAAGGTAACCGTCAAAGTGATCGGCCGCGATGCGTTTCTCGACGGCGAGGTGAGCACCGATCTCGAGAAACAGCGCGCGGTGACGATCGCCGAGGGTACCGCGCCGGTGGTCGTGAGGACCAATCTGATTCGGGTCGTGCCGCGTGGGTTCTTCTGAGTGTCGCGAGTGGTGCCACTAAAGCCCGCAGATCGCATCTGAACGGAAGCTCCAATCTATTGACAAGGTTTGCGCCTAGGGCTTATATGGCGTTCAAATACAGCGGATCGCGTCGCCGCTAGGAGGTCCAGGTTCCCATGGCAGAGGCTCCGACTTCGTGTAAGCAAGCTTTTGAGGTGATGCCCAGTCGCTTCAACAAAGAAGCGGCAAAAGGGCTTAAGGCGGTCTATCAGTTCGATCTCTCAGGTGACGGCGGGGGCAAGTGGAACGTCACGATCGAGAATGATGCGTGCAAGGTGGCGGAGGGTGCTCATGCTTCCCCCAGCATCACAATCTCGATGAGCGCGCAGGACTACCTCGACATGGTGAGCGGTAAGCTCAACGGCCAGGTGGCCTTCATGAGCGGCAAGCTACGCATCGCGGGCGACATGGGTTTGGCGATGCGCATGCAGAGCCTCTTTTCTCAATAACGCCTGCTGAAAATTCAGCGCCGGGCCTCGCTCAAGAGGCCCGGCGCGGGATCACTGCCAGCCTGATACTCCCCGACACCAAATATCCATTCGACGAAGTTCCGGTCGGATTCCGAATACCGGGATAACAAGGCGCCCAACTACATAGACTACGATTGACGGCCTGATACCGCTCTGCGACTGAATACCTCGTCCGGTCCGACAGACCGCTCGTTGGACTTATCGAATTCATCCACGCTTAAGACCATCCAAATCGGCGGCGAACCACATCCACGCAAGGAAGGAGCCAGATGAGTTCAGACGACAGCGCCGACAATCCGGTCCGCGATGACGGGACCGGCAACGGGGCCGATCAGGAGAGCGATTCGGTGGCCTCGAAACTCTCCGAGGAACTGAGCAACTGGCGAAGGCGCCGCGGCACGCCGGCGCGGCCGCAACGCTTGGACGGCAGAGGCTCGAGTTCCCAGTCCGGTCCGGCCCGGACTATCAAGGTGCGCGGTCACGAGACTCTGGTGATTCGCAAACCCAAGCTGGCGCCAAAGTCCGTCGCACCGTCCGACCCCGACCCGACCGACCGCTAGCCCGCTGTGGGCGCGGCCTCGCTTGCGTGCCTGGGAGCGCCGCCGGGCCGACACCACCGCTATTGGCGCTACGTGCGCAGCACTTCCGCCGGCAACTCTCGCGAAGCCTGGCGCGCGGGGTAAATTGTGGCCAGCCAGCACAGCCCCAGTGATGCGATCGCGATCAGGATGAAGCTCGGCGCCGACGCCGCGATCGGCAGGGTCGAGATTCCGTAGATTTCCTTTGGGATGCTGATGAAGCGGTAGCGCGCCAGCGCGAAGCATCCCGCCGCGCCCAGTATCACTCCCGCTGCGGTGCCGGCGCCCCCCACGATCAGCCCCTTGAGTACGAAGATCAGCCTGACCTGGCGCGCCGTGGCGCCCATGGTCATGAGCACCGCGATGTCCTTGCGCTTCTCCATCACGACCATGATCAGCGTCGCGACCAGGTTGAACGCCGCCACGCCGATCAGCAGCAGCAGCACGATCGAATAGACCAGTTTCAGCATCGCGAATCCCGCCGACGCCGCCTGGTTGTACTCGATCCAGTTCCGCACGCGGTACGGATGCGTCAGCATCCTGCGCAGCGTCGCGGTGACCCGTTTCGTGAAGCCGAGGCTCTTCAGTTGCACTTCGATCCCGTCGACCTTGCCCTCGCGTCCGAAGAAGGCTTGCGCCAGCGGCAGCCCGACGAAGACCAGGTTTTGGTCGATGAAGCTGACCCCCGAGTCGAAAATCGCGCCGACCTTGAACGCCGCGGTCTTGGTCGTCAGCTCGGAGTCCGATCCCGACAGGATCGGCGCCACCAGTCGTACCGTGTCGCCGACTTTGAGCTTGAGCTTGTCGGCCAGGCTCCCGCCCAGTGCGACCGCGCCGATCGGCTGGCCGCTTGCGGCGCCCGCCGGCGCGAATTGCTTGGCAAGCACCGAAAGCTCGCCCCGATCCACGTACCGCCCGACCTGCGAGATCACCACCGGGTTGTCGGGTTCGACGCCGCGCACAACCACGCCGCTTATCCCATGCCCCGAGCTGAGCATCGCCTGTCCGACCACAAACGGATCCGAGCCCCGCACGCCCGGCACGCGGTCGGCCTGCGCCTGGATATCGGCCCAGTTCGTGATCGAGCCGCCGAAACTCAGGATCTGGATATGCGGCGTAAGGCTCAGCACCCGCTCGCGCAAGTTCTGCTCAAAGCCGTTCATCACCGACACCACGATGCTCAGCGCGGCCACGCCGATCATCACGCCGAGCGCGGTGAAGATCGTGGTGATCGAGATGAAGGCCTCCTTGCGGCGGGCCTTGAGATAGCGGAGCGCGATGTGCAGTTCGTAGCGCAAGAGCGGACTACTCGGGCCGGGATCGTCAGAAGATCACCAACTCGTTCTTGAGCTGCTCGATCTCGGCGGTGCTCAGCCCGAGCATTCCACCCAGCACTTCCTCGTTGTGCTGGCCGAGCGCGGGCGCTGCTTTTCTCAACTCTCCGGGCGTGCGGCTCAAGCGATGCTGCAATCCTTCGTAGGGCGACGGACCCATCTCTTTGTGATCGAGCCAGTGCCAGAAGCCAAAGGCCTCGAGGTTTTCGTCGTGATGGAGATCGACGCAATTCTGCACCGGGTAGGCCGCCACCCCGGCCGCCTGCAACTTTTCCGTGAGCGCCATCGCGTCGCGCTCGCGCACCGCCCGCCCGACGAATTCATCCAGCTCGTGGGCGTTGGCCAGCCGCGCAGCCATCGTTGCGAAGCCTCCGTCGCCGGCGGGATTGCCCAGCGCGCGCAGCATCTCATTCCACTCGCGATCGTTCGCGACCGCGATCGCGATCCATCGCTCGGCGCCGCCTTCGTCGCGGCATCGATAGGCGCCGTGCGGGGCAAAGCGCGGCGAGCGGTTCGCCTGCGGGCCGAGCACGCGGCCGGTGGCGAAGTAGTCGATCAGCGCGGGCGCCAGGTTGTGCAGGGCGCATTCGTACTGGGACATGTCGATATACTGGCCGCGCCCGGTGCGCCGCCGGTAATCCAGCGCCGCTATCAGCGCGGCGGTCAGAAATCGCGGCGCCACGAAATCGCTGTACGCGCCGTATGGTGGAGAGGGCGGCTCGCCCTCCCCGTAGCCTGAGATGTGGTAATAGCCCGACAGCGCCGACATCAACTGGCCGAACCCGGGGTACATCGCGTTGGGCCCGGTCTGGCCCTGCATGCACGTCGAGAACATCACCAGGTCCGGCTTGATCTGCTTGAGATGCTCGTAGTCGAGCTCCCACTTGCGCATCGCCTTGGGCGTAAAGCTCTCGCCCACCACGTCGGCCCAGGGCACCAGGCGGCGCACCAGTTCGCGCGCCTTGGGCTGGTTGAGGTCGAGCGTGACTCCCTTCTTGGAAGTATTGTAGCTGGCGAAGAACTGGCTGTTATTTATTCCCGGCTGCCCGTCTTTCCACGGCGGCGCGATCCTCAGCACGTCGACTCGCGAGGCCGACTCGACCCGGATCACGTCGGCGCCGTTGTCGGCCAGATACTTGGTGGTGATCGGCCCGACCCCGACCCATGAGAAGTCGAGCACGTGGATTCCTTCCAAGGCGTAGCGTCTCATCGATGCTGTTCTTCCTCTAGATTGCGCCGGCCGATTTGAGTTGACGGATTCGCTCTTTGTCGTAGCCGAGCAGCTCGCCAAACACCTCGTCGGTATGCTCCCCGCACATGGGCGCGCGATGCGGCGGTTCGATCGGCGTCGCGCCGAGCTTGGCAAACGGGCCCGGGAAGGTGAGGGTGCGCCCCAGCGTCGAGTGCTCGACCGGCGCGAAGAACTCGCGCGCCTTGAGCTGTTCGTCGGCCGCGATATCGGCGACCGTGGCGACCGGCGCGATGAGCAGGCGGCGCTTGAGCGCTTGGTCGTAAATCTGGCGCTTGGTCATGGTCATGAAAAGGCGCTCGAGCCGATCCTCCAGGTCTTTGATGTCCTTAAGATCCTGCTCGGAGGGCTGCATGAACATGCCGGGCGTCCAGGTCGCCCAATCCTTCTTCTTCATCCACTCGGCCGCGAAGCCCGCCTCCGCCATCCAGTCGGTGAGCAGCTTGGCGGTATTTCCCGCTGCCCCCGCTATTCCCGCCGTTACCAGTATCGAGATGTAGCCGTCCTTGCATTGATAGACCATCTTGCGCCGAATCCCGAGCGAGCCGGTGTAGACCCCGGTGCGCCGCAGGTAGTCGCCGTGCAGAATCGGCATCGCCTGCTCATTCATCAGGGTCCACACCACGCAGGCCTGCATGTTCACTATCACGTGCTGCCCGACGCCCTCGATCTCGCGCGGGTAGTGCGCGATCAGCGAGGCGACCGCCGCCTCGCCGCCGGCGTGCAATCCGGCCTGCGGCAGGCTCATCTGGATCGGCGGCTTGCCCTCCTCGCCCATCAGGAACATCGCGCCGCCCGCGGCCCATGTCACGATGTCCTCGGTCTTGTAATTCTTGCCCGGCCCCTTGTCGCCAAACGGTGTGATCGAGGCGTAGATCAGGCGCGGGTTCAGCGCGGAGAGTTTCTCGTAGCCGAGCCCGAGCGAGTCGAGATAGCCGAGCGGAAACGATTCGACCAGAAAGTCCGACTTCTTCGCCAGCTCGGTGAGCAGTTCGCGCCCGCGCGCGGAGTCGAGGTTGAGCGTCACCGAGCGCTTGTTCGCCTCGTAGGCGAGGAAATAGAGGCCGCGGTCGGGCCCGGGCTTGTCCTCCAGAAAGGGCGGGATATTTCGCGTAGGGCAGCCGCTGGGCGGCTCGACCTTGATCACGTCGGCGCCGAGGTCGGCCATGATCTTGCCGCACAGCGCGCCCTTTTCATCGGTCAGGTCGAGCATCCGGAATCCTTTGAGCAGTTCACAGGCCATAATTCGACTCTCTCTTCCCGAGACGCTCATCGCCCGCCGCACGGCACACACCGTCAAGTTCTGCGATCGAGCGCGTCATTGTAGCTTTATTTGGGCTGCGGTTGGAACTGAAGGCTCGCCCGCGCGGGCGCGGTCTCAGGGGGCGTCGAAGCCGAGGATCAGACGACTGGTCGCATCACCGGAAGTGGTGATTAAACGACCCGAGGAATTGTGTGTGTGATCGGGCTTTCGATCATACCAACCGAGAAGCCTGCGTCGAAAATCGTGCGCGTACTCGGTGCCGTTGACATCGTTTGTCCAGCCTACGACTTGGACGCGAGTGTTTTTGAGATAGGGTGGCATGTCCTAGCCTCCCTGCGGGTTCGATTCTGGATCTATGGAACCGCGACTTGGGATTCGTTGAACCTCCGACTGGCCCTGTTCCGTAAGCTCCCAGACTCCGTGGGGTGAGTCTGAAGATAGGAGACCTTCTCGGACTAGGGTGAGGCGGCACCACTGCGCCGCATTCCGCCATCGTTCCTGCCCGGAGGCGAGAGTGTGGCGGTCGTATTCAGAGAACTGCTGGCCCATCTTCTCAGCGATAAGGTTCAGAACTTCACCTACTCGCGCCGAGCCACCAAGCTCTTCGAGCGTTTCGAGAATGGGCAAACGGTACGAGTCCTCTGGCGTCCGTAAACCACGTTCGAGTCGTTGGGTGAGAGACTGTCGGTGGGAACGCTGATCCGGCGAAGCAAGAGAACGTGTGTGGCTCGCGGACTGAGCGCTCTGCTGCGAGAAAAGGCGTTCTCCCTCGCGCTGAAGATCTTTCACCCTGTTCCGGAACGCCGTTAATCGCTTCGCGCGATCCAGAGTCTGGTCAATGATGCTGTGGTCGCCCCTCCGAAAGGCTTCCGCTCCTTGCTCGTTGAGCTCGTCAACGGCTGTTTCGATTTCCTCGACCAGAATTTCAAAGGCCGCTGAGATCTCGTCGTTATCGGCGCTCATTGTCAGGCTAGCTTTTCGGCCGTCTCAATCAATGGATCTGCTAGATCGCCGCTTGCTTTTACAAGTTGCTGGAGGTCCAGCAGGTGGCGCTCGGTGAAGCGAATATCCGTCGATTCCCCACAGAGGACGATATGAAGCATTGGGCTGATCGGGCCGCCTTCTTCAGATGGTCGAAAGTCGTCAATTTGTCGCAGGAGGTCACCGGCAAGAACCTCACCGTGGACGAACTTGGCGGAGCAGTTCGCGCAGAGGCAAAGAACGTTGCCCGCACGGTCGATCCAGCGCGCTCGGGTACGCGACACCAGGTAAACACCCTCGAAGTACCAGCGCCCGTTACGCTGGGGGAATGTGAAATCGCAGATTTGACAGCGCCCGCGGTATTGCTCCTCTATAAACGTTCGAGCCACGCTGTTTTTTGACTCCCAAACTTTTCGCGGTACCCTGGTGAAACGTTCGGTCAGCCGCGGTTCTCGCCCTCTCGCCGCTTGAATCTCCTCTTGAAGCTTCTGCCGCCGCCGCTCAGGATTAGGTACCGGCCCATTTGAGTCCGTCCCATCAGTCACTTCCGATGGCTGTGGACTCGAGCGAGCGAACACAGCAGCGAGCTCGGCCCGATAATCGAGACTGGTTGAAGTTGGGTCCTCTTGCTTGGTAGCTGATTCGAGCTCGTTTCGGAGTCGTTCGAGCATTTCTGGGCGTGTCGCCAAGAACTCGATGATGTCGGAGTTGTCCTGGATAAGCCGCGCGACCTCGGGCCTCAGCCCTGCAGCTCGGAGGAGCGAATCCTGATCCATCCCGGCCGGAACGGCCGGCCTCATGCCCAGCCAATGAGCAAGATTGTCATCCCGGTTGAAGGCCTCCGGAAGGTCAGCCAGCGCAAGTTCAGCCGGCTTGTGGAGTCTGCCAGACGCGTCTGGGAGCCAAGCCATCCCAACTAAGAGCTTGCCTGTATGTGATGTCTCCTGGATCTCCTGGGTACCCCCGGGTTCATAGTTCTGGCGGGTTGACCGCTGAACCGTCCCATGAATGTGTCGGCGATGAGCAGGCAGAAGGCGGTTCCAGATGTACTCCGCGACCTCCACATTCGCGTTCTGCATTGCGTGCTCCAGGCCGTCGATGGCGCAGCGTGCATCGAACCCCTCTAACCCCCGAGCGTGGTCACCCCACCAGTCCCGGAGAATTACGAACCCCGTCCCGTTCCTCTGGCACGGGCTACTGGGTTCGCTTCTCACACCGATGACTCCCAGCATGTCAGCGTACTTTTCGTCGATCGTCGGCTCCTCCAGTAACCATGCCTCGCGGCTGTTGTGAAAATAACGCTCCAAATCCTCGGTGCGCGCATAGGTCTCGGTTGGCCTTTTGAACTCGCTCACCGAAGTCGCACAGTTGCGGGCCCGTAGGAAGTTGCAATTCTTGAGCACTTGGATCAGGTGTTGTTTGCGTTCGTGCGATGCCTGTCCCAGAGCCGTAAGGACCTTTTGGACATCGGCCTTATGTGCCTCCTCGGAGTTTGGAGCACTCGTGAGATATTTTGGGACTACCCGCTCGATAACCTCGGCGACCGGATCGGGTTCGGTGAGTCCCAACGCGCGAAGAAACTCGGATACTTCCCTATCGGCAGTGCTGGCTCGCTTCACAATCGGCAGGTCTGTCTCGTCGCTCGGCGAAATATACGCGTTGAGCACACCACCTTCTCGGAAGGGCAACACGTGCGAGCCCCCCTCCAGTCGAATTATTGGCTTGTTACGAAGGAGGCCTGGGGAATAGACCGAGGATCGCCACAGGGCTCGCTGGCCATTAAGAAACTTATAGAATTGGATCACCCAATCGTCCGATTGCCGCTGTAGGAATTTGATATCGAGCTTGCGCGCAAACGCTTCGGAATCGATCTCGTCGGTGCCAAGCTGTTCGATCAGATATGCACGGATGGCGAGGGTTCTGTCCTGGGTGATCTCCTCGGACAACCACCTGAACTGACCGCCATAGAGTTCGCCGAGCTGATCGTTCGTTATCAGCTCCCTCAAATCCGCACCGCGCGCGAGCTTGGCGCCGGCAGCGGATACGAAGGATCCATCATGCGCTGGCAATACGCATTCCTTCTTGAAGGCAACTCGGACCCTCTCGAAAAACGGACGGAACATGCTTCCCTCAGGAAAGTCGTCGATCCGAATTGGCAGAGTTTGCAGTGCGCCGACGGTCAGCAAGTTGATGTCGCGCAAGCGAGGCAGTGCTTCCGCGAGTAGATCCGCCGTTTCGACTACGAGTTTTTGATTCCATTCGTCGTCAGCCGGTACGTTCTCTCGAGTCGGTGTCGTCCGATATGGGCCTTGAATAAGGAACCCACAATTTGTCGGCTTTTCGGTCGGAAAGAACACGACCAACGGCGACGAAAGAGCTCGCTTGATAGCAGACTTCCGATCCGCGCCCGTCTTTTCCAGGGCGAACGCAATTTCTACGCGTAGACGTTTTTCTTCAGGAAGAGAGGCACCCTGAGCGTACCAATCAGTGGGTAGGTCGCGCGCAAAAACTAGCCATTCCTCATCGCTTTCTCTGGCGCCCCGTTGCCCTACAATGCGCACAAGGTTAGCCTGCCCCCTCGCCTCAGACTCGCGGATAAACCAGCCGCTTTCGCCAGTTCGGACCGACCATTCAATCTCTCGAAGATTTCGCAAGAAGAGTAGACTCCGCGTGTCTAGCTGTTGAAGTCTAGCGGAGATCTGCTCCAGCGAGACGCCCGGTTTATCAAAGGGAAGAACGAAGAGGGTCGCCCAAGGACCCGGAACCGGGCGCACCTGCTCTGCGTGGGGTCGAACGTAATGCTCGATACGAAAGTGCTCTGCGCCGGAGTGAACTTGCGGGTTAGACGTATGCGCGTAGACGGACTTAAAGCCGATGCCGAACTTTCCAATTTGGGTGAGGTCGTGACCTTTGGTGCCCTTACCGATGGCGCATATTCCGCGTACATCCGCCTCGTTGAAAGGCCTCCCGTCGTTTAGAAACTCCAAGCGGTCCGGATAAAGCGAGAACTTGACCTTTCTTGCCCCCGCATCTTCTGCGTTCTGGAGAAGCTCAAAGATGAAATGAGTCGGGTCGGCATACAGCCG
Source organism: uncultured delta proteobacterium (assembly GCA_963789115.1). GTDB lineage: Bacteria > Desulfobacterota > Binatia > Binatales > Binataceae > CAWBJH01. The sequence goes on from CAWBJH010000001.1 coordinate 2,575,837, forward strand.
TCCGAGCAAATCCAAGTGGTGGGTAAATTCGCCGTATCCCCGGATATTTTCCTCTCTAATCTTGTCGTAGTCAGTTGCCATGGTATATGTCCAGCAGACCGGCGGCGATTCGCTTACTGGCGATGTCTGCGTTGCGGGCCGCTTCAATTTCTCGCCGCTTCTCCTCGTGGTCACTGTCGACCCGAGCGCGTTCTGCCGTCTTCATCCGAATGATTCGTTCATCCACTGCTTGCTGAAGTTCAGCATCTATTCTCGCAAGGCGGTTCTGGTGGTACGCATCGAGACTCGCGAGTTTTCTGGTAATTACTGCCTCGTTCCGTTGCCTCAGATCCTCAATCTCTGCCAGCCGGCTGCCGCGTGACGCGTCGTCCACGGCCGCGAGTGCCTCGTGTATAGTGACGATAGGATCGAGTGGCGATGCTGAATCAGCGGCTCGGCTCAGGAGCTTTATGAGATTCGCCGACACCTCGGACGCTAAAGCTCCGCGTTCCAAATCCCAGGCGAACCCACGCAATCTCGTATCCCGCTGGGCTCCGATGGCCTCCCAGAGCTCGCATACGAAAAGGAAACGACCGGAAGGGAGCGACTCTTCGCGAACTCGTAGGCGAGACACAAAGGAGCCACCCGCCTTCTGGTCGAGAGCTGCAAGCTTGGCGAGTACATGGAGAGGAGTGACGAAGGGAAGATCGCGGCGTTCTAATGCCGTTTTTTGATCGAAAGTCATGGGCAGGTAAGCTTCGTTGCCTTCAAGCCATCGGAGGAAAGCAAGCGCCGAGCGGTCACTCGAACGACTGTGATCGGATAGAGAACGCACTCTCTGGATCAGCTCAGCGCGGCCCTCCTTATTTAACCGTAGGTTCGCAAGTCCAGGGGTGCTCTCATCGCGGGAGAGCCGCCCCCCGAGTTCGGGCCGTCCCGCAAATTTTTCCACGAGCTGAAAGAGCTCGTCCGGTGCAACAAAGCGCCCTTGACTTTCGATGTCTCCAATTTCCCACGCTCCCGGATCTAACCCGAATAAGCTCGCACCTTCGTCTTCCAGGCGGCGCTGCTCTTCGACGCGTCTTATCGCGTTGTCGGCCAACTGACGCGCCCTTTCCTCAGCCTGTTCCGGTGTAAGGGCCGGATTGAGCGCCATCCGCGTAAGGTCCTGCAGAACCTCACCGAGTACTTCTTCCAAATCACCGATCGTGTCCTTGAATATTCCCAGCCGTTCGAAGCATCGAAAGAAGACGCGCTCTTCCACTGTCCCAGGCGTGATGAAATTGAAGATGAGAACCTTCTCGCTTTGCTGACCAAACCTGTCGACGCGTCCGATACGTTGTTCGATTCGCATCGGGTTCCAGGGAATGTCGTAATTTACGAGCCGATCACAAAACTCGTAGTCGAGGCCTTCGCATCCCACTTCGGAGGAGAGCAATATGTCAAGAGCATCGTTGTGCTCTCTGGGCAAACGAAAGCGACTACGGAGTTGCTCCCTTGTGAACAATTGTTCCCTTCCGGAGCGTAGCGGCAACTCGTCGGGCACCTGGCCTGTTACCAAGCCCACGCGAAATCCACGTTTCTGAAGCTCCGTCCTCAGATAATTCAGCGTATGTAGGAAATATGAAAAGACCAGAACCTTACCTGGCCCTGGGCTCTCGATACTGGTTCGTACAATCGAGACAAGTTGATCCAACTTTGGATCCTTCTGCGGCAGGCTCGAGGCCAAACGGCGCAATTCATGCGCCTTCTCCACGAGTTCCTGTGTCAGCACGACTTCGTCGTCGGATGCTTCGGCGTCGTCGGTTACAGCTGACCCGGAGAACCTCCCGGTTCGCAAGAAGACGTTGAGCAATGGAATCAGGGCCGGAAGGCAACTTGCCGCTTGGCGCTCTAAAGTCGTCACCACAAGGGCCACAGTTCGAGCGTCAAAATGGGTGCTGAGGAGAGCTCGCCGGAAGTCTATAAGCTTGTCGTAGAAGGTTGCCTGCTCCGGGGTATGCGGCACCGCAATCGTAACTGGGTCACGGATGGTAAACCTGCCAATGTCGCGTCGACGAGTGCGGTTGACGACGTGGGACAGTGTGTGCAGGTCCTCCAAGTCCCTTAGGCAGCGAATCCGTTCTTCGTCGCCCAAGATTCTGCTCGTTACAAGCCTATCGCGCCAAGCTTCGAAACGAGGCTCGCCGGCCAGGACACGGCCCCCCCAAGAGGTGTCCCCCGCTTGTTCCAGCGCTTTAGCAGCCGCCGACGCCCAGCCGTCCGCAGGAGTGCGTGTTCGTACATGACGCATCGCCTGGAGGAGATATGGATTGGGCTCAAGCATTTCCTCGAAAACGTCTTGGGTGGGGAAAAGGTCGGGGCGTAAGAGGGAGAGAAGAGCATAAAGATTGTGAGACCCTGTATGTAGCGGCGTCGCGGAGAGGAAGACCACGGCTTCGCTAACGTCGCAAAGGAACCGCGCAAGCTCGAAGCTGTTCGTGTCCGGATTACGAAGGTGATGGGCCTCGTCTACGATCAGGAGATCGAACCGCGGCGAAGGCGCGAGCGTCAAGAGTCCGGGTTCGACGTGACCGTTTTGGGTACCCCACAAGTATTCCCCGAGACGCAGCAACTCGATATTTACGATCGAGCGCGAGTAATTCTGTGGCCAGAGCCCATCCAAGTGCGTCTCCCGCACACAGTAACGCAGTTGTTCCGCTCCAAGGGTCTGAAAATTCTCATCGAACCGGCGCATCTCGGCGCGCCACTTCTGCGTCAGATCCTTGGGACACACGATCAAGACTCGTTCGATACGCTGACGCGCCTCCAGTTCCTTGAGAATCAGACCGGCTTCGATCGTCTTGCCGACTCCAACTTCATCGGCGACCAATATGCGAGGACGGTCCGCACGCAGCAGCCGTAGCAAAGGTTTGAACTGAAATGGAACGTGCTGGATACGAGCGGCGTACAGCGCATAGATGTTATCGAGATTGGGCGGGATGATTCGCGAGGCCGTGAGTCTTGCGCGAAACGTACTGCTGTCGAGAAATTCCCCGCTAACAAGCGCCTCCTCTAGAGATCGCTCCTTCTCGCTTGCCGCAAGCTGTTCCTCGTCGTATTCGCGGATAAAGTCCGCGGAATGAAAAACCTTGTAGAAGAATCCCCGGTCCGCTCGCGGGCGAACTTCGATGACCGCGCCCTGGAGCGATGAGGCTGCTTTTAAGTGCACGCGTTGCCCGACTTGAAAGGTGGGAACTTGTGTGGTGGTGCCGTTCGGGTCCGGCTCGCGTGCGGACCGAGCAGCCGTTAGCGGATCATGCGCTATGAGATTGAGATACGCTCGGGCTGCCTGATCAGGCTCGGTTCGGCCTTGTTCCCAATCCCGAAGCGTGCCGATGGGTATGCCGTACCGATCTGCAAACTGTTCCTGCGTCAATCCTAAGGCACGGCGGAGCGTCTTGACGCGTGGTACCGGTCGGAGGCGCTTGAGCTGTTCCGGCGTAATCGGCGGATTCTCGATGTCGTCCGCAGCAGCCGCTTCAATCTCGGCTTCCGTCTTCGGTGTAATGGCCGTCACGGAGAGCGGCTCTTCTCGACCATCCGGGCCGACGCGTACCACAGTGCCGTCAGCGCGGATTCTGGCTGTGGTAGAGTTCTTCTTCATACTTCGTTGATCTACGGGCGGAGATGATCCGGATGCGATCCGCCCTGTCTGTGAAAGCAACCGTCAATAAGTGCTCACCGGTCATACCGATGTGGATGAAGCGGTCTTCACCGCAGTCCATCGGGTCGTCGGGATACTCGACCGCGAAGGTGTCGCGGAACGCCAAAATCACTTGAGCAAAGCTGATTCCATGCTTCAGCAGATTTTTCGCGGCTTTGTCGTCGTCCCATTCAAATTCTGGGCACACTCCGAATACTACGGAATTCCCGTAGACGCCGTCAAGGGACCGTAGGATCGTACGCAGAAGTGCGGGCGACAACGATAAGAATCGTAAACGGGCCGCCGAGGCTGAGCGGCGGAGGTTGGAACGCCGCCGGAGCTCCGATCGCGATCCAATTGTCGCGGGATATCCAGCCGCCTATGCTGCTGCGCGGATGCATAGAGACTCGCGAACTCTGTCGCCGAGTCGCCATGGAAGTAATGAGAAGTGTGAGGTCCAGGAAGGAGATCGCCGTCGAGAGTTGGCGCCGCTGGGTCGAGTTTGTACCCGAGCTGCGGAGGCCGTGGTGCGCAGTGGCGGTCGGCGCCGGCGTCGTGCTTGGCGTGGTCTTTTTTCTGGCGGCTGGACACATGGCAGCGCGGGCGCTCCCGTTCGGGGCTTTGCTCGCGCAAGCTGCCTTCGTGCTTTGGGGAGGACTGTGGATGTCCGCCTTCTGGCGCCGCCGCGCCGACTATCGGCGACGCTACGAGACGCTGGCGTATAGAGAGTTGTTCTTTCGCTTCCTTCTACCCGCAATGGTTGGCGGCGTGGCGGCGCTCTGCTTTCCGTTGCTTGTCGGCGGAGAAAGGCTCCTGCCGTCTGTGGTCGCATCCGGCTTTAGCGTCTATCTGCTGGTAACGGCGCTCCTCATAGAACTGCGCGGCAGAGAGGTCTTTTGGAATATCGATCTGCGAGGCTTCGTCTACAGCGTTTTCCCCGAGCGCGGACAGATTCTTACCACCGGCATATTTTACCGGCTTCGGCATCCGGTTTACTCGACATTCGTGCGGTTCGTGTTTGGTGAGGCATTGATCCGCAACAACTTGCCGGCCGTGATGTGCGCGGGCGTCGGCGCGGCGGGGATATGGCTTTTGGCGAGAGCGGAGGAGAGGGACCTCGAGCGGCGCGAAGCCGGCTATGCGTCTTATCGCCGGCAGGTTCCCGCTTTCTTCGTTACGCCGCCGCTGCGGTTCTGGCGCTTTTTGATCGCCGGCAGGGACGCTGACTGAAGCTGTTGCGCGGGTGCCTCAAAGCTGCGCGGCCTGGCGCGCCGCGCCGATCGCGGTTGCGTAGTCGGCGTGTTCCGGAATGATCAAGCCGCGCCTGAAGATGTAGTCGCTGCGCCGCAGCCGCTGCATGAAGCGGAAGATGCGCGTCAGCTTGCCGGTCAGCACGATGTCGTGCTGACGGCAGGCGCGGGCGCTGGCCAGGCTCAGCACCCCGATCACTTCGACGATCATGTTCATGATCGCAAGGGCCTTGTCCTCCGCGGTCGCATCGGCGGTGAGCTTGCCGAAGTTGGCCGCGGTGGTGCCGGGCGGCAAATCGCCGATCGCTCCTCCCGCGATATCGCGCACGGTCAGATCGATCCTCTTCAAATCGCCGCGCTCGGCCAGCGCTTCCAGGGTCTCGATATTCGAAACGCCGAGCATGTGCTTGGCGAGACCGAGCAGCGTTCCGCCGCCGACGCCGGTGCCGCTGAAATGTTCAATCTTGTTGTCGCGCACCGAGACGATCGCCGTGCCGGTGCCGAGCGAGACCACCAGCGCCTCTTTCTTGCCGGCCAGCGAAGTGCCGCCGATACCGACTGCGGTAAATTCGTCAACCTTCACCACCGGCCGGCCGAGCAGGCTCCCTGACAGCGCGCGCGCGCCGGCGCCGGTAGCCGCCACGCACGCAATCTGATCGAGCCCCAGCCCGAGATCGCCGACCAGTTTGCCGAGCGCTCCTGCCGCCGCCGCGATCGGGTCGTTGGCCTCGATCGTGACGACGTGGATGTCGCCGTTGGAGAGAATCACGGCGTCGGTCGTCGAGCCGCCGATGTCGATGCCTACGATCATAAGCGGTGCCGGTATTTCACTGCCTAGCTCCCGCGCTCCGTTGTCGCGGTTCGGTGGCTCACGAACGAGCCGTGCCGTTCGAGATTTCCTTCATATCCAGCCCGCCTCAAACTAGAATAGGGCCCCGGTCGTTGCAAATTGCGGTGCTGTCCGAATTAGGACAACCGGAGCCGGAAATTAGGAGAGGCGCTTCAGATCGAAAACGTCCAATGACCGTCGAAACTGACCGTCAATGCGCCCTGACAGATGATATCCCGCCCGAGCAACATTTCATATGCGCTTCCTGCCACTGGCTGAAACTCAAGCACCTGTACATTGGATTGCCACAGAATCCCCCAGCTGCCGAAAAGCACGCCAATGTCGATCAAGTAGGTGTTCGTCGGCAGATTTGGGTGACTCGCCGACGAGACTGGTATCATACCGATTGGCTTCACCCCGAGCGCTTGCGCAACTTTCGGAGAGATGCAGGTCAGGCTCGCTCCTGTGTCCAATAGCGCGACGAACTGCTGAGACGGTGGATTAGAGGCCGGATTCCAAACACCTGGGGGGGCAAACAGGCCAGTGTGAGAAGGATGCCAGCCTGAGAGACTTTACCGCTGAGGACTGGCATGCGAGAAGAAGCCGAGATCGGCTCGCTGGTCGGTCACCTCTTGCACTGAAAAGGCGTTTTCACCGTACTGCTTGATGCCAGCTTTGTAGGCATCCCCAGCGCTGTCGTAAAATTCGACTATCTGGGCGTCGTGCATCAGCGCAAACTTTCCTCGATGAGATTGTAACAGCTGAGGGAGTTGCGCCCTGAACGCCTCGTAATTTCGCCTCACTTCGGAATTCTCGGGTGTCGTTGGGTCGCTCATCGGTGCTGCTCCTAGTCGCAGCGCAAGACCATACCAATATTTTAAGCACTGTCGCAAACAAGCGGGCAACCCCCTAACAGAACCCGCTCAATTACGGGGTTTTCTGAACTTTCTGCCGTAAATCACGCACGGTTTAAACTGCGTGTAGCCGGGTCGCAGCGTCGTGGGCTGTGTCGGATGCGGCAACGGCGACACGTCCGATGGCTCAAGCGATGCGCTCACAAGCTCCCCGATGCTGCAAATGTGATCGGTCACGCCCAACGCCATCGCGGGCGGACAGCGCAACGTCTCATGTACGCGGCACAAATTGTAGAAGCAGACCCAAATTGCCTCCCGGTGGCCGACTGGCCCGCCTTTGAGCTCAAAGCGGTTATGCTAGGCTCCGATCCGATGGCAAGGCGAAGAGCCGCGCAGGAAGAGAGCCTTTTCCCGCAAAGGCGTCCCGCAGGCCAGCCGCTCGCGGACCGGATGAGGCCCGAGAGCCTGGAGGAGGTCGTCGGGCAGGAGCATCTGTTAGGCCCCGGCAAGCTGCTCAGCCAGGTGGTGGCGGCGGGTGCGCTGCCCTCGATGATCCTGTGGGGGCCTCCCGGCAGCGGCAAGACCACTATCGCGATACTGCTGGCAGGCGCGGCCGGCGCCCGGCTGATCGCGATCGGCGCGGTAACCGCGGGCGTCGCCGATTTGCGCGACGCGGTCGAGAGCGCCCGCCGCCAGCTCGCGATCGACAGCCGGCGCACCGTGGTCTTCATCGACGAGATCCATCGATGGAACCGCGCGCAGCAGGACGCGATTCTGCCGCACGTCGAGAGCGGGCTGATCACGCTTATCGGCGCGACCACCGAGAACCCGTCGTTCGAAGTCATATCGCCGCTGCTGTCGCGCGTGCGGGTGCTGGTCCTGCGCCCGTTGAGCGAGGAGCATATCGCCACCCTGGTCCGCCGTGCGCTCGCGGACCAGGAGCGCGGACTCGGCAAGCTTAAGCTCAAGCTTACCGGCGAGGCCGAGCCGGAGCTCGTGCGGCTGGCGGGGGGAGACGCGCGCCGCGCGCTCAACACGCTCGAGGTTGCCGCGCAGCTCGCGCGCCAAGCCGGCACCGACCAGATTACCGCAGAGCACGTCCGCGAGGCGGCTCAGCACAAGGCGCTGCTCTATGATCGCGCCGGCGAGGAGCACTACAACGTCATCTCCGCCTTCATCAAGAGCATGCGCGGCAGCGACCCCGATGCGGCGCTTTACTGGATGATGCGGATGGTCGAGGCGGGAGAAGATCCGCTGTTCATCGCGCGCCGGATGGTGATCTTCGCGGCCGAGGATGTCGGCAATGCCGACCCGCGCGCCCTCCAGGTTGCGATTGCCGTCAAGGACGCAGTCGATTTCGTGGGGATGCCCGAGGGCGTAATCCCGCTGGCGCAGGGCGTTACTTACCTGGCGAGCGCGCCCAAGTCCAACGCGTCGTACCGCGCGATGCTGGCCGCTCGGCAGGACCTGGAGCAGCACGGCGCACTGGCGGTGCCGCTCCATCTTCGCAACGCGCCGACCCCGATGATGCGCCGGATGGGGTACGGGGAGGACTACCGCTATCCGCACGACTACCAGGGCGCGATCGTCGAGCAGGAGTATATGCCCGACAAGCTCTCGGGTCGGGTTTACTACACGCCATCCGAGCGCGGCTACGAAGCCCGCATCCGCGAATGGCTGGAGCGTGCCAGACAGGCCGGAGCCGCCGCCTCGCGCGCCGACGCCGGAGACAAGACTTCGAAGTGACCTGCGGCGACCGTTTTCTTCCGCAGGGGCGGCCGTGGCCGCGCTCGCGGGTGAGAAGGCTCAGCAACATTTCTCGTGGAACGAGCGACGACCGCGCAATCCGGATACACCGGCGGCATGGCCGCCGGTGCGACTGTGGATTCGGATCAGGGAACCGGGCCGCGAACTCGCGAAACTTGCCGCCCGCCTCGCCGCTCGGTGAGCGGCGCGCAGAAAACTACCTGGAGCCGAGCACCAAGTCCTTCAGCGCCTTGGCTGGGGTGAAGCGCAAACGGGTCCGGGCCGGGATGTTAATCGGCTCTCCGGTCGCCGGGTTGCGTCCCACGCGCGCCTTGGTCTTGCGCTTGCGGAAGATACCGAGTCCGGCTAGGCGCAGGGAGCCCTCCTTTTTCAACTGGCGAACGATCAGGTTGGTGAGTTCTTCGAGCGACGACTTGGCTTGCTTTTTGGTCATGCCGATCTTTTCGGCTAGATGAGCTGCGACCTGCGACTGCGTCATCCTCTTCCTCCTTGTTGCGTCCCGGTTACGTCCCCGATGCTGGCTCAGGAAAGGTTGAACGACTACGACACATTTTTCAAGTGCGCCCGAGCCAAAAATCGGGCTTTTTTCGCAGTTTCGAGCCGATTTTGAACAGACCCGCCGCCAATGCCCTCAATAGCGGACCTCGACCAGAAAAAGCCCCGAGGCCGGAGCCGCCGCCGGCGCCGGCGCCCGATCGCCCCGCCCGAGCAGCTCGGCGACTGCCTCGAGTGTCATCCGCCCGCGGCCGACCTCGACCATCGTGGCGGCCATGGTCCGCACCATGCGCCGCAAGAATCCGGTCGCTTCAATCCGATAGGTCAGACGGGCGCCGTCGCGAGTCCAGCGGCTCAGGTAAACGCGCCGCACAGTGCTCTTGACCTCTGACCCGAGCGCGCGAAATGCGGCGAAATCGTGCTCGCCGACGAACAGCGCGGCCACCGCGTTCATCGCGTCGATATCCAGCCGGTCGCGGAGCAGCCACGAGTAGCGATACTCGAAGGCCGACGCCAGGGCTTGGTTGAGAATCCGATATTCGTAAACCCGGCATCGCGCGTCGCGTCGCGGATCGAAGTCGTCGCCGGCCTCGGCGACCTCGCGCACCACGACATCATTGGGCAGCAGCGCGTTGAGCGCGCGATGGAGATCCGGGATGGGGAACGGTCGCGGCGATGTGAACGACGCGACCTGTCCCAGCGCGTGCACGCCGGCGTCGGTACGGCCGGCCCCGCGCACCCGGACCTGCTCTGAAAAGATCCGCGCGAGCGCCTCCTCCAGCCGGGCTTGGATCGAATCCTGCCCGCTCTGCCACTGCCAGCCGCAATAGTTGGTGCCGTCGTACTCGAGTCGAAGCCTGATTTGCATCATCACGGCCGGGCGCGCCGGCTCAGTTTCCCCCGCCCGCTGCCGCCAGGGTCTCTGCGGCCCAGATCGCCGCCAGTGCTGCGAAACGCGCGTTGTCGAACAGGCATCGCAGCGCGATGCCCGGTGGCCGGTCGAGAATCGCCGCCGCGATCGCTTCCTGCCCGAGCGCGTCCGCCGTACCGCGCAACTCGTCCTGCTCTTGCGCGACAAGCAGACCCGGCGTGCTGCGCAATTTCTCGCGCACCTCGGCAGCGTCAATCGGCGCCGAAATATGGAGCATCAGCGCCGTCCCGTGAGGCACCGGCACCTGGATGGCCTGTACGCTCAGATTCGGCGCCCGGCCCAGCAGCCGGGCGGTCTGCGAAGTAATCGCAGACGCGATCTCGCTCTCGCGCTCAGGCGCGAAGACATTGAAGCCGAGCTGCGTCTCGTCCTCTTCCAGGCTGAGCCGCGCATTCATCATGTCGGCGGATTGCTTGACAAGCCTGGATACCTCCTCGGAGCCTTCCGCGCTCGCGCTGAGCAGCACGGTGGCCGCGATCTGCCGATCGCCGGCTTCCAGCGCCTTCAGGATTGTCGCCACGGCGTGGGCCGCGGGATGGGGGATTGCGAAGACTTTTCCCGATGGCTTCTCGAGCGTTTCGCGTGGCGTCAGGCCGGGCGCTACCAGCGGCGCGCCGGTGGCCTCGCGCCCCGCCGCGCTCAGGTCAATCAGGAACGGACCGGGATTGGCCCGAATAATTTCGGCGGCGCAACTGCCGGGCACCGCCAGGAAGGCGATATCGAAGCCGCTCAGTTCCGCGGGTTCGTTCAGCCTCGCGACCGCAAGCTCGCCCTTTTCCTCGCTCTCGGCAAAGCCCTCTTCTTCGGCGGCGAAGAGCCTGAGCTCCGAGCAGCCAAAGGCGCGTTGCTCGAGCAATTCCAGGATTTGGCGGCCGACGACGCCGGTGGCGCCGACGACCGCGATCCGTGGCTCGCGGCCGCTTGACGCCGCGCCCATGATCAGGCTTCCGGCTCGAGACTTTCGATCCGCTCCCGCACCAGCCGGCCCATCGCCTTGCATCCCACCAGCTTGCCGGCGGCGCCGCCGGTCTGGAGGTCGCGCGTGCGATAGCCGTCGCGAATCACGCCTTCGACCGCTTTCTCGATCAACTCCGTCTCCGCGGGCATCCCCAGCGAATGCTCGAGCAGCAGCGCTGCCGACAGGATTGCCGCCAGCGGATTGGCCTCGTCACGGCCGGCGATGTCCGGCGCGCTGCCGTGGATCGGCTCGTAGAGTCCCACCCGAAATCCCGCGCTGTTGAGCTCCTCGCCGAGCGAAGCCGACGGCAGCAGACCCATCGAGCCGGCGAGCATCGAGGCCTCGTCGGTCAGTATGTCGCCGAACAGGTTCTCGGTGACGATAACGTCGAAGTCCTTGGGCCGCCGAATCAGATGCATCGCCATCGAGTCCACGAGCTGGTTCTCCAGTGTGACGTCCTTGAACTCGCCGGCCACTTCCAGCGCGATCTCGCGCCACAGCCGCGAGCAGGCCAGGATATTGGACTTGTCGACCGAGGTCAGGCGCCGGCGGCGGTCGCGCGCCAACTCGAAGCCGAAGCGCAGCACGCGCGTGATCTCCTGCTCGGTGTAGAAGCAGGTGTCAACCGCTTCGCGGCCGTTCTTGGTCTGGCGCTTCTCGCTGGGTCGGCCGTAATAGATGCCGCCGGTGAGCTCGCGCAGCACCACCAGGTCGACCCCGCTTATGATCTCAGGCTTAAGCGGCGAGGACGGTATCAGTTCCTTGATGGTCTTGACCGGCCGCAGGTTGGCGAACAGACCGAGCGCCTTGCGCAAGCCGAGCAGCGCCTGCTCGGGCCGCTTGTCGGCGGCGGGATTGTCCCACTTGGGGCCGCCGACCGCCCCCAGCAGAATCGCATCGCTCTCCTGCGCCTGCTTGAGCACTTCGTCGGGCAGCGGCGTGCCTTGCGCGTCGAGCGCGTGACCGCCGACCAGCCCCTCCTTGAATTCGAGATCGATTGCGGATCGGCGCGCGATCAGCTTGAGCACCTGCATCGCTTCGCCGACCACCTCGGGCCCGATGCCGTCACCTTTGAGAACCAGAATCTTGTAAGCCATCTAATGGGCGTGCGGTTGAGAGTGGAAAACGCGGGAAACGGAACTGTGCGGGAGTTAGTTCGATCGGTTGAAGACCTTCACTGTACCGGACCTGCTAGTGTCGTTCCGACTTTCTTTGCCAAACGTGTAGGGTCGGCAGTGGACCGATCCGCATTTGCCTCAACCAGTTGGAACGGTACTAGGACTTAGCCCAAGCGGGGCGATTGTCGCAAGTCCCCTGAGATGGTGGTAGCGAACCCCCGCCCGCCTCTCCCGCTCTTTGTCGCGGGTGAGGGAAGGGTGAGGGAGTTGCCCGCTCACGGGCCGTGGGTGGGGCGGAGCTGGGGGGCGCGCTCGCGGGCCTTGAGCCGGTTCAGCGCGTTGACCAGCGCCAGCGCACTCGCCATCACGATGTCGCTATGCGCCCCCTGTCCCGCGACCGTCATCCCGTTCTCATGCACCAGGCAGCTCACTTCGCCCAGCGCGTCGGTGCCGCCGGTGATGGCCTTGACCGAGTAGCGCTCGAGGGTTGGGTTGCTCCCGGCAATCTTCAGGATCGCCTTGTAGCACGCGTCCACCATCCCGTCGCCGGTCGCGCGCTCGACGCGTTCCACCCCCTCCACCCGCATCCGGACTTCGGCGTGCGGCATCGATTTGCCCGACAAAGCCGTGCTTAGGTCGAGCAACTCGAAATGATCGCCGGCGCGGCGAGTCTCCTCCTGGACCAGCGCCAGGAGGTCGTCGTCGTAAACGATTTTCTTCTTGTCGCAGAGACCCTTGAACTCGGCGAAGGCCTTGTTGACGTCGATTCCGGTGGTGTCGATGCCGAGCTCGGTCAGCCGGTTGACGAAAGCGTGGCGCCCCGAATGCTTGCCCAGCACCAGCTTGTTGGAGGGAATCCCGACCTCCACGGGCTTCATGATCTCGTAGGTCAGCTTGTACTTGAGCACGCCGTCCTGATGGATTCCGGCCTCGTGGGCGAACGCGTTGTCGCCGACGATCGGCTTGTTGGGCGGCACCGGCTGCCCGATCACATTCGAGAGCAGGCGCGAGGCGGAATAGATCTGCTGCGTGATGACGCGGCTCTCCACGTCGAACAGGTCCTTGCGCGTCTTGAGCGCCATCACGACTTCTTCCATCGAGGTGTTGCCGGCGCGCTCGCCGATCCCATTGATCGTGCATTCGACCTGGCGCGCGCCGTTCTTGATCGCGGCCAGGGAGTTGGCGACCGCCAGCCCGAGGTCGTTGTGGCAATGGGCGCTCCAGATCACCTGGTCGGCGCCGGGGACCTTCTCGCGCATCCAGGCGAACATCCGCCCGTACTCCTCGGGGATCGCGTGGCCGGTGGTGTCGGGCAGGTTGATCACTTTGGCGCCGGCGCGAATCACCTCCGCGCAGATCGTGGCGATGAAGTCCCAGTCGCTGCGCGAGGCGTCCTCGCACGAGAACTCGATATGGTCGAGATGCTTGGCGGCGCGCGCGACCGCCCAGGTCGCCGAGTTGAGCACGTCCTCGCGCGTCATGTTGAGCTTGTACTTCATGTGGATTTCGGAGGTCGCGATGAAGATGTGGATGCCGGGGCGGCGGGCCTTCTCGACCGCGCGCAGAGCCGCGTCCACGTCCTCCTCGCGCGTGCGCGAGAGGCTCAGCACGATCGGCGCGCTCACCGCCTGCGCGACCCGGGTCACCGATTCGAGGTCGCCGGGCGACGAGGCGGCGAAGCCTGCCTCGATCACGTCGACGTTGAGCCGCTCAAGCTGGCGCGCGATCGCCAGCTTCTCCTCGACGTTCATGGTTGCGCCGGGCGATTGCTCGCCGTCGCGCAGCGTGGTGTCGAAGATTCGCACCCAGTCGGCGGCCGGCGCCGCTTGTTTCGAGTCAGCCATGGCGTTCACCCCTCATCATGGCCCCAGGCTCGTGAGCCACCGAACCGCGACAACGGAGCGCGTGAGGTAATCAGTGAAAAAAAACGCCCCGGGCGGGCTCACTCGGCCCACCACCCGGGGCGTTAATCTCGAAGCTTTTGGACCCGCTCAGGCCAGCTTCTCAACGCCTCCGGCGTGGGCCCCGCTAAGGGCCAGGCTAAGCGCGAGCAGCAGGCTCTCAGTCATAATAGCCGTATTGTAGGGGCAGCCCCGAACCGCAGTCAAGCCGCGTTGAAGCGAAGCCTTTCGCGCTACGCGCTCGGCGGCAGGTCGAAGCCTTCGGGCAGAGGGCCGGTGCCCTTCGCGTGTTTCGGCTCCTTGCCCTGGCCCGGTTCGGCCGTATGTACCTGGCGGAGGACCGGCACGCCGCGACGCATCCGCTCTCCCCTGAGCATCAGGATTGGACCGGAGAGCACGTAGGCAGTCGTGATGATGCAGGTCGTGAGCTGCGGCATCGCGAAGAAAAACGCGGAGACGACGATCACGCCGACGACCAGCTCGAGCTGCGCGCGTCGGCGCAGGTTGATTGCCTTGAAGCTGGGGTAGGGTACCCGCGAGATCATCAGGCCGGCGAGTGCCACCGTAAGCGGCGCCGCAAACCCGGCCAGTGCGCGAGGCGAGCCGAGCTCGAGATAGCTGTAGGCGAGCACCACGCCGGCGATCATCACGGCGGCACCCGGCACCGGCAGCCCGGTGAAGCGCCGTTTGTCGCTACTGGCGGTCTGGATGTTGAATCGCGCCAAGCGCAGCGCCGCGCATACCACGTAAATTCCGGTCACCACCCAGCCCCAGAGCCCAAGCGGCTCCAGCGCCAGGATGTAGATCAGGCCGGCGGGTGCGACGCCGAAGGCAACCACGTCGGAGAGGCTGTCATACTCGAGGCCGAACTGGCTCGAGGTGCTGGAGAGCCGCGCGATGCGGCCGTCCAGGCCGTCGCAGACGAACGCGATCATGATCATCAGCGCGGCCAGCTCGAAATGCGCGTTGATCGCGGAAACCAACGAGTAAAAACCCGCCATCAACCCGATCGAGGTGATGGTAACGGGGACCAGGAAGACACCGCGGCGAAGCGGTCCAACGACTCTGCGGCGGCGCTCGCGAATTCGCCCGGAGATCAAGCGCATCCGCACCCGCCGGCGAGCGCGCCCCGGCTCACGGTCAAGCCCGCGTCTCATTGTTGAAGTTCTCCGATCACGCTCTCGCCGGCCCGGACCCGGTCTCCAATGCGGACCACTATAGAGTATTCCGCCGGCACGAAGTGATCCACGCGGCTTCCGAACATGATAAGCCCGATACGCTCACCCGCCTCGACTCGCTCACGCGGACGCAGCCGGCACACGATCCGGCGCGCCAGGTAGCCCGCCACCTGGACCATCGCATGGCGCCGCCCGGCGGCATCGCCGAGCACGATCAAGTTGCGCTCGTTATGCTGGCTCGCGTGGTCGCTGAAGGCAGCGCGGAACTCGCCGGCCGTATGCTCGAGCGCGAGCACTTCGCCGCCCACCGGGGCGCGATTGACGTGGACGTCGAGCGGCGACATGAAGACCGAAACCCGCGTGAACCGCCCCTCGGGCGCGCCCGGATACCCGCTCTCGCCAACGTCGACGACCTTGCCATCGGCGCCGGAGAGAGCGACGCCGGCGCGGCGCGGCGGATGACGCTCGGGGTCGCGAAAGAAGGCCGCAATCGCGAGCGCGAGCACAATCGCGATCGCGCCGAGCCAGCGAAGGCCGACCAGCATAAGCACCGCTCCGATCGCGGTCGGGCCAAGCACGCGGGTTAGGCCCTCGGGCGCAATTCCCGCCATCGCCGCCAGGCGCGCGAGCGGCGCCCGCGCGGAGCGCGGCGTTGAGTTGGCGATCGGATCCAACAGTTCAGTTCTTGGACTTGTCGACCAGACGGTCGCTGGCGAGCCAGGGCATGAAGGCGCGCAGCTTGCGGCCGACCTCTTCGACCGGATGATGCTCGGCTTCCTTGCGCAGCTCGCGGAAGTGGGGCAGCCCGGCGCGGTACTCGTCGATCCATTCCTTGGCGAACTTGCCGGACTGGATGTCGGCAAGGATCTGCTTCATCGCCTTGCGCGCCTCGGGACCGACCACGCGCTTGCCGCGGGTCATGTCGCCGTACTCGGCGGTGTTGCTGATCGAGTAGCGCATGTTGGAGATCCCGCCCTCGTAGATCAGGTCGACGATCAGCTTGACCTCATGCAGGCACTCGAAATACGCCATTTCGGGCGAGTAGCCGGCCTCGACCAGGGTTTCGTAGGCGGCGCGGATCAGCTCGGTCAGTCCGCCGCACAGCACCGATTGTTCGCCGAACAGGTCGGTCTCGGTCTCTTCCTTGAAGGTGGTCTCGAGCAGCGCGGCGCGTCCGCCGCCGATCGCCGAGCCGTAGGCCAGCGCGATCTGCCTGGTGTCGCCCGTGGGATCCTGATGGACGGCGAGCAGGCAGGGCACGCCGCGTCCCTTCACGTACTCGGAGCGCACCAGATGGCCGGGACCCTTGGGCGCGATCATGAAGACGTTGACGTCCTTGGGCGGCTCGATGAGCTTGAAATGGATATTGAAGCCGTGGGCGAAGGCGAGGTACTTGCCGGCCTTCAGGAACGGAGCGATCTCGCCGGCGTAAATCTCGCCGCCCATCTCGTCCGGCACAAGCATCATGATGACGTCGGCCTGCCGGGCGGCCTCGGGGGTTTCGAAGACCTTAAGCCCCTGGCTCAAGGCCTTGTTCCACGGCGGGCTTGACTTGCTCTCTGCCACCCGCACGTCCATCCCGCTGTCGCGCAGATTGAGTGCATGGGCGTGTCCCTGGCTCCCAAAGCCGATGATAGCGATTTTCTTCGGTTTGAGCAGGTTCAAGTCCGCGTCGCGATCGTAATAAACCTTCATCGGCTGCTCCTGATTAATCTGCGGGATGATTCCCGACGGTTACTCGGCGCTCTGGGGCCTGGAGCGGGCGTGATTGGCAGAGAGCTGGACCGCGCGCGCCATCGCGATTTTGCCTGAGCGCACCACTTCCTTGATTCCGAGCGGACGCACCAGCTCGATGAACGCCTCGATCTTGCCGGTGTCGCCGTTGATCTCGACGGTCACCGAGCGCGGCCCGATATCGACCACGTGGGCGCGAAACGCAGACACGATCGAGTCCAGCTCCGATCGCGTGCGCTCATCCACCGCCATCTTGACCATTACCATCTCGCGGTCCACGGTGTCGACGTCCTTGAAGTCGGTGACTTTGATCACCGTGACCAGCTTGTTGAGCTGCTTGTTGATCTGCTCCAGGATCTGCTCGTCGCCGGAGGTCACGAGCACGATCCGCGAGACCGTCGGGTCAGTCGGATCTTCGTTGACCGTGAGCGACTGGATGTTAAAGCCGCGGCTGGAAAACAGCCCGGCGACCCTGGCCAGCACGCCGAATTCGTTTTCAACCAGTACCGATATGGTATGACTTGGCATCCGATGAATGTCGCACGCGCATCGCGGGACGCCGGGCCGGGCTCAGCGGGACTGCTGCTGATGGCGGTGCAGCAGTGCCATCAGCCGGTCCTTCGATGCGAGTTTGAGTTTCTGAATCCTCTTCTTCTCCAGTTCCTCGGTGGCGGTCAGATAGAGTTTGCCACGAAAGTTCTCGAGCTGCTGTTTGAGCTCAAGATGCTGCTGATAAACGGCCTTCAATTCCTCGTCGTGAATCGCGTGTCGCTCGATAAGCTCGACTTCTCTCTGCTCCATAGCACCTCCGTACCGGTACCGGCAGCCTGAAGCCCCGCGCCGCGGGGCTTGAAGGTTGCCTCTGGCGACCGGACGTAAAGCGGTTGCAGCGCGGCGACTTCGTCCGAATCGCCACACGCAATCGCAGCCGCCCCCATCATCGCGATGAACCTGCCGCGCGGGGGCAGTTCCGATTCGCCTGCCACAGTTACCCTTCTGCCCTGTTTGCTGATAAGCAAACCGGCGTCCACTGCGCTGTGGTCGCCCGCAAGCACAGCCTCGGCCGGGATACGCTGACTCAGCCACTCCAGAGTCGCCACCATGTCGTCTGAGAGTTTCTCTAGCCCATTGGAGACGACCCGGTAAAGGGCGGCGTAAACTTCGCCTTTTCTGGCATCCACGATCGGGCAGACGACCTGACCCACGGTCGTGGCGCTCGACTCCATTACGCTCAAGGCGACGCTATCCAGACTAGGAAGACCCACGATAGCACATCTGAGCGCCATAACGAGCCCCTTCGCATAGCTGAGGCCGACTCGAAGCCCGGTAAACGAGCCGGGTCCGGTTCCCACGGACACTCCCGCGAGATCGGAAAGATTCAGTCCAGCGTTTGACAACAGCTCGTTGACCTCTTCCGGCAGCGAGGCTTCGTGCGAACTGACCGGGCGTGAGAATTCGCCGAGCACGCGGCCATGAGCGACAATCGCCAGGCTGGCAATGGAACTTCCCGTTTCGAGGCCGAGCACTGGCTCATCACCGGCTAGGCCGAGCAACCGCTCAGCCCTGAACAATGCGCGAGATGTCATTGAAAATTACGAAGGCCATCAGCGCGACCAGCATCAACAGTCCGACCCGCTGGGCGATTTCGCGATGGCGCATCGTCACGGGCTTGCCGCGCAGGTACTCGATCAGGAAAAACGCCAGATGGCCACCGTCGAGCAGCGGCACTGGGAATAGGTTGATAATGGCCAGCTCGAGGCTGAGCATCACGGTGAACATCCCGACATTGGCGAAGCCCTCGTGGGCCTCCTGGCCGGCCATCTGCGCGATCATGATCGGGCCGCCCAGCGCCTGCCTGATCGGGGTTGTGCCCCTGAAGATCTGGATGATTCCCGTAACCAGCATCCCTGTCAGCCTGCCGGTCTCCAGTGCCGAACCCTCGACGGCCGAAATCGGGCCCAATCGTGCAACGACGCTATCGCCGTGCGGGAGCACGCCGATAATCCAGCTTGGCGCACCCGCCCCAAGCCCGCGTTCCTGATCGAGGACCGGCGTCAGGGCTACGGTTTGGCGGGTCGAGGCGCCCGTGCGGCGCCGTTCGAACTCTATGCGCAAGGAGTGGCCGCGGCTCGCCTTGACGCTGTTGGAGAGATCGTCCCAGGTCTTTAGCTCGTGGCCGTCGATCGAGAGAATCCGGTCGCCCGTCTGCAGTCCGGCACTGAATGCCGGAAGCCCGTGCTTCACCTCGCCAAGTACGGGCAGCAGCCGCGGCACGCCGTACATCAGGATGATCGCCAGTCCGATCGGCGCGAATACGAAGTTCGCCAGCGGACCCGCAAGCACAATCAGTATGCGCTTGCCTACATTTTGGGTCGGGAAGGCACGCGAGCGCACCTCATCCACAAGCGCGCTCGGATGGGCCTCGGTCAACGCCTTCAGAGCCTCGGGGACCGACGCGTGGCGGTCGACCTCGCCGAGCAACAGCGCTTCGACGGGCTGAAGCGCGCGGCCGAACATCGCGCGCCCGCGCTCCGAGTGGGCCGCCGGCACCAGAGCGCCTCCCGTTCCCGTCGAGAGCACGGCGCTTTCCGCCGAGCAGAACCGGCGGGCGACAGCGAGCAGTTCCTGTTCCGCCTGCGGGCCGTCCTTGGAGAAGCTCTCAGAAAAGCCCCGCGCCTTGGCCGCCGCGACCAGATCGAGTCCCACCTCTCTCAAGTAGGTCTCGATGTCGCCCGGCGACAGGTTCTCGCCGATTTCGTCGCCCAGCATCCGCACGTAGCCTCCGAGCGGCACCGCGCCTACCGCATACTCGGTCTCGCCGCGGCGAAATCCGAAAACCTTGGGCGGATAGCCGATCGAGAACCTGATGACCCGCACGCCGCAGCGTTTGGCCATCACGAAATGGCCAGCCTCGTGCACGATTATCAGGAGACCGAGGATTACGACAGCGGCGACGATAGAGGTCAGCATATGCTTCCTGGGGCTAGATTTACGTCCCTAAGGACAATTGATGCGGCCCGTCTGGCCGCATCATCACGCATAATAATAGGTGAAAGCAGTTGCAAAGACTAGGCTGCATGTCCGGTCCAAAAGCCCCCCATGACCCGGGAACAGCCGGCCGAAATCCTTGACGCCGGCTGCGCGCTTGTACGCGGATCCCGCCAGGTCGCCCAACTGCGCCAGGACCCCGATCGCGAGCGAGGCCAGCGCGATATCGCCGCGCGACCATCCCGGAACCAGCATCGCGCGCAAAATCCATCCGGACACCAGGCAGGCCGCCAGCCCGGCTATGGCTCCTTCTACAGTCTTGTGCGGGCTAACCTTGGGACAGAGTTTGAGTTTCCCCAGGTATGTGCCGGCGAAGTAGGCGGCGGTATCGGTGGCGATCACGAGCAGCAGCATCAGGATTATCAGCCGGACGCCGTCATCCAGGGCGCGGAGCCTCGCGAAGAAGGGGAATAGTACACCAACGTAAATCGCGCCCAGGATAGCGTGTGCCGTCCGTCCCTGACCGCCGTCCGGACCCTTCACCGCGACCCTGACTACAACCCCGAGCATCGCCGCGATCACCGCGGCCGGAAGGATCCAGCTCGTCTCGGCACCACACAGGATAGCCACCAGGGGGACGCCTCCCACCACCGCCACCGCGGCGATCTGACTCGGCCGGCGAACGCCGGCTACGGTGCCGATCTCGTACAATCCCCATGCTCCGAGCACACCGATGAACACGGTGAAGAGAATGGGAGGCGCGAGCACCACGATCGTCAGGACCGTGGGCAACGCGACCAGCGCGGTCCAGAGTCTAGTTCGCAGCACGCAGGCGCTGGTGGTTGTTGTCGACCGCGCCGAAGCGGCGCTGGCGAAGCTGGTAGGCCGCAAGGGCGGCCAGGAACTCGCGCTCGCGGAAGTCCGGCCACAGCGTGTCGGTGAAGTAGAGCTCGGTGTAGGCGAGTTGGAACAGGAAGAAGTTCGAGAGTCGGAGCTCGCCCGAAGTGCGGATCAGCAGGTCGGGATCGGGCATAGCGGCGGTGTCGAGATGGCTGGCGACGGTGGCTTCGCTGATCTGCCCGGGCGTGATGATTCCGGCTGCGGCCTCGCGGGCGATTTTCGCCGCCGCGCGGGCAACGTCCTGGCGGCCGCCGTAGGAAACCGCCAGCGCCACCGTCATCGCGCGGTTGCCGGCCGTCAGCTCGACGGTTTCTGATAGCGCGCGCCGTACCGGCGCGGGCAGGCGCTCGGTGTCTCCGAGCGCGAGGATCCTTATCCCGCGCTTCATCATGCGCTTGCTCTCGGTCATCAGGTAGCGATGGAAGAGCTGCATCAGGAAACGCACCTCGGTGTTGGGACGCAGCCAGTTCTCGCTGGAGAAGGCGAACAGAGTCAGGTAGGGGATTTCCAGCTCGCGCGCCGCTTCCACGACCGCGCGCACCGAGTCCTTACCGCGACGATGGCCCTCGGAGCGGGCCAGCCCGCGCCGCGCCGCCCATCGCCCGTTGCCGTCCATCACGATCGCGACGTGGCGGGGCAGCCGGGAAGCGTCGAGCGAGAGGTTTGGGAATTCGCTTAGTGGGAGTGAACTTGCCACGAGGGGTTGCGAACCCGCGGCGCGCGCCCGTCAGCGCGGATGCGGCTTCGGCTACACCTCCATTATTTCCGCCTCTTTGACGGCCAGTACCTTGTCGACCTTCTCGATGTACTCGGTGGTCATCTGCTGGACTTTCGCTTCGGCGTGGCGTAGGTCGTCTTCGCCGATCTTCTTGTCCTTTTGCAGCTCGCGCAGCAGGTCGTTGGATTCGCGGCGATGGGTGCGGATCGAGACCCGAAACTCCTCGGCCATCTTGCGCACGTGCTTGACCAGCTCCTTGCGCCGCTCCTCGGTCAGCTCCGGGATCGGGACGCGGATCAACTTGCCGTCGTTTATCGGATTGAGCCCCAAATCGGAGGTCTGGATGGCTTTTTCGATCTCGTGCAGTGCCCCCTTGTCATACGGTGTGATCACCAGCAGCCGCGCTTCGGGCGCCGCCAATCCGGCGAGCTGGCGCAAAGGGGTCTTGGCGCCGTAGTAGTTGACGTGCAGCCCCTCGAGCAGCGCGGTAGACGCGCGCCCGGTCCGCACCCGCGACAATTCATGTCTGAAGGCCCCGGCCGAATGCTCCATCTGCTCGCGGGCCAGCGCGATTACGTCATCGTTCTCCGCCATATTCAGCCGTCGCTCTCCACCCAGGTGCCGACCGTCTCTCCCATCACCGCCCTCCTTATATTACCCGGTTGGCGAAGATTGAACACGATAATCGGCAGGCGGTTATCCATGCACATCGAAATGGCTGTGGAATCCATCACCTTCAGGTTGCGTTGCAGCACCTCGAGATAGGTCAGGCGCTCGAAGCGGCGGGCGTCGGGATGGGTCAGCGGGTCGCTATCGTAGACCCCGTCCACGTGATGGCTGGCCTTCAGAATGACCTCGGCGCCGATCTCCATCGCACGCAGGCTGGCCGCGGTGTCGGTGGTGAAGAAGGGATTGCCGGTGCCGGCGGCGAAAATCACGGTGCGGCCCTTCTCCAGATGGCGCACGGCGCGTCGGCGGATATACGGCTCACACACCGCCTGCATCTCGATCGCCGAGAGCACCCGCGTGGTCACCCCGATTTGCTCCAGTGCGTTCTGCAAGGCGAGCGAGTTGATAACGGTCGCCAGCATCCCCATCTGGTCGGCGGTCGAGCGGTCCATCCCGCGCGCCTCGTACTCATGGCCGCGCATGATGTTGCCGGCGCCAATCACGATCGCGACTTGGACGCCGAGCGCGGCGATTTCCTTCACCTGGCCCGCCGCTTCGGCGACCGCATCGAGGTCGATGCCGCTGCCCTGGGCGGGGGCCAGGGCCTGTCCGGAGAGTTTCAGGAGGATGCGGCTGAAGCGGGGCTTGGCGGTCGAAACGGTGTGAACTTCGGCCATTGTCTCTCGAAGCTCCGTTCCCGCGCAGGATTCTCCCAGGTGGGACTCAGGTGTTCTTGCCGTCCAGCCCTTCTCCGAGCTGGTAGCGCAGAAAGCGCCGGACTTCGATTTTCTCCCCGAGCTTGCCGACGTATTCGCCGATCAAGTCGGAGATGGTGCGGTTGGGGTCGCGCACCCAGGCCTGCTCGAGCAGGCAGACCTCGTGGTAGAACTTCTCGAGCTTGCCCTCGACGATCTTGTTGACGATTGCTTCGGGCTTGCCCGCGGATTGCGAGGCGTAGATCTGGCGCTCCTGCTCGATGACCTCTGCGGGTTGGTCTTCGCGCCGCAGGCAGCGCGGATTGGCCGCCGCGATCTGCATCGCGATCTCCTTGACCAGGGTCTGGAACTCTGGAGTCTTGGCGACGAAGTCGCTCTCGCAGTTGACCTCGACCAGCACGCCGAGCTTGCCGCCGGCGTGGATGTACGAGCCGACCGCGCCTTCCGAGGCGACGCGGCCGGCGCGCTTGGCGGCCTGCGCGATTCCCTTCTCGCGCAGCCACAGCGCGGCCTTTTCGAGGTCACAGTGGGCCTCGGCCAGCGCCTTCTTGCAGTCCATCACGCCTGCGCCGGTCTTTTCGCGCAATTCCTTGACCAGATTCGCGTTGACTTCCGCCATCGATTTCTTAGGATACCTGTGATTTCGATTCGTGAATTCGATTCTGTGGACGCTGCCGCAGCCCCCCCCTGCGCCGGCGCTAAACCGCTTGCGGCGATTCCGGGGTCATCCCGCCGCCGTTGCCGCTGCTTCCTGCGTCAGCCTGTCCCTTCTGCCGCTCTTCCAACAACCGCTTGCCCTCGATAATCGCGTCCGCGATGGCTGCGGTGAACAGCTTGATCGCGCGAATCGCGTCGTCATTGCCGGGAATCCGGTAGGTGATCAGGTCGGGATCGCAGTTGGTATCGACCACCGCGACCACCGGGATACCCAGCCGGTTGGCCTCGGCCACCGCGATCTCCTCCTTCTTGGTGTCGATCACCCACAACGCGTCGGGCAGCTTGCGCATGTTCTTGATCCCGCCCAGCAAGCCCATCAGCTTGGTATGCTCGCGCCCGTTGTCGCTCATCTCCTTCTTGGTCAGCGCCTGGATCATCTCGGGGTCGGCCATGACCTCTTCGAGCTTCTTGAGCCGATCGATCGAGGCCTTGATGGTCTGGAAGTTGGTCAACATCCCGCCCAGCCATCGGTTGTTGACGTAGAACATCCCGCAGCGCTCGGCCTCTTCGCGTACGATGTCCTGGGCCTGCTTCTTGGTGCCGACGAACACCATCGTGCCGCCCTGGGCGCCCAGATCGCGGACGAACTCGTAGCACGC
Source organism: uncultured delta proteobacterium (assembly GCA_963789115.1). Classification (GTDB taxonomy): domain Bacteria; phylum Desulfobacterota; class Binatia; order Binatales; family Binataceae; genus CAWBJH01. The sequence continues at coordinate 2,599,823 of CAWBJH010000001.1, forward strand.
GCGGGACATCTTGACGGTCTGCTGCAGGTCGATGATGTAGATGCCGTTGCGGGCGCCGAAGATATAGGGCTTCATCTTAGGGTTCCAGCGGCTGGTCTGATGGCCGAAATGGACGCCGGCCTCCAGAAGCTGTTTCATGGTGATTTCGGTCATAAGGCTCCTTTGACCCCGGTCAGGACCGGGCGGCGTACCACCGATTAACTATCAGGCGGCGCCCCGCGCTCAAAGCCCGGAAGGGGGGCGCGGCGGCGCACCACGCACCATCCGATTCGCTCTCGGGCCCCGGCTTGGCCGGAGAACAGAGAGATTGCAGGACCGGCCGGCAGCTACGCAAGGTCCGCCCGCTCACGCATTCATCGATTCGAGGAATTCCTCGTTGGTCTTGGTCTTCTCCATCTTCTCGAGCAGGAACTCCATCGCCTCGACGGCGTTTAGCTGTGAGAGCAGCTTGCGCAGGATCCAGACCCGGTTGAGCGTGCTGCGCGGAAGCAGCAGCTCCTCCTTGCGGGTCGTGGAGCGCAGGATATCGATCGTGGGGAAGATGCGCTTCTCGAGCAGCCGGCGGTCGAGCGCTATCTGCTGGTTGCCGGTGCCCTTGAACTCCTCGAAGATTACCTCGTCCATCCGGCTCCCGGTGTCGACCAGGGCGGTGGCGATAATCGTCAGGCTGCCGCCATCTTCGGTGTTGCGGGCGGCGCCGAAGAACTTCTTGGGCTTGTGCAGAGCGTTGGAATCAACGCCGCCCGAGAGGATCTTGCCGGACGGCGGCACCACGGTATTGTAGGCGCGCGCGAGGCGGGTGATCGAATCGAGCAGGATCACCACGTCGCGGCCGTGCTCGACTAGGCGCTTGGCCTTCTCGATCACCATTTCGGCCACCTGGACGTGGCGGGTGGCCGGTTCATCGAAGGTCGAGCTGACCACTTCGCCGTTGACCGAGCGCTGCATGTCGGTGACTTCCTCGGGGCGCTCGTCGACCAGCAGCACGATCAGGACGATTTCGGGATGGTTGTGGGCGATCGCGCGGGCCAGCGCCTGCAGCATCATGGTCTTGCCGGTGAAGGGCGCCGCCACGATCAGGCCGCGCTGGCCTTTGCCGACCGGCGCGATCAGGTCGATTATCCGCGTGGTGTAGTCTTCGCGGTCGTACTCGAGCTTGATTCGCTCCTCTGGGTAGAGCGGGGTCAGGTTGTCGAACAGGATCTTGTCGCGCGCCCGCTCGGGCTCCTCGTAGTTGATCGATTCGACCTTGAGCAGGGCGAAGTAGCGCTCGCCCTCCTTGGGCGGGCGGATCAGCCCGGAAACCACGTCGCCGGTGCGCAGGTTGAACTTGCGGATCTGGCTGGGCGAGATGTAGATGTCGTCGGGCCCGGGCAGGTAATTGTAGTCGGGCGCGCGCAGGAAGCCGAAGCCGTCGGGCAGTATTTCGAGCACGCCTTCGCCGAGGATCGAGCCGTTCTTGGCGGCCTGCGCCTGCAGGATCGCGAAGATCATCTCCTGCTTGCGCATGTTGGTGGCGCCGTCGATACTGAAATCGCGCGCCACGTGCGCAAGCTCGGTGATCTTGGCCCCCTTGAGCGCCTTCAGGTTGAGGATCCGGGAGTCGCCGAGGATCCCCTGTATGGCGGCGCCGGCCGCGTCGGGGCCTACCTCGGTCGGTCTGCCCTGCGAGGCGCCGTTGCCGGCGTTCTCGCTGCGCGGTTGATGCTGCTGTGGTTCGTGCTGTTCGTGCACGTCGCTTCTGCTTACGGTTCTTGCCTTACCCATATTCGTTGCCCCCGCAACCTTCCTCCTGTTCCTCCTACTTTTTGACTATGCGATCCGGACGGACTGTGTGTGTAGTTTTGCAGTCTCTCGCGGCGAATTACTGGGATAGTCCGCCGCACAACTCGGCTTCAAGCTCCCCTCGCCAAAGCGGCTAAGCGTGAGACACGCGAACTAACGACGCCTGCGGCGTTCGGAGTTTCGGTTCGCTGGGGGACGGGCGATCTCTGAACCCGCTCGGCGTCGCTGAAATCGGTGCGGATGGCTGAACTCAAACTAACCAAGCCCGCCGGACCTGTCAACGCCCCTGAACGTCCGTGTCTATCCACCGGGCAAGCGTCTGAGCGTCGGAACTGATCCCGGCCCGGTTCAGGAAAGCCACCAGGTCCGGCGTCGGCCGGGCAACGAACTGAAGCCGCCTGCCCGTCCTGGGATGATCGACCGTCAGCGCGAGTGCGTGCAAGGCCTGGCGTTCGAACCCCGCCGCAGCGCCGGCCGCCCTCGCTCCGCCGCCGTATAGCGGGTCGCCGAGGCAGGGATGCCCGATCGAGGCCAGGTGGACGCGGATCTGATGGGTCCGCCCGGTCTCGGGACGGATCCGCACCAGCGTCGCGTCCAGCGCCTTGAATCGGGCCAGCACGGTGACGTGGCTGACCGCCTCGCGCCCGTGGCGCGAACGCGTGGACATCCGCTTGCGCTCGACCGGATGGCGTCCGACCGGCCGCGCGATCGTGATCGCATCGCGCGCGACGATCCCGCGTACGATCGCCAGATAGACCTTGCGCACGATGCGCTCCTTGAACTGGCGCGCCAGTGAGGCGCACGCAAACGGCGTGCGCGCCACGACCATCACGCCCGAGGTGTCCTTGTCCAGGCGATGGACGATCCCAGGACGCGGCACGCCCTCGGGCTCGGCCATCGCGGCCAGATCCGGGAACCGCGCGAGCATCGCGTCCACCAGCGTGGAATGGGGATGGCCGGGGGCGCGATGCACCGCCATACCGGGCGGTTTGTTGACCGCAATCAGCTCTGGGTCGGCGTACAGCACCTCGATCTCCGGCGGCGGGGCGGCGTGCTCCGGCGGCTGCGGGGGCAGTGGCGCGGGCGCGACCTCGATCCGGTCGCCATGCCGAATCAGGCTGGCGGCGCGAGCCGGCGCGCCGTTGATCGTCACCAGCCCGGCCCTGATAAACCGTGCAATCCGGCTGCGCGAATACTCGGGAGCCAGCCGCGCCGCGAGAAAGACGTTGAGTCGGGTAGGTTGCGGCTCACCTCCGACCGTCATTACGAGCGGCGCGCGATCACCACGTTCCGTCATTCGGGGGCGAAGCGGGGTCAGCGGCGCCGGAGGGCCGGATGCTTCGCTTCGTAGGCTGCGATTTCCTTGTCGTGCATCAGCGTGAGCGCGATTTCGTCGAGACCCTCCAGCAGGCACTTTTTCTGGAACGGATCGATCTCGAATCGCGCCGACCATCCGTGCTCGTCCGACACGGTCTGTAGAGGCAGGTCCACGCTCAGCGTGTAGCCCTGGTAGCGCTTGACCGCCTCGAAGATCGCGGCAACCTCTGCGGGCTTGAGCACGATCGGCAGCATCCCGTTCTTGAAGCAATTGTTGCGGAAGATGTCGGCGAAGGACGGCGCGATCACGGCGCGGAAGCCGAAGTCCGCGAGCGCCCACACCGCATGCTCGCGCGAGCTGCCCGAGCCGAAGTTGGCCGCCGCGACCAGGATCGACGCGCCCTGGTAGCGCGGCTGTGCGAGCACGAAATCGGGATTGTCGGGCTTGGAGCGCCAGTCGAAAAAGAGCCCCGCCTTGAGCCCGCTCTTGACCACCGCCTTGAGGAACTGCTTGGGGATGATCTGGTCGGTGTCGACGTTGGGGCGGTTGAGCGGTGCGACCAGTCCGGTGAAATTCTTGAACGCGCGCATTGGCCAGTTCCCTATCTACAGGTCGGCTACGTTTCGCCATCCGCGGATGTCCACGAAGTGGCCTTCGATCGCCGCCGCCGCTGCCATCGCCGGGCTCACCAGGTGCGTACGGCCGCCCTTGCCCTGGCGTCCCTCGAAGTTGCGGTTCGAGGTGCTGGCGCATCGCTCGCCCGGCTTGAGGATATCGGGGTTCATTCCCAGGCACATGCTGCATCCGGCCTCGCGCCATTCGAAGCCGGCATCCTTGAAGATCCTGTCCAGTCCAAGCTTCTCCGCTTCGAGCTTGACGGTATGCGAGCCCGGCACGACCATCGCGTGCACCCGGCTGCTGACCTTGCGGCCCCGGGCGACCCCGGCGGCGGCCTTCAGATCGCTCAGCCGCGAGTTGGTGCACGAGCCGATGAACACGCGGTCGATCGCGATCTGCTCGATCGGCGTACCCGGGTCCAGCGCCATGTACTTGAGCGCGTTTGCCGCCGCGCGCTGCTGAGTGGGATCGGCGAAGCTTGCCGGATCGGGCACCCTACCCGTCACTTCGGTCACCATCGCGGGATTGGTGCCCCACGTGACCTGCGGTGCGAACGAGGCCGCGTTGAAGCACAGGCTGCGGTCGAACCGCGCGCCGGGGTCGGTTGCGAGCGCAAGCCATTGCTCGGCGCACTTGTCGAATTCGGCGCCCGCCGGCGCATAACGGCGCCCGCGCACGGATTCGATCGTAGTCTGGTCCGGCGAGACCATCCCCGCCCGCGCCCCGGCCTCGATCGACATGTTGCACACCGTCATCCGCTCTTCCATCGAGAAGCCCTCGATCGTCGAGCCGCGGTACTCGACCGCGTATCCGGAGGCGCCGTCGGTGCCGATGTCGCCGATAATCCCGAGGATCACGTCCTTGGCCGTGACGCCCATCGCGAGCCTGCCGTCGGCGCGAATTTCGAGCGTTTTGGGCCGGGCCTGCCAGATGCACTGGGTTGCCAGCACGTGCTCGACCTCGCTGGTGCCGATTCCGAAGGCGAGCGCGCCGAAGGACCCGTGGGTCGAGGTATGACTGTCGCCGCACACGATCACCATCCCCGGCTGCGTGAGCCCCAGTTCGGGTCCGATGATGTGGACGATGCCGTTTTCAGGCGCGTTCAGGTCGAACAGCGGGATGCCGAAGTCGCGGCAGTTGCGCCGCATCATCTCGATCTGGAGGGCGGAGTCGGGATCGGCGATCGGGAGCGAGCGGTCGGTGGTCGGTACGTTATGGTCGAGCGTGGCGAAGGTGCGATCGAGTGAGTGGACCTTGCGGCCGGCGGCGCGCAGACCCTCGAAGGCCTGCGGCGAGGTCACCTCGTGAACCAAGTGGAGGTCAACGTAGAGCAAGGCGGGCTCGCCCGGCGCCTCGCGGACGACGTGGCTCTCCCAGATTTTTTCGAACAGCGTTTTACCGGCCATATTCAGAGAAAAAAAAGCGAGCGGATGCCATTATGCGCCATCCGCTTCGTCAAACAAAGAGTCGGATTTGCGCCTGGGCTGCCGCGCCTCAGATAACGTCGCTGGAGGTGCGCTACTTTATCCTCCGGCTCGGGGCGGCGCGGCTGACGCGCGCTATCCCGCGTGTCAGCGCCTCCTCGCCGAAACGCCGCGTCACCTCGTCGAGCGCGCGGTTGAGCCTCACGCGGCGCGATTCCTCGGCGATTCGCTCAGGCTCGAACAGTCCGAGCTGTGCAAGGTCCGGGCGCTCGAGGTTGTGCGCGTGGATGCCCGCAAGGCGCACTTTTTCCTTCTCACGCACGCGCGAGAGCAGTCGAGCCGCCGCGGCGGCGATTTCGGCGCCGTCGTCCGTGGTGCGTTCGAGCGAGCAGCTCCGTGTGATGACCGGGAAGCGTCCCTCGCCAAGCGGACGCGCCAGCTTGAGCTTGAGCGTGACGGTGCGGGCGCGGACTTTGTCGGCGCGAAGCCGCCGGCCGAGCGCCTCGGCGTGCGCGATCAGCGTGCGCTTGAGGTCGAGCGAGTCGAGCCCGAGGTCGCGTTCGAAGGTGTTCTCTTCGCCGTATGATTTGCGCTGCCAATCGGGCACCACCGGGCGGGGGTCGCGGCCGCAGGCCAGCTCATAAAGATGGGAGCCCAGGGATCCGAATCGCGCGACGAGCGCCGCGGGATCGCTGCGTGCGAGATCGCCGATCGCGACGATTCCCGCCGCCTGCATGCGCGCCAGCGTCACCCGTCCAACGCCCCATAGCCGCTCGACCGGGAGCGGATCGAGGAACTGGCGCACGTATTCGGCCGAAAGCAACAGCAGCCCGTCGGGCTTGGACAGGTCGCTCAGAATCTTGGCCGCCATCTTGACCGGCGCGACGCCGACCGAAACCACCAGCCCGGTCTCCTCGCGCATCTGACGCCTGAGCGCGCGCGCCGCCTGGTAGGGCCCGCCGTGGATCTTTTCGGTGCCTGTCAGATCGATGAATGCCTCGTCGAGCGAGAGCGGCTCGACAACCGGGCTGAAGCTCTCGAAGACCTTGCGCACGGCGCGCGCGACCTCTTCGTAGCGCCCTATCCGGCCCGAAACGAAGATTCCGTCGGGGCAGAGCTTGCGGGCCTGCGCCGTCGGCATTGCGGAGCGTATGCCGTACTTGCGCGCCTCATAGGAGGCCGAGGTCACCACGCCGCGCATGCTGCTGCCGCCGACGATCACCGGCTTGCCGCGCAACGCGGGGTTATCGAGCATCTCGACCGAGGCGTAGAAGGCGTCCATGTCCGCGTGGGCAATAACCCGCGGCCACGGCCCGGGAGAACGCGCGTCATCCATCGCGAAGCGACTATGTCCTGGTCCGCAAATAGCTGACGAGCGCTTCGGCGGCTTGCTCGCCGCTGTGCACGCAATCCGGAACGCCGACGCCGCGATAGGCCGCGCCGGCCAGCGTCAGTCCGGGCAGCCCGGATGCGCGCCGCTCGATTTCCGCCACGCGCTCGAGATGGCCGACCTCGTACTGCGGCATCTGCCGGGGCCATCGCTGGACCCGCACCACGATCGGCTCGGCCTTTACGCCGAGCAACGCCGCGAGTTCCTCGCGCGCCGCGGCGACCATCGCGTCATCATCCAGCCCCATCATCCCGTCTTGCAGCGCGCCGCCCAGGAACGTTCGCATCAGGACGGTTCCCTCGGGTGCGCGATGAGCGAACTTCAGGCTCGAGAACGTGCAGGCGATGATCTTGCGGCCCTCCTTGACCGGCACCACGAAGCCGAAGCTCTCCGGCAGGCGAGGCAGGTCCGCGGTGCGGTAAGCGATGTTGACCGAGGCTGCCGATGAGTAGCGAATCTCCTCGAGCCGGCGCGCGAGGCCCGCGTCGTGCGGCTTAAGCAGGCGCGCCGCGTCGTAGGCGGGAGCCGCCAACACGATCGCGTCGGCGTCGAACTCGGCCCCGCCGCCGACCCGCAGGCGCCATCCGCCCCGGGCGTCCAGCCGCGCCAGCTCGTCGACGGCCGTGCGCGTCCGCACGCACTCGCCGAGCCGGACCGCGAGCGCTTCGACCAGCGCGCGCATCCCACCGCGAAAGCTCAGAAACAGACTCCAGCGCGCGCCGCTGGTCCCCTTTGACTCGGCGGGGCGGTTGCGCGCCGCAGCCCTGAGCCCCCGGAACAAGCTTCCATAGCGCCGCTCCATGTCGATAAAGCGCGGCATCGTGGCCCCCAGGCTCAGCGATTCGGGATCGGCCGTGTAGATTCCGCCGGCCAGCGGCTGCGCGACGCGATCCAGCACTTCGCGGCCGAGCCGACGCGTCACGAACGAGGCTAGGCTTTCGTCCCTTCCGTCGCGGCGGGCCGGTATCAACGGCTCGAGCGCCATGCGGAGTTTGCCGGGAATACTGAAGAGCGGGCTTGCGAAAACCGGACCGAACCGCGTCGGCGCGAGCAGCGTGAAACCCTCCGGTATTTCGACCAGCCGCCCGGCGCGCACCACGTAGGTCTTGCGGAATCGCTCATCGGTGCCGATAAGTTCCGGCTCCAGTCCGAGCCGCTTTGCGAGTTCCAGAGCCCACGGTTTCTCGGAGAGGAATGAGTCGGCGCCGGTCTCCATCACGAAGCCGTCCTGGCGGACGGTCGCGAGCGCGCGGCCGAGTCCGTCACCCTTTTCGAACAGCGCGACTTCGAGTGGGAACTCGCGCGCCGCCCCAAGCTCGCGAAGCCGAAACGCCGCCGCCAGTCCGCTGATTCCGCCGCCGATTACCGCCACGCGCGGATGATTTCGCCCGCTGCCCATCAGGAGCGGCTGCGGAGCCCGGCTCCTCGCCGGGCTGCGGGCTTAAGCGCGCTCAGTGCAGGGCCACCAGGGCGGCCCGAGGCGCGTTCAGGTTCAGCAGCGGCGCGATGTCGGCGTGATAGGGGAAGGTGCCGGGTGTGTACGCGCATAGCGGATCGTCGCCGAGCGGGTCTCCGCTGGTCGCGAAGGCCCGTGAACGCGACCCACCACAGACTAGCGCAAACTCGCACACACCGCATCGGCCGCTCAGCCGCGAGGTATCGCGCAGGTCAACGAATAGCGGGCTCTCGCGGTAGATCTCGCCCAGGGTCTGTATACGGATGTTGCCGGCGGGGATCGGCATGAAGCCGCTTGGATGGACCGTGCCGGTATGCGAGACGAAGACGAAGCCGCGGCCCGCATTGATGTCCATCGGGGTGCGCCGCGCGCCGGCGCTGGATGGCCACGGTTCGAGCGCCGCGCGCAGCTTGCGGTACGCTGCCCCGAGCCGCAGCACGCTCTCAGGCGCGACGCCGCGATGCTCCAGGATCGTGCGCTGGAGGGCGACGCGCCGGAAATGGTGACCCTCGGTGGTTTTGACCGGGATCGCGTTGCCGACGTCGTAAAGGAAGTTCATCACGTCTTCGCATTCGTCGGCCGAGAGCTGCTCGAGCGAGGTACCGCGTCCGACCGGCACCAGGCTGAACACGCTCCAGACCATCGCGCCGCGCTCGCGCACGACGCGGGCCATATTGGCCAGGTCGTACAGGTTCAGCCGCGAGGCGGTGGTGTTGATCTGGACTTTGATCTCGAACTCGCGCGCCGCCTCCCACGCCGCCATCGTGCGTTCGAACGTGCCGTGGATGCCGCGAAATGCGTCGTGAATTTCGGGGCACGAGCCGTCCACGCTGAGCGAGAGCGCCTTCAGTCCCGCGGCTTTGAGCTCGGCGATAACGTTGCGCGTCAGCAGCGGCGTTGCGGAGGGGGAGAACGCGACCGGAAGATGGCGTCCGGCGGCGTAGGCAACCAGCTCGGTCAGATCGGGGCGCTTCATCGGGTCTCCGCCGGTCATCACCAACAGCGGCGGCGGGGACCCGAACCATGCCACCTCGTCGATCAGAGCTTGCGCCTCGAGCGTGCTGAGCTCGAGCGGATTGCGGGTCGGAATAGCTTCGGCGCGGCAATGCGCGCAAGCCAGATCGCAGGCCCGGGTCATCTCCCAAATTACCAGAAAGGGTCGTTGCCCGACGTCAATCCTGGGATGTCGCACGCTGGGTGGGCGATGCGGCGTCAAGTCCGAGCTCCTCGCACATCGCTTGCTCGCGCGGGCCGCTGGTAAAGCCCGACGTGGCGGGCGACGATCAGATATTTCTTGAAGAGCCGATTGGTCTCCTCCTCGTATTCGCTGACGGTTTCCCGGCTGACGGGGTTGAAGAAGCAGGTCGGATCCTCCCCCATGTAGTCGCCGCTGTGGTAGTACGCCATCGCGCGGCATCCTCCGCACGTGTACTGGTAGCGGCACTCTCCGCACCGTCCCTTGAGCTGGCTCCGATCCAGCAGCCGGGAGAACAACTCGCTTTCCTCGACCAGCCGATCCAGCGGCTTCTCCCGCACGTTGCCCGCGCTTAGCGAATCGAGCAGCACCGGGCATACCGAGACGTCGCCCTCGGCGTTGACCGCGAGCCACGTACCGACCCAGCATCCGATCGGCGGATTGTGCGGTACGTTGCCATTGCGCACCCCGCCCGAGACCTGGGCATGAAGCTCGGGCGAAAGGAAAAACGGCGTGTAGCTTACGTAGCCGTTGACGTGGCGGCGCAGAACCGGATGGAACCGATCCTTCAAGTCGGTGCGGTCGAAGGCGAGCTGGCGGAACAGGTCGCATCCCGAGCCGCGCGCGACGTACGGCGAGCGGTTGTAGGAGATGTGGCGCTTGACCAGGTAGTCGATGGTGTTCTCAAAACTGTCGGAATTGTCCTTGGAGATCGTTACGATCACGTGGCGGTCGATCTTGAGCTCGTCGCAGAGCGCCAGCACCTCCAGCGTGCGATCCGGCCCGGTGTCGCGGGTCCACTCGTTGCGCTCGTCGATCGAGTTCAGGCCGACCGCGATCGTGAGCTTGCCGCCGCTTGCTTGCTTGAGCTCGCACAAGAGTTCGCGCGTGAGCAGTTCGCAGTTGCTGCAGATCTTGCACTGGTAGCCGAGTTCGGCGCCCAGCCGGATCAGGCTCATCGCGTCCTCGCGCAGCAGAAACTCACCGCCGCTCCATCCCACCGCCTTGATGCCGAGCGCTTTCGCCGGCCGAAGCACCAGGTCGCGGATTTCCTCGAAGCTCAACTCATCCCGCTTGGCGGCCTTCACCAGCTTGGTGTCGTTGCTGCCCGTCATACACATCCGGCATTGCAGGTTGCATAACCTGGTGGTCTCGAAATAAAGCGCCGGAAAGCTGTACTTCATTATCCCTCCTCAACCTCTCATCGACGCGCTGCGGGGCGCGTCTGGAAGAATCAAGCAAGTTTAATTCCGTCCCCCTCGCCGACAGCGGCCAATATCGGGGGCGTTACGGGATTGTTACACGCGAAAGCTTTTTTCCAAGCCCGCCCTATTTTCGCGCAAACGGCGGGCTGTTGCGAGTAGAGGCAGGTGTCTCGATCGGAGTCATTCGCGCGGCGCGCCGAGATGCGCGCGCACGACCGCCGCCATCATCTTGATGAACAGCGGATGCTCGCCGACGGTTGCTGCGCGCTCCATCCGGACGCCCGCCCCGCGCGCTACCGCTGCCGCTGCGACATCGAGGTCATATGCGACTTCGACGTTGTCAACCACGAAGCCGATCGGCACCACGACCACGGGCTTGCCGGCGAGCTTGCGCAGCGCGTCACCGATATCGGGTTCGAGCCATGGCTCGCGCGGGCTGCCACTGCGGCTTTGGAAGACCAGCGTCCACGACTTGATTCCAAGAGCGCCCGCGACCAGCCGCGACGACTCCGTTATCTGTTCGACGTACGGACTCGCCGCCGCCATCGCAACCGGGATGCTGTGCGCGGTGAAAACCACCTGTGCCTCGTGCTGATCGGAGCCGAGCCGCTTAAGCGCGTCGCGCGCAGCGGATGCGGCCGCTTCGATAAACAACGGATGGTCGTGCCAGGCCGAGACATAATCGACTTCGGGTGCCGATGCCCCTGCCCGAGCGCGCGCTTCGCTCACCGCCTGTATGTAACGATCCCAGCTCGCGTCGCTGCGATGGGCCGCCAGGACGAAGCCGAGCGCCCGACGCACGCCCCGCGACGCCATCTCGGCTATCGCGTCGGCGAGATACGGCTTCCAGTTGCGCATTGCGAGGAAGACCGGGATGCTTACGCCGGCGCGTGCCAGTTCGGCCTTTAGCCCGTGGCTGATTCGCGTCGCGACCTCGTTGTAAGGGGAGCGGCCTCCGATGTGCTCGTAATGGCGCACCACCTCCTCGTAGCGCTCCTTCGGCACCGGCCGTCCGCGCAGCACGTTGTCCAGGAAGGGGCGGACCTCCTCAGGCCCGGTCGGGCCGCCAAAGCCGACGATCAGGATTGCGTCGTAGCGCGATGCGGGGTTCACGCGGCCGCCATTGACGATTGCCTAATATAGTTACAGAGCTTGTGATTGCCTTGGGTGCGCGGGCAGGCAACCCTCACCCGTCGCGCAGTTGCTCGGGCAACCGCGCGACGTCCTCTCCCTGGACAAGGAGAGGTGAAAGAAGAGCTGCGCCCGCTTCTGTTTTCCCCCTCTCCCTGACCAGGGAGAGGTCGCGCGGCGCGGCGCTTGCGCTTCTCTTGCAAGCGCCGTGACGCGCGGGTGAGGGTTGCCTGGCGAGCGGGCAGGTCCCAACTCTCCGTAACTATGTTCTGCAAGACTCAATAGAAGCATGGCCCAATCGCTTACAGGATTCGTCTAGCGCCGGCTCATTTCGTGCACCGCGTCAACCAGCGCAATCACATGGTCGACCGGCGTCTCGGGTAGGATGCCGTGTCCCAGGTTGAAGATATGGCCGGGGCGGCCACCGGCCTTGTCGAGGATCTCGCGCGCCCGGCGGCGAATCTCGGGAATATCGGCGAACAGAGCGATCGGATCGAGATTACCCTGCACGGCGACGCCGTTGCCAAGCCGATCCCACGCCTCGGCGAGATCGACCCGCCAATCGAGTCCGATCACGTCGCCGCCGGCCTCGCGCATCAGCTCGAGTAGATTGCCGGTGACGGTGCCGAAGTGGATTACCGGCACGCCCGGAGTTATCGCCGCGATCAGGGAGGCGGTATGCGGCAGCACGAAACGCCGGTAGTCGTCGGGTCCCAAGCTCCCGACCCAACTGTCGAAAATCTGGATCAGGTCGGCGCCGGCCGCGATCTGCATGTTGAGATAGTCGGCGGTTGCCCGCGCCAGCATCTCCATCAGGCGATGCCAGACCTCGGGCTGGTTGTACATCATGGTCTTGGTTGCCAGGTATTGGCGCGATGCGCCGCTTTCGATCAGATAGGAGGCGAGTGTGAACGGCGCACCGGCAAATCCGATGATCGGCACTTTGCCGGCCAGCGCGCCGCGCACGAGTCGGATCCCGGTGCCGACGAAGTCCAGCGCCGCAGCCGCGTCAAACCGCGGCACGCGCTCCAGATCGGATGCGGATCTGATCGGACGATCGACCACCGGACCGTCGCCCTTCTCGTAATGGAGTCCCACCTCCATCGGGACCAGTGGCAGCAGGATGTCGGCGAAGATTATCGCGGCATCGACTCCCAGCCGCTCGACGGTCGTGACGGTGACCTCGGCGGCGACTTCGGGCCGCCGGCACATCTCGAGGAACGAGAGCCGCTCTCGCACGCGCCGGTACTCGGGCATGTAGCGCCCCGCCTGGCGCATCAGCCAGATCGGGGTGTAGGACGCCGGCTCGCGGCGGCAAGCCTTGAGCATCGGATGGTTGCGCAGCGCAGCGCTGTGCGGCGGCAGGTCGCTGTCGCGAAGCGGCGGGCGGTGCGGCGCGGCCGCCTCGATTTGCGCGGCGGCCCGGCGTTTGCGCTCCAGGATCGCGCGGCTCTTTGCCGCGGCTTCCTTGACCAGATGGCCGAGCTTGGGATGCTCGGGTTCGAGATCGACCGCGACTGCGTGGGCGCGCAGTTGCTCCGAGCAGACCGGACCGACCGACGCGACCACCGTCGCGGCGAGTCCGCGCCTGACCTCGGCGCCAAGCTTCTCGGCCTCCGCCATCTGCATCACGTTGATAACCTGATGCGAAGTGGTGAACAGCACGACGTTGGCCATGCCGCCGGCGATGGCTTTGAGGGCCGCCCGCAACGGAGCGCGATCCTGCGGCAGCGCCCATCGGTAGACCGGCACGCTTATCACCTCGGCGCCGCGCGCCTCGAGGCCCGCAATCAGGTCGCGGTTAGGCACGCCGTACTCCTGCACCGCAACGCGCTTGCCCGAAAGCGCGACGCGCGCGGCTGCTCCGGCCAGCACCTCGCGCCACGTGTTCGGTTCGGGAATCGCGATCGACGCCTCCAGGCCGAGCTCACGGATCGCGGCGACGGCCTTGGGACCGCGCGCCACGGTCACGACCCGCTTAAGGGCCGCGGCGATCGCGGCGCGCTGATGGCGGGTCTCGAGCACCTGGATCAAGGCGCGGGTGCCGACGCCGGTCAGCAGGATCACAACGTCGATCTCGCCGCGCATCAGCCGCTGGCCGAACTCCAGCGCGCCCGGATTGTCCGCCAGCGGCACCTCGCGCATCGCGGGCGCGACTATCGCAACCCCGCCGTTGCGCTCGATCAGCGCCGCAACCTCACGCGCCATCCGGCTCTCGAACGCGACCACACGAAGGCCGCCGAAGCCCTCCGCCGCCGGCTGCGGCTCGCCGTGGACTTGAGTGCTCATCAAAGACTGCGCACACCGATCATGCTCCGTCACTCCCTTTCAAGTCTACCGGCCTGCCGGTAGTGGGTCATTTTGACGCAGGGTCTACACGAGCTTTGCGCTTTTGTCATTCCCGCGCGTGGCGAGAGCCTGCCCTCGTGAGACGGCGCGGGGAATCCCGGATTCTTAGTGGGGCGGGCGTCCCTGCCCGCCCTTTGCGCCTACTCCCGGCTCAGATCCTCCCAGTCCGGGTTCGTCGACTCGATGATTTTCCGCCTGCGCGTCATGCGCTTGATCTCCTTCTCGCGGGCGATGGCTTCGCTGAGGTCGCCGAACTCCTCGCAATAGACCAGACGGTTCACGTTGTATCGGGCGGTGAAGGAGCCCGGCTGCCCCTCCTTGTGCGCGGCACCAGCCTTCTTCTATCATTCCCGCGCGCGTGGCTGCCGCGCGCGAGGAATCCCGGGCACCGGCCCGTCCCGGCATTCGGGATTCTTCGCGCGGCAGCCACGCGCGAGAATGACAGAAAAAATTTCGCGCATACAACCAAACCCAAACTGACCCACTACCGGCCTGCCGCGTGAACAAAGCGCCTTCGTTCCTGCTCTATCGCGCCCGTTTTTTTCGGGTGAGGGCGCGCTTTGCGCCGGCGGCGGCGTGTGTTAGCTGTTGCCCGCGGAGGTTTGCCGACATGGCTGAGCCGGTCGTTCTGCTTACCAAAGCCGCGTGCGGGATCCCGCGGCGCGGCGCGAGGCCGTGATGCAACGCGGGCGCGGTCAATCGTCGCCCACGCACTAGTACGGGCACCATGACCAGGAAGACGTGGGCTTTGACTGTCGCGCTGGCCGCAGCTTTTGTCGCGCCGCTCACGTGCATGGCCGCGCCGGACGGCGTACGGCACGTCGGCGTAATCCCGCCGGCGCAGATTCCGGCGGCGATAACCGCCGCCATCGATGCGCCCGATCGTCCGGCCGCCGACAAGCAACTCGACGCCGGGCGCCGTCCCGATCAGATCATGGCCTTCTTCGGAATCGCTCCCGGGATGAAGGTCTTCGACCTGTTCGCCGGCGGCGGATACACCACCGAGCTGCTCTCGCGAATCGTAGGGCCGAGCGGCAAGGTCTATTCGCAGAACGGCGACTTCCCGCCCAAGTTCAAAAAGATTGAGGACGCGTGGAAGAATCGGCTCCGGCAGCCCGCGCTTGCCAACGTGGTCGCGGTGAGCAAGCCGTTCAATTCCGACGACCCGCTGCCGGTTCCGCCCGGCTCGCTGGACGCCGTAATCACCCATCTCAACTATCACGCCTTGGTTGCGCGGGGCGTTGACCGCGGCAAGCTCAACCGGCAGATCTTCGCCGCGCTCAAGCCGGGCGGGGTTTACGCAATCGTCGATCACAGCGCGCAAGTCGGCTCCGGCGTGCGCGACGCCGGCACGCTCCATCGAATCGACGAAAACTTCGCGATCAAGGAAGTCGAGCAGGCGGGTTTCAAGCTGGCGGCGACCTCGGGCGCGCTGCGCCATCCCGAGGACGATCGCACATGGTTCGTCTCCGAGCATCGCGGCGCCACCGATCGCTTCATGCTCAAGTTCGTGAAGCCGGCGGGCTGAGGCGATGCGCTTCGCGATCGCTGCCGCGCCGGCGCTCCTGATCCTGTTGGCGGTTGCCCAAGGCGCGCCCCGGGGAGCCGAGGCCGCACCGGCGTCGTCCAAATCCGCTGCACCCGAGCTGGACTGGAACAAGCTCGATGCCGAAGCTATCGAGTACTTCCGCACCTACCTCCGGTTCGATACCTCGAATCCTCCCGACGACACCGCCGCCGCGATCGCCTTCCTCCAGGGCATCCTGAACAAGTATGGAATTGCGAGCGAGACTTTTGCCCCGAAGCCCGGCGCGCTCAACCTGGTCGCGCGCCTTCCCGGGCCGGCCGGTGTGAAGCCGCTGCTCCTGATGTCGCACGCCGACGTGGTGCCCGCGGTCGCCGCCGACTGGAGCCATCCCCCGTTCGCAGCCGACCTCGCCGAGGGTTACGTATGGGGCCGCGGCGCGATCGACAACAAGGCGCACGGGATCATGGCGTTGATGACGATGCTGGCGCTCAAGCGTCAGGGCGTGGCGCTCAGGCGCGGCGTCGAGATGATGGTCAACGCGGACGAAGAGGCGGGCGGAGAAGACGGCGCCGGCTTCATCGCGGCTATGCACTTCGACGCGATCGATCCCGCATACGCGTTCAACGAGGGCGGCAGCGGGACGCTTCACTGGCTCGGTTGCGACGGCGTGACGTTCCGGATCGCGGTTTCGGAGAAGCGCGTGATGTGGCTGCGGCTGACCGCGCGGGGCAAGTCGGGCCACGGCTCGGCGCCCAATGACGATAATCCCAACCTGATCCTGATTCGCGCGCTCGCCCGGCTCCTGCAGCGCCAGCCGCCGATCCGGATCACGGCGAACTTCGACCGTGCGATGAAAACCGTCGCGCTGCGGCTCTCATTCCCCGCTTCCTTCGAGCTAGCCCATCTCGGATGGCCGCTGATGGCTGAGCTGGCGATGCGCGGCCCGCTCGCCGAATATCACGTGCAGGCGCTGATGCACGACACGATCGCACCGACGATGCTGCAGGCAGGCATCAAGGTCAATGTGATTCCCTCTACCGCCCAGGCGGCACTCGACTGCCGGCTGCTGCCCGGCACCGACGCCCAGGCAGCGCTTAAGCGGATACGCGATCTGCTCGCGGACTCGCGCATCTCGATCGATTTCATCCAGCGGCCCGACGAGGCGCCCGAGTCGCCGGCTGAGGGCGAGGCCTGGGATGCGATCGAAAAGGTGGTCGGGCGCGACTTTCCCGGCGCCGTCACGGTCCCGTCGATGACCGCCGGGGGTACCGACTCGCGCTTTTTGCGCCTGCACGGCGTGCCGTCATACGGGTTCGTGCCGATCGTGCTCGACCAAAGGGAAGCGGAGCGCGTGCACGGAGTGGACGAGCGGCTGTCGGTCGAGAATCTCAACCGCGCAATCC
The DNA here is from genome assembly GCA_963789115.1 of uncultured delta proteobacterium. Taxonomy (GTDB): domain Bacteria; phylum Desulfobacterota; class Binatia; order Binatales; family Binataceae; genus CAWBJH01. The sequence goes on from CAWBJH010000001.1 coordinate 2,616,625, forward strand.
GCGCGACTTACGACCTCGTCATGGAACTCTGCGGACCGCAGTCCTAGCATGGTGCGTAAGAGGCGCTTGCAGGCCGAGATTGCCATACTCGCACCCTGCTAAGCTTGAGAGACGATGGTCGAGCTGAGGGTCAGGACCGGGAGCCGCGTCGCGCTGGTGGACATCACCGAGCAGGTCAATGCCGCGCTGAGCAAGCTCGGCGCCGAAACCGGACTCTGCAACCTGTTCGTGCCGCACACCACCGCCGCCGTAATCGTCTCGGAGAACTGGGATCCCGACGTGACCTCCGACATGATCAGCCAACTGGAGAAGCTCGTCCCGCGCGAGGCCGGCTACAAGCACGGCGAGGGCAACTCGCAGGCGCATATCTTGTCCGCGATGCTCGGAACGTCGATCAATATTCCGGTCCAGGCGGGCAAGCTCAGGCTCGGACGATGGCAGGGCGTGATGCTGGCGGAGTGGGACGGCCCGCGCGAACGCACGGTCACGGTCAGCGTGGTACCGTCGCGCTGAGCGGCGGGGAGAGATGATTGGGGAGGTGGTGAAGAGATGATCGAGATACCGCGTGGAATCGGCGGCGCGATGGCATTCATCCTCGGCGCGTGCGTCGGCAGCTTCGTCAACGTCGTGGCCTATCGGCTGCCGCGCGAGCTTTCGATCGTCACGCCGCGCTCGTTTTGTCCCAACTGCAGCCATCCGATCCCCGCCTGGGCCAATATCCCGATTCTCGCCTATATCGGGCTGCGCGGGCGATGCCTGATCTGCCGCGGCGCCATTCCCTTCCGCTATTTCCTGGCCGAGCTCGGTCTGGCCGTCGCCGCGCTCTACCTGTATCTGAGCTTCCCGCCCGCCGACGCGGCTGCGCGTTTCGTGCTGTGCGCGGCGCTGTTCGCGGTGTCGATGATCGACTACGACTGGCGAATCATCCCCAACGAGATTTCGATGCCCGGAATCGTGGCAGGCTTCCTCGCCGCGGCCTTCGCGATGCCCGAGATCGGATGGAAGAGCTCGTTGATTGGGATCCTGATCGGCGCCGGAGGATTGTTCGCGCTTGGCGAGCTGTACGAGCTGGCGCGCCATCAGGAGGGCGTCGGGATGGGCGACGTGTTCCTGATCGGGATGATCGGCGCATTCTTGGGATGGCCCGCGGTGCTGTTCACGCTCTTTCTCGGCTCGGTGCTCGGCTCGGTCGGCGGAATCCTGGCCGCGCTGAGCGGCGGAGGCGAGCAGCCGCTGGAGGGCGCGTCGCCCGAGCCGGCTGAAGCCGACGTTTCGATTCTGAAGACCGCGGTTCCGTTCGGGCCGTTCCTGTCGCTGGCGGCCGGGATGTACGCGCTGTTTCAACCGCAGCTCATGCACTGGTACTTTTCCGGCTGATGGCGCGCGGGCTTTTCATCACGCTCGAGGGTATTGAGGGCTCGGGCAAGACCACCCAGACCAGGATTCTGGCCGAAGCGCTGCGCAAGGGCGGAAGCGTCGTGACGGTCACGCACGAGCCTGGCGGCACCCGCGCCGGCGAAGCGATTCGCGCGATCTTCCTCGACCCGGCGCTTCATCTCGACGTTGTATCGGAACTGCTGTTGGCGCTCGCCGACCGCGCACAGCACGTGCGCGAGAAGCTCAAGCCCGCGCTCGCGCGCGGCGAGATAGTGATCTCCGACCGCTACTCCGACTCGACCACGGCCTACCAGGGCTACGGACGCGGTTTCGACCTGAAACCGCTCGCACAGCTCATCCGTCTCGCCAGCGACGGCGTGACGCCCGACCTGACGATCGTGCTCGATTGCTCGGTCGAGACCGGGCTCCGGCGCAGCCGCGAGCGTATGGGCGGGATGGCGGGGCGGCCCGATCGTTTCGAGGGCGAACAGGCGGAATTCCATCGCCGGGTGCGCGACGGCTTCCTGGCCATCGCGCGCGCCGAGGCCAGCCGCGTCATCGTGATCGATTCCGAGCGCGATCGCGCGGTAGTCAGCGCCGAGATTCGCCAGGCCGCCGACGCGCTGGTGAAGCGCCGATGAGCCTTGAGGGCCTGCGCGGCCATCGCGAGATCGTCGCCTCGCTCGAGCGCGAGCTTAAGATCCGTCCCTCGCACGCCTACCTGTTTTCCGGCCCGCCCGGAGTCGGCAAGGAGCTGGTGGCCGAGGGCCTGGCGCATTCGATTCTCTGCGAGCGATCGCCGGGAGCGTCCTTCTGCTGCGCTCCCGAGCGATGCCCGGTTCGCAGCCGGACTACGCCGCGATGCGATTGCTGCGCGTCGTGCGTGCAGGTCGCCGCGTGGGTGCATCCCGATTTCAGCCACGTTGCACGCCCCGCGGGGCGCACCGACGTGCTGATCGACCAGGTGCGCGAGCTGATCGCGCAGCTCTGGATCCGGCCGACGCGGGGCGACCGCCGAGTGGCGATTATCGACGACGCCGAGACGCTCAACGTGCCGGCCCAGAACGCCTTGCTCAAGACTCTGGAGGAGCCGCCCGGTCACGCGATCGTATTTCTGGTCTCGCAGAGCGAGCGGGCGCTGCTCGATACCGTCCGCTCGCGGCTGCGTCCAGTCCGGTTCGGTGCACTGGCCACCGCCGACGTCGAGGCGATTGTCGCCGCCCGCGCCGGCCTCGAGCCGGCACGCGCCCGCGCCATCGCGATGCTCTCACGCGGCAGTGCCGGGCGCGCGCTCGCGCTTGCCGAGGGCGGCGAAGAGCCGCCGGTCAAGGAACTGATCGGCGCGCTCGAGCGGCTTGGGGAAATCGACTTCGCCGCCGCGGCCGCAATCGCCCAGGGCTTGTTTGCCTCTCGCGAGCAGGCGGCCGGAAACTTCGAGTTGATCGCCCGGCTGCTTGAGGAAATACTATGCTTCAAGTTGCTTCAGCAGAATTTCACTACGCCCTCGCCCGAGATCGCCGCCCTGATGAGACAGCTCGGCGAGACGCTTGGCGTGGACGCGCTGGCCCGCGCGGTGGGCGCCGCGGTCAAGGCCGCCGCCGCCGTGGAGGCGATGGCTAATCCCCGCCTGCAGGCGGAGAACTGGTGGATAGCGGCGGCGCGAGCGGCGCGGGGGGAATGATGGCGACAGATATCGATTCGTTTGAGACGCGCGATCCCGTCGCGAGTATCGTCGCCGTCAGTCTTCAGCCCGCCGGTCATCTCTTCGACTATCTTGCCGGTTCGATCCCGCTTAAGCGCGGCGACCGGGTCCTGGTGGATGGCGAGGCCGGTGTGCGGCTGGCCACCGTCGAGGTCGAACCCCACGAGCCCACTCACACTATCGACCTTTCCGCGCTCAAGCCCGTGCTCAAGCTTGCCGACGAGGAGGACCTGCGGCTCGAAGAGCAGAATCTCGAGCTTGAGGCGTACGCGCGGCGCATCTGCCTGCATCGTATCCACGAGCGGAGCGTGCCGGCCAAACTGGTCAACGTGAATTATTCACACGACGGCCGCAAGGCGACCTTCTTCTTCGTCGCCGAGCACCGACTCGACCTGCGCGAACTGGTGCGCGACCTCGCCAATACGCTGCGCGTGCGTATCGACATGAACCAAATCGGCGCCCGCGAGGAGACCAAGTCCACCGGCGGCATCGGCCCGTGCGGACGCGAGCTCTGCTGCTCGTCGTGGTTGCGCGACTTCGAGTCGGTAACGGTCAAGATGGCGCGCGAGCAGGACCTGGCGCTCAATCCCTCGCGGCTGGCCGGGATGTGCGGGCGGCTCAAGTGCTGCCTGCGCTACGAGTTCGCCACTTACGTCGAGCTCAAGAAGGGCCTGCCCGCGGTTGGCAAGCACGCGACCTCGGTCAAGGGCGACGGCAAGGTGATCCGCCTAAACGTGCTCAAGCAGACCGTACTGATTCAGCGCGACGAGGACGGCGGCGTCGTCGAGGCCGCGCTCTCGGACCTGGTCGAGCCGCGCCCGACCTGATCTCTGCGCCTGCTCCTGCCTCGCCCGCTCCTTTGCGGGTGAGGGTTCCGCTGCCGGCACGCATCAAGCCGGGGGCGGTTATCAACCACGCATCGCCGGGATACAATCGTAAGCTCCTTAATGCCCGAACGAATTCACATCACGACCGCGATCTTCTATTGCAACGCGCCGCCCCATGTCGGCAGCGCCTACGAGGCGCTCACCACCGACACCTACGCTCGCTACCAGCGGCGCAAGCTCGGCAAGGCCAACGTCAGCTTTGTCACCGGCACCGACGAGCACGGCGAGAAAAACCTGCGCGCCGCACAGGCAAGCAAGCTTTCTCCCAAGGAGTTCGTCGATCGTATCAGCACGACCTTCCGCGAGGCGTTCGCCGGGCTCAACGTCAGCTACGACTACTTCGTCCGTACCACCGACCCGGTCCATCAGAAGTTCGTTCAAAAGATGCTTCAGCGGGCGTATGACGGCGGCGATATCGCTTTCAAGGAGTACGAGGGGCTTTACTGCGTAGGATGCGAGCGCTTCTACACCGAAAAGGAGCTGCTCCCCGGCAACATTTGCCCCGACCATAAGCGCCCCGCCGAGCTGATCAAGGAGGCGAACTACTTCCTCAAGCTCGAAAAGTATCGCCGCCACGTCCTCGAGCATATCCAGGCGCATCCCGACTTTATCCGCCCCGAGCGTTACCGCAACGAGGCGCGCAAGATGCTCTCCGAGCCGCTCGCCGATCTGTGCATCTCGCGCCCGAAGTCGCGCCTGGATTGGGGAATCGAGCTACCCTTCGATTCGAAGTACGTAACCTATGTCTGGTACGACGCGCTCTGGGCGTACTTCAGCGAGCTGCCCGACACCGGCGACGATTCGCTCAGGACGCTGCTGCCGGCAACGGAGCACTTCATCGGCAAGGATATCCTCAAGACCCACGCCGTGTACTGGCCGCCGATGCTGCTTTCGGCGGGATTGCCGCTCTACCGCAGTCTCAACGTGCACGGCTACCTCAACTTCGGCGGCGAGCGTTTCTCGAAGAGCTCGGGCAACGTGCGCGACCCGGTCACGTATGAGAAGGCGTTCGGCCCGGACGTGCTGCGCTACTTTGCGCTGCGCGAAGTGGTCTATGGACTGGACGGTGATTTCTCCGAAGAGCGATTGACCGCGCGCTACAATGCCGACTTGGCCAACGACCTCGGCAACCTGACCAGCCGCGTGCTCTCGATGGCGGCGCGCTACTTCGCGGGCGAGGTCGCCGTCCCTCCAGGCGCTGGCACAGAGTATTCGGACTCGGAGTTTCAGAGGCGGTTCACGCCAAAGCTGCCGCCTGGCGTGCCAACTCACGGGACCTTGCAGGAACGCGTGGGCGCAAAGGTTGAGAGGCTGGACTTCAAAGGAGCCCTCGACGAAATCTGGCTGGCCATTGCGGAAGCGAACCATTACATCGTGGTTACGGAGCCGTTCAAGCTCGCCAAGGAGCCGGCGAAATTGGCCCGTGTAGCAGAAATCGTCGCCAACCTGCTCGAAGGGCTGCGCGTGACCGCCGACACGTTGGAGCCGTTCATGCCGGTCACGGCGCAAAGGATGTTCGAGATGCTCGCGGTGGAGGAAACGACGGCGCGCGCGCCGTTCGGCGCGGGGCTCAAGCCGGGCCATCGCGTGAAACCGCCGGTCGCGCTCTTCCCGCGAATCGAAAAAGCGACCACGGCGTGAACGCGCGGCGCGTTTCGCCCGATTACGAAGCGGTCGTAGGCTTCTGCTCTTCGCGGGCGAGCATATCGCGCACCATCTCGGCGGTTTTTGCCACCAGCCGTGCGCATCTGGCGAGTTTTTCCGGCGAGCCGTAGAAGGCCTTGGCTCCCTCCTTGGTGCCGAAGTCAACGCCCGTGATATCGCGGCAGAAGCAGCTTGTTTCAATCTCCTCGCCGAAGCGGCGGTAAAGTTCGGCGCACAGCGGAAACAGCCTCGGCGCGTCCCGCTCTTCCAACTTCCCGCGTCCGTAAGCAAGCCCCAGCGCCGCCACGCCCCCGGAGATCGCGCCGCACACCGAGCCTGCCCCGCCGAACCCGCCGCCGAATCCGCTCATCATCCGCACCGCATCTTCGTCGCGCCGGCCCATAAGCTCCTGCACGACCTGCAGGACGGCTTGGCTGCAATGGTAGCGGTTGCTGAAGTAGAAAGTTGCCCGCTCCTGGATGTTCACGTCATTAAGCTTCACAGTCAGCCTCCTGTTCCACCCCCCCCACGCAAGACAGGGTTGGGACCCGCGTTAAGACCGCCGTTTCCGAGTAGAGACGTAACGCGATCTTATTGCAAACGGTCAAGAGTGCTAATTAGGGTAAGTATCCCCTTGACGGAAGTACTAGGGGTGTGGTCTAATGCGTGCCTATGCCTCAAAGCGGTCGCGCTATGGCAATGCTAGACCAACGCCTGAAGACTTGCCTAAACTTCTCCCGTATCGGCTGCCAAGACGGGCACTTGGGGAGGAGTGGACATTGAGAATCCACCCAGATTTCTTGGATTGCACCGTATTTGTCTGCATCGCAAAACAAAAACACGCCAAGACAATCCATGTGCCTGTCGCGACCGGATTTATTGTCGAGATGCCGGATTTCAACTGCTCATGGCGCTATGTGGTGACGGCGCGCCATTGCATCGAAGACCCTGGACATGCCGAGCTATTCATTCGTGTTAATACCGTATTGAGTGCCCCGCCGAACATCCCCGGCTATGTCGATCTTCCTAGCAGACAATCAGACTGGTTTACGCACCCAACGGCAGATGTTGCCGCCATCCTGTTGCCTCTCCCCGCCACTCAACAAAGGGTGCTAAGATATACAACAATCAAACCAAAATGGTTTATTGATTCCGACTATAAAATCAGACTCAAAGACACCGAAGAACAATACAGTGAGGAGATCCTGACGTTATGCAGACGACTTGACGGATTTGACCTTCAACCAGGAGACGATATTTTTTTTTACTGGCTTGTTTGCTGAGACCGCTGGCGAAGCCCGGAACCTTCCTGTAGCCCGATTTGGAAACATCAGTCGCCTGCCGACCGACCAAGTGCTTTACATGGAGACCAAGGGGCGGGGTCGAATCGGAGTCGTGGGCTATTTAGCCGAAACCCACTCCCGTGGCGGCTTTAGCGGATCGCCAGTCTTCGTCCACAGACAATTATTTACGGCAACGATGGTCACTGCGTTGAAGGATACGCCCCGTCAGGTGGTCGGGAGCGTTGTGTTTGTTCGGGCATTTATTGGCTTAGTCTCCGCCCATTTCGACACGGAAGACGAATCATCGGGACAAGGGACCAAATCGGACGCAAAATTTAATTCCGGGATGGCAATCATTACGCCGACCGAGAATGTCAGGGAGCTTCTGATGGAAAATGATGAGGTTTTGAAGGACCGCGACCATCGAAGAAAAGCCGACCAACCAAGGTCAGCGGCAAGCGCAGACACGATTGCAACAGAAGCGAGAAAGCCAAAGCGCAAGAACCGCGATATCCCAATCCCGGAACCAGAAAGAGCGCAGTTCTTTAGTGACCTGGAAAAGGCCACACGGAAGCGGAGAACCACGTGACCAGCGAGGGTCGGGAAGCCAAGGTGGTGCTGGTTCTATGCCAACGCCACAAGCCGAGAGATGACGGCCGTCTTGTCGTCGCTGATGATGAAATTCGGATTGAAAATCCCGGTGCCATTCCCGATGTTGGTGACCTTGTTCGATTCGCTGGCATGGCCGGTTACGTGATCAAGCGCGAATTCTTTTACATCGGAACGATGGGCTCCGGCAAAGAGTGCCAAGTCTCTGTGCTGTTGGATGAAGAAACTAAGTTCTCGTCGCTTACCGGCGAGTACATCCGCGAGAGCTTCAAGACGATCTCGGATCGGGTCGAGGGCATCTGCGATAGCTTGAACACGAAGAGCCGCAAGACGATCTGGGAACAGATCGAGGAACTTCGGCTGGCGCTAAAGCGCATTGAGCGGGGTGATCGATGAAGATCATACTCGATCCCGACGTGAGCAAGGTTGCGGAATTTATGATGCGCAATGTAAAAGCGCGCGACCTACGTCGCGTTGCACGCGCCTTGGCTCAGATGGCCGATTTGGTGTGGCAACCGGAGTTGTTGGACCTATCGGCGCGGTTGCGACCGTTTACACTCAGCTTAAGTGACGAGCCGCGTCCGTCTGAATCGCCGCAGCAACCAACCTCCACTTTACACGGTTAAAGAAGCCAGACTCGATTGTGGGAAGCCAATTTGGCCGGTTGTGTTCGTCACAGATCTGCGCATCGGGCAGTTCGTCGCCTTTATTCACCACAATCTCGTAACCACACCACTCGCAGGCGTAAATTCCAGAACACGGCGTGGCTTTCAACGGTTCGTGCGACACGTCGAAGGCAGAATGGTTCGTGCACTGGAAATGGTCAGCGTCTTTGTAAAGCGGCATCTTTCCTAACCAGCCTTTTGGATTCTGCTCACGAACGCATCGAACATCGGTTGTTCGAGCCCTAAGTTCTTTCTGCGATTGAACCTGAAAGCATACTCGTTCAAGTACATCTGCAAGTATTTCGCTGAGACGTTGTGATAGACGCCGCGAATCCCGTTCTTTGTCAGGCTCCAGAACCCTTCAATCGTGTTCACGTGCGCGTCGCCGGATACGTAGACGCCTTTCCCGTGATGCACACAGCTGTGTCGATACCCGTGACCGGCCAGCGGCCCATACGAAACATATTCGTCCGTGAAAACGGGGCTTCTAGGCAGGACTCTTTCAACGACCTTCGGCAGTAAGGTTGCGGATTGCGTGTTGGGAACTACTGTCGCGATGACTTTGCCAGCACGCTCGATCATCCCGAATACCGCCGTCTTGCCCGTCCCGCCGGTGCCGCGATGCAGCCGCTTGCTGCTGTGCTTTGTTTTTTTCCAAACCGCCATAGTGGCTTTCGTCAAGCTCGACGTTGCCCGACAGTGTGAAACCGTCGCCATCTTCATCCAAGAGCGAGCGAATCCGGTTGAACATGCGCCATGCACACTTGTAGGTAACGCCAATCTCCCGTTCCAATTGCTTGGCGCTGATACCGCATCGCGTCGCCGACATGATGAAGATCGCAAGGAACCAGAGCTTGAGCGACGTAGCCGAATCCTCAAAAATCGTTCCCTTCATCGGGTGTTCGTGATGCCCGCAGTTCTGGCAAGCGTAGGACGGGCGCGTGCTCTCGCGATGATGCTTCGTGATGGCCTTGCATCTTGGGCAACAGATGCCGTTCGGGTAGAGCTTCTTAGCGAGCCAGTCCAAGCAAGCGGCATCGTCCGGAAACTGGCGCTCAAACTCCATCCGCGAATAAGTGCTTTCCGAAGTCACCGAACGGCGGGGAAACTCTCGATTAACTTTGCTCATACTGCCGATGATGACATATTCCCATACTTCCGTCAAGGGGATAGTTACCCTAATTAGGGCACTAATATATTTGACTGACCACGATTCATTTGCTATGTTTGGAGCATGAACGCTCCAAGGACTCTCCAACAAGCGATCCAGTACTTTTCCGATTTCGAGAACTGCAAGCGCTTCATGATCGAAATGCGCTGGCCGGATGGCAAGGTTCGTTGCCCAACGTGCCAATCGCAGAAGGTCACGTACTTTGAAAAGGCGCGCCTGTGGAAATGCTACGCGAGACACGACCGCGCAAAGTCCTCGCTCAAGGTCGGAACGATCTTCGAGGACTCCCCAATCGGGCTCGATAAGTGGCTTCCAGCAATGTGGCTTGTCGCGAACTGCAAGAACGGTATCAGCAGCTACGAGATGGCGCGCGGGCTCGGCGTGACACAGAAAACCGCGTGGTTCATGGACCATCGGATTCGGCTCGCGATGCAAGAGCGCAATTACGATCCGTTCTCTGGTGGCGAGATTGAGGCTGACGAGACTTTCATTGGCGGCCTTGCTCGCAACATGCACAAAGACAAAAAGGCGAAGATTACCGGCACCGGCGGAGCGGGTAAGGCAATCGTGATGGGTCTGCTCGATCGCCACACCAGCAAGGTCCGTCTCGTCCATATCCCGAACGCGCGCGGCGAGACCCTTCAGCCGATTGTCCGCAAGTACGTGAAAGGCGGCTCCTATGTGTTCACCGATGCGTTTGTCGGCTACCACGGTCTTGACCGCGACTACGTTCACAAGGTTATCGACCACGCAGAGACATACGTGAAGGGCAACGTCCATACGAACAAAATCGAAAACTTTTGGTCGCTGCTGAAACGTGGTCTCAAGGGAACGTATGTCAGCGTCGAGCCGTTTTCATCTTTTCCGTTATCTCGACGAGCAGGCGTACCGATTCAACAATCGCAAGGCGAACGACGCTGAGCGATTCGTTGGCGTCGCTGGCGCGGTTGTTGGGCGTCGCCTGATGTACTCGGAGCTAACCGGCAAGACCGGGTCGGCGGCCGAACCCTTACCGGCGTAAGCAGTGGAGAGGGAGGCACCCCCGTGGTAAGATGGGCCGTGAAATCTCCAAAAGCTGAAGATTTAGAATTCGAGCCGAAGCGAGCTTTCGAAAATCTGCGGAAACTCGGCCGGGTTGTGTTGTCTGTATCGAAGAAAGACATCGAGAACAAGAAATTGCGCAGGCCGCTCAAGCGCGTAGTGGCCAAGTCTTAACCGCCAGTTCCGCAAGCCTCTCCTGCCGCTTCTCGATTTCGTCTTTCCGCCAATCTGAGCAGTCAGCTATCTCTTTCGTCAGAAGCAAATCCTCTTTCCCCAATATTGGCCTTTTCACGGCGAATTCCGCATTGCCAAACTGCGAATTCTGTTTCTGGCGCATCAAAGCGAGATTGCCAAGACGGTCTTTGTACTCCTCGTACTCCTCGTCTTTGAACTGCCGCCATGTACCTTCGCTTCGATTTCTTGGCAGTATATGTTCTAAATTCAATTCCTTTGCATCTGGATTAGGAACCATTGCGGCGTTTTGCGAACCTCTCTTGGCAACTTCAAGCTGTGCAAGTATGAAGCGCGCCGGCGCATCCTTTACTGAGAACTTTCTGAAATTAACCGCAAACACATCATCGGCTGGAATGACTTCACGTAGTTCGTGCGACAGCTCTTCGGCCGTTTTCACTTTCCCTTGTTCTACTTGGAACGCCACTTTGCCGTAGCCCGTCTCAACAGCACTACGCCCTAACAGCTCTGTCACCACAAGTCTCACGTTCCAAGACACGGCCAGCCTGACTACCTTCTGGACTTCCCTTTTAACAAAACGTCGAAGGACTGCGAGCAGCAACGGCCTGATTTGTCGAGCACCAAAACTGTTTAGTGCCTCGATGCTTTGTTTTGTACGTTCGTCGTATCCGGCCCAATATGCGCCGCGCGCATTTTGGAAGGCCATGTATGCTGGGGTGCTTGCGTCGAGATCGTTGACAAGAGCAACAGCCCTTGCCTGACTCTTGACATCGTCCTTTATGGCCGAAAACAACTGACTACTACGGGTCGTTCCATGTTTTGAAATCCAGTAGTGCCGAATGAAATCCCTTGCCAATTCCTGAGCTTGTGTGCTTTCAAGCGCTCCAAGTATTGCGGACCATTTGCGCTGAACAGCTGACAACTTATTGCCAGCGTGTCGGAACAGGTAATTCTTGATCAGGTCTGTGGCCGACAATTCCAAACCACGGTCATTCATCGTCTCAAAGATGATATAGGCGGTACTCTCATCCCCGACCGTTACCCAAATCACACGAGCTTTGCGTTCAAAGAATTGCACCCATCGCTTCAATTCGGCGTCAGGGTCGCGCCTCGCATCTCTCACGATCTTAGCCACCCATTCCGCCGCGACCTGGGCCGCACCGTCTATTAGCTTATGCGACGCTCTTATTGGCTTGGCGCTGGCTCTCAGTGCGTCATCTGGCGGTAAGAGTACACGCTTATAAAAGAAGTCGTCGTCAGCATCATTCAGATGAAAATGGGGCTCATTCTTTTCCGCATATTTGTCGAACGAATATAGAAATTCACTCTGGATAGAGTCCTTCTGATTAGTATTGTGTTGACGGTCAAAATAATCGCGAACCGCCGCTAGAAAGATTTGCGTTGTGGCGAGGCGCTGTTGCCCGTCCACAACGATGCGCTGCTGTTTCTCGATATTATCGGAGCGGCGTCCCCTTTCGGCATTTTCCATCACAACAATAGTACCGAGGAAATATTCTGAGTTGTCCCTGCCGTCGAGAACTATGGCCGCATCTTCAAACAGGTCCCGCACATGACGTTCTTTCCAAGCGTATTCGCGTTGATTTGATGGGACGGCCAATCGCCCCTCGGTTAGAGCGTGGCCCAGATATTCTCTCGGCGTGATCGAGATCTCACCAACCGTATTCATGCGGACGTACCTCACCCATGGGTTGTCGCTGAACATTACGACAACCTCTGGACAGGCGCAAGGTCAGTCAGGTATATTGGTGCCCTAATTAGGGCATGATGATCTCGCGCTCGATGTGCTTCGGCGCTCTGCTTGCGATCGCAGTGGCCGTGCCGGCACGCGCCGTCGCCGGCGTGGACGCGCCCGGATGCGCCGCGCCGGCGGGAGGTTACTGTGTGGGCGCTGCCAAGCGCGAGATCACGCCGCGCTCGCCGGTCTATCTCGGCGGCTACGGCTTCGGCCCGGTCCGCAAGTCGGTGGGAGTCGCCAGTCCGCTTTGGGCGCGCGCGCTGGCAATCGCGCGTGGCGGCACGACCGTGGTCCTGTGCGCCATCGATACGCAGGGCCATTTCCTCGCCTACCAGGCGGAGGAGCGGGGCTCCCAGATGGGCTTCGCGGCGATCCGCCGGCGCGTCGCGCAGGATCGCGGCCTGCCCGAGCGCAATCTGATCCTGGCTGCCACGCACGACCATTCCGGCCCCGACGACGCCGGGCTCTGGGGTGGCGTGCCTGCCGCTTATCTCCAGCTCGTCGCCGCGCAGACGGTTGCGGCGATCGAAGCGGCGATCCAGGCGGAGCGTCCAGCCACGCTCTATCGCGCCGAGGTCGACACCGCGCCTGTCCATCTGCTGCGAAACCTGCTGCCGCCGTCTTATCCGCTGGACACGGAGCTCCGCACGATTTTCGCGCGCGACGGGCGCGGCCAGACCTTTGCCGCACTCGTCAATTTCAGCGCCCATGTCGCGGTGCTCGGCAAAGACAATCGTCTGGTCTCCCCCGATTGGCCCGGGGCAGCCGCCAACGCGATCGAGCGGTCCGCGCCCGGCTCCGTCGCGGTCGTGATGGTGGGCTCGGTGGGCCGGACCCTGCCCGATCTGACGGGCATCGCGAAGCGCGGCCCGGCGGCGGTCGAGGAGTACGGCGATAAGGTGGCGAAACTCGCGCTTCACTCAGAGGCTGGCGCCGAACTGATCGACGGCCCGATTGCCGCAAGCGAAACCGTTTTGGAAGAGCCGATCGACAATCGAGTCCTGGCGAGCCTGACGACCGGCGGAATCCCCGGCGCCGACCGCGTGATGCGTGCGAATCGGCCGCCGTATCTCGAGGGTCACAAGATCCGAACCGTGGTGGGTGCGATGCGAATCGGCGCGCTCTTCCTTGCCGCCGTTCCCGGAGAGTCCTTCCCCGAGACTGAGAAGCTGCTCGAAGAGCGGGTGGCCTCGCAGGGCCATCTCTTGTTCTCGCTGGCCGAAGACGAACTCGGCTACGATCCGCCTCCCTACGAGGTTGGCCTGGTTGAGTATTTCAGTCCCCTGGACGAGGGCCTTTTCATCATCAGTCCGAGTTTCGGTACCGACGTTACGCGCGCCCTGCTCGCCGAAGCGGCGCAGCTTGGCTTCCCGCTCTCCGACAATCGTTACACGGACTACGAACACGCCCGGATGTCGATTCTCGATTCCGTCAAAGCTTCGATCGGAGCGCTGGAGGAGCCGCTTTGCAGAGGCCTGATTCTGATCGCGCTGTGGCTTGGATGGAATCGCTTTAGTTGATCCATGCTGCAAGCGGTATCAGCGCGTAACTTGCGATGACGGCGGTGATCGACACGCATTGCCATCTCGCGGACCCCAAGTTCCAGGGTGACCTCGAGGCCGTGCTCGCGCGCGCGGCCGAGGCGGGGGTGCGCACGATCGTCTCGATCGGCGCGATCGGATCGATCGAGGCCGACGAGCTGACGGTCGCGATCGCCGAGCGTCACGAGAATGTCTTTGCGGTGGTCGGAGTGCATCCCCACGACGCGAAGGATTGCAGCGAGTCGCGCCTGGCCCGGCTCGGCGAGCTCGCGGGTTCGAAAAAAGTGGTGGCGATCGGCGAGAGCGGACTCGACTTCCATTACATGCACTCTCCGCGCGAGGCCCAGGAGCGCGCGTTGAGGAGCCATCTGGATCTCGCCGCGCAGCTCAAGCTTCCGATCGTGATCCACTGCCGCGAAGCAGAGGCGCGCCTTGCCGAGATCGTTCGCGAACCGGGAATGCCGCCGGCCGGCGGGGTGGTCCATTGTTTCACCGGCGACCTCGCGGCGGCGCGCGAGTTCGTCGCGATGGGGTTCTTCATCTCGTTCTCGGGAATCGTCACGTTCAGCAACGCGGGCGCGGTGCGCGCGGCCGCGGCGGCGGTGCCGGACGACCGGATCCTGGTCGAGACCGACGCGCCCTACCTTGCGCCCGAGCCCTATCGCGGCCGGCGCAACGAGCCCACCTATGTAGTGAAGACGCTCGCGGCGATCGCGCGCCTCAGAGGTGTCGAGCCCCAGCGGCTCGCAGAGCTGGTGAGCGCGAACGCTTCGCGCCTGTTCGGGATTTGACTTGGTGAGCGCGCTACGCGCTTTTTAGGATTTCCTTGACGCCGCGGATATCGAGCGCGATCTGATCGGTCAGCGCCTTGGGCGAGTCGAACTTCTTCTCCGGGCGAATCCGCTCGACGAACTCGAGCTTGATTTTCTTCCCGTAAAGCTCGCGATCGAAGTCAAAGATGTGCGCCTCGATCGTGCGTTCGGATTCGTTGAACGTCGGGCGTATCCCGATGTTCGTGATCGACGGGTAGGCGCCGTCCTCCAGGATCACGCGCGTGGCATAGACCCCGTCGGGCGGCATGCACTCGGTCTCCGGCTCCAGGTTGACGGTGGGAAAGCCGATCCTGCGCCCGCGCTCGCGCCCGCGCACCACCTTGCCGCTGAGGAAGTGATAACGGCCGAGAAGCTCCGCGACGGTCTTGAGCTCGGCGGCGGCGATCAGCTCGCGCACCTTGCTCGAGCTGACCCCGATTCCCGCCGACTTCACCGCTCCGACCACGGTCACGTCGAGGCCGAACTCGCGCCCCATCTCGACCATTACCGAGGCATTGCCGGCGCGATCGTGGCCGAAGCTCACGCTGTGGCCGACCACCACGGCCCGCGCGCCGATACGGCCCAGGATGTAATCGCGCACGAACTCGCGCGGCGTCAGCCGGCTGAACTCGAGCGTGAACCGGATCACGATCGCGCCGTCGAGTCCGGTTCGCGAGAGCAAGTCGAGCTTGTCTTCCGGCGTCAGGATCAGGCGCGGTGCGCGCGACGGCGCCAGCACCTTGGCCGGCAGCGGGTCGAAGGTAAGCGCCAAGGCGCTGCCGCCGGCCGCGCGGGCGCGATCGATCGCGGTCTCGAAGATCCTGCGATGGCCAAGGTGGACGCCGTCGAAGTTGCCGAACGCGAGCACCGGATAGGGATGCGGCGCGAGCCTGTCGAGGTCGCGGATTATCTCCATCGGCACGCGCTGCGCGGTCCGGGCCGCTCCCGGCGCGGCCTTTCGCGGGTCGCGCACTCGTTTCCCACCAGAGCCCAATTGAGATTTCCGGCCGCTTTCAAAACCCTGCCGAGGCGGTCAGTCCTCAAGGTCCTTCATCATCGCGTTGGCGGCTGACGCTTCGGCAGTGTCGCCATGGTCGGAGATCAGCTTCTGCAGGGTGAGGCGCGCGTCGATCTTGTCGTTGAGCTTGAGGAAGGCCTGCGCTTCGCGCAGCAGCGCCGTGGCGGCGAAGCGTCCTTTCGGATAGCGCATCACGAGGTCGTTGAACTGCAGGATCGACTGGTCGTACTTGCCCGATTCGAACAGCGCGCTGGCCGAGAAGTACTGAGCCGGCTCGACCAGATCGGACTTGGGATATTTCCTTTGGATGAGCGCGAACTTGGAGCCGGCGAGCGCATACTGGTTGTCCTTCATTGCCTGCAGCCCTTCACGATAGACCTTGGCGCCGGGGCCGCTGACGGGCGACGACAGCTCCTTGTCGAGGTCGACCTGCCACGCCGCGGGCGCCCCCGATGGGGCGCCGGCCTCGCCGGGCGCCACGGTGCCCGCGCCTGGGGCCACGCTTGCTACCGCGGCGGGCGGTGTGCCTGGCGCGCCCGCAGCGGCGGAGGCGCCGGCCTGCAGAGCGCTGACCGCGGCCTCGAGCTTGTTGAGGCGCTCATCGAGCGCGGCGATCCGGTCGCCCGGTGCCGCGCCGCCGGCGCCGCCGTGCTGGATCTCGTCGATCTCGTCCTGGAGGCGGCGGACCTGCTGGCGCAGCGCGTTGCCCTGCTGCTGCTCCTTGGCGATCATGCCGCGGAGCTGGGACTGCTGGTTCTCGGTCTGCTGCAGGTCGGCGTTGGTCGCGCATCCGGCGGCGGCCACAAGCGCGGCGGCCGCGAAAACCAACGGGGCCGCCCCGAGCAGCCGCGGATGACGCGCGCGCGCTACTGGGCGATTACGAAATGGTCGCGGCGGTTGTGCGACCAGCATTCCTCGTTGTGTTCGGTGCAAAGCGGCAGCTCCTTGCCATAGCTGATGGTTGAAACCCGATCGCCCGCGATCCCCAACGTCACCAGGTAATCCTTGGCGGCCTGGGCGCGGCGGGCGCCAAGCGCGATATTGTATTCCTCCGACCCGCGCTCATCGCAATGGCCCTCGACCTGGACCCGGCTCTGCTGATGCGCGCTCAGCCAGGTGGCGTTGCCGCGCAGGATCTCGCTGTCCTGCGGCCGCACCGTCGCATCATTGTAATCGAAATGGATATCGTGCAGCGGGCCCTGCTCGCCGCTGCCCAGGGTGCCTTTCTGCATTTGCTCGAGCGAGCCGCCCTTGCCGCCCATACCCTGCTCGCCGAGCCCGGATGCCCCGGCGTAGGCGGTCTCGGGTTTCTTGTTCGATGAGCATCCCGCGACGAGCAATAGCATCGCGGCGACGATCGTCGCGCATGTCGAAGTCTTACTCACCGAGCCACGATGACCAGGACGGACTGGTGTCATCACCGTTATCCTCCATCACTTCCGATATGATTTTGCCGGTCTCGAGCTGCATCAGGTAGAGCCGCGCTCTCCCGCTGCGGGTCGAGCTGAAAAGCAGGTAGCGGCTGTCGGGCGACCACGACGGCGATTCGTTGGAACCTTCACCGCTGGTAAGCCGGGTCGGCTGTCCTCCTTTCGCCCCGATCAGGAAGATGTCAAAGCGGCCTTCGACGCGGCCCTGGTAAGCGATCTTGTCGCCCTTGGGCGAGAAGGCCGGATTGGTGTTGTAGTTGCCCTGGTAGGTGATGCGCGCGGGGGCTCCGCCGCTTAGGCTTGTCACGTAGATCTGCGGATTACCCGAACGATCCGAGGTGAACGCGAGCTGCGTGCCGTCGGGGGAGAAGGCCGGCGTCACGCTGATCGAGCTGTCGTTGGTGAGCGCGCGGATCTCGCGGCCGTTGGCGCCGAACAGATGCAGATTGGTGATCCCGTCGCGCTCGACCGCCGCGACGATCGAGCGGCCGTCGGGCGAGAGCGCGCCGCCGATTACATCGCCGGCGCGCGAGCGAATCGGAAGCTCGGTGCGCGATTTCAGATTGGCAATGTAGAGCAGGGGCCTGCCGCTCTTGTAGGAGGTGTAGAGCAGCAGCCCGCCGTCGCGATCGATGCTCGGAAAGATGTTGATGGTCGGATTGTTGGTGACCTTGTACAGCCTGCCCCCGTCGAGCGAGTCTGTGTAGACCTCCTTGAAGCGCCCGCCGCGGGTCGAGGCAAACGCGATCCGCGAGTCGAACGGGCCGCGCGTGCCGGTGACGGCCTTCAGGATCGCGTCGGCGAACCGACGCGCCATCTGGAGCACGTCGTCGCCACTGCCCGTGTACCGGTCGCCCATCATCTGGCGGTTCTGCGCGACGTCGAACAGCCGCACGTCGGCCTTGACCTCGGAGCCACTGAGTGAAACCGCGCCCTTGACCAGAAAATCAGCGTTAAGCGAACTCCAGTCCGCCATGTTGAACTGGCCCAGCTCGAAGCCCGAGTTTTGCGAGTCCTCGACGTAGGCGCCCGGGTCGATAATCCGGAAGTAGCCCGAGAGCTTCAAGTCGCGCGAGAGCGTGTCGATGAAGGCCGCGGAGACCTCGTGATTGTCGTCGCCGGATTGGTTCTTGAGCTCCGGCAGCGCGATCGCCGACAGCCGCGAGCCCGGCCCGATGATCTCCATCCGGATTTGCGCGCCGGCCGGATACGCAAGCGCGCCGTCGAGGACCAGAGACAGAACAAGCAGCAGGGCAAACCGTTTCATGAATCCCTTTCTTATGTCGGTCTGCGTCAGGGAGAAATCGTTGCTTTCGTCATCGTCGGCGAAACCGACGGCAGGGGAGCGTTCATCGCGCCGGTGGCGACTGCCCGCCCTGCTTTGAAGCCTTACGCATGGGTCGAAGCACTAAGAGCTCAGCTCGCCGAGCTTGAACACCGCGTCAATTCCATTGGCAAACTGCGCGCGATACTTTTCCGGCGGCGCCGGGAACGGCGCGGCGTGCCGAATCGCGCGTACCACTGAGTCGTCGAATGCCGCATCGTTGGAGCTCTTGGTGATCTTGATCCCGTTCAGGCCGCCGTCGGGAGCGATCGCAAAGCTCACGATGGTGGTAAGCTCGCTGGACCCGCCGGAGAAACTCCACGCCTTCTTCACCCTCTCCTGCACCGTCTGATAGTAGAGCAGAAATACCGGGTCCGATTGAATCCCGGCGGTGCCGCCGCCCGGACCGACGCCGTAACCCTTGCCCGCGCTGGCGGAGTAGGATGCGACCGGACCGCCGCCGCTGGGCGCGTTGGTGGCGGTGTCTTCGTCGCTCTCCTCCTCACCCTCGTCACCCTCGTCGGTCTCTTCCTTCTTGAGATTCTTGAGATGCTCCGCCAACTGTCGCTCGCGCATCTTGATGAGCCGCTCCTCGACGCTTGGCGTGCGCTCGGCGTTGGCGAGCAGGGTCGCGTTGGGCTGGGCTTTGCGATGCTTGAGGAGGGCCTGAGTCGGCTGCGCCTTCGGGGTCGGAGCAGGCGGCACGGGAGTGGGGGGAACAGGCGCCGGAGTCGGCTCGACCGACGGGCTTGGAGGCGCAGGCGCGGTCGGCTCGGGAGTCGGCGTCTCAATCGCCGTCGGAGTCTCGGTGCGCGAAGGGATCGTGTTGAGTGCGAGCGCGTTCTTGTCCTCAGAAGGCGCCAGTTGCGGCGGAGCTGTCGCCTCGCCCGGGGGAGCGGCCTTGGCCACCTGCTCGGGCGGCGGCGGGACCGCTGGAGTCTCCTCCTTCGGCTGGGGCTCCGCGCCGGAGGAAAGCCGGGGCAGATGAGTACCCAAATCGCCGGCCGGGAGCCGGTCGACGATCTTCACCGAGTAGGTCGCAGGCGGCGTGCTCGCGGGATGCAGATAGCCCGGCAGCACGAAGAACACCAGCGCGATCGCCGCCGCGTGCCCGATCGCCGAGGCTACAATTGCGCCGGCGTAGCCCAGGCGCGACGGCCGTTCATCCGCCCGCTGGTGCGGTTTCTCCATGCTTGCCCGCCTGCGGCGGCGACTCGCCCTCGGGCGCCGCCGGCATCTCGGTCACCATCCCGACGTTCTCGATTCCCGCCGCCTTGATCGCGGCCATCGTGCGGACCACGTCGCCGTATGGGACCTGCTCATCGGCGCGGATGAACACTTGGC
Organism: uncultured delta proteobacterium; assembly: GCA_963789115.1. Lineage (GTDB taxonomy): Bacteria > Desulfobacterota > Binatia > Binatales > Binataceae > CAWBJH01. The sequence continues at coordinate 2,636,421 of CAWBJH010000001.1, forward strand.
GGTCGGGACGCTCGGCGGCGATCGCCTTGAGCTTCTCGGTTAGTTCTTCGGCGCTCAGGCGCCGGTCGTTCAAGTAAATTTCGCGCCCGCGCGTTATCGAGACCACGAATTGCTGCTCCTCGCCTGGCAGCGCGGCCGCCCTGACCTTGGGCAGGGTGACCTCGACTCCCTGCTGGATGATCGGCGCGGTGATCATGAAGATGAGCAACAGCACCAGCATCACGTCCACCAGCGGAGTGACGTTGATCTGCGATACCAGCGCAGCGCGCCTTGTGGGTTCGAAAGCCACGATGGATTACGAAAGGAAATGACGCCCGGCGATGTTGAGGAACTCGGAGGTGAAATTCTCCATATCGGTGGCGAGCACGTGCACTCTCGCCGTCAGGTAATTGTAGAACACCTGGGCCGGAATCGCAGCGACCAGCCCTCCCGCGGTCGTGATCAGCGCCTCGGCAATGCCGGGGGCGACCGCCTGAATATTCGAGGAGTGCGCCGCCGACAGACCCAGAAAGGCCGTCATGATCCCCCACACCGTGCCGAACAGTCCGATGAACGGACAGGTCGACCCGGTGGTCGCCAAAAGCGTGATCCCGGCCTCGAGCTTGGTCAGCTCCACGTTGGCCTGCCGCCGCATGGCGCGAGCCACGTTATCCACGCCGCCCAGGTCGGTCGAGAATCCGCTCTCGGCGCCCACCGCCTGACGTTTGGCACGCGTGAGTTGCATCAGTTCCTGGTATCCCGCGCGGAACACCTGTGCGACCGGACTCGAGCGCAGCCCGACGCTCGCGGTGTGAATTGTCGCGAGGTTCTTCGATTCCCAGAAGATCGCGATGAAGCGGCGGGACTCCCTGCGCGCCAGCGAAATCTGCGCGAGCTTGTAGAGGATTATTGCCCAGCTCCCGACCGAGAACGCAACCAGCGACCACAGCACGACCTGAACGACGGGCCCCGTGCCCATCACCAGTTCCACCACCCCGAGGCCGCCTGCCGGGTTCGGCATAAGATTACCGCTAGTGCCGTTCCAACTTGTTGGGGCTAACCAGTAACACTATCCGGCCAAGTCCGCTCCGCTCGCCTCTGCTGCCTGGCTGATTGTCGAAATAGTTGGAACGGCACTAAACCAATTGACCCTATTATATGGATTTCGCGTGGGCAAACGAGAGATTCGGTGCCGGCTGAATCAAGGCACCGAGGGCGAGAAATTAAGACACCTCTGCACAGGTCGCGGACCTTCGCTCCCGCCTCGGCCTCCTTCACAATCGTGGTGATCTGCTCCTCGCCAAACCGCCCTCGTTTCATGCCTGCCTTTCCCGTCAGACACCAACTTATCGGCGGGATACCTGCAGGGGGAAGGCCAACACTGTTCGGCTGGCGCTTACTGGATCACCTCCGTGCCAGCATCTCCAGCACGACCGACAACCGCCTTTCCGGAAACGTCTGGAAGTCCGACCAATGCCGGCAGTGAGTATAACGGGAATTCCGATCGCTGCCGTCGTTGCGTATGCGGTGACAATGAGACTATCAGGTGGAACCGGACTCATGACAGGCAGGGACGCCCGTCCCAACGGCAGGGGGCGCCCTGATCCGCCCGAAGCGCTAGCCTCCGCTCAGCGCGCAGATGATATGGACCTGGTCGGCGGGTGCGAGCGGATGGGCGAGGTCGCGCACCATTTCGCCGTTGACGAAGAACTGGATATGGGGGCGAATCCGATCGCGCTCGTCGATGATTCGGAACCTGATCCCGGGAAAGAGCGCATCAAGCCGCTCGCTTAGCATCGCTATGGAGTCGGCGTCGAGCTGAACCTGCGAGCGGCCGCCCGTGTACGAATGCAGGGGCGAGGGAATCCGCACGACTATCATGGGACAGTCGCGACGCTGACCGATAGGATTCGCTGCAGGTGCTGGGCGATTCGGGTCCAGGACTCGCCTTCGTTGCGGCTGGCCCACAGCTCGCCGCTCGTGGTGCCGAAGTATAGGCCCATCGGGTCGCATTGGTCGCCGACGAAGGCCTGGCGCAGCACCGTGTACCATGCGTGCTCGCGCGGCAGGCCACGCTCCAGGCGCTTCCAGGTCGCACCCGCATCGCGGGTGCGATAGACGGCGGCGGCGCCGTCGATGCAGGTGCGTGGCCACACCTCCGTGCCGTCCATCGGGAACACCCAGGCCGTATCCGGGTCGCGCGGATGCAGCACGATGCCGAATCCGATGTCGCCGATTTCCTTCGGCATGTTGCGGCCGATTCGCTCCCATTCGTCGCTCGGACGATCGATCCGGTAGATGCCGCAGTGGCTCTGCTGATAGAGCCGGTCCGGCATCGCCGGATGGATTTGCAAGCAATGGGTGTCCTGTCCGAATTCCGGGTACGGATCGGGCAGGAAGTTCGCCTCGACGTTCTTGTTCAGAGGCCGCCAGCTTGCGCATCGGTCGGTGGTCTCGAACACGCCGCCCTCGGAAGTGACGAGGTACATGTGTGCGGGATCGCGCGGGTCGAGCGTGATCCATTGGAGCATCGAGCCGTCCGGAGTGCCGACACCGAATCCGCCCCACTTGGGAAACATCGGATGGCGGTTGAAGCCCTCGACCTCGGACCACGTCTCGCCGCCATCCTTGCTGCGGAACAGTCCGGGTGGCGAAGTTCCCGCCCACCACACGTTCGGCTCGTCGGGATGGCCGGGCTCAAGCGTAAAGGTGTAATCGACTGCGCGCGGCTGCCATCCCTCGGGCATCTCGCCGAACTTCGGCGGGCGCGTCACCTCCTTCCAGGTGCGGGCCCCGTCGGTCGAGCGAAAGATGGTGGGGCCGAGATGACCGGTGCGCGACGCGGCCAACATTGTCGATCCATCGCGCGGATCGAGCGCGAGCTGATTGATGACGTGGCCGAGGAAATGCGGACCCTCGATCCGCCATGCCCGGCGCGTCGCGTCGGAGTGATAGATAAACGCGCCCTTGCGCGTTCCGACCATCAGCATCACGCGCGGGCCGCTCGCGCGTGCAAAACGGGTCTTGCGAGGACGCGCGGCCCGCACCGGTTTTCGCCTGGTGGCGGGGGTTCTTTTCATGCTTTCCTCGCGGTGGCTTGCAGCGCAGGGCCCTGATCGTAATGGGGCGATTCGCGCCGGCGGGCAAGCGTGAACAATCGGGCGCCGGCGGCCGCCCCCGATTACTGTATGCGGGTCAGCGCGGGAGAAGTAAGGTCCGAGAGCATCATTTTCGAGAAAAAGCTGATTCGCAACGACCCCCGAGCCGGAAAATGACTGACCAGGGAGCGTCGGAACCAAGCATCTCACGGCGATCGACCGGCCGTGGGTTTGTCGATCGAAATTCGGCCGCGCCGATCGCGGCGGTGTGCGGCCCGGCAGATGCTGTGATAACTTGAAGCTCACCCGGTTAGGGCAGCTTATCTAGGGAGGTTCTTTCGCGATGGCGACCAAGATCGCGATCAACGGCTTCGGCCGCATCGGTCGGATGCTGTTTCGGGCGATGCTCGGCAGAAAGGAACTGGAGGTCGTTGCCGTCAACGACATTACCAACGCGGCAACACTGGCCCATCTGCTCAAGTACGATTCCGTGCACCGCACGCTTAAGCAGAACGTCAAGGCCGAGGGCAACCAGATCATGGTGGACGGCCACGCCTTCGAGGTGCTGGCGGAGCGCGATCCGGCGAAGCTGCCATGGGCAAAGCTTGACGTCTCGGTCGTGGTCGAATCGACGGGACTCTTCACTTCCCGCGACAAGGCGGCGGCGCATCTGACCGCGGGTGCGAAGAAGGTCGTGATAAGCGCGCCCGCAGAAGGCGCGGACCTCACGATCTGCCTCGGCGTCAACCACAGCGCCTACGACCCTGACAAGCATCACGTGGTCTCCAACGCCTCGTGCACCACCAATTGCCTGGCGCCGGTCGCCAAGGTGCTGCACGACAGTTTCGGCATCGTGCACGGCCTGATGACCACCGTGCACGCATACACCAGCGACCAGATGCTCCAGGACGGGCCGCATCGCGACCTCCGCCGCGCCCGCGCCGCGGCCGTCTCGATGGTGCCGACCTCCACCGGCGCCGCGCGCGCGATTGGACTCGTACTGCCGGCGCTCAAGGGCAAGCTGGACGGCATCGCGGTGCGCGTGCCGACCGCGAACGTCTCGCTGGTCGACCTGACTGCCGCCGTCGAGCGCGAGGCCGACGCGAAGGCGGTCAACGCCGCCATGAAGAAGGCGGCCGACGGCGAGCTGCGCGGAATCCTGGAGTACGTCGAGGAGCCGCTGGTCTCCTGCGACTTCAACGGCAACTCGCATTCATCGATTTTCGACGCGTTGCTGACCAAGGCGCTCGACCGCCGTTTGGTCAAGGTCTTCTCCTGGTACGACAACGAATGGGGTTATTCGTGCCGGCTGGCCGATGTCACGGCCTACATAGCCGAACGGCTCTGACCGCGCCTCGCGATCGCGACAAGGTAGAGAGCAGTGGCGATCTTCCCGCTTACCCGCCTGGCCCTTCGCGGCAAGAAGGTGCTGGTGCGATGCGATTTCAACGTGCCGCTCGCGGGCGGCAAAATCACCGACTCGAGCCGCATCGACTCGAGCCTCGACACCATCCGCTACATCCTCGGCCAGGGCGGCGTCGCGGTGCTGTGCTCCCATCTCGGGCGTCCCAAGGAGCGCACCCCGGAGCTGAGCCTCAAGCCGGTGGCCGAGCACCTGACCGCTGCTTTGGGAGCCAAGGTGGCGCTGGCACCGGACTGTATCGGTCACGTCACCGACGGACTGGTCCAGGCGCTGCCGTCGGGCGGCGCGATCCTGCTGGAAAACCTGCGCTTCCATCCCGAGGAGGAAGCCAACGACCGCGACTTTTCGCATGAGCTTGCGCGCGGCAAGCAGGCCTACGTCAACGACGCCTTCGGCAGCGCCCATCGCGCGCACGCCTCGACCGTGGGAGTGACGCGCTTTCTGAGCGATCGCGCGGCGGGTTTCCTGATGATGCGCGAGCTGGACGCGCTGCGCGCCGTGACTGAAAATCCCGCCAGGCCCTATGTCGCAATCCTCGGCGGCGCCAAGGTCTCCGACAAGATCGGAGTGATCAGGAACCTGCTCGGCAAAGTCGATGCGATCCTGATCGGCGGCGCGATGGCTTACACGTTCCTCAAGGCGCGCGGCGTCGCGGTCGGCAAGTCGCGCGTCGAGGAGGACAAGGTCGAGCTTGCGCGCGAGCTGCTCGCCGAGGCGGCAACCAAGGGCGTCAGCATCGTGTTGCCCAGCGACCACGTCGTCGCGCCGGAGCCCGACGCCGGTGCCGGCGCCGAAACGGTCACGGAGATTCCGCCCGACATGATGGGGCTGGATATCGGACCGCACACGGTCGAGGAGTTCATCGCCTGTCTCCATGGTGCCAAGACCGTGGTGTGGAACGGCCCGCTCGGCCTGTTCGAGATCCCGGTCTTCGCCGCCGGCACGCTGAAGGTCGGCGAGGCGCTCGCCTCGTGCGGCGCAAAGAGCGTGCTGGGCGGCGGCGACACCGCCGCGGCGGTCGCCGGCGCGCCGTGGGCTGCCGGATTCACCCACATCTCGACCGGCGGCGGCGCCGCGCTCGAATACCTCGAAGGACGCGAGCTGCCCGGCGTGAAGGCGCTGGAGCGATGACCCGGCCGCGCCGCAAAGGCGCCGCCTGATCGCGCTTGCGCGACGATGCGAAAGAAACTAATCGCCGGCAACTGGAAGATGAACCTCACGGCGCTCGAGGCGCGCGCGCTGATCGCCGCGATACGCGCCGAACTCGACAAAGACGCCGCCGTGCTGGCGCGCGACCGCGATGTGATGGTTGCTCCGGCGTTCCTCGCCATCCCGGCCGCCTTGCAGGCCCTGGCCGGTGCCTCGATCGAGCTTGGCGCACAGAACATGCACTGCGAGGACAAGGGCGCCTTTACCGGCGAAGTGTCCGCGCCGATGCTCCGGCAGCTCGGCGTGCGCTACGTCATCCTCGGCCATTCCGAGCGCCGACATCTCTTTGGCGAGCCCGACGAACTGATCAACCGCAAGCTCAAGGCCGCGATACGCCATCGCCTGACCGCCATCCTCTGCGTCGGCGAAACCCAGGAACAACATGACTCCGGCGCCACGCTCGAGGTCGTGCTCCGCCAGTTGCAGGGCGGGCTGCAGGACGTGGCCGAGGCGGAAGCGACCTCGATAGTCCTGGCCTACGAGCCGGTATGGGCGATCGGCACGGGCCGCAACGCTACCCCCGAGCAGGCCGCCACGGTGCACGGGGCGATTCGCGGGATGCTCGCGGAGCGCTATGGCGCCCGGGTTTCGGATGCGGTCCGGATTCTCTACGGCGGCAGCGTCACCGCCGACAATGTTGACTCATTGCTGTCCAGGCCCGATATTGACGGGGCTTTGGTCGGCGGAGCAAGCTTGAAGGCCGATTCGTTCGCCCGCATCGTGAGGGCCCGAATCGGATGAATTTCAACCCCGCTCCCCGCGTCATCCGAATAACGGATGTGTAGTTGAGCTTGCGAGTTGCCGTGAGGAGGCTTTCGCCATTGAAGGCAAACGTTCCGTGAGCCACCGAACCGCGACAACGGAGCGCGGTAGGTAGGCAGTGAAAAGTGAAAAAAGAGGATTGATGGTTTCTATCGTAATCGCCATTCACGTTGTGGTTTGCTTCGTGCTTGTGATCACCGTGCTCCTCCAGCAGGGCAAGGGCGCCGACATCGGCGCCGTCTTCGGCGGCTCCAGCCAGACCGTGTTCGGATCGGGCGGCGCGGGCAACTTCCTCACCAAGCTTACCGGCGGGCTCGCGGTGGTCTTCTTCGCCACCGCGATTTTCCTGGCCTACTCATCGACCCGGCGGGTCACCGGCAGCCTCCTCGAGCATACTGCCGGGCACAGGACCACGGCGCCGAGCCGGATGCCGATGCCGCACGCGCCGGTTGCTCCGGCCGCACCCAAGCCGGCGCCTGCCCCGAACAAGTAGGCGGCGCGAAGCATCCCTCACGTCCCCGAAGTGCGCGGGTGGTGGAACGGCAGACACGCGAGTTTGAGGGGCTCGTGGTAGAAATACCGTGCGGGTTCAAGTCCCGCCCCGCGCATCTTTCAGTGCCTACCTCTTTCACTGCCTACCTCCCGCGCTCCGTTGTCGCGGTTTGATGGCTCCTTTTGAGTCCTCTCCCTATGATCAATGGGGGTTCAGAAGCGGGCCGCGGTAGCCGTGAACTCGACCGCGACGAAGCCGTGCTTTTGGTAGAACGCGCGCGCCTGCGGGTTCTTCTCATGAGAATTTAGTTGTCTAGCTGGTCTCACAGCGAGATTTGTCGCTTGCCTTCTATGCTAATTTAGACATAGTATGCGAGATGGCGGTCGTGCCCGGCTTGAAGCCGGTCGCTTGGATTGGCTCCGCCAGGCGAGACTTGGCAGCCTTTCCCGAGCCCGTGAAGGACTTGGTCGGCTATGCGCTCTACGTTGCCCAGCAGGGCGGCAAACATCCCAGCGCAAAGCCGCTGCGGGGTTTCGGCGGCGCCGGCGTGCTGGAGGTCGTTGAAGACTTCCACGGCGACACGTACCGTGCGGTCTACACGGTTCGCATGGCCGGTCGAATATATGCCCTGCACGCCTTCCAGAAGAAGTCGAGTTCGGGCATCAAGAGCTCGAAGGCGGACCTGGACCTAATTCGCGAGCGCCTCAAGCGAGCCGAGCAAGAGCACGCCGAATGGCTGCAGCAACAAGAGGAAGTCAAGGAACATGGCTAGGAAGATCAAAGTCGAGGAAGGCAGCGGAAATGTCTTCGCCGACATCGGCTTACCGAACCCCGAAGAGCGGCTCGCCAAGGCCCAGCTTGCTTATCGCATTGGAGAAACGATTCGCGTGCGCCGGCTCACCCAGGCCGCAGCCGCTGCGCTCCTCGGCGTCGACCAACCCAAAATATCCCGACTCATGGGCGGCCGGCTCGCAGGATTCTCCACAGGCCGGCTCATGCACTTCCTGACCCTGCTTGGCCGCGATGTCGAAATCGTCGTCAAGCCGGCTTCGCGCTCACGCCGCCAAGGGCATGTTCGCATCGTGGCGGCGGCGTAACCGCAAGGAAGGACCTCTCCACGGGAAAGCCCAGCCGGGCCATCGCAGCGTCGCGGCATCGGGTGGTCGTATGGAAGGGAGCGGCGCCGAAGCCGCGGCCAGCACGCCATGCAGCAGGCACGAGACGAGCGCCGGAGTGCCTACCTGCGCAAGCTTGGTTTCCGCGTGCTGCGGTTTTGGGACACTTAGGTCCCTCACCCAGACCCTCCCATTGATCACAGGGCGAGGGCTCAGAAGCGGGTCCCGGTCCTGAGCTTCGCCGCTCACGCGACTCCCAGGCTTAGCTGCATCGCCGGATGCGGTGGTTGCGGTTGCTCGGGCGGGTTGCGCTCCGCCTCGGGGTCGAAGCCGTATTTCCGCCTTATCCGGTCGAAAAGCTCGCGCATCCGATCGTCGTAGGCGCGCGGCGCGTATGTCGAACGCGCGTAGCATTCCTCGATTCGGGCGCGTAGATGGGGGAACGTCTGCGCGACGAACGGGATGAAGCGCCGGGCGGCCGCCGGCTTCAGGAACAGCGATCGCCACCAGACCCCGCCTGCGCCCGCGCGCCGCGCGGCACGGATTACGCTTTCGATCGTCGCCGGCGAGTCATTGAGCCCCGGGATTATCGGCATCATCAGAACGTTGCACCGGATTCCGGCGCGCACCAGCTCGGAGAGCGCGCGCAGCCTGAGCGCCGGGCGCGGAGCGCGCGGCTCGATTATCCGCTGCAGGCGGCGGTCGAGCGTGGTGATCGTGAAGTTCACCGAGAGCTTCGAGCGAACGTTGATCTCCCGCAGGATGTCGAGGTCGCGTGTGACCAGCGCCGACTTGGTCGTGATCGAAAGACTCAGCCCGGGCAAGCGCGCGAATACCTCCAGCATCGAGCGCGTGAGCCTGAACTTGCGCTCGGCCGGCTGGTAGGGGTCGGTCGCGGTGCCGATCGCGATCGGGCCGGCTCCGATCGGCGTGCGCGAGAGCGTGCGCGCCAGCACCTCCGCCGCCATCCGCTTGACGAAGATTCGCCGCTCGAAATCCATCGGGTCGCGCAACTCGAGGAACTCATGGGTGTACCGCGCATAGCAGTACACGCATCCGAACTCGCATCCCCGGTAAGGGTTGATAGTCCACCGAAACGGGAGGCGCGGATTGTCGCATCGGTTGAGGATCTGCTTGACCGGCATCTCGAAGAATTCAACGTCGCGCAGGACCGGGAGCGGCTCGCTCGCAGTGGCCGGGAGGGCCAGAGAGGTCGGCGGGGTCATGGGGCTACTTTCGCTTTTTCTTCGTCTCAGGTCAAGGGGCGATTATGGGGCGCCGCGGCTGGACTAATGCGGGCCGGGAACGCATCCTGAGAAGCGGATGGCCCCGGTAGTCGTACCGATATTTTTCGATTACGCCTCGACGCTCTGCTATATCGCGTGGCGAATCACCGCCCAGCTCGAGGCGGAGTTGGGATTCGACGCGCTATGGAAGGGCGTGCCGATTGCGCTGCGCGACTTTCGCCTTCGCGGCGGCCGCGGACTGTTACCCTCCGAGCTCAACAAGATCGCAATCGTATGCGCGGAGACCGGGATCAGCGTGGTGCCGCCCAAGCGATGGCTAAGCTCGGACGCCAGTTTGCAGGGCGCCGAGCTTGCGCGCGAAGCGGGGCTGTTCCCCGCCTACCACGAGGCCGTCTTCCGCGCCGCCTTCGAGCAGCGGCTCGATATCGGCGACCTCGAGGTGCTCGCCGAGCTTGCCGAGCGCGCGGGCTTGGAGCGCGGGCGCTTTCTGGCCGACATCCGGAGCGGCAGGATGGCGTCGAAGGTCGCCGCGCACAAGAATGAGGCCGACCGCTTCTCGGCGCTCGGTTATCCGACGTTCATGCTCGGCGACTTTCCGCTGATCGGGATTCAGCCGATCGAGACGATGCGGATGATCCTGCGGCGCTACATCGAGCAGCGCGCCGCCGAACCGGGCGCCTGAGCGCTCTGGCAATTCAGCGGCCTTCTGCCTTCTCACCGCTACCGCCTTTTGTTGCGGGAGACGCGAGGGCTCCTGCTCTTGGTCGCAGAAATCAGGAGGAACGGCGGGCGGCGTGCATGGTCGAGCAGGTCGGGCCGTTCGCGGCGCCGGCGGCCCGCTAGCGCGACAGGAAGACCGGGCAGGGCGCGTTGCGTAGCACGTATTCGGTGTTCGACCCGATTACCATCTCGATAATCCGGCTGTGTCCATACGCGCCGATGAACAGCAGGTCGCCGTCGTTGTCCTTGAGGAACCTGACGATCTCCTCGTGGGCGTGCCCGGAAATCAGCTTGAACTCGGCCTTGGCGGGGTAGGAGCCCATGTAGGTACGCGCTTCCTCAAGCGTGCGGTCGCCGAGCTTGAGGTCGCGCGCGACCGTGATCACGGTCAGCGGCACGTCCAGCTCGATGGCCAGTTCGGCCGCCGAGTGCATCGCCTTGGAGGCGCGCTCGCTGCCGTCGTAGGCCAGCACGGGGCGGCGGATCTCGCGAAAGCCTCTCGGCGAGATGAACACCGGGCGCGGAGACTTGCGCGCCACGCTCTCGGCGGTCGAGCCCAGCAGCCCGGTCGAGAAGCGCTCGTTGACCCCGCGATGGCCGATCATCACCAGGTCGGCGCCCTTGGCCCGCTCGCAGATCTGGTTGGCGACGATTCCCATGTCCAGCAGGGTCTGGACCTCGACTTTCTCGCGCCGCGCCGCCGCGACGAACTCGTCCAGCACCGCCTTGCCCCGCGTCGTGAGCACCTCGCGCATCTTGGAGGAGAAGTCCAGGTATGGTTCAAGTCCGAGCGACCCTGAGATATCATGGAAAAAGGAGCCTTCGATCGAGACGATATCGACCACATGCAAGCCGATCAGCGCGGCGCCGAGACGGCGTGCAAGATAGAAACCATAGGCCTGCGCGTTGCGGGAATGCTCGGAGCTGTCGATGCCGACCAGAAGCTTCTTGATCACCGGCGTGGTCTCCAGATGATCGCCGATATCACGGGCTCGGTGCGGCGCTCAAGGGGTGATTCTCAATGAGCGAGCGGAGCGAATCGAAGGCGGCCCGCCTGGTCGAGGAACTGGCCCAGGCTGCGACCCGTGCCGGACTCGAGGTCCGGCGCGAGCGGCTGCTGCGCGAGATCGGTTACCGGGCGCGCGGCGGCGCCTGCCGGCTGCGCGACAAAGACTTGGTGATCCTCGACCCCAACCAGCCGCCCGGCGAACAGCTCGAAGTTCTGGTCGAGGCCCTGCGCGACCGCGATCTCGAGTCGCTCTACCTCTCCCCCGCGGCCCGCAGAATCTTCTCAAGCGGCGGCGAGCCCTGAGCCGGTCATGGCGCGCACTCAGGAGACCGGTATCGTGGCGCGCACCGTTATCGGCGCGCCGGGCCGCGTCAACGCCGAGCAGCAGATGGGGGCGTTCCACGCGCGGCTCAAGCATCGCGGGCTCAAGTCCACCGGCCAGCGCGACGACATCGCCCGCGTGTTCTTCGAGCTCGGCCGCCATATCAGCGCCGAGGAGCTTTACGCCGAGGTCAAGAAGATCAATCCCCACGTCGGCTACGCGACCATCTACCGCACCCTGCGCCTGCTCAAGGAGTGCGACTTGGTCTACGAGCGCCACTTCGACGAAGGCCAGGCGCGCTACGAGACCGTCAGCGACCGCCATCACGACCACTTCATCTGCGAGCGCTGCGGCAAGATCACCGAGTTCGAAAACGAAAGTATCGAGCGCTTGCAGGAGATCGTGGCCCGCGAGCTCGGCGCCTCGCTGACGCGCCACAAGATGGAGCTCTACGGAATTTGCGCCGACTGCAGCCGCACGCGCGCCTAGAGGTGCCCCCGGATGGCTGAGGCGCGGCCGCGGATGCTCGAAGGTTATCGCGTTCTGGACTTTACCCATTGGGTGGCGGGTCCGACCTGCAGCCGAATTCTGGGCGAGATGGGCGCCGACGTGATCAAGGTGGAGCGCTCGCTGGACGGCGACCACGTGCGCAAGATGGGCGTGGTCCGCGACGGGATGAGCACCTACTACTTTCAACACAACCACAGCAAGCGGAGCCTGGCGATCGATCTGCGCAAGCCGCGCGGGCTTAAGCTGCTGCTCGAGATGGTCCCGAAGATCGATGTGGTGGTCGAGAACTATGCTCCCGGCGTGATCGCCGCGATGGGCCTGGGGTACGATGCCCTTCGCGGGATCAATCCGAAAATCGTGATGTGCTCGATCTCGGTTGCCGGCCAGTACGGGCCACTCAAGGACAAGCCCGGGTACGACTACCTGGGCGCCGCGTACTCCGGCGCGCTCGATCTCATCGGTGAGCCGGACCGGCCGCCCAGCGTCCCCGCTTTCGCGCTGGGCGACGTTTCCACCGGCGTGGCGGGTGCGATGGCGATCGGGTTCGCGCTGCTGCATCGCGAACGCACCGGCGAGGGCCAATACCTCGATGCCTCGCTGATCGACACCTACTTTCATATGCACGAATTGAGCGTACCGCTGGTTTCGTTGCGTCGCCGCCACGTGCCCAGGCGAGGCGGCTCGCAGCATCCCACCAGCAGCCCGTGCGGCGTTTACCAGGCACCGGGCGGCTACCTGTTGATCGTGGCGCAACAGCACGAGATTCACCGGCTGTGGCGCGCGATGGGGCGGCCCGAGCTGGGCGATGACCCCCGCTTCGCCACACTTCGCGACCGGCTCAAGAACACGCTCGCGCTCAAGGAGATCATCGAGAGCTGGCTCGCCACCCTGCCGGACCGCGATACGGCGCTGGCGATGCTCGGTCGCGAGCGGGTGCCGTGTGCGCCGGTTTACAAGCTCGAAGAGGCGATGGCCGAGCCGCATCTGCGCGAGCGCAAGACCGTGCGCCGGGTCAGCGATCGCGCGATCGGCGATTTCGATATTCCGGGAATGCCGGTCAGGTTTTCGTCGTGGCCGGTGCGGACCGACGTTAAGGCCTCGCGCCTGGGCGAGGACAACGAAGCGATACTGCGTGAGCTGATCGGCCTTTCAGACCGCGAGATCGCCGAGCTTTACGCACAGGAGGTGCTGCTGCGTCCCGCGCCGCCGGTGCAGAGCCAAAGTTGACGCAACAGAGGACCGGCGATGATCGATCATGCGACGCTCGTCGATGCTCGCGTCGGTCGCTCAGGGCGCGATCCGGCTCTGGTGGGTCGCGATCGCCTTCCACAGCTTGCCGCGCTTCACGAACACGTCCGTGAAGCGGAACTCGCCGCCGACCTCTTTGCCGCGGTAGGTGAGCTTTATCTTTTCACGTCCTGTCACCACCGCGCAGTCGCCCGACACGCGCGGCGAAAGCTCCTCGAGGGTCAGCGATTCGACCCTGGACTGCGCGAGCGACGCGACGTATTGCTCCTGGTTCTGGACCTCGCCGTTCCAGTCGGTCGACACGAACTTGTCGTCCAGGATTTTGCCGATCGCCACGGCGTCGCCCTTGCGCGCGGCCTCGGCCCAATCGCTTTCGAGTTTGATTAGCTGCTGCTCGGTGCGCGCCTGCTGCGCCGGCGCCCGGCCTGCGCATAGAATCAGCGCCACGCCCAACAACGCGGCTGCACTTTTCGCCATATCGACTCCCCCACGGGCGCGCTTGCGCCCCAAGACCGCGGACGGTCGCTGTATACGAAACGCGCCGCTCGATCGCAACCGCACTATCCGCGCGACGGTCCCGAGCTTCGCTTGCGCGAGGGCGGGGTTGCGGCGCCGATGCGGGCGATCAGCAGCGGCTTCGTGCTTCTGGGCGGCGGGCCGGCGCGATGCTGGAACTTCATGTCGTTGCCGCAATGCGGACAGCGCTCATCGCTCCACTTCACGACCCGCCCGCAATGCGGACACTTGTAGCGGTTGCGGGCCACCAGGTAGAAGGCGAGCCCCGTCAGCGCCGCCATTAACAGTCCGAATATGGTCTGGTACACGGGAACTTGCTCCGCCTCAGGAGAGCACGGCTTTCCCATCGCGGGTGACCGTCGCAGTCGGGGGTCTCTTCATTTTTGCCACGCCCGATGCGCAAAGCGGAAAATCCGCCACACGCTCACATCACCGGCACCAGCGTGCAATAGGCCGCATCGAACGACGCGCTCTGCGCCCTCGCGATGCGCGCCAGCCACATCCACGGCCGCAGCTCCCTGGCTCCGACTCCAAGCCGCAGGCTGCCGTCCAGGCCGCCTTGCAGAAGCTGTTCGAGCAGGCTCGGCTGGGCGGGCAGCTCGATGAGCCCGACCGGCGTCGTGGGCGGGATTTTGGCCTCGGCCTTGGCCGCCTCCAGCGCGTTGTCGAAACCGCCGAGTTGGTCGACCAGCTTGGCCTTGTAGGCCTGCGCGCCGGTCCAGACCCGGCCTTGGGCGACCTGGTCGACCTGTGCCACGGACAAGTGGCGCGAGTCGGCGACCAGCTTGACGAAGCGCTGGTAGGTGTCGCCGAGCAACTGCTCATGGATGATCTTCTGCTGCGCGGGGGTGAAGTCCTCGAATTGGTCAAACATCTCGAAGTTCTGGCCGCGCGTGATTGCGCCGCTGTTGACGCCGAGCTTTTGCGCCGCCGGCATCACGTTGAACTTGCCGATCAGCACTCCGATCGAACCGGTGATAGTGCCCGGATCCGCGAAGATGCGCTTGCCCGGCGTGGCGACCCAGTAGCCGCCCGAGGCTGCGTAGCCCGACATGCTCACCACCACCGGCTTCTTGTCGGCGGTCAGCTCGACCGCGCGCCGGATCAGCTCCGAGCCGATCACCGAGCCGCCGGGTGAGTTGATCCGAAAGATCACCGCCTTCACCGAGACGTCTTCGCCCGCAGTCTTGAACGCCTCGACTATCGAGTCCGAAGCCATCGAGGGTCCGCCGGTCCCGAAGATCGGATCGAATCCGCCCGAGCCGCGTTGGATCTCGCCCTCGCCGTAAATCACCGCGATCTTGAGCGGCTCGCTGCGGACCGGGATGACCCGCGGCCGCACGTAAGCGGCGTAATCGATCAGCGCGTGCTTTTGCCCGCCGTAGTGCTTGAGCCGCTCGTCGAACTGATCGGCGTACTCGAGGCGATCGACCAGATGAACCGCCAATCCGTCCTGGGCGCTGAGCGGCGCACGCTCCACGATCGCGCGGACCGACTCGAGGTCGAGCTGCCGCTCGCTCGCGATCTGGCCCAGGAGCTGATCGTAGAGATCGGAAACCAGCGCTTGGTCCTCCTCGCGCTGAGCGGGGGTGAAGTCCTTTTCGGTGAAGACGTTGGCGGCGCTCTTGTACTGACCGATCGAATCGAAGTTGGGCCTGATGCCCAGCCAATCCAGGGCGCCGCGCGCGAAGATTTCACGCACCCCGACTCCGACCAGGTTCAATTCGCCCAGCGGCATCATCGAAACCTCGCGTGCCGCCGCCGCCGTGACATACGGCAGGTTGCCCGGCTCGAACTCGCCCGCGGTCTCGAGGTAGGCCGCGGTCCATTTGCCGTGACGCGCGAACCGCCCCAGCATCGCCACGATTTCCTGCGCCTGCGCAAATTCCATCTCGGGCTCTCCCACCTTGAGCGCCACGCCGACGATTCGAGGGTCGCCTGCCGCCCGCTCGAGCGCCTCGCGCACCAGGTTGAGCGGGGTCTGCCCGGCGCCGCCCAGCAAGCCGGTGATCCCGGTGCGGCCGCGCTCGATGACCGGCCCATCGAGCGTGACAACCAGCACCGAGTTCGGCGCCACGCGATGAGCGAAGTAGTCGTAGACCGCGACGATTACGAGCAGAACGATCAGCGAAGCGATCGTCCTGAGGAGCCATCGAAAGAGCCTTCTCAACATGAGCACCTCTCCGCGTTGCCTGTGACCGGCCCCCCCGCCGCGACCCTATCCCTTGCAAGCGATCGCGCAAATGCAAATGATAGCCAACCATACCTGCGCGGTGGGGGCCAGTCGCGCCCGCGCCCGGCAGGATGACGGAGGACCACAACCTTGAGGATGGCGGATTGGCGGATAGCGATCGCGGCGTTGGCGATTTCCGCCGCGCTCGCGATGCCGGTAAAACTCGGCGCGCAGGTGGCGGTTCCGACTCCGTCCTCGACCCCGAGTCCTACGCCCACCTCCGTTGCCACTCCGCGCCCGTTTGCGTGCAGTTGCTCGGCGCCCGGGGGTCCCGTGATATGGAGAGGGCAGGTCGCCGCGCCCAATTTTTTCCTGGCCCGACTGGCCGCGACGGTGCAATGTGCGAATGCCCTGAGCGCTATGCCGACCTCGCCCTTCATGCCGCCGCCCGCGGCGCAGTCGCCGCCGGCGCTGGTGATGCCGACTCCTAATCCGTGCCCGAATTGCGCCTGTAACTAGCCAGGCGCGCTCCCGGGCTTTACATTGAGCCGCAGAGCCCGCCCGTCAGAGCGGGCTCTCACGACCATCTGAAGGCTGCGCTCAGGGACGAGTCAGGAACTTGGCGATATCGGCCGTGCCCCATCCAGAGGCGCGATCGTATCCGGCGACGGCGCTGAAGCCGGTCACGCCATTGAAGTTGTTGTTGCCCGACTTGACGTCGCGCAGTCCCAACTGCGATGCATAAAGACCGGAAGCGCCGAGATTGATATTGCCGCTGCGTTTGCCCCGTTTCTGGTTCCACAGCTTGACGACCCCAGCGAACACCGGCGCAGCCAGGCTGGTGCCTCCCCAACAACAATCCATCACCGCGCCTCCGTTGTCGTCACCGAGCCACACGCCCGGCAGGTCGGGGCTGGCGATCATCGAGACGTCCGGCACGTCACGCTTTTTGTCGGCGGGAGTTTTCCCGCTCTGGTAGGCCGGCTTGGCCCAGATCGCGCTCATCCCGCCGCCGCCCGCGCCCTGGACCTGCGAGGTATTTTCGTTCCAAACCTTTTCCGCCACGAAGCTGACGTCGTTGCCCGAGGAGTTGTAGGTCGGATTGAACTCGGTGCCGCCCACCGAAGTTACGTTGGGATCCGCGGACATCTCGTTCACGTTGCGGCTGGTTCCCGCCACGCACGCGTTCCCGCCCGAGTCCAGTACGAGGTCTGCGGCGCCCGAATCGCCCGATGAAACGAAAACTGATTGCCCCTGGGCCGCAGCCTTCTTAAAGAGCGGGTCCAGCGTCACGGTGAAGAAGCTCTTGGAAGCACCGCAGTAGCCGAAGCTGATGCTGATTACGCTGCAAGAATTGTCCTTCACCGCCAGCGAGATCGCCTCAACCAGCGGGTCGACCTTGCCGCTTGGATTGCCGATATAGACGTTCAGCGCGGAGCCGGGCGCCACCACGTGCCCCCATTCAACGTCGATCAGGGTCTCGGTCTCGTCGCCGTTAATGCCCGGATTGGTGGTCGGAAACCGCCGGGTGATCGATGCGGCTGGGAGCTTGAAAGTGCTATTGAACAGGTTGACCGCGCTGGTGAGGAAGTTTGAGTCCTCTATGAGCGCAAAGCATCCCTGCTTGTTCCCGTTGTTGCCTCCGTTGAGCACCGTATTCTCGTCGTAGAATGTCCTAAGGTCTGCCGGACCAAAGGCGCGCCCACCGCCCAGCTTGACGTTCGGCTCCGAGCCGGCATCCTGCGCGGGCACCGAATCGGGAGCGTAAGCGGCCAAGGTCAATGGCGCCGGCGGCTGCGAGGCGCTAGACAGCTTCGGCGAGCGCTGCACCAGGGGCATCGAGTGCCGCAGGTTATCGAGTCCGTCAATGCTGCCGATCACCCCGGCAAACCGCGCAGGAATCACGGGGTTGTCGAGATTTCCGTAGGCGCGCTCGTCGTCACTCGCGACGATATGCGCGCCAAACGCCCGCTCCGCCATCCAGACCGGGCCGTCGGCCCTGATCGTGCGGTCGCTCAAGGACGCGGAGACGACATTAAAGCCCTCCGACTTGAGCCACCCGACCACCTCATCGAAGTCGTCTTGGGCCGGGCCGAAGCGCGCGTTGAACTGCTCGGGGGTCAGCCAGTGCTCGTACTCCGGCGACGCGGGATTGTGCAGATCGTCGAGCAGCTTGTCGAGCGCCGCCTGGTTGCGCAGCGCCAAAATTACACTCAGATGCAGCGTCTGCGCAGATGGCGCAAGATGGGAAGCGTTCAGGCTCTCAACCGCATCCGATACGTGTCCGCCCAATTCCACGGTCTGCGCACTGGCAACTCCCAGACCGAGACAGATCGCGACGAAAATCGCGAAACCGGGAAAATGCTTCACGGAGATGATCCTACCGTTACTGGCGGAACCCGGGACTTAGGCTACGGAATAGCACGAGATCGTACAATAAGATTAGGAAGAGTCAACACAGATCGGATGATACCAGATGTTCCGGAAGCGCTCCAACCCCCGTACGCTCTTCGTGCCGCAGGTCCGCGTACCGTAGCTCGGATTGTGCCGATCGAATGCGCTAAGGCGAACGGCCCAAAGGAATGTGCTCGACGCTCGAATCGTCGAGGTAGAGCTCATCCCCCAGTCGGGTCGTAATCAGCGTGGTCACCACCTTCATTCCCTGGAGCTCGAGGCTGGTGGTCATCTTGGTGACACGCGCGCTGCTCGCGGCGCGCGCCTCGTGCGGCAGCGCCTCGTACATCGCCCGGCCGCTGGCGCAAGCGCCGCCCGGGCCGACGTTGGGCTGCAGATGGAAGATGCGGGCGACGGTGGGAGCGACATCGGTATTGCCGGTGGGGAAGCGATCGATGAAACGGCGCCGGAAGTCGGGACCGATAGCGGCGCAGAAGTTGTGCAGCTCACGGATGCCCGCCGCGCCGTGCATCCCCATCCCGGTGGTCCAGCTATACTTGCTGCCCTCGGTGTCGGCGTAAACCAGTCCCTTGACCGGACGTACCAGTTGCTTGGACTCGTTCCTGACTGCGCGCTCGCCGCCGAGTCCCAACTCGAAGGCCGGATGCTCCGGGCCGGTCAGGCCGGAATTGTCGAGGTCGGGGTACTCGCGGAAGGAGAGCATCAGGTCGGGCGAGCGGCGCGAACTGAAAATTCCCACCGCGGCCTGGCTGAAAGTCCCTTCGATCGACGGGTCGCGCGAAAAAATCGGGCCGCACCACTCCTGCGCTTCGGCAAACTTGACGATCTTCTGCAATATCGCCAGACGCTGCGCGAGAGTCGGGAATTTCGCCGCCGACAGGTAGATGAAGTCGCTGCCTGCGTTGCGTGCGAGCACCATCTCGGTGCTATCGGCCGATGACTTGAGCCCTGCCTTGACCAGCAGGCCGTTCAGGTCGACCTTCATCCGCATGGTCGCGAAGCCGTGGTCCGAAACCACCATCAGATCGGTTCGTTCCCCGATACGCGCGGCCGCGATCGCGGCGCGCAGTCGGCCGAGATTGGCGTCCGCCGCCTCCAGCGCCTCCAGGTCCTGCAGCGTGCCGAGACCCGCGCGATGCTGCGCCCAGTCGGGTTCGTGTTGCCAGAGCACTATCAGCGCCGGCCGGCTCCGGTCGGCGGCGGCCTTCGCGGCGGGGATCGCATCCTCCGTCACCACCCGCGTGAACAGCGCGTCGCGAGCGGCGGTGGGAAGCGTCTTTACGGCCAGCGATTTAATCGCACTGGCGATCGCGCTGCCGCCGGCGGGCTCGGGCGCCACGAGCGAGTCGCTTAGGAAGAGATAATTCTCATGCGGCATATGCAGCGAGTCGCGGCCCTGGTTCACGCTCATCACGCGATTGTCGAACAGGAAGGTGGGACCGTCCTTGCCCACCACCGCGATATAGCCGCCCTCGCGCTCCACTTCCTGCGCCACCGTGTCGAGTCCGAGCAGATGGCCGGCGAATCCGTGCGGTCCGTTGAGCAGCGCCAGCAGCTTTGGCTTTTCGAGCGAGAGCGGATGCGCGATTTGCTCGGCTAGTTCGGGGTCCGCGTCGGGTTGCGTGTCGAGCGCCGGCTTCAGATACATGGTGTTGCCGAGAATGCCGTCGACTTCGGGCGTCGCCCCGGTCGCAAGCGCCGCCGCGTTGACCATCGTAAGCGTCGGGTAGACGCTGTGATGGTGATCGAAGCGCACCCCTTCGCGCGCGAGCGCGAACAGGTTCGGAGTCTGCTCCTCGGTCACCAGGTCGGGGCGCAACCCGTCCCATACCATCAGGATGAAGATTCGACCGCCGCCGGCGCCCGCCGCCCGCGCCGCGCCTGCTGCGATCGCGACGGCGAGCGCGGTGGCGAGTATCGCGGAATCGATCCGGCGAAGCTTCACAGCACGCTAAATAAACCGGTCCGTCCGCCGCTCTGTCAATCGCGATTCCGTTTGACCGAACCAGACAACGCAACGTGAGCCACAGAACCGCGACAACGGAGCGCGTAAGGTAGGCATCTAATCCCCTATTTCCACGATCAGCTCGCCATCGCTCGCAAGGATATCGACGCTCATTCTACGGGTGGATTGCGGGGGAACTCATTCCGTGAGCATCAATATGAACTGTCCGAATGATCGAAAGCAGTGGGAACATTCCGTCGTGTGGCGGCGGAACAGATTCGGCGTAGTCACTTCCCGCCAGACCCGTGGAAATCCTGCATGGGCGGGGCTGCAATATGTTTATCGTCCAGTGCCATGCGGCGCGGCCACAGTCGATCCGCAGCAGAGCCTCATGGCCGTCTAATTGCGTGGGGCTGAGCGACGAGCAGACGGGGCGGCCTGTCTCCGGGGCAGTCTTAATTTCATCTTCGTGAAGTCGTGACTGAAATTCAAACGCCTTCTTGATTTTCTCGGCCGCCACTTCTGGAGTCGTGCTCTCACTATAGACCAGAAAACGCAGCACAACCGTACCGCAATTGACCGGAGTGTCACCAACCAGCTCAACTACCTTGGCCAGGTCTGACGGCGGATTGTCGAGACCGAACGGATCCCAGACAGCAGGAGTCCGGAACTCTTGAGGTCCGTTCACCTGCAGCGACGGCGGGTATCGAAATGACAGCCCTATGGATGGGTCGTGGAATTCTAGCCAACTACTTGTGCCACTCGGCGCATGTTCGGTGGGGACCGCGGCTGGCATCGCGGTCGCCGCGACCATCTCCAGTGGCCCTAGGTCCGGGTCAAACCGGATGCCCGTCGCGCCGGGGTATAAGATCAATGCGGCTGGACCTCCAGCCGCTTCGACTTGCTGCCGACCATTGCACAGAGCCGCACAAATGACGATGCAGAGAAAGAAAGGGACGGATATACGTCGAAATACCGTTGCCACCGTACCTAAACCGGAATTTCCATTTTGACTTTGCAACCACGAGAGTTTTAGCCGGATAGCCGCTCCAGCGTCAACTCGGCGCCAGTCTGACGGTTGTGGCCCCTCGCGGTGGTAGCGGTGGCCTACTGCAAGCCGTCCCGGACGCTTTCCAAGACAGTTCGGCGGCTCTTGCAGGAGATTCTCGACGCACCGCTCCCCGCTCTGCTTCCCGCCGACCAAGTTTTTCCGCAATCAACGTTCCGCCTATCCCGCCGGTGCCGGTAACGCCGCGATCTTCCGCAGCATGCCGGCAAACAGCCGCCGTGTCAGGTGGCTCTCCGCCAGCAGGAGCCAGTAGTAGCGGGCGTGTTTTATCAACCGTCCGCCGGTTTTCACCAGCCGCTGCTGCAAGCTGGTCAGCGACCAATTACCGATGCCCTTGGGCAGCGCCAGCCGCCGCCACAGGTTGCCGAGGTTGTAGGCGATTAGGCTCAGCCACAGCCGCACCTCGTTAGCCCTGAAGCGGTGGCAGCTCAGCCGCGTCATCTTTACCGCCTGCTTGCCTTCCTTGATCCACTGCTCTGCCGTGCCGCGCTTATTGTAGAACCGCACCACCGCGCGGTGGTCGGTCGCTAGATTCGTCACGATAAAGCCGACGCGAGGGAACAATTCCCCAAAATGGAACTCTACCTTCGCCACCACCCGCCGCGCCCTATTCCAAGTCGCCGCCTGGTACAGAAAGCTCCTGTACCGGACCACTGGCCTGTAACTGGGCCTTCCCACTGGCCGGGTCAATAACTCTGCGATGTTCCACTCCAGGTTGTCGTTGGCAGGAAGGCGAATCGCGTACTTCACCTCCCGTTCTTCCAGCGCCGCGTAGAGTTCCGGCTTGGCAAAGGCCGCGTCGGCGCGGAAAACCACCTCCTTGCCCAGTGTCTGTTGCCGCTCAATCTCCGGCAGCAGCAGTTCCTCCCAGCCCTCGGCGCTGTGGACGTTGCCGGGCCGTAACTTGGCGGCCAGGCAGTCGCCTTCGCGATTGAACAGCAGCAAGGGATGATAACAGGTAGACTCGAAGTGGCCGTTGTAGGCGCTCCGCTCCTGCTCGCCGTAGACCGGAACCTCGGTGCTGTCCATGTCGAGCACCACCCGCCGAATTGAATCGATGGCCTCCGCCTTGGCGATCAACTCCCGATTGAGTGCGGCCAGCCCGGCAAGGTTTTCCTCCTGTGTCAGCACTTCGGTCTCGAACGACTGCAAGCGCGAGGTCAACGCCGCCCCGCGCTTCCATATCTTCTCCGAACCGATCAACCGGAAGGCCGGATCTTGAGAGAGCCGCTCGGCGTCGTTCACATCCTCATACCCCGCCAAGCGGCTGTAGATCGACTGCCGCACCAGGTCGGCCAGCGGCAACTGGGTGTTCTTGCCCCGGCGCGAATCGTTCAAGTGCCGCTCCATGAGCGCGCTCAAACCCAGCCGCTCGTCCAACTCGCGCACCAGAATCAAGCCCCCATCCGAGGTCACCGCTGAACCTTGGAAATCGACCTTCAACGAGCTATTGAAGGAGAGCTGAAAGGGCCGATTTTGTGCCTCACCCACCGCCACTCCACCTCCTCACCGTCCCCGATCCCGTCCAAACCTACGTCTGTCAATGGCTCTGCTAGCTCTTACCACATTAGTTAGTACACTTCGAAAATGGAAATCCGGGCTAATAACGCTTTTGACGCGCAACCGCTCTTCTGGTTTGGTAAACGTGAGACGGGCCGCGGTGGCTTGGTTCGATCCGTTCGGAGCCTGCCGGGTCGTCGGGCGAAGCGAGCAGGTTAGTGAAGCGTGAAAAAGTGAAAAGTGAAAAGTGAAAAAGTGAAAAAATGAAGATCGCGCTGATTGGACAGGCCGCCTTCGCGGAGAAGGCGCTCGAGGTGCTGCACGCACGCGGCGAGCAGATCGTTCACGTGTTTGCTCCACCCGACTCGCCCGGCGGACGCCCCGACCCGCTCAAGACCAGGGCGGTCGAGCTCGGCATCCCGCTCAGCCAACCCAAGTCGTTTCGCGGCGAGGAAGCCTATCAGCACTTCAAGTCCCTGGACGCCGACCTCGCGATCCTCGCCTTCGTGACCATCATCGTACCCGAGCGGATTCTCTACGCGCCGCGCTTCAAGTCGATCTGCTTCCATCCCTCGCTCTTGCCCCGCCATCGCGGCGCCAGCGCGATCAACTGGGCGATTATCCAGGGCGATACCGAGACCGGCGTCACCTGGTTCTGGCCCGACAAAGGGATCGATACGGGACCGATTTTGATCCGGCGCGGCGTCCCGATCGCGGAGCAGGACACCACCGGCTCGATCTACTTCAACCACCTCTTCCGGTTGGGGATCGAGACGATGGTCGAGGCGGTCGAGCAGATCAAGGCGGGGACGGCACCGGCGATACCGCAGGACGAGAAACTGGCGAGCTACGAACCGCCCTGCCGCGACGAGCACGCCAAGCTCGACTTCCAGGCGCCCGCGCGCCAGGTCTACAACCTGGTGCGGGGATGCGACCCGCAGCCGGGCGCTGATGCCCAGTCGAGCGCGGGGCGGCTCCGCCTTTACGAACCGGCGTTCGAGGAAAAGGACTCGGGCGCCGCGCCGGGGACGATCGTATCAGTCGGCTCAGCCGGGATGTGGGTCGCGCTGCGCGGTGCGACGCTCCTCATCCGCCGCGTACGGTTGGAGCCGAATCGCAACAAGGTCGCGCCTGCTGAGCTCGCGGGTTCGGATCTGATCAAGGCAGGCGCCATCCTCCAATAATCCAGACGGCTTAAGCGGTTGGCCGGGAAATAGTATTGTACGACCGGCTCTGTGGCGGAGGCTTGTGCGCGGCGCGGCGGCTCATCGAGGCCCGCCGCCGGCGCGGGGAGGCGGCCAAGATGCGGCTTTGTGTCGGCACTGCCAAGGGAATCGTCATCCTGGATCCGGATCGCGGCCGCGTTCCGCTGATGATCCTTGCCGATCCCTCCTCGGTCTGGTGCATGGCCCAGGATTGCCGCGACCCCAGCCTGATCTACGCTGGCGCGACCGGGTTCGCATCGATGGGCAGCGTGCGCGGCAAGGGCTCGCTGGCTCGCTCGACCGACGGCGGCAGGACCTGGTCCGACATCACGCCCCCGCTGGCGCGTGAGGAGGACGTTCTGGGCGCTCGCCACGCCGCCCGACAGTCCGCGCGAAGTGCTGATCGGCACCTCGCACGCCCGGCTGTTCCGCAGCAAAGACGCCGGACGTGGCTTCACGGAATGCGTGGCCTTCCTGCAGGTTCCGGGCCGCGAGCGATGGAGCTTTCCGCCGGCGCCTCATATCCCGCACGTGCGCTCAATCGTGTTTGACCCCAGGCAGCCCGCGACGATGTACGTCGGCGTCGAGGAGGGCGGCGTGATGCGCTCGCGCGATCGCGGCGCCAGCTTCGAAGTCCTCAACCAGGGTCTCTATCCCGACGTTCACACCCTCGCGATCGATCCTGACGACTCCCGGCGCCTCTACGCCACCACCGGCGGCGGATTCTATTTGTCCGAGAGTGCGGGTGGCTCATGGCGGCATGTCACCGGCGGCTTCAGCCGCCGCTACACGATTCCGCTCCTGATCGACCCCGCGGATCCCGCGATCGTTTACACCGCCGCCGCGGCCGGTCCGCCCCCGACCTGGCAGAGCGGTGCGGGCGGCGCAGATGCGCTGATGTTCCGAAGCTGCGATCGCGGGGCCAGCTTCGAGCCCGTCGCCAGCGAGGGCGGGCCGATGCGTGCGATGATGATGCGGTTTGCGCGCGATGTGCGCGACGCCGGCGGCTTCTTCGCCGTCACCACCGACGGCAGCGTCGTCAGCGCACGCAACCACGGCCAGAGTATCGCTCCGATCGCCGAGAAATTGCCGCCCGCCTACGACCTCGTCGCGATTCCATGACCGGTCGTTGCGCCGGCACCGTGCCGCACCGTAGCCTTGGCCGCATGGAAGCCAAGCGCCGCCCGGTCCTGAAGCTCGGCGTGGTCGACCTCGGCGTCGAAACCGTCACGCTCCCCAACGGCGTCACCGTCGACTTGGCCGTCGTGCGCCATCCCGGCGCCTGCGCGATCGTTGCGCTGTACGACGACGGCACGATCGCGATGCTGAGACAGTATCGCCACGCGATCGGGGGCTACCTTCGGGAAGTTCCCGCTGGATGCCGCGATGACGGCGAGGCGCCGCGCCAATGCGCCGAGCGCGAGCTGGCCGAAGAGGCGGGACTCCGCGGGCTCAAGTGGGACCATCTGGGATCGATCGTGACGATTCCGAGCTTCTGCGACGAGCGTATCGAGCTGTTCCTGGCGCGCGAGCTTAAGCCCGTCGCCACCCGGCTCGACCCCGACGAGGTGCTCACCGTCGAACGGGTCAAGCTCGGCGATGCTATCGCGATGATTCGGCGCGGCGAGATTATCGACGCCAAGACCGTCGCCGCGCTGCATCATGCGATCGCCTTCCTCGACGCAGAGCGTTGAGGCCGCCCCAGCTCGTTGCGGCTCGGCGCCTGCCTCCGGCGGGCACAATGATGGCTCAAACTGGCCCGAACGCTATAGCTTCGGGTCGGTTGTGCCGGCGGCTACTCGACGACGATCTCGTTGGGGAACAGGAAGGTAGTTGCGCCGTCGGCGAACTGCACCAGGAACATGCGACGCTCGAGGTTGAACACCTCGCGCACGATGCGCGCTTGCTCGTTGAAACGGCTGCGTCCTTCGCGGTCGCGCACCGGCCTCAGCAACCGACAATGCCTGCCCTCCACCACTTCGGTTTGCGCGGTTTCCATCGCTGGCCTTCTTTCGCTTGCCACCTTTTTCGTTTCACCTTCGCGTAGACGCAATCAGCGTGCCTGATACTTGGACGATGCCGGAACTAAACTGATTCGCCGCGCAACGAGCGCCAAAGCCCTCAAATGCTGGCTTCCTGGCCGCCAACGACCTGACGCGGCTGGCCCGGAAAAATTTGCCGATCGCATGGGTACGACTGCGCCTGTTGCGTCAGCGCCACACCAATTGGGACGAAGATGCTCCACCTCGCGCGCATTATGGCTTCCGATGGCAAATTGCGATTTGTTTGCTAGAATCGCGTCCTTCGCGCCAAGGCTCTCTCCGCTCTGGTACGGCGGCGACTTCGCGCCCGGACCGGGCGAGCGCGCGGGTGAAACGAACAATGCCAACGCTGTACCCGCTCGTGATGGGCCGTCAGGTGATGCTTGCCAGCGAGCATTACCTGTCCGCTTCCGCCGGCGCCCGGATCTTTGCCCGGGGTGGCAACGCAATCGATGCGGCGGTCGCCGCGACCCTCGTCGAAGGCGTCGTCAACCCGCACATGCACACCATCGGGGGCGAGGCGCCGATGCTTATCTACGCGGCAGGTGAACGCCGCGTAGTCGCCGTCAACGGCAATACCGCAGCGCCTGCACGCGCGACTATCGCCCACTTTCGCTCGCTCGGGCTGGAACTGATTCCCGCAGAGGGCCTACTCGCGGCCGGGGTGCCGGCGGCCTTTGACGCGATGGTCTGCGCGCTCGCGACTTTCGGCACCAAGTCCCTTGCCGAAGTCGTCGAGCCCGCCCTCGCATTTTGCGAAGATGGCATTCCCGTCCATGCCGGGCTTGCCGGTGACAGCTTGGTGCCTGCCGGTACACCCGGGATGCAGCACGGTGCCTCGATAGGCGCCAATGCTGAAAAGTTCCGCACCCAGTGGCCGTCCAGCGCGCAGCTCTACATGCCGGAAGGCCTCGTGCCCACTCCCGGCGCGATTATCCGCAATGAGGCGCTGGCGCGATGCTTGCGCCGGCTACTCGACGCCGAGGCTTCCGCCCAAAACAGCGGCCGCCAAGCGGGCCTGGATGCGGCGCGCCAACGATTCTATCGCGGCGATATCGCGCGCGAGATCGTGGGGTGGTCGGAGGCCAACGGCGGATTGCTCTCGCTGGAAGATCTCGCGGCTTTCCGGACCCGGTTCGAGGAACCAGTCCACGTTGGCTTTGGCGGCGCCGAAGTCTTCAAGTGCCCGCCGTGGTCGCAGGGTCCGGTCTTCCTACAGCAGTTGCGCCTGTTGGAGGGAGCCGACCTGCGCGCGATGGGCCACAACTCCGCCGACTACATCCATTTCGTCGTCGAGGCCGCCAAGCTCGCCTTTGCCGACCGCGAGGCCTTCTACGCCGATCCCGAATTCGTCCGCGTCCCGATCGACGCCATCCTCTCCGAGCGTTACGCGGCGCTCAGGCGCGAGCTTGTCGATATGCGGCGCGCCTCGATGGAGCTGCGGCCGGGAGATCCGGTCGCGATGCGCCCGCTTGGCGCCGCGGGCGCCGACCGGGGTCCCTGGGGGAAGGGCACCACGCATGTCGCGGCGGGCGACCGCGCCGGCAATCTGATCGCCATCACGGCCAGCGGCGGATGGATTGCAAGCTCGCCGGTTATCGATTCACTTGGCTTCCCGCTCGGAACGCGGGTGCAGACCTTCTATCTCGATGAGCGCCATCCCAATGCGCTCGCGCCGCGAA
Organism: uncultured delta proteobacterium; assembly: GCA_963789115.1. Taxonomy (GTDB): domain Bacteria; phylum Desulfobacterota; class Binatia; order Binatales; family Binataceae; genus CAWBJH01. The sequence continues at coordinate 2,664,103 of CAWBJH010000001.1, forward strand.
AACGCCCGCGCACCACGCTCTCACCCTCGCTCGCGATGCGCGGCGGAGAACCGTACCTGGCCTTCGGCACGGAGGGCGGCGACCAGCAGGACCAATGGACGCTCCAGTTCTTCCTGAACGTGGTCGAGTTCGGGATGAACGTGCAGGAGGCGATCGAGGCGCCCAAGTTCTCGAGCGCCCACTTCCCCTCGACCTTCTACCCGCATCGCGCGCTTCCCGGGGTCCTCAGGATCGAGAGCAGGATCGACGAGCGCGTGCGCGAAGAGCTTGCGGCGCGCGGACACAAGGTCGAGACCCGTCCGCCGTGGTCCGAGGGGCGTGTGCTCGCGATTCAGCTCGACAAGCACCGCGCCCTGCTGATGGGCGGTGCGGATCCGCGCGGCCAGTTGTCAACGGTAATGGCGGCGCAGGCAATCGGCTGGTAGGGAGCTGGAACCACAGATGAACACAGATAGACACCGATTCTTTTGCAACCATCAGAGATCATCCGTGAAGATTGGTGACGGCACCGGCGCCCCCACCCGGATTTTCGCCCTGCTCCCCTGAATCGCCTCCCAGGGCACCGCAAGGTAGCGGGGCGAGTCGGGAAAACGACTGCTTGTGGCGAGATGCACCAACTGGTGTGCAGGTATAACTGAATCGCCACTTTCGCGGACCGAAAACCACGTGTACTCTGAATTAAGGGACCGGCACGAAACCTGCTGCCCTGGCAGGGTGCGGAAAAAGACTTACATTTGAAGAGTGGCTCGCAAATGGCGTCAGCACCCTGCAGTGAAACGCCAGGGTGCGGAAGCCTGAGGCCGGGTCAGAACCTCAGAAATCGGACAGGGAGGCGATCATGCTCGGACGACGTAAGGAACTGATAGGAGTTGTTGGGCTCGCGTTGGCTGCCTTCTTTCTCCTTGCTGCGTGCTCTGGAACGCCGATGACCACCCGTGAAGAGGGTACTCTGGGCGGCGGCGCGCTGGGCGCAGGTACGGGCGCGCTAATCGGCGCGGCAGTCGGCCATCCGGGTGTCGGCGCGGCGATCGGCGGCGGCATGGGCTTGCTGGGCGGCTACGCGGTCGGCAACGCGCTGCAGAACAACGAAACCCAGCAGACGCAGACGCAGGGGCAGATACAGCAGCAGCAGCAGCAGATCGAGCAGCAGAAACAGGAAATCGAACAGATGAAGCAGCAGAATGAGACTGAATAGCTGAGGAAACCAGGCGATTATGGTCGAAAGGCGCAAGTCGATTCCTGGTGTGGTCGCGCTCGCGCTGGTGGGTGCCTTGCTGCTCGCCGGATGCTCCGGACAGCCACTTTCCACTCGTGAAAAGGGTACCCTGGCCGGTGGCGTATTGGGCGCCGGTACCGGTGCGATAATCGGCGCGGCGGTGGGCGCACCCGGAGCCGGTGCTGCGATTGGCGGTGCGCTGGGCGCGCTGGGCGGACTGGCCATCGGCAATGAGCTCCAGAACAACCAGACCCAGCAGGCCCAGACTCAGGGCCAGATTCAGCAGCAGCAGCAGCAGATCGAGCAGCAGCGCCAGGCAATCGAGCAGATGAAGCAACAGCAGGAAACCGAATAGCCGCCCCGCGACGGCGGTCGGGCTAGTGCCGTTCCAACTTGTTGGCACTAACCAGGAACGCTATTCGGCCAAGCCCCCCCCCCCGACTCCAGCGTGCTGCATAGCTCTCGGTCCAGATAGTTGGAACGGCACTAGCCGGGGCGGCAGACCTTGCACGCGCGCATCCCGGCACGCCTGGCGTGCTCGAGATCCGCGAATATAAGCAGCTTCGATCGATCCGCGCGACGCGCCGCCCCGCATTCGGGGCGGCAGAAGATCCGGCTCTGGCGATGGCCCCACACCGCATCGGAATCGAGCCGGTGATGGCGATCGATCGCGAAACCCTCGACGCGCAGCAGCATGATCTTGCGCGAAAGTCCCCCACGGTAACATCCCACCGAGCCGTCGGAGCGGACCACGCGATGGCACGGCACGTAGACCGGAATCGGATTGGTCGCCATCGCGCTGCCGACCGCGCGTTGCGCGTTGGGGGCTCCGGTCGCCGCCGCCAGCCCCTGGTAGGTCACGACCGACCCGGCCGGTACCTCCCGCAGGCGGCGGAGCGCCGCGAGCCGGAACGGGCTCTCGACCAGGCTCAAATCGATTCGCGACTTGAGCGCATCCAGGTCGCCCGCTATGAAGTCCGAGATCTCCCGCCCCACACCACGGACCGCGCGCGAGTCCTCGACCGGATCGAACTTGCAGCGCAGCGCCTGAAGCGCCCGCTCGGTGCCGCCGTGGTCCATGTAATGGACCATCGCCAGACCGCGCGGGCCGATGGCGACGAGCAGCGGTCCCAGCGGCGTGGCGATGGCGCCGAGGGCCGCCTCCGGCCTGCGGACGATCTCGAGCTTGGGGCGCAGCGCCGCGTGCGCGTCGCGCACCAGCTTTTCGACGAGCGCCTCGCCGGTGCCGTCGGCCATCAGAAGTCGTTCAAATTTATTCGCGTTGCTCATCGATTTCACCACGCCGCCCTGAGGCGCCTGAGGGCCTGACAAACGTTGGCCCGGGCGCTCGCGGCGGAGCATTCCAGGGCGGCGCCGATTTCGCGATAGTCCAGTCCGCCGAACTTCCGCATCGTCAACGCAAGCCGCTGCTTGTCGGGAAGCCCGGCGATCAGCCTTCTCATGTGAATCACTCCGTCGGCAATGCCATGCGCGTGAGAACCCGGCGCGGCGGCGGTGACAGTCGGGTCACTCATGGCGCGGGAGATGGCGCGCGAGCGGCGAAAGTTGTCGCGTGCGCGATTGCGGCACAGGTTCGTCGCGATCCGGAAAAGCCACGGCCGCATCCCGTCTGCCGATTTCAGTTGCGGATACGCCCGGTAGGCTCGCAGCCACGTTTCCTGGAACAGGTCCAGCGCGTCGTCCCGATTCGCGGTCATCCTCAGCAGGAAACGCATTATTGCGCTTTCGTGACTTCGGACGGCCTCTTCGAAGGGCGGCGGCAGCTTAAACTCAAGCCGGGAGTCCATCTCAATGTCTTATAACCCCATCGGTCCTCCCGATGTGAAATGAAACCTTTGATTCCCGCGGCCCGGCACTGTAATAATTAGATCGGACGTTTAGATCCGCACGTAAGCCAGGAGAACGAACCGTGGCCAACTTTTCGAACCTCCTTTTTGACCTTCGGCAAAACGTCGCCCATGTCACGCTTAACCGGCCCGACGCCGTCAACGCGGTCAGCCTCGAGATGGCGCGAGAACTGGAAGAGGTCTCGCTGAGGCGCGAAGAGGATCCCGCGGTGCGGGCGGTGCTGCTTAGCGGAGCGGGCAGGATCTTTTGCGCCGGCGGGAACCTGAAGGCTCTCGCCGCACAGTCGCCCGCTGAGCTCCCCATTTACCTCAAAAAATTGACCTTTCACTGGCACAAGGCGGTTTCCCGTTTAAAGATAATATTTGGCCTGTGGTCCATCCTTATGGTGTGTTCGCCGTTCGGCGGGGTCGCCGTGGCCGCAGCCGGTCACCATTACAAGTCGTGCAATGGCTATTTTGCTCTGTGTGCGGCCTCCACCTGTACACCGACTGGAGGAATAGTTACGGTGAACGTCACCAGCGGCGGTACCGCGGACTTCCCGGAGGCTGATTGCATCTGCCCGATCTTTTACGGTCAGGCTATCGCCGACGTGAACGGAGGCAGCATGAGTGGTTCTTGCAAACCGCCTTCGAAGGACGAGCTCTGGTCGATCTATACCACTACGAAGTATATTCCGCAGGCGATCAACGGATGGGCGCAAAGCGGCCCCGCAGCCTTGGCCCCAAAGCAAATTTGCCGGGCAAGCCTCAATCTCGGAGATGACAGTGTCAACTGCTTCGGCTTCGTCTGTGACCCGGAGGCATTTGTCAATGCCGTGCCGGTAGCCACGTGTCACTGCGCGCTTGGAGAGTCTTTTGAGGGCACGGCCGTTCCGCGGCACACGGCGTTTTGGACGGATGCTGGTCAGGGCGATCAAGGCTTCTGTGCCGCATACCCTGCCGCCGTGCCGATCTCGTTGCCGTAACCCCTCGACGCCACCCGAGAAACGGGTTAGATATTCCCTGCGATAGCGAGGGGGAGATCCCTCTCGCGCTCCCCCTGCCAGAAGCCAAACCACGATTCCCACCTGGTACTGGATCCCCGCGTGCTCGCCGCGGACGTGAATCTCTTGGTTCTGATCGAGGGCGACCCCCGGCATTTGGAGGAGCACCTGGTTGAGCGGTGTCGCTTGGCCCCGCGGAAGATCGGTGATGTCGCCTTATAACCCCATCGGTCCTCCCGATGTGAGGCCTTTGATTCCTGCGGGCCGGCGCTGTAATAGCTGAGTTCCTCAGGCTGCGCTCGCCTGGACCGGGGAGTTGCCCGGTGTCTGGAGTGCGTGGCTTAAGTCCTGAAACGAGGTGCACGCCTATGGACGCTGTTGCGCTGATCGGGTTGTGGGCCGCTCTTTTCCTGATCACCCATCTCGGCATCTCCTCGGCCGCAATTCGTTCCCGGCTGGCCGCCGCGATCGGCGAGCAGCCCTATCGCGGAGTCTATTCGATAGTCAGTTTGGCAACCTTCGTCCCGCTGGTGATCGTGTTTGCCCATCACAAGCACGCCGGGCCGATGCTCTGGAACCTGCGCGCGGTGCCTCCGCTCAGATGGCTCGCGTGGCTGATGATGCTCGCCGCGTTCGTCCTGTTCGTGGCCGGGCTCGCCGGCCCCAACCCTTCGAGCATGGCCGGGCGCCTCGGCGGCTTTTCGGCGCGCGGCGTGCTCAAGCTCACCCGCCATCCAAGTTTCACGGCGTTTGCCCTGTTCGGCTTCGCGCACATGATGATGAACGGTTTCGTCGGCGACCTGTTGTTCTTCGCGACGTTCCCCGCGCTCGGCATCCTGGGCGGATTGCATCAGGACCGCCGCAAGCTGCGCGACTTGGGCGATTCCTACCGAGGTTTCGTGGTTCGGACTTCGTTCTTTCCGGGCGCCGCGCTATGGGACGGGCGCCAGCGATGGACCGGCGCCGACACCCCATGGCTTGCGATCGGGATCGGCGTGGCAGTGACGGTGCTGATCGTGATGCTTCATCCGACGCTGTTCGGCGGCCATCCGATCCCGTGACCGATACGGTGCGGTGCTCAGGGGGGGGTAGCAAGCGCAAGGGGGTCGATCCGGGAGGGGGATCACCCAGGCTGCACGATTCCAAAAAAATATTTATATCGAGGAAACTTGGGGACGCCCGGTCGGTAGTGGGTCAGTTTGGGTTTGGTTGTATGCCCGAAGTTTTTTCTGTCATTCTCGCGCGTGGCTGCCGCGCGAAGAATCCCGGTCTTTTGCGCCGAACCGCCTTGCATGCGTGAGCGGAGCTACTGGGTCTACGTCATGAGCAGTCTGTCAAGGACGCTCTAGACCGGCGTCACCAACGACCTCGAACGCCGCGTCTTCGAGCACCAGCAGGGGCAGCCGGGTCTCCTTCACCGCCCGCTACAACGTGAACCGTCTGGTTTATTGCGAGGAGTTCGGCGAGATCAGCGCAGCCATCGCCCGCGACAAGGAGATCAAGCGCATGACGCGGGGGCGGAAGAGCATCGAGTCGACGAACCCGGAGTGGGAGGATCTGAGCGGGGAGTAGGAAGAGCCGCAAAGGGCGGGCAGGGACGCCCGCCCCACTACAGAAAAATCCCCACTACAGAAAAATGCCCCAAAATCTGAAGTGGGGCGGGCGTCCCCGCGCCGGTGGCGACTGCCCGCCTCTGCACGCGCGTCTCGGAATCCGGGATTCCTCGCGCGGCAGCCACGCGCGGGAATGACAAAAGCGCAAAGCTCGTGTAGACCCTGCGTCAAACTGACCCACTACCGGAAACTGGCGGTTGATTTTCCGCTACGACGAACAGACGAATACCACCAGCGATATTGACCTGATCGACTACCACTAAGGAGGCCGAAATGCCCATGAAGAACCCGCCCCATCCGGGCGACCTGATTAAAACCGAAGTCGTCGAAGCCCTCGGCCTCAACGTGTCGAAGGCGGCGGAAATTTTGAAAGTGCGCCGCGACACGCTCTCCGACCTTCTGCACGGCAAGGCCGCGCTGACGCCGGATATGGCGCTGCGCATCGAAAAGGCGTTCGGCCCGGACATGGACCACCTTCTCCGGATGCAGCTCGCCTACGACGTGGCGAAAACGCGGGAGCACGCGCGGGGCATCTCGATCAAGCGGTACGTTCCGGCCTGAAGGCGGGGCAGGGAAGCCGAAGGGCTGACGCCGCGGCTAAATCAAAATCTTCTCCACCTCATCGAGCGAAATCTCATCCTGTCGGGTGGCTCGCCCGCTGCTCTGGTGCGCATCACTGCGGCGGCAACGAGTAGTCGGGTTCAACTAAACTAGCGCTGGCATCGCGGGCAAAAGAAGCTCGCGCGCTGGCCGACCGTCAAGTTGCGAATCGGGGTCGAGCACCTATAGCAGGGTTCGCCCTCGCGCCCGTAGACTCTGAGGCGGCCCGCGAATCCGCCCGGATGGCCGCGCGAATCGCGATAGCTGCGAAAGGTGGTGCCGCGCCGCCCGATCGCTTCCTTGAGTACGCACGGCGCTGCGGCGACGATTCGCTCGATCTCGGCGCGCTTGAGCCGCCCGGCGCGCCGCGCGGGACGCACGCCGGCGCGGAACAGGATCTCTGCGGCGTAGATATTGCCGATTCCTGCCACGACCCGCTGGTCCATGATCAGGTTCTTGATCGCGACCCGGCGACCGCGCGCCTTCTCCGCCAGATACGCGGCGTCGAAAGCGCGGCTGAGCGGCTCGGGCCCGAGCGCGCGCAGCTCCTCGGACGCGGCCAGCCCGTCGAGGGGAATTAGCTTCAGCAGCCCGAACCGGCGCGGATCGTTGTAGACTATCCGGCTCCCGTCGTCGAGATCGAGCACGGCGTGATCGTGAGCGGGGTCGGGCAGGCCGCTTAAGCCGTCCGGCGGATTGCGCGAACCGGTGCGGTCGCTGCCGGCACGTGACTCGCGATGGGTCAGCGTGCCGCTCATCCCGAGATGCACGATTATCGCGTCGCCGCCGCTTAGCCGCACGATCAGGTACTTCGCGCGGCGCCCGACGCCCTCGATCCTGCGTCCCACGACCGCGCGGGCGAGTGCGGGCGCCACCCGGCGGCGAAGTCGCGGCTCCGTCACTTTTGCCGCGACGATCGTGCGGCCGACCACCGACCGCGCCAGCATCCTGCGCAGCGACTCGACCTCGGGCAGCTCAGGCATGGTTCACTTCAATGGAAAAAGAGCTTCGCATGAGCTGGTCAGCCGCCCTCGGCATCGGCAAGCGTCGTCCGCACCGGGACGGTGCAAAAACCCGCCCGAAACGCTACCATCCTGTCTCGTGCACGACAAATGAGCCGCGCGAGTCAGTTTTTCATTCGTTCACGGCGGTATAGGGCGAAGTGAACCCCATCAACGTGATTGCGTCGTCTTTTGGAGAGGAGGTTGTCAAGCTCTTCCGCGCGGCTTCGACGCGGGAAGAAACGTACTATCCGCACATAAAGGACCTGTGGTCGAAGCTTTTTGCTCTAAGGCGCCTTCCCTTCGAGGTGCGAACCACTACTAGCGAGCGACGCGATGGTAGCACCGGAGCGGACTATCCAGATCTTGCCATTTACGATCGTGGCGATTTCGTTTCGCTAGTCGCGGAGGTGAAGCTGCCGGGTGTCGAGATCGCCGCGATCGCGGCCTCTCAGGACCGTGACGACCAAGTCGGGCGCTATCTCAATCAAACCGGTGTAGTGATCGTCGCGAATATTAGGGCGTTCGGCCTCCTCGCGTGCAGACCAGGCTACAAGCGAATACCGGGAGTCCCAGTCGCCCCTTCTGACCGTGTGCTTCTGGAAGTTGTGGATCTGTGGCCCTCCCAAGAGGCGCTAAGGAACGAGGGCCCGATTCCGATTGAGGCGATGGAAAAGCTTGCGGACCTGCTTGAGCAAGCTGTCACGGAATTTGCGCCAATCTCCGATCCAGCTTCGCTCGCCAGGATTCTCGCGTTGCAAGCTGTTCGCGCGAAAGAGGACCTCCCGAAGCGCTTCGACGCGGTTGCTGGGCTTTTGGAGGACTATCGGGAGGCCCTCGGTCTTACATTCCAGGAGAGAGAGGGCTTTGATTTCTTCTGTTCCTCGTTGATCCAGACGGCATTCTACGCGCTTTTCGCGGGTTGGACTCTCTGGCACCGAGCAAAGGACGGAAGGGTCTTCGAGTGGGAAAGGCTAGACCGATACCTAAGAATACCATTCCTCGGCAAACTGTTTTATGAGTTTAGGCACCCTGATCGACTCGCCGAACTGGGTCTTGCGCCGCACCTTGACCGCGCCGCGGCAACCCTGGGCCGAGTTGAGAGAGATCTCTTCTTCAGCAGGTTTACTTATTCGCAACTTGACGAGGATCATAACGAAGACCTGAGCACATCCGCTGCGATCACGTACTTCTATGAACCCTTCCTGGAAGCCTTCGATCCGGATCTACGTGACAGACTCGGCGTTTGGTACACGCCACGCGAGATCGTTCGGTACCAAGTCAAGAAGATCGATCGGCTCCTACGCAGTGAACTCGGCTGCCCCCGTGGCTTTGCAGAGTCAAGAGTCGTGGTTCTTGATCCGTGCTGTGGCACAGGTGCCTATCTGCTGGAGGTGGTGCGATGTATTGCCAAGGAGATCCGAGCGCGTGGTGACGAAGCGCTTCTTGGCGCTGAAATAGGGGCCGCGATCGCCTCCCGCATAATCGGATTCGAGATTCTGACGGCCCCGTTCGTCATATCCCACCTGCAGCTTTACCTCATGCTCGATGATCTGGGCACTCCTCCATCGGCTAGATCGCGGCCGGCCATATTCCTCACAAACGCTCTGACCGGCTGGGGCGGCCCAGAGCAGGTCAAGCTCAATTTCCCGGAACTGCAGGAGGAACACGACCGCGCAAAGTCGGTGAAGGATGAAGCGAAAATCATAGTGATCTTGGGAAATCCGCCCTACTACCGCTTCGCAGGGACGGCGCTGGAAGAGGAACAGGATCTCGTGGACCACTACAAAGGGATCCGCAGGCGCGAAAGGCGCGACCGCAGAGGGAACGTGGTGCGCGATGAAAACGGCGCAGCGGTCATGGTCCAGTATGGTGAAAGCCTGCTCTACAAGGAGTGGGGCGTCCGGAAGCAACTTCTTGACGATTTGTACATTCGCTTCTTTCGATTGGCAGAAAAGCGGATCGGTGAGAAGGCAGACTACGGTATAGTTTCTTACATCTCGAACTCCTCTTACCTGACAGGCCGGTCGCACCCCCGGATGCGCGAATCTCTCGTTACGAACTTCCATGAGGTCTGGATCGACAATTTGCACGGTAATCGGCTGGCCAGCGAGCGCACACCATGGGGAGGCTCGTGCGAGACGATATTCAGCTCCGGCGGTAGCAGCGGTAACAAAGTCGGCGTAAGCGTCTCGACCTTGCTCAAGCGCCAAGATGCCGCTAGCGGGCCAGAAAGAACGACTATCCATTACCGGGACTTTTGGGGTAAGGCAGCAGATAAGCGGCGTGCCCTACTTGAGTCTCTTGAGATGGGTGAGTGGGGCGATACGAAACGCCGCGAGGCTGCAGAATGCAGAACGCCCAGAGGGGCCGCGGGAATATGAAAGATTCTATCCGTCTCGAAAAAACCGCTGGATGTTTGCCCCGAGAGACTTCAATGTCGGTTTCGAGGCCTGGCCAGCCTTGGATGAACTCTTTCCGACGTTTTACCAGGGCGTGAATCCCAACCGGGGGCTTGAGGGGAGCATTATCGACACTGACAAGGCGGCGCTTGCGGTGAGGATGCGAGAGTATTTTTCTGATGACGATGTCCGCCGCTTGGCAAAATCGTACCCTGCGCTATTTGAGGAGCGAGCGCGGTATGAGCCGAAAAGACTGTGGCAGTTTCTAAGAAACAAGTCTACGTATCGAGATGACCGAATTCGGCAGTATTTGGTGTTTCCACTCGACTCAAGATGGATCTACTACGAGACGAAAGGTAAGCTCCTCAACGAGCGACGACCCGAATACGGAGAGGCCCTGCGCGACAACGAGTTTCTGCTGACCGTTCCGCAACCCCGCCGCCCCTCCGAGACAAGGCCACTGCTGATAGAGACTCTGGCCGACCTCCACGTGTACGATCGCGGTGTTGTGTGTTTCCCGCGCGAGTTGAAGCCCGGCTCGCTAGTCACAGCGCGAGAGGCAAACCTTGCATTGCGAGCGTGGCAGGAGCTCCGGGAACTTTGGGGCCTTGAGGGAGATCTCAAGAGCAAAGCAGCCAAAGCGGCAGTCGCTCTCTTGTTCCGCTGCGCCTTGACCATCCTTCACGCACCGGCCTACGGAGACGACCATAGCGAGGCCCTGTCCCAGGACTGGGCTCACATCCCGGTCCCGCGAGAGCGCCATCTGGCTGAAGAGATCGGTCGAGTCGGTCAGCGAGTTCGCGTGCTGCTTGATCCTCAAGCGGACGCGGAACCGACCGTGAGAGACATTCTGGGTCAAGAGAGGACGGCAGCCTTGGGCGTCCCGCGTAAGCTAGGGGCAAAGGTCATCGCGCCCGCGGATCTCGCGATAACCGTGACATACTATGGCGCAGCGAGAGGCCGTTGGGTTCCGCGCGAATTCCGAGATGAGGAAGAGAAACCGCTTCCACAGTGGGGGGCAGATACCGGCGAACTTTACATCAACGAGCGGGTATTCTTCTCCAATGTCCCACGGGCGGTCTGGCGGTTCGAGCTGGGGGGCTATCCTGTGCTCAAGAAGTGGCTCGGGTATCGCAAGGCTGCCGACAGATCCGGGAAACCTTTGACTGCCGCGGAGACGAGACATTTTCGCTCGATGATTCAGCGGATTGCGGCACTCTTGGCCCTCCAACCGGAATTGAATCGTCTCTACGACAAGGCGAAGGCAGACGCTATGACCGCTGAACAAATGGGCCTCCGCGAAGAAGTCCAGGTGACCGCGCTTAAGGTCGAGACAAGCGCTGGCGCAGACCCCTGAACCAGCGCACTTGCGGCCTCCCGGAGCGGCTGGAAGACCTGCACCCGCGCCCGGTCCGGCCCTAATCCGCTCTGGCCAGATAGCTGGCAAGGATGGCTCGAAGCGCGCGAGCGAGCCGGACGAAATCGGCTACCGCGAGGGTTTCCGCACGACACGCGGGATCGATCGACGCGTCCGAGAGCGCGCGCTCGACCTCGGCAGGGGAAACTTTCAGGGCGCCCTTTAGCGCGTTGCGCACAGTCTTGCGGCGGCTGGAGAACGCGGCCCGGATCACTTTGAGCAGCGCTCCTTCCTCTTCGGGCTCGAACGGCGCCGGACGCGGCGCGAACACGATCACCTCGGCATCGACCTTGGGGCGGGGATGGAAGTTCCCGGCCGCGACTCTGAAGTGCGCTTCGATCTCCCAGTACAGCGCACTGTAAACGCTCAGCGCCGAGTAACCCTCTGTGCCGGGATGAGCGCGAATCCGCTCGCCAACTTCCCGCTGAAACATCAGCACCATCCGCGAGATCAGATGTCGCGATTCACAGAGCTTGCGCAGGATCGCGCCGGCAACGTTGAACGGCAGGTTGCCGATTACCTTGATCTTAGTGGGGCGGGCGTCCCCGCGCCGGTGGCGACTGCCCGCCATCACCCGTGCCGGGAGATCGAGCTTGAGAAAGTCGGACTCGACTACCTCCACGTCGGCGGCGCAATGGAATCGCTCCCTCAAGGCCGCGGCAAGGCGTGGATCCAGTTCGACCAGGCACAGGCGCCGGACCGGGCAAGCGGCGATACGCTCGCTCAGAATCCCGAGCCCCGGCCCGATCTCGACGACCTCGTCGTCCGGTTTGAGCGCCGCCGCCGCGACAATTCGATCGGCCACCGCGCCCTGAACCAGGAAGTTCTGACCTTTGCTCTTGCTCGGGCGGACTCCAGATGCGGCAAGCGCCGGAGCGGGTGCGTGGGTGGATCGGGTTCGTGCGGCTCGATAGTTTGCGGCTTTGGCTGGCAAGCGCGGGTCCCCTAGAGCGGCCACGTGGCTTGCGCGTCGATCGTGAGCGGATCGCGCTCGCCGCGTATCAGGCGGTAGCTGCCCGCCAGCGCGATCATCGCGGCGTTGTCGGTGCAGTATTGAATCGAGGGCGCGATCAGCCGGCGGCCTTCCGCAGCAGCCGCCTCGCCCAGCCGCGCGCGCAGCCGCGAATTGGCCGCCACCCCGCCTGTCAGCACGATCGTGTCCACACCGGTCTCGCGCGCCGCCGCGATTGTCGGGCCGACCAGCATGTCAACCACCGCCTCCTGGAAGCTTGCGGCGAGATCCTCGGGCGGGGTCGCAGGCGCCGCCTCGCTCTTCAGGAAGGAGGCGACCGCGGTCTTGACGCCGCTGAAACTGAAATCGAGCGGGGCGCCTTTGACGCGGGCGCGCGGTATCCTGACCCGCTTGCGGTTTCCGCGATGAGAGAGTTGGTCGATTATCTTGCCGCCCGGATAGCCGAGGTTCATCAGCTTGGCTACCTTGTCGAAGGCCTCGCCGGCGGCGTCATCCCGGGTCTGGCCGAGGCGGCGATAGCGGCCGAAGTCCTCGACCATGAAGAGCGCGGTGTGGCCGCCTGAAACCACCAGCGCCAGAAACGGCATATCCACGCGATACTCGAGCAGCGGGGCGAGCAGATGGCCTTCGATATGGTTCACCCCCACCATCGGCATCCCGGTCGCCTGGGCTATCCCCTTGGCGCACATCAGGCCGACCAGCAACGAGCCGACCAGGCCGGGGCCGCGCGTCACTGCAATCGCGTCGAGGTCGCGCAGGCCGCATCCGGCGATCGTCAGGGTGCGCTCGATTACGGGCAGGATCGTGATGACGTGGTTTCGCGACGCCAGCTCCGGCACCACGCCGCCGTAAGGGCTGTGGATATCGTCCTGGCTGGCGACGGTGCCGGCCCGCACGATCGCCTCGCCGGGGCGCACAGTCTCGATCACCGCTGCGGCGTCGTCGTCGCACGAGGATTCAATCCCAAGTATCAGCATCGAAGGGTTATCATCGAGTTGACACCTTCTGCGGTTCGAGCCTTGGGCTAGCGAGGCGATGGTTCTTCCGCGACGGGGGGCGCCGATTCGGACGGGGCACTTTCGGGGCCCGGCGACTCGGGCGGAGGCTCGACCCCGGTCGCGCCCGGGGCCGGCGGCACGCCCTCTGTGCCGGGTGAGAGCGTCGCGTCGGGCTGCACCGTCGCAGAGAGCCGGCCGCAACCGACCCGCGCCATCAGGTTGTTCGGCGCGCCATCGAGCGCCCGTTTATAGGCGGCAAGCGCCGCGCTGGTATCGCCGGACTGTTCATCGGCCGAGCCCTCGAAGGTGATCGTCTCGCCGAGCCATAGCGGATCGGATCCGAAACCGATCTCGGCGCGTTGAAAGAATGTCAGCGCCTGCTTGTAATCTTTCTTCGCCAGATAGGCGCGGCCCAGGTAGAAATACGCGTAGGGGTTGCTGGAATCGATCGAAAGCGCGCCGGTGAGCGACCGGATTGCGTCGTCGCTGCTGCCCCCGAGGATCTCTTTGCGGGCCTGCTCGGTCACCCGCATCGAAGCGGCCCGCGCCGGGTTGGGAGCGCTGTCGATCAGGCCAGTTAGCGGCGAGTCGCTGACCTGCAGGGTCAGGGCGCTGCCCGCCTCAATCGGCGGCAACTCGGGCGTTTCGCCCGAGCTGCCGCCGGTGGGCGCCGCCGCCTCGGGCGGCGGCTCTGCCCCGGCAGCAGGCGAGGCGGCCGAGGCGGGCTCGCCCGCCGCCGGACCCGTCGCGGGCGCGACAGTGGCCGCCGGCGCTACGCCGGCGGGAATCGTCGTGGTCGGTGGCAGCGCCGCAGGCGTCGCGGACGATTCGGCCCCCGGGGTCGCCGTCGCCGCAGGCGTCGCCGGCATATCGACCGCCCCCAACGGCTCCTCGCTCAGCCGCGCGAGGCGGAGCGAATAGCCAAAGGCGCAGTTAACCGGCGCGACAAGCGCGACTATCAGCCCCGCGAGCGCCGCGACCGTCCAGGACGGCGGGTTCGTGCGGGCCTTCATCAATCGTTCGGGTCGGAGTCCGGCTCCGGCGCGCCGCCGTGATCGGAGGCGGCCATCGGCAGCGGCGAGCGATGGAACGGGCAGACTTGGGTGGGCTCCATGCCCTTTGGGAATACGCCTTCCACCGTCATCGGGCAAAATGGCCCAGCCTTGTAGCCGGTGAGCGGATCGACTTTTTCCACAACCACGCCGGGCGGTATAGCGAAGTCCGGCGCCGGACGCGCCGCGGTGGCGGCTTTCATGAAGGCGGTCCAGCACGGTAGCGCCGCCTGCGCTCCGGTCAGCCCCAGGTCTTCCTTCTTGTCAAAACCGGTCCATACCACCGCGAGCAGGTTGGGAGTGAAACCGGCGAACCAGGCGTCTTTTTCGTCATTGGTGGTGCCGGTCTTGCCCGCTGCCGGCCGCGTGAAGCCCAGCCGGCGCGCGCCCTGGCCGGTGCCATGATTGATCACCTGCTCGAGCATGAAATCGATCGCATAGGCCTCTTGCGGCGACAGCACCTGCTCGGCCTTGAGCTCGTGACCCTCGATCACCCGGCCGTCCTTGTCAACCACTTCGGTCACGGCGATCGGCTGCACCTCGAGTCCGCCGTTGGCGAGGATCGCATAGGCGTGCGCGACCTGCATCGGTGAGACCTCGATCCCGCCCAGCACGATCGAAGGGTAGGGCGGCAGGTCGCCGAAGCCCAACTTCTCCGCCATCGCGCGAACCCGATCGAGTCCGACCTCGTTGGCCAGGCGCGAGGTCGCCGAGTTGAGCGATTCCTCGAGCGCGAACTCGAGCGTGACCCGCCCGAAGTAGCGGTTCTTGTAGTTGTTCGGCGTCCAGCTCATGTCGCCGTATTGCCAGGTGAAGGGCTCGTCCTCGATAAAGCTGCTGGGCAGGAACTGGTCGGGACCGCCGTTGAAGGTTTCATCCAGCGCGGCGAGGTAGGTGACGGGTTTGAACACGGAGCCGGGCTGCCGCTTGGACTGCACTACGCGATTGAGCTGGCTGGTGCGATAGTCGCGTCCGCCCACCATCGCGCGGATCTTGCCGCTCTGCGGCTCGATCGCGATCAGCGCTTGCTCGAGTCGGTCGTCGGCTTCCTTGCGCCGCAGGCGCGGATGCTTGGCTTCGAGGTCTTCGAGATTCTGTTCGATCGCGGGCTCGGCGAGCTTTTCCATATGCACGTCGAGCGTGGTGAAGATGCGCAGCCCTTCGCCGGTCAGAACGTCGGGCGGATAGCGCTCGGCCAGTTCCCGCTTGACGTAGTCGACCCAGAACGGCGCGTCGTTGCTCTCGGTGTAGACCTCGCGCGCGCGCAACTGCTCGGCCACCGCCTCATCGTAAGCGGCCTTGCTGATGTAGCCGTCCCCGAGCATCGCCGCCAGCACCTCGTTGCGGCGCACGCGGGCGAGGTCGGGATGGCGCAGCGGGTTGAGCCGGTTGGGCGAGCTGATCATCCCCGCGATCGTGGCCATCTCGCCGATCGTGAGGTCGCGCGGCTCCTTGGAGAAGTAGAACTCAGAGGCCTCCCAGACGCCGTAGATGCCCTCCTGGCCGCGCCGCCCCAGGTAGATGTCGTTGATGTAATTTTCGAGGATCTCGTCCTTGGAGTAGCGGCGCTCGGCGATGTAGGCCATGAGCGCCTCCTTGCTCTTGCGCCGCCAGTCGCGCTGCTTGTCAAGGAAGAAGTTCTTCATCAACTGCTGGGTCAGGGTCGAGCCGCCCTGCCGAACGTGCCCCGAGGTCAGATCAACCCACGCCGCCTTCAGGATTCTGACCGGGTCGATTCCGTGATGCTGGTAGAAGCGATGGTCCTCGGCGGCGAGGATCGCGTCAACGAAGGCGGGCGGAATCTGCGACAGCCGCACCAGACGCCGCTGTTCCCAGCTGCCCTGGAAAATTCCGCTGATCAGCTCCGGCTCCAACTCGCCCGAATAGATCGGGTGATGGGTGAGCGGATCCTGCATCGAGACGACCGTGCCGTCCTCCGAGAGCTGCATCGAGATCGGCTCGCCCGGGAAATTGCGGTCCGGATAGGAGAAGCTGTGCAGGAAGATCACCAGCTTGGCGCGCGCCGGATCGTAGCTGTACTCGCCGCGCGCGCTCACTTTGCCGGCCGGGCCCACCGGATGGTAGTTGAGCCGCGCCAGCCGCTCGAAGAAGCCCAGGTCCTTCAGGTTCTCGCCGGTATAGATGACGGTTGAGTCGGAGTAGATGCGCGAAGGGATGTCCCAGCGTCTGCCGGAAAGGCGGGTCACGACCTCGGTCTCGAGCGATTGGTAGTAGACGAAAAAGAAGTAGAGCGCGGGCGGCAGCGCGAACAGCAGCAGCGCGCAGACGCTGAACAGCGCGTACTTGATTGCTCGTACTACGGACATCTGGATTGCCGCGAGCCGTCCGGTCGCGCGCGGGGGGCTAGGCTCTGCCCGCCGCGGCTAGCCCGGCGGCTTCAGCGGCACGAAAATCGTGGCGTCCTCGCGCTTGACCAGCAGCAGCACGATCCTGTCCTTGGGCATGCCCTTGAGCGCCTGCTCGTAGGCGCCGACATCCTTCACCGGCTGGCGATTGACCTCCAGGATTATGTCGCGCGCGCGGAGTCCCGCCTCGTCGGCCGAGCTGCCCGGCTTGACCGAGGAGACCACCACCCCGTCCTTGTCGCTCAATCCCATGTCACGGGCCAAGTCGGCGCTGAGGTCCTTGACGTAGAGGCCCGTCGATGATGCCTGGCCGGCGGGCCCGTGGTTTTCGCCGCGCGCCGAGGCAATCTCTTCCTCGCGCGAGGCGGTGATCGTGACGGTCATCTGCTTGACGGCCTTGTTGCGGACGACTTTGAGTGTCGCGGTGCGTCCCAGCGGGGTACGCGCGACCAGCAGCGGCAGCTCCTGCGAATCGGTGACCGGCTGATTGTCATAGGCCACGATCACGTCGCCGCGCTCGATTCCGGCGGCACGCGCCGGCCCGTCCTTGAGCACGTCGGCCACCAGCGCCCCGCCCGGTTCGCCCAGCCCCATCGAATCCGCCAGCTCGGGCGTGACCTTCTGCACGTAGATCCCGAGCCATCCGCGCACCACCTTGCCGTGCTCCTTGAGCTGTTCGAGCTCGTCCTTGATGAGGTTGATCGGGATCGCGAACCCGATTCCCATGCTGCTGCCGGTGTGGGTGTAGATCGCGGAGTTGACGCCGACCACTTCACCGCGCAAATCGATCAACGGGCCTCCCGAATTGCCGGGATTGATGGACGCGTCGGTCTGGATGAAGTCGTCGTAGTTGTTGGGGATGAAGCGGCCCTTGGCGCTGACGATCCCGGCGGTGACCGAATGGTCGAAGCCGAACGGGTTGCCGATCGCCATCACCCATTCGCCCACCTCGACCGCGTTGGAATCGCCGAGCGGCGCGACCGGCCAGTCGCGCTGGGCGTCGATCTTGAGCAGCGCGATGTCGGTCTTCGGGTCGTGCCCGACCAGCTTGGCCTTGTATTCGTGGCCGTCGCGGGTTGTCACCACTATTTCATTGGAGTTTTCGACCACGTGATCGTTGGTCAGGATGTAACCGTCCTTGTTGATGATAAAGCCGGAGCCAAGGCTGCGCGATTTGTGTCCGAAGTGCTCGAAGGGCGACCCCTCGCCGCCCGATTCACCCTCAGCGCTGGACTCGGATTCGCCGCCCGGCTCGGTCGATATATTGACCACCGCGGGGCTGAGCTTCGCAGCCAGATCGACGAAGTCGGGAAGGGTTCGGGCTTTCGGCGTCTGATCGAGCGCGACCGGGACCTCGCTCCAAAGATGCTCGGCGCGCGCCGTCGGCGCCGAGAACAACAGCGCACCGGTCGCAAGGACAACACCGGCTCCTGCCAACTTGGATAACATCTGAAACGACCTCCGCGGCCCCGGGCGACCCGCTCAGCGGGCGCCCTGCCGCGCTATTTCAACGTATTTCATTCGCAGGTCAAAGAGAATCGTATCGAGCAGATGCAGCTCGTCGGCGTCGAGGTTCCCCTCGGTCTTCTGCTGCAGCAGCCCGAGGATGTCGATTAGCTGCTGCGCGCCCGGCAGATCGCGCGATGGCTTGCCGGTGACCGGATCGGGAATCTCGCCGAGATGGACCAGCGCCTGGGTCGAGAGCCCCACGATAAAGGCCGAGAAGGTCATCTCGGACAGTGCCTCGTGCGCCTGGGGATGCGCCCCGGCCTCCTCCTGGTGCGGCGGCGCCTCGGCCTTCGGCGCCTGCTGCGCGGGGACCGGCTCCGCTTCGCTTTGGCGATGTTCGGGCTTGAGTTCGCCCTCGGGCGAGAAGCGGCGTCGATCGTCCACCTTGAAGCCGCGCCCCTTTTCTTCCGGCGTATCCATCGTCAGGCCGGCATTAGAAGTTGCCGCTGGCCGCCATCTGCTCGAGGCGGCGGATTCTTTCCTCGGTCGGCGGATGGGTCGAGAACAGCCGCATCGCGCCCTCGGCGCTGAGCGGGTTGACGATAAAGAGATGGGCGGTGGACGGGCTGGCCTCCAGCGGGAGCCGCTGGTTGGCGGCTTCGAGCTTGTGCAGCGCGCTGGCCAGGTACATCGGGTTGTGGACCAGGCGCGCCCCGCTGGCGTCGGCCTGGTACTCGCGGGTGCGCGAGATCGCAAGCTGGATCAGCGTGGCAGCGATCGGTGCCAGAATCGACATCAGCAGCAGCCCGATTATGCCGCCGCGCTCGTCCTCGTCGCTGCCGATACCGCCGAAGATCGCCGCCCATCGCGCCCAAGTCGCGATCATCATCACCGCCCCGGCCAGCGTCGCGGCAATCGAGCTGGTCAGGATGTCGCGGTTGATCACGTGCGAGAGCTCATGGCCGAGCACGCCCTTGAGCTCCTCGCGGTTGCACATCCGCATGATCCCGCGCGTCACGGCGACCGCGGCGTGCGACGGATTGCGTCCGGTGGCGAATGCGTTGGGCGTGTCGCTGTCGATAAGGTAAAGGCGCGGCATCGGGATTTGCGCCGCCTGCGCAAGCTCGTTGACGATCGCGTTAAGCTCGGGCGCATCTGAGGGGCCGAGCGGGCGCGCGCCGTAGGCCCTGAGCACAATCTTGTCCGACCACCAGTAGCTGACGAGGTTCATCACCGCGGCGATCGCGAACGCAAACTCGACGCCGTGGCGCCCTCCCAGGATTCCGCCCAGCAGCATGATCAGGCCGGTCAGGGCGCCCAAAAGGAAGGTGGTCTTGAACAGGTTACTCATCTCTCGTGCGGCAACTCGAAGCTAGAATACGGTATTCTCGCAGTCAACGTAACCATAATTTTGCTCGCGGAAACGGCGAAAGTTAGCCCGCCCCACTGGCCAAGTGGGGTTTTTCTCAATGGAGCGGTGCCCGTACCCGCCCGTCTTCAGACAACCGCGCGAAGAACTTCCGCAGTCTCGATCCCTTCCAGCGACGTGCGGTGCAGGATCGTCACCCGCCCCAGCGGGCGCCATCGATCGGGATCGGTCGGGCCGAACAGCACCACGCCGCGGGCGCCGGTCGCCGCCGCCAGATGCGACGGTCCCGAATCGTTGCCCACGAAGGCCGCCGACGCCGCGGCGATCCCGGCCACCTCCCCGAGCTCCAGCTCCTTCATCACCGGGAGCCCGCGCGCCGCAAAGATCGCTTCCAGCCGGGATTCGGCCGGTCCGAGCACCACCGCGCCACCCGCGCGCGCAGCCAGCGCCTCACCGAGCTGCGCGAATTTCTCAGGCGGCCAGTTCTTCGCCGGGCTGCCGCTGCCCGGTAACAGAAGAACGAATTCGCCGGGAACCAGGCCGTGGCGCTCGAGCCGCCGCGCGGCCGCCTCGATATCATCCGCGAGCAGCTCGATCCGGCTCTCGACCACCGAGCTATGCTCTCCGAGCGAACGCAGATAAGCGGCTGCGACATGGCCCGGACCGCCCGGACGGAACGGATGAAAACTCGCCGCCCCGCTTGACGCGATTGTGAGTGAGTCGCGAAATCGCCGATGGCGGCTTGCGAAGAACGAGTAGATTCGATCGAAGGCGGCGAAAAACTCCTGCGTCTCGGTGCCTATTTCAGTGCTTACCTCCTGCGCTCCGCTGTCGCGGCTTGCTGGCTCACGAAAGTTTGCCGGTTCGGCCGACTCGGCGAAGAGACCACTCACCTCGCGCCGATCGATCGAATGCCCGCGCGCGACGCCCATCCTGCCGACCGCAAAGCGCGCCAGCTCCTCACGCGCCATCAGCTCGAGCGACAACCCGCGATGGCGTCGCCCGAGCGCCCGCAACGCCGGTCCCAAGCAGATCAGGTCCCCGAGCGCGCCCGGAAAGATGACCAGGACGCGCCCACTCGTGCTCCGTTTGGAGGGCGAAGCCTGCCCTGATGGTGCGGCCGCCACTATGATCGCTCTGTTAGCAGAACCCTCGTCCTCGTGCACCGCACTAACGATCCTGTCGCAAAGGCACGTGGTTTACGGCCCGCGGCGGTGCCGATAGAATTGCGCGCATGCCGGTAAGCGTTGCCCATTCGCCGCTCGAACTGATCGGACACACTCCCGTGGTGCGCCTCAACCGGCTGCCGGGGAAAAACGACGCCGAAGTCTGGGTCAAACTCGAAAACTACAACCCCGGCGGTAGCGTCAAGGACCGCATCTGCCTGGCCATGATCGAGCGCGCCGAGAGCGAGGGAAAGCTCAAGCCCGGCGACACGATCGTCGAGCCCACTTCGGGCAACACCGGAATTGGACTCGCGCTGGTCGCCGCGGTCAAGGGCTACAAGCTGATCCTTACGATGCCCGACACGATGAGCGAGGAGCGGCGCTCGCTGCTGGTCGCCTACGGCGCGCAACTGGTGCTCACCCCCGATACGCACGGGATGCACGCCGCGGTCGCAAAGGCCGAGGAGCTGGTGCGCGATAACCCCGGCTACTTCATGCCACAGCAGTTCAGCAACCCGGCCAACCCGCAGGTGCATTACGCAACCACCGGACCCGAACTGCTGGAGCAGCTCCGGCGTCTGGACGCGTTCGTCGCCGGCGTCGGCACCGGCGGCACGATCACGGGTACCGGCCGCTACCTGCGCGAACACGTCAGGAACAAGCTCCTGATCGTTGCGGTCGAGCCCAAAAACTCGCCGGTGCTGTCGGGCGGAGAGCCGGGCTTCCACAAGATCCAGGGAATCGGCGCGGGGTTCATCCCCGAGAACGTCGACCGGAAGGTTTACGACGAAGTAATCGCGGTCAGCGACGCGGATGCCACCCTGTGTTCGCGCCGGCTCGCCCGCGAGGAGGGCCTGCTGGTCGGCATCTCATCCGGCGCCGCCTGCTGTGCGGCGCTTCAAGTCGCGCGGCGGTTGGGCAAGGGCAAGCTGGTGGCCGCGATTTTCGCGGACACCGGCGAGCGCTACCTCACCACCGACCTGTTCGAAGCCCAAGGAATCTGAACCGCCGGCGCGGGGATCTGCGATGGAAGCGATTGATGCGAAACTCGAACGCCTGCGCGCAATCTTCGCGCCGATCCGGTCCGCGATCGTCGCGTTCTCGGGCGGCGTCGATTCAACCCTCGTCCTCAAGGTCGCCCATGACGCGGCCGGCGAGCGGGTGCTTGCGATTACCACTACCTCGCCCACGATGCCCGACGAGGACCGCGAGAGCGCACTCCGGATGGCGCGGACGATCGGCGCGCGCCATCTCGTGATCGAATCCGACGAGCTCGCGATCCCGGGCTACGCCGCCAATCCGATCGACCGATGCTACCTGTGCAAGACCAACCTGTTCGAGATCTGCCGAGCCAGGGCGCAGGAACTCGGGATCGACGAGATCTTCGACGGCCTGAACCTCGATGATCTGCACGATTACCGGCCCGGGATGAAGGCCGCCGCCGAAAAGCGCGTGCGCCATCCGCTGGTCGAGGCGGAACTGGCCAAGGCCGAGGTGCGGGAGCTGTCGCGACGGCTGATGCTGCCGACCTGGGACCGCGCCGCGTCGCCATGCCTGTCGTCGCGCTTCCCCTACGGCACCACGATCACGCCCGAGGCTCTCGACCAGGTGGCGCGAGGCGAGAGGCTTCTGCATGCGCTCGGCTTCGAGGTCGCGCGCGTGCGCTACCACGGCGAGGTCGCCCGAATCGAGATCGAGCCCTCGCAGATGGGGCGGCTGCTGGAATTGCGCGGGCAAATCGACGATCAGTTCCGCCGTATCGGCTTCCGCTTCGTCGCCCTCGACCTCTGCGGCTTCCGCTCCGGCTCGCTGAACGTTTTTCAATAACCAGCGGGGCTGGCCGGAGCCTGCCCTGAGCGGAGCCGAAGGATGCCCGCCGACCGCCTCTTTTTCGGGACCGAGAAATCGGCGTAGATCGGCTGGTTGATGACCACCAACGAAACCGCCAGGGCGGACCGTCGCCGGGGAAAAACACGGCGGCTGCGAGCCTCGCCGCTCCCAGCCGCCGTTTGTCAGCCTTTCCTACCAGCTAGACCGCAGCTACACGGTTACGATTGCGGGGTTCCCGCACACGCAAGAGTGATCGCTGTCCCCGCCAAGCTACAAGTGCCCGTCAGCGGGCCAATGTTTCCGGCCGTGAAGGCCGTCTCGGCTGCGTTACCCGAAAACTGAATCCACTGAGAGCATCCGGTGAGGTCAGTCGAATTGCCGCTGAGGTCGGTTCCGAACTGGAAGTAGCCTACCCCGGGCTCAGAAACCTCCGAGGAATACATACATACCGCGCCCGCCGGACACGTATACCCTTTGCCGGCGCTGGCGTAAGTGGCAAGCGGGACGCAGTTCTGGCTGGCGGGATTGCATGTGTCGGTGCCCGGGGGGCTATTGCTAGGGGGCACGATGACGCAAATGTTATCGCATGCCCCTGTGGCCTTGCCCGTGCAGCATGAGAAAGGAGCACCCGCCTTCGTGCAGACCGCGTTGGTCAGAGTTTCGGTTGTAGAGGCTGCGAATGGAGCGGATATGCAGGTTCCCGCGTTAAGACCAGTGCAGCACGCAAAAGGGGTTTTGCTTTTCGTGCACTTGTCGTTGTAGTTCACAATGGTGGGGCTCCACGTGGTGCCCACGGCGCCCGCGGTGCCGGCCGGGACGGAGCTAGGACAGAAGGACGCCGCGGCGGGCACAGGGGAAGTAGTCGTGCATCCGCCGTATGTCTCTATGGGCGCGAAAAAATTCGCCGTCACGGTCTGACCAGTCGCGAAGGTGATCGTGTAGAGCCCATTGTTTGTAAGGCAGGTGTTGGTAGCGCTAGGTAGGTTGCAGATCAGGGTCTGTAGGGTAGCGCTGACGGGGCCCTGGAGGGGGCCGCTGGAAACCCACCCCGTGCAGCGGTATGAGTTGGGATAGGCATTTGCTTTGCACGCGGTCGCGGCCGTTGCCTGGCGCGCCGTGAAGCTCACCAGGAGCAAAGCCGCCGAAAGGCAAAACGCTTTCAAAATTTTGTTGGTTCTCATTGGTTAATCTCTCTCTCTCGTTACATGATTCAACTCGTCGCGAGCGCGCCAACCGACAATGCGTTGCTAGTGGGCCTCGCACTCCATGGTCATTACCGCACCGCTACCAACCGGCGCGCTGCTGGGGCAGCTCACCGCGAAGGTCATGTTCGATGCGTCGGCGGGCTTGCCCTTGTTGTCGTCCATAGGGTAGACCACGGCCGTCGCCGTGCAGCCGCTCAATGGGTCCGAACCCGGAGCCGCCGGTGGGTTCGGGGGATCGAGCTGCGGGAGTTGGGGCGCAAACGTCAGGTTAAGGGTTGTTGGGGGAAGTTTGGTGGTGATGTCTTTGCCTTTGTAGACGGTGGCCGTGCCTGTGGCGAACGTGGTCTGTACGCATGGAGCCTGATTATCGGTACCCGGTTGGCCGTCCACAGTCAAAGAAGTACATGACGCATCCATATAGAAGCCCAGCTGAAAAGTGAGCGTCCCGCTCACGCGGAACGGCGCGACGTCGGTCTTCAATATCTTGTAATAAGAGCCGAGCGCTACGAAGGGGCCGTTCGGCATGGACTCGTCGGTGGAGCCTTGAAGATTCCCCTGACAGACCGTGTTGGAAAGAACAGTAGGGCTTGAGAAGGCGTGCGCAGCCGCCGGTATCATAACCGCGATCAGGGTCGCCACCCCCGTGGCCGAGACGGCCGGAAGCAGCATCCTTTTTAATGAAAGTAGGGTTCTCACAATTCCCTCCTGTGCTGATAAATTTAAGTTATCCGGCCAAACAGTCACTCGACACGCACCGCGTCAGCCCGGTCGGGCACGCGGCCAATGAGATTGCCACATTTGGAAATTCCTCCCTGCCAATTGATTCACGGCACGCGAAACGCGCCTGTTTTGAAGCGATATTACGCCTTGCGCCTCCCAATCCCCGATTAGATTTCGTATGCGAAACGGAACTCGATTTCGTTGTCGCGTTGCGCGCGGCTGAGCGCGAACGGATCGGTATAACGGCCGCTGCGCCCCAGGTACCATACCGCGTTCACGCCGAGCACGACGCTGCTCGAGTAACGGTAGCTGTTGAGCGACTCAAGCAGGCCGACATTGTCGTCCCAGTCCCACTCCGCGGTGTTGAGTGCCGTCAATTGGCCGCCCATCAGCCAGTCGACCGCGGAAAGGAAGGTGAAGTCGCTCATCTCGCGGACCTTGCCCCAACTCGAAAGGGCAGGGACCGCATTGGCGGGACGATCCGGATACCAAGTCACCGTATTCTGGAGGGTGAGAAAGGTGTGCTGCTTGGATATCCACGGGATGTAAGTCGGCCGGTCGCCGGCAATGATCCAGCGCGTAAACTCGGTCCAGCGCGAATCGCTGCTGTCAGGGATATTGTCAGCAGCCAAGAGGGCTTGCGACGTCGGATACTTGCTGAACAGATTGAATGTGTTGATCCCAATCTTGGGCGCGTATTCGAAGTCGTAGCGATAGACGATATCGGTGAGATCCTTGTCGTAGTAGGTTCCCGTGATGTCGAAATAATTCTGCCGCACGTCCTCCTCGTGCAGGAAGCTTACCAAGCTGATTGTCCGGGAAAAGTTAAGAGGATCCCCGGCAAGCGGAACGCCGGGTGCCGGAGCCGGAAACACGAAGCCGTTCACGAAGAAGTTTCCCGCTGGAAGCGTGCCGGGCGGCAGAACTCTGTTGACGACTGCCGGAACATACCCATACCTCGCCAGCGTACTCGCACCGCAGTTTTGGCAGAAACCCACCTTCGGTTGGCGCGCCTCGTACAGCCAGATCAAGCTGGTCTGGAGACCATTGCCGATCGGCAGCAGCGTCGAGTAACGGGCGCCGAACTCGCTGTTGTTGATCGAGTTGCTAGGCCTGTTCTGAGTGAGGATTACGTTGGGCCCCTGAAAGTAACCGCCCAGCGAGGAAGAGAAGGTCATCGGATATTGGTCGAGGTCATGAAACGCCTGGTCGCGAAACGGCTGCCCCTCCTCGTTGTAGCTGCCGGGGAAAAACGGGAAAAACGGCGCGGGGTTGCCGGGGGTCAGCGCCAAAAACCCAGCATACGGTGACCGCGCGTCAGTGAGGTTGGTGATCAGTGCGGGATGCTCCCAGTCGCCGGGGATCCAGAAGAATTCCAGCTCGTTGTTCGTGGTCTTGAGGAAGTCGGGGAGGATGTAATTGAACTTCACCATTCGCAGGTTCTCGCGCAAGTCCTCCGGCGCCTCGAAGTGGTCCCAGTGGTAGCGGAAGTCGGCGGGATTGGTAACGTCTGTCCCCGACAGCGCGTCGGCTTCCGACCAGATTACCTGCTGCTTGCCCACCCGCATCGAGAAGTTGTCGGTGAAGTTGAGCTGGCCGTAGTACTCGCGCAGGTCGTCGCGAATGAACTCCGCCTGCTTCTGCCGATCGGTATAGCTGGTCCAGTCGCGGCCGGTTTCGGCGACTCCCTCGTGCTTGATGTCCGGGAACGCGTCGTACCATCCGCGGTAGATCGCAAAGAAGTCGGCGTTCTTCAGCACCAGCGTGTCGAACCGGCCCAGCACACTGTAGTTCTTGACGAACTGATAGTCGGGGCGGATGTCGGCGATCTGGCGGGCCTGAACCAGGTCCCAATGGTTGAAGTCAAAGCTGCCGCCGGTCTCGGTAGGGACTTTGCCTGCGGTCCCTGGGGCAGGGGTAAAGGTAGAAAGCGTGCCGTTTTGGGCTGAGCCCTCACCCCATCTGCCCGACTCTCTGGTGCTCAAGCTCCCGAAAATGGAGAAGTCGCCCTGCGTGATGGTCGCCATCGCCATCGTTGACCACAGGCACATCCCACAAGTCAGCACCGCCAGTAACAGGCCCGGTGACACCGAGCGGCGAACCAGTCGCAAATCCATGTTCGGCATTTTCATACTCCCCCGAGCAGTCCGGAGCGCTTACTTGGTTGGCAATCCCCACAACTAACGGTACCAATCCATGTCGTCCAGCCGCTTCAACGCTCTAGCCGCCACTGCCCGCATGACCGCCCTGGGCAGCCTTCACCATCGCGTCGGTCGTGAACCAGGCGCGGTTCACGGCACCCATGTTGATGAACCACGACTCGGGCGTCGGTGCGGCCGCTGACGGATGGTAGCAGACGGTCGAGAGCCCGGACTGCAGGTTGACCTTCGAGTCTCCCACCTGGAACTCGCGCTTGAACGGGTAGATGGCGACTTGCGAATCAGGCTGCGCGCGATCAGAGTAGTTGCACCAGGATGTGTAGTTCATGAATAGCTGGCCGGCCCGATCGTACAGGTCTACGTACATCGGGAAGTCGGCCTCCGAGTCGATGTAGATGACCTGCTTGCCGTAAAGCGGACTCGACAGCCGGTCACTGCGCTCCCGCGCCCCGACTACATAGACATGGCGCATCTCCCAAGCATCCGGACAGTGACTGGCGCCACCGTCGGTCGGGCAGCGCAGGTCAACTCCGCGATGTATGTCTATTGCGGCCAGCATGGTCTTCTCGCCCAGGAAGCTGAAATCGTAGTCCTCGGGCTTGCCGCTCCAGCCTTGATAATGGGTGGGGTCGAAGCTTTGTGGTCCGCCTGCAGTGTCCATTATCGAGACATTCACTCTGCGCACTCGCCGCGTCCCGGGTTCGTAGAGCCAGATATCGTCCATTTTGTCCGGATCTGCGAACATGGCCCTAATTAACCCGCCTCCCCGCGCATCCTCGGGTGCGAGGATCGGATATATCAACGCGAAGTAATAGCGGCCCGAAACCTTGAAATCGGGATCGATCGGCAGCGGCTCCACCTCAGTGCGGCCCACCTCGTTGTAGCCCGCGTAGTGCCCGACCTGCAGATTCAGGATCTCGAAAAACCTTTTGTTCTTACCCCAGTAAACGCTCTCGCAATTGAACCAACGCAGATCGTAGTCATCGGTCGAAATCGGGCGGAAGACCTCGTTCCACATGACCTTGACGCCTGCGGCCGGGTCGTTGGCGTCGATCATCGGGAACGGCTCGCCCGCCACATAGCCCTGCAGACTCCTGCCGTCCGGGGTCAGCCTGACCTGTGGAGAATACTTCTCGGTCGCCTCCTGATAGGGCGGCGGCCACTCTATCCGCTCGGTCGGCTCGATTTTCATGCTCATGCCGTGCACGACCCGCAGGTAGACGCCCGGCGACACCAACGACTTGACCTTCTCGGCGTTGTCAGCGGTGATAAAGTCTCCCGGGTTGACCTGCGCCAGGCCCGACGCCGGCGATATCGCGAGCATCAGAACCGCCAAACTCGCCCAGCCTACCATTCGTGGGAATTGCATCTTCAGTGCCCTCGCTACCTTGTTTAAATAGCGATCATCGTTCTAGCTTCAGCGAATGCTGGTGCCAGTGCATACCCGGCCGACGGTAAGGCGGACAGTAACCATCTGCGCGCCTCATAATCAACCGGGAGTTGCCACTGAGCCGGAATTTGCGTTTTGACGCACCTGAGACCTGCCGGCGCCCCTGCCTTGGGGAGCGGCCATGCCCGACCAGCACACGCAATCGACCCCTTCATCCCGCGCGGCCGCGGTTAGGGCTTCCATGCACTGCTCCGAGACGAGAGCCTCGTCGGCCAGGGCGAAGGACCGGCCCAGGCGCAGGTACTTGCCCGCGCAGGTGTTGTTGAAGGCGAGCAGTTCGTATCGCCCGGTGGTGGGGAGCGCCTCGGTGATGAACCGGGCGATGGTGCGTACGTTCTCCTCGTCGTCGGTGTAGCCGGGGATGATAGGAGTTCGGATCCACATCGGCTTGCCCAACCTGGCCACTGCGCGCGCGTTCTCACGGACCCGGGACACTGGGATCCCCAGGTGCGCGCGGTGGCGGACGTCGTCGAGCGTCTTGAGGTCGTAAAGAACAAGATCCGCCAACTCGACGACTGGCCTCAGTATCGCCCAGCCGACTCCCCCGCAGGTGTCGAGCGCGAGGTGAATGCCCTCGCTGCGAAGGCTCCGCATCAGGGCCACGGCGAACTCAGGTTGCATCGCCGGCTCGCCACCCGAGAGCGTGACACCCCCGCCGGAGGTCTCATAGAACACCTTGTCCCGCACGACCCGTTCGACGAGTTCAGCCACCGTCGCGAGCCTCCCCGTGACCTCCAACGCCCCGGCAGGACAGGCCTTTTCGCAGAGCTGGCAGGCGTCGCAGGCGGTCCTGTCGATCTCCAGCCCCTCCGGCGTCAGTCTCAGAGCGCCGCGGGGACACACCTCGATGCAGGCCTTGGCGCCGATGCAGCGCGGCTTGTACCACGCCAGTTCGAACCGCGAATCCATCCCCTCCGGGTTGTGGCACCAGGGGCATCGCATCGGGCAGCCCTTGAGGAACACCGTGGTCCGGATGCCGGGCCCGTCTTCGGTGGAATGACGCTGGACGTTGAAGATGCGCCCGGCGGGGGAGCTTTTATGCGAGGACATGGTGGACGACTCTCGCTCCGGCTTGCACCTCGACTACTCGCGGAACTCGGTGCGGGCGATGATGTCGTCCTGAAGCGCCTTGGACAGGTCCACGAACAGGAAGGAGTAGCCCGACACCTTGACCATGAGGTCCGGGTACTTCTCCGGATGGGCCTGTGCGTCCTTCAGCGTGTCCACGCCCATGGGGTTAAACTGGACATGCCTGCCGCCCAACCGGAAGTACCCCTCGACCAGCGAAGCCAACTTCTCCACCCCTTCGTCTGTTCTGATCATCCCCGGGTAGAGGTTCATGTTGAACGCGGTTCCATTGCTCGCCGCGGAGGCCGCTACCGCAGCGGCCGAGCGGAGGGCCGCCGTAGCGCCGTTTCGCTCCGTTCCATTGGCGGAGGACATGCCGTTGGAGACAGGCGCCCCTGCCAGCCTGCCGTCAGCTGTCGCTCCCCGGTTCCTGCCCTCCTTGTCCTGGGAGCCGGCGGAGATGATGCTGGCCCGGTAGGTGCCCCCCTGTGCGTGCTTGTGCTTTCTCACCTCCTCGCAGAAGATGTCGGTGACCCAGGTCGCGATCTCGTCAGCGGCGGGGTCGTCGTTGCCGAACTTCGGGGGCTTACGAGACAGCTGCTGGCGCAGGTTCTCCGCGCCCTTGAAGTTGTTGCGCAGGTGACCGACCAGCTCCTCCAGGCTGAGCATCTTCTGTTCAAAGACCGCCCACCGTATGGCGGCCAGCGAGTTCACCACCGTTGCCAGCCCTTGCGCGTTCACCGAACTGTGGTTGTAGCGAGCCCCCCTCGGGTGATGTCGCGGCCCGACTCCACGCATCCCTCGATCGTGGAGGAGAGCAGCGGCGCCGGGAACGCCTCGGCGAATGCCCGGTCCTTCACCTCGGCGCGGCGCACGCCGAGGTCCACTAAGAACTGCAGTTGGTCGGCGAAGGCCTTCTTCACGCCCTCGAAGGTGTCGAGCTGGCTGGTTGACGGCGTGGCCACCGCTGCGCGTTGCCCGCTCCCGAGCAACCTGCACCCGCCGTTCAACGCCAGCTCCAAGGCGAGCGACAGCCGGGCGTCGGTGCTGGCTGTGTAGCCGTTGTTGTCGCCGGTGCCGGTCAGCTCCGTGCAGCCGACCACGGAGTAGTTGCGGGCGTCCTCCAGGGAGTAGCCGTCCTTGCAAAGGTCCCGGATGACGACCTCGTCGTTGTAGAAGGCGACGCCGGCGGTGTGGCGGTGGGTTTCGCACGCCTTCACGAGGAAATCGCGTGGCGTCTTGGGCGAGATCCTCACCGCTAGGCCATTGCGAACGCCCCGCAGGCTGGCGTGGACCTCAAGGAACAGGTGGGAAACCTCGTTGGTGGCGTCTTGCCCGTCGCGATCCACTCCCCCCAGGGTGAGGTTGTTGGGACCGAATCCGATCACGTACCCGAGCTTGACGTAGTACTCCTCGATCGCCGCCAGCGCCGCTTCCCGGGTGATGAGCCCCGCCTCGAGATCCTTCTGGTAGTATGGGAAGAGGAACTGGTCGACGCGCCCCGGGCACATAATCCCGTCCTCACCGTGGCCGATGAGCATCGCGGCCTGGGTCATCCAGATCGACTGCAGCGCCTCGACGAAGGTGCGGGGAGGGGCGGCCGGCACACGCCGGCAGCGCTCTGCGACCTCGAGGAGCTCTTTCCTTCTCTCACCCGAGGCTGTGGCGGCCTTCTCCTCGGCGAGCTTCGCGTAGCGCTCGGCGTGCTCACAAACCGCGCCAGCGGCCACCTGGACGGACCCCAGGAAGTCCTTGCGCCGCTCGTAGTCGGGGGCGCCGGCTTCGAGCTTCGCCAGCTCCCGCGCCGCCTGCTCGGCGATGCCCGAGAACCCTAGATCCAAGACTTTCTTGATCCCGACGGTCACATGGCCCTGCAGGTCGATCGTCCCGGGAAGCGCGTCAGCGTACTCCTCCCGGAAGGACTTGAGGGCCTTGAGCACCGTAAGGGTTCCCGGAGCCAGCCCGGCCAGCTTCTTCGGGTCAACGGTGGCGGCCGGTTGGGGTGGACCCGGGTACAGACCTGCCCGCTTCAGAAAGTCGAGCTTCAGGCTCCGGAGGTTCTTTCCCTCCCAATACGGGAGAATCTCCTCTTTCATCTCGCGGCACTCGTCGTCGGTGGTCGCGCAGGTGTAACCGCTCGTGAACGCCTCGAACACCACACTCTGCCCCGGGATTGCCGTTGTGCCAGAGGACGAGGGAAGATCGCCGCTGTGGCGCAGCAGGTCGAAGAGGATGTTCGGCAGGGCCCACCGCTCGATACCGATCGGGCCAGCCAGCCGCTTGAACGTCTTGACCCCCACCAGGGTTTCGTCGTCGTCGATCCTGATGGTCATGTGGCGAAGGGTATCTTGCAGTGCCAGTGCGGCACGCATGCACGGGGGAACACCTTCGGTCCGTTTCCAGCTCCTCGTGTAGTAGCGGGCCCGCTCGATGTCCATCTCGTAACGGCTGGCGACAAGCTGCTCTTTCAGCTTCCTCGCCTTGGCGGAGGGCGTGCGTCGCTCGTAGCGGACCTCCGGCCGCTCCATGAGACGGCTGTCCGGGCCGTAGCTGGTCGGCTGCTGCACGTTAACAGAGCCGAGGTCACTTGCGGGCTTCATCACTGGGTCCTCCGTTGGGCTGTCACACTAGGGAAACATCGAGGGGCGCAATCCCCTCGACTTTCTCGCCAAAGGCCTTGATGTGGCGCTCCATGTGGTCGCGCGCCGCGGCCTGATCGCCGGCCACGATCGCGTCCAAGATGCGTCGATGCGCTTGGACTACGGTGCGCGCAACCGCGCGCGAGGCGAAATTCCGAAAGTCTGTGCCTTCGAACACGGCATGGGAGATCGAGACCAGGAAGGCGCTCAGCAGCTCGTTGTGGCTGGCCGCGCCGATGGCGCAATGCCATTTAAGGTTCTCCGCGTGGAAGCGCAACACGTCAGTCTGAGCAGCCTCGAGGTCCTGCGTCACTTTGTACAACTGCTCCAAGTCCTCTTCAGTGCGATTAGCAGCGGCGAGGCCGGCCAGCATCGGTTCGATCGCCTCACGTGTCTCCAGAAGTGAGCGGAACCGAATGCGCCGCCCTCGGATGAAGAGCCGCAGGAACCGCACGATGACCTCATCGCTGGGCAGGCGAATGACACTGCCGCCGTAGCGGCCCGGGCGCGTATGAACCAAACCCTCGACCTCAAGGATACGGAGCGCTTCACGAACACTGCCCCGGCTCAAGCCGGTTTGATCGACGATCTCGCGCTCAGGCGGAAGGCGCGTGCCTTCAGGCACATCGCCCGCGAGGATTTGCTTGCGCAAATGTTCCGCTAAGACGTCACACCCGTTTAACACACGTATCTTGCTGAGTGTTGCGCGTGCTTGCACTGGACCGGGCATACGACCTCGCATCCGAATGTCTGAGCGATAAAAGCTCACACCGGTTTTATGTTATTATTAAACGGTAAGACCATAAAACAATAAGACCATGAATGCAAGCCGGCACGCTGTCCCTGGTCACCGAAAATTCGATCCGCATGACAGATCGCGAGTTGGAAGACTTTCCTGCGCAACCATGCAGCAGGCATTGCCATCGGCTCGATTCGGCGGGAGTGCATCGACCACACGGTTGTGTTCGGCGAAGCGCACTTGCGACGCATCCTTCGGGCCTGTGTCGCTTACTATAATGATGAGTCCGTACTTCACACCCAGGGCGTTGCTCTGGGCTGCCGTGCTTCGCGCCGTTGGCGCGAGAAAGAAGGACGGGCAGGGACGCCCGTCCCCACTCGCACCTGCGGGGCGGGTTGAAGTGCGAAGCGGCGTCAGGCGAACGAGGCCACCAACGCTTCGGCGAGCTTCAAGTCGGCCGGCGTGGTGATCTTGAGATTCAGAGGCGAGCCTTCGACGATTTCAACTTTGCCGCCGAATCGCTCGACCAGTTCCGCGTCGTCGGTGACGGCCGCCCTCTCGCGTTCGGCTCTCTGATGGGCCGCGACCAGGAGGTCGCGCCGGAAGGCCTGCGGGGTTTGAGCCTGAAACAGCCCGGCGCGCGGGATCGTCGCCCTAATCGTGCGATCCTCCGCGCGCTTGAGCGTATCGGCGACCGCTATCGCTGCGATCGCGCCGCCGCATCGCGCCGCCGCCGCCAGACAAGCCCGGTAAAGCTCGGCGCTCGCGAAAGGGCGCGAGGCATCGTGCACGACCACCAGCTCGCTCTCCGCGCTGGTCAGGACCAGCGCGATCCTGACCGAGTCCTGGCGCTCGCCGCCTCCCGCCACCAGCTTTACCGGCGTCTCGAGCCCGGCGGCCCTTACCTCCGAGCGCGCCTGTTCCTCCATCCCGCGCGGCACCGCCACCACCACGTCCTCGATCGCATCGACCGCCGCTATCGTCCGCATCGTGTAGTAGAGCATCGGATGGCCCGCGAGGCGGACGAACGCCTTTGGAACATCGAGCCCCAGCCGCCGGCCACTGCCGGCTGCGACAATAATCGCCGAAGCCTTCATCGAGGTCGTCGCGTTCCCGGTGCAATGCCACGATAAACGAAGGGGCCGGAATTCTCCGGCCCCTTGCCAAGCGATCTCGGATGGCTTTCCGATCTCAGTTCGGAAAGATCGTCCGCAGCTCTTCCATGATCTTCTCTTCGGGATGCGCCTTGGCGATCGACAGCTCCTTCACCAGCAAGCTGCGTGCCGTATCCAGCATCTTGCGCTCGCCGAAGGAAAGCTCCTTGTCGCCCTTCAGCACCAGCAGGTCGCGCAACACCTTGGCGATCTCCAGCGGCGAGCCGGTCTTGATCTTCTCGGTGTACTCGCGATACCGGCGGTTCCAGGTCTGGCTGTCGACCTCGGTCTTGCGCTGGCGCAGGATCTTGTAAATCTTGGTGACCATGTCCTTGCCGATAACGCGACGAAGCCCGACGGCCTCGACGTTCTCGGTCGGGATCATGATGGTCATCTTCTCGGCGCCGAGGATCCGGAGCACGTAAAACCTGCGCTCGGTCCCGGAGATAACTCTGACCTGGATGTCGTCGATGACGGCGACCCCATGAGCAGGGTAGACAACTTTCTCGCCTTTTTTGAACGGCAAACTCATCTATTTCGGCTGGGGTCGTCGCCGCGTGATTTCGGTAATGCTTGGCGACCATCGGTTCACCACCACCCGATATGGCCCGACCCTAAGCTATTATGGCACAAAGCGGCGGAACTTGTAACCCCGTTGGGCGCGATTCTTGCGGTGTGAGCAATTTTAGAACTTCGTTTGGCAGGAGTCCATCGGATCGCCGAGAAACGCAGGAAAAACCTATGCGAATCGGAGTTCCATCACGATTGCGTCTTCGCCGGCAGCGTAATAGTTCTTCCTCAAACGCCGTTCCTCCATCCCAAACTTCCGGTATAGGCTCCGCGCGGCCAGATTCGAGCGTCTCACCTCGAGCGTAAGGAGATGCACGTGTTTCGCTTTTGCTTCGGCGATCGCGAGGCGCATCAGTTCCGTGCCGATTCCCATTCGCCGCATCGCCGGATGGACCGCGATGTTGAGGATGTGCGATTCGTCCGCAACCAGCCATCGGCACAGGAACCCCGCCGCAAGGTCGCCGTCTTCGGCGATCGTCGCAACCGCCAATCGCGAGAAGGGCAGGCTCAGTTCGCGCTGGAACGCGCCGAGACTCCAAGCCTGTGAGAAACAGAGACTTTCAATCTCGCAGATCCTCGCAAGGTCGCCAGGCGTCGCATCCCGAATCTCAAGCCCCATCGCTCGGCCGCTCCAACTAACCCATACATTCTAGCGCGATGCGCGCTCGCGTTCGAAGGCGAGTGGCCGATCCATTTCCCCGTATGAAGTGTTACCGATGTTGCCGGTCTGTATCGTGCCCCGGCCTCGCCCGGGCCGGGCGAGGCCGACGGTCGCTTCGACCGGCGGGAGAGGGACCCTGGCAGGGTGCGGAAAAACACTTATGCAACCTCTGCGGCTTTCCGCACCCTGCGATAAAACTGGCTGCTTTCCTATAGTTCTCCCCCTGCGGGGGAGACTACAGAGAGGAAGCACGCTGCGGAAAGACCTCTTTCCGCAGCGTGCTGGCGTCGCTGCGCGAGCAGCGGCACTATGACTCCGGTCTTTGGACAGCGACTCCAACCGCGCGACGATCTAAGCTGAGAGCGCAAGAAAGCACGGTAGTCCTTGTCGGGAGATTCGTTTAGAGAAGCGGACAATTTCAACGCGGTAGCTGCGGATTTGCGAGGGGGAGGAAGATGAAGGCTCGTATCCTGTGTATCGTGATGCTCACGCTCTTGTGCGCGTCGTGCGGCGGCGGCTCGAGTAGCGCCCCGCCAACGCCAACGCCGGCGCCGAACGCGACGGTTCAAGTGCCTGGCCTGATGAAGACAGGACGATGGGCCCCGGCGGTTACGCTCAAATCGGGGGACGTGCTGGTAGTGGCA
Organism: uncultured delta proteobacterium; assembly: GCA_963789115.1. GTDB lineage: Bacteria > Desulfobacterota > Binatia > Binatales > Binataceae > CAWBJH01. The sequence continues at coordinate 2,699,415 of CAWBJH010000001.1, forward strand.
GGACTCGGATCCCTGGTGGCCGAAGACCTCGCTTCCGGCGAGGTATATCACCCCAAGACTGACAGCTTTACGCTGGTCGCGAATCAACTGCCAATCGCGGCGCAGCAGCTCTGCCTGGCCGCGCTCAAGGACGGCACGGCGTTGGAGGTGGGCGGACGCGACAGCAGCGGCAACTCTCTATTGCAGGCCGAGATTTATGATCCCGCGAGCAACCGCTTCGCGCCCACCAAAGGCGCCATGAATTACGCCCGCTATGGATGCACCGCGACCACCCTTCAGGATGGAACCGTGCTGATCGCGGGCGGAGACAATAGCGGCGGACAGACAACCGACACGGCCGAGATTTACGATCCCGCCTCGGGAACCTTCTCCTACACCAGAGGCAATATGATCGCCCCGCACGCGTTTCACGCTGCGGTCCTGCTCGCCGATGGCAAGGTTTTGGTGGCTAGCGGGCTCAACGGTACAACGCTGCTGACAAGCGCCGAGCTTTAAGATCCGGTGTCAGAGACCTTTAGTGCCACCGCCGGGCCGCTTAACTTGGCCAGATACGACTTTGCGGCAATTCTGTTGGCCGACGGCCGCGCGCTTCTGGCAGGTGGCGTGGGTGGTGTTGCGGATGCTCCCCGCTCCTCCCTTAACAGCGCGGAACTGTACGATCCAAGCAGCTCTACCTTCAGTTTCACTGCCAACAACATGAGCACCGCCAGATGGGCTCCGTCCGCCGCGCCGCTAGCGGACGGAAACGCGATCGTTGGCGCGGGAAGCAGTGCTTTTCCAAGCGAGGTGCCGGAGGCCAGTTGCGATCTGTTCGATGCCTCCACCAACACTTTCTCGCCGACCGGTGCGCTTCACATTGCGCGCTGGGGGGCGGCCGCCGTGGTGCTGCCTGACGGCGCTCCTCTTATTCTTGGCGGAATCGACGATCAAGGAACCAACGGCGGAAATTACGAGCCGAGCGGTGAAATCTACAACCCCACAACCGGGACGTTCACCGTGACCGGCGGCCTCAACGCTCTCAGGATCGCATATGCCTCGGCGCTGCTGCCTGACGGCCGCGTCTTGATCGCGGGCGGCTACAACGAAAGTGTTGCGTCTCCGGTGCTTGACACGGCCGAAGTGTTCGATCCGAAGACTCGCCATTTTGTGCCCACCGCCAATAATCTTGACGTGCCGCGCGCGCTGTGCAACGCGGTTACTCTGAACGACGGTAAAGTGCTGATCGCAAATGGCAGTGCCGGCGTTACCGCAGAACTCTTCGACCCGAAAACGACGATCTTTTCGCCCACGCCCGGCGCGATGATCGCCTCGCGCTTCGTGGCGACCGCTACTGTGCTTCACGATGGTACAGTGCTGATCGCGGGCGGACTCGGCGCGAGCGGCAGCGCGCTCGACACGGCGGAGCTGTACAATCCCAGGACGGGAACCTTCACTGCGACCAAAGGGACGATGACCTCGCCCCGCGCAATCCACACGGCCACGCTGCTTGCCAACGGCGAAGTGTTGCTCGCCGGTGGAAGCACGAGTGATTTCTATTCCGGCGCCCTTGATACCGCAGAAATCTACGATCCAAAAACCGCAATGTTTACCGCAGTGCCGAATACGATGACCTCGCCGCGTGTGAGCGCAACCGCAAATCTGCTTGGCGACGGCCGGGTCTTAATTGCCGGCGGCGTCATTGCCGATGCCACCTCGGTCGCGACCGCCGAGTTGTTCGACCCCAAAACCGGCAAGTTCACTCCAACCGCGGGCGTGATGAGCAACGCGAGGGCTTTTCATTCCGCAGTCAACCCGCCCGACGGCCGCGTAATGATCGCGGGCGGTGGTACCCAGGTACTCGGCGCACCTCCCACCATGACGGCCACAGTGGACTTTTACGATCCTTCGACCGGCCAGTTCCACGCAGGGGTAGCGATGCTCTCGCCGCGCGGTTTCTTTACCGCGACATTGCTGCACTCGGGAAAAGTATTGATTCCGGGTGGAGAAATCGAAAGCACGACAGGCATGCCCGCAACGGCGGCGCTGGAGACCGCCGAGCTTTACACCCCGTGAAAGGAGCGACGACCGCAACGTACCCGTGGCACTCTGGATAGCTGCGGATTTCCGAGAGGGGAAAAATGAAGACTCACATCCTGTGTATCGTGATGCTCACGCTCTTGTGCGCGTCCTGCGGCGGCAGCTCGAGTAGCGCCCCGCCAACGCCGGTGCCGGCGCCGAACGCGACGGTTCAGGTGCCTGGCCTGATGAACACAGGACGTATCGCCCCGGCTGTTACGCTCAAATCGGGGAACGTGCTGGAAGTGGGAGGACTCGGATCTCTGGCGGCCGAAGACCTCGCTTCCGGCGAGGTATATCACCCCAAGACCGACAGCTTTACGCTGGTCGCGAATCAACTGCCAATCGCGGTGAAGAGTCTCTGCCTGGCCGCGCTCAACGACGGCACGGCGTTGGAGGTGGGCGGAACCGACAGCAGCGGCAACTCTCTATTGCAGGCCGAGATTTATGATCCCGCGAGCAACCGCTTCGCGCCCACCAAAGGCGCCATGAATGACGCCCGTTATGGATGCACCGCGACCACGCTCCAGGATGGGACCGTACTCATCGCGGGCGGGTTCGATAACGTACACACAACCGACACGGCTGAGACCTACGATCCCGCTTCGGGCACCTTCTCCTACACCAAAGGCAATATGATCGCCCCGCGCGCGTTTCACGCTGCGGTCCTGCTCGCTGATGGCAAGGTTTTGCTGGCCGGCGGTCTCAACGGTTCAACGGTGCTGGCAAGCGCCGAGCTTTACGATCCGGTGTCAGAGACCTTCAGCGCCACCGCGGGGCCGCTTAACTCGGCCAGATACGACTTTGCGGCAATTCTGTTGGCCGACGGCCGCGCGCTTCTGGCGGGTGGCGCGGGTGTTTCCACCGCCCTTGACAGCGCGGAACTGTACGATCCAAGCACCTCGACCTTCAGTTTCACTGCCAACAAGATGAGCACCGGCAGATGGACTCCGTCCGCCGCGCCGCTAGCGGATGGAAACGCGATCGTTGGCGCGGGGGACAGTGCTTATCCATACCCGATACCGGAGGAGGCCAGTTGCGATCTGTTCGATGCCTCCAAAAACACTTTCTCTCCGACCGGCGCGCTTCACATTGCGCGCAAGTCGGCCGCCGCCGTCGTACTGCCCGATGGCTCCCCTCTTATTCTTGGCGGAATCGACGATCAAGGAGGCAACGGCGGAAATTACGAGCCGAGCGGCGAGATCTACAACCCCACAACCGGGACGTTCACCCTTACCGGCGGCCTCAACGCGCTTAGGGTGGTATATGCCTCGGCGCTGCTGCCTGACGGCCGCGTCTTGATCGCCGGCGGCGGCAACGAGACTACGGCGCTTGACACGGCCGAAGTGTTCGATCCGAAGACTCGCCATTTTGTGCCCACCGCCAACAATCTTGAGGTGCTGTGCGCGCCGTGCAACGGGGTTGCCCTGAACGACGGTAAGGTGCTGATCGTAGATGGCAGCAGCGGCGCTGCCGCGGATCTCTTCGATCCGAAAACGATGAGCTTTTCGCCCACCTCCGGCGCGATGATCGCCTCGCAACCCTCGGCGACCGCCACTCTGCTTCGCGACGGTACAGTGCTGATCGCGGGCGGACTCGACACGAGCGGCGACGCGGTCGACACGGCGGAGCTCTACAATCCCAAGACGGGAACCTTCACTGCGACCAAAGCGACGATGACCTCGCCCCGCGCAAACCAGACCGCCACGCTGCTCGCCAACGGCGAAGTGTTGCTCGCCGGTGGAAGCACGGTTTCTGACGCTTCCGGTGCTCTCGATACCGCAGAAATCTACGATCCAAAAACCGCAATGTTCGCCGCAGTGCCGAATACGATGACCTCGCCGCGTGTAAGCGCAACCGCAAATCGGCTTGGCGACGGCCGCGTCTTAATTGCCGGCGGCTTCATTCCCAATGGCACCGCGGTTGCCACCGCCGAGTTGTTCGACCCCAAAACCGGCAAGTTCACTCCAACCGCGGGCGTGATGAGCAGCGTGAGGGCTTGGCATTCTGCAGTCAACCTGCCCGACGGCCGCGTAATGATCGCGGGCGGTCATATCAATACACCCGTCGTCTTCGACACAACGACGGCCACAGTGGACTTTTACGATCCTTCAACCGGTCAGTTCCACGCAGGGGTAGCGATGCTCTCGCCGCGCGAGTTATTTACCGCAACGTTGCTGCACTCGGGAAAAGTATTGATTCCGGGTGGGCTCATCGAAACCGACACGGTTGGACTGGCGGCCCTGGAGACCGCCGAGGTTTACACCCCGTAAAGGGAGCGACGACCGCAACGTACCTGTGGTACCGGTGCTACCGCTGGCCCGGATAGGTCAGTGGGGCGGGCGTCGCTGCCCGCCATGGGCGCGAGGCGATCTATTTCGTCACCTGACGCCTGGCCAAAGCTCAAGCTGACTTGGAGCTATCCACATCTTCCCCGTGTTTCGATCGACTCACAGTGCCGGCAGCGGAATTGTCAGCGCGTCATAGACGGTAATCCTGGGGCCATAGGCGGCCTGGAATACCCCGATTCCGGTGGCGGGCCGGATCAGGTTGGTTCGATCGAAGATGTTCAGCAAGATTATCCGGTCCGTCACGGTGCCGAGTCCCGGCACGTCGAAGTCCCGCGCCCCGCTCAGGTTGAACTGCCATACCTTCGGAAGCTGCTCCTGGTTCGCAAAGCCGCCGCGCAATCCGCTGCTGAAAAGTCCGTCGAAAGTGAACTGGTACCGGTACCAGCGATACGCGGCTCCCGCCGACGCGCCGACCAGTGGCGTATGGTCGAGCACGATGTAGTGCTTGTCGATATATTCGAGCTGCGCCGGCGGGGGAAAGTTGTACTGGCCGGTCGCGACCCCGCGGACCTCTTCGCGGGCCACAAACGCGGTGCCTCGCAGCGCGAGCGCGGGAAGGTTGTAAGTGAGCGTGTTTTCGAGCCCGCCGCCGTAGCCTCGGACATAGTTGAAGGGCGAGTCGAGCGGCACGAAGCCGAACTGCCCCTCGTCGATGTAGTGGCGGTCGATTCGGAAGTAGCCGTCCTGTGCGAGCACCAGGCGAGGGGTGAACTGATGAGTGTACCCGAGATCCCAGGTGTAGTCGGTTTCGGCATCGAGCCGGGTGTTCAGCGCAATGCCGGGTCCGACGCCGCCGGTCGTACCTTGCAACGCCTTGATGCCCGCGGAAATGCCCTGAAAGTTGGGAACCTGGAAATTACGCGCGAATCCCGCATGCAAAGTAGTGTCGCTCCGAGGCTTATAGGCGAAATTAATCGTCGGGCTGAACTGGCTATCGTTGACCAGGCCGCTGACCCGATCCCAGCGCGAGCCGAAATTGACGCTGAGCTTTTCGCTCAGTCGCCAGGTGTCCTGCAGGTACACGCCGTACATCCAATTGATCCTGTTCAAATTATTGGTGATTGAGATGGGCGTGGTCTGCGGCGCTCCCATAATGATGGGAAACACCTGCGAAGTATCGTCGCCCTCGACCGCATACACTCCAAAATAGAAGCCGGTGCGGAGCGTGTGGGCGTCGCCCGGATGATAGGTGAAATTGCCCTGCAGGGCGTTCGCAAAATCGCTGTCAAATATCTTCGGAGAAATGCCCTGATAAATCAGATCGCCGATCGGATCGGGATTGAAGTTCTCTCGATTGTAGTGAATCGTGTACGCGGCCTGGTAGTCACCGTTCGCTCCCATCGCTCCGTTCAGAGCGAGGACTCCGTAGTAGTCCTGCTGATCCAGCGAGGAGTTGATGTCGGCCGATGGATAATTTGCCGGATTGGCGCCCTCCAGCGTGAACATCGGAGGCAGTCCGGGCCGGTTGGGAAATTGGTTGCCGGCCACGGTCATGCCGGAGATCAGGCTTAGCTGCGTGGTAGGATTTATCTCGTACGTGAGGTACGCGAATCCCTGTCCCTGATCGGTCCGGTCGTGGATGGGATCCGGAGCGGGGGTCGCGGAACTGAGACCGAGATTGGAGTGTAGATATAGCCCGGTCAGGTAATAACTGAACTTCCCATGGCATCCGCCGAGCTCGAAACTCGGCTGCGCCGTGTCGCGTTGTCCGCCGTAGATGGTGAACTCGTTGTGTGCATCGTCACATCCGTTCTTGGTGCTGATCTCGATGATCCCGGAGGTCCGATAGCCATATTCGGCGGGCAGCACTCCGTCCATGAGGCTGACGCTCCTGACAAAGTATGAGTTGAGAAGCTGCGTGAAGGTCGGATCGTCGTTGATATCGAGTGGGAGCAGGATCCCGTTCATCTGGTACTGGACCCCCGCGTGCTCGCCGCGGACGTGAATCTCCTGGTTCTGATCGAGCGCGACCCCCGGCATTTGCAGGAGCACCTGGTTGAGCGGCGTCGCTTCGCCCTGCGGAAGATCGGTGATGTCACGCGCGGTGAGAGTGTACCTGCCGGCGCCCGTCGCACTGAGCTGGTTTTGAGCGTAGATGCGGCTCGCGGTGACGGGTACAGTCAACGCCTGCTTGGCCTCGAGAGTCAGGGTGATCGGCTTGCCCACTTTGTCAGGCAGCGCGACGATTGCGTTTTTAGGTTCGAACCCGCTGCCTCGCACGACCAGATCGAAAGTGCCGGGCTGGCCGGCGGGGAGCCTGAACTCTCCGCGCGAGTCCGTCGAGGTACGCGCGACCGTTCGGCCATCGATCGCGCGCAGCGTGACGGCGGCGCCGGCCACGGGCCGCCCCAGCGCATCTTTTACCGTTCCAGTTAAAGCTTGCGACGCGCCGTGCGTGTCGGCGGCCACGCCGACGCCGCACAGCATCATCACGATCAGAAACGCAACCGCCAGACGAACCGCGAAACCGTCGCGCCGCGGCTGCCACAATTCAGTGCGCATAACTCCCCCATGCCGGTGTCCGAAGAGGACAAATGCCAGCCTCGGCCGGGACCTGAGGGCTAACGCAAAGCTACCCCGCTGCCTTCAGGCAGTCCCGGAAAAGAATCAGGTTTCAATGATTTCTATGAAGCCGAAACTAATAGAGGCGGAGCCCGCGCAGAAACCCCGCTGCGCCAGCCTATGGCGCGGCTTGCGAGGTCGCAGGATACAATCCAGATCTCACATAGAGCGAGTACGAGCAGTTGGTGCGAGACGCTGAGATGCTCGGCGGGTACTACGAAATGCCAATGGCCATCGGCGTGGGAATCATCATGACCGTAATGACTGTGGTGGTCCGTGTGGTTGTCGTTGCGATGACAATCGCTGTGCTGATGGTCCTCGTGGTCGTGACGATTACGATGACGTTCTCGACCGGGCTCTTCATCAGGCGCGCCAGCTTCGACATGTACATGGGGAATGTGGTTGCGCGGGTGGCTGTGCCACAAGGCGGAGCCAAACCGAGGTACGGATCCCGCATAGAGCAAGAGCAAATCCGCAGGGTTGAGAGCACGGAAAGTTCCTTTCCAGCGAAGAATCCTCTTCTGGAGCGGCTTCACCTTCGGCTCCCAAACGACTGCCAGGCGGACGTCGGGGGCGCCGCCGATTCATCTGAGTCAACGAGGCCTGGAGATGCGAACGCGACGGCCCGCGCGACTGTTACAAGGACGGTGTCTGGTTGAAGCGCCCTTCGTGATGAGCCGCAGAAAGCCATCAATTCGTTCCTCAGTCGAGAGTCCCGGGCTGACCATCTCACGGCGAGTGCGCCCTACGGCCGTGCTCATGGACGACCGCCATCGGAAGCGCGGGTGGCTTTGACGATTTCAGTTATCAGAACAATGTAGATCGGTCAAATGAAAAACGTTGGAAGGCGTCACCCCTGCGCCGGCCGTGTTGCAGCAAACAGTTTCGGAGCCTGCTCGACAACACGGTATCTGGCGTGGCTTGCTAGCGAAGCCAACGCCACCGGCGAAGGCGGTGGCGAAGCGCAGGCGAAGGACTGGAACGGGAAGGAGCGCTGGGAGGATTTGGAGTACACATGGGGCGGCGTGATCGGCATTTCGCTCAACGCGGCGCACTTCTTCGGGGAGCTCGAAGACAAGTTGTTTCGCCCGTAGCTCAACTGGACAGAGCATCGGACTTCGGATCCAGGGGTTGGGGGTTCGACTCCCTTCAGCCCCTCCAATGATCCTACGAGGCGAGCGCGTGATTATCACGGGGGTGCGCCGCCCGATACGTTGCATGAGCAGCCCGCGAACCCGTCGCAGCACGGCTGCCGCAATTGACTGCGCATAACTCCTGTGATCCCTCAAAACTGAGTTTAGTAGGCGCGCGGGTTGTGCTCTGCGCCGTGGCAGTTCAAGTAGCATCGGCCATGACCGGAGCCTGGGCCGGGGTCGAACTCGAGCCGTCCACTGCGGGACGGGCGCACCACCGTGTTGCCCAGCTCGGTCACCGTCATGAAGTTGATCAGATAAGGATTTCGCCGCGAGCCGTGAGCGTCATGGCAGACCGCGCACGAGCTGCGTTGATCGACCACGTGTTGCTTGTGGGGAAAGCCGCCAAAGCTGAATAGTACACTGGAGCGATTGTGGCACTTGTAGCAAAGCGCGTAGCTGGAGTACGACTCCGGGCTCGGATCTACGGTTTCATACTCCATCTGCAGAATTGGTTCGAAGCGCGAGCCGTGCGGACCGCGCGGGGCACTCTCACCTGGCGTCCACTGATCGTTGTTGTGGCAATCGGTGCAGCTCAGCAGGCTGGAGAGCGTGTACGGAGGCGTCAAGCCGAGCACCCTCGGATTTCTGCCCGGCGCGGCAATCGGATGGTAGGACGGGTTGTTAGGATTGACTTTGAGCCTGATGTTGCGCGTGACTTCGCAGCGCAGAATTCCCCGGGTGGTCGGCTCTGCCAGGCCGTGGCACTTGAAGCAGATCTCGTACTCGAAGGCTGCAACCTTTGCCCCGACCCCTCCCATCGTAACTCCACTCACCTCGCGGATCGCGCCCGGCACCATCGTCGCTTGCGACGAGGACCCAAACGATTCCGACTTGGCGGAAGCCTTCGCCGCGTGCGGATTATGGCAATCCACACAGGTGACGTGCCGGGGCATGCTCAGCGGATCCTCGGCCTCGTCGTGGGTCCACTGTCTTGACTCCACCGGATGACGCGAAGGTTTGAAGAACTCCTGTTGAATGTTCGCGCGCGCGAGCATTCCGTTGTGGCAAATGGTGCAGTTGTTTTCCTCGATGTCCTGCGCGAGCAGGTGCTCCGCATGTGCCGCGCCGTGGACGCGATGGCAGCTCAGGCAGGCATTCTCACCCACGGTCGCGAACCCGTCTTTCGGCCACGGTTCTTCCGCGCCGCCATGCCACGTTTCCGGCGAGGTCGCGTGGCTCGAGTCGCGCCAGTAGTGCGGGCGATGGCACACGGTGCACGCCGCACCGGATCGGGGGTCTATCCGGAGGAAGTTCGCTATGCGGTCCTCGTGCGGATCGTGGCAGCTCGAGCACTGCATCTGGCCATCCTCGAGCGGCGCGGTAGGCGGGAGCGCAACCGGATCGACCAGGTCCTCTTTGCTGAGCGCAAGAGCGCTGTTGTAAATGAAGGAGACGGGATGGTCCCTCGACAGGTCGGTGCCAAGCGAAGCCTTGCCCGTCAGCGGCCCAAGACTGGAGAGCATCCCTTGCGGCATGACCCGCAGCTTGCTCATCGCCAGGATCCCGTCGTGACAGGAGAGACACAGGCGCGAGGCGCCGCTCGGCTGGCCGACTTGCGCCTTCATGGTACTGCTCTCGTACGGCCTGTAGGTGACACCGGGAAGCTCGCGGTTCCACAGCGCGCGGGTCGGCCGGGCATTGTGCGGCGTGTGACAGAAAAGACAGACGCCGGCGGGCTGATTCTCCCGAATTTGCCCACGGCTGCTTGGGCTTAGATTATGCACCGTGCGAGCAATCTGCGTCTGAGCGCGGGCGCAGCCCACGGCAAACAGTACAATCAACAGCGCGGCCGCTGCGGACAGCGTCATCCGGACTTCCAAGGCGGAGGTTTCGTCGCAACCTTCCCGCTTCGCACCCGCTAGCCCTGTGCGATGAAATTTCATTGCGCGCGGCTTTCCATCGAGGGCGGGGCCTGGGAGTCACCGAGGAATTCGAACACCTGCACTCTCTGGTTGTATGAGTCGGCCACGTAAATCCGGTCGCGTCCGTCGATGAACGCACCGGTCGGCAGCGAGAACTCGCCGGGTCCCGGGCCGTGCGAGCCGAACGAAAGCAGCAGGGTTCCGTCCCGGTCGAAGATTTGGACAGCATCGAACAGCGCATCGACGACGTAGAGATGTCCTTCGCGGTCGATCGCTACCCCCTTGGGCGACGAGAAATCGCCGGACCCGTCCCCCTGGTGGCCCATCTTCCACAGGAAGCGGCCCTGCTTGTCGAAGGCCTGCACGCGATAGTTGAGCGCGTCAGTGACCAGCACCGTGTTCGGCCCTGCGAGCGCAAGGTAGCTCGGCCGATTGAACTCGCCGTCCTGCGTTCCGGCGCTGCCCCAGCTCAGGAGCTTGCTGCCCTGGCGCGAATAGACAACGACCTGCTGTCCCTTCGAGTCGGCGACGTAGAGCCGGTCATCGGTTGCCTCGTAAGCCAGCGCCGCCGGGCGCTCGAGGTCCGCGCCCGAGATGTCGCGGACGAGTTTTCCCTGGCTGTCGAACAGCAGGACTTTCCCCAGTTGAGAGTCGGCCAGGAACACCTGCCCGTCGGGCGCCGGCGCGACCGCAACCGGAGAGAGCAGCCGGCGATCGCCCGCCTGATCCACTTTCAGCGAGCGGCGCCTCGCAGGGTCGAAGATCCAGAGCGCCTGCGCGCCCGGGTCGGCCACGTAGAGGAGTCCGTCGCGCTCAGCGACGCCGGTTGGCCTCACGAACCGCTGCTCTGCTTTGTTGAGGATGGCATCGGCGAGGCGTCCGAAGAACGACTTCTTGATGCCGACATCCTCCGGCACGGAAATGCTGCCGACGTAAAGGATCCTCGAAGGCGCGGGTGGACTCGGCCATACAATCGGTTCCGAGGAGACTGGCGCGGCAGGCATCGCGGACAGCCGGTTGGCGGACGCCTGGCAGCCGAGGGCGGCCACAACCGCCAGCGCGGCGAGTATCGCCTTCAGCATCGGGCTTAATCGCCTCACAGGTAGCGGCCGATCCTCAGGATGAGATGAGGATCGGTCGTCTTCAGCGGCCCGTATTTCGTGACCATCCACGAAAACGCCGGTTCGGCGTGGATCTTGCCCCACTGCCAATGGACTCTCAGGCCGCTCTCGAGGTACTGCTGGGTCGGGAATTCGGAATCCGTGATCGTGCGTAGGCGGCCGTACGCCGAGAGGTAATTTCCAGGCCCGAAAAACCGATCCAGCGTGGCCTCGAAATCGCGGCTCTGGGTCTCGCGTTGCGGCGTGTAGTTGATGAACATCTCCTGGGCATTGAGACGCAGGACCATACTCCATGGGGTCCGGTAGGTCAGGAACTGGCCGTAATTCTGCAACGTATACTTGAGGGTGAACAATCCAGAGGTCGAGTCGTAGGTCTGGTAAAGGGCGTTGGCTCTCGCGTCAACGGATTCCCATTCGCGGTGCACGTCGATCCTGCCCTGGTCCTGCTGCAGATCGTAGAGGAACTGGCCGCCCTGTCCGCTCAGCATGGTCTGATCGGTTTGCTGGTGCTGATAATCAAAGTTGATCCAACTGAAGGACATCCCTGCACCCGCCAGCAGTATCTTGGTTGAGAACTGCCCCTGTGTCGCAACCTGGTAAGAGTAGCTGACCTCCAGCGGGTCTCCGGGCCGGATGATCGGCGAAGTCGGGATGGGCACGATCTCGGTGAGGGTGCCTTCCGCGATAACGTCGTAATCGCGGTCGAGCTGGCACGGAACCCTGCCGCTTCGAGTGTCCACCACGACGATGGACGACACCACGACGAACGGATTATTGAGGGTGAATCCGCTCGGGGTCGCGGTGTGTTCTTCGTTAACGACCGGGATCTGTGAGCCGCTGAGGTGATTGTCATCGATTTCGTAGCGGCCGCTGCCGTTCAGATAGAGGGTGCCACCCCAGGGAATCGAGTGGCTGTAACTCGGTGTCAATTCCACCGCGTAGAAGTCGCGCTGGCCCTGCGTCAGCGTGTCGTAGAATCCCTGCAGGGTGAGAAGGGTGGTCAGATTTTGGTACAGGCGATGCTCGAGCTGAAAAATCCCGGTTTGGCTCGTGTCTCTCTGGCCCTGACTACTGATGTCCGAAAGGAGGTACTCGTACGTCGTAGACAGGTTCTGGAAATGATCGATGTGCAGCCGTTCGTCCGCATACAGGAACGATTGAGCGAAAGCGCCCGAGCTCGTGTAGTAGCTGACACGGGAATCGAATCTGCGGTTCAAGTTCGGGCCGAAATCCAGGTTGTAGTTAAGGTTCGCCCATTGGGTGGAGAAGGAGAAAGTGTTGTTCCCGGTATAGCGGTCGGAAACGAACTGGTAGTTGAAGTTGAGGTCCGCGGTCTGGAACCCCTTGTCGGCCTCGTAGGCCAGGGAGTCGCGCGTCTCGTCCAGCTTGAAGGTCTGGCCGAGCTGCGTGGTGGATTCGTCGGCTTCGTCCTGGCGCAAATAGATGCTGGATGAAAAATACGGCACCACGTCGCGCAGAAAGCTGTACTCCCGAAGCTTGCCGGTGAGGCCGAAGCTCTGATTGGTGCTGTCGGTCCGGCCCCCGAAGAGAGTGCTGGTGACATTTTCATTGCGGTTGGCGGAGAACGCCGCAGTGTACGGCTCTTGACCCAGGAAAACGGTACTGACGTCGTAACCGATGAGCGTCCCGTTCTGGGTGCCGCTACCGGCGATGGAGGACTTATCATCCTCCTGGAAGAAATCCAGATTGACGCCGGCGCTGGCTTCGACCAGCCGCGGATCGATCAGATAGAAGCCCTCGTTTCTTAGCTGGACATCCTCGTCGTACCGGTTTCGCGTCACCTCGCTCGAAGGCCCTGACGGGCCCTGTATCTCCTGTTGTTCCCATTCGTAGCCTGCGGCGAGTTGACCCGTCCATTCGCCGAGCGCGAAGCTTCCTTCCTGGCCCAACAAGGAAAACCCCCAGGCGTCGTTCCCAGCGGTCGCTGTGCAAAAGGAAATGGAGATGGCAAGGGCAAACGCTGCCAGCCGGCGTCCCATTAGCGATGGCACCGGCTGCAATTGCTCAAGTTGTCAGAGGCGAATGCGGTCTTTCCCTCATGGCAGGCGCCGCAGTACTTGCCCTCGCCGATCCGGTCCATGGTGATGGGATCGGCTCCGCGCTGCATCTTGAAGATCTGATCGTGACAGACGTAGCAGCGGAACAGAACCCGATGGGGCAAATGCGGGAAAACCGCCGGAGGGATCCCCTGCGCCGCCTGTTCGGTCCCCTTGCCCGCAATCGTGATGTCCCCGCGTACCGGCTTGAGCGGTTTCGCCTTGGCGGTCGCGGCTTTGGCCCCGCCCGGCATTCCCTGGTGACAATGCCCACATCCGGTCGTAATCGGGAATGCCACCTTCCCATGACACTTGGCGCAGTACTTTCCCGCGTACAGGTCCGCCATTTTGATCTTGTCGGCGCCGGCCTTCATTTTGAAAAGCGCCGGATGGCAGGTCGTGCACGCGACCCATTGAGTGTGAACCTTGTGAGAGAAAACCACCGGCATCGGACCAAGCTTCACATCGATGCTCAAGACTGGCTGCGGCTTGGTCTCAGGTTTGATTGCTGCCTGCGGGTTTATCAGCTTCTTGGCCAGGGCCTGCGTCATGTCGGGAGCACCCGCATCGTCCTCGGGCAGGGTCTTCAGGAGCTGGTCCAGCCAGTCGGGTGGCCGCTCCTGCTTCAACATCGCGATTTGAGGGGTAGGGACCGGGGTTGAACGTACGGGTGGCGGACGACGCGCGCGGCCTTGCGCGGGTTCCCATTTCATCGCTTGCCCCGGCGGAGGCACGCCCTCGAACAGGAATGAGAGCACCTTGTAGCGCGTCTCTTCGCTGCATCCGCCAAGCAGCAGTACCCCCCAGGCCACCATCGACACGCCGACCACTACTGCCTGCGATGCACGGCGCTTCCACACAGCCATTGCGCGCGAGGTTACAAGCCGGCCAATCAGAAGCAACAGCGAGCGCAGGACCTCGATCGGCAACAGCCATGACCAGCTCCCACGCGCATGTCACGCACCCGGCGAGCCGCCGCCCTGCTTTGCGGGCGAAGCCGGCGCTGCGCCCGAGGCCGGGAGGCTGTCGGCGGCGGTAGTGTTGACCAGCCGGTATTCCTCCACCCGGTGGTTCAGGAAGTCGCCCACGTAGATGTGGTTGGTGGTGTCGATTGCGACCCCGGTCGGGTTCTTCAGCATTCCCGGTAGCGGGCCGCGTCCGCCGAAGAACAGCAGGATCTGTCCCGCCCGGTTGAAGATCTGGACATTGCTCCAACCGGAATCGGCCACGTACAGGTTGCCGAAACTGTCCAGCGCCACTCCCTTGGGCAGCGTGAACTGCCCCCACGCGTCGCCACGCTCGCCGAAACTGCGCAGATACTTACCGTCGGGATCGAACATCTGGACTCGGCAGTTGAGCGAGTCGGTCACGTAGAGGTTTCCCTCGCGATCCAGCGTGACATAGGTTGGAAACATGAACTGCCCTGGCTCTTGCCCCCTGCCCTTGCCGATCTTCCCGATCAGCTTCCCGTCCAGACTGAAAATCTTTACCGTATGCTCCTTCGACCTGGTGTGCGCGGTGTCGGCCAGATAGATCCGCTTGCGCTCGCGGTCGAGCGCGATCCCGGTCGGCCGCTCCAGGCTGGGATCGGTCAGAAAGCGAAGCTCCTCACCCTCCGGACTGAATACGCCCACTCCTTTTCTGCCCTGCTCGACCACGTAGAGGTTTTGCTCGTCATCCAGCGCTATCCCAAGCGGGACATTCATCCCCCCGATCTTACGAAACTTCCTCTTGCCGAAGTCGAAGACGAACACCGCGTTCTGGCCGGTGTCGGAGACGTAGACTACGCTGCCGTCGTCGGAAACGGCAACGGCCATCGGCTCAACCAGTTCATCCGGCGGCGGTTTAATCCCTGCGAGGAAGTTCACTACCGACTGGGTGAAGGTCGTATCCTCGTGCAGGTCCTTTTGACCGGTGATGGTGCGCACGAACTCGATGCGGGTTTTCTCCGGAGGCGCCGGCCATACCAGGCGCAATGGCTCCCCGACCGGCTTCTGCGTGGCGCACCCGGTCATAAGCGCGAGCAGCGCCACGGCTGTCATTCCGGCAGCCGTCCTCTCAACTGCTGGCCGCGTGAACATTTCCCGCCACCTCCGTAGGGCCCGCCCCCTAACGATCCACGTTTCGCGAAAGAAAACTCGAAGCGCGCCGTCAAGACTCGCTGGTTCTTCTCTTGGCGTATTTCGCAAGAGACGTGCCGTCACTTTATGAAGCGCAGAGCTTCGGACGCAAGAGAACGGGAGAGGGCAGTTCTGAGTCCTTCTCCCGCTTTCTTGCGGGAGAAGACGGGCGGGCCGCTGCGCAAGTATCCAGTCATGCGAAGCTGTCGAACAATGCAGGAGAGCGGCACTAAGCGTGCGCGCCCGAAGGCTGGAGGAGGGCACGCGGCACCAAAAAAAGCGGCTTCCCCAGTGGGACGCCCCGAGACAGCAGCGCGATCGAGGCCCGGCGCCATGTGCCCGGGCCTCGATCGCTTGCCGGTCCCCCTTGACTACTTAATGTGGCACAGGTTGCAAATGTAGGTGTTGTCGTCGCCCGTAGCTCTACCGACCAGCAAAGGCTGGTCGATTGTGAGTTTGTTGTGCACGTCGTGACAGGATGTGCACTCGATGCCGGCATTGGTCGCGAGGGTCGGGGACGTCATGCCGGTGCTTCCGTTGTAGCCAAGAGAGATGGTCTGGCCATTTTGCTGCCAGAGTCGCGCGTTTCCAAGCGGAGGGCTCTGCCACTGGCTAGGGTAAAACTCCGCACCGGTGGTAACGCCATTGTAGGTGTTCGCAACTCGACCGTAGGGATACGGCATCGCGACCGGATGGACTCCCGACATGGAGGTCACCCCGTTGGTAGTCACGAGGCCCAATCCTGTAGCAGTCTGCGTGTTAAGTACCAGCGCTCCCTGGGCGACGCTCGCGTTTTCCAGTCCGTGGCCTTGCAGGAACCAGTTCACTGCGCCGATCGCTACCGTCCCGTCATGACAGCTCAAACACTTCGCGCTCGGCCCGTTGAAGGTGGCGTCAGAGAAGGTGGGATAGGTGGTGCCCGCAGTGGTCGAGGTAACGTCCCATTCGTACGTCGATCCGGAATACGTGTGGTTCCACAACAGCGTCGTGGAAAGCGCGCGGTGAGGCGTATGGCAGAATGTGCACTCGCCGATGGCCTCAATGTTTGTCCCATAGGTGCCCGGCGTAAAGTCATGAATCGTACCCGGAAGACCGGTCCCAGGGGCTCCCGGCGCCTGCGCCCATGCTGGCGCGCCCAATGCCAAGACCAGCGCGACGGCTGCTATCGGAAACAATGCTCTGCTGATCGGCTTCATATTTTTCCCTGCTTCCTCGAGTTGCGTCACCTTTTTTGCAGCATCAGCCTTTTGCAGCATCAGCCGTGCCTATCGCTTCGTGGCTTGGCCGGTCATGAAAATCCTGCCGCCCGGGCCAAAGAAGCCGGCATTGTTGTCGGTCTCAACCATGTTAAGGAGGTCGTAATAGAAGCTGAGACTTACTGCATACGATTCTTGACCTACTTCGTTGCCCACGCACGGCCCAGGTGTCGCGCTCGGGTTGGTTTCGTCGGTGCACGTCCAAGTCCCGGGAGAAGCCGGGACGATGCTGAGAGTGCCCGCGAGATCGCCGTTGAGCGTGTAACTGCCGACCCAGTGGTAATCGACCAGTACCGTGTTTCCGTACTGGTCACTAGCGGTGGTCTGCGTTTCCCCTGTGAGCCCGCCCAACCCGTTTGCCGTGAAAGTGCCGCTCCGCACCAGGCTCTGATTCTGCAGCGGCGCGAACGACACGTTGCCCGGATCGCCGGCGGAGGCCATGCTGGCGGTAAAACTCTTTGCCGGAGCCAAGCGAAAGGCAAAATTCCCGACCAAGCATAGGTTGGGTTTGCTCGCGCATGTCGAGGAGGGCGGCGCACCTGCGGCCGCCGGCACAGGCGCCATCAGCACCTCTGCGAGCGCTGCGGCCAATAGTGCGATCACCGTGAGCCGAATCGTTTTCATCTTGATGCTCCCTTGTATTTCTCCCGGCGCCTGGTCGCTCCTGATGCCGCGAAGGACCCTATGCACGCCAGCCTACGGCCGCCTCGCCGCCTCGCCCGTCATGAAAATCTTGGCGCCGCCGCCGGAATTGTCGGTCTCACCCAGTTCGACCCTTCCGTAAGTGAGGCTCAGACCGAAGGAGTACGAAGCCGCGGCTGACCAAATCGGTGCCGAGCCCGAGTAACAGGCGACCGGTGTCAGAGGCGCCCAGCCGACGTTCAGCCACTTAATCCCAGCGTCGAAAGTGGTCACCCTAACGCCTTGGCCCCAGGAGGAGGGTTCGGTACTGCCGCTCTTCCCTGCGGGACCCTCATCGGTCCAAACGACCGTCCCATCGGTTACGGGGCTGGGGGACCAAGTCGGCGCGCTAGCGCCGCTGAGGGCGTGCTTTCCGTTGATGCCGAAGCTCTCCCACACGACGCTTCCATCGGTGACGTATACGCCCGTGGTCTGGGGCCAAATAGGAGCGCTGCCACCACTGGTGCCTGCGGTGGTGCACGCAAAAACATACTTGCCCGTGTTGCTTGCCGTGGGGTAGATCAGAGTGCCCGCCGTGTAAGGCGTGCTTGCTGTCCAATTGGGGAGCGCGACCGTACCGGTCATCAGGAAGGCATCGCCGTTACC
The DNA here is from genome assembly GCA_963789115.1 of uncultured delta proteobacterium. GTDB lineage: Bacteria > Desulfobacterota > Binatia > Binatales > Binataceae > CAWBJH01. The sequence goes on from CAWBJH010000001.1 coordinate 2,717,282, forward strand.
GCCGTTTGTCGCGCTCGGCACTATCTGACTGAAGCTTGTCGCATATGCGGTGCTTGCTGCCCAATCGGGGGCGGCGATGGGCTCGAAAACAAAGTTACCGGCGTTACCGGCGCTTGGCCTGATCTGCTGGGGTACACCGATGTTCGTCCACGTGACTGAGCCATCGCTGTTTGTTAAACCAACGGTTTCTTTCCAAGTCGGCTCGGTGCCGCCGCTGGTGCCTCCGGCGCTGGTCTGGAAAACATACCCGCCGGGGTTTTTGCTCGAGGTCGGCATGATCTGAGCGTTCGCCAGGTATACCGTGGTCTTTGCCCAATTCGGGGCGGACCACTCCGGAAACGGATTACTTGCCGTCCAATCGGCGAGGGTCGTGGGGCTGGTCATGTCGTAGCACTTAAAACTCGCACTCGTCATTGCGTCCGGGGTGATGTTGAAGGTGCCCGTCCCATCGCTTGCAGCCGAAAAGGAGTAGTTACCGGTCCAGGTGAAATCGATCAGGTCCGTGTCTCCATATTGGTCGTCAGTGGTGGCGAACGTTTCACCTGCTGTGATGTGGCCATTCCCGTCGGCCGTGAACTCGCCGGCCTGCATCACGCTCTGCCTCGGCGCGAGACTCACATGGCCCGGGTCGGTGGTGGAGGCAAGATCGGCGTCAAAGCCTGTGGCCGGATCGAGGCGGAAGGCGTAAGTCCCCTTCAGACAGCCGTTGCCGGGGGATGACGCCACACATGCCGCGGACGCGGTCGCCGCCATGGCTGCGACCAGCAGCGCCGCGAACGATACCGCGATCCCGGTAGCCCGAATCGTTTTCATTTTCATGCTCCCTGGTCCTTTTTCCCGAGGCGTCGTCGCTTGTTCGCTCGTACTCAGCAGACCGCCAACGACCTAGCGCTTTAGCGCCTCGCCGGCCATGAAAATCTTTGTGAGGCTGGTATCGCCATTAGAGTGGGGCGCGAGATTGTCGGTCTCGGTGAGCTCGACCCTGCCGTTCGTCGTGCTGACGCTGATGGAGTAGGCTTCGGCGCCCTCCTCAGTTCCCGCACACACAGCAGCCAACCCGGTGGTCGTGTCGGTGCACGTCCACGCCGTGCCGTCAGCGTTAGGGTTCGGGGTGATGCTCAGAGTACCCGTGTAATCCGCAGCGACCGTGTAACACCCCGTCCAGGTGAACTCGACCTTCCAGGTAAGTCCCGCGTTCGTATCAGTGGTGGCAAACGTGTGCCCTCCAGTGATGTTGCCCGCGCCGTCCGCCGTGAACACGCCAGCCCTGAGGACGTTCTGGCGCCCCGCGCTAGCGACCACGCCGGGGTCGCTATTATTGGCAAGGTCGGCGGCAAAGCTCTTTGCGGGATTAAGCCTGAAGGCATAAGTCCCTTTCAATTTCGCGGCGTTGGCGCTGCCGGCGCAGGCCGCCGAGGCCGGCGGTGCCATGGCCACGAGCAGCAGCGCCGCGATCGATAGTGCGATGCCGGTAACCCGAATCGTTTTCATCTTCATGCTCCCTCGTGTTCGCAATAAACCCTTAGCGTTTATGCCATAGCCCATATCATCTGCGGAACCTACTTCGCCAAGCTCCGTATGTACACCGCCGTATCCGCGATCTCCCCATCGCTCATCGCGTCCCCAAAAAAGGACGCCATCGACGCCGACGCCAAGCCGGGAATTAGAGCCGTTGCCGCGATGAGACGCGCCAGATTATCCTAAGCTCTTAGCGTCTCAATGCCTAGCTAGGGTGCAGAAAACGATTTTCGAAACCGGACACCAGATCGCGGAAACTTCCGTCCTAGCCCTGCTAGACCCACTTTTCCCTGCCTTGCTTGGCTTTCCTTTCGCACAAGTGATGCCAAGTATCAAGCCGCAAGAAACACCTTGTATGAGGCAGCTCTTGAGCCGAGATTAGTGCAGCTAATCGGCGCAAACTGTGGCTCACAAGGAACCATGTGACTCGTATCGTCGCAGACGAAAAACGCCCTCACGGAATTCAGCATCCGGCTGGGGGACGAGCGGGTCTGCACCCTGTGGTGGTCGGCGTGCGGGCCGGCGGCCAGGCGGAACTGCTCGCGGTCGAGGATGGTTACCGGGAGAGCGCGGAGAGCTGGAAGACGGTGCTACGGGACATCGGCGCGGGATGGCCGCACCGGCAGTAGCGGTGGGAGACGGGGCGCTGGGGTTCCGAGCCGCGGCGCGCGAGGTCCGGCTCGAAACCCGCCAGCAGTCCTGCTGTTCGCTCACCGGATCGATCTCAATTCGGACATTTGGCTTGGCCAGAGCCTGAAAAACGCAAAATAGCGGGTCGTTCATCTGTGGTACGCGCTTTGCTCGCGTACGCAACTCGGCAGAAAGAAGACCAGGCAATATATGGTTCTTGACCGCAGCGAGATAGTTGGCCTACGAATCCAGTCGAGGCTATTTCGCAAAGACGGCCGTCAACGGATTGGATTTCGCGGCCTCGGCGACATGCGCGAGAGCTGTGAGCGGCGCACGGCAACGAAGGCTAATGGGCAGGGACGAAGTCGCGGTGGGGTCGTCGTTTTCAGTGCAGCCTAAGAACGTTGCCTTGGCGCTGGCGTGTCTCGTAGCGCTCGGCGCATGTCGGTCGGCTCCTTCCGTCAGTCAACCTGTCCAATTCAACCACCTGGTCCACGCCAAGGCTTTGCAATGCAACTTCTGCCATCAGTACGTACAGAAGGCCGAATTCGCGGGTATTCCACCGATCAAGGTCTGCGCCACCTGCCATCGCGGCAAGATAAGCGGCAGTGAGGAGGCGGAAAAGGTAAGGGCCTTCGTCAAAGAGCGCAGGGAAATCCCGTGGCAGCGGATCTATCGTGTGCCGAGCTACGTCAATTTCTCACATCGCCGGCACGTCTTGCTCGGCGGGCTTCAATGCGAGAGCTGCCACGGCAACCTTCGAGCGGCCTCGACGCCGCAGCCGCGGCCGGCCTTTGCCATCTCAATGAGCAGGTGCATGACGTGCCATGAAGAGAGAAAAGTGGATACCGATTGTCTGACTTGTCATCACTGATCGTTTATCGTCGGATGGTCGCATAGTGGAAAAGAAGTTTCCGCAAATCAGCAGGCGAGGGTTCCTAACCCTGCTTGGTACCGGCGCTGCGGGAGTGGCTGCTGGCGGGCTCAGCGGATGCGACGAGACGGGAATTGCGAATTTTCTGCAACTCGCCGAACCCGAGGTAAGGGCGCCCAAGGGCCCGGAGAAATGGGTCACGACGATTTGCGGCCAGTGTGACGCCGGATGTTCGATCCGCGTGCACACGATCGGCGAGCGGGCAGTCAACATCACGGGCAATCCGCTCTATCCGTTGAATGGCAACGGTGTGTGTCCAAGAGGACTCGCCGGCCTGCAGGTGCTCTACAATCCCGACCGCGTCCGGGGGCCGCTGATGCGCGTGGGTGAACGCGGTCAGGGCAAGTGGCAGCAGATTACCTGGAGCGAGGCCCTGCAAACGGTCGGCCGGCGCCTCAAGCAAATTCGGGATCAGGGCGATGCGCACACTCTTGTTTTTCTCAGCCGGGAATCGCGCGGTCTGATGGGTACCTTGATCGCGCGATTCTGTTCCGCGTACGGGACGCCCAACGATATCCGCGAAGTCCAGCCCGCAGTCGTGACCCAGTCCCTCTCCCGGTACTGCGCTCAGGGCACTTACGGGCCGCTAGCTTACGATTTCGACAACACCAATTGCATTCTTTCGTTCGGTGCCCCCCTGCTCGACGACTACGCGTCGACGGTGCGGATGCTGCGCGTCTATGGGTATTTGCGCCAGGATCGGCCTGGCCCCAAAGCAAAAATCATTCAGATCGAGCCGCGGCTGTCGGTCACGGCCGCGCGAGCCGACGAGTGGATACCCATCAATCCAGGCACCGAGGGTGCCCTGGCCCTCGGCATCGCATATGTGCTCATCCGCGAGGGTCTTTACAACAAACAATTTGTGGATCGTTACACTTTCGGCTTCGACGACTGGCGCGAAGAGAGCGGTGAGCCGCATATCGGGTTCAAGACGCTGGTTCTGAGAGAGTTCAACCTCGATAGGGTCGCCCAGATTACAGGCACTCCCGTCACACGGATCCTGGAAGTCGCGCACGAGTTTGCGAACGCCAAACCCGCGATTGCGCTCGGTGAGACGCATCAGACTAATTCTGTGTACAGCTTGTTTGCCGTGCATGCTCTGAATGCGCTGGTAGGGAGCATCGACGTTCCCGGCGGGGTGGTCTTCCCGCAGGAGGTGCCGTTAAAGGCTTTGGCCGCCGTCGAGCCCGACGAGGCCGCGGCGCGCTCTCTGAAGCAGCCTCGGCTGGACCGCGCCTCCAGCGGCGAATTTCCGCTGGCCCGCGACCTGATTCCGCGTCTGATCAAGGCTGCCGCCGCGGGTTCTCCATACAAGCCGAGCGCGCTCCTTCTCCAAGGCTCCAATCCCGTCTTTTCGTTGCCCCAGGCGCAAGAGGTGGTTGCGGCGCTGAACCAGATACCATTTATCGTCAGCTTCTCGCCCCGCATGGACGACACCACGGCTTACGCGGACGTGGTTCTGCCCGATCATACCTACTTCGAGCGATGGCAGGACGTGGCGCCACCCGCAACGGGCCCCTATCGGTTCCTTGGTCTGAGGCAGCCGGTGGTGCAGCCGTTTCACGACACCATGAGCAGCGGCGACGCACTAATCAAAATTGCCCAGAGTATCGGCGCCCCGATGGCTCAGGCGTTTCCGTGGCCCGACTTCGTCACCGCGCTTCGCGAAACCATGTCCGGCGTTTACGAGGCCCGCGCCGGCGCAATAGTCGAGCAGTTCGCGGGCAACAAGTCCTGGACGACGGTGCTCGAGGAGCGAGGGTGGTGGTACGCGTCGTACAAGTCCTTTGATGAGTTTTGGGATCAGATGCAGGAAAGCGGTGGATGGTGGGATCCCATATACTACTTCGGCGAACGGCACAGGGTATTTCAGAACCGATCGGGAACCTTCGAATTTTACTCGCTGACCCTGCGGGAAAAGCTGGGAAAGCCCGACGATATCGCCTGCATGCCGCACTATGAACAGCCTACCTTCAACGGCGGCGAAGGCGAGTTCCCGTTTCATCTCAATATCGTGCGCCTGATGCCGCAGGCGCATCAGAACGACGCTAATCTGCCCTTTCTGCAAGAGATCCTCGGCCCTCATGTAGCGATGCGCTGGGACTCCTGGGCCGAGATCAACCCGGAATCGGCGCGCCGTCTGGGGATCGCGGACGGCGATCCGGTGTGGGTCGAGTCCCCAGCCGGCAAGCTGAAGGTGGTCGCGAGATGGTACGCGGGAGCGATGCCGAACGTCGTCAACATTCCCGCCAACATGGGGCACAGCGCTTACGGCCGCTGGGCGAAAGGAATTGGAGTCAACCCGATGGAGATTGTGGTGCAGGAGCTTGATCGCCTGGCCGGTACCCAAGCGCTGCAGGCCACGCGGGTCAGGATCTACAAGGCTTAGGTGATCACATGCCGCGCTGGGGAATGGTCATAGATCTCGACAAATGCACGGGATGCCAGGCATGCACCGTGGCCTGCAAAGTCGAAAACAATGTCCCCTTCACGGAACCGGGGCAAGCGGCCATGGGCAGGGTGATCTCATGGATGGACCTGATAACGACGGTAGAGGGCGAGTATCCCAACGTCCGGATACGCTATATTCCGCGCCCCTGCATGCAATGCGACGATCCGCCGTGCATCAAGGTGTGCCCGGTATCCGCTACCTACAAAAATCCCGAAGGGTTGGTCGCGCAGATTTATCCGCGATGCATCGGATGTCGCTACTGCACCAACGCCTGCCCCTATACGGTAAAGTACTTCAATTGGTACCGGCCGGAATGGCCACAGGATATGCAGAACTACCTGAATTCCGACGTGGCCGTGCGCCCCAAGGGCGTGGTCGAGAAATGTACGTTCTGCGTTCAGCGGCTTCAGAAGGCCGAGGAGCAGGCGGCTGTTGAGGGCCGGCAGTTGCGCGAGGGCGATTATATTCCTGCGTGCGTCGAGAGCTGCCCGAGCGGCGCGATGTACTTTGGCGATCTGGACGACCCCAACAGCAAGGTCGCGGCGCTGGCCGACAATGCGCGCGCGTTTCGTCTGCTTGAGGAACTGGGTACGGAGCCCAAGGTCTACTACCTGCGGGAAGGAGAATGGCATGGCCGGGTCAAGGCATCATGATGGCAGCCAGGATAGTGTGATTCTAGGGCCGATTCTTGAGACCGGCCGCGGCTTCTACATCACTACCGCGGTACTGCTTGCTATCGTGGGATGGGCCGTGATCGTATGGCTGCTGCAACTGCGGGACGGACTCGGGCTCACCGGTCTCAACCGCCCTGTGATGTGGGGCATTTACATCACCAACTTTGTGTTCTTCATCGGCCTCAGCCACGCCGGCACTCTAATCTCGGCCATCCTGCGGCTGTGTAAGGCCGAGTGGCGCCGTGCGATCACCCGTTGCGCCGAGGTGCTGACGGTGCTGGTCCTCTTCATTGGCATGAGCAACGTCGTACTCGACCTGGGCCGCGAAGATCGCGTGCTGAACGTGATCACGCATCCGCACCTGCGGTCGCCTCTGCTATGGGACGTGATCAGTGTCACTACCTATTTGATCGCAAGCACGATCTACCTCTTTCTGCCGCTGATCCCCGACATCGCGATGATGCGCGACTACACGACCAAACGTCGTTGGTTGTACCGCACGCTGGCGCTTGGGTGGCAAGGTACCGAGAAGCAATGGAAGAGACTAGAAAGGGCAATCACCGTCATGGCGGTCATCGTGCTCCCGATAGCCGTTTCCGTGCACACCGTGGTTTCCTGGGTGTTTGGCATGACGATTCAGCCGATGTGGCACTCAACCATTTTCGGCCCGTACTTCGTGGCCGGCGCGATCTTCTCCGGCATCGCCGCACTAATCGTGGCGATGGCGGTGCTGCGGTGGGCCTATGGATTCGAAGAGTATTTCAAGCCGGTCCATTTCAGGAACCTGGGGGCGCTGCTGCTGGTGATGACGCTCCTCTGGTTCTACTTCACGTTCGCCGAATTTCTTACCACATATTACGGCGGCGAGCCGGCGCATATGCTGGTGTTTGACGCCAAGCTATCGGGACCATATGCTCCGCTGTTTTGGACGATGGTGGCGTGCTGCTTTGTCATCCCGTTTGCGATTCTGGCACCCAATCGCACCCGCAATATCTCGGGCACCGTGATCGCCTCGATCTCGGTAATGACCGGGATGTGGCTGGAGCGCTACCTGATCGTGGTGCCGACGCTCGCGAACCCTCGCCTGGCGTATCCGCGGGGCGTCTATTATCCGAGCTGGGTGGAGCTCTCGCTCACTGCCGGTTGTTTTGCCGCCTTCATTCTGCTGTACGCACTCTTCTCCAAGGTCTTCCCGATCATCTCGGTGTGGGAGATTCGGGAAGGCAGGACGCAGGGGATCGATGAAGCCATGGAAAGGATTGAGGGTTATCTCCCCGGGGCCCATAAGCTGAGCCCGGTTTGAGTTCGGTTATGGGCAAGAACTTGGCGGTGGCAGCGGTTACCAATACTTCGCCCATGCGTTTGCAGAAGTGGATGGCCCGGAATTTGATACTGCGCGCCGCGATCACATGCTTGGTAGCTACTACGGTTTTGTACCCGGCAACGCCGCTGCGCGCCCAAGATGCCGGCGCGCAGGCCGGGGGCATTCTTCTTCCCACCGATCCGCTTGCCGGTCGAACCGTATTTTCGGAAAAGGGATGTATCAAGTGCCATGCTATCTGGGGTCAGGGTGGAGACCTTGGACCGGATATGGCGCGTTCCGGAGTTCGGCTGAGCGTGCTGCAGCTGGCGGGCGTGCTGTGGGATCATACGCCCGCAATGATCGAGAAGATGCGGGAGCGGCGGATTGAAAGGCCGGTGTTGAGCACACACGAGATGGCCGACTTGGCGGCATTTCTCTATTTCCTCGATTACCTCGACTCGCCGGGTGATCCCGAGGCCGGCGAGGCCCTTTTCGCGAAGAAAGGATGCATCAAGTGTCACTCGATCGCCGGGACGGGTGGCCACGTCGGCCCAGGGCTGGACAGCTACAAGAAGTTTGCCTCGCCCCTTTTCATGATCCGCGCGATGTGGAGCCACGGCCCTGCGATGGCGAGCAAGATGGCTGGGCTGGGGATTACGCGCCCACAGTTCCAAGGGCACGATCTGGCCGACATCGCTGCCTACATTCGGCAAGCATCCTCGGAAGCCGGCGCCGGCAGGGTATACTTGGTGCCGGGGAGCCCAGCCCGAGGACAAAAGGTCTTCGCCGACAAGGGCTGCGTAAAATGCCACGCCATCTACGGCGAGGGCGGTCACGTCGGCCCGGACCTCGGACAGTTGGAGTTGCACCAGGGGATCACGGAGATTGCTGGCCTGATGTGGAATCACGCGCCCCAGATGTGGAGCAGGATGCAGGCGATGAACATCGCGATCCCGCAGTTCTCCGACCTCGAGATTTCGGATCTGCTCGCGTACCTCTATTTCCTGCGGTACTACGATCCTCCCGGTGACGCGGTAAAGGGCCAGCGCATCTTTATGGAGAAGGGCTGCGTACTGTGCCATTACGCACCTGTCGGTGGCAAACCCACTGGCCCCTACCTTTCTCGCTCACACGCTATCTCGTCGCCGGTCGAGCTTTGTTCCGCGATGTGGAACCATGCTCCGAAGATGGAAGCGATGATTCGCGAGCGCGGGCTGCCGTGGCCGCAGTTCCGGGATAACGAAGTCAGAGATCTCGTGGCCTACCTCCGTTCCGCCGCGAAGCAGTCCGAAGAGGCCGCGGCTCAGTCGCCCTAGAATTCGGACCTGGCGTGATATACGAGACTTTCGAATCGCTGAGATCAACCTGGGAAAATCTATCTAATGTGGGAGGAGTCGTCATAATGCGGAAAGGAAGTTGTTTGATGAAGGTTAGAAACCTGCTGGCAAAGGGTATCGTGGTTGGCGCGGCCGTCGCCACTGTGACGGGAGCCATCACATCCTACGTCTGGGCCGCAGGTGCCCAAGATCTCTATAGCGACAACTGCGCCAGTTGCCATGGGCCCACAGGAAAAGGTGACGGGCCCGCCGGCAAAATGCTGCAGCCACCCCCGGCAGACTTCGCGACCGCGCTCAAGGGCAAGACCGATGACTATATCAAGAAGGTAATCAAGGAAGGCGGCGCGGCGAATGGAAAATCAGCAAACATGCCGCCGGCGGACTTGACCGACGACCAGATCAAGTCGCTGGTCGATTACATAAAGCATCTGTAGAACCGGATTCGCGGGATTCAGGCTTTGCGAGCTTCCAGATCGGGCGCCCGAGCGAAAGCTCAGGCGCCGCGCTGGAAACCGGCTGAGAAGCTTCCGATCGTCACGAAGCTTCTTGAGCCAGGCAGCTACGCAGGCGGCCTGATTCGAGATGACCGCGTTTGAGATTCCCGCTTCCGCGCACAGATAAGCGGCTCCCACCTCGGCAAGGGCGAAGGGGCTCGCGTAACCTTGCCGCGAAGAGAAATCCACACTCAAGAGCATCTCCGGGATGCTCCGCAACACCTGCCACAGGGGGGCCCTGTAAGCGCAAGGATTCTGGAACGATCCGTAGGCAATGGGAAGGACAAACAGGGTCGCCCGCTTGAAGTTGCGTCTGCCGCAGGAATTCCCTGTCCTTAGCATTGTCATGCTCGTAGCTAGTGCATCTCAGGCCAAGATTGAGACGGTTTCGTGCCCGGCATGCCACAATATCTCGCTTCCCAAGGCTGATCAGGCCGAGCGCGTGAGCTTTCATGTCGACGCGAAAAATTTCAATTCCCCCATACATGCGACTTTCGGATGCCAGAGTTGTCATTCGGACACAAGCGGCTTCCCCCATATGGCGCAATAGGCACCGGCTTCGCGCCGGCGGCGCTCACGCCGGCAGCTTTCCAGACGCAGTGATGCAGTGGCCGACGGAACTGGATCCGTGTTTTATCCCCGGCTGCAACATGCGGCGGGCGGACTGGCGAATCAGGCCTCAAAGTGATACAAGATTTTCGACTCGTTGAGTTCGAGCTGGAAGGACTTATCTAACGTGAAGGGAGCTATTCAATGAAGGTTAGGAACCTGCTGGCAAAGAGTATCGTGATCGGCGCGACCGCTGCCACTCTGACCGGAGCCATCGCATCCTACGTCTGGGCCGACGGGGCCAAGGATCTTTATGACGATAGGTGCGCTGGTTGCCACGGGCCGAGCGGAAAAGGCGACGGACCCGCCGCCAAGATGCTGCAACCCGCACCGCAGAACTTCGCAACCGCACTCAAGGGCAAGAGCGATGACTATATCAAGAAGATAATCAAGGAAGGCGGCGCAGCGACTGGAAAATCAGCAAGTATGCCGGCGGCCTCGGACTTGAGCGATGACCAGGTCAAGTCGCTGGCCGATTATATCAAGCACCTGTAGAGCGTGTTTGGCGGGATTCGGACTGAAGCGCGTTCGGGATGACCTGCATTCTCCAGCCCTGCAGGCGTGCAGGTCTTCCCGTCGTCGCTCGACGGGTGAGATTTCGGCAGCTTCGAATTTTGTGAAGGCGAGGGCTAAATGCAATGGGGAATCAATCCCCTAGTCTTGAGAAGGGATTAACGGCGTCGGGTGGCGAATACGTTGGCGCCGCGGGCGAAAAGGACATCACCAGGCGCCAGTGGCTCGGGCGGTTTTTCTGGGCAGCTACTTCGCTGGTCGGGGCGGGATTAGCTCTACCCGTGGTGGTCTACTTCCTCGGGCCGATCCTCAAGGTGGGTCGGCCGAGCGATGTGAAACTCGGGAAGATCGATGATTTCCCCATTGGTGTCCCACAGCGCGTCGAGGTCACTATATTTCGGGTGAACGGCTGGGTGACGGAACAAGCGCGTCAGATCGCCTGGGTTTTGCGCAAGAGCAATGGGGTCGTGGTCTTCGATCCGCACTGTACCCACCTCGGATGCGCTTATCACTGGTCTGAGGATGTAAAGCAGTTCCAGTGTCCCTGCCATGACGGCAGATTCGACATCGATGGATGCGTGGTCGGCGGTCCACCACCGCGGCCGCTCGATACCTATCCCTGCGAAGTGCGCGACGGTGTCCTGTACGCGATGACCAAGCCGCAGAGGAGAGCGTCATGTCGATCAGCAAAAGCCTAGCCGACTGGGTTGACGAGCGCCTTGGCACGCGCGAGATAGGGCAGGCGCTGTTCGGCCGCAAGGTCCCCAAAGCGGCCGGCGCGGTCAGTTGGATATACACGCTCGGCAGCGTAGTGATGTTCTTGTTCATTCTCCAGGCTGTGACCGGAATGTTCCTGGCCATGAACTACGCGCCAACTCCGGAAAACGCCTACGACTCGGTGCGCTATATTTCCGAGCAGGCTCCCTTTGGTGCGTTCTTGCGCGGCCTGCATCACTGGGGAGCAAGCGCGATGGTGGTGGCTGTCACCTTGCACCTGCTCACTGTTTTCCTTCTCGGGGCATACAAGTATCCGCGTGAGTTGACTTGGGTCACGGGGGTCTTCCTGTTAGGAATAGTGCTGTTCTTCGGTTTCACCGGCTACCTCCTGCCGTGGAATGAAAAAGCCTACTGGGCAACGCTTGTCGGCACCAATATAGCGCAGGAAGCACCGTTGGTTGGCCCCGCTATTGCGCGGCTGCTCAAAGGAAGTGACGAGCTCGGGGCGCAGACTCTGACCCGTTTCTACTCGCTCCACGTGCTGCTGCTCCCCGCGGCGCTGGTGGCGTGCATGGCCGTCCATCTCTTCATGGTAGTGCGCCAGGGTGTCACTGCTCCGCCTACGTATGGTGGCCAGAGCCCGGAGCTCGACGTGGTAACGCAGCGCGGCCGTGAGATGGATAAGTATCATGCGCAAAAGGAAGCCGGTGAACCATTCTACCCGTACTTGCTGTCGAAGGATGCGGCTGCCGTAGTAATCGTATTTCTTGCGATCATGGCTCTTGCCTGGCGGTTCCCGGCCGAGGTCGGCCAGTTCCCGGACCCAACCGACACTAACTATAATCCGCGTCCCGAATGGTACTTTCTCTTCCTCTTTCAGTTTCTTAAATATTTCCCCGGGAGCCTGGAGTCGGTGGTGGCAGTGGTCCTGCCTTCGTTGGTGTTCCTGGGTCTGCTGGTCTTTCCGTTCGTCGATCGCCGCATGGTCCGGCATCCACTCCAGCGCCCGCTCGCAACCGGTGGTGCCTGCGCTGCCCTGCTGGGGATTATTTTCCTGACGGTTGCCGGCGCTCGCTCGCCGCAAGTAAGTCCATATGTTCCCCTTGCCCCCGAGGTTGCGGAAGGGGAACGTGTATACAGAGAACTCCATTGTGACTATTGTCATAGTGTAAACGGCCGCGGCGGCGTGATCGGTCCCGATCTCGCCCTGGCAACCGAGCAACGACACGATAAGTCGTGGATTGTGAACCACCTCGAAAATCCTCAGCTCGTGGTCAGCGGCAAAGTGGTATCCCCGATGGGGGTGCTGCCGGTGCTCCTTCCCGATCAGACCGAGGCGCTGGCCGCCTATATCGAGGAGTTGCGAGGCGGCGGGCCGTATAGCCCGCTGGCGCCAGTGCTGTTCAAGACGTACTGTATGGGCTGTCATCGACTAAACGGGCACGGTAGCACTTTCGCGCCTGATTTGAGCTCGATCGGTTTGATGCGCAGCGAGTCGTTTATCGATCGATACGTCGAGAACCCCAAGGAGGTAGTTGGTAGCGCGCGGATGCCGAGTTTCCTCACGCCTCAGGGACCGCTTACTCACGAGTTGGTCGAGGATGTTGCGCGATATCTTGCGGTCCAGCGCGGCTCGATTGCTCCAAAGGAATCAACAACCTCGAGCCGGTAGATGGAAAGGGACGAACGATTTTATCGGTGTGACGGTGCTCGCGCGGCGGGCTGGTTGGTTCGCAGGAGGCCAGATCGCCAAAGCCGGGAGGGACGCGCGAGGGAGGAGCGGGAAACTCCGGCTATGCGGCGCGTCGGCTCTCCTCGGATTCGCCCCTGAAAACGACGATCTCGAGCACCTTGTCGTGGAGGCGGTGCTTGAAGGTCGCCACCGGCCGGTCGAAATCGATGCGGGTGGCAAAGTCGGCAGGGAAAGCCGACGAAATGTAAGACAGGCGGCGGAGCGCCTCGCCCCGCACGCTCGCGTTGATCGTCAGCACGCCGTCGCCCAGCGCGATGTTGTAGTCGTAGTCCGGCATCTCGTCGGGCAGATTCCACAGCCGCTTGAGCGAGGAGGCGGGAACCCGCCGCGGCATCTCGAGCCGCACCAGGTACGCGTTGGCGCATTCGTCCACCGTGTAAACCGTCCCGTAGCGCCGCTCGCGCTCGGTCTTCTCGTCGTGCAGGTCGCTCGTGAAGCCATCGAAAGCGACCTTGCGGACGGCGTGGGTGAACTTGCTGCCCCGCACCAGAAGGCCACCGAGCGGCGCCAGCGCGAGCCCGTACGGACAGGCGCGGTAGGTCAGCTCAGAGGCAGGCTTGGCCTGGAAGATACCCTCACGCAGCCGCCACGCGCCTTCGGCGGCGCCGATTAGAAGTCCAAGCGTGATCCATCCGCGGGTGTGCAGCGAGAACAGCGGATCGCCGATTACCAACACCGACAAGGCTGTCAGGATGGCGGGATAGAGCAGCAGGTTGAAAGTGACATTGAGCGCGGTCGAACGCGCGCGCGAAAAGGCGCCCAGGCTGCCGACCGCCTCTTCCAGGCGGACCTTGAGCCCATCCGGCATCGCGCCCAGCATCGGCTCCGCCAGCCGCAGCGCGACGCGCACCGGACCCGGCGCGGCCTTGACCGGTCCCATATCGACGATGGCAAGCGCGGCCTCGAAGTTCCCCTCCATCTCGCCGGGGAAATGCTTCTCGCCGATCGGTCCGGGCAACGCACCGATGTCCTTGGGCAAGTTCAGCATCGCGACCGGCGCCCCGAGGGCCGCCGCCGGCTGCGATGCGGGGCGCGCAGCAGCCGCAGGCGCCGGCGCCTTGGCGGCCGCAGGGGCCGCAGGCGCAGCGGGCGCGGGAGCCGCCGCGGCGGTCGCCGTCGGAGCGGTCGCCGTCGGCGCGACCGCCGCCGCCGGCTGCGAAGCAGGGTGCGCGGCAGGCGCCGCAGGTGCCGGCGCCTTGGCGGCCGCCGGCGCGGCAGGTGTGGCAGGTGCCGCCGCGGGCGCGGGAGGCGCGACGGGCGCGGAAGCAGCGGCCGCGCCATCCGCGGCGGTCGGCGCCGACGCGGCGGCCGCCGGCGCAGCAGCAGCCGCCGCTTTGCCGCCATCGCCCGATGGAGCTGGCGCCTCGCCCTTGCGGAAGCGCGAGGGGAAGTCCGCCGGGAAGCTTTGGTCGGGATGCAGCACCTTGGTCCGCGCGATCAGCACGTCTTCGCTTTCGAGGTTGTTGGGGTCGGGGATACAGCAGTCCACCGGGCATACTGCCGCGCAGGCCTCATGGTCGTAAAAGCCCACGCATTCGGTGCACTTGGACGGGACGATGTAATAGATGTCCTCGGCGATCGCGGGCTGGGTCTCGCCGTTGAGTTCCCACGGCGCGCCGCCGGCGTAGATTGCGGTGTTGGGGCATTCGGGCTCGCACGCCCCGCAGTTGATGCATTCGCTGGTTATCGTCGTCGCCATCCGGTGCTTTCACCTCTGCGCCGAGCCTGTGACCTGTTCGAGAGAAATCTACCCGGGTGGGGCAGCCGACTTGACGATAACTGTGAGAACTTCTGCATGTCAACCTTGCCTTGAACAACCTCGGCTAATCCTGCCGTGCGATAGGAGATAAGCGCTAAGAACTGCCGGACCGCCGCGACCGGAAGCTTGCGTTCGCCGGATCGATTTGTAACTATGACCGTCGTTCGTTCACTTTATGCCTGTTCTAAAACCGTGAATTACTACGACTACCTTTGGGAGGTGTTTGGATGAAGACGTTGGCGAGTCTGCTGGGAATCCTGAGTCTGGCTGCGTTTATCAGCGCGTGCAGCCCCGACATGAACGCCATCAACGCGGCCAGTGACAAGGCGGAAGCTGACGCCACCAAGGCCGAGGCCTCGGCCAAGAGTGCGGAGGCGGCGAGCAATCAGGCGGACACGGCAGCGAAGAGCGCTGACGAGGCGGCTTCGGGCGCTGAGGACGCGGTGCGCCGGGCCAACGACGCGGTTGCGCGTCTCGAGGCGGCTTTCTCTACCTCAGTCACCAAGTAGCGCATCAGGCAGGTTCGACGTGGCGAGGGGGATTCAATCCCTCTCGCCGCTCTTCCCTCGCTACAAGCCGGGTACGTTATTTCTGAGGCTGACCGGCAGGTGAGGCTTCGGGTGACGCGCCGGTTGCGCCTGACTCGGTGGGCTTATTCCTGAGCGCCTCGCGCACGCGCTCGCGCATCATGTCGTCGCGCTCGATCTTGTGCTCGATATCGCGGAAGGCGCTCAGCGTAAGGCCCTGCCTTTCCGCCGCCTGCTCGACCGTCAGCGAGTGGTCGCGCTGCATCGCCCGGTAGATGGCAACGTACTTATCGACCTGCTCGGGAGGCACCTCGTTCTCGTCGCCCTCCTCCCCCTGCTCTTGGGCCACTATGGGCGCGCGCACCTGGATTACCGCCCCGGCATCGGCCGTGCCGACAATGCGGGCGAGGCCGGCAGGGGCGAGAGCGTCGAGGACCACGGCGGCGCAGAAGGCCAAAACGAGCGGCAAGAGGGTTGGGACGATGAGCCGGCACAATTTCACGTTGGGTCCGATTTGCCCTGGTTGAGGGCGTGTTTTCGACAAGTCGAGATGACCTTCAGCAGTTACATCCTTACACGGGAAGCCCGCGAGCGAAAGCACCGGGGTCTTGCAAAGCGCCAGAGCGTGTTTAACTCTGGGAAGATCGGGGGCCGGCTTTTCGGGCCCTCGGGCTTCCACGAATGAATCGCAGCACGGGAGCGTGACCAGATGGCGGCCAAACAGGTTGAGCTTCACCAGAACGCACGGAGGGGGATTGTCGAAGGCGCGACCCTGGTCGCCGAGGCCGCGCGCGTCACGCTCGGCCCCAAGGGCCGCAACGTTCTCATCCAGAAGCCCTTCGGCGCGCCGACGGTCACCAAGGACGGCGTCACGGTGGTCAAGGAGATCGAGCTCGAGGACCGCTTCCAGAACCTGGGCGCCAAGCTGATTCGCGAAGTCGCGCAGAAAACCTCCGACGCCGCCGGCGACGGTACCACCACTGCCACGGTGCTGGCCCGTGCGATCCTCCGCGAAGGCGTGCGCCTGATCGCGGCCGGGATAGCGCCGATCGATCTCAAGTACGGAATCGAGGCGGCGGTCCGCAAGGCGGTCGAGGCGATCAAGGACATGGCGCGGCCGATCAAAGACAAGGCCCGTATGGAGCAGGTCGCGACTATTGCCGCCAACGGCGACGAGACCATCGGGAAGATCGTCGCCCGGGCGATGGACAAGGTCGGCAAGGAGGGCGCGATCACGGTCGAGGAGGCGCGCTCAATCGAGACCACGCTCGACATGGTTGAAGGGAGGCTCTTCGACCGCGGCTACCTCTCGCCCTACTTCATCACCAACCAGGAGAAGATGACGGTCGAGCTCGACGGCCCGCTGATCCTCTTCAGCGCCAAGAAGATCTCCGGGATGCGCGAGATGGTGCCGCTGCTGGAGCAGGCGGCGCGTTCCCGCGGCACGATACTGATTATCGCAGAGGACATCGAGGGCGAAGCGCTGACCACGCTGGTGGTCAACAAGCTGCGCGGCACGCTCAAGGTTGCCGCGGTCAAGGCGCCGGGCTTTGGCGACTCGCGCAAGGCGATGCTGCAGGACATGGCGATTCTGACCGGCGGCATGGTGATCGACGAGGAGCTGGGGCTGAAGCTCGACAAAGTCCAGCTTAACCAGCTCGGCCGATGCCGCCGCGTGGTCATCGATCAGAACAACACCACCATCGTCGGCGGCCAGGGCAAGAAGGCCGACATCGAGGGGCGGGTCGCGCAGCTTCGCCGCCAGATCGAGGAGACCACTTCCGACTACGATCGCGAAAAACTGCAGGAGCGGCTCGCCAAGATCTCGGGCGGAGTCGCCGTGATCAAGGTCGGCGCGGCTACCGAGGTCGAGCTCAAGGAAAAGAAGATGCGGGTCGACGACTCGGTGCACGCGCTGCGCGCGGCGGTCGAGGAGGGAATCGTGCCGGGGGGCGGCGTCGCGCTGGTGCGCGCTGCGCACGCTATCCGCAACCTCAGGCTCGGGGAGGACCGCACTGCCGGCGCGCGAATCGTGATGCGCGCGATGAGCGAGCCCCTGCGCCAGATCGCCATCAATGCCGGCTTCGACGCCGCGGTGGTCTACAACCGGGTCTCGGAGGGCAAAGACGATTTCGGCTTCAACGCCAGCACCGGGGAGTTCGAGGACTTGGTCAAGGCTGGCGTGGTCGATCCGGCCAAGGTCGTGCGGACCGCGCTCGAAAACGCGGCCAGCGCCGCCGCGATGTTCATCACGACCGAGGCCGCCGTCGTCGAGAAGCCAAGAAAGAACACGCCCGCGATGAGGATGCCGCCCGGCGGGCCGATGGGTGGAATGGGCGGAATGGGTGGAATGGGTGGAATGGGTGGAATGGAAGGGATGGATGACCTGGGTGGCGAGGATTTCTGATTGCGAGTCTGAGTGGGATTTGGCGAGAGTAAAGGCCGCATCCAGCGTCCTGGCGGGAGATGTTTTGCTAATATTAGAAGCCCATTTGCAGTAGCAATTCAGGTCGTATATACTTGCGTGCTGGCCCCGGTTGTGAAAGTTAACTCAGGTCGCGGTTTGTTGAGCCCACGGCGTCGCGGGGCTGCCGCAAGGAGGTCTCAAGGAGGAAACGATGGAAGGGTTAATCAAAACTTGTAAACTGGTTGGGCTTGCCGGGGCTGCATTAGCCCTTTCGTTGCTGGCAGGGTGTTCGTCCGGTCAGCCCGACCCCGCTCAGCGCGCGCAAAACGCCGCTCAGCGGGCCGATCAGGCGGCATCGCGTGCTGAAGCTGCTGCCAGCAAGGCTCAGCAGGCTGCGTCGCAGGCCCAGGCTGCGGCGACCCGCGTCGAGCAGGCGGCCAGCGATGCGAAGGCTGCGGCAGATCGCGCTGAGGCGATAGCGGCCAAGACCACGGCCTCTGCGCCCAAGCATCATGCTCGCCGCCATCACAAGAAGGCGGCGGCTGAAGGTGCTCCCGCGGAAGGTGCTGCCGGTGGCGGCGCGGCTGCGGGTGGCGGTGCTGCGGCTCCTGAGGGTGCTGCCGCTCCTGAGGGTGGTGCTGCGCCCTCTCCTGCTGCTCCGTAAGTTTGGTTAGGACCGAAAGAAAAGGGTGCTCACAAATTGTGAGCGCCCTTTTTCTTGCCTGCGTGGCGCAACCTAACCCCCGGCCCCTTCCCTAAGCAAGCAAGGGGAGCCAGAAGTGTGGCTCTCTGCTTCTGTTCCCCTTCCCGTCCTCGGAACGAAGCTCTGCTTCCTTCTCACCTCTCCCGCGTCCGCGCGGGAGAGGCGGGGTGAGGTCAGGGAAGGGGTTAGGGTCAGGTCGCGGGGCGAGGCTGGTCGCGCTGCGCGTCGACGATACAGAAAAAGCCGAACCTGCCGCTCCCGGTCGCTGCGAGCTGATGAGGCTGGTCGGGGCCGATGTAGATTGCGTCGAGCCTCCCGAGGCGGTAGCGCGTCTTGCCGACCCGCACGATGCCGCGGCCCCGCACGCCGATCGCGAAATGGCAGTGGCGATGGCGCTCGAGGCTGGTGAAGCCGCCTGGCTCCAGCTCGAAATAGCGGACGTGAAAGGCGCCGCGCTCGCCGAGGCCGCCTGAGAGCACCTGCCGCGACGCGCTCCGAAAATCGCCGCCGCGATGGGCCGCGAGCTTGTAAGGCTCCAGCTTCACGCCCTCCCATCGGAAGTCCGGCCTAAAGCGCCGCAGCACCGGTGGTTTTTTCCGTAATCCGGCATGAGCAGGCGGCCCCGTTTGCGAGCCGGTTCTGCTCCGGCCCGCTTGGGCTAATTTCTTTTCGTCGTCGCGATCGATCAGATCGCTTGCTTCCGGATAGGCGAGCAGGAAGAGCTCCCGCTTGTCGAGGCCGAGGGCATCGGCGATACCTCTGAGGACCGCGATTGAGGGCCTGCGACTCCCATTCTCGATGTAGGCGACGTAACTTGCCCTGATGCCGACCTTGCGGGCTACCTCGCGCTGAGATAGCGCGAGCGACTGGCGCCGCCTCTTCACGAGTTGCCCCAACGTCTGGGTCTTCATTGCCTTCAGGAGCCCCCTTCACTCTCGCATGCTGGATTATTGAACAAAGGTCACGACCACTTTGAGCGCCTCGGGCTTCTGCGCGGTCGCGAACGCCTCGCTGATTTGCTCAAGCGGAAAGTGATGGGTTACCAGGTCGCGGGCGCTGATCACGCCGCGCTCGACGAGGCTGAGCGCCTCGCACGTGTCGTCGGGACCGCACGAATAGCTGGGGATGAGCCGCAGCTCATTGAAGTAGAGGTCGTGCGGCTTTACCGTCAGCTCCTCGTCGGGCGGGGTGGAGGTGAATTGCAGCACGGTGGCGCCTTTGCCGGCCGCGGCGATTCCCGTGCTGATCGCCTTCGCGCTTCCCGGCCCGACGATCACCACGTCGGCCATCGCTCCCGCCGTCAGCTCGCGCACCTGCTCGACCAGGTCGTCGCCCGAGACCACGATTCCGTAATCGGCGCCCAGCTCGCGTGCCCGCGCCGCGCGCCGCTCGAACAGGTCGGCGCCGACTATCAGCCCGGCCCCGCGATGGCGCGCGATCCGTACGTGCATCATGCCCATGATCCCGAGCCCCATTACCAGGATGGTCTCGCCGGGCTTGAGCCCGCAGCGGTTGAGCGACTTGACCACGCACGCCGCCGGCTCGACCAGCACGCCGTCGAGGTCGCCGACCGACTCGGGCAGCTCGAGCGAGTCGCGCTGGTTGGTTGCGGGCACGACGAAATACTCGGCCATCCCGCCCGGCGTGATCTTGCTCGCGCGCCAAGTCGGGCACTGCACGTAATGCCCGCGCCGGCACGCGGCGCATCCGAAGCAGGGGGCGTGATGATGCACGAAGATACGCTGGCCGCGCTTGAAGCCTCGCACCGCCGCGCCAACCTCCTCGACCACGCCGACCGGCTCATGGCCGAGCACCAGCGGCGCCTTGCGCCGGAGGTACCAGGGCATGATATCGCCCGTGCAGATTCCGCACGCGCTGGTGCGCACCAGAATATCGTCGGGGCCGATCGCGGGGCGGGCCTCGTCTTCGAGCCGGATATCGCCGAAATCGTAAAGCCGCGCTACCTGCATGCGCTTTTCAGTTTTCCATTGCGATGCGCACTTCGAGTTGGCGGGTACTTGTCGCGGTTTCGAGCCCAGCCAGCGAGCCGTTTTTTTTCACCGCCGTGCTCACTTTGTGGTCCGTCGCCTCGCCCCTGTCAACGGCCCGCCGCGCGCGCCCAGCGGCCGGCCGGTGCATTCCTTGGTTCAGGCGCATTCTTGCTTGACAGACGGCTGACCGTTGGTTTCGAAAACGCATGCGGCCTCGACCGCGAGCCTGGACGGCAATAGATTGCCCCTATGCCAGCTCCAATCTGTCCACCGATCGCCGCCGACGTGATTATTGAAATCGGCGACCGAATCGTGCTCATCGAGCGCAAGAATTTCCCGCCCGGATGGGCAATTCCGGGCGGATTCGTCGATGTGGGCGAGAGCGTTGAGCAGGCCGCGGTGCGCGAGATGCGCGAGGAGACCTCGCTTAAGGTCGAGTTGCGGGCGCTGCTCGGCGTCTACTCGCGTCCCGGCCGCGACCCGCGCGGCCCCACGGTCACGGTGGTGTACGTCGGGCGCGGTCGCGGCACGCCCAAAGCCGCGGACGACGCCAAGGCGATCGGGCTGTTCGACCCTGAGCATCCACCGTCGCCGCTCGCCTTCGACCACGCCGAGATCCTTGCCGACTACGTCTGCTTGCGCAAAACAGGCAAGCTACCCGGCCCGCGAATGTAACTCCGGCGCTAAAGCTTGGCCAGGAATTGCTCCATTCGGTCGAAGGCGCGGTTCAGATTGTCGGTCGAAGTCGCGTACGAGATCCGGACATGGTCGGGAGCGCCGAAGTCGTTGCCGCCCACCAGCGCGACGTGCGCTTCGTTCAGGATCAGGTCGGCCACCGCGTCGCCGTCGCCAATCACGCGTCCCTTGAACTTTATCCCGAGCAGCTCGCTGACGTTGGGAAGCACGTAGAAGGCCCCCTCCGGCACGTTGGGCAGCTTGAAGCCCTTGAGCCTGCGCACCCGCTCCACGACCAGGTCGCGGCGCTTGGCGAACTCCGCCACCATCACCTTGACCTCGTCCTGGGGTCCGGTCAGCGCCTCGACGGCTGCGAACTGTGTGATCGAGTTGGGGTTGCCGCTGTTCTGGCTCTGCAGCCGTCCGGCCGCGCCGATCACCTCGCGCGGACCCGCAGCAAACCCGATGCGCCATCCGGTCATCGCGTAGGTCTTGGACAGCGTGTTAAACGCGATCCCGTGCGACTTGAGCGCCGGCTCGATCTTGAACAGATGCGGCGGGCATCCGTCGTACGCGATATGCTCGTAGGCGTCGTCGGACATCACCCAGATGTCCGTATCGGCCAGCACCGTGGCGAGCGCGCGCAGATGGTCGGCGCTGTACACCGCGCCGGTCGGATTCGAGGGCGAGTTGAGCATGAGGCCCCGGCTGTGCGGCGTGATCGCGCGGCGCAGATCGTCGGGCTCCAGGCGAAAGCCGCTGCTCTCGGAGCACGGCACCAGCTTAGGCTCGGCGCCGCTTAGCTGCACCATCGCCACGAAGCTCACCCAGGCCGGAGTCGGGATGATCACCTCGTCGCCTTCGTCGAACAGCGCCGCAATCACGTTGGCCTCGGCCTGCTTGCCGCCCGCCGATGCGATTATCTCGCTCAGCTCGTAATTGAGTCCGTTGTCGCGCCGCAGCTTGAGGCAGATCGCCTCCTTCAGCTCGCGGATGCCGGTCACCGCGGTATACTTGGTCTTGCCTGCCGCCAGCGCCCGGCGCGCAGCCTCTTTGATCCGCTCGGGCGTGTCGAAGTCGGGTTCGCCTGCGGCGAGCGGGATGACGTCGATTCCGGCGGCCTTCATCTCGTTGGCGCGCGCGTCGGCGGCCAGAGTGGCGGAGGCCTTGAGGTTCGCGACCCTGCGATTGAGCTTGAGCATGCTTTACCTCCCGAAGGTACGACTCTAGACGAAGGACCGCGGTGAGGAAACAGTTGCGCGCATGGCGGATTCAGTCGAGGTTGAGCTTCTTGCGCAGCCGCTTCATCACCGACTCCGGCACCAGCTCGGGGAGTTGCTGGCCGTAGCCGGCGACCTCCCGGATCAGGCGCGAGGCCGAGAAGAATAGTCTGGGATTGGCGAACAAGAAGACCGTTTCGACCCCCGGCTTGATTATCTTGTTCATTGCCGCCATCTGCAGTTCGTAGTCGAAGTCGGTCACCGCGCGCAGGCTGCGGATCAGCACCCTGGCGCCGATGCGCTCGGCGTAGTCCACCGAGAGCCCGCTGAACTTGTCCACCCGGGCGCGCGGCTCGAGGTCGCGGATCGTCTCCTGGATCATGTCCACCCGCTCGTCGGGCGAGAATAGCGCGGAGTCCTTGTCCGGGTTGTGGGCGATCGCGACGATCACCTCGTCGAAGATCGCGACGCTTCGTCGGATCACGTCGAGATGGCCGTAGTGGATCGGGTCGAAGGTGCCCGGATAGACCGCGATCAGGGGATGAGATTCCTTGCCTTTAATCATCGTGCGGGTCCCCTGGCAGGGGGCTTCTGCCATCGGCGAAGTGTTCCGTCTCGAAAATTGTTTTTCCGCACCCTGCCAGGCTCAACTATTCGGCATCGCGGCTCGCCGGTAAAGGGCAATCCGATGGTCGCCCAGGGTCGCGACGCTCTCGCACTGTATCCCGGCCGCAGGTTCGCCCATCGCGGCGCGCCGATACTGGCGCACAACTATCCAGCCCTCGGCGCTCAGCAGGTCCAAGTCCACGATCCGGCTCAGGATATCTGCGCTCGTATCGGCGCGGTATGGAGCGTCGATGAAGATGATGTCGAAGCGCTCGCGGCCGCCGGCCAGAGTCGCAAGGGCGCGTTTCACCTCGGATGCGAGTATCCGGCCGTGCCCTTGGAGCCCGAGCGTCTCGAGGTTGCGTTGGATGGCTGCGGCGGCTGCCGGCGAGGTGTCCACCATGGTTGCGTGCGCGGCGCCTCGCGAGAGCGCCTCGATCGCCAGCGATCCGCTGCCCGCGAACAGGTCGAGCACACGCGTCCCGCTGATGTCGAGGCGGGAGTTGAGGCGCGAAAAGATCGACTGGCGCACGCGCGCGGTGGCCGGCCGCGTGGTCGTTCCGCGCGGCGCTCTAAGCCGCCGCCCCCGACTCTGCCCCGCGATGATTCGCACTTTCAGCGCCTTCGCAAAAGGACCGGCGCGAAGCCGGCGCCGCGGACTTTTCGAGGCAGCGGGACGATAGCCCACCCCGCCGGCTCGGGCAAGCCGGCCGGCCCAGATCTACCCGGCGGCGGCTCGGTCGCGTGCGATTAGGGCGGCACCGAGGGCGCCGACGATGTCGGGCTCGGGCGGGACGGTTACCTCACAACCGAGCGCCTCGGAGAGCGCCCTGACGACGCCGCGATTGCGCGCCACACCGCCGGACATGGCGACGCGGAGACCGGTCATGTCGCGCGCCATACGCCTGACGAGGAGCAGTGTCCGCGACGCGATGGCGCGATGGAAGCCGCGCACGATCTCGCACACCTCGGCGCCGTCCGCTATGAGCGACACAACCTCACTTTCGGCAAACACAGTGCACATGCTGCTCAGGCTCACGTTGCCGCAGGCCCCATCCTCGAGACGGGCGAGTTGGTCAACGTCGACTTCCAGTGCTCTGGCCATCGCTTCAAGAAAACGGCCCGTGCCGGCGGCGCACTTGTCGTTCATCGCGAAGTCGACCACCCGCCCTTTCCCATCGAGCCGTATGGCCTTGCTATCCTGACCACCGATGTCGATCAGCACGCCGGTGCCCGGCATCAGCGCCCGGATGCCGCGGGCATGGCAGGTGATCTCGGTGACCGAAGCGGCGCGGCCGGGCACCCGCTCGCGGCCGTACCCAGTCGCGATGGTGGCGGCGAGGTCACCCGGTGCGGCGCCCGCGGCTTCAAGGACCTCCTTGCGCGCCCGCGCAATCGCTTGGGCGTTACGAGCGCCGGTGGGCACGACCGACCAGGCCAGCAACCGCTGCTCATCATCGACGAGAGCGGCGTCGCACGAAAGGCTGCCAACGTCCATACCGAGATAGAGCATCGGTAATCACCCAGGCAGCGCGGCGTCGCCGGCGCCCGCCTGAAGTTACTGCGGCTGGTCCATGGTCAGCCCATCGAAAGCGGCAGGCTCAGTTCCCTCGCTGTTCCAGCAACTCGACAAACGCCTCCAGCCGCGTTGCCGTTTGTCCCGCTGAATAATTGCGTGGATCGCTGATGTCCATGTCGAGCATGAGAAAGGGACGCCCGCATCCCGCGACCGCATCGCGCAGCAGTGCATAGGCCGCATTCGCCTGTCTGCAAGCAGGCGTGGCAAACAGGATGGCGCCTTCGAGGTGGTAGTCATCCATGATCTTTTCCAGGCCTTGCGTGCGCCGAGTCCCCGGACCCACAAAAGGATTGTGTAGGCATTTCAGCGCCAGGCCTTCGAACGGGTCTCCCTCGTCGATCTCATCCCAGTAGATTCTGAACGTCTCGCACAGCGGGATGGAGACCGCGTTGTCCCTGAGGATGTCAAACACGTTGCAGGGGTACGTGGGAATCCACGCAAACCAGTAGATCCGATGCTTCTCGGGCCTGAGCCTCCTGCCCTCTATCCGCCGTTGCATTTCGAGTGCGAAGGCATCGTTCAACTTCTCTTTGACCGCGCTGCCCGTGAACAAGAGGCTGTTGATGGAGAAGGAAATGAGCTGGGCGCCGCCCCAGGGAGCAGGGCGGTGCTGCAACAACTCCAGCATCGCCCTCTGTGATTGTCTAGCCTTGTTCGAGCTGCGAACCGCTGCTTTCAGACGCTCTTCGTCCAGGTCTTGTCCGATCGCCTCTCCAAGCCTCCTGGCGATGTCGCGGAGCTGTCTTGCCACATACCGGACCGACTCCTTGGTGACGGCCGCGGGCACCTGCAGGAGGAGCGTTTCCTTGCCGTGCAGCATCCCCAGGATCTCATTCGTTTTCGCTTTTCCATCGCAATAGTAGGACGTGGTGATCAGGAGCTGCGGCTGCGGCAACTCCTCGAGATAGAAGGCGCCCAAGGCCGTGCGATGAAACGCGCATACGTCGAGGGAATACCCCCGGCGCTCGGCCTCCTCCATCGGCGTCAGGGCCAAGTTCGTCGCGCCCATCAGACCGCTCGTCAGCTCGAAATCGAACGGCACGACGTCGAAGGCGGCAAGGATCTCCATCGGGAAGGCGTAGGCAGAGACATACGCGACCTTGCGTCCCGGCTCGTATGCTCTCAGGACCAGTTGGGCCCACTCGTTGAGCCACAAGGCCTGCGCCGATCCCTTCTCCTTGAAGGCAACCGCGGTCTGTTGCTCCATGGCCTCCAGCATCGTCGTGATCATCGTAGGGGTCTCCGTTGTCTTATCGTCTCAGCTCCAAGAAGGCCTCGACCCGGTTCCTCAACTGTTCGAGACCGGACCATTCGTAATCGTGTTCGAGCCAAAGCAATGGGATTCCGAGTTGGCGAAACCTCTCACTCATCATGGGGATGTCATAGACACACGGCCCACAGAACTTGAGAGAGCAAAACACGATACCGTCCGCCCCGGCCTCGTCTGCCACCGTCTTCATCCAGCGGAGCCGTTCTTCGAAGTCCTGCATGCGAGCGCAGCCGGGTTTCGTCAGGTAGCGCTTCGCCAGGGCAAGAAACGGATCCGGCACGTCTTCCTCTACCGACCCTGAGTAGTGCCGAAGCCCCATACACGTATCCAGCGCAACCACGTGCGCGCCGGCCTTCTCGATTGCCGCAATCACGTGGGGCTTGTTGACCAAGCCGCCCGCGAGCACGATCCGTGGTGCTCTGGCGGGGCGCTGCTCCCCTGCGACATCTGTCAGGAACCGCCTGATCTCCACGGCGAAGTCGGCCGGGGCGTGCGTGGCCGGTGAAAGGCACAGATCAAAGACACGCGTCCCAGGGACATTGCTCTGCGCGCAGCGCTGCGCCCTGAATACCTCTCCCATCAACGCACGGATCTCGTTACAGGTCCGCGTTGCCGCTCGCAGACTCTCCCTGCCTATCGGGGTGCCCCGAAACTCCGTGTGCAGCCGTTCGGCGAGCCCCTTCAGCTCCGAGGCGAAAAACACGATGGAATCGGCGTCGGTCTTCTTTGGGAGATCGAGGAACAACACCGGCACCGGCCGGACGTACGCGGTCCACAGGTCATACAGTCGGCGCATCGCATCGCACGAGTTGGCGATGATGATCCCGGCGGTGTGGGCACCCCCCGCGTCGAGCGCGGCAGCGAGAATGCTCTTCACGTACCCGCAGGTGTTGGGATGAATCGAGGCGTCCGCCGACGGACTTTCGGGGAGGAAGCGGCGTGGTCGAAACCCTGCCGCCAGGATGATTTCCTCGGGGATGTAGGAGCACGTGTACAATACGTCTCGCGGTCCTTCTTGAAGCGTCCCGGTCATGGCTTGGTCCCGTCTGTCGCTGCATGCTGGTGCGCTTTGCCAACGGGCGCGGCCAGCTTGATCGAATCGAGCAGATGGTCGATGAGTGCCCTGGTCCTGGCCTCGGTGAATTCCCGTTCGAACGCCAGCAGCCGCATCATGTTCATCAGGATCCCCACCCCGTTGAAGAGAAACGCCATCGCCGTTACGTCCAGGCCTTCCCGGATCGTGCCCTGGCGCATTCCCCGCCTGAGGACTTTCGTGATCGAGCGCATGTAGTTCCGATGGTCCTCGCGGAGCTGGTCCGCGATCGCCTTATCGCTCACCTCTGAGATGGCTTGGAACTGGACCCGCAGCTCGTCAGGATGCCTGATCATGCGCTTGTAGTACCCCATTCCCATGTTGCGCAGCGCGCGCACGGCGTTCTCTTCTCGATCCTGCTCGTCCTGCCAGGCAGAGACGATGCGCTCCGACATGCGCCGGAGGATCTCGAGGAAAATGGATTTCTTCGAGGGGAAGAACTTGTAGATGAGCGCCTCGGAAATGCCGGCTTCAGCCGCGACCTCCGCGACCGTTGCGGCCCGGTAGTTGGATCGGGCGAATACGCGCACCGCGCACTTGAGTATCTGGGGTCTCCGTTCGTCGGCGGAAAGCCGCTTGCGAGGTTCTTCCATCGTCAGCAACCAAGCATGTAAGTAAGTGCTTACTTACCACCGACCTCTCCTGTCAGTCAAGGACCGTTCGTCCGACAGTGTCATAAACATTGGAAGTGTCGGTCATAAACATTCAAAGATGTTCGCCGGGAGGAGTAGAGCCGCGCGATGGAGAACATCGAGCGCAGAGTGCGGCGGGAGGCAAGAGCGATGACCCCAGGTGATCGCCAAGGCCATCGCCGGGCAGTTGAGCTGGAGCCAGCCGGCCGAGGTGCCGGCAATCAGCGCGCGGCAGATGCGGCAAATTCGCTGGGCGGTGGAGCATCACGGGCTGCAGGCGGCGATGAACCGGCTGTTCGCGACAGCAAGCCGGCTCGCCCGCCGGTCCTCTGGCGAAGGTAGCGTCGTTGGATTAAGTTGCATAAGATTTCTCGACGCTACCGGATGACCTGTTGAAGGAATGGTTATGCAAACCCAGACGGCGGACAATCAGCGCAAAATCGAGTTTCCCGAGGCCGCGCTGGCCGAGTACCGCCAGACCTTGAGACGCTACCCGACCCGCCGGGCGGCCCTGATCCCCACGCTTTGGATGGCCCAACGCGAGTTCGGCTGGATCAGTCCGGAGGTCGAGGACTACGTGGCGCGACTGATGGAGTTGCCGGTGGCGCACGTCCACGGCGTGGTGACCTTCTACACGATGTTCTACCGCAAGCCGGTGGGACGATTTAACCTCGAGGTCTGCACCAACCTCTCTTGCCGCTTGCGCGGCGCCGACGAAATCGTCAACTGTATCCGCAAGCGCCTCGGGATCGAGCCCGGCAGGACCACTCCCGACGGCAAGTTCACGCTCAGCACGGTGGAATGTCTCGCCTCGTGCGGGACGGCCCCGATGCTCCAGCTCAATCATGAAGACTTTCACGAGAACCTGACCGTCGACAGCATGCTTAAACTTATCGACGAGCTCTCCGCCCGTGCCTGAACTGATCGTCGGCGCCATCGAAGCGATCGTGATGCTCCTGGTAGCGCTGGGGCTGGCGATGATGCTCCTCTACTTCGAGCGCAAGGGAAGCGCGCTGATTCAGGACCGGGTCGGCGCGAACCGCGCCAGCATCCTCGGCGTCGGGCGGCGCCTGGGGCTGCCCAATTTCGGGCTCCTCAACACCTTCATCGCCGATCCCATCAAGATGTTCACCAAGGAGGACTTCGTTCCTGACGGCGCCGACAAGTTTGTCCACGCGCTGGCTCCCTTCCTGGCCCTGTTCCCGGTCCTGGCAACGTTCGTGGTGATTCCCTTCGGCGACACGATCGCGGTGGCGGGGCGCAGCTTCAATCTGCAGGCCACCAATCTCAACGTGGCGGTTCTGTACATGCTCTCCATGATCGGCGTGGGAGTGTATGGAATCGCGCTGGGCGGATGGTCCTCGAACAACCGATGGTCGCTGCTCGGCGCAATCCGCGCCAGCGCCCAGATGATCTCGTATGAGCTGGCGCTCGGACTCGCGATTATCGCGGTCGTCATGACCTACGGCACGCTCGACCTTCAGCAGATGTGCCGCCTGCAGGGCGGAGTATGGTGGGGATGGCTGCCGCGATGGGGAATCTTCGCGCAGCCGCTGGCGTTCGTCATATTCCTGACCGCCGGCGTCGCCGAATCCAAGCGTATCCCGTTCGACCTGCCGGAGGGCGAATCGGAGTTGATTCTCGGCTACTCTACCGAGTACTCGGGCGGCAAACAGGCCGCCTTCATGCTCACCGATCTCGCCGAGCAGGCGTTGGTGGCGATGCTGCTGACAACGTTCTTCCTCGGTGGGTGGCAGGTACCGTACCTGTATCGCGGCGGATTCCATCTGCCGGGTGGCGCGCTGATCGCGCTTCCTGCGCTGGCGGTCTCGATCCTCGGCGTGATCGCTTTCCTGCTCAAGACGGTGATTCTCTGCCTGTTCCTGGGCATGGTGCGCTGGACGCTGCCGCGCTTTCGCTACGACCAGTTGATGCGCCTGGGATGGAAGGGGCTGCTCCCGCTCGGGCTGGCCAACGTGATGGTCACCGCGCTGGTGATCGTGATGTTCGGGGGGACGGGCTGATGCCGCCCTGGCTATTCGGATTCCTCGCCGCGCTCTCGATTATCTCGGCGCTCGGCGTGGTCTTGCAGCGCAACCCGGTCCACAGCCTGCTTTCGCTGGTGCTGACGCTGCTCACGATCGCCGTGCTGTTCATGGGGCTGGGCGCGGTGGTGGTCGGCTTTCTGCAGGCGATCGTCTATGCCGGCGCGATCATGGTGCTGTTCCTGTTCGTGATCTGGCTGCTCAACCTGCAGGTCGAGACCCGCTCCGCCGCCACGGGCCATCTGGCCCTCAAGTTTTTTGGCTCGATCGGGGCGGCGACCCTGGCCGCCGAGTTGTTCGCGATCGTGACCCGCGCCCCGACCGGCGCTGGCGCCACCGCGGTCCCGTCGGGCTACGG
The DNA here is from genome assembly GCA_963789115.1 of uncultured delta proteobacterium. Lineage (GTDB taxonomy): Bacteria > Desulfobacterota > Binatia > Binatales > Binataceae > CAWBJH01. The sequence continues at coordinate 2,747,081 of CAWBJH010000001.1, forward strand.
CTCGATCGAACAGCTCGCCTCGACCTTGTTCTCCGAATACCTGGTCGCCTTCGAGGTCACTTCGGTATTGTTGCTGGCGGCGATCGTCGGCGCGATCGCGATCGCGCGGCGGCCGGCCGGGGCCGTGCGGCCCGGCGCAAGGAGCGCCTGAAACGATGGTCCCAACCGGCTACTGCATGGCGCTCAGCGCCGCGCTATTCGCGATCGGCGTGGCAGGCGTGCTCATCCGCCGCAACGTCATCGTGATGTTCATGTCGATCGAGCTGATGCTCAACGCGGTCAACCTCGCCTTTGTCGCGTTCGGACGCGCGGCGGGCTCGATGGACGGGCAGGTGATCGTGTTTTTCGTGATGACGGTGGCGGCGGCGGAGGCCGCGGTCGGCCTTGGGATCATCATCGCGATCTTCCGCGCCCGTGAAACTATCAACGCCGACGAAATCAATTTGATGCGCTGGTGACGATGACGGCTCACTATCCGGCCCTGGGTCTGATAATCCTTCTCCCCGCTCTCGGCAGCGCCTTCAACATCTTGCTGGGGCAGCGTGCCGGCCGCGCCGCCGTCACTTGGGTCGGCACCGGCGTGGTCTTGGCCGCCTTTGCGGTTGCTCTCATCGCCTGCCTCAAGCTGCTCGCGATGGAGGCGGGCGGCGCGCTAGCGGTCACGCTGTGGCCGTGGATTCAGGCCGGCTCGTTTCACGTTGACTTCGGGCTGCGGCTCGATGCGCTCTCGGCGGTGATGGTTTTGATAGTCAGCGGCGTCGGGGCCTTAATCCATCTCTACTCGGTCGGCTATATGGCGCACGACGAGGACGTCGCGCGCTATTTCGGCTACCTGAACCTGTTCGCGCTCTCGATGCTGCTGCTGGTGCTGGCCGACAACATGCTGCTGATGTTCGTCGGATGGGAGGGAGTAGGGCTCTGCTCGTACCTGCTGATCGGGTTCTGGTATCGCACGCGGGAATTCGCCTACAACGGCCGCAAGGCGTTCGTAGTGAACCGGATCGGCGACGCCGGCTTTATCCTGGGAATCCTGACGATCGTCGCCACGCTCGCCGCCCACGGCGTGTGGACGCTCGACTTTGCCGAGCTGCGCGCTCACGCCGGTTTGCTGGGGGGCGCCGCCACGGTCGCGGGGCTTTTGCTGCTTTTAGGCGCCACCGGCAAGTCCGCCCAGATCCCGCTCTACGTATGGCTGCCCGACGCGATGGTCGGTCCCACGCCGGTCAGCGCGTTGATCCACGCCGCGACCATGGTCACGGCCGGGGTCTACATGATCGCGCGGCTGGGCTTTCTCTTCACGTTGAGTCCCCAGGCGATGGAGGTGGTAGCGACCATCGGCACGCTGACCGCGGTTTTCGCCGCGACCATCGCGCTGGTCCAGCCCGATATCAAGCGCGTGCTCGCCTACTCGACCATCAGCCAGCTTGGCTACATGTTTCTGGGCGTCGGCGTTGGTGCGTTCGCCTCGGGGATTCTCCACCTGATGACGCACGCGTTCTTCAAGGGGTTGCTGTTCCTGTGCGCCGGCTCGGTGATCCACGCGCTTCAGGGCGAGCAGGACATGAACCGGATGGGCGGGCTGCGCACGAAGATTCCGATCACCTACGCGACGATGCTGATCGCAACGCTCGCGATTACCGCGGTTCCGGGCTTCTCCGGCTATTTCTCCAAGGACATGATCCTCGAGTCCGCCTACGCCTCGGGCCACGTATGGCTGTGGCTGCTCGGCGTGCTCACCGCGGCGCTCACCGGCTTCTACATGTTCCGGTTGATCTTCATGACCTTCCACGGCGAGCCGCGCCTGGAGCCCGAGCGGCTCGAGCACGTCCATGAATCGCCGCCGGTGATGACCGTTCCGCTGGTCATCCTGGCCCTGCTCTCGATCGTCGGTGGATGGGTCGCGCTGCCGGAAGGCGTGCTGTGGGGCAATGCGTTCGGCCGCTTTCTGGCGCCGGTGGTCGGTGAATTCAGGCCGGCGATCGAAGTGAGCGCGCTGGCGCTGTCGGTGGTCGCGACCGGCGCCTCGATGGCCGGTATCGCGCTGGCCTGGCTGCTCTATATCCGGCTGCCCGGGCTCCCGATGCTGCTCGCGTATCGCGCCGGCGCGCTCTACGACCTGCTTCTGAACAAGTTCTTCGTCGACCAGCTCTACGATCGAATCGTCACGCGGCCGCTGTTCTGGATATCGACCTATGTGCTCTATCGCACGATCGACTCATTCGCGATCGACGGCGCCGTCGAGGGCGCCGGCCTGACCGTCGAGACCGGCGGCGAGCTGGCGCGCCGCGCGGAGACCGGCAACGTGCAATCCTACGCGTTCGTTTACCTGCTCGGCGCGGTGGCGATCGTGGCCTACTACGTCTACCGGGTGACGCACTGATGGCTTCGGGCTACTGGCTGACCGGCCTGATCGCCATCCCTGCGCTGGGCGCGCTGGTGCTGTTGATGCAGGAGAACGCGCGCGCGGTGTGGCGCGCCGCGCTGGTCTTTTCGCTCCTCCCGCTCGCGATCTCGTTGTGGCTTTTCGCGGCCTTCGATCCAGCGCAGCCGGGCTACCAGTTCGTCGAGCAATATCCCTGGATCCCGCAATTCGGCGTCTCGTATCACGTGGGGCTCGACGGAATCAGTCTCTTGCTGGTCCTCCTCACCACGATTCTGATCACGCTCTCGATCCTATACTCGGGCGGTGGCGATATCGAATCGCGTCCGCGCGAGTTCTGCATCTTCATGCTGTTGCTCGAGACCGGCCTGCTCGGCGCGCTGGTCGCGCTGGACCTGTTTCTGTTCTACGTGTTCTGGGAGCTGATGCTGTTCCCGATGTACTTCCTGATCGGGATCTGGGGTCACGGCCGCAAGATTTACGCCGCGCTCAAGTTCGTGCTGTTCACGATGCTCGGCTCGATCCTGATGCTGGTGGCGATCCTGTACCTGGCCGGCGCGGCGCGCGCCCACATGGGCCGCCTGACCTTCGACCTGCCGCTGCTCTACGACGTGCCGCTCACGCCGACCGAAGCGCGCTGGTTGTTCGCCGGCTTCGCCCTCGCCTTCGCGATCAAGGTCCCGATGTGGCCGGTGCACACCTGGCTCCCCGATGCGCACACCGAGGCGCCGACCGCGGGCTCGGTGATCCTTGCGGGCGTGATGCTCAAGATGGGCACCTACGGCTTTCTGCGCTTCGCGATTCCGCTCTTCCCGGTGGTCGCGGTGCAGGCGGCGCCGCTGTTCATGGCGCTGGCGGTGGTCGGGATTATCTACGGCGCCCTGGTCGCGATGGTGCAGCCCGATCTCAAGCGGCTGGTTGCCTACTCGTCGGTCAGCCATCTGGGCTTCGTGATGCTGGGCATCTTCGCGTTCAATATTCAGGGCGCCGAGGGCGCGCTGTTTCAGATGCTCAATCACGGGCTTTCCACTGGCGGGCTGTTCCTGCTGGTGGGGATGATTTATATGCGCCGCCATACCCGCGAAATTTCCGAGTTCGGCGGGCTGTGGCGCTCGGTGCCGGTGATGGCGGCGATCTTCATGGTGGTGATGCTTTCCTCGATCGGGCTGCCGGGACTCAACGGCTTCGTCGGCGAGTTCCTGATATTACTGGGCACCTTTCTGAGCACCTGGCCCGCCGCCGCCTTCGCGGTGAGCGGAATAATCCTGGGCGCCCTCTACATGCTGTGGACCTACGAGCGCGTGATGTTCGGGCCGATCACCAGGGAGATCAACGAAACCATCCGCGACCTCTCGCCGCGCGAAATCGCGGTGATGGTGCCGCTGCTCGTGCTGATGTTTTTCATGGGGCTTTACCCCAGGCCCCTGCTTGAGCGGATGGAGCCGGCGCTCGCCATGGTGCTCAGCCGCGTCCAGGTCGCGCAGGCGCAAATCCGGCACAGCAATCCGCCGGCGCTCGCGCTGGCATCGCAACTGCGTGCGCCACTGGACCGCAAATGACCCCGTTCAATACCCAGGCGCTCAACCTTTCCTGGCTTCCAGTGCTGCCGTTGCTCGCGATCGCGCTTGCCGCCGTAGTCGTGCTGATGGTGGGCGTCAACGTCGACGACCAGGAGAGCGAAGGCCTCGGATGGCTCGCGCTGGCGGGGTTGGGAGTCGCGTTCGTGCTCGCGCTTGGCCTGCTCGGTGCCCGCGGGCTCGCCTTCGGCGGCTCGATCGCGCTCGACGACTTTGCCGCGTACTTCGAGATCGCGATTGTGATCAGCGCCGCGCTGGTCGTGCTGATGTCGCTGGAATACGCGCGCGAAGCGGAGATACCCGGCGCCGAGTACTACTCGCTGATCCTGTTCGCCACGCTCGGGATGATGCTGATGGCGACGGCCGGCGACCTGATTGTGATCTTCCTGGGACTCGAGACCATGTCGATCGCGGTCTATGTGCTGGCCGGCATCGGCCGCTCAAGCCCCAAGTCCAGCGAGGCCGCCCTCAAGTACTTCATCCTGGGTGCATTCTCGACCGGCTTCCTGCTCTACGGCATCGCGCTGGTCTACGGCGCCACCGGCACGATCAAGCTCGACCCGATCCGCGGCGCGCTCGCCAGCGGCGCGATGACGCACAATCCGATCCTGCTGCTCGGGATGGGCATGATGCTGATCGGATTCTTCTTCAAGGTGGCGGCGGTGCCCTTCCACATGTGGACGCCCGACGTTTACGAGGGTGCGCCCACGCCGGTCACGGCCTTCATGGCGGTGGGGGTCAAGATGGCCGCCTTCGCAGCGTTCCTGCGCATCTTCCTGGTCCATCTCGGCGCAGTCAGCGCGGATTGGACCTGGGTGGTGTGGGTGGTTGCCGCGCTGACGATGACGGCCGGCAACCTGATCGCGGTGGTGCAGACCAATATCAAGCGGATGCTGGCCTACTCGGCGATCGCGCACGCCGGGTACCTGCTGGTCGGGATGGCGGCGGCGGATCGCCACTCGGGCGGCGCAATCCTCTACTACCTGCTTGCCTACGCCTTCACCAATATCGGGGCGTTTGCCGCGGTCGCGGCGCTCGCAACGCGCGGCGACCCGCACGAAGAGATCAGCGACTATCGCGGCCTCGCCACGCAACATCCCGCACTTGCCGCCGCGATGACGCTGTTTATGCTCTCGCTGACCGGCGTGCCGCCGCTGGCGGGGTTCGTCGGCAAGTTTTATCTGTTCGCCGCCGCGCTCAATGCCGGCTTGGTGGGGCTGGTGATAATCGCGGTGCTGAACAGTGTAGTCTCCGCCTATTACTACATCTCGGTGATCGTCGCGATGTACATGCAGGAGGGTGGCGCGGAGATCGTAAGCATGCGCGTGCGACCCGCCCTGGTTGCGACTCTGGCGATCGCCGCGATCGGCACCGTGCTGATCGGTCTCTATCCCGAACCCTACATCGGCGCTGCCGCGCGGGCATACGCCTCCGCGCTCGGCTCCGCGCCGATGCGCGTCGGCGCGATGATGCCCTGAATCTACCGGCGGCGGCGCGCGGTTTTGCGGGGCGCCGGCTTCTTGGCGGCTGGCGCCTTTGGCTTGGAGCTCTTCGATGCGTTCGGTTCGGCAACCGCCGGCTTGTGCGTCTCAGTGGCGCCCGAGCGCGAGGCATCGCCTGCGTAAGCTACCGCCTCAATCTCGAACAGCATGTCGGGATGGACCAGCCGGCGCACTTCGACCAGCGAGGTGGCGGGCGGCGCCGCACCGAAGGCCTCGCGATGGGCGCGCGCGATTTCCTCCAGCCGGCTTACGTCAGTAGCAAACATCCTGGTGCGCACCACGTCGCGCAGCGAGAGCCCCACCCCTGCGAGCGCGGCTCCGATATTCTCTATCGCCTGATGCGCCTGGACGTACATCTGGCCGATGCCGATCAGCGCGCCGCTGTGATCGGTCGAGGTGGTCCCCGAGATGAAAACCAAGTCCCCCGCCCTGACCGCGCGCGAATAGCCTACAATCGGCTCCCACGGCGCGTTGCCGGAAATTCGTGCGATTTCCCCCATTGCGATGCTCCTGTTGTATGCGCGCGTCAAGTGTCGCGAGGCCAAGCCGCGAGAGAGCCGCGCGCGCTCAACGCTCGCGTGAGGGCCATGCCTCTTGCAGCTCGCGGTCGATCGAGCGCATCGGCGGCCCCATCGCTCGCCCGCCCGGCGTGAGCACCCGCAGCAGCTCCCATAGCCGGCTGAGCGCGATCGGTGCCCGCGCCCCTTTGCGATTCATGTCCAGCTCGGGCTCGACGATTCGCGACAAACGTCCGGCCGACACCCGATCCATCCTCATCCAACTCCGCCACAGCTCCAATTTACCTGTTCTCCCGAGAGTGTCAGATGCAGGTCGATTTTACAGACCGCTGGCGCGCGATCAATTCCCCGCCCTTGATCGCCTCCCAAAACCGCGTCTAGGCTCGCAGGGGAACGAGCTTGAAGTCGGCTCGCCCCTACAGTATTCTTAGCGCCGCTTTCGCTATTGCGCGTTAGGTGTGCGCCGAGGAAACCAAGGAGGAAGCGATGCGCAAGGTCCTGATCCTAGCACTTATGGCTCTTTTCTTCACGGCTGCTTGTCAGAAGTCTGAGGAGCCGGCGCCGGCGGCTCCCGAAGCGGCGGCCTCCGCTGAAGCCAGCCCTGCGGCCGGTGGTGGCGAGGCGGCCAGCCCCGCTGCCCCTGCCGGAGAAGCCAGCCCGGCGGCTTCGCCTGCTTCCAAGTAAGCTAGCCAAGTCTAACAGCCCCGTCGCTGCGCGCCGACTCGAAGAGCCGGCGCGCAGCCTGCGGGAGGACCAAGCCGGCCGGGGGCGTCACGCCGTGTTGACGGCCTGACGTGTGCCCTTCATCACTCTCGTTCGAGGATGTTTGCCCACCAAGGGCATCGTGCGCGTCGTCGCGACGCTGCCCCCTCAGCTTGCCGGTTCTTTCGGCTCTTCCTGCGGCTGCGTACCGGGTGCGGCGGCCTGAGGTGGCTCGCTCGCGGTCTGGGCGGGTGCGCTGATGATTTCGCGGGCGCGCCCGGCCGACTCCCGGGCCAGCTTCGCGAGTTCCGCCGACTTGTGGCGGAGTTCCTCGGTCTTCCGGCGGAGTTCCGCGCGAAGTTCGCCGAGCTTCGCTAGCGCCTCCTCGCGCGCCTTGTGCCGGCGCTGGGCGTCGCCCAACGCAGCTCTAAGCTGGCCGGCGAGCTTGAGGCCGTGCTCGCGCAGTGCGGCGACCTGCTCGACGACTTTCTGGCGTGCCTTCTTGGCCTCTTGGATTAAGCCGGCTTCAAGCTTGCGTCTGCGTGCCTCCCGCGCCAGCCCGGCGCGAAGCTTCAGCACCTCCGAACGCAACTGCTTGATCTGCCGGCTCTGCGGACTGCTTTTCTTGGCGGTCATGAGATGCCTCCCCATGGGAAATCCGGTCCGATCATGCGCCAAATGCAGGCCCGTGGGAATCCGCCGCTTCGCTCGGCATCATTGGCAGCGGGGGTGACCGTATGGCTTCGACCATGAGTCCTCACGACGCTCGCGCAGCCGATTCAGCCGGTCTCAGCGCGCGTCTTTCGCTCTTCGACTCTTCCACTATCGTTGCCGGCTCGATGATCGGCTCCGGGATCTTCATCGTTTCCGCCGATATCGCCCGTCACGTCGGCTCGCCGTGTGCGATCCTGGCGGTATGGCTGATAAGCGGTCTTATGACGATCGCAGGGGCGCTGTCATACGGCGAATTGGCCGCGATGATGCCGCAGGCGGGCGGCCAGTACGTCTATCTGCGCGAGGCATACGGCGGAATCTGGGCCTTTCTCTTCGGGTGGACCCTGCTGCTCGTGATTCAGAGCGGCACGATCGCGGCGGTGGCGGTTGCCTTCGCGCGTTTCGCCGACGTGATCTGGCCGGCATTCGGTTCGCGGGTCTGGCTGGGATGGGGCGGGATGGGACTTTCGGGGGAGCGCCTGGGCGCGATCGCGGTGATCGTGATTCTCACCGCCGCCAATCTGCGCGGTCTCGACGCCGGGCGAATCGTGCAGAACATTTTCACCAGCGCGAAGGTCCTCTCGCTGCTGCTGATAATCGCCTTGGGATGTATCCTCATGCCCAATCCCGCCGCGATTCGCGCAAACTTCGCCGACGCGACCGCTTTCTTCGGCTCGCGCGGAGTCTCGCTCGGCTTCCTGAGCGCGTTCGGCGCCGCGATGGTCGGCGGGCTGTTCTCGGCCGACGCATGGGCGACGGTTACTTTCACCGCCTCGGAGGCACGCAATCCCAGGCGCGACCTGCCGCTCGCGCTTGCGGTCGGGACCGGCGTGGTGATCCTGCTCTACATCCTGACCAACGTCGCCTATCTATGCGAATTGCCGTCCACCGGCAGCGCCGCCGCCGCCGGAGGTATCTTCGCGCACGGAATTGCCAACGCGGCCACCGACCGCGTCGCGGCGGCCGCGATGGAGTTGGCGCTGGGCGCCGCCGGCGCGACGCTGACCGCGGTGCTGGTGATGGTTTCGACCTTCGGATGTGCCAACGGGCTGATCCTGACCGGCGCACGCGTGGTTTACGCGATGGCGCAGGACGGCGCGTTCTTCAGCGCCGCAGGCCGAATCAACCGTGCCCGCGTGCCCGACGTCGCACTGAAGCTGCAGGCGTTGTGGGCCTGTATCCTGGCCGTTTCGGGGACCTACTCGGATCTGCTCGACTACGTGGTGTTCGCGCAGTTGATCTTCTACGTCCTGACCGTCGCCGCGGTGTTCGTGCTGAGGGCCAGCCGGCCTTCCGCGCCGCGCCCCTACCAGGCCTGGGGCTACCCGTATGTTCCCGCCGCATACATTGTCGCGGCGATCGCCCTGATGGCCGACCTGCTCGTGGTCAAGCCGCACTACACCTGGCCGGGATTGCTGATCGCGCTGAGCGGCGTGCCCGTCTACGCTCTTATGATGCGCCGCGGCGATACCCCGGCTCGCAACCCCGCGCCGTGATTTGATACCGCGTCCGCGCGCCGGCTCAGCTCATCACGGTCTCTTTCACCGTGAGCAAATCGACGTATTCGCGGATGCGCCGGATCTTGCCGCCGGCGATCTCGAAAACAAAGCAGTAGTCGTTCTCGTAGTTCTTGCCGGTGGCGGTTTTGGCGCGGTTGGTCAGCTCGACGATCACCGTGTCGCCCTCGCAGTAAACTTTGCGGAACTCGGTCTGCAATCCCTCGGGAAACGCCTGCTTGACGCCGCGCGTGAATTGCGCGACCGCCGCCTTGCCCTCCTTGAGGCCGGAGACGCCCGGCAGCCCGCCACAGATGAACCAGCTTGCGTCCTCGGACATGTTGGCCAGTGCGGCGTCGAAGTCGAGCCTCGCGAACTCGCGCAAGGTCCTTGTCACCAGTTCCTTGTTTTGTTCGGCTGTCATTTGTCTTCTCCTCGGCGAACCGCCATGCGCCACTACTAGCGCGTTGCCGCGGACGATTACCAACCCCGGGTGCTGCATGCTTTGCATTGACTGCGTTCCGTGGCACCCTGAGGTCGTTGGGACTGCCAAGCGCATAACCTGGGGGAAAACTGATGGTACGACGCACGTACAAATTGATCCCGCTAACCATCTTCGGGATCCTGCTCCTCTCCGCCCCCATCCTGGCCGGTGTCAAGCCCGGTGAAGTGATCACGCCCGAGAGCGCCGCCAAGGTCGCTGACCTGCTGAGTCCCGGCAACCTGCTGCTGGTCAAGCAAGGGATGCAGATGAAGGTCGTGCCGAGCCAGCGTCTGGAGTGGCCGCCGCCATACAAGACCGCCACCGAGAAATACTCGCCGCAGGTCAAGCTCACCGCCGACGGCAATCTGCAGAATTACGTGGCCGGGCAGCCCTTCCCGCTGCTCGATGCCAACGACCCCAACGTCGCGCTCAAGGTGATGTGGAACTTCAGCTTCCGGCCGCTCTACACGGATGACGTCGATATCCGCGACGTCGAGGTCGCCAGCTACGCGCCGGGCAAGGGCTCCGGTGAGCCGGTCGCCCACTTCACGGCCGGGCACTTCGCCTTCTACAACAATGTCGGGCGGGTCGAGGTCGAGCCAATGCCGACCGACTCCGAAGCGACCGGCGCCGGAATCCGCTACCGCTTCGCCGCTTATCCGATGCTCGAGCCCGCCGAGATGCGCGGTTACGGGTTCGTGCGCTACCGCCACATGGATCCGCGCGTCGAGGACAACTCGTGGTTCTACAATTCTAAAACCCGGCATCTGCGGCGGGTCTCCGCCGATATGATGTCCGACGCGGCCGCGATTATCGGCACCGGCGGCGTAGCGACCTACGCGAGCAATCTCGATCCCGATTCGTTCTTCGGCTTTGCCGCCAAGATCGAAGATTTCAACTACCGGATGCTCGCGATAAAGCCGATGCTGGCCTGCGTACACGCCGAGAACTCGCCCGCCAAGCCATGCCCGTTCGACGGCAGCCGAACGATTTGCCCCGAGAACTGGGAGATGCGCCAGCTCTATGTGATCGAGGCGACCGAGAAGAAGCCCGGTATCCTCGCCGCCGGCATGACTATCCCCAAGCGCATCTTTTATATCGACTCCGAAGGATGGTTCATCACAGCCTCCGACCAGTACGACCGCTCGGGTCAGCTCTGGAAGACGATCGCGACCTTCAACGCCTACCGCGATCGCCCGGTACCTGATGCCACCGTGGCGATCTACCCGTTCAAGCGGATGTTCCAGACCGCGCTGGTTGACGAGAGCGTCCAGGACGGCTTTTCGACCGTGCTGTTCACTCCGGGCCGCGCGCCCGAGGAGCACGAATGCTGGTATATCAACATGGGAATCCTTTCCAAGGGGTTCTTCGACCCCAGCACGATGGAACGCAGCGGCCATTGAGGCGCCGGCGCGGTCTCAGCCACCCGCGGTGAGCGCCGCCAAGGTCGCCGACCTGCTTCTGCCATCGGCGGAGTGCCTCGTCTCGAAAATCGTTTTTCAGCACCCTGCTAAGTCGGCCTGAGCAACAGGGCGAAGTATTGCCGCGGCGAGGAGTACTGCGGCGCGGAGCGTCCCTGCAGCTCGAATGATCCCTCGTCGCTCTCGGGCGGGGTGATGGTATGACCTTCGTAATCGAACGCGCGCGCCGCGAGCCGATGCAGGAGCCCGCGCAGCACGACTTTCCTGAAGTCCGGGCTGAAGCCGAAGGTGAACGTGACCTGGTCGGTCGCGATCGGCGCACCATTCACGAAACTGTCCGGGTCGCCGAACGCGATTCGCACGCCCTCGGGATGGAAATAAATCCTGCGCACGCCCCGAGCGCTGACCGGGTATATGCGCGGAGGCGCCGTCATCTCGACGATCGTGAAGTCCACCACGTAGGTGAACATTGCGTCGCCGGCTTCGTACGCCGGCTCCGGCCCCGGAAAGGGCCAGCCCGGGATATAGCCCATGATCTGGCCGTGCGATCCCACCAGCACCGGGGTTCTCAGCGTTGCGAGCGCGACCGGCCGATCGATCGATACCGTGCGCCGGGCCGGCGTGGGCTGCGCCTGATCATGCACGGGGCTGCACGCCGACCCGCCGATCAGCATCGCCGCCAGGGTGAGCCCGATGAACCGCGCGCCCGTCACATCAGAGGTTCCCGGGCGCGCTGCTGAAGAGCCATCCGCCAAGGTTTTTGTGATAGAGCCCGACGAACTGCCGCGGCTGGCGAGCCATCTTCTGATTCCTTAGTACGCCGCTTCCAGCAGGTCGGTCAAATCCCGCGCGCTGAGCGGGCGCTCGAGCGAGCGCCCGCGGTTGATTTCCGCGAGCACAGCCTCCGCGATCTGTCCCAACTCCTCCCGCGGCACATCCGCGTCGCGAAGCCGGGTCGGAACCTCGAGCCTCGCGATGAACCGGACGGTCCGGTCGGCGCATTCGATGGCGGCGAGCTTGGGATTGTCCGGGTCGAACCGCACGCCGAGGCCCTCCGCGATCGGTCCAAAGCGCCCCGGCGCCACCTCGGCCATCAGCCGCATCACGTGCGGCATCGTGATGCACGACGTAACGCCGTGCGGCACGTTCCATCGCGCTCCGATCTGATGGCCCAGTGCATGCGACAGTCCGAGCCTCGTGTTGATCGCCCCGAAGATCGAGAACCACGCCGCAAGCTGGCATCGGCCGCGATGCGCGATCTCCTCCGCGCCCTGAGTCTGCATCGAGGGGAGCAGATGCGTCGTGATCAGCGCGATCGCCTTGGCCGCTATCGTATCGGTGAGTATCTGATGGCGGCTCGAGTAGCCCGCCTCGACCGCGTGGTCGAGCGCCTTCACGCCCGTCGATGCCCACAGCCATCCCGGCGTCTCGACGGTGAGCTTCGGGTCGAGGATCACCACGCGGGGCTGCAGCCGCGGGTCGCCGACGCCGCCCTTGCGCCGCGTGGTTTCGTCCGTGACGCCGCCGAAAGGAGTGAACTCGCCGGCCGAGAGCGTGGTGGGGATCGCGATATGCACAAGGTCCCCCGCGCCGCCGCGGGCATTGATGAGCGCGTGGGCGGCGGCTTTGGTCGTGTCGATCGGGCTGCCGCCTCCGAAGCTGACCAGGCAATCGGCACGCACCCGCTCGGCCTCGGCGGCTGCGGCCGCGACGGTCTTCGAGGGCACGTGTTGGCGCGCGCCTGTGAAGACGCCCGCCAGCCGCGCGCCCGCCGCCTCCCTGAGTCTGTCGAGCAGGCGCGAGCGCCCGAGCGTCTGGCCGGTGATAATCAGTGCGCGCGCGAGCCCTCGCCTTTCCAACTCGCGTCCCAGGATGCCGACCTTGTCGGGGCCGAACACGACGCTTTCCAGCCGGGTGAAGTTGTACTCGCCATTGGGAGCTTCCATAGGGACTTCCTAATCGACGGCGGCTGAGGCGCCGGAAGCAGCGCGAGACTGTTCGCGGAGTCTTGGAACTCGCGGCTCAAAGTAAAGGCTACGGCTTGATCACCACGATCGTCCGGATCGGGAGCAGTTCGTAGAGCTTGAAGACCGCGTCGTTGTCGACCGAGATGCAGCCGGTGGTCCAATCGACGTTGCCGCTGTTGAGGATCGGCTGGTCGGTGCCGTGGATTCCGACCGCGCCACCTTCACGCGCTATCTTGCCCTCCTGCTCATCCATCGGAACCCGATCCTCTTCGCGCAACTCCTCGTAGCGGATGCGGTCGACCTTGTTGGGATAGTTCAGCCGCAGGAACCAATGGAAGCGCCGGCTCGGATACTTCTTGACGATCGTGTAGAGGCCCTCCGGCGTGCGGCTGTCGCCCTGCCAGAGCTTGGTGCCGGTTGAGCGATTGCGCCCGAAGACCGCATGCAGGGTGCCGAACAGCCGGCCCTTGAAATACACCAGTACCTGATGGCGCGACTTGTAGGCCATCACCGACCAACTGGTCGGATCCATCACCGAGGCATCGTGGGTCTGACGGAAGGCGCGCTCTCCGGGGAGATCGGCCAATCCGTCGCGCTCGGCCGGCGATTGCGCACTGGATTCGGCTGCGCGGCCCTTCCCGCCGCCGGCGCCAGGAGTTGCGGTATGGGGACAGAGATAGCAGAGATAGGCTGACGGAGACGGCGACGCTGCCGGACTCGGCGCCACGGAACCGTCAGCCGCGATCGCAGCAGCGGCTCCCTGACCCTCGCCGGCGCCTGAAGCACCGGGCTAAAGCTCACCGCGAGAAACGCAGCAGTAAAAAACAGCCGCGCGATTTTGCGCATCGCGCCGATAGACCCCTGATTCATTTTGCGGGCGCTTGGCCTGCGGGTCAATTACCAATAGCTTCGACCTGTTTCCATCGAAAGGGCGCGCATTGCAAGGACACAGTCGCGCGCGGCTGGTTCGCGCCTGGGTCAATTGACCCGTCGGAAAATCGGATGGTAGCATCGGCACCGCGTTGGGAGATCTTCAAAGTACCTGATGCCAATCGACAAGAACGAGTTGCGCCGCGTGATGGGCCACTTCGCGACTGGCGTGACGATTGTGACCACCCGCGCCTCCAACGGAAAGGTCCACGGCTTGACCGCCAACGCGCTGACCTCGGTGTCGCTGGTGCCGCCGCTGTTGTTGCTATGCGTCGACAAGAAGGCCGAGAGCTATCCCTGCTTCGCTGAAAGCAGGCTCTTCACCGTCAACGTCCTGAGCGACTCCCAGGAGGAGCTTTCGCGCCGGTTCGCGGTCAGCGGCGGCGAGAAGTTCGAGCGCGTCGCCTGCCGGCTCGGCGCCAACGGCGTGCCGGTCCTGGACGGCGCGCTTGCCCATCTCGAGTGCCGGGTCGTTGACGCCCACGACGCCGGCGACCATACGATCTACATCGGTGAGATCGAGAGTGCCGAAACCCGCGAGGGAAAGCCGCTGCTTTTCTATCGCGGCGGCTACCGCTCGCTCGGCGACTGAAAAAGGGGTGAACGACCACGATGAGCCACGCGTGATCGGCGGCGCACCAAATTCGCATGCTGGATTGTCGAAGGGAACCCGCCTGCCGGGACTTAGCGTCTTCCTGCCCTGCCACAACGAGGAGGGAAACGTCGAACGCGTGGTAACCGCGATGGTCGCGGAGCTGCCGCGGGTCGCGGAACGCTACGAGGTAATCGTGGTGGACGACGGGAGCCGCGACCTTACCGGTCAAATCGCGGACCGGATGGCGGCGGCCGACCCGCACGTCCGCGTCGTCCATCATCCGGTCAACCGCGGATACGGCGCCGCCGTGACCTCCGGGATCAGGGCCGCGACTCAGCCCTGGGTGCTGCTCTGCGATGGTGACGGTCAGTTCGATCCGGCCGACATCGCGGCGCTGACGGCCGAGACGCCCGAGTACGACGTGGTGGTCGGGCGGCGCGTGCGCCGCGCGGACCCACTGATGCGCCGCGCTAATGGGAAGGCGTGGACCATCCTGGTGCGGATTCTGTTCGGCATCCGGATAAGCGACATCGATTGCGGCTTCAAACTGTTCCGAGGCGAGCTGCTCGACGGGCTGGAGCTGCGCGCCGGCGGCGCGATGATCTCGACGGAGCTGATGGCGCGAGTGGCGGGACGCGGGGCAAATGTCTGCGAAGTGGATGTCAAGCATCTGCCGCGCCTGGCCGGCGAGCAATCGGGAGCCAACCTGCACGTCGTCGCGCGGGCGTTTCGCGAGTTGTTTGCGCTGTTCCTGGAGCTTCGCAGCGCGCGCAAAGGGCGGGCCTAGGACATCCGGGTGACTTGCGCGAATCAATCGACGGAATCCAGCGCCAGCTCGCTGTAGCAGTAAGCGTTGCTGTAGTTTTTTTGACCGCACCAAAGCGCGTGTGGTCTGCCGCTTTCGGTCGTTGGTGCGCTGCCCAATCAGCCGAAAATGTAGATAATTCGCGGGACTTGAGGCTGGCACGGGTCTCGCTCTGGGACACATTCGGCCGCGGCGTTGGTTATAATCGCATGCGGACGCTCGCGTCTGAAATCGGCAACCACCGAAGAAGCGGATCGACCACAAAAGGAGAATCAAAATGAAACGAGTTCTATCCTTCCTGGCCGCCACGGCGTTCGTAGCCGGGATGGTTATGGGCGCCTGGGCGCAGACGGCGTCCAGCGCTACGTCCGGCAACGCGCCGGCTGCCGGCGCATCCGCTGCTACCTCGGGGACTGAGAGCTCCGGTTCCATGAAGACCGAGGCCAAGGCTGACGCAGGTGGGGTGAAGGCGGATGAGAAGGCCGAGGTGGCGGCTCCCAGGGCGGAGCTCCCGGCGACCGGCGTCGGAGCGAAAGCCGGCGCCCCTGGTGCTTCGAGCGACACCAGTTCGCCCATCAAGTAAAAGGGCCGTTGCCCGAGACGGCGGCGGACGATGAGTCCGCCGCCGGGGTCGTCCGGCGCTCCTGGGCTCTGGGCGGGCTCGAAACAGCGCAGACGGTGCCTTGCCGGCGCGAATCTGCTTTCTCTTATCCGAAATTTCCTGATAGCATTTTAAGCGGCTCCCGCACGCGTCTGTCCCGCGTCGCGGGAGTTGACGACGTTGGGCAAAGTTTACAGCTTCTGTTTGTTCCTTGCGGCACTGCTGGCGCTGGCTGTGTGGTTGCCCGTTTCGGCTCGATCGGCAACCCGGCCTGACGTCCAGGAGGAAGTCTGCGATCCGCTCGCCGACTACTTTCTGGGAATGGAAGACTACTCCGAGGCGATCCGCCGCCACATCCAGGTGATCAAGCAGCATCCCGACAACGCGCTTGCCCATTACCATCTCGGCTTCGCCTACGGACTCACCGGACAGCATCAGAAAGAACTGCGCGAATACCAGAAGGCCGTCGACCTCGGGCTGAGCGATTGGGAACTCTTTCTGAACCTCGGCCTGCTCTACCTCGAGCGTGAGCACCTGAGCGCCGCCACCCAGATCCTACAGTTGGCCACCTTGCTCGGGCCCGTCCAGCCGGAGACCCATTTCAACCTCGCCCTGGCCTACGAACAGCGCGGGATGCTCGCGCAGGCCGAGCAGGAGCTGCTGCTGGCGCTCAAGCTCGATCCCAGGCAGGCTGATGCGCTCAACACCCTCGGGGTGATATACGCGGAGCAGGGAGATTACGCCCGCGCCCGCGCCGAATGGACCGAGTTGGTCGGCGAGGTGCCGGATTACGAGCCGGCGCGCGACAACCTGGCGATCCTCAAGCGGGTCGAAGGCGGGCATCTCAAGGGCGAGATGCCGGTCGAAGGTTTCTCGCACGCTCGCTGACCCGCGGTGGAATCCAAGATCGGACCGGGAAGAATCGGATCGGGAAGATCGGATAGGAGGATTGCGCAAGTGGCTGGGAGGAGGAGTTCCGATCATCTGCTAATCGCGGCAAGCGTCCTGGTTGCCTGCGCTCTGGCGATGCCGGCGGCGGCCCACGCGGCCGGCAAGGTCGGCCGTCGCGGGCGTCACGCGGCGGCGGGCGCTTCCGCGACGCGCGTCCCGCTTTATCGCGGCGCTCTGCTCGAGGACGCCGACAGCGGCAAGCTCCTGTTCGAGACCAACGCCGACATGGCGTGGCCGCCGGCCTCGATGGCCAAGATGATGCTGCTGCTGGTCGCCGAGGAGGAAATCAAGGCGGATCACTTCTCGCCGCACGAGCCGGTGCGGATTTCCGAGCGCGCCGCCCAGACCGGCGGCTCGCGCATCGGGCTCAGACAGGGAGAGGTCTATCCGCTTGACGAGCTTGTCAAGGCCGCCATCATCCGCTCCGGCAATGACGCCGCCGTTGCGATCGCGGAAAAGATCGGCGGCTCGGTCGAGGCCTGCGTGCGCATGATGAACGCGGAGGCCCGCAAGCTCGGGCTGACCGAGACCCAGTATCGCACGGTTGATGGGTTGCCGCCCCGTCCCGGGCACGACGCCGACATCACCAGCGCGCGCGATCTCGCGACCCTGGGCCGTGCGCTGATCGCCCGCACCGACCTGTTGAAATTATCGGAGTTGGCGACGGCACCGTTTGACGGCGGCACGCTGCTCCTCCACAACACCAACCATCTGATCGGCCATTATGAGGGATGCGACGGGCTCAAGACCGGCTTCACCTATCAGGCCGGCTTCAACCTGACCGCGACCGCCAAGCGCGGCGACATGCGCTTGGTCGCGGTGGTGCTGGGTGCGCCCTCCAATGCGGAACGCTTCCGGCAGGCGGCGCGCCTGATGGATTGGGGGTTCGACAACTTCACCCGGGTGGCGGTCCTGCGCCACGGACAGCCGCTGCCGATCCACGTCCAGATCGAATCGGGGCCGCTTATCCAGCCGATCGCGGCGAGCGATGTCGAGGTCGTGATTCTCAAACGCGACCTCAACGACATCAGTTTGCAGTACGAGGTGCCGCCGACCGTGAATGCGCCGATCGCGACCGGCGCGCCGGTGGGCGAAGTGATCGTGCGCGAGCACGACGAGATCCTGTCCAAGGTCGAGGTGGTATGCCCGATCGCATTCGGAGAGCCGCCAACGCTGCTCCACGCGATGGACTACAATGCCGGCGCCGTTGTGAGCAACGCGCAGGATTCGCAGACCGGCTCCAGGCAGGGCGTGACCGAGGGCTCGACACCGGGAGAGCCCCCTACCGCTTCCGGCCAATGACACCCGCAAACCCCACCAGCGTGACCAACGCGACTCGCGTCGCCCCTTCGCCCTCATGCTGGATTGGTGAAAAAGATGCAGCCAGCTTCTCACCAGCGTAACCGCCGCAACCGCCGACTCAGCCGCAAGCGCCGCTCCAATCCGGCGCAGGTCACAGCGCGTAAACGCCGACTACGCCGCAACCGCCGCAGATAGTAGCCACGCGACCGTTTTGCCTTCCCTGGTCCGCTCTTTTTTGCGGGAGAGGGCAAGCGGCGCGATAGTTGCGGCTTTTCGCAACCATCGTGACGCGCGGTGAGGGTGCTGCTCCCCCAAGCGTCACAGCCGTAGCTGTGAACAATAGCGACCCTCCAAATTGACAAGCTCCGAGCCGCTCGGATACCTATGACTGTGCCGCGCGCCTCGGGAAATTCCCCCCTGCGGAGCGAAAGCCTCAATACTCCAAGCGTCATCGCTGTAATTCCAGCCCGCTACGGCTCCAGCCGCCTGCCCGCCAAGGCGCTGGCCGAGATCGAGGGGGTGCCGATGGTGGTGCGAGTATGGCGGCAGGCGGCGAAGGCGCGCACGCTCCAGCGCGTGATCGTCGCGACCGATGACGAACGTATCGCCGCGCCTGTACGAGAGGCCGGCGGCGAGGCGCTGATAACCTCCAGCGCGCATCTGAGCGGCACCGATCGGGTTGCCGAAGTCGCGCGCCGCGTCCCCGCCGATATATACTTAAACGTGCAAGGCGATCTTCCCTTTATCGATCCGGCCGACCTCGACGCGCTCGCGGCCCCGATGTGCGCCGACCCGTCGGTCGAGATGGCGACGCTGGCTACGCCGATTGTCTCCGGGGAGGAGTACCGCAATCCCAACGTGGTCAAGGTAGTATGCGACGCGCGCGGCGACGCGCTGTACTTCTCGCGTGCGCCGATCCCGATGGCACGCGACGGCGGCGGCTTGCCGCCCGGCGCGCTTCGCCATCTCGGAGTTTACGGCTACCGTCGCGACTTTTTGTTGCGCTTCGCATCGATGGCGCCCGGCGTGCTCGAGCAAGTCGAGAAGCTCGAGCAGTTGCGTGCGCTGGAGCGCGGATGCCGTATTAGGGTGGTGGCTTCCGTGGCGCCGTCGCTTGAGGTAGATACAGCCGAGGACCTCGCGCGGGCCCGCAAGCTCGCCGCGCAGTGAGGGTGGGGGAGGGGACACAGGTGGAGCGCAGCAAGACCAAGTACATCTTCGTTACGGGCGGCGTGGTTTCGTCCTTGGGCAAGGGGCTGGCGGCGGCTTCGCTCGGCGCGCTGGTTGAGGCGCGCGGTCTCAAGGTCACGTTCCTCAAGATGGATCCCTATATCAACGTTGACCCCGGTACGATGAGTCCGCTTCAGCATGGTGAGGTCTACGTTACGGACGACGGCGCCGAAACCGATCTTGACCTCGGTCACTACGAGCGCTTTGTGCAGACCCCGATGGGGCGGCGCAACAACTGCACCACCGGCCAGATCTACGATACGGTGATCCAGAAGGAGCGCCGCGGCGACTACCTGGGCGCGACCGTGCAGGTGATCCCGCACATCACCGACGAGATCAAGCGGCGCATCCTGATGGCGGCGGAGGGCGCCGACTTGGTCATTGTCGAGGTCGGCGGCACGGTCGGCGATATCGAGAGCCTGCCGTTTCTCGAGGCGATCCGCGAGTTCCGATGGGACCTTGGACGCGAAAACGTGCTCTACGTGCATCTGACGTTGGTGCCGTTCATTCCGGCCGCGGGCGAGCTCAAGACCAAGCCCACCCAGCACAGCGTCAAGGAGCTCACCGGGCTCGGCATCCAGCCCGATATCCTGCTGTGCCGATGCGACCGGCCGCTCGAGAAGAAGGTCAAGGCCAAGATCGCGCACTTCTGCAACGTCGAGGAGAGCTGTGTGATCTCCGCTACCGACGTCGCCAGCATCTACGAGGTCCCGCTCAAGTTTCACGAAGAGGGCTTCGACCAGCGCGTGGTCGAGAAGCTCAACATCTGGACCGGCGCGCCCAATTTGACCAAGTGGCGCCGAATCGTGAAGGCCGCGCAGAATCCCAAGGTCACCGTCAACGTCGCGGTGGTCGGCAAATACGTCAACCTGGTCGATTCCTACAAAAGCCTGCACGAGGCTATCGCGCACGGCGCAATCGCCAACGAGGCGCGCGTCGTGTTCGACTACATCGAGGCCGAGGAGCTGGAGAAGAACAACCCCGCGGCGCGGCTTGCCGGCGCGCACGCGCTCATCATCCCGGGCGGCTTCGGCGAGCGCGGTATCGAGGGCAAGCTGCGGGCGGTGCGCTACGCACGCGAAAACGGTGTGCCGATCCTGGGGATCTGCCTGGGGCTGCAGGTGATGGTGATCGAGCTGGCGCGCGACCTGCTTGGGCTCAAGCACGCCGACTCGCGCGAGTTCTCCGAGGACACGCCCGACCCGGTGATCGATATCATGCAGACCCAGCGCGACGTCACCAAAAAGGGCGGCACGATGCGGCTGGGGGCTTACCCGTGCGTGATCAAGCCGGGCTCGCTAGCGGTCTCGCTCTATCGGCGTACCCGCGTCTCCGAGCGCCATCGCCACCGCTACGAGGTCAACAACGCTTACCGTGAAGCGCTGGAGAAGGTGGGCTTCTGCGCTACCGGCACCTCGCCCGACGGCGAGCTGGTCGAGATCATGGAGCTTAGGGGGCATCCCTGGTTCCTGGGATGCCAGTTTCATCCCGAGCTGCGTTCCCGTCCGCTCGATTGCCATCCGCTGTTCCGCGGACTGATTCGCGCAGCGGTCGCGCGTCGCGTCGAGGCTACACCCGAACGCGGCAAGGTCAGGGAGCTGAGATCGGTTTCGTGAGCGCCACGCCGATCAAGGTTGGTGATGCGGTCTTCGGGGGCGGCAGGCTGGTGCTGATCGCCGGCCCCTGTGTGATCGAGAGCCGCGATTCGTGCCTGCGCCATGCCGAGAAGCTCGCGGCGATCGCCAAACGCGCGGGCTTCCCACTGGTGTTCAAGGCCTCGTTCGACAAGGCCAACCGCACCAGCTATCGCTCGTTTCGAGGGCCCGGCCTGGAGCGCGGCCTGGCAGTGCTCGACGAAGTGAAGCGGCAAGTCGGCGTGCCGATTACCACCGACGTGCACGAGCCCCTGCAGGCCGCGGCCATCGCCGAAGTCGCCGACCTCATCCAGATTCCGGCCCTGCTTTCGCGTCAGACCGACCTGATCCGGGCGGCCGCCGCAACAGGATGCGCGCTCAACCTGAAAAAAGGCCAATTCCTTTCGCCTTGGGACATGCGCGCGGTGGTGAGCAAGGCCGAGAGCAGCGGCAACAAGCGCATCCTAGTCACCGAGCGCGGTTTTGTGTTCGGCTATAACAACCTGGTCGCCGACTTCCGCTCGCTGGTGGTGATGCGCGGCTACGGCTACCCGCTGGTCTTCGACGCGACCCATTCCGTGCAGTTGCCGGGTGCGGGCGGTGAGAACTCCGGCGGTCAGCGCGAATTCGTCGCGCCGCTGGCGCGCGCGGCAGCCGCGGTCGGAATCGACTCGGTTTTCATGGAAGTGCACGAGGATCCGGATCACGCGCTCAGCGACGGCCCCAGCTCTTATCCGCTTGATTTGCTGCCTGCGCTGCTCGACGAGCTGAACCGAATCGACGAGCTGATGCGCAACGGGGCACGCCAGCCCTAACCTCAGATCCCGGGGCTCGCTACGACGCGCTGGGCTGCGCTCTTTCGCGGTTTCAGACGCTCTCGGTTTACATCCAAAAAATCGCTTGATAGCTTCACCATACAGGCAAGCGCGAGCTGCGAGGGCAATCCGAATGCTACGGCGCAAGCGCTGGGCGATTGGTTCCCATCGTTGCCGGTCACGCCTGCCGGATCGGTGAAAAAATCGATGAGTCCCAGGCGTATCGCCAAGCTCTTGGCTTGGTCGGGGACCGTGGCGCTTGCAACGGTCTTGCTGGTCGCGGTCTGGGTCGTCCACCGTCGCACGGCCAACCAGGCGATGCTCAAGGCGATTGGGGTGCTACCCGGCGCTCTGCTTCACGCGCACAACTTTCACTGGACGCAAATGAAGGGCGATCACAAGCAATGGGAGCTTGACGCGGACGAAGCGAGCTATTCGGAGGACAAGACGTGGCTTAACCTCCGGGGCGCGGAACTCATGATGGTCGCCGAGGACGGCAAACACGTGAGCGTGCTCGCGCCGCGTGCCGCGCTCAGGATGGACGGTAATCGCGTAAGCCGTGCGGAACTAAGCGGCGGGCTAAGGGTCCATTACGGTGAGGTTGTGGTGACCACCGAGCACGCGTCGTTCATTCCCGACGCGGACGAACTCGATGCGCCGGGGCCGGTGACGATCGAGGCCGAGGGGCTGAAGGTGAATGGCGTCGGTATGGTAGCGCATCCCCGCCGGCAGGTGTTTGTGCTCAGTCGCGACGTCAGCACCGAGGTAATTCCCAACCGGCGCGGCGAGGCGCAGAAGCCCGGCCCGGCGGCGTAGGATCGCGGTGGGAGAGATCTCAAGAACGTCTGCGGTTGCGAATCCAGGGGTTCGCCGGCCCGTTCCAGCCGCGCTCGCGCTGCTCTCTTCTCTGATATTCGGGTCGCTGATGTTCGCGCACGCCCTCGCGTCGGCTCAGGAAGCCGGCGCGCCCTCACCGTCACCCGCGGCGGCCGAGGCGGCGCCGAGCCCGGCCGGCGAGTCGATTCGTAAGCCCGCGCCCGGCTTGAGCGGCGCGAGCGCCTCTGCGTCGCCGGAGGCGGCGAGCCGCGGCGAGGGCCAATCGGCGGGCGGCGCTCCGGCGAAGAGCGCCGCGCCTTCCGCCAATTCGCCGCTGGCCGGATTCGGACTTTCCTCGAGCAACGGCCCGATTGACATCAAATCCGAGACCTTATCGCTCGACTACAAGGGCAAGACCGTGCTCTTCAACGGAAACGTCCGCGCGGTTCAAACCGGAAGCCAGCTTACGAGTGACACGCTCAAGGTCCTCTACGGCAACGATTTCAAGGACGTCCAGCAGGTGATTGCCGACGGTCACGTCAAGATCACCCAGGGCGACCGACTTGCCACCTGCGACCACGCCGTGCTCGACCAAGTCGCCCGGACGGTCGAGATGACCGGCAATCCGGTTATCCATGAGGGCCCTGACCAAGTTACCGGCAACCGCATTCTTATCCATCTTGACACCCAGAAGAGCGTGGTCGAGGGGGCGCCACGCGCGGTGATCTTCCCTCGCAAGCAGGAAACCCGCGATAATGGGGAGTCAGATCACCGCAACACGGCAGAGCAGGATCGGGATTAGATGGCGCTGGAAGTAAAGCTTGGCCAGGATCTTAGGCTGCGACAGCAGTTGGTGATGACGCCCCAGCTGCAGCAGGCGATCAAGATCCTGCAACTATCGCTCCCCGAGCTCGAGGCCGTCGTTCAGGCCGAGCTCGAACAGAACCCGATGCTCGAGCCGCTCGACCGCAGCCCCGCCGAGAGTGCCGCCGATGCAAACGGCGACGGCGCCGAAGCCCCCGCGCCCGACGTGCCGGTTCCGCCGGCCGAGGAAGCGGCGCCGGAAACCGCGGACTCCGAGCCGACCTGGGACGGGCTGGACGAGCGGCCGGCCGCCGAGGCGCCGGTGGTCGAGGCCAAGGACGGGGCCATCGAGCAGGAGATGAACACGCTCGACAAACTCGACAAGCTCGATTGGCGCGAGTACCTCGAGAACTACTCCAACAATTGGCAGGACAGCGGCGCGCAAGAGCAGGACGACGATCGCCGCCAGCCTATCGAGGCCACCCTGACCCGCAAGGCCTCGCTCGAAGACCATCTGATCTGGCAGCTCAGACTCTCCGGCCTGAGCGAAGCCGAGCAGAAGCTGGGGGCGGCGATAATCTACAACCTCAGCGACGAGGGCTACCTCGAGACTCCGCTGGCCGAGCTCGCCGCCCAGCTCGAGACCGATGTGGACGCGCTCGAGCGCGTACTCAAGCGCATCCAGCGCTTCGACCCGCCCGGCGTCGGCGCGCGCGACCTGCGCGAGTGCCTGTATCTGCAACTGGCCAACCTCGGGATGGAAGAGTCGCTGGCCGCTCGAATCGTGCTCAACCATCTCGACCTGCTGGAGAAGCATCGCTACGGCGAAATCGCCAAGGCGTTGGGCGTGGCGCCCGACATGGTCACCCAGGCAGCCAAGGTGATATCGCTGCTGGAACCCAAGCCCGGCCGCGATTACGGCGGGCAGGAACCGGCCTATATCATTCCCGACGTGGACATCCAGAAGGTCGGCGAGGACTACGCGGTCACGCTCAACGACGGCGCGGTACCGCGGCTCAGGCTGGCCGGCTACTACCAACGCGTGCTGCGCGATGGCGACGCGTCGGCCGAAGCCAAGGAGTACCTGCAGGAGCGGCTGCGATCGGCGCGATGGTTGGTCAAGTCGATCTACCAGCGCCAGCAGACGATTTTCAAAGTCGCCCGATCGATCGTCAAGTTCCAGCGCGCCTTCTTCGACCACGGCATCAGCCATCTGAGGCCCCTGGTGCTCAAGGACGTTGCCGACGATATCGGGATGCACGAGTCGACGATCAGCCGCGCCACCGCCAACAAGTACGCGCATACGCCGCAGGGAATCTTCGAGCTCAAGTTCTTTTTCACTTCGGGCGTCAAGGCCGCCGATGGCGAGGACGTCAGCGCCGAGACGGTCAAGGAGAGGATTCGCACCATGGTCGCGAGCGAGGACCGTCACAACCCGCTTTCCGACCAGGCGATCGCGGAGATGCTCCGCGCTGAGAAGATCAATATCGCGCGCCGCACCGTCGCCAAGTATCGCCAGGCGCTCGGAATCCTGCCCTCGGCGAGCCGCAAGCAGCCCGACTAAGCCGCTAACCCACCGAAGGCAGGAACGAACTGCTATGAAAACCGATGGCAAGAGAAAACGCGCAACGGCCCGGAACGAACGTCGGCTCTTGAGGACCGGGCTCACGCCTCCGATCAGCGTGGCCGTGACCTTCCGTCACCTCGAGCCGACGCCGGCGCTCAAGGCCTATGCCGAACGCAAGCTCGCCCATGTCGCCAAGTTCCTCAAACGCGCCTGCGACGTTCATCTCATCCTTACGGTTGACAAATACCGCCAGCACGGCGAAGTTACGCTCAAGTCCGGACC
Organism: uncultured delta proteobacterium; assembly: GCA_963789115.1. Taxonomy (GTDB): domain Bacteria; phylum Desulfobacterota; class Binatia; order Binatales; family Binataceae; genus CAWBJH01. The sequence goes on from CAWBJH010000001.1 coordinate 2,772,174, forward strand.
CCTTGCCGTGACTGCCCAGGAGGAAACTAAGGACCTTTACTCCGTGATCGATCTGCTTGCCGACAAGGTCCAGCGCCAGCTCAAGAAGCATCTCGAAAAGATCGAGGCTCGCAAAGTGCGCGCTCAATCGGCCGGCGAGGTGATGAGCGCCGCTGAGGAGGCTGAGGAGATCGAGCCGGTATCGGGACCGAGCCGCGCTTAGCAGGGTGCAGCGCGCGACCCTCTTCAGCCGCCCGCGGAACCCCGAGATCGATCCGGGGAGATGTCACCTCCGCCGCCCGCCGAGCGGACTTGCGTGCTTGCAGGCGAGAGCAGGTTGGATCGATGCGGGGCGGGTCGCGCCGGACCGGACGATACGCGAGGAGGAGAAAAGCTGAAACAGAGGCATGAAGATAACTGACATCCTGAGTCCGGAACTGGTGATTCCCGCGTTGAAGGCGACGGACAAGCCGGCGGTGTTGAAGGAGCTGGCTTCCTGCCTGTGCAAAAGGTACCCCGACGTCAAACTCGACGAGTTGGTGGCGGTGCTCGAGGAACGCGAGCGCCTGGGGTCGACCGCGATTGGCGACGGGATCGCGATTCCACACGGCAAGCTTCGCGGCGTGAACGGCATCCTGGGGGTCTTCGCACGGCACGGCGCCGGCGTGGATTTCGATTCGCTCGACGGAGAACCTACCCATCTGTTCTTTCTGCTGGTCGCGCCTGAGGATTCCTCGAGCCTCCACTTAAAGGCGCTCGCGCGGGTTTCGCGCCTGCTCAAGGACGCCGAATTCCGCGAGCGCCTGCTCAAGGCCGCCGACGGCGCCGAACTCTACCGCCTGATCGCCGAAGAGGACGCCAGATATTGAGCGGCGGGCGCGGCCGCAGATGAAGGAAGCTGCGCGAAGCCAGCGCAAGCGGCGGCGCTCGCCGCGCGCCGCGGCGGTCCCCCCCGACACCGGCGCCCGCGCGCCCAAACCGCGCCTGGTGATCGTCACCGGCGTCTCGGGCTCGGGACGCACCTCCGCGATGCGCGTGCTGGAGGACTTGGGACTCTACTGCGTGGGCAACCTCCCGGTCGCGCTCGCGCCCGCGGTGGTCAGGCTCGCCACCCAGCACGATCCCGCGCTGGCCGGCGTAGCGCTTGGGATCGACCCGCGCGAACGGCTCTTTTTCCCGCAATGGCCCAAGGTCTTTGACGAGCTCGAGCGCGAGGGTTTCACGCCCGAGATCCTGTTTCTCGACGCTTCCGACGAGGTGCTCGCGCGCCGCTACTCGGAGAGCCGCCGGCCCCATCCGATGGCCGACACGGGCGATCTGGCCGAGGGTATTCGGCGCGAGCGCCTGGCGCTGGCCGAGATGCGCGAGCGGGCCAGCCGCGTGATCGACACCAGCACGCTGACCACCCACGAGCTGCGCGAGTTGATCACGACGGCCGTGATGGGCGCGGCGGCGGGCGACAGGATGCGGGTGTCGATAGTCTCGTTCGGTTACAAGTACGGGATGCCGGTCGGGCTCGATTTGGTGCTCGACGCGCGCTTCATTCCCAATCCGTTCTTCGTTCCCGAACTGCGCCCGCTCGACGGGTTGGATCCGCGCGTCCGCGCTTACATCCATGCGCAGCCCGAGGCGCGCCGCTTCGTCGATCGGGTTATGAGCCTGCTCGCCTTTGTCCTGCCGCTGTACCGGCGCGAGGGCAAGAGCTACCTGACGATCGGGCTCGGATGTACCGGCGGGCGGCATCGCTCGCCGATGCTGGCCAATGAGATCAAGCAGCGGCTGGCGGCGGAGGGTTACGAGGTCGAGCTGCGCAATCGCGATATAGCGCGCTGAGCCTCACGGGGACGCCGGGAATCCAGCGCCTCAGTTCATCGCTGCGCCGGCATCGACGTTGATCGTCTGGCCGGTCAGGCCCGAAGCGAGGCCGCTCACCAGGAACAGCGCAGTGCGGGCGACTTCTTCCTCGGTCACCATCCGGCCCATCGCGCTCATACTCGTCAACCCGCGCCGGACCTGCTCGGGCGACGTGTGACGCGCTTCGGATGCCGCGCGGATAACGCGCTCGATACGATCGCCGGCGACGGCGCCCGGGCAGATGCAGTTGACGCGGATTCCCCTGCCGCCCCATTCCATCGCCAGTGCCTGCGTCATGCCGACCATCGCCCACTTCGAGGCCACGTATGGCGTGCGCAGCGCGACTCCTCGCCGGCCCGAAAACGAAGAGAGGTTCACGATATCGCCCGCGCCCTGCCGCTCCATCACGGGCAGCACCGCACGCGCGGCGAGCCACGCGCCGGTGAGGTTGATGTCGAGCACTTCCTGCCATGCGGCCAGCGTCATCTCGGTCGCGCGCGCGGTTGGACCCGAGATGCCGGCGTTGTTGACCAGGATATCGATGCGGCCGAAGGTCTCGAGCGTCTGCGCGGCCATCCGCCCGCAATCGGCCTCCTTGGAGACGTCGGTGGTGATTGCGATAGCTCGTGCGCCAAGCTTCTCGAGTTCGGCGCGGGTCGTTTCGAGCGCCGAGGCGGTCCGTGCCGCCAATGCGATGCGCGCTCCCGACTCGGCGTAGGCAAATGTGATCCGTTTGCCGATTCCGTAGCCTCCGCCGGTGATTATCGCGACTTTGCCGTCCAGTTCATGCATTTGCGCGGTTCCTTTATTCAGCCTTCGACACCGCCCCAGGGCGCCGCTGCGAGGCGACTTTAGCCACAATCGCGCCCCGCGACAACGCGATTAGGCTAGCCCGGCCTTGTACCGTGCGTTGGGCATCCCTATCATTTGGGGTTCTGATGGCTGCCGGTAAACCGATTCCCGGATTCGACGGCGAAGTGGCCGCCAGAACCTCTCTCCTCCTGAACGCTCTCAAAATCGCGATCCTGCTGGTGCTGGTGGTGGGCTCAGCGTGGCTGCTGTGGGCGCACGCCGAATGGTTCGAGGATCCGCACCTGGTCAAGGAACAGGTGGTGGCATGGGGTGCCTGGGGACCGGCGGTCTACATGCTGCTCTATGCGGTCGGGCCGTCGTTCCTGGTTCCGGGAGCGGTAATGACGATCGCGGGGGGCCTCGCGTTCGGCACCTGGTGGGGTTCGGCGTGGTCGCTGCTCGGCGCCGACATCGGTGCGCTAGTGGCGTTCGCGGCGGGGCGCTTCATGGGCCAGGAGTTCGTGATGCGTACGATCGGTACGCGCTTTCAGGAGCTGTTGAGCAAGATCGGCCGCAATGGCTTCTACATCACCCTCTACCTCCGGATCGTGCCCGTGATCCCATATAACGCGTTCAACCTGCTTGCGGGCGCGTCGCCGATTACCTTCCGCGACTACTTCTGGGCGAGCATGATCGGGATGGTGCCGGGGACGATCCTGTTCGCCTTTTTGGGGGATGCGCTGTGGCATCCGACTTCTCCGCGCTTCTTCCTGGCGGTCGCGCTGATCGCGGTCTGCTTCGGCGGGGGCGAGCTGTATCGCCGCTACTGGCGGATGGATTTCACGTCCTGACCTTGCTCGGTCTGCCGTAGTTACTCTTTCTGAAGGATTACGTGCCGGCCTGCCAGCTTGCCAGGTAGTGCCGCTGCTCGTCGGTCAGGGTGTCGATCTTGATTCCCATCGCGGCGAGCTTCAGGTTCGCGACCTCGTCTTCGATTTCATGCGGCACGTTGTGGACCCTGACCTCGAGCCGCTGCGGGCGGCTCACGACCCATCGCGTGGTCAGCGCCTGAGTGGCGAAGCTCATGTCCATCACCTGCGCCGGATGCCCCTCGGCACAGGCCAAGTTCACCAGCCGTCCCTCGCCGAGCAGATAGAGCCGCTTGCCGTCTCCCAGATAGTAGGCATCGACGTTGCGGGTGATGTTGCCCTCGACCTTGCGGGCGATTTTCTTGAGGGCCGCGATGTCGATCTCGACATCGAAGTGGCCCGAATTGCACAGGATAGCGCCGTCCTTCATGAGTTCGAAATGCTCGCCCGCGACCACCTGCTTGTCGCCGGTGGCAGTTATAAAGACGTCGCCGATCGCGGCCGCCTCGGCCATCGGCGTCACCCGAAAGCCGTCCATCGCAGCTTCCAGGGCCCTGATCGGATTGACCTCGGTCACGACCACGCTGGCGCCCAGGCCGCGCGCGCGTGAGGCGATTCCCCGCCCGCACCATCCGTACCCTGCCACCACCACGACCGAGCCCGCGATCAGCAGCCCGGTGGCGCGAATCACTCCGTCGAGCGTTGACTGTCCGGTGCCGTAGCGATTGTCGAACAGGAACTTGGTCTGCGCGTCGTTGACCGCGACCACCGGAATCTTCAGCGCCTCATGCTCGGCCATCGCGCGCAGCCGGATGACCCCGGTGGTGGTCTCTTCCGTGCTGGCCAAGACCTCGTAAGCCTGCGCGCTGAACTCGGTATGCAGCAGATTCACCAAGTCGGCCCCGTCATCCATCGTGACGCTGGGGCGATGCTTGAGGGCGGCGCGGAGATGGCGGTAGTAGCTGTCGCGGTCTTCACCGCGAATCGCGTAGACCGGGATTCCGTATTCCTTGACGAGCGCGGCGGCAACGTCGTCCTGGGTCGAGAGCGGGTTGGATGCGCAGCACACCACGTCGGCGCCGCCGGCCTTGAGCGCGCGCAGCAGGTTGGCGGTCTCGGTGGTGACATGGAGACACGCCGATACCCTGACGCCCTTGAGCGGCTGCTCGCGGTTGAAGCGCTCGCGAATCCGCCTCAGCACCGGCATCTGCTCGTCCGCCCACTCGATTCGCCGCCGGCCCGGCTCAGCCAGGCCGAGATCGCGCACGTCGTGGTCGCGCTCGCTGGATTCGGCGCGGGGCGCGCGCGGTGCGGGTGTAGCTTTACGCTTGATAGCTTTTGCTCTCACGGGGCTCGAACTCCAGGAAGGTTCTTCGAAAGGATTTGCCCTGCGGCCCTCGGACTACGGCCTGCCGTTCAATCCGAATGCGCTTCTAAGCGCATCGACCGTGTCGGTCTGCTCCCACGGAAACAAGCCGTCGCGCGGAGTGCGGCCGAAGTGCCCGTAGGCGGCGGTGGCACGGTAGATCGGGCGTTTCAACTTGAGGCTCTTGATTATTCCGGCCGGGCGGAAGTCGAACAGTTCACGCACCGCCGAGGAAAGCTTGGCGTCGGGGACGATCCCGCTGTCGAAGGTGTCGATCAACATCGAGACCGGCTCGGCCACGCCGATCGCGTACGCGACCTGCAGCTCGCATTTGCGCGCCAGCCCCGCTGCGACCACGTTGCGCGCCACGTGGCGGGCCATGTAACAGGCCGAGCGGTCGACTTTGCTCGGATCCTTGCCCGAAAACGCTCCGCCGCCGTGGCGGCTATAACCGCCGTAGGTGTCCACGATGATCTTGCGCCCGGTGACTCCGCAATCGCCGTGCGGCCCGCCGATCACAAAGCTGCCGGTCGGGTTCACGTGGTATACGGTGTCGCGGCTGAGGTACTGCGGCGGGACGGTTTTCTTGATCAGCTCCTCGATTATCGCCTCCCGGATGGTGGCGTGCTTGACGTCGGGCGCATGCTGGGCCGAGACCACCACTGCCGTGACAGCGACCGGGTGGCCGTCGGCGTAGCGCACCGTGACCTGGCTCTTGCCGTCAGGCCTCAGGAAGGCGAGCTTCTTTTCGCGGCGCAACGCCGCCAGGTTTTCCATCAGGCGATGGGCCAGCGAGATCGGCAACGGCATGCACTCCGGGGTCTCGTCGCACGCGAACCCGAACATCAGGCCCTGATCGCCGGCACCCTGCTCCTTGAACAGGCCTTCGCCTTCGGTGACACCTTGCGAGATGTCGGCCGATTGCGGCTCGATGGCGGTAAGCACCGCGCATCGGGAGCCGTCGAAACCGAACTGCGGATCGTCGTAACCGATCTCGCAGGCGACCCGACGCGCAACCGCGGCATAGTCAAGCGCCACCTTGCTGCTTATCTCTCCCGCCAGCACGATCAGTCCGGTCTTGACCAGGGTTTCCAGCGCGACGCGCGAATCGGGATCCTCGGCCAGCAGCGTGTCGAGCACTGCGTCGGAGATCTGGTCGCACATCTTGTCGGGATGGCCCTCCGACACTGATTCTGACGTGAAGAGAAAATCTTTAAGCGGCATTCACAGTAACTCCTCGCCGGCACGCAACCCCGGCCAGCGGCATAGTCCGGGGCGCATCGCGCGGCGGCAAGAATCGGTCCTTCGGCTCTACAAGGGTCGAAGTCGAAAGCGCCCGGCGGACGAAAAGACCCCGCCACGGCGGCTTTTTTTCGGCTGACTTCATATAACCGACCCTTCCAGGAGGGTCAAGCGACGCCCGGCTACCCCGGCCCTGCGCTACTCCTCGCCGAAGCGGTCCTCGAACAAGTGCTGTATGGAGTGTAGCGCCTCGCGCGCGTCCTCGCCCTCGGCCCGGATCTTGAGCTTGGTGCCGATTCCGGCTCCCAACACCATCAGCGAGGTGACGCTCTTGGCGTTGACCTGGTGCTTGCCGCGCGTGACGGTGATGGCGGCGCTGAAGCGGGCCGCGGTTTGGGCGAGCGTCGAGGCGGCGCGGAGATGAAGACCGAGCTTGTTCTTCACCTCCACGGTCGCCTCCACCGCATTCACGCGATCCACGATAGATCTAAGTGCGCCGCGGGTAAACTTAGCGGGAAGCGGGCGGGCGGTGGATCAGCTGCCGTTGCGGGCGCCGTTAACGTCGGACTCCGGGCTCTCGGCGCCGCCCGCGATACCGGCCTTGAACAGCTCGCGCAGCCGCGCCTCGATCGCTCGGTCGCGGGTGGTCCCTTCGCGCCGCCGCCAGGCGCGCAGCAGGATCACGGCCTTGGCCATGTTGCGATGGCCTCCGGCGCTGCCGATATCTTCGAACAGCCGGCGCGCGACCTCGCCGGCGCTGCCGGTGACGCCGCGATTGCGCACCGCGATCGCCAGGTTCGAGCCCAGCTTGCCCGACACCGCCACCCACTCGACGCCCTCGAAATCGAGACAAAAGTCCGCCATGTCCACGATCAGGTCGTCGCGCTCGACGCCGCCCAGGTGCAGCACAGCGAGCCCCTCGTGGACCTCGAAGCGCTTCATCGCGCGCGACAGGGTACGCGCGAAGCTGACCGGCAGCTCCGGGCGCTCGATTTGCTTGAGCAATGCGTAGTTCGCCAACGGGTACAGATAGGTGAAGGCCTGCAGGTCGTCGTCGGTTACCCGCCGCGAGAGCATCAGCGTGTCGCTCTTGATCCCATAGAGCAGCGCAGTGGCGAGCCGCTCGCTGATTCGTTCCTCGGCGCTCATCAGGTACTCGGTCATCAGCGTGGCGGTCGCGCCGTAGCGGGTGCGTACGTCCTCGAATGGGGCGGCGCCGGGGGTGTAGTTCGGATGATGGTCGATTACGATATCGGCGCGCTCGATACGTCCCTGGAAATACTGGGGCTGCACGTCCACCATCGCGATCTTGTCGAAGCTCCTGAGCTGCTCGGCTTCGGCCCGCTCGATCTCGATCTCGAGCATTCGCACCATGTTTCGGGTCTCGGGCCGTGTGACTCCCCGGAACGAGAAGATCGGAGTCGTCAGCTTGTTGCGCCCGAGCAGGGTCCGCAGCGCGATCGCGCTCGAGATTCCGTCGGGATCGGGATCGTCCTGGAGCAGGATCGCGACCCGATCGTTGTCGCCGACGATCGCGTGAAGTTCCTTGAGCTTTTGCTTTGTCAGGGCTTGGTCCATAGACTCGCAGGCCGCGCGGTTCCGCCGCCGGCCCGCACCTGGCGGCGCTCAGGCGCGTCCGGGGATGGCTACAGGAACACGATTGGGTGCGATGCTAGGCTGGAGTTGGCGCGCATTCATCAAAGCAACTCCGAATAACACAGCGCTCGACGCGTAATCAATGGTATATCTTGCAGGCGTATGTTTCCACGACGGGATCGGGGTCTATCGTGAACGCGATTGAGGAGCGGAAATGTGAGATTTGCCGGCGTCCGGCCAATGACTGGCTGCTACATCTGAGGGTGGAGGACAGCGGCGGATTCGCTCAAGAGGCCTTCGTCTGCGTCAATTGCGGCGTCAAACTCCGCCTCGCCTCCGAAAAGATGCGCGACCTCCAGATCGACCCATGGATCCACGAGGCCGTCGCCCGCGTGCTGCGTGGCAAAGAGACCCCGCAATGACCGCGACACAGCCGCAAGCTCCGGCCGGCACCGACCGGTGGCCCCACGAGGAGGCGCGCAAGCTCAAGGAGCGCGTCGCGGGGTACGACTGGTCGCTCCCGGTCGTGTTCGAGAGCGGCTTCGGACCCTCGGGACTGCCGCACCTGGGCACGATGTGCGAGGTGCTGCGTCCGTCCTACGTGCGCCACGCGTTCAGCCTGCTCGAGCCCGGCCGTCCCACCCGGCTCATCGTCTTTATCGACGACATGGATGGCCTGCGCAAGGTCCCTGAGAGCGTTCCCCGGCGCGAGGAATTCGCCCGTTTCACCGGGATGCCGGTTTCCAGGATCGCGGATCCGTTCGGATGTTGCCCGAGCTTCTCGGCGCACATGGTCGGATTGCTGATCAAGTTCCTGGAGCCGGTCGAAGTGGAGTATGAACTGCTCCGCTCGAGCGAGATGTACCGGTTAGGACGCTTCGATCAAGCGCTTCGAGTTGTGCTCGCCAAGCACGCCGAGATCGGCGCGATCGTCACGCCCACGCTGCGCGAGGAGAGTCGCCCGGGATGGTCGCCGCTCATGCCGTTGTGCCCGGCGTGCGGGCAAATAAATTCGACGTTGGTCACCGCCTACCATCCCGAACGCGCCACGCTGGAATTTTCGTGCGAGCGATCGTTCGGCGGTGCGCACGGATGCGGCTTCAAGGGCGAGCAGAGCGTGCTCGGCGGACTCGCCAAGGCGCAATGGAAGGTCGATTGGGCGCTGCGATGGCACGTGCTCAAGGTTGACTACGAGCTCTACGGCAAGGACCTGATCGACTCGGCGCGCCTTTCGGGCACGATCCTACGCGTCCTGGGCGGACGTCCGCCGCTGGGCTTTCCGTTCGAGCTCTTTCTCGACGAGCAGGGCCACAAGGTTTCGAAGTCGATCGGCCGGGGCGTAAGCGCCGAGCAGTGGCAGCGCTATGCGCCGATCGAGGTGCTCAAATACTTCCTGATTCCCAATCCACGCCGGGCGCGGCGCCTGTTTATCGAATCGATTCCGCAATACGTGGACGAGTATCTCGACGAGCTGCGCGCGGCGCCGGACGCCGAGGCGCGGCTCAGCTCGCCGCTCGAATTCGTCCTGCAGAGCAAGAGCTCGCGGCGCTTCAACTCCGAGCTGAGCTTCGGGATGATCATGAACCTGGTCGCAGCGCTGGGGACCCCGGATCGCGCACTGATCTGGCGCTACCTGACGGTTTACGATCCCGCGATCGGCGCCGATCCGGACACCAAGGCGCTGGCCGAGACCCTGCTGGACTGCGCGCTCAACTACTACGCCGATTTCATCGAGCCGACCAAGCAGCGCTACGTTCCCACCGGCGCCGAACGCGAGCAGTTGCGCGAGCTGCTCGACTATCTCACCGCGCATCCGCAGGCCGCCGCCGAGGAGATCGAGAAGTTCATCTACGAGATTGGGCGCGCGCACTACGACAAGCCGGGCAAGATCTTCCCGCTGATGTACCGGACGATCCTCGGCCAGGAACGCGGCCCGCGTCTCGGCGCGTTCGTCCGCCTCGCCACCCCCGATCGCGTCGCGCAGATCTTGAGCGCCTCGCTGGCGAACTGATCACCATCAATGATTGAAGTGGCGGCGGTCGCCCCCGGCGCATGCGTCTCGCCCGCCGGATCGGGCTTCCGCTTGCGGAGTTGCTGCCCCGTCGGACGCTGTGCAGCGCCCTAATCACACGAATTCTGCGAAGATCAAGTCGGCGAGCTCCAGACCGCGCTCGCTGAGACGGATTCTGCCGTCCTCGCGAAGCATCAGGCCCCCCTCGAACAGACGCGCCGCGCGCGCGCCGAAGATGTCGTCGAATTGCTGGCCGAAGCGTGCGCTGAAGTCAGCGAGTGCGAATCCCTCGCGCAAGCGCAGGTTGAGAAACACGAATTCACCGGCTGCGGTGCGAAAATCAATCGCTTCCGTCCCGGACTCCGCCGACCCGTCTTCAATCGCGCGTGTGATATAGCGCCCCGGGTCGCGTTCATTCCACCATCGCCGCCCCCCGGCGCCCCCGCGCGCGAAGCTGTGTGCGCCCGCGCCCACTCCCAGGTAGCTCTCCCCGCGCCAGTAGGTCAGATTGTGGCGCGCCTCGCATCCGGGCCGCGCGTAATTCGAAATCTCGTACATCGCGTAGCCCCGCCGCGGCAGCTCCTCGCGCACCGCCGCGTACATCCAGGCCTGCTCGTCCTCGGCCAGCGGCCGGATTGCGCCGCGCCTCATCTCGGCGAAAAACGTGCTGCCTTCCTCGAAGGTCAGGTTGTAGGCCGACACGTGGTCCGGCTCCAGCGCCGCGGCGTTTGCGATGTCGCTCAGCAGGTCGGCGGTAGTCTGCCCCGGCACCGCGAAAATCAGGTCGAGGTTGAGCCGCATGAATCCCGCCCGATGCGCCATCGCCATCGCCTCGCGGGTCTGTTGCGGATTGTGGATCCTGCCCAGGAATTTCAGGATCGCGGGATTGAACGATTGCGCGCCTAGGCTGAGCCGGTTCACGCCCGCCGCACGCAGACCGCATAGCTTGGCCTGATCGACCGTTCCGGGATTCGCCTCCAGCGTGATCTCCGCCTCGCGCCCAACTCCCGCCAGGCGGTTCGCCGTCTCGATTACCGCCGCGATCGACTCCGGCCTGAACAGCGAGGGCGTGCCGCCGCCGAAGAAGATCGTTCTGATCGGCTGTCCCGCCCATGGCGGCTCTTGCAGCCTGCACGCGAGCTCGGCGGTGAGCGCCTTGACGTAATCCTGCTCCGGCCAACTCGCCGCGGCGTAGGAGTTGAAGTCGCAGTACGGGCACTTCGACTCGCAGTATGGGATGTGAACGTAGAGCGAGAAGCTCATCGGCTAGTACCGCTCCAACTTTTTTCGCCAATTGTGAATGTTACAGCGCGCAGTAAAAGAGCGCGACCGAGTCCTTGAGCTCAACGATCAGCTTTTGAAGCGGCATTGAGCAATAATCTTAAGGCTTTGACGCCCGTGAAGAGAATAGTGGGATCGCTTCGATTATTTCAGCGCCGGCATTGACCCTCTGCTCATTGACGTAATGAATCCAATCCTGAACCCGCCACTATTGAGCCCTGCATATCATAGTGGCAATTCTGCTCTTGCTCGATTCTTTGGTATGTCATTCTCGCGCGTGGCATGCGCCGGGGGCGATGCCGCGCGAAGAATCCCGGATACTACCTGGTGGGGCGGGCGTCCCCGCGCCGGTGGCGACTGCCCGCCCTCCACAGAAATCGCGGGCAGGGACGCCCGCGCCACTAAGAGCCCGGGATTCCTCGCGCGCGCCAGACACGCGCGCGGGAATGATAGAAGCAGCCGCGCCGGAGCAGAATTCTGTGTCACTAACTTGTGCAGGAATCACCAGGATGAGCGCTTCAGTACACCCGTATGCGACCCTCCCCGCCGCGCTACAAGACGTTTCGCGTGGCGGCTATACTGACCTGCGCACGCAGGATTTTCAGCGGAGCAACCTGGATTAAGGGCGAGGCAGTGGCGGATTCCATGGCTCCGGCCGAAGCGGGGCGCCAGACGGCCGGTTCACCGCCGGCGCCGGCGAGCGGCCAGAGTATGGCCGCGCTGGTGGCGGCCGGAATCCTCCTGAGCCGAATCGCCGGACTGATCCGTCAGAGCATCTTCGCGCATTATCTGGGCAACTCCGATCCCGCCGACGCATTCATGGCGGGCTTCCGTATCCCCAACATCCTGCAGAACCTGCTCGGCGAGGGCGCGCTCTCCGCCTCGTTCATCCCGGTCTATAGCCGGCTGCTCAGCCAAGGCGACGACGAGACCGCGGACCTGGTGGCGTGGGCGGTGGGCTCGATCCTGGCGATGCTCACCGGGGTCCTCGTGCTGATCGGCGTCGCGGCGGCGCCGTACCTGATCGACGTCATCGCGCCCGGCTTTCACGGCGCCAAGCGCGAGCTGACCGTCACGCTGGTGCGGATCCTGTTTCCAGGCACCGGATTGCTCGTGATATCGGCTTGGTGCCTGGGCGTGCTCAACAGCCACCATCGCTTCTTCGCCTCCTACACGGCGCCGGTGGCGTGGAATATCGCAATTATCGCGACGCTGATCTTCTACGGACCGCGCCACGGACAGCAGCGGCTTGCGATCGATGTCGCGTGGGGCGCGGTGGTCGGCGCCGGGCTTCAGATCGCCGTGCAGTGGCCGCAGACGATGGCCCTGATGCGGCGCTTTCGGCTCAATCTCTCGCGCACCGCGACGGCGCTGCGAGCCGTCTTTAGCAATTTCGTTCCGGTGGTGACTGGACGCGGCGTGGTGCAGCTTAGCAGTTATATCGACAACCTGCTGGCGAGCCTGCTGCCGACCGGCGCGGTTGCGGCGCTCAACTATGCGCAGATTCTTTACATCCTGCCGGTGAGCCTGTTTGGGATGTCGGTGGCGGCGGCGGAGCTTCCCACGATGGCGCGGGCGATGGGCACCACCGACCAGGTTGCGGCGGCTCTGCGCGCGCGGCTCAACGCCGGGCTCCGCCAGATCTCCTTTTTGGTGGTCCCTTCGGCGGCGGCGTTTCTGTTCCTGGGCGACGTTATCGCCGGCGCGATCTTCCAGTCCGGCCAGTTCAGCCATCGCGACGCGCTCTACGTATGGGCGGTGCTGGCGGGCTCCGCGGTGGGGCTGCTGGCGGTGACGATGGGCCGGCTATACAGCTCGGCCTTCTACGCGCTGTGGGACACCAGGACACCGCTGAAGTTCGCCGTGATCCGTGTGACGCTCACCTTCATCCTTGGCTACCTGTGCGCGATTCCGCTGCCGCCGATTCTGGGGATCGCGCAGCGATGGGGCGTGGCGGGTCTTACGGCTTCGGCGGGAATCGCAGGATGGGTCGAGTTCACGATGCTGCGGCGGGCGCTCAATCGGCGCATCGGCACGACCGGGCTCAGCGCGACCTTCGTGATGCAACTCTGGTCGATGGCTCTGGCGGCGTCGGCGGCGGGCTTCGTGGTCAAGGTCGCGATCGCCGGCGCGGGGCCGCGCCTGATTGGGATGGCCGTGATTCCGATCTTCGGTGCTATCTACCTGGGACTCGCCCACCTGCTCGGTCTGCCGGAGTTAAGGCAACTCTCCACCCGGGCCCGCTCGCTTTTTCGCTAACTTGCCGGGCACTTGGTTGGGCTGGCACAGGCCTTAGCCTGCGATGCGGTCGGGCTATCGCATCACCAAGCGCGGGTCGCCGGCGCGCCTGGTCAGCCGTCCGCTCTTCATAATCCCGCGTTTTTCGCACCATCGTTCGAACTCCGGTGCGGGGCGCAGCTTGAGCAGCGCTCTGAGCGCGGCCGCGTCGTGATAGCTCGTACACTGGTAGGAGAGCATCACGTCGTCGCCCATCGGCACCGCCATAAAGTAGTTGCATCCGGCGGCGGCGAGCAGCGTGGCCAGGTTTTCGCAGTCGTTCTGATCGGCGCGCGCGTGATTGGTGTAGCAGGCATCGGCGCCGTGCGGCACGCCCATCAGCTTGCCCATCATGTGGTCCTCGAGTCCGGCGCGCGTGATCTGCTTTGCGTCGTAGAGGTACTCGGGGCCGATAAAGCCCACCACCGTATTGACCAGCAGCGGCGAGTAGCGGCGCGCCAGCCCGTAGCATCGTGCCTCCAGCGTCACCTGGTCGGCGCCCTCATGCGCGTTGGCTGAAAGTTCGGAACCCTGCCCGGTCTCGAAGTACATCAGGTTGGGCGCCTTGAGCGCGCCGCGCTCGGCAATCGCCGCCGCGCCCTCGTCCAGCATCGCGACGCTGACCCCGAACCCGCGGTTGGCCTTCTCCGTGCCGGCCAGGCTCTGGAACAGGATGTCGATCGGAGCGCCCGCCTCCAGCGCCCGGAGTTGAGTCGTGATATGGCCGAGCACGCAGTTCTGGGTCGGCACGCCGGTGCGCTCGATGATCTCGGCTGTCAGCTCGTGCAGCCGCTTGAGGTTGTTCGGCTCGTCGATGCAGGGATTGATCCCGATCAGCGCGTCGCCGGTGCCGTAGGCGAGCCCTTCGTAAATCGCGGCCGCGATACCGTCGAGGTCGTCGCGGGGATGGTTCGGCTGGAGGCGGGTCGAGAGCCTGCCCGCAAGCCCGATCGTGGTGCGCGCTCTGGTGACGACCCTTATCCTGGCCGCAATCGTGATAAGGTCCAGGTTCGAGCAAATCTTGGCCACCGCCGCCGCCATCTCGGCGGTCAGCCCGCGGCTGACGGCGGCGATATCCGCGCCGGTGGTGGCGTCGTCCAGCAGCCATTCGCGGAACTCGCCGACACTGCGATTTCTGATTTTCGCGTAGGCGCGCCGGTCGAGTCCGTCGTCGATCACGCGCGTCACTTGGTCGCGCTCGTATGGAACCGCGGGATTTTCGCGCAACTCGGCCAGCGTGAGATCCGCCAGCACCATCTTGGCGGCGACGCGCTCGCGTTCGGAGCGGGCGGCAAGCCCCGCCAACTCGTCGCCCGAGCGCGCCTCGTTGGCGCGTCCGAGCAGCTCCTTGACGGAGCGGAAGCCGTAACTGGTTCCGAACAGCCGCGTCCTAAGCTGCATCGGCTCTTGTAACCCGCCTCGCGCGCATCATCAAGCGCGGCGCGGAGCTGCTGGCTGGCGCCGCCCGGCACGGCGCAATTATGATAGCTTCTGATGCACTTTTCACCGCCACGCTCGCGTCGCTCTAAGAGGCTTGCCGCGATCCTGTTTGCCGCCTCGATACTGACCGCGACCGCCGCCTTCGCCGCCGATACCGGGCAGCTCAAGCTCGATGTCCTGGGCGACATCGGCAAAGGTGCCAAGAGCGAAGCGGAGGTTGTCGCCGGGGATGGAACCAGGGCCGCGACCGTGGCGCCGGGAGCGAGCGTCGCGCTCAAGCCCGGCGACTACAAGATCGTGATTCCGATCCTGGGTGGCAGCATCACCAAGCAGGCCAAGGTCGAGGCGGGCCGCACCAGCACCGTGCTGGTGACAAACGTCGCGGTGCTGCGCGTGAAGGTGAAGGATCGCGACGGCAGGGACCCCGGCTTCACGGTGACCGTGAGCGGCGCTTCGCCGCCCCATCAGACGCTCACCACGATGGTCTCCGGGGATTCGATCCTGTGCGCGCCCAATGCCGTCGATGTCAAGGTCGATGCGCCGCCGCAGGGCTATTACTGGCACGCGGTGGAACTCACGCCCGGGCAAGTGACGGAACTAACCCTGAACGAACGAGTGCCAGCTGAGTTGGTGGTGCAGCCGGTGATGTCGCACGCGGCGATGGACGAGGCGACCCGAGTCGTGATTTACAAAGGTGGGACGCAGGCCCAGGTCGCGGTCAGCGAGCCCGGCCCGGAGCATCGCTTCAAGCTTGACCCGGGCGACTATGACGTTTATGTCGAGAACCACTCCGGCAGGGGCAAGCCCTACCTGACGGAGCGCGGCGTGCATCTTGATTCGGGCGCCAAGGTGACTCGCCAGGAACCGTTGGATGGAGGGACTGCGAACTGAAGCGGCGCGCGACCTGTGGCGCACAAGAGCGGGCGGGAGAAAGCTCCGGGAGAAGGAAGCAAATGGGAACTGAACGGCAGCGCGAACTTAGGCGGCGTCGCAAGCGGCGCAAAACCAGGCTCAAGGAAAAAATCCGCGTGACTCGCCGCCAAAAGAAGAAGCGCGCCTAGATCCGGCTCCGCGTCTCGGCGCGCCCGCGCATTCTTCGCTCAACTCAACTCCCCGGATAGGGAAACTCCGGCATGGGGCTTCCAAGGTGCCGGACTGAAAAGGAATCCGCCATGGCCTACGAAACCCTTCTTTACGAGGTCGCGGACGAGATCGCGACCATCACGCTCAACCGTCCCGCCAAGCTCAACGCCTACACGCCCACGATGGGCGCGGAACTGATCGAGCTGTTCCGCCAGGCGGATGCCGACCCCGCCGTGCGCGTGATCGTGCTGACCGGGGCGGGACGCGCGTTTTGTTCGGGCGCGGATATCTCCGGCTTCGCGCAGAACATCAGGGACCGCGAGCAGGGCGGCGCCGGACGCCGCCGCCGCGAGGCGATGGACTCGTATCCGGTTGTGATGCGCAGCCTGTCCAAGCCGTCGATCGCGGCGATCAACGGCTTCGCGCTGGGTGTGGGATGTACGATGACGCTGCTGTGCGACGTCAGGATCGCCGCCGAAGAGGCGAAGCTGGGCGTGATCTTCCCGCGTGTCGGACTGATCACCGAGCTCGGCTCGACCTACCTGCTGGCGCGGCTGATCGGCGTTTCGCGCGCAGCCGAGATGATGCTGACCGGAAGGCAGTTCACCGCGGCCGAGTGCCTGGCGATGGGGCTGGTGAGCCACGTCACACCCGCCGACAAGCTGATCGCCAAGGCGCGCGAGCTTGCCGGCGAGATGCTGAACTGCTCGCCGACCTCGCTTGCTTACACGCGGCGCGCGCTCTACTTGGGACTCGACGGCACGATCGAAACCGCGATGGAGTTCGAAGACTTCGCAGCCGAGCGATGCTTGCAGAGCGCGGAGCACAAGGAGTACGTCGCGGCGTTCATGGAAAAGCGCAAGCCCGACTTCCGCCGCGTCAGATCCTAGCTTTTGAACAAGCCGAACGGCTCAGCTACCTATCCCTTGGGCTGCGGCACGATGCGCAGATAGGGACGCGGTGCCTTCCAGCCTTGCGGATAGACCTTCCGTGCCTCATCGTCGGAAACCGAGCCCGCAATGATCACGTCCTGGCCCGGCTTCCAGTTGACGGGAGTTGCCACCTTGTGCTTCGTCGTCAGCTGGATCGAGTCGAGCACACGCAGCACCTCGTCAAAGTTGCGTCCCGTGGTCATCGGGTAGACCAGTATCAGCTTGATCTTTTTGTCCGGCCCGATCGCGAAGACGTTGCGCACCGTCTGATTGTCGGCCGGCGTGCGCTTGGAGGCGTCGCCCGAGGCGCTCGCCGCAAGCATCCCATAAAGCTTTGCGACCTTCAGATCGGGATCGCCGATTATCGGGTAGTTCGGCGCAGCGCCCTGGGTTTCCTTGATGTCGCTGGCCCACCTGCTGTGATCCTGGACCGCGTCCACGCTCAGCCCGATGATCTTGGTATGGCGTTTGTCGAACTCGGGCTTGAGCTTGGCCATGTAGCCGAGCTCGGTAGTGCACACCGGCGTGAAATCCTTGGGATGAGAGAACAGCACGCACCAGGAATCGCCGATCCAGTCGTGGAAACGGATGCGCCCTTCGGTCGTGTCAGCTTCAAAATCCGGCGCCACATCGCCGATTGAAAGAGTCATTGCTCGCCTCCTTGGAGTAGTTGACGCTCTCGAACCGCGCAAGTTTCAGGTTAGGAAACGGCTCGAAGGCCGGTCCGCTTACAGACCGGAGAAATCATGATGTACCAGCGACGGGCGAGGGCGCAAGATAAATTCGCGAACGCTTCCAGGAGAGCACGGACCATGGACACCGCTGGACTGCAGCGTGGCGATTCCTTCGTCGAGAGCGCCGCACTCTACGACGCGATCTATCACTTCAAGGACTATGCGCGTGAATGCGAGCGCCTGCGCGCCCTGATTGGCGAGGCCGTGCCCGACGCGCGCATTCGAGTCGGCCGCAACGGAAGTGCGCTACGACGCCGAAGGCTTGATGGGCCGCGGCCTCTACCTGGCCAGGCGCCCCGGCCCCTGAGACGGAGGCCTCGTTGCCCGACGTCTCATCCCGCACGGTGCTGCGCAGGAGTGCGCGCGTCCCCAGCGGGGCGGAAGGCCATTCCTCGAATCCGGGATAGCTCAACCCCCGGCAAGCGGCCAACGGCCGAGTTGCACGAACCGGCACGATCCTCGCGTTGACAAGCCTGCGAGCGCGCTGGAAAATTGCTGTCAAATGGCAAGAATCACCGTCGAAGATTGCTTGGAGAAGGTTCCCAACCGTTTTGAGCTCGTCCTGGCCGCAACGCGCAGAGCAAAACAGTTGCTCAAGGGCGCCCGTCCCTTGGTCGAGTCCGATAACAAGGAAGTGGTCACCGCGCTGCGCGAGATTGCGGCCGGCAAGGTCGTCATCGAACGACCCAAGGAAGAGTAGCCGGCGGAGCCTTGCGCTCCCGCCAAGCTATCAGAGCCGACTCGGCCTTCGCGCACGACACGACCTTGGTCTGCGCCCCGCACAGTGGGCGAGCAAGAGCAGGAAGGCAACGGTATCAACCGCTGAGCCGGCCGGGGCTATCTAGTGCGCAAAAACCCCAAAACCCGCCGCGGACATTCGACGCCCGCCAGGATTGCCTCGCGCAAATCGAAAGGCAAGGCCCTGCTCGAGCCCGAATTGGTGGACCGGAAGGGAATTCCCGGCGCGCTCGACGCCGAGGCCGAATCGCAGCCTGTTGGAACGGACGCGCTGGAGGCGTCCGCTGAGGCAGTCGATCGGACTGAGGCGGTCGATCGGGTGGGTGCGCCCGACGATGAAGCCGGGGCAGACGAGTTGTCCGAGAAGCGTGGCGGGCTTGTCCCGTTCGATCCGCTGAGCCGCTATCTGGCGGAGATTCGCCGCTTCCCGATCCTCAGCCGCGAGGAAGAAGCCAAGATCGCCCACCTCTATCTCGAAACCCACGACCCGAAGTACGCCTATGAGCTGGTCACCTCCAACTTGCGCCTGGTGGTCAAGATCGCCAATGAGTTCGCGCGCGCCTCGCGCAACCTGCTCGACCTGATCCAGGAGGGCAATGTCGGGCTGATGGAGGGCGTGAAGCATTTCGACCCCTACCAGGGCGTTCGCTTTCCCTCGTACGCGGTATGGTGGGTACGCGCCTACATCTATCGCTACCTGATCAACAACTGGCGGCTCGTGAAAATCGGCACCACCCAGGCCCAGCGCAAGCTGTTTTTCAACCTGCGCAAGGAGAGCGAGCGACTTGAGGCGGAAGGCTTCACGCCGCAGCCGCGGCTGCTCGCCCAGCGGATGGGAGTGAAGGAGAGCGAGGTGCGCGAGATGCAGGAGCGGATGGGGCAGAGCGAGGCTTCCCTTGACCAGCCCGTCGGGCCGGAAGAGGGCACCCGCTTGCTCGACGTTCTGCCCGACACCAGCCGCAATCCTGAAGAGCTCACCGCCGACCTCGAGTTCCGCAGCGTCGCCAAGGAGAAAGTCGAGCAGTTCGAGAGCACCCTCAAAGACAAGGAGCTCGAGATCTTCCGCGTCCGCTTAGTGGCCGAGGAGCCACTAACGCTGCAGGAGATCGGCGAGCGCTTCGGAATAAGCCGTGAGCGTGTGCGCCAGATAGAAGGACGCCTCAAGCGTAGGCTCAAGGAGTTCCTCAGGAAGAACGCCCCAGACATCGAGCATGCCGGCACCTGAGGCCCGGTAGCCGAAACTTGATCCGCGATACGCAATCTTGCCGGGCGCGCCCGCGTACTGCGATAATGCTGGCGATTGAGGGAAGGGAGGCAGCCGGGCCGTCCATGCGAGAACGCAGTTGCGCCCTGGTCGTGGTGGGCAACGAGATTCTTTCTGGCAAGATCCAGGACAGCAATGCCTACTTCGCCGCCTGCGAGCTGCGCAAGGTCGGGGTCGAGCTCAAGCGCATCGCGGTGGTCGCCGACGATCTCGACGCGATTGCGGAGGAAGTCAAGTGCTGCTCGTCGCGGTACGACGCGGTGATAACCTCGGGCGGCGTCGGACCGACTCACGACGACGTTACGATTGAGGGAGTGGCGCGCGCCTTTGGCCGCAAGCTGGTGATTAGCGAGGAGCTCGAGCATCTGATCGGCAAGCATTTCGTGGAGCGGCCGATCAACGCGGCCGGGCTCAAGATGGCCGAGGTGCCCGAGGGCGCGGTGCTGAACCACGCGGGTGACACGTGGTTTCCCACCGTCCAGGTGGAAAACGTCTACATCCTCCCGGGCATTCCGCAGATCTTCGAGTCCCAACTGCTCGCGCTCAAGGGCCGCTTCGCGGCCGACCCCTACTATTCGCACGCGATCTACACGAGCGCCGGCGAAGGCGCTATCGCCGAGCATCTCAACTCCTGCCTCGAGCGCTTTCCGCAACTGCTGCTTGGCTCTTACCCGAAGATGAACAACCCGGAATACCGCGTGAAGCTGACTCTGGAATCCAAGGATCACGACTACCTGGAACAAGCATTCCGCCACCTGTTGGAAATTCTGCCGAAGAACGTGGTGGTGAAGACCGAGTAAGGGCGTGAGGAGGAGGCAAAAAAACATGAGCACGAGACGTACTGGATCTTTGCTGATCGCAATGGTGCTGGCGGCGATGGTCGCAATCCCGGCCGGCGCGCTGGCGCAAGTCACCGGGGCCGCGCCGGAGACTCAACCACAACCCGCTGCGGCGCCGACCGCCCAGGTCGCGCAACCGCCCGAAGGCGGCGTCAACTGGGGCGGAGCCGGCTTTGGCGCTGCAGCGGTGCTGGCCGACGTCGTGTACGTGCCGATTAAAGTGCTCTATGCGCTGCTTGGAGGAATCGTTGGGGGAGGCGCATACGCGCTGACTGCGGGGAACTCGCAGGTGGCAGACACGATCTGGCGCAGCGCGCTGGGCGGCGATTACGTGCTAACGCCGGCGATGATCCAGGGCAGTCAGCCCATCAATTTCAGCGGACCGACCGAGACGCCCCCGGCCAGGCCGCCGTCGGCGGCCGCCGCGGCTTTGCCGGCTGCCGCGCCGAGCCAGACGATGTCAGCGGCGCCGGCCGGCTCCGCACAGCCGGCCGATCGGGGCACCGGTCCGGTCGCTCCCGACCGCGGTATCGAGTAAACGGGGACACAGCGATGAAGAAAGTCCGCTTCCTGTGGCGCTCAACCTGCACCACATGCCGCAAGGCAAGAGGTTTCCTGCGTGACGAATTGGGCGTGGAACTCGAGGAGCGCGACTTCGCCAAGACCCCGCTGTCCAAAAGCGAGCTGGAAGAAATCTTCAGAGGCCGCGACCCGCGCGAGCTTTTGAATCCAAAAAGCCCGGTCTTCAAGGCCAAGGGACTTGAAGGCCGGAAGCTGACCCCCGCGCAGGCCCTCAAGCTGATCGCGGAAGACGCGCGTATCCTGAAGCGCCCGATCGTGATTGCCGGCGGCAAGATGCTAGCCGGCTTCGATCGCGACGCCCTGCGCAAGGCGCTGCCCTGAGCGTTTGGGGTTGGGTTTCCGTTATTGCCGAACGCCCCGAGGGCAAAACACCCATTGGGCGGTCAGGCGGTCTTTTCGGCTTTTTCGGGCCGCTCGGAGCGACTGCCGTCGTGCGCGCGATCGTTACGCTCGGGCTTGTCAGCGCGCTCGGCCTTATCGGCGCGCAGCACCTGAGATTTGGTCAGGGTGTCGATAAATTTGCGCACCGCCGGTGAAAGCTCGCGGCCGCGTTTGTAGATTATTGCCAGCGGCCGGGTAAAAATCCCTTCCTGGAACTCGAGCATCCTGAGCGATCCGCGCTGCGTTTCGACCTCGACCGTGAGCTTTGGGACAATCGCGATTCCAAGCCCAATCTCCACCGCGCGCTTGATGGTCTCGACATTGTCAAACTCCATCGTGTAGACCGGCTTGACCCCATGGTCGCGCAGGATTCGGTCGGCTGCCTTGCGAGTGGGGATGTCGCGCTCGTAGCCGACGAACTTCTGCCCCCCGAGCTGGGTGAAGCTGACCCTGGTCTGCCGAGCGAGTATGTTGTCCGGCGGCACCACCAGCACCAACTCATCCTGGCGGAAGGGAATCGTCACGATTTGGCTGCGCTTGGCAGGGTACGCCACCACTCCGAGGTCGATTTTGCCCTCGATCAGGTCTTCGTAAATCTTGCTGGAACGCAGGTATTCGAGATGGACGTTGACCGCCGGGAAGGTGCGCAGAAACTCGGTCAGGTAGGGCGGAAGCTCGTGCAATCCGACGCTGTAGACGGTTCCCACCCGGATCGAGCCTGCCACCACCGAGCCGATCTCACGCAGCCGGTTCTCCAGCTCCATGAACCGCCGCACGATCTCCTTGCTTGCGTTGTAGAGAATCTGACCGGCCGGAGTCGGTTTGACTCCTGCGCGCCCGCGTTCTATCAATCGGCAGTCGTATTTGTCTTCCAGGCTGCGGACCTGCTGGCTGACGGCCGATTGGGTCACGAAATTTTGCGATGCGGCATAAGAAAAACTGCCACTCTCGATTATGTCGCAGAAGACTTTCAGCGTCTCGATATGCATATTTCGTCCCCTGTCATATAAGGCTATTTGATAGCCATCGGCGAGGCAACAGTAGCAGATTTTAATGTAGTCTAGCTCTCCTCTGCGCTTGGATGAATCCTTATCGAGCCTTTCAAAACCTTGTGGAGCCTGATGGCGCACAACACCGTGGGTGATTTTGGCATGTTTAAGCTCAAGTTAGCATGGTAAAACGACAGTCTCCAAAAGTCTAGTCGGATCGGGAGCTGACTCTCATGGCTGACCTCATGAAAGATCTTGACTTTTTCAACCTCGACGAGCTGCTCTCGGACGAGGAAAAGATGACGCGCGACACCGTCAAGCAGTTCGTCGAACGGGAGGTAGTGCCCGATATTGAAAGACATTTCGCGGGCGAGACTTTTCCGACGCGGCTGGTGCCCTTGATGGCGGAGATGGGAATCTTCGGCGCGAATATGAAGGGTTATGGATGCGCCGGGATGGACAATGTCGCCTATGGCCTGATTATGCAGGAGCTCGAAGCCGCGGATTCCGGGCTGCGCTCCTTTGCTTCTGTGCAGAGCGCTCTCTCGATGCACGCAATTTATGCGTTCGGATCGGAGCAGCAGAAGCAGCGCTACTTGCCGGAGATGGCGCGCGGCAAGCTTATCGGATGCTTCGGATTGACCGAACCCGACCACGGCTCCGATGCCGGCGCGATGGAGACGCGGGCGAAGCGCGACGGGCGCGGATGGGTGCTCAACGGCGTCAAGCGATGGATAACCAACGGCTCAATCGCCGATGTCGCGATCGTATGGGCCAAGGTGGACGAGGGCATCACCGGCTTTTTGGTGGACAAAGGGATGCCCGGCTTCACCGCCCACGATATCAAGGGCAAATTCTCGATGCGCGCCTCGGTCACCTCGGAGTTGGTGCTCGAGGATGTCCGCCTCGATGACGGCGCCCGACTGCCCGAAGCGCGCGGTTTGCGGGCGCCGCTGGCCTGTCTCACCCAGGCGCGGTACGGAATCGCGTGGGGTGCGGTCGGCGCGGCCCGGACCTGCTACCGATGCGCCTTGGACTACGCCAAGTCTCGCCGGCAATTTTCGCGTCCGCTCGCGGGCTACCAACTGGTCCAGAACAAGCTCGTGAAGATGCTCACCGAGATCACCAAGGCTCAGATGGTCTGTCTGCAGTTGGGCAGGCTCAAGGATGCCGGCAAGGCGCGTCCCGAGCACGTCTCCTTCGCCAAGCGCAACAACGTCGGCGAGGCGTTGGAGATCGCCCGGATGGCGCGCGACATCCTTGGGGCCAACGGAATCGTCAACGAGTATCCGGTGATCCGGCACATGCTGAACCTGGAGACGGTCAACACCTACGAGGGAACTTTCGATATCCATACGCTGATTCTCGGCCGCGACATCACCGGCGAGAACGCGTTCGAATAAATAGCCTTTTTCGCCATCCGGGCCGGTCCGTGGTAGAGGCCTGTTGACGGACGATGGAGACCAGCGATGATCAAAGCCTCGCGGTATCAGCCATGTGCCGGTCAGAATCAGCGCCGTCGAAAAGGCGATGCACTTCTACGACAAGGTGCAGGCTCAAGCTGATTGCCGTGCTGGCTGCGGCCGTGATGCTCCCGCCTGCGGCGACCGCGGCGCCGTCCGCGTCCGCGCCCAGGCAAACTAAGTACTTCCTGCCCGACGCGAGCGCCTCGCGCGAGCTGACTGTGGCCAAGGAAGATTCCGCGCGCGCCGGAGTCACGGTGCTCACCGAGGCGGTCGCGATCAAGGAGACCGGCCCCAAGGAGACCATCGCGCGCTTCGGAGAGGTCTACGCCTTCTCACCGGCGTTCATTGCGATCCATCAGGACGAGCCGACGCAGGTGAGCTTTTTCAATTTGCAGCCGGACGACGACCACGACCTGATGATTGTCGATCCCGAGCTCAAGGTGCTGATGTACGTGGACCTGCCGCCGCTCAAGGAGACCTCGTACGTCTTCACGTTCCATCGCGCGGGGCTTTTCACCTTCTACTGCACGCTGCATCAGCCGGCGATGACCGGTCAGGTCCTCGTGATCCCGCCCGACCAACGGCAGGGCGCGCAGGCTGCGGAAAAACATCCATGAGACGGCGGCCCGCCGGGAAAACGCCGAAGGAGAGTGAAGGCCCACTTCGGAAGCACTCTCGGATCTGTGACCGTGCACTCGCCCGCGCCCGCTCACACCAGGCCATGGATTTTCGCGAACGGGTCCCACGCGGCGTCGCGATGCCATTCGTACTCCATGAAGGTCGCCGCGGTCTCCGCGACTTGGCTGCCGACCAGGCGCGCGATCACTGCCAACGCCATATCAATTCCCGCCGATACTCCGGAAGAGGTCATGAACTTGCCGTCTTCGACCCATCGCGCCTGCCTCTCCCATTTCACCGCCGGCCCCTGCTCCTCGACCCATTTGAAGACCAGCTTGTTGGTAGTGGCGCGGATTCCATCGAGGACTCCGGCCTTCGCCAGCAACGCCGCGCCGGTGCATACCGAGGTTACGATTTCGGCCTCCTCTGCGCGTTCCCCAAGCCAGCCCAGCAGCCTCGCGTCGCGGACTCCTTCGCGCGTTCCGATTCCGCCCGGTACCAGGATCAAGTCGAGATGGGGGCAGTCGCCGAATCCGTACTCGGCGAGCGCGGAGGGTCCCTGCGCGCTCGGCACGGGCCCGGCGTTCTCAGCCACCAGGGTTACCCGGAACTGCCCCGCCGCCATGCCATAGGCTTCGAGCGGACCGAACACGTCGAGCAGCTCGAATCCCGGAAACAGAATTGCGCCAACCGTTCTCTTCTCTGTCCCCATCTCAGATACCTGCCAATTTGCGCGCGTATGCGACGGCGGATTTGAAGTCGTACTCGCGATAGGCTTGCAGCTTCTCCGCCTCGAACCCACCTTCGGCGTGCACCGCGAGCACCTCCTGGTATCCGCCGAAATCCGACGCGGTCAGATCGCCGATCAGGTTGATCAGTCGAAGCCGACACTCCGCACCGAAGCCCGTTTTCCCGCCCATGTACCTGAGCACGTATTCGCGCGTCGCCTCGCTGGTGAGATCCTCGGCCGCCGGCGCCGTTACCAGGAGCCGCCCGCCAGGTCCTGCACGATCTGCACGGCCTGATGGTAGTTGTGGGCGAAGTGATACTTCGCCACGTTGGTGAGCAGCGTGTTGGGCACCGCGATTCCTTCCTCGACCGTGCACGAGGCCGCCGCGTGCTCGATCAGCCCACGCACCGCGGTGTGGTAGGCCGCCAGATGGGTGAGCTTGTCGCGCACGTGGCCGGCGGTGAGCACGCCGTTGGCCTCCGCCGCGGTGTAGCCCGCGCCTGCCATCAGCTCGAGCAGCGGCAGCTTGTAGGAAACCGCGGTGAAGCGATGGAACCGCACGAAGGTCAGCGCGAGCAGCCCGGCAAACTCTACCTCTCCCTTCAGGAAGACGCGCTGGTTGGGAACGAACACGTCGTCGAACACCGTCAGCGTCTCCATCATCTTGTGCCGCGCGCTGATCGGATGCTCGAACGGGTCCTTGGGCGCGCTGCCATGCGGGCTCGCGATCAGCTTGAGTCCCGGCGTCGCGATCGGGATCGCGAAGGCGACCGCGTAGGCTTTGTCCTCCGGCCTCATCGCGCGCGTCGGCAGCACGATCACCTCATTGGTGTTGGTCGCAACCGAGGTGTGGAGCTTGGCGCCGCGCACGACTATCCCGTCGGGGCGCTCCTCGACGATTCGCAGGTAGTAGTCGGGATGCTCCTGGGCGGAGGGGCCGAGCGAGCGGTCGCCCTTGACGTCGGTCTGCGCCACCGCCACGGCCAGATCGTGGTCGCGGCAATAGCGATGGTAGTCGGCGATCCGCGTGCGGTACTCGGGCAGGCCGGCCGCCGCCATCTTCGCGCCGACGATATGCAGCGCCAGTATCGCATCGCTGCCGATCTCCTTGATCAGCACGACCAGCGTGGCGCCCTCGCGGGTCGAGGCGGCGATGAGCCGGCTGCGCTTGAGCAGGTCTTCGGCGTTGCGCGGCAGATGGTAGTAGCGGCTATAGCTGCTCGCCCCCTCGCTCACCACCGCGAGCTCGCGATAGCGCGGGTCCTCGGCCATCCGGTAGTCGATCGCCGCGTGTTCGACCGCGATTCCGATTACGGGATGGGTGGTCACGTCGGCGACCTTGTCGCCCCGGAAGAAGACGGCCCGTCCGTCGCGCAGCGACGCCTTGTACTGCTCTGCTGTTCTGAGTCCCATTGCTCAAAGTCTCCCTGAAGTTGATGTAGCGCCGGCCTCCGCGCCGGTTCTTTTTCCGGCTGCCCGGCAGCACTCGACTTCGCCTGGCGCGGAACGCAAATATATGAGCCCGCGGCGCGGCGTGCCAGCAGCAACAAGGAGATCTCACGAAATGGCGGCTCCTGCGATGTTCGATCTCAGCGGCAAGCTTGCAATCGTAACCGGCGGCAACGGCGGAATCGGGCGCGCAATAGCGCTCGGACTCGCCGAAGCCGGTGCGTCGGTCGCGATCCTCGCGCGCGACGAGGAAAAGAACCGCGCTGTGCTGCGCGAGCTTGCGGCGTTCGGCGTTCGCGCGCTCGCGCTCAAGCTCGATGTCGGCGACCGGGAGCAGCTCAGGCCCGCTCTCGAACAGGTCGAGCACGAGCTCGGCGCGCTCGACATTTTGGTCAACAACGCCGGAATCGCCGTGATGGGCGGCGTGCTGAATCTCAGCCCGGCCGACTGGGACCGGGTGATCGAGACCAACCTGAGCGCGTGTTTCATGCTCTCCCGGCTGGCGGCGAAATCGATGATCAAGCGCAGGCACGGCAAGATCGTCAACATCGCCAGCGAGTACTCGTTCTTCGGCGCGGCGATGGTGCCCGCGTACAGCGCGGCCAAAGGCGGTCTGCTCCAGCTCACCAGGTCCACGGCGATCGAGCTGGCGGCTTATAACATCCAGGTCAACGCGATCGTGCCGGGATGGATCGAGACCGCGATGACGGCGAGCATCAAGTCCACGCCGCTGTCCGACGAGATCATCATGCGCACGCCGGCGGGCCGCTTCGGCACGCCCGAGGAATGCGCCGGCGCGGCGATTTTCCTGGCCTCGCGCGCCTCGGACTTCATCACCGGCTCGACAGTCTTCGTGGACGGCGGCTACCGCATCCGCTGATCTGCCAGGGTGCCGAGGCCTGCCACAGGGAGGGATTGGCGACTATAAGTCGTCAAGATTTTCTTTGGGCAAGCAGGCGCGAAAGTGGCGGCGGGCGTCCCGCCCGCTCTGGCGCGCGCCAAGGGGGCATTTCGAGTGCCATCGTTCCGCGAGCTGTTCCTGGCAGGATGCGGAAAAATGATTTTCGAGGCGAGACGCTTCGCCGATGGCAGAAGCACCCTGCATGAAACCCGGTTTTCACCGACACGCCTGAACTCGCCCTACGAGGAGCCGGCGGCGCACTGGCATATCGAGGAAGACAAGGTTCCCGAGAAGCGGCCGGGCAGGCGCGAAGCCCGTTTAGCCCCCCGCGCTACCGCAGCATCAAAAGCTTCAGCATGAAATCGGCGAGTTTGCCGAACGGCGGACGCAGCATCCACGCGCTGTTGAAGCGGCTCTGCAAAAACACGCTCTTGCGGTGCGAGAAGGTCTGGAAGCCGAACTCGCCGTGATAGGCGCCCATGCCGGAGGCGCCGATGCCGCCGAACGGCAAATCATCGACCACGATATGCATCAGCGTCGCGTTGACCCCCACGCCGCCTGAAATCGTCCTCTGTAGAACTTCATCGCGCTGCTTGGGGTCGCGGCCGAAATAGTAGAGCGCCAGCGGACGCGGCCGGCGATTGACGTACTCGATCGCTTCGTCAAGCCGGTCGTAGCTTTTGACCGGCAGGATCGGGCCGAAAATCTCGTCGCGCATCACGCCGAGCCCGTCTTCCGGATCGAGCACAAGGGATGGAGTGAACTTGCGCGCGCCCGGCTCCAGCGCCTCGCCAGCCGGATTAATTTCGACGACCGCGGCGCCTTTCGCGTTGGCCTCGTCGATATAGTTTGAGAGACGGCGGTAATGGCGTTCGTTGACGATACTGGTGTAGTCGGGATTTGACTTGAGGCTTGGATAGAACTTACGGACCGCGGCCTCGGCCTGCCGGACGAATTCCTCCCGCCGCGCCCTGGGCACGAGAACGTAATCCGGTGCGACGCAGGTCTGGCCGGCGTTCATCAATTTGCCGAAGACGATGCTTTGAACCGCGGCGGGCATCGATGCGTCGTCGCCGACGATGCACGGCGATTTGCCGCCAAGTTCCAGCGTGACCGGCGTCAGGTTCTCCGCGGCCGCGCGCATCACACTCCGGCCTACGGCGGTCGAGCCGGTATAGAAAAGATGATCGAACGGCAGCCGGGAAAACGCCTCGCCGACCTCCGGCCCTCCTTGCACCACCGCGACCTTATCGGCGGGAAAGAGACCGGAAAGAAGCTCGGCCAGGAATGCCGAGGTGCGCGGCGTCAATTCCGACGGCTTCAGCATCACGCAATCGCCGGCGGCGATCGCCGCCATCAGCGGCAAAATCGAAAGCTGAAACGGGTAATTCCAGGGGCTGATTATGCCGACGACGCCGACCGGCTGATAAATGATGCGCGCCCGTCCCGGCATCAGTTCCAGGCTGACCGAAACCCGCTTTGGCTTCATCCACTTGCCGAGATGACTGCTGGTATGGCGGATTCCTGCAAGCGTAGTCCAGATCTCGGCAAACCGGCTCTCATGCGTCGAGCGATTGCCGAAATCCGACGAGATTACCTCGGCGATCCGTCCCGTATTTTCCTTAATCGCTTGTTTGAGCTTGGCGAGGTCCGCGCGCCGTACTTCGAGCGAGGGCGCTCCGTTGCGAAGAAACGCCTCGCGCTGGCGGGCAAGGATCGCGCCGAGATCGCCTGCGTCATTTGATTGCGGGAAGTGCTGTACTGCTGTGGCCGTCATGGTCGTGATTATCGATCTTTCCCGATTCGCAAGCGAGCCCCAGACCTTACGAGATTGCGGCGGTAGTTGGCTTTACGTCGAGAAGAGCGAGCCGCCGGCGCGGTCCCACGATTCGAAAACCGGCGCGGAAGCGAATGTCCTCCGAAGAGGCGCCGACGAGAATTTCCATCTAAAGCGGCCCATCAGTTCCCGTCCGTACCCTGCTAGAACAGGTAGCGGCGGGTGTTGATGCTGATCAACACGCCCATCGCCGCCATCAGCGCGATCAACGAGGAGCCGCCGTAGCTGACCAGCGGCAGGGTCAGGCCGACCACCGGCAGCACGCCCGAGGCCATCCCGATATTGATCGCCACCTGCCAGAACACGATCGCGGTGATTCCCATCGCGAGCATCGCGCCGAAGCGGTCGCGGGCGTGGCGCGCGATCCATGCGCCGCGCGCGACCAGTGCGGCGTACAGCGCCAGCAGCAGCATCGAGCCCGCGAAGCCGAACTCCTCGGCGAATACCGAGAAGATGAAGTCAGTCGATTGCTCGGGCAGGAAGTTGAGCCGCGCCTGGGTGCCCTTGAGAAAGCCCTTGCCCCATGCGCCGCCCGAGCCGATCGCGATCTTGGACTGGATCACGTGATAGCCCGACCCGAGCGGGTCGGACTGCGGATTGACAAAGCTGACCAGGCGCGTGCGCTGATAGGGCTTGAGGTAATGCCATCCGGCGGGTGCCGCCAGCATCGCGGCTAGCGCGAGCGCCAGCAGCGTGCGCAGGTTCAGGCCGCCCACGAAGATCAGGGTCGCCGTGACCAACACCAGGATCAGCGCGGTGCCGAGGTCGGGCTGCTTGAGCACCAGCGCCACCGGGACCGCCATCATTATCCCGGGGATTAGGAGTTGATGGAGTCTCAGCCCGCCCTTGGGGGGATCCTCGCGCAGATAACGAACCATCACCAGTACCAGGGCCAGCTTGGCGACTTCCGAGGGCTCGAGCTTGAACAGGCCGAGATCGATCCAGCGGCGCGCGCCGCCGGTCGCGTGCCCGGCCACCGATACCACCGCCAGCAATCCAACCGCGACCACGTAGAACGGATAGGCGTAGCGGGAGAGCGCGCGATAGTCGAACAGCACCGCGACCAGCATCGCGACCAGACCGCCCGCCACCCACATCAACTGGCGGATGACCAGCGGATGGAGCGCGCGATGCAGTCCGCGCGCGGCGGTGCCGACCGCGGCGGTGCCGACGTAGGAGGCGCTGACTACGCTCAGCAGTCCGATACCCACCAGCCCGGCGACCGTGAAGAAGATGGTCCAGTCGAAGTGATAGAGGAGCCGCCGGTCGAGTCCTGCCATCAGCGCTCCATCTCCGCGCCGGGCTGGTCGGCAGGGGGCTCCTGCGCGGAGGCCAAATCGGGTTTGGTCGCGCCGGGCTGCGGTGGATACAACTCGAAGAATTTCTTGAGCACGTCATGGACCATCGGCGCCGCGGCCGAGCCGCCGTGGCCGCCGTGCTCGATCAGGCATGCGATTGCTATCTGGGGGTGGTCCTTGGGAGCGAAGACGATTAACCAGGCGTGGTCCCTGAACTTCTCGGGAAGCTTGTCCTCGGCGATGCGGCTGCCCTGGCCCTCCTTGACCACCTGCGCGGTGCCGGTTTTACCGCAGACGGTGATGTCTTGCAGCGCGGCCTTGTGCGCGGTGCCGCCGGGCCCGTTGACCACGCCCGCCATCGCGTCGCGCACGGTCTCCAGGACCTCGGGATCGATCGGCACGCGCGCCTCGATTTCGGGCTGGTAGACCTTGACCGGGCGGTCGTCGAGTCCCTCGATGTACTTGACGAA
This sequence comes from uncultured delta proteobacterium, assembly GCA_963789115.1. Classification (GTDB taxonomy): domain Bacteria; phylum Desulfobacterota; class Binatia; order Binatales; family Binataceae; genus CAWBJH01. The sequence goes on from CAWBJH010000001.1 coordinate 2,803,192, forward strand.
GTGCGGCTTGTAGCGGATGCCGCCGTTGGCGATCTCTGCGGCGAGCTGCGCCAGCTCCAGCGGTGTCACCGCCACGTAGCCCTGCCCGATCGCGACTGAGAGTGTCTCGGCCGGGTACCATCGCTCGTGGAAGCGCTTGCGCTTCCAGGCCGAGGACGGAATCACGCCGCCCTTTTCGTTATCCAGGGCGATGCCGGTGGTTTGTCCCAGGCCGAGCAGATGCGCCCATTTGGCGAGCCGGTCGATGCCGAGGTGGATGCCGACGTTGTAAAAGTAGACGTCGCACGACTCGACGATCGCGCGATGCAGTGTGAGGCTGCCGTGCCCCTGCTTGCGCCAGCATCGGTACTCGCGGCCGCCGTACCAGATCCCGCCCGGGCAGTGGTAGCCGGTGTCCTCGGTGAGCGTGTGCTCCTCCATCCCGGCGATCGTATCGACTACCTTGAAGACCGAGCCGGGCGGGTAGGTGCCCTGGATCACGCGGTTCTGCAAGGGATGGTTCGGGTCGGTCATCAGGCGATGCCACTGGGCCCCGCTGATCCCGCCCGCGCCGAACAGCTCGGGGTCGAAGGCCGGATGGCTCACCATCGCCAGGATCTCGCCGTTATTCGGATCGAGCGCGACCAGCGCGCCGGCCCGATCGCCCATCTCATTCTCGGCGACCTGCTGGATGTCGAGGTCGATAGTCAGGACGACGCTTTCGCCGGAGCGGTCGGGCACCTCGCGCAACAATCGCAGGCGACGGCCGACGGCATCGACCTCGATTTCCTGGCCTCCGCTGACGCCGCGCAAGAACGGCTCCAATCCGCGTTCCAGGCCGAACTTCCCGATCTCGTCGCCCATGTGGTAGCCGGCCAGCCGGGTGAGGTCGTCCTTGTTGGTCTCACCGACATAGCCGAGCAGATGGGCCGCGAGCGTGCCGTACGGGTAATGGCGGCGCGGGGTGACCTGGAGGCTCACGCCGGGAAGCTCGAGCTGATGGGTCTCGAGCGCGACCACCTGCGGCCATGCGAGTCGCTCCTCGACCGTGATCGGGTCATAGGGCGGACGGCCGTCGTCCTCAGCCTTTGAGATCGTGTCGGCGACGTGATCGCCGCCGAGCAGCGTCTCGAGCCGGTTAATGGTGGCGTCGAGGCTTTCGGTGTCCTCGGGAACGATCACCGCGTCGAAGGTGGGTCGGGTATCGACTAGCGGTCGATGGCGGCGGTCGAAGACGATTCCGCGCGGCGCCGGCACGCGCAGCAGACGGATGCGGTTGCGATCGGCCATCTCGACCATCTGCTGGTTCTCGATGATCTGCAGGTAGTAGAGGCGCACAGCGAGCACGGCGAACGCCGCCACCATCAGCGCCGTCAGGACGGCGGCGCGCGGTTCGAACTTTGGTACTGAACGGCTTCTGCGCCGGCGGAAAAAGCCAGCCACTTGTCAGCTAGACCCTTGGGAGGCCGAGACCATCGGAACTTCTCGATACCCTGCTATCAATCTACTCGCCCACGTTTCTCTGAGGCAATCCGATGTAGTCTCTGTGCTCCGCATCCGCCGCATCGATCCTGCTCAGAATAATCTTCGGGCCCGCCATCCTGTCACGCTGATTTCCGCAAGCAAGCACTAGTCGCGCACGTTTCTCAGCGGCAATCCGATCAGCCGTTTGCTGCGCTTGAGCAGGGCGAAAATCGCGGGGGCGAGCGCCGCCGTGACCGCGGCTTGAATCAGAATCGGGCGCATCGGGAGGTCCGCCACGCCCTGTGCGGATAGCAGGGCGCCGCCCAGGGCCACCGTGCCGATCGAGTTGATGGTCGCACCGATGAACACCGTCACCGCGCCGACTATGTCGTTGGCGGCCAGCAGATGGCGCGAAACCTCGTAGGCGAGCAGGAAAACCAGCGTTACCGTGAACGCATTGAGCCCGACATGCGAGCCTGAGAGCGCGTCGGTCGCGTACCCCATCAGAAACGCCATCGTCGCCGCCAGTGCGCTCGGATGCCTCAGCCCGAGGTCAACCGCCAGAATCAAGACCAGGTGCGGGATGAAGGCGTTCATCGGCAGCCAGTAATGGACTACGGTTTGAAGGGCTAGAGCGACCAGCGTGGCGACGGCAAACAGGGCTATGAGGCGGACCTGCACTTCAGCCCTGGGCCTGGTCGCCGACCCTGGGCGGCTGCTGGGTGACGACCAGCACCTGCTCGAGCCGCCGGAAGTCCACCGCCGGCTTGATCTCGACGGTCAGGAACAGCCCTGGACCCTCCCGCCGCACGCCGCTGACGTGACCCACGAGGAGCCCGCGCGGGAAAATCCCGTCCAAGCCCGAGGTCACCGCCACATCGCCCTCCTTGATGTCGTCGGCCCGGTCTACGTACTTCATGGTCAGGCCGTCGTCGACCACGCCGGCGATTATCCCGCGGGCGCGGCTGCGCTGGTCGAAGGCGTCGAGCGCCGAGTTGTGATCGTCGATCAGCAGCACCCGCGCGGCGTAGTGGCTGACCGCGATTATCTTGCCGACCACGCCTTCGCCCGACAGCACCGCCATCCCGGGCTTGAGCCCGGCCTCCGAGCCTTGGGCGACGATGAGGGTGCGCGACAGCCCGCTCGCGTCGCTGCCGATGACGTTGGCGGCGACCGCGCCGAGCCCCAACGCCTCTTTAAGGTCGAGCAGCTCGGAGAGCCGGCGATTTTCGGCCTCGAGCTCGACGGCGCGGGTGCGTTCGGCCCCGAGCCGGGCCAGTTGGGCGCGCAGCCTTGAGTTCTCGCGCCGCACGCCGACCAGGTCGAGATAGTTGCGGAACAGGCCGGTGGCGCCATCGGCCAATCGCGCGCTCGCGATCTGGATCGGGCGCACGGCGTCCATCACGAACCCGGCCGGCATCGCGAGCCGTCCCGAGGGGTTGACGCCGATCGAGAGCAGGTGGGCGGATAGGATCAGCAGCGCCCCGCTGGTCAACACCACCCGGTAGCGCCAGACAAAGAAGGCTTTCACTCGCTTGGGCCTTGTACCGGGAGCGAAGCTTTAAGGTCTACGCGATCAATCGACCGTGACGTCACGCAACAGCGACAGTTCGTCCAACACCTTGCCCGCCCCCATCACCACAGCCGTCAGCGGATCGTCGGCCAGCGTCACCGGCAGGCCGGTCTCCTCGCGCAGCAGGATATCGAGATTGCGCAGCAAGGCGCCGCCGCCGGCCAGCACGATACCCTTGTCGACGATGTCCGAGGCAAGCTCGGGCGGCGTGCGTTCGAGCGCGATCCGCACCGACTCGACCACCTGATGGACCGGCTCCATCAACGCCTCGCGGATCTCCTCGTCCGTGATCTCGATGGTCTTGGGGACGCCCGCCACCAGGTCGCGGCCCTTGATTTCCATGGTCTGGATCTCGTCGCCGGGGTAAGCCGACCCGATGGTGATTTTGATCAGCTCGGCGGTGCGCTCGCCGATCAGCAGGTTGTACTTGCGCTTGATGTGCTGGATGATCGCCTCGTCCATCTTGTCGCCGGCCACGCGGACCGAGCGCGAGAACACCACGCCGGCCAGCGAGATCACCGCCACTTCGGTGGTGCCGCCGCCGATATCGACGATCATGTTGCCGGTGGGCTCGGTGATCGGCAGTCCCGCGCCGATCGCCGCCGCCATCGGCTCCTCGATCAGGTAGACTTCGCGCGCGCCGGCGGACTCCGCCGACTCGCGCACCGCACGCTTCTCGACCGCGGTGATCCCGAACGGCACGCAGATCACGATCCGCGGGCGGACCAGGGTCTTGCGGTTGTGAATCTTCTGGATGAAGTAGCGGAGCATGTTCTCGGTGATCTCGAAGTCGGCGATCACGCCGTCCTTGAGCGGCCGGATCGCGACGATCGAGCCGGGCGTCCGCCCCAGCATCTTCTTGGCCTCGGCGCCGATCGCCAGCACGCGGCGCGAGCCGCGCGAGTCCTTCTGCACGGCGACCACCGAGGGCTCGTTGCACACGATGCCCTCGCCCTTGACGTAAATCAGCGTGTTGGCGGTTCCCAGATCGATCGCGAGATCGTTGGAGAACCAACCCAAAATCGAATTTAATATCACTGGATTTCAGGCCCTCGCCCAGGGGCTCGGGCTTGCCCCGAGGACTCCACCGCCCCGCTTGGAATTAGATTCAGCGACCGACCGCCCGATGGCCGCACGGCCCCGAAAAACCCCCTAAAGTTTGCTCTATCGCAAAACTAACAGAGGGGATCGGAACGAGCAAGCTCGGATCCCAATTTGCGCAGATCGAGGCCGGTTTTATATGATGCATCCGTATGCTCAACGTAATGCGGCGGCACGCCTATTCGTGGATGGTCCGGGTGATTCTCTTCCTGATCATCCTGGTGTTCGCGTTTTGGGGAATGAGCGGCGGGTTTTTCAGCCAGGTCAAACAGGTCGCCAAGGTCGACGGCCAGACCATCCTGGCCGACGAGGTCGACCATGAGGCGACCCAGCTCCGGCGCACTCTCCAGCAGATCTACGGGCCCAACACGCCGGAAGTCCTCAAGCACGTCAACCTCCGGCAGGAGGCGCTTGGCCAGATAATCGAAAACCACCTCATCCAGCGCGAGGCGCAGCATCTGGGACTCGAGGTCAACGATGCCGAACTAAAGCGCCGCATCGAGTCCAACCAGAGTTTCCAAATCGACGGCCAGTTCGACTTCGCCACCTACCAAGCGGTGCTGCGCGACAATGACATGACCCCCCCCGAGTTCGAGCAGAACCAGCGCGCAGCGATTCTGGCCGACACGCTCAAGGCGATGGTCACCGAGGGCGTGCAGGTGAGCGAGGAGGAGGCGCGCGCCGAGTTCGACCGGCGCAACCTCAAGCTCACGCTAGCCTATATCGAGGTGCCTTACACCCGCTTCGCCGGCAAGATCACGCCTGCCGAGGCCGAGATTGCTGACTATTACAAGAAAAACGGCGAGGAATTCCGGGAGCCCGAGCGAGTCAAGGTCGTGTTTGTCCACTATGACCCGGCGATCCTCGCCCAGAGCCTCAAACCTTCCGACAAGGAGATCCAGGACTACTACGCCCGCAACCAGGCCACCCTGTTCACGCATCCTCTAAGCGTCCACGCTCGCCATATCCTGATCGCCACGCCCGCGGGCGCGACCGGCAAGGAGAAGGCTGCCGCCAACGCCAAGGCCAAGGACGTGCTGCGCCAGCTAAAGGCGGGCGCCAACTTCGCCAAGCTGGCAGCCAAATACTCGGACGACACCGGCAACAAGCTCAAGGGCGGCGACCTGGGAACCTTCGGCAAGGGCGAGATGGTCAAGCCGTTCGAGCAGGTCGCTTTCAAGCTCAGGCCGGGCGACGCGGCGTTGGCCGAGACCCAGTTCGGCTATCACGTGATCAAGGTCGACGAGACCTTCCCGCCCCATGTTGATTCGCTGGAGCAGGCGCGCCCGAAGATCATCCAGGCCCTCAGGAGCAAGGCGGGCGGCGAGTTGGTGCGCGAGGCGATGCATGAGGACCTGACCGCCGCGCTCGCCGGGCAAAGCCTGAGCGACTTGGCCAACAAGCGGGGACTCGACGCGGTCGAGACGCCGTTCTTCGCGGCCAACGAGCCGGTCAAGGGTACGGAGCAAAATCCCGAGCTGGCGCGCGACGCGTTGAAGATGGAGGAAGGCGACGTCCGCGCGATCACGCACGCCGGCTCCGACCCGTACATCGTCAAGCTGATCAAGCGGCAACCCTCGCGAATCCCGGAGCTCAAGGAAATCAAAGCCAAGGTGCGCGAGGCAGTGATCCGCAGCAAGGCCGAGCAGGCGGCGCGCGAGTTTGCCAATTCGATCGCGGAGCAGATCAAGAGTCCGGACGACTTTGCCAAACTGGCGGCCGCCAACCATCTCGAGATTCACAACACGGGCGAGTTCAGCCGCACCAACCACATGGTGCCGCTGGTGGGCGACTTTCCCGAAGTGACCGATGCCGCAAGCCAGGTGGCGGCGGTCCCCGCGATGCTGGGCCGGGTGATGGTCCACGGCGCCGACTCTTACATCTTCGAGGTTCTCGATCGCAGACCGCCGGGCGCGGAGGAATGGGAAAAGGACGGCCCCCCCTTCACCGAGGAGATCCTCCAGGCGCGGCGCGCACAGGTCTGGAACGGCTTTGTCGACGCGCTCAAGCAACGGGCCAAAATCGAGGTCGATACCGACCAGCTCGGCGAAACCTCCACCGAGCCGTCGATGTGATCGCGCCGCACGGGGAGTACCGCGATGGATAAATCAGCGGACGGCGACGACGACCCACCATCGCCCATCGAGGGTGTGGACGTAAGCGAGTTCTTCTTTGCGGGCGACGGAGTAAGCGCGCTCCTCATTCACGGTATGACCGGCACTCCCTACGAGATGCGATACGTGGGCGAGCGCCTGGCGGCGGCGGGCGTGCGGGTGTGCGGCGTCAGGCTGGCGGGTCACGCGGGCGCGCCGGAAGAGCTTGCCGCGGCCGGCTACGACAACTGGTACGAGAGCGTGGTCGAGGGCTTTGAGCGGTTGCGCGCCTTCGGCGAGCCCAACGTCGTGATCGGGCTTTCCGCCGGTGCGGTGCTCGGGATACGGCTGGCGCTCGATCAGCGCCAGGACGTGGCGGGAATCGTGCTGCTCTCGTGCGGATTCTTCCTGCCGCGCGTTTCCACCATCGCCCTCACTGCCCTCAAAATGCTCGGTCCGATGGCCCAGCGCATCTTTCTGCACAAGAGCAGCGGCTCGGACATCCACGACGCCGCCGCGCGCATGATCCATCCAAGCTCGCGGCTGATGCCGCTGAGCGCCCCGATCAACCTGCTTCAGCTCGTGGCGATGGTCAGGCCGCGGATCGGCAAGCTCACACAGCCTGTGCTCATCGTGCACAGCCGGCGCGATCACACTTGTCCCTACGAGCGCAACGTCGGATACCTGATGACGCATCTGGGCAGCGTGCAAAAGCAGGTCGTGGAGCTCACTGAGAGCTACCACGTAATCACCGTCGATACCGACAAGGAGCGCGTGGCGGCCGAGGTCGTTCGCTTCGTCGAGCAGATCCGGGTCCGCAATCCGCAGCGCGCCGCGGCGGGCGGCTAGTGCCGTTCCAACTTTCCAGGGACTTCGCCGGTCTTGCGGCCCGGACCGTCAACTCGCCGAGTAGTGTTCTTCGAGCAGGTACCTGACCTCGGGGCGGCCCAGCACCTCGATGAAGCAGATCCGGTCGTCCGCGTTCAGGTCGAGGATCAGAGAGCCTAGTATCGCCTCCAGTTCGACGACGCGGCTTACCTTGACCTCGGGCGCGGTCGCGAAGCTGGCGCAATCCTCGTCGCCGCAGTCGCAGATCGATTCGATTTTGAGCCCGCGCAGTTGCGGCTCAAGTGCGGCGGCGTCGGTCTGGCGGAGCAAGTAAACCATCTCTTCGAGCAAGTCGGGCAGGACTTCGCTGATCAGTTGGGCAGCCATTTCGTCCCCAGCCTAGACGACCCGCGGCAGGCGTGGAAGCGGCTCACACCCCGCGGGCGTTGGGCGGCCAGATATGCTTGTGGAGTTGGAGCTGAAAGCGAGCCGGTACCCGATCCGCGAGCATCCAGGCGGTCAGCCGCGCCGGCGCGAGCCGTCCGGACGCGCAACTGAAGAGCACCGCGTTGACTCGTTCGGCGAGCGCGCGGCTGCCGAGCACCTCGCGGGCCCATTCAAAGTCGGCGCGGTCCGCGATCACGAACTTGACCTCGTCGCGGGCCGTAAGATGCTCCAGGTTGCTCCACAGATTGCGCTCGCATTGTCCGCTGCCCGGGCATTTCAGGTCCATCACCTTGATAACGCGCGGATCGACCCGGCTTACGTCATGCGCGCCGGAGGTCTCGAGCATCAGCTCGTGTCCGCGCTCAAGCAGCGCAGCGATCAGCAGGTAGACGCCGCCCTCCTGGACCAGCGGCTCGCCGCCGGTGATTTCGACCAGGGGGCATCGGCAGGCCTCGACCTGCTCGACCACTTCCGCGACCGTCATCTTGCGGCCCTCGTCGAAGGCGTACTCGGTATCGCACCAGTTGCAACGCAGGTCGCATCCCGCAAGCCGCACGAACACGCACGGGCGCCCGGCGTGCGTCGACTCGCCCTGCAGGCTGTAGAAGATCTCGTTGACGAGGAGGCTCCCGGAGTCCATCTCAAGCGAGCAGCTTTCGCGCTGCCTCCCGCGCTTCGTCGATCACGACCCTCAGCGCCACGTCGTGCGCGAGCGCCGCGCGCCGACAATCCTCGTATTCGGGCGAGATGGTCGGCACCGCGCCGGCCTGCGCCCGCGAGACTTTGACCGGTATTTCGCCCCATCGCGTAGCCACCTTGACGATCTCGCGGCCAAGTTTGAGCCGGGAGACCGGATGGAATCGCAGTCCGATGGTGGAGGTCTCGGCGAAAATCACCGCCGCCAATTGCTCGCACCGCGACGGCTCGGCCAGTACCGAGAGCGTCACGCCGGGGCGTCCTTTTTTCATGATGGTCGGAGTAAGCGTCACGTCGCGCGCGCCGGCCGCGAAAAGCCGCTCCGCCAGATGCTCGTAGATCTGCGGGTTGAGGTCATCGATATTGGTTTCGATCTGAACCATCGCATCGGCGTCCAACGCGGCGCGCTCCGCTCCCAGCATCAGGCGCAGCACGTTGGGGCGGTCGCTGAACTCCTTGCTGCCCGCGCCGTAGCCGACCCGCTCGATCTCGAACGCGAGCGCGGCCGGCGCCGGCCGCGCCAGCGCCCTGAGCACCGCGGCGGCGGTCGGCGTGACCATCTCGCAGGACCCGTCGCCGAGCCGCAGCGGGAAGCCCGCGACCAGCTCGGCGGTCGCGGGGGCGGGGACCGGAATCACGCCGTGCTGCGAACGCGCGAATCCGGAACCCATCGGCAGCGCCGACACGAGCACGTTTCCCACGCCGAGCCGGTCGAATCCCCACGCAGCCGCGACCACGTCGACGATCGAATCGACCGCGCCGACCTCGTGAAAATGGACGTGCTCGGGACTCGTGTGATGGACCTTGGCCTCGGCTTCGGCGAGCACGGCGAAGATCGCGCCGGCGTCGCGTTTGACGCGGGCGGGCAGATCGCCGGTCTCGATGATCGCGCGGATCTCGGAGAGGTGACGTTCGGGCTGTGGCTCAAGCACTTCGACGTCGAACTTGACGGCCGAGATTCCGCTCATCACTTTGCGCCGCTCGGCGAGGCGGTAGCCGCGCAGCTCGAGCGAAGCGAGCGCGCTCTTTAGCTCGGCGAAAGGGGCGCCCGCGTCGAGCAGCGCTCCGACGATCATGTCGCCGCTCAGGCCCGAGAATGCGTCCAGATATGCGGTCTTCGTCACAATTGCTTTACATACCAGTATGGCACAAGTAGGATCAAAAGCTCGGTCCGTGATCGATCGAGAGCCATGAGGCAGCGGGATCTCAAGCTCTTCCGCCAACTGCTCGACGAGCGCAAGCGCGAGATACTTACCGAGGCTGGACGCGCGGTGGGCTCGATGAACAACAAGCCGGAAGAGCCGTTCCCCGACCCCACAGACCGCGCGACGCTGGAGTGCGACCGCAACTTTCTGTTGAGGCTGCGCGACCGCGAGCGTAAGTTGCTCGCCAAGATCGACGAAGCGTTCGCCCGCATCGAAAACGGCAGCTACGGACGATGCGAGGAATGCGACGGAGAGATCGGGACCGAGCGGCTCAAGGCTCGTCCCGTAACCACGCTCTGCATCGCGTGCAAATCGGCCCAGGAAGAGCGCGAGCAACGCCGCCTGGCACGCTAAGCGCCGCATCACAGGTACCAAGATGAGGGTTCGCAAGGCCGTGATCCTGGCGGCCGGATTGGGCACGCGCATGCTGCCCGCCTCCAGGGTGATCCCCAAGGAGATGTTGCCGGTAGTTGACAGGCCGGCGATCCAGGTGGTGGTCGAGGAGATCGCCGACTCGGGTATCACCGATATCGCGATCGTGATCCGCCCCGGACGCACTACGGTGCTCGACCAGTTTCGACCGGCGCCGGAGCTGGAGCGCCATCTCGAGCAGCGCGGCAAGCGCGACTTGCTGGAAGTGGTGCGCGCCAGCACCGGGCTCGCGCGGATCACGCCGGTCGAGCAGGCCGAGCCGCTCGGCCTGGGCCACGCCGTCCGTCAGGCGCGCAGTTTCGCCGCCGGCGAGCCGATCGCCGTCCTGCTGCCCGACGATATCTTCGAATGCCCTCGGCCGTGCCTGAGACAGATCCTCGACGTTGCCGAACGGCGCCAGGCACCCGCGGTGGCGTTGCTCAAGGTCGCGGCTAACGAACTTTCGAAGTACGGGATCGTCGAGGCGGCGCCGGTCGAGGACCGGCTCTATCGGCTGACTGGGATGGTCGAAAAGCCGGAGCCGGCGATGGCGCCGAGCGACCTCGCGATCGTCGGGCGCTACGTGGTTACGCCCGACATCTTCGACGTCCTGGACAAGCTGCGGCCGGGCGTGGGCGGCGAGATCCAGTTGACCGATGCGCTGCTCGCGTTGAGCAAGCGCCGTGAGCTCTACGGCTATGAGTTCGAGGGCACGCGCCACGACCTGGGCGATCGGCTAGGCTTCCTGAAGGCGCAGATCGCCTTCGGGCTCAAGCGTCCCGATCTGGCCGACGGGTTGCGAGCCTATCTGAAGTCAGTTATCAGGTCTTAGGTAAACCGCGTGGGGCAGTAGCTCAGCTGGGAGAGCACTACGTTCGCAACGTAGGGGTCGAGGGTTCAAATCCCTTCTGCTCCACCATTTTTCCCCTCAAATTCCGAGCGATTTGTCGCTCAGGACGTTCAACGAGGGGCAAACCGCGCAGATCCGGCTCCTTCCGAATCGGCCGCAGCCGCGGCTAAGGTAAACGGTGCGTGGGCGTCCAAAGGCGAGAGGGGTATTCCATGAGCGACCTGATCTGCGAGAAAAAAGCGTCTGTCGGCATGCTGAGGCTCAATCGTCCCGAGCGGATGAATGCGATCAGCTTCGAGATGATCGACGCGCTTGGCCGAGCGCTCGCGGAACTCGACGACGATCCTCAAGTGCGCGTGGTCGTGCTGACGGGCGAGGGACGCGGCTTCTGCAGCGGCATGGATCTGAAAGATGCGGCGTCAGGGCGCGGCATCGGCGGCGCCGGGGTGCTTTCGCCGGGCGGCGGCGCAGCGCATCTCAGCACGCGCGAAATTCCCACGGTCACGCTGCATCGGATCGACGTACCGGTGATCTGCGCAATCAACGGCCCGGCGGCCGGCTATGGACTCGACCTCGCCCTGGGTTGCGACATTCGCCTGATGAGCGATCGCGCCAGGCTGCTCCCCGGCTTTGCCAAGCGCGGGATCGTGCCGGAAAGCGGCGGCACATGGCTGCTCCCGCGCCTGGTCGGATGGGCGCGGGCCTGCGAAATCGGATTCATGGCCGACGACATATCGCCTGAGCGCGCGCTCGAACTGGGACTGGTCAACAAGGTCGTTCCGCACGACCAGTTGATGGCCGAGGCGGAGCGATGGGCCAATAAAATTGCGGCCAACGCGCCGCTCGGCGTCAAGGCGATGAAGCGGCTCTTCAGGCACGGCCTGACCGAGGACTTCGAGTCGCACACCCACCATGTGCTGATGCAGCTTCTGCTGTTGTTTCGCTCCAAGGATTTTCAGGAAGGGATTCGCGCATTTATGGAGAAGCGCGATCCGAAGTTCAGCGGCGAGTAGCGCAGGTGCCCCACCGCTGTTGACCGTCTACGATTTCAACTGACGCCGGGGCCCGTCTCCTGGACCGCGACCATTTGAACGCGCAGAGTTTCAGTGCTGGATGACGATCCCTACGGGACTATAGCGGTCCGACCGGTGTAACGGAGTCTCGCAAGGAGAATAGCGATGAGCAGATACGTCTTCGTGGTGTTAACCAATGCCTCTGGCGGCCGGGACGACGAATTCAACGAATGGTACAACAATCAGCACATTCCGGACGTTCTGAAGATACCCGGCTTCGTCGCCGCGCAACGCTTCAGTCTTGCCGGCACACAGATGGACGGCACCACGAGTCCCTGGCGATACCTGGCGCTTTACGAGCTCGACACCGACGATCTGGCAGGCGCACTCAAGGAGCTTGCGGCCAGAGTCGGCACGCCCACGATGGTAATGAGCGACAGCCTCGATATGAACGGGATCGGGACCTACGTTTTTTCTCCGATTGCCGAGCGCGTGGTCGCGGGCCAGGCGAAACTCCGTAAAGCCTCTGCCGGCGGCTGCTGAGAATTTCCAAGGCGAGGAAAACACCCATGCGCACCGCAGTACGAAACGGCAATTTGCTGGATACGGCGCGAATGGAATTCTGCGGCGAGCAAACGATTCTGATCGAGGACGAGCGGATTGTCGCGGTTGGAGAGGAACCTCTTGGCCCTGTGGATCTCAACATCGACGCGCGCGGTGCGTATATTCTTCCGGGCTTCATAGATTCGCATGTCCACTTTCGGCTGGCTACAATGGACTTCCGCAAGCTAGCCGCGTGGACAGAAGTCGAATTCGGCATCGCTATGGCCGCACTTGCGCGCGAAACGCTTTCCCGCGGCTTCACCACAGTGCGGGATCTCGGGGGCGACGTTAATGGGCTAATCCGCGCTATTCGGTCTGGGATGGTGGACGGCCCACGCATTTGTCGGGCCGGTCGCATGCTGACGCAAACCGGCGGACACGGCGACGCAGAGGGAGGTGACCGAGTGGCTCCCGATTGCGCGTGCGAGATGCGGCACACCGCGTTCGGTATTGTGTCCGACGGCGTTGATGCGGTGCGCAAGGCGGCGCGTCACAATCTACGAGAGGGCGTCGACTTCCTGAAGATACACGTCTCGGGCGGGGTTGCCTCTCCCTCCGACCCGCTCGATTGTGTTCAGTACACAGGTGAGGAAATCGCCGCGGCTGCGCAGGAGGCGCGCAATCGCCACACCTATGTAGCTGCGCATGCCTACACGCCCGAGGCCGTTCGTCTTGCGGTCGAAAACGGCGTTCACACCATCGAGCACGGCAATTTGCTTGATGCCGAATCCGCGAGAGTCATGGTGGAGCGCAGTGCGATTCTAGTACCGACAATGGCGACTTACGAAGCGATGCATCTTCTTGGCAACCGCCTTGGGCTGCCCAAAGCCAACCTCGAGAAAAACAAAATCGTCTACGATGCCGGTCCAGCGTCAATTAATGCTGCGCGCCAAGCTGGGGTCATTCTCGGCTTCGGAACCGACCTAATCGGGGAAACTCAGGCACGCCAGAATCGCGAATTTGCGCTTCGGGCTGAGATTGAAAGTGCTCGGGATATTCTCCACGCGATGTATGTCGTCGGGGCGCGCCTTTGTCGTCTTGAGGGCGAGGTCGGCACGCTGAGCCCGGCGGCATATGGCGATATCGTGATCTCCAGGATCAACCCTCTGGACAATATTGCCGCGCTGGCCGAGCCGCAGATTGCGCTGAGCCATGTCTTCAAGGGTGGCCGGCTCATTTGGCAGGCTTGAGATCGGCAATGGGAGAGCCTCTAGCGTCGAGCCAACTCCGGAAGCTCTGCTCGGACTTCGCCGATCCTCCATTCGATCGCGTTGCGGAGCAAGGTCTGGAACTCAACCGTTTGGTGTGATGGAGCGTTTCTCGATCCATTTGTTCGAGTGCTAGCTTCGGCGCGTGGCTGCTTCGCACATGGCCTCTTCACTATCGGAGCCGGTGAAGTGGACGCGCAATCTTCTTGCTTCACTCGGACGCGCGGACAATTCGAATCAACACGCGCTACACATCACCGGACGTGATCCGGTAATCGCAACTCGATTCCGCGCCGGTGAGGCGGCTGCCGCGGTTCTCGGCGCGAATGCGACAGCCGCCGCCGACCTGTGGTGCGCGCGCGGCGGCCGTCCGCAGCGCATCGAGGTGGACGTGCGTGCCGCCGCCGCGTCGCTCGTGTCGTTCGCATACCTGAGATATCAAGGTGCCTCGTTTGAGCGGCGCGGGCAGCCCACAACTGCTCTCTACCGAGCGCGCGATGGGCGATGGGTTCACCTGCACGGCGGATTCAGTTCGCGCGAAGGCACGCTTGCGCTTTTGAAATGCGACGATGATCCCGGCGCGATCGCGAACGCGGTCGCATCCTGGGATGCCGAGGCGCTCGAAGATGCGCTCGCCGAGCGCGGAGTATGCGGAGCGAAGCTCCGCAGCGCCGACGAGTGGCGCGTTCATCCGCAGGGGATCGCGCTCGCGCGAGTGCCTGTGGTCGAGACGCTTCGCCTCGGCGACGCTGCACGTGAGCCGATCCCCGGGCCTCGGGCCGTTGAGCATGGGGCTCGGCCGCTCTCAGGCGTGCGCGTTCTCGATCTGACGCGCGTGCTGGCGGGACCGGCCTGCGCGCGGACCCTGGCGGAGCATGGCGCAAAGGTGCTGCACGTGCGAAGTCCCAAGCTCCCGTCAATTGAGCCTTTCGTGATCGATACCAACCCCGGCAAGCGTTCGTGCTATCTCGAACTCGATCGCGAGGAAGACGTGGCGCAATTGCGCGCGCTGGTCCGTGATGCGCACGTGTTCTCGCAAGGATACCGTCCGGGGGCTCTCGCGCGGCGCGGCTTCGCGCCGGAAGCACTGGCGCAGATGCGGCCCGGCATCATAGCGGTATCGATCGACTGCTACGGACACGAAGGTCCGTTTGCGGGCCGGCCCGGATGGGAACAACTCGCGCAGACCGCTACCGGCATGGCGCACGAGCACGCCGGCGACGAGCATCCCGCGCTAGTCCCGGCCGCGATCAGCGACTACATGACAGGATATCTTGGCGCGCTGGGCGTGATGTGCGCGCTCGCGCGACGCACAATTGAAGGCGGCAGCTGGCACGTTCGGGTGTCGCTGGCGCGCACAGCGATGTGGATCATGTCGTTGCCGCGCACCGCGCCCGACGCCATGCCCGCGGGACTCGATGCGGCGGCGATTGCTCCCTGGATCATTGAGATGAATAGCGCTTGGGGCCCTCTATCTCGGCTAGGGCCGATCGCGCGAATGTCAGAAACTCCGCCGCGATGGGATATCCCGCCCGCACCGCTCGGCAGCGATCCCCCGGCCTGGCGCTAGTGGCCTGTAACAGTGAATTTGTCGGCGCGAAACGCACAAAACCACACGCCCGCAAGGGTTGCGTGAAAGAGTCCACTACCGATTCTGTTGTTAGAGGCCACTAGTCGGGTTCGCGCGGAAGGGACGCCCGCTCGACTATCTTCGTGGACCAGCTCAGCGCGGCGAAGTGGCGCGCCGGCGACTAGGCTCCTTCAATCCTCACCTGGCGACATTGACGTGGCCACCCGGCTGTAGCTACAGTGGCTACATGAAGCCGATGCCAGCCGTCCAAGTCGGCGTACGCGAACTCAAGAATCGGCTCACCTCCTACCTGAAACTTGCCAAGGCAGATAAGGAAGTGATCGTAACAGAGCGCGGGAGGCCGATCGCCGTCATCCAGCCGCTCGGCGCCGCCGGTGCCCCCAGGAGCCTGGAGGCTCGAATCGCGGCGCTCGCCGCCAGAGGCGAAATCAGTGCTCCGGAGCGGCGGCTGACACGCCATATCCCGCGGGTCAGGATTGCCGGTCCTCCGCTTTCGGCGGAGATCATCGCCGACCGGCGATGAACTACTTCGACACGAGCGCGCTCATCAAGCGCTTCATCGAGGAGGCTGGGTCAAAGCAGGTTGAAGCCTTGATCGAAGCCGATCCTCGGCTCGCAACCTCCAGGGTGGCATACGCCGAGGTCCACGCCGGTCTGGCAAGGAAGCTGCGCGAGGGCGCTATGACCGCGGGGCTCATCGGAGAACCTCACGATTGTTCGAGTCGGACTGGCGCGCGTACATTCGGGTTGATCTGGTCGACCCACTCCTCGCACTCGTGCGTGACCTGGTGCAACGCCACCCGTTGCGAGCCTTCGACGCGATTCACCTCGCCTCCGCAATCCGCCTACAAGAGCAACTGGGCGACGACATCCGACTGGTCGCAGCCGATGTTCGCCTGTTGGCGGCGGCGAAGATCGAGGGACTTGGAACACTCGACGTTCGAAGCTGATTTGACGACCCAGCCGATCGAAGCCAACGACTGCGTCGCCGGCTTGGTTTGCATCGACGATAAGCGAGCGAGGTGAATCATGGAACTCAAGGAGCTGGGCCGCGGCGTTTACGCGTGTCTGCAGGAAGACAAGGGGCTGGGCTACAGCAATTCCGGCCTTGTCAACGCCGGCGGCGGGCTGGTGGTCGATACCTTTTGGGACTTGCCCCATACCCGCGAGATGATTCGCCTGTATTCGCGCGTGTGGGACCGGCCGGCCGCGCGCGTGGTCAATACTCATCATAACGGCGACCATTGCTGGGGGAATCAACTGTTCCGCGGCGCGGAAATCATCGGGCATCGTGAATGCGCCCGGCGCTTCGGTCTCGAGTGGTCGCTGATCCCGCGGCTCAAGAACCTGCCGCCGGATGCGCCGGAGCCGCTCAAGCGATTCGCGCAAGCCTTAAAGGACTGGGACTTTGCAGGCATCGAGATGACCCCGCCGACCACCCTGGTCGACGACCAGTTGACCCTCGACCTCGACGGCGTGGAAGTGCGCCTCTACTATGTCGGGCCGGCTCATACGGCGGGCGACCTGATCGTGCATCTGCCGGATCGTCGCGTCGTGTTCGCGGGCGACGTGATCTTCCGCCTCTGCACACCGATCGGATGGGAGGGCACTTATGCGAAATGGTGCGAGGCGTTGGACCGGATTGCCGCGCTCGCTCCCGAGGTCATCGTGCCCGGTCACGGACCGCTTTGCGGCGTCGAGGGTGTGCGCGAGATGAAGGCGTATCTGCAGTACGTCCGCGCAGAGTCGAAGCGCTTCTTCGACGCGGGCCTGTCGGAGATGGATGCGGCCCGCAGGATCGATCTCGGACCCTATGCCGGATGGACCGAACCGGAACGGCTGGCCTTCAATGTGCATCGGGCTTACCGTGAATTGCGCGGCGAGCCTTACGATGCGGCTATCGATACCAACGTGATATTCCGCGACGTCTTCCAGTTGCGCGAGTACTGGCTCGAGCGTAATCCGCCGCGAGCGTCGTGAGGGGTCCGCAACAAGGGGTAATCGGCTTCTCCCGCTCGCCGGGCACGCCCGTCAATCCTCGTCCGCTCCGTACGGAACGCCGGAGGATTTCCGACTAGCTAGCCCACGATCCAGCCGAGCAGGAGTCCCAGCACCAGCAGTGCGCCGGCCCGCCGCGCGTGGACGAATGCGGACGCAACATACCATAGCGGCCACACCGGATAGTTCGGCGGCGGCCGGTCGGGCTTGGGCCTCGAGTAGAGGTCGAGGGTCTGCTTCAGCATCGGCACTGCCGCCAGCACGATCAGGGTTGCGAACGCGAACACCTTGGCGAGCACCAGGATACCCACCACCACGTAAAACGCGCACATCAGAACCTGGTTCGCGCGCAGCGCGGCGCTCTGCCCGAAGATCACCGGCAGGGTCCGCACCTGACGCTCCGAGTCGTACGGCAGCTTGTCGATATGCTTGCCCATCAACACCGTGGTCACCAGGATCGCGTACGGCAATGACGCGCTCCAGACCCATCCGGGCAGCACGCCGGCGGTGACGAAATAAGTGCCGCATACCATCAACGGTCCCCAGACGATAAACACCGCCGGTTCGCCAAGTCCGTGATGCTTCAGCCGCACCGGCGGAGCCACGTAGAAGACGCTGATCAGGAGGCCCGCGATCGCGAAGGCGACGACCGGCCATCCGCGGACCATGAACAGAACCAGTAATATCGCCACGTCGATGGCGTTGATCGCCACGATCGCGCGCAGCAGCCCGCCCCTGGTGATCCATCCCGAGAGGATCGGATGAGGCGCGTAGAGCGCGCGCGGCGCCTCGGCGGTGTCGATGCCGCTTTCCAGGTCGAAGTAGTCGTTGATCAGATTGTTGGAGGCGTGCGCGAGAACCAGGCCGACCAGCGCGAGACTGAAATAGAGCCAGTTTGCATGGGGCGCGCCGATCGCCAGCAAGCCGGCGATCAATCCCGACGTGAGCGTCATCGGGATAACGCCGGCGCGGGTCATGATCAACCACCGCGACACGCCGTCGATCGGCTTGTCTTCGGGCAGGTTCATCGTGAGCAGAACCTCCCGCCAGACCTTGAGCCGTTCCAGAACTTCGCGCGACGGGCTTCTCGCCTGCTCGACTAGCGCTCTGACCCGGGCGTTCATATGCTCACAGCTCTAGCCCTCGCGGTCGCCTAAGACAACCTTCGCGCTGTCGTCAGCCGGCAGGCACTAGACCTTGATGATGTTCGCCGGGTTGGGCTGCTCCTCGGGCGGCGCCTGGCTGTAGTCACCGAAGACGCCGTCCCGCGCGGCGACAACGGCCGGCACGCCCTCGCGCTCGGCCATCTCGATGAAGCGCTGCGCGTCCGGCGTGTTGCGCATCAGCCCGTCGAGGATCGGCCCGAGCGCCTGCGTGGAGGCGAGGCCCATGTTCTCATACGCCTGGTTTACGATGAGCTTCATCGCCGCGAGTTGCGAGAGCGGGATCGACGCCAGTTCGCGGGCCGTGCGGTGCACCTCGCTCTCGAGGCGCTCGAACGGCACCGCGGTATTGATGAGCCCGATCTCCGCCGCCTTGGCGCCTGACAAGGGCTTGCCGGTCAACGCGAAATGCTTGGCCCGCGTAAGGCCGAGACGGTAGAGCCACATGCCTGTCAGGTAACATCCCCACATCCGTGAGTACGGGGTCCCGATCCGCGCGTCCTCGCTGGCGATCACCAGGTCCGCGCACAGCGCCAGGTCGCTGCCACCCCCCACACACCAGCCATGGACCTGGGCGATGACCGGCTTGGGAGAACGCCACAGGCTCATGAACTTTGGCACCGGCGCAAGGCTGGGCGCGGTGGCAGCGACGAAGTCCTTGCCGGGGTCCCACTTGCCGTCGGTAGTCAGCCGGTCATCCCAGTGGTGAAAGCCGCCGCCGAAGTCGAAGCCGGCGCAGAAGGCGCGTCCAGCGCCGCGAAGCACGATGACCTTGACCCCGGCGTCTGCGACCGCACGATGCACCGCGGCCTCAATCTCGTCGGGCATCGGCGGCACGATCGTGTTGAGCCGGTCCGGCCGGTTGAGCGTGATGGTCGCGATCGCGTCGTCAACATCGTAGAGTATCGTCTCGTATTTCATGTGGATTCTCCTCCGAGGCCTGAGCTTGGCCCAGGGCGCCATCGCGCCCCGGCTGTGCCTCATGCCTTGAGTCGTGTAGTCCCCGCTGTCGAGCGAAACAACGCTTCGCGCTCGCGCGCTTTGCCACAGCGCGGCGCGAAGCGAACGCCGCTAGCCGATCGGCGGGCGCTGATCTTTCCAGGGGCGCGCTTCCTCGAAGGCCGCGGCCAGCGCGATGATTCCGAATTCGTCGTTGCGCCGGCCGACGATCTGCAACCCGATCGGCAAGCCGGTCTTGGTAAAGCCGTTAGGGAGCGAGAACGCCGGCTGCCCGGTCGCGTTGAACGGGTAGGTGAACGCGAGCCAAGTGTAGACCTCCGGCACGTTGCGGCCGCTTAAGTCGGCCACCAGCGGGCGCTCGGGGTTGGGCATCGTGCCGAGTCGGACCGCCGGACGGGTCAGGGTCGGAGCCAGGATCGCGTCATAGGGAGCCAGCTCCTGGACGATCTGGCGTGCGACGTTGTGCATCGCGGAGACCGCCCTGATGTACTCCGGCGCGGTTGTCCGCCGGGCCGCCTCGAAAATTCCACGGGTATCCGGGTCGAGCAATTCGAGGTTGTCGACTTGGTAGCCGGCGATGCTGCAGACCGCGACGATCTGGAACGACTCGAGCAGCCGCGAGAGGTCGATCTCGATCGGGTCCACCCGATGGCCCAGCTCGCGAAACAGCTCGCAGGCCGAATCGAAGGCGGCGGCCGTCTCGGGCTCGATTGAAGAGAGCACGGTCTCCGAAATTGCGCCCAGTCTGAGGCCCCTGGGACGGACGGCGAGCGCCGCGCTGAACCGCCGCTTTGGCGGCGGGATCCAATAGGGATCGCCCATCACCGGCCCGGCCATCACCTCCAGCAACAGAACGGCGTCCCGCACCGATCGCGCTAGCGGCCCGATCGTGGCGCATCCCGCCCACGATTCGCCATAAACGGGCGCGTACGAGATCCGGCCGCGCGAGGGCTTGAGCCCGACGACGCCGCAACAGGCGGCCGGAATCCGGATCGAGCCCCCGCCATCGGTGCCCTCGGCGAGCGGACCCATCCCGGCGGCGACCTGGCATCCGGCGCCGCCGCTGGAACCCCCCGCGGTACGTTCGCGATCCCACGGATTGCGCGCGGGCGGACAGAAGCCGCCTTCGGTCGTCGAGCGCGAGCCGAACGCGGGCGTAGCGGTCTTGCCGAGCAGGATCCCGCCCGCGCGATCGCATCGCGTCACGACCTCGGCATCGACGGTTGGGACGAAGTTCGCGAACGCGCGTGAACCGAACGTGGTGCGGATATTCCTGGTCCACGTGAGATCCTTGATCGAGTAGGGAACGCCGAACAGCGGCATCGCCGCCGCCTCGGCGGCGTCCGTCTTTTCGAGCCGCGCCGCATCGGCCATCGCGCGCTCGGCGGTGACGGTGATGTAGGCGCCGAGCGAGGGATTGAGCTTTTCGATACGCCGCAGGAAGAATTCGGCGACCTCGCGCGGGCGTACTTCCTTGCGCAGTATCAGTTCGCGGAGCTGCCAGGCCTCGATATAGGGATCAAGCATCGCCAGCCCCCGCCATTTTCTCGACCGCGGGCTAGCGGCGCTGCATGGCGGCGAGCGCTTCGGCCATCTCGCCGAGCGCCTTTTTTACCGACGGCCGCGTTTGGACCTGAGTCCACCATCGCGCCAGCTTGGGGCGGCCTTCGAGCGGAGGCTTGGAGCCGAAGGTCGGCAGCAGGTTGGTCAAGAAGAACATCGTGGGTGCCAGCGCGCAGTCGGCAAACGTGAACTCCGGGCCCGCCGCGAACCCGCCGTCAGCGATCATCTTTTCGAGCTGGTCGAGCCGGTTGTTCACTTCGGCGAGCTTTTCGGTAACGATCTTCGCGTCGCGGGTCTTGGGATTCACCTGCGGGAACAGCGCGCGCAGCGGCGGCTCCAGGTAGAGATCGTGGAAGCGGGTGAAGCTGCGCACCCGGGCGCGCGCTTCCGGGCCCTTGGGCAGAAGCGGCGGGGTCGGGAACTTGTCCTCGAGGTATTCGTCGATCACTTCGGACTCGCCGATGATCGTGCCGTCGGTCTCGAGCGCCGGCGTCTTGCCCATCGGGTAGATCTTCAGGTACTCGGGCGACTTGAGGTCATTACCGGGAATCGGCGTGATCTCGACCGGGCATCCCTTGTCGTAAATCGCGATCCGGCACTTGGTAGCGAAATTCGAGAGATTCATGTTGTACAGCTTCATCGTTCCGCGCTCCTTTTTCGGGCGTTCAGCAGAAGGAAGGAAGCCAACCCTTCATGCAGGGTGCGTCTCGACACCCTGCCAGTTCTACGCGCTTATCGCAGAGCGTGGCGGCCGAGGCAAGAACTGGAGCGGGCTAGTTTCCGCCTTCGGTCTGCCGAAGCAGGTACAGGATCGAATCCGCGAATTCGTCGGGATGCTCCAGTTGGGGGTCGTGGCCCGAGCTCCTGAAGATCACGGTCGCCGATCCGGGGAGCGCCGAATGCAGCGCCTCTTCGCGCGCGGCCGGGATGACCGGATCCTTGCCGCCCCACATGATAACGGTCAACGTGTTGAAGATCTGCCCGAGCTTGGAGCGGATATGCGCCTCGTCCTTCGCGGCCGAGTTGAGCATGTCGGTTTGCGCAGGCAGATCGCTCGCCAGCGCGGCCATCATCCGCTCGTACATGAAGTCCGGCATCGGCGGCAGTCCAAAGAAGGCCGAATCGACCAGCGCCTTGACTTTGTCGGGGGTGTTGGGGACCAGGCTTGCGCGAATCCGCTCGGCGTCCCGCTGGCCGATCATCCCACCCGAGACCAGGATCAGTCGCTCGACGTTGTCGGGATGGTCCACCGCGTAGTAGAGAGCGACGTCGGCGCCGAGGTCATGGCCGACCAGGTTGACCTTTTCGAGCTTGAGCTTGTCGATCAGGCCGGCAAGCGCGGCTGCCTGGTAGGCGATCGAGTACCGAACCTGCTTGTGATCCGACGAGGCGAAGCCCGGCAGGTTGGGCGCGATCACCTTGTAGTGCGCCTGGGCCAGCGTCGCGATCATGCTCCGCCACTCGAGTGCCGCGTTGGGCCCGACCCCGTGAATCAGGATCAGCGGCTCCTGGTTGGGATAACCGCCGGTCATAAAGTAGGTCACCAGTCCGTCGTTGAGGGCGAGCTCGTTCTCGCTGACGCCGGACCATCCGAGCCGCGTCTTTTGGATGAAACGCAGGACCTCTATCGGCCGCAGGTACATCGCGGCCCCGAACACGCCGAGTAATACGGCGCAGATTGGGCCGGCGATCCGGATCCAGGTCCCGCGCGGCGGACGATCTTCGGTGAGCGCGTTCCTGAGCTTCAGTTCGGCTTGGCTGGGAGCGGGGCTGGATGCGGCCATCGCAGCTACCTCACGGATGCCGCCCCTGGGCGGTACCTACATCGTAATGGGTAACCCGCGCCTGCGGTCGAGGTCAAATCGCGACTGGCGCGGTTATTCGCCCGCAGCCGGGGTTGGCGATGCGGCCGGCGCGGAGTTGGGCTCGGCGCGGGGCACGCGCCGGCGCCGCTCCTGCATTTTCTGGATTCGCTCGGCGGTTGCCTCGATCGACTTAGCGGCCTCTTGCACGGCCTTGGCGGCCTTCTCGGAGGCCACCGAAGCGTCGGTGGCGGCCTGCAGCGCCTTGGCCGCAGCCTCTTCGGCGTGCGCGGCAGATTCCTGCGCGTGCTCCGCGGCGGCCTCGGCCTGCTCGGCGTCCTGTGCGCTGCGCGACGACGCGCAGCCCGCCAGCCACAGTGCCATCGCGATCGCCGCGGCGATCGCGACGGCGCACCCGCCCTTACGGATCGAAACGGTCATGCCCTCGACGCCGCCTCAGTGGGGCGCGAACGCCTCGACCGCGCGCTCGTCGGGCAGCGGGGTGCCGTCGGCGCGCAGCGGCAGGATGCACACGTGAGTCGCGCCGGCCTTGAGATGGGCCTCGATTCGTTCGCGGATCTTGCTCTCGCTGCCCCACGCGACGATCGCGTCGACCAGC
The DNA here is from genome assembly GCA_963789115.1 of uncultured delta proteobacterium. Classification (GTDB taxonomy): domain Bacteria; phylum Desulfobacterota; class Binatia; order Binatales; family Binataceae; genus CAWBJH01. The sequence continues at coordinate 2,826,359 of CAWBJH010000001.1, forward strand.
CGATCGCTGCATCCGTCGGCGAACTCCGCGTCCGTCCATCCCAGCGCCTTGAGGTTGTTGGTGTAGTTGGGCAAACGGGGCACGTAGGTCCTCATGTAGGCGCGTGCGGCGGTGCGCGCCTTGTTCGCGTCGGTTTCGAGGATCACGGCTTGCGCCGCGCAGATCCACGGATTTGGCCCGATCGCGGTGCGCGCCTTGGCGGTATGCTCGGGTGGCACGAAATAAGTGTGCGTGCCGCGGGCCTCCTTGGCCGCCAGCGCGAGCATCCTGGGATGCAGCGCGGCGAGCAGCAGCGGTACTTCCTCCTTGGGCGCCGCCGCCGCGTAGAGCGCGGTCTTCATCTTTGCCAGGTACTCGCGCATGTAGCTGTAAGGCTTGTCGTAGCTGTGCCCGCGCAAGCGCTCGACCAGCGGCTGATGGCTCACGCCGATCGTGAGGATGAAGCGCCCGCCGGAAAGCTCCGCGACGGTCTTCGACGCGGCCGCCATCGTCATCGGGTCGCGCGCGTAGATATTCGCGATCCCGGTGGCCAGCACGAGCCGATCGGTCTTGCTCAGCAGGTAGGCCGCATGCGCGAACGGCTCGCGGCCGACCGCCTCGGGAAGCCAGAGCGCGCGATAGCCGAGCTTCTCGATCTTGCGCGCGAACTCTACGGTCTCAGGACCGCTCATCGGGTCGAGGAAGAACCACATTCCGACTTTGCCGATATCCATGGCTTCTTAACTAGCGGGCTTCGCGGCGGCGGACAAGCCAATCGCATACCGATCCTAAAGGGTTTCAGCCCCCGCGCGACCACGTTAGGATTATGCCTTTGGAGACAGCACCTTATGAAAATCGGCATCGCCTTCGCCAATTCGGGGCCGCTCAGCGCGCCCGCGCTGTTTGCACACCTCGCAAAGACCGCCGAGCACTTCGGTATCGAATCGATCTGGACCGTCGAGCATGTGGTGATTCCCAAGGAGTACGAGACCCGTTATCCCGGCTCGCGCACCGGCAGGTTCCCGGGCGGCGACGACGTTGCGCTTCCCGACCCGCTGATCCCGCTCGCTTACGCCGCGGCGATCACGACCCGGCTCAAGCTCGCGACCGGCATCGTGATCCTGCCGCAGCGCAATCCGCTCTATCTCGCCAAGGAAGTTGCGACGCTCGACGTGCTCTCCAACGGACGCGCGATTCTCGGGATCGGCAGCGGATGGTTCAAGGAGGAGTTCGACGCGGTGGGAGTCGACTTTCGCGCGCGCGGGTCGCGCACCGATGAGGCGATCCAGGCGATACGCGCGCTGTGGCGCGAGCCGCTCGCGGGCTTTCACGGCAAGCACTTCAACTTCAACGAAGTGCACAGCTTCCCCAAGCCGGCGCAGAAGGGCGGCGTGCCGATTTATATCGGCGGCAACTCGCCGGCCGCAATTCGACGCGCGGCGCGTTTCGGCGACGGCTACATCCCGACGGTCGGCGACCCGGCCAAACTCAAGGGAATTCTCTCCGCGCTCAAGGACGAATGCGCCCGCCGGGGGCGCAACTACGATGAGATCGAGCTTTCGTGCCTGGGGCGGGTGCGGCTCGACGACGTCAAGGCGCTCGCGGACCTGGGCGTCACGCGGGTGGCCGTTCCGCCGCCGGCCTACGACGCCGACGGCCTAACGCGCGGACTCGAGAAGCTCGCCAACGACGTAATTGCCCGGCTCTAGGGCGTTAGCCGATCACCCACGGAAGCGGCCAGCCAGATACCGCGCCGCGCAGCCCTCGAGAAGGAATCTGCCTGTCAAATCACCCTGCTCTAGCTGGCCGGCACCCACGCTGCGCCAGCTCAACCGGTGATCCTCTACAACCCGCTCCGGGGCCCCTGTCTGGCCCAGATTGTTGAAGGGGCCCCGAAGGCGCGGCTCGCGAGCGCTCAAGCGCCGCTATGCTGCGCCAGTATTTTCTCGACTTCAGCTTCTAGCTCGGCATTCGCCAGCAACCTGAACCACTTGACGAACGTATCCGAAGCTGTGCGTCCGTCGGGCGGTGGTTCAAGCCCCGACAACAGCACGACAGTCTCACCCGTATTCCAATTGTTAAACGGATCCGGCAGATACACCCATGCCGGCCACCATGGAGTCTGGCGGACGCTTCCGCCGATTTGCCGCAAGGGGTTTTCTAGCACTTCCTGAATTCCGCGCTTGTCGTCCTCAGAAGCCAGCTCCGTGGGCTTGCCAAGATCTCGCAAGTGTTGGGCTGAGCTAGGGCAGCAAAACCCGATGAGGAATTTCCTGAACTCAACACTTTCACTTTCCAGGGCAATTCCCCAATGATACGGCCATTGCCCTTTTCTCAACCACAGCTTTCGATACGTGCCTTCGGCATCGAACTCCTTCCAGTCCACGACCCACTTTGATCCCAATTCCCGTTCTAATCGTTCACCGAGGTCACGCAGAAACTTTGTCGGAATGTCCCTTCTGAGCTCACGCGCCAAGCGCTCCAGGTTCAGAACCATCTTCAGGCGGTCCTTGTTCTCTCTTACGTGGTCCTTCAGCATGCTGATAAAAGGATCGTCAGTCATAGACGCCTCGTTTTCCTCGCCAAATTCGTCACGAAGAAACTGCCTCAGGTCATTGATGAATACCCGTACGTTGTCCGCCTCGGATGCTACGACGCACTGTTCGAGCCAGCGGATAATTGATGGCTCGTCGCCGCGTGGTTGGAAGGGGATTTTCTGGAATCCGGTTTCACCGAGTTTGCGTTTGAGCGCTTCCGGCAGAGTTTTCGGTTCGCGTTCTCGTTGGCCGGGCACAAACACCAGTGTCCCGCGTTGCGTGCGCTTTAGAAGGTCCTCGGCGTAATCACCCAGTTGTTTGTGCCCCTCTTCCGCCCAGGGCTTACATTCGATGTAAATCGCCACGTCCGAGCAGAATAAGGCGAGATCTACGTAGCGGCCCGTCTCCGTTCGATGACTTGCCACTACGCGCCATTCTTCTGGAGCGTCGCTCCACATATCCCCCGGGAGCATTTCGACAAACAGTTTGAGGAACGCGGCACCCTGCCCGTGGGGACCTCGGGGGTTAAGTAGGTCTGCGAAAATCTGATTAAGTGAGAGCTCACCGTTGACCGCATATTTCGCGATGCGGAACTTCGTACCCATCTTGCGCTGCAGAAGCGCATCGGTGCGCTCGGCAACGTGGAGAACAGGGACCATCGCGTCGAGAAAGGCCAGCACCCCGCGGGCCTCTTCGTTAACCGCCTGCTCAGCGTTAGGCATCATGGACAACTTGTTCCTTCGCCCGAGCTGCCGACTGGAACAGCTCGCGCGGATAACCGCCCCTTCTGTCGTTCCTCGACGAATCTCCCCTTCTCAAGCGCTCCCGTTAGACGAGCATCGTACTACTCCGGCTCCGTCACAGTCCAGGCCGAGTTCCGCCGGCCTGAAGCCGATTCTTTTCACTCGGCTCACCAGGTCTCGGCCTTCGCGAAGCGCGTACAGCTCCGAAAGCGTCAGCGGTCCATTGGCTCGGGCATCGCATCCAGCGCTGCGCAGCCAGGCGACCGCCTCATCGATGGCGAAGTGCCGGAATTCCACCTCCGACAGGCATCGCCCGTGGCGCCGGATCGCCGGATTCAGCTTGCCCAGCTCTTCGTTCGCCGTGACCAGGATCAGGATCTTCGTGCCTTGTCCCAGAATTCCATCCGACAGGTTCAGCAAGCGCGACAAGCCTTGTCCTACCTCGTTCTTTGCGTCCATCGCGATCATTTCTCCGCTATCCTCGACAATCAGCAGCCTCCATTTTTCCCTGCTAGGGTTGTCCTCGAACAGATAATGGCCCGCGAACCGATCAAGCGCGACCTCTGTCAGATAGCTTCCGCTGCCGAACAGTTGCTCAGGATCGATCACGTACTCGAACCGGCACCATTCTTTCCATGCCCAGGCGAGAGCGCGAATCGCGAAGGTCTTCCCGGTCCCCGGCTCGCCATGCCAGAGTAGCAATCGTCCGTCGTTCTTGTCGGGCTTGAACCCGTCCATCAGCGCAGAAAGCTCGGTCTTCGTTTTTCCCGGGTAATTCGCCGCGATATCGGCCCAGCGGGTCACTTCGACCTTACGCACCGTGGGTTCGGGGCCTTCGTCGCCTCGATGCCAGAAGGCGATAGGGAGCACCCTGTCTTCGCTCACTGCCTCGCGCGGCAGCAGCCTGTCAATCTGCTCGATGATCCTGCGGGCCGCTTCCAAGTCGTTATTCGCTACGGTTACCCCCACCGTGTCGCCGTCCTGCTTAATCAGGACTATCGCATCCTCCTCGCGCCAGCCCAGCAGATGGCTGCGCCGATGGTCGTCCTCGGACCACATGATCGCCCGACCTGCCATCGAGTCGGGGCGCAATCTTTCGCGTCTTTCAGGTAAAACGTGTTCCGTCACAACCTTAAAGCGGCTGGCCGCGACGATCTCCTGAAACGCCTTGGATTCGATTCGGTCGCCGTCGAGATTCCAGCGTATAGCTGCAGGCGGTAACCCGCGCCGTTCGTCCATGCATTGCCTCCGTTTGTCTTTGCCTTGCATCTTACTCGGTCTGCATGCCAACCGTTGTCCATGAAGTCGAGTATGAAACAAGACATGGTCAAAACGCAGCGCCGTCCCACCTATCCGGCGGCACTCCGCCTTGCACGGATCGCAATCGAACTAGGAGCGCGCCCGCACGGATGGAGCTTTGACGCCATTCGGCGTGAACTCGGAATAACGGAGCGAACTCTGCTCCGTTACGTAGGCGCGTGCCGCGTCGGTCTTTGTGACTGGACCGGTCGGCCTATGATCGAAGTTGTCCAGCGCGGCTCGGGCCGCTGGCTCCGGTTCAGTTCTTCCTCGCGCTCGCCGGACTCAAATCCGTACCGGGCCGCGTCCCTCTACTTCATGCTGACCCTGCTCAAGTTTCTCGAAGGCACCGTGATCAAGGAGAGCGTCGAGGATCTGTGGGAACGGACCTTCAAGACTCTGCCGGCACACGAGCAGCAGCGGTTCGTTGATTTCGACCGCAAGTTTTACGCGGTGCCGTATGCACCCAAGATCTATCGCGACTACGACGACCGGCTGGACCTGATCCTTCGTAGCGTCATCGGTCAGAACACTATTCGCGTCGATTACGCAGGACTCACCGGCGAGGGGAAAGAGCACGAGTTCGATCCGTACACGTTGGTCACCTATCGTGGCGGCCTCTACGTCATCGGCTTGAGCCGTCTATATCGAAAGATCATTTACCTCGCCGTCGAGCGCATCCGGAAAGCCGAGTTCGTTCTGGATCGTGACAAGAACCGAGCGCGGTTCACGTACCCGAAGGGCTACCACCCGGAAAAGCACCTTGATGGGACCTTCGGTCTGCTCGATGGACCCGTAACCGATGTCGAGTTGCTGCTGCTCGCTAATACCGAAGCGTACTTGCGCCCACGCATGATCCATCCGACGCAGAAATTCCGTCGCCGACGCGACGGCAGGACCGTGCTGACCATGCGCGTGCGCGGAACGACCGAGCTGCGGAACTTCATCCTCAGCCTCGGCCCATGGGTGAAGGTTCTGAAACCGGAAGCCCTCCGGAAAGAGGTCGCGGGATTAGCCCGCGAGACGACAGCTCTCTACAACGGCGATCGGCATTCAGGGCCTTTTCGTCAGCCGCGCAAATGTGCTCAAAGTCTTATCCGGAAGCCGGCCGAGCCGCCATAACAAACGATCGCGGCGCGCAGCCCACGCCAAGGGATCTCGAATCGTGAATGACAGAGACTCGAACGACCCCCTGATCGTCCGCCATGAGGCGCCGCTCGGATGGCTCACGCTGAACCGGCCCCAGGTGCGCAACGCGCTCAATCTTCGCACCTGGATCCGGATTGCCGAAGGCGTTGCGGAGCTGGAGAGCGATTCCGACATCCGCGTAATTATCATGCGCGGCGCCACACCCGAGGCGTTCATCTCGGGCGCCGACATCTCGGAGTTTCCGAGCCTGCGCGCCGACGCCGAGCAGGCTCGCACGTATCGCGACGCGCCCAACCGGACCGCGGCTGCGATGCTCAACTGTTGCAAGCCGGTGATCGCGATGATCTCCGGGGTGTGCGTTGGCGGCGGCGTCCAGGTCGCGCTGTCGTGCGATATCCGGCTCGCCGCGCGCGGCACCCGTTTCGGAGTACCGGCGGCCCGGCTCGGCCTGGCCTATCCGATGGAGGGGGTGATCGCGCTGATGCAGATCGTCGGCCCGGCCAACGCGCGCGACATCCTGCTCTCGGCGCGGCTGTTCGATTGCGATGCCGCGGCGGCGATGGGCCTGGTGAACATCGTGGTCGAGCCCGCCGAGCTGGAGAGCTTTACCCGCGACTACGCGCTTAAGATGGCGGCCAACGCGCCGCTCACGATCGCGGCGGCCAAGGCCGCGATTCGCGAGGCGCTCAAGGACCAGCCCGATCGCAACTCGAAGCTGGTGGCGCAACTGGTCGCGCAATGCTTCGACAGCGAGGATTATCGCGAGGGCGTGCGCGCATTCCTGGAAAAACGCCGGCCGAAGTTCACCGGCCGCTAGCGGAGGCCTTTTTTCACGACATGGACACCACCGGCGACTTCTATTTCAATCCCTGGGATCCGCAGTTTCGCGCCAATCCCTATCCGCACTACCAGCCGCTGCTTTCGGGACCGCCGCACAAGCTCGAGATGTTCTTCCCGATCGCGCTGGTTGCGCGCTACGCCGATACGGTCGCGGTGCTGCGCGACCATCAGCACTTCTCCAGCGTCCAGCCGCCTCCGCCGCCCGGACTGTTCGAGGAGAGCGACCCCTTTGTGGGCGGGCGCACGATGCTATTTTCGGATCCTCCGGAGCACACCCGCCTGCGCCGCCTGGTAAGCCGCGATTTCACGCCCAAGCGAATCCGCGAGCTGGAGCCGCGCGTCCGTCAGATCGCCGCAGCGCTGCTCGACAAGGTCGCCGCGAAAACAGAGTTCGAGGTGATGGCCGATCTGGCCAACGCGCTCCCCGTGATGGTGATCGCGGAGATGCTGGGAGTGCCGCCCGAGCAGTATGAAACCTTCAAGCATTGGTCCGACACGATCGTCTCAGGCGACAACACCCTGCCGGGAACGCCCCTGCCGGCCGAGTTCCATCAGGCGCGGCGCGACCTGGCAACTTACTTTTCCGAAGAGATCGAACGGCGCCGGCGCCGTCCCGGGGCCGACTTGGTGAGCGCGCTGGTCGCCCACAACCAGGCCGACGCCCTGGACGGGAAAGATCTGCTGGCGTTCGTCGTGCTGCTGCTGCTGGCGGGCAACGAGACCACCACCAACCTGATCGGCAATGGGATGCTGGCGCTGGCGAAGAATCCCGACCAGCTCGAGCGCCTGAGGAAGGAGCCGGCGCTGATGCCGCGCGCGGTCGAGGAGATGCTGCGTTACGACGGCCCGGTCCAGTCCACCGTGCGCCATCCGCGGGCCGCCGTCGAGATCGGCGGCACCACCGTTGAGCCGGGCACCGCGGTATTCGTGCTGCTGGCCGCGGCCGATCGCGATCCCGCGCAGTTCCCCAAACCCGATCGCTTCGACATCGCCCGCGACCCCAACGAGCACGTCGCATTCGGCGAGGGAATTCATTTCTGTATCGGCGCGCCGCTGGCGCGGCTCGAGGGAGCGATCGCGATCGGCTCGGTGCTGGAGCGCTTTGCGCGGCTTCGGCTTGCCGATCCCGAGGCGCCGCTGACTTACAAGGGCTCGTTTTTCCTGCGGGGCCTGAGTTCGCTGCCGATGGCGATCGATTAGGGGCCGGGGCCGGCGGTGAGCAAAGAGGCAATAGCGGTCGCCGCGCCCGCAGAGGATGAGATCCTCGATATTCCGGCGCTCAGGCATGGCTTCCGCTTTTTCGGGCGCCTGCCGCCTTTCACGCGCCGCCAGTGGCGGGTGTTCGGAATCGCCGCGACCGCGGGATTCTTCGACAACTACGACCGTGCGCTGCTGAGCCTCGCGCTAAAGCAGATCCAGGCCGGGCTGCATATCGCGGAGAAAAACCTGGGCGCCCTGCTGTCCACGATCCGGCTCGGCTATATCCTCTCGCTGCTGATCACCCCCTATGCCGACGTCTTCGGCCGCCGCCGCCTGCTGCTCTACACGATCGTTGGCTACACGCTGTTCACGGGGCTTATCGCCATCGCACCGGGACAGACGAGCTTCGCGGCCTTCGAGATCCTGGCACGCGCATTCGCCGGCGCCGAGGGTACCGTAGCGCTGGTAATCCTGTGCGAGGAGGTCGATGCCGGAGTGCGGGGATGGGCGGTTGGATACCTGGGTGCGCTGACCTCGGTCGGCTACGGATTGGCCGCCGGTGTCTTCGGATTCGTCAACGTCATTCCCTACGGATGGCGCGGACTCTACGCGCTGGCGCTCGTTCCGCTCGCACTGATTATCCCGCTCAGGCGCGTGCTCCCCGAGAGCCATCGCTTCGAGCGCGAGCGCGAAGCCGGCACCCGCCCGGCCAATATCCTCGAGCCTCTGCTCGCGCTCCTCAGGTCGCATCCCGGGCGCCTCTTGATGCTGGTCTCAGTCGCCTTCCTGGCCGGCATGGGCGGCAACGCGACGGGAATTTTTCTGCCCAAGTATCTGCAAGAGGCGCATGGATGGTCGCCCGGGAAGGTCTCGATACTGTTCCTGACCGGCGGCGCGCTCGGAATTCTGGGCAGTATCGTCGCCGGACGCCTCAGCGACCGCTTCGGCCGGCGCTTGATGGGCGGGACGTTCACGCTGCTCGCGCCGCTGATGGCGCTGTGGATGTTCACGACGCGGAGCAACTCGGTGATCCCGGCCTGGATCCTGGAGCTGTTCTTCGACACCGCCTCATCGACCATCCTTGCCGCCTACGGCGCCGAGCTGTTCCCGACCTCGTACCGCTCGACCGCGGGGAGCACGCTGGCGGTGGCGAGCACCACCGGTGGCGCGATCGGGCTTCTGCTCGAGGGTCTGCTCTACCGCCTCACGGGCTCTCACTGGACCGCCATCCGGTGCCTGACGGTGTTCTGGATCATCTCGCCGATAATCATTTTCGCGTTCTTTCCGGAGACGGCCGGGCTCGAACTGGAAGCGATATCGCCCGACCTGAAAACCGGACCCGGTCCGGTCGCGTGCTGAAGAACGACACCGTTGCGAATCTGTGGTAGGTTTTCCGGGGTAGGGAGACTCTAAGCATGGAAGTGTTCCCAGGCATTTCAATGGACCCCAAAATCCGTTTCGGGAAGCCCTGCCTGGCAGGAACTCGGATCGATGTGGCGACAGTTCTTGGAGGCCTGGCCTCCGGAGCTTCTGCCGAGGACCTCGAGTCGGAGTACCAACTCTCTCGCGAGCAAATCAGCGCGGCTCTCCGTTACGCCGCTCACGTGGCGGCGCATCTACCTCCTGCCGTCGGGAGCTCGGATGAGAATCCTTCTCGATGAGAACTTTCCGCTCGCGCTGGTACGGAGGTTGCGGGAAGAAAGGCGCGAGGTTGACCACATAATCCTTCTTGGATTACGTGGCACGCCGGATGCCGGCATCATCGATAGACTTAACTCCGAAGATCTTCTCTTTCTGACGCACGACCAGGAGTTCCTTGCTCTGCCTTTCGCGCGCTCGCCGGTCATAGTCTCACGAGTAACTCAAAGCTTGCCTATCAGCGTCCGAGTCGCGATTTGGCTCAACGCGATTCATGACTACTTCTCTTGCGATCGGCACGAGAGGCTTTCGAAGTGTTCGACGACGGAAAGCTACGCCCATGGGAGGACATCCCTCCCGGAACCTATTGATTCCTGCACAAGTTAGTGACACAGAATTCTGCTCCGGCCGGCTGCTTCTGTCATTCCCGCGCGCGTGTCTGGCGCGCGCGAGGAATCCCGCCTGCCGCGGCGGGCCAAAAGACCGGGATTCTTCGCGCCCTCTCACGAGGGCAGGCTCTCGCCACGCGCGAGAATGACATACCAAGGAATCGAGCAAGAGCAGAATTGCCACTATGATATGCAGGGCTCAATAAGTGGCCTACCCCGAGCGGAAGATCGGCGTGGTGATTATGGCCAGCGGATCGAACGGGGTCGAGATCGTCGCCGATCCGGCTAAACGCGCAATCGGCCGCGGGGACCATTCTTACGAGCCGGGGCGGTAGTTTGCGCTCGTACCGGTTACTCGCCGTTCTCGCCCTCATCGTTACGCTGGCGGCGTGCGCACGCGGGCCGCGAATCGAGATCGTCGCGCCGGATGGCTCGCGGCACGCGGCCGTCTCCGTCGAGATCGCAGATACTAAAGACACGCGCGATCTGGGCCTGATGTATCGCCCTCATCTCGACGAGTACGCGGGAATGCTGTTCGTCTTTCCTGAACCCGCAAGGCAGCAGTTCTGGATGAAAAACACCGAGATTGCGCTGGACATGATCTTTGCCGACCCCGCCGGCAAGATCGTCGGCATCGTGCCCAACGCGGTGCCTTACTCGCAGGACTTGCTGTTCGTTGACGCGCCCTCGCAATACGTGCTCGAAGTCAACGCCGGCTTCTGCAAAAGCCACGGCGTCCGGCCGGGCGACCGCCTGCAATTCGCCGGCTTCGCTCCGCGCTCGCGCGACTAACGTTGCCGCCCTTCGCGCGGCCTTTTATGCGATCTCGACATGGGGTATTTGTCTCTGGTCGCTGCGGGGTGCGCCGGCGCTTTGCACGTCCCGGAGAATCGGGTCATTATGATGCCCTTTGACGCGACTTGACGATGGGGCTCAAGGAAAACATCGATCGGATGCGCGAGGTTTCGCGGCGGGCCGAAGCCGGCGGCGGCGAGGAGCGGCTCAGGCGCGAGCGCGAATCGGGCCGGATGACCGCGCGCGACCGGATCGATTTTCTGCTCGACCGCGGCTCGTTCGTCGAGCTGGACAAGTTCAAGACCCATCGCTGCGACGACTTCGGGATGGAGGCGCGCAAGATCCCGGGCGACGGCGTGGTTACCGGCTACGGTGCCATCGAGGGGCGGCAAGTCTGCATCTTCTCGCACGACTTCACGGTCTTCGGCGGTAGCCTCTCCGGCGCGTTTGCCGAGAAGGTCTGCAAGGTGATGGACCTGGCGATGAAGACCGGATGCCCGGTGATCGGGCTCAACCATTCGGGCGGCGCGCGGATCCAGGAAGGCGTGGTGTCGCTGGCCGGCTACGCGGATATCTTTCTGCGCAACGTGCTGGCCTCGGGCGTGGTGCCGCAGATCTCCGCGATCATGGGTCCTTGCACCGGCGGCGCGGTCTACTCGCCCGCGATGACCGACTTCATCATCATGGCCCGCGACACCTCCTACATGTTCATCACCGGCCCCAACGTCATCAAGGCGGCCACCCACGAGGAAGTCACGATGCAGGAGCTGGGCGGCGCCAACGTCCACGCCACCCGCTCCGGCGTGTGCCACCTCGAGGCCGAGGACGACCGGGGCGCACTGACGATGATCCGCGAGCTGCTCTCCTACGTGCCGTCCAACAACGTTGACGATCCGCCGCTGAAGGCCAACGAGGACGATCCCGAACGGCGCGACGAAGCGCTCGACTCGATCGTCCCGGAAAATCCCAACAAGCCCTACGACATGCGCGATGTCATCCGCCGGGTCGTGGACCTGGGCCGCTTCTTCGAAATCCAGCAGGACTACGCACCCAACATCCTGATCGGCTTCGCGCGCCTCGGCGGCCGCTCGGTCGGGGTGGTCGGCAATCAGCCCGCCTGTCTCGCTGGATGCCTCGATATCGACGCCTCGGTCAAGGCGGCGCGCTTCGTACGCTTCTGCGACTGTTTCAATATCCCGCTGGTGACCTTCGTCGACGTGCCGGGCTTTCTGCCCGGCACCGGGCAGGAGTTCGGCGGGATTATCCGGCACGGCTCCAAGCTGCTCTACGCCTACTGCGAGGCCACGGTGCCCAAAATCACCGTGATCACCCGCAAAGCGTACGGCGGCGCATACGACGTGATGTCCTCGAAGCACATCCGTGGCGACTTCAATTTTGCCTACCCGACTGCCGAGATCGCCGTGATGGGTCCCGAGGGCGCGGTCAACATCGTGTTTCGCGGCGAGCTCGAGCGCGCGGCTGACGCCGCCGCCGAACGCAGCCGGCTGGTTGACGACTACCGGCGCACCTTTGCCAATCCCTTCAAGGCCGCCGAGCTCGGCTACGTGGACGAGGTGCTGATGCCGCACGACACGCGCCCGCGCCTGATTAGCGCGCTCAAAGCGCTCGAGAACAAGCGTGACCGCAACCCGCCGCGCAAGCATGGCAATATCCCGTTGTGAGGGCGGCCCCGCGCGCGGTTAAGGCGCGCGGTCTATACTAGAGAACATGTTCAAGCGGATTCTGGTCGCCAACCGCGGTGAAATCGCGGTCCGCGTGATGCGCGCCTGCCGCGAGCTCGGAATCGACTCCGTGGCGATTTTCTCCGAGCCCGATCGCATCGCGCTGCACGTCCGCGAAGCCGACTTCGCGGTGCCGGTCGGTCCCGCTCCCGCCGCTGAGAGTTACCTCAACACCGCGCGCATCATCGAGGCCGCCCGCGCCACCGGCGCCGACGCCATCCATCCCGGCTACGGCTTCTTCTCCGAGAACGCCGGGTTTGCCCGCGCCGTCGAACAGGCCGGCCTGGTCTTTATCGGACCGCCCGCCGACGCGATCGAGAAGATGGGCGACAAGGTCGAGTCGCGCAAGCTGATGACCGCGGCCGGCGTGCCGGTCGTCCCGGGATCGCCCGACACGCTCGACAACGAGGACCAGGCGCGCGAGCTTGCCCGCCGGCTCGGCTACCCGATCATGGTCAAAGCCGCGGCCGGCGGCGGCGGCAAGGGCTTGCGCCGGGTCGAGAGCGAAAAGGAAATCGCCTCGGTGCTCAGGATGGTCGCGAGCGAGGCCAAGTCGTCGTTCGGCGACGGCCGCTTTTACGTCGAGAAGTTCTTGAGCCACCCGCGCCATATCGAAGTGCAGGTGATGGCGGACCGGCACGGCCATACCGTCCATGTCTTCGAACGCGAGTGCTCGATCCAGCGCCGCCATCAGAAGGTGGTCGAGGAGTCGCCCTCGCCGTTCGTCACGGAAAAGATGCGCACGCAGATGGGCGAGGTGGCAGTGCGCGCGGCCGAGGCTGTCAGTTACGTCAGCGCGGCAACGGTTGAGTTTCTGGTCGACGCGCAACGCAATTTCTACTTCCTCGAGATGAACACCCGCATCCAGGTCGAGCATCCGGTCACCGAGATGGTCACGGGGCTGGACCTGGTCAAGCTGCAAATCCAGATCGCCGCGGGCGAGCCGCTGCCCTTCAAGCAGGAGGACCTCCATCAGCGCGGATGGGCGATCGAATGCCGCATCTACGCCGAGGATCCCGCCAACGGCTTCGCCCCCTCCCCGGGCCGCATCACTGCCATCCGCTTCCCCGACGGCCCGGGCGTGCGCAACGACGCCGGCGTGTACTGGGGAGCGGAAGTGCCGGTGTTCTACGACCCGATTATTTCCAAGCTCATCACCTGGGGCCGCGATCGCAAGGAGGCGATCGAGCGGATGCGCCGGGCGCTGGGCGAGTTCCTGATTGCCGGCGACCTTTCCACCAATCTGGATTTCCATCGCTGGCTCATGACCCATCCGCGCTTCATTGCCGGCGACTTCGACACCGACTTCATCAGCCAGGAGTACCGTCCCGCCTCTGTTTTACCTAACGGTGACGGCGCGAGACTGGTGGCGATGGTCGCCGCCGCGGTGGCGGCCCAGCGCGGCGCCGGCGCGCCGGCGACCGCTGCCAGCGTCAAGCCGGACGCGTGGAAGATGCTCGGCCGGCTCGACCTGCTCAGGCGTTAGCAGGGCCCGACGGGTTTGCCGATGCGCTATCTTGCGACGCTCGAAGGCGCGGAACACGAAGTTGAAGTCGAGCAGCTCGACGCCAACTCGATGCTGATCCGGCTCGGCGAGCGGCAATTTCAGGTCGACCTGCGCAAGATCGGTACCGCCTCGTTCTCCGCGATCGTCGATGGGCGCTGCTTCGATTTCGAGGTCCATCTCGACGGCGAGTACGTCCTGATGGCCTCGCGCGACGGCACCGTGCGCCTCGGCCTGATCGACCGCGCCCGCCGCGCGCCGGCTCGCGACGGCGCCGCGCGCCACGTCGCGGGGAAAGCCGAGCTGAAGGCGATGATGCCGGGGCGGGTGATCAACGTGCTGGTCGCGCCCGGCGACCAGGTCGAGGTCGGGCAGGGAGTGATGGTGGTCGAAGCGATGAAGATGGAGAATGAACTCAAGGCGCCCAAGGCAGGGTTGGTGGTCGAGGTGAAGGTGGTTGCGGGTCAGACGGTCGAAAAGGGAGATCTGCTGCTGATTATCGAGTAAGGCGAGGGCGACGCGCTCAAGGGCAATCGGCCGCAGATGGGCCGATCAGGGTTTCGGCGCGGCCGAAATGATGGAACTGGCCGCTCTCGTGGACCAGATTCAGCCAAGACCAAGGAGAAGTCCCGACCGCTTGTGCTACAGGGCGGCGTTGGGCTATTGGCATGCTTATCCGGGGCGTCAAAACGGAAATTCCGGACTGAATCGTAGCGATGGCAACGGACGATTAGGCCTTATGTCCACGCCGGAGCTTAAATTTCAGTGGATTAGCGACCGACTTTCGCCATGGCACAAATGGGCTGACCGAAACCAGATCAACGGAACAGAACTTCCCGGCGTTTACCTGCTTGGCCACCTTGACTCTCCTCCTAGTGCTTCGACTCATGCGTAACGCTTCGTTGGTAACCGAAGACACGGCGAGCATCGGTGGTAGTGAAACGCCACTGGATGCTTCGGCGGCTGCGATTGGCGCGGGCGTTCCAAGCGCGCGTGCGACGGCTCAATTCGGCGAAAGTGGAGATTCGATCGCGCCCGAGGCACTCGCGCGACCACAGGCTTGCCTCAAGCTCGGCCGGATTAAGCCAACTGCCATGTTTGGGCGTGTGGTGAACGGTGAAACGCGCCCACAGCCTGCGGCCTTCGCGCTCGCCGAAACTCTCGGTGAGCGACTTCGCGCAGTGGGTGTTGAGGTTGTCGAGCAACAGGTGAATGGTCTTGGCTGCCGGATGGGCCTCGGCGATCCGCCGCAGCGCCTTGGCGAACTGCGGCGCCTT
The DNA here is from genome assembly GCA_963789115.1 of uncultured delta proteobacterium. Lineage (GTDB taxonomy): Bacteria > Desulfobacterota > Binatia > Binatales > Binataceae > CAWBJH01. The sequence goes on from CAWBJH010000001.1 coordinate 2,841,451, forward strand.
GCGGTTGGGCGTGGCGTGGGTGTGATGGCGACCACCCTTGGGCTCGACGACGCAGAAGACGTTGGCGGTACCGCATCGCACGTATTCATAGTCGCGGCGCGCGACCTTGCCCGGCGCCATCGGCGTGCCCGGGCGCGCCGAATCCAACAGTTGGACTGGCCGTTCGTCCAGCGCGACCACTGGCGCGCATTCATCAAGCGGCTGGCTCAGAATGTCCAACACCTCCTCCATCCGCTCTACGTATTCTTGGTCCAGCTTGGGGACACACCACATTTTTTTCCCGCCACGGCTTCAGCTCGTGGCTCGCAAACAATCGGCGGATCGTCTCGCGCCCGACCTTGGCGACCAGCCCGCGCCGCTTGGCTTCGTGTGCCGTCAGCACGATGGTCCACCGGGAGTGACCTTCGGGAGGCGGGCCGCACACCATCGCCACGATCGCGGCCTGCTGCTTGGTATCGAGCAGCTTCGCTGGCCTGGGGCGCGGGTCGTCGCTCAGCGCCGCTTCCAGCCCCCGCTCCAAATAGCGCCAGCCCACTCGCCGCACCTCCCGCAGATAGGCGCCCACCGCAGCCGCGATGTGCGCAAGCTTCCATCCCTGATCCAGCAACTCCAGGATCCGAATTCGCCGCCAACTGCGCCCGGATGCTACCTTGCCTCTTCGCTTCTCCTTCAAGGCCCCGCGCGCTGCTGCCGTCAACCGCAACCCCGGAAACCTCCGCCACCTCCGCTTGCCCTGTTCCACGCATACCTTTTGATCAAATCTTCCGCCCCAGCACAAGATATCCTGTGATCCTTACGCATGGGTCGAAGCACTAGTACTACGCGACTGGCGGGGGTCGTAGGACTTCTGGAGGCTGCCAAGGCGGATTTTGAAGGGGGGCTTCTCTTCAACCTGAAAGCACTAACCGAGGCAGAAATCCTCGGGGATTTCTTAGAGCAGGCGGAGGTGTTGCTCGCTGGAGGGTATTTTGGTCCCGCGGCATCCCTCGTTGGCGCAGTTCTGGAGGACACCCTAAGAAAAATCTCCGACGCCGCGAAGATTCCCTATCCGGCGAAGACCAAAATCGACGGTCTGAACGTCGCTTTAGCAAAGGCAACCATCTACAATGCCCTGACGCAGAAACAGATTACCGCTTTCGCGGACATTCGGAACAATGCCGATCACGGGCATTTTGGGAAGTTCAAACAAACGGATGTCGAGGACATGCTCAAATGGGTTCGGAGGTTTGCTTCCGAGCACCTGAAGTGAACCCTTACTGGACCGCGCGGATTGACTATGTGTCTATGATCGGTTCGCGTTACCTTCAACCGGAGACGTTGGGTTGTACCTGGAAGCGCCGGACCTTCGGAGAAATGCAATTCTATTTCGAAGGCAAGGCGCTCCGGGGACGCTATGTTTAGCTACATATCGTTTGAGCAAGCGCTCCAGGAGGTGTTTACATCGCTAGGCGCGGTGCTCGCAGTCGGTGGAGGTAGCGCTGCCGTTGCATACGCGGCGTTCCGGTGGTTTGGGAAAAGTTGGCTCGAACAGCAATTCAAACGACAGTTCGATGGAGATGCTTTGCTAAGGCAATTAACCCCGCCTGCATGATCCCCATGCAATGGTGGACGGTTGCCGTCCAGCGGCGTAGCGCAAAGCAAGAGCCCGCTTCTTGAATGTCATCAGCGGCAGAGGGGAAACGTATGCGTACCCTTGAGCCAAATAATTCTTCTTGTTCGTAATGGTCCTCTTTTGCGACATATAAGAACCAGCAGGATTCAAGGTCATCTTTCATCCTGCTCCACAGGTCCGCGAGTCCGCTTCTAAATTCCGCAACGTCAACCGTCGGATTCTCCAATCTCAAGCTCAAACGATGCGCTTGTATTCCAGCCGCTCTCAATCCTAGCGTTTCACAGTGCTGGGTCGCCACTTTAAGGCCCAATTTGGCTCTAACTAGCACAGGATGCGCGGTAGAAATCACTCTTGTTCCGGAAACTGACGCCCGTCGCAGCGCTGACTGGATGGCAGTCAAACGCTCCGTAAGCTTCACGAAACTTAGCGCATATCTGTAAAACATCGTCCAGAGATTAAGGGCTGCGCCATCGCATTTCCACAGTAACGCGGATTGCGAGCTAATCCGGCCCTTTATGTGCAGGCCGGGGACTTTATGTGCAGCCTGCCCTTTCGGGTGCAAAGCCGGGCCAGGCGTTAGGTCCGACGACGGCCTTCCCCTCGCGCCGATGAACAATTACCCTGAGGCACCGCGATGGCGAGCGAAAAGGCCAAGGAGAACAAGGCGCTCACGGCCACCTGCGTGGCGTGCAACAAGCCAGGCTCGACCGAGACGATGGTCAGCCTGGCAGGCCGCGAAAACGGCCGTCCCAAACAATTCACGGTCTGCATCCCATGCGCGAACAAGGGCTGGCGCCCGCCCGGCTTCGCCGGCGTCTACACCGTCCGCCCGGTTTCCTAAACGGGGGTTATTCATCGGCAGGATGCTTCTGCGGCTACTGGGAGAGATGGAATGGAGGAACGAGATCGAGCGTCGAGAGATCGAAGCTCTCCAAGGGCTCGATTGTCACTGTGCCACACCCGCCCGACGGGCACGTGCCGCACTGGTCCGCTGTTACGGGCTTGGTAGGATCGTCCACGAAAGCGACCGACCCGAAGCTGGCCTTCTGCGCGGGGCCTTTGCCGAAGTAGAGCGTGTGCTTGAAGACGCCGGCCAAATAACCGTCGGCGGGTGTTACCAGAAGCGGATCGGAAAGTGCGTTGAAAAACGGCTTTCCTGAGCAATTGGCTGTCTGAAACTCGAGCAGGAAGCTTGTTGAATCGAAGCCGTCGCGCGACACCGGCAGCGCGAAAAGCCGCCCGTCGATTTTTCGAACCGCGCCGTCGGTTAATGGCGGAAGAGCCACCCCGTACGCGTACCACCGGGCTTGGAGTTCTCCAAGAACGTCGTGGACCGGGATGACGATGGGGACCGCCCGATAGAAGATCGGCATGAAGTAGAACAACCCGACCTCGCCGCCTCTGCGGTCGATTACCTCAGGGGTCGAAGCAGCCCGCGCCGCCGCGGGGAGCATCGCAGCCGCCAGCATCACCAGGAGCGCCGCCACCAGAACCTTCGTTGCAGGTCGATCTTTCATCAGCACGAGCCCTTGTAGTTACTGGGACAGGTGGAAAGGAGGGACAAGCTTCAACGTCGAGAGGTCGAAAGTCTCAAGCGGTTCGACGGCCATCGTGCCGCAGCCCGATGAACACGTGTCGCACTGAGCCGATGGTACGGGCTTTGTCGGATCCGTGGGCCAGGCCAGCGATTGGATGCTCAGTTGCTGCGGCGGTCCTTTCCCGAAGTACAAGGTCTGCTCGAAGATTCCTGCATACGTGCCGTCCACCGGTACGACAAAAAGGGGAACCGGGAGGGCCGTGAGGAACTGCGTGCCCGAACAGTCCGTGGTGGTGTATTCGAAAGAGAAACCGGTCGATACGAACTCGTTGCGGGTTATAGGTAGAGCGTAGGAAACGCCGTTGAGCTTGTGAATGGCGGCTTGCGATGCGGCGCCGTCAACGCCCTGAAAGTAGAACAAGCCCACTTGATGGTCCTTGCTGTCGAGCACGACCAATGGCGACGCGCCCCAAGCGAGCCGGGCGCCGGCCGCGACTGTCAACGCCAGCAGCATCGACGCCATGGCCGGCGTGAATCGATTCATTGCCATCTTGAAACCCCCTTCCCCCGAAGACCGGGCATGCTTCGCGTCGTCGCCCCATCCTCTCGACGAGTGCGCTGCAACTTGCGGTTAACACATCAGCGCAGGAGCGCAACAATGTCAAGGTTGACGCGGGATGCCGTGCGGTGCCTGCCAATCCGGCCTGCGTGATCGGGCGCATGCCCAGTACCGGTTCGAGCCGGTTGCTTGACTGTGCGGGGACAAAGCTCGATGCTGACCTGTTGCGGAGAGGTTCGGGAGTCTGGTTTAACCGGCGTGACTCGAAATCACGTGAGCCCTCGTGGCTCCGGGGGTTCGAATCCCCCCCTCTCCGCCACCCAGTCTTTATCTCCAGAGATTCTCCGCGGGGTGCGCCAGAAATCCGCGCATGTCGGGCCTAATTTGCATCTCTCGCGGCACCAGAGACCGGCGAGTTCGAGCCACACCGTGAGGATTTCGGCGTTTTATCTCTGTTTCGAATTTTGCTGGTGCCGCGAGAAAACCGGGCACAAGTTGGTTCATAGTCGTCAGATGAAGGCAAAGCTAATCAACCGCCGCAGGGTGAAGATCTACAGATCGGCTCGCCACCCCCCCGCGGGAGGACTCGAAGCCTAGCGCTTTTTCCTGCTTGCTCCAGTCAACGGGAATATCGATGCCGCGGCTGAGTGCCTCGCCGGTAAGATCTGCCGGATGGCGACCTTCTGCGATCGCCTGGACAATCGCAGGTGAAAGAAACGCCAGGGGTATGAGACGCCGCACGAAGCGTTCATTCACCCGCTCTCGCGCCGCGATCTCTCGAGTGAACGCAGCCCGACCCGAGACGAGCTCGTTGAACCACTTGTGTCCGCGGGCGACCGCTTTCAGAAGAGTCGGATCGGTCTTCCGGGTCGAAACACCGCCGCCGATCACCAACCGCATCGCGACTCCGCGCCGTTTCATTTGAAGTGGTACGAATCGAGTGAACTTCAAGGATGGCGCTCGTCTGACCACTGAATCGCGCGGGAGCAACGATTCGAGATTCATCGATATTTCCAGGCCGTTCCTTTTGAGATCGACTCGCTTGACAAGTTCAGCGATGGTGGGCGCCGCTTGAGGCCCTGACTCCAGCAACGCGCTCCTGGCTTCGGCTGCTTTGAGGACTGAATGAATCTCGGCTGACGATACGCCGGCTTCCTGCAAAGTGGTCGCGACGGCTGCCTGGTCGTTGAGGAAACTCCGAGCCGAAACAACAACGCTTTGTTCCAGTTCCACTGCAGCCAATCGCCAACCGTTCTCCGCCTCTACCGAGGGGCCGCCGCCTCTGACCAGCTCGCGGGAAACATAATAGCGGTAGCGGCCACCGTGCCGACCCTTCGCTCCCGTCGCATACAGCGGTTCGCCTTTCTCATCGAACAACCTGCCCGCTAAAACGCTACCAGCAGCCTTGATCTTCGCGATGCCGTCTCGCGCAGTTTGATCGCGAAGGCGCCTCTGAACCTCCTCCCAGGTTTGTCGATCCATGATGGCTTCGTGCTGCCCGGGATGACGAACCTTCTTGTGGCGGATCTCACCGATGCAGATCGGGTTCGCGAGCAGTTCATAAAGGGCGCCGCGCGAGAAGGGTCTCCCTCCCGAGCGCGTGCCGTTCTTCGATACGCGAGTCTTTGAAACAATCCCCTTCCGATCCAGATCATGTTTCAGGAGACGGACGCTGCCTAGTTCGAGATACCGTTTATAGATATGCCTAACGAGCTTCGATTCCTCTTGATTGACCACCAGCCGGCGCTCGCGGATGTCGTAGCCGAGGGCGCAGAAGCCTCCCATCCACATGCCCTTCTGCTTCGAGGCCGCAATCTTGTCGCGGATCCGCTCGCCGGTCACCTCCCGCTCAAATTGGGCGAAGGAGAGCAGGACATTCAGTGTGAGACGCCCCATCGAAGTGGTGGTATTGAACTGCTGAGTGATCGAGACGAACGAAACCTGGTGAGCATCGAAGATCTCCACCATTTTGGCGAAGTCCGCCAACGAGCGGGTTAGCCGGTCGACCTTGTACACAACCACTACGTCGATCCGGCCTTCGTCGATGTCAGACAAGAGGCGCTGCAATGCCGGGCGCTGCATGGTGGCGCCCGAAATGCCGCCCTCGTCGTACGCGGTCTTGACCAGACGCCAACCCTCACCCGCCTGGCTCTTGATGAACGCTTCACAGGCTTCGCGCTGAGCCTGCAACGAGTTGAAATCCTGCTCGAGGCCTTCCTCGGAAGATTTCCGGGAATACACCGCGCAGCGTTGAACACGAGATTTAGCCCGTTCCACGAGCCCCCTCCTTCGAGCGACCTCTCAAACCGAAAAAGAGAGGTCCCGACCACCTGCAGCCGGTGATGACGCGAGCGACTGACTCTGGCGCTGGCACCAATCCCCCCGGAAGAGGCCAAGTCACGACTGCGACCACCGCTCAAGTGGGCGGGCGGCAAGCGATGGCAGGTCCCATATCTGCGCCCGCTCTGGCAGATTCATTCCACACGACGGCTCGTCGAGCCGTTTTGTGGAGGCCTGGCCGTCACGATGGGACTCACGCCGCGCTGCGCCATGCTAAACGACATCAACCCGCACGTCATAAACTTCTACCGTTGGCTGAGACGGGGTTTCACGATCTCGCTTCCAATGATGAACCAGGAGCGGCCCTATTACCGTCAGCGGGTGCGCTTCAATGAGTTGCTTGCCCAGGGCAAGGCCCGGAGTCGCGAAGCGGGGGGCCTGTTCTACTACCTCAATCGGACCGGCTATAACGGTCTCTGTCGCTTCAATCGGAGCGGCGAGTTTAACGTCCCTTTCGGCCGCTATGTACGCATCACCTATACGCGGGACTTAACGCCGTACCGCGAGGTGTTTGCCCGCTGGGAGTTTTGCTGCGGAGACTTCGAAGCGATCCAGCTCGAGTGTCAACGATGCGTGCGAATGATTTTCTGGCGGATTTCGAGGCCCGCGGCTTCAAGCTCCGGCGCGAAGGAACCGTGCTGGCGGTAGACCCGCATGAGCGCCTGACAGCCGCAGACCTCACCGCGCTGGAGGCTCACCGGATCGAGATCGAACGTATCCTCGCGACGCGGCAGTTCAACGTCCAAGAGCCGCCCGAGTCTGCCGCGGCTCAGGTCGCGCCAGCACAATCGGCTGAGTCCGCGGCAGCACCCGCCCGACCGCGGCAATCGGCACGACCCGAAGCAGGGCGGCCGGATCCAGTGCCGGAAATCCTCAAGCTGTCGCCGGTCGAGCGCGCCAAGGCGCTTTTTGCCCAATGCCAGCAAGACGGCATCGCTCCGATGTTCGGCCGAAACGGAAAGGTCTGGGTCGCCGGCAACGGCCGGATTTGGAAGAGCCTGGAGCTGGCGATCAAGGAGAACGTCGCCCTGATCGCGATCCATTGCCTGGGGGTCGGGCTCGCGGATGGCGAAGTCATCACAATCGGCCGCATCCTCGACGAGCCCCCACAACTTCGCCGTGCGCCCGTGCTGACCAACCCCGAGAAGTGCGAACAGGGCCTCAAGACCGCAATTTTCGGCACTAATATAGTTGACGGACCCTTGGCTTATGCACCCTTTGGGGGTGTACGATGAGCCAAGCAGCCCTAGAACAGAGTCGGCTGTATATGAGCGGAGGTCGCACCGTCATGGATCGGGTTTCCGAACAACTGCTGACTGAATTTTCAAACGAGCGCGGAATCGCCCAACTGGACGAGGACAAAAGATTCGAGCATTTTGTGTCTTTCATAACGGTAGCACAACATTACAGCGAGACCTTCGATACGGAGGATATCCTGGTTGGTACGGCGACTGGTATCGACGGAATCGCCATCATTGTCAATGGTATCTTGATTACCGATGTCGAGAGCCTGGAAGAAATAGATCGCGCGGGCGAGTTTGACGTTACGTTTATATTTGTGCAAGCAGATCGGGGGCCAGCGTTTGATGCCGCTAAGATTGGTAATTTCGGTTTTGCGGTAACGGACTTTTTCAGCGAGCATCCCACTTTACCGAGAAACGACGAAGTCTCGGCCGCCGCGGAAATAATGTCGGAAGTGTACAACCATAGCACTAAATTCAAGCGCGGCAATCCGGTGTGTCGGCTCTACTTCGCGACAACGGGGACGTGGGTCGGCGATCAAGTACTGGAAGGTCGCCGACAAACCGTAATAGACGATCTCCTTGCTACCAACCTGTTCCGCGATGTGACTTTCACCCCGCTTGGTGCGGATGGCATTCAAAAACTCTACAGGCTGACGAAAATGCGATTGAACGCGAATTCATCTTCGAGAATCGCGTGACGATTCCAGATGTGCCGGGAGTTACGCAAGCATACCTCGGATTTCTTCCGGTTCCTGAACTCATGAAGATTGTCACCGACGTTAACGGCGAAATGATAGGCAGTTTGTTCTATAGCAATCCGCGTGACTGGCAAGACTACAACGAAGTAAATTCAGAGATCAGGGGCACTCTCGAATCGGACAATAAGAGTCGATTCGTGTTGATGAATAATGGAATCACGATCATCGCGCGGGACGTTAGGCCAACGGGTAATAAGTTTGTCATTGAAGACTATCAGATTGTTAATGGCTGTCAGACGAGCCACGTACTGTTTGAACAGGCAGACAAAAAGGACAAATCGGTGGCAGTCCCGGTGCGTCTAATCGGAACGCAAGATGAAAGTGTAATCAATGCAATCATCCGGGCTACTAATCGTCAAACGCAAGTCACGGAGGATCAATTTTTCGCGCTACAAGAATTCCCGAAACAACTGGAGCAATTCTTCCTGACCTATCCTGTTCAGTACAAGCTCTACTACGAGCGGCGCTCTCGGCAGTACGATCGCCTACAGATTGAAAAAACTCGTGTTATTACTCAGCCTACTGTTATTAAGGCTTTTGCCGCGATGTTCCTACAGGAGGCCCACAGAACAACACGAAATTACTCAGCTCTGAAGCAGAAGGTTGGGAAGGAAATCTTTGGCAAGGGTCATCGGATGGAGCCGTATTATACCGCCGCGTTTGCTTACTACAAGCTAGAATACATGTTCCGCAGTGGTAAATTGGAGCGAAAGTACAAACCCGCCCGATTCCATATCCTTCTTGCGGTGCGCCTTCTAGGGAACCCAGCACAGTTGCCCAAGTTTATGAACTCCGTCGAAATGGAGGACTACTGCAAACCGATCCTGACAGCGTTGTCGGATTCAGCCAGGTCCGATGAACTAATTTTGTGTGCAGCGCAAATAGTGGATGCGGCTGCGAGCGGCGACTTTAATCGCGATAATATTCGCACGGAGCCAACGACCAAGAAAGTTATTGCTGAATGCTCAAAATACGAAGCGGTAAAGGCGGCGACTAAGTGAGAACGCGGCACGGGAGGCGCGAGTGGGGGCCAAACAATTGTCGCGCGTTATTTAGACACGCGCTCCCGCAAGGGGGCGCTTGCTACGCGCTGGTTTTGATGCCTTTTCTTGAATCGCTTTTTTCGGAACCGCTAGGATACCCCGCCCTACCTTGCGGAATCGCTCGAACGCGGTATCTGGGTCACTGACCGCTAAGTCCAATAACTTTGACTCGGATTTGGCCTTCAGGCCCCCGAGACTACCACGGGGGCGCTTTCCACGCCATTGCTTACGCTGGTAAGGGCTCAGCCGTCGATTCGGTCTTGCCGGTCAGTTCCTTGTACGTCACCCGGCGGCCTGTGACGGCACTGGCGACTTGGACGAACCGCCCCGCATCGTTGTCCTCGCGCTCGTTGAACCTGAAAGCTTCTTCATCGAGATACCGGAAAAGATGGAACGGTTCGACGCTGACGTATGTGCCTTTGAGGCAACGCTTGAGCAGGGACCAGAAGTTTTCGATCCCGTTCGTGTGGACGTTGCCCTTCACATAGGTTTCCGCATGATCGATGACGTTGTGAACGTAATCGCGATCAAGGCCGTGGTATCCGACCCACGCATCGCTGTAGACGTAGGAACCGCCTTCCACGTACTTGCGGACAACGCCTTGAAGCGTCTCCCCTTGCACGTTCGGAACGTGCATCAGACGGACTTTCCGAGTCTTGCGGTCCAGCAATCCCATCACGACCGCCTTACCGGCCCCGCCCGTGCCCGTGACCTTGGCCTTTTTGTCCGCGTGCATGTTTCGGGCGAGGCCACCGATAAAAGATTCGTCCGCCTCAAACTCGCCAGCGATCTTGCCGAAGGAACGGTCCTGCATTGCAAGGCGGATGCGTTGGAGCATGAACCACGCGGTTTTCTGCGTCACGCCAAGCGCGCGATGTAGCTCCCAAGACGAAATCCCGTTCTTGCAGTTGGCGATCAGCCACATCGCGGGAAGCCACTTGTCCAGCCCAAGCGGAGAATCCTCAAAGGTGGTTCCAGTCTTGAGTGTGAACTTTGGGCGATCATGTTTCGCGTAGCATTTCCAGCGACGCGCGTTCGCCAAATATGTGACCTTCTCCGAATTGCAGATCGGGCAACGGACCTTGCCATCCGGCCAGCGCAGTTCGGTCATGAAGCGCTGCGCGTTGTCGGGGTCGCTGAAAAAAACGATTGCCTGTCGGAGCGTTCGTGGTGCGTTCATGCTAGAAATGTAGCACAGCTATCGTGGTCCGTCAAGTATATTAGTGCCCGAATCAGGACCCAAAATGGAGATTCCATACGCCCGACAGACCCTTTCAAGGTTTGCGCCCAGGTGATTCATCAGGCTCAGGTACCCTTTTGGAGTTGACAAGCGAAGCTAACCGCATTAGACGCTTGCATAACTCCACCTGCCGCGTGTGGAACGGAGGAAAAGGAATCATGAGCAGGGCAGCAGTCCTCGGGGCGGTATTATTAATAGTCGCGCTCTCTTCGGTGGTCGCCTACTCGCCCGCTTTCGCAAGCGACTCGGGGCAGTATTGCGCCACTTACACGGCAACTTACACCTTCGGTGACCCCCCGACGCCTGTGCAAGTCGTGCCCGAAGACCCCCCAGACGAGGACAAGCTCCCCGCCATCTGCATACTGGTGAGTTACTACGACGTGGCCACCAGCGTCATGCCCTCGGCTGCCGGCTACGGGGGGCTGGGGCATTCGGGAGGCGCCGGCGACGCGCTGCTGCGGATCGTCAACCCGAACCACAATGACGCTGTCCAGAACGGCACGCTGTGCGCCATGATCTATGTCTTCGACGACAATGAGGAGATGCAGGCGTGCTGCGGATGCCCGGTGACGCCCGACGGGCTGCGCACAATGTCGGTCATCAACCAGCTCACCACGAACTGGGGCTTCAACAAGGGCAACTTGGCGGCGGGCGTGATCGACATCCTTTCCATGGATCCGGACTGGGTGGCCCCCTTTCCCGGTGCGCCTCCGCCTCGCGGTGTCAATGTCGCCGGCAGCAGTGGCGTGGGTTGCGATCCGTCCCTCGGAGTGGGAAGCCAGACGGACGAGTCTACCATCGGCGGCCCGGAGTTGCGGGCATGGATGGATCACACCGAGTCGATGGTGGGAGCGGCCGCCCCTTTCACGGGGGTCGTGAGCACTTCGACCGATGAGTTAAGGCAAACGCCGGCGGACCTCCACGGGGAGGAGGTCACCCACGCGGAGGACCTCATAGAGTCCTGCGGCTTTTTGCTGAGCAATGGCTCTGGCAGCGGGGTTTGCAGTTGCGGAGCGGGCGACAACTACTCCGCCTTCCGCCCGCACAGCTAGACCAGCATAAGGCGGCACCGGTCCACCCTTCGACCGGCGAAATGGGGTGGCATTCGGGGCCGGCGCCCGCGAAGCGGCCCGAGTCAGGCCTCGAACAAGCAATAGCGATGCCCCGGCTATCATGGCGATTCCAGTGACTGGCCGTGCGCTCAGGCTGTCGCTTTGAAAGCGGGAAATCCAGCAATGACGGAAAAGATTGTGGCGTTGATACCGGAGAGCGTCGCGCTCGCTGTGGCTGCTCATAATGCCGTGTGGCGCGTAATCGTTGGAGTTTTTCCACCGGCCACCTTACCGTGGCCAGCATGCTCACGATCCTGTCCGCAATGGCCTCTCTGGTATCCTTCAGGTTTCGGCGTCGCGTCTCCCTGGAACTGGAGGTGCTGGCCCTCAGGCATCAGTTAGCCGTTCTCCATCGCCAGCGGCCCCCGCCGACCGTGGCTTCGTCGAGGCGACCGCCTGCTGTGGGCCTGGCTCTGCCGAGCTTGGCCGCGCTGCCTGAAGGTGATGGTTCTGGTCAAACCGGCAACCGTGGTCCAGTGGCACCGGCAGGGCTTCCGCAGATATTGGCGCTGGCGCTCAAGCTCGCGCCGCGTTGGGCGGCCGGAAGTGAATCGCGAGGTTCGTGAGTTGATCCGGCAGATGAGCGTTGCCAACCCGCTGTGGGGTGCGCCACGGATTCACGGCGAAATGCTTAAGCTGGGCATCGAAGTCAGCCAGGCAACCGTCGTGAGGCATATGGTCCGGCGCCATGGTCCGCCGTCGCCAACCTGGCGGAGCTTCCTGCGCAATCAAATCGACGGCATCGCCGCCATCGATATGTTTGTGGTCGTCACCGCCGCGTTTCGTCTGCTGTACGTGAGCGTGATCCTCGGCCACGCTCGACGGAAGATTCTGCATCTGAATGTCACGCAGCATCCGACCGCAGCTTGGCTCTCCCGCCAGATCACAGAGGCATTTCCGTGGGACACCGCGCCACGCTACCTGCTGCGAGACCGCGACACGTCGTACGAGGGATGCTTTCAGGAGCGGGCTCGGGTCATGGGGATCACGGAGGTCGTTACGGCGCCACGATCGCCCTGGCAGAATACGTACATCGAGCGCGTCATCGGCTCGATTCGCCGCGAGTGCTTGGATCATGTACTCGTGATCAACGAACGCCATCTGCGCCGCGTCCTGTTCTCTTACGTCGATTACTATCACCGCTCTCGAACGCATCTGTCGCTCGACAAAGACTGCCCGGATCCTCGCCCCATCCAACCGCCAAACCGCGGCAAGGTGATCGCCATTCCGCAAGTCGGCGGGCTTCACCATCGCTACGAACGCCTCGCCGCCTGATCCGCTTTCGAGGGCTGCGCAATCTCCAACGGTCGCCCCTGTGTGGCGGGCCATGCCCTTGCGTGCAAAATCCCCATGGCGGACACCAACTGCCCAGGCTGACCAGCGCGATCGGGGATCAGCTCGTGCGTTTCATCGTACCGTACTCGCCGCAGCCAAGAAGCTCGCACGAGATGGAGTTTTGCGCAGCCACAGCAGTTCGCATGAGACTGTGTCCTCCGCCAACGAGTCTGCGATGTTCGCGATGCTCCGCGCGATGCTCCGGAGGGTCGCGCGAAATTCGCGCGCGTCCGAGCGCCTCGCTCGTAGGTTCCTGGCCGGCGCTCCTCAGCTGCCAAGCGCAAAAATTTTCGGTCGCAGACCGATCAGATGCGGAGCGATACTTCGAAGTCAGATTCCGCCGCCTTCGTCGAACGCCTCGCTGCGTACCTCCGCCTGGGTGACGATGCTTCCCGCCGGCACGTCGCGCGTAAGCCACACGTTCCCGCCGATAGTCGAGCCGCGGCCGATCGTGACGCGGCCGAGGATCGTCGCGCCGGCATAGATCACGACGTCGTCTTCCACGATGGGATGCCTGGGGATGCCTTTGATCAGCGTGCCGTCTTCGCCGACCGGAAAGCTCTTCGCCCCCAGTGTGACGGCCTGATACAACCGCACGCGCCGGCCGATGATTGCCGTCTCTCCGATGACCACGCCGGTACCGTGGTCGATGAAAAAACTCGCGCCGATCTTCGCCCCCGGGTGGATATCGATACCGGTTGCCGAGTGCGCAAGCTCTGAGATGATGCGTGCGAGCACAGGGACACCCAGGAGATAGAGTTCGTGAGCGAGGCGATGGTGGGTGATGGCCCAAATGCCCGGGTAGCAGACCCGTACCTCTTCGACGCTGTTGGCCGCGGGGTCGCCCTGGTAGGCAGCAAAAGTATCGTTTTCGAGCAATGCACGCACCTCCGGCAGACGTGCGGCAAACTCGCGTGTTATCCGGATCGCCTGCCGCGCTTGATCGCGACTGCTCTCGTCCGGTTGCCGGGATGCAAATTGCAGTTCCAGGCGCACCTGGTTGACCAGCGAACGTAGCGTCGCGCCGAGCGTGTGCCCGACAAAGTAATCGATGCCCTCGTCGGTAAGATCCGGCAGACCGCAGTGCGTCGGAAAAAGCGCCGCGAACAGGCCGTCGATGATGCGCGCCACCGCCTCCCTCGATGGCAGCGGCGCGGTCTCCTCGCGTTTGCCTCCCTCTTGCGATCCAGCGCGGGAGGCGCGCAGCTCGGCGACGATCCTGTCAAGGTTCCAATCCGAGCCTGCAATCCCGCCGTTATCGTCTTCCTCATCTCGCCGGTTCATTGCCCGCTCCATTAGTCATCAAAGAGGCTCTCAAACAGGGTGGTACTCAGGTACCGCTCGCCGGAGTCGGGCAGTATGACGACGATCGTCTTGCCCGCGTTCTGCGGACGTTTGGCCATCCGCGCGGCCACCGCCACGGCGGCCCCGCTCGAAATACCCGAGATTATCCCCTCCTCGCGTGCGAGGCGCAGCGCGTAATGGATCGACTCCTCGTTGGTAGCCTGTTCGATTTCGTCAACCAGTGAGAGATCCAGGACTTCCGGCACGAATCCGGCGCCGATACCTTGAATCTTATGGGCGGAGGGCTTCAGCGCCTCACCCGCTCGATACTGCTTGAGCACGGGACTCGCGGCCGGCTCAACAGCGACCGAAATAATCGGCTTTCCTTTGGTGCGCTTGAGGTAGCGCGAGACTCCGGTGATGGTGCCGCCGGTGCCCACGCCCGACACAAAAATATCAACGGTTCCTTCGGTGTCGTCCCATATTTCCGGCCCCGTCGTCGTCTCGTGAATCGCCGGATTCGCGGGGTTCTTGAACTGCTGTAGAAGAACGTAACGTTCGGGAGCGGATGCGGTGATCTCCTCGGCTTTGCCCACCGCTCCGGTCATGCCCTTTGCCCCATCCGTGAGCACCAGCTTCGCGCCGTACGCGATCAGCAATTTGCGGCGCTCGATACTCATCGTTTCCGGCATGGTTAAAGTCAGGGGGATATTACGGGCCGCGGCGACGAAGGCGAGCGCAATCCCCGTGTTTCCGCTCGTCGGCTCGACGAGTTGCTTGCCGGGGCCCAGCAGGCCACGACGTTCGGCATCCCAAACCATCGCGGCGCCGATTCGGCATTTGACGGAATAGGCGGGGTTGCGTCCTTCAATCTTCGCAAGCACCGTAGCCGGGGCCCCATCGATGACACGGTTGAGCCGTACCAGCGGCGTGTGCCCGATAGATTGTGAATTGTCCTCGTACCAACGCGGCATGAGGTCCTCCTGACAGGCTGTGCCCCGCTCAGCGTGCGGCACTACACCATACATCTACTTAAGCAACTTTTACACAAAAACGAATCGTTATACGCGCAAGCCCTGCCGGTGCCACCGAACCACGGTTGCGGGCTTGACCAGGCGCCTGACATAGCTGTCGCCGGCACCCTCGCGCTTTGCGATCTCGATAGTGTCGGTCGCGTTTCCGGAAGCGAGTTCCTTGAACCATCGGTAGCCGCGAGCCGCGGCCTTCGGCAGCACCGCACCCGGTGGCGCTACTGTGGCTTCCATGAGGCCGACGCGCGAAACAGGCCATCGACAATACCCGTCTGGTAGGCGAGGAAAAGTCCAAACGCAAAGCTCACGAGCCCCGATGCGATTGCGAGTCCGTCGTGCAGCGCCGTTGCCCGCTTTGAAGCCACTGTGAACGGAACGCCGATCGTCGTGGTAATCAGGATCATTCCGAGCAGCGTGCCGGCGCCGAAAACCAGCAGATACAGAACGCCCCACAAGGGACCAGGAATTGCCGCCAGCACAAACAGAGCGATGGCCGCGCTTCCGGCCAGCCCATGAACCAGACCGACACCGAAGGCCCTTGTCAACGGATAGCGGATGGCGAGCGCTGTCGTCGATGGCCAGCGATGGTCGGCATGCGGCTCACGCAGATCGTTGCGACTTGCCTCTCCGTTCGCATCATGAACGTGGGAATGCGCATGGGTCCGCGTTCCATGCTGGTGGCGGTGAGAGTGAACGATTAGCGTCCGGTCTGCATCTGGAGCGCGCCAGGCTGCAGGCAGGGCAGCTCGAATGATCTGCCGGACGGCCGACATCCCCAGAACAATCAGAACCACGGCGACCGCAAACTCCATCGCGAGTCCGAGCCGCACGGGTATTGCGATCTTGAAGAGAATGATCCCGGCCCCGACGACGAAGACCGTTAGCGTATGCCCCAGCCCCCAGAACAGGCCGATGCGCGCCGCAACCGCCAAACGGCTCTCGCGCGTCACGATCGTCGTGACTGCCACCACATGATCCGGGTCGGTCGCGTGCCGCATGCCCAGAACAAGGCCGAGCACGAGTACGGACAGCGGGCCTGCGTTTGCGGCATCCATACTTTAATCAGATAGCGCTTGCGCGTTCGAGGAACGAGCGGGAAAGTGGTGGATTTTCATTCCTTGCAGGCCGGCAAGTCAAGGCGCCGCCGTCGCGGGCTCGCGCGCTGACCGCTCTTTGCCCGGTCTGCCGCGATGGTAGGCTATAGGGGTGGCGCCTGCCGTCGCTGAGCCGCCGCTTTCCCACGCACGCCTACAGTGGCGGCGTATGCCCGCCATGCTATGCCTGCTTGCGCCGGCAATGTTTCTTGCCGCGGTCGGCGCGTGCGGATGCGGCGCGCAGCAAGCGGTGGTGGCGCCTCGGGTGGTGCAGGAGCCGGCGCGGCCTCTGCCGTTTCGGGGCCGCTTGGTGAGCGGCGATCCGAGCGAGCTTCCGCCCTCAGTGGCGATGTCGCTGGCAGACACCTCGCCGATCAGCTTTTCCTATCGTGAGGAATTGATCCACGACGAGTATCACATCCCGCTGATAATCTCGGCGCTCGATCCGGTCACCTACGCGGGTGCCCCGCTCGGCGATTACGGCGTCACCGCGTTCGCATCGTTGACCATTGCCGACGGCGACCGGGTGCTGGGCGACTACACCGCCAAGGAGCACGTCTCGAAGTCCTACAACCTTTACTCGGAGCCGACCCACCAGGAACTCGAGCAGGCTGCCCGCGACGCGGTCCGGGAGCGGATCGATTGGAAGCTCTACCTCGACGCGGACCGGCTCGCGGATGCCCTTGCCGGTTCCGGCAAGCCTCCCGCCGCCGCGTCGGGCCAATGAAGCGGCTGGCAGCAATCCTGCTCTGTGCCGCGCCGATCCTGAGCGCGGGATGCGCGGTGCAGGGGCGCCCGTTCGAAGAGGCCCGCCCGCCGGCCAATGATGCGGTGATCTACGTGTACAGGCCGTACAGCTATTTCGGGTCGCTGCTGCGTCCGGCGGTGACGTGCGGCGAGGAGACCGCGCGGATCGGCCCCGGCGGCTATCACGCGTTTGCAGTCCCGGCCGGGAAGATCGTTTGCAGCGTGCATACTGAAACCGCCGACGAAGTCGAACTCCACGCGCGCCCCATTGCGTACTACATCCGCGAAGAGATCGGATGGGGCGTCCTGACCGGCCACGCCCACCTAAATCCGATCGACACCGACCGTGCTCAGACCGAGATTCAAAAGCGCTGCGTGGAGGAGCAGTAAAATAACGGGCAGTTCACCTTTCGTCCGGCATCGAACTACAAGAAAGATGGAGAGAAGAACCGGCACGCTTCGAGAAGCCTGAGCGCAGGCTCCGGCCGGTGTTACCAATAATGATCCTTTTTCCCCGCCGTAGGGGCCGTTCGTGAACGGCCCTCAACGACGTCACGCGCACCTTGCAGCCCCCTTTGGTTGGGGGGAACTCCTCGTTCCTTGGTAGAGGGCCGTTCACGAACGGCCCCTACGGAGAAGGCTTCGCGAGTTGACGGGGAGCGGCTCGAGCGTTTGTGAGGTGAGCGCCGTCGAGAAAAAGGCTGACCACGGTGTGAACCGCTTCATCCAGGCCGACGTTTTCGCGCTTGTAGCGCTGAATCCCGCGCATCATCCCGAGCAGCGACTCGGCCGCAAGCTGGAAATCGAGGTCTCCGCGCAGCAACTCGCTTCGCGCTCCTTCGGCCAAGGTCCTGCTGATCAGCAGCGAGAATTGCTCGCGCTCCTTGCGATAGAGGTTCTCCTGCCGGCGCGGCAGCAAGGCCGGATCGCGCAGCAGCACGAAGAACCGGCGCCGGTCCCAGAAGTAGGCGAGCGTATGGCGGACGATCGTGGCGATCCGCTCCTCTACGGATTTGGTGCCGGCCAGAGCCTTCTCGAGCTGCTTGCGCAGCTCGACGAAGCCGTCGATCACCGCCGCCCCGTAAAGTTCTTCCTTCGACCGGAATTGCCGGTAAACGCTGCCCTTGCCCACCCCGGCGCGCGCGGCGACTTCCTCGGTCAGCACGTGATCGAACTCTTTTTCGCCGAACAGTTCCGCGGCGCTGCGTAGAATTCTCTCGCGCAGCCGCGGGATGGGACGGCGGCCGCGCCGGTGTTTCACCGATACGCTCGCTTCGTTCGAGTCCGTGGCGAGGTTGCCAACCGTATCGGTTGAGCCGAAGCCCTGAGTCCGCGAAGGGGAAGCGGGCATCGCGGTGAAAGAGCGCGCCGCGCCTGCTGGACCGGGCCGATGATGAATCGTCCTCCGCTTCTTGTGCGCCTTGTCCATCGGTGGTGGTATCCGAGCGTGTCAGCAAGGTCCATTTCAACAGATATGGACTCACGAGTCCATAATTGCGATAATCCCTGTAAACCGCATTTGCGGTGAACCGCATTTGCGCTGCTCCCGCTCGCGGGCGCAAGCCCGTCGTCAGGGCTGGACCAGGTGGTAAAATTACGGGATCATGAGACCTAACACTCCGGCGACCGAACAACTCGAAGCGATGTATTCCGGGAAGGAAGAAGCGAGCGGCATCCGCACCGCGACGCCGGGCCTGCGCTGGCAGGTCTGGCTGGCCGCGGCTCTGATTCTCGGCGCTGCCGCATACCTTCTACTCAGCCGGACAGGCGGAGCGCGTACCGCGGATGCTGTGCCGGCGCTTGCCCACCAGGGCGTTCCGGTCGCAGCCGTGCAGGCAAAGGTTGGCGACCTCAACCGCTACCTGACCGCGCTCGGCTCGGTGACGCCCTTCAACACCGTTACCGTCAAGAGCCGCGTCGACGGCCAACTCATGAAGGTCGACTTCACCGAGGGCCAACTGGTGCACGAGGGCGACCTCATCGCCGAGATCGATCCGCGCCCGTTCCAGGTCCAACTCGCCCAGGCTGAAGGACAGTTGGCGCGCGACCAGGCATCGCTGGTCAACGCGAAAGTAACCGCGGAACGCGATCGAGTGCTCTTCGCGCACGATGCCATCGCGCAGCAGGACCTCGACAATCAGCAGTCCACCGCGGGGCAGTACGAAGGCGCGGTGGTCAGCGACAAGGCGAGCATCGACAACGCCAAGCTTCAGTTGATCTACAGCCGGATCACTGCGCCTCTTACCGGGCGTATCGGGCTGCGCCTGATCGACCCGGGCAACATCGTTCACGCGACCGATACCCAGGGCCTGGCGGTGATCACGCAGCTCCAGCCGATCGCCGTGCTGTTCAGCATCCCGGAGGACGATCTCCCCAGGGTGTTGAGTGACCTGAAGCGCGGATCGCAGTTGCCGGTTGACGCCTACGATCGCGATCTGACGAAGAAACTGGCGACCGGCTGGCTGCTGACCTTCGACAACCAGATCGATCCGGGCACCGGCACCATCCGCCTCAAGGCGAGCTTTCCCAACTACGACAACTCGCTGTTTCCCAACCAGTTCGTGAACGTGAAGCTGCTGGTGGACACCATCCGCAACGCCGTGCTGATACCGGCGGCCGCCGTCCAGAGAAGCTCGCTGGACGCCTTCGTCTTCGTGGTCAGGGCGGACCAGACCGTTGACGTGCGCAACGTGAAGATCGGCGCGATCCAAGACGAGACGGCTTCGATCAGCGCCGGACTCAAGCCGGGCGAGTTGGTCGTGACCGACGGACTTGACAAGCTGCAGCAGGGCGCGAGAGTGCGCTTTCAGTCAGCGGCCAACGCGAGCGCCCAAAAAGACGGGCAATGAATCCTTCGCGGCTGTTCATCCTGCGGCCCGTCGCGACCTCGTTGCTGATGGCGGGCATCCTGCTCGCGGGCGCCGTCGCCTACCGGATGCTTCCGGTATCGGCGTTGCCGCAAGTCGATTATCCAACCATCCAGGTGCTCACGTTCTATCCGGGCGCCAGTCCCGACGTGATGGCGTCCTCGGTGACGGCGCCGCTGGAGCGCCAGTTCGGGCAGGTGCCGGGCCTCAAGCAGATGACGTTGAACAGCTCGTTCGGCAGCTCGCTGATCACGCTCCAGTTCGTCCTCGAGCTCAACATCGACGTGGCGGAGCAGGAGGTGCAGGCGGCGATCAACGCGGCTGCGACCTACCTGCCGACCGATCTGCCGAACCCGCCGATCTACAGCAAGATCAATCCCGCCGACGCGCCGATCCTGACGCTGGCGCTGACCTCGAAGGTGCTCGCGCTTTCCCAGGTTGAGGATCTGGCCGACACGCGGCTGGCGCAGAAGATTTCGCAGGTGACGGGAGTGGGAATGGTCAGCATCAGCGGCGGACAAAAGCCGGCGGTGCGGGTCCAGGCGAATCCGACCGCGCTGGCTTCGTACGGACTGACGCTCGAGGACCTGCGCACGGCCATTTCGCAGGCCAACGTCAACCAGGCGAAGGGGAACTTCGACGGCAGCCGTCAGGCGTTCACGATCGACGCCAACGACCAGTTGCTTTCGAGCCGTGAGTACCGGCCGCTGATCGTGGCCTACCGCAACGGCGCGCCGGTGCAGTTGCGCGACGTCGCGCGGGCGATCGACGATGCCGAGAACGTCAAGCAGGCCGCCTGGATGAATACCGCGCCGGCGGTGATCCTCAACGTCCAGCGACAGCCGGGCGCGAACATCATCGCGGTGGTCGATCGGATCAAGGCGCTGATGCCCCGGCTGCAGGCCTCGCTGCCCGCCTCCGTGCGGATCTCGGTGCTCACCGACCGCACCACCACGATTCGCGCCTCGGTGCGCGACGTTCAGTTCGAGTTGATGCTGACCGTGGCACTGGTGGTGATGGTCATCTTCCTGTTCCTGCGCAATCTGTCGGCGACCGTTATCCCCAGCGTGGCGGTGCCGCTCTCGCTGGTCGGAACGTTCGGCGTGATGTATCTGGCCGGCTACAGCCTCAACAATCTCACCTTGATGGCGCTGACGATCTCGACTGGGTTCGTGGTCGACGACGCGATCGTGATGATCGAGAACATCTCCCGCTTCATTGAGGCGGGCGAGGCGCCACTCGAGGCCGCCCTCAAAGGCTCGAAGCAGATCGGCTTCACCATCGTGTCGCTGACGGTCTCGCTGATCGCGGTGCTGATTCCGCTGCTCTTCATGGGCGACATCGTAGGGCGCCTGTTCCGCGAATTCGCGGTCACGCTGAGCGTCACGATCCTGGTCTCGGCGATCGTTTCGCTGACCCTGACGCCGATGATGTGCGCCAGGCTGCTGCGGCATCGGCCGGCGGCCGAGCAGAGCCGGCTCTACCAGGCTTCCGAGCGCGCTTGGGACGCGACCCTCCGCTTTTACGACCGGACCCTGCAGTGGGTGCTGCGCCATCAGAGCGAAACGCTGGCGGTGGCCGTCGGCACGCTGGTCCTGACGGTGCTGCTCTTCATCATCGTGCCCAAGGGTTTCTTTCCGCTTCAGGATACCGGCGTGGTCCAGGGCGTATCGGAAGCGCCGCAGAGCGTGTCGTTTGTCGCGATGGTGGGCCTGCAGCAGAAGCTGGCGCGCGTCATTCTGAAAGATCCGGCGGTGCAGAGCCTGTCGTCCTTCGTCGGCATCGACGGAACCAACACCACCGTCAACAGCGGACGCTTTCTCATCAACCTCAAGCCGCTGGATGAGCGCGGGGTCAGCGTCGGCGAGGTGACCGCCCGCCTTCAGCCCGCGCTCGCCCGGGTAAATGGAATCACCCTGTTTCTCCAGCCCGTGCAGGACCTGACGGTCGAGGATCGCGTCAGCCGCACGCAGTACCAATACAGCCTCGAGGATGCCGACGCCGCGGAGTTGCGCAACTGGGCGCCCCGGCTGTTGCAGAAACTTCAGGCGCTGCCTGAGCTTGAGGACGTTGCCAGCGATCAGCAGAGCACGGGTCTGGAAGCCCGCCTGGTGATCGACCGCAGCACGGCCTCGCGGCTCGGCATCACGCCGCAGGCGATCGACAACACCCTGTACGACGCTTTCGGACAGCGCCAGGTATCGACGATGTTCACCCAGTTGAACCAGTATCACGCAGTGCTGGAAGTCGGTCCCGACTTTCAGAAAAATCCGCGGGCGCTTGATGACATATACGTGCGTTCCACGAGCGGAGGCCAGGTGCCCTTGAGCGCATTCACGCAATACCAGCAGGGGACCACGCCGCTGGTCGTCAGCCATCAGGGGCAATTTCCAGCCGTCACGATTTCGTTCAACCTCGCCCCCGGCTACGCGCTGGGCGAAGCGGTGAACGCCATCGAGGCGGCCAAGCGCGAGCTGGCGATGCCGCCCAGTATCGAGGGCGCGTTTCAGGGAACCGCCGAAGCGTTCCGCGCTTCGCTGGCGAACGAGCCGATTCTGATCCTCGCCGCGCTGGTCACGGTCTACATCGTGCTGGGCGTGCTCTACGAGAGTTACATCCATCCGATCACAATCCTCTCGACGCTGCCGTCGGCGGGCGTCGGCGCGATACTGGCCCTGCTCATCTGTCGCACCGACCTCAGCGTGATCGCGCTGATCGGCATCATCCTGCTGATCGGCATCGTCAAGAAAAACGCGATCATGATGATCGACTTCGCGCTGGAGGCAGAGCGCAAGGAGGGCAAGGGCCCGGTCGAGGCCATCTACCAAGCCTGCCTGCTGCGCTTTCGGCCGATCATGATGACCACGATGGCGGCGCTGTTGGGCGGGCTGCCGCTGGCGCTGGGAGGGGGCACCGGCGCCGAGTTGCGCCGCCCGCTCGGAATCGCAATCGTCGGCGGGCTGCTCGTGAGTCAGATCCTGACCCTCTATACCACGCCGGTGATCTTCATAGCTTTCGATCGGCTTGCGACGCGGGTGGCGAAGCTGCGTGCGGGCGCCTATGCGGAGTCCGCGCCGGCACAGGCCTCGTGAACGTCTCCGAAACCTTCATCCGGAACTCGGTCGGGACGGTCCTCTTGACCATCGCGCTGGCCCTGGCCGGCGTGGTCGCATTCCGCACCCTGCCGGTGGCGCCGCTGCCGCAGGTCGAGTTCCCCACCATCCAGGTCAGCGCAACCCTTCCCGGCGCCAGTCCGCAGACGATGGCGTCCGCGGTGGCGACTCCGCTCGAGCGCCAGTTCGGGCGGATCGCGGGGCTGAGCGAAATGACCTCGTCCAGTTCGCTCGGATTGACCGGCATCGTCCTGCAATTCGACTTGAGCCGCAACATCGACGCCGCGGCGCGCGACGTTCAGGCGGCGATCAACGCCGCCCGCGGCCAATTGCCGACTAACCTGCCCAACAATCCGACCTACCGCAAGGTGAATCCGGCAGACGCGCCGATCATCATTCTCGCGCTGACCTCCGCCACCCAAAGTCCCGGGCAGATGTATGACGCGGCGTCTTCAATCCTTGCGCAGAAGCTCTCCCAAGTGGAGGGAGTCGGGCAGGTATTTGTGGGAGGCAGTGCGTTGCCCGGGGTCCGCGTGGACGTGAATCCGACCGCCTTGAACAGCTATGGAATCGGCCTGGAGGACGTGCGCAGTGCCCTGGCCAGTGCAAACGCCAACCGTCCCAAGGGCGAGTTTGCCGGCGAGACCACGTCGCTCGCGCTGAGCACCACCGATCAGCTCCTCAAGGCCGACCAATATCTGCCGCTGATCATCCACTACCAAAACGGCGCTGCCGTCCGCCTGTCCGATGTCGCCCAAGTGCAAGACTCGGTCGAGGACGTGCGCACGGCCGGGATGATGGATCGCAGTCCCGCGGTGCTGCTGGTGGTCTTCCGGGAGCCCGGCGCAAACATCATCGACACCGTCGATCGCGTCCGCGAGGCGCTGCCCCAGTTACAGGCCTCGATCTCTCCCGCTATCCACTTGTCCGTGGCCCTCGACCAGACCACGACCATCCGGGCTTCGGTGCATGACGTTGAGTTCACCTTGATGTGCTCGATCGCCCTGGTAGTGATGGTGGTATTTCTTTTCCTGCGCAACCTGAGGGCCACCCTGATTCCCGGAGTGGCGGTGCCGCTCTCGCTGGTGGGAACGTTCGGCGTGATGTACCTGTTCGGATTCAGCATCGACAACCTCTCCCTGATGGCGCTCACGATCTCGACCGGCTTCGTCGTGGACGACGCGATCGTGGTGGTCGAGAACATCTCCCGCTACCTGGAGCAGGGCTATTCGGCGTATGAGGCCGCGGTAACCGGCGCGCGCGGAATCGCATTCACGGTCATCTCGATCAGCACCTCGCTGATCGCCGTGTTCATTCCGATCCTGCTGATGGGGGGACTGGTCGGCCGGCTGTTCCGCGAATTCGCGGTCACGCTTTCTGCGGCGATCGTGGTCTCGATGGTCATCTCGCTGACCACAACGCCGATGATGTGCGCCAAGCTGCTCCGCCCACAGCACGGGGAGCGTCACGGACGCCTGTACGAGGCAGGCGAGAAGGCGTTTGTCTGGATGCATCGCAATTACGACCACAGCCTGACGTGGGTTTTGCGGCATCGGCCGCTGACGCTGGGAATTTTTCTCGCCACGCTCTGCGTGAACATCTACCTGTTCTTCGTGATTCCCAAGGGATTCTTCCCGCAGCAGGACAACGGCCGCCTGGTAGGCGCCGTGCAAGCCGACCAGAGCATCTCGTTCCAGGCGATGCACGAGCGGCTGACGCAACTCGTTGACATCGTGCTGACGGATCCTGCCGTCGAGAACGTGATCGCGTTTACCGGAGGCAGTAGCGGCGGCGGCGGCGCCACCAACACCGCGCGCATGTTCATCACGCTCAAGCCCCGCGCGCAGCGAAAGCTGAACGCCGATCAGGTGATCACACGGCTGCGCAGAAAGGTCTCGCACGTGGCGGGCGCAAGCCTTTACCTGCAGGCCTCGCAGGACCTGCGAATCGGCGGAAGGCAGAGCGGGGCACAGTACCAGTACACGCTGCAGAGCGACGACCTCAACCTGCTCAACCAGTGGGCGCCGCGGATGCTGGCGAAGATGCACACCATCCGACAACTGACCGATATCAACAGCGATCAGCAGAACAACGGCCTCTCCGCCGCCCTGGTCATCGACCGCGCGACGGCCTCGCGCATGGGGATCACGCCGCAACTGATCGACGATACCCTGTACGACGCCTTCGGGCAGCGCCAGGTGTCCACGATGTATACGCAGTTGAACCAGTACCACGTGGTGATGGAGGTCGCGCCGCAGTTCTGGCAGCATCCCGATACGCTCAAGGACATCTACGTGCGTAGCGGGAGCGTGGAGGTTCCGCTGAGCGCCTTCACGCACTACGAGTCGTCCACGATGCCGCTGGCCGTGAATCATCAGGGACAGTTTCCGGCGGTCACGATTTCGTTCAACCTTGGGCCGCGCGTCGCGCTCGGCGACGCGGTCAACCTAATCGAGGCGGCAGCGCGTGAGATGGGCCTTCCGGCGGGAATCCAGGGGACCTTCCAGGGAACCGCGCAGGCGTTTCAGGCTTCGCTGGCCAGCGAGCCGATTCTGATCCTCGCCGCGCTGTTCACGGTCTACATCGTGCTCGGAATACTGTACGAGAGCTACATCCATCCGCTCACCATCCTCTCGACGCTGCCGTCGGCGGGCGTCGGCGCGATTGTGGCCCTGCTCATTTGCCGCATGGACCTCGACGTGATCGGGCTGATCGGCATCATCCTGCTGATCGGTATCGTCAAGAAAAACGCGATCTTGATGATCGACTTCGCGCTGGAGGCGGAGCGCAAGGAGGGCAAGGGCTCGGTCGAGGCGATCTACCAGGCCTGTCTGCTGCGCTTTCGGCCGATCATGATGACCACGATGGCGGCGACGTTGGGCGGGCTGCCGCTGGCGCTGGGCACGGGCACCGGCTCCGAGCTGCGTCGCCCGCTCGGAATAGCGATTATTGGCGGGCTGATGCTAAGCCAGCTCCTCACGCTGTATACGACGCCGGTGATCTATGTCTACCTTGACAGTTTCCGCCTGTGGGGCGCGCGCTTGTTCAAGCGCAGCGCCGCGAGCGTCGCGCCGCCGCTCTGGGAAAGCTGAGTTTTGTGTCACTTGAAGGTTCGCGTATCATTGCTTGCTCAGCCATCCTTAGCAGGGTGCGGAAAAACACTTTGCGGGACGAGACACGTCGCCGATGGCAGAAGCACCCTGCATGAAAACTGGCTTCTTACCTACAACCTCTCCACCTTTGGGGGAGACAAGAGAGAGGGAGCAGGCTGCGGATACTTTTTCCGCAGCAGCCTGCTAGCGGCGGCGAAGGCCGCGCAAAGGGAGTAACCTGTCGATGGAAGTCTCGCGTAGGCCCGTAGCCCTTGCTATCTCGCTCAGCGCGCTGATCGGGTTGATCCTCGCAACTGCACCGGCGCGCGCCCAAATATCACCCCGCGACGCGCAGGCGCTCTCCACCGCCAGCCTGATTTATGTCGCCACCGTCCGCAAGAACGGCACGCAGAGCAAGGCAGCTCCGGTCTGGTTCACCACCAGTGCCGACAACGGCGCGATACTGATCCAGACTGGGCCGGGCACCTGGAAGGCGAAGCGAATCAAGCGCGGCAGCCCGGTCCTGGTATGGATCGGCGCGGCGAACGGCCCGGCCTTTGTCGGCAAGGCGGAAATTACTATTGATCCGCAGATCCAGGGCAAGATCCTGGACGACTTCAGCAAACGCTATACCGCCAACCGGCTGTTCGGAATCGGTCCGAGCCGCGCCAAGTTCGATCGCGGCGACGTGGTCGCAATCAAGATCACCCCGCTACGCGACCTTCCTGACGGCTTCACGTCGGCTCCCGGCACTCCGCCGCCTCCGCTCCAAGCCGGCAAGCCCGCAAGCTGACGCAAGCGCTGCCGCACGGGGCCGTCTGGGCGGCCTGAAAGGCCCCGGATCGGCGATAGTCAGTCCTCATCCCCGACTTGATACACGCTGAACACGTTGTTGAGAACGAGAACGGGGCATGGGGCGGCGCGGTCTGCGGCGGGGTAATGAACGACGCCCCGGAGCCCGGCGTGGATGCGATTGCTGGAGCCAAGGGCGCACGGCGGAAGGCCGCGAAGCCGAAGAAAGCGTCGGCGGCCCACAAGGCCCGCCCGGCCAAGGCCGTGAAGAAGCCCGAGAAGATCGTCGGCCCGAAGGGCGTCCCGGCGAACCGAACCGGGGTCGGCTGCAGGCACTGCGGGACCAAGGACCCGAAGAAGTTTTCCCCATCCTTTGTCGCGAGAAACGACCGTCGTTGTGCGGAGTGTTTCCGTTCCCGCTATCGCGCGAAGCCGAAGGCCGCGAAGAAGGCTCGCGCGAAGAAGTAAGCTGCAACGTCCCGCGTGCGAGGGGCCGGGGCCTGCGGGCTTCCGGCCCCTTCTCGTTGGAAGGGGCGCAGGAAGTCCCCCCGGTCCCCGGATCGGGGGCCGCGCTTTATTTCGGAAGGCATGGATAAGAGTGCGGGGGGGGTAGGGACTACCCCGCGGATCATATCCACGGTAGGCTGGATTTTGCGCCAAGGAGGCGGGAACACGATGAAGCCCGAACGGAACTATTGCAGCGATTGCGGGTACCCGGTGGAGACGAAACACAAACCGGGTTGCCCGTCCATGGGAGAATCCGAAACGAGGGGTCATATGTCCAGCCTCGAACACGCGAATCCAGAGATGCCACGAGAAGAAAAACTCGCGACCGCGCTGAAACTATGTGCGTCATTTGCGCGAAATCTCGCGTACTACCGCGTCGGATGGTGGAAGGAGCACCTGCATCTATTGGACCCGGCGAAGAGAGACAACACCTTCTGGCTTTTGGCGAACGGCACCTGTCTCGATATGTGCGTGCTGGAATGGTGTAAGCTTTTCGAGAAAGGGGAAAAACACTATTGGGGGAAGATCGTCACCGATGCTGCCGGTTTCAAAGAAGGCCTGCTACGTCACCTTGGGTTGGACGAGGAGACATTCCAAAAAGAAATCGAACGTCATGGGCGAATATCGAGACAAGTGGGTCGCACACCAAGACTTGAACCGTAGCGGGTTCCGTCCAAAACTCGATGTTCCGAAAAAGGCCGTCTGGTTCTACTATGCGTACATCGTAGAGCAAGGGGTGAAACCCGCCGCTCATAAACTTCCCGATGATATTGATGCGGGATACAAACAGGAGGAGGACATGGCCAAAGCGATTTATCAGCGCCAGACTTAAAGCGATGACCTGCGCTTCCCCGGCGCGGCGCGCGCGACGGCGGTCCCAGGTCCGGGGGCCGCTCTTTCTTTCGGGCGCGGCGGGGGGCAGGATCGAGGGCAGGAGAAGGTGAAGGTGAAGCTCCGCCACGCCGTTGCGTCTAGGGGATCACCGAAATGGGTTTCAAAATAATTGCGTTTTGTTTGATCATCGTGCTGGGCGCGTGCGCGGAAATGTGGAAACGTTTCAGACCAATTTGTTATCTTTTGATCGGCATAGTTGTCATCTGCATGTACAACCCAACATCACTAACCAAGCTCATCGGGCAGGGCCTCCTCACCGCTAAAGATATCCAAACCTGCAAAGTGATGCACGATTTCTCCGTAGGGGTCGCCGAGGATCGAGACAAGGGGGTACCGGAGTCACAGGTAGTAGAAATAACCAAAAAATTACTCGCCCGGATGGGCTCCCGTTCCGCGATAACTCCCGCCCAAAAAGATCAGGTCAGGGCCGCCGTACTGGATTTGGTCGGGTCAATCTACCATGGCGATCAGTCTTCGCTGACCCCCAAACAGATCGGTGATTCCATCACCGATAATTGTGGCCGAATCAAGATAATGAACTTGATTCATGGAACCCCGTTGGGAAACACCTTGGTGGGAGGAGACCCTTGATATGGCATGGGGGTAGGTGACGTGTAGGCGACGACCCCCGGTCCCCGGATCGGGGGCTGCCCTTTATTTCGGGCGCGGCGGCGGGCAGGATCGAGGGCAGGAGAAGCTGAAGGTGAATCGCCGCCACGGTAAACGGTTACACCGCGTACCGATGGGTCAGCCGATGCAACGGTCCGGGCACTAAGTTATGAGAGCTTTGGGAATCGCCGTAACCGCTGTTGGAATTCTGATGTGTGCGCTGGCGGCGCTCGCCGCGCTCAACCACGCGAGAGGAGTGCTCCCGTTTTCTGTTGCAAGCGTCGGAGTCGTGTTGGGCGGGGCGGCTATACTCCACAATTCGAGGCATGGCAGCGCGTGAGTGATTCCGACCAGCCCGGCGCGTTAGATAGGCCCTCCGGCGAGGACGTGGTCATCGCGGCCAGCGCCCCTTTACCGAACCAGCCCGACTTACCGGAACAGGCTCCTGAAAAGCGACCTTGGCTCGTCTGGTTTATATTTTTCTTCTACGTTTTCTCGCTAGTTGTTGTACTTCTTCTTTTAGTGTCGGATGCCGCAGCAAAGGCACGTTTCGAGAAATTCGACTTGTTTTATCGGTTATCTGCGGCCTTTCTTCTTGCGATGAATACAACGGCGGCTATTTTTCTTTTCCGCCTCCGCAAAAGAGCCGTTGACTTTTTTGTCGCCGCCATCGCGCTGCGGGCTGTTATCGATGTTCGCTTGGCCCTGCTATCAAAACTGCCCGCTGGCTACACCGAAACTTGGGTACTAGTTCTGATGGTGCTTTTGTACGCGATGGAACTCAGGAAGAGGGGCGTTCTGCGCTGAGAACATCGGGACACAC
The DNA here is from genome assembly GCA_963789115.1 of uncultured delta proteobacterium. Lineage (GTDB taxonomy): Bacteria > Desulfobacterota > Binatia > Binatales > Binataceae > CAWBJH01. Next base: position 2,871,084 of record CAWBJH010000001.1, read on the forward strand.
CCTCCATATCTCCCGCCCATGGGCCGCGCCGTCGGGGTCACAGCAGAAAGCGGGGCGTTGAGGAGGCCCCCGGTCCCCGGTCCGGGGGCCGCTCTTTCTTCCGGGCGCGGCGGGGGGGGGGCAGGATCGGCGGAGGGGCAGAAGAAGAAAACGAAATAGATCACTGCCGGGCGGGCCGAGATGCATGGGAGGTACGATGTGGACCATCGAGATTGGTTGAAGGACTACGACGCCTTCTTGTCATACGCTGGCGAGGACGAGAAGACGGCCACAGAAATTGCCGGGGCGCTCAGGTCACACGGATTCAAAGTTTGGTATGCTGAAGACTGCCTCAGAGTGGGCGACTCGCTACTCAACGCGATCGAGGCTGGGATGGCGCGATCGCGGACGGGCGTGTTGCTCATAAGCAAAATGTATCTGAGCAAGGGTTGGCCGAACGCAGAAATGGACGTTCTGATACGCGAGTACATCGAGAAGAAGAGGGTGATCTTCCCTGTTTGGTTGGATGTCTCAAAAGAGGACGTGGAGAAACGGCACTCAGTACTGGCAGGTATCGTTGCGCTGAAGCTTTCGACGGGTATGCCCAACTTGATTACGAAGCTGGCGGAGGAGTTATCGTCACACGCGCCCAATAGACTCTTCGTTCCCGACTGGGAGTCTCCTGTGCACCGGTTTCTTGCTGGGCTGGGCGAGGTCACTCTAGGTAAAGATGGCCCCGTGGCCACCACGCTATGGGAACTGCTCATTCATCATAACGAGCCAAAGGATTACCCAATTTGGCTCGACGGGCGGCTCTACAGCAGAGAGGACCTCTTAGTTCGAGCTGCAGAAATCCTCGCCGTCGATCCCAATCGCGCCACGACCTGCGTTCGTGACGAAGGATTCCGGAAGATTTGGGACATGTGCAAAGAGGCGGGATTCGACCCCAAGTCGTTCGAATGACCTGATCCGGGAAGCCCGGCTGCCGTGCGGTTGGTTTGGAATGGGGATTCCGGGACCGGGCATGCCGGGAATCTAAACCTCGCTCGCCCCGCTCGACCCCCGCCCCCTCCAGGTAAACTAGAAACCTATTTCATCAGCCCTTCTGTCCTGCCAGAGGCCCGCGTCCATCTCCCCCGATCGTGGGATGCCAACTGGTTTGAGATCGGCCCGCTGAAGGGATCTGGTGCGGAAGGTTTGGCCCGGCTGCGGCCCGGATCGCCGGGCGCTCGGCCACACAGCCCCGGACACGGGGCGGGATTCCGGCTCGACGCAGGGCCGCACGACGACCCGAAGAAGGGCAGTCCGCGCGGCACTGCCCCGACCTGCCGGTCGTTTCGGGCCGCTGGACCCCCGGCGATCCGGCCCGGAAGCTTAGGTCCTGCGCCTCGGGTCGGAAGTGAATTACCCATCCAGTCATCTATCCGGAAAAGCCGCAGAAACACAAAGGAAGTAGGCGATGGCGAATAATAGATTACCCATTCACTGCATGAATAGGACTGACCAAAGATGATTGACCGGGCGCCTTTGGCGAGTTGCTTTCGCCAATTTTCCCTTGTGATATCGCGGTACTGAGCCTATAGCTCAGCTTAGTAGAGCATCCGTTTTGAAACCGGGTTGCCGAGGGCTTAAGATCTCCACTGATGGCACCGCGTGTAATCGCACCGCGTGAGAACCGGGGAGTACCGCTCGCGACCCTGATCAGACGTGCGTTTGCGCGGCAATGCCCAATGTGCGGACGCGGCGCGATCTTCCGGTCCCACTTTGCGATGAACCGGACCTGTCCGAACTGCAAGGTGGTGTTCTGGAAGGATCCGGGTGAATCGCTGGGTGCGATGTACCTGGACTACGCGGTGGCGGCCGCCACCTTCCTGGCGTTGTGGCTCGTGCTCGAGCTTTTCACCAATCTGGGCGAGGTCGCCAAGTTCGGCCTGCTGAGCGCAGCCGCGGTCGGCAGCGTGATGCTGTTTTACCCGCTCACGCGAAGCGTATGGACCGTGCTGGTCTATCTCTCAGGCGGGATCGAGCATCCGCCGATGCACCTGGTCCGCGGACGTAAGAAGGCGTCCTATTGATAACTGCGCAATATAGTGACGCAGATTCCGCTCTGGTGCGGCTCCTTCTGTCATTCCCGCGCGCGTGTCTGGCGCGCGCGAGGAATCCCGGATTCCGATGCCGCGACGGGCAGAAAGACCGGGATTCTTCGCGCGGCAGCCACGCGCGAGAATGACAAACCAGAGAATCGAGCAAGAGCAGAATTGTCACTGTAATCCGCAAGTATCAATAACCCCGCGTTTTCGGCGTGCTCGCGTTATCGCCGCGAGGCTTCGCGTCGGGTCGGCAGCGCCGCGAGGCGGCGGGCGGCCTCGGCGATGGTCTTGTCGCTCTTGGAAAAGGTGAAGCGCAGCATCGTTCGGCCGAGGTCGGTGTGATGGTAGAAGGTCGAGCCGGGCACCGCCGCCACTCCGATCTCCTCGAGAAAGAACTCGGTTGCCTCGAAGTCGTGGGCGAACCCGAGATGACCGACGTCGGCACAGATATAGTAGGCGCCCTCGGGCTGATGGCAGGCGAGGCCCGCCTCGGTGAGCGCGGAAAAGAGCGCCGCGCGCTTGCGCTCGTAGCTCGCGCGCAACTCGACGTAGAACGATTCGGGTAATCTGAGCGCCGCCGCGCCCGCCTCTTGCAGCGGATGGGGCGCGCCGACGGTCAGGAAGTCATGCACCTTGCGGATCGCAGAGGTAAGACGCTCGCTCGCGATCGCGTACGCCAGCCGCCATCCCGTTACCGAATAGGTCTTGGAAAGGCCGCTTATGGTGATGGTCCGATCGGCCATCCCCTCCAGCGCGGCGATCGAGATATGCCGCGCGCCGTCGTAGATGATGTACTCGTAGATCTCGTCGGTAATCGCGAGCGTGTCGTAGCGGCGGCATAGCTCGGCGATCATCTCGAGCTCCGCACGGCTAAAGACCTTGCCGGTCGGATTATGAGGCGTGTTGACGATGATCGCCTTGACACGCGGGCTGAAGGCCGCTTCCAGCTCGTCGCGGTCGATCGAAAAATCCGGCGCGTGCAACGCCACGTAACGCGCCGTCGCGCCGGCGATAATCACGTCAGGCCCGTAGTTCTCGTAGAACGGCTCGAAGACTACGACCTCGTCGCCGGGGTTCACCACCCCGAGCATGCTCGCGATCATCGCCTCGGTCGCTCCGCAGGTGACCGTCACGTTGAGGTCGGGGTCACACGCGATGCCGTTGTAGGCACGGGCCTTGTCTGCGATCGCGCGGCGCAGGTTCTCAGAGCCGTGCGTGATCGCGTACTGGTTGTAGTCCTCGTCGATCGCGCGCTTGGCGGCCTCCTTGAGCTCGGCCGGCGCCGGGAAATCGGGGAAGCCCTGGGCCAGGTTGACCGCGCCGCGCTTTAGCGCGCGCCGCGTCATCTCGCGGATCACCGACTCGGTGAACAGCGCCGTCTTGCGCGAAACGTCGGTGGACATCGCCCCGACACTCTACCCGTGCCGTGCGCTTTGCGCCAATCTCGAGCGGCGGCGCATGGGCACCGTCATGCAGCGCCCGTCCGCGGGCGTCAAACGAGGCGACTTCTCAGACGGACCGTGAGATCTCTAAGGGGCGGTTCGCGATCCGCGATACCTAGCCCCTGCCGTTGCCGGCGCCCGACTCTGCTTCGAGCAGGGAGGAGCCCTGCTGCAGCCGCCACTGATCGATCGCTTCGACGTTGAAGCGCCAGTCGCTGCCGATCTTGAAGCCGGGGAGTTGTCCCTTCTTCAAGAGTCGGTAGATGGTGGAGCGATGGACACGGAGGTAACCCGAGAGCTCATTAACCGTCATCACTCTTGGAGCAACAGACATTCGCCTAGTCCTCTCAATTATTTCCCCCGGTCGCCTAATTTAGCTTTAGCGTAACAGATCGCCACAGATAGGAAAACTGAACCGAGTTCAGATCTGTTTGGGGTTCACGCAGCATGGCCCCTGCTCGCGCGCACCCCTCTGCACCCCTCGATTACCTTTTATCTTTGCGCGTTTTTTCGGGTTTCCGCCAGAGGAAAAGTGTGTCTTGCGAATCGATTCCGCACCGCGACGGTTGAACTCTGCGCGCCAGGGGCAATCCGATTCCAGTGGTTGGATTCTCTTGCAATCAAGGCTGGTTGCGGGCCTGACAGGTTCGCCGGGCGCGATTCGCATCGGCACTTCGGGGTTCAGCTACAAAGAGTGGCCGGGCAGCCTTTACCCCCCCGAAACTGCCGGGACCCAAAATGCTCGGGATACGCGCGGCTGCGGAACTTTTCCGCAGCCTGCCGGCATGATTCACTTTGTGCGGATGATTCCTCCACTGGGCGAGTATCGCTACGAAATCCGTGGCCGCGGCGAAATCGCCGCTATCGAAGAGACGCGGCTCGATCCGGAAAGACTGTCCGGCTCCCGCATTTCCGACAGGGGCGGTAACCGCTACGAGGTCGAGGCGCGCCTCGCTCCCGACGGCTATGTGCAGGCTCTCGAGGTGCGCTATCGGCGCGGACCGTTCGAGCGCAACGCCCGCTACCAGGCCGAGGGCGAGGTTCTTCGCGGTATCGTGGGCGCGCTTGCTGCGCGCAACCCGGCGGAGGCCAAGCTGGGCCGCTTGCGCGAAGTGGACGCGGAGCTCGTGCTCTTCAAGGCCCTGATCATCGCTCACATCCGCGCGCGCGGGCAGACCGGTTTCACCGGGCGCGTGGTGACGATCGACCCCAACACACTGATCGCGGCCTCGCTCAAGCAAACCTACCGGCAACGCGATGCGGCCGGAGTTGAGTGGATCTTCGAGCCCCTCGATGGGTGAGGCGGAAGAGATCGTCCTCGATGATAAGGGGCGGATCGCAAGACGGACCGACCGCCGCGGGGTCGAGACCGTCTTGGTGCAGTTCCGGCCCCTTTGCGAGTGAGTGGGTGAGTGAGTGGGTGAAACTTTCAGTAATCCGGGATGCGAACCCGCCGGTGCTCTTTCGCTATTGCGCCAGGAGCAACCGGGCGCGATCATCGCCAATGCGAGAGCTTTGAGCGATAAGACAAGGTGCCCGATACATGGACCTAGGCAGCGAAGAATATCGTAGGCGGTGAAGGATGAGGGAGCTTGCTGCGGAGCGAATGGCGGGACAGGGACTCGATCGCAATCAATTCGAGTCCGGCGATCGCACCATCCTGGCTCTCCTCAGCGAGCCGCCCGCCAGCGCACAGGTTGACCTGGTCGCGACGCTGCGCGACGGAGCTTACGAGGTCTGGTCGCGACGCGGGATGGTGCGCTTCAAGCGCTACCGTGACGATAAGGACGCGCTCGCCTTCAAGGTGGTCGAACAGCTCGGCGAGAACCCAATCGGCAACCAGGACCCGTTCGCGCTCGCGACCATCGAGGAGGAACTGGCCGCGGCCCGCTTAAGCGGCAATCCGGACAACGACCCGAATCGCGCGTTTATCGAACCCGCCGCACTCTCCCATCCGCACGCCTACGAACGGCTGGCGCAGATTTTCGACAGCCCGCGCGGGCCGGACCTGGTCGTCAGCCCCAAGTGCTACGCCTACGGCATCCAGCCCGGCCAGCATGGCGCGCTCGACGTGGTGCAGTCGCGGGCGCCGCTGATGTTTGCCGGCCCCGGCGTGAGGCCCGGCTTCCACCGCATCGCCGCCCGCGCCGTTGATATCGCGCCGACGATCGCGCATCTGATGGGATTCCCGGCAATCGGGGGCGTCCATCCGGGAGGCCCGGTTTACCTCAAGCGCCAGGATGGGCGTCCGCTGGTCGAAATCGCCGATCCCTTAAACCGCCCGGCCCGGGTTTATCTGATCCTGCTCGACGGGCTCTCGCACAGCGAGCTGGTCTATCAGCTCGCGCGCGACCCGGTCGCGATTCCGAGCCTGGCCTGGCTGTTCGGCCGGGCGGCATTCCTGACTCACGGCTCGACCGTAAACTTTCCGAGTATCACGTGGCCCAGCCACTCCGCGATTCTGACCGGCGCCTGGAGCGGCCATCACGACCTCGTGAACCCGACCTTCTATCTCCGCGAGCATCGCGAGACGATTGCGGCGCAGGGCAATATCTTCGACACCGAGCGTTACCTCTCGACCGAGGTTGAGACGCTCTACGAGGCCTTCAAGCGCGTTCACGGAGCCGGCGCGATTACCGCCTCGATTCACGAGCCGCAGGGGCGCGGCGCCGATCACGCGGTGTTCGAGCGGCGAATCGTCGGCGACAAGGACCGCCTCAAGGCGCTGACCTTCGAGATGTTGCACGACGTATCGCCGCGATGGGCCGCGGACGGCAAGCATTTGATGCAGCGCGAGGAGATTGCCGATATCCGCGGCTTGGCCCAGGCGATCACCTTGTTCGAGCATTGCGACGGTGGCGCCCCGCCGGTTTTCGTCGCCCATGAGTTCGTGATTACCGACGGCGCGGGCCACGACTACGGACCGCATCACGAGGGCCTGCGCGAGGCGCTTCAGCGCACCGACCGGAGAATCGGGATGGTGCTGGAGATGCTCAGGCGGCGCGGGCTGCTCGACTCCACCCTGTTCGCCGTCACCTCCGACCACGGGATGGCCGCGCAGCGCATCGAGCTCAAGGCCAACCCGACCGTCGAGCCGGTCAAGGCGGGAATCAAGGCCGTGTACGCCGAGCCGATGATCTACCTGCGCGACCTGGCGATCGAATGCGCGCGGGCGCGTGACGGGCGAAGCATCCGCGTGACGGTCCTCGACAACGACGCGGGCCCGGACGGTGAGCGCCGCCCGGTCGAAGGCGCGATAGTGGCGCTGTACGACGGCGGGCGCAAGCTGGGCGAGGCGCGCACCTCGGGCAGCGGGACGGTGGCGCTGCCGACGCCGGCCAATCGCAGCGACGGCGAGTTACGTCTGAGCGTCGAGCACGCCGAGTACAACTCGCGCAATCTGCACGCCGACGGCGCTCCGATCGTGCCCAACCTGCGCCGCATCCTGTACGGCGCGCAGTAACTGATGCACCCCGATGCTTGAGTTCGACGGCAGGACGGCATTGGTAACCGGCGGCACGCGCGGGCTCGGCCGTGCGATCTCGCTTGCGCTCGCGCGCCGCGGCGCCGTGGTGGCGATGAACTACCGGCGCGACGAGGACAGCGCGCGCAAGACGCTTGAGGAGATCCGCAAGCTCTCGCCGCCTTCGGTTCTCCTCAAGGCCGACCTGGAGGACGAGGCGGCGGTGCGCGCGATGGTCGCGGAGGCGGCGCGGCAGCTCGGCCGGCTCGATATCGTGATCGCCAACGCCGCCGCGACCGCCTTCAAGCCGCTGCTCGAGATGAAGCCGCACAACCTGACCCGCACCTTCAACTTGAGCGTCGGCGGCTTCGTCGCGGCGGTGCAGGAGGCGAGCAAGGTGATGGCAGAGGGCGGGCGGGTCGTGATGATTTCCGGAATCGACTCGATTCGCCATCTGCCCGGCCACGGCGTGCTGGGCGCGGCCAAGGCGGCGCTGGAGGCGATGGTGCGCGACTTCGCTTTCGAGCTTGGCCCGCGCGGGATCACCGTCAACGGGATCAACATGGCCTATGTTGACACCGACTCGGCGCGGCTCTACGCGCAATACGCCGGCACCGACTATGAGAAATTCAGCCGCGATTGCGCCCGCAACTCCGCGCTCAAGCGGCTTCCGACCCTGGATGAGATCGCGGCGGTGGTGTGCCTGGTATGCTCGCCCGAAGCCGGCTATCTCACCGCCCAGACAATCATGGTGGACGGCGGACTGTCGCTGACCTTCCCGCCCGCGGGTTGAGCCGCAAGCCGCAGCGTTGAAGCTGCCCGGCCAGGGTGCGGAAACTTTTTCCGCACCCTGCTAGACGCGGCACAGCAGGCCGCCGTCCACCGCGATCGACTCTCCGGTCACGAAGCCTGCCCCGGGCGAGACCAGGTAGAGCAGCGCGCCGGCCAGCTCCTCGGGCTTCACCAGGCGATTGTAGGGGAGGTACTTGAGCAGGCGCTTGCTGAACTCGTCGTTGCCGACCGCGGGGCTTCCTTCCTCCTCGACCCATCCCGCCTCCAAGGCGTTGACGCGGATGTTGCGCCGGGCCCACTCCAGCGCCAGCGCGCGCGTCAGGTTCAGCACCGCGGCCTTGGCCGCGCAGTACAGCGCCGCGTTCGGCACTCCACGCTCGGCCAGGACCGAAGTGACGTTTACGATCACTCCGCCGCCCCGGCCAAGCATCACGCGCCCGCCCTCCTGGCACGCCATCCAGACAGTCTTGAAGTTGTCCTCGATCACGCGCTCGAAGGCAGAATCGTCAGTGGCCTCGGCGGGCGCGTACCATGGCGCGTCGAGCGCGTTGACCATGATGTCGAGCGAGCCGAGCTCGTTGACCGCCAGGTCGCAGGTGGCGCTCAAGTCGGCGCGCTTGGCCGCGCTCTGCACCTGGATCGCGACCTTGCGGCCGGACGCGCTCATCGCTTTGGCGGCTTCCTTGAGCAGATTCTCGGTGCCCGGCTCCTGCGAGGCGAGCAGCAGGCTGGCGCCGGCCTCCGCCAACACCGCGGCGGCGGCGCGCCCCACGGCGCGCTCCGCTCCGATCACGAGCGCGCCCTTTCCTTCCAGCGAGAAGTCCTTGAGTCCTTCGGGGAGTGCCATCGTCACCTCGATCGGAGTTTGTGGAGCGAACGGTTCATCGCGCGGCGGAAGGCGGGCAGGGACGCCCGCCCCACTACTCGCTCTGGGCCGCCATCTTTGGCACGACGCCGGTGGGGATGATTCCTCCGGCCAGGCCGCCGCCGTCGATCGCGATCAGCTCGCCATTGATGTGATTGCTCAGGTCGGAGGCCAAGAACACCGCGAGCGGCCCGAGCTCCGCCGACTCGCCGACGCGTCCCATCGGGATGAACTTGCCGCCTTTGAAGAACTGCATCATCAGCTCGTTGTGCGGGAAGATGCCGGGCACGATGGCGTTGGTCTGGATGTTGAACTGCGCGTAGGTCAGCGCCATCGAGCGGGTAAGCTGGATCACGCCGCCCTTGGCGCAGGCGTACATGTAGTTGTGTTTGCCGCCGCGCAGCCCGTAGCCCGATGCGATATTGATGATCTTGCCGCGCTTCTGCGCGAGCATCTGCCCAATCACCGCGCGGCATCCGTAGAACTGACTGGACAGGTTGGTGTCGATTCCGCGCCGCCACTCGTCGTCGGTGATCTGCTCGAGGCGCTTGCCGCGTGCCTCGTCGCCGCCGCCGGCGTTGTTGACCAGGATGTCGACCCGGCCGAATTCCTTTACCGTTGCGGCGACCATCGCGTTGACCTGCTCCGAGCGGGTGACGTTGGTGGGCACGATCAGGCATTTGCGCCCGATTTTCCGCATCTGCTCCGCGACTTCCTCGAGCTTCTTCACCGTCCGCGACGCCGCCACCACGTCGGCGCCGGCCTGCGCGAACCGCACTGCCATCGCGCTGCCCAGTCCGCCGCCGGCGCCGGTGATGATCGCCACCTTGCCGTCGAGCTTGAGGCCGTCCAGAATCATCGCTTCCTCCATCACTGTGCGCCCTCTCCCGCTTTCTTGCGGGAGAGGGCAACTCTTATTTTAACTAACATGGCGCGGCAGCGCGCAGGAAGTGGCGGCCTGATACGGAGCGCGGGAGGTAGGCAGTGAAAAACGGGACGTAGGCAGTGAAAATGTTTTGACCGGCTGTGCGGCCCCGTCTTATAGTTCCCTCAGATCGCGGCCTGACGCCTTGTGCGACGAGAGGTTGCTGCCGTGAGCCGCAAAACCGCGACCACGGAGCGCGTCAGGTATTGAGTGAAAAACGATGGCGCTCAAGATCGTGATGTTCTCGGATTTCGTATGTCCGTTCTGTTACATCGGGTTCGAGATCGTGCGCGGGCTCAGACCCGAGTTCGGTTTCGAGCTGGAATGGTGCGGCTTCCAGATCCATCCCGAATGGCCGGCTGAGGGGATGGCGGCCGAGCGCTTCTACCAGGGAGCCGGCCAGGATTTGCGCCGAGCCGCTTGGGAACGGATATGCTCGCTCGCCGACACCATCGCCCTGCCGATTAGACCGCCCGCGGTCCTGACCAACTCCCGGCGCGCGCTCGAAGCCGCCGAATTTGCGTGCGAGGCCGGCATGGGCGAGGAATTCGAAGAGCGGGTTTATCGCGCCTACTTCCAGGAGGGCGCCAATATCGGCGACGCCGGCATCATCGAGGCGCTCGCGAAGCAGGCCGGGATCGACACAGCCGCGATGCGCGAGGCGCTCAAGTCTCCCCAATATTCGATGAGGCTCAAGAACAACGCCCTGGTTGCCAATCAACGCGGAGTGAGCGGCGTGCCGACCTTCTTTATCGGCGATTTTCCCCTGGTGGGCGCGCAGAGTCCCGACGTGATGCGCCAGCTCCTGCGACGTGCCGCCGAGCGCTTCGGATCGTAGAGGAGAAGCCAGGAACCGGGATGGCCAAATCGACCAGACTGAATCGCGGGCAGGGACGCCCGCGCCACTAAGGAAAGCAAGGAGCTGACCGCGCGTTTGGCCACCCGCGCCAAGCTGATTCGCTTCGACCTGAGGGGCATCAGATGCCCGCTCAACTGGGCGCACGCCAAGCTGCGCCTGGAGAAGATGAGGCGCGGCGAGACGCTCGAGCTGCTGCTCGACGATCCGCGCGGCGCCCGCGATATCCCGCGCGCCGCCGAGGCCGAGGGCTATTCGATAACCGGCTCCGCCGCGCGCGACGGAGTCTTCCGCCTCCTGATCGAGAAATAGCCTAACCCACCGCGGCGACTTGGCCAGGCCCTCGTGGCCGAGCACGTATACGGCCAATATCCTCGGGGGGGGGGGCGAGGAATCCCGCCTGCCGCGGCGGGCCAAAAGATCGGGATTCTTCGCGCCCTCTCACGAGGGCAGGCTCTCGCCACGCGCGAGAATGACATACCAAGGAATCGAGCAAGAACAGAATTGCCACTATGATATGCAGGGCTCACTAGGGGGGGGCATCGCGAGCGGTTTAAAGCAGCGGTGCCGGGCGCATGGCGGCTTGGCTCGATATCGCGCCAACGGCGCGAAACATGCCGGCCCAGGGCAACGCCTCATAGGCGCCAACCTAAGAGTTGATGTGAGACGGGCACGAGGGGCGTGTCCTCCCTCTCCCACTAAAGATGTACGGACGGGAGACATAGGTAACAGGTGTACGGAGACATGGGTAACACATTTTGGGTGGCCGTGGGTTGCCCACAAGGTCCACGGGCGCTGGGATCGAATGAAGGATCCCGCCTGTGGACTTGTGGACAACCCACGGTGAAACGTTAGTCGGTGGCATCGGTGAGATTGGTTTGATTGAGGTCGATCACAGCGACCACTTGATGACAGAACAGCACCTCACGTTGGGAGTCGGAAAGGGGGCCAGGACGGAGCGCAACCGGCAAGCCGCGCAGCCCCTTGCTGACCCGGAACTCGCGTCCGCGATAGCTGAAGTAGCCCTCGGCCTGCACCTTGCGCACCTCGAGGCCGGCCGGATATTCGATCGGCGGCAGGTGCTCGGGTAAGGGGATCGAACTGGGGCGATAGCGGCTGGCAGGAGTGGCCAGCCCGAGCGCGTCATGTGGGCGCAGCAGGTTGTAGCGGTCGCGAAAGCGGTCGAACTCGCGCTGGCAATGGTCGAGGTCGGTGAAGTTGAAGTGGCGCAAGAGTTCGAACCGCAAGGTGCGATGGAAGCGTTCATCTTTGCCCTGGGTCTGGGGATGGCAGGGACGCCCGTGGATGACTTTGATCCCCAGCCGGATCAGCCACAGGCCGAGCCGGGTGTAGGGATGCTCGCGGCCGCCCCACGGCCCGCCGTTGTCCATCAACATCGCGGCCGGTAAGCCGTAGCGGCGGAAGACCACGGTCAACGCCGCGCGCACGGTGTCGCCAAGCTCATCGGCACAGGCCTGCAACGCCAGGGAGAAGCGCGAATGGTCGTCGAGTGCGGTCAGCGGATGGCAGCGCGCGTTGGAAAGCAGCGCGAAGTGGCCCTTGAAATCCATCTGCCACAAGTGATTAGGCCCGCTGCGTTCGAAGCGTTGCCAGGGAGTAGCTGCGGCGGCCAGCTCGGGGTTGAGCAAGCCGGCGCGGCGCAGGATGCCGGTCACGGTACTGGGCGCCAAGTGCGGCCCGCCTTGGCCGAGCAGTTGACGGGACAACTTGCGGCCGCCCCAGCAGTTGCGCGACTGCGCCCGCAGCCGAATTACTTCCTGCTCAATCCCGGCTGCGGTGCGCGCCGGGCTGCGCCGCGGGCGGCGCGAGCGGTCTTTAAGTCCGCTCGGCCCTTCCCGCCTATGGCGCGCGAGCCACTTGTAGCCGGTCTTGGCCGAAATCCCGAAGCGCCGGCACAACTCACGCCGATTGCTTCCCGCTTGCATCGCCAGTTGCACGAACTCCTCCCGCAACGACACTCGAGTAACCTCCCGCCACGGCATCCCGGTCACCTCCTGGTGGAGGTCCAGCATGCCGGTTAGGTGTTACCCATGTCCTCGCACACCTGTTACCCATGTCCCGCGCACAAACATCCGGGGCCGAGAGGGGGCTACATCGACGACGCGGGTGTCACCGGCTTCGGCGCAGGAACGACTGCTGTAGGTGCTTGCGCGGGCGCCGCTTGGCATTTTTCCCAGATCGTGCTAGTCGGCATCAGTCCGTCCGGTAATAGACTCGGTTCTTGTGCCGGGGGGACTTTTACCGCTCTCCAGCTTCTACAGCTGCCATTTCCGTGAGACGACGCTTACTCGGCCCGACGCGAGGCGCGCGCGAGCGCGAAAGTGCAGGAAAAAGCAGCGAAAAAACAGACGGAGGGAAAGACGATGGTTAAGAGAGATGGCTTTTCATTTGTGTTGGCGCTCACACTGGCATTGGTTTGGTCCGCTTTCAGTGTTTCTAAGGCAGCGGCAACCGACGCCTGTTCGGACCCGACGGTGCAAAAGGGCTCGTCACCTGTCATCGCAAATGGCACTACGGCAGTACCGGCAACCGATGTGCTTATCGGGGCGGTTCCTGGAAAAAGCGACTACATCTGCGGCGTGTCGGTTGAGGCAATTACCGCCGGGACTCTGCAGTTTATTCAGGGAACGGGGCCCACGTGCGGTGGCTCGAGGAAGTTTCTGACGGGGACGTTGAACCTAGCTGCGGGTAGCTATGCTCCTATTCCAAACTGGCAGAGCATAACAATGCTGCTAGCGGAGCCTGGCATGGAACTGTGTGTCACTACAACCGGGAACATGCAGGGTTTTATCATAGGCGGTCAGAGATAATCAAAGCGCGTTTAACCGCGAGCGGCGCCAGGAGACGGCGCGTATCAACGCTGGAGTCGTCTCTGCGTCGGTCGCAACCGCCGCTGCCAGAAGGCCCTGGATCGCGCGACACGGGCTAAGTCCGTCGGAAGCTGGCGGTCGTTTGGCGGCCTTGGGGCGGGCGATCCCGGACCCTGGACCCCGGCCAAAGGTTGCGGGCCGGTAAAACCACGGTAAATTGGAATGGGGCGGATTTCAGGGCTCAATCGCAAAAAGGGCTTTTCTTGGACTTTCAGGGGCGATTTTCCCCTTTCCGAGGTCCGAAAAGCGATGCTGCGCTCACACGGTGGGGCCGGTAGCCCGCGATGGATCGCTCGAGCCGCTTCTCTTACCTCTGCAACGCCTGCGGGCTCTGCTGCCGCAACAAGGTGGTTCCGCTGTCGCCGTACGACCTGCTCCGGATCGCGCGCGCGGCGGGAATCACGACCGGCGAGGCGCGAGGCCGCTTCACGATTCGGCGCGGCTCGATCTTGAAATTCGCGGCCGACGGCGCGTGTCCGGCGCTGGCGGGGTCGCGATGCACGCTCCATCCGGGGCGTCCGCTAGCCTGCCGGCTCTATCCGCTTGGGATGGAACGCGACGGATGCGTCGAACGTTTCATCGCGCTCGAACCGGCACCGGGCTCCGTAGGCGTTTACGGCGATCGGGGAGAAGTCGGGCAGTTCCTGGCGACACAAGGCGTGGCGCCATACCTGGAGGCCATCGAGCGTTACCGTCCGTTGATCGGGCTCCTGCGCGAACGCGTTGCGATGCCGGCCGACCTTGACAAGGTAGAGCCATGCGAGTTCCGGCGCCGCGCGTTTCGCGAAGCCACGGCCGAATCCGGCTTCGATCCGAATCCCCTGATTGACGCCCTGTTCGACCCGGACGCTCTCGGATGCGCGCGAGAGAGCGAGAGCAACACCGTAACAGCCCATCTGTGCGCGCTCGAAGCGATCGCGCGCCGCGAGCCGGATCCGGAGCGGGTCGCCGCCGCCGCCGTGATGCTTGCGATAAGCCTGGGCTATCCGCCCGGCGAAGCGATCGCCGGCGGCGCTACCCGACCGCCCCCCTAGCAGGGTGCGGAAAGACGATTTTCGACCGGTGGCAGAAGCACCCTGCTAATCCGAAGCCGCCTTGTTGGATGCCGGAGCGGCCGCGGGCGCGGCGGGCGCCGCCGACGGCGCCGGCGCGGGCGCGATAGGCGGTGCCGCGGCGAGCACCTGCAGGATCTCGTCCGGATGCGTGGACGGGTCAACCTTGGGATAGACCTTGAGGATCTTGCCGTCGGCGTCGATCACGTAGGTGATACGGCTGTCGAGGCCGAGAATCGGAATACCGTTGGCGACCCCGTAGGCGCGTGCGATGCTCTTGCCGTGGTCGAGGAGCAGGGGGAACGGCAGGCGATACTTCTTGATGAACTCGCGATGCGAGTCGGAGGTGTCGATGCTGCATCCCAGGACCACTGCGCCGGCCTGCTCGAAGCGCGTAAATCCGTCGCGAAAGGCGCACGCCTCCTTGGTGCATCCCGAAGTGAAATCCTTGGGATAGAAGTACAGCACCACCCGTTTGCCGCGGAAGTCGGAGAGTCTCACCGGCTTGATCGTGTCGCTCGCCACCATCTCGGTCGAGAAGTCGGGCGCAAGCTGTCCTTCCTTGAGCAACTCGGCGCGCGCGATCCGCGGCTTGAGGACCACTGCGGCCAAAGCCGCGCCCACAGCGAGCGCGAGCGCGATCAAGACGAACTTCATGAGATGTCCCCTTCCAGTTGTGGAATTACGCCGCGATTCTAACCGCGCGAATCTCCCTTGGGCTAGAGGAGCGCCGGCTACACGTAATACAGCCACTCGCGGTAGCGCGGCTCGCGGCCGTGCAACGCCGCGCGGAACACTTCCTGCACCCTGAGGGTTACGGGACCGCGCGCTCCGTTGCCGATCTTGCGGTCGTCCAGCTCGCGAACCGGCGTGACCTCGGCGGCAGTGCCCGTCATGAAGGCCTCATCCGCGATGTACATCAGGTCGCGCGCAAAGTGCTCCTCGATTACCTTGGTCCCGAGGTCGCGCAGGATGGTGATCACCGCGTCGCGCGTGATCCCCGGAAGAATCGAGGTCAGCGGAGGCGTCCGCACCACTCCGTCGCGCACCGCAAATACATTCTCGCCGCTGCCCTCCGCGACAAAGCCCTCGGTGTCGAGCAGCAGCGCCTCGTCGTAGCCGTTGCGGCGCGCCTCGTAGGCGGCAAGGATCGAGTTTACGTAATGGCCCGAGGCCTTCGCGGCCGGCATCATCGAGTTGTGATAGAAGCGCGCGAACGACGAGGTCTTGAGCCGCACGCCCTTCTCGAGGCTGTCCTGGCCGAGATAAGCTCCCCACGGCCACGCCGCGACCGCGACGCGCATCTTGTTGCCGCGCGCCGCCAAGCCCATCTCGCCTTCGCCGTAAAACACGATCGGGCGGATGTAGCATTCCTTGAACTTGTTGATCCGGACCACGTCGGTGCAGGCCTTGAGCAACTCCTCGTCGCTGAACGGCACCGCCATCTCGAGGATATGAGCCGAATCGAAGAGCCGCCGGATATGCTCGCGGGCGCGGAAGATCGCCGAGCGGCTGCCGTCAGTCTCGTAGCATCGCATCCCTTCGAATACCGCCAGCCCATAATGGAGGCTGTGGGTGAGGATGTGCACTTTGGCCTCGTCGTACGGGACCATCGCGCCGTCGATCCAGATCTTGTCGCTGCGTATGCCTGACGCCAAATGAAACGCCTCCCAGCGCGGCCCGCGCCGCATCCGTCGAAACACTCGCTCAGGCGGGATGGGCCACTCGAATGCGTAAAAGCTAATCGATGGATGATTGCGGAACAAGCTGAAAACAGCCGGGGAGCGGCGGCGAGACCCGCTTCCGCCCGGCGATTTGCCGACAAATCGCCCGTCAGTCGGAGCGCGTCGGATGGCCCGGATGCGGCCGGCCGCCGCGCTCCGACTCACCCTGCGGCGCCGCAACCGCGGCGGGCTCGTGATGCTGCAGGCGGGGGCCGCGATGGCGCCGCCCGCCGCGACGCCTTCTGCGGCGGCGCGGCGGCGCGCCTTCGCCGGCGGTGCCGGATAGAGCCGCGCCCGGATGATGCCGCCTGAGGTGCTCGGCGGGCTCGCCTGCTGCCAGAAAATGTCCCAACGCGGCCGGGTCGGCGCCGTAGCCGGGCGCGGCCATCTCGTAAAACCGGCGCGCATCGGCAAAGTAGGGTCGCCGCGCAAGCCGCCGGGTCCGCCGCGACGGTGCGATAAACATCTCGAACGCGTCGAGCCAGAGCCGCATCTGCTCCGTGTCGCCGCGCGCAAAGCCGCGGGCGCGCAACTCTCCAACCAGGTTCACCCGCCGGCCGCCATCCGCAGCGCGACGCAGCGCGCGGCTTAGGTCGAGAAACATGCACGACAGGATAAGCGCGTGGCTGGGCGTGCCGCCCTCCGCTACCGTCCGCCGGATAACCTCCATGTTACGCACCACCGGGCTCGATTCGAGCGGGACCCCGGCGGTGCGGAGATGCTCCGACAGGCGCGGGAGCAGGATTTCCAGCAGGCCGAGCTGCTCCATCAGGATCAAGGCCCGCACTGCTCCCTCCTGGTCGATGGTCCGGTAGATCTCCTCGACGACCCGCGGCATCGAGGCCTTCAGGATGTCGCGGCGATGGCGCTCGATGGCGGCGCGGGTGGCCGGCTCGATTTCGAAGCGGAGCTTGGCGGCGAAGCGCACCGCGCGGATCATCCGCACCGGGTCCTCGCGCATCCTAAGCTCCGGATCGCCGATCGTGCGGATCAGGCGCGCTTTCAGAGCCGCCACGCCGCCCACGTAATCGATCACGCGGAAGGTCGAGGGATCGTAGAACAGGGCGTTGACCGTGAAGTCGCGCCGAAAAGCGTCTTCCTCGGCGCTGCCGAAGGTGTTGTCGAGATGAATCAGCAGGTCTCCCTGTTCGGGTACGTCCTCGGCGCGGCGGCGGAACGTGGCGACCTCGATATTCTGCGGGCCGAAGAAAACGTGAATCAGGCGAAAGCGCCGCCCGATCAGGCGCGAGTTGCGAAACAGCTCGCGCACCTGATGCGGATGGGCCGACGTGGCCACGTCGAAGTCCTTGGGCCGCCGCCCCAGCATCAGGTCGCGCACCCCGCCGCCCACCAGGTACGCGGTGTACCCGGCGCCTATCAGGCGGTACAGGACCTTTAGAACGTTGGGATGGATATCGCGGCGCGAGATTGGATGCTGCGCGCGCTCGACGACGATAGGTTCCACTTCTAACGCTGGACGAGCCGAGACTCCGGAGTCCGGTAGTTCCTACCACCTTACCCTAGCACGGTCGCGCCAGGACTTCATCGATCCTCTGCTGAAACCCAGCGTAAATCGTAACTGGCCATGCCCGGATGGCGGGCCTAGTATGGGGGCGCGGCAAGTTCGAGGTCTCGCCGGCCCGCCGGCTCAGAGGAGCGCGCGGTCGTCGATACGGCGCGGAGCGGGCGGGCGGCGGCGGATTCGTTCTTTGGCGGACCGGCAGGAGAGATCATGAAGATTGTGATCGATCAGAAGCTGTGCGAGGGAAACGGGCGCTGCATGGAATCGGTGCCGGAAGTGTTCGAGGTCCGCGACGACGACAAGAGCCATCTCCTGATGGAACAGCCGCCCGAACGGCTGCGCGAAAAGGTCAAGCTGGCGGCACAGTTATGCCCGCGCCAGGCAATCTCGATAGAGGAGTAATTCGCGGCCTCCGACGCCTGCGAGCACCGTTCCAACTTTCCCTCGCCAAAGCTGGATCGGCTCGCGGAAATCGTTTCTAAGCTTCGCGGCAACAAATCGGAACGGCACGAGCGGTCATGACCACCAACGATTTTTCACTCGACACCATCGACATCATCGGCCCCGACCATTACGCCCGTAACGGCTATCCGCACGCGGAGTGGGCCTGCCTGCGCCGGCAGCGGCCGGTTTTCTGGTACGAACGGCCCGGCTTCGACCCCTTCTGGGCGATCACCAAGCATGCCGATATCATCGAGATCTCCAAGCGCCCGCAAAAATGGCTCAACGGGCCGCGCCTGGCGGTGTTTCCCAACGAGGGCGGCGAGCAGGACCCCTTGCTGCTGCGCCATCTGCTCAACATGGATCCGCCCCAGCACGGTGAGTACCGCTCGCTGGTAAGCCGCCACTTCACGCCGCGTGCGGTTCGCGCGCTCGAGCCGCAGATCGATCGGATCACCAAGGACTTGCTGGACGCGGTGATGGACCGTAACGAGTGCGATTTCGTGATCGACGTGTCGTCGAAGATTCCGCTCGCGGTAATCGCCGAGCTGCTCGGCGTGCCGCGTCGGGACTGGGAGCAGATGTTCCGCTGGACCAACGAGATGATCGGCGTGGGCGACCCCGAGTTCCAGAAGGGGACCACCGTGGCGGAGACGTTCGAGCGTGCGCGTGTCGGACTCTTCACCTATTTCACGGACATGGTGGCTCAGCGCCAGAAGAATCCCACCAACGACATCACCAGCATCGTCGCCAACGCCGAACTCGACGGCGCCTCGCTGCCGCGACTCGAGATGCTTTCCTACTTCCTGCTGCTGGTCGTTGCCGGCAACGAGACCACGCGCAATGCGACGACCGGCGGCTTGCTCGCGCTGATCGAGCACCCCGAGCAGTTCCGCCGCCTCACCAAGGAGCCCTCGCTGCTCAAGATTGCGGTCGAGGAGATCGTGCGATGGACCTCGCCGGTCATCCAGTTCGCGCGCACCGCGACCGAGGACATGGAGGTCCGTGGCCAGAAGATCCGCGCCGGCCAGTCGGTGTGCCTGTTCTATCCCTCGGGCAACCGCGACGAGGAGGTGTTCGACGAGCCGTTCAAGTTCGACATCGGACGCAACCCCAATCCGCACATCGCGTTCGGAATCGGCGAGCACTTCTGCCTGGGCTCAAACTTGGCGCGCCTGGAGCTGGAGGTGATTTTCCGCAACCTCGCGCAGCGGCTTGAGCGCGCCGAGCTTGCGGGACCGGTCGAGCGGCTGCGTTCAAGCTTCGTCGGCGGCATCAAGCACATGCCGATCCGATACAAGCTGGTCCCCGCGCGCAACTAGCGCGATGAGCGGCCCGGCCTTCCTGCGGGCCGGCGGCCTCAATCGATCGCAAGCGGCAGTTGGCTGAGTCCGCGCAGCGCCAGCGATCCGCGATAACTGAGCGATGCGTGGGGGTCGGCAAGGCGCAAGCCGGCAAAGCGCGTGAGCACCGAGCTTATGGCGATCGCGCCCTCCAGGCGCGCCAGCGGAGCGCCGATACAGAAGTGAATACCCTCGCCGAATGAGACGTGGTCGTTGGGATCGCGTGCGACGTCGAAGACTTCGGGATTCGGAAACTTCCGCGGATCGCGATTCGCCGCCGCCAGCATCACGAGGATGAACGTATCGGCCGCGATGTCGGTGCCGCCCACGTTGGTGTCGCGCAGCGCCGTGCGCACCGTCATCTGCACCGGAGGATCGAAGCGCAGCATCTCTTCGATCGCCTTCGGTGTCAGCTCGGGCTCGTGTTGCAGACGCTCGAGCTGCTCGCGATGGCGGCAGAGCGCGAGCAGGCCATTGCCGATCAGATTGGTAGTGGTCTCATTGCCCGCCAGCAGCAGCAGGATAACGAATGCCAGCAGCTCGCCCTCGCTCAGCGCTTCGGCCTCGTCGCGGGCGGCAACCAGGGCGCTGACCAGGTCCTGGCCGGGCGCGGCGCGGCGTTTCTCGATCTCGTCGGCAAAGTAGGCCCGCAGCGCATCCCTGGCCCGGATGCTTTGCTCGGGGATTCCACCGACCGGATCGGGGCGAAACCCCGAGATCAGCGCGTTCGACCATCGCTTGAACTGCTCGTGATGGCCGATGGGAAGGCCGAGCATCTCTGCGATCACGATCACCGGCAGCGGATTGGCGAGATCGCTCATCGCCTCGAACTCGCCCCGCGCGGCAACCTTGTCGAGCAGCTCCGCAGCGATCGCACGGATGCGCGGCTCCAGTTCCCGTATTCGCCGCGGAGTGAACGCCTTGCTGACCAGCTTTCTGAGCCGGGTGTGCACCGGAGGATCGGAAGTCAGGATGGTTGGCGCGCCCCCGAATACCTCGATCCGCTCGCGGATCGGGATCTCGGGCCGCCGGGTCGAGAACTCGGCCCCTCGCAGCACCGCCATCACATCGTCGTAACGCGCCACCAGAGCCGTTGGCACGAACAGCCTGGCGAGCCGCGGCGGCCCTTCGAGCAGGGCCGGGTAATGCGGGTACGGATTGGCACGGAATTGCGGGTCGAACGGATTGAAGTAGAAGTCAGGGCGAGCCTCGCTCATGCCTCTCACCTCGGAGTGGTATCGATTCTTAATCTTCTCCCCCTGATCAGACCAGGGGGAAAGAAGAGAGGAGGGGGCAGGCCGCGGAAACTGTTTCCGCAGCCTGCCAGGTTGCCCGCGATCCGATTCCCGATTACAGCCTGAAGCTCTGGGGGCCGAGTAATGGCCCCGCCATGAGAGGACCAAATGCCCGAGAACTTCATCTTCGAGAAGAACGGAGCGGTTACCACCGTCACCTTCAATCGGCCCGAGCGACGCAACTGCGTGAACCGGGAAGTGATGAGCGAGCTGGAGGCGATACTCCGCAACGTGCGCGACGATCGCGAAACGCGCGTGCTGACCGTCACCGGCAAGGGCGCATCCTTTTCGGCGGGAGCCGACATGTCGGCGGCAAAGGGTGTCACCGATCCGAAGGAGCGGGCGCGGATCTTCGCGGAGCGTAATGCCGGCGTGGCCCGGATGACCGGGCGCGCCTTCGATCAGGTCACGCGCCTGGATTGCATGACGATCTGCGCGGTCAACGGCCATGCGGTCGGCAGCGGATGGTCGCTCGCCGCGGCCTTCGACTTTATCGTCGCGGTCGAGAAGGCCGAGTTCTGGCTGCCCGAGGTCGAACTGGGGGCGCCATTCACCGGCGGCCCCGCCCTCGCGCTCGCGGCGCGGATGGGTCCGTGGCGCGCCAAGGAAGCGATGGTCACGTGCCGGCGTTACAAGGCCCGCGAGCTTTTCGCGATGGGGATGGTCAACCGGGTGGTGAAGGCGAAAGACCTGATGCCGGCGGCGCGTGAGATCGCCGACGCACTGCTCAAGCTGCCGGAGCACGCCGCCCGCGCCACCAAGCACTTCATCGACGGCATCTTCATCGGCCCGCGGCTGTATTAGGGTGGGACGGACGCTTTGTCAGCCGAATCTCGATATACGGGACGATCCCGCCTCCATATTCTCTGCTTGACAATGGTACCTTATGTGTTACCATAACAGATGATCGACGTTCGAGAATATCTCGACACCAAAGCTCGCAGCCCGTACGCGGCGTGGTTCGACAGCCTGAATGCTGAGGCCGCCGCGAAGGCAACGACGGCGCTGACCCGGATCTCGCTTGGGAATTTCTCGAACGTCGAGGGCGTCGGCTCCGGAGTCTTCGAATACAAGCTCGACTTCGGCCCCGGCTACCGGATTTATTTCGGCAAGGACGGTGAAACGCTTGTCATACTGTTGGGCGGGGGGACGAAAAGGCGCCAGCAGCACGACATCAACGCCGCTCTCGCCAACTGGCAGGATTACAAACGAAGGAAGTAGGAGACGCAGCCATGCCGCTCACTCGCGACTTCAAAGAAACCATTCGCGCTCGCGTCGAGCGTGACCCCAAGTTCCGAAAGGAGCTTCTTCGCGAAGGAGTCGAAGCCATGCTTACCGGGGACGTAGCCACGGCCAAAACCATCCTGCGCGATTACATCAACGCGACCCTTGGCTTCACGGACCTCGCCGAAGCCACCCGCATCCCTTCCAAGAGCCTCATGAGAATGCTCGGCCCTGCGGGCAACCCACGCGCTGGCAATCTCTTCGAAATCGTCAGTTTCCTTCAGCGCCGCGAGGGCGTGCGCTTCGAGGTCAAAGCTTCGCACGCATAGTCTCGCCCAGAACCTGAGAAACGATCCCCCGATGCCCGGGAAAGCCCGGCTCTGCCGGGCTGTGATAGGGGATGGCAAGATTCCGGGACGTGCCGGCGTTACAAGGCCCGCGAGCTTTTCGCGATGGGGATGGTCAACCGGGTGGTGAAGGCGAAAGACCTGATGTCGGCGGCGCGTGAGATCGCCGACGCACTGCTCAAGCTGCCGGAGCGCGCCGCCCGCGCCACCAAGCACTTCATCGACGGCATCTTCATCGGCCCGCGGCTCTATTAGTGTCGGTAACGCTTGAAGCAGTGGCGGCGATTCGGCTGGCGCCCCACACTAGAGTGCGGTGAAAAGCTCGTAGGCGAAATACGCGAACAGGCAGAGCAGTACGATTTCGTCCATCCATAGCACGGCGCGTTTGATCGGGCCTTCGTGGAGCAGCCGCTGGACGACGAACCCGACCAGCGCAAACATCGCCACCGCGGTCACGACCGCCGAGGTGTGATGGACCAGCACCCGGATGGCGTCGAGATGGATCCAATCCGACCACTCGATGGAAGCGAGCCTTCCCGCGCGCATCGGCAGCGCAGCGCCAAGCAAGAGTGGCCAGCTTTCGTACAGTACGAGGCGCATCATCGGGCCGCGTCCCCGCCGAAAAGAGCCTCGAAGCCGGCTTTGAACTTTTCTGGCCAGGCATTTGAGTAACGTCGCTCCAGGATCGCGCTCAGGCGCTTGTCGGCCCACATATTTCCCCCGAATTTATAGAGTCTCGGACCAATTCGATCGCTTCTCACGGCGTTCCCGCATATTCGCCGGCTCGTTGCACTGACTACACGCGGGGAGGCCGGTACAGCAACAGGGCGCGCTCCGCGATCGCCGCGACATAGAACACCGCGAAAAGCGGCGCGGCGGTGTTGATGACCGCGCCGGGCCATGACGGCGGCGGCGCGAATGATAGGGTCAGCGCCAGCGCGTAGTTGAGTATGCCGCCCCAATGGCCGAGGCGGCTTCGAATCGGGCCCGAGGCGCGGGCGCGCAGGACGATCGAATCGGCCGCGTACTGCGCGAACGACAGCGCGATCAGCGCCGGGATGTAGACCGGGATAGCGCCCGCCCAAGCCTCGCTGCCAAGGATGGTCAGCACCAGAATGATGTCGGCGGCGCCGTCGAGCCATCGCCCGGCCGCGCCCGTCGCGCCGAGGCGGCGCGCGAGGCGGCCGTCGATGAAGTCGGTCAGCGCCGCGGCCGACGCGATCGCGCCCAGCTCAAGCGCGTTGTGCGGCGCGCGCCGGAAGACAGCGAACCATCCGGCGCCCGCCGCGATGCGGAGCGCCGTCAGCAGGTTCGCCGCGTGCGTGCGGAGCGCCGCGCCCAGTGCCGTTCCAACTTTCTTCGCCAAAGGCTAAAGTTCCGCGTACGGCAAGAGAGCCGCCCGAGCCATCGATTACCTTACCAACAATAAGTTGGAACGGTACCGGCCGCGATTCGCTACGCACGAACGATTCCCCTAAAATTGACCGACGATGCCCGCCGCCGGTCGCCGCACGATCCAGATCGTAAGTCACGGGCCTTCCTGCCTCGACGGAGTCGTCGCCGCCGCCACCGTGGCGCGCTTTTACGAGGGCCACCGCGTGATCCCTCAACTGGCCGCCAACGGCGAAAGCGATCGCAGGATCCAGGGGCTGAGAGCCAGGGCCGGCGGCGAGCCCGAGGAAATCTGGATCACCGATCTTTCCTGGAACTCAACCGAGACCGCAGACCATCTGCGCGCACTGGCCCGCGAGGGCGTGGCCATCTACTGGATCGACCACCATCGCACCGCAGTTTCCCGCGCCAACGCGCCGGAATTCAAGGTCCCGTTTCGCGCCAAGGTGCTCTCGGAACGCTACTGCGCCGCGCGATTGACCTACAACTTCCTCAGACGCAGCGCCGCCACGCTCGGCGGCTCGGCCGCGGGCCGCAAGGCGCTTAAGCGCTTCTTTCCGCTGGTCGAGATTGCCGACGACAACGACCGATGGCTCAAGCGGATCCCGGAGTCGGGCGAATGGGCGCTGGCGGTACAGACCCTGGGCGGCGCCGAATCGTTCCGCGAGATCATGAAGATGGAGGAGCCCAAGATGACGCCGCGGCTTAGGGCGGCGTTGGCAGAGGGCCGCAAGGCGCTGGCCCGCAGCCTGGAGCTGGGACGCGCGTCGATGGTCGAACGCACTCTGCCCAACGGGCTGCGGCTGAGAGCGGCTTGCTGCTTCGGATACTCGAGCGAGGTCGCGGCCGAGCTGTACCAGGGGCAACGACAGACCGTGATCGCGCTGTTCGACCTGCGAAGCCAAGGCGTGAGCCTAAGACGCAGCGCCGATTGCAAGGTAGACTTGTCGCAGACCGCGCGACTGTTCGGGGGCGGCGGCCACGCGGCGGCCGCCGGGTTCATGATACCCGATGTCAGCAGATATCCGGCCGAGAAATTGGCCGCCATCCTGGGCGAGCAGCTAAAGACTCTCCCGTCGCCGGATTAGCGCAATCCTTCCTTTCCAGCACGGGCTTTTCCAGCACCGGCGTTTCAGTTGAGGGCATCTGCACGCCCCCCCCGGCAGCCCGCGCATCGACCCACCCAGGCCGCTCACGGTGCTACTTGCTTCGCATAAGAGACGGCGCTAACCTGAAATGACCATCGAGTCAGTGAAATGACTGAACGTTCAGGTCAATGGGCCGCGAAGAAATAATCAAGGAATTCAGGGTGCGTGAGCTGCTCGAAGCAACTCGCCGCGTGATCGGCAAGTACGGCTTCCAGGGTGCAACGATCGACCGTGTCGCCGACGAAGCCCAGGTCGCGAAGGGCACCGTCTACCTCTATTTCGACAACAAGGACGACCTTCTCCACGTGGCGATCCTCAATGGCATCCGCACGATGCTCCACGAGCTGAAGGGCAACGGCAACGCCGGGCAGTCCCCGCTCGAGCATCTCAAAAGCATCGTGCGCCAGCAGTTCCGCCTGCTCGACTCGAACCAGGACTTTGTCAAGGCGCTGCTCCTGGAAAGCAGCCTGGTGAGTTTCAAGCCTGGCGACCGGCGTGCTGAGGAGATACGCGCGATCTTCCTGACCTACCTGGACTTCCTGTCCGGCATTTTCCGCGAAGCGATCGCCGCCGGGGAGGTTCGTCCGATCGCCCCGGATCTTTGCGCCTTCATGCTCCACGAGCTGGTTACCGGCAGTCTGCTGCGCCGGATGCTTGGGCTGGCCACTACGCCGCTCAAGGAGGACGCCGAGTCCGTGCTGGAGCTTTTCCTTAGAGGGATCGAGGTTCGATGCGCGGGTTCCCAATAACCAGGCGGCTCGCGGCGCTGGCGGCCCTTGGTCTTTTCGCGGCGTTGTCCGGATGCCGCGCCACGACGCAGGCCGCCAGCGCCGCGAATCAGCCGGCCGGCCCGCAGCCGATCGTGGTCGCGGTGGCGCCGGCACGTGAGCAAACCCTGGTCCGTACGGCCGAGGAGCAGGGCGCACTCTTCCCCAGGGAGCGGACCGTGATCGCCTCCGAGGTTACCGGCGCGGTGGCCGAAATTCTGGCTGACTTCGGCGATTCGGTAGCCGCCGGGCAGCCACTCTTGAAGATCAATCCGCGCGAATACCAGCTCCGGGTCGATTCCAGCCAGGCCGCGCTGGATCAGGCCCGCGCGCGCTTCGAAAACGCGCACGCCGAGTTCGGACGCGCCGATCAATTGCGGCGCGAGAACATGATGTCACAGGCGCAGTTCGACTCCGCCAAGGCGGCTCTGGGTGTAGCCCAGGCGGATGCCGAGGCGGCGGAGAAGGCGCTACGCCTGACCGAGAAGAAGCTCGACGACACGATCGTCAAGGCGCCGTTTGCCGGCTTCGTGCAGAAGCGCCTGATATCGCTCGGCGAATACGTCAACCCGGGCGATAAGCTCTGCGAGCTTATCGCGAGCGATCCGATCAAGTTGCGCGTCCCGTTGCCAGAGCGCTTCGTGCCGCTGGTCAGGACCGGGCTCAAGATCGAGCTGGCAGTCGATGCCGCCCCGGGCAAGAGCTACACGGGAAGGATCACGCGCGTGGCCCCGGCGCTCGATGAGACCTCGCGCACGCTCCTGGTAGAAGCCGAAGTACCCAATGCCGACGGCTCGCTGCGCCCCGGCTACTTCGCCCACGTTCAGGTGAGTCTCGGCCAGGACCGGGCGCTGTTCGTGCCGCAACGGGCGGTGCTGCGTTACGCGGGGGTCGAGCGGGTATTCGTGGTCGAAGGCGGCGTTGCGCGCTCGCGTGAAGTCACGACCGGCGCGACGCTCGGCGATCAGATCGAGATCAGCAAGGGGCTCAAGGCCGGCGAGTATGTGATCACGAGCGACGTCGACCGGCTGGCCGACGGCGTGCCGGTGACCCCACGGGAACAATCATGATTATCGCCGGTCTCTCGCTGCGCCTTCGAGGCTGTGGCACAGGCTAGAGCCTGGGCCACGGCGCAGTCATGATTCTCGCCGACCTCTGCGTGCGCCGCCCGGTGTTCGCCACCATGTTCGTCGGTGTGCTGGTGGTGCTGGGATGCTTTTCCTACACGCGCTTGGGCGTCGACCTGTTCCCCAAGGTCGACATGCCGACCGTGATGGTCAGCACCTTTCTGCCCGGCGCCGCGCCTGAGGAGATGGAGGCGCGGGTCACCAAGCCGCTGGAGGAGGCGATCAACACCGTCAGCGCGATCGACGAGATGCGTTCGTCCACGCTCGAAGGCGTGTCGCGGATCATAATCGAGTTCAAGCTCGAGCGTGACATTGACGCCGCGATCCAGGACGTACGCGACAAGATCTCGACCGTGCTCGACCAGCTCCCCGAGGGCACCAAGCCGCCGCTGGTGCAGAAGTTCGACCTCGACGCGGTGCCGGTAATGACGCTGACGGTCACCGGCTACCAGAGCCTCAAGGAGCTGACCGAGATCTCACGCCGGCTCCTCAAGGAGCCGCTGGAGTCGGTCGACGGAGTGGGCTCGATCGATATCGTCGGCGGGCTGGAGCGCGAGATTCACGTTGCAGTGGAAAACGAACGGCTGCGCGCGACCGGAACCACGATTGGGCAGGTCGCCTCGGCGCTTGCGCGCCAGAACGTCGAGTTTCCGGGCGGGCGGCTCAAGCAGGGGGGGTCGGAGCAGATGCTCCGCACGCTCGGCCGCGTCAGCCGGGTCGACGACTTCGCCCGCCTGATCGTCAGCGAGCATGACGGCCGCCCGGTCACGATCGGCGACCTGGCCGCGGTCCAGGACAGCGTCAAGGAGCAGCGCTCGCTGTCGCGCTGGGACGACCGCAATGCGGTTTCGCTCGTGATCCGCAGGCAATCCGGGCAGAACACGATCGAGGTGGTCGACCGGGTGGTGCAGCGCGTAAAGGAGCTCAAGCCCACGCTGCCCGCGGGCGTCAACGTGATCGTCTCGCGCGACGCCTCGGTCTTCATCCGCGAGGCGGTGCAGACCGTGCAGGAACACCTGATCCTCGGCGGGCTGTGCGCGGCGCTGGTGGTGTTCATGTTTCTGGGCTCGGTTCGCTCGACCCTGATCGCGGCGATCGCGATTCCGGTCTCGATCGTCTCGACCTACACGCTGCTGCTCTGGGTCGGTTTCACGCTCAACCGGATGACGCTGCTGGCGCTGACGCTGGCGGTTGGAATCGTGATCGACGACGCGATCGTGGTGCTCGAAAACATCCACCGCTTCATTGAGGAGAAAGGGATGGAGCCGATTGCGGCCGCCAAGGCAGCGACCGCCGAGGTCGGCCTGGCGGTCAGCGCGACCACGCTATCGCTGGTCGTGATCTTCGTCCCGGTGGCCTTCATCCACGGCGTGATGGGCCGTTTTCTCAACTCGTTCGGACTGACGATGGCATTCGCGATCATGGTCTCGCTGCTGGTCGCATTCACGCTCACGCCGATGCTCTGCTCGCGCTTCCTGCCCCGGCCCGGCGCCGCCAAGCGCCGCTCGCGCGAGTGGTGGGTCTTCAAGTGGATCGAGTCACGCTACGAGCAAGCGCTCAGATGGTCGCTCGACCATCGCTGGGTCATCGTCACGGCCGCCCTGGCGCTGATACTTTCGATTCCGGTCCTCGCCAGGATCGTCGGCGGCAACTTCCTGCCGGACGACGACTCCAGCGAGTTCGCCGTCGATCTCCGCACGCCGCCCGGCTACTCGCTGTCGCATACCGACGCGGTGGTCCGCCAGATCGAGGCCCGCCTGCGCCGCATCCCGGAGCTGCGCCATCTGCTGGTGATGGTCGGCGACACCACGGGGGATGAGCGGGTGACGGTCGCGGAGATTGTGGCCAAGCTTGCGCCGCTCAACCAGCGCCGCCGAGGGCAGTCGGAAATCATGGACCAGGCGCGCGCGATGCTGGTCGATTTCCCGGCGCTCAGGACCAGCGTCAACTCGATCAAGCCGTGGGAGGAGGGCGGCTATCGGGACGTTGACATCGAGTACGACCTGCGTGGACCCGACCTCGAGGTGCTCAGGAGCCAAGCCGACCGGCTCAAGACGCTGCTGCTCGGCGTCAAGGGCGCAGTCGATATCGACTCGACCTACGAAGGCGGCTTGCCCGAGCTGCAGGTCCATATCGACCGCCAGAAGGCGGCCGACCTGGGCGTCTCGGTGGACGACATCGCGGCGACGCTGCGCACGATGGTGCAGGGCGACGTGGTGACGCGCTACCGCGAGGGCCAAGACACCTACGACGTGCGCCTCCAGCTCGCCGAGAGGGACCGCAACAATCCCGACGTGATCTCGCAGTTGGCGCTGCCCTCGACCATCTCGGGTCAGACCCAGCTCGACAACGTCGCGAGCTTGGTGAGCGCCACCGGGCCGGTGCAGATCGACCGCCTGGATCGCCAGCGCCAGATTGCGCTGGTCTTCAACCTCGCGCCCGACGCCGCGATGAGCAAGGTGACGGAGGAGGTGGCGCGCAAGGCCAAGAGCATCAGGATGCCGCCCGGGTACGTGTCGACCTTCGGGTTTGGAAATAACAAGTTCTACCGCGAGATGGTCGAGGGATTCATGATCGCGTTTTTGCTCTCGATCATCTTCATGTACATGGTGCTGGCCGCGCAGTTCGAAAGCTTCCTGCATCCGATCACGATCATGCTGTCGCTGCCGCTGGCGGTGCCGTTCGCGCTGATCTCGCTGATGGTGTTCCGGGAACAGCTGATGCTGTTCTCGACGCTGGGAATCCTGCTGCTGTTCGGGATCGTGAAGAAAAACTCGATCCTCCAGCTCGACCAGACTCTCAACCTGGTGCGCGAGGGGTTCCCGCGCCGCAAGGCGATCATCACCGCCAATCGCCAGCGGCTGCGCCCGATCCTGATGACTACGCTGGCGTTGGTGGCGGGCATGATTCCGGTCCTGCTCGGCAGGGGCGTGGGCGCTGCCTCGCATCGACCGATCGCGGTGGTAGTAATCGGCGGGCAGACCCTGTGCCTGCTGATCACGCTCCTGATCACGCCGGTCGCATACTCGCTGTTCGACGACCTTTCGCGATGGGTGCGCCGCCGGCTGCGGCATCCGCGCCGCCATTCCCGCCTCAGGCTGGCCGAGCCGCCGCCGGCCGACGGATACCAGGCCGCCAACTGACATCTTCGATCGACTCCATTCGATCTGATACGCTCGGCGAACTCGTTAGCGCCGGCCGAGCTTGTCCTGAGCCTGCGAAGGCTGCCGGTTCTTTTCAACGCCGCAATCCGGGCGAAAGGAAGAGTGCGAGCTGACATGTCGAACGTCGTGATTGTTATGACCATCGGGCTTGCGGGTGGAATCCTGGGCGGATTCTTCGGCGTCGGAGGCGGCATCCTGATCGTCCCGGCGCTGGTGCTGCTTCTCGGGATGGGGCAACACGAGGCAACCGGCACCTCGCTGGGGGCCTTGCTCCCACCGGTCGGCCTGCTGGGCGCCTGGGAATATTACCGTCATGGCCACTTCAACCTGGCTTACGCGATCTACCTCGGCATCGGGCTGCTTATCGGCGCGTACCTGGGTGCGATAGTCGCCAATCAGATCTCCGGACTTGTTCTGCGCCGCGCCTTTGCAATCTTCCTGATCGCTGTCGCGGCGCGGCTGTTGATGTAGTGACGCGCCGCCGCAACCGCGGCGTGTCATCCTGAGCGCAGCGAAGGATCTCATGCGGCCGGCGGTTGCAAAACTGTCTCCCTGCCTGCAACCGTCGGCTTGCGGCGCCTTCCGCCCCCGACTAGATTCGCTTTCGTGGAACCGGCGCTCGAACAAATCCTCAACCTGCTCCTGGAGTCCGAGCGAGCGGGCGTGGTCGCGCTGGATGAGCTCGCAGGCGAGGTCGAGCACGACGCGCTCCGCCGCTTCCTGATCGCCGCGCGCGCGGAGGAAGCTCAAAACGCCGCCGAGATCGAGCGGCTGATTCGCGAGGCCGGCGGCACGCCGTCGGCGAAAACCGGCGCGTTCGCCGAGAAGGTGGCTGCGCTGGAATCGCTGCGCGATCGGCTCAACCTGATGTCGCGCGGACAGGAATGGGTCGCGCGCAAGGTCGAGGAGGCGCTCGCGGTCGTGCCGCCCTCGGGAGCCATCCACGACTACCTGCGCAGGATGGCCAATCGCCACCGCCACGAGGTCGAATGGGGCCGCGCCGAGGTGATCAGGCTGATGGACCAGAGCCATTAGCGGGAGCGGTCCGCGACGGCCTGGTACCGCATTGGGAGAGACACTTGATGGACCTGAGCTATAGTCCCGAAGAAGAAGCTTTCAGGGAACGGGTCCGGAAATTCCTGCGCGAGAATTTGCCGCCCGGATGGGGCTCACCCGGTTTTCGCCCGCCCGAGGGAACCAGCCAGCTCCAGTTCCTCAAGGACTGGCAGCACCAGCTCTACGACGCCGGCTTTCTCGGCATGGCGTGGCCCAAGGAGTTCGGCGGACAGGGCGCCAGCCAGCTCGAGATGGCGATCTTCAACGAAGAGATGGCTCGCCAGCGCGCGCCCCAGCCGCTCAACACGCTGGGGCTCTCGATGGCGGGGCCGACCATCATCACCCACGGCACCGACGCACAGAAAAAACGCTTCCTGCAGAAGATCCTGAACTGCGAGGAGATCTGGTGCCAGGGATTCTCCGAGCCCAACGCCGGCTCGGACGTCGCTTCCCTGCGTACGCGCGCCGAGCTCAGTGGCGACGAGTTCATCGTCAATGGCCAGAAGGTTTGGACCACCCTGGCCCAGGTTGCCGATTGGTGCATGCTGCTGGTGCGCACCGACCCCGAGGCGCCCAAGCATCGCGGCCTCAGCTACCTCCTGGTCGACATGAAGTTGCCCGGCATCACGGTCAAGCCGCTGCGCCAGATGACCGGCGAGGCCGAGTTCAACGAGATGTTCTTCGAGGATGTCCACGTCCCGCGCGAAAACCTGCTCGGCGGACTGAACGAGGGATGGCGCGTGGCAATGACCACGCTGACGAACGAACGCGGGACGTTCGCGCTGGGCTCGGTGGCGCGCTTTCGCAACACCTTCGACGAAATCGTCGGGCTGGCGCGCACCCTTCAGAAGGACGGCGCACCCGCAACCAAGGACCCCGTCGTCCGCCAGAGTCTCGCGCAGTTCTACATCGACCTCGAAATGATGAAGTACACGGCCTACCGCACCTTTTCTAAAATCCTGAAGGGCGGGAATCCGGGGCCCGAGGGCTCGATCTCAAAACTGGTATGGTCGGAGCTCAACCAGCGGATGCACGAATTCGTGATGGCGCTGGAAGGACCTGCGAGCCAGCTCACCCGCGGCTCGAAGTACGCGGTCGAGTCAGGGCGATGGCAGCACGGCTTCCTGCGCTCGCGGGGCAATACTATCGAGGCTGGGACCTCCGAGATCCAGCGCAACATCATCGCCGAGCGCGTGCTCGGCATGCCCAAGTCGCGCTAGCTTACCCGGCGACCTCTTATCTCAGCCGAGGCCCACGCGCGGCAGAAGGGGTCCAATGAAAAAGGCGCGTCTGCTGGCAGTCAATCCGATCGACAGACGCCCCCGGGAATTTACGCTCTCGGCGGCTGAAGTGACCGTGGGCAGCGAGCCCGGCAACTCGCTGCTGATCTCCGAGGAGACCGTCTCGCGCCGCCACGCGGTAATCCGGCGCAGCTCGGCAGGCTGGGAAGTCCGCGACCTCCAATCTACCAACGGTACCTTCGTCAACGAAAAGCGGCTCGCCGCGCCGCAGCCCCTCAGGGACGGCGACCGCATTCGCTTCGGCGGCGTACGGTTCGTTTTTCTGGATCCCGGCGCAGGGGCGTCGGCGAAGGCGAGGCGACGCTTATCGTTGGTGCGGGCGGCCGAACTCCTGCTGATCCTGTTTGTGGGCGGATTCGCGCTGAGCAAGTACCTGATGAGTCGCGAGGCGGGCAAACCCGCTCCACAAACTGTTGCGCCGATGCCGCGGGAGGCCGCGGCGATCCTAAGGCCGCTGCGCGTGCCGGGATCGGCAGTCACGCCGGGGGCTCCCAAAGCAGAACCCAGCTGGCTGGCGCGCCTGAATTTCTATCGCGCGATGGCGAGGCTGCCGGCTGTCGGCGAGGACCCGGCCCTGAGCGACAGCGACTCCAAGCACGCGCGCTATCTGATAGAGAATTACGGCGGGATCATCAGGAGCGGCGGCAGCTTCGGGGAGACCGGACACGAGGAGGAACCCACCAAAGCGTGGTACACGCCCGAGGGCTCCGCCGCCGCGCGTTCCAGCGACGTGGCCTGGGGATGCGGCGCTCTCGCCGCCGAAAAGGAAATCGACCACTGGATGGCAGGCCCGTTCCATCGTCTCGCGATGCTGAACCCGGACCTGAAAGTCGCCGGCTTTGGCGAATATGAGAATTCCCGATGCTGGGCCGCCGCGCTGCGCCTGCCGCTGGAGCCGCGGCCACCGCTGATGTTCGATCGCCCGATCGAGTTTCCACCGGACGGCGCCACGATATCGCTTGGGTGGACGCCGGGCGAGTGGCCGCCGCCGCTGGCGAGCTGCCCGGGGTACGCGGAACCGGCCGGGCTTCCGATCACCCTTCAACTGGGCCAGATGATAGACACGCAGCTCTCGGCCCATTCGCTTACCGAGAGCGGAAAGGCGATCGATCACTGCGTCTTTGACGCCGCCAGCTACACGAACGCCGACCGGTTCAGCCAGGAGTACGCCCGCCGGGTGTTGAGGGGCTTCGGTGCGGTAGTGATCATTCCGCGCGAGCCGCTCAGGACCGGCGCGGACTACAGCGTCTCGATCACCGCTGCTGGGCGGACCTACTCCTGGTCGTTCAAGGTCGCAGCTTCCGACTGACGAGCAAGTCCCTATTCAAGTCCCTATTGAAGATTGCCTAATAGAGTTGAGAGCAAAACTCCTTGCGCCGCAAGCTGCCTGCCGCGCCGGCACGCGCAAGATTCTTCGCTACTCTCAGAATGACAACAACCCAAGCGTTTTTGTTTGTCATCCTGAGCGAAGCGAAGGAACTCATACCACCAACGGTCTTGCGGGCCAGTTTTGCGAAGCGCTTAATCCGTGATAATCAAGCTTTGGCAGGGACGAGACCCATGACGTCCATATTGCAACGCGTCTCGCGTTACTATCGGCAGCAGGGTATTTCACCCGCGTCCTTCGCGAGCTTTAGATGCCCGCACAAGGATGACTGCAAAGAGCACACTGGTACCGCCCCCGGCCGGCAGTTCGTGTGTGGGAGGGGGCCGGAAATTTCGCAGGCCTATGAGCGGGATCGGCTTCCGCGGGTTCTCGTCCTATCATTGGATTGGGGCGGAGACGGGGGAAGTAAGCCGTCTGAGCGGCGAGCGCGGCGCGTGGGGCGCGCGACCAGCGGACGTCTGCAGCAGTATCGCGAAGAGCAGGAGATCGCAACTCATTTGCTTAGAGCGTCCCATAAGCACCACAGAGATTTGAAGTGGGAAGACGTCCATAGATTTTATGCTCGTACTAACAGCATCAAGTGCTGCGCAAACCGGACGGAGACACACCAGGCACCGCCGCGCCTGTTCGCTAAAACTGCGCTGCCAATGTCGCATCAGTGAGGAAAACTGGTGCAGTTGTTGCTCGTCAGGTCCAGCTTCGTAAGGAAGGCATTCGTGACCCCTGTCCCGGCGGTGGTGTTAGCGGCGGCCTTGTTGGTCTTCTGAAATGCCGTCTTGGTCAGGGGCGTATCGGTTATGTATTCAGAACGAAGCCGCGACTTTGCTAGGGAATTTGGTGGACGCACCTGGACTTGAACCAGGGACCTCTTGCATGTGAGGCAAGCGCTCTAACCGGGCTGAGCTATGCGTCCACCGCGAAAACGGATTATTGCGCCCGGCCATCGCCGCCCGCAAGAGCGCGACAGAGCGCGACGAGCGGGCACGGGCTGAGCAGATATCGGACCGGGACCGTTGCCGGCTACTCGATTGCGACGCTTGCAAAAGAGACTGCCGACCCGGTCTGGGCTTCCGGCGGCGTGGCATGAACAGGGACCTCGGAACTAGGCGTGAGTGACCGACCTTGACGAGCATCCACTGGGTTTCTCCCTCGCAAAACTGCGGACAGAACCACCGCCCGACCCCGCCCTGCCGTGGCACCGGGCGAGTTTGACAACGGCCCAAATCGCAAACTCGCCGAGAGCGCTGCGCCCGATGCCTGGCAAGGCGTCCTATTGTAGTTGTTGCCGTATGTGTCAGTCTGAACTGGAGCCGAAAATGAAGATCCCGGCTGGTACGTTCCGTTCAATGATTCGCTCAGCGGTCGCGGCTGGCGTCTCCGAGGAGGCGCGCCCGGATTCGGCCCGGACTCGATTGGCGAGTGATGCTGATCGGAAGCTGCCGGATTTCATTGCGGTGGGACCGCCTAGGACCGCGACCACATGGCTCGACAAGGTTCTCCGAGGTCATGTGTCGCTGCCCCGGATCAAAGAGACCGATTTCTTCGGGGCGAACTTCCCGCGGGGATTCGCCTGGTACCGGTCCCACTTTCGCAACCCTCCCGCCGGAAGGCCGATGGGCGAGGTATGCACGAGATATTTCACCAGCCCCGAAGCCCGCGAAAGAATCGGACGTTACATTCCCGACTGCAAAATCATCTGTACGCTTCGTGACCCGGTGCAGCGGCTCCATTCACATTATCGGCTTGCGCGGTCCATGGCATGGCTCGGACGTGTGGGGATCGAGGAAGCTGTGGCCGCGCGTCAAGGGCGGAGCAATCCGGGCAATATGATTACCGGCAGTTTGTATTCGACCGGTGTCAAAGCTTGGCAGGACAGGTTCGGCAAGGGGAACGTGTCGGTGCTCCTTAACGACGATCTGGTCGGAGACGAGCAGAAGTATCTGGATCAAGTCTGCACCTTTGTGGGCATTCCAATGATCGATCTGGCTCATTCGCAGTTGCGGAATCGCACGGTCAACGCCAGACCGAACGCGCCCAGGAGCTGGTGGCTGGCACGCGGTGCGGGTATGCTCAGAGCGTTCCTGCGGCGGCATCGCGTGTCCGCGCTGAGCGAGCGATTCCAAGCGCTCTGGTATTTCTGTTTCAGCGGAGGCGAGGAATTCGCGCCCCTGGATCCTGCCTTTGAGGCGCGCTTGAGGGAGTATTTCCGGCCGGATGTGGAGGCGCTCGAAGAGCTGCTTCAACGTGACCTGTCGGCCTGGAAGTGAGTCCGCCTGTTTCTTGCTGGGGCGCGCCACCTTGCAGAATTTGTATGATGGTTTCGTGATTGGATGATTCGGGATAATAGCGATACTGCCACCAGGACAAGCCTCCCTGCGGCACCATTGAGACCGAGACTGCGGTTTGCGAACCGAACGGGATATATGTAGCATCCGTGGCCATGTTTTTTGCCTTGGCTGGAGTACTACCTCGCTATCTGAGGCTGCTGCGATCCCAATACTGGGACGAAGAGACGCAGAGGAACTACACGCTGTCTCGTATCGGCGAAACGCTCCGGGCGGCAACGAGGATTCGCTTTTATGCCGAGCGTTTTGGCGGCGCTCCCGGAGTACGGGACTTGCGGAGCTTGCCGATACTGCGGCGTTCAGAGATCCCGCAACTCAACCAATCGGTGAGGGCGCTCTATCGGCCGGGGATCGCCTTCTGTTCGGATTCCTCCTCGGGATCGACCGGAATGCCGGTCGAATTTCTCTTCGATCGGTCGCACCAGCGCGGCCGCTTCGCCGCACGCGCCCGATACCTGCGTGAGAATGGCTGGAGCCCCGCGCAATGCAACGTGTGGCTTATCTACCTCGGGTCATACATTGGGAGCGAAGATCAAAAGCTGATTCACAGCCGTCTCTTGTTGAGGACCCATTTTCTTCCGATCCCGTCGGACTTTGGCGAACTTGCAATTGAACTGCGTCGCCTCGATCCAGCCTGCCTCTACGCGTATCCCGCTTTTCTGGACGCGCTACTCGAAGCGTTGGAGCGAACGGGGCGCGGGCTTCCCTCGCTGCGACGGGCCTTTACCGGATCGGAAGTACTGGACGATCACGTCCGCCGTCGTGCGAAGCGGCTTCTCGATGTTGACATCGCCGATAACTACGGTTCAACCGAGGCATTCATCGCGTGGCAGTGTCCTTTGGGGAAATATCACCTGAATGCAGAGCATGTGTTCGTCGAAATCGTGGACGAAAATGGGGACCGGGTCTCACCCGGAGAGATGGGGCGGGTGCTGATCACCACGCTGGAAAATCATCGCATGCCCCTGATACGTTACGAGATCGGTGACTACGCGGTCGCCGGCACCGATCGATGCGGTTGCGGCCGGACGCTTCCCACTATCGACCGGGTCGTGGGACGAGGTATCAACCTGTTTCGACTCAAAGGCGGCCGGCTCCTCTCGCCATGGCTCCTGATGGGAGCGCTGAGAGATCGTGTAGAGGTGCGACAGTTTCAGATTGTGCAACAAGCGACCGATCGGTTTCTGGTCAAATTTGTGGGAGATCAGCCAATGCCGCCAACCAAACAGGAACTGATTCGAGCGGACTTCGCGAAGATTGTAGCACCGGACGCCCAGGTGGCTTTTGAAAGAGTCGCGGAGATTCCGCGCACTCGCGGGGGAAAATTCATGACCGCGCTTTCGGAGCTGGCCCCAGCTAGCTGACAAACCGATGGCCGAGCGGTTTCGAATCGAGCTGTATAGCAAGTCGGACCGCGATAGCGTCTTTGATCTGATCCGCGCCGCGAACCCCAATTTTGCACCAGCGCTGATTCGGAATTGGGAATGGAAGTACGATGCCAATCCGTTCAACCGGGAAGCCGCGTGTTATCGACGAGCGCGTCACGAGGAGTTGTCGGCCTTTCTGCGCACCATCCGCTCCGCCGAGCGGATCGATAACTTTGCCCGCCGATGGGGACTGACCAAACCGGAGGACCTTGCGCCTCAGCGAGACGACGAGCCCTACATTCTTCTGGTTAAGAAGGACAGCGATGAAGTGGTCGGGATGGAAGGCTCGGTACCGCAGTTGTTCCTTGTCAACGGTAAGGAGCATTGGACGTCGGTCGAATGCGATCTGGCCGTGCATCCGGCGTATCGCAATCGTGGACTTACACATCCGTTGGGGAACCGAATCCGCATGGACAATGCCGTGTGCTTCAGTTGGTATACCGTGGCCACGCAGAGAATCATGAGCAACTGGCGCAAAGCGAGCCTGCACAGGATCGGAACGCCCGAATCCCACCGAACGGCGGAGAGGCGCGTGGTACCGTGGGTCAAGCCGATCGACTGGGGCGTGCTGGCAAGTCGGGTCACTGGCAGTCGCATGGTGGGCCGCGCCGCGGCGCTGCTGGGAGCCTCTACGCACCTGCTTAGATGGGCCTTTAGCAGGCCCGTTTCCGTGCCCGGCGTCAGAGTAGTTAGGATTGATTCGTTCGGTCAGGGAATCGATCAACTGTGCCGGGAGGCCAGTTGTGACTATGCCGTGATGGCGCTTCGCGATCAGCGCTATCTGAACTGGCGATTCGTCTCGCGCCCGGACGCCTCGTACACACGGATCGCGGCCATCCGCGATTCGAGAACGCTGGGGTATCTCGTCTTCCGCATCGCCGACAATTTCGGCGTCCCGTGCGGTTTCCTGGTCGACTACCTGGTCGAGGGCCGCTCGACCGCGATCTTCGCGCTCCTGCTCCAGCACGCCGAGGAATGCCTGCTCAGCGAGAACGTCAAAGTGATCGTATGCAGTGTCACGAGCCCTCCCTATCGCAGTGTGCTTCTGCGCCATGGCTTCTATCCGGCCGCCCTCCGCATGCGTTGCTACCTCGTGGCTGCGGTCCATTCGTCGGATCCGGGCCTGCAGGTTTTCACCGATCTGAGGGAGTGGTTCCTAACTATGGGCGACGGCAACCTGGAAATGAGCTTCTAGATTCGCAGCCGACGTATCGGCCGACGCGTCGCGAGCGCATCACGCCCGCTCTTTATTGAGCCAGCGATGGCTGCGCTGGGCGACTCGTCCGGATTTCGGGTGCTGGTTGCACGGGACTCGGGCTGTCCCGAGCGCCTGGCGGCTGCTACTGCGGCCCGTTTGCGCGCTCGACGAACCTTGCCAACCGGTAAAGTCTCCGCCGCAGCGTGATTGTAGCGATCAGACTGCATGCGCCGACAACGAGCAACACTTTCTTGAGGACACTCGAGCGGTACTCCGCGACAATCTCGTGTCGGCCCGCTGGAACTATCGCAGCAAGGTAGCTGGGTGAAACCTCAAAGGGAGATTGCTCGCGACCATCAATCGTCAGGTGCCAGTTCGGGTGGTAGGTCACTTTGAGCACCAGGTTGGAGGCCGCTCGGCAATTGACATGGAGTACGATCCGACCGCCGGTTTCTGTTTGGTCTAGAACGGTGCCGGTGTCAGGCGTGCCGGAGTTCGAGCGCTCGTAGCTCGACGGCACACCGGAACGATAGTCCCATCGGAGGTACGCGGCACGTCCGGGAGCGGAACTGAACAGCCACTGCTGTTGATGCTCGAGGATGGAGCGCTGCCGTTCTTTGATCCCCGCCGGAACTGGAAAATCTTCGATCGCCGCGAATTGCGCGTAGCCCGTGGTCTCGGCACCGTAGAGACCGTAAGAGTCATTCAATCGGACGGGAGTCAGAAAGGGAGGCACGGGCAAGCCGGCCGGAGCTATGACGTATCTGACATTAAAGAGGTTGTAGTGTACGGGGTCAGCCTGATCGAACAGCATCGGCAACGCCGCGTTCATCGACAGCGGGATAGCGGCTTGCAACGTTTCAAGGTCGTGAAACAGCAGCAGGCGGGGGATCAGGCGCTGGCCCGTCATTCTGTTCAGATCCAGCATCAAATACGTTCTACCTGGCGGCATCGCCTTAAGAGTCTCGACCACGTCGCGCCAGCCCGGATCTGAAATCTTCGCTGCGGCCTCCGCGATGTACTCTGCGTCAGCGCGGTAATAGTCGCGCCGCTCCCGCAGCGCCGGGACCATCAGCGCGAAGCTCGAGATCCCGAAAATCAGCCAGCACCATGGTGCACGCACCAACGAGCACCACGACCACATCCGTTCTCCCGCCAGGCCGATCAGCAGAATTGCAGCCATATCCAGTCCTGCCACGACGCGGCTCGGCGGAAGCAGGCCGCCCAACGGCAGCTTGCCCGTTAGACTCGGCCATTGTGGCAGGGCGAAACATAACACCGACCAGACCACAAACAGCGAAAGCGCAAGACGGGCTGGTGGCGCCCGAAGCTTGAGAATCGCAGCCACAATCCCCACCGCCGCTATCGCTGTGACCAATGGCGCGCGCTGGTAGTCGAGCAACTGACCGTGCAGAGCAAGCCACATGAGGCTCGCCCCTGATCCAGGCTCCTTGCGCATCATGTGCGGAAGAGCCACTTGCCTTAGCTGGTTTGCGGCAAGTGCTAGCGGAAGCCAAAAGTAGGAAGTGATCACCGCAGCCACGATCGCAACAGCTCCGACGCGGACAACTCCAATCCAGAGCTTGCGTCCCGCCGTGAGATGCAGCTCCGATCGACCGCCGACACTAAGCCCCAATAGCACAAGTGCCGTGATCCCCCCGAGGCATGCATAGAACAGATGCGAAAGGACCAGCAGCGACCATGTAACCGCGGCTGCCGCGTAGTTCGTGCCGCGAGCCAGCAGCCGCTGCAGACAACCTGTTGCGATGAACAGCAGGTGCACCGCCCAGAGCTGCGTGTACATCCCGGACCCCCAGAAGAGGTAGCTATTGTATTCGAAGCCCAACACGTATGGCGGCGCGGAGATGAGTGAGGCAAAAGCGGCTCCGGTTGCCGCGGCGGCCGCCGAGAACTCCATGGTTCGCATCGACCAGTACACCGTCAGCGGAAATCCGATCAGCAGCAGATAGCGCACCCAGTTGTAGAGCGTGAGGAGATCGATCCGTTTGAGCGTGAGGCGATTGAGCGCCACCACCGCCAGGTGCGGGAGGTGCTGATAGTAGAGGAAGTATGGAAAGCCGCAGTCCAATTCGGGCGTCCAATGGTCGAACGGATTGGCGCCTTCGGCGAGCGCAAGGCTCGCACGCTGCACGAACAGGTACTGCCATGCGTCGTCGTTGAAGTGCGGCACCGGGCGCAGTTCGGCGGTCAGCATGACCGCGTTGAACGCGACCGGTAGAAGGACCAGGCATGCAAGCACCACCAGGGCACCGCGATCTGGCCTCGTCGAGATCACTGTGTGAGTACGTTACCCGGCAGGGATTCCACAATAGCGATCCTTATGCAAGAGCCTCTTCGAGCGAGAGGCTTTTGCCTTCTGACGTCTCCTGGCGCGGACCCGGCTCGGCGAGGCTTTTCACGTACTCCTTGCCGAAGCGGAGCTGGTTATGGAGATGGCTGTAAAAGAAGGAACCAGCGCGGCCTATCGAACCGAGATTCGGAATAGCGGCGAGCGACCGCATGATGAGTGCGATCTGATCGGAATAGTTCAGCGAGTAGACCGGATACGCGTTGGGCAGGAAGTGGTGCCTCCACTCGATGAGCTTGCCGGGTTCGACGATCCCAACCTGATCAAGCTCGCCCACCACACGCCGCGCAAGCCCTTCGACATCCATCGAGTAGATCGTGTCGCCATCGAAGCATGGAACTTCCACGAGCAGAGAAGTCTCATGCGCGGGCGCCATACGTGGAGAGCGGTTCTTTGGCTCATAAGCCCGGGCGACGCAGAATTCTGGTTGGGGAATGTAGATCGACGCGTTGGTGGATACCCGCGGCTGCGCGAGCCTCAGGAACAGGAGCCGAATGTGACGAAACCGCAGAGCCGCAGCAGTCTCGCGCACCTCTTTCGAGAGACGATCGCCGAGCAGCCTCACTAGCAGCGTGAGAGGAAGCGTCGACACTATCCTCCCATCCGAGTCGAGCGGCGGATGCCTCGCAAAGTGAACTCGCCGGACGCCCTTTCGATCGCACTCGAGACCATTAATTTCCCGTCCTGCATGGACGGATTGAGCAGGCAAAGTCGCCGCCAGACTCTCGATGATCCGGCCGTAGCCGCCTAACGGGTAGAGGAATTTTCCATCGATGTGAGCGGTCTTCCTGTTTGGCAGAAGAAGCTCCAGGAACAGCGATGTCAAAGTCATGCCCCGCAGACGGACGGTAGCAACATCGGGCGAAAGCCGGCTCGCAGGCAGACCCCAGACCTTTTCCGAGTAGTTGAGCAGGACGCGCCGTGCCAGGGTCTCGCCAAACTGACTCACGGCAAAATCCTCGAATGTAACCAGCGCCGATTTTCGCAACCGCGAACGGATCAGATCCAGTCCGATGCGGGCTGATTCGCGCAAACTCAACGACGAGAACACCAGGTTCAAAGGCGTAGGGGGAAAATCAATGAACCGCCCACCATCGTAGACCTTGCTCGGAGCGTCCACGGAAACCAGTTCATCGCCGAGCAGTCCCCGGACGTCTCGCGTTATCTCATCGTCGCGATCGTGGAAGCGATGCGCGCCACAGTCATAAAGATGATCGCCGCAGCGCAGGGTCTGGCACAGCCCTCCCAGGTGCGCGGATTTTTCAAGCAAGACGAACGGCACCCCGGCACGATGCGCATAGAACGCGGTTCCGAGGCCCGCCGGGCCACCTCCCAGAATTGTCAAAACTGCCATTTCCCCTCCCCAGTCGTTAGCCGGGCATGGCCAACTCCGACAGCGCAACCATGAATTTCCCGCTCGGCGCGCGAGCTATTTCGGATACGCGCTCAAAGTAAACGTGCACCCTTTCTCCCAGCACCGCATGAAAAATCCGGCGCGCATGAGATTCCTCATCCGGCGGAAATCCACGGTCGGCAACGTAGCGCAACAAGTAACTGCCGGTCGAGTTCTGGGCGATCTGGAACTGCCTGCACTGATTTGATCCGGGACTGCAACACCAGCAGGAGCCAGGTCAGGAACGCGGCCATCGCGGGCTCCCCTAGCACACTCGGCTCCCTTCGTCACGCGGATGAGGTTTTGGATAGCCACAACAGGAACCCTGCTCCGACCGGCGCAACTAACGAAAACCCTTGAGATCGCGTGGTGGACGCACCTGGACTCGAACCAGGGACCTCTTGCATGTGAGGCAAGCGCTCTAACCGGGCTGAGCTATGCGTCCACGGCGAAAACGGATTATTGCGCCCGGCCATCGCCGCCTGCAAGAGCGCGACGAGCGGGCACAGGCTGAGCAGATATCGGACCGGGACCGTTGCCGGCTACTCGATTGCGACGCTTGCAAAAGAGACTGCCGACCCGGTCTGGGCTTCGAGCGCGATGTCGTACTTGAGCAACCGGCCGCGCCGCCCGCGCAGGAGTTCGAGCTGCGTGTACATCGGGGCGAACCCACAGATCCGGCGCCGGTCGCCGTCCCTGGCGATATCGGCGAAGAACGCTGCCGGGTCGCCGCGCGTGATGGTCTCGATGAGCGCCAGGTCATCGCGCTTGACCCAGTTCACCACCCCCTCGTCCACGCTGAAGCTGTCACCGAACTTCCTGCCCACGTGCGCGAAGTCGACACCGGCGATCACCAGCGTGGAGCGCCGCTCGGCCGCAAGCTCGGCGCCGAGCGCGTCGATCATCGCTCCCACTCGCGGATCGCTGGCCGGAGTGACGCCGCGCGCGACCATCTCGTGGAAGGAACAGAGCAGAATCGGCACCACCTTGTAACCGTGGGTGCCAAGCGCCCAGGCCGTAAACAGCGCCTGGAACTCGATCGAATGTTCGTTACGATGGAGCAGCTCGTCGGCGAAAAGATCGCCGCGGGTATAGCGCGCCGCCAGCCGCTCGATGAAGTCGCGATCGGTCTCGAGCGCGCCCAGCGGCGTCGAGTAATGCTTGCGCGTCGCGGTGAACAATTCCGGACCGGTGCCGTAATGTGAGGTGCCCAAAATGACGACCAGCTCCGGCGGCTTGCGCCTTACCAACTCGCCGTATGCGTGCGCGTAGGCCGGCCCTCCGCGGCGCGGATCGATATGCGGCGCGATCAGT
Source organism: uncultured delta proteobacterium (assembly GCA_963789115.1). Lineage (GTDB taxonomy): Bacteria > Desulfobacterota > Binatia > Binatales > Binataceae > CAWBJH01. The sequence goes on from CAWBJH010000001.1 coordinate 2,914,722, forward strand.
CCGGCCAGCGGCGGCCCGTCGCCTGAAGTCGCGACGGTTCCCGGCCCCGCGGGCGGATCGAAGTAGCGGATTATCTCCTCGCGCAACTTGGCCGGCTCTTGCTCGTAGCAGAGTCCGGCGTGGATGGCGGGGCGTTCGGGGCTGCGGCTGAACTCCTCGCGAACCTGTTTCAGGCGCTCGGCAAAAGCCGGCGACTCGAGAAAACCAGCCTTGTCCAGGGCCGTGATCAGTTCATTGAGCCGCTCGGCCGGTATGATATCGCCGAAGCGCTTGGCGAAGGCGGCTTGCAGGTCGAGCAGGGTGTTGCTTCCATCGAACATCGTGACCAGGAAGTACGCGCCCATCCCAAGCAGCACCGCCTCGGGCGCGAGCCCGGCCGGGTCGCGCAGGCAGATCAGCATCTGGTCCTGATGCTCGATCGGGAAGGCCTCGACCGGGCGGATTTTCGGCTTGTCCATGGATCGGCTTTGCGCCGGCTCGCCGGACCAGTTTTACTGTCGGCCCGGTAGGGCGGCGCGGTGCGAAACGATCGCTGCGCAGACTCTCATCGGGCGGCGCGTTTACAGATGGTAAGGGCTTTGGCAGACTGCGGCAAGTCGCGGATATCCCATCGATGAAGCACAAGCATCGCTCGGCACCGCCGCGGTCGGCACCGCCGCGGTCGGCACCGCCGCGGGGCGCCGCGTTGAGCAATGTCCCTGCGCGCGCGAGGCACCGGCGTCCCGCCATTCGTTACAAGGTCGGCCGCGCCGCCACCCTGAAGCCCGGTGAGTCGATGAAGTTCGTGATGCCGATTCGCGGCGCCGACGAGGAATGCCTCGTGATCAACTTTGCCGGAAAGCTGCACGCCTATGTGAACCGATGCCGCCACGTGCCGATGGCGATGGATTGGGTGGACAACCAGTTTTTCGCCGAGGAAGGGCGCTACCTGATGTGCCAGACCCATAACGCCTGCTACGAGCCCGCGACCGGCGAGTGTATCGCGGGACCGCCGACCGCTTGCGGCAAGTTCCTGTATCGCGTGCCGCTCGAAATCGAAGATGGAGTAATCTGGGTACGGGCACCCGAAGAGGAGTTCGAGGACTGAGCCACGCCGAGCGAAAAGTCCCGCCGTGACGGTCGCGCCGGCGCCCTATTCGTACTCGTCGCCGAAGTGGGCGCGCACGATACGCGCCTTCAGGTACTCAAGCGTGCCGAGGTCCTCGACGATATCGCCGCCGGTGTCGTAGAAGAACAGCTCACCGTTCTTGGTCCGTCCCACGGCGATGATCCATTCGAGGTCGTCGCGGTCTTCGAGGAGGTAGTTGATGGTTTGGGCGACGCCGCGGCCCGGGATGATCGTAATCTTGGGGCGCTGCGCTTTTTCCTGCTTGGCCATCGTTGGCTTTCCGCCTCTGGAGGGAACCTGGGGATCGATGCCTACATTAGGGACTCGCCTTAAGCTAAGTCAATACCGCGTGCGCCGCGATCTCGACGTGATGCGTGTTGGGAAAAAAATCAAACGCGCGCAACTCTCTTAGCGCATAGCCCTGGCGCGCAAGCGCGCTCAAGTCGCGTACCAGCGTGGTGAGATTGCATGACACGTACACCACGCGGGAGGGCCCGAGCTTCGCGATTGATGCGATCAGCTCGGCCGCGCCGGCGCGCGGCGGATCCAGGATCACCACCTCCGGACGATAGCGCGCACGCAGCAGGAATTGCGCGGTCTCCGCTGCGCGCATCGCAACGAACTGCGTGCGCGCGAGCTTAAGCCCCGCGGCGTTGGCCTGCGCCGCGGCGATGGCGAGCGGCGCGGCGTCAACGCCCATCACCTCCGCGCCGCGCCGCGCCGCCGGGATGCTGAAATTTCCGGCCCCGCAGAACAGGTCGAGGACTTTCGTTCCCTCGCCGGGCGCCGCCTGGGCAATCACGGCTGCCACCAGGCGCTGGTTCTGCACCCGGTTTACCTGGCTGAAGAGATCCGCGTCGCACCGGATCTCGACCCCGGGTCTGGGCTCGATCGCAACCGCCGCATCGCCGATCACTTCGCGGCCGCCGCCGCCGCGAATCACGATTCCCGCGATGGCCGCTTCGCGTTCCATCAGCTCGCGTGCGCGCCGGATTTCCGCCAGCCCGGGCGCGCGCGACAGCTCCGCGATCTGCACCTCCATAGCGCCGGCGCGCACCACCTCGATCTCGCGCACCGATGCGCCCAGTGCGCCGGCCAGCTCTCGCGGCAGTCGCAGTCCTTCGACGCCCAACATGCAGTGGTCGATTTCGACAATCGTGTTGGTACCAAGCTGATTGAACCCCAGTCTGCCGCCGGGAGCGACCTTGAACCGGATGCGGGAGCGGTAGCCGAACTCCTCGGGCGCCCGCTCGACCAGCCCGGCGGGATCGAGCGGGATCCGGAGGGCTCGCGCGATTTCTGCGGAGATCATCTGCGCCTTGAGCCTCACCTGCCCGTCATAGGCGATCTGCTGCCAGTCGCATCCGCCGCATCGCGGCAGAAAGGGACACGGCGTCACGCGCCGGGATGGGCCGGGACGAATCAGGCTGACCGGCCGCGCGATCGCGTAGTCGCGCCGCTGCGACTCGATCTCTACCTCCAGCAGGTCGCCCGGCGCGCAATTCGGCACCATCACGGTCTTGCCGTCGATTCGTCCGACGCCGAACGGGCCGAACGTCATCGCGGTGATTTCGACTCGCGCCATGAGCGTGGACGATCGACGGGTCCAAGTGAAAAGTGAAACTCGCGCCCGGTGCTCTCCAATCGGCAAGTCTATTGACCTGTGTCAGCCGACTCCATCGCGCCGTCTGGCCCGGCGCGGCGCATGCGACCTATAATCCCTCGATCGCAGCGCCAAGCCTGCCGGGCGGACCTTCAAGAGTGCTGCTGCGGGGTGCCCGTTGGAAGAAGCCCTCCAGAACCTGATCGACAAAACTATACCGGGGGAGCAGTCGCGCCGTCTCAAGCTCTTCGCCGAGCGTCTGTTCGCGCGATTGTCCGGCGAGCTCGCCGAGCGTATGGGCCCGCAGCGGATGCTGCGCCTGGCGCAAAGCGCCCTGGAGTTCTTCTCGATTCGGACTGAGCCGATTTCGGTCCGGGTCATGGGCGGCGACGACGGCGAAGGAACCACCATCGTCGAGACCATGATGCCCGACTGCGCGTTCATCGTGGACAGCATGCTGGAGTATTTCCGTCAGCTCGGCGCGCCGGTCCCGATCATGCTTCATCCGATGTTCAGCGTGACCCGCGATGACCACGGGCGGCTGGTCTCGCTGGAACAGGTGCTCTCGACCGAACGCCGCGAGTCGTTCATCCACGCCGAGCTCGAGCTCGCATCGACCGCCGCCTCGGCAGGCGCAATCGCCGCCGAGCTGCGAAGCCGGCTTGCGGAGGTGCGGCTGGTGACGGGCGACTTCGAGGCGATGACGCGGCGCGCGCTCCAGATCTGCGAGGAGACCGCCGCGATGCGCGAGCTGGTCGAAGTCCGCGACCTGCTGCGATGGTTGGTGCAGGGCGGATTCGTTTTTCTCGGCTGCCGCCGATACCGGGCCGAGACTCTTAAGCGGGGCGCGATGCTCACGCTGGAGGCGGGTTCGAGCCTGGGGATTCTGCGCGACGAGGCGCGCTCCAGATTTGCCGCGCGCAGGCAGGCGGAGCAACTCGATCCCGCCGCGCGCAAGCTGCTCTTCGAGGGTCCCGCGCTGATTATCGGCAAGACCCGCTCGCCCTCGCGCGTCCATCGCATCGCCGCGATGGACGATATCACGATTCGCCGCGCCGCCGACGGCAGCGTCGCCTTCGACCGCTTTGTCGGACTGTTCACCTCCAAGGCCTACGCGGAGGAGGCCGAGCATACCCCGGTCCTGCGCGCCAAGCTGCGCGAGGTGCTCGAAGCCGAGCACGCCGTTGCCGGCTCGCACGACTTCAAGGAAATCGCGGCTGCCTTCAACAGCTTCCCCAAGGAGGAGCTGTTCCGCGCCTCGGTGCCCGAGCTGCGCGCGCAGCTCAACCAGATCATAGACCTCAAGAGCGAGACCGAGGTGCGCCTGAGCCTCTACCCGGACCTCAGCCGGCAGAATGTGATCGCGCTGGTGGTGATGCCGCGCGAACGCTTTTCGGTCGAAGTCAGGGTCAGGATCCAGGAGGCGCTCGCGCGCGGGCTTGGCGGCTCGACGCTCTACTACCATCTCGCACTCGGCGAGGGTTACACCGCCAGGCTGCATTTCTGCTTCGCCGCCCGGCCTCCCGGCTCGGCCGTCGCCGCGCGGCTGCGCGAAGAGATCGCCCGCGTGGCCCGCACCTGGAAGGACCGGCTCGGCGACGAGTTGAGCGCGCGATTCGGGCGCCGCCGCGGCCGGACCCTGGCGCTCAGATGGACGCGCGCGTTCCCGCCTGCCTACCAGGCCGCGACCGAGATTCAGAGGGCGGCACTGGACATCGAGCGGCTCGAGGCGATGATCGCGGGCGGCGCGCCGGGCGTCGAGCTCGAAGCCGCGCCGACCGGCGACGAGCAATCGAGCCGGCTCAGGATTTTCGACCTCGATCGGGCGCCGGCGCTCTCCGAGCTGATGCCCCTCTTGCAGAACTTCGGGATCCGCGTGCTCTCGGAGGAGGAGCACGAGCTCAAGCCGCAGCTCGGGGACCGCAACCGGCGCGCCTCGGTGCAGGCGTTCAGGATTCAGGGCCAAAGCGGCGAGCCGCTTGGAAAGATGCCGGGCGCGGCGTTGATGGCCGAGGCGATCGCGGCGGTGCGCGCCGCAAGCGCGGAGGACGACCCGCTCAATGCGCTCACGCTCGGAGCCTCTCTGTCATGGCGCGAAGTCGCGCTGGTGCGCGCGTACCTTGCGGCGGCGTTTCAGATGCGGCTTGCGCCTGCGCGCCCGGCGTTGCGCCGCCCCCTGCTGATGCATCCGGAACTGGCCCGCGCGCTGGTCGATCTGTTCGTCGCGCGCTTCGACCCGGATCGCGAAGCGCCGCCGGAACGGATCGAGCAGTTGCGCGCCGCTTATCTTAAGCGGCTCTCGGCGGTCGAGAATATCGCCGACGACAGGATTGCGCGCTCGATCCTGGCGATGGTCGAGGCGACGGTGCGCACCAATTACTTCGCGCCCCTTCCCGCGCCCGACCCCTATATCGCGCTCAAATTCGATAGCGCCAGGATCCCCGACCTGCCCGACGATCCGCCGCGCTACGAAATCCACGTCAACAGCCCGCGGATGGAGGGATGCCATCTGCGGGCCGGCAAGGTGGCGCGCGGCGGAATCCGCTTCAGCGACCGCGCCGACGACTACCGCACCGAGATCCTTGGCCTGATGAAGACCCAGACCGTGAAGAACGCGATCATCGTCCCGGTCGGTTCCAAGGGCGGGTTTATCGTCAAGCCGCGCGCCGGCCGCGCGATCGTTCATGAGGACGTGGTCGAGAGTTACAAGACGCTGATCGACGCGATGCTCGACCTGACCGACAATGTTGTCGCGGGACGTATCGTCCATCCTAAGCGCGTCCGGGTGCTCGACGACGACGGCCCCTACCTGGTGGTGGCGGCCGACAAGGGAACTGCCGCGTTTTCCGACCTCGCCAACGCGATCGCCACCCGGCGCGGCTTCTGGCTGGGCGACGCATTCGCTTCGGGCGGCGAGCACGGATACGACCACAAGCGGCTCGCCATCACCGCGCGCGGCGCGTGGGAATCGGTGCGCCGCCATCTGCGCGAAATGGGCCGCGATCCGGAACGCGGTGCGCCGGTCAGGATGGTCGGAATCGGCGACATGTCGGGCGACGTGTTCGGCAACGGCCTTCTGCAGTCCGCCAACGTGAAGCTCGTCGCCGCCTTCGACCATCGCCACATCTTCATCGATCCCGATCCCGACCCCGCCGCGAGTTACGCCGAACGCGAGCGGCTGTTCGCGATTGCGGCTTCGTCGTGGGCCGACTACGACCCCGCGCTGATCGGCCCCGGCGGCGGCGTTTACAAGCGCGGCGCCAAGCGAATCGCGCTCAGCCCGCAGGCTCGCGCGGCGCTTGGGTGCGATGCCGCCGAGCTCGACAGCGAGAGCCTGATCCGCGCCGTGCTGCGCGCCGGCGTCGGCCTGCTTTACAACGGCGGAATCGGCACCTTCGTCCGCGCCGGGGAGGAGACCGACGTTCAGGTCGGTGACCATGCCAACGACGCCTGCCGAATCAGCGCCGGCGAGCTGCGCGCGAAAATCGTCGTGGAAGGCGGCAATCTCGGCTTCACCCAGAAGGCGCGTATCGAATACGCGATCGCCGGAGGGCGAATCAACACCGACGCGATCGACAACTCGGCCGGCGTGGACATGTCGGACCACGAGGTCAATCTCAAGATCCTGATGCAGCCGGCGTTGGCGCGCGGCGAGTTGAGCTTCGAGGAACGCAACCGCGCGCTGGCCGAAGCGGCCGACGAGGTGGCGCGGATGGTGATCGCGGACAACCGCGATCAGAACCTGATGCTGAGCCTCGAACAGATCCGCAGCCGCACGCAGGTCAGCGCCTTCCGCGACCATCTGACCGCGATCGAACAGCGCGGTATTCTGCGCCGCCACGAGGAGGCGCTGCCCACGCGCGAGGCCCTGCACGACCGCCGCTCGCGCTACCCGGGGCTCACGCGGCCCGAGCTCGCGGTGCTGACCGCCTTCACCAAGCTCGACCTGACGCGCCGCCTCGAGCAAACCGCGCTGATCGACGATCCGTACCTGGCCGGCCGCTTCCTTGCGCCCTACTTTCCGGCCTCGATCGCGCGCCGGTTCTCATCCGAGATTCCCGGCCATGGCTTGCGCCGCGAGCTGATCACGACCGGGATGGTCAACGAGCTGGTTGACCTGATGGGCTCGATCTTCATTTTCGGCCTGGTGCGAGATTATGGAATCGATGCCGCCGAGGCGGTGCGCGCCTGGCTTATCGGCGCCGACGTGCTCGCGGTTCCCGAGCGCGTCGAGCGGCTCAAGGCCGCGGCGGCGGAGATGAGTGTGGAGGCGGAGCTGGCGGCGTGCTTTGCGATCGAGCGCGCGGTGGACCGCGCCGCGCGATGGGCGATCCTGGAGCTCGAATCCGGCCGCGCCGATCGGCGAGGTAGTCGGCCGCTTCAGGCCGGCGGTCGAGAAGCTGAGCGTCGAGTTCGAGTCGATACTCGCCGCCGGCGAACGCGATCGTTTCGAGCGGGCCTATCGCGAGCTGCGCGCCTCGGTACACCAGGAAGCGCTGTCGCACGAGCTGGCGCGGCTCGCCTTCGCCGACCATCTGCTGGAAGTCCTAGTGCTGAGCTTCGCGCTCGAGATCGACCCGGCGGCCGCCCTGGCGGTCCACTTCCGGCTCAACCAGTATCTCGATTTCGCCCTGCTCGAGAGCGCGGCCGAGGCGATCGTCACCGAGGACCCATGGGAGCGGCGCGCCGCCCATGAAGTCGGCGCCGAGTTGCGCGCCACGCGCAGCCGGCTCTGCAAGGCGATCCTCTCCGAGAGCAAGGACACAGACGTGAAGGCGGCGCTCGATCGGATGCGCCGCGGCGGCGAGCGCTACTTTGCCGAAGTGGAACGCCTGATCGGCGAGCTGCGCGTGCTGCCGGCAATCAGCCTGCCGGCGTTACAAGTCGCCTGCCGCGCGCTGCAACGGCTGGCAAAGGCAGTCGGCGCACCGCCGTAGGGGACCGGCTGGACGTGCTGACAACGTCGGCGGGATAAGGGCGAGCGCAGAGCGGAGCAGATTTTGATGACAACACTGAGGTGGAGGGAGAAGTGTCTGCGGAATCGATTGGAAAACGGCATTTCCGGGCGCTGCGTGCCCGCGAGACGCGAAACCGCCCCCTTTCCGGCGCCGCCGAAACAGCGTGGATCAAAACCGGCTAAAACCTTGCCGGAGGGCCGCTTGGTTTATAAAGCGAGTTGACGTCAGAGTAAAAGGGAAATCCCGGATAGATATCGCTCAGACCGCCAAGCAGGTTACTTTGTCTCTTCAGAAAATTCAGGTTTGCAGTTTGCGACTCGTGTATGCTCCGCTGTCAAACCGGGAAGCTGAATGGCTCGTGCGAGAGCCGGGCGTCGAGGAGGCTCGGTCGTTGTCCTGGCGGTGTCGGCTTCCGTTCAAATGAGCGTGACCATGTTCGAGGCGGGTTGCATCACTAAACGCCCGGTGAAGGTATCGCCTTATGGATTGCGCGACATACTGCGAGACAGCTTTGACGCCAGCTGAAAAAGCCTTGGTTGAAGCTGCCGCAAAGGGTGAATTAGTCGATTTCAGTGAAGGGAAATCGGCGGACCTCTCTCAAGCGGCATCTTGGGGCCCAGAGCGAACAATTCGCGCCAGGGTGCTCCGCGATCTAGTAACCGGGGAAGGGGGGTACCCGGCCGCGAAGGAAATTGTCGTTAAAGCGGCAAAGATTCCTGACGCGCTCGACCTTCACTTTCAAGATATTCGGGTACCGATAACGCTGATGGAATGCTCTATTGAAGGAGCGATCGAGCTTACCAATACATCGATACATTCCCTGAACCTTACCGGCAGTTGTATAGCTGGGCTTTTAGCGCACGGCCTGCGCGTAAAATACGACTTGCTCTTTGACCGTATCACGGTAAAAGGCGCCGTCAAGCTAAGCTGTGCGCATGTCGCTGGGGTTTTCACCTGCGCCCAGGCTCGGTTAGTCAATCCTGGCAGCATCGCGCTTGACGCTTCAGCATCAACGTTTGCTGGAGGGGTCTTCCTTCGCGGTAGCCAAGTCTGGGGCGAAGTTCTGTTCGTTGTGGCGAAGATCGACAACAGTCTCAATGCCGATGGCGCAGTATTGGACAACGGTGATGGTCGAGCCTTGTCGGCTGATGGCATTATCATCAAGCACGGAGCATATCTTCGAAACGACTTCAGGTCTCGAGGCGAGGTCAGGTTTTTCAGTGCGCAGATCGGAGGTGATTTAGACTGTACGTCGGCAAAGCTTGAAAACCCAAAGAAAGGAGCGCTGCTTTCGGATGGGGCGAAAATCACCGGTTGCATGTCGTTTCGCCAAGCGAGCATTATCGGCTACCTTCAACTGACCCAAAGCCACGTAGGCGCGAACCTAGAGTGCGGAGGGGCGACTCTTGAGAATCCATCCGGCAACACATTCTGCGCCGACGGAATTCGTGTAGGAGGAAACGTCAACTTTATTGAAAGATTTCGCAGTAACGGAACGGTCCGTCTTCTACACGCGCGAGTGGACGGAAGCATCGTCTGCTTTGGTGCGAGCTTTGTTAAGCCGAGCGTGACTACGAGTCAACAATTGCCAAGGGAGCCGACTGACGTAGCCCTGGGGCTAGATGATGTCGCGATCGGCGGCAGCGTTCGGTTCGCGGATGGCTTTGTTGCAAGCGGTTCCGTCCGCCTCATTGGGGCTAGCAGGTTGCGGAAAAACTCCGGAAACACTTGACTAGTCAGTAACGTTGGCATGAATCAGCTCATCAAAGCGTGTGATTGCTTAGGCCGAAAAGGGCCCAAAAAGGCTTTTTCCGCAACCTGCTAGAATACAAAACGACTTAAGTTGTATTGGCTGCTCCCTCACAAATCCGGCAGCCGCATTTCTGACTCTTGAAAGGGCACAGATTGGTGGCCGTCTATTTCTAACTGACTTTAAGGAGCGCCCGGTGGGCTTTCTAAACCTGGTGCATGGCCGCGCCAGTCAGCTAATTTTAGGAACGGAAAAGGACTGGCCGTCATCAGGCTATCTGGTTGTAGATGGGTTCAAGTACGACCGGATCGGAGAGCGGAGCGTGGCGACCCAGCCACCGAAGCTGAGTGTTGACGATTTAGAGAAATGGCTGAGGCGAAATTTTCGTTGTCTCGCGGAACCCTACGAGCAGATGGCGGCGGCGCTCAGAAACGACGGTAGAATTGCGGACGCTAGGAGAATTGGAATTGCCAAACAAGTAGCGTTACGTCGGCAGGGAAATGCGAACTTCGGGCTTCGAGCGTGGAGCCTATTCTTGGGCGCAACTGTGGGTCACGGGTACCGCCCATGGCTTCTCGTTTTCTGGATGATTGCTTTTGTGGCGCTCGGAACAGTCGTTTTTCGTTGTGCCAGAGCGTGTGGCGTTATTATTCCGTCGCAAGATTGGGTCTACCGGACTGGTTCTTATGAGACATCTAAAGGTAAGGCGCTACCTGAACCCTATCCCGTGTTTGAGCCTTTTCTCTATTCTCTGGACGTGCTTCTGCCGTTTGTAAACCTTCACGAGAAAGAGTTCTGGTTTCCGCGACCGAGGGAACCCGGCGACAAAACGTACATCGTCAGCGAGGTCTACTTCATCTTACAGCAGTTAGCTGGTTGGGGCCTGACCGCCCTTATACTCGCGGTCTTAGGCGGTGTGATAAAGAGAGATTAAGTGTGGAAATAGGAATTTCGGGAAGGTACTCGGACGGGAGGCCCGAGGGTTTGTTGCAGCCATGCAGGGCCGCAGAGCCGGTCAGGCGCGGATACTCCATGCAGGCTGGCCCTAGCCCGGATAATTCACATTGAATAAAATACGGCTGCCCTTGGGCAAGCACGCATGACGGGTGAACTGCGTAGCAGCTTCGATCTGTACGTCGCGCGGGCTAGCGGCCGGATTGAGCGATTGAAGACGCCGCAGCGCGATAGGGCTCTGTCGCTGATTCGAAACCTGGCCGTTGAAATTGTCGCAACGGTGCAAGAACTCGAGGACTCTGCCGAATTCGGCGAGCTGGTACGTGCCACACAGGAGATTTTTCGCGGCGACTTTCATTCCGCCAAGTCGGAGGGCCGCTGGAAAGGGTCGGTGCGGACGTTTTTCAAGCGCAGCGGTTTCTATACCCAGACTGGCGGCGTATCGTTTGATCAACAGAGGTTGTTCTCCGTCTACTGTGAGGCGTTCGCTCGCCGAGAGAGCAATGTTCGCTACCTAGCTCCACCACAGTTTGTCGAGTTCGCAAAGCCGCGCATCGACTGCGTCTCTTTTGAGATCCGACGGTTTTCAAAGGCCGAACTTGACGAATTCTTGGGGATCGAGGTCACGCCGTAGACGTGCATGCGGGAGCATCCGACGCGGCGCGCGATCTCCTCGTTGCTCACGCCCTGCCGATGGAACGCCACAATCCACTCGCGATCGCGGTGGCGCCGCGCCTGACTTGAGGATCGGAACTTCGATCGGTCTTGCCCCCGAACGCGCGGCAGATCGCGCGCTCGACCTCAAGTGCCGCGCATCCGCTTCTGGCTATGGAGTCCGATCCTCGTTCTGTCTGTTGTATTGATGCACCCTTCTGCCTACCGTCGCGATTTGCCTCTCCTCCCACGCGACATTCACGACGACGACAGCCGGAAATATGACCGATATCACGAGCAGGCCAAAAAGGTAAGTCAGCATTATGTCTGTCGACTGTGCTGTCGGCATCCAACTTTGCGTCCATGCAAGACGAGATCGATAGAGGATCCCAGCGGTAGCTAACAACTGCATGGCCAAGGGAATCGTCGCCGGGAGCACGAAGCCGATCCAGATGCTGGCAGCCCCGATGCGGCCCGCTCTTACGTAAGTGGTCGCCCACGTGACTCCGGCAAAGAAAATCGCGAATATCCCGACGGAAACGATGATGATCGCGACGTAAGAATCCAGAGTGAAGTAAAAAAAAGGCGGCGCCTTGGGCGTCACCCCTGTCAGCGATCCCCACATGCCGGTGCGTGCTCGCCTTCAGGTCAGGTGCGCGGCGAGATTGAACGCAATTCCGGGAGCGCGGTCGGCTTCGAGGTAGGTGCCGGCCGGATATAGCTCTGAGTCCTTGCCCAAAAACCGGGTCACTCGTTTGCGGTCTATGATCCTAGCCGCGTACGGCGGCGGCGCCGCCAGCATGGTGATGCTGACTGCGCCCTCCCTGCGCAATTCTCCGAGCTGTTCCGGAGGGGTAGCGTAAACTTCCAGAGAGATCTGCACGCCCGCCTGATGTCTGTCGCGCAGAACTGATATTAGCTCATCGACCAGCGGCTTTGGCGCTTTGTCGAGCTTGCACTTTTCCGCGATCACCAGGGCACTTTTCCTGGCGAGCTTCAGATCATCGATTAGACTGCGAAGCGCCTGTTCAGGCTTCTCGTAGGTCACGATCCGCGGCTCGTCGTAGCGAAGCCACGACCACATCATGACCCCGAGGTAGCACGCCAATGGCACTAGCAGCACGATCGACACGGCTGTCGTCATTCCTCAGATCTCCCCAGGAGGTGCAATGATGATGCCGAACCCGCCCCCTCCTTTTGCGTGTCATCTGCGTCCGTCCGGTTGCAAGCGTGGCGACACCGTAGCAACTCAGCCACTCGCGATCAAGCTCAGGAGCTAGAAAAAGCCCTATAGGAGAGAAGAAAACAGACCCCAAGGCTGCCGCCTTCCCGTGCATATGCACGCGTCATGATCATAGCCGCGCCCGCGATTCGCGGGAAAAAATGAGATTGCGAATAGCGAATGTCGCGCCAGCGGCATGCAGCGACACGTGGCGTACCATGCCGGGACATTTGCGACGGGGTCTTCCCGTAACCTGACTCGGCGTGCGAAAGCGAGTCAGAGGATCTCTTATCCTTATCCTTACCGAAAATTCGATCCGTATGACAGAACCCACGGAATCAGGTGCATTGTGCCCGATGGTCGAGTGGCTGAGGCTGCTGTCGTGCGCGCTGCGCTAGCGTTTCAACCGGGATTTCCGTTTTGACTCTCCGATTCCAACTCGCCGTATAGACCGAACGGCCGCCCTCGGCAAGGTTTCAGCCGGTTTTGGTCCGCGGTGTGCCCGGTAGTGCGGGGCGGGGCCGGTTTCGCGTCCGGCGGGCACGCAACGCCCGGAGATGCCCTTTTTCCGAACGGTTCCGCAGACACTTTTCCGGCCGCCCCTTTAGAGCGTTCCAAAAGAAGGAACCGGCACGGAGGCCGGCGCTACGCAGAGAAGGAAGAAGCTGGCAGGGTAGTTGCCCGCGCGCGAGCATCGCCGGTTGGTCTCTGTCTGTTGGTTTTGTTTTCGTAGCGCCGGCCTCCGTGCCGGTTCTTTTTCTGGGGTTCTTTTTCTGGGTTTGTTTCTCAACCCAAAATCAGGACAGGCTTATCTCCCGCTGGTCAGGGGATTATGCACCTCCTGACAAAGCCCCCAGCCTGGCCTTTTTCCGCACCCTGGCGGGATTGGGTAGTGGGTCAGTTTGGGTTTGGTTGTATGCGCGAAGGGTTTTCTGTCATTCTCGCGCGTGGGTGCCGCGCGAAGAATCCCGGTCTTTTGCGAACCCGGACTGGGAGGATCTGAGCGGGGAGCAGGAAGAGCCGCAAAGGGCGGGCAGTCGCCACCGGCGCGGGGACGCCCGCGCCACTACAGAAAAATGCCCCAAAATCCGAAGTGGGGCGGGCGTCCCTGCCCGCCTCTGCACGCGCGTCTTGAGAATCTCGATGGAGTGCTCAGCGATATTCTGGCCTGTTTCGCCAGCCGCTAGTGAGATTGGGCGGTGAGCAGCGGATCCAGCACCCTCACCCGCGCGTCACGGCGATTGCAAAAAGCAGCAATCGCCGCGCCGCTTGCCCTCTCCCGCTAAAGATGCGGGCGAGGGGAAGATATGCCGGCGCGGCGGCCTCAGTACTCGCCGACCGTTTGCGCCTGCGCAATTCACCTTCCCCATCTCCCCAGCGCTTAGACCTCAGGTCAACCCTATGCCGCTTCACCCCCACGCGCGTGGGGACAACGCCGGCGGGTCGAAAGTCTCCAGGGTGACCGGCAGCACACCGTCACCCGCCAGCGAGACGGCCGGAACGCGGGCGTCGCAAAAGGAATAGGAAGTTGAACCGCCGGTAGTGGGTCAGTTTGGGTTTGGTTGTGTGGCCGAAGTTTTTTCTGTCATTCTCGCGCGTGGCTGACGCGCGAAGAATCCCGGCCTTTTGCGCTGAACCGCCTTCCATGCGTGAGCGGCGCTACCGTCTGGTTATTGCGAGGAGTTCGGCGACCTCGGCGAAGCCATCGCCCGCGAGAAGGAGATCAAGCGCATGACGCGGAGGCGGAAGATCATCGAGTCGACGAACCCGGACTGGGAGGATCTGAGCGGGGAGTAGCCGCAAAGGGCGGGCAGGGACGCCCGCCCCACTACAGAAAAATGCCCCAAAATCCGAAGTGGGGCGGGCGTCCCCGCGCCGGTGGCGACTGCCCGCCTCTGCACGCGTTGAAGTCTCGAAAGGGACCCTTTACGAAACGCGGCGGATCAATACACGCGCAGTTCGTGGGGAACGGGCTGGGGGCGGACAGGGGCTTTAGGCGAGTTCCAGCCTTTTCAGCTTCATCCGGTCGGCGCGGACGTGGGCAAGATCGTACTGCGCCTGTTGCACAAGCCAGCTTTCGGCGCTGCCGCCGAAAACCTTCGATAGCCTGACGGCCATTTCGGGGGATATGCCGCGCTTCTCGTTCACCAGTTCCGATAGCGTGGTGCGCGTTACTCCAAGGGCGGCGGCGGCGTCCGTGATGCTCAAGCCCAAAGGCTCAATGCACTGGCGGAATACAAAGCCTCCGGGGTGGGGTGGGTTCTTCATCGGCATTTGTTCAAGCTCCTTTCAGTGGTAGGAAGCGGGGAGCAACTCGCGCGGGGCTGCCGGATAGCGAAAAACGGTAAAATCGAATAAGTGGGCTTAATTCCTCAGGCCCTGGCCTGGCCGAGCGGTAGGGTGGGCGTATTGTCGGCTGCGCCGAGCGATGCGCGCTCTTCGGTGAGCGCGTTCAAATCCTGGTACATACGCACCCCGGCGGCGAAGAAAAACGCGGCGGTCATATAGGCCACGGCAACCGCGAACAGATCGATCACGAGAATCGAGGGCGACAGCAGCCCCGCGTAATAGCCGATCGGACGCAGCAGCATGCCGGCCACCACTGCCGCGCCGCCGGCCCACGAGTTGTATCCCGACCATACGGCGAGAAACACCACGATGCGCGTGGCGACCTTGAAGAACCGCCCGCGCATCAGATCCCGGCTGTGGATCAGCGCCGGCCAACTGCGCCGGCCTTCGAAGACCAGTGCATACTGTGAAAAGTAGAGCCAGATCCAAACCAGGAAGCCCAGCACGATGCCCAGGCCGATCTCGACCGGCGGCACGATCAGCCAAACGTCCGAAAAGAAGATCCACACGCATACCAGAAGCGCCGGAGCGCTCAACACCACGGCCCCGATCAGGACAGCCAGCAATTGCCACAGCACGATCAGAAAAAACGACGGCAGCAACGGAATCGCTCGCCGCCAGACCTCGATCGCCTCGTCCACCGCCGTGCGGGCGCGCTCCCCCCGCTGCATCCTTCTGAGCGCACACAGCGCGACCAGGTTGACGCTCGCGGTGATGAGCGCGAACAGGATGCGCAGGATGCGCAGCGTCCAGATCGAGAACGGCCGCTTGGCGGGGCTCGCAGGGGCGGCATGGTGGGGAGTCTGTGCCGGCGTGTAGACCACACTCTGCCCCCGCGCCTCCGTCGTGCTTACGATATCGTACTGGAGGTCGATCGCGTCGGGCAGCAGGCACAGCGAGCCTGCCAGCACCAGCGGCGCCAGCACCAAGCCCAGCACCAGCCAGTTGCCGCGCAGATCGTTTACCGCGTTGGCCAGGTAGATGAAGCTGCTTTTGAGCCGCGCCTGCTCCACAATGCCTCGAACCTTGGCATCCCCATGGCAGAGAAACAAGCCCGCTTGCTCAAGAACGCGCGCGATTTTCAAGCGGTGCTGCGATGTATAATAATCGCTTGGCGGCGCGGCTGTGCGCCCTCTTACCGCTGGAAGGATGCTCATGGCCAAGGACGAACGCTCGGCTCTGATCGAGCACGAAAACAAGATGATCCGCCGGCTGCGCTTCCTGGTCGACCTCACCTTTGCAACGCTGGCCCAGGACGACAGCCTGACGCTCGATCAGTCATGGGAGCACGTGCAGGCGCTGCGCGGGGCGGCGCTCGCGATGTTTCCCGGCAAGGAGGAGGCCTTCGACCTGATCTACCTGCCGCGCTTCTCGCGCCTGCTCAAGGAGCGCTACGGAGCCAACTAGCAGGCCGTTGAGAAAGTCCTCACGGCCTGCTCCCCCTCTCTTATCTCCCCCGCAAGCGGGGGAGAAGATTGAGGAAGGAAGCCAGTTTTCACGCAGGGTGTTGAGACTGTCAGAAGGTGCTTCATTGCAAATCATCCTTTTCTCAACACCCTGCTAGACGCAGTCTCACAGATGGTTGAGATGGCATTGTGCTGGGGCGGAGCTGCGGAGGGGTCGGCGCTGAAAGCGCCGAGGCACATCAGCCCAGGGCAACGCCCTGGGTTTCGGATACCGGTTCAAATCGCGCGCCCTGAAGGGGCGCGGGGTATCCTCCGCCCTTACAGGGCGGATGAGCCTTTCGGCGATCACCTTGCCCAGGGCGTTGCCCTGGGCTCTTATCCTTGCGCGCCGTTGGCGCGCGCCGGGGGGCGCCGATGAAACAGCTCAGCGCAGTCATCGCGCCGGGAGACGGGCGCAGCTTCGCCGGGAAAATAAGCTTCGAGGATCGAATCGCCAGGGTCGAGCCCGCCGCCGGCGCCCCCGGCGACTACATCATGCCCGGCCTTGTGGACCTGCAGGTCAACGGCTCGCATGGGATCGACGTGATGGAGGCGGCGCCGGAGTCGATCCTGCGGCTCGCCGCCCATCTGGCGCGCGAGGGCACCACCGCCTTCATCCCGACCGCGGTTACGGCGCCGCTCGAGCGCATCGAGCGGGTGCACGCCGCGATCGCGCAGGCGGCACAGTCGCAGAACAGGCCGCGCGACGCCGCCGACGCGGTCGCCACCGGCGCGGGCGCTGCAATCCTCGGCATGCACCTGGAGGGCCCGTTCATCTCGCCGGCGCGCATGGGCGCGCATCCCCGGCTCAACCTCGCGCCGCTGGGCGAGCCGCTCGAGCGCGTGCTCGCGCTTGACTGGCTGCGCGTGCTGACGCTGGCGCCGGAGCTCGACGGAGCGATCGACGCGATTCGCCGTCTTACCGCGCGCGGCGTCGCGGTTTCGATCGGGCACACCGACGCGAGCTTCGCGCAGGCGCAGGCCGCGATCGCGGCGGGTGCGCGGATGTTCACCCATCTGTTCAACGCGATGCGCCCGCTGCACCATCGCGAACCCGGCGTTGTCGCCGCCGCGATGCTTCCTTCGCAAGCCCGCGCCGCGGTGATTCCCGACGGCCTGCATGTGGACCCCGCAATCCTCAGGATGGTGCTTGCTGCGCGCGGCCCATCCGGGACGATCCTCACCACCGACAAGGTCGCGCTGGCCGCCACCGCGCCCGGGCCGCATCCGGACGCGCGCGCGCACGTCGAAGGCGGCGTGGCGCGGCTCAAGGACGGGACTATCGCCGGCAGCGTGATCTCGATGCTCGACGGAGCGCGGCTGATGGTCGAGAAGGCCGGCGCGAGCGTGGGCATGGTCGCGATGATGGCGGCGTCGAACCCGGCCGCGTTGCTTGGGCTCGACGATCGCGGAAGACTGGCAGCGGGCGCGCGCGCCGACTTCCTGATAGTCTCGCCTCAGTTTGAGCTCAAGGCAGTCTTTATCGACGGACGCGAGCTGTAAGGGCCGCTCCCGAGCGGCGCTGCGCAACCGAGCCCCATGCGTGGGTAGAAGCAAAGGTCGGAGGAAGATGCGATGGCGCTGAACGAGGCTTGCGCGGGCAAGCAATACCCGCCGGTCGAAACTATCGTCACGGTCGAGGCGATCCAGAAGTACGCCCGCGCCTACAATGACGACAACCCGTACTTCTTCGACGCCAACCGGCCGGGCGGAATCGTCGCGCCACCGATGTTCGGCGTGACCGTCACCTGGCAATCCGTGCTGCAGGTAGCGTTCGATCCCGAGGCCGGCGTCGACCCGATCAGGCTGGTGCACGGCGAGCAGGACATGGAGTTCCTCAACCCGATACGCCCCGGCGACGCGATCGAATCGACCTCCAAAATCGGCTCGATCGAAACCAAGAGCACCGGCGAGACGATGGTGATCGAGCTGAACGCGCGCAACCAGCGCCACGAGCACGTGCAGAAGGCGCTGTTCACGATTTTCATGCGCGGCACCGGCGGCAAAGCTCCCTCCGCCGAGGCGCGGGCCGCGGAGCCCGCGCGCGGCGAGCCGATCGTGACGGTCAGCCAGACCATCGACAAGGACCAGACCTATCGCTACGCGGAGGCCTCGGGCGACCGCAACCCGATCCACGTCGATCCCAACGTGGCGAAGATGGCGGGGCTGCCGGGAATCATCGTGCACGGACTGTGCACGATGGCGTTCACCTCCAAGGTGATGATCGACAAGCTGTGCGGCGGCGACCCGACCCGCCTCAAGCGCCTGCGGGTGCGCTTCTCGCGGCCGGTCCTTCCCGGGCAGACGATCGCCACCAAGGTCTGGCCCGAGGGCGAACGCGGCGGACGCAAGCTGTACGCCTACGAAACCTACAATCCCGACGGCCAAGCCGTGATTCGCGGCGGAATCGCGGAAGTCGCGGGCTGAACACGCGCGCAAGGGGCGCCGGTGCCGGTGGATCGTGGCTGAGCGGCTCACGATCGGGCTTTCGCTATCGACCAGCGGCGAGTACGCCGCGATGGGCCGGCAAGCGGAGGCGGCGCTCAGGCTGTTCGTGGCGGAGGCCAGCGCCGCCGGCCCAATCCGCATCGGCGGCGTCCGCTACGAGCTTGCGCTCGATTGCCACGACGATCAGAGCAATCCGGCGCGCGCCGCCGAGATCTACCGCTCGCTGTGTTCCGATCGCCGCGCCGACCTGATCTTCGGACCGTACTCGAGCCGCCTCACCAGCGCCGTAGCGCCGATCGTCGAGCAGGCCGGGATGGTGATGGTCAATCACGGCGGCGCCTCGGACGAGCTTTACACGCGCAACTATCGCCTGATCGTCGGCGTGCTCACCCCGGCGAGCGACTACCTGGTCTCGTTCGCGCGCCTGCTGGCAAGCCTCAAGCTCTGGCGCAAGCGCGTCGCGA
The DNA here is from genome assembly GCA_963789115.1 of uncultured delta proteobacterium. Classification (GTDB taxonomy): domain Bacteria; phylum Desulfobacterota; class Binatia; order Binatales; family Binataceae; genus CAWBJH01. The sequence goes on from CAWBJH010000001.1 coordinate 2,933,677, forward strand.
TCGTGATTTCGCCCACCCCGTTCGCCCGCGCGGTGGCCGCGGGTTTCGAGCGCGCGTGTCAGGAGCGATGGGCCCGCAGGCGCGGCGTGCGCGTGCGTCTCAAGTACACCGCGGCCGCTCGCGACCGCGTCTGGGAGCGGCTGCGGGCCGGGCTTCGCCGATCGCGGGTCAACGCGCTGGTGGCGGCCGGGAGCTTTGACGAGGACGTCGCGCTGATGCGCGCGGTCGCCGAGCACGACCTCGATATTCCCGTGCTTGCCTGCGTCGCCGCAGGAGTAGCGGACTTCGGCGCGGCATTGGGCGAGCATGCCGAGGGCATCGTCGGCCCCAGCGGATGGGAGGAGGGCGTCGAGCTCGAGCCGGAGTGCGGCGCGGCGCCGCGCGAGTTCATCCGCCGGATGCGCGCCGCGTGTCCCGCGATCGATTATCCAGCCGCGCAGGCCTACGCCGCGGGACTACTCACGCTCGCCGCGCTTAAGTCGGCGGGCGCGCTCGACCAGCACCGACTGCGCGAGGCATTCTCCGACCTGCGCACCACCACGCTCTACGGCGACTTCGCCATCGATCGCGTCACCGGCCGCCAAGTCGGACACAAGATGTTGCTCGTGCAATGGCATCGCGGGTGCAAGGTGATAATCGAGCCCGAACCGCGCAGCACAGCGCCGGCGATCGAACTTCCCGGCATCGTCACTTCGATCGGGAGGGCACTCAGATCGCTGGGTGAGTACGGCGGCCACGATGAGCGCGATTAGGCTTGCTCTCGCGGGCAGGACGCATCGCGCGATCGGCCTGATGTCCGGCACGTCGCATGACGGCATCGGCGCGGCACTGGTCGAGATCAACGAGCGGGTGCACCCGGCGGCGAAGCTGATCGGGTTTCACGCCTACCCGTACCCGAATAAATTGCGCCACCGTTTGCTTGAAGCCTCGGCCGGCGGCAAAGTGGGCGCGGCCGAGCTATCGGAGCTGAACTTCCTGTTGGGATACGCCTTCGCTCAGGCGGCGATGGATGTCGCGCGCCGCGTCGGGATGCGCCGTGCGCACATAAGCTTCATCGGCTCGCACGGCCATACCTTTTTCCACCTGCCGCCCCGTCGCGCCGTGAAGGGCCAGACCCCCTCCACTCTGCAACTCGGCGAGTCGGCGGTGATCGCTGCGATAACCGGCGTGCCGGTGGTCGCGGATTTCCGCCCGATGGACCTCGTGCTCCTCGGCGAGGGCGCCCCGCTCGCGCCGCTGGCGCATCTCTGGATGTTTGCGCATCCGAGGCTCGGCCGGGTCGTGCAGAATATCGGCGGCATCGCCAATGCGACCTACATCCCGGCCGGGGCGCGCGCCGATCGGATCGATCGGCGCGTGTTCGCATTCGACACGGGGCCGGGCGCGATGATTATCGACGCGATCGCGGCCAAGCTCTCGCACGCGCGGTTCAGGATGGACCGCGACGGAAAGATGGCGGCGCGCGGGCGCGTGAACCAGGCGCTGCTCGCGGAGCTGATGCGCAACCCGTACTTCCGGCGCCGTCCGCCCAAGTCTACCGGCCGCGAGGAGTTCGGCGCCGACTACGTCGCACGAATCGAGGCGCGGGCGCGCGCCCTCGGCGTGGGCGGCATCGACCTGATCGCGACGGTGACGGCGCTCACCGCGCGCTCGATCGCGGAGGCCTTCCGGCGCTTCATGATACCGCGCGGTGGTGGCGACCAACTGATCGCAACCGGCGGCGGCGCGCACAACCCGACGCTGATGCGGATGCTCCGGGAGGAACTCAAGGAAGTCGAAGTGGTCACCGCCGCGCAGCTCGGCGTGGACGGCGACGCGCTGGACGCGGTCGCCTTCGCGATCCTCGCCTACCAGATGCTGTGCGGCCGCCCGGGCAATATCCCAAGCGTAACCGGCGCCCGCTCGCCCGCAATCCTCGGCAAGCTCACGCTTCCACCGCGCTGACTGCGGTCGCGGCGCGATTCGCCGCTGTGTGGCGTGCGTTGGCCGGGCCGAACCCGATCAGAACCGCCGGCGGATATCCGGCGGTGTGATGCCGGCCTTCTCGGCGGATTCGCGCGCCGCTGAGCTGAAGATCCCGAAGCTCATCGTCGAATGCGACTGGTCCGCGCGCGCCGTGTAGATCTTCGCGCGCGCCTCGTGCACCGCCTTGTCGGCCGGGGAGGCATACGCGGCCCAATCGATCAGATGCGAGGCGAGCACCGAATCGCCCGCCGCCAGCTTCTCGATAGCGCGCGCGACGATCCGCTCGACTCCGCCCGCCAGCGCCGCGATCTCGCGCGCCTGCACGGCCTCGGGCGCTGGCTTGAGATGCGACGGCACCCCGTCGTACCATCCGCCTTCCAGCCGCCAGATATTGCGGACCACGAACTCCGGCTCGTCGTAAACCGGCTGCAGATACGGCTTTTCCGCCAGCGCCGCCGGCGGCCCGACCGCGTGGATTATCTCATCCAGGGCCGCGCCCTCGTTCATCATCTTGAGCGTCTGATCGTGCAGGCTATTCAGAAACTCGGCGGTGTCGTTGAGCGCCTGGCGCACGTTGACCACCCCGAAGATCGGCAGGCCGTGGCCGGGCAGCAGCACCGCCGCGCCGGTCCCGGCCATCGCGCGCAGCGCCTCGGTCCATTCGCGCGCGTAGCGCTGCACTTTCTGAGGATTGCCGGCGTTGGGCGCGCACCAGATGAAGAAGTCGCCGGTGCACAGCACCTTGCGGGTCGGGATGTACACCCACACGGCGTCGTCGGTCTCGCCGCGCCCGTGATGGCATTCGAAGCGCTGGCTCCCGGCCACGACGTTGAGCTGCTGGTCGAAGTAGGTATCGGGATAGACATAGTCGGAGGGCCAGTTGGCGCGTCCGCTGAACTGGCGCGAGTTGATCACGTTCTGGTAGCCGATGGTGCGCTTGTAGCGATCGAAGCGCGCGGCGACCGCACGGTTGCCCACCACCTTGGGCCGCGCGACGCGGTTGCGCTGCGCCTCGGCCACTATCGCGGGCATCCCGCCCACGTGATCGACGTGACCGTGAGTGTAAATCGCGCTGTTGATCCGATCGGGCGAGTAGCCGCGCAAGAGCTCGAGCGACTGCTCCTGGTTGAAGTAGGCGCCGGTGTCGATGATCACCAGGCCCTCCTCGGTCTTTATCGCGACGATGTTTGCGAACCACTTGAAGAACACGACGCCGTCGGCCACTTCCTCCGACTCGCCGCTCGGAAAAAAGGGATGCATGCTGCGGACCGACTCGGCGCCGCTCCACAGCTTGTCTGCCATTTCCCTGATCGCTCCCACTTGAACCTCGCTTGGCCGCGTTTCAGCCCGGCAGATGCAACTCGCCGACATGGCGGATGCGCTCGTGCTCGACCCACGAGTAATGGCCCATCGCGTCGATCAGCTTGCCCTCGATTCCGGCCGCCCTCGCGCCGACCATGTCGATCGAGTAGATGTCGCCCGCGTAGCGCGCCTCCTGTGGCGCCACGCCGAGCCGCTCCAGCCCGATTTAGAAGATGCGCGGGTCGGGCTTGGCGACGCCCACCACCTGCGAGTCGATAATCGCGTCGAACAGCGGCGCCATCCCCAAACGTCGCGCGTCGTCCTCGACGCGCCCGTCGGCGTTGGAGACGATCGCGAGCTTGAAGCCCGCCGATTTGAGCCGCTCCAGCGTGTCGAGCGTGCCCGCCCTTACCACGCGCCACAGCGAGGCCTGGGCGTGAAGCGCAGTGAAGCGCCGCCCGCATTCGAGCACGTCTTCGTCCTCGATTCCCGCCGCGCGCAGCCAGGCGCGGAAATAATGGCGGTACGGCTGGTCAAGGTCCGCCGGCGGATTCGGACCCATCAAGATACGGTCCAGCGTCGCGCGTCCCTCGTACTCCGCACGCTCCAGCGCGGTCGCGTCGAGCCGGCGGGCAGGCGTGCTGAATTCACGCGCCAACAGCTCGTAATCGAGAAAGGCCAAGGTATTCCCGTAATCGAACAGCAGGGCCCTGATTCGCGCGGATCGTGGTTTTTTCGCTTTCGCAGTCATCACTGGAAGATTAGGGCAATCAAGGCCATCTTAGCTACGCGACCGGCAGTAGTTGGTTGCTGACTCGATGGTAAAAAAGATATGATTTTCCCGGAGATTTTGCCAGCTTCCGCTGCGAGTCCATAAGCAACCTTGTTCACTGGAATCATAGAGGACCTCGGCACCGTCGGCGGCGTCAAGCGCAGCGACAAAGGAGTGATCCTCACGATCCGCACGCGCCTTCCACTGGGCCGGATCAAGGTCGGCGACTCGATCGCCGTGAGCGGCGTGTGCCTGACGGTGACGGCCAAGAGTCGCAACACGATCGCGATGGATGTCTCGGCCGAGACGCTGCGCTGCTCCGCCCTCGGCCGGCTCAAGCCCGGCGACCCCGTGAACCTCGAGCGATGCCTCACGCTGGCCAAGCTGCTGGGCGGCCACCTGGTCGCCGGCCACGTGGACGGGGTAGGGCGGATCGTTTCGATTCGGCCCGAGGGTGAATCGAGCCTCTACACCTTCGCTGCCCCGGCCGAACAGGCGCGCTACCTGGTCGAGAAGGGCTCGGTGGCGGTTGACGGCGTGAGCCTGACGGTGTTCGGAATCCGCGGGCGGAATTTCACCTGCGCGCTGATTCCGCACACGCTCAAGATGACGACGCTCGGACTTAAGCGTCCCGGCGCCGCGGTCAATATCGAGTGCGACATGCTCGGCAAGTACGTCGAGAAATTTCTGACCGAGCGCAGCGGCCTCAACGGCGCTGCGGCGATACGATGAGCGCGCGTAGCGAAGCGCGCGTGACGGCCGCCGCGTCAAAGGGAGGCGAGTCATGAGCCTGATGCAGATCCCGCGCAAGATCGAATACGCGCTGAGGGCTATGATTCACATGGCCGATCGCCCCGCGGGCCTCGCGCGCGGTATCGAGATTGCCCGCCAGGAGCAGATTCCCAAGTACTTCCTGGAAAAGGTGATTCGCGACCTGATGCGCCGCGGGCTGGTCCGCGCGCGCCGCGGACCGGGAGGCGGTTATCAGCTCGCGCGTTCGCCCGAGAATATTTCATTCAAGGACATCATCGAAGCGGTTGAGGGTCCGATCACGCTCAACGTCTGCGTGGACGGGAGCAGCGTGTGCCAGCTCAAGCCGACCTGCCGGATGTTCCGGGTGTGGGAGGACGGGCAGCGGATGCTGCTCGACATGTTCGCGCATACCACGCTGCGCGAGATTATCGACACCGACCTGCCCCATACCGCCTTCCGCGCCGCAGTCGCCGCCGCCCGCGCCGAAGCCGCTGCCGCCGCGCAGCCCAAGCCATAGCTCTCGTTAGCAGCCCGGGTCGCCGCCGCCCGCGCCGTAGAGATGGCTTACCGGGAGCGGCGCGATCCTATCGAGAAAGCTCTCCTCGAATATCGCGAGCATCACCAGCTTCATGCGTCACATCGCAGGGGTGTCGCAAACACGAACGGCGCGGAACCAGTGTGTTCCGCGCCGTTCGAAAGTCACAAACGGGGAAACGAGTGCCCCCCGGCTCAGATGCCCAGGATATGAACCGACAGCGCGGCCGCTTCGTTGCGGACCATCCCGCCGCCATTCTCGGTGAGCCCGATTTTAGGATTTTTCACCTGGCGCTTGCCGGCCTCGCCGCGCAACTGCCAGAAGATCTCGGAGATCTGCGCGACCCCGGTCGCGCCGACCGGATGCCCCTTGGCGAGCAGTCCGCCCGAGGGGTTGACCGGGATTCGCCCGGTGATTTCGGTCACGCCCTCGTCGATCAGCTTGCCGCCCTCGCCCGGCTTGCACAGCCCGAGCTCCTCGTAGGTCATCAACTCGGCGGGCGCCGAGGCGTCGTGCAGCTCGATGACGCCGACGTTGGAGGGGCTGACTCCGGCGAGTTCGTAGGCGCGATTCGCGACGCGGGGCACGATTCCCGGTTCGTCGGGGGAATGGTCGCTTCCCGAGGAGAGCACCGAGGCCATCACCTTCACCGGCTTGCTGGTGAAGCGCGGCGCGATCGAGGAGGCGCAAAGAATCGCGGCCGCGGCGCCGTCGCCGATCGGCGAGCACATCAGACGCGTCAGCGGCTCGGCCACCACCGGAGAATTGAGGATGTCCTCGAGCGTGTAGACCTCTTGGTACTGGGCGTGGGGGTTGAGGCTCCCGTTGCGATGGTTTTTGACCGCGATGCGCGCGAACTGCTCCTTGGTGGTTCCGTAGCGCTTCATGTGGGCGCGCGCACCGGCGGCATAGAAGTCCATGAACATCGAGCGTGATTCGCCCGCGCCGCCGCCGGCCTTGGGAGCCTCGCCGCGCGCGGCGCGTTCGGCCTTGATTCTCTCCTGCTCCGCGTTCATCTGGGCGACAAGCTGCTGCATCAGCTCGACGTTGACCGCGGAACCGATGGCCGCAAACGAGCGTCTCTTGTCGGCGTGGTAAAGCTTCTCCATCCCGAGCGCCAGCGTCACGTCGTACATCCCCGAGGCGACGTACAGCCATGCGAGGTGAAAGGCGGTTGCCGAGCTGGCGCAGGCATTTTCGCAGTTGACGATCGGGATGCCGCCGATTCCCATCTCGCGCAGCACGACCTGGCCGCGTATGCATTCCTGGCCCGTGATGAGCCCGGCCATCGCATTGCCCACCGCGGCGGCTTCGAGCTGGCGGGCCTCGACGCCGGCGGCCTTCAGCGCATTGTTCACGGCGTCGCGAGCGAGGACCTTCATGCTCGTGTCGAGGTACTTGCCGAACTTCACCATCCCCGCGCCGATTACCGATACTTCTCGCATACAAGCCTCCTGATCGAATGTGCCGCTGTTAGTTTATTGAGAGGAAAGCACGCTGCCGCATCTGACGATAGCCCATCGGCGGCGAAACCGGCAAGTTTGGCGCCTGGTGCCGTTTGACTTTGACCACCGAGCAGTGTGGTCGCTCTCTCCCGACGCGCATCTGACCGAAACATGGGGAACTATCCCCTTGACGGCTGTTCGCGTTTCTGGTAGCTTGTGAGCCATGAGCAAGAGTTACCGCAATAATCCGCAACGCGCAGCATCTTCGGAGAGCACGTTTACGCGGTTCGAGTTTGACCGGATGTTCCCCGACGATGCCGCTTGCCTAGACTGGCTTTTCAACCGCCGCTGGCCGGATGGCGTGTACTGTCCGAACTGCAAGGCGGTCACGAAGCATTACCGCGAGAAGAACCGGCCTTCGTACTCCTGCCATTGCGGTCATCACGTCCATCCAATGCAAGGGACCATCTTTCAGGACTCGGCCACGTCGCTGCGGCTGTGGTTCTTGGCGATCTACTTGATGGCGACAACGCGATGCGGAATCAGCGCGAAGCAGGTAGAGCGGGAGCTAGGCGTGACCTACAAATGCGCTTGGCGGATCTGCAAACAGATCCGCGCAATGCTCGACGAAGAGATTATGAACCTGTTGGGTGAAATCGAAGTGGACGAAACCCTGATCGGCGGGCGAGAAAAGTCCAAGCACACGAGCAAGCGCCGTGGTTGGGGTACAGGTTCAGTTGGCAAGGCTCCGGTATTCGGAGCCGTCGAACGCGGCGGGCGGATCTTCGTCAGCGTGGTTCCCGATACCAAGAGCGGAACGCTCCTGCCCAAGATCAGGGACCACATCATGCCCAAGAGCACGGTTTTCAGCGACGAGGCGATGCATTACGACGCCCTAGAAACCATGGGTTTCAAGCATCGCCGTGTCCATCACGCCCAGAAGGTTTACGTAATGGGTGATGCGCACGTGAACACGCTTGAGGGCTTCTGGAGCCTAGCAAAGCGCTGGATTGACGGCGTGCATCACGTCGTCAGCAAGCAACACCTGCAAGAGTACTTTAACTCTTATGCTTTCCGCTGGAACCATCGGGGCGACGCCCGCCCGATGTTCTTTGCCGTTCTTGATCGGGTTCCTGCTTTGGCGAAAGCGGACGGGTGACAGCCTTAAGAACTCTCTCGAAGTCCTGCTTGGTGAACGTCCGTCCCTTCTGGCTTTTGTTCTGCTTGTCCATGCTCCCCTACTGGCTTTGGCAATGCCGGAACCAACTTAGGGCGACGGCGTTCGGCTAAGTCCCACCATCCCCAGCCTGTATTGACAAAGACGCGCGGCGAATGACGGCTCACAACATTGCTGACGGTGCTGGTTACGCCAGAGAGTCCTTTCGTTGAGCCGATCATTTCTTTCTTGAAGGCCAATTCGGCAATCGCTTTGATCCTCATAGGCCCTCCAGACGCGGAGAGAATGGAGACTACCGCTCGAAGGTTCTCATCTGGTGTTGAGGGAATGCTAGGCTTGTACGCTGGCCATTGCGTTATGAGGAAAGTGATTGATTTTGTTCTGCTTTCCAAGGAGGCAACCATAGTTTGCCACCTGGTGACTTCTTGCTGCGCAGCGCTCAGATTATAATGCGCTTCGGTCAGCCGCTCTTTTAGGTAGCTTTCAAGCGCATTTACCGCCTCAAGCGCTTGTTTTTCGTCTTTAATGTCCATAAAACAAATCGTTGCGAATCTCGCAAAAAATCAACGAGGCCCTTTACTTTCGCAGGTTAACCCTGATGGCCTGAACAATGGGAGGATGGAGGGTGAGGGATTTGAACCCTCGGAGCCCCATGGGACTCGCCGGATTTTGGGTCCGGTGCCTTTTGCCCATTCGGCCAACCCTCCGTTATCCCCCGTCATTGCCGATGATAAACCCCCTTGTAGGGGTCAAACAAGCCACCCAAGGAGCGGTTCTGTCCACACGGAGGGCAGGTTCTGTTGATAGATTTTCGCCGAAGTTTCGTCTAATGGGATGATGCGGTTCCCCTTCAACGAACGGAAAGCAGCCCAAGCGGCAGCATTTTTGCTGTCTAGGCATGACGGCAGGTTGAACTACATGCTGCTCGTAAAGCTGCTGTATTATGCCGACCGAGAAGCGATTCTTCGTCGTGGGGCGCCGATTACCGGCGATGAAATGACTTCAATGGACTTTGGACCGGTCCTGTCGTGCGTTCTCGATTACGTTCGGGGCACAAAGCCACGCGGTCCTATCTGGCAGCAGTACGTTTCGGAGAGTGAATTCTACACGGTCAAGCTGCTTAACCCTGAACCTGACCTAGGTGCACTTTCGGAATTCGAGCGCCAGGTCTTGAAGGAGCAAGATGAGCGCTACGGTAGCCAAGACCCATTTGAAGTAAGCGCGGCATCGCACAAGCTTCCCGAATGGCGCGATCCGCTCGGCTCATCGCTGCCAATTCAAGTTGATGAGGTTTTGCGAGTAGGGGGGGCTTCAGACAAGGACATCACTGACGTTGCTGCCAACGCCCGGATAGAATGGTTCTTCCGCAGACTCGAAGAAACTTGAGAACCCGCTTGTGCGGCCGGGCGACACGTTCCGAATTACCGAAGCTGGCGTCCCCTCTAATCTTTGGTTAGTGCTTGCCGTTGATCTGACCGGAACACTCCTGATCGCGCCGCTCTTTCCCGCCAATCACGTCAGTTTTGATGACGCTTGCGTGTTCCGGGCTAACGAACACTCGGAAGTAAGTCGAGATTCGTTCGTGAACTACGAACTTGTGCGACGAGTCACGGCGGAGACGTTCGAAACGCTGCGGAAGTTCATTGCCGACCGAACCGCCTTTCCTTCGGAACTTCTCGAACGGGCACGACTTGGCTGCATGAACTCATTCCAAGCTTCTGACGATCACCAAGATTTTCTCGTACAGAACTGGAATTAGATCTGGCCCGCCACATCGCCCCGTTGCGGCGGGCTTAATTGGTAAATTGTTTACCAATTACTTGGTCGATCCGGCTAGCGCTCGCGTTTGGAAAGACCATCCCTGATTTCCTCAAGAAGCTGAATCATTTGCTTGTCGCGGTCTATCTGCCGACTGGTCATCCGTGAATCTGCCTGAATAGCCTTAAAAGTCGCGAATGCGGCGAACATGCAAAGTGCGCTAAAGCCCACGCCAAATACCCAAGCCCAGCTTGGTCCATGCGGCCACGAAATTCCGATGTGGCCGAAAACCGACCCTATTGTGCTCAAGACGAATACCGCACAGAAAACAATGATCGCAAAGACGATAAGGCTCGACGCCACGGTTGTGACAACTCGCCCGAACGGAATTCTTTCCTCCACTATTTGAAACACTTCTCTGACCGGTCCTAGCGGTAAGCCTTCCATTGCCATGATGCACACCCCCGCCTTCTCGACGGCTTGTCCGTCACCGAAAGGTACGGGATTATTGCACTAGGCAGCGTTACCGACATAACCGAACATTGGCTTGTCACGTCCCCGCCATGACAGCCTTCAAAGGGATAGTTACCGCCCAGAGGCCTAGCACTTGCGCCACGGCGCACCGTCCGGGAGGTTGCCGCTGCCAGCGGGCGCGAAAATGCGCTCCAGCTCACGCTGCGATAGTTGGTGCCGTACGACACATACTGGAGCGTAAAGAGCCGACAAAATCAGGGACAAAGGCGGGCTCGGTGGCGGATCGCTTGGCATAAGCGATGCTTTCAGAAGACCGCTATCACAAAACTCTCAAGCCGGAGGTCGCAAAGACATGACTGCGAAGCGTGATGCATACGTCGTTGGCGTTGGGATGAGCGCTTTCGGCCGCCACGAACAGGACCCGATCGAAGTGCTCGGCGAGCAGGCGATTCGAGACGCGCTCAGGAACGCCGGTCTCGAGTTCGATGCATTGCAGATCGCCTTCTGCGGACACGCAATGCAGGGAATCACCGCCGGGCAGCGGGTGACGAACCGGGTCGGCGCCACCGGCATCCCGATTATCAACTGCGAGAACGCCTGCGCCACCGGCTCGACCGCCTTCTTCCAGGCCGTGATGGCGGTGCGAAGCGGGATGGCTGACGCCGCCCTGGCGGTCGGATTCGAGAAGATGGGGCGCGGTCCGATCCGCGCCGACGCGCGCGACACCCGGATGCCCGAAGCGCCGCGCGGCGCCGCTCCGATGCCCGGTCTGTTCTCCGAGGTCTTCAGAGCGCACGCCAAGAAGTACGGGACGACAGTGGAGCAGATGGCGCGCGTGTCGGTGAAGAACCACAACAATGCGATGCTCAATCCCAAGGCCCAATACGGTTTCAAGGTCACCATCGAGGACGTACTCAATGCGAGGATGGTCGCCGACCCGCTGACGCTCTTGATGTGCTGTCCGACCAGCAGCGGCGCCGCGGCGGCGATCGTCGTGAGCCCCGAGCTTGCCCGTTCGTGCCCCAACAAGCCGATCGCGGTCGCGGCTTCGGTGTTGCAGTCCGAGCGGCCGGGCGCGCCCGGCGACGCACTTCACGGCGTGACAGAGATCAACACCCGCACGGCGAATCTGGCTTACGCGGAAGCCGGGATCAAACCCGACCAACTCAACGTGATCGAGCTGCACGACTGCTTCGCGATCGCGGAGATCGTTCATTACGAGAATCTCGGGCTGTGCGCGCGGGGCGAAGGCGGCAAGTTCATCGATGCGGGGATGAGCGAAATCGGCGGCAGGGTCGCGGTCAGCACGTCGGGAGGATTGCTCGCCAAGGGCCATCCGCTGGGCGCCACCGGTGTGGCCCAGGTGGTCGAAATCGTCGAGCAAATTCGCGGTGAATCAGGTCCCCGCCAGGTAAAGGGTGCGAAGATCGGGCTGGCCCACTGCCAGGGCTTCGGAGGCGCGGCCTGCGTTAGTATCCTGGTCGCGTAGCAGGGTGCGGAAAAACGACTATGCAACCTCAGCGGCTTTCCGCACCCTGCTTCCCTCTCTGTAGTCTCCTGTTTGTGCGCGGGACATGGGTAACAGGTGTGCGAGGACATGGGTAACACCTAACCGGCATGCTGGACCTCCACCAGGAGGTGACCGGGATGCCGTGGCGGGAGGTTACTCGAGTGTCGTTGCGGGAGGAGTTCGTGCAACTGGCGATGCAAGCGGGAAGCAATCGGCGTGAGTTGTGCCGGCGCTTCGGGATTTCGGCCAAGACCGGCTACAAGTGGCTCGCGCGCCATAGGCGGGAAGGGCCGAGCGGACTTAAAGACCGCTCGCGCCGCCCGCGGCGCAGCCCGGCGCGCACCGCAGCCGGGATTGAGCAGGAAGTAATTCGGCTGCGGGCGCAGTCGCGCAACTGCTGGGGCGGCCGCAAGTTGTCCCGTCAACTGTTCGGCCAAGGCGGGCCGCACTTGGCGCCCAGTACCGTGACCGGCATCCTGCGCCGCGCCGGCTTGCTCAACCCCGAGCTGGCCGCCGCAGCTACTCCCTGGCAACGCTTCGAACGCAGCGGGCCTAATCACTTGTGGCAGATGGATTTCAAGGGCCACTTCGCGCTGCTTTCCAACGCGCGCTGCCATCCGCTGACCGCACTCGACGACCATTCGCGCTTCTCCCTGGCGTTGCAGGCCTGTGCCGATGAGCTTGGCGACACCGTGCGCGCGGCGTTGACCGTGGTCTTCCGCCGCTACGGCTTACCGGCCGCGATGTTGATGGACAACGGCGGGCCGTGGGGCGGCCGCGAGCATCCCTACACCCGGCTCGGCCTGTGGCTGATCCGGCTGGGGATCAAAGTCATCCACGGGCGTCCCTGCCATCCCCAGACCCAGGGCAAAGATGAACGCTTCCATCGCACCTTGCGGTTCGAACTCTTGCGCCACTTCAACTTCACCGACCTCGACCATTGCCAGCGCGAGTTCGACCGCTTTCGCGACCGCTACAACCTGCTGCGCCCACATGACGCGCTCGGGCTGGCCACTCCTGCCAGCCGCTATCGCCCCAGTTCGATCCCCTTCCCCGAGCACCTGCCGCCGATCGAATATCCGGCCGGCCTCGAGGTGCGCAAGGTGCAGGCCGAGGGCTACTTCAGCTATCGCGGACGCGAGTTCCGGGTCAGCAAGGGGCTGCGCGGCTTGCCGGTTGCGCTCCGTCCTGGCCCCCTTTCCGACTCCCAACGTGAGGTGCTGTTCTGTCATCAAGTGGTCGCTGTGATCGACCTCAATCAAACCAATCTCACCGATGCCACCGACTAACGTTTCACCGTGGGTTGTCCACAAGTCCACAGGCGGGATCCTTCATTCGATCCCAGCGCCCGTGGACCTTGTGGGCAACCCACGGCCACCCAAAATGTGTTACCCATGTCTCCGTACACCTGTTACCTATGTCTCCCGTCCGTACAGTCTCCCCCGCAGGGGGAGAACTATAGGAAAGCAGCCAGTTTTATCGCAGGCTGCGGAAAGGCTTTTTTCCGCACCCTGCTGAGGCTTTCGATGGCGGACCAACCTTCTTATCCGGCGCGGATTCTCGCCGAACGGGCGGCCTCCGCTCCCGATCGCGTCTTTCTCCTGTTCGAGGATCAACGCATAACCTTCGCCCAGATGAACCAACGGGTGAATCGGGTCGCCAACGGGCTCAAGCAGTTCGGCGTCAAATCGGGCGATGGCATCGCGATCGTGATGCCGAACCGGCCCGAGTGGCTCTACGTCTTCTTCGGCATCCAAGAGCTCGGCGCCTACGTCGTGCCGGTCAATATTGCGCTCAAGGGCGAGGGCTTCGCCTACATCCTGAATCACTCGGAAGCGAAGGTGATCTTCGTCGCCGCCGAACTTTACGAACAATTCGGTCCGATCCGCGAGAGCGTGCCGACGCTCAAGCACGTAATCGTTGACACCACCGAGCCGCCGGCGGGCTTTTCGCTCCCGGCCGGCGCGATCGATCTCAGCACCCTGATGAGCGCGCCCGCGAGCGAGGTGAACGAGCCGATCGATCCCGAGGCAATGGCCTGTCTGCTGTACACCTCGGGCACCACGGGGCTGCCCAAGGGCGTGGTAATGCGTTATCGGGCCATGGGGGCGCTCGGCATATTCGCTGGAATCGGCTACCGCGAGGGAGACATCATGTACACCTGTCTCCCCCTGTTTCACGCCAACGCGCTGTTCCTGACGGTGATGCGCGCGCTGGCCGGCGGCTTCACGGTCGCACTTTCCCGGCGCTTTTCGGCGAGCCGCTTCTGGGACGAGGTCCGGCGCTACGGCGCCACCACTTTCAACGCACTGGGAGCGATGCTCCCGATCCTGCTCAAACAGCCGCCGCGTCCCGACGACGCCGACAACCCGATCCGCATCGTGTTCAGCGCGGCGACACCGGCCTGGGCATGGGAGCAATTCGAGAAGCGCTTCAACCTCACGCTCTGGGAGGGCTACGGCGCGGTCGACGGAGGCGGATTCAGTCTGTTCAACGCCGGCCAGGCGCCCAAGGGGTCGATGGGCAAGCCGCCGCCCGGGGTCGAGGCCAAGGTCGTCGATGACAACGGTATCGAGGTGCCGCCCGGCGAGACCGGCAACCTGACCTTCAAGGTCGATATTCCGTCGGTGCGCCGCGTCGAGTATTTCAAGAATCCTGATGCCTCTGAGGCGAAGATCCGCTCGGGATGGTTCCTCACCGGGGACCTCGCCTATCGCGACGCCGACGGCAACTTCTTCTTCGCCGATCGCAAGACCGACTCGATGCGCCGGCGGGGCGAGAATATCTCGTCTTACGAGGTCGAGAAGATCGTCAACCAGCATCCCGCGGTGCTCGAGTCGGGCGCCTACGGAGTGCCCTCCGAGCTGGGCGAAGACGACGTGATGGTGGCGGTGGTGCTGAAGCCCGGGCAGCAGGTCGCGCCCGAGGAGCTGGTGCGGTTCTGCGAAGAGCGGATGGCCAAGTTCATGGTCCCGCGCTACATCGACTTCCGCGAGAGCCTGCCCAAGACCGAAACCCATCGCGTCCAGAAGGCGGTGCTCAAAAAGCAGGGCGTGACGCCCACCACGTGGGACCGGGAGAGGGCCGCGGCGCCATCCGGACCCCCCGCGCCCGGAGCAATCAGCTAACACGGAGAACGAGAGATGGAACTCAAAGAGGTAATCGGGATCAGGCGCACGATTCGCTTCTACAACCCGTATCGGCCGGTCGAGCGCGAGAAGATCCAGAAGATGCTCGAGGCGGCGCGAATTGCCTCCTTCTGGGGCAACGTCCAGGCGCTGCGGGCGATCGTGATGTTCCGCGGTGAGTCGCCGCAGGAAAAGTGGGACGCGCTGGTTGCTCCGCTCGGCACCTCCCAGCTCAAGCACGCGCCGGTGGCGATCCTCTGGTACTGGGTCGAGAATGCAATCTTTAACCGCAAGACTGGATACCTGACTCAGGGCGAGCGCCTGCACGAGTTGGTGGCGGCGCGCGTGATGGGTGTTGACGAGGAGGCCGAGCACAAAGCGCTCGACCAGTTCCTGATCCCGTTCTTCCGCGCCAGCGCCGAGGGACTACTCACCTCCGGGCTGACCGACATGGATTGCGGGCAGGGAATCGCGCAGGCCACCTTGGTGGCTTACGAGGAGGGACTCGGCACGTGCTGCATCGGCACGGGCTCCATCGACGGGCCTCGCGAGCGCAAGATGCGCAAGGTTTTCAATCTGCCCGACGACGCCCATCTGTTGGTCGTGATGAGCGTAGGCTATCCGCTGGAGAGTCGCGAGGCGGGGGGACAGCGGCCCAGGCTTCCCTTCGAGCAGCTCTACTTCATCAACGAGCATGGCAAGCCCTTCGAACGCGATGCCAAAGTGGTGGAAGAGCTGAAGCGCGATCGGATGATTCAGGCCCCTTCTCCACTGCCCTGGCGACAACAGGAGCTCGAATTCGTCCACAAGGCGCTTGACATACCGACCACCTTCGCCGGGCAGGCAGCGCCCCCCGCGGACAGCGCGACCGAGCGGGGGCAGCCCACCAGAACGTCGTAGGCGTGACTACGGCGCCACCTATGAAAGGAACTTCGGACTAGATTCTGCGGTTTACTTGGGCGGGTAGGGCAGCACGACGCCCGGTGCTTTCCCGGTCAGTCTGGCCTGTTCGAGAGCCTTGCGCAGCGCCTCGTTGTCGCGCGCGAGGCGCTCCTCCTCGCTCTGAACCTTGTCGAGCGCGGTGTTGAGCTGGGCGTTCTGGCGCTGGAGCGTGTCCAGTTGCGCGCTGAGATCGGCGATCTGCGCCGCCTGGCGAGCGAGCGCCTGGTTCTCCCGCTGGTACCATCGCACTCCGATCGCGATTGCGACCGCGATCGCGGCCACGATCACCGCACCTGCAATAAACCGCAACATCTCCGGTCACCGGAACCTGAGAGCCTAGCGCATTCGGCGCGCCCGCCAAACCTGTGTCTGATGAGGAGTTTGCGGGCGATCGTGATTGGGCAGGTGAATTGACACCCAATGCCGGCGGTTCCTAGAATACGCGCGGACTTACCGCGCGGATTGCGGGCGGCTTTGGTACGCCGGTTTTGCCGTCGGCGCGACACCTTATCCAGTCACAGGAACGATGCCGGCCCAATGATAGAGGTCAGGAACCTCACCAAATTCTTCGGGCCAACCCTCGCCGTCGATCACGTCTCCTTCAAGGTCGAAAAGGGCGAGATTATCGGGCTGCTCGGCCCCAATGGTTCCGGCAAGACCACGATCATGCGCATCCTGACGGGTTTTTTCCCGCCGACCTCGGGACAGGCGCTGATCGGCGGGCTTGACGTCGCCGAATACTCGTTGCAGGTCCGCCGCCGGGTCGGCTACCTGCCCGAGAACATGGTGCTCTACCCGGAGCTGACCGTGACGGCGTTGCTAAAGTTTGCCGCGCGGGTGCGGGGTCTGGACCGCGCAGTCGCACGCGAGCGCATCGAGTTTGCCATCAAAACCTGCGGACTCGGCGAGGTACGCAAGAAGTTGATCGGCAGGCTCTCCAAGGGCTACCGCCAGCGCGCCGGAATCGCCCAGGCGATTCTGAGCGACCCCGAGGTGCTGATCCTGGATGAGCCCACGGTGGGTCTCGACCCTCGCCAGGTGATCGAAATCCGCGACCTGATCCGCTCGCTGGCCGGCCGCTCCACCGTGCTGCTCTCGACCCATATCCTGCCGGAGGTGAACATGACCTGCCGGCGCGTCGTCATAATCGATCGGGGCAAAATCGTGGCCCTGGACACGCCCGAGACGCTGACCGCCAAGCTCCAGGGCAGCGAGCAGACCATGGTCACCGTCGCGGGGCCGCGCGAGCCGGTACGCAATGCGCTCCTTGGCGTGCCGCAGGTCCAAAGGGTTGAGGAACGCCCGGCCGAGAGCGGGGCCGACGGCGCCTGCACCTTTATGGCGTTCTCGCAGGGCGGCGGCGACGCGGTGCGCGCCGCGATAGCCAACCAGGTCGTGCAGCGCGGATGGGCTTTGCTGGAAATCAAGCCGGTGGCGCTGAGTCTCGAGGACTTGTTCGTACGGCTGGTAACCAAAGAGGAAGGGCACTAGCAGAGTGCGGAAAAACGATTTTCCATCCACGGCGCGCGGCTCTTCGGTTGGCCGCACGATGGCCGTGATGCGCAAGGAGCTGCGCTCGTACTTCGCGTTTCCGCTGATCTACCTGCTCTCGGCGGTTTTCCTGGTGCTGTCCGGTTACTACTTCTATACCGACCTGGTGTTCTTCGTGACGATGTCGTTTTCGCACGACATCATTCAGAACTACTGGCAGTTGCTGTTCGGCGACATCCGGCTCTGCCTGCTGCTGACCCTGCCGTTCATCACGATGCGGCTGTTCGCGGAGGAGCGCAAACTGGGCACCGTCGAGCTGCTCTACACCTATCCGCTGCGCGACGGCGAAATCTTCTGGGGCAAGTTCCTTGCTTCAACCGCGATCTTCCTGTTGATGCTTTCGCTGACGCTGCTCTACCCGGTCTACCTCTATAGCCTGCACCGCTTCCCGCTTTTGCCGCTGGTGGCGGAGTATCTCGGGCTCATCCTGATCGGATGCAGCTTTATCGCATGCGGAATCTTTATTTCCTCGCTGTGCGAGAGCCAGGTGGTGGCCGGCTTCACCACCATCATGCTGCTCCTGTTCTTCTGGATCCTGAACTGGAACGAGGCGTCGTACGAGAGCGGCTACCTCGGCGCGATCCAGGCGATCTCGCTGTTCGATCACTTCGAACCCTTCGCCAAGGGCGTGATTGACACCTACCATGTGGCCTTTTTTCTGTTCTTCATCACCTTCTTCAGCTACCTGACCCTGCGCTCGATGGAGGCACGCAAGTGGACCGGCCGCCGGTAGCGGAGCGCGGCGGCGGGCGCGCTGCGCTGTGGAAGAATTACGCGATTCTGTTCTACACAGCGGTCGTGCTGGCGGCGTTGCTGGTGGTGGTCAATCTGATCATCTTCGACCACAACGTGCGCTTCGATCTCACGCCCACCAAGCGCTTCACGCTTTCCGACTTCGACCGCAAGGTGCTGGACAACATCAAGCACGACGTCAAGGTGATGTGCTTCATCCGCACCGAAGATCCGGAGTACACGGAACTGGCCGAGCTGCTGTTCAGGGTGGCGACCTTCACGCCGCGGGTCAGCTACCAGATTATCAACGTCAACAAGGCGCCGGGGCTGGCGCGCCAGTACGGGGTTTCGAGCTACGGCGAGGTGGTGGTCGAATCCGAGGGGCGGCGGCGCGATTTCGACAACGCCCGCGCGGACATCCTGATTCCTGCGCTGTTGCAGGTCACGCACGAGGCCAACAAGCATCTCTATTTCACCGCCGGACACGGCGAGCGCGACCCGTTCGACACGTCGCACGAGCTGGGCTACTCCGCGATGTCCAACACGCTGCAGCAGAACGATTACCAGGTGGACAACGTGTCGCTGTTCGCCAGCGGGGTTCCCGATGACGCCAGCGTGCTGGTGATCATGGGGCCGCACAAGGACTTCCTGCCCGAGGAGCTGGCCGCGCTCGGCCGTTTTCTCGCGCGCGGCGGCCATCTGCTCGTGATGCTCGATCCCTACGGCGCGCCGAGCCTGGTCAACTTTCTCAAGCTCTACCATGTCAACTATATCGAGCAGGTGATCGTGGATCCCGCCTACCGCCTGTCGGGGAGCGAGATCCTGACCACCCAGATTCCGTTGCGCGCCGAGGACAACCTGATCACGCACTCGATGATCGGGCCGGCGGTATTCTCGATGGCGCGCGGGGTCGAGATCGACGGTGGCGTGGGCGCCAAGGCCCCCGACGGGCTGCAGGTGTTTCGCACCAGCGCGATGCTGCGCTCCTCTCACGAGAGCTGGGCCTCGGGCGATCCCAAGGCCGTGACCACCGGGATCACCGAGTTCAAGCCCGGCCGCGATATCAAGGGGCCGGTGCCGGTAGGCGTCGAGGTGGACCTGACGACGCCGGACAAGATCCACGAGCCGATCGCGAACATGACCCGGATCGTCGCATTGGGCGACTCGTACTTCGCCGACAACCAGTTCTTCGAGATGCTGGGTAACCGCGACCTGGTCCTCAACGCGCTCAACGAGCTGGCCGGCGACGAGGTGCTGATCGCCAGCCGCGAGCGGATCAACAGCGCCCAGGGTGCCGCCTTCTACGTGAGCGACCAGCAGGCGCGCCGCGGCTTTGTGCTCTGCGCCGTGCTGGAGCCGCTGGCGCTGTTCGCGATCGGCCTGACGGTGTTCGTGCGGCGGAGGTTTTTCGTGTGAGCGCGCGCCCGGCGATTCTCTTCACCCTCCTGTTCGTAATCCTGACGCCGTTTTACCTGCTTGCCGATCGCCCGCAGGTGCGCAAAGGGGCCGAGTTGGAGCACGAGCGCGCCAGTCTCCTGGACCTGAGCGCAATCGACGCCATCACGCTGACCCACGGCAACGAGGTCGTGCGCTTCGAGAAGACCGCTGACGGCAAGCTCTATAAGATCGTTACGCCGCCCAACGGATTCGCGCCGCAGGACCTGATGCGCGCGATGGCGGCGCTGCTGATCGAGGCCCGCGAAGTCGAGGTGGTGGCGGACAATTCCTCCAACTTGAAGCAGTTCGGCCTCGACCATCCCGCGGTCGAACTCACTATCGAGGCGCCGGGCAGGAAGGAGCCTGTGCGGCTCATCTTCGGCGCCGAGAATCCGACCCGCACCGCGATCTATGCCAAGATTTCCACTTCGCCCAAGGTCTTCCTGCTCGGCCGCAACATCGAGTACTACCAGGAGCTGATGTTCCAGTGGGTCGAGGGCAAGCAGGGCAAGAAAGCCTGAGGCGGCGCCGGGGTTGATGGACGTTCAACCCGGCCCGCGCCGGCCGCGCGATCTCAAGATTTTCGCAGTACTCTGCGTCCGCTGCGAGGGGGCTCGCGCTCTTCTACCTACAGTCTTCGCGTTCCTTCGAGTTTGCTGAGCCCCCGGTCGAAGGTGCCGAGCGGCAAATGACCAGCCTTTCGGCAGATTTCGAGCACCAGGCAGTCTGAGAACCCGAGAGCAGGCTTGCGGCGAAAATGCCCCAGCGCAGCCGCTACCACGTCTGCTTCCTGCAGCGTGAGATCCTTGTGGTTCAACAGCATGTCGATCGCTCTGGCGATTCGCGCAGCATCCAGATTGTAGACCGAACTCAGCACCCACATGGCCTCTACCAGGACCACGTGTGAAACCCAGCCGCCCTTGCCGATGAATTCGTCGGCGGCGGCTGCCTGCTCGGCATCGTCGCGCGCGATCAGGCGAACCACGGCATTCGTGTCAACGGCGCGCATGGCGCGCCTTGATGTGCCGGCGAATGCCCCGCTTGAACTCCACCAGCCTCCGCGTCCTGGGAGCAGCGGGGAACAGCGCCTGATGAATCTCTTCCGACGTGTAACGGCCGGCACGCCGAACCAGAATCCGTTCGTCTTGCCCGTCCCATTCGAGAACCGATCCCGGACCTACACCCAGCCGGCGGCGAACTTCCGTGGGCACCGAGATCTGTCCTTGCGCAGTCAGCCGGGAGCGCGCGAGAATCATAGATGCCCATTACCATGGTAATGAATGGCCGGCAAGCGGTGGTGGCGGGCGTTAGGGAAAAGCGCCGTCGCACCGCATCGCGGGCATTGAAGTGCGGGTGCGCCTTGTGCGCGTGGCGGCATCATTCATATCAGCGTGCTTTCGGTCGGCTTCTCGGGCTCCTCGACCACGCGTCCCCTTTTCACCCGGAGCGGAACCAGCAAGCGGACGCGCGATTGTGAGCATCCGGCCTTTGGCCAGTAGAGATGCCTATGCACGCGCCCCATTAAACACATCGGTGGACTATAACGACGGCTGTCCTTATCTGGGTACGCGCAAAAGCTTGAGCACCTTGAGCGGTCTGGAACACACGTGTGTGCCACCGGCCGTGTTTGGGATTTGTCCCGCCTTTTACTCCGGCCCCGTAATTGCAGTGACCGCATGAGCCGCGGTGAACGACGAATTTGTGTGGTCCGGCCTGCCAATTGTCGTACACGTAATACATCAATCATCCGGTCTCAGCGCAGCGCGACGGGCTTGGAGATTCAGCCTTGGGGAAGCTGCCAGACTTCAAGGTGCCACCTGCACGGGGAGAGGACGTGCAAATAATAGGTTCCGCCGATGTGGTAGTGCTCCACACCGCGGTCTGAACGCCCCATCTGGTCGACGCCGAGGTTCCCAGACTGCGTACCGTCGGGGTTCATTATCTTGACTATCAAGACGCTGCTACCGCCAAAGCTTGAGCAGTCATATTGCCAGTCCAAGTCCCAATCACCAGTGACCGAGAACTTCTCGGTAGAGTGATCCCCACCTCCTGCCGCGCGCCAAACGAGCGTGCGAGCCGGCGGCAGCGCTTTCCCAGCCGCTGACGGACCAGCCCCCATGGCCAAGGCGGTAAGCACGGTCAAGAGAGCCACCGCCATCAGCGCACCAGGCTGCCTACCCATGTCCGCTGCGGCGCGCGTTGGACAACTTCTCGCCCCGGCGCACGCGCTTCATGATCTCGCTGCGCTTGCGCTTGCCCCTGACCTTGGCCCACTTCTTGAGCCCACCCATGCGGCCAGCTTCCCTCGTATCCATTACGGCATCGACTACTACGAACGTAGGGCTACGTCAAGCTATCAGTCAGGTGCTCGAGACTGGGTCACTCTCAGCGGGCTCCAGGCGCCCTTCCTGCCGCTGGATCAGGTCGATCACCCGATAACGCGGATCGCCCTTCCCGTCACCGCGTCCGTGTCGTCACCAGGCCCGCTGGGCTGGCGCGGGACTCGGCTCATTCCGAAAACCTCAATTCCCTACGCAACTGGCAACGAAAACCTCAGCGTAGGGGCCGCTCGTGAGCGGCCCTCTCTAACGGACAGGAGGGCTACGAAAGGATGGCGGGCACGGAGGCCCGCCCCACTACAGAAAAGGCCTTAAATCTGAAGTGGGGCGGGCGACTCCCTGCACGCGCGATTTGTTCCAGACATGACCCTCGAACTGAGGTTTTCGGGCTCAGCGATCGCGCCGGCGCCGAGCCTGCCGGAAGACGCGCTGGCTGCCCGCTCGCCATTGGCCCGCAGATTGGCCCGCCGCGATCCGGCCCGCGACCGTGCCGGATCAGGCGCAACGCAGAAAGCCCTTGTCTCCGTATGGGATTCTGTGGTGGCGGCGGTAGGAGTCGAACCTACGACACTGCGGATATGAGCCGCATGCTCTAGCCACCTGAGCTACGCCGCCACCGAGCCAATCACACTAGCGGGAGGGTCGGGGGGACGAAAGACCACTAGCGCGAGCGCAGCGGGCGCGACTTTGCCTCGCGGCTGCCGCGCGAAACCTGGTAGAGCGCGCCCTCGCTGAACTCCACGCAGGTCAGCTTGCCGCCATAGACCAGCCCGGTATCGATCCCGATCTTGTAGGGCAAGTCGAGCAGCACCTCGCGCAACGGCGTGTGGCCGAAGACCACCGTCGAGCCGAGGTTATGGATGTTGAAGATGAACTCCTGGCGGATCCAGAGCAGGTCCTCGACCTGCTGCTCGTAAAGCTGGCGCGTCGGCAGCACGCCCGCGTGCACGAACAGGTAGGGCGGGCGCAGGTAGCTGGTCGCGAGCCGGCGCAAGAAACGCATGTGCGGCTCGGGGATCGACTCGATAGCGTGCTCCAGCTCGCGCTCGTTCACGCCGTAGCTGTCGAGCGTGGCGATGCCGCCGTTAAACAGGAACGAGTCCCCGTAATGGCCCGGGAGGCCCATGAAGGAGAGCATCATGTCCTCGTGGTTGCCCTTGAGGAACACGGTCTCCGCGCCGCGCTGTTCGAGGTCGAGCAATTGCTCTACGACGTCGCGTGCGTTGGGGCCGCGATCGATATAGTCGCCGATGAAGACCACCGTGTCGCCGGCCTGCGGCGCGATCGCGTTGAGCATCGCGCGCAGCTCGTCGGGGCATCCGTGGATGTCGCCGATCGCGAACAGCCGGCCCTGCGATTTGTTCCTGGCCATCGCTTCTCTAATCTTCGGCGTTGTCCGACAACAGCCGCGCCAGCGCCGCGCGGTCGGCGATCAGGCGGCGCACCGCGCTATAGGGGTTGAGCCGCCCCTCGCGCACTTCGCCGATAAGCCCGCCGCCGTTGCCGAGCGCCCGCGTGCTGCGCTCCTCGAGCTCTGCGGCCAGCACTTCGATAAATTCGCGCGCACGCCGCTCGCGCTCGCGGGCCGGGTCAGGATGCTGGCTCAGGTAGTCGCGATGCTTCCCGATGATGGCGACCAGCGCGTCGATACCATTGTCGGCCACCGCCTGCGTGAGCATCACCGGCGCGCGCCATCCTCCGGCCTGCCTCAGATGGACTCCCATCTCCAGCTCCGCCTTGAGGCGATCGGCGCCCTCGCGGTCGGCCTTGTTGACCACGAAGATGTCGGCGATCTCGTTGAGCCCGGCCTTCATCACCTGGATGCCGTCGCCGCCCTCCGGCACCATCACTACGATCGTGGTGTGCGCCAGGTCCATCACCGAAAGCTCGGTCTGCCCCACGCCGACCGTCTCGACGATGATCAGGTCGTTGCCGAACGCGTCGAGCAGCTTGACGATCTCGCGCGCCGCGCGGCTCAGCCCGCCGTGGCTGCCGCGCGTCGAGAGGCTGCGGATGTAAACGCCGGGGTCGCGGTAATGGTCGGTCATGCGGACCCGGTCGCCCAGCACCGCGCCGCCCGAGAACGGGCTGGAGGGATCGATCGCGAGCACCGCTACGCGCTTGCCGGCGGCGCGATACCTGGCGATGAGCCGGTTGACCAGGGTGGATTTGCCGGCGCCGGGCGGCCCCGTGATGCCGACGATGTGGGCGTTGCCGGTCTTGGGATAGATGAGCTCCATCAGCGCGCCGACCTCGGGCGCGCGGTTTTCGACCAGCGTGATCAGGCGCGCGAGCGCGGTCCTGTCGCGCGCCTCGAACCGCTGAAGCAGGCTGTGCAATCGCTGGTCATTGGCCATCGGGATTCGCCGGCGCCGCCCTGGGCGCCGCTCTCTCCACACAAGTATAACGCCTCATGGTATCGGCATGGCAGTCCATGGGAAAGTGCCAAGCGAGCAACGCGAGCTTGGCATCCTGAGCGAAGCGAAGGACCTCGTACTTCCGAGAGGCGCAACGCCCCGGTTTTCCCAGCGGGAGCTTGCACGGCTTTCATTTCGATGATACTAGAAGAGTCGTAATGAATGAGTTCGTGGACAAGCTCAAGGCGCTCGGGCAGGCCGGCCGGCTGGAGATCTTCCGGATCCTGGTCCGCGCAGGCCCGGATGGGAGCTGCGTCGAGGAAGTTCGCCGGCGCGTGCGGATGCCCGGCTCGACCCTGTCTCATCATCTCGACACGCTGAGCCGTTGCGGGTTGGTGACGGCACGGCGCTCGGGCAGGTTCATCTACTATGCGATCGACTGGCCGCAGACCGCGCGCGTGATCCGCTTTCTGACCGAGGATTGCTGCGCGGAGATGTACGCCGGGCTCGCGGCGGCGGCCAACGGCGCGACCGGTGCTCGCGCCGCAAAACAGGGCAGTCGCGCGCGAACCGGTCTGAAGAGGCCGGTATCCGCTCGCGCGTAAGAATGCAGAGGAGGCAATCATGGGCAGTTCGGAAACCGACCGCGATCGAGAGATCGCAGAGATCGTCCGTGAACGGTACGGCAAAATAGCCCGCGCCGAAGAGTCGCAGGGCGGATGCTGCGGGCCCACGCCGGAGCAACAATCGCAGCTCCTGGGCTATAGCGCGAAGGATCTCTCCGCGGTGCCGAAGGGCGCCAACCTGGGCGTCGGATGCGGCACACCGCTGGGGCATGCCGCGCTCAAGCCGGGAGAGACGGTGATCGATTTGGGGTCGGGCGCCGGCTTCGACGCGTTCCTGGCTGCGCGCGAGGTGGGCGAGACCGGACGAGTGATCGGAGTCGACATGACGCCCGAGATGATCGAGCGGGCCCGCGCCAATGCGGTCAAGGGCGGCTACCACAATGTCGAGTTCCGCGAGGGGCGGATCGAGGCGCTGCCCGTGGAGAGCGGCTCGGTGGACGCGGTGATCTCCAATTGCGTGATCAACCTGGCGCCGGACAAGCCCGCAGTCTTTCGCGAGGTCGCGCGGGTGTTGCGCCCGGGCGGACGGATGGTCGTGAGCGACGTCGTGCTCGACGCGCCTCTGCCGCCGATGGTGGCCGAGAGCGCAGCGGCGTGGACGGGATGCGTCGCCGGGGCCGAGCTGCGCCCGAATTACCTTGCCGGCATCGAACGGGCCGGACTGGTCGACGTCGAAGTGCTGCAGGATCGGAGCTTCGGCGATCTGATCGCCGGAATCATACCGGCGGAGCTTGTGCGCAAGGCCGAGGCCGAGGGCATCGACGTGGCGAAGGTTGCGAACCGCGTGCGCTCGCTGACTATCAGGGCGCGCAAACCGGCGTCTGCTTGCTGCTAGTGCCGTTGCAACTGTTTGGACCGAGAGCCGCGCGGCAGACCCAAGCGGCCGGGCTTGAGGAAACTTTTTCCGCAGCCTGCTATGCTTTGCGCAAGCGATGAAGCTGCCTGACCTTTATACCGACTGGCGCGTGATGGGCGGTCTGGCGCTGGTCATCCTGGGCGCCGCCAACTGGATTATCGGGCTCAGCCGCGCCGAGCAGTACAGCCAGATTATCGCCAAGGCCTCGGAACCCAACGCGATCGAGCAGTCCTACAAAAACTTCGACCTGCTCGACGCGCAGAGCAATGCGGCCGTGCTGGCGCCCTTGACCGCCGAGCAGCGCAAGGTTTCGCACGCCGCGGCGCGAATGGACTTCTACCACGCCACGTTTATCAGCGGGCAGGTGCTGTCGCTGGCCGGAATCGGACTGACCTGCCTGGGTTTTCTGGGCGTGATTCGGGGAGACGCGCGGCGGGCGCTGGGCGGCCCGGGGGAGAGGGCCAGGGCAGGGCAGATAAGAGAGGAGTAGTCGGCGCGCGATGGTCAGGATGCTCTCGGGGCTCGCACCGGCCAAGATCAACCTTTTCCTGCGCGTGGTCGGCCGCCGTCCGGACGGATTCCATCAACTCGACTCGGTGTTCCTCCCGATCTCGATCCACGACCGGATCGCGATCGAGATCAGGCCATCGCGGGCCGGCTCGATTACGCTCAAGTGCGATCGCGCGGGTCTGCCGCTCGACGAACGCAATCTTGCGGTACGCGCCGCGCGCGCCTTCATGAACGAATTCGGAGTTGCGGCCGAAGCCTCGATCGGCATTCACAAGGAAATTCCCGTCGGCGCCGGACTCGGCGGCGGGTCGAGCGATGCGGGCGCGGTGCTGCGGATGATGGCCGCGCTTTACCGTATCGAGGCGGTCGAGCGGCTTTTTAAGCTCGCGCTCGCACTGGGGGCCGACGTGCCGTTCTTTATCGATCCACGACCCGCGCGGATCGGCGGTATCGGCGAACGGATCGCGCCGCTCGGCCCGCTCCCCAGGCTCGACCTGGTGCTGGCGGTGCCGCCGTTCGAGGTCTTGACCGCCGAGATTTTTCGGGCGCTCGCGCGCCAGCGATGGAGCGGGCCGGCGAGCGACGCCGAGCTGGACGCGATCGCCTCCGGCGCGATCTCCCCCGCGATGCTGGTAAACGACCTCGCCCCGGTCGCGATCGCGCGCTACCCGGAGATTGGCAGGCTCAAGACGATTCTTTTGGAGGCCGGCGCCCGGGGGGCGGCGATGACCGGGAGCGGCGGCGCCGTGTTCGGCATTTTCGGCGGCCCCGAGGAGGCCCGCTGCGCCGCCGATGCGCTGCGCGTGCGCGCGCCCGAGGCATCGTTTATCGTCACTGCCACGATGTGAATTCATCCGGAACGCCAAGATTGACAGCAAAAATCGGCGCCAATAGTATCGCGGCGTAACCCGGCGGCTTTTGAGTGACAGGCTCGCTTTGTCAGGTGCCGTGGGTGGCGCGGGAATCCGCCCGCGGCCCGGGCGAAGCGAGCCTATCGGCGGAAAAATGATGGGCTCACCGGAGTAGCGCGAGGTCGCGGCCGCTCGCTTCAGGTGGGGAGGTCCGGCCCAGCGGTTCGGTGCTGTGGGGAACTTGTCGGCGGCCAGGCAAAGCGCGCGAATGGATGAAGCGTGATAGGCTCACGGTGAACGCCGCGAACCCGAAAGAGCTGGGCGGTCGCCAAGCTGGTAAGGCACCAGGCTTTGGACCTGGCATTCGAAGGTTCGAATCCTTCCCGCCCAGCCATCCGATGGCGCGCGGGGAAATGCGCGGGCGGCGCCAGTCTGCCAAGGTGGGCTAGATGTCCGAGCGGGCTAAAGACGAGCTCGAAATTTTTACCGGCAACTCCAACCCTGCGATGGCGCGCGAGGTCGCCGAGTATCTCGGCGTGCGCCTGGCAGAGGCCGAAGTCGGCCGTTTCCCGGACGGCGAGGTGATGGTCGAAGTGCGCGAGAACGTGCGCGGCGGCGATTGTTTCGTGATTCAGTCGGTCTGCTCGCCGCCCAACGACAACCTGATGGAGCTGCTGTTGCTGACGGACGCGCTGCGCCGCGCCTCGGCCAAGCGGGTCACGGCGGTGATCCCGTACTTCGGCTATTCGCGGCAGGATCGCAAGGTCGCGCCGCGCGTGCCGATCAGCGCCAAGGTGGTCGCCGACCTGATCACCACCGCCGGGGCGTCGCGCGTGCTGACCGTCGATTTGCACGCCGGGCAGATCCAGGGCTTCTTCAATATCCCGGTGGACAACCTGTACGCGATGCCGGTGCTGATCAATTACCTGCGCAAGCGCGTCGAGGGCCAGAAAGTTTCGGTGGTCTCTCCCGACGCGGGCGGCGTGGAGCGGGCACGCGCCTTCGCCCGCCGGCTCAATGCCAATCTTGCAATTATCGACAAGCGCCGCCGGCGCGCCAGTGAGGTGGCCGAGATGCAGTTGGTCGGCGAAGTCCGCGGCACGATCGCAGTGCTGGTCGACGACATGATCGATACCGCCGGCACCATCACCGAGGCTGCCAAAGTGGTTGCTGCTGCCGACGCTGCCGAGGTGGTCGCCTGCGCCACCCACCCGATCCTCTCTGACCCGGCCTGCGAACGCCTCAACCGTTCCAATATCAAGGAAGTGATCACGACCAACACCATCCCGCTCAGGCCCAAGGCGCAGGCCGAGCTGACGACCCTCAAAGTGCTGTCGGTAGCGGGCCTTATAGCCGAAGCCGTGCGGCGCATACATAATGAAGAGTCGGTCAGCTCGCTGTTCAACTAGGCGGACGCGGGGAGGGAAGCGAATCGTGAGCCACGAAACCGCCACCCTTCGGCACAGCTCAGGGCAGGCTCCGGAGCGCGGCAGGTACGCGTGAGAATGTCACGTCCTGCAAGGGAAACGAATCGTGAGCCACGAAACCGCGACGTAGGAGCGCGGCAAGTAATTAGTAAAACATGGAAAACGTTGAACTGACTTGCGACAAACGCGAGACTGCCACCAAGGGACAGGTTCGCTCGCTGCGCAGCAGCGGGCGCATCCCGGCGATCCTGTATGGTCCGGCGACCAAGCCCACGCCTCTGGTCCTGCCCGGCGCGGAGATCAAGGCGCGTGTGTCGGGCCATGCGCGGGCGCCCGTGATCAGGCTCAAGTCGGCGGTGCCCGAGCTCGACGGCAAATATGTGGTGCTCAAGGAGATCCAGCGCGCACCGGTCTCGGGAGAGATCCTGCACGCCGACCTCTACGAGGTTGACCTCAAGCGCACGCTGCGGGTCGAGGTGCCGATCCGGTTCACGGGCCGCGCGGTGGGCGTCACCGAGGGCGGCATCCTGCAGCCGCTGGCGCGTTACGTGACGGTTGAGTGTTTGCCGCTGGAGATTCCGGAGTTTGTCGAGGTCGACGTGTCGGCCTTGGGGATTCACGACGTTATCCACGTTTCGGTACTGCGCTTCGCCGGCAACGTCAGGCCGATTTACGACAACGATTTCCCGGTGGTGTCGGTGCTGCCGCCGACCGTGGCCGAAGTGGCCGCGCCGACGGCCGCCGCGGCCGTCGAGGGTGCGCCGGCCGAAGGGGCGGCGGCCGAGGGCGCTGCGGCAGCGGCGCCGGCGGCCGGGGCGGCGCCGGCGGAAGCCGGCAAGGAGGCCGCTCCTGCCAGCGCCGGCGCCGGCAAGAAGGGGGCGGAGCCGGCCGCAAAGAAGTAGCCGGCCGGGAGCGCGCCGCGCTCGCGGCAGGGGCGGCATTTGCGCGCCGCGCAGCGCGTCTGAAGTGAGCGGGTCCGTGAAAAAGTGAAAAAGCGCGCTCAGTGGCGCAGGCGTGGGGCGGGGAGGTGTGTTGCGCGATGAGTTTCGTCCATCTGCACGTTCATACCCAGTACAGCCTGCTCGACGGCGCCAACAAGATCGACCATCTGCTCGACCACGCCAAACGGTCGGCGATGGAAGCGATCGCGATCACCGATCATGGCAACATGTTCGGCGCGGTCGAATTCTTCTCCAAGGCCAAGCAACTCGGCATCAAGCCCATCATCGGATGCGAGGCCTACATGGCCCCCGGCAAGCGCACCGATCGCAGCCAGATGCCGCGCGGCGACGACGTCGACGGCGGCGGCAACTTCCATCTGATCCTGCTCGCGCAGAACCGCGCCGGTTACCGCAACCTGTGCCGGCTTGTGAGCGCCGCATACCGTGAGGGCCTCTACTACAAGCCCCGCATCGACAAGGAGATTCTCGCCCAGTGCGCCGAGGGGCTGATCGTGCTCTCCGGATGCCTCTCCGGCGAAATCGTGCGCGCGCTGCGCGCCGATCGTTTCGACAAGGCGCGCGAGGCCGCCGAATGGTACGCCAAAACCTTCCCCGGTCGCTTCTACCTCGAGCTCCAGGACAACAAGCTGCACGGCGTGTACAACGACGCGGTGCGCGAGCTGGGGCGGGTGATGGGCCTGCCGCTGGTGGCCACCAACGATTGCCATTATCTGCACCGCGCAGACGCCAAGGCCCACGAAGTCCTGCTCTGCATCCAGACCGGCAAGACGCTCAGCGATGAGACGCGATGGCGTTTCGATACCGATGAGCTGTACGTCAAGACGCCCGAAGAGATGGCGGCGGCGTTCGGCGCCGACTCCGAGCCGATCCGTAACAGCGTCGATATCGCGCGCCGGGTCGACTTCGAGTTCGATTTCTCGACCTTCCACTTCCCGCACTTCGAGGTCCCGCCCGGCGAGACGCTCGAGGACCTGCTCGCGCGGCTCGCACGCGAAGGCTTGGCGGCGCGCCTCAAGGAGCTCCACGCGCGGCGCGGCGATTTCGACGAGGCGCCCTACGTCGAACGGCTCGAGCGTGAGCTGCCCGTCATCCGCAACACCGGGTTCTCCGGCTACATGCTGATCGTCGCCGACTTCATCAGCTATGCGCGCCGGCGCGGCATCGCGGTCGGCCCCGGCCGCGGCTCGGTGGTCGGGAGCCTGGTGTCGTACGCGCTCGGCATCACCGAGCTCGACCCGATAGAGCACAAGCTGCTGTTCGAGAGATGGCTCAACCCGGGGCGCAAATCGATGCCCGATATCGACGTCGATTTCTGCTTCGAGCGGCGCGACGAAGTGCTGGAATACGTGCGGCGCAAGTACGGGGAGGACCGCGTCGCCCAGATCATCACCTTCGGCACGATCAAGGGTAAGCAAGCGATCCGCGACGTGGGCCGCGTGCTGGGGCTCTCGTTCGCCGAGACCGACAAGATCGTAAAGCTCTACCCGGCCCCCAAGCAGGGGCGCGACTTCCCGCTCAAGGACGCGCTCGAGATGGAGCCGCGGCTCAAGGCCGAGCGCGAAAAGCATCCCGAGCTCTTCGACTACGCCTTCAAGCTTGAGGGCCTGCTGCGTCACACCTCGCGCCACGCCGCGGGCGTAGTGATCGCCGACCGACCGCTTGAAGAGATGGTGCCGCTGTACGTGGACAAGGAGCAGGCCGAGAACGCGCTCGCGATCACGCAGTACTCGATGAAGGGGGTCGAGGAGATCGGGCTGGTCAAGTTCGACTTCCTCGCGCTCAAGAACCTGACCCTGATTCAGGACACGCTCAAGCTGATCGCGTCGGGCGGCGGGACTCCGCCCGATTTGAGCCGCCTGCCCTTCGACGACGCCGACACCTATCGGTTGCTCTCGCGCGGCGATACGGTCGGCGTGTTCCAGATGGAAGGCTCCGGGATGCGCCGCTTCCTGACCGAGCTCAAGCCCTCCGACTTCGAGGACGTGATCGCGGCGCTCTCGCTGTTTCGGCCGGGCACGCTGGACTCCGGGATGGTCGAGCCGTTCATCCGGCGCAAGCACGGCAAGGAGAAGGTCGAGTACGATCATCCCCTGCTGGAACCGGCGCTGCGCGATACCTACGGCGTGATTATCTACCAGGAGCAGGTGATGCGCGTGGCGCAGGCGCTGGCCGGCTACACCCTGGAGCAGGCCGATATGCTGCGCGTCGCGATGGGCAAGAAGAAGCGGGCGGTGATGGAACACGAGCGGGCGCGCTTTATCGAGGGCGCGATCCGCAACGGCGTGGAGGCGGCGGCGGCCAAATCGATCTTCGAAAAGATCGAGACCTTCGCTTCCTACGGCTTCAACCGCTCGCACGCCGCGGCCTACGCGCTTACCACTTACACCACCGCCTACTTGAAGGCTCACTTCCCCCGCGAGTTCATGGCGGCGCTGATGTCGCTCGACATGGACGACGCCAACAAGACCTACAAGAACATCGCGGCGCTGCGCGAAATGGGAATCCGGATTCTGCCGCCCGACGTCAATCGGAGCCGGGTCAAGTTCACGGTCGCCGACGACGCGATCCGCTTCGGCCTCGGCGGACTGCGCGGCGTGGGTGCGAAGACCGCCAAGGCGATAATCGCCGTGCGCACCGAGGGCGGCCAGTTCATCGGGCCGGCGGATTTCTGCCAGCGGGTCGGCACCCAGCTCGTCAATCGCCGCGTGCTCGAGGCGCTGGTCAAGTGCGGCGCCTTCGACTTCACCGGTGCGGCGCGCGCCGAGTTGATGGCGCAGGTCGAAGAGGCGCTCAAAATTGCGCAGCGAGCCGAGGCCGCGGCCAAGAACCAGATGGGCCTGTTCGGCGAGCTCAAGGCGTCCACCCTGAGCGCGCGCGTGGCCGTCGCCGAATGGCCGGCGCGGGAGAAGCTCAAGGCCGAACGCGAGGTGCTCGGCTTCTACATCACGGCCCATCCGCTCGATCCCTTCGAGCGCGAATTGCGCCGTATCAGCCCGATCACCAGCGCCGACCTGACCTCGCTTCCGGACGCGAGCCAGGTGACGATCGCCGGCGTGGTCCAGGCCGTCAAGCTCAAGAACAACAAGAGCGGCAAGCGCTACGCCACCTTCACCCTCGAGGACCGCCAGGGCGTGGTCGAGGTGATCGCGTGGCCTGAGACCTACCAGCGATACGAGGCCGCGATCGCGGGCGACGATCCGGTGGTGGCGCGCGGCAAGCTCGACGTGGACGAAGAGCGCGCCCAGATTATCCTCGACGATCTGAAGCCGCTCGCTGTCGCGCTGGTCGATTCGATCCGCGAGGTCCATATCCGCGCGCCGCGCGCCCGGCTCGAGAACGGCGGGCTGATTCGGCTCAAGGATCTGCTCGCCCGCCACGGCGGGCGCGGCCTGGTCTACCTGCACGTCGGGCTCGACCAGGACCGCGAAGTGGTGCTGCTGCTAGCCGACGCCTTTCGCGTCGCCCCGACCGAAGCCTTCCTCGCCGAAGTAGGCGAAGCGATCGCCCCGGACACCGTAGAGCTGCGCTAGGGCGAAGCGCGAGGGGCCGGCGGGCCGGTGACGGCCTCACGTCCTTAGCCGCCCGCGCCCGTCTTTGATAGAGTGAACTTCGGTGCGGCCAACGTAATGGGTCGGGCATTAGACCAGTAATGGGGCTGAGGTCCGGGTTCTGAGTTCTCCACGCAGAATCGCGATCGGTGATATCGAACGCGCCGTCCTGGTCGGCGTCGAGCTCGGCGGCGGCGACGACGCCGGCATCAGCAGCGAGGACTCGCTCGCCGAGCTTGCCACGCTGGCCGAGAGTGCCGGGGCGCAAGTCGTCGGCACCGTCCGGCAGAAGCTCAAGGAAGTCGATCCGCGCACCTTTATCGGCCGCGGCAAGGTGACCGAAGTCCGCGAGCTGGCGCGCCACAACCGGGCGACGCTCGCGATTTTCGACGACAGTCTCAGCGCCAGGCAGGCGCGTAACCTCGAAGAAGAGCTTGCGATTCGCGTCATCGATCGAAGCCAGCTCATCCTCGATATCTTCGCGCAGCGCGCGCGTACGCTGGCCGGCAAGCTCCAAGTCGAGGTCGCGCAACTGAGCTACCTGCAGCCGCGCCTCACCCGCCAGTGGGCCCATCTCTCCCGCATGACCGGCGGCGCGGGCGCCGGCGGCAGAATCGGCACGCGCGGGCCCGGCGAGACCCAGCTCGAAGTCGACCGCCGCCGCCTGCGCGAGCGGCTGACGCGTCTTCGAAGCCGGCTGCACGAGGTCGAGCGCACCCGCCTTATCCAGCGCCGGCGCCGGCACGAGGTTCCCTACCCGACCGTCGCGCTGGTGGGCTACACCAACTCCGGCAAATCCACCTTGATGAACGCGCTGACGCAGGCCGGGGTGGCGGTCGCCGACCGGCCGTTTTCCACGCTCGATCCGACTATCCGCCGGCTCAGGCTGCCGGGCGGAAGCTCGGTGATGCTCGCCGACACGGTTGGGTTCATCCATCGCATCCCGCACATGCTGGTCGAGGCGTTCAAAGCCACGCTCGAGGAGGTGCGCACCGCGAGCCTGCTGCTGCACGTGGTCGATTCGAGCTCGCCGCTTGCCGCCGAGCGGATGGCGGTGGTGGATCGCGTGCTCAAGGAGATCGGGGCGGGGGCGACGGAGCGGATCGTCGTGATGAACAAGGCCGATTTGGTTGAGAATCCGCCGCGCGCGCCCGCCGGGTTTGATACCGTCTCGGTTTCCGCGCTAAAGGGCGACGGGCTGGATACGATGCTCGCGGCGATCGCCCGGTTCTTTGCCGGAATGCGCGAGGAAGTGCAGGTGCGGCTCTCGGCCGCGAGGGGAGACTTGATCGCGATGGCGCGGCGTGACGGTCAGGTGCTGAGCGAGGAATATGATGACGGCATGGTCTCGATGCGGGCGCTGGTCAGTCCCGCGGTGGCCGGACGACTGCGCAAGGCCGCGATGAGCCCGGCGTAGCAGGGTGCGGAGAAAGGGGCTTCCGCGCCGAGATTGCTGCACTATGGTACCGGCACCCTCGATGGAAAATTTTTCCGCAGCCTGCTAGGGGAAACGAGCCAGGCGATGGCAGCTCCACAGCCAAAGCGGGTTGCGGCCGCCTCTCGGCGGGAGGCCGTGCGGCTCGGCCATCTGCTGCACACGCCCAACCTGGTCACGTTATGCCGGCTGCTTTCGATCCCGTTCCTGATGGTGCTGCTCAGCAAGCACCGCTTCCATTACGCGCTCTACCTGTTCGCCGCCGCCGCGATGACCGACGCGCTCGACGGCACGGTGGCGCGATGGTTTGACGCCAAGAGCGAGCTCGGCGCGTTTCTCGACCCCTTTGCCGACAAGCTGCTGCTGCTGAGCACCTTCGTCGCCCTGACTATCTACCAGTTGCTACCCAGTTGGCTGCTCGCGGTGGTTGTCATCCGCGATATCGTGATCGTGTTCGGCTACTTCATGCTCACTTTTTTCATCGGCGATAGGATTCCGGTGCGGCCGAGCTACCTGGGCAAGGCGAGCACCTTCCTGCAACTCGCCTGCGTGCTGGTGGTGTTGGCGCAAATCAACCGGTTCTTCCCGCTCGATTGGCAAGCGCTGCTCTACGTCACCGTCGCCGCGACCGGACTCTCGGGCCTGCAGTACATGTATCGCGGGCTGGTATTACTAAGCTCCCGCGAGCCCGAGATGTTCGCGTAGTGTTTTGATCGATGCTTGAGAATCTGACCGCGCGGCCAGGGACGGCCGCCCCTCCGGGAACCAAATGGCGCCCACTTTCATCGGAGGGGCAGGCGTCCACGCGCCGGTGGCGACTGTCCCGCCTTGGTTTAAATCGCTGCGCAGGCGCAACGCACGACCGGGGGCTGGACGCTGGGGCGATCCTAAGAAGAAAATCGTGTAGGCGTAACCTTTCAACCAGCGGTCGCATCGTGCCCTGACAGGAGGCGTATGGCTCGCGCGAGAATTAGAATTCCAAAAGAGCAGCTGACCGAACTCTGTCAGCGCCATCACATCCGCAAGCTCGCGCTCTTTGGATCGGTCCTGCGCGAAGACTTTCGACCGGACAGCGACGTTGACGTCCTTGTGGAATTCGAACCAGGCTTTGTTCCAGGCCTGGAATTCTTTGGCCTTGAAGACGAGCTCTCGAAAATCCTGGGCCGAAAGGTGGATCTCAATACGCCCGGCTTTGTGAGCAAGTACTTCCGCGATCGGGCACTGGCCGAAGCCGAGGTCGCGTATGCCGCACCATGAGAGTCTGGTGCGGCTCCGGCACATGCTGGATCACGCGCGGGAAGCGGTTGCCATGGTATCCGGGAAGACTCGCGGCGACCTGGATACCGACCGCAAGTTGAATCTCGCATTAGTCCGGTTGCTTGAAATCGTCGGTGAAGCGGCCAACAGGACGCCAGCAGACGAACGCTCTCAATATCCGCAAATTCCGTGGGGGCAGATAGTCGCCCTCCGCAACCGGCTTATCCACGGCTACGATTCCGTGGATTTCGACATCCTTTGGCAAATCGTGAATCATGACCTGCCGCCTTTGATCGCAGTGCTTGAACGCATCATCGCGGCTTATGAGGGTCCCTGACCGTTGCGGCAAGCGACGGAATGAAGGCCAGGATTTCGCTGATGAGCCATCCCGCTCGATTGGCAAGCGCTGCTCTACGTCACCGTCGCCGCGACCGGACTCTCGGGCCTGCAGTACATGTATCGCGGGCTGGTATTACTAAACTCCCGCGAGCCCGAGATGTTCGCGTAGCAGGGTGCGGAAAAACGACTATGCATTTTTCACCACCCATGCTCACTTCGTTCGAGTCCGTGGGAGACTTGCCAGCGTGTCGAGCAAAGCGAGCGTGGCGGTGAAAGATCTTTTTCGGCAGCCTGCTAGCCGCGTCCGTGACTCGATGGAGCCGCACCCCAGCCTGGCGATGCCGAGCGCGGAAGGTTCCGCCGCAACCCACATTACCAACGCGGCCCTGACTAACGCCGGCGAGTCTACCAGCGCTTGAGTCTTCGGAGCATCGCGCTTTTCTTGACCTGATGGTCCTGCATGCGTTGGAGGATGTCGTCCAGCGCTGCCACCGCGTCGCACAGGTGCGGCCCTTTGTTCAGCATCACGCACTCCGCACGTTCGCCCATCGCAGCGTCCGTAATCTCAGCGCGTGACGGCAGTCCCTTCTTGGCGAGACTCTCCAGCACCTGTGTCGCCCAAACCACGGGCATGTGTGCCGCCTCGCACGCCCACAGGATCTCCTCCTGGATCTCCGCCATCCGTTCATAGCCGCATTCCACGGCCAGGTCACCCCTTGCGATCATGACGCCCGCTGCCGCACGACGCATCGCAGCGAGCACCAGGAAGGGGAGATTGTCGAAGGCCTTGCGCGTTTCGATCTTGAGCAGGATGCCGATATCGGGACGGCCAAGCCGCGCCAGTTGCGCCTCGAGCGCTTCCACGTCGCCGGGCGAGCGCACGAAGGACATGCCAACGATGTCGGCCTGCTCGGCGACCACCTGGAGATCTTCGAGGTCCTTCGGCGTGAGCGAAGCAATACTCAGATCGCTGTCCGGCAGATTGATACCCTTGTTCGTCCGCAGTTTGCTACCCACTGCGGCGGCGTGGGTAATCTCGATGGTGGCTTCCGAATCGGCGACCTTTTTGATAACCCCGCCGATCTTGCCATCGTCAAACCACACCCGCTCGCCCGCCTTGAGGTCGCGGAGAATCTCGGGGATAGTGCAGTTTATCATCGCCGGACGCAGCACGTGTCCGTCCTCGCCCACCTCCGCGCCTCTGGCGAAGCGTAGATCATTCGACAGGATCAGGGTGTCGCCTATTTTGAGGACGATAGGCTGATCCAGCGCGGGCAGCCGCCCGACGCGCAGCACGCCATCGGACGCGCCTTTGCGTCGCAATTCCATTCCCGAAGCCAGATACGAAGTGCGGACGCATTCGGCTTCGGCGCACTCGCCGGTTCGCCCGGTCACGACCATTTGCCGGGAAGACCCTCGCGTGTCGGTAAACTCGATCTGATCTCCGGCCCGGAGCGAGGCCAGATCGCCGGCGGCGATCGGAATAGGCACGGGCTCCGTCCGGCTCGCAAATGCGTCCGGGTGCGCCTGTGGAACAAGCCAGATCCTCGCGGGCTTGAGCACCCTTCCGGTAACATCGCGCTCGGGACGGACCTTGATTACTTCAGGGCCGGGTTCCATCGGGCCAACCCGCAGTTTGGGACCGGCGAGATCCATCGACAGTCGGCAGCTCTTACCGAGTTCGCGGTTTGCCTGTTTGAGGTGCTCGGCCATCGCCACCCAGGCTTGGCGGTCGTCGTAGGAGCAGTTGACGCGCATGCAGTCCATGCCGCGGGCGACCAACTCGCGAACCAGTTGATAGTCCGACGCGGCTTCACTCGGGATCGTCACCATAATCCGCACCGCACGGTTTGCCGGGCTGGGCCCGAGCAGCGTCTCGGTATGCTCGCGCAGCAGCTTGTTGCCCTCGGGAAAATCGAGCCCGCCGGGCAAATGTTGCCACACGCGACCGGCCAGTCCATGGACTGCCGTAAGCACCGCGTCAAGCGTCGCCATCACGTGGGCTTCCGCTCGCCCCAGCGAGGAGAGCCCCAACTCGGCCAGTTCCTGCTGCAGGGGGCGGATGTCGCGATGGCGCAGTGCGATATAATGAGTCAGGTTGTGGGCGCTTTTCAGATAAGTGGGGTGAATGCGGTCGAGGCGGCTTTCAAGGCCGGCCTCGGACTCGGCGAGTGCTCGCCTGATCTCGCTTAAGCGGTTGATGAGATCGTCGAGTTTCGCTTGTTTGGGAACCGGGGTCGAGGTCACGCTTCTCTCGATCAGAATGGCTGCTGAAAGTCGATCTTATCCGGTTCTCGGGGGGATTGCTTTACGGTTCGATGACCGGTCCTTTACGTCCATTCGATTTCGGGCATTCGGGCAAGGTACGGAGTGCCTGTCATTCCGCGTCGAAGAGGCGGCAAGTCGGCCGGTTCGCGCAGAGCGACGCGATCAGGCGCGGCGGTCGAATAAACGTACGTGATCCTCGAGTCAGGCGCGTGGCAGTTTTAGCCGGTTTCGGTGCACGGTGCTACCAGTGGCGCCGGGGGGGACGGTTTCGCATCTGGGTGGGCACGCAACGCCCGGGAAAGACCCTTTGTCCGAACGGTTCCGCAGACACGCTTCCCTTCGCCCCAGCGTCGTCATCGAAATCTGCTCCGCTCTGCGCTCGCCTTATCCCGCCGGCGCCGCAACAATCGACCCGGAGTTGCCTCCCGTCAAGAGCGGCCTCCGCTGGGCACAATTCGTGGAAGCCTTAGCCGCGGCCTATGATGGTCGCTTCAAGGCGGCGTGACGATGATGAATCGGTTTGTTTGCCCCAAATGCGGATGTGGCGACTTCGCTGAGCTCTCACTCTGCGTCCTGTCGCATCGCGTGGCCAAGTGGAGCAATTCTGGAGAGCCAGAGGAATACGAGCAGGCCGAAGTCGATTGGGAATCCGACATGCCGTACGTCTGTCTGGGCGGCCCCCGAACTGCACTCAAGGTGACGCTCGAATGCAGCCATTGCGGGGAGCAGTTTGAGAAGCCTAGACGGACAGATCGCCCCCGAAAGCGCGCCACCGTTCGCTGACCCTCGCCAAGCGGCTCAAGGCCGGAATCGCGAGGGCGTTCTATTGGGCCCTGCATATCATAGTGGCAATTCTGATTTTACTCGATTCCTTGGTATGTCATTCTCGCGCGTGGCTGCCGCGCGAAGAATCCCGGTCTTTTGGCCCGCCGCGGCAGCGGAATCCGGGATTCCTCGCGCGCGCCAGACACGCGCGCGGGAATGACAGAAGCAGCCGCGCCGGAGCAGAATTCCGTGTCACTAACTTGTGCAGGAATCAATAGGTGCCTAGTCTGGACCGGCCTGCGCAGGGAGAAAACTCGATGACTCAATTTGTTTGCCCCAGATGCGGGTGTGGCGACATCGCTGAGTTGCGGCTCTGCGTGGTGTCGCATCCCGTGGCCAAGTGGAGCAATTCCGGCGAGCCGGAGGATTACGAGGAGGCGGCCGTCGATTGGGAATCCGACATGGCGTACCTTTCTCCAGGCGGCTCTGAAACCCCGCGAGAGGTCACGCTCGAATGCAGCCAGTGTGGGGAGCAGTTCGAGAAGCCTAGGCGGGTCAATCGCCCTCGGCGGGCGCGCGTGTCCCCGGACGCGCGTCAGGCGGGTTCTTAGTCCGAGGGTGCCGAACTGTTCAGCCTTGTTCTGTGGGCCCGTCGGATACGACCCTTGAAGCGATGAGCTGCCAAGGGCACAGGCACTTTTCAAACGACGTTCGCTGTCGTTGGTCTTACGAGCCGATCGGGCACGTCCAGCGCCGGTCAAAGCGAACCGTGGTTGGCTGGTCATCGCCTAAATTCATTCCCTTTTTTGCACCCCCTTACACCCAAGCCCAGCGGTCTCGATGTGCCATCACGATATGGTATTGCCATTTGGGTCAAACCATTTTATGATGGTATTTATGAGCGTGACTGTAACCTTGGACAAGGCCGGACGGGTCGTCATTCCCAAGACCCTTAGAGACGAACTCCGTCTCGAGCCCGGCGATGCCCTTGAACTCGAAACCGAGGGTGACCGGGTAACATTGCGCCCCCTCCATGCCGTACCCCCCCTCAGGAAGGAACGCGGCGTGTGGGTTTTTCACGGCCGCGACAAGCTTTCCCTGGCTGAAGCCGACAAGCTGGTCCACCAAGCCCGGCAGCAGCGCGATCGTAGCAACGTCGGGCAAGACTGATGAAAGCGTTTCTCGACTCCTCCGTCCTGGTGGCGACATTCTACGCCCAGCATGAGCACCATACGCCGAGCATCGACTTGTTCCTTCGATTCGACAAGAACGACGCCTGCTGCGCCGCGCACAGCCTCGCCGAAATCTATTCGGTCCTGACCGGCCGCGCAGGCAGGGACCGGGTCAGCGGCGACGGGGCGCTCCTTTTCCTCGGCAACGTCCGCGAGCGTCTCACGACCATCGCCCTGGATCCGGAGGAGTATTTTGCGGCTCTCGAAGTCTCCGCACCGCTTGGCATTGCCGGCGGCGGGATCTACGATGCCGTGCTTGGCTATTGCGCGATGAAGGCCGAGGCTCAAAGCATCTATACTTGGAACGTGAAAGATTTCCAGCGCCTCGGGCCTACCATCGCGGCGCGCGTGAAAACTCCCTAGCAGGGTGCGGAAAAACGCTTTGCGAGGCGAGACACGCCAATGATGACTGTCGCCGCCAAAACCGCGTCGGGCTTCACGCGATGCAATACTGCATCTCTCAACTATTATTCAGAGTTTTCCTGACGTCATCGACGATGTCCTGCGCCTTTACGATCTCACCGTTGTATTCGCGCACCAACCGCCCATCCGGTCCGACCAGCATCATCTCGACCAGGTGGCCAACCGAACCGTCCGGCTGGATTTCCCGGCGGAGCTTGAAACCCGCCAGCGCCCGATCGACGTCTGCGGGACCTCCGGTCAGGAAATACCATCCTTTCTCATCCGCCCCCTGCTGATGCGAGTATTTGAGCAACTGTTTGGGGCCGTCATGCTCGGGATCGACGGTGATCGAGACGATCGTAACTTTCGAGCCAAGATCGTTGCCCAGCCGCAACGCGACGTTTGCCAACTTTGCAGTCTCCATGAGGCACGATCCGGCGCACGACGTATAGATGAAATCCACCACCACCGGCTTGCCCTTGAGCGACTCGAGCGAGACCGTGTTGCCATTCTGATCGACGAGCTTGGTGTCGGTGAGAACGCTCGCGTTGCCCGCTCCGTCCGCGGTTGAGCCGCGGTGGCATCCAGCAGCCGCAAACAAGCTCGACATCACGGCCAGGGTGATTCCGAGAGATCTGAGATTACGATGAATGCTCATATCTGTATACTTTATTCATATCCCGCTGTGCTGCGGGACTAGTTGATCACCTTGTCGGCGCGGAGGTCGTCGAGCTGAGAACGCTCGAGGCCGGCTTCGCGCAGGACTTCCTCGGTATGTTCGCCGAGGCGCGGCGGCGTCCGCCACATCTTCATCGGCGTCTCGGAGAAGCGCGCTCCCGGGTTGGCGGTGCGCACGCTGCCGACGTCGGGATGCTCGTAGATCGCGAAGCTCTCGTTGGCGACGATTTCCTCGTCTGCGAACAACGTCTCGTAGCTGTGCACCGGGCCGCATGGGATGTCGGCCTCCTCCAGCACCTTTAGCCATTCGGCGGTGGTCCGTTCCGGGAACAGCTTGGCCAGGTTGCGCATGATTTGGCGAGCGCGCTCGACCGGGTTGGGCGCGTCGGCCGACAACCATTCCGGATGGCCCACGGCGGCTAAGGTCCGCGCGAATTGCGCATCGGTGAACGGCGCGATCGTCAGCCATCCGTCGCTTGTGCGGAACGGATCGAGCGAAGTGGTCTTGGGCGCCTGGCTCTTGTACTCGTCCTCGGGGAAGAAGGTGTATCCGTAGATCGTGTCGTTGGCCGTGAACGCCATCATCGCCTCGAGCATCGGCACCCGGATGTACTGGCCGACGCCGCGCGTGCGCGCCGCGTGGAGCGCGCTCACGATGCTCAGCGCGGCGGTCATCCCGCTGACCTTGTCCGCCAGCGCCATCTTCACCACCGTCGGCTGTCCCGACTTGATCCCCTGGACGTGCGCCATCCCCGAGTATCCCTGGATCACAGGGTCATACGCCGGATGGTTGGCGAGGCGGCCTTTGGGTCCAAAGCCGCAGATCGAGCAGTAAACGATCTTGGGATTCGAGCGCCGGATATCCGGGTAGCCGATTCCGAGCCGATCGGCCACGCCGGGGCGGTTGTTCTCGACCAGCGCATCGGCGTGCACCGCGAGTCTGCGTACCAGTTCGGGGCCGCGCTCCTTCTTGAGGTCGATCACCACGCCGCGCTTGTTGCGGTTGAAGTTGAGATATGACGCGGTCACGCCGTTCTTCTTCGGGCGTCCCACGCTGCGCATCGAATCGCCCTCGGGCGGTTCGATCTTGATGACGTCGGCGCCAAGGTCTCCGAGCAGCATCGTGCAAAAGGGTCCCGACACCACCGCGGTCAGGTCGAGAATGCGAAATCCGGCCAGTGGTCCTTCAGCCATCGCTCAATTCCTCTCGATGTGATGCACTGCGCCGGATAATATCCTGCTCGCGCGACCGGGTCACGGGGATTGAGAGCCGGGCAAGTGCTACCAAAAGAGACACAAGCTCCGAACCAGAGTCGAATGAGACGCCGGCAGGGTGCGGAAAAACGATCCCGACGCGGCACTTCGCCGCTGGCAGAAGCACCCTGCCTGGCAGCCTGATGAACGGCGAGCGCCGACGATGGTTTCCGGCCAGTGCCGGCGCCGATAGCAGGCTGCTGCTTTCCACCCGCGCGCTTCGCGGGTTTGCCGACGGAGCCGTGAGCGTGCTCCTGCCCAGCTACCTGACCGCGATCGGATTTTCCTCGACCCAGATCGGTGCGATCGTTTTCGCAACGCTCTTCGGCTCGGCGGCTCTGACCTTGTGCGTCGGCCTGGTGACTCATCGTCTGGGCCGCCGCCGCGTGCTGCTTGCCGCCAGCGCTCTGATGTTCCTGACCGGCCTCGGATTCGCCGGCATCGGGCGCTTCTGGCCGCTGTTCGTAGTAGCCGTGGTCGGCACACTCAATCCCTCTGCCGGCGACGTGAGCTTGTTCCTGCCGATCGAGCAGTCGGCCGTGGCCGAAACGGTCGCCGCGCGCGATCTGACCGCGATGTTCGCCGCGTACAACGTCGCGGGAGCAGGGGCCGGAGCGCTGGGCGCGCTGATGAGCGGCATGCCGGTGATGCTTGCGTCGCATCACGGATGGAGTGCGGCGGGCGCGCAGCGCTGGGGGTTTCTCGCCTACTCGGCGATCGCGCTGATCGCGGCCATCCTGTACGCGAGATTGTCGTCGGCGGTCGAGGCGGAGGAGCAAGCCGCCGATGGCAAGCCGCTGGCCCGGTCGCGCGCGGTGGTGCTGCGGCTGGCGGCGGTCTTCAGCCTGGATTCGTTCGGCGGCGGCTTCGTGGTGCAGTCGCTGTTGGCGCTGTGGCTGTTTCGGCGCTTCAACCTCTCGGTTCAGGCGGCCGGCTCATTCTTCTTCGCGGCCGGTCTGCTTCAAGCCGGCTCGCAATTCGTCTCCTCGTCGCTTGCGGCCCGCTTCGGGCGAATCAACACGATGGTCTTCACGCATCTGCCCTCCAATGCGTTTCTGATTCTCGCCGCGATGATGCCGAACGCGAAGCTCGCGCTGGCGTGCTTGCTGCTGCGCTATTCGATGTCGCAGATGGACGTGCCGGCTCGGCAATCCTACGTGATGGCGATGGTGGCGCCGGAGGAGCGCGCCGCGGCGGCGAGCGTAACCAACGTGCCGCGCAGCCTGGCCAGCGCCTTCGCTCCGCTGCCGGCCGGCTTGATGCTGGATTACTCGAGCTTTGGATGGCCGCTGGTATCGGCCGGCGGGCTCAAGATTATCTACGACGTCCTGCTGCTGCTCCAGTTTCGCTCGCTGCGCCCTGCCGATGAACAATTCGAGTGATCTTGTCGGCATCGTGCAGGCACGCCGTTGCGTCGGTTGCGAAACGCATCGAAAAACCGCATCCTTGGACACATCCGGCCACTCCCGGCCCGACAAGGCAGCCATGACGCCAAGCTCATTTCCGGATTCGCCGCTTTCACTGTGGCTCGATACATACGGGCCGTATACCCCGGAGCCGCCACTTAAGGGCGAGCTTAAGGCCGACGTTGCGATCATCGGCGGCGGCTTCACCGGGCTGGCCACCGCGCGCGAGATCAGGCGCGCCGACCCGTCGCTCAAGGTGGCGGTGCTCGAAGCCAAGACCGTCGGCTATGGCGCCAGCGGCCGCAACGGCTCGTTTGCGATGACGGTGGTCGGGCTCGGCTTGGGCGTGACCGCGATGGTCCACGGCAAGCAATTCCTCAAGGACGCTCACGCCTACATGGAGCGGGCGGTCGATACGCTCGACCGGCTGATCCTCGACGAAAAACTCGAATGCAGCAGGATCCGGCCCGGCTTCCTGCGCGTCGCGACGGCGCCCGGCTACATCCGCCGTCTACAGCACGATATCGAGCTCATGCACTCGCTCGGTTTCAGCGGCATCGAATGGATCGACCGCGACCATGTGCGCAGCCGCGTCAATTCGGAACGCTACCTGGGCGCGCTATGGGAGCCGCGCCTGGTCCTGGTGAATCCCGCGCAACTGGTGCGCGAGGACAAGCGAATCGCACTCGAAGCCGGCGCGTCGATCTACGAAGATACCCCGGTGCTGGAGATCACTTCTCGCCCCAATTTCACGCTCAGGACCCCGAACGGAGCGGTCGAGGCCGCCCGGCTCGTGTTCGCGACTAATGCTTACTCGCACCTGTTTCCCACGCTCAAGCGCAAGCAGGTGC
Source organism: uncultured delta proteobacterium (assembly GCA_963789115.1). Taxonomy (GTDB): domain Bacteria; phylum Desulfobacterota; class Binatia; order Binatales; family Binataceae; genus CAWBJH01. Next base: position 2,978,521 of record CAWBJH010000001.1, read on the forward strand.
CCGCGTTCACCTACATGGTTGCCACCGAGCCGCTGACTCCTGAGCGGCTGGAACCGATCGGATGGCGCGGGTCGGAAGGAATCGAGGACGCGCGCAATCTCATCCACTACTATCGCTTGACGCCGGACCGGCGCCTGGTGATGGGCGGCGGTCCGGTTGGACTGACCTGGGCCAACGGCCTCAACGGCGATAGCTCCGAGTCGGCGTGGCGCCATCTCGAGGAGCACATCGCCTTTCTCTTTCCGTCCTTGCGCGGCGTGCGGATCACCCACCGATGGGGCGGACCGTTCTCGGTCACGCTCAATCTTACCCCGGCAATCGGCTACCTGGGCGACCGGCGCGCGGTCTACGCGCTGGGCTGTATCGGGCACGGGGTCTCGATGAGCCACCTCAACGCGCAGGTGCTGCGTGACCTGGTGCTGGAGCGCGAGAGCGAGCTTAAGTGCCCGTTCGTCAATCGAAGGGTTATTCCGTGGCCGCCCGAGCCGCTGCGGATGATGATCGGCGCCGGGCTCAGAACCTACCTCAGAGCCGAGGATTGGGCCTACGAACGGCGTGTCGGCCGCGCCTGAACCGAACTTGATCCGCCGCGCGCGCTCCGCCCGTTACTGCGAGGCCTCGACCGGCGGAACGCTGGTGCCGAAGGCGACCTTCAGATCGTCGCCCGCGAACGGGTAGACGTGGATCATCCAGCCGAAGGCCTGCTTGATAAAATGCCCGCCGGCGTCCTGGCAGGTGTCGGCATCGCTGATCCTGCCGGTGAATCCGAAGCGGCCGTCCGCAAAGACCCCGTAGCGACGATTGAGTTCCTCGGCGCGCGCGTTGCGGATGACGCGTATCATGCCCGGCATCATGGGCCGGTTAGCGCCGATATTGCCGCGTAGCAAATCCTCGAGCGTGATGCCCTCCGGCAGGCAGATGTTCACGTGCGCATGCCAGGTGCCGATGCTGAGCGGGACCAGCGCGTCGAGTTGCTCGGGCGTCGATTCCGGCGGCGCGCTGTACATCGCACCCACCAACCGATAGTCGTCGGAACCCTTCTTCACATAGAGCAATGAGCCGGGACCCTCGACCGAGAAATGTCCGATGTTCTCCTGGAAAGAGTCCGTGTAGTTGACGAAATGGTAAACTTCCTGCGGAACCGAGGGCAGGAACGGAACGTAGCCGCTCGCCAGCGCGACCTTGTAATTCTTGTACTTGCGGATCGACGCGCGCAGCTTTTCGAGAATGTCTCTGGCGCGCGCGATATCATCCGGCGCCGCCGGACGCGAGTCGGTCATCACCATGTGCGGGCCCATGCTCATCTGCGAGCCCATCTGCCCCGTCGCACCGGTCTTGGCGCTCGCGGCCCCGTTGCCCATCGCGGCCATATCGTGCGCGTCGGCCGGGACGGCGCCGAGCGCGCATACCAGGACGAGAGCCAATATCACCAGCAGTCCCGTGGAAGTTTTCATGGTGGCTATCCTTGCGCCCCGTTTCGGCAGGCAGCGCCTACTCCGAGTTCTTCCTGAGCCGGCGATGGTCCAGTGCGGGCAGCTCTTTGCGTACCCGCTCCAGGTATTCGAGATCGATCGGCGCGACCGCCACGCCCTCCGTGTCGGCCGCACGCGCGATCACCCGTCCCCACGGATCGACGATCATCGAGTTGCCGTAGTCGCTGAAGCCGTGGACGTTGGGTCCGAACTGCGCCGGTGCGATCAGGTAGCATTGGTTTTCGATCGCGCGGGCGCGGATCAGCACTTCCCAGTGGGCCTCGCCGGTCGGGAACGTGAAGGCGCTCGGCACCGTGATGATCCTGGCGCCGGCCGCCGCCAGGCGCCGGTAGAGCTCGGGAAAGCGGATGTCGTAGCAGACCGTGAGCCCAATCGGGCAAAGCGCCGTCGGCGCGCATACCACCTGTGCGCCGGGCAGCCGGGCCTCCGATTCGCGCACCGTCACCCGCCCCGGCAGGTCTACGTCGAACAGATGGATCTTGCGGTAGAGCGCAAGCCGCGCGCCGTCGGGCCCGAACAGCACCGAGGTGTTGTAGCTCTTGCGTTCGCCCGCGATCTGCTCGGTAATCGACCCGGCTACCAGATGGACCTTCAGCTCGCGAGCGAGCCGCGCCATCAGGCCGAGCGTCTCGCCCGCGAGGCTTTCGGCGGCGCCGGCTTCTTCGCCGCGCTTGCCGCGCCAGTTGAAGACCTCCGGCAGGGCGCAGAGGTTCGCGCCGCGCGCTGCGGCGAGCCGCAGCAGCCGCTCGGCGCGCGCGAGATTCGCCGCCTTGTCGGGCCCGGCGCTCATCTGGATTGCGGCGGCGAGGAAAGTCATGCTGTCACATATTCAGTAGCGCGCAACCTCGGGGTCGACCGTGAGCGACCATGCGTCGATGCCGCCGATCAGGTTCGACACCCGCACGAAGTCCATCCACGCCAGGTAGCCGGCGACCTGCGCGCTCCGGATCCCATGATGGCATACGACCGCAATTTCGCTGTCGGGATCGAGCTCACTCAGACGCGATGCAAGGTCGCCCATTGGGATGTGCTTGGCGCCGGGGAAGGGCGCGATCGCGACCTCGGCGGGCTCGCGCACATCGAGCACGACGATGCGGTCGCCGCGTTCGAGACGTTCCTTGAGCGAAAGGGGATCCATTTCACCCAGCACGGCCATCGCTCTTTTCTTCCCTCGCCTTCTGCCACCGCTACGATCGCACGCGCCTCACGGTGCGCTGGCGACCGTCGCGTTGCGCACCACGTCGGTCGCCATCACCAGCACGCTCTTGAACCCCGGCACTGCGGTCAGCGGGATATTGAACTGAAACGCGTCGCCGGCCCCGGGCGCGATCGGGTCGAAATGCGGCTTGTCGTTGAGAACCTTCGCGATTTGCGGATCCTCAAACATCGTCACCGCACCACGGTTGTGGGTGTCCTCGGTGTACACCACGCGTCCTTTCGAGTCCTTCATCGCGATTATGAGCCGCACGTAGTCGATCGGATGCGACGTGATGTTGGTGAGCTTGCCACTCACGAGGAGATCCGGCGGCTTGCAGCAGAAACGCAGCACAGTGTTGATGGTGATCGCTATTTTAACGTCCTGGTTCTCGGCGATTTCCGCGATCGGGCGCTCGGCGTCGAGCATCTCCTTGCCTTCGTCGTCCGCGGCTTTGTGGCTCGCGATTCGGGCGCCCCCAAGCGCCGTTGAGGCGAACCCCAGAATCAGCGCAAGCGCGCAAATCGAGGGCTTTTTCATGTGCGAGTTCTCCCTCGGCCGGCTTCCTTCCCCAATTCTTTCCCACTCTTGGAAAGCGGGCGGGCGGGCTGCCGGCTCGGCGAAGGATTTCCCCGATTAGCCGGCTAACCGGATATTGATAGGCCGTGTTCGCAGTGTCAACGTAAAAATTGCGGCCCGAACTCCTACTTGAGTTTACTCCTTCGCCCGCACCGCACGGGAGGGGCTGTCTATGGGGGCGCTCGATACCACATATGCGCAAGACGCCGACCTGATGGCGCTCGCAATCAAGGAGGCCAAAAGCGGCGCCGCCGAGGGCGAGGTCCCGGTGGGCGCGGTTGTGGTCGCCGGCGGCAAGGCCGTCGCGATCGCACACAACCGTCCGATTTCGCTCAACGATCCGACCGCGCATGCCGAGCTCCTCGCGATTCGCGCGGCGGCTGCGGCGCTGGGCAGCTACCGGATGACCGGCGCGACGGTTTACGTGACGCTCGAGCCTTGCGTGATGTGCGTGGGTGCGATGGTCAACGCGCGGATCGCGCGGCTGGTGTTCGGCGCGCGCGACGAAAAGGCCGGCGCCGTCGGCTCAGTGTACGACCTCGGCCGCGACGGGCGCCTCAATCATCGCATCGAGGTCGTGGCCGGCCTGATGGCGGATGAATGCGCGGAGCTGCTGAGCGAGTTCTTCCGCGCGCGGCGAAGCTGAGCATCATGGGCAATTTCCGCTTCTAAGGATTCGTCTGCGACTTCCCCCTTCCCGTCCTCGCAATGAAGCTCCGCACCCTTCTCACCTCTCCCGCGTCCGCGCGGGAGAGGCAGGGTGAGGTCAGGGAAGGGGCTAGGGGGCTTTGCCCAAAAAGGGCCAAAAAGCCGCTCCCACGCCCGACTTTTTGGGCAGCGGCGCGGTTTTTTGGGCAGCTCGCATGTGGCGGATGGCGACGATCCGCTGTTACCGGCGCGGTTGGCACGTGGGCGCCAACCGCAGTATTCTCGCAGCCATCTATGCCCTCTGAGGAGAAACAGTTTTGGTACGCCCTTACGCTGGCGGCTTCGGGTTTCGTCATGATCGGCACAAACACTCAGACCGGCTGGGGGATATTTCTAACGCTCGCCGGCGTGGTGTGGCTTGTATACCTCGAAAGAGAGCGCATTCGTGCTGGACTTCGGAATTTTCTGAATGCTGGTGAACAACAAGTTACGATTAAAATCCTGAGCCCGGCAAACAGCGCTGAGGTTCCGTATCGAAAGCGCGTCGAGATAGTTGCTCAACCTGCTGGCGGGTTGATCCAAGTATTCGTGCAGGCAGGGTTAACGACGGACCCGTGGTGGTATCGACAAGATACCCGGATGGCAAAAGGCGATACCCGATGGACAGCCCAATGTCACATCGGGAATAAAAGCAGTCCAAACGGGAGCCGCTACTGCCTATGCGCGATCACGGGTGCTCCACAAGTCTCTGACCGACGTATCAAGGAATTGCCACAGGCAGGCGTAAAATCCGCAATTATCTCAGTCACCCTTAATCACAATCTCCCAGACGAATGGAAACCTATGGTCGCCCTAAAAGGCTAAGAGTGCCCAAAGAGTCTGATTTTATGGGCAGACTAATCAACCGTCGAGCGGCGGTAATAAAATTATTGTTAGCCGTAGCCGTAGCTTTTGTGTTGATGCTACCAAGTCCGAGCTGGGCCAGATGGTTCTTGACGAGTCACCGCCAACAGTATGCTGATGAAAGATCACCTTGGAATTGGACTGTTTGGAGAGTCTTCAAAGATCGAAAAGACTGCGAGGATTACTTAGACGAACGAACAACAGCCGAAAACGGTGCGGGGATTCTGGGCTCTTGGCTGTGCATATCAGACAAGGGCCGCCGTTGGGGCGGCAACCTGCCGAGATGGATTCACGTTGATGACGCGACGGGCTATAACACAACGATCTATAAAATCTTTCCAGATAAGGAACGCTGCGAAATCTTGCGGAATCAAATCCGCGCTAACAGCGGCAGTCTTACCGGCCTGTGCGTTTTGCTGGATGACCCAGAATTATACTTCAACGTGCCCGACAAAACCAATTGGCAATTATTGATGCCGCCGGTTTTAGGCGGCATCGATGCCCCGATCAAACATTGGGAAAGCTATAAGATTTACGAGCACAGCGATGATTGCAAATCTGCGCTGGCCGCAAATCAGCAGCTCAAGCGTGTTGGAGCTAAATGTGTTCCGATAAACTGTAATAGCGAAGCTACCGATGATCCTTGCTTACATTAACGCGAGGGCCACTTCTTTGGGCAGCCAAGCCAATTTTTGGGCAGACAGCAATTCGTCCGCAAAGCGGCAAGCGGTGTCAACTAGATTGCCGAGTGATGGGCTGTCGTGAAAGTCGGCGCACTTTTACTTCTGCTTGTCGTTGGCGTCGTGCTGCTCTTCACTAATTCACCGGCTGCCCATGCTTCGTGTTGGGCATCGAATCCCGAAGGAACGCGCGTCTGCCGATCTTTCAGCAACGATTCAGGCTTGGAACTCGAACTGTGTGAAGACAATCCCGGCGATTGTGAGAAGGCCGGTTATCATCCGTTAGAGAAAACCGCTCCGCCTACACGGCAGAAAAGCAAATCTCACGCCAGGAATTTTACAGGCCAGCAAGCCGAAGAGTCGGATGCTTCGGAACACACAAGTACGTTATCGTCGGGCGGTGCGACGGGTTGGCTAATGCTATTTGTGCTCGGAGGAATAGTGTTGGTAGCGGCGCTCGGGTTCGCCGGTCTTTTCGGCGATATCCTCATTTTCTTGTTTCGATTCCTTTTTGGAATATTTAGCGGCGGTGATGATTAAGCGCGCGCAGGACGAAACATGGAAATCGGATTCCTGTTCTTGATGGCGATAATTGTCTGGTTGTATGCGCGCAATTTCTACCGCAAGATTGCCCGCCGAATCGAGTTCGATCACTACTGCCCAAGCGCGACCTGCGGAACGCCACTAACGCAGAGCGGACCAAATACTTATAAATGCCGCTATTGTGGATTCGCACACCGCTGTAGCCCTTGGCGCCGTTGCATTGGTCGATTGTCAGCGGCTTAAAAGTAAAAAAGGTTTAATAAAGATGTTGATATTAAAGAGAGGTTGATATTAAAGAGTAGAGTGCTTCTGTTGGGGGTGTTAATACTACTGCTTTCTTCAATGCCTGGTGGTGCCGCAGATGACACGGCGCAATGCCGCTCACAATGCGAGGCCAACTGTTCGGGTATGTGGGTCACACCGAATAGCACATCGATGGCTTGCAATCAACTGTGCAATGCACAATGCAGCGAGCAGCGAGCCGTATCCGCTATCCCCTTACAGAACGGACTTTGCGAATCGGGTTGTATATCGGATTGTTTACACTCGGCGATTGATGCTTGTGTAGCATCGTGCCAAGCGTCTTGTAACTCACAACAATAAAAACTAGCTGCGCCGTTCGCTGATTCGAGTCGCAAGATTCTGCATGAAATCGCGCACTCTCTCCAGCACTTTGAGTGCTTGCGCTTCAGTGAATGGACGGCGAAAATGCGCGTCAGGATTTCGCCATGCTTTCTGTACCGCGCGCAGATCGGATATGAGTTCGCTGTAAAAGGCTTCGAGTCGTTTCCACCGCTTGTAACCGTTTTTTGTCGCGAGTGTAGCGGTTCTTTTAGCGTCGATTCCTTGCTCCACAGTGCCGATGATTTTGCTCCAATCGTCGGTGTGAATATCGACTGCTCGAACAACTCAAGCACGACCAACAAAAGGAGATGGAACAACTTCGTCACCAAATCAATTCCGTGTTCAGCCGGATTAGCAAGGTTCGTGAGAAAGAATTTGAGATTCTCCCCGAAGCTTGGAAGCTGCTTCACGAAGCGTACGGTCGCGTTTACAGCATCGCGGCAAGCCTTAAGCGTGTTCTTGATGTGAGCGCAATGACAGAAGGCCAAATCGAGCAGTTTCTGGCGGATAGCTCTCTACAAGACTTTGAAAAGGACGAGCTTCGCAGGCGACGAATCGGACAGACCGTTATCAAAAGGTCATCTTTCCCGTCGAATTAAACCAAGCCAGGGCAGCACAGATTGCCCTTAATAATTTCCTCGCCGTAAACAGCATCTTTATGACCCAAGACTTGAGACAACAGTTCAATGCAATAAACCAAGCGCTTGCAAGTATCCTCATTGAGCAAGAGATTGGACGAGAAGCTCGCAGCGGTGAAATTCTTAGGTCCAGTTCCGAAGCTCTAGGCCGACTTCCCGAAATGCTTGAAAACATCGAGTCCGCAGTCCAGAAACGCCTGCGCTACGAGGAAGCCTGGGTTTTGGTCCGCCGGCGGAACTCCTCGTTGATCCGTTCCAGCGCATTGGTGGTGCGCAGCGCCTTCCATTGCGAAAGCGGGAACGCGGTAAAGGTGAAGAGCTGGTCGCCGGCCTCCTCGAAGCTCTTGCTGACCGTTTGGCAGCGCAGCTTCCACTTGCGCAGGAAGCCAACCCGCGCCTGCTCCACCGCCTCGCGGCTCGGGGCGTAGATCATGCGCCGATAATCCTCCGCCAGCTCCTCGCGTAGATGGGCCGGGGCCTTGGCCAGCAGATTCCACAGCTTGTGATTAGTACAGCGCTGAATCGCGAGCTTCGGCCATTGCGCTTTAAGCGCCGCTTGCAGTCCGGGATTGCCATCGATTACCGCCAACACCGGAGCGCCCACATTGCGCGCGCACAGCGAGCCCACCGCATCGAGCCAGGATTGCTCGCTCTCCGCTCCGGCCAGCCGCAGGTCGAGCACCACCCGCCGCCCGTCCGCGCACACCCCCAGCGTGACCAGCACTGGCACCCGCACGCGCTTTTTCCCGATCCGCACCCGCGGATACCAGCCGTCGAGAAACAGGTAGCGGATCTTCAGCGCGCCGAGATCCCGCTTGGCCCAGGCCTCGAAGTCTGCGCGTAAGCGCCCGACCAGGCGCGACACTGCGTCCTTCGACAACGGAGCACCGCGCAACAGCGGGGCGAGCGCTCCGCGCAGCCGACGCGTGTTAGTGCCGCTCAGGTACACCCCAAGAATCGCTTCGTCGACCCGCTCGGTGCGACGCTGATAGCGCGGAATTATCCGGCTGCGCCACTCGCGGCGTCCATCGTCGTCTTCGATTCTCGCCCGCGGCATCGCAATCGTGGTGGCGCCCAGGCTGGTCGTCAGCGTTCGCGCGCGCTTGCCGTGCCGATAGCCGAACCGCGCCCACGCGCTGCGAGCGGGCTGCACCCAGCCCCGCCTGCAGTTCTTCATCGACGATGGTTTCGATCGTGGCTCGAATCCGCTCCCGCATCAGCTCCTCGAGCGTTCCTTCCTCTTGCCCTCCACTCCTGCTATCGCTCTCCATAGCGTCATCCTCCGGCACCCGCCGCCCAGCGGGCGCGAGTTGTGGCTCAACTCGCCGGATCTTGACGCTTTTTTCACTTTTCCACCAACTTCGAGACACTACCACGGCATCGCTGCGAATTTGAATACTCCCGCGCTAATCCTGCTCTACTCTGCGATCGATGCGGCTTCGTGGCTTTGCGCCGAAGACCCTGACGGTCAGGTTCAAAACTATTTTGTCGCCTGGGTCGAGAAGTACATTCTCCCGGGCGGTCGATTCGAATGCTCGGCGCTCGACCTGTGGGCGGCGCGGTCTGGAGTAGTCCACACCTTGAGCGCTTCGTCACGATTGAGCCGCAAAGGGAAGGTGCAGAAGATTCTGTACGTAAACCGTGGAGGAAATCGAGACATTCTCGATCGGCTCGAAGCCATCCGCAACGCAAAGAGCCTTCGAGAGGCTCGCGACGGTCGAAGAGCGGCGTCCTCCGCCGCCGACATGACGCGCAATGTCGTACTTGAGATCGATGCCCTCATGAACGCCTTTCAAGAGGGTGTCGCCTCTATGCTGTCCGACGCGAAGTCCGACGCCTCGCTGAATGCACGAATAAAGGAACGCGAGTCGAAAGTATTGGCGACGATCTCCGACGCCCAAGCGGGGACTCTTCTCGCCTGGGGGCAGACAATGCTGGCGGTCGCGGATGCTCCCGAAAGACAACTAGTCGATCTCGGCTATTCGACGGATTGCTCCCGGTGCGGCGCTGCCACCGCTCGGGTGCTCGTCCGAGCTATCGCCAGTGACGGTGGGTCAATTGCTCACACCGAGATGTGCGACGAGTGCGCTGACGCTCTGGGCGGCACCGGAGTCATCCGGGACTTTCGAAAGCCCTAGGACTCGGGAAAGGAGAGGTCCAACCGCCGCATCCCCGGCGCCCACACGGAGCGGCGGGCGAGCGAAGCGCCGGTGAAAAAATCGATTCCGGATAAACCTTGACACTCTACGGCGGCGACCCAGGCTCGCCCTTGAAAATGGACGGCCACGTCATATATATTCTCCAATCGGAGAATATATAGGCGGCTCCGCGATGACGACGCAAGAACAGCCACTTTTCACCGCAGCCGAGGCGGCGGTGTTAACTCGCCTGCCCGTTAAGGCGGTCAATAACGCAATCGACAAGAAGACCATCGCGGCTCGTGTCAGACGCAGGCGCGGGCAGAAATCCCTTCGTCTGGTTGACGAGCCCGCTCTCGTTTATCTGTCGCTTGAGCGGGAGCTTGTCAGTGACACGACGCCTTCGTTCCGCCGAAAGCTTTTCAAAGCGATTAGCGCTGCCTTGGCGGAAGGCGTTCAGAGCGTTGCGGTCGGAGCGCTCACTTTGGATCTCCGTCCGTCCTGGCGGGACATGGCGCAGCGCATCAAAGACCTGCGGCGGGCCGAAGGACTGGCCAGCGCTGACCCGGAGGTTCTTGGAGGCGTTCCCGTCTTTCGCGGCACACGCATCCCGATTCACATGATCGCGGAGCTTCTAAGCCAGGGCGAGACGCCGGAAACACTGCACCGCGGATATCCACGCCTCACGGATGAAATGATTCGCCTCGCGCCGCTCTATGCCGGCGCCCATCCGCTGCGCGGCCGGCCGCGCAAACGACCCTGGCGGGGCCGTGCCAACGGCCGTCCGGTTCGCGTCCGCTTGGCGGCGGCGACTTGAGGTTTCTCATCGATGAATGGCTGACCCTCGAGCTCGCGCGCGAAGCCGAGAAAGCGGGATTTGAGGCTCATCATGTTGCGCATCTCGGAAAGACAAGCTGGAAAGACTGGGCCATTCGCGACCATGCCATCAAGGACGATTTCGTTTTGGTCACTAATAACGCCAGCGATTTCCGGTCGCTCTATGCAGTCAAGGATTTACATCCAGGGCTTGTAATACTGGTGCCGAATGTCGTGCAGGAAAAACAGGTCCTGCTTTTTCGCGCCGCGCTGACGAGGCTTGCCGAATTGGGCGACCCGATCAACAAGCTCCTTCAAGTGGATATCGTGGGAGACGAAATCACGCTCAGGCTTTACGACTTTCCGGCGGCCAAGAGCTAAGAGCCAGAGCGTCCGGAATACACCTTTATGGCAGAAGTCGGATCTGTCGGCCGGTCCTCCAGGGTGGCACTCGTTTGGTCAGCATCAGTGGGGACGAGGGTGCCGGTCGAGCATCAACTCAAGCGTCGAGCTTTGCGTGGACCTGAGCGCAGGTTGAATCGATGCGTCGATTGACGTGTACTTAGGCCACTAAGATGTCCGAGCACGAGCGCGACCAGGACCGCGCCGCCATCGAGGCTGCGCGCAAGCAGTGGGAAGAGCGCAAGCTGGCGCCGGCGCTCAAGCGCGGCGGCGAGCGGCGCGAGCGCTTCGTCACCAGTTCCGGCATCGAGGCGAAACGCCTCTACGGCCCCGACGACCTTGACGGTGCCGACTACCTGAAAGACCTCGGCTTTCCCGGCCAGTACCCGTTCACGCGCGGCGTGCAGCCGACCATGTATCGCGGGCGGCTGTGGACGATGCGCCAGTATGCGGGCTTCGGCACCGCCGAGGAATCCAACCGCCGCTACCGCTACCTGTTTGAACGCGGGCAGACCGGGCTCTCGGTGGCCTTCGATCTGCCGACCCAGATGGGCCGCGACGCCGACCATCCGCTGGCCCACGGCGAGGTCGGGCGGGTGGGCGTCTCGATCTGCTCGATAGCCGACATGGAGACGCTGCTGGACGGCCTGCCGCTGGACAAGATTTCGGCTTCGATGACGATCAACGCCACCGCGTCGATCCTGCTGGCGCTCTACCTGGTGGCGGCGGAGAAACGCGGGGTGGCGTGGGACAGGCTCAACGGCACGATTCAGAATGACGTGCTCAAGGAGTACGTCGCGCGCGGCACCTATATCTATCCGCCGCGCGGCTCGATGCGGATCATCACCGACATCTTCGGCTTCGCCACGCGCGAGGTTCCCAACTGGAACACGATCTCGATCTCCGGCTACCACATCCGCGAGGCCGGCTCGACCGCGGCCCAGGAGCTGGCCTTCACGCTGGCCGACGCAATCGCCTACGCGGAGGCCGCGATCAAGGCCGGGCTCGAAATCGACTCGTTCGCCAGCCGGCTGTCGTTCTTCTTCAACGTCCACAACAACTTCTTCGAGGAGATCGCCAAGTTCCGCGCCGCCCGCCGGCTGTGGGCGCGGATCATGAAGGAGCGCTTCGGCGCCAAAGACGAACGCTCGATGACGATGCGGTTCCATGCCCAGACCGCCGGCTCCACGCTGACCGCGCAGCAGGTCGATAACAACGTGGTGCGCGTGACGCTCCAGGCGTTGGCCGCGGTGCTGGGCGGCGCGCAGTCGCTGCACGTCAACTCCAAAGATGAGGCGCTCGCGCTTCCCACCGAGTCCTCGGCGCTGCTCGCGCTCCGCACCCAGCAGGTCATCGCGCACGAGTCCGACGTGGCCGACACCGTTGACCCGCTCGGCGGCTCTTATTACCTCGAGAGCCTGACCGGGGAGATCGAAAAGAAGGCGCTCGAATACCTCTCGAAGATCGACGATTTGGGCGGAGCAGTGGCGGCGATCGAGCGCGGCTACATGCAGCGCGAGATCCAGAACGCCGCCTTCGTCTACCAGCGCCGGATCGAGACCAAAGAGCGGATCATCGTCGGGGTCAACGAATTCACCGAGGCCGGCCAGGCGCCGCCCGACCTGCTCCAGGTCAATCCCGAGATCGAGGAGAAGCAGAAGGCCCGGCTCGCCCGCATCCGGGCCGAGCGCTCGAAGCCCGCCGCCGATGCGGCGCTGAAGCGGGTCGAGGCCGCCGCCCGCGACGCGAACAACCTGATGGCGCCGATCGTGGATGCGGTTCGCGCGTACGCAACGCTCGGCGAAATCGCGGACGCGATGCGCAAGGTGTTCGGCGAGCATCATCCCACCAGCGAGATCTAGCGGCTGCCGGCGGCGGGCGTACTGCAGCGCGCAGAAAAGTCGCGATCGCCGATTGATACCCCGGCGCGTATTACGCAATATGGAAACCTGAACAGGCGGGGAGACTGTTGATCGATGGGTCCGATCGCGAAGGGAATTTTTCTAACCAAGGGCGTCGGCAAGCATCGTGAGAAGCTCAGCTCGTTCGAGCTGGCACTGCGTGCCGCCGGCATCGCCGAGTTCAACCTCGTGCGCGTCAGCTCGATCTTCCCGCCCAATTGCAGGCTCGTCTCGCTTCAGGAAGGCCTTAGGCGCCTGACGCCGGGGCAGATCGTGTACGCGGTGATGCACGACAACTCGACCAACGAGCCTCATCGGCTGATCGCGGCCTCGGTGGGCCTGGCGATTCCGTCCAATCCGGCCCAGTACGGCTACCTCTCCGAGCATCACAGCTTCGGCGAGACCGACGAGAAGGCCGGCGACTACGCCGAGGACCTGGCCGCCACGATGCTCGCGACCATCCTGGGCGTGGACTTCGATCCCAACGTCGGCTACGACGAGCGCAAGGACATCTGGCGGATGTCGGACAAGATCGTCAAGACCCAGCACGTCACGCAGTCGGCGGTCGGCGATCGCGACGGATTGTGGACCACGGTGCTCGCCGCCGCGGTCTTCGTCGATCTACCCGAGGTCAAGTAGGTCCCGGATCGCGCGCCGGACCAACGGTCGTGATCGCCGTCCAGAAGACCGCGCCGGCGCGGTTTGAATCGGGCCACGCCGTCGGTTATTTGTAACTCATGGCTACCGAGATCCTGTACTGCTCGGTCTGAGGGTACAAACCCAGGGCGGTCAGTCTGGCCGCCTCTCTCAAGTCCCGCTTCGCTGACGACGCGCAAGCCAAGGTCGGCAAGACCGGCCAGTTCGAACGTCATTGTCGACGGCCGATTGATCTTCTCCAAGTCCGAGGCTGGCCGCTTTCCTGTTGAGGGTGAAGTCGAGGAGCGCTACGCCGCGCTCAAGGCGGGCAAAGAGTTGCCGCCGATCGAGAAGGCCGGCTGGGGCATACTACGGCGAATCGCCGGCCGCCTGCTCGGCTGAGTCCTCTCGGGGCGCGCCGCCTACGGATGCATGTCGAGGAAGTCCTTGAACCCGCTCTTCTGATGCGGCCCCAGGATCAGCATCTCGAGCACGCCCATCCCTTCGCGCTTGCCCAGCCGCGCCTTCACCACTGCCTCGATATGCTGGAAGAGTGGGTTTCGCTCGTCCGCTTCGGCAACCTTGAACGACTCGTAGGTGCTGACCTCCGCGCCGACGTACATCCCGTGTCCCCATTTGGGGTGCAGGTAGCCGAGGCCCTGCATGTAGAAGTTGTAGAGCGGCTCGAGCTCCACGCGATGCTCGCCACCTGAGGGCGGGCGGATGATAATCTCGGCGCGGCGTGCGTGCCGCGTGCCCGGCTGGTAATCGATCTTCCAGTCAACCGCATGGGTGATTTCCGTCTCCGCCTCCGGTTGCGCGCGCACCAGGCCTCCCATCTGATGCCATCTCGAGCCGTCGGCGGTCTCATTCACGCCGAAATAGGTGGCGCAATCCTCGAAGTTGCACGGTGCCCACAGCCAGAAGAACTGGGGTGGAGCCGGATCGGGAGCGCCGGCCGGCTCCCGCTCACCCACGCCGCGCACGCCCCACGAGCGGTCGCGCGTTCCCCAGACCCCGGTGGGGGACGCCTCGAATGTGCGGCCTGCGACGCTCAGCCGGCCGGAGTAGCCGCCGTGCTGCGTGAGCCGCGTCATGTCCATCACGACCCGCGGACCGGAGCGGCGCGTAAAGCGCGGCTCCTCGATCGGCTTGGCGCGCGCGTTGAACGTCAGGTCGGCCTTGATGACTTCGTGGTCGAGCCTGACCCGCAGCGCGCTCAGCGGCTTTAGCACCTCGATCGCCAGCGGGCCGACCCGGGTGTCCATCCGATCGGCGCCCAGCAGCCGCGAGGCGCGCACGCAGTGCTGCACGCCATCGACGGTCACGCCGAAGGCGCCGTCCATTATCCCGAGGTTCGGATAGACGCCGAGCGCGACGGCGAAGTACGGCTCCCCTTCGCGCCAGCAGCCGTTGAAGAAATAGCGGTCATAGAAGTTGCGATCGCTGGTGAAGATCTGGCTCACCGGCTCGGGCGTCTGATGGATCGGGTAATCGTCTCCTGAGCTGATCATTGGGCACTCCTCTGGGTAGCAAGGCGATCATGCCGTGCGCGCCGGCCGCGGGGGCTCGTGGCCGTCACGGCGCCAGCTTGCCGGCAAGGAAGTCGCCGAGCCGTTGCGGGGCGATTCGAAGACCTACGTAGAACGGCCCGAACAGCGCGTAGTCGGCGCTCGCCTCGTCGAACCGCATCTCGTACACCAGGCGCTTGAACACGATCGGGTCATCGGCAAAGAGATCGACGCCCCACTCCCAGTCATCCAGGCCCGTCGATGCGGAAATGATCTGGGTCACCTGGCCCGCGTAGCGGCGGCCGACGAGTCCGTGGTCGTGCATCAGGCGGCGGCGCTCGTCGATCGGGAGCCGGTACCAGTTCTTGTGCTCGTCGCGCTTCTTGCTCATCGGGTAGAAGCAGGTGTAGCGCCGCTCGGGGATCTTCGGGAACAGCCGCGGCGCCATCTTGTGGCGCTGACTTTCGAGCTCGGCCTCAACGGCCTCGTTCCACTGCGCAGAGTGCGGGCGGAGTCCATTCTCGGCGAGCTTCGCGTACAAGCCGGCGCTCAGCTCGTACAGTCCGAGCTCGACCGCCGACAAGTAGGACCCGGTCGGTTCGAGGAATTCATTCAGGGCGATATTGGCCAGGCGCAGCTCCGTGACGGCGAGTTCCTCGACCGCGCGGCGGAAGTGGACCAGCATCAAGTCGCCCTTGTGGCCGAGCTCGGCAAACGCGGCGCTCTCGCCGCCCTCGACGCGGCTGATGGCTTCGAGGGTCGCACCAGCCTCGGCGCAAATCGCTTCCCGCCGTTGCGACGCCCGCATCGCAGCCCATCGCACGCGAAACATCTGATGCAGGATCGCGGCACCATCGAGCGCCAGCGGCGCGGGGGGAAGGTCGTACCGGGTGCTGTCGTTGGGCCTGTCGCTGCTCATCGTCCTGTCCCGCAACTTCCGCGTTTCCCCACCCGTCACAGTGTCACGCCAGCCCGATTATCCGGTCAAGCATCGCGAGATCCAGACTGGCTGAGACGGTCCGCGCCAATCGGTCATACTCGGCTTCGCGTGCGGCCGGAAATCCCGTCGATTCGCGACCGTTGAGCCCCTTTCTTTTCATCAGCCCGCGGATAAGAAGCCCGCGCAGGTTGTCGTCTTCGAGAATCCCGTGGAGCATGGTCCCGACTACGGCGCCGTCCGCGCTGATTGCGCCGTCGCGCGCCACCACGCGCGCCCCGTTGCGGGAGGCGACCCTGAACGGAGCCGCCGCGATGCGCGAGGGCTCCATGCGCCCCATGTGGATTTCATATCCCGCCAGCTCTTTTTCCGGAACCGTGCCGTTAGTGAGGAACGAGGCGGCATCCACTCGCGCGGTTACCCGTGCCGTCAGCTTGGTCGGTTCGAAGCGCGTTCTGAGCGCCAGCAACCCCAGTCCGGCCACCACCGGCGCTCCCGATTCCACGCCGTCCGGGTCCTCGATTGACTCCCCGAGCATCTGGCATCCCGCGCAAACCCCGAGCACCGGCTCGCCGCGATGCGCTCGCGACTCGATCGCCGCGGCGATTCCCGAACACCGCAACCACTCCAGGTCGGCGACCGTGCTCTTGGAGCCCGGAATCACGACCAGGTCGGCGCCTTCGATCTCGCCCGCGGTCTCGACGAAGCGCACGACCACGTCCGGCTCGTGTTCGAGTGCGAGGAAGTCGTCGTAATTCGAGATAGCCGGCAGCCGGACGACCGCGATGTCGAGTTGAGCGGGCTCCGCGAGGCGCCGGGCGCGCCGGTCCTCCAGCGCCACCGAGTCCTCGTCCGCGATTCGAAGCCGCTCGATATACGGGACCACCCCGAGCACCGGTTTGCCGCATCGGCGCGCGAGGAAATCGAGGCCGCTATCCAGCAGGCAACGTTCGCCGCGAAACTTGTTGACGACCAATGCCGCCACTCGCGCCCGCTCCTTGAGTTCCAGCAGCTCCATCGTCCCGACCAACTGAGCGAAGACCCCGCCGCGGTCGATATCGCCGACCAGCAGGACCGGGGCATCGGCGGCCTCGGCGACGTACATGTTCGCGATATCCCGCGACTTCAGATTGACCTCGGCGGGGCTCCCGGCTCCCTCGATCACGATCAGCTCGTAGCGCTCGCGCAGGCTCGTCAGCGACCGCGCGATCGCGCCGCGGAACCGGGCACCGAGCTCGTGGTATTCGCCGAAGGCAAGAGTGCCGATCGGTCTGCCCAGCATCACCACCTGCGCGCGAAGGTTGCGCTCGGGCTTGAGCAGGATTGGATTCATCTCGACCGACGGCTCGATTCCTGCGGCTTCGGCCTGCACCGCCTGCGCGCGTCCGATCTCGCCTCCGTCGGGGGTCACGAAGGAGTTGAGCGCCATGTTTTGCGACTTGAAGGGGGCCACCCGGATGCCGCGGTTGCGAAAGATTCGGCACAGTGCGGTCGCGATGATGCTCTTGCCGACCGACGACGCGGTGCCCTGGACCATAACCGTACGCGCGAGCATAGCTGCCTTCCGCATTCCTCAGCCGAGCAAGAGGCGCGCACCGTGCGCAAGCCCGCGGTCCAGCTCGCCGGCCTCGCCCGGCGCGGCGGCGAGCGTGGCCGCGTACGGCGACGGGCCGCGCGCCGCGAGCCAGTTCGCGATCGCGCCCGAGCCTGCGGCGGGCGCGAGGAATTCGAGCGCATGCGGTCCAACGATGAAGCGCAGGCCGCGCGCGCCGAGCTCCGGGCGCTCGATCGCGGCGGCCGCTGCGCCAATCACGCCTGCGAAGATTATGCCGATCTTGTCGGCGTCCTCCACCGCGACGGTCAGGCGGCGGATGCCCGCGGCGCCGTTGCGATGGGTGTGCTCTCTCGGCACGCGCTCGTCGCGCGGCGTCTCATCCCTGATCAGGAATGGCACCACGCCCATCTGCGACGCGCCTGCGATCGCAAGCAGCCAGCTAAGCTGGTAGCCGTCCGGCCTGATGCGCCTGAACGGCGTCGGTTCGCTGATCGTCGCACCCGCGCGGCGCAGCGCGTCGATATCGCCGCCCAGATCGTCGGTCTGCATCGAGTAGTCAACCAGGCCGCCGCCTTTGGCAAGGGCCGCGCGCCACGGATGCACGACCTCGGGCTCGGGGAACGCGATCAGTTCGAGGTAGGCACCGTCGGCGAGCGCGATCAGGGCGTTGTGGCTGCCGATCGGATGCTGGCCGCCGCGTACGACTGTGAACCCGAGCCCGGTATAGTCCGCGATTGCGGACTCCAGGTCGGTGACGACGATTACCAGATGGTCGATGGCCGTGAGCATCGATACTCGGATGTTGCGGTCGAGCCGCTTTAGGCTCCACTTAATCGAGAGTCGGAGCAACCGGCAAGCGCAAAAGGTGCGAATCGAGTTGAAGCTCCGCTACATAATCGCTGTCCGTGCGTCAAGCCGCCTCGTCATCACTTCTGCCGGTTTGCATGACGATCGGTCCTCATATACTCGAACGCCCTATGGGCGCGCGCAAAGTCACACAAACCTGGGACGCTCGGCGCTATGCAAGCAACGCGCGGTTCGTCAGCGACCTGGGCCAGCCGGTCCTGGAGTTGCTTGCGCCCAAGCCGGGAGAGCGCATCCTCGACCTGGGATGCGGCGATGGCGCGCTTACCGAAAAGATCGTCGCGGCAGGAGCGTCGGTGGTCGGCGTGGACGGAGCGCCGGACATGGTCGCGGCGGCAAAGCGGCGTGGCCTCGACGCGCGGCTGATGCGCGCCCAGGAGCTCGACTTCCGTCGCGGGTTCGACGCAGTGTTCTCCAACGCGGTGCTCCACTGGGTTCGCGATGCGGACGCGGCGATCGCCGCGGTCGAGCTCGCGCTCAAGCCGGGCGGCCGCTTCGTCGGCGAGCTCGGCGGCCACGGATGCGTCGGTGCGGTGACCGTCGCGCTAATCGCGGTGCTCGCGCGCCACGGTGTCGACGGCGTGGCGGCAATCCCGTGGTGTTTTCCGAGCGTCGAGGATTACCGCGCGCGGCTTGAGCGCGGCGGCTTCACGGTCGATTATATCGAGCTGATTCCGCGTCCCACGCCATTGCCCGACATTGGCGGATGGCTCGACACGTTCGCCCAGAATTTCTTCGCCAAACTGCCGCGCGAGCAACGCCCGGGCGCCCGCGATGAAGTAATCGCGATGCTAAAGCCGGTGTTGTGCGATGAGCGCGGAAGATGGACCGCCGATTACGTGCGGCTGCGCTTCGCCGCGCATCTCCCGCACCTCGCGCCCGCCAAAGCGCCGGACGCCGCCGTCAGCAAGGGCCGTTCCTGAACGGGACTTATTGGAGAAAAAGGGCGCCTTTGACCGCGGATCGATCCGCTTCTGAGCCCTCGCGTCCAGCGAAGCCGGCAAACGTTCCAGCAGGTGCAAGTCAAACCGGCCGAGTAATCTTTCGACCGGTTGTAAAGCGCCTGTGCGCTGCGTTCGCCGGGCTATTGCTGCGCCGTCAGCGAGTAATCGGGAACCAACGTGGACGGGTCGGGACGCTCCGCCGCGGCGGGAGCGCGTGCTGCCTCTCCCGGTTGGGCCGCGGTCGTGTTGAAGGCGTAGAGGTTGTCGTCCCCCGAGCCGACGTAGACCACGCCGTCGCTGACCGCCGGTGAGGACGCGATGTAGTTGCCGGTGGTCGCCGTCCAGAGCAGATTCCCGAACTCGTCGAGCGCGTACAGGTTATTGTCGTTCGAGCCGACGTAGACCACGCCGTTGGCAACTGCCGGCGAGCTGGTCACGATATTGCCGGTGGCGAAGCTCCACAGCTTGGCTCCCGTCGAGGCGTTGAGCGCGTACAGGTTATTGTCCTCCGAGCCGACGTAGACCACGCCGTCGGCAACTGCCGGCGAGGACTCGACCAAGCCGCCGGTGGCGAAGCTCCACCGCTTGACTCCCGTCGAGGCGTTGAGCGCGTACAGGTTATTGTCGTCCGAGCCGACGTAGACCACGCCGTTGGCAACTGCCGGCGAGGAGCGGACCTCACCGCCGGTGGCGAAGCTCCACAACTCGGCACCCGTCGAGGCGTTGAGCGCGTATACGCTAGCGTCCGCCGAGCCGAAATAGACCACGCCGTTGGCCACCGCCGGCGAGGAGTTAACCGAGCCGCCGGTGGCGAAGCGCCACAGCTTGACTCCCGTCGAGCGCTTGAGCGCGTACAGGTTCTTGTCCTCCGAGCCGACGTAGACCACGCCGTTGGTCACTGCCGGCGAGGACTGGACCAAGCCGCCGGTGGCGAAGCTCCACAGCTTGGCGCCCGTCGAGGCGTTGAGCGCGTATACGCTAGCGTCCCACGAGCCGAAATAGACCACGCCGTTGGTCACTGCCGGCGAGGACTGGACCAAGCCGCCGGTGGCGAAGCTCCACGCCTTGGCGCCGGTGGCGACCTTGAAAGCGTACAGGCGGTTGTCCTCGGAGCCGACGTAGACCCTGCCGGTGCCCGAAGCCACCGCGGGCGAGGAGAAGTCGATGGCAGCGCTCGGCGCGGTCCAGGCTACGTCCAGCGTCGCGACGTTACTGGGACTGAGCACGTTCTCGAAGGGGTTGTTGCCCTGATGCAGCGACCCTCGATGGAACGCGTCCCACGGCGCATGGACGGCAAATTCCCCCTGCGCGGCCAGCCCGCTGTGCCGTCCGACCGCCGTGATCCAATGAATGCCGGGCAGCGCGCCGGCCGGAACCTGGATGGTGATCCCGGTGAAGGCGCCGCTACCATTGGTTGCCGCCAAAGCCTCGTCGGTGATGTCGAAATAGATGTCCACCGCCTCGAAGTCCCCGAAGCCGCTCCCGCTGACGCCGGTCCGGGTGGTGGGTGTGCCCATCGCGGGACTGGCAGTTACTTTTTCTGCCGCCGCGATCGTCGGAAGTGCCAGCGCGAGCAGAACCAGCAGGACAGAAAGCTTGCAATAGAGCCGCATACCTTCCTCCTAGGCGTTCGATTTGGTTTGGAAGAAAACGACGCTTGGCCCAAGAGTTCGCCGAAACGCGGAAGCCGCGACTCCCCCCCGCGAGCGCCAACACCATGCGCGTGCGTATCACCGGGAGAAACACGCGTCAACCTTGATGGCTTTAAGGTATCGGGAGTTACCTCAGCTTGCTGAAGTGGTGACGGGCGTCCCGCCCGTCGCTTTATGGCGACCACCGTGCCGGCCGGCGGGCGAGACGCCCGCCGCCACTTCAATCCAAGCAAACTAAGAACGATTAGCCGGACTTCAGATCAAGAAGTCTGGCAGGGGGCGGTAAAAGGGTTTTCCGCAGTAGTTGGTCGTGGAAGTGGCGCCGTACCGCGTCAGGCATCGCAAGGAGATTTACGAGAACTGAGCGAGAATCCCCATTGAATCTCAAGTGGGGCGGGCGTTCCGTCCGTCGTGGAATCCCGCGCCGGACCACGCGAGTGACTGCACGATCGGCTCGGAGCTGAACGGAAACGCAAGCGCAGAGTGAAAAGTGAAAAAAGGGCCGAGGCCCGCCCCCCTCCTGCGGGGTTCGATGCGAAGGCTGGACTAGTGCTTCGACCCATGCGTAAGGATCACAGGATATCTTGTGCTGGGGCGGAAGATTTGATCAAAAGGTATGCGTGGAACAGGGCAAGCGGAGGTGGCGGAGGTTTCCGGGGTTGCGGTTGACGGCAGCAGCGCGCGGGGCCTTGAAGGAGAAGCGAAGAGGCAAGGTAGCATCCGGGCGCAGTTGGCGGCGAATTCGGATCCTGGAGTTGCTGGATCAGGGATGGAAGCTTGCGCACATCGCGGCTGCGGTGGGCGCCTATCTGCGGGAGGTGCGGCGAGTGGGCTGGCGCTATTTGGAGCGGGGGCTGGAAGCGGCGCTGAGCGACGACCCGCGCCCCAGGCCAGCGAAGCTGCTCGATACCAAGCAGCAGGCCGCGATCGTGGCGATGGTGTGCGGCCCGCCTCCCGAAGGTCACTCCCGGTGGACCATCGTGCTGACGGCACACGAAGCCAAGCGGCGCGGGCTGGTCGCCAAGGTCGGGCGCGAGACGATCCGCCGATTGTTTGCGAGCCACGAGCTGAAGCCGTGGCGGGAAAAAAATGTGGTGTGTCCCCAAGCTGGACCAAGAATACGTAGAGCGGATGGAGGAGGTGTTGGACATTCTGAGCCAGCCGCTTGATGAATGCGCGCCAGTGGTCGCGCTGGACGAACGGCCAGTCCAACTGTTGGATTCGGCGCGCCCGGGCACGCCGATGGCGCCGGGCAAGGTCGCGCGCCGCGACTATGAATACGTGCGATGCGGTACCGCCAACGTCTTCTGCGTCGTCGAGCCCAAGGGTGGTCGCCATCACACCCACGCCACGCCCAACCGCAAGGCGCCGCAGTTCGCCAAGGCGCTGCGGCGGATCGCCGAGGCCCATCCGGCAGCCAAGACCATTCACCTGTTGCTCGACAACCTCAACACCCACTGCGCGAAGTCGCTCACCGAGAGTTTCGGCGAGCGCGAAGGCCGCAGGCTGTGGGCGCGTTTCACCGTTCACCACACGCCCAAACATGGCAGTTGGCTTAATCCGGCCGAGCTTGAGGCAAGCCTGTGGTCGCGCGAGTGCCTCGGGCGCGATCGAATCTCCACTTTCGCCGAATTGAGCCGTCGCACGCGCGCTTGGAACGCCCGCGCCAATCGCAGCCGCCGAAGCATCCAGTGGCGTTTCACTACCACCGATGCTCGCCGTGTCTTCGGTTACCAACGAAGCGTTACGCATGAGTCGAAGCACTAGTGGCCTGTAACAGGTGAGATGGTAGCGGGCGTGATTCGGTGTTTCGGGTTTCGATACATCCATTTAATGGGTTTGGGAGCGCGGTTGTAGTGGCGGATATAGCGCATGAGCTTGCGGGCCAGGTCCTTGAGCGAGGTGAAGATGCCGCGGGCAATGACATCGCGCTCGATCTTGGCAAACCAGAGCTGGACTTGGTTGAGCCAGGAGGAGTAGGTCGGGGTGAAGTGCAGGCGGAGCCTGGGATGCGCCTGGAGGAATTGTGTGACCTGCTTGGTTTTGTGAGCGGCGAGATTGTCGGCGATGACATGGATCTCCTTGCCCGCTGGTTGGCTGGCGACCAATTGCGCCAGGAAAGCCACAAACTCCTGGCTGGTATGGTGCGCGGCGGTTTGGCCCAGCACCTGGCCACTTCTGGTGTTGAGCGCGGCGTAAAGCGAAAGGGTGCCGTGGCGGTAATACTCAAAGCCGTGGCGTTCAGCCCGTCCCGGCGACAGCGGCAGCACCGGGTCGAGCCGGTCCAGCGCCTGAATCGCGGTCTTTTCGTCAACGCAAAACACTGCCGCATGCTGCGGCGGCTTGACGTACAGCCCGATCACATCGGCGGCCTTGCGTTCCAAGTCCGGATCATCGGAGGCCATGTAACGCTCCAGCCGATGGGGCTTAAGCCCGGCGCGCCGCCAGACCCGCGCGACCATCATGTGACTGACCCCCAGTGCCCGCGCCAGCTTGCGGCTGCTCCAATGGGTCGAGCCATCAGCCGGACCCCGGCGGGTAAAGTTCAAAATCCTGGCTTCCAGTGCCGGGGTTCGCTTGTCCACCGTGCGGCCCGGATGACGCGCGTACAAGCCCGCCAAGCGTTCGGCCAGGAAGCGGCCCTTCCAGCGGCTGATATAGTTGGCATTGCAGCCCAGCGCTTGACCAATGGCCGCATAGGGTTTGCCCTTCGCCAGCATCAGGATCAGCCGCGCCCGGCGCGCGTCTTCGGCCGGCGCGGTCCGCGAGCGCGTCCGCGCCACCAGTTCGTTGCGCTCGTTGGACGCCAAACTAAGACTGCTCTTAGGCATGACTTCTTCATATCAGAAGTCGCTACCATTTTCAAGGTTACATCTCACTAGAATGACGCCGGCGATGTTTGTACGGACACCGTACGTGCGCTACATTTAAGCCGCCTAGACTGAAGAAAAGTGAAGCGGAACATGACGACCGCAACTGCCCGAACCGATCGAATCGAGCTACGCGCTACCCGCCAGGAAAAGCAGCTCATTTCCGAGGCCGCGGCTCACGAGCAACTCGACGTCACGCGGTTCATCATGCGCAACGTCCTAGCGGTGGCGCGCGGCGTAGTGGAGCGGTCCGAGCGCATCGTACTCTCAGAGCGTGATTCGAAGCGCGTACTCCGATTATTGGAGAAACCGCCGAAGCCGACAGCAGCGCTGATCGCCGCAGCCAGGCGGCTCGCAAGAGCGTGAGCGGTAGAACCGTCTGGCGCGAGGAAGCAATCAGCCGACGCCGCGATCGCAAGAATTTCGATTGCGGCTCTCAGGAACTCAACGCCTATCTACGCCGCTACGCGCGGCAGAATCACCAATCCGGCGGCGCCAAGACCTTTGTGGCAGTCCCACCAGACGACGCTGCCCGCATCCTTGGCTATTACACGATCAGTCCGGGCGCAATTGAATTTGCGAAGATCCCCACCGCGATAACTCGATGACTCGGCCGGTACGAAGTGCCTGTGTTCCGCCTCGCGCGGCTAGCCGTAAGCCTATCAAGTCAGGGAAGCGGACTAGGCGGCGAGCTCTTGCTCGCTGCCGGCAGGCGCGCGCTCTCGGTCGCTGCCGAGGTCGGCGGGGTAGCGCTCGCAATTGATGCAAAGAGCGAACGCGCTGCCGAGTGGTACGAGCGCTTCGGAGCAGTGAGGCTGCTCGACGATCCTCTGAAGCTGGTCTTGCCCCTGAGAACCATTGCCGATGCCCTCGCCTGCGCGCAGTAGGGACCGCTCGCGGAATCAAGCGGCCTCGTCCCACTTTTCACTGCCTACCTCCCGCGCTCCGTTGTCGCGGTCTTGTGGCACACGGTAAGGAGGAATCTCCGCATCACCGTCGCAAGCGCCAACATCTGCTCGATCGGCGAGAAGCAGTCGCCGATGCACATTGGCGGGCGGGGTCAGGTGCGCAGCAGCCAGTGGCGCATCTGATCGTAGACATCCGGATGGTTCAAAAGCTCAAAATGGTTCATCGCGCCGAAGTGCCGGCCGTTTTCCAGGGGGAACTGGATGCGCCTGAGCGCCCCGAGTCCCAAAGCGCTCGCTTCCCGAACCAGCAGGTCGCCGACCGCGACTCCCAGTGGATGGCGCCGATCGCGCGTCACCGTCGCTGCGATGACATAGTGGGAGGCGCCTGCGAGGAGTGGAACCTGGTCCGGGTGGTTCGCCAGCAATGCGTCGAGATCGACGCTCTGCCAGTCCTCATCGCGGATAGAGCCGAAGCGAAGGTCTTTGATCCCGACGCTGCGACCCCTCAGTACTTCGGCGAAAGGTTCCGTTACGTCCAACAGGCCGAGAAGCCACGCGGCCACGTTCACTGCCTTCTCGAGCGGTGCTCCGAGGTGCGGCGCGCCGAGATAGAAGACGTGATGCACTCGGCGCACCCACTCGGACCCGGCGCCATAATGCGTCGCGCTGCGAATTACAAGCCCGCCCATGCTGTGGCCAACCAGGACCATCTCATTCACCGGCACGGGCCATTCGGCGACTATCCGATCGAGCAGGCTCACGAGCCGGCGGCCGTTCTCCGAGATGTGCAGACCGGAGTTGTAACGCACGTACAGCGTCGTGTAGCCGAGATCGCTCTCGAGACGAGAGCCGTAGGTCGTGTGGCGGTTCTGGTAATACCGCTCCGCGTGCAGCCGCCACGAGGTCTCGTTGAGGGCGAGGCCATGGACGAAGACGGCCACGCGGGGCGACGCGGCGGGGAAGGCTCCCGCCAGAGCATCGCGTTCGAGCGAAACAGTCCGTCCCGCGTGGCGCAGACTCATTTGACTGGCGAGCGGGTTGCCTTCGCGCTCGAGCCGTTCTCCGGCAAAGCCGTTGAGTGCCGCCAGGGCCAGGTCGCTGAGCGAGCCGGCCCGAGGCTCCGTGTCTTCGGCAGCAGTCATATTGGCGGCGAGCCGTGCCGCACCGCCTGCGACGGCTACTGCGCTCCCCAGTCCGGCATACACGAGTCCCGTGATGCCATCGTGAACCACTCGCGTCGCCTCTGACAGCTCGGCGACCACGGGCGCGAGTCGCAACGCAGCGAATGGCTTGCGAGCAATTGCCGTGTGGATACCCTCAATCGTCGCAAGACCGCCCCTAAGGCCGGCGGCGGCCACGTCGATTGCTCCATGGAGGCGCGTTTGCCGCTGCATGACTCCTCCGTATGTGGCGCGAACCGCCACTACGATCGCCAAACATTGTGGGCGAACTCGCGGATTGCGGTCAACATGGTCGGATTCCGTCCGTCGTGGAATCCCGCGCCAGACCACGCGAGTGACTTCACGATCGGCTCGGAGCTGAACGGAAACGCAAGCGCAGACTGAAAAAAAGGCCGAGGCTCACAACTCTGCCCTCTCTCCCTCATCCTCGAAGGAAGCCTGGTACAAGGCCTCTATCCGTTCTGCTTCCCGTTCATTATTGACCATTGCATAAATAATAGAAACTCAGGGTGAAAAAAGAGGCGGCAGGTCGGATTCCAGGACGAAGCTGCGCAGGAGCTGGGAGGAGCGCCGGGCCCGGCGGGCGAGTTGGCTGAGGTCGTCGAGCAACTGATCGATGCTGAGCGGACAGCCGTTAGCGAGTTGAGTCTTGAAGTGGTTCCAGACCTGCTCATCGGGGTTGAGCTCGGGCGCGTAGGCGGGAAAGCGCTCGACCATGAGGCGCGGATGGCGGGCCAGGACTTGGCTGACGGCGGGCCCGCGGTGAATTGGGCCGCCGTCCCACAGCAGCATGATGGGTCCGCGCAGTTGGCGCAGCAGCAGGCGCAAAAAGGCGGCGACCTCGAACTGGGTGAGATTGACGAAGTGGAAGTGGCAGTAAAGCCCGAGGCGATGGCGCACGGGACTCACGGTCACCGCGGAGATGGCCGAAATCTTATCGCGCGCGTAGCGGTGGACGAGCATCGGGGTCTGGCCGCACGGCGCCCAGGTGCGGCGCACGCTGGGAACCAAGAGGAAGCCGCTTTCGTCCAGGAACGCCAGATGCGCGCTCAGGCGCCGGGCTTTTTTTTAATCCCGACCCACCGGTAACGCTTCCAATGGGTGATGGCCGCCGCATTGCGCTCCAGCGCCCGCCGTTCAGGCTTCTGATAGCTCCAGCCCAGTTGCGCCAGGATGCGGCTCACCTGCGCCGGGTGATAGCCGACCCTGAACTCGCGCTCGATGAGCGCGGCGATCCGCCGCGTGGTCCAGAGATCGTTGGGGTAGCCGTAACCGCGGGCGCCCAGGGCCAGCAGCCTGGGCAGGCGCTGGCGTTGCCGGGGGGTCAGTCTGGGCGGCCGTCCCGGGGTCGGCCTGGCTTGAAGCCCCGCCTCTCCGCGCCGGCGCCAGGTCTCCCGCCACTGCCAGACCGCGCTCACCGCCGCGCCCACCATCCGTGCCGCCGTCGACAGCGAATGGCCGGCTTGCAACAGCCGCACCGCACGCCGCCGACGCCGCTCCAACTCCGCCGCACTTCCCACTGGCCTCATGAAGCCAGCGTAGCACAACTGAGTATTCCTTTCAATTATTTATGCAACGTTCAATAAGAGCGGCAAACTCATTCTGTCGAGCGCGTCTGGATAGCCGCCCGTGTTCCTGGCGAAGGAATCGGTGGAGCAGTTCGATCTTCTCGGCAGGCATGTCGGCAATTTCCTGGACGCCGCGCGCGAATCGATCGTAGGCCTGCAGGTAGGCGACCTCCTCGGGTAGGTCGCGCTCAATCGTCTGCTCCACACATCGATAGAGAAACTCGGCGTGCGCGGTCGCATCGAAATACCGGTAATAGTCGCCGGTGTCGTTCAGAACCTCGAGGTTCCCATTCGGCGGCGCCCGCCAGTCGATGAACTCCAACAGAGGCCGGGAGTACGACTCCAGAACGCTGCGATAACTGTCGATGTTCCGCAGGATCGCGGCACTCACCGGGAAGATCACACCCGGCGGGTTGTAGCCCGCGGCTGCGAGCACGTGATGGATGAGCCATCGATGCAGCCTGCCGTTTCCGTCGCTGAAAGGATGGATGTAAACAATTCCGAAGGCTGCGGCTGCCGCCACTACCACAGGATCGACTACACCATCGACGGCACGCGCTACGTACGCAATCACCCCTTCAACGAGACTCTTGAGATCCTCGGGACGCGCGCTGATGTGATCCGGGATCGGCTCCTGATTCGTGCGGTCGTACATCCCGACGAATCCACCTTCGGTGCGTAGCCCGAGACGCACGAACCGCGCATCGCCGATCACGATCCGTTGCAATCTTTCCAACTCGGCTATGCTGAGCTTGCGCGAGCCCGCCTCGCCGATGATCTGCCCCCAGCGCACCGCGCGCTTCGGAGAGGGTCGCTCGCCTTCGATCCGGAACGACGACTTGCTGTCGCTGAAGAGCAGGAAAGCAGCCGCGCGAGCCATCACATCGCGATGAATGCGACCCACAACGTCGCGCGCAACTTTGTCGAGGCCCTTCGCTGCGTACGCATCGAGCGCTTTGGTGCGCCGCACCATCGGGCAGAACGCGCCCGTCCCCGGAAGGTTGTCGATCACTTTGTGCCGCGACGAAAGCGTCCCGTCTTTGACCGCGAATTGTTTGGTCGGGTCGACGACAGGTACCGCCCGCACCTTTCCCGGGTCGCTTATGTCGAGGCGCCGACCGGTCAGCCACTCGTGCAAAAACCAGAGGCGTCGAGTGTAAGCGCCAGTTGGTTTCGAGCGAACGGCGCCGGCGATCTCCTCGTCCGGTACTGCCTTGAACAGTGCGGCCAAGACACTTAGATCGACGCCTTCCCATTTGAGGGCAAACTCGAGGTGTCCGGCCAGCGTGTCGTCCGGTGCGTGTCGTGGAGTAAAGAGCTGCCAAGTGTCCGTTGAGATGGGGTGATGTCGGGACGCGAGCGCGGCGAGTCGCGGGGGCAGCGGAATGTCCAGGTGATGGTCCTCGATTATGGCAGCATATCCAGCGGGATGCGCTGGCTCGGGTAGCGAGCGACCGCGAAAATCTGTCACTGCACGAGCAGTGGTGTCACTCATTGAAGGATTCCGCGATATTCTATCACCGTGCACTGCCTTCGAGAGAAGCCCGGTTCCCGCGAAAAACCATCACCCCTCGCGCCAAGATTTCACAGAAAGCTAGACTTGTGAATTATAATCACCACGATGGCGCTTGTAAACCGACCCGATCAAAGCCAAAACGCCGTCATCTGAAGTGGGGCGGGCGTTCCCGCGGCGGTGCTACTGTTCGCCTCTGGATGCACCGCGGGGCGAAAATGCCCGCGCCTCGATCAGTAAGGGCGGGCCGCCTTGCCCAATAGCTCGCGGGCAACGACCAGCTTCATGATCTGCGCGGTGCCGTCGCCGATCTCCAGCCCGATAACGTCGCGCAGGCGCTGCTGGTGGGGCAGCTCGAGGCTGAAGCCGAGATGCCCATGCAGCAGCAGGCATTGATGGATTACGTGGGCGGAGAGTTCCGGCGCCCACCATTTGCATCCGGCTGCCAGCCAGCCGTGCGCCTGGTCGCGATCCCGCAGCCACAGCGCCTCGTAGCAAATCAGCCGTGCGGCTCGGAGCTGGATCGCGGCTTCGGCGAGCGGGAACGACACGCCCTCGAAACGCGCCAAGCTGGCGCCGAATGCCTGGCGCTCGGCGACGTATTGGCAGGTTTCCTCCAGGCTCTGCTCGGCGGCGCCGATGCACATCAGGCCGATCAGCGCGCGGCTGAAATCGAACCCCTGCATCACCTGGACAAAGCCGGCGCCGTCCTCGCCGATTCGCATCGCTACCGGTACCCGTACCGAATCAAAGAAGAGCTGGCCGCGACCGACCGCGCGCGAGCC
Source organism: uncultured delta proteobacterium (assembly GCA_963789115.1). Taxonomy (GTDB): domain Bacteria; phylum Desulfobacterota; class Binatia; order Binatales; family Binataceae; genus CAWBJH01. The sequence continues at coordinate 3,008,005 of CAWBJH010000001.1, forward strand.
CAGATCGCGAAACCGGGTGCGGCTCACGCCCTGAGAGTCGAGGTGGACGTAGAAAGCGCTGATACCCTTTGCGCCCTGCTCGAGCGTGCCCGTCCGCGCCATCACCAGAGCGGTATCGGCGCTCGAGGCGAACGAAATGGAGGTCTTCTCACCATTCAGCACGTAGCTGTCGCCGTCGCGGCGCGCACTAAGCCTGATACGTGCGGCGTCGGAGCCGCTGCTCGGCTCGGTCACCGCGAGCGCCGGGATCGCTTCGCCGCGGCATATCGGGGGCAGGATCGCGGCGCGCTGGCGGTCGTCGCCGCGAGCGGCGATAATCCCGCCGACCAACGCCGACAGCAACAAGAGGTAGCCGGCGTTGAAGTCGGCGCGGGCAATCTCCTCGTGCGCGACGCCCAGCGACACGTAATCGAGGCCCTGTCCGCCGAAACGCGCGTCAACCATCGGTGCGAGCAGCCCCATGTCGCCGAGCCGGCGCACCAGCGAGCGCGGCAGATCCTGGTCGGTATCGCGCGTCGCGTAGGCAGGCGCCAACTCGCGCCGAGCAAAGTCGCGCAGAGTTGACTGGAGGAGTTTCTGTTCTGCATCGAAAGCAAATTCCATCGCTGCCGCCCCGTACCGCGCTCGCCGGGCCGGCTGGTCGAGAGGTCGCGGCATCAGCCCGGGCGGAGCGGGTCCTCGTGTTTTTTCACCCGCGCTCGCCTCCTGAGCGAAGCGAGCGCGTCCGTGAGAGAGGCCGGCCCCATTAGACCACGTTTGGTATTCCAGCGGGAACGAGCGCGAATGCGAGTGAAAGAGTGAAAGAACGATGGCGAAGCAGAAGGAAATCCGGGTTACCGCAATCGATCACGTCTACCTGACCGTGTCGGACTTGAGGCGCTCCGAGCGGTTCTACGACAAGCTCATGCGCTTTCTCGGCTTCCGCAAAGGGACGGACCCGATCGACGGCGAACCGCATCTCCACTACTACAATCGCGACGTGCGCATCACGCTCAGGGCGGCCCGCCGGAATCGCCCATCGCACGACCCGTATGCCGCGGGGCTCCATCACCTCTGCCTACGCGTCGAAGACCGCGAGACGGTCGACGCGGCGGCTCGCGGCCTGACCGAACTCGGCATCCGGGTCACGCAACCGCTGCATTATCCGCAGTACGCGCCGGATTACTACGCGTTTTTCTTTGCCGATCCCGATGGAATCCGCCTGGAGGTGGTGAACCATCTCGCAGTTCGGCGCGAGGTCCAGGCCTTGTGGGACCGACTCACCGGCTTCGTGAATCCTCTCGGCAAGCTCCGCGCGCGCGAGGCAGGTTCGGAGCGGACGTGAGAGGCTGTCGTACCGGCTTCGACCCTCCTCCGGACCAGACTTACACCAGCGCCGAGAACACCAGATCCGCCAGCCGCTGGTGACGCTCGATGCTGTAGGAATCTTCCATCAGTCCGCTGGACAGGAACACGTACGAGACGTCGCGGACCGGATCGATCCAGAAAGTGTTGGATCCTGCGCCGAGTCCGCCGAAGGTCCTCGGCGAAGCGAGCATGCCGAACGGCGTCGGGTGGATGCCCTCGCCGCGGAGCCAGAACCCCAGTCCCAAGTGAGCCGGGAACTGCTCCCAGCCGCGGAAGTCGTACGTGTAATCGAACAGGCTATTGGGCCAGTCACCCGTCTGGTCGACCTGCACCAGGTCGACCATCGCCGGCGAGAGGATCCGCACGCCGTCCAGCTCTCCGCCGCGGCGCATCATCTCGGCGAAGCGGAACACGTCGGCAGCGGTGGAAAGATAGCCGCCAGCCGGGATCTCAGCGGCCTCGTTGATCATGGCGCCCATGAGCTCGAGCATCGCGGGATCGAACAGACCGCGCCGGCGGTCACGCGCCACGACGGGAGCCATGCGCTCGCCCAAATCAGGCCGCTTTCCGAGCGACGTGTGCTTCATGCCGAGCGGCTGGAATAGATCCTCGTCGAGGAGCTGTCGAAAGGAACGCCGGCTGCCCTCGACACGACGCAACACCTCGGCCAGCACGGCGTGGGCGACGACCGCGCTGTAGCTGACGCGCGTGCCCGGTAGGCTTTCAGGCAGCGACGCGCAGGTGGCGGCGACCACTTCCGCGAGATTGCCGAGAAGCTCCGGCGGCATCGGCGGCAGCATCGCCGGCATGGCCGCGGTGTGCGTAAGCATCTGGGCAATAGTGATTCGTTCCTTCCCGCGTGCCCCGAACTCGGGGATGATCTCCGCTACCCGGGTCGAGAAGGAGAAGTCGCCGCGCTCGATTCGGTTCAATGCCACTGCGGCTGTGAACTGCTTGCCGATCGACATGGTGACGAAGACCTGGTCTTTCTCGACACGCCGGCCCGCCGCCCGATCGGCCCAGCCAAAGTGCTCGTGGTATGCCACCGTGCCGCCCCGGCCGACGATCAGCTCGCAGCCGTCATAGCGTTCCGCATTGATGTCCCGCTTGATGACGTCCGAAAGCCGGCTGAGGCGCTTCGGGTCGAATCCTGTGTCCCTCGTGTCGCCCGTGTCTACCATGTGTTCCCTCCTACAGCGCTGAATTGCAGTGGCTCCGTGAACACCGGGACCGCCGGTACTTCTGTATCACGATGATAGCTGCGGACCCGCTAAGAGTCCGCCATCCACGGGAAAGAAGCGAGTGCGCCGGTGAGAGAGGTCGGCCCCATTAGACAATTTTCCGGAGGGGGGAGGCAGTTTCTGGCCGCCCTAATCGCGACGCGTGGTGGAGGCGCTAGCGGTATCTTGAAGATGAGGCAGTAGAACTCGCCCGGGGCTGCACGAGGCCGCCGAGCGCGCTATGGGTACGGCGAAAATGTCTCATATGCCCGGTAGCGTTGCGGATGGACAACAGCCGCTTGCGCAGGCGGTCCGGCTCGAGCCCCAGCGCCTCGCACAGATTCTCGAACGCGAACAGTCCATAACCGCGGCCTGTGCCGCTGGCATCAAACCAGTTCTGAACCTCAAAGAGCTCCTGGCTCTCTTCCGGGGTCCGAGCATTCAGGTTCTTAAAACAGGTGTGGATGGCATCTTCGAGGACGGCGAACATGAGCTTGTATTCGCCTTCCAGGACGTGGCGGCGGCCCACCAATTCGTAGAATTGCACCGGGAGAATAACCGGTGAGTCAAAATTCGCATAGCCCGCGGAATACGGATAGCCGTTTTCGGTCATCTCAGGGCTCATTACTCTGAATTCTCCGTTGTTGGGGTCCATCCTGGTGAGCATCGTTTGTGCCAATTGGAGCGGGCATCGGCGAGGCGTAGTCGGGTCGCCAATGGCGTCACGCCCGGCACCTCAAGGTGCGTCAAGAGCTGCCGTCCCGCTCAAGAATCCGCCAACTCCGTTCGACACAGGATACACCCTTGGTACGCATCCGCGCATAGACGGGGCAGGCCCCGAAAATCGTGTGGCAAAAGTCCTCAGAAAGGGAGAGGACGCTAGGCCGCTTTGTTCAGGCCCGCTTCGCGCGCGATTTCGGCCGATCGTAGTCCCAGGTCGCGAACAGCATGCCGTCGTCATTCCAGGAATAAGAGGCGTGTCCACCGAAGGCCTTCTTGAGCTCATGCACAATGCGATGGGCGAGTTTTTGAGAGGTGGTCAGCACTTCGAGCGCTTCGCCATCAAGCGGCGCGACTGAAACCAGGCGCCGTTGCGGCTGAGTATTCATCGCGCGCTGTGTGACGTTATCGATTCGCCGCTGAATCGTCTCGCGACTCTCGGCCACGGCGGTGCCCCGGATCAGCACTCTGCCCTGACCTTCCTGGCGGCCGACCTGCCCGCAGGCCGGGCATAGCCGCCATTGGCTGCGGGCCAGCATCTCGTGACTCAGCTTGTGGTCGCGCCGCCACGTCTTGTGGAGAAAGGCCGAGCCACATCCTGGACAAATCGTGGGCTCGCGAAAGGGGCGCGTCTTGCGCACGACCGCCGGGCTCTTGTCGTCGCGAACCAGGCTCCGATTGAGACTGCGGATAAGGCCCCTGCCTTTTTTGCTCGTGGTAGCGGCGGTTTTTTTCATGTTGCCTTGGATGCTCTCCGTACCCGACAACAACAGCATCGGGCGTGCCAAGTCAAACCGCGCATTCACGGCATTCCGGAACTCTGTCCTCCTCGACCAGCGAGAGCGTCTGAATACTTCGCTATCCGTAGCGATAGACGGTGACGCCCTTGAGGCGGATGCGATGCGCCATCAGGAAGATTTCCCTGACCTGCCTGCATCCGAAGATGATGCTGAGGCGAGCGCGTTTTCGGAGAAGGCCGGCGCGGCACCCATGAGGAGCTTCTCCCCTCGCTCGGGAGGGTTTCTGTGGAGATTGTCACCGACTCAGCACGGCGCGGCAATCGCGCCCGGCGGCGTGCGAATCGGTCGGCGCCGATCGATCACTTGTCGGTCGCGATCTCGTGCGGAAACGGGGAATCTCATGTTTCGTGCCGACTCTTCGGTCGAGTCCGATGTAGCGTTTGGGAGCATTCGCCGGAAATCGGACGTGTCCCCCGCAACGCTATCAGCGTCATCCTGATCGACTGGTTTCGGCGGGGCTTTGGTGGCACATCTCTTGCGCCCGAGTCTCAATGTTTGGCGAAATTCACTAGGGAGATAAAGCCATGGGAGCGCTATTGCCGTGGAGACCATTTAGAGACCTGGAGAGGATGAGCCGCGAGATCGAGGAGCGATTCCCGCGATTCTTTGGCCGCCCGCTGTTCGAGGAGAGTGAGGAATACCTGCCCCGGATGGAGAGCTACATCAAGGACGGCAACCTGGTCGTCCGCGCTGACTTGCCGGGAATCGATCCCAAGGACGTCGAAGTGACGGTCCTCGGCAACGTCCTTACCATCAAGGGAGAGCGCAAGGAGAAGAAGGAGGTCAAGCGCGACGACTACATCCGGCGCGAGGTGTCGTACGGCGCGTTCGAGCGGCGGATGACGCTGCCCGAGGGCGCGGCGACCGACAAGATCAAGGCGCAGTTTAGGAATGGTGTGATGGAGGTCACGATGCCGGCCGCCAAGGAGATGGCCGCGCGCAAGGTTCCGATCGAAAGCGAGGCCCAGAAATAGCGCTGAGATGCAGCAACCACTCAGAATCACGGCCCGCGACTTTCCGCTTTCCGCGGCTGTCGAAGCCGAGATCCGGGACAAGGCGGCCGGGCTCGACCGCTACTTCGACCGGATCGTCGGATGCGAAGTGATCGTAGAGGGCCGCGCCCTCCGCCACCATCGCAAGGGCGGCCCGTTCAACGTACGAATCGGAATGACCGTGCCCGGCGGCAAAATCGCCGTGAACCGCCAGTCGGAGGAAGAGGCTCGGGGTGGCGATTCGTGAGGCCTTCGATGTGGCCCGTCGCCGGCTCGAGGATCATGTCCGCGAGTTGCGGGGCGACGTCAAGACCCCGTCAGCACCGGCCCGCGCGCGGGTGGGCAAGCTTTTCCCGCAAGAGGGTTACGGCTTTCTCGAAACCGGCGACGGACGCGAGGTTTACTTCCATCGCAACAGCGTCCTGGGTCCCGGCTTCGATGCTCTCAAGATCGGCGCCGAGGTCCGTTTTGCCGAAGAGGAGGGCGTCGAAGGCCCGCAGGCCACCACTGTGGTCCCGGCCGGCCGGCGAGCCCGAGCGCAGGCGTGACTTCGATGATTAATATGCGGGCCGCGCCGCCCTCGAGTCCCGAGCCGGGACAGCGGGCGCGCAAGCGAACAACGTCGGCGGGGCGGCGCTGTATTTCCCGCAAGAGAGCGTAACATTCGATGGCGACGCGGTTTCGGAAGATTCTTTGCCCAATCGACTTTAGCCCCAACTCGATCGCTGCGCTGGACTTCGCGTGCAAGCTCATCGACGGTTCTGAGGCGACCATGCTGTTGATCAACGTGGTTCCATCACCGGTCGGCGCCTCGACGATTCCGCCGGTTCCGCTCGAGCCGTATCCAATCGTCGAAGAGACCGCGCGGGCGCGGCTCAAGACCCTCGCGCTCGACCAGCTTGAGGGCAAGGTTCGCTACGAGGTCGCCGCCTGCAGCGGCGATCCCGCAACCGAGATCGTGAGCGCTGCGGGTGCGTTCGGCGCCGACCTGATCGTGATGGCCACGCATGGCAGGACCGGATTGAAGCACTTCTTCCTCGGCAGTGTCGCCGAGCGGGTGGTGCGCGAATCGCCGGTGCCGGTGCTCACGCTGAGGCCGAAATGAGCGAACGCGCCGGAGCGGAGCCGTAAACAGCTTCGTCCACGCAGCGAAGCCCGCTCATTGTTGCCGGGGCCAGCTCTTTGGGTTGCGCCCGTGCGTGGGAAATCAGCTCGTTTAGGTGGCGTTCCGTGGCGAACTGCGCGATTCTGCGTGCCGCCGCCATGCCGATGAGCCAGTAGTCGTGGAACACCAGCCGTCTGAGCAAGTCCCACTCTGACTCGTCGCACGCACGGACAAGGCATGCGGCCGCCAACCGCTTGAAAAGGTACACGTTCTCGTGATTCTTGACCGGGAGGGGGTTCTTGCCTCGGTCTCGGCCAACGTAGCGCCAAAATTCCTCGTTCTCCGCGATCTGCTTCAGCCATTTGAGGGAGGACGAATCCGTAGCGTCAGCCAGCGCTGCGGCGAGAAGGGGCACGTTCCAAAACGACACGCTGGCATCTTGAGCAGACACCAGGTTCAAAACGAATCGAGCTTCTTCGTTCCCCCCGACTCTGACAAGAGCGATCAGCAGGTCTCTCGCCGTTGGAGAGAGGGCTATGTTCTTTACAAAGCGATGCAGTTCATTTCGATCGTTACGATCGACGGACCTAATCACGGCACGTGCAGTCGCGTCTGGTAAATCCTCGTAGAGCTTTAGCAGCTCCCGTATACTGATGCCCGCACGGCCGCCCCCGAACGCGGCAAGCGCGCTGACTCTAACCCTCTTCGTTGGGTGGCGAAGAAGATCCAGCAAGGGCTTCCGGAGAGTCTCGCGGATCGACCAGTGTGCAAGCGCATAGCTGCAAACCGCGGAATCTACGCCCTTCGACTTGAACAGAGCGCGCCTCAGGTGCTTGGTGTCCCGGGCAGAGCCCACCGCGCCTAGGCAGCACATAGCGCTTGCTCTGTCGAGCATCGAGCGACTCTTAAGCCCGGCCACATACTCGGCGCACTTTTCTGGCAGGGCGGCTGAAAGAAGGACGCGGCAAGCAACCCGCAGGTCCTCTGGCTTGTCGGACCTCAAAAGCCTGCGCAGGATGTCAACGTCCGACGGGCTGGCCAACTCTGCGATTGACTCCCGCGCTGCCTGCGCAACTTGCTCTGCCCTCCGATTTCTCAACTTCAAAAGTAGTGGCAAGTCCGCGCGCTTGGCATAATTTCTGATCAGTCCGGCCAATTCGCCCTGCAGCCTGTAGCCGCCAAATACCTCTGCGAGAAACGGCAGATCCTGCGTGACGCCGCAGGCCAAAAGGAAGCGAGTAGCGTTCTGAATGGCGTCACCGTCGGCGTACGAGAGCAAATTCTTTGCCCACGAAACGGCCGTCTCAGCTGGCACCTGTGTTAGGTACTGTTGTACCGGACCACTTAGGGTCGAAGCGCTAGCTAAGAGCAGCATTATTTCGTCACGGGAGCACCTTATGCGCGTCCGATGTGCATAGACGGCTAGGAGTTCACGCTCGGTTAGCAGCTCACCGGTTGTCGCAAAGGCCGCTGTCTTCGCGATCAGCAGGTCCCGAAACGTGCGTGCCTCTTGCTCTTCCGGGTTAGAGAGCTCCTCAAGTACGCGTTGATTCAAGAAATCGTGGACAATCTCCCAAGCGCCGTCCTGCTCCCTCACCATGCGCAGCGAGGCGAGGCGTTCTAGGACCGTGCAGACGCGTGCGGTTTCGAGTTCTCTCTCTCTCGCAAGCTGGTCAACTGATTTTCGCTGGCGACCGCTTTTCCCCGCAAGGGCGACCAACAACGCGCGTGCGTGCTTCTCTTCGGGGCCGAGAAACCTCAACTGACTGATGAGGTATCGACCTATGATCTCGTGGGCGCCGCCCAACGAACGGTACAACTCCTCACTCGGCGTGGTACCGCCCTCCTTGCCGGAGCGAATCAGAGTCTCCGCGACCATTTGGAGAAACGGAGGATAAACGCCGGCCCAACCAGACGCCCTAGTCTCTTGCACCAAATCCTGGACCACAATGCTGACGAGCTTTGAGGCACTCTTTGTATCGCCTAGACCAAACTGGGCTTGCAGGAGCTCGAGCAGGATCTGCCCAGCAGGTTGCTCTGAAAGCGCTTCCAGGTAATAGCGAGGTAACCCACTCGCAGAGCCGGATACCGTCTGCCAATAGCGACCGACCTTTGCGTCAGCATCCCCGCGGTACGAGAGCAAGATTCTAAGGTTCGGCAGAGGCATCGAGTGGGCCCGTACTAAGCTGCCGAGAAGCTCGGAAGCGCTTGGCGCACCCAGAATTGGAATGGCGTCTTCGAATTGGTCGATAACGACGGCGACCGCTCGCGGTGTGTGTGCGGTGGCGATAATTCCCAAGACCGAGCTTAGGGACGCGGCGCGCGGGAACGGTGCCTCCATCAGCTGTTGCCACACTGCCCTCGCGACTTGGTCTCATGACAACCGAGGGACAACCGAAAAAGATTATGTTCTTGGGTCGGGGACCGGCCAGCGTCGCCGCGCAGCGGCGACGTTAGATTGCTGCGGTCTTTGGGCTAGCAGGAACAGGCGGAACTCCTCCAGGCCCAAGGAGCCCGCCGGCCTGGGCCAATCTACTTGGCTTGTTGGGCCTTGAGAAATGCCTTGAGGACCTGGGTGAAGAGCGGGGCTTGGATGGGTTTGGCGATGTAATAGAGCGCCCCGTTTGCGCGGGCCCGCCGCTCGTTCTCTTGGCTGTGCTGGACCGTGATATAGAGCAGCGAGGCTTCCGGCACGTGCCGGCGAATCTGCCCCAATAGCCACCCTCGCTCGCTCTCCTCAACCGCGCTGTCGTCCAGTAGCACCAGCTTCAGGTTGGGGTGATCGAGCGGGTCGCCTCTATCGTGAGCGTTCAGATGGTGCGATACCTTCCAGTCCGGGCCGCTGACAGCGTTCACGAGATCGACCAGCGACTTGTCGGCCGACAGCAGCAACAGCGTTGGCAGTTGTTGCCCCCGAGGCTTCACCTCAACGGAGGTCGCCAACGCCCCTTGATGAGTCTGTAATGCGCTGGACATGTTCGACGCCCATCCTTGCTCCATCATTAGGGTGGAATGCGCAAAGCGTGCCAACCTGACCGAAGGTCTTTCCTGAGGCGAATCGATATTCGGCTCCATCATGTTGCGTCCGCCGGATGCAAACGCCCACCCTTCTGTAACCCTAGGCGCCACGGGGCTGGGGGGCCAAAAGTGCTGGATTTTCCGGAGTTTTCCGGAGCCGATGTCGTCACGCTCACTCCTCGTGCGCGCGATACTGTTCCTCGTAGGCCTTAACGAAGTACTCGTGCAGCATCCGATCGGTGTTGAAGACCGAGGCGTTGAGCGCGATCGTCGAGCGCATGATCTCGGTCCATCGATCGGGCTGCTCGTAAAAGATCGGCAGGATCTTCTCCTCGAGCGCGCGGTACAGATCCTCGGCGTCCTCGTTATCGCCGCGCTCGGCGGGCCGGTCGCGCGGACCGATCGCCCATCCCGTGATGCCCTCGACCCAGCCCTCGCGCCACCATCCGTCGAGGATGCTCAGGCTCGGCACCCCGTTATGCGCGGCTTTCATCCCGCTGGTGCCCGAGGCCTCGAACGGGGGCTGGGGCGTATTGAGCCACAGGTCCGTTCCGGCGGTGACGAGCTGCGCCAAGTGCATGTCGTAGTTCGGCAAATAGACGATCGCCGGCTTGGATCCCAGTTCCTTTTGCCATCGCACGATCTCCTGGATCACGGCCTTGCCCTCTTGGTCGGCGGGATGCGCCTTGCCGGCGAACACGAGCTGAATGGGCCGGCTGGATGCGATCCGGCGGATGCGCTCAGGGTCGCGGAACAGCAGGGTCGAACGCTTGTAGGCGGCCGCGCGCCTGGCGAAGCCGATCGTGAATACGTGCGAATCGAAGCCGACGTTGGTGAGACGGTTGATCACGCTCATCAGATGCGCCTTGGCCTCGTGATGCGCCTGGCGGATCGCCTCGAGCGGCAAGTGCGAGGCGTAGCGCAGCGAGATAAAGTTGCGGCGCCATTCGGGGAGGTAGCGGTCGTACACGGCCTGGAAGGGGGGCGAAGTCCAGGTCGCCGAATGCACCCCGTTGGTGATCGAATCGATCGGATAGCCGGGGAACATGCTGCGCGAGATCTCGCCGTGGCGCTCGGTGACCCCGTTGACGTAGTGGCTCAGGTTGAGCGCCGTCCGTGTCATTCTCAGCATATCGCCGCAGCATCCCAGTACATCCAGCGCATGCATCCGCTCGTCACCCAGCACCGAGCGCGCCAGCTCGAGCGAGAACCGGTCGCGGCCCGCCGGCACCGGCGTATGGGTGGTGAAGACGCACTTGCGCTTGACGCGTTTGAGCGCCACTTCGCGGTCGCCGTTCGAACGCTTGAGTTCCTCGGCGAAGAGTTCCAGCGCCAGCAGCGACGAATGTCCCTCGTTCAAGTGAAAGCTGGCGACTTCCGTAAGGCCGAGCGCCCGCAGCATCCGCACCCCGCCGATTCCCAACACCACTTCCTGGCAGAGCCGGTAGCGCAGGTCGCCGCCGTAGAGCCGATCGGTAAGCGAGCGATCGTATTCGCTGTTCTCGGGCATGTTGGTGTCGAGCAGGAACACCGGCACCGGTCGGCCCGAGATGCCCGCGATCGGGTAGCGCCAGGCCCGCACGGCGACTTGCCTCCCTTCGATGTCGAGCTTGCAGGAGGCCTCCGCCACTTCCAGCCAATCGTCCGGAGACCAGGCCACCGGCTCCTCGTGCTGGCGCCCCTGCTCATCCAGGGTCTGGAAGAAGTGGCCCTTGCGATAGAGCAGGCTGACGCCGACCATCGGCAGGCCCATGTCGGCCGCGCTCCTCAGCATGTCGCCGGCGAGCACGCCGAGTCCTCCGGTGTATGTCGGCACGTCGCTCTGCAGCGCGACTTCCATCGAAAAGTACGCCACCAGCGCGCCCTGCGCGATGGTGCTCAGTTGTGCGTCGGCCATCACGGACTCCTTCTTAATCAAGCGACTTGCGAAAGCGCAGCACGCTCAGCGTCAACAGCGCCGCGCCGATCAGCATCATCGCGGCCATCTGCGGCCACAGGATGCGGATGCCGATTCCCTTCAGATAAACGCCGCGCAGCACGACCACGAAATGGCGCAGCGGATCGAGGTTCGTCGCTATCTGCAGGCTCGCCGGCATGCTGCTGATCGGGTTGGTGAGCCCCGACAGGATTATCGCCGGCATCAGCACCAGGAATCCCGTCACCATCGCCTGCTGCTGGGTGGTGGAGATGGTCGAGATCAGAAGCCCGATCCCGAGCGTGCTCAGGACGAACAGCGCCGCGCCCAGCATCAGCACCAACAGGCTGCCGCGAAACGGCACGCCGAACCAGAATGTGCCGACCAGCGCCATCAGCGCCGTGTCGCACAGCCCGACCATGAACGACGGCACGGTCTTGCCGAGGATGAACTCGAAGCGGCTGATGGGCGTGACCATGATCTGCTCGAGCGTGCCCAGCTCGCGCTCGTGCACGATGGAAAAGGCGGTGAGCTGCACCACCGAAATCAGGACGATGGCGGCGGTCAGGCCGGGGATGAAGAACCAGCGGCTGTCGAGGTTGGTGTTGAACCAGGGGCGCTGCTCGAGCACCACGCTCGGCATCGACGCGGCCAGCGCCGGCGCCGTCCGATCGAGCCGCTCCCGCGCATAGTCCAGCGCTAAGCTCCGCGCGATCTGGTTGATGTAGCCGAACGCGATCAGGGCGGTGTTCGAGTTGCTGCCGTCCACGATCACTTGCACCGGCGCGGTCTGTCCCTTGCGCAGCAGCCGCGCGAACCCGGGATGGATCTGGATCGCCGCGACCGCGTCGCCGCGGTCGATCAGCGTCTTGATCTGGTCGCGGCGGACCAGCATGTAACGCAGGTCGAAGTACGGAGTGGCCGCGAAATGGGAGAGGAACTCGCGGCTCTCGTAGCTGTGATCCAAATCGAGCGCCGCGATCCGCACGTGATGCAACTCGAAGGTTGCCGCGTAGCCGAAGACCAATATCGACATGAGCGGCGGTCCGTACAGCACGAAGCGCGTCTTGGGATCGCGCAGCATCTGGATGAACTCCTTGACCAGCATGTGGCGGATGCGGTCGAGCATCGCGGCTACTCAATCCTCTTCCTGAAGGTTGCGACTGCGATCGCGCCGAACCCGGCGGCCAGCAGCGCCAGCGCCGCGAACTGCGGTGCCAGCGCCGCCGCCCCCAGCCCCTTGAGGAACACCCCCTTCAGCGCGGTGTTGTAGTAACGCGCCGCCACAATGTAGGTCACGAGTTGAATCGGCGCGGGCATCTGGTCGATCGCAAAGAACAGCCCCGACAGCATCAGCGACGGCATGTAGGTGGCCACCGTCGAGATCTGGCTCGCCACCAACTGGCTGCGCGTGTACGACGAGATCCAGAATCCCAGCGCCAGCACCACGCTCAGGAACAGCGCGCTGGCCGCGAACAGCGTCGCCAGGTCCCCGCGAAACGGCACCTCGAACCACAGCACGGCCACCGCCGTGCACAGCGCCGTGGCGATCATCCCGATCACGAAATACGGCGCGAGCTTGCCCAAGATCACCTCCAGGCGCGTGACCGGCGTCGAGATGAGCTGCTCCATGGTGCCGCGCTCCCATTCGCGCGCGATCGTCAGTGAGGTCAAAAAGGTTCCGATCACTGCCATCACCACCGCGATCACGCCCGGCACGACGAAGGCGGTGCTCTCGAGGTCCTCGTTGAACCAGGTGCGGTAGTCCACGCTCAGCGGCGGCTCGAACTGGGTGCGGCCGTAACGCCCGAGCCATTGAAGCTGGACCTCCTGCGAGTAGCCGTCGATCACCGTCTCGCTGTAGCCGACGATCATATTGGCGGTGTTGTCGTCGGTGGCCTCGATCAGCGCCTGGACGGCGACCGGATGCCCGCTGCGGAGCTGGTGCGAGAAGTCGTGCGGGATCACCAGCCCGAACTTGCATCGCCCGCGGTCGATCGCGTCGGTAAGCGCGCGGTAGCTGTCCACCGTGCCCGCCATCGCGAAGTATTCGGAGGCGGCGAAGCGCTTTAGCAGGTCCTGGCTGCGCTGGCTGCCCTCGCGGTCGAAGGCGTAGAAGGGAATGTGCTTGATATCGATCGTGAGGGCGTAGCCGAACAGCAGCGTCAGCACCAGCGGCATGGCCGCCACCAGCACCAGGCTCCGCCAGTCGCGCAGGATCTGGATTGTCTCCTTGCGCGCGATCGCGGCGAGACGATGCCATCGCATGGCTAGTACCGTTCCAACTTGCTCGGCCTCAAACCATGGAACAGGGCCGTCAACGTGCGTTGCTCTTTGCTGCCGCCGGCGTCAGGACCAACCAGTTGGAACGGCACTAGGCTGCCTCCCGGCCCGACGGGTTGCGCGGGCCGGCCGTCATCGAGACGAACACGTCCTCGAGCGTGGGAGCGATCTTCTCGATGCGTGCGACCGTCACGCCGGCATCCTTGAGCGCGCGCCCGATCGCCGCGGTCGCCGCGGTCGCGTCCGAGACCGTGACGTGGAGCGCGTCGCCGAATACCGCCGCGTCGAGCACGCCGGGCACCGCCTGGGCCGTATCCAGCGCCTCCCTGAGCGGCGCGCACTCGACCAGTAAGAGATCGCCCGCCATGTGGCGCAGCTTCAGCTCGGCCGGAGTGCCAAGCGCGACCATCCGCCCGCGATCGATCAGCGCCAGGCGGTTGCAGTACTCGGCTTCGTCCATGTAGTGGGTGGTGACGAACACGGTCACGCCGCGGTCCGCCATCTGGTGAATCAATTCCCAGAACTGGCGGCGCGAGATCGGATCGACTCCCGAAGTCGGCTCGTCAAGGAACAGGATCTGCGGATCGTGGAGCACGGCGCATCCGAGCGCGAGCCGCTGCTTCCATCCTCCGGCCAGCTCGCGGGTCAATGTCGTTTCGCGTCCGGCCAGGTTCGCCATCTTAAGCGCCCAGGCGATCCGCTCGGGCAGCTTGTCGGCGCCGACCTGGTACATCCCGGCGAAGAAGCGCAGGTTCTCGATCACGGTCAGATCGCCGTAGAGCGAGAATTTCTGCGACATGTAGCCGATCCGGCAGCGCACCGCCTCGGGCTCTTTTGCCACGTCGAGTCCGGCCACGATGGCGCGGCCCGCGCTCGGCGTCAGCAGCCCGCACAGCATCCGGATGGTGGTCGACTTGCCGGAGCCGTTGGGGCCGAGTACGCCGAAGATCTCGCCCGGCGCGGTCTCGAAGCTGAGGTTGTCAACCGCGACGAACTTGCCGAAGCGCTTGACCAGGTTCTCGACCACCACCGAAGGCGCCGCGCGGTTCATTTCGATGCTCGCTCGGCGGCAGCCGGCGATTGCTCCGCCCGGCTCGCCTGAATCGCGGCGACGAAGACGTCTTCGATCGTCGGCGCCACCTGTGAGACGGTTTCGAACGGCAATCGCGCGGCCTTCAGCCGCGACTCCAGCTCCGGGATACGCCGGGCGGCGTCATCCACCACCAGGTGCACTTGCGCGCCCATCGGCACCGCGCTCGATACCCCCGGCGCGTGTTCCAGCTCGAACTGCAGCGCGCGCGGGTCGGGCGTGCCGACCGAGACCACCGCGCCCGGCAGCTGAGCCTTGAGCTTTGCCGGCGTGCCACAGAACAGCAGGTTTCCCTGATGGAGCAGGGCCAGGCGATGGCATCGCTCGGCCTCGTCGAGGTAGGCGGTCGAGATCAAAATGGTGACGCCTTCGGCGAGCAGCGCGTACAGGATGCGCCAGAAGTCGCGGCGCGAGACCGGATCCACGCCGGTGGTCGGCTCGTCGAGGATGATCACGCGGGGATGATGAATCAGCGCACAGCTCAGGCCGAGCTTCTTTTTCATCCCGCCCGAGAGGTTGCCCGCCAGCCGCCCGCGAAACTGCTCCATCCCGGACGCGCGCAGCAGACGCGCGGCGTGCGCCTCGCGCGTGGCGGCGTCGATTCCGAACAGGTCGGCGTAGAATCGGATGTTCTCGTCGACCGTGAGATCCTCGTAGAGCCCGAAGCGCTGCGGCATGTAACTGATCCGGTTCTTGACCTCTTCGGGCGAGCGGGTGACGTCGAAGCCGGCCACCAGCGCCGATCCCGCGCTCGGCGTAAGCACCCCCGCCAGCATCCGCATCACCGTGGTTTTGCCGGCGCCGTCGGGGCCGACCAGGCCGAAGATCTCGCCCATCGCGACCGAGAAGCTCAGCTCATTGACGGCGACGAGCTCGCGGAAGCGACGTGTCAGCCCGCGCGCCTCGATTGTGATCTCATCAGCCATGCGAGGCGGGCGCGCCGGTATCGATCTGCGCATCGACCGGCATCCCCGGCTTGAGCTGATGGCCGGGGTTGTCCACGTCGATCTTGATCCGATAGACGAGCGTGACGCGCTCCTTATGGGTCTCGACGCTCTTGGGCGTGAACTCGGCCTTGTCGGCGATAAACGAAACGCGCCCGGCGTAAGTCTTGCCCGGAAAAGTGTCGGTGCGCAGGGTCGCGGGCTGGTTCCAGCCGACACGGCCCAGCTCGGTCTCGTCCACGTACGCCCGCATCCAGACATGGTCGAGATCGGCGAAGGTGATAACCGGGGTGCCGGGCGCCATCACTTCGCCCAGCTCGGCCTGCCGCACCACCACCACGCCGTCCAGCGGCGCGCGCAGCAGCGTGTGATCGAGCTGGAGCCGCGACAGTTGCAGGGCCTCGCGAGCGCGTTTGACGTTGGCGCGTGCGATATCGATGGTCTCCTTGCGGGTGCCGGCCGCGGCTAGCTCGTACTCCTGGCGCGCCTGCTCGTAGGCGGCCTGCGCGCGCTTATGCGCGGTCTCGGCCAAGTCGCGGTTCTGCTGCGAGCCGGCATCGGCCCGGTAGAGCTCCTCGGCCCGGTCGTAGTCGAGCTTGGTCTCAGTCATTTGCGCTTCGTCATTGAGCATCGACTGCCGCAGCGCCTCGATCTCCTGCTCGCGGCTGCCCGCCAGCGCCAAGGTCAGCTCGGCTTCCGAGAACTTGAGCGCGGCCTCGTCGTGCGCGACCTGCTGGCGATAATCGCTGTCGTCCAGCCGCGCCACGATCGCGTCCTTCTCGACCCATTTCCCCTCCTCGACCGGCAGATCGACGATTCGCCCCGCGACTTGGAAGCCGAGCACGCTCTCGTGCGCCTCGATGTCGCCCGAGACCTGGATCGATCGCATCGAGTGCCTGCCACCGAGGAAGAGAAAGACCAATACGGTGAGACCGGCCGCGATGACGGCTATGGCGGCAAACAGCGTGAGAGACTTCTTCATGAGGCTTTCTGGCGGCTATGTTGTGAGGAAGCATCAAGAACTGTGCCGCTATCGCGCCTTGCGCGGGTCGGGCTCCGGGAGCAAACGTCGGATTTTCCAGGGCAGATGGTGCATTTGGGCTGTATCGTTCTGGTACACCCGCGCCGCTACCCAGACCGGGTGCCCGGAGCGCGCCACGCAACGGCGGCAAAGGCCACAATCGCCAGGATTCCCCAATCGGCGAGCGATAGCGGGGCGACATGCAACAGTGCCGCGACCGGCGGGACGTTCGTGAAGATCGGCAGGCTCAGCGCGACCCCGAGGCAGACGATCCAGAAGCGCGCGGTGCGTGGAACTGGCACGCGCCACCACGCATGATCGCCGGCCAGCTCCGCCCAGACCAGGATGATGCTCCCGACGATCACGAGCGCCATCGCGGCGCCGCGCGCGTAGGGCTCGCTGCGCGTCAGGCGCGCGGCGTAAATCGCGAGCGCGGCCACGGTCAGGAGAGCGCCGCACAGTCCGGAGCGAAGCGCCGCGCCGCGTGCGATCAGCGGCGCCGCCGGGTCGCGCGGCGGACGGCGCATCGCGTCGTCCGCGCCGGGCTCGCCCTCGAAGGCGAGTGCGGAGACCGGATGGATAATCAGCTCGAGCCACACCAGGTCCACCGGCATCAGCAGAATCGGCAATCCGACCAGCGGCGCCGACAAGGCCAGCCCGATAATCATGAACTTGAAGCCGACCAGATAGAGCAGCGCGTGCTGGATATTGGTGAAGATGCGCCGTCCCTCGCGCACGGTTGCGACCAGCGCGCTGAAGTCGTCCTCCAGCAGCACCAGGTCGGCCGCGGCGCGCGCCACCTCGGTGCCCCGCCGCCCCATCGCCACCCCGATATCGGCACGGCGCAGCGCCGGCGCGTCGTTGATCCCGTCGCCGGTCATCGCCACCACCTCGCCGGCGTCCACCAGCGCCTCGACGATCGCGTACTTCTGTTCGGGCCGGATGCGGGCGAAGATCGCGGCCTCTCGCACCGCCTCGGCGAATCGGCCGGCCGGCATCCGATCGAGCTCTTCGCCGGTCAGGATCTTGTCGTCCTGATGGATGATGCCGGCGGCCTCCGCGATCGCGTGGGCAGTAAGCGCATGATCGCCGGTGATCAGCTTGAGCCGGATTCCCGCCGCTTGGCATTCGGCGACCGCGACCGGCACCGTGGGGCGCAGCGGATCGCGAAAGCCCAGCAGCCCGTAGAGCTGCCAGTTGGACTCGTCGCGCTCGCGAATCCCGCTGAAGCCGGCGGCGCGCAGGCCTCCGTTACCCCCGTCCGCGTGGCGGGCCGGTGCGAAGCGTCCCGCCACCGCCAGCACCCGCATCCCGACCGCCGCCATCTCGGCATGGGCGGCGTGCGCGCGCTGCTCCTGCTCGTGGGTGAGATCGCAATGCTCGAGGATTCCCTCCAGTGCGCCCTTGGCGACGATACAGGCACGCCGCGCCGGGTCGCCGTCGTCGTTGCGCGCCCATACGTGCGACATGTGCTTGCCGATCATGTCGAACGGATAGTCGTGAATCAGATCCGATCGCGAGTGCAGGTCGTCAACGTCCACTCCGTGCTCTCGGCAATGGGCCAGGATCGCGCGTTCCATCGAATCCGCCGCGTCCGGCTCGCAGGCCAACGCGGCGGCCTCGAGCAGCGCCGGATCGGAAACGTCGTCTCGCAGCGCCACGTGGACGTCCAGCGCGAAGCTCCCCTCGGTCAGCGTGCCGGTCTTATCCAGGCAAATTACGGTGGTCGAGCCGAGCGTCTCGACGCTAGCGAGCCGCCGCACCAGCACGCCTTGGCGGGCGAGCCGCCAGGCGCCGATACTCAGGAACAGGCTGAAGACCAGCACCAGCTCTTCGGAGACCGCCGACATCGCGAGCGTGATCGCGTAGAGAAAGGCTTGGCCGGGCGGTGCGTGGTGGAGAAGCCGCACGACGAATATCGCGGCCGAGATTGCCGCGGCGCTCACCACCAGCCATCGCACCATCCGCGCTGTCTTGCGCTGCAGCGGCGTCGGCCGGGCGTCGGCCTCCGCCACCATCCGCGCGATATCGCCGTAGCGGGTGCTCTTGCCGGTCGCGACTACCTCGCCGAAGCCGTGCCCGGCATTGACCAGCGACCCGGCGAAAAAGCGCGATTCCGGCGGGACTTCCAAATCCACCGGCCCTGCATACGGCGCCTTCTCCTGCGGCTCTGACTCGCCGGTGAGCTGCGACTCGTCGGTCGCCAGGTTCGCCGCCCATCGCACGACTCCGTCGGCGTGGAGCACGTCGCCCTCGCGGATGACGACGATGTCGCCGGGCACCAGCTCGGCGGTGGGTATTTCGATCTGCCCACCGTCGCGGATGACGCTCGCGACGGGCGCCACCGCATTGGCGAGCTTGTCCAGCGCCTGGCGCGATCGCGCCTCCATCAGAACGTCCACGCCCAGCACCGGGACAAGCGCGGCGGCCAGCACGATTCCGTCGCGCGTCTCACCCATCGCGAGGTAAACCGCCGCGGCGACCGCTAACATCAACGCCATCGGATCGGCAAAGGTCTGCAGCGCTCTGCGGAGCCGGGCGGCCCGCACGCGTCGCACCATGACGTTAGGCCCGACGACCTTAAGGCGTGCCTTTGCCTCGTCGGCGCTGAGCCCCTTGATTTCGGAAAGTTTCGTCAAAGCTGTTGCGCGCCTTGGACGGGCAAGCCACGTGCCATCATGATGCTGCCCACGCTATAGTCATGAGCCGCCCTTAGCATCACGCTTGAACTCGGTGACTGCATCCATCGGATACAGCCGGGTCGGCTTCGCGCCGCATCCGCGATGTGGCATGTAGATCGCTTCATGTAGATCGCTTGAGGGAGCGGCGGAGGTAAACGGTGTCAAAGCAAGAAGACAGCGTGACGAGTCAGACCGGCGCGGCAGCGATCGTGGCGCGGGGCAAGCGTGCCAGTCGCGAGGGCGCGGCTCACTACAGCGTCGATGAGGTGCTGCGCGATGGCGGGTCGATCCATATCCGTGCGATTCGCCCCAGCGATCGCCAGTTCCTGCTCGAGCATTTCAAGGGACTCAGCCCGCAATCCTCCTACCACCGCTTTTTCGGCATGCGCCGCACTCTCAGCGAAGAGGACCTGGCCAATCTGACCGAGCTGGACTTCGAGAGCCACGTCGGCCTGGCGGCGACGCTCACGGATGGCGGTGGCGAGCGCTTTATCGGGGTCGGACGCTACATGCGGGTCGGCGATTCGAACGTCGCTGAAGTCGCTTTCGCGGTGCTCGATGAGCATCAGGGACGTGGAATCGGCACGCTCCTGCTCGATCATCTGAGCCGCATCGCGCGCGAGGGCGGAATCACGGAGTTCCGCGCCGACGTTTTGGGCGACAACAATCGAATGCTCGAGGTGTTCGCAAAAAGCGGCTTCATTGTGAGCCGCTCGTACGAGTCCGGCGTGGTCCACGTCTCGTTCGCCACCCGCGAGACCGAACGCTTCATCGAGGCGAGCCAGGCGCGGGAACGGACGGCGACGGCGCAGAGCATGGTTCGGGTGCTCGAACCGCGCTCGGTGGCGATCGTCGGGGCCTCGCGCGATCCCGGAAAGATCGGCGGCGCGATTCTCGCCAACCTGCGCGCGGGCGGGTTCCGCGGCCCGATCTATCCCGTCTCGACGAGCGCCGCCGAGGTGCAGGGCCTCAAATGCCACCGCAGCGTCAGCGAGATCGGCGCGTCGGTGGACCTGGCGGTAATCGCGCTGCCGGCGGCGGCGGTCGAAGCCGCCATCGCCGATTGCGCCCGGGCCGGCATCCGTGGCGTCGTGGTGATCACCTCGGGATTCGCCGAAATGTCCGAGCAGGGACGCGCGGCGCAGAATCGGCTGGTCGAGATGGTGCGCAGCGCCGGGATGCGGATGGTGGGGCCAAACTGTCTGGGCGTGCTCAACACCGACCCGCAGGTGTGTCTCAACGCGACCTTCTCGCCGTTCGCGCCGACGCCGGGGAATATCGGGATGTTCTCTGAGAGCGGCGCGCTCGGAATCGCGGTCTTGGACTACGCGCGGGTGCGCGATATCGGGATTTCGAGCCTGGTCTCGGCGGGCAACCGCGCCGACGTGTCGAGCAACGATCTGCTGGCCTACTGGGGCGAGGATCCGCGCACCACGGCGATCGTGCTTTACCTGGAGAGCTTCGGCAATCCGCGCAAGTTCGCCCGCTTGGCGCCCGAGGTCGCGCAGCGCAAGCCGATTATCGCGGTCAAGGCGGGCAGGACCGCGGCCGGCACCCGCGCCGCCTCCAGCCATTCGGCGGCGCTGGCCAGCCTCAACGTCGCGGTTGACGCGCTCTTCGAGCAGGCGGGCGTAATCCGCACCGCCACGCTCGAAGAGCTGTTCGACGTGGCGGTGCTGCTCTGCAAGCAGCCGACGCCGGCCGGGCCGCGTATCGGCGTGGTGACCAACGCCGGCGGCCCGGCGATTCTGCTCGCCGACGCGTGCGAGGCGCGTGGGCTCGTGCTTCCGACCCTCGAGCCGAAGACGCTCGAGACCCTGCGCGCGTTCCTGCCCGACCGCGCCGGTTTCAGCAATCCGATCGACATGACCGCCTCTGCGGTCGCGGCCGATTACGAGCGCACGATCGCCGCGGTGGGCGGCGATCCCAATATCGATGCGCTGGCCGCGATTTATATTCCGCCGATGGTCACCGCGGCGGAGGACGTGGCAGGCGGAATCGCGCGCGGCGCCGGTGCCGTGCCGCCCGAGAAGCCGGTGCTTACCGTGTTTCTCTCTTCGGCCCGCCCGCCTGCCGCGCTCAACGCGGGACCGCGCGGCTCGCTGCCGGCGTACAGCTTTCCGGAGAATGCCGCGATAGCGCTGTCGGCCGCGTATCGCTACGGGCGATGGCGCGGGCGCAAGCGCGGTACGCCGGTTGTGCTCAGCCGCTTCGCCGAGAGCACCGTCCGCGCCGTAATCGAGCGCGTGCTCAAGGATGCCGCGGGTCCGCGATGGCTCTCGCCGAGCGACGTGGCTACCGTGCTGCGTGCGGCCGGAATCGAGGTTGCCGTCGCCGAGGAGACCAGCGTCCAGGACGCGCCGGCGGTGGCGGAGAAGCTAGGCTATCCGCTGGTCGCCAAGGTGATCGCGCGCGACCTGGTGCACAAGAGCGACGTCGGCGGCGTGATCATGGGACTCAACTCCGCAGTCGAGGTGGCGCGCGCCGCGGTCGCCCTGGACGGGCGTATGCACGCGATCGGCGTCAGGCTCGAGGGCATCCTGCTCCAGCGCGAGGTAAGCGCCGGCGTCGAGGCGATGATCGGCGTCACCACCGACCCCACGTTCGGACCGCTGATCGTGTGCGGAATGGGCGGAGTGATGGTTGAGCTGTTGAAGGATGTCTCCTTCCGCCTGCATCCGGTCACCGAAGTCGAGGCAACCGAGATGCTAAGCGTGCTGCGCTCGAGCCCGCTACTCGACGGCTACCGCGGCGCCCCAGCCGCCGACCGCGCCGCGCTGATCGCCACGATCACGCGCGTCTCGGCGCTGGTCGAAGTGGTCCCCGAATTGACCGACTTGGACTTGAACCCCGTAAAAGTCCTCGCACCCGGCAAGGGCGCGATCGTAGTAGATCACCGGATGAGGGTGAGTCCGGCGGGGACTACGCCCTGACCGTTGCAGGCGGCGTTCTTTCTCGGGCGTAAGGTGCTGGGGCATGGCGAGTGCGAGTTGATCGAGGCCGTCGAGCGCGGCGCGATCGCTGTCTCGACGGCGGCAACGCTCACGCAACTCGCGCCCGAGGTGCACCGCGAAGTGGTCAAGGCGGTTGCTGAAAATCCGAACGCCGCGATCAACGCCGCGAGAGCCGTAGTCTTTCGGGACTCCTTGGCCGTAGTAATACATAACGCCCAAGTTGTACTCCGCATCCGAGTTGCCCTGTTTGGCGGCCTTGTGGTACCACTTCAGGGCCTCGTCGTAATCTTTCGGGACTCCTTGGCCGGCGTAATACATGCCGCCCAAGAAATCCTCCGCCTGCGCGCTGCCCTGTTTGGCAGCCTTGCGGAACCACTCCACCGCTTGGCCGTAGTCTTTCGGGACTCCCAAGCCGAATTTATACATGCCGCCCAAGCTGAACTCCGCAGCCGATTCGCCCTGTTCGGCAGCCTTCTGATACCACTTCACCGCCTCGCCGTAGTCTTGCGGGACTCCCTGGCCGTTGTCATACATGACGCCCAAGCCGAACTCCGCAGCCGAGTCGCCCTGTTCGGCGGCCTTGCGCCACCACTTCACGGCCTCGGCGTAGTCTTTCGGGACTCCCAACCCGAATTTATACATGCCTCCCAATTGGGCCTCCGCATCCGATTCGCCCTGTTCGGCGGCCTTCTGATACCACTTCACGGCCTCGTCGTAATCTTGCGGGACTCCCAAGCCGAATTTATACATGACGCCCAGCAAAAATTGTGCTTCGGCGTCGCCCCATGCCGCCGTCTGCTGAATGCGATCCAGCGCAGCGGCGGAAATGCACGGCTCATTCCTATACTGTGCATAACACTGCACATACTGGCCGTATAACCTGTGGACCGCCGCACGCTGCGTCTGGACGTAGTAGTAGTACGTGGCGGCGAACCCGACCGCCAAAAGCACAGCAAGTGACCCGGCCAGCCACATCGGCCGGAGCGGGCGATGGGGCGGTTTTGGCGGCGCGGGAGCGGCGCTGAGATCGGCGCTGCAATAAGGACAGAACTTGGCATCGGCGGGAACCGCCTTCCCGCAACCAGGGCAGAAAAATTCGGTAAGACCCTTAACCGTCGGCGCGTCGGGCGCCATCGGCGGCTGGACGACTGCGCGCGGTATCCGCAAGCTGGGCTGCGGCGGTTGGCCAGCGATATTCTCCAGCCGGCGGCGGAACTCCGGCGCATTTGCCATGCGGCGGCTGGGGTCGAGGGCCATCGCCTCGCCGATCAGCGCCGCAAGCGCGGGGTTTAGGTCCGAGCGCAACGATTGGATCGGCGGAAACATGAATGGAGGGTGGAGCGCTGGGTCCCATCCCGTCAGCAGATGGAACATCGTCACACCCAGCGCGTAGAGGTCCGAGCGCGGCTCCGCCTTGCCTTCGTACTGCTCGGGCGGCGCGTAGCCCTGCGTCCCGACCATCGTGGCGGTCTTCTTGGGAACAAACAGGCGGGCGATGCCGAAGTCGATTAGCTTGATGCGCCCGTTCGCGCGCACCATCACGTTGGCCGGTTTCAAATCGCGATAGACGACGGGCGGACTCTGCCCGTGCAGATATTCGAGCGCGCCGAGGATCTGAAGGGCGGCCTCAACTACGGTTTTTTCGTCGAGCTTCTTATCCGCCGCCGCTTCCAGCTTCCGCTCCAGCGTCTCGCCCTCCACATACTCCATCACGAGGAAGTGGCGGTTGCTGTCGCTCAGGCGGTCGTAGATGCGGACGATGTTTTCATGTTCGAGGCCCGCCAGCATGTCGGCCTCGCGCTGGAAGGACGCGGCGGCCGTTTGCCGCTCCGCCAGATCGGCAAAGCTGTCGATCATTTCGGCTAGCGCACAGGAGCGGTTGGCAAGCCGGGTGTCCTCGGCTAGATAGACCTGTTTCATCCCGCCCCCGCCGATGCGGCGGACGACGCGGTAGCGGCTCCCGACGATTGTGCCGGTGGCGATCATGTTCATCCGCTTTTCAAGCCGCGCTGCGGCAATTGGCGGAAGTCATATGATACCCGTCCGGCGCAATCCCGAAAGCCATGCGGGCGAATCCTGGGAACGGCTATGGCGGTTCGGAAGAATGGAATCCCACTCATGCGCTCGCTGCGCACGCGCCAGCACCAGGCGATCTGCAAATGGAGCATTCAAGCCCGGTTTTGAGTCCAGGAAACTTCCCGACGACCTCAACTTTTGCCTTTCGTCCTCGCCAAGAAGTCCCAATAGAGCCATATCTTTAAGCCGTTAACCATTCCTCAAAACTTTCGGCCGATAATATTCCGCGTAAGCAACCACCGTGAGTTTCCCGTAGCGATCCGGCGCTTCTTCCGCCGGAGCTGACGGAGGGAACTTCCGACCAATGGCTTCGACACCTTACCGGCTGGCGGGGTTTGCGCTCTGGCTGCCTTCGATAAGGGGATTGATCGCGCTCCCGAGGTTGGCCCCGAGGACCAGTGACAGCGCCGCGACCGGCGTAATGAACTAATTTCTAAACGAGGGGTCCCGGCGGCCCGGCGGCTCGGGCCTCGTCCGCAAAGCCTCAGAACCCGTACTGGATGATCTCCGGATGGGCGGCTGCGTAAGCGCGGGCGAATTCGAGTTGCGCGGCGCTCTCGGCGTGCAGCTCGAAGAGCGGCTCGCCCTTCCAGGTTATGTCGCCAACCGTGTGCAACAGTTTCACGCCCGCCGAGACGTTGGCCGGCGCGCCCGCGCTCTTGGCCACTCGCGCGATTTCCCGGCAATCGATCTGCCTGATTCGCCCGTCGGCGGCGGCCTCGACCGTGGTGCGGTAAGGAGCCTCGGGCGGCAGGTCGCGCGCTCCCTGGGCGGCGACGATGCGCTTGAAGGCCTTGAGCGCCGCGCCCGAATCGAGCGTGTTCTGCGCCGCGCGATAGCCGGCGCCCGGCGCCGCCGCGCCGCTCATCTCGAGCATCCGCGACGCGATGAACAGCGACTTCTCCCTGAGATCGACCGGCGCCTGCGGGTCGCGCTCCAGCACTGCCAGCACGTCGAGCGCCTCCAGCCGCGGACCGATTCCACGTCCGACCGGCGCCGGCGCCTGCGTCAGTTGCACGTCGAGCCGGAGCCCGATCTTGGTGGCGACCGCGCGCAACAGATTGGCTAGGTTGTCGGCGGCGGCGAGCGTGCGCACCTTGGCGGTGGGGCCGACCGGGATGTCGATCAGCACGTGAGTCGCGCCGACGGTCTTCTTCTTGGCCAGGATCGACGCCACCATCTGCGCCTCGGTGTCGATCTCCATCGGCCGCTCGACGGTGATCAGGATGTCGTCGGCGGGCGCCAGCTCGAGTGCGCCGCCCCATGCGATGCATGCGCCGGCCCGCTCCACCACCTCGTGCAGCCGCTCGCGCCCGAGCGCGACCTCGGCCAGCACTCCCATCGTGTCGGCGGTGCCCGCCGGGCTGGTGATGGCCCGCGAGGAGGTCTTCGGCACGGTAAGACCCATCGCAGCCAGGGTCGGCACGACGATCATCGTGGTCCGGTTGCCGGGCACGCCGCCGATACAGTGCTTGTCCATCACCGGTCCCGGCCCGAAGCTGAGACTCTCGCCGGCCGCGATCATCGCGCGTGTGTAATCGACCACCTCGTCGAGGTCGAGCTCGCGCAGCGCGCAGGCCAGCACGAACATCGAAAGCTCGACACGCGAGTAGCGATGGCGCACGACGTCGCCCAGGATCTCGTCGAACGCGCTGCGGCTCAGGCGCGTGCCGCCGAGCTTGGCGCGCACCAGGTCGACGCTTTTCGGTGCGAGCGCCAGCTTGGCGTTGACCGGCGACCCCTCGGGCAGGCCGAGGTCGCGGAAGGCCTGCTCGGAAACGCCGATCTCGTCGGGTTCGATCAGCTTGTCGAGGCAGAAGTTGAGCACGCCGGTGATCTCGCGGGTGATGCCGGTTGCGGGGTCGGCGCCGAACACGTGCGCGCGGTCGAGCGGATTGAAGCCCAGGTTGCCGTTGCGGACCGCGGTCTGATGGATCACGATCACCTGCTCGCGCAGGGTTTCGAGGTAAAGCCGTTTGAGCCGGAACATGCGAATTTACTCCACGCTAGTGCCGTTCCAACTTATTACCGCGAATATTATCGTGGAGTCCGGGCAAGCGACACCTTGGCATTGACGCTGCTGACTTTGCCGAAGATAGCTGCAATGGCACTATTGATAACTGCGCAATATAGTGACGCAGATTCCGCTCTCGTGCGGCTCCTTCTGTCATTCCCGCGCGCGTGTCTGGCGCGCGCGAGGAATCCCGGATTCCGATGCCGCGACGGGCAGAAAGACCGGGATTCTTCGCGCGGCAGCCACGCGCGAGAATGACAAACCAGAGAATCGAGCAAGAGCAGAATTGTCACCATGATCTGCAGGGCTCACTAGTCGAGGCGGACCAGTTCGAGATGGCGCGGCACGACCGCGTTCCACTTGAGTTGAGTCACAATCGCAGAGCGCAGCGCTTCGGCCGCCGGCGGATCGCCGTGGACGACATATACCGCCTCCGGCGGACGCGGCGCGGTCTCGAGCCATCCGATGATCTCAGCCTGATCGGCGTGCACCGAAAACCCCGGCACGTTGACGACCTCGGCCCTCACCGGCACGTACCGGCCCAGCATCTTCACCGAGCTGGCGCCGTCCAGGATCAGCCGGCCGCGCGTGCCCTCGGCCTGGTAGCCGACCAGGATCACGGTGTTGCGCGCATCCGGCATCCGGGCGGCCAGATGATGTAGCACGCGGCCCCCGGTCGCCATCCCCGAGGCCGAGATGATCAGCATCGGGCCGGAGAGAAAGTTGAGCGCGATCGATTCGTCCACGGTCCTGACCTCGTTGAGCCGGGCGGAATCGAACGGGTCGGCCTCGGCGCTCAGCTCGGGCCTGATCTCATCGCTGCGGGCCGCGATCGCGGCCTTGTAGACCTTCAGCGCCGCCAGCGCCATCGGGCTGTCCACGTAAACCGGGATCGCGGGAATCCGGGCTTTGCGGATTAGGCGCGAGAGATGAAACAGGATCACTTCGGTGCGATCGACCGCGAAGGAGGGGATTACAATCACGCCGCCGCGCGCCACGGTCCGCACGATCGCATCCTCGAACTGCTTGAGCGACGCAACGTCATCGTGCCGCCGATCGCCGTAAGTGGACTCGATCACGATCAGGTCGGCGTCCGGCACCTGCTCCGGCGAGCGCAAGATCGGATGGTTGGGGCGGCCGAGGTCGCCGCTGAACAGCACCCGGCGCCGGCGCGCGCCTTCAATCTCGAGCAGGACTCCCGCCGCGCCGAGAATGTGGCCCGCCGGGCGAAAGGTGGCGTGCACTCCGGGCGCCGCCTCGACGCGCGTGTCGAAGGGGAAATGCGCAAAGTGATCGAGCGAGCGAAGGGCGTCTTCTTCGGTGTACAGCGGCCGCGCCGGCGTGTGCTTGGAATAGCCCTTCTCGTTGGCGTAGGCGGCTTCCTCTTCCTGCAGATGTCCGCTGTCGGGCAGGATGATTCGGCACAACGCCTGGGTCCCTTCAGTGGCGAGGATCGGGCCGGCGAAACCGTGGCGGCAGAGCGCGGGTATGTAGCCGCTGTGATCGAGATGGGCGTGGGTCAGAACCACCGCGCCGACCAGTGCGGGATCGATCGGAAAGGCACCCCAGTTGCGCAGCCGGAGATCCTTCAACCCCTGGAACAGGCCGCAATCGACCAGCACCCGGCGGGCGGCGGTGGCGATCAGGAAGCGGCTTCCGGTCACGGTTCCGGCCGCACCCAGAAAGCGCATCGTGGGCGCGACCGCTGCGGACGCCGCGCTCATCGCCGACCTCCCAGCGCGTGGGCAAAGACCGCGGCGGTGGGAATCGCGTTGGTGGGATGCACAAGCGTATCGCACGAGACGATCCGGTGTGCGCCGGCGGCCCGGATGCGCGCCAGCGCGCCGGGTGCGAACAGCGCGTGAACCACCGCCACCTCCACGCGCCGCACGCCGCCCGCGCGCAGTGCGCGCACCGTTGCGGCGATAGTGGCGCCGGTGCTCGCGATATCGTCCACCACCGTTGCCCGGCAAGCGCGCGGCAACTGCGCAAAGCTCACGCGCACGGCGCGGTCGGAGAGGCGCTGCTTGATGCCGGCCGCGTACTGCGATCCCGTTGCGCGCGCGATCTCGCCCGCCAGCCGGTGCGACTCCGCGTCGGGTCCGACCACAAGGCCGCCGCGGCCGGCGCGGCCAATCCAGGCCGCGATCGCGGGCGCCGCCGAAAGCGACCGCGCGTCGCCCGGGATCACATCGCCGAGCCGGGCGATGCGATGGAGGTGTGCTTCAAGCGTGAGAACCCGCTCGAAGCTCGCTCCCAGGATTATTCCGATCACGCGCTGCGAGAGCGGCTCGCCGGGATGGAACACCGCGTCCTGGCGCATATAGGGAAGGTACGGCGCGATCAGCGTGACCCGCCGGGCGCCGGCCCTCCGGAGCGCATCCGCGGCCAGGATGGTCTCGACCAGTTTGCGATTCGGATCATTGAGCGAGCGCACCAGTATCGCCTCGCGGCTTGCCGGCGCCGGGATGCGGACGATGGTCTCGCGATCCGGGAAACGATGAACGCGGGCCGCCATGACTTGGGCGCCGATCGCGCGGGCGATGGCGCGCGCGAATCGCGCGCTATCCTCGAACGCGTACAGGCGGCGCACCGCCCGAGGCCGTAAGGGATGCGTAGACGGGACCACGGGGCGCTCAGCGCACCTGGTGCTTGTTGAGCAGGCGATGGAAGGTCTTGCGATCGACCCCGGCGGCGCGCGCCGCCCGCGAGACGTTGCCGTCGTGGCGATCGAGCAGGTTCTTGAGGTAGCTCGATTCAAGCTGCTCCATCCATCGCGCGCGCGCCTCGCGCAGCGTGATCGCCGACACCGGAGGCATCGCAGAGTCCGGCTTGCCTTGGGCCGCGCCCGGATGGCGCAATTGCTCGGGCAGGTCCTCGGCCGTGATCGTCTCGTTGTCGCTTAGCGCGCAGGCCCGCTCGACCACGTTCTGCAGCTCGCGCACGTTGCCCGGCCATGGGTAGGCTTCAAGCAACTGGAGCGCCTCAGGGTCGAGGCCCCGCAGCTTGCGGCCATTGCCGTGGCCGAAATGCTTGAGGAACGCGTTCACCAGCAGCGGGATGTCGCCGGCGCGCTCGCGCAGCGGCGGCACCCGAATCGGGATGACGTTGAGGCGGTAGAAGAGGTCCTCGCGGAACTGCCCCTCGGCCCTCAGCTGGGCGAGGTCGCGATTGGTGGCCGAGACGATTCGCGTATCCAGCTCGATGGTCTGGGTGCCGCCGACCCGGCGATGGCGCCGCTCTTGGAGGGTGCGCAGCAGCTTGGCCTGCAGCGGAGCGGGCAGCTCCGCCACCTCGTCGAGAAAGAGCGTACCGCGATGGGCAAGCTCCATTAGGCCGGGCTTGGTCCTTAGCGCGCCGGTGAAGGCTCCCTTCTCGTGGCCGAACAGTTCCGACTCGAGCAGGGTCTCCGGTATCGCGGCGCAATCCACCGGTACGAACGGCCCGCCGGCACGCGGGCTGTTGGCATGGATCGCCCGGGCGATCAACTCCTTGCCGGTGCCGGACTCGCCTTGGAGCAGGATACTGGCCTCGGAACGCGCCGCCTTGCGGACCACACCCAGCACCTGTTCGAGCGCAGCGCTGCGCCCGACGATGTTCTCGAAGCTGTAGACCTCATGAAGCTGCTCGCGCAGGTGCAGGTTTTCGAGCGCCAGCCGGCGCTGTCCCAGCGCCCGCTCCACCGCCAGCTTGAGCTGGTCGATCGTGAACGGCTTGGACAGGTAGTCGAACGCGCCCTGGCGGACCGCGGCCACCGCCGACTCGATGGTGGCGAAGGCGGTGAAGATGATCACGGGCCGGCGCGGATCCAGCATCAGGGCGCGGCGCAGGAGCTCCATTCCGTCCATCCCGGGCAATCTCAGGTCGGTCAGCAGCAAGTCGGGACACTCCGACTCGAGTATCGACAGCGCCGTGGTGGGATCGGTCGAGACCAAGCACTCGTAGCCGGCCTGCGTAAGGATACGCCGGCAGGTCTCCGCCATGTCGGCCTCGTCGTCCAGTATGAGGATGCGTTCGCTCAATGGAGCCCCCGATGCCGGCGCGAAAATCCCGGCCCTCCCGGTCTGCGACTCCTGATCTAGGACTTGAACTTGCCACGCGTCAACCGGGGCAAAGCGATGCCGTGCGACGCGATTGCACGGCCAATGATGCGGTGTGAGGAGGAAGCCGCCTCAGGCGGCGGCCCATCGCGGGCGGACGCCGATGCGCGCGAGCGTGTCCATCACGCGCTCAGGCTCTCCGAGGTCGCTCCATTCGACGCCCGACACTTTGAGCACCGCGAGATTCTGCGGATGGCGCCCCAGTACCGCGGCTGAGAAGTCGGTCGAGGGAATTTTGGCGTAGAGGGCCTCGAACGCCTCGGGCTCCTGCGCAGTGCCGAGCATCGGACGCGCCTGGGCGAACGCGGCGTACATCGCAGGCAACGCCTGCATGGTCATCAGCAGCAGTGCCGGAATCCGGCCGATCAGCACGAAGCTGTTCCACAGGCATTGGCGGTTCCACAATCGCTCGGCCACACGGGGCCGCGGCTTCTCCCAGAATCGCCGGACCCGGAAGAACCCATCGGAGTCCAGCCTCAGAGGCTCCGCCGGCTCGATCCATCCATAGGCCGATTCCGGACCGTCTGGAATGATTCCGAGCAGGACGACGAACTCGGGATGGGCGCTCACGCCGGCCAACGCAAGGTCAACCTGGCGCATGAACTCGGCGTCGTCGCTGACGAAGTGATCGGACGGGAAGATCGCTATGGGGGCAGTGGGCGCGATTCTCGCCTGGCGAAGCAATCCGTACAAAATCGCGGGTGCGGTGCCCCGATTGGTGGGCTGCGCGATTACGTTGGCCGGCGATAGCTCGCCAAGCAACGGCCTGTAGAACCGCTCGTGTGACCGTGTGACCACCGTCACGATTCGACTCGGCGCGATACCGAGCGAGACGCGACGATGAGTCTCTTCCAGCAGGGTTGCTCCGCCCATGACGGGGCAGAATTGCTTGGGCACGTCATGGCCCGCGATGCGGCGGGTAAGATCGCGAAGCCTTGTACCCTCGCCTCCGGCGAGAATCAGTGCGCCACGATCTGAGGATTCGTTGGCTCTCATCCGACGGTGAACAGCGTTGCGCTAATCGCACGGGGTCAGGTGCAATCGGGGTGCCATACAGAACCCGACGAATCGGCTTAGGAATTCAGCCTGGAATACGGACTTCTTGTACCACTATGCCACAACTGGACAGAAAGATGGGACGAGCATCCGCGTGTTGGCAGGGCGCCGGACTCTGAACGCCCGGCTTGCCGCGTTGTGTGATTCAGAGTTTGGTCAGAGCCAGCTCCACGGCATGCGCCAACTCGCCAGTCGAAAATGGCTTGGAAAGATACCCGGTCGCGCCCGCGTCCTGCGCCGCCCTTATCGTGTCCGAGCTATGGTAGGCCGTGATCAGAATCACCGGTGTGGGTGGAGAAGTTTGCCGCGCATGCCGCACCACCTCGAGTCCGTCCCGCTCGGGAAGGTTAAGGTCAGTGACCACCAGGTCCGGCCGCTCGCGATCGATAAGCCCGATTGCCTGCGGGGCCGTACAGGCGGTGAGACAATCATTGCCCAACCGGCTGAGCAACCTTGCGCAGGTCTCCACCAGATCGGGCTCATCGTCGACAATTAACACCCTGCTCATCATAAAGCCTATTCCAGGCAACGTCCCGTTCACCTTGTTGCTCACCTCGTAAGGGGGGAGCAAGCGACGTGCCGTCGATGCGCTTGGCGTGGTGAAAACTTTACCGCGATTGAGCAGCTTTTCGCCGCTGCGAGGATGAGGGATTCAGGCTTCCCGATGAGACTCCGGCAGCCAGAGGGGGGCATACGTGCCCCGGCTGTGGAGTCAGTTCCCCATTTCGGTGTCCGCTTCGGCCGGGAAAATCGCGTTTGTCAAAGGATCGGCGCGTCCACAGGTCTGGCACGCGCGGTGCGTAACGGGGCTGTCCAGTCGTTCAGGCCAACTGAACACCAGGAGGAGCGAATGCTTGGCGGGAGAATCCCCAACCGGTTTCCGATGGCTTCACGAACTGACGATGCACCCTCGCAGGCCGGCTTCGACGACGGCTGCCTGCTCCCCTCACAATTCTATACTCCCAACAAACGGCCTAGGGCGTTCGACGGTGAGACCCGATTGATGGTCGCAGTGCTGGCGGACGCGATCCATTGCTACCTGAGAGATCTCGACGCTACCGCAGTCACCCAGCGCATCGAGCTGGCCGAGCTCGGACGATGGTTCAACGCGCGCGATGAGCGCAACGTATTCGGCTTCCAGAACTTGTGTGAAGTGTTGGGGATAGACGCGGAGCGTCTGCGCAAGTCCTTGCGCGCAGAGGCGCGCGGGAGGCGTCTGTCGCGTGTGCGCAGCGAAGGCGTAACAGGCCAGGACAGGCGCGTCAGCGGCAGCTCGGGGCGCAGGGCGGCTTAGTCGGTCGCTCTTCTCTAACGCTGCGCGGCACTCCGCAAGGTCGCTATGCGTATCGCGATGCCGCCCGCCTGGGCGCTCAACCGTCCGAGGGGTACGCGGCCCGGTGCCGTTCCAACTTGATGCCAGCCCTGGACTTGAGGAACTTGCTCCGCTTCGACTTGAGCTTCAGCTTCGGCGCCTTCGGCACAACAAGTTGGAACGGCACTGGCACACTCAGCGCATGCTGAGCCCACCGATGGAGCCGACCAGCGCCTCTATCTGACTGATCTTCCTGATCTTCGTTCAGCCCCTCGAACCAGCGCGGCATATCCTGGCTCATCCCGATCGCGGGGCACGCCCCCTCGATCGCCTTGAAGAGTACCTGTCGAGGCTCCACGGGAAGTCGCTAAGCTCGCCGGCCGCGGCAAGCGCGGTCGCGGCGAGCAGCGCTGCGGGGAGAACCGGCGTGCGGATCAGTCTCGTACGCCGTCCTCGGACCGCAATCGCCGAAATGGTCTGACGTGAGGAGCGACTATGGCCCGTCGTGGAGCGCAGCCGTGTAGCCGCTTCGGCAGCCGAATACCTCCGGTCCCCAAACTATTATCGACAGTCGGCTCGAACCGATAATAAGCGGCAGCGCTGTTTCTGCTTCGACCGGATAAGCCTCGTGGTTGCCCCTATTCGCGCGATGCTAACTTCGTCCGACGGTTCAAGCTTGCGCGCCTCGAAAATAGATACTACGTCCGTGCGGGTGGCGCGCGAGCCGCGCGAGTAATAGGTATCGATAAAGTATAGTTCGCGGCGGTCAGGCGATAACTCGAAGTTGCTGTTGTAGCTGCCGCCGACCATTCCCGGGACCTTGAGCGGGTCGCCGTCCATGATCGCGCTCCGGCTAATCATTGCCGAGCGATAGCCGGGTCGAGCACGTATGCCGGGTGCGGGCCGGGCGGCTGCAGGAGTCGTGCCGGGATCTGCCCGCAAGGCGCTTGGGTTAGCAGGCTGTTGAAAAAGGAATTTCACAGCCTGCTCCCTCACTCTTATCTCTCCCAGAGGGAGAGAAGACAAAGGAAAGAAGCCACCCTTTATGCAGGGTGTTGAGACCGCAAGCTCTCCGGGACGCCGAAACCCTGGTTTCTCAACACCCTGCTAGGGCGACGGCGCTCCAGAGCAGGAACAGCACCGTGCCGAAGGTTATCTGCCTGGTCATCGGAAATTCGCCGTCTTTCGGCGCTACGTTCACTTGGCTCGATACGCGGGGACGCCACTCGTCCGATCGAGGTGGGCTTCGGACGAAAGACGCCCAATAGCTCCGCGAGCAGCGCCCCTTCAAGCGCATGGCCCCCGAACGGCAACTCCTCTTGGCCGACAGTGTGCGCCGAGGGAGGGAATCGCCGGCCTCGGCCCCAAGAGGCGGTTTTTCTGCAACCAAAAGATACGCGGCTTGGCACGAAAGGATACAGCGCCCTGCCAAGAGATTTCAGGCCCCCATTGGGGAAACGGGAGCCTGCGGGCGAAACAAGTGGCACGCAAAGTGCGCAATGGCCACTCGGCGCGCCCTTGACAATGACCGACGCGTCAGTCATTATAAGGTCATGCCACGCATTTCACCCTCGAATCGGGAAAGCCACTTGGAGAGTCGGCGTGAGCAACTGGCCCATGCGGCGCTCGAGGTCTTCGTCCGAAAGGGTATCGACGAAGCCACCGTCGACGATATTACGTCTGAGGCCGGGCTGGGAAAGGGTACCTTTTATCTCTACTTCGAGAACAAGGACGCTATCGTCGACGAATTAGTGCAGCGGTTCACCCTGCTGCCCGACGAGAGGAGGCTCTTGGAACAGTTCGCCGGAGCTCCGCTGCGCGACATTCTCACTCGGGCGGTGTCGGGGATGTTGGAAGCATTCAGGGTAAAGGCCGCACGGACGCCGAACATTCTGTGGCAGTTGGCTCTCCGTAGCTCGAATGGCCGCGCTTTGATGGAGCACGTCCTGATCGAGGGTAACGAGCTTCTGGCGGGCCAATTGCGTGACAGGGTAAAGACCGGTGAATTGCGCGCGATCGACGAGTTCGTCGCGGCGCGTTGCCTAATCGGGATGGTTTTGATCTTCATCCTGACCGAGGAGGTGATGGGCGGCAGTCAGGCGCATCCGCTCGCGGAAGAAGCGATCGTTTCCGGAATCGCGGATCTGTTTCTTCGCGGCGTGCTTGCGCCTCAGCCGAGCGCCGGTCGGTCGGGCACAACGGGCGGATCCTTTCCGCGCGGCGCCGACTAGGCGACCGGTAGTATGGGTAGTGCTTTACAGGGTGACTCGCTGTGCTGCACGATCGGGTGCCGCCCCTACCCCTTCGGAAACGTCAGCAAGCGGGCGAGGTCAAATGGCACGCAAGGTGCGTTTACGTATGCGGTCACAGCGGGGCAATCGCCGTGAACCGACCGGGAGGGGATCGCCATGCCTGATGCGACTTACGACGCCATCATCATCGGGGCCGGCCACAACGGGATGGCGTTGGCTACCTACCTCGCGAAGAGCGGATGGAAGGTTGCGGTCTTTGAGAAGCGCGGGGAGGAGGGCGGCGGGCTCTGCACCGAGGAGCTCACCCGGCCCGGCTTTTTGCACAACGTTCACGCCAACTACCACACGTTGGTCGGCATATGCCCGGTTTACAACGACCTCGAACTCATCACTCGTCACGGGGTCAGGTACGTGCAGCCGCCGGTCCAGATGGCGAGCGTGTTCAGTGACGGCAGCGCGCTTACGGTCCACCTGGAGCTGGAAAAGACCTGCGCCTCAATGGCGCGGTTCTCGGAGAAGGATGCCGATACGTTCCATCGGTTGTACGAGGAGACCCGCGGCTATCGCGACTTGATCCTGAGCACGCTGATGTACTCGCCGCCGATCTCGATGCGCGACATCACGAAGGCGCTGGTGGCGTGGGGTGTGGAGGACAAGAGCGAATTTCTGAGCGTCCACCTGCGCAATCAGACCATCAACGAGTTTCTCGACAAGCATTTCGAGAACGAAAAAATCAAGGCGCATCTCTCGTTCCATGCGGCGCTGGCCGGCTATGCGACCGACCGCAAGGGGCTGGCGATCTCGTTTCCGCTGCTGCTGAGCAAGATCGACAACTGGCACATCTCTATCGGCGGGTCGCATGCGCTGGCGCATGCGCTCTGGGAGGCGCTGGCGCACGCCGGTGGGCGGGTTTTCCTGCAGCACGGCGTCGACCAGGTCCTGGTCGAAGACGGCAAGGCAACCGGCGTGCACCTGGAGGACGGCAGCATCGTGCGCGCCCGCCACATTGTCGCCAGCTCGATCGGACTCGCGCAGACCTTCTTCAAGTTGGTCGGGCGGGACAAACTGGCGGCGCCGCTGGTCCGGGAGGTCGAGGAGAACCCGCGCATGGACTGGTCGTTTTTTAGCGTGCATCTGGCGATGAACGAGTTGCCCGAGTACCGCGCCGCGCAGTTCGATCCCGACGTCAACAAGGCCTGGGTGGTCAATCTGGCCTACGAGAAGCCGTCGCAATTCAACAGCGACTGGCGCGATGTGCGCGCGGGCGCGCTGCTCGAGCCGCGGCCCAATGCGGCGGTGAACTCGCCGTTCGATCCCACCGACGCGCCCGAGGGCTTTTACACGGGGCTGCTCCGGCAGATGGCGCCGTTCAAACTTGCCCGGGGAGGCGCTGAGGCCTGGGATAAGGTAGCCAGGGAGTACGGCCAACGTTGCATCGACGTATGGGAGCGTGCGGCGCCCAATCTGACCAGCCGGTCGTTCATTGAGTGGACGACTTACACCCCGCTCGATATCGCGCGGCGGATGCCGAATATGGAGCAGGGGGACTGGATGGGCGGGCTGGTTGACTTGAGCAACCTGCTTGACCGGCGCCCGGGACCGACCCTGTCTGATTACCGCACGCCGATCGCGCACCTCTACATGTGCGGCGCGACGCAGCATCCCCACGGCTTCGTTACCTTCGCGCCGGCCTACAACGCGCTCGAGGTGATCGCCGAAGATTACAAGCTGGAACGCTGGTGGAAATGATTGATCCGGCGTCCGGTGTGAACAACTGTCACGATGAGCCACGCGCAGCGGACGCCAGATTTAATCCCAACGGTGAGTCGGTGAAGAAAGTACCGGAGGCGATCAAGGTCCAGCTGGCCGCCGGCGCGGAGAGCGGGCTGGCCTCGATCATCCAGCAGTTCCTGGAGCAGCAACTCGGGGAATTCGAGGACCGGCGCGCGAGCGCCGCCCGTATTCGCGGACGGCTGGCACTGATCGCAACCGACCATGAGGTGGCGGTGACGATGGAGTTCGACGGCCGGGAAATCGCGGTCTGGGACGGCGTACGCCTGCCCTGTGCGACTATTGCCGGTCCGTACGCGTCGCTGCTGGAGCTGGTGCAGGGCCGCACCAACCCGCTGATTGAGCACCTTCGCGGACGGCTCAAGGTCAGTGTCACGCTGCGCCATCCGCTCTTGCCGCTGCGGCTGCACAAGCTGATGCGGCTCGGACCGGAACGGGAGTCCTAGCAGGGCGCTATGCCGGATTAAAGAGGAGGGTCAGTATGGCGGATGCAAGTTACGATGCGGTGATTATCGGAGCGGGCCACAACGGCCTGTGCCTGGCCGCCTACCTGGCCCGCGCGGGGATGAAGGTCGGGATGTTCGAGCGGCGCCACGACGAAGGCGGCGGCGCCCACAGCGATGAAGCTACCGTCCCGGGCTTCTGGCACAACCTCCACGCCCAGTACATGGAATTCATCGAGTACATGCCGTTCTACCACGACTTTGACCTGCCTTCGTTCGGCGCGCGGATGATCAAGCCGGAGGCGCAGGTCGGAATCACGTTCGCCGACGGGCGCCCTCCGCTCGTCATCTATCGGCCCGACCTAGCCGACAAGACCTTCCAGAGTATCGCGCAGTACTCGCGCCACGACGCGGAAGCCTTCACCGAGATTCGGCGCAAGGTGATGGAGAACGACCGCTATCTGGCGGCGATGCTCTATACGCCGGTGGCTGACGATTCCCGCGGCGAGGCCCCCAACGGCACGGTGATGGGCAAGATGTTCGAGTTGTGGACGGACATTGGATTCAAGCCGCAGGAGATCAACAAGTCGCCCAAGATGCTGATCGACCAGGTATTCGAATCCACCGAGCTGCGCGCGACGTTGTACCGCCAGTGCATAGAATGGGGCGCCAACCTCCACTCCGGCAACGGCTTCGGCTTTGTGCTCTCGGTGATCTGGCTGTGCGGGATCCATTACCTTTCGGTGGGCGGGACGCACACCCTGGCGCATGCGATGGGCGGCGCGGCGCTCAGCGAGGGCGTCGATCTCCGCTACACCACTCCGGTAGTCGAGATTCTGACCGCCAACGGGCGGGCGACCGGGGTGCGGCTCAAGGACGGCCGCACGATCGAGGCGCGCAAGGTGGTGGCCTCCAACGCCGATCCGCGGACCACCTTCATGGAGCTGCTGGGATGGAACCGGCTGTCGCTGTTCCGCAAGGAGCGGCTGGCTAACTGGCGCTTCGGGCCCGAGCACGTGCTGGGCACGCCCTCGTTCGCGCTGCGCCATCCGCCGGACTACAAGTCGGCGCGCCACAATCGCGACATCAACAAGTGCTTTTACACGATCGTCGGGTTCGAGAATCACGAGCAGGTCTCGGACTATATCCTGGAGGCCTACGGCGGGCAGATTCCACAGCGGCCCGGCGCCGGCACCTGGGTCAACTCGCTGTGGGACCCGACCCAGGCGCCCGAGGGTCTGCACTCGATGAGCGGGTGGTTTTTCTTTCCGCGCGCCTCGTGCCTGAGCCCGGAGGAATGGGACGAGGTCCGCGCCAACTACAACGGCCGCTTCCTGGAGCTGTGGGGCACCTACGCGCCCAACATGACGCGCGACAACGTGATCGCGGACAAGCTCTACGTGGCTTTCGACATCGAGCGCAGGATGGCGATGCCGGAGGGAGATTTCTCGCACGGCCGGCTCGGCTACATGGACTTCGGAATCCCGCGCAGCCTTTGGTATCGCACCGAAATCGAGGGTCTCTACATGTGTGGGGCCTCGGCGGGCGGCGGCGGAATCAGCGCGGCCGGCGGATACAACGCCTTCAAGGTAATCGCGCACGACTACGGGCTGCCGGAAATCTGGAAGCACGAGGGACGAATTTACTAGTGTTCCAAGCGATGTCTAGCAGGTTGCGGAAAAACTCCGGAAACACTTGACTAGTCAGTAACGTTGGCATGAATCAGCTCATCAAAGCGTGTGATTGCTTAGGCCGAAAAGGGCCCAAAAAGGCTTTTTCCGCAACCTGCTAACGCTCAGACAAGGCGGCCGGGTGGCCTTACGCAGAGGTCGAGGCACAGGCTATCGGAGCAAAGCCGCGCCATCGGCACTGCCAGGAGAGTGAGTAATGCCCGCAATCTATACTGAGGAATGGTACGAGGCCTGCAAGGAACTGATCAATCAGAGCAAGGACGTCGAGAAGAACGCGCCGCGCGGCAACTACAAGA
Source organism: uncultured delta proteobacterium (assembly GCA_963789115.1). GTDB lineage: Bacteria > Desulfobacterota > Binatia > Binatales > Binataceae > CAWBJH01. The sequence goes on from CAWBJH010000001.1 coordinate 3,047,126, forward strand.
TACTCGCCGAGATCAAGGGCGACCCGGGATCGCTCTACCTGTCGCCCGGCGACGATCGCCACTTCGTGATCCGGTTCGAGGAGGGCAAATGCCGGGAGTATCTCCAAGTCCCGACCCTGCCGCCGCGCAAGGGCTTTGACTTCATCTTCGAGATGACCGCCCCGATCTTCGAGGGCGTGGCGGCCGGGCTTATTGACCTTGTCGACGCGGGGCTCAAGGGGAGGATTAAGGTCACCGGCGACATGCGAATCCTGATCAGGCACGCCGAGCTGGTCAACGCGATCTATCGGATCTATACGCGCGACATCGAGACCCTTTGGCCCAAGGGCAAACCTGCTCCCGCCGCGAGCGCTACCGGCTCGCGCCCCGCCCACTGAGGTATTGAACCTTTCAGAATATAGGTATTAAAGGAAGCTGGTCAGAGAAGGTACTCGATTTGAAGTGGGAGGGCGGCAAAATGCTCAAGACAGAACTGACAGAACTGCTGGGGATCAAACACCCTATTATACAGGCAGGGATGGGCCCGTTCAGCAACAATAACCTCTGTGTAGCTGCGGCCAATGCGGGAGTCCTGGGGCTCCTTTCCACCAGCGGGCTCCTTGGCAGGGAGGAGTCCCCCTACATCTTCCAGGCCTTCGTTGAGACCGGGGAGGCCTCCATGGACGATGACATGGCGGGCGTGCTCACATCGGTCTTGAAACGCACGCATCGCCTGACCAAGGACCGGGGCGGCATCTTCGGCATCAATGTGATGGTCTCGGCGGAACTGGTGGACCAAGCGAAGGTCCTGATCGAGACGGCCATAAAGGTGCGCAAGGAGAATCCGGAAATCAGAGACCACTTCAAGGTGATCTTTACGTCGGCGGGAGATCCGGTGCCCTGGCAGGATACGATCAAGTCGGCCGGTTTCACCTGGCTCCATGTGGTCCCGTCTGTGAAAGGGGCTCTGAGGTGCAAGAAGGCGGGAGTGGACTGTATCGTCGCATCGGGTCACGAAGGAGGTTTTCACATCTCCTGGGAGCCTGTTCACTCTATGGTCCTGCTGCCCTCCGTGGTGGACGCCCTCAAGGGTTCCGGTATCCCGGTGGTGGGAGCTGGCGGATTCTGTGATGGCAAGAGCCTTGCCGCCGCCCTCGCCCTCGGCGCAGCCGGCGTGCAAATGGGCACGAGGTTCCTGGCCACTAAGGAAAGCGATTTCAAGGACATCTGGAAGGAACAGGTCGTAAAGACAGAGGACCGGGGCACCTTGGTGGCCCGCGGGGTCGTGGGCCCGGCGCGATGGCTTAAGACCCCATCCAGCCTGGAACATCAGAAGAATACGCTGAAGATGTCTCCGGGGGTCTTCTTGGGGACTCCAGACGATTTCACGACCGTCCCTGGAGAACTCCTTCGAACCGAAAGGGCCGGCATCAAGGCCGTCTACACGGGCGACCGCGAGAAGGCGCTCATGGCTGGGGGGGAATGCGCCCAGAGGGTGGCCGACCTTCCGGCTGTACAGGACCTGGTCGATCGGACAATAGGGGAGGCGACCGAAATCGTAAGAAACTTCCCGCGGCATTTGGCCGCTAATTGAAGGCAAGATTGGAAGAACTCCGGCATACGCTCTGCCGGAGTTCTCGGCCTCTATCGGGGGTGCTCCGCGACAGAGGTCGGGATTGCGATGCTTCAGCGCAGGCCTGGGAGCGGACCACGATCGGAGTTTCGGCAGCCCGGGTACTCCTGGCAGCCGCTCTATCTGGGCGGAACGTAGCCGGCGCGAGTAGCATTTCTGGACTTTTTTCGGCAGCCTGCTAATGTCCTGAGGGTGAGATTCGCATCAGGTCGCGATCCTCGGGTTCAGTCCTCGGGGGAGGGTGTAAGAATGAGAACACAGAAGCTCTTCGCGCTAGCGATAAGCTTGGCTCTGATAGTCGGCTTGCGGTGTGCGGTTGCACGGGCGCAAGTCAAGCCTGGCGACACGATCACCCCTGAAAACGCCGCCAAGGTGAAGGACCTGGTCTCGCCCGGGGTCTTTTACATGGTGCGGAAAGGGATGCGGCTCGATATTGTCTCGGCCGAGCGCGTGGAATGGCCGCCGCCCTACAAGGAGGCCACGGAAAAATACTCTGCGCAGGTCCGGCTCTCCCGCGACCATCGCAGTCTGGTCGGCTACGTGGCGGGGCAGCCGTTCCCGATGCTGGACGCGAACGACCCGTACGTCGCGACCAAGATCATATGGAACACGGTGTATCGCCCGATCGGGACCGATGACTACGACCTGCGCTACTTCGAATGCGACAACCAGTATGTCCGGCCCGGGAAGCCCCAGAACATGGTCGATTTCACGACGTACGGCCACTATGCGGGCTACGACTTGGTGGGACGTACCGAAGTCGAACCGCTGCCGACGGATCCGGATTTCAAGGTTAGCGGCCGGCTCTGGGCCTTCGCCATCTATCCGCAACTCGCTCCGCAGGACTCGATCGGCGACGGCCTGCTGCGCTACCGCTACGCCGATCCGAGCAAAGCCGACGACACCTGGATCTGGGCCTCAGGCTCGCGGCGCCTGAGACGGCTCAACGAGTCGATGCTGAGCACGAACATGGGAGTCGGCTATTTCGACGCCAACGATTATTCAGGATTCAATCCCAAGACCGAGGAATACAGCTACCGGTTACTGGGCGAGAAACAGATGCTGGGGTGCGTGCACGCCGCCCATTCGCCCGAGGTGGCCTGCCCTTACGATGGCGGGGCTACGGCGTGTCCCGAGAATTGGGAGATGCGCCACGAATACATCGTCGAGGCGACTCCGCGTGGCGGGGCGGGCAACGTGCTCGAGAAGAACGACATCGTCTACGTCGATTCCGAGGTCTGGTTCTCTCCGTACGTGGATCACTACGATCGGAGTGGCCGGCTCTGGCGCACCAACATCTTCTGGCTCACCTATCGCGATCGGCCGGTGCCCGATGCACGAGTTGCGATCTACCCGTTCAAGCGCGAATTCGTGCTCGGCTCCTCTGAGATAGAGGTGCAACAGGGGTTTTCGACCATGTGCTATCTGCCCGCCCGGAACACGCCTGAGCGCGAGTGCTGGTACATCAACATGGGCGCCGTTGACAAGAATTTCCTCACGACTCAGGCGATGGTCAAAGCTGCGCCGTAGCACCCGCGAAAATCGCGGCTGTCGATTTTCTCCCCGCGGCGTATGCAGAGGCGGGCAGGGCCGCCCGCCCCACTTCAAGTAGACCGAATGCGCTGCCAAGCGTCCCTCACGGGCATCGAGTGCTTGAGCCTCGCGCCGTGGAGGGCCCTTTTTTGTTGAGTAATCGCGCGCTTTCGTTCACGCATGCCCGCCCTGTCACGTAAGGGACCATCCGTCTTGTAGCGAAGCGAACCAAGTCGGACCGAGGGCGTAGGGGCCGCGCAGAGAAATGTCCCCGATTCGTATGGCACATTCGATGCAGGGCTTCCACGAATCAATCTTGCTTCACGGCATTTTACGCCGCGAGCGAGACGGGGCAGCGCCAGCGGAGCGGAGTTGCCGTGCGATTGACCGTCAATAGCTACGGATGAACCGGTGCCGCGCCCCACGGCTTGAGTTCGAAATCTCGCGAAACGTACACGCCTCGAAGGGAGCAGGAAAGCGCCATGAGCAATAGGCAACTTGCGATGGTCATCAATCTCGACAAGTGCATCGGCTGTCAGACCTGCACTGTCGCCTGCAGTACGCATCGCCTCAACCGGCCGGGCACCGAGATGCTTCGGTACATCTGGTGCGAGACCAAGCCCGGACTGGGCTGGCCCAAGGGCTGGATGGACATGGGGCGCAAGGTGCCTGACAGGGTGAGCGATTACGGCGGAACCTGGCAGTTCAACTGGGAGGAAGTCTACACCTCGAAGGTCGGCACCAAGTATCTGCATCCGTTGACCAAGGAGAGCGGCCAGCCCCCCCAGTGGGGGCCAGTCTGGGACGAGGATCAAGGCGGCGGCGAATGGCCGAACGGATACTTCTTTTACATGCCGCGGCTTTGCAACCACTGCACGAATGCTACCTGCGTTACGGCCTGCGAGGCGCATTTTGCGCGCGGCGGCGGGATGCCCGGGAGCCAGGGCAACGGCCCGATCGCGATGCACAAGCGCGAGGAGGACGGAATCGTCGTGATCGATGCCGCCTCGTGCGACGAATGCGCACTATGCGTCGCCGCCTGCCCATACAAGATCCCGATGGAGAACCTGGAAGCCGGCACTTTCGAGATGTGCGACTTCTGCATCTCGCGGGTCGAGCACGAATACGCACCGGTGTGCGCCAAGAGCTGTCCGGCGCGAGGAATGTACTTCGGCTATCTCGACGACGAGGAGAGTTTCACCGCCAAGCTGGTCAAGAAATACAAGGTGGCGCTGCCCTTGCGGCCGGACTACGGGACCGAGCCGAACGTTTACTACGTCCCGCCGTTCATCCGGCCCAACCGGCTGGGCGCCGGCAACCAACCCGAGCAGGACGTCGACATCCCGATCGAGCTCTTGCGGACATACTTCGGCGCCGAGGTCGACCAGGCGATCGCGACCTTGCGCGAGCATCGCGAAAAGGCCGAGCGCGGAGAGCCCTCCGAACTGATGGACCTGCTGATCATCTACCGCTGGGCTGATGCCTTCGCACCGCTCAAAGTCGAGGCTCCGCTCAATCCGATCGGCTGAGATTCAACCTCCCGAGAAGGCGTCAACCATGGCGAAGAAGAAACTAGGCGAGGATCCGGCGGCCAAACAGGCGGCGGCCGAGGAAAGGCAGAGCTACTGGAACTGGGACCGATGCCGATGGGGCAGCCATCGCGTCAACTGTTACCCGGGAAGCTGTCCGTTCAAGGTTTACGCGCGCGACGGCAAAGTGATTCGCGAGGAGATCTCCTGCACTTATCCCGAGTTCGTCGATTCCGAGTTCCGCGTGCCCGATTACAACCCGCGCGGATGCCAGAAGGGCTATCAGCATTCGCGCGCGATGTACGGACCCGACCGGCTGCTCCATCCGATGAAGCGCGTGGGCGAGCGCGGCAGCGGCAAGTGGGAACGAATTGGCTGGGAGCAGGCCTACGACGAGATCGGCGCCAAGCTGGCCGAGGTCATCCAGAAGTACGGTTGCCAAGCCCTGGTCGACGACCACGGCACCAACGGCGCCGGCGTGCTGCGCGGCGGCGGCGAGGGCGCCGCGACCGGGTTTGCCGCTCGCTTGGGCGGCGTCAGTCTCGACCTCAACTTCGTGATTGGCGATTTCAATCCCGGCCAGTACCTGACCTTCGGCCAGTTCCAACACGACCCGGGAATCGAGACCTGGTTCCTCGCCGACACGCTGGTCATGCTGTCCAATCCGGCCTACGGCAATATCCCCGACATCCATTACATCCTCGAAGCGCGCTATCGCGGCGCCAAGGTGGTCGCGATCGCGCCCGACAAGAACGCGTCCTGCCAGTTCGCCGACATGTGGCTGCCGGTGGAATGGTCGGCGGACCCGGCGCTATGGCTCGGCGTCTGCCGCATCCTGATCGACAAGGGATGGATCGACACGGAGTTCATCAAGGAGCAGACCGACGCGCCGGTGCTGGTTCGCTCCGACAACGGCCGTTTCCTGCGCGACTCCGATCTCCGCAACGGCGGCGACGCCGAACAGTTCTACGTACTCGACAGCGCGACCGGGAAACCCGAGCCGCTGCCCAAGGGCAGTCTGGCGATGTCGTGCGATTACGCGCTCGACGGCACCGCCAAGGTCAAGCTCAGCGACGGCAAGCAAGTCGAGGTCACCACGGTCTTCGCGCTGCTCAAGAAGCGGGTCGCCGAGTATACGCCGGAGAAGGTGCACGAACTCTCGGGCATTCATCCCGAGCACGTCGAGAAGCTCGCCGAGCTGTGCAAGCCGCCGCGCCGGGTGTTCGTATTCGTCAACTGGAACGCCGGCAAGCTCTATCACGGCGATCTGCTCGAGCGCGCCTACTGCTACATGCTCGCCCTGACCGGCAACGTCGGCAAGGCCGGAACCGGAACGCGGGGATGGTCGGCGGGAGCGGAGTACATCAGCGGCGCCGCAACGGTGGGCAGCATGCCCAACGAGGTGCTGGAGTCTGCCGAGCCGCTGGTCCACGCCGTCAACATGAGCCAGAAGATCCAGGAGGACTATCGCACCTACTTCAAGATGGATCCGACGATGCCGCCGATGGAAGCGGCGCTGGGCGTGATGCGCGAGGGGCTGCGGATGAGCGGTGTGCTCGCGCCGCCGGTCTGGCTCTGGTACCACCACGCCGGCTACAAGGAGGTCTGGGACCAGTTCCTCGACGATCCGCTGGCGCCCAAGAAAATCAGCCAGTATGCCGAGGAGTCGATCGCCAATGGATGGTGGACCGGCTTCGAACGGCCCGCCAAGGGCGACACGCCGCGCGCGATGCTGGTCTCGGGCTCCAATCCGCTGCGCCGCCATCGCGGCGGCATGAACACCTACATCAAAAACCTGTGGCCCAAGCTCGAGCTGATCATCGTGCTCGATCCGCGCTGGAGCACGACCGGGCTGTACGCCGATTATGTGCTTCCCGCCGCCTCGTTCTACGAGTTCGCGGATACCAAGTACTCGACTCCGGGCACCCGTTTCACCACCTTCACCGACCAGACCGTCGACATGGTCGGCGAGTCGCGCAGCGATCGCATGATCACGCTCGGGCTTCTGCGCCGCGCCGCATTCCATCTGAAGAAGCTCGGCATCAGCAGGTACATGAGCGGTAACCGCGAGATCCTCGTCGATGAAATCTACTGGCGCTCGACCTTCGGCAATCGCTACAAGGAGTCCAACGAGGACGAGGAGCGGCTGGTAGATGACACCTTCCGCGCGCTGGGCCAGGTCGGATGGTTCGAGAGCCTCGACGGCGACGAGTTGAACCTCGCCAACCTGCGCAAGAACGGCAAAGCCTGGCTGTCGGGCAGGCCGACCTGGCATGCCACCGTCGCCCAGAACGCCGACATGGTTCCGGGCGAGGTCTTCTGGTGCTTCCGCGATCAGCTCGAGAAGAAAGTTCCCTACTCGACCACCACCCGACGCATGGAGCTCTACCTGGACCATCCCTGGTTCATCGAAGCCGACGAGCACCTGGTCCGCTACAAGGCGCCGCCCTGGATCGGGGGCCATCAGCCGCTGCGGCTGACCAGCGGCCATCTGCGCTGGAGCGTCCATTCCAACTGGGTGGTTGCGGATGAGATGCTCAAGCTCCATCGCGGAGAGCCCTTCGTCTTCATCAACGATACGGTGGCGAAGGACAAGGGAATCGCGGACAACGACTATATCCGCGTCTTCAATGACTATGGGTCGTTTATCTCCAGAGCGAAGCTCAGTCCGTGCACTCGGCCCGACCAGCTCGTGATTTATCACGCCTGGGAACCGTACCAGTATCCGAACTGGCTACCCTACGACGCGTTGCTCCCGGGCCCGCCCAAGGGTCTGCACTTCGCCGGTGGCTACCGTCCTTACGAGTACACGCTGTGGAACTGGTCGCCGTCCCAGTCGGATCGGCAGACCAACGTCACTTTCGAACGGGCCGAGACGCCCTAGCAGGCGGAGACTTTTTCTCCAGCCTGCCAACCCCGCGGCGGAGGTTCTAAATGGCGAGCTCAAGCAAGACCGGCGAGCCCCAGGCGCAACGCCCGGCGCCCGACGGGTCGCGTACCTATTGGCAATGGGATAGCTGCAAGTGGGGCACCCATCGGGTGAACTGCTATCCGGGAAGCTGTCCGTTCAAGGTTTACGCGCGCGACGGCAAAGTGATCCGCGAGGAGATCTCCTGCACCTATCCCGAGTTCTTCGATCCCGACAACCGCGTTCCCGACTACAATCCGCGCGGATGCCAGAAGGGATATCAGCACTCGCGTGCGATGTATGGGCGCGACCGCGTGTTGTACCCGATGAAGCGCGCGGGCGAGCGCGGCAGCGGCAAGTGGGAGCGAATCCCTTGGGAACAGGCCTTCGACGAAATCGGCGCCAAGCTGGCCGACGTGATCCAGAAGGATGGCCCCAAGGCGATCATCGACGATCACGCCGCCAACGGGCTCGGCGTGTTCCGCGGCGCCGCCGAAGGCTCCACCACCGGCATTACCGCTCTGCTCGGCGGAATGAGCTTCGATCTCGACTTCGTGACCGGCGACTTCAAGGTCGGCCAATGGCTGACTTTCGGCGAGATGCATCACGCGCCCGGAATCGAGAACTGGTTCCTGCCCGATACCATCATCCTCTATTCCAACCCGGTCTACGCCAACATCCCGGACATTCACTATGTGCTCGAGGCGCGCTATCGCGGCGCCAAGATCATCGCGGTCGCCCCGGACAAGAACCCGTCCTGCCAGTTCGCCGATATCTGGGTGCCGATCAACTGGTCGGCCGACCCGGCGCTGTGGATGGGCGTCAGCAAGATCCTGATCGACAACGGATGGATCGATCGCGACTTCGTCGCCGAGCAGACCGACGCGCCGGTCCTGGTCCGGCTCGACGACGGCCGCTTTCTGCGCGAATCCGATCTCCGCGAGGGCGGCGACGCCGAGCAGTTCTACGCAATCGACAGCGCGACCAACGAGCTGGCGGCAATGCCCAAGGGCACGCTCGAGCGCTCATGCGACTACGCCCTTGAAGCCGGTAAGAAGGTGCGGCTCAAGAACGGCTCGCAGGTCGAAGTGAGCACCGTGTTCAACCTGCTCAAGAAGCGGCTCGCCGACTACACGCCGGACAAGGTCCACCAGATAGCGGGGGTTCATCCCGACACGCTCCGGCAGATTGCGGAACTGTGCCGCCCGCCGCGCAAGGTCTTCGGCTACATGAACTTCATCGCCGGCAAGCTCTACCACGGCGACCTTCTGGAACGCTCCTACTGCTACGTGTTGGCCCTGACCGGCAACATCGGTAAGCCCGGCACCGGCACGCAGGGATGGTCGCCGGGCACCGAGGCGGTGGCCTCGATGGCGGCGGTGGCCGGGATGCCCAAACAGTTAATCGAATCCAACGACCCGATCTCGGCGGTCGCCACGATGTCGCAACTCATGATGGAGGACTACAAGACCCGGCTGAAGATGGACCCGACGATGCCGCCGGTGGAGGCGGCCAACGGCGCCACTCACGAGGCACTCAAGGGCGCCGGCGTGCTGACACCCGGAGTGTTCTTCTGGTACCGGCAGGCCGGCTACAAGGAGGTCTGGGACAAGCATCTCGAAGACCCCAACGCGCCCCGCAAAATCAGCGAATACGCCGAGGACGCGCTCAAGAAGGGATGGTGGGACGGCTTCGACCATCCGGTGACGCCGCGGGCGATGTTCGTCTCGGGCTCGAATCCGCTGCGCCGCATGCGAGGCGGAATGAATACCTACTTCAAGACGCTGTGGCCCAAGCTTGAGTTGATCGTGGTATTCGACCCGCGCTGGAGCACCACCGCGCTTTATGGCGACTACCTGTTGCCGTCGGCATCGTACTACGAATACGCCGACACCAAGTACTCGACTCCGGACACGCGCCTGCTGTGTTTTACCGATCAGTCGGTGCCGATGCTCGGGGAATCCAGGTCCGATCGCTCGATCGCACTGGGGGTCTTGCGCGGCGTAGTCAAGCATCTGAAAGCCCGCGGCATCGAGAAGTACAAGGCCGGCCCCATCCGCGAGGTCGAAGTCGACGACCTCTACTGGCGCGCCACCTACGGCGGCCGCTACGGCGAGAGCAACGAGGACGAGGAGCGGCTGGTCAACGACTGCCTGAGCGCGCTCGGGCAGTTGGGATGGCTGACCAGCCTCGACGGCGAGGACTTGAGCCTCGACAACATGCGCAAGACCGGCAAGGCCTGGCTGAGCGGGCGGCCGCCCTGGCACGGGATGGTCTGCCAGGGCTCGGATATGATCCCGGGACACGTGCACGTGCCGCTGCGCGACCAGGTCGAGCTCAAGGTTCCCTACGCAACCACCACGCGGCGCATCGAGCTGTATATCGATCATCCCTACTTCATCGAGGCCGACGAGGCGCTGGTGCGCTACAAGCAGCCGCCCAATATCGGCGGGCGCCAGGAGATGCGCTATACGGGCGGCCACGTCCGCTGGAGCATCCACGCCAACTGGCACACCTCGGAGGAGATGCTGAAGCTGCATCGCGGTGAGCCGTTTGCCTTCCTCAACGATAAGGTCGCGCGTGACAAGGGCGTCCACGACAACGACTTCATTCGCGTGTACAACGACTACGGCTCGTTCCTGGTGCGCGCCAAGTTCTCGGCGTGCGTGCGGCCCGACCAGATAATCGTCTATCACGCGTGGGAACCCTACCAGCATCCCAACGGGATGCCGCACGATGCGCTGCTGCCGGGTCCACCCAAGGGATTGCATTTCGCGGGCGGCTACCGGCACTTCGAGTATACCCTGTTCAGTTGGGCGCCTTCGCAGAGCGATCGGCAGACCAACGTCACCTTCGAGAAGGCCGAGTTCCAGGGCTAGCGGGCTGCGGAGTGGCTATCGTGGCCGGCAGCGGTGTCCTCGACCCCTGCCGGCCAAGCCCGCCGAAAATGGGCGCAACCAAAGTTCCCCCGGCCCTTCCTGCAACTCCCGCAAAAGACCGGGCGGGACGCCCGGCGCCACTTTCAATCAAAAAGACTAATTTCCGGTGTTGAAGCGGCGGCGCGCGCCTCGCCCGGTCGGAGCGTCGGGAGGCGCCGGTGCGGGTATCATGCCGCTACCGGCGCCACGTCAGTCGATGCAGATATTGTTGGCGGCTGAGAAGACATCGCCGAACCATGTGTTGCTGTCGCACCCGACGTTTTGGTCGTAGAGATCGTACGAGACGTTGCTCGTCGAGCTAGCGTCCTCTATCGAATTGCCGCTGCACCCCGAATCCAGTGCGATTCCCCAGCCTTTTTTCCCGGTAGTGCCATTATAGTCGGTAGTGTCCGAATCAAGCTGGTTGTTGTCGGAGCCGGGGAGAGTGAGGGATTTGCAAGTGGTCGCGCTGCCCGGACCTTTGGTAGTACAGCCGAGAAAGATTCCTGCCAGAGCGTTGCTCTCCGCCGTGTCGGCGGCCAACTCGTTGCCCGAGGCAGAGTAAAGCCAGATGCCATATACTTTGTTGCTATTCGCGGTGCTCGCGGTTACCAGGTTGCTCTTCGATCCGGCGTCGATCTCGATGCCGTTGGCGAGGTTGTAGTCGGCGCTGTCAGCGCTCACCACGGACAAGGAAGTGTTGATTAACTGGATTCCATCGGCGACGTTGCTCTGGGCGTTCAGATTGTCGATCGTGATGTGGTTCGGTCCGGGTGTCGAAGTGGGCTTGCCGACAAGCACTCCGACCTTGAAGCTGCTGACGTACTGACCCTCACCCTCGATGCGCACATTGCTTACGGCAACTGTAACGGCCTTTGAGTTAACGAAGTTGGGAAGCACCCGAATCCCGACGCCCGTGCTGGTTGAGCCGGGCCCGTTGATGGAATGTCCGTTAAACTTGAGCAGAACATTAGAAGTGCCGATGGTGATGCAGGTCTGGCCGGCCGTGGTGGCGCTCAGGGCGCCCGTCAGCTCATAGCATCCTGCCGTATTGATCGCGTGGTGCCGCAGGCGCTGATGGAGTTGAAAACACCGCCGCAACCGGCCCGCGCCCGCATGGATGCGGAAAGAATTCCGAGCGCGACCAGGAACGCGGCGACGATAGCCGCACGCGAACACCTGACCGCCACTTGTTCGTCGCGGCTATGAGAATCTAATCTGTTTATTCTCACGGTATAATTAGCCTCCGGGCGCTGATTTGCTGGCGATCGAAGCAGCGAATTCTAACCAGGATTTCCGGTTTGACTCTCCGGTTCCAACTCCCCGTATAGACTCAATGGGCTCGCTCGGCAAGGTTTTATTTTGGCCCACGGTCTTTCCAGCGGCTCCGGGAGAGGCCGGCTTCGCATCTGGCGGGCACGCAACGCCCGGAAATGACGCTTTTTCCGAGCGCATCCGCAGCAGTTGACTCCGTCCGCTAATAACAGCAAGGATAAATAGAATGACATTTTGTAGGTTTCTCGCGCTGAGCAGAACACCGCGAAGCGTGGAGGAGGACTCAATCTCATGACGCGTCGAATTGAAGCAATCGCTGTTGGTGCGGCCGTGCTGTTGTTCGGCTTCGCGACGTCCGCGCGAGCGCAGAACTCGAGCGCAAACCCGACACCCGCCAAGTCGGGCGAGGGCAGAGTGATCATTCCTGAGTCCGCAATCGAGCACCCGGGCGATATCGGTGTTCGCGCCCATACTCCGCTGCGAATATTCGTCCCGGCCTCCGCGGCATCGACGGCCCAACCGCCCGGCGAGGGCGCGGGGGCCACCGTTGAGCCGGCCGGCGACGCCGATGTCGGCGCTCCCACTCCTGTGCCAAGTTTCGCGCCGGCCGGAGGGGCGCCTCAGTCCAGCGGCCCGCCTTATTCCGGATATGCCTTTGAGACGCCGGCCTCGATCGCCTGTCTGTACAGTCTCGCCACGAAGATTGCCGGCTGCAATCCCAACACGGTGAGCGCGCACGCGACCGGCGGCGGCAAAGCCATAGCTATCGTCGATGCGTATGACGACCCGAATGCGGCGGCTGATCTGGCCGCGTTCTCGAAGCAGTTCGGGCTTCCGGCGGCAAACTTCTCGAGGGTTTTCGCCGCATCCGCGAAATGCGACTCTTCTTGTGACTGTACGCCGCCTTCGACACCTTGTGGCGGGCCGCAGCCTGCGCAAGACCCCTCAGGCGGCTGGGAACTTGAGGAATCATTGGATATCGAGTGGTCTCATGCGATGGCGCCAGGGGCCAAGAGCTTCCTGGTGGAGGCGGCCTCGAGTTGTTATGACGACCTGAAAACGGCCGAGGCGTGTGCCGGCGACAAGGTGGCGGTAGCCGGAGGTGGAGAAGTCTCCAACAGTTGGGGAGGCGGCGAGTTTCCCGGCCAGACGGCGTACGATTCGAATTTCGTCAAGGCGGGGGTCGTTTACTTCGCATCGTCCGGCGACAGCCCCGGGGTCCTTTGGCCCGGTACTTCCCCTAACGTCGTGTCCGCCGGCGGCACCACCACGGCGCGTAACGCAACAACCGGCAATTTTCTCTACGAACTCTCCTGGGACTCCGCCGGCGGCGGCGTGAGTTCCTATGAGGCCCGCCCGACCTACCAGAACACCGTCAGCGCCATGGTCGGAACCCAACGTGGCGTTCCCGACCTCTCCGCTGATTCCAATCCCGTCACCGGGGTGTGGGTGCTGGACAACTTTGGAGGATGCTACCCGGGGCCTCCGTGTTGGTACGTCATCGGCGGGACCAGCGTCGCGTCGCCGATGCTGGCCGGTATCGTGAACTCGGCCGGCCACTTCGCCGCCTCGAGCGCGGCCGAGCTCGCCACCATTTACGCCAACCGCGCGGTTGCGGCCGACTTCCACGACCTCACGAAGGGCTTCTGCGGCCCGTACTCGGGCTACGCGGCCAAGACCGGCTGGGACTTCTGTACCGGCGTCGGCAGCAACAACGGCAAAGCCGGCAAATAATTGCCGGCGCTAGCACAAGGTCGGCAACAAGAGGGCCCTCCGAGCCCGGAGGGCCCTTTATTGGATTTAGCAAAGGTGTTCGCGATCGCTCTGCTTGAAACCGAGGCTTTCGGGCTGAGGGTGACGTTCAGAGCGTTCCAAAAAAAAGAACCGGCACTCGCCACCTGCCCGAGGAGCAGCGCTTCTGAGCCCTCTCCCTATGATCATAGGGAGAGCGACCGTGTTGGAAGTCAATGCGGGCGCGTTGCCCACAGGGTCCACAGGCTCTGGGAATGCGCCAAGCATCCTGCCTGTGGACTTGTGGGCAACGGGTCGGGCTAGGCGGGGAGGGGACATGGCGTCCTCCACGGGGTGTTATGTTTGAGCATGGCGTTGAGGGTCACGATCAGCTTGCGCATCACCGCCACCAGGGCAACCTTTGCCGGTTTGCCCCGCTCCCGCAGCCGACGGTAGTCGGCGCGAAAAACTGGGTTGCAGCGCACCGCCGACAGCGCACTCATGTAGAGCACATTGCGCACCCAGTGACGTCCGCCGGCGATGAACCGCCGCCCGCGCATGGTTCCGCTGTCGCAGTTCAGCGGCGCCACTCCCACCAGTCGCGCCGCCTGCCGGCCGCTGAGGGTGCCCAGCTCCGGCAGCGCGGACAGCAGCGTGCTGCACATCACCTGGCCCACGCCCGGCGTGCTGCTGAGAATCTCGACCTTCTTGCGCCAGACTTCCGAGCTGCGCAGCATGCGGTCGAGCTCACAATCCAGCTCCTTGAGCCGCCCCTTGAGCCAGGCGATGTGCCTGGACAGCTCCTTGCGCAGCACTCGCGGCGCGCTCTGAAGCCGGTTCTGCTCGGCCACCAGAATCTCGAGCAACTGGCGGCGCCGAGCGCACAGCGCCCGCAGCTCCAAGGTCTGCTGGTCGGGCAGCGGCCGCAGCTCGATCTCGGCCCGCTCCGCGTACAGCGCCAGGATGGCGGCATCGATGGTGTCGGTCTTGGCCAGCTGACCCATGGCCTGGGCGAAGCGGCGAATCCAGCGCGGGTTGATCACCGCCACCGGCAGACCGGCACCGGCCAGCTCGCTGACCGCCAAAAGTTCGTAACCGCCGGTGGCTTCCAGCACCACGCGGGCGGGCTCAAGCGCCTTGAGCCTTTGCACCAACCGCTCCACCTCGCGCGCGCAGTTATCCACCGAAAACCGCTCGCCGCTCGGCCGGATCGCCACCACCAACTGCGCCTTGGCTACGTCGATGCCGACAAACACCTGTGGTGCCATTTTCGCCTCCCTGCTCCTGTTCGGTGTCACTCCGCCTTGCGCAATCCGAGCTCGCTGCGCGGCTCCTGCGACCGTTCGAGTTCTCACCGAGTTGCGGCGCGGCGACTCCTGCTCTCCCGCGGCCTCTTTCGACCCTGGATTAAACGGTCTGCCGCGCCCCGGTTTCACTCCATATGAGACAGCCGAATCCGATATACAAGGCCTCAGAAAAGGTGCAGCGCTAGGCCGGGCGCCTAAACGCTTCGGCGCCGTCTTCTCCTTCCGGTTACTTTTGGACTCGGCGCAGGAACGGGCTGAGCTCTATGCGCTCCTTGGCCACCGGATTGGCGAAGTATTCGACATAGCGCATGACCAGTGCGCGCTCGTGCGCGGTCAGCAAATCCTTGAACCCAAGCATCGCGGTGTTCGGCTTGCCGTCGCTGATCACGGGAAAAAGATAGGTCTCTGTCTGCTTGCTCATCCAGAAGGAGTCGGTGAAGTCGCGCGGCTCCGGCACCAGCAACTGCCCGACTGGTCCTCCGCCGTTTCCCCATTCGCCGTGGCATCCCCCGCAATTGGCGCCATAGAGCGCGCGGCCCTGGTTGTATTCGGTCAGTCCGTTCCCGGTTTCAGGAACCGCGGCGGCCGGGGCCTGGGCAGGCTGCCAAGGCTTCTGTTGGTTCTGATGTTCGAGGAATGCGACCAACGCGTCGAGCTTCTTGCGGGACAGATTGTCGAGCGACGGCATCGAACTCTGCGGAAGCACCGCCCGCGGATCGACCAGGTAGGCTCGGTACCAATCGGCCGTCCGGCGCGGCGCTTTGGGAAGATCCGGCGGCAGCCCCGCGCGAGCGTCGCGGGCATCGTAGTCTTTTCCCCGCGAGGCCCCGAACGTGTGACAGTGGTAGAAGCACTGCTCGCCGGTGAACACCCTCTCACCGCGCCGTTCGAGCGGAGTCATCTTTTGCCCGGAGTCCGCACCCCAACGGCATCCGAACGCAATACTGGCTATTGCGGCCAGCACCGCAACCCGCAAGGGCCGCCAGCGATGCTCCCGAAAGGCCATCAGGCTGCGGAAAAAGCCATGCAGGGTGCTTCCGCGATCGGCGAAGTGTCCCGTCTCGAAAATCCTTTTTCCGCACCCTGCTGGTGATTTCAACACGGCGCTGCTCAGCTATTGCAAGGTGGTGAGATAGGCAGTAAGCGCTTCTATCTGCCTCTTGCTCAAATTCAGTTGCGGCATCTTGCCGTCCGGCGTGACTTGCCCGGGATCCCCTAGCAGCCGCTTAAGGTCGCGGGCGTTGCGCTTTCGTCCGATATGCGTAAGAGCCGGACCGACCTGGCCTCCGCGCCGCCCGACGGAATGACAGATCGCGCAGCCAGCCCCGTAAAAGAGCGCTGGGCCATCGTACGTCACCGCTGCCGGCCCGGCCGCCTCACGTCCATCGAGGTTCTCCGCTTCAGGCCCCTCGGTCGTCTGAGCGCTCTCAGCCGATCGAGCGCGAGCGCTGATGGGAACTGGTGACGGTGAGGTTTTGCCAAGCGTCATCAGGTAGATGGCAATGTCCCTGATCCGATCGCGGGACATCGCAAACACCGGCATAGTCGAGCCGACCGTTACGGCTTGTGGCCGCGCCAAGTGTGCATATAGCCAGAGCCAACTGCGCTGGGTTCCCACGCTGCTCAGGTCGGGTCCTTCCTCGCCGCCGGTGCCTTCGATCTGATGGCAGCCGACGCACATGTAGCGATTGATTAGTTGCTTGCCGCGCAGCACCGATGAGATGGCTTGTGGAGCAAGGGTTTCACCGTGACAGTCGTAGCAGGGGGCTTGCAGGTACTCGCCCCTCAACAGCGGTTCCGGCCGGATCCCGCTCTCGCCGTGAGCCTCGATCGTGGTCACGGCCCGGCCGTCGCCGCCATGGCACACGATGCAGCCGAACCTTTGGGGCGGATGGCTCTGGAGCAGGTCAGAATGCTCTCTGAGCGGCTCGGTTCCTTTCCGAAAGGCCGGATTATCTGTGGCGGTGTGGCAGGTCACGCAGCGCTCGACGGTGTCGAACTCTGTCGAGATGATCTGTTTGACCTCGCGCCGCTGGCTCCCGGCCCATTCTCTTTGCGCTTCATTGGCGGCCCGGACGAGCGCCAATCGGTAATAGGTTGTCTGGTAGCCCGTCCACTCCTGACGGAACGCGTCGCGCATCACCCATCCGATCGTGAGGGTAAGAACAATCCCGGAAATTGCGACCCATCTCTCCATGGAATTCTAAGTCGGAGGACCCGGCCATTGCTGCCAGGGCCAGTAGAACTTCCAGTTGGGTCCCCTGCAAAAGACACCGATCGCGGTGGTCACGATGATTCCGGCAAGGATCAGGGTCCAGATCACGACGATCGGCCTACGCTCGCGCGCGAACCAGATGCCGATTCCTTTGCGCCGGCGATCGAAGTAGGGCAGCACGACCAGGAACAGGGTCAGCGCGGTCGGCACCACCACGCCGCCCCAAAACGCCGAGTAACTGACCAGCTCCTGAAGCCCCAGAAAGTACCACGGCGCCTTGGACGGATTATTGGGCAGGAGGGGATTAGCCTGCTGCTCGAGCGGCGCGTTGAAGATCAACGACGCCATCAGCAACGCCGCCATCATCACCGCGAACACCGTCAACTCGACGTAGAGCACCGTTGGGAAGGTCTGGACCACGCTCGGGGGCGCCGACGCTGCGGCCTTGGCCGTATCGTTCTCGCTCGGATGAGCGAGGCCGCCATCCTTGATGACGCGCCAGATGTGATAGTTGATTAGCACTACGCCGAGCGAAGGCACGGCTATAACGTGCAGGGTATAGAATCGCAACAGCGCGTCGCTTCCCACGGTGTTGCCGCCCAGCAGCATGTATCGAAACTTGGGTCCCAGCACCGGCGCATAAGTCGCGATATTGGTACCCACTGTGATCGCCCAGAACGAAAGCTGATCCCAGGGAAGCAGGTAGCCGGTGAAACTCAGGGCGAGGGTCAGAAACAGAAGTCCCACGCCAAGTACCCAGTTGAACTCGCGCGGAGCCTTGTAGGCTCCGGTATAAAAGACCCGGCACATGTGAAGCACCACCGCCGCCACCATCGCCTCGCCGCCCCATCGATGCAGGTTGCGCATCACGCGGCCCACCGTGACCACGTAGTCGAGATCCAGAATACGGCCGTACGCCGCAGCAGTGGACGGCTCGTAGTAGAACATCAGGTACACGCCGGTTATCCACTCGATAACGAACAAGTAGAAGCAGATCAGTCCCAGGCCGAGAGTATAACTGGGACTGAGACTTCGCTGGTAAACCCGCGTAGGATGGACGTGAAGGACCAGGTTGTTTACCACCACCGCAAGGCGTTGACGCGCGGTAGTCGGGTATGCGCCGCGGAAAACCGAGCGATAAAGCGCGCCTGGTGCGCGGGCCGTAAATCCGAGCAGCCGCTTGAGACCGAAAGCCGCGGCACCATCGCGGCCGCTCTCGCGGGCCGGCGACTCTTGCTCAGCGCCGTTCAAGTATGTTTCCTCCCAGACAGCCGATTACCCGGAGCTCGCCGCCGCCGAGGGCCAGTAGCGTGGCCGCGTCCCGGCTGCTGCGCGCAGTGCGCAGCCGGCTTTGGCGTTGGTCTCTCTCGACCCAGAACAGCGGACCGCCCGCGCGGCATCTCGCGATATCGACCACGGCCGCCTCCACAGATGGCTGGGCGGCGAGGTCCCTGAGCTGGAAGGAGTCCCCGGCGGACCCGCTCACCAGGGCGAGAGCATCGGGGCCGCCCTCGCGCGGTTCTCGGCGTTCGGCCATGACTTCATCATCGGCGGCCGACCATCTTACGCATCCGAAAGTCACGCCGGCTTTTCCCGTGACGGAGGTCTTACGGCCCGTCGCGAGGTCCATCACCGTCAGCGTATTTCCCGGCGGCGCGCCGGGTGTCCGGATCTGGCTGACCGGCAACAGGTCGGCCCGGCTCGACAAGTAGGCGAGGAAACTTCCATCCGGCGAGAGCGCGGGGCGTCCGACATATTCCGAGTCGGCCAGCAGCCGTATCAAACCCGAGCCGTCCTCGCGCATCGCCCAGAGGTCGCCGTCGATCGAGCCCCGAAACGGCATCAGGCCGCGAAAATAGATCTCTCCGCTTGACGGGGACCATCCGAACGGGATCGGAATCGCCTCGCCGGTTAGGCTTTGGGGGCCGGAGGAAAGGTAGATTCGATCTTTGCCGGTCTCGAGGTCTGCCAGGGCGCTCTGCCAGTACGCGCGCCGGCTCCGGCTGTTACGGATATCCATCGCGCTGTAGGCAATGTCGCTGCGAGCGGGGTCGAGTGCGAATCCCAACAGCGCGAATCCGGCGGGCGGCTTGAATCGGTACGTGCGGCGCGTCCGCAAATCCAGGGTCTCTACGTAATTCCTGGTCGGATCGCTGCCTTCGCGTACCAGATACGCAACCCGTCCCGGCGCGGCCGCAATATCCATTTCAGCCGACGGCTTGGTGACTATCGGTACTAGTGCGCCGCCGCGAAGATCGAGCGCCGACAGCGTAGTGGAGCCCCATCGAATAGTAGCTACCAGCAATGCTTCCGAAGGGAGCGCGGCCGAGGTTTCGCCGGCTGCCGGGCGCTCAGCAGCGCTCGACAAGCCGATCAGACAGCCCACGACCAGGATCGCGCCGGCGGCGCAGACACGCCGTTTGATGCAGGGTGCTTCTACCAACGGCAAAGTGTCTCGTCTCGAAAAACTTTTTTCCGCACCCTGCCAATCGAATCACACGAGTTTGACATAGGTCCCTCCTGGAACCTGTCGACTTGTGTCCACCAGCAGGTCGCCGTCGGGTCCCTCGAAAATTCTGAACCAGGGCAGCGCCACCGGCGCCGGTCCTGCGAGGACGCGGCCCTGGGAATCGTACTTGCTGCCGTGGCACGGGCACTGATAGCCCCATTCGACCCTGGCGATCGCGCATCCAAGGTGAGTGCATGTCGCGGACATCGCCATGATTCCTTCCTCCGTCGAGGTGACAAACAAGCGTTCCTTGCTGAGGAAGATTTGGGTGCCGGCCGGAAACTCGCCGGGCTTTCCGATCTTGATCACGCTTGGCGGACCGAAGGTGAAGTTGGGGACCAGGAAGCGCAGCGAGCCCAAGCTCATCAGCGCAGCCGGGATTGCCACGCCGCCCCAAGCCATCATGGTGAGAAACTCTTGGCGGGTAAGCTTTTTCATTGGCCTTCTCCGGGAATCCGCGCAAAGCATGAGCAAGGAATAAGCCATGAAATCGGGGCAATTTCCTCGGCCCAGGCCACAAACGGTGTCTCGACTTGGCCCCTTACGAAACAAGTCAATTGGAACCTTTGGCACCACCCGGTCGTCACGCTTCGCTTGAAGATCGCGGGCTCCTTCTCAGTCTCGAGCCCGGCTGCGCGATGGCATACGAAATGCGTTGCGATACGCCCGCATGAGCGGACGGGGAAAAAGCTGTCCGCTTTGCCGAGGAGCCACGGATGTCGAAGGTTGGGGGTGCGTTGCCGTCGTGGTACTGGCCCGCGGGTGTTCCGCGTCGGGTTCCGGTTGCTCATCAGCCGCTGGACCGAATCCTGCGCCAGCGCTTCGCCAAGGACGGCAGCGCACCGGCGCTGGCTTCGGGCAGTACCACTGTGAGCTACGCGGAGCTGCTCGCGCAGGCGAATGAAATCGCCGGCGGCATACAAGCTTCGGCACCTGCGGGGGCGATTGCGATCGGGGAGAGCAATCCGCTCGAAGGCGCCCGGCTGCTGCTGGGCGCGTTGTTCGCCGGCCGTCCCGTCTTTCTCGTCAATCACGCCGCTCCCGATCTGCTCAAGGCCCAACTTGCCGAGGCCAAGGTTGCGGCGATTGTTACCGCGGGCTTCGCGAGCGACGCGCTGTGCAACTCCGGCGTTGCCACGCTTCGGCGCGACGAGTTGAAGGGCGCCTTCAAGGAAGGCCCTTCCAGGCGCGCGACCGAGCCCGCAGTGCTGTTGCCCTCCGGACGGAGCGTCGTGGTTCACTCGCACTTCTCATTGTCGGCGATGGCGGCGGCGCTCGCCGCGTTCATCGTCAAGCTTCGCGAGGTGCCGTTCGTATGCATGGAAGCCGGAATCGGCTCGTGGGAAACAGTGGCGGCGATGGTGCTCGCCTTAATGTACGGGATGCCGGTGGTGTTCACGTCGGTCGAGGAATTGAAGGCCAACCGGCACTCGCCGATTCTGACCAAGGGATACCTGATTCTTTCCCGCCACGATGCCGACGCGATGATCCGCGATGGCTACGTGCCGCGCGCGATCGCCGAGATGCCTTATATCTTCGTCTCCACCGGATATTTCACGCCCAGGTGGCGCAGGAAGTTCGAAAGGCTCTGCCGGCGCCCGATCTTTCCGCTCTGGGGCCTGCCCGAGCTCGGCCCGGTCGTCGCGCCTCATCCCACGTGGATGCCGATTCACGGCCACGGCCTGCCGCTGGTCAACGTATCGCTGATCCCGATCGATCCCGGCACCGGCAAAGTTTCGATCGTGCCGTGGGAGATGCTCGAGCAGGCCGAAGTCGGAGTGGAAACGCTGTCGGCGATGGTCGGATATGCGGAGCCCAAACGCAACGCCGAGGTGCGTATCGGCACGGTGCTCCGGACCCGCCAGATCGCGACCATGGATCACGTTGGGGTGGTGATCCTGTATGAGCAGAGAGATGGCCAGGCCGCGGCAACCGCGAGCTGACGAAGCGCGCGTCATCTTCGACGTGCCCGGCGGACAGCTCCGCCTCGGGCCGCGCGACCTCGAGCTTTGGGCGGAGCATCTGGTCTGGTGCTACCGCCTGATGGGGGTTGGAGACGGCGCGACGATCGCGGTCCAGGATTTCGGGAGCAGCCCGCTTTCGTTCCTGGGCTCGGCGCTGCTGATGCCCGGTCTTTCGCGCGGCGTGGCGGAGCGTCTGGGCGGGAGGTTCGTATGCCTCGACGCCGCCACCGAGCGCATCACGCTCACCCCGGCGGTGCTCGCCCAGCTCGGCGCCGCGGTTGTGGTCGTCAGGGCGGAGGTGGCCGATCTCCTGCACGAGGTCAGTCGCAAGACCGCGGCGAGATTGGGCGGCGCCGACCTGCGCATGATCGTTTCCTTCAACGACGATGAATCGGTGCCGCTTCGCACGCTGCCCTGGCGCTACATGCTGCACGTCGAATCCTCGATGCTGATCGCGCCGGAATGCCCTGCATGCGGATTTTTTCATCTGCGCGGCGGTTTCTACAGCCTCAGGGCGAACGCCGTGCGAAACCTGCGGCTGGCCTGCGCGCAACCCCACGAGTTGCAGGCGACGATGGTGATGCCGCCTGGTCAGTGCCAGGCTGGACCTGACGACTGGTGCATCCGCTACCCGGTTCGGGGCGCCGAAGCATGAAGCCGACCGTGCAAGTGAGCCCCGCACCGTGCCGCATCGCATACGAGCCGCCGGGGGGAATCGAGTCGTGGAATCGCGACCGCCTCGCGGCCTGGCAGCTCGAGCGCCTGCGCGAGGTGGTCTCGTATGCACGTGTCCGCGTTCCCTTCTATGCCCGGCTGTGGGCCGATGCGCGGGTCGGCGAGGATTCGTTGAGCTCGATGGAGGATATCGGCCGCCTTCCGATCGTCGAAAAGCAGGACTTGGTCAATGCAGGCCAGAGTTGGTCAGCCTCGACCCGCGGCCCGATCGGATTCAGCACTCGCGGCACCTCGGGCGAGCCGCTCTTGGTGTGGCTCAGCCCCGAGGAGGAAGAGGCGTATATCGCGCCCACGATGCGGGGCTTTCGATGGGCAGGCTTCAGGTCCGGGATGACGGCGCTGCTGATGAGCCCGGTGTGGCATCGCCTGGCGGCCTGCGAGGTTCACGCGGTGGCCTGCCTGGGAGGCCGCAGCGCGTTCTTTTGGGGCAGCATGGGCTCCGACTACATGGACTCGTTCCTGGGCACGCTCGGCAGGGTCAGCCCCCAATTCGTAACCACCACCGCGCCGTTCCTGCTCTCGCTGATCCGCCGCGATCGCGAGCATCCGCTCGCCTTGCGCGATCTGTTCCGCAGCGTCTGCTCCATCGTCGCGGTCGGGTTACCGTTGACGCCGCGGCTGCGCGAGTTCTTGCGTGACAGCCTCCAGGTGGGCGACATCTTCGAGCGCTCCGGCACGCAGGAGGGGGCCGCGCTGGATGAGTGTTCGATGCACAGCGCGCCGCATGCGCACGAGGACGTCTGCTACCTGGAGGTGCTCGACGCCGGCGGCCGTGCGGTCCCGGCGGGGACGCGCGGGGAGCTGGTCGTCACCAAGCTGACGGCGGCGGGCAGTATCTTCGTGCGCTACCGCACCGGCGATATCGCTGCGTTTCTGCCTGGCGCGTGCCCGTGTGGATGCGGCTTTCGCAGACTCAAAATCTACGGACGCCCGGAGAGCAGCGTGATGGCGGGAGGGCGGCGGGTGACCGCGTATGACGCGCGGCTGTGCGTCGAGGAAGACCCCGCGCTGATCGGGCGCAACGTGCTGCTGATTCGCAACGGCGCCACGGTGCTCAACATTGCCATCGAGGGCGCGGCCACCAACCAGGAGAAGCTGGTGGGGCGGATGCGCGAATGGCTGGGCGTCGCGCGCGTGCAGATTACATGGCTCGGCGACCTCAAGATCAATTGGGGATTCCGCCAGATAATAGAGGGCCGCGAAATCCGGCGGCTTGCCGGTTGAGCGAGGCGACCATGAAGCTGATGCTGCCGACCAACTGGGACCCGGAACTGCTGGGAAAGATCGCCCCGCTGGCTCCCTCCTATATCTACGGCAGTCTGCCCAGCGAGGCGACCTTGCGCCCCTCCTTGGTGCTTTCGCAGGCCAGCGAAGAGAGCATCGCAGCGCATATCGGGCAGGCCAAAGCGCTGGGCATCAAGCTGGTCTACGTGATGAACGCGACCTGCCTCGGCAACAAGGAGTTTTCCGAGGAGGGGCGCGGCGAACTGCTCCAGCGCCTCCAGTGGCTGGTCGAGGTGGGCGCCGACGCCGTGGTCACCGCCAATCCGTTCGTGATGGAGCTGGTGCGCAAGAATTTTCCCGAGCTCGAGCTGCACGTCTCGGTGCTCGCCACCGTCAACGACCCGCGCAAGGCCAGGTTCTTTGAGGACATGGGCGCGACCGTGATTCATCTCGATCCGCAGGTGAATCGCGACTTCCGCCATCTCAGCGCGATGCGCAAGGCGGTGCGCTGTTGCCTGTCGCTGGTGGTGAACGAAGGATGCATGCTCAGTTGCCCGATTCGCAACTACCACTCCAATATGATTTCGCATTCCCGGGAAAGTATCGCCAACCGATACTATGTCGACTATTGCTACTACCAGTGCTCGCTCAAGCGCGCACTCGATCCGATCGAATACCTCCGCTCGCCCTGGATCCGCCCCGAGGACGTCGCCCTCTACGAGGAGCTCGGCATCGACCTATTCAAAATCGCGGGGCGCGAGAAGATGGAGGAGGGCCTTTCGCACACCGACTGGATCGAGGCGGTGGGCGCAGCCTACCGTGCAAGACGCTGCGACGACGTGGCGCGGCTGCTGGTCGGCACCCAACTCCCCGAATCGGTCTTCTCCCAGCCGGTCAAGCCCGGCACGGTCCGGATCGAGAGTGCGCAACTGGACGGGTTTCTGCGCTTCTTCCAGGACGACCGCTGCTCGCTGGATTGCGAGTGCTGCGACTATTGCGGGAGTTGGGCGGTGCGCGCGGTCAAGGTGGAAGGATGCGGGCGGGAGCTGGTTGGTTCGCTTGAATCAGACCTGGAACGGATCCGGGTCGGGAGCTATCGGAGTGGTCGGTGACTATAGATATCGAACTGCAGATCCTGATCGGACTTCACGTGCTGTTCGCCGCGGTTTTCGTCGGGTCGAACGTGTTTCTGGACTTCCTGCTGACGCCGCGCCTCGACCTGATACCCCCCGGGCAGGCCGCGCGTCTGGCCGACCGATTGGGGGTCGATTTCGCCTGGCTGAACTGGGTCGCACTGGGTGGACTGCCGCTGAGCGGGCTCCTGATGCTCTGGCGTCTTTCGACAATCGGGCAGCTCGTGACGGCGAAATTCTATGGGACCGGATCCGGCGTTGCACTGTTGATCATGATGTTCATTTGGCTGACGCTGGCGATCAACGCCGCAATCCTGACCTTCTACCTGCGGGGCAAAGTGGTGATGAAGCTGCCTTATGATGCCACCCGCCAGCAGGTCGAAGGCGCCCGAACCGGGGCGATGTACTGGGCCGGATGGATGCGATGGTTCGCGCGCTACAACGCGATTGCCTCGATGGTGGCGGTGGTGATCGGAGGCTCGCTGCGTTTCGGCGGCTTCCCATTCTGACGGCGTCTGCGGAGCGATGAACGATGAGTGACGAGACGGCTGTCGGCCAAGCACAGACGGTGGCGCGTAGCGGCGCGTTGCTGGACCGCTTCGGCCAGACCAAGAAGAAGCTTCGCCTCTCGCTGACCGATCGCTGTAACTTCCGGTGCATCTACTGCATGCCGGACCATCCCGGCTGGCGCCCCAAACCGGAGCTGCTCTCGTTCGAGGAGCTCTTTACGCTGGCGGGGGCCTTCGTCCGCTGGTTCGGAGTCGACCAGATTCGGCTCACCGGCGGCGAGCCGCTGGCGCGCCGCGATACGCCGCGCTTCGTCGCGATGCTGCACGGACTGCGCCCGCTCGGCTTGCGTCGCGTTTCGCTCTCCACCAATGGGGCCTTCCTGGGCAGAGATGCGCGGGGGCTGGCGGACGCCGGACTTGACGACCTCAACGTGAGCCTCGATTCGCTGTCACCGCCCCGGTTCGCGAGCCTTACCGGAGGCGGCAGTTTGGGCGAGGTCCTCGACGGCATCGAGGCTGCGCGCGGCGTGGGCCTGCCGCTCAAGCTGAACGCGGTCGTGATTCGTGGCCGCAACGAGGGCGACATCATACCGCTGGCGAGATTCGGCTACGCCGCGAAGCTTCCGCTGAGGCTAATCGAGTTCATGCCGCTGGACGGGCGCGGCTTGTGGAGTCCCGACAAGGTCTTCAGCGAAAAGGAAATCGTTGCGACGCTCGAACGCGAGTTCGAAGTTCAGCGCATGCCGCGCACGCGCGAGCCGGCCACGTATTACGTTCTCAACGGGACCTATCCGCTGGGGATCATATCGACGGTTTCGAATCCGTTCTGCGCGCAATGCGACCGGATTCGCCTGACCGCCGACGGGCACCTCTTTGCGTGTCTGTTCTCCCCCGCCGGCATCGATTTGCGAAATCCCCTTCGCGCAGGAGAGGGCCGCGCAGCGCTCGAGCGGTGCATCCGCAATGCAATCTGGAACAAGCCCGGCGGCTTCGTCGAAAGAAGCGCGGACAGCGCCCGCGCGGTGAGCATGCACGTTCTCGGCGGATAACGCCGCCTCTCTGTCAGCCTGGATCGAAGGCCGCTTCTTGGCTCCATCCGCGTCAAGACCTGTAGCGAAGCGTTACATATTTGCCGGCTCGACTTGCGGGTGCTCGATTCTGGGGACGGCACGAGCCGTGCTACCGAAGGGCGAGTCTATAGCGAAGGCTCGGAAACTACGTGCCTCAATTCAGAATTGGGATGAGCAGGCTTCTGCTGATTTGTGTGCTCTCGGTCGCCTGCCTCGCTGCACTGCCGGCGTCGGCGCAGGTCAGACCCGGCGATCTGATCGGCGCGGCAGACGCGAACCGGGTGAAGAACCTGGTTTCTCCCGGCGTGTACCTGAGGATAGTGGGCGGGATGTCGATGAAGGTCGTGCCGAGCGAGCGAATCGAATGGCCGCCGCCGTACCGGGAAGCGACAGAGAAGTACGCCGCGCAGGTGCGGCTCACCACCGATCGTCGCAGCCTCATAGGATACGTGGCCGGACAGCCGTTCCCGTTCATCGATCCCAACGACCCCGACGCCGGGACCAAGCTGATGTGGAACAACACGTTCCGGCCGAGCTCGACCGACGACTACGACTCGCGCGACTTTACCTGTGTCAGCGTGTATGGCGGATTGGGTCATCGCTACCGTCCGATTGACAGTTTCGAGTTCGGCCATCTCGCCAGCTACAACCTGGTCGGGCGCACCGAGGTCGAGCCGATGCCGGTCGATCGCGACTTTTTGACTTCGGGGCGCTACATGTTAATCGGGTTCTATCCGTTCCTGGCGCCGCAAGAGGATCGCGGGCGCGGCTACGTGCGCTATCGCTATGCCGACCCGGCCAGGGGCGATGACTCATGGTGGTGGATTCCCGGCAATCGCCGCTTGCGCCGCATGAACG
Source organism: uncultured delta proteobacterium (assembly GCA_963789115.1). Taxonomy (GTDB): domain Bacteria; phylum Desulfobacterota; class Binatia; order Binatales; family Binataceae; genus CAWBJH01. The sequence continues at coordinate 3,074,156 of CAWBJH010000001.1, forward strand.
AGTCCTTCATGAGCAGCACTCCCGGCGCGATCACCTGGGGGCCGGATAACTTCCAGGGCTTCTTGGCGAAAAACGAGAACTACGACTGGCGCTTCCTCGCCGAGCGCAGCATGCTTGCCTGCGTCAACGCGTCAACCATCCCGGAAGCGCCGTGCCCGACCGACGGCGGCGCCAGCGCGTGCACCGAGAATTGGGAGATGCGCCGGATCTATGTCGTGCAGGGCACGGCCCGGCGCAAGCGGGTGCCCGAGGAGATGTACGGGGCGCACGTTCTGTACATCGATTCGGAGGCGGTTAGCGTTGTCTATCAGGATCTGTACGATCGTCGCGGCGAGTTGTGGCGGAACTATACGCGATGGACCGCGTATCGCGACCGCCCGGTACCAGATGCGCGCGTTGCCATCTACCCGTTCAAGCGCGTGTTCCAGGCGGCCGCCAGTATCGCCGACCTCAAGAGCGGATTCGCTTCGACCTGCTATTCACCCGCGCCCGACACTGCCGAGCGCGAGTCCTGGTACATCAACATGGGTGCAGTGGACAAGAGTTTCTTCTCGACCCAGGCGATGGCGGCTGCGGCGCCGTGACGGGCCCAGGCCACCAAAGGAGAATGGGTGATGGCTGCCAGCGGACATATCTTCACCGCCAACGTGCTCGATCGCGCGCTCGCCGGCCATCGTCTGTCGGCCGGCGAGGTTCTTTCGCTCTACGAACTTCCCGCCGGCGAGGTCGCAGCCGCGGCGCATGAGCTGCGCCTGCGACGGACCGATCCGGAGATCGCGACCTACTCGATCGGCGGAAATATCGATTACACCAACGTCTGCGTAGTGGCGTGCAAGTTCTGCGCATTCTACCGCGCCAAGCATCAGGAGGGCGCCTTCACGCTGAGCTACGACGAGATCGTGCGCCAAATGGACGACGTCAAGCGAATCGGAGGGCTCGATGTCCTGATTCAGGGCGGCGTGAATCCGGATCTGCCGTTCGAATGGTATCTCGAGCTCTTCCGGTTGCTGAAGGCGCAGTACCCGGACATCCACGTTGACGCGCTCAGCCCGGAGGAAATTCTCGGCCTGGAGCGGCTTACCGGACGCGGCGCGCTCGACCTGCTGGCCGATCTGAAGGCGGCCGGACTCGACGGAATGCCCGGTTCGGCCGCCGAAATCCTGGTCGACGAAGTACACGCGCGAGTCGCGCCGACCCGAATCGGGCGCGAGGACTGGTTCAGGATCATCGATGCGGCCCAGCGACTCGGGCTCTGGATTCCGTGGGTCAGCATGGTGACCAATTTCGGCGAGACCCCGGCCGATCGCGTCGAGCATCTGCTCGCGCTGCGCGACCAGCAGCAACGCGCGCTCGATTGCTACCAGAACGGCTTCGCCGCCTTCAAGGTTTGGCCGATGCGCCTGGAACCGACCCGGCTCAACGACAAGGTAATCGCTGCCGACCCGGAGCAGACCGCGCGAGACTATATCCGGGAGGTCGCAATCGCGCGGCTCGCTCTGGACAATATCGCCAACCATCGCGCGGTCTGGCGCACGATGGGTTACGGCGTGGCCGCCACGGCGCTGCGCTCCGGCGCGAACGATCTCTGCGGCACCGGATCGATCAACGCGATCAACGCCGTGATGACCGCGGTTGGGAAACGGCTGCCCGATCCGAATCGCGCGATGCTCGAACAAGTCGAAGGCTGCATCGCACAGGCTGGTTTCGTGGCCGCGTTGCGCGACCCCTATTACAGCGTCCTCTTTCGCGGCAGCCCGGGGCGCGCCGAGTCGGCTGAGACTCTCGTAGCGATCGGATCGAAGTAAGCGATCGGAGCGATCGGATCGAGGGAGAAGGGGCATGGAAACCTACCTGGAATTGGACGTTCACCTGCCTGAGGAGCACCGCGCGCTGCGCGACAATGTGCATCGCTTCGCCAAGGAGGTGATGCGCCCGACCGCGACCGCGCTCGATCGCATCGACGACCCCGAAGAGGTGATCGCGCCGGGCTCCGCGCTGTGGGACTTTCTCAAAAAGGCCTACCGGCTCGGCTACCACACTTCCGGCATCCCGAGCGCGCTCGGCGGGCTTGGGCTGGACGGGCTTGCTACGCACATCTTTCTCGAGGAGCTCGGCTGGGGCAGTGGCGACCTGGCCTTGTGCCTGGGCGTGGCGAGCTTTCCGTTCGCGGCGCTGGCAGGCGCCGGCGACAAGGAGCTGATCGACAATTTCGTCAAACCCTACACCGCGGACCGCGAGGCGCGCTTCATCGGATGCTGGCCGGTGACGGAACCGCAGCACGGCTCGGACTGGGCGACGGGCCTGATGGGCGACGCAGGGGACGGCGGAATCTCCGGGTATGTGGTGGCCGAGCGCGACGGCGACTCCTACGTGATCAACGGACAGAAGTCGGCGTGGGTCTCCAACGGTACGATCGCGACCCACGGGCTGATGATCCTGATCGCCGACCCGAAGCTCGGGAGCATCATGGGCCGCGGCGTGGCCTTCGTACCGCTCGATCTGCCGGGCGTATCCAAGGGCAAGCCGCTCAACAAAATCGGCCAGCGGGCGCTCAACCAGGGTGAGATCTTCTTTGACAACGTGCGCATCCCGAGCCGCTACATGCTGGTTTCGCCCGACAAACCAGCGGAGATGGTGAGCGGACGCGGCGGCGGGCCCAACGGCGCGATGGGTGCGGTGTTCACCGGCGTCGCACGGGCCGCCTTCGAAGCCGCGCTGGACTATTCCAAACAACGCGTGCAGGGCGGCAAACCGATCTGCGAGCATCAGCTCGTCCAGAAGCGGCTGTTCGAAATGTTCACCAAGGTCGAGGCGAGCCGGCTGCTGTCGCGCGCGGCGATAACTTACAACACCGACGCCGCGGTTCCCGCCCTGGAGTACGCCATCGCGGCCAAGACCTTTTGCACGCAGGCGGCGTTCGAGGTCGCCAGCGACGCTATCCAGCTCTTCGGCGGCAATGGGCTCAGCCGCGAGTACCCGATCGAGAAGATCTTCCGCGATGCGCGCGCCTCGTTGATCGAGGACGGAACCAACGAGGTATTGAGCCTGGTCGGCGCGCGCCTGGTGCTGATGCGGGGCTAGTAAAACTCGCCACGGGCATACCCAGAGCCGGGCGGGATTATCGGAGTTTATTCCCGAGCCGTCAGGAAGACCAATCTCCGATCGGGAGTTTCATTCTCGCCGGACTCAAGCAGCGCCTGCTCGTGGACGAGATTCTTGAAGCGTGCGGAGACCCACAGTGTAGGAGAGATAGCCGGCGCTGATGTATGTGAAAGTGGGATGCCGGTCGCAGCCAGCCCCGCTGAGCAGCTCAACTTACGCCTGCGGCCACCGCTCAAGTGGGCGGGGGGCAAGCGATGGCAGGTGCCACACCTGCGCCCGATCTGGCAGGGGCACTCTACCCGGCGACTCGTCGAACCGTTCTGCGGAGGCCTTGCGGTTACGCTCGGACTCATGCCGCGCCGCGCGCTGCTCAATGACATCAACCCGCACGTGATCAACTTCTATCGCTGGCTGAAGCGAGGTTTCACGATCTCCGCTCCGATGGCCAACGAGGAGCGCGCCTATTACCGCCAACGCGCCCGCTTCAACGAGCTTCTGACCCACAGAAGGGGCCGCACGCGCGAAGCGGCCGGACTCTTCTACTACCTCAACCGCACCGGCTACAACGGGCTGTGCCGTTTCAATCGGAGCGGCGAGTTCAACGTGCCTTTCGGGCGCTATGCGCGCATCGCGTACAAGCGTGACTTCAATACCTACCGCGATGTCTTTGCCGGCTGGGAGTTCTGCTGCGGAGACTTCGAGGCGATCCGGCTCGAGCCAGGGGATTTCGTCTACGCGGATCCGCCCTACGACGTCGAGTTCACAAGCTACGCCAAAGAGGGGTTCGCTTGGGAGGAGCAGGCGCGAGCCGCCGCATGGCTCGCCAAGCATCCCGGTCCGGTCGTGCTCTCGAACCAGGCCACGGATCGAATCGTGTCTCTCTATGAGCAGTTGGGCTTCACGCTTCGCTTCCTCCAGGCGCCCCGGATGATCAGCTGCACCGGCGACCGCACCCCTGCCCGCGAGGTACTCGCGCTCAAAAACATCTAAAGTGGAGCTGGCGATGGAGCAGCGGCTGCATGGCCGGTCGGGCCTCAAGCCGGTCGCGGTGTTCCGCTTTCCCAGCGAGGACTGGTCGCCGTGGATCGCGCTGGCGCGGATGGGGGAGCGGTGGCCGGCGTTGCGATTCGATTTAACAGGGGCGTATTTGGAATATTCGAGAACTTTCTCGCGCGCCGCTCACGGCATCGCTGCCCGCAGCATTGAAACGCGGTGCGTTAGCTCGGGAACCTCGGTACAATCAACTCATGGAAAGCTCCGCTAGACAGTCTCCAAGGCCCTGGACGAAGTCGCAAGTGGGCAAGGTCTGGCTTTTTCTGTATCGGCGCGTGCTTCCCCTGCTTGACGAGAGGAATATCAACAACGATCCAATCCGGGGGTGCGGTTGCTTGCTGAGGGTTGGGTCTCGGACTTTCTTCGTAACGGCCGCTCACGTTTTCGACCGGCTGGTTCCCGCTGGTTTTGAACACATCGGCGTTCCCGTGGGTCCGTATGAGACCACAGTCACTACGTTGGGACCGGGGGCGATTCATAGGACCAATCAAACGGCAACGGCCGACATCGATGTGGGCATCTTCCCACTCTCGGATGAAGTGGTGGCCAAACTGAAATGGGATTGCCTGACCGTTAAAAACCTCGCAGCCCTTCGGCCGGTGTCTGCGATGAACGAGTTTCTGATTTTCGGCTATCCAAATTCACTGGTCCTGCCGGCCGCAGACGATTTGGTCCGCGCCAATCCTGCCTTCTTGCGCACCAGTAGATACTTTGGTCCGACGCCACAGCACGATAAGAGACATGACGATGTAGATCTCATTCTTGCATACGGAGACAAAGCAATTGACGGAAACGGCAATGAAGTTGAAGCTCCGTCGCTGCCGGGCATCAGCGGCAGCCCTATTTGGGCGGTCATGCCCTCGGGTGGTTCGCTGTGGTCCCCTGAGTCGGCTCTCGTTGTAGTGGCTATAGACAGCGCCTGGACCAAGAAGGGTGTGAAGGATAGATACGTCGTCAGCAAGCTATGGACAGCAGTACTGAGAGCCTTCGAGCAGGTAGACGCCGACGCTGCGCGTGAGATTAAGGACGCGCTTTATCTGTGAGCTGCTTCGTGGGGGCATGCCGAGATCCAAGTTGAGGCCGCCACGTCCTGTCATGATTTTTTGAGCCGATTCGGGCCTGGACGTAGCGGATCAGCCGGCGCTGAACCACTCTTTCATCTTCCCGAGGATCGCGTAGTCGCCCTGCACCTGGTAGAGACCGTCTGCGAGCGCCTTGGCACCGTCGAGCTGACCGTGGGCGATGCGCACCCAGACCTCGCCGGGCGTAGTCACCGTCAGGTCCGGAGCCTCGGTGACGCCTTCGAAGCTTTCGCACTTCCCGTCGTCGATCCGCAGCCAATAGGCGGCGCGCTCGGCACCGCTGACCTGGAACTGGATACGGGCTCTGGCGCCGCGCGCGGCGTCGGCCCTGAAAACCATCGGCATCGACATGATGAGCGGCTCGATCGATTCCGGAAGCCCGGCCGGAAACAACCTTAAGTAGACGCGAGGAAGCCAGAACGCCGCCGGGATGCCGAGTACGAAGACCACGAGATTGGGGAATAGCGCCGTGAAGCGCAGATCGCGCGGCGAGTAAGCGCACAGGCTCGCCGCCGCGAAGAAGATCAGCGTCCAATAGGCCGTCATCACACGGTTGATCGAGTAGAACTCGCGCGTCTTGAGCTGCCAACCTGGAACCTGCCGCCGAGCAAAATAGTAGGTGAACGGCTCGCGCCCAAGAATGAGCGGGACGACCGCCGTCAAGCTGAGTGCCACAAACAGTATGGCCGGCGAGTAAAACCGATAAAGACTCGAGACCGGCTCCAAGCCGAGGTATGCCGCGAGCGTGCCGACGGCGAACATGGTCCAGATGCCGAAGTCAAAGTACTTTTGCTCGCCGTGGCGGTAGGCGAGCGCGATGTAGCCGCTATCGACGATAAGCGCCGTCAACAGCGCCGAGCGCACCCCCTTCTCCGAGTTGCCGCTCGCACCACACAGGACGAAGTACAATATCACCGCGACGAAGCTGCCGATCTGCATGAAAAAGAATCGCGCAACGCGTGCCCGCATGCTTGCCGCGGTGACTGCCATGTCGATCCAGATACTCCAAAGCGGTGAGGGTGCGCCAGCCCGCCGATGCCAATATCTCAAGGAAGAATTATGCAAGTTAATTGCGGGACGCCACGCTAGCGCTTGCGGGGATCGCTCGGCGCGGGCGCGAGCACGAAGCGCTGGAACTCCGCCAGGTGGCTCAGCGTGCGCATGTTCGGCATCCGGTCGAGGTAAACCTCGCCCTTGAGATGGTCGGTTTCGTGCTGAATCACGCGGGCGTGAAAGTCCTCGGCGATGAAATCGAGCTGCTCGGCGGCGCGGCCCAACGCCCGCACCCGCACCTTCTTGAAGCGTGGGACCAGACCGCGCAGGTCCGCAATACTCAGGCATCCCTCCCAGTCCTCGATCGTCTCGGGTTCGAGCACCTCGACCACAGGGTTGATTATGAAGCTGAGTGGGACCGGCGGCGCCTCGGGATAGCGGGGGTTGTGCTCGCATTCGAGCACCGCGACCTGAAGCGGAATATGGACCTGCGGAGCGGCAAGACCGACGCCGCTATACTCGTGCATCGTCTCGAGCATGTCGTCGAGGAGCTTTTGAAACTCGGGCGCCGCGATCTTCTCGACCGGGACCGGTCGGGCCACGGCGCGTACGACGGGATGGCCGAGTCTGGCGACTTTGAGGATCACTGCTAGTGCCGTTCCAACTTGTTACCCCGAATGTTATCGTGAACTCCGGGCAAGCGACACCCCGGCATTGACGTTGCCGAAAACAGTTGGAACGGCACTATAAGGCTGATAAGGCTGAGCACCCCCTTGATCTGCCCCTCTGCCGCCGCGAGTTGCTCCGTCGCAATCTGCTTGCGGTTTGCAAACGCAAAGTTTCAGCCCCCATTTGAGCCCAAAGGCTTCCCAGGGCACCGCAACCGGCGCGTTCTGCCTCGCCTTGGTAAGGGGAGGGGGGTGGGGGTCTGCGGCGGGTTGGCGATCTTCTCCCCGTCCGGTCGAGTCACGGAAGCAACATTCGAGTGCAAATTTCCAGTTTGCTGCCATCGAAGTTCGCGAACTGGATTGGGAACTGTCTCCATTCTGGATTGAGCTTATCGCGATAATAGCCATACCAATAAGCTAGCGGGTTCTGTCGGATTAGGTCCTTCGGGTGATCCACGTTCCTGTAGTGCCGCACCTCCCATTGTGAGGCACTGCGCTTCCTGCTCGGAAGTGACGTGATGATCAAATATTCGACCCTGTCGGATCGCTCTTTCACCCACCTTATGTAATGTCCAACGTCCTTATCGACAATCCGAGCATCACAGTTATTCGGGCCCTCGAAATCGATGATCAACCGCTCCGTCGCTTTCCTATCTCGAACCACGATGTCAGGTTTGAACTTGATGCCAGTTCCCAAATTCAAAGGGACATCGATTTCGACGGCTGCCGTGGCGGGCATCAACCAAGCCGCCTTCGCGAGAAACCCAAGCGTTCGTGAGTGGCACAGGTTGTTACCCGTCGTCGTGTACCTGAAACTATCGAACATGGCGGGCTCCAACAGCGCTGGCGGAACAGCGGTAATCATTTCTCGAAGCCGCTTCAAGAAGTCGTCGGTCAGAGACATAGCTGCCTTCCTTCGAGGCTGAGTCGCCGCAGCGACAACCCCCGGACCCAAGGACGCGCCACTGAGGCCGACAGGAAGTTTCCTGTTAACGGACGAACCCTATCTTCTTCGGCTCAACGGGCGGCTCGACAATGTATTCCCAGCAGTCGTGGCCGCTTGCATGGCAGCGCGACGGTGCCCGGATGTTCGGCGAGTTAATTTCACAGTACGCGCCCGTGAGTTGGCGACCTGTTGGTGTCATGGCTCGAATGCCCATGACGCGTGGGTGCGTAAGGTGGAAGCAACGATACCTGTCGTCGGGAAGGTCGCAAGCCTTACACATTGGCCGCGAGGTGGGCGCCAAGCCGGACGACGCATCGGCAGTTTCGTCGGTCGAAGCGGCTGCGGAACAGAAGAGTTCTCGCCCACGCGAAAGCTGATAGGCGCACGTCTTTTGCGTAACGAGCTGCTCGACCTCGGGCAGCTCTGCTTCCCCCAATTCAAGCTCTTCAAATTTAGAAGTGCCTGCCGGGGGAAGTGGGCCGTTATACAGACGCTGTTCGACTTTGCCGATAGCCCAACCGATGATGGCCGTTTGCACTTGGGCTTGCCCGTGGCGGCGCGTCAATTCTTCGATCTTCAGGCCCGTTGGGACTTCGGCGTGTAAAACACGAAAGGCAAACTGGAACGCGCCGCCGGCCAAATGCACCCGCAGGAGAAACGGATGCCAGACTACCGGCCGCAACGGCTCCGGTTGCAAATCCATACGTTGGAACTTGATACGGTAAGACTGCATCACGTGCTCCCATCTCGCCCTCCCCGATCCTGCCCCCCGCCGCGCCCGAAAAAAAGATGGATCATCGGTATGCGAACTCTCATTCCGGTAGACCGAACTGCGATTTGGACACGAGCTGATCGTTCTGGAACATCGCGCTCATGTTCGATCCGCTGGAGTTCTGCCATGAGTACATGACGGTGCTCATTCCCGCGAGGTCGCTGCGCGATACCTCACTGCCGGGATGTCCAATAATCGCGGCTACCTGCTTGTAGGTCATGCCCTCCGAAATCTGATCGTATTGACTCTTAGTCACGATGGCGGCCGGAGCGAAAGGAGACTGGGGGATGCTTCCACCCGAAAGCACGCCCGCGATCTGTTGTGAGACGGCGAATATCCCGATGAATCCGAGCAAGGCCATTCCGATACCCGCGAAACCGACCCACCTGCGTTCTCCACGCGCAAGAGCGATCACGCCGCAAATGAGCGCGGCTGGCGCAAAGAATACGGCTGCGAAATAGGGCATCATCAGCGAGCCCAATCCTAAGCCGACAGCGATGAAACCAATGACGGGCGCGTGAGCGTTGGGGGCTTGCGCAGCTTGCGGGATCGGCCGATCGGGGGACGCTATCGCGGACGAATTTCGCGCACTCCCACAGGTCGGACAGAACGCGGCTGTCTCCGGAACTTGCTTGCCACACTTAGTGCAGAACATGGCCTCCCTTCTTCGACGACTGTTTTCGCGCACGAAGTTTCCACAAATTCTTGTCGCAGCGCGAGCTATTGTCAAACGCCGGTGGTAGCCGAATTAGCGCGGGAAGGCGGAGAAGGTGGTCGAGGTAGCGGCGCGAGCGTGAAGGCGGTACCATCGCACACATGGCAACAAGAGCGCTTGTCGCTGAAGTTCCACTAATGGGATTCGAGTGTCGGCCAGCCTTCGAGGTCAGCGTCTCCTCTGTGGGTATGTGGACCGAGCCGGGCTTGGCGTCTGTGGATGATGGGGCTCTGCACTTCCTCGTCATTTGCCCTACACTCGGCGATCTGACGACAGCGCGGAACCGCTTGGGCTCAAGAGCGCGCGAAGCGATCGCTCTCGCTAGGTCGGGGCTGTGGATCGAGGCGGACCCGACCATCTGAGCGGCGCATCGGAAATGGTGCCCCGGGAGCGCCAGCCTTGCCTGAATATTCGCCCCCTCGGAGCGCTACGGCAGCGCCCCGTGCGGGTATCGTGGGTTGACAGTCCTTAGCGCTATTCTCCCGCAAAGACGGGCTGATCCCGGTCCCCGGTCGCATATTGTTTTGGTGATCCCAGCGGGAGTCGAACCCGCGTTCCCGACGTGAGAGGCCGGTGTCCTAACCACTAGACGATGGGACCGTTCCCCCGCTCAAGGGTAGATGGCTGAGGAGGGAGGACTCGAACCTCCAATCCCCTGATCCAGAGTCAGGTGGCTTACCAATTAGCCCACTCCTCAGCGCGGTCAACTTATAGCCACGCTCGCGCCGTCTTCCAAGAGGGCGGCGCCGCCTCTGGCCGTCCGGCCGCAGCCCGCTTCAGTTCGCCGCAGCCCGCCGCAGCGTCTCGGCGTGACGATTGACCAGCGCGTCGCATCGCCGCAGCAGCTCCGCGTCGTGCGCGCACTGCTCGATCATAAAGCTGAGCTCGCCGAGATCGTGCACCAGCAGCCGCATGCATCGCTCGTACTCGTCGGCCTGCTGCACGGCCTTCAACAAGTCGCCCACCAGGTCTTCCAGCTCGCTCTCCTCGATCTCGAGCGCGAGCGCAAGCGCCCGCTCGATCGGGATTTCAGCCGCCCCTCTGTGGCGATTGAGCAGCTCGCGCAACCGAACGATGGTCGAGTTCTCCAGCGAGATCGGGCTCGGGCGGTCCAGGGCGCCCTCGAAATCGAGCACGGTCGAGACCAGCTCGAGCGCGCCGACGTGACGCGCCTCATCGCGCGCCATCCCGAACCAGAAGTCGCGAAGCCGCGGATCCTTCGCGAAGCTTCGGGCGAAGCGCGCGTAAAGCGACATGGTCTGTTTTTCCAGATCGATGGTGGTCTTCAGCACCTCGCGCGTGGTGGGCATGACCCGCCGATCATATCCCGCGCGTTGCAAAGCGGTAAAGCTGGCAAGCGAGCATCGCCAGCTTGCCATCCTGAGCGAAGCGAAGGATCTCGCGTTGCCACGCGGCCCCGGTGTCGGGGCCGGCGGTCTAGCTCCGGTACTTGCCGAAATCGGCTTTGCGCCGCTCCATGAAGGCGTTGCGCCCTTCCATCGATTCCTCGGTGCGATAGTAGAGTCCGAGCGCGGTCATGCCCAGTGCGCCGATTCCCTTGACGTGGTCGGTGTCGGCGTTGAAGGAGGCCTTGGCGATCCTGATCGCAGTAGGGCTCAGCGCAAGCATTTCGCGCGCCCATGCGCGCGCCTCGTCCATCAAGCGGGCAGCCGGCACCACCTTGTTCACCAGCCCCATCTCGAGCGCCTCCTGGGCCGAGTATTGCCGGCACAGGTACCAGATCTCGCGCGCTTTCTTCTCGCCCACCACGCGGGTCAGGTAGGCGGTTCCAAAGCCGGGATCGACGCTGCCGACTCGCGGACCGACCTGACCGAAGCGCGCGCTATCGGCGGCGATCGAAAGGTCGCAGATCACGTGGAGCACGTGCCCTCCGCCGATGGCGTAGCCGTTGACCGCTGCGATTACCGGCTTGGGAATGTCGCGGATGATCGCGTGCAGCTCTTCGACGTTCATCCCGCCCCGATAGCCGCCGCCGCCGCGCACCGACTGGTCGCCGCCCGAGCTGAAGGCGCGGTCGCCGGCGCCGGTAAGAATCACCACGCCGATCGCGCGGTCGTACCAGGCGTCTCTGAACGCGTCGGTCATTTCATCCACGGTCTGGCCGCGAAAGGCGTTCATGACCTCCGGCCGGTTGATGGTTATGGTCGCGATTCCCTCGGACTTCTCGAAAATGATGTCCTCAAAGGCCATGTTCGTTCTCCTTTTTCCGGCAGCCTCTTCAGAGTGCGAACGAGTACCCTCCGTTGACGGGGAAGGTCTGACCGGTGATCCAACTGGCGGCGTCGGAGGCGAGGAACAGGATCATGTTTGCCGCGTCCTGCGGCTCTCCGAAGCGCCGAATCGTGTACTGCCTGAGCATCCGCTTGGCGAGTTCCTCGTTGGCGATCGCGCGCTCGGTCGCCGGCGTGCGGGTCGTGCCGAGCGCAACGCAGTTGGCGGTGATCGCATAGCGTCCGAGCGCCTTTGCCATCGCGCGCATGAAGCCCGCGGCGCCCGCCTTGGCACCCGAATAGATCTCGAGGTGCGGCTCTCCGACCCGCCCGGCATCGGAGACTACCGTCACGATCCTGCCGTAGCCTCGTCGGATCATCCCGGGCGCCGCCGCCCGCACGCAGTTGAGGACGCCGAAAAAGTTCGTGCCGAGAAAGGGCTGCCAGTCCTTTGGCTCCTGCTCCCAGAAAGGCTTGCGCGCGACCAGCGATGGGTCGGGTCCGGCATTGCCGGCATTGTTCACCAGGACATCGACTGAGCCGAAGGCCTTCTCCGCGCGGTCGAACATCTCGATCACGCCGGCAAAGTCGGTCACGTCGCCCTGCACCGCCGTCGCCTTGCATCCCAGCTTTTCGACCTCGGCGGCGACGGCCTGGGCACGGTCGAGGCGAAAGTCGTTTACCACCACAGCACCTGCGTGATAGGCCGCAAAGTGAAGGGCGGTCTGACGGCCCACGCCCTGTCCGCCGCCGGTTATCAATGCGACACGCCCCTTCAGATCGAGTATTTCAGCGCTCATGATCATCGCCTCCTTGATGTATTGTCGCCTTCGGATACAGCCTCGGGCGCCACGCCGATCGGTAGCGGCGAGATGATAGGACGGTCGCAGCCAAAATCCTATCCTCGCTGCCCAAAGAGGACTACAAAATTCGGTATGCGTGTTCCGTTGCAGCCTGATCTATATTCCGCGGATGACTCATCGCCGCCGACGCTGAAAGGCGCGCGATGCCGCTCGTGCGGATACATGTTCTTCCCGCCGCATCGATATGGATGCGAGGCGTGCGGCGCGCCGCCCGATCGAATCGAGCCGACCGCGCTAGCCGGCACGGGCATCCTGCGTTCCTTCGCCACCGTTCATTCTCATCAGGGCCACGGGAGCGAGGGTCCATTCTCGATCGGCGCGATTGTGCTCGACGACGGGCCCGCCATCCGCGCGGTGGTGATGAGCCGCTCCGGCGAGGCGGTGGCGCCGGGCGACAGGGTCCGTTCGATACTGGTCGCGCAGGGAAAGGACGCGCAGGACAACGAGATTGTCGAGCTTCGCTTCGAGAAGGCCGGAGAGCGGTGATGGAAAAGACGCTTCTGGATATGCAGCCGGTCTATGTCGTCGGTGTCGGGCTGCACCGCTACCAGCGGATGAGCGACAAACCTTATGTCGAGCTCGGTCTGGCCGCCGTGCGCCAGGCGCTCGATGACGCCCGGATCGATTGGCCGAAGGTGGAGTCGGCCTACGTCGGCACGGCGCTGATCGGGATGGCGGCGGCGCGCCCGATGCTGCGATATCTCGGCGCGACCGGGATCCCGATGGCGCAAGTGGAAAACGCCTCCGCTTCAGGCTCCACCGCGTTTCAACAGGCATGCCTGGAAGTGGCCGGCGGTGCCCGCGACGTGGTACTCGCGCTCGGGGTGGACAAGCCGGATATGCCGCGGTTCGCGCCGGCCAAGACCGGCATCCGCGATCTGGTGGGCTCACGGGTCGCTCCCGTCACCCATTTTGCGCTGCTCGCCAACGAGTACATGTCCCGTTACGGTGTCAGCCCCGCACAGATTGGCGCGGTTGCGGTGAAGAACAGCCGCAACGGCGCGAACAATCCCTTCGCCCAGCGGCAAAAGGCCCGCACCCTCGACGAAGTGATGGCCGGGCCGCCGCTGTCCGGTTCGCTCACGCGGTTGCAATGCTGCCCGATCGGAGAGGGAGCGGCGGCGGCGATCGTCGCCTCCGGTGAAGCGATCGCGCGGCTCGGAATCGACCGCTCGCGCGCCGTGCGCGTGATTGCATCCGTGACGCGGACGGAACGGGTTTACGGTGAGGGCCGGAATTGGGATGCGGAACTGACGCGCGAGACGATCGAGCAGGCCTGTCGGGAGTCGGCAATCAAGGCGAGCGACCTGGACGTAATCGAGCTCCACGACGCGTTCACGATCGAGGAGCTGCTCTACGTGGAAGCGATGGGTCTGTACGGCGCCGGCGAGGCTACGCAGGCGCTCGCGCGCGGCGAGACAGACATCGGCGGCAGATGCGCGGTGAACCCGTCGGGAGGCTTGCTCGCGATGGGTCACCCGATCGGGCCTACCGGCGTCGGCCAGATCGCGGAGATCGCGCGCCAGCTCCGCGGCGAGGCCGGCGTGCGCCAGCAACCCAACGCGCGCACCGCGCTCGCGCACATGGTGGGTGTCGGAGCGGTGTGCGTCGCGCACGTGCTGCAAAAGTCCTAGACTTCACGGAACTCCCAGGCCTCGCACGGGAAAGGCGGCAGATGGATTTCGAGTTGGCGCAAGAGCATCGAATCTTCCGCGACAGCTTTAGGAAGTTCCTCGAGGCCGAGATCCGCCCGCTCGACGATCGATGGGGCGACGAGGAGATGACGCCCGAACGCGCGCGCCAACTTTCCAAGATGCTGGTTCCGTGGGGCTTCCTCGGCAGCAATCGCTCCGACGATCCCTTCATCAACTGCATCCAGACCGAGGAGCTCGCCCGGATCTTCCCGTCATTGGCCGGCATCGTGGGCATGACGGCCAGAGCGGGATGGGCGATCACGCGCCGGGCGCATCCCGAGGTTGCCGCGCGGCTGGGGCCGCCGCTGCTGGCCGGCGATCTGATCGGCGCCAACGCGATCAGCGAGCCCAATGTCGGATCAGATCCCTCCGCGATCCAGTGCCGTGCCGAAAAGAAGGGCGACCATTACGTCATCAACGGCACCAAGTGCTGGATCAGCAACGGGCATATCGCGGATGTCGTGGTAGTGGTCGCGCAGACCGAGCCCGGCCTGGGGCCGGCAGGGGTGCGCCAGTTCGCGGTCGATCGCCGCCAGTCGCCCTTTCACAGCCGCGACATTCCGACTATCGGGTTGAAGGCCTTCCCGACCTCCGAGCTCTACTTCGAGGACGTGACCATCCCCGCCACGCATCGGCTCGACGGATGGAGCGAGGGTGAGCGCGCGGCAACCGATCCTGCCAAGTCCTTTGGCCAGGTGCTGCAACTGATCGCCGGGGCGCGGATCGGGACCGCGCTCATCTCGGTCGGAATCGCGCAGCGCGCCTTCGAGATCGCGCTCGAATACGTGAAGCTGCGCAAGCAGTTCGGCAAGGAGATCGGCCGCTTCCAGCTCGTCCAGGAGATGATCGCCGAGATGGCGACCGAGCTCGACGCGGCGCGCCTGCTCTGCTATCGCGCGATGCAGCTCTCGCGCACGCGGCGCTGTGACGCCGAGGTCTCGATGGCCAAGGCGTACGCGACCGAGATGGGCGTTCGAGTGTGCTCGAAGTCGGTCCAGTGCTTGGGCGCGCACGGGCTGGCGATTGAGAACCGGGTCGAGCGATGCCTGCGCGATGCGCGGATGCTGACGGTGCCGGACGGGACCACCCAGATCCAGCAGCTCATCATCGGCCGCGCCTTGCTCGGCATGTCTGCCATCCGTTGAAGCCGGCCCGAACGCCGGCGTGCGAGGCCTGACATGAGACGACCGCCCCGCGAACTGCACTCCGGCAACAGGCGTGAGCGCAAAGCCTCGCGCCCTGCCGCTGGACTGCGTCCGGTTGATTGCGACTATCCCGGGATGCCTTCCAACGACGAGATCTTTGGATGGGTGAGCGAGCTTTGGCGGTTTGGCAATCGAAGCAAGTACGGCCATCGGATGCCCGGCACCGCCGCAGACCATCAGGCCGCCCGATACGTCGAGGCCAGGTTTCGAGAGTTCGGATTAGAGGACGTAAAAGCCGAGCCGATGAGCATCTTCACCTCGTTTCCCGATCGATGGGCTCTGCATATTGAAAGCGACGCAAGGACGGAGGAGATACCCTGCTACTTTCTTCGCTACGCGGCATTCACACCTCAGCAAGGCATCAGCGCCGATCTGGTCTACCTTGGAACCGGATCGGAAGAAGAGTTCAAGGCGAAAGCGGCGGCCGGAAAGATTGCGATGGTCGACCTGATCGCGCCACCGGGTTACTACAGCGATCAGACCACTTCCATTTTGTTCGTGTACGATCCTGGCGGGACGCTGCTCGCCGAGCGCGGTTCGCAAGGCTTCCCGATAGCCAATCTCTCGACCTCAATTGATCTGGCTCGCCGCCACGGGGCGATTGGCTATATTGGAATTCTGACCTTCCGCGCCCGCGACAATTGCCAGGAATACCATGGACCAAAATATGGCAACCAGGTCATCCCGGCGTTGACTATCAGTCCTGCCTCGGGCGATCGCCTGAAAACGCTGCTGGCGGCCGGTCCGCTCCGGGCCACGATAGTTCTGACCGAAGCGATGGATTCCGGGGCGAATCCGAGCTTCGGAAGCTGGGGAGTCACTTACAACTTGTACGGCACCATACCCGGCACCAGCGCAGGGGCTGTGGTGCTGATGAGCCATCATGACGGCGGCGCAACCAACGAGGCGTCCGGGGTTTCCACGCTGATGGCGCTCGCCAAGTATTTCAGCGGTTTGCCGAAGCGTTCCAGGAAAAAATCGCTGCTCTTTTTCGTACGCGGCAGCCACTTCGGCTGGCGCCCGCCGCTGCTGGACGGCTGCAAGGGAATCGCCGCGGTCAAAGACTCGGTCACATGCGTGATGAACGTTGAGATGATCGGGCGGCAGATGGCGCTGGTGGATGGCGAGTACGTAGCCACCGAACTGAGCGCCCCGGCGCGGTTTGGAATCAGCGGCGCATGCTCAACCCTGGCTCCAATCGTGCAGGCCGCGATTCAGAAACATGGGCTTGACCGGACAATCATCGGCACTCGGCTGGACGGCGAAGGGGTAGAGATGAAGATGGCCGGGCTCTCGCCGGTTATCGAGCGCATAAGTCTGAACGCCACCCAGTTCAGCGACGCCGATACGCCCGACACGGTCATGAAGGAAGCGCTGCGCCCGACGGCCTGTGCGTTCGCCGATATTATCTCGGCGGTCGACGCGCTCACGCCGAGCCAATTGAAGGCAAACTGATCGTCCGCGGCAACGGCTCAGGGCTGGAGCGTACCCCGTCTCAACTACCGCACCACGGGGGATCTCGATGGCAATGGCGACTTGCGTGTGATTGCCCCCCTCGAGTTCGCTCAGCCAATCTGCGAACGCCGCGATTGCGTCGCCCGCGTGCTCGAAGGATCGCTCGGCGAGGATCCGCCGAGCGCTGTCGAGAGCGCACGCTTGGTGTGCCTGCGTTGCCCAGTCGATGCCAACGTAGATCCGATAGTCTATTTCCATCTCTCCTCTTCCTCCGTTCTCCCCCGGCCGGCCATGGCGCTTCATCGCCCCTGTACTGGCGCTCGCGGCGCGACTCCCCACTGGACGTGCACCACGGTCAGCCTCGCCGGGGCGCGGGTCCCTCCCAGGCGACTCGGAGCGCAGGGGCCGGTAAGGCACTCCCGACGAGGCGGCCGAGTTCGACAACGAAGTTACTCATGCAACACTACAGCCTCCAGATCCGAGCCTCAGAAGGGTACAGGGCCGGCGATGCCGCCGGCCCCTGCTTGGGCAAAGCGAGGAGCCCCGCGCGCCTACCTGGCGAGCTCGGTGGCGCGAGTCTCCCTGATGACCGTTACCCGGATCTGCCCCGGATAGGTCATCTCGGTTTCGATCTTCTTGGCGACCTCGCGCGCCAGCACCGAGGTCTCCTCGTCGGAGACCTTGCCCGGCTCAACGATCACCCGCATCTCGCGTCCAGCCTGCACGGCGAAGCACTTCTCGACGCCCTTGAACGACTTGGCGATCTTCTCGAGGTCCTCCAGGCGCTTGACGTAGCTTTCGAGCACCTCACGCCGCGCGCCCGGACGCGCGCCGGAGAGCGCGTCGGCGGCGTCGACCAGCGGGGCCAGGATGGTCTCGGCCTTGACCTCCTCGTGATGGGCCGCGATCGCGTTGACGATCTTGGCCGATTCGCCGTACTTGCGCGCCAGCTCGGCGCCGATCAGGGCGTGCGATCCCTCGACCTCGTGGGTCAGCGCCTTGCCGATATCGTGGAGCAGCGCCGCGCGCCGGGCCTGCCTCTCGTTGAGCCCGAGCTCGGCCGCCATCGCGCCGCAGATGAAGGCCGCCTCGATCGAGTGCATCAGCACGTTCTGCGCGTAACTGTAACGGTACTTGAGCATCCCGAGCAGCTTGACCAGCTCGGGATGGATGCCGTGGACGCCGACCTCGATAATCGCCTTCTGGCCGGCGTCGCGAATCGACTCCTCGACCTGCTGCTCGGCCTTGCGCACCACCTCTTCGATGCGCCCCGGATGGATGCGGCCGTCGGCGATCAACTGGTCGAGCGCGACCCGAGCGATCTCGCGCCGGATGGGATTGTGGCAGGAGAGCACGACCGCTTCGGGGGTGTCGTCGATGATGATATCGACGCCGGTGGCGGCCTCGATGGCGCGGATGTTGCGCCCTTCGCGTCCGATGATGCGACCCTTCATGTCGTCGGAAGGAAGCGCCACTACCGAGACCGCACGCTCGGTGATGAACTCGCCCGCCAGCCGCTCGATCGCGATCGAGATGATGCGCTTGGCGCGGCGATCGGCCTCCTCGCGCGCCTCCTCCTCGACGATCCGGATATGCTTGGCGGCGTCGTGGCGCGCTTCCTCGATCATCTCGTCGGTAAGCGAGCGCTTGGCCTCCTCGCCGGTAAGTCCGGCGACCTGTTCGAGTTTGTGGCGGGCCTCGTCGATCAGCGCTTGGCGCTCGGCCTCCTTGTCGACGAGGCTCTTCTCGCGTCCGCGCAGGCCCTGATCGCGTCGGTTGAGGTCCGCCTCGCGATGCTCGAAGGCCTCCAGCCGCCTCTCGAAGGTCTCCTCGCGGCCCTCGAGCTTGGACTCCAAGCCGGCAAGATCCTTGCGCAGCTCCCGGATCTCGCGCTCGGCCTCGGCGCGCGCCTCGACCAGCAGGTCCTTGGCCTTGACCTCGGCCTCTTTGAGTACGATTTCGGTCCTGGCCTTTGCTTCGTCGATAATCTCCTCGGCTTCTGCGCGCGCGATTCCGATCCGATCGGTCTCCCTGCGACGACCGATCATGAACAAGCCGGACAGAATCGCGCCGCCGATCACAAAGCCGAGGAGCCCAATCAGAGAGCTCAGACACTTGGGTGTACCTCCTCGGTATGCCCGCCCCCGGGACTCTTGCGGGCGGCCGCGCTTTGATGGACGGCAGATTCGGTGACTACATAATGAAGTCGCCGATCACTCGCCGTCTCGGGAATCGAGTCCAGAACCTGAAACGAGTAAGCCAATCCGACGCTGATGGCTTCCGGTCCAAGCTCGGCAAGCAGACGATCGTAATGCCCGCCGCCGCGGCCCATCCGGGCCCCGGCGGGAGTGAAGGCTAGCCCCGGGACGCATACGATGGCGCTGTTGAGCAATCCGGCCGCGACCACGAGGCCGCCCGCAGGCTCCGGGATTCCGAAACTCCCAGGCTTCAAGTCGGAGGCATCGCGGATGGCGACCAGCGCGATCGAGCGGCGAGGCGAATCAGGCGCGCAAACTTCCAGCCGGGCGAAGCAAACCTTGCGCCCACTGACCAAGGCGTCCCGTAGGATCAGGTCGGTCGCCACCTCGCCGTCAACTGCCGCATAGAGCACGACAGTCCGGCAGTCCCGGTAGAACGAGGTTTGCAGCAACGCCGACTGGACGCGCGCCGACATCGACGCGGTGCGTCCAGCGGGCAGCGCGCCACGACTCTCTTTGAGAATCGCTCTTAACTTTTTCTTTTCGTCCGCCATGGCCGTTTGCCATGGCAGGAGCGGGGTCAGGCTCGGCTATCCATTCGATCCCGTGGCCTTGGCGACGATCGTCCCGAGTTGCGGGCATCCACAATCCCGCGCGCGCCAAATGCGCGCACAGCGCCGGGCGATTCGAAGTCAACTTCGCGGATGACCGCGACAACCATCGGTCTCATGCCTTCAAGCACGTTGTGCCTCTACTGTAGCCCCACTTCCGCCAGCGCCTGGTCCGAACTCCTCGCCTCCAGCCTCACCCACGTCCCTCCGCCATCAGGCGGCGCTGAGGATCCTGTGAGTCGATCACATCCCTAAGCCGCCTGTTCATGGCCTCGATCCGGTCGATGATCTGCTGATGCTCCCGCTTGAGGCGTTCGAGTTCGTCGGCAAAGTTCAGCGCCGCCAGGATTGCCACGTTGACTGAATTGGCGGTCCGGGTATCGGCGCCGATGCTCTTTATCCTTTCGTCAACCGTCTTGGCCACGGCCTTCACCCACTCGTCGTCCGCGTCGCTGGCGACGGTCAGGCTCTGTCCCATGATCTCGACATTGACGCCTTTCATGGCCTACTTGAGATTGATCCCGTCAAACCGGGCGAGGATCTTCTCGATCCGGGTCCGGACCTCGGTGCGTTCGTTTTCGTGCTGCTGGTGCTCGGTTTCCAATTGCTTGAGCTGCCCGGCAGCTTCCTTCAGACGCTTTTCACTCTCTGCCAGCCGCTGAGTCAATTGTTCATTGTCGCGGTGCAGTTGATTCATGCGATTTACAAAAGCCAGTATTCGCTCGTCTAGCTGCTTCAGAACGTCAGTTGTCATATCATCAACAAGCTCTAGCCTACATCATTTAATTTTGCATAAAGCAAGCTGTCAAGCTGCATAAGAACCGCTGGAATCCGCTTCTTCGTCGGAGAACAAAGCCTCAACAAATTCGCGCGCATCGAAGCGACGAAGATCCTCGGCGCTCTCGCCAAGTCCGACGAACCGCACCGGCAATTTGAGCTGCTGCGCGATCCCAATCACCACCCCGCCCTTGGCCGTGCTGTCGAGCTTGGCCAGGATAACCCCGGTCAGCGGCGCGGCCTCGCCGAAGATTTTCGCCTGGCTGAGCGCATTCTGACCGGTGGTCGCGTCCAGCACCAGGAAAGTTTCATGGGGCGCTCCGGGGATTTCGCGCCCGATCACGCGCGCAATCTTCTTGAGCTCCTCCATCAGGTTGACCTTGGTCTGAAGACGCCCGGCGGTATCGACTATGACCGCCGCCGCCTTGCGAGCCTTGGCCGCCCTGACCGCATCGAAGGCGACCGCTGCCGGGTCGGATCCCTGCGCCTGCTTGATAACATCGACACCAATCCGCTGGCACCAGACTTCGAGCTGCTCGATCGCGGCCGCCCGAAACGTGTCCGCCGCGGCGACGATCACCGGCCCGCGCTCGGCCTTGAGCCATGCTGCCATCTTGGCCACGGTCGTGGTTTTCCCGGCGCCATTCACGCCAACCATCATGATCACCAGCGGCGCATCCCCGGGGTCGGCGGGTGCACGCTCGGCCGCCGAGAGCATCGCAGCGATCTCGTCCTTTAACGCCTCGCGAACGACCTCGAGCCGCGGATCATTCTTGAGCCGCGTGCGGACCGCGTCCACGAGCCGGGTGCTCGCCTCAAGCCCGACATCCGCCGCGATCAGGGCTTCCTCCAGGCTTTCATAGATCTCTTCGACCTTGAGCTTACCCGTAATCGCGGCGCGGAGCCTGGACAGAAAGTTCTCCCGTGTCTTGCGCAGCCCCAGCTTAAGCCGTGCCGGCCTGCGTGGCCGCTCGGGCGGGCGCGCCTGGACAGGAGGCGGTCTCACCTCGGGGGGCTCGGGCGCCGGCACGGGCGCGACCGGCGATGGCGCCGCCATAGCCGGCGTCGGCGCCGGCGCGGCGGCCTCGGCCTGACTTGGCGCGCCACTGAGCACGCGCGGCGCGGGAAGTTTCTTGCGCAGGCTGAACTCGAGCAGAACTCCGATCGAGACCAACGCCAACCCGCCGGCGACGGCGATCAGGATGGTAAGCAGGATCTCGGGCGTTGACACTCGTGTGAGACCTCGTGACTCGCTTGCGCAAAGGATAACAGCCGCGCGAGGGCTCCGAAACCTTTTTCAGCTAACCCCGCACGCGGCGTTGAAGCGGCGCGATTCAGCGCACCGTCGAAGCACAAGGGGGGCGCTACGAAATAAGCGAGGCTCCGATTTGTTTTGCTAGCGCCGGCGTCCCCGCGCACAGCGGCGTGATTCCGATCTCGGCCGTAGAGACCCTTGACATCGCGTTCGACCCGCCGCCGTGAGGACCGATCCCGCCGGCGCCGGTGCTCATCGCGACTTCCTGTCGATAAAATTGAGCGCTTCGAGCTTGCTGAGCACGCGTTTGAGGCTTTCCTCAGGCCCCTCGCGATCGGTCTCGACCACCAGCTCGGCATTGAGCGGCTCTTCGTACGGGTCCGAGATGCCGGTAAAGTAAGGAATCTCGCCCTTCAGCGCCTTCTTGTAGAGACCCTTGGCATCGCGTTCGAGCAGTTTTTCGAGCGGGCACTTGGCGTAGACTTCGAAGAAACGGTTGTGCGATCGTCGCACCTCGTTGCGAATCGCGTGATACGGCGAAATCGCGGCGGTGATCGCGACCACGCCGTTGCGCGCCAGCAGCTTCGCCACGTAGCCGATACGGCGGATGTTGGTGTCGCGATCTTCCTTGGAATAGCCCAAACCCTTGGACAGATTGGTGCGGACCTCGTCGCCGTCGAGCACCTCGACCCGATAGCCCCGCGCCCGGAACTCCTCCGCCGCCATCCTGGCCAGCGTCGACTTGCCGGCGCCGGAGAGTCCTGTGAACCACAGTGTAAAGCCCTCTAAACACTCACTCATCGGAGAGACAGCCCCCAATAGAATACTTATCGAATCAACTAAGTTATTTAATTCCGCTCCCCCACACAAGGGCTCGCGACCCCGCAGCTTTCGCCGAACCTTTGCCCCAGACCAAGCTTACGGACGCGGCGCAATCAGGGAAAGACCTATCCAAGACCAGAGCGGCACGCCGCGCGCGGTGCGCCGGGCCGGCGAATTCGGACGCCGGCGTGACCCGCGCCGCGGCCGTGCGCGACGATTGGGTCGAGCGCCGACGCGAGCTTGAGCATCGCGGGATTATTGACAGGCGTGGCGGCCATGATGCGTGCGCGGTTTGATGGGTGCTGCGTGCGCGGTCCGCGCCTTCGCGCAGGGGCATCGCCGCGAGCCGGCCGCGGCCTTCAATTGCCGGGAGGCGTAACCGTCGAATTCCACAATTGTCGCGCCGGGCGGCGCGCCGCCTCGCACGATCATCTTGAGCGTCTCGGCCGCCGCCAGCATCGCGATAAACCCTGCTGTCTCCGCGCGCTCTCTTGCCGGCGCCAGCAAGCCGGCGCCGACGCACGCCAGGCATGGCGGAGGCTTGGGCACGATTGCAAGTTTTGCGGGCCTATCCAAACGGGCGAAGACGATCGGCTGCATCCATTTGCCGCGGCTGAAATCGGCGGCCGCCGCGAGCGCGGTATCGCCGCCCGCGAGCATCAGCATCAAGTCGGCGCTGGGGCCGCGCTCAGGGGCCGGCGCAACCCTCGATTCGGGATTCAGCTCGCGCATCGCGGCAATCACGCGGGCGGTGGCGGCGCGCTCGGCAAGCGAGCGCACCAGGACGGTTCCAACTCCGGCGCCGACAATGTAGGCGAGCGCCGGCTCAAGGTCGTCGGGCGCGCCCGCAACCATCACGCGCGCGCGCAGGATGCGCTCCTGGCCGCGCCCGCCCACCTCGGGCAGGATAATCTGGCGGCTGTAGCGCTCGATTTGGGCGTCGCTAAGCGGCACAAGAGCACCTCACCTCGGCACTCCAGGAATTCGATGATCCGTTTTCCCGCACTCCGCTAGGGGGCGCGGCGCGCCCGTTGCGGGTCGCCCGACCACATCCAGGCGGTTTCGGTGCGGCTCACTCCGACCAGGACGCCGCAGAACGCCGAAGGATGGATGAACAGGGTTGCAAGCCCGGCCTCGTCGCGACGCTCCGGCGCGTAGCGCGCCTGGCATCGCTTGAGCCGCGCCTCGATCGCATCGACGTTGTCGGCCTCGACGAAGAACATGTAGAGCGAATCGCCGCGCCGGGCGTAAAAGCGGCCCATCGCCTTGTCGGGCTCGGTGATCTGGGCAAGCTCGATTCGGTCCAGCCGCGCGGGAGCGTCGAACATCAGGAGCGATCCGGTGTAGCCGAACTGCTCGCTGGTGATCGGCACGAAGCGCGACGAATCGAGGCCGAACAGCGAGGTGTATCGCTCCGCCGCCGCGCGCCAATCAGCCACCACGTTGGTGACTTCGTAAATCCCCTTGATCAGCCCCGGTTGCCTGTACTCCTGATACGGGCTCAGCACCACGCGCATCCCGAAGGTCGCCGACGGCTCGACGAAGAGCTGCCCGCCCGAGTCCTCGAACCGCGCGCGGGCGCTCTCCAGGCGCTCTGCGGCCCGGTTCAGGTCCGGGACCGAGAAGCCGGCCGCGAACAATCCGCCGCCCCATCGTTGGACGAAGTCGGCGACCGGTCCCGGCTCGCGCGGTTCCAGTATTTCGATGAACGCCCCGCCGGCCCGCATCGTGAGCCGCCTGGCGCGCAGCGGCTCGACCTCGTCGTGGCGAACCTGCCGGGCGTCGAGGATTTCGCTGATCGTGGTTGCCGCGGCGGCCAGATCGCGCACCGCGATTTGCACCCGATCGACCTGTCTTAGCATCCGTTCTCGCTCGCCCACTGCCTCCTCCCACTGCCCCCCGCTCGATAACCTATTCTCGAGGACCTATTGAAGCTGCGGTTCTTCCTGGCGCGGCGCGATCACCGGCGACCCGTGATGCAGTGCCAGCCACCACTTGTCGCCCGAGCGCTCGAAGACGTTGGTCGCGAGCGCCTGACTGCGCGAGGGCCCGTCGTAGTTGCTCTGCGAGAGGTTCTCCTGCACGACGACTACCGCCAGGTCGCCGCTAATTATCAGCTCGATCTCCGTCAACTCGAACTTCATCTCGAAGGTGTTGTCGAAGATTCGTTCCCAACTGTTCATCACCGGGCCCCACCCCGAGAGCTTGGGCCATCCAGGATGGATACACACGATGTGCGGTTCCTTGAGCCAGACCTCGGCCATCTTCTCGATGTCGAGGCTCTCGAGCGCCCGGTAGAAGGCTCGGTTTGCTTCCAGTACCGCCTCGCTGTCCGACATTGCGGAGAGCATCTCCTGCGCGGCTTAAGCCTGGTTCGTAAGCGCGGCCGCCGCTACCCCGGTTTTTGCCCGCAATGCGGGCAAAAGATAGAGCAGGAAAAAATAGAGCAGGAGAGAGGAGAAAGTAAAGAGGAGGGCCAAAAAAAGGCGTCAGGAGGGTCAAATCCCGCGGTCGGTCCAACTCTCCTGCGGTCTGCCTTCTACTCTCTACTTTCCTGCGCGCGCTCTCTCAACTGCGCCAAGCCGGCGCCGCTGGCCCGCAGGCGCACCGCGTCATCCACGACCCGGTTGATTTGGCGCGCCGCCTCGCTGACCCTCAGTCCGCCGCGATGGATGTTGGAGATCACCGTGCGGTCGGGCTCCAGGGAGGACAGCCGCGGGCGATAAATCACGTAGGCGCTGAGGCTCTCGGCGGTGGCGAGGCCGGGGCGCTCGCCGATCAGCATGCAGACCACGTCGGGCCGGAGGATTTCGCCGAGATGATCCTCGATCCGGACGCGCGCGTTGCGCACGAACAGCGCAGGCAGCATCCGGTACCGCCCGCGCAGCCGCGCGCTCAGGGCGCGGACCAGGGGCGCGGCGTTTGCCTCGACCGCTGCCGAGGAGAGCCCGTCGCCGACGCAGATCAGAACCGAGGGCTTAACAAATTCCGCAGCCGCGCGGTGGCCGGCGCCGGAGCGATAGAGCCGCTTAAGTCGTGCCGCGTCCGGCGCGTCGAGCCTCCTCCCCAGCTCGGGTCTCAAAAGAAAATCCTGGCGTGTGCCGGCCGAGCTTTTGACCTCGAGCAAGTGATTGCGCTCGACCCAGCGCCGCGAGACCGCGGTCATCACCGCGTCGATCGCGCGCGCGTGATCGGCCCGCAGCTTGAGCCACGCCGCGGTCGTGTAGCGCGACCCGGCCCGTCCGACGCCGAGGCGCGCCGGCGTCGCGCTACGCATCGCGGCCAACATTCGCGCCGCAGAGCTCAAAGCGCCCGCTTGCGCCCGGCGGCCGGAGCACGCCTACGCTCGGCGGGAATCGAGCGCAGGCGCGAGATCGTGAGCGAGGTGCTCCTTCCATCGAGCAGCGGCGCCATCACCACTCGTCCGCCGTACGACTCGACGAAATTGCCGCCGTCGATGGTTGTGCCGCGCCAGTCCTCGCCCTTGACCAGCACGTCGGGCCGGACCGCGCGCACGATCCGTTCGGCGCGCGTGTCGTCGAAGACCGCCACGTAGCTGACCGGCTCCATCGCGGCGAGGATTCGCGCCCGCTCGGCCGCGGGATAGACCGGCCGGCCGTTTCCCTTCAGCGCGCGCACGCTGCGATCGCTGTTGATCCCGACGACCAGCACGTCGCCCTGCGCGCGCGAGAAATCCAGGATATGGACGTGGCCGGCGTGGAGCAGGTCGAAGCATCCGTTGGTGAATACGATCCGGCGGCCGGCGGCGCGCTCGCGCGCGAGCGCCGCCGCGAGTTCCTCGGGCGAGAGGATCTTGCGCTGGTGGCCATCGTGCTCGGGGCGCAGCGCGCGGGCCAGGTCCTCGCGCGAGATCACTTCCGTGCCGAGCCGGCTCACCTCGATCCCGGCCGCCAGATTGGCGATAGTCGCCGCCGAGGCGAAGCTCAGCCCCGCGATCGTGAGGAGGCCAAAGACGCTGAGGACCACGTCGCCCGCGCCGGTCACGTCGTAGACCTCGCGCGGCGTGGTCGGGATGTGGGCTCCGGCGCTGCCGCGCGCCGCCAGGTACATACCGTCGCGGTCGAGCGTTATCAGGCATGCACGCAGGTCGAGCTTCTTCATCATCAGCTCGCCCGCCTCGCGCCATGCCTCGCGGTCGGTGAGCTTGATTCCGGTTGCCAGTTCGCTTTCGTAACGATTGGGCGTGAGCGCGGTCGCGCCGCGGTAGATCGAGAAGTCTTCGCTCAGGCGCGGATCGATCACGATCGGGATTTTGCGCCGATGCGCCCCGTCGATCAGCGCGCGCAGCAGCCCCGGGGTGAGCAGGCCCTTGTTGATGTCCGAGGCCAGCACCCCGTCCACACGTTTGAGCTCGCCGGCGGCACGTCGCCCAAGCGCGCGCTCCATCGCCGGGGAGAGCGGTCGATGGTCCTCGTCGTCGACTCGCAGCAGTTGTTGTGTGGCGCGGCCGGCGGATTGCACCGAGCCGAACATCCGCTCCTTGACGATGGTCGGCCGGTCAGGGTCGGTCGTGATCGAGCGGGTGTCGATGCCGAGGTTGGAGAAGATCTCGCGGATCAGCGCGCCGTTGCGGTCGGCGCCGACCACGCTCAGCGCGCTGACCCGGGCGCCGAGCGCGCGCAGGTTGGCCATCACGAAACCCGCGTTGCCGGGTCGTTCCTCGCGGCGGTGGACCTCCAGCACCGGAATCGGCGCCTCGGGCGAAATCCGCGCGACATCGCCCCACAGGTAACGGTCGAGGATCACCTCACCCGCCACCATCACGCGCAACGGCGCGAGCTTGGGCAGCTCGACTCCGTGCGCCCGGCTCACGTCCTGGGACGCGCTCGATTCGCCACGGCGCTTCATGATGGCCGATAATACGGCATCACGGGCCGAGGGTTAAAGGCCAGCGCGGCGAGCCGCCGGCCCTACTGCTCATCGCCTCGCCCCCAGTCGGGAGAGGCCGACGCGCGTTGCGCGTGTCGGGTGAGGGACCACAGCGTCGCCGCGCCCGCGCGGCGACATTTGATTCTGCTACGTAAGCACCAGCCCCCGTACCGGTTCTTTTTCTATCTCGCGATCGCCAGTAGCGCGGGCGTCCCTGCCCGCGATGGGCTTCAATGGCGCCACGCTCCCCGGAGCGCGGAAATGTCCTGCCCGAAGTGGGAACAGGCGTCCCGCCTGTTGCTCTCCAGCTTCAATGGGGCCGCGCTCGATCGAGCGCGGAAATCCTCAGTAGTGCGGGCGTCCCTGCCCGCGTGGGTGCTGAACCCGGCGACGAGTAAGGTCGCGGGCGTGCTCACGCTGGTACTGTACCCTCGCTTGCGACCGCCTACGGCTCATCGCCTCTACCGCAGTCGGGAGAGGCCGACGCGCGTTGCGCGTGCCGGGTGAGGGACCTCAGCGTCGCCGCGCCCGCGCGGCGACATTTGCTTCTGCTACGTAGCGCCGGCCTCCCCGCGCCGGTGGCGAGTGCCGGTTCTTTTCTGCTTGAGTCTCGTGCTCAATCACCGACGGATGCCGCGCAGCTCGCCTGAGCGGGCGCCACCCCCTGAGAGCGCCTATCGGGCCGCCCGTGGACGAGCCATTGCATCAGGAGGCCCACTATATCGTTGCGCAGTTTTTCGTCGGCTGTGCGGCTGGAAGCCAGAATTTCGAACTCGTTTCTCGCAGTAGCAAGTTGCGACTCAATCTCTACAAGCATTTCTCGACAGCCCGTTGCGCTTTCAGGAACCGGAACCTCACCCCGTAATCCCAAGGTGGCCAGCCGCGCCACTAATTCGGCTTGCTCGCGAGAGGCGCAAACGAGGCGCGTCGCGTGCTTGCCCTTGCCGAAAAAGACCGTTTCGCGGTCAAACATTGAATTTTCGTCCACGACCCCCGCTTCCCCATCCGCAGGAATATTGAGCGCGACCGCCGGTCCCGGTCGCAGGGCTACCCACTTGGCGATTGGCATCAAGTCCTTCAGATAGACGGCATCCCACGCGTCGGCGGCCAGCTCTTGCGGGCTGAACCTGCGCGCTCCCGACTTGGAGCGCTGTTCCATCTTTTGGATTTCGACCACGCGGATTTGGCGGAAGTGACGCGCGGTTTCTTCGTATAACCGGCTGACCAGCTGCTCACGTCGCTTGGGATCTGAGACACCAAGCAACTCAAAGACGGCATCATCCAGCGCGCGTCTGTCGGGATGATGGAGTTCTTCGGATAGTTGGGTGGGTTGCTCGGCGATTGCTCTTGCACGTTCCGGCGAGTGCGTCTCAAGGAGCGACTCCTCGACCAGGAATCCCACTTCGCGCGTCATCGACATCTCGAAGGCGCGCCGGATGCGCTCGACAGTGACCGCATTTGCACGATGGGGGTCAGGCACTTCCAGCATGCGCACATCAATTACTTCGGTGTCGAGACTGCCTTCCGTTCCAGTGAACCTTCCGTAGAAGGTCTTGAACAGGGCTATCAGGGTCGAATTCAAGATGGCTGTCAGCAGCAGCGGCGGGATACTCGCTTCTGGCAGGTCGCCAATGTCGAACATGCGGTGGTTACAGATGAGCGAGTCCGGATTGTAAGGAATGACGTGTCGGTAATGGTGAGCCATCGGCCATAGAGCGAAGCCAGGGTTGACGCTCTTGGTTAGGTCGTACCACGGTTCGCGGGCGGCGCAGGTCGAGCGGTGAGGTACCGGGACTGGCCTCGACTTCCCAGAGGAAAAAGTGTGCGTCTCGCCGTAGCGGACATAGCGAGCAACGCACGTCCCTTTGAGGTTTTGCAGCGGCGTGTCGACTAGCAGGATCACCCGGTCGCAATCAGAAACGCGCATCACCGTGTGCCGGAAATCTCGTAGCGTGTGGACCTCGGGCCTGAGGAAGTGTGCTTCAATTGGGTGAACGCTTCCGTCGCCGGCTTTGACAATCTTCACCTCGCCCCTTTCGACAGCAGGGCGGTCCACTCCGAATCGCCGCTTGAAATCACGTTGGACGGTCTCCAGCGCCTCGCGGCTGATGTCGAAGGGCATGAAGAAGGCATCGCAGCCGCTCGTGACGCCGCGGCGAATGCTGGCGATTTCACCAAGCGGTACGAAGCGAGAGCCGAAGTCGCGCATTACTTCGAAGTAAAGACCCGGAGCGCGGAGATATCGGCCCCACTTACCAGCGGTGTAGGTTTCAATGGTGCTGAGCTGACCGTCGCTGTCCTCGCTCGCGGCAGTCTGGTCCTGCGGACGGTCCGCCTCGCTGTCCTCGTCGTCATCGTCGCTGCTGACCGGCACGGGACCGGCCAGGACTTTCGAGGCGCGCACGCCCTCGTTCCAAAGCTGTCCCTGCGTCCGGACTATGATTCGGAGATCGTCGGTGTCCGTGTCTTCGGTGGCCGACTCGATTCGGTCCCTCAGCTCGTCAAGCGCGCGAAAGCGTGCCTCTTCTGCCTCGGGCGGTTCGCGAATGATCTCGGCGAGAGGCCGCTTGAACCGAACAAATTTGACCCGCGATGCCATACGCTCGGACGGGTCAGCGCAGCGCCGAAGGATCGTTACGCAAGTCTTGATCCGCGCATCCGGAAACCACGGTTCAGCCGCGCTCTCCATCACCGCTACCAGCCGGAAGTTCTGGAGTATCCAGCGCTGCAGAGCGAAGCCGTACTCGACGTCGAGCCATGAGGATGAGGTAAGGAAGCCGAAGTACCCGCCCTCTTTCAGCATCTTTGCAGCAGCGGGCCAGAAGTAGCAGTGGATATCGCTGCGTCCCGAAAGGCGCAAGCCCGGCCATCGCGAGATCACGACGTCAGCGATCTTTCGCTTCTCGTCGGCGCCCACCTTTTCCTGGCGCACGTAGGGTGGGTTTCCGACCACGGCCGCCAGCGGGGGGAGAGGAATTTCTGAGTCGTTCGGAGGGAGTTTGCAGAAGGGCTCGGACGGTTCGACATCGAAGAAGTCCCGCCGCGTTATGCGCGGGTAGTTCGCCTCCTGGTTGATCTCGCGCGCCGCGAGATTGAGCGTTGCCAGATGCGCGGGATACATGGCGATGTCGCAGCCGAACAGTTCAGAGAGCAGTTCGGCGTGTGACTTCCCGGGGTTCAAGGCACGCTTGCGATAGTAGCCGCGCACCAGGAAGCTCCCGCTCCCGCACGCCGGATCCAAGATGGCGCCGTCGGCGCTGCGGATGCAGAAGGCGTTGACGAGATCGACGACATCGTCGCCGGTAAAGTGCTGTCCCCAACGCCGCCGCTCCTCGGGGCTGACCAAGCGCTGGAAAATCTTGCCGACCACATCCGAAGAAATGTGGCTGAAGTCGTACCCTTCTATTCCTTTGAGCGCGCCGCGCCATGCCTCCAGCGCCCCTGATCCTTCGAAGACGAGCCGTCCGGCCCAATCCTGTTCGTCCGCGTAGAAAAGTGGCTCGTAGTCGCCGCTGCGATCGACCGCCTTCTGGAAGTACCGGCGCATCGCGGCGTAAGCCTCCGGCGCGGTCTTGGCGCCGCGCAGTTCAAGCCGCGGGAGGTCCGGGAACCGAGCGCGCAGCGACTGATAGAAGATCAGGCGGTTCGCCAACAGGTGAACGAGTGTTTGCGCGGCGTGGTCGAGCAGATCGCCCCACTGGTCGGAGTCCTTGCGCTGGACGATCCAGCCTTGTTCGGTAAGCCACTCCTGCAGCCGTTTGTCGAATATGCGATCCTTGTCTGCGCGACTCGCCAAGAGCGCACGCGTCAGGTCGATTGGCCAATCGAGATGACTCTCCAGAGAGCGCAGAAAGATGTCGTCCGGCGGCATCGGCCAGTCCGGCTGCTGGCCCCGGTAGATGCGCGCGAGGTCGATAATGAGACTTGGAAGAAACTTCGTCCTTACGTGTTCCAGAACTTCAGAGCGAGCGACATCCTCGGCGCTCCTGAGAAACATTCCGAGGGTCCATTGCCGAACCCTCCGTTGGAGGAGGGGCTCGCGCCAGCGGCTGCGGTCCCACAAGACGAAAACGTTGACGTTCCAAGTGAAGAAATATTGGACGCCCGCGTTCTCAGCCTTCGCCGAAGCGTCCTCAACGAGCTTCTGATCGTAGGGAGAACGCCCGCCGGCGGCACCCGGGAGCCTTACTTCGCCGCAAATCGCGAGATGGCCGTTAGTGCGATCGTAAAAGCCGAGGTCCTTTCGCTTGGCGCGCTGACTTCCAGAACCGAAGCCTTCAAGCCCCGTGCTGGCGAACGGAAGAGACGTGTCATTCGCGAAGATCTGGTCGGCCCAAGAACCAACCTGATGACAGAAGTCGGTCTCGTGAATACGCGGCACTCTCTGAGCCTGCCCCCTGACAAGCCGATTGTTCCCTGGATGCTGCGTGATTTGCCGCCCCTGTGGCAAGAGGGGTGGGCGGATTGCCCCACGCGGCCGACCAGAATCATATCGTCGCTGCCGGCGCAGCGACGCTGAGGTCCCTCACCCGACGCGCGAAGCGCGTGTCGGCCTCTCCCTGCCAGGGCGAGGCCACAAAAAATGCCGCGCCGCCGCTTTGCGGAAAAGTTTCCTTAAGCCCGTTCCCCCCTCCCCGCCGGAGGTGTACGGACGGGAGACATAGGTAACAGGTGTACGGAGACATGGGTAACACATTTTGGGTGGCCGTGGGTTGCCCACAAGGTCCACAGGCGCTGGGATCGAATGAAGGATCCCGCCTGTGGACTTGTGGACAACCCACGGTGAAACGTTAGTCGGTGGCATCGGTGAGATTGGTTTGATTGAGGTCGATCACAGCGACCACTTGATGACAGAACAGCACCTCACGTTGGGAGTCGGAAAGGGGGCCAGGACGGAGCGCAACCGGCAAGCCGCGCAGCCCCTTGCTGACCCGGAACTCGCGTCCGCGATAGCTGAAGTAGCCCTCGGCCTGCACCTTGCGCACCTCGAGGCCGGCCGGATATTCGATCGGCGGCAGGTGCTCGGGGAAGGGGATCGAACTGGGGCGATAGCGGCTGGCAGGAGTGGCCAGCCCGAGCGCGTCATGTGGGCGCAGCAGGTTGTAGCGGTCGCGAAAGCGGTCGAACTCGCGCTGGCAATGGTCGAGGTCGGTGAAGTTGAAGTGGCGCGAAAGTTCGAACCGCAAGGTGCGATGGAAGCGTTCATCTTTGCCCTGGGTCTGGGGATGGCAGGGACGCCCGTGGATGACTTTGATCCCCAGCCGGATCAGCCACAGGCCGAGCCGGGTGTAAGGATGCTCGCGGCCGCCCCACGGCCCGCCGTTGTCCATCAACATCGCGGCCGGTAAGCCGTAGCGGCGGAAGACCACGGTCAACGCCGCGCGCACGGTGTCGCCAAGCTCATTGGCACAGGCCTGCAACGCCAGGGAGAAGCGCGAATGGTCGTCGAGTGCGGTCAGCGGATGGCAGCGCGCGTTGGAGAGCAGCGCGAAGTGGCCCTTGAAATCCATCTGCCACAAGTGATTAGGCCCGCTGCGTTCGAAGCGTTGCCAGGGAGTAGCTGCGGCGGCCAGCTCGGGGTTGAGCAAGCCGGCGCGGCGTAGGATGCCGGTCACGGTACTGGGCGCCAAGTGCGGCCCGCCTTGGCCGAGCAGTTGACGGGACAACTTGCGGCCGCCCCAGCAGTTGCGCGACTGCGCCCGCAGCCGAATTACTTCCTGCTCAATCCCGGCTGCGGTGCGCGCCGGGCTGCGCCGCGGGCGGCGCGAGCGGTCTTTAAGTCCGCTCGGCCCTTCCCGCCTATGGCGCGCGAGCCACTTGTAGCCGGTCTTGGCCGAAATCCCGAAGCGCCGGCACAACTCACGCCGATTGCTTCCCGCTTGCATCGCCAGTTGCACGAACTCCTCCCGCAACGACACTCGAGTAACCTCCCGCCACGGCATCCCGGGTCACCTCCTGGTGGAGGTCCAGCATGCCGGTTAGGTGTTACCCATGTCCTCGCACACCTGTTACCCATGTCCCGCGCACAAACACGGAGCGGGCGAGACGCCCGCCGCCACTTCAGATCGCCACTTCAGATAAGGATGGCCACCCCTTTGGTCGGGGGGAGGCGACAGATAGGCGGGCCGTTCGTGAACGCCCTCTCCGGAGAGAAAAATCGCTTCGCCCCCTCGACTAGGCCGGCTGTCGCACTTGCGCCATTTTCACTTTTCACTTTTCACTCTGGCATCGGCGAGCTTCCAATCAGAACCCCTGCGCCCGCATCATTTGAAGGAACTTACGGGACGCAACACTAGGGACAGCTCGCGGAACGATGGCACTCGAAATGCCCCCCTTGGCGCGGCAGGGGCGGGCGAGACGCCCGCCGCCACTTCAGATGACGCCCGCCTGCCACTTCAGGCTGCGATGCGGCCCGCCGCGCTTCTTACAGCGCGGGGTGGCCTGCTACTATCGTATTCGGCTGGAAGCCCCCGACTTGGAGGAGAAGCAGTTGCCATGGCGAGCGCCGGAAAGTTCTGTAACCCTAAAGACCGGGAAATCTACGAGGCCCATCGCCGTTACGTCCAGGTGATGGAAGAATTGCGGCTCGTGATGCTCAGCGACGATACCAAGACCCACTACCTGGCGGTGCTCAGGTCGGTCACCGAAAAGCTCGCGATTCCGAGCAAGCCGCTTTCCGAAGTCGTGACCGAGATGATGGCGGAAGCGGCGCCGCTGCTCTTCCAGGCCATGCAACGCTGAAAGAACCGGCACGCTTCGAGAGCCCTCAGCGCAGGCCCCGGCCGGCGCTACAAACAACCGGCACGGAGGCCGGCGCTACAAAGCCACATGGAAAATTTCGGCAGCCTGATAATCGTCCTGCACTCGCATATCCCCTACGGACTCGAGCACGATCCGATGGAGGAGTACTGGCTCTACGAGGCCGCGGTCGAGACCTATATCCCGCTGCTCGAGATGGCGGCGCGGCTGGGCCGGGTCGGGTTGCGTCCGCGCTTCGCGGTCAGTTTTACGCCGGTGCTGCTCGACCAGCTCGCCGACCCGCGCTTCAAGCGCGGCTTTCGCAACTACCTGGCGACCCACACGCGCATCGCCGAGCAAGAGCATCAGGTCCGCGGCCGCCGCGGCGAGGTCGCGCTGGCGCGGCTGCAGCGGATGTGGCGCGACTATTACGCCAACGCGCTCGAGTACTTCGTCGATACGCTCGGCGAGGATCTCCCCGGCGCGTTTCGCCGCGCGGCCGAGGCCGGCTGGTTCGAGCTGATGACCTCGGCGGCGACCCACGGCTACCTGCCGCTGCTCGGGCTCGACGAGAACGTACGCGCGCAAATCGAGGTCGGCGTATCGACTTACCGGCGCCATTTCGGCGCCTCACCGCGCGGCTTCTGGCTGCCCGAGTGCGGCTATCGCCCGGCCGGCCATTGGTGGCCGGTGACCGATCACGGCCGGCTTAAGGATCACGATCGGCGCGGCATCGACGATCTCCTCCGCGAGGCCGGCATCGACTACTTCTTCATCGATCAGGCGCAGCTCAAGATGAGTCCGCCGTGGTACGGGAACAACTCGCCGCTGAGGCTCCATCGCGTCGGCTCGCACCAGGATTCGCGCCGCCTGCTGGGCGCCTATGCGCGCGATTTCAATATCGCCCGCCTGGTCTGGCAATCGGAATGGGGCTATCCGGGCGAGTACCTCTACCTCGATTTCCACAAGAAGACCGAAGCGGGCAAGTTCAGGCTCTGGCGTGTGAGCGGCAAGCGCGTCGCGATGGAGCACAAGGAGGAGTACGACCCGATCCGCGCCTACAACCAGGTCGGCATCCATGCCAGTCATTTCCTGCATACGGTCCGCGACGCGCTCGGATGGCATCGCCACGTCACCGGCGGGCGGGGCGCGGCGGTCGCGACCTTCGACGCCGAGCTGTTCGGCCATTGGTGGTTCGAGGGCATCGCGTGGCTGGAGGCGATCGTGCGGCAGGCCGCGCATGAGCCGCTGAGCCTCGAGACCCCCGCTGAATATTTCGACGCCAACCGCCCGACCTGGCATCTCGAGCTCAAAGAATCGTCGTGGGGCCTCAACAACGATCACACTGTGTGGGTGCAACCCGACGCCCGCTGGGTGTGGTGGAACATCTACGAAGCGGAGACCAGCATGCAGCATCTTGGCCATCTCCTCGATGGACGCGAGATCCCGCCGCAGCTTGCGCAGGTGCTGCGCCAGGCGATGCGCGAGCTTCTGATCCTCGAGGCCTCCGACTGGACGTTCATGATCAGCACCTGGTCGACGCGCGATCATGCCGAACGCCGCGCCCAATTCCATTTCAGCGACTTCAAGCGCCTGGCTGAGATTGTCGAGCGGATGGCGGCGGGTGGCGAACTCAGCCCCAAGGATTGGAACTACGTGCGCGAGACTTCGGCGCGCGACGCGGTCTTTCCCGAGCTCGACCTGAACCTGTTCTGGCGCGGCAAATTCAACCTGCGCGAAGCATCCGGAGACAGCGCCCGCGACACGCAGCATCCCGCACGCACCCCCCAAGACACCCCGGTGCGCCCCGCATGACATGGAGCGAACGATGCCGCAGCTCTACCTGATCAAGGAATTCTCCGAACTCGACGGACTCGATCTCGCCGTCGTCCATTGGACGGTAACCCGCGCCGGCGCCGACCCGCACTGGCGCACCGCGCGCTCGCTCGCGATGCACGCGGTAAAGCGCGACGGCTACTGGATTCGCCGGGGCGTGCTCGACGTCGAACTGGCCGGCGAGGCTCCCTGGACGCTCCATTATTTCTTCGACTGGGTACGCCGGGGCGTGTTCCAGAGCGGTCCAGCCTACCGCGAGGATATCGGGGCGCGCTCGATCGAGTGTCTCGACCATAGCGGCGAATTCACCCACGCAACGCTGGTCTACAACGTCGGCGAAGGCAACTGGACCAATATCGCTGCGATGAGACTCGAAGGGGCGCCGGAAGATCCGCCGCCCGCGCCCGAATGGCCCGAGCAGGAGGGCCGCTCGCTCGCCTTGCAGAAGCACCGCGCCAGGGCCGGGACGATGGCGCTGCCGCTCAAGTTCACCGCAGCGCTGATCGCCCCGGTCGGCGCGCGTGTTTCGTACAGCATCCACCTCTCGCGCCGCAACGGGCTCAACCCGATGGCCGACAGCGGCCGCTGGGTGTTTCGCCAGGAGATCGTCGTTTAGCGCAGAGGAACCAAGCCCCTTCTTTCCGCAGCGGCCTCGCCCTCGCCTCCGGTGCTGGTCGGGGCCTGCAGGGAGAGGCCCACCTGACGAACCGCGTGGAAACCTTGGGTCTGTTCGCCCCTTACGCCTCGAGCACGTAGGCGTTCTCTTCGTGCTCGCTGAGGTCGAGTCCCAAATTCTCGGCCTCGGGATCGACGCGCAACCCGACGGTTGCGTCCACAACCTTGAGCAGGATCAAGCTGCCGACGAAGGCGAACGTTACGGTCGCCACCACCGCGGCGGCCTGTATAGCGAGCTGCGCGGGATTGCCGTTGAATAGTCCGTTGCTGCCCGCCGAATTGACGATCGTGCTGGCGAAAAGTCCCGTCGCCAGCGCACCCCATATTCCTCCTACACCGTGCACGCCGACCACATCGAGTGCGTCGTCATAGCCAAACCGCGGCTTCATCCGTACCGCCGAATAGCAGAGCACGCCTGCGACGCCGCCGATAATCAGCGCCGAGAGTGGGCCGACGTAGCCCGACGCCGGCGTGATTGCCACCAGGCCCGCCACCGCGCCGCTGGCTACGCCCAGCACCGTCGGCTTGCCGCTCTTCCACCACTCCGCAAGCATCCACGTGAGCGCGGCCGCCGACGCCCCGATATGGGTCGCGACGAAGGCCGAAACGGCCAGACCATTGGCGGCCAGAGCGCTGCCGGCGTTGAATCCGAACCATCCCACCCACAGCATCCCCGCGCCCGCGATCGTGAGCGTCAGGTTATGTGGCGGCATCGGCTCGCGCGGGTATCCACTGCGCCGCCCGATTATCAGCACCGCCGCCAGCGCCGAGACCCCCGACGAGATATGCACCACCGTGCCGCCGGCGAAATCGAGCGCGCCCATCGCGTGGATCCACCCATCCACTCCCCAGACCCAATGCGCCAGCGGGTCGTAGATGAATGTCGCCCACAGGATGCTGAACAGGAGAAACCCGCGAAACGAGATCCGCTCGGCGAACGCGCCCGTGATCAGCGCCGGCGTAATCACCGCGAACATGCACTGGAAGACCATGAAGGCCTGATGCGGGATGGTCGCCGCGTAATCCGGGTACGCCGCGCTCGCGCTCACCCCGCTCAGCCCCAGCCATTCAAGGCCCCCGATTAGACCCCAATGGCCGGGCGAGAATGCGAGGCTGTATCCGTACAGTATCCATTGCACCGAGATCGCGGCCGCCAGGATAAAGCTATGCATCAGCGTGGCGAGCACGTTCTTGCGCCGGACCATCCCGCCATAGAACAGTGCCAGGCCGGGCGCCGTCATCATCAGGACCAGCGCCGAGGATGCCAGTACCCAAGCCGTGTCGCCGCTGCTGATCGCCGCCGCGTCGGGGGCGCAGTATGCAGTTCCAGTGGCGGTCGCGATCACGGCGGCAACAGTGGCAAGGCAATACCCGACCTTGCGTGTATCCATCAGAGGTATCAGAGCCATTACGAAGTCCCTCCTGACGCAAAACGGAAGCTGAAAGGGGAATTTTTCCAGGTCAAGGAGCACGAGGCGGTCACGATCCGCAACGCCCGTACGAGACTCCACCTGCCCTCCTGTCCAAGCCCTCTCCGGCCACGCCCTTATCCCTTGGGCAATCCGAGGATTCGCTCGCCGATCATGTTCTTCTGCACCGGCGAAGTTCCCCCGGCGATCGTCAGCGACTCGGACTGAAGTATCCGCTTCATCCAGTCGCCCTCGATCGCGAATGGCGAGTGCCGCTCCAAGTAGGCGTAGAGGCCCATCAGGCGGCTGCTGAACTTGAGCATCCGCTGGGTGAGATCGGTCGAGACCAACTTGCTGATCGAGGCCTCGGGCCCTGGCAGTTGTCCCTTGAGCCTGCGGGTGAGGCTGCGGAACCCATTGTACTTCCTGGCGGCAGCTTCGATCGCGAATTGGGCGAGTTGCTGGCGGATGTCAGGATCTTCTGCCGCGGGACGCCCGTTCAGCTTCGCATGCCTGGCGGCTTCGACGAGCATCGCCAGCACCTGTTCGGTGGCACCGAGCGTCTCGCCGATCCCGAACCGCTCGTGCATCAGCGTCGAGACCAACACCTGCCATCCCATGTTGAGCGGGCCGAGCAGGTTCTCCTTGGGCACGCGCGCGTCCTCAAAGAAAATCTCGTTGAAGTCGGAGTCGCCGGTGATCTGCTTGAGCGGGCGCACGGTGACGCCGGGACTGTGCATGTCAACCAGCACGCAGCTCATCCCCTTATGCTTCGGGACGTCCGGGTCGGTGCGGACGAAGAGCTGGCAGAAGTGCGCGCGATGGGCAATGGTGGTCCATACCTTCTGCCCGTTAAGGATGAAGCTGTCGCCCTCGAGCACCGCACGCGTCTGAATTGAGGCTAGGTCCGAGCCGGCGCCCGGCTCCGACAGGGCTTCGCACCAGATCTCGTCGCCACTCAGGATCGGCTGGAGGTAGCGTGTCTTCTGCTCGTCGGTCCCCCACTGCATCAGCGCCGGCCC
This sequence comes from uncultured delta proteobacterium, assembly GCA_963789115.1. Taxonomy (GTDB): domain Bacteria; phylum Desulfobacterota; class Binatia; order Binatales; family Binataceae; genus CAWBJH01. The sequence goes on from CAWBJH010000001.1 coordinate 3,113,168, forward strand.
GGCCATGATAATGCCCAGCACGTTGCATCCCAGCGGCAGGCCGAGCCGTCCCAACTCCTGCTGGAAGATCACCTGCTCGACGAAGCTGGCACCGCGTCCGCCGTATTCCTTGGGCCAGGTCAGCCCTGTCCATCCCGCGGCGTAGAGCTTCTTGTGCCAGGCCTTGAGGCGCTCCCAGACGATGTCGTCGGTGGTGTCTTCCTTTTGCTCTTCGGTCAGCGGCGGCGGCTGATTGGCCTCCAACCATGAGCGGACTTCGCGGCGATAGGCTTCCTGCTCAGGCGTGTAGTTGAAATCCATGTCGATTCGTTGAAGCTCCCGTCAAAACCGGCTGTTCCCGGATGCTAGCGAAGCGGGACCGGTTTAGGTAGAGGCACGCAGGTCGTTTTCGACCGCTGCCGCCGCCTTCAGGACGCGCTCCGTGCTCTCGGCCATGAACGCCGTTAACAGCGCGGCGCGTGATTCGGGATCGAGCCCGCGGACCCGCGCGTTGACTTCGGCCGCGCGCGCGAACAGCTCGACCTCCAGGGGGCGCAATCGCCCCCACACCTTCGGCGCCAGACGCTCGGGCGAGCGCGCGACCAGGTCCTGGATCGACTTCATCCGCCACCACGGCGAATCGGGCGCTGGCTCCGGGCCGCCGACCTTGAGCACGGGAGGGATCGCTCCTTCGACGTAGAGCGGGATGAAGATCCCCGTGCATGGCGCGCCCATCGAGGCCCACATCGCGGGCGCCCGCCCCGAATCCGGCGGCGGAAGCTCAGCGATCATGCTGGCAGTGGTCGCGAAAAGCTCGCCGTGCATGCAGAGCGAAAAGTGCCGCTCGCTCTCCATGGGCGCGCTGATTACCGGCATCTCGCCCATCTCGTAATGGTCGCGCAGGGCGGCGGCCATCTCGGCGGCCGAGAGCCGGCCCTTGCGCGCGAGCAGCTCCCGGCTTCGCCTGAGCCGCCCGCGCGCGGAGAAGGTCGTTGGATGCTCCTCCTGGCTGTAGGAGGCCGCGAAATCGAACGCCCCGCGCCCGTCCCACCATCCTTGGCTGCGCGCATACTCGCGTACGTCCGGAGAAGCCAGGTCGTAGTTGGTCGTGCTGATCCGGTTCGAGACACTGGCGCATTGCGTCACTCGGCGCGCGGCCCATTGGCGTCCCGAGCTTTCGAGCGTCCAGGCCTCGACCGGGTCGGCGATTATGAATCCATTGGAGTAGCGGAAGTCGAAGTCAGAGGCGCCCGAGCCGCCCTGTCCGTGGCGCTCGATAAGCGCGGAGATAACCTCGAGCGCCTCGCGCGCGCTTGATCCCCGCTCCAGGCCAAGCCGCACCAGGTCCATCCCGAGCAGGCCGATCTCGGGGAGCTTTTCCTTCGTGATAAGCGCCTCGTTGCCGATCGCGACGCCGTGCTGGTTGATTCCGTGCTCGAACCCCCACAGCCAGAATGGCCGCGAGCCGATCAGGGCGCAGGTTTCGGGCACCTGCGAAATTTCAAGGTATTGGCATCGCACGCGCTCGCCCGATGCATAGCGGTAGCGGGGCGCCTGGAACAGCGGCTGGCATTCACGCGGAGGCCGGTCGCTGTTCTTGGCAAGGATGGTCGCGCCGCTTTCGGTGCGGCTCGCAAGCGCCACCAAGGTATCGCAACTCGGAAAACCGCGCCTATTGTCCCGCTCGCTCATAGCCTTGTTGCGGGGGTTATCGTAACAAACTCTTCGCACGACGCGGCAAGCACGATTGCTCGGTGAATTCGCCCCGTTCCAAACCTTCTTGGATTGAAGTGGCGGCGGGCGTCTCGCCCGCTCTCTTTGCTTGCCGCGAAAAACCCGCAAGCGGGCGAGACGCATGCGCCGGGGGCGACCGCCGCCACTTCAGACATTGGAACGGGGCCGGCCACGATTCCCCCCATCGAAGCCGGCTTTTCAATTTACGCCTAGCACGCTGCGGAAAAGATTTCCGCAGCCTGCTCTCCCCCTCTCTTATCTCCCCCAGGACAAGGGGAGAAGATTGAGGAAGGCAGCCAGTTTTTACGCAGGGTGCGGATACCATAGTGGCAGTCATGCCATCTGGCAGGCCTTTTCCGCACCCTGCGAGGGGGTGAGAATCGCACCCTATGGGCAAGTCACGCTCGGCGCGCATCCGCTCTGCGCGGGCGCGCGGCGCGGACGACAAGGCGCGGGTGCTGCTCTGGAAGCACCTGAGCCGCATCGATGTTGACGGCGTCAGGTTCCGCCGCAACTTTCTCGTCGGCAAGTTCGTGGTCGAGTTTTGCGCGCCGCTGGCACACCTGGTGGTGGAACTGGACGACGGCCGGCGTCGCGAGCGGACCGCGGCCGAGCAGGCGCGCGCGATATTCATGGACAACGCGGGCATCAATGTGCTGCGCTTCTGGACCGACGAGGTCACCCGCAACATCGAGGGCGTGCTCGCGGTGATCGATGCTGCGCTCACACAGTGGGGCCGGTAGCTCGCGATCGGCGGCCAAGGCCAAACCGAAGACCGAGAAGAAGGTGGCCCGCGCGCCGAAGGGCGAGTGGAAGCCGGTTTGCCGATACTGCAGCTCCAAAGATCTCGCGCCGAGTTTTATCAAGAGGCACGATGCCCGATGCCGAATGGGAATGTTATCGGCGCGAGAGATCGTCGAACTGATCCTCGCGATTGGATACTACATGGCCATGGCGCGGCTGACGGAGACCACGCGCACCGATCTTGACCCTGCCCCTAGCACCCACGAAGTCTCCGCCCTTCTAAAAGCCGGAGTGGAGTTCCTAAGTAAAACGAAGTAGAGGCGCGCTGGTTTAGCCCCCCTTTGCTGGCGCGCGCCCTCGGGGCCGAGGGTTGAGAGATCTTCGGCCCTTTCTACTGTCCGGGTGTACGGACGGGAGACATAGGTAACAGGTGTACGGAGACATGGGTAACACATTTTGGGTGGCCGTGGGTTGCCCACAAGGTCCACGGGCGCTGGGATCGAATGAAGGATCCCGCCTGTGGACTTGTGGACAACCCACGGTGAAACGTTAGTCGGTGGCATCGGTGAGATTGGTTTGATTGAGGTCGATCACAGCGACCACTTGATGACAGAACAGCACCTCACGTTGGGAGTCGGAAAGGGGGCCAGGACGGAGCGCAACCGGCAAGCCGCGCAGCCCCTTGCTGACCCGGAACTCGCGTCCGCGATAGCTGAAGTAGCCCTCGGCCTGCACCTTGCGCACCTCGAGGCCGGCCGGATATTCGATCGGCGGCAGGTGCTCGGGGAAGGGGATCGAACTGGGGCGATAGCGGCTGGCAGGAGTGGCCAGCCCGAGCGCGTCATGTGGGCGCAGCAGGTTGTAGCGGTCGCGAAAGCGGTCGAACTCGCGCTGGCAATGGTCGAGGTCGGTGAAGTTGAAGTGGCGCAAGAGTTCGAACCGCAAGGTGCGATGGAAGCGTTCATCTTTGCCCTGGGTCTGGGGATGGCAGGGACGCCCGTGGATGACTTTGATCCCCAGCCGGATCAGCCACAGGCCGAGCCGGGTGTAAGGATGCTCGCGGCCGCCCCACGGCCCGCCGTTGTCCATCAACATCGCGGCCGGTAAGCCGTAGCGGCGGAAGACCACGGTCAACGCCGCGCGCACGGTGTCGCCAAGCTCATCGGCACAGGCCTGCAACGCCAGGGAGAAGCGCGAATGGTCGTCGAGTGCGGTCAGCGGATGGCAGCGCGCGTTGGAGAGCAGCGCGAAGTGGCCCTTGAAATCCATCTGCCACAAGTGATTAGGCCCGCTGCGTTCGAAGCGTTGCCAGGGAGTAGCTGCGGCGGCCAGCTCGGGGTTGAGCAAGCCGGCGCGGCGCAGGATGCCGGTCACGGTACTGGGCGCCAAGTGCGGCCCGCCTTGGCCGAGCAGTTGACGGGACAACTTGCGGCCGCCCCAGCAGTTGCGCGACTGCGCCCGCAGCCGAATTACTTCCTGCTCAATCCCGGCTGCGGTGCGCGCCGGGCTGCGCCGCGGGCGGCGCGAGCGGTCTTTAAGTCCGCTCGGCCCTTCCCGCCTATGGCGCGCGAGCCACTTGTAGCCGGTCTTGGCCGAAATCCCGAAGCGCCGGCACAACTCACGCCGATTGCTTCCCGCTTGCATCGCCAGTTGCACGAACTCCTCCCGCAACGACACTCGAGTAACCTCCCGCCACGGCATCCCGGTCACCTCCTGGTGGAGGTCCAGCATGCCGGTTAGGTGTTACCCATGTCCTCGCACACCTGTTACCCATGTCCCGCGCACAAACAAAAGATGCGGGCGAGGGTAGGATATTTCGGCGCGCCGGCGCTGCCAGGGGAACTTCGGGCTAGGGCGCGGGGAACTGGACGGTGGCAGTGCCGATTACCAGGCGCTCGGCTTCCTCGTTCTCCAGCCACACGTCGATCTCGACGGTGCGCTCGGCCGCCTGGGTGTGCGTCATGAAGCCCTGCAGCGTCAGCGTATGGTCGGGCTGCACTACCTGGCGGTAGGTGGTGCCGATCCGGATGAGACGCGCGCGCCGCGTGCCGAGCCAGTCGGTGACCAGCTTGGTGAGCAGGCCGAGGCTATAGTTGCCGGGCAGGATCATCCCCGGCAGCCCCTCCGCGCGCGCGCCTTCATCGTCGGTGAAGCGCGGCGCGTTCAGCCCGGACATCAGCGCGTACTTGCGGGCCTGGTCCTTGCTCACAAATACGTGGACCGGACCGAGCGGATCGCCGATGTCGATGTCGTCGAAGCTCTTGAGGTTGTCGCCGGCGGCCATCGTGGATCACTTGCGATGCATGAAGCGGTGGTCGACGTGAGCGACGATTTCGCCGTCCTGGTTCTTGAGCGTCGAGCGGAACACAAGGAAGACCATCGTCCCGCTGCGCCCGGTCTTCTCGTAGATCTCCTTGACCTGCGAGCTGAGCGTGATCTTGTCGCCCACCCCGATTGGACGGAAGAACTCCATGTCCTTGCCGGCGTCAAAGCCGCCGCGCCCGAGCCCGAAGCGCGGCATGAGTTCCCAGAAACCCCGCCGGCTGCGGAAGGTAGCCGCGAACGAGGGTGGCGCGCAAAGCTTGCCGTAAGGGCCCTCGCTGGCGGCCGCCTCATCGGTGAAGAGCGGATTGGTTTCGCCGATCGCCTCGCAGTACTGCTTGATTTGCTCCGCGGTTACCGGCACCGCTTCGGTGACGTCGAACACCTTGCCGATGATCGCCGGATCGTCCTCGACCGCCATCGCTACTCCGCCTCCACCGGCACGGCGCGCGGCACCGGGCGCCGCCGCGGCCGGAAATCGACCGGCTCGTAGCGCCCGCCCTTGAGCTCGCGCACCAGGTCCTCGATGGTGCGGACTTCGGCTTCGAAGCGCGTCGCGCACAGCCCGATCAAGCTTACCATGTGGCTGTCGGAGCCGCCGGTGGCGCGGTAAGCGAACCTGCGCACCAGCTCTTCGCTGCGCTCGTTCTCGCCGCGGCGCGATCCGCCGTTGAGCATCTCGACCGCGACCACGTTCTCGAGCGGCGGACGCTTCTCATAATGCTCGCAGAGACCGACGTTGGGGCGGCCCGGATGGCACGGGACGACCACGCCGCCCATCCTCGCCACCTCGTCGATCAGCTCGCGCGCGGGCAGCCGCACGTTGGTGAAGTCGAAGCGGCGGGTGATGTCGCGATTGACGCCGAATACCAGCATGTGGCCGTAATCGGTCTCGACCTCCGAGGCGTGCATCACCAGGATGCCGTACTGGTCCGCGAGCGCGCGGTAGTCGGCCTTGGAGTTGAACTGGCGATGCTCGGTGAGAACGATGCCGTCGAGCGGGCGCTCGTCGCGGCGCAGCTTGATCCAGTTGAGGTAGGCCTTTACCGGTGCCCGGCTGTCCTCGGAAGCTTCGCTGTGGCTGTGGAGGTCAAGAATGGTGCTCAAGAGGTTATTGCCTCACCTCGCCGGGCGAAATTTCGCGAGCGTCACCTCGTCGGTGATGTCCTCGTATACGACCTCGACGGGCATCCCTATTTTAACCTGTTCCGGGCGGCAGTCGATAATGTTGGTTAACACCTTGAGGCCTTCCTCCAACTCGACGTAGGCCATGATGTAAGGGATCGATTCGCGAAAGCCGGGCGCCTGGTTCTGATACGTGACGGTGAAGGTGTAGACCGTGGCGCGCCCCGACGACTTGACCCATTCGATCCGCGGCGACAGGCAATCCGGGCACTGCGCGCGCGGGTAGTAGCGCATCGCGCCGCAATCACGGCACTTCTGGAGGTAAAGCTCGTGGCGCTTGAGCGCTTCCCACCACGGGCGGTTTTCTTCATCGAGATGCGGCAGCGGTTTTTTCAATGCCTACCTCCCGTTTTTCAATGCCTACCTCCCGCGCTCCGTTGTCGCGGCTTGGCGGCTCACGAAACTATCCGCACGAACGGACCCCCCATCATCACTGGTTGCCGAGGATCAGGGTGGCGCCCGAATGGCGGGTGCCGAGCGCGCCGCCGGTGCCGTGCACCAGCGCGAGCTTGCACTCCTTGACCTGGCGCGGGCCGCATTCGTCGCGCAACTGTTTGGTCGCCTCGATCACCAGGAAGATACCGCGCATCCCGGGATGATTGGAGGAAAGCCCGCCTCCGTCGGTGTTGATCGGGAGTGCGCCGTCGAAGCGCAGCCGTCCGCCCTCAACGAACGCCCCGCCCTCGCCGCGCTTGCAGAAGCCCAGGTTCTCGAGCGTCGTGAGCACGGTGATCGTGAACGAGTCGTAGATCATCGCCATGTCGATGTCTTTGTGGGTCACGCCCGCGCGCTCGAAGGCGAGCCGCCCCGACTGGGCGGCCGCAATCTCCAGGTAGTCGCGGGCGCCGCGCGCGGTATGGCGCACGGTCTCGCCCGTGCCGAGGATATAGACCGGCTTTTTCTCCAGGTCGCGCGCGCGCTCGGCGGAGGTCACCACCAGCGCGCCGCCGCCGTCGCTGATGATGCAGCAGTCGAGCAAATGCAGCGGGGAGGAGATGATCCGCGAGGCGAGCACGTCCTCGACCGTAATCGGGTCGCGGTACTTGGCGTTGGGATTCATCGAGGCGTGCAGCCGCATCGTGACCGCGATCTCGGCCAGTTGCTCGCAGCTCGTGCCGTACTCGTGCATGTGGCGCTGCGCCACCATCGCGTAGCTGCCGACCGTGGTCGGGCCGAACGGAAGCTCGTACTGGTCGCAGGGATCGCCGCCGAAGCCGCCCAAGCCGCCGGTGCCGATCGTGAAGCGCTGCGAAGCCGCGGTCGAGCCGTACACGATCAGCGCCACTTGACAGAGCCCGGAGGCGATCGCGCCGGCCGCGTGCGCAGTATGCGCGACGAATGACGAACCGCCAATCGAGGTCGAGTCGAGATAGTTGGGGGTCAGGTCCAAATAGTCGCAGAGCGCGACGATCCCCATCCCGCCCATCCCGATCCCGCTGGTGAACAGCCCGTCGACGTCCCGGATCCCAAGTCCGGCGTCCTCCAGCGCGCCGCGCGCACTCTCGGCCATGATCTGGAACATCGTCTTGTCCGGCGCAAAGCGCGTGGGATGCTCATAAACGCCGGCGACCGCGGCTTTGCGGCTGATGCTCATGGAATCGATTCCGGTTCGAGCTTCACTCACCGGGCGAGGAACTTCTCGATCGCGGCGTTGACCTCGTCCGGGCGCTCGGTTGGGAGGTTGTGGGCGGCGTCCGCGATCACTTCGAGCTGCGCGCCGCGGATGCGGTTTTTGATCAGTTGCGCGTCCGCCACCGGCGCGAGCTGATCGTCCGCACCCGCGATCACGATCGTGGGCCTGCCGATCGCGCCGATCGCCTCGCGCAGGTCGATCTCCGCGCAGGCCTTGACGTCGCTGTAGCGCACCCGCGGGTCGGTCTTGATCTGCTCCATCCAGCCTTCGCGAACCACCTCGAAGCGGCTGCTCACGGTCTTGGGCGAGTAACCGTCGGTGACGAACGCCTGCGGCGCGCGCCCCATCATCACCGCGCGCAGACCGTCGAGCCGCTCGGAGGGGATGTTGAACTTGGCGGCCGTCGCGATCAGGACGAGCGCCTCGACGCGGTCCTGGTAGCGTAGCGCGTAGTCCATCGCGATCGCGCCGCCCATCGAACGCCCGGCGATCGCCGCCGACTTGATCCCGAGCGCGTCGGCAAACGCGGCAAGGAAGTCCGCATAATCGCGAATCGAGCGGAGCCCCTCGACGCCGGCCGATCGACCGTGACCCGGCAGGTCGAGCGCGATCGGGCTCTGCGCGGCGCCGAGATGGTCGAGCTGATTGTGCCAGGTATGGCCGTTGGAGCCCGCGGCGTGGAGGAAGATTATCCGGCGCCCGCGCGAGAAATCCGGCGTTACGTCGGGCAGCGTGGTCGGGCCCGCGTAGTGGTAGTAGGTCGCGTAGCCCTGGACCTCCACGTACTTGGTCGGCATCGGAAAAATTCCCGCAGCGCTGTTGCTCGTGGTTACTTCTTGGGCCGTTAGCTATTAGGTTTGTCGCGCGCTTGTCAAACCCGCGCGGACCGGGCGCGAGGCGGCGCGCCGGGATTGCGTCCGAGCAATATTCCCTCCCTGAGTTCGAATGTCTGCGGCGTCATCCCGGTGTCTGCGCGGAGCCGGGCGCTCATCCGCTCCATCTCCCGGCGGCCTTGCTCCGACGCGACCGGCATCCAGCGTATGCGCACGAATTCCTCGACATCCGTCCAGCCGACGCTGAACGGCGCCGAGCGCGATTCCAGCTCTAATCCCGCGCTCCGATACGCCTCGCTATAGGCTTCGGCCGTTCGCGCCGGCCGGCGCCCGGCGATTTCGCGAAACACGGTGCGGGCGAAGTCTTCCCATTGCTCGGCGGTCATCGCGGCGCGCAATCGTTCGCGGACGCTGCTGTCCTGGAGCGTCGCGATTAGCACGCCGCCGGGTCTGAGACATCGTGCGACCCCGCTGACGCATCCAGAAAGGTCCGCAACGAGCTGCAACACGTGACTGCACAGCACCAGGTCGAAGGACTCCGTACCAAAGGGCAGCGCTCCGGCGTCGGCCTGGACCAGATGGACGCCGGTGCCCGCGCGCCGTCGGGCCTCGGCGAGCATCTCGGGCGAAAGATCCGCGCCGACGATTCGGGCACGCTGGCAGAGCCTGCAGAGTTCCGCGAGGTACGCGCCGTTGCCACATCCCAGGTCCAGGATGCTACGCGCATCGCGAAGCTCGCGCGCGACCGCCGCTATCACCGCGACGCGACGGCGTGCGTAGTACACCCCCTCGCCGTAGCTCTTTGCCAGGCGGCCGAAGTAAGCGGCGATCAACGACCGATCGCGCAGCCGGTTTGTCGGTTCGTCAGGAGTCAGACCCTCTTTAAATCGCGCCGGGCTCGGTCGAAGTCAAGCCGGGCGCACTACGAGGCTTTTGACCCGCGCGCGGTGGAATTGTCGGTCGCCTGCGAGCTGATGCTCACCGGCCCAGGGGGAGATAACCATGTCCGGAGCGAGGCCGAAGGAAGAGGGGCAGCAGGCTGCGGAAACTTTTTCCGCAGCCTGCCGGCAGAGTGCGCTCGCCTAAATCACCTCGCTGACCTTCTCCTCGCGCGTGGAGGGCTCGGGGCGCTTCTCGATCGGCGTCCACTCCCGCTTGATCTCGCCTAGGTAGACCTGGCGCGGGCGCGCGATCTTCTGCTCAGGGTCGCGCACCATCTCGGCCCACTGCGCCATCCATCCCGAGGTACGCCCAATCGCGAACAGCACGGGGAACATCGTCATCGGGAAGCCCATCGCCTGGTAGATGAGGCCCGAGTAGAAGTCCACGTTGGGATAGAGCTTGCGCTTAATGAAGTAGTCGTCCTCGAGCGCGACTCGCTCGCACTCCAGGGCTATGTCGATCAGTGGATTCTTGCCGGTGACCTCGAACACCTCGTATGCGAGCTTCCTGAGGATCTTTGCGCGCGGGTCGTAGTTCTTGTACACGCGATGGCCGAAGCCCATCAACCGGCCCTCGCCCGACTTCACCTTGCGGATGAACTCGGGGACGTTCTTGGCCGAGCCGATCTCCATCAGCATCCGGATGACCTGTTCGTTGGCGCCGCCATGAAGGGGGCCATAAAGGGCGGCAACCGCGGCCGCCGTGGCAGAGTAGCAATCGACGTGCGAGCTGCCGACCGCGCGCATCGCGTTGGCCGAGCAGTTCTGCTCGTGGTCGGCGTGCAGGATGAACAGCACGTCGAGCGCCCGTTCCAGCACCGGATTGGGCTTGTACTTCAGCTCCGTCATCTTGAACAGCATCGCCAGGAAGTTGCCGGCGTAGCTCAGCTCATTGTCGGGATAAACGTAAGGCAGCCCGCGCGAATGGCGATAGGCGAACGCCGCGAGCGTCGGCACCTTGCCGATCAGGCGGCGGGTCTGCAGGCGGCGCGATTCGAGGTCGAAGATGTTGGCGGCCTCGGGATAGAAGGTCGAGAGCGCGCCGACCGTCGAGCAGAGGATGCCCATCGGATGGGCATCGTAACGAAAGCCGTCCATGAACGCCTTGATGTTCTCGTGGATCATCGTGTGGATCTTGATATTGTGCTCCCAGGCCTGAAAGTGCTTGGTGTCGGGCAGCTCGCCCTTGACGACCAGGTAGGCAACCTCGAGATAGTTGCTCTTCTCGGCCAGTTCCTCGATCGGATAGCCGCGGTAGCGCAGGATTCCTTTATCGCCGTCGATGAAGGTCACCTTGCTCTTGCACGAGGCGGTGTTCAAAAAGGCCGGGTCGTAGCAGAGCAGCCCGAAGTCCTCGGGTGAGGTCTTCATGTCGCGGAAGCGAGCCGAGCGGATGTAGTCGCCCTGTTCAATCTCGATCTCGTAGCGCTTGCCCGTGCGATTGTCGGTGATGGTCAGAGTGTTGCTTGGCATGTCGCCTACCCCGAAGGTGCGCGGCGCGCGCCCGCGCGGCTATGCCGGCCGTCGATCGGCCGGCGAGTGAATCAACATATTTAAATCAACCATATAAATGTCCGACTGCGCAGCCGCATTCAAGACTTCAGGGCCGGAAAACAGTTCGAGCGAGATCCGCGCTTCATAGGCTCTGCGACCGGGAGTGTCGCCTTATGCACCATCCCGGCGCTTCCATTTGCGCCCCCTGCTTTCCCGCCGCGAGGTTCCTCGCGCGGCCGCCGCCGGCTGCTCGCATTCCTCCGCCACCCGTGGCAGTGTCGTTGACCGATGATCGATAAGCTTCTTACCGGAATTTCGGGCCTGATCGTCGCGACTATCGCCACGCTCGGGTATGGCGGCGTGATCCTGATGATGGGGCTCGAGAGCGCCTGTATCCCGCTGCCCTCCGAAGTGATCATGCCGTTTTCCGGCTACCTGGTTTCCACGGGGCGCTTCAATCTGCAGGTCGTATCGATCGCGGGGGCGCTAGGATGTCTGCTCGGCTCCTACGCGGCCTACTACGTCGGCGCATTCGGTGGGCGGCGCGTCCTGGAGCGCTACGGACGCTATCTTTTGATCGCGCCGCATGAGCTGGAGATCGCGGACCACTTCTTCGCACGCTGGGGCTCGCCGGCGGTGTTTACCAGCCGCCTGCTGCCCGTAATCCGTACGTTCATCGCGTTTCCCGCCGGCGTGGCGCGGATGAATCCTGTGCGCTTCACGATCTACACCATCACCGGGTCCTACCTGTGGTGCCTCGCCCTGGCGTGGGCCGGAATGAAGATGGGCGAACACTGGTCCGCCCTGGCACCCTATTTCCATCGCTTCGACTCGGTGATCGCGGTGCTTGCGGTCGCAGGCGTCGCCTTGTTCCTCTACAATCGCATCAAGGGATTCAACTCCGCGCCGCGCAGCGCGGTGCGCGAGTGAAGACTCTTAATGCCTCAAGCCAACGCCGCTCACGGCGATTTGGACCGCCGCTCATCAAGTAGTAGACAAGGCAGGCCAAATCTCCGAGGGCCAAGAGCCCAGCGGCAAAAAGCGTCAGCTAGATAGGGCACGTGCGTAGCCATAGCCGGCGCTTTCCCGGGTTCGCCGCGAGATCGGTTCCTCCCGTCGACGCTGCCGGCTAGGTGCCCTTGTAAACCGGCTTGCGCTTCTCGACGAAGGCGCGCGCTGCCTCGCGATGGTCATCGGTGTTGAAGCTGAGCATCTCGTAGGCCAGCGACGCGTCGAGGATCAGATTGGTCTGCTCCTTGAGCCACTTGTTGACCGCCAGCTTCGACCATCGGATCGCCCAGGTCGGTCCGTCGGCCAGCTCGCGCGCGATCTCGGTCGCCTTCGCCATCACCTGGTCGCCCGCCACCGCATAGTTGACCATCCCGATCCGCGCCGCCTCGGCCCCGTTGATGAAGTTTCCGCGCATCAGGAACTCCTTGGCGCGCGCAGGACCGATCAGCAGCGGCCAGATCACCGCGCCGCCATCGCCGGCGACGATCCCGACCTTCACATGAGTGTCGGCGAAGCGCGCTTTCTCGGATGCGACGATCACGTCGCAGAGCAGCGCGAGCGTCGCGCCGAGTCCCACTGCGTCGCCGTTGATCGCGCCGATTATTGGCTGCTCGACATCGAGCATGTTCTGGATTATCCGCCGCGCGCCCGACGGCGTGAACATCATCCTGCTCGGTCCCCCGCCGCCGCCCGCTCGCGAGGCCATCCCTTTCACGTCGCCGCCGGCGCAAAACGCCCTGCCCGCGCCGGTCAGTACGATCGCGTTGATCCCGGAGTCATCGGCGAGATCGATCCAGATGCGCTCGAGTTCGCGATGCAGCTCGGGGTTGACGGCGTTGAGCGAGTCGGGCCGGTTCAGCGTCACCGTCGCCAGCTTGCGATCGATCTGCACCGCGATGCACGCATAGCGGCTATAGTCGGCCATGGCAGATCCTCCTTGAAGTTGCGCTTGAGAGACTCCGTATCGCAGGTCGGACCCGTCCGGCGCAAGGCCGTTCCGCAGCCGCCGCCGATACGCTCCTAATCGCTCTATGCTCGGGTTCTTGCCACGTAGGCCTTCATCAGTTGGATCGCGAGATCGGTCGTCATCAGATCCATGAAGAGATTGCGCTCCAGCTTGAGCCCGTCATCGAGCGGCTTGTCGAGCGCGGTTCGCGCCAGCCGCTTGATATGGGCCAGCGCCCGCGGCGAACGGCCGGCGAGCTGGCGCGCCAGCTCCATCGCGCGGTCCAATGCTTTTCCCGGCGCGACTTCGTGCACCAACCCGAAGATGGCCGCCTCGCGCGGACTGACCGTCCGCCCCAGCATCATGAACTCGAGCGCCCGCGCCATCCCGATTATCCGGGGCAGGCGCTGCGTGCCACCGCCGCCCGGCAGGATACCGACCGTCACTTCGGGCAACCCGATCATGTAGGGGCCATCCTCGGCGATGCGCAAATCGCAGCACAGGGCGAACTCGAGGCCGCCCCCCATGCAGTTGCCGTTGATCGCCGCGATGGCCGGTTTCTCCATCGCCTCGACGCGGCGATAGGCGCGATCCAGGCTGAAGCTCTGCGGCTGGTCTTCCTCGCTGAAGCTGGCGCCGCTGGCCCGCAATGCCTCGGCTATGGCGATCAGCTCCTCCACCGAATGGTGCTGGATGAAGACGCCGGGCGCCCCGCCGGTGAAAACAATAGCGCGCACCTGGTCGTCGGCTTCGAGCCTTTGGGTGACGGCATCCAGCTCCGCGCCGGTTTCGGTCGTCATGTAGATTTGCCCGGGTGTGCCGATCATGACCACGGCGACTCCGTCGTACCCGACTACCTCGACTTGTGGCATTTGTTTCTCCTCGGGCGCGGATTCGCGCCACGGACTCGATTCTGGATTAATCGCGACGCGGCCTGAATTCAACGCGCCGTCGATCCGAGCCGCCGCCGAAGGAACAACCACATACGAACTCTTTTGTCTGCTCCTCCCCCGGTTCGGCTGAAGGGTCAGCGGGGCTGTAGATAAGTGGACCCGGTAAATTTGCTCAAAGGCCGGGATGCCTCTGCGCTTCAGTTGTGCCAAGTCGGCTTAAACAGGGCGTAAACTGCCCTCGGAGTTGATGCTGAATTGAGTTCGCGCGTGCGATCATAGGCCAAGTGCGCATGCGATCCTCCGCCGTGGCCATTCTTGCGGCGAAGCCACTGTCTCCAATTGCCTAGGTATTTTTATCCGGCGATCTAGTCGGTCTTAGCGGCGATTTTCGGGTTTTTTCAGATTCCGGCGCCTGCGCTGATCATCTAGCGTGTTTCTCTGCCACGCTCGTCTGTGCTTGGCGAGCCTGGATTCGGCAAGAGGGAGTTTTGGAAGACCAAACTTCGCTTGAGCCTGCAAGGCTCTCGACCGCAGCAGGGCGTTCGACGCAGGCGAGACGTTCCGGCAATTCATGGCCCGCAGCGGTCCGATTGGAGGGCTTCGCCAACCTGGCGCACGAACTGCGTACCCCCTTGCAGGTCCTGCTTGGCTACCTCGATATCTTGCGCGATCGATCCACGGGATGGAGCGAAGGGTCTGTCGCCGAGGCGCGCCAGATCTTCGACCGCATGAACGTCAGCGCACTGGAGCTCGCCCAGACCGTCGAGAACCTGATGGAGTTCGCGACCGCGGAGCCGGACGGCTGCTCGCGCGTCGAGGAGCAGGTCGCGCTGCCGGACTTGATTACGGAGTTGATGCCCATCTTCGAGGCCGCCAACCAATGCAAGAGGTTGGCCCTGAACTTCGAGTTGGAGGATGCCCCGCTTCGGATCCGCTCCCAGCGCCGCCCAATTCGCCTGATCCTGCTCAATCTGGTGCTCAATGCGATCAAGTTCACTGCCGCCGGGATGGTGACCGTGAGCGTGCGCCCGTTGCACCCGATCGACGGACGGCGGCAGGGAATCGAGATAGGGGTCAGCGATACCGGAACCGGTATCAGCCCGGCGCAGATTGCATGGCTATGCCGCCCGTTCACCCAGCTCTCGCACGCCACTACGCGGCGCTACCGCGGCGTAGGGCTGGGGCTGGCAGTCGTCCGGCGTAATGTCGCCGCGCTGGACGGCGAGCTGGAGGCGTGCTCGACACCCGGTGCCGGCTCGGTCTTCACGGTGCGGATTCCCGAGGCGCTGGCACAGGCGGCCACCGCTGCGTCCGATCGCGAACGTACGGCCGGACGCGCCGTCCAGCGCAACGTGACGATGCAACTTGTCCTCTGGCCGTGGCGTCTTCCACTGGGCTGAAGCCGGACGCGCCGTCCGGCACAACCTGACAATGCAACCCTAGCGATAGTGGCGCATCAGGCCCACCACCACGCCGCGCACCCGTAAGTCGCCCTCGTCCACCATGATCGGTTGCATCGTGGCGTTCGCCGGCTGAAGCCGGACCCTTCCATCCCCTTCGCGATAGAGCTTCTTGACCGTCGCCTCGCCGTTGATCAGCGCGACCACCGTCTCGCCGTCGGTCGCCGTATCGCGCCCCTCGACGATGATGTAGTCGCCGTCGCGGATGCCCTCGTCGATCATCGATTCGCCGCGCACCCGCAAGCAATAGGTGTTGTCGCGCCTGATGAAATCCTCCGGCACCGAGATCGTGTCCTGCCCCTCGATCGCCTCGATGGGCGTGCCGGCCGCGACCTGCCCGAACAGCGGCAGTTCCTGCGCGCCGCCGCGCCGGCGCCGAGCGCTGACTTCCAGCGCGCGGCTGTGATTATGCCGACGCCGAACGAAGCCCTTCTCCTCGAGGTTGCGGACATGCTTGTGGACGGTCGCCAGCGAGGAGAGCCCGAAGTACCGCCCCATCTCTTGCAGTGTGGGCGCGTATCCGTGCTCGCTGATATAGTGATCTATGAAATCGAGCAGTTGCTTTTGACGCCGCGTCAGCGTGTTCATTGCCCCACCTCCGGATCCGGTCGGTCCGAATGATGGCGAAAATCAGGCGAAGGTGCAAGGGCCTCATAGGCCAAGTCGCGCTCCGTGGACCATCGAGGCGCGTCGATATCGCATCCGTAGATGAAAACCTGTCGGGAGTAGGCCGAGCGGCTTGCGGGGCTTATTGTGGCTCTTTTTCATCTGACATTGTCCACCGTTGCGCGGATGGCATTTCCTCCCTCAATCGTGTCAGGCTTGGCGCGTCATGGCCCGCCTCGAATGCCGCTCGTCGCAGCCTGGTATCGTGTCGCAGTGGGTAGAGGTGGAACACATCACCGACGCGGAGGTTGCTCGGGCGCGAGCGCGGCTTGGCCAGTTGCTCAAGAGCGAGGAGCAGGTATCCACTGCCGTTGCCCTCGCGTTCGTGGAAGTCACGACAGCCTGTCCGGCGGCCAATCCGAGCGACCTTTGGCAGCACGTGATCTATCGCCATTTGCTTGAACGCGGCTGGAGCGATCAGCGATGGAAACGGGTTTCTGGCTTCGCGCTGGAACGCGCGCTCGTGGAACTCTACCGACCGCGGCTTTCGCCGCACGGCATTCGGAGTCGCATTTTGAAAGCTCCCGAGGCGAACATGGCGCTGAGCAAGCTCGGCATTACCGAGACTAAGGCTACCAAGGTGGATTTGTTCTTGGAGGGACAAAGCCGACGACGTTGGCTCACCTTTGGTGTAGCGCATGTCAAATCAAGCATCGCAGAGCGCATTCAAGATGACGTTCCTGCCAGTCGCGCTTTTATGGAACGCGGCCTGCTCTCGATAGCCCTCACTATGGACGCAAAGAGTTATCCACCACCGCACGGTAACTGTATCAACTACGGCGAGCTTGGCGGGCGCAGCCTTGGCGTGGAGAAGGAACGCCTCAAGCGGAACTATATCGAGGTGGACGGACAATTTGACGGCCTGTTCTCCTTCAACCTCCGTACCCCACCTAGCCCGGCCACGACTCCGTCCGGTAAGCGCATCTACACCATGTCGTTGCACGAAAAACAGCCAGACCAGCTCGTGCGGTTTCTGGTCGAAAATCGGCCCGCTCACGGCAGGCGCGCCTGAGCGACATCGAGCACATACCGGTTCGCGATGTCGCACATCTTGGTGTCCAACTCAAATCCTAAGAAGTGATGCCCGAGCATCAGCGCCGCTTTGCCTGTCGTGCCACTACCCATAAACGGGTCGCAAACTACACCGGGCCGGTCCACAGCTGACGCCTCGATGCACTGGATAGGTAGGTCTAGGGGAAATGTTGAGCAGTGCGGCATTAGATTCGGCGTCTGTAACAGCCGCCAGATTGATCCGACGGGCGGCTTGATGCGGAAGGAGTGCCTCTCGTTTTTTGCGAAAATATAAATGCCCTCGTGTCGGCGATGGGGCCGACGGCAAATGCCCTCGGGGAGCGGGCGAGACTTCTCCCAGATGATCTCGCCGCGAAACAAGAAGCGCGCGTCTGTCATCGCCAGAACGATGCGGTACGGGATCGCTAGCAGATTTCCATATTGGAGCCAGCCGACGCTGTTTTCGATGAAGGCGCGCCTCCGACCGCGCTTCTTCGTGTAGGCCGAGTTTGTCGAGGGAAGGCCGTTGCCCTCCTTCCCGAGCGAACTATACTCGTAGTCGTCCTCGCGCCAGTTGATCGGCGTATTGTACGCATCACCGAGGTTCAACCAGAGCGTGCCGGTTGGTCTCAGACAACGCATCACCTCGGCAAGGATCGTGACCAAATTGCGAACGTACTCTCGCGGATCGGCCTCAGACCCAAGCCCTTCGCTTCCGCGCTGTCCCCAATATGGAGGCGACGTAACGGCTAGGTCCAAGACGCTGTCGGGAACTGCTTTCAACGCCGTTAGGCAGTCGGTGTTATGGACAGTGTCAAGCTTCCACGGGCCAAGGAAGCTCAGCACACCAGCGGCGCCCGTGCGTGACAAAGATTGCAGTGCTCGTCGCGCGGTGCGTTTCTTGCGCTGGGGAACGCCGGCCAAATTTAAATTGTGTTGCACCATCCCCATCAGAATGGCCTCCCTTGCGCCGCGGTCGGCGGAAGCGTTGCCAATGGTTCTTTGTACCGCAGCCGCTTACCTTCCGCGCTCCGAATCGCCGGATCCGGTCGGTCCGAATGATGGCGAAAATCAGGCGAAGGTGCAAGGGGCTACCATAAGCCAAGTCGCGCTCCGTGGGCGATCGAAGCGCGGCTATATCGCATCCGCCCTGGAAAACTGTTCCACTGAGAACCCGATGGCGAAAATTCGTGTAATCTTCGAAAGCGGCGAGCCCGAGCGAGTGGTCGAGTTCGACCCCGCGAAGGCGCCGTTTCAGCACGACGGGCAGCCGGGCTCGATCCTCGACATCCTGCTCGGCCATCACATCCATCTCGAACACGCCTGCGGAGGCAACTGCGCCTGCACGACTTGCCACGTGATCGTCAAGAATGGATTCAACAAACTCTCCGAAGCCTCCGAGCAGGAGGAGGATCTGCTGGACAGGGCACCGGGACTGACGCCGACCTCGCGTCTGGGATGCCAGGCGGTGATCGAAGACCCCAACGCCGAGATTGCGATCTTTGTCCTGCGCTACACGATCAACCAAGTCAGCGAGGGCGGGGGAGAATGACGGACCAGCCTTCGTCCGCGACCGCGTCGCGCCAGCGCCCGGTCTATACCGCCCGGATCGAGCGGATCTTCGACCACGCTGCGGACACCCGCTCGCTGTTTCTGCACATCGTCGAGGGCGGAAGCCTGCGATTCGTTCCCGGCCAATTCATATCGATATCGATTCCGCTCTCGGGCGAGACCCGAATTCGGCCCTACAGCCTGGCCTCCAGCCCCGAGGACGGCGAGCCGCTCGAAATCTGCTTCAACCAGGTGCCTGGCGGCGAGGGTGTGCGATGGCTCTTCGGGCGGATAGTCGGCGACACGTTGAGCTTCACAGGGCCTTTCGGCACCTTCACGATGGAGCATCGGCCCACGGTCGAGACGGTCTTCGTTGCGGAGGGAACATCGATCGCGCCGATTCGACCGATGCTGCGCCGCGCGCTCGCCGACTCCGCGCATCCCGCGCTCAGCCTGCTCTACGCGGCCGATGCGCCCGAGCATCTGCTCTATCGAGACGAGATCGAGCAATGGGCCCGCCGCGATTCGCATTTCAGTTTCGACCCGATAGTGGTCGCGCCGGCGGACCTGCACGCGCGGATGCTGGAGGAGGTCGAGCGGCGATGGGTCAAGGCGGACGCGAACCGCCGCCGCGAGTTCTACGTATGCGGGATAGGCAAAGGCGTGATCGCTATTCGTGATCTGCTGCGCGGCTCCGGCTACGAGCGCCGCGCCGTCCATTACGAGCAGTGGTAGCCTGGAGGGGTGCGGAACACCCTGCATGAAAGCTGGCTGCTTTTCTCAATCTTCTCCCCCGCTGCTCTGAAAATATAGAAGCCCCGTGGGCAACTCCCGTGCCTCAGGGGAAGCGGGCGGGTCCCGACCCGCCCCTACGAATCCAAATTTCTGTAGGGGCCGGTCGCGGCGGGCCCGCTCTCCGCGCCGCTTGCCCTCTGCCCTAAGAGACAGGTGTCACACCGCATTTTCATGGCTGCGCGGGTGGCCCGCAGGCCCATGGGCAACTCCGGAAGCTTTGCGAAACGCCGCAGCCAGGCGCTCCTTCTTCCCCCCGCCCGCTCCTTTGCGGGAGAGAGCCTACCCTGAGCTTGGCGAAGGGTCGAGCGGCGCGACGCCTTGCGCTGGTCCCTGCTCGGACAGGCCGGTCTTCTATTCTTGGTCCTAGGTGTTGCGATTGCGGTCAGCAGGGCCGCGATAAAAGAAGCCCTTTTTCGGTTCAGTCCCTTCTTGGACCACCTGGATGCCCGTCAATTGCCAGATCCAGAGAAATGGAGTTTCAAACGGGACTTCATGATTTTTTCCGAGCAGACCGCGATAGAGGATGAGACCATAGAGCACAAGCCAAGACTTGAGCCTCGCAAGAGCGTCAAACTCAAAATCAGCAAGATACGCTTGCTTGAACGGTATCAATTGTCGCTGGGTTTCGTCAGGTTTCAGTACCGTATCAGGAATGAACAGCGGTTTGCATTCCGTGTAGTTGGCAATCGGTGGCAGTTCTTCTTTCGGCCAGATGTCCAAGGCCGCTACGGCACTTTCGATTATGGCTGGCGATACGCCCGCATTTCTAATCGTGAAGTAAGCCAATACCCAGTCGCCCCATGCTTGCTGCTCGGGCGGAAGGCTTACGGGCGGGCGTCTGAAGCCGCTCAGATCGAGCTTAGTCACGACCAACAGCGGACGGTTTCCTTGCAGCGTGGCATGAGCTATCTCTGCGCTCTGCTTTGCGGCATCGGCGGCTTTGCGAGTTTCGGCGAGTGTAGCATCCAGGGTCTCAGCTTGTCGTTTGGCTTGCTCGGCGGCAACCCGCGCAGAGCGCGCCTGATAGATGCCAACTATTGCGAGAATCAGTGTCGCTACGGCCAATACTCCATTAACAGCCAGACCGAGCCGGATATAACTACGCTCCTGATCGTAGCCTTCTGCTGTTGGGCTTGCGGATGCAGTCTGGAGTGGTACGGACTCTATGTGCGTCCCAAGAACTGTTGGCTGCGATTGGCTGCGACCCGCTTCGGGTGTTTGATAACGGCTTCCGGTGTCTTTAGCTTGGCCTTCGGTAATTGGCCGTGGGGTTGGTGATGGCGTCGCCGCAATCAGCAACAGCGAGACAAGAGCGGCTATGCGGGCCATTTCTTGCCCTCCGCCTCGGCCTTGCGCCGTGCACCGAACTTGCGCGTTTGAGCGCGGAAGTGCAGGCTCCTCTTCAGCTCGTAGTCCTTGCATGTGTAGCAGTAGAAGACAGAGCGAGAACTCAGCCAGCCCGCGAATCGAAGGCCAACCGCATCAACTCCCTCAAGAAGTCTGTGTGTTTCTTGACGTCGTCCCTGCCGAGCAGTATGTGATACCGACCCCACCGTTTGTCATATTCGAGAGTTTCGAGACCCGACTCTTCGATCTTCGTGTCGATCTCCGCAGATTGCTCAATGTCCGGTTGGAGAAGAAGGCCGCTCTTTCGAGGGACGAAGCTAACGAAATTGTTGGCTCGACCGTTTTTTGCAAGGCCGATGTAGAACTTGTTGTACTTTAGCTCAAGTGCCGGGTCGAACTCCCGGACTATGCTGAGAAGCTGATCTGCTATCGCTACGGTTGCCTTGCTTCCTTTGTTCTCCCAATACGACCGGTCGGTGGGCGTAGCCTCCGCGATGTCGTCTTCTTCCAAACCGCGCCTTAACTCGTCCATCACGGTGGTGAATATGAGAGTGAGATGGTCGCTCACCTTGTAGGCCTGCATCTGGATAGCGATGAGGGGAATTGTGCCGTTGAATAGAGAGATAACGTTGAGAAAGCGGCCGGTTATGTCCTCGGCCACCAACACCGCGCAGTGGTCATACTGCGGGTAGCGTTTCCGCTCGATGTCCCAATACTCCACCGTTCGGATAATGTGAGACTCATCAACTGCTCCAAGTTGAATCTCGACTTCGTATCGACGCTTTGTATCGGCATCTTGGAAGAGCAGATCTAGGCGCCCGCCGCTAGGTTGGATACGCTCTTGCTGAAGCAGGACGAGGTCACCTAGGCCAAGTATCCCAGGATCCTCCGCAATTCGGGCATGCACCCACTTCTCATTGTATTCGGCATGCGCCTTAAGCAAGACACGTTCGGGCTTGACATAAGCGTCCATACTCGTCACTCCCTGAGAATTGACAGACCGCCCTGCCCGGCGAGCCGAACCCGCATTTGAGCGTAGCGTAGTGTCTCGAAAATATCAGGAACCCGGCCATGCGTCCGCACCAGTTTTCGCGTTGAAAGCTCAAAGAATTCTTTCTTGCTTCGCCCAATACGCGTTACTCGAACTTGAGAGACATGTCCCTAGCGGCCCGCGTCCATCTTAGCCGCACGCTTTCCCTCCCACGCCTTCACCACTGCCTCGTGTCCCACGAGCTTCCCGGCCTCGGCCTCCTTGAGCCCCCGTTTCACCTCACCCGCAAACCACTCCTCGTACTCAAGGTAGCGATCGAGCGCATGCTTGATCACCCATGCGCGTGAGCGGCTCATCGCGCGGGCAAGACCGTCCACGCGCCTGAGCGTGCGGCCGTCCATGCGGATCGTGGTGGTCTTCTCAGGATTCATATTCAGAAAGAATATATTCGACTACATTCGAGTAGCAAACTCCGAATCAAGTCGGGCGGGACGCCCGTCCCAACTTCGGATGTTTTTCAGGACGCTATCGCACGTACTGCGCCAGCACGCAATGCGCGCCCGCGAGGTCCTCGAACCTGACGGCGCGCACGACCTTGCCTTCGCGTTCGAGGCGGCGCGATGCGCGCTCGACTATCGCCGCGTCGATACCCAGGAGCCGTGACGCGCTGCGCTCGTTGGCGTAGCCGGCGACCTCAAAGTGGCGTTTCATGATCGTGTACGCCGCCCCACTCGCGCTGAGCGAGCGCGCCTCTCCAAGCGCCTTGCCCCATCGGCGTTCTACCGTGTCCCACACGTAGGTGAACGGGTCGTAACGTTCCTCGACCTTGAGCGCGAGGAACTTCTCCTGCAGCTCCTTCATCGCGCGGTCGAACTCGGCGCGCCGCGACGGCTGCGAGTATCCCGACGAGAGCTTCAGCACGCGGGTTTCGGCGGGTCCGCGACGGCTGAGCGCGTCCATCACCAGCTTCGCGCATAGCGATAGCTCCCCGCGCCGGTACATCCTTAGGTAGCCGCCCGGCTGCACGCGCAGGCGCAGGAACGCGGGCAGCATTTCCAGCGCGATAAACCCGGGGCGGCCGCCGATGACCTTCCCGTAATACACCAACTGCCGGGCCGGCAGCGTGTCCTTGATCCGCCAGGTCATCCCGATCGCGTAATCGTGCTGGAGATGCTCGGGGACCACCGGCTCCCGCTCACCCGCAATCGCCTCGCGCAGGCATGGCACGCCCAGCCCGGCGGTGAACGCCGCGCAGAAGCCGACTTCGTTGATGAAAGCGAGCGCGCTCTTCTCACCGCCGACGCGGCGGGAAGGTACGCGGCGGAATTTCAGATCGCGATGGCGCTCGAGCGAGGCAACTACGCCGGCATCGAGCCGGTCGCCTAGTCCTTCACCCGCTCGACGCATTCGCGGAACATCGCGCGGTAGTTGGCCCGCACGCCGAGCCCGCGCGCGATTCCTTCCAGCCCGACCAGCGCGCGCATCAGGAGCACGCTGTGCGCGGGAGACTTGTAGAGCTTGTGCTGGAAGGCGATCTCGCCCACCTGCCCGGCCTTGCCCACCGAGTCGTACTGCGCCGGATCGTAGGGCCGATCAGCCATGATCGGCTCGAACAGGATATACAGCACCTCGACCATCGGGCGCGCGTCCTGGTCGCGATCGAGATAGCCAAGCTTGACCATCGCGGCCCCGATCGAGCGCTCGTCGCGCGCGAGCAGCGCACGGGCGAGCTGCAGATGGGCGTGGCGGACGGGTTCCGGGAAGCGGCGAGCCGAACCGAAATCCAGCATACCGAGACGGGGATGGTAGGTGACGAGGTAGTTGCCCGGATGGGGATCGGTGTGGAGCACGCCGAATTCGAAGATCTGCCGCCACACCAGCTTGAAATACTTGCGCGCCACCCATTTGCGCAGCTCCGGGTCGGCGGCGGGCGAGAGCACGTCGGCCAGGCGGTAGCCGTCGATATAGGTCATGGTCAGCACGCGCCGCGAGCTCAGCTCCTTGAAGACGCGCGGGATCATGATCTCCTCGTCGTTCGCAAGGAGCTTGCCGAACAGCGCGGTGTTGCGCGCTTCAGTTACGTAGTCCAGCTCCTCACGCAGCCGCTCCTGCAGCTCGCCGTAGATCGCGCGCGTGTCGATCTTCTGGCGCATCACGTCGCGTGCGATCGCCTGCAGCGTGACGAGCAGGAGCCGCAAGTTCTTCAGGTCCTGTTCCACGGTCTGCTCAATGCCCGGGTACTGGATCTTGACCGCGACTTCCTGGCCGTCCTTGAGGCGCGCGCGATGTACCTGGCCGAGCGAGGCGGCGGCGAACGCGGTCGGCTCGAAGTGGCTGAACAGTTGCTCGGGTTGGCGGCCAAGCTCGCGCCGGATCTGGGTCGCGATCATCGCGTAATCCATCGGCGGGACGCTGGAGTGCGTGGTCCTGAGCACCTCTAGAGCCTCGCCGGGCAGCATATCCTCGCGCATCGCGAGCATCTGGATGAGCTTCATGAAGGCGCCGCGCAGATGGGTGGAGCTCTCGACCATCCGCCGCGCGTTGCGGATATGGGTATCGAGCAGCTCGCGCGCGCGCCCCTCGGAGGAGAGGAAGGGGCGGCGAATCGAGTTCCACAGGTAGCTCGAGCCGACCTGCGAGGCGAGCTCGCCGATCTTGATCGCGCGCCGCGCGCGCCCGCTGGTCAATGGCTTGCGGTTCGCCATCACTCGTCGCGTGCAATCCCGACCCGGTTGATAAGCGTGGCGGCCAGCGCCGCGCCGAAGCCGTTGTCGATATTCACTACCGTAACCCCGCTCGAGCACGAATTCAGCATCCCGAGCAGCGCCGCGATACCGCCAAACGCGGTGCCGTAGCCGACGCTGGTCGGCACCGCGATCACAGGTTTGTCCATCATCCCGGCCACCACCGAAGGCAGCGCCCCTTCCATCCCGGCCGCCACGATCAGCACGCTGGCCGCCTTGAGCGCGTCGAGATGGGCGGTCAGGCGATGGAGCCCGGCGACGCCAACGTCGTAGAGCCGCTCGACGCGGTTGCCGAACAACTCCGCGCACAACGCCGCCTCTTCGGCGACACAGATATCGGAAGTGCCGGCGCTGATCACCATCACGGTGCCGTGGCCGCGCGGCCCGACCGGCTCCCTGACGATCATCGCGAGCTGCGCCGCGGGCCGGTATTGGAGCGCGCGCAGCCGCCGCCCGACGGCGCGTGCCTTGTCGGGCGGGATACGGGTGACGATCAGGTTCTGTCCGGCCGCGACCACCCGCCGGCCGATCGCCACGATCTGCTCGGCGCTTTTGCCCTCGCCGAAGATCACCTCGGGCACGCCGCGGCGGATGCGGCGATGGCGGTCGAACTTGGCGAAGCCGAGGTCCTCGAAGGGCAGATGGCGCAGGCGGTCGAGCGCGGCCGCCGGGCTCAAGCGCTTAGCCGCCACCGCTTTGAGAATCTGGGCTGTCCGCTCCCCGGTCATCGCCGGCGCGCGGCTTCGAGACGCAGTGGGTGGGTGAGATGGAGCGCCAACTCGCGCACCGCGCGCGCATCCGAGCGCGCAACCGCGATCGTCAGATCGCCCACCTTGAGCTGTTCGCCGGGCTTGGGAATATGACCGAGCCGCTCGACCACCAGGCCGCCGATGGTAGCATACTCGTCGCCCTCGGGAAGCTTGAGTCCGAAGCGTTCGTTGAGCTCTGTGATCGCGGCGCGCGCGGAGACCATGATAGTATTGCGATCGGTGACCCGCGCCAGCTCCTCGCGCGCGTCGTACTCGTCCTCGATCTCGCCGACCACCTCCTCGAGCAGATCCTCGACCGTGATTATTCCCGCTGCGCCGCCGTATTCGTCGACTACCACCGCCAGGTTCTCGCCGGTGCGCTGCAGCGCGAGCAGGATCTCGTCGAGCGGCGTGGCCTCGGAGAAGTAGCTCACCGGGCGCATCACTTCGCTCACCGGGCGGCTCAGGTCGGGCGCTTCGAGCAGGTCGAAGACCTGGACCACGCCGATAATATCGACGATGCGGTTGTGGAAGACGGGCAGGCGGGTGAAGCCCTCGCGCCGCACGACCTCGATTGCGGCGGAGAGCGAGACATCGTCGGCCACTGCCTCGACCCTCACCAGCGGCACCATCGCCTTGCGCGCCTCGGAGCGCGAGAAGCGGAAGATGCGGCTGATCATCTGGCGTTCGGCGGGCAGGATCGCGTCGTGCTGCGCGGGGGCTTCGGAGGGCGGCCGATGGATCAGCAGGGCCAGGTCCTCGCGCGTCATGAACACGCTCTGGGTCTCGGGCGCGACGCCAATCAGGCGCCGCATCGCGCGGCTCAGAGCGGTTTCCAGGGCCAGCAGCGGGGCGAGCGCGGTCACCATCGCGGTGAGCGGCCGCGCGGCCATCCGCGCGAACCTGAGCGCGTGTCGGACCGTGAGGAGCTTGGGAATCGACTCGCCCAGCACCAGGGTCATCGGCACCAGGATCAACGGCGCCAGCAGCCCGAGGTGAGGGTTGATAGTGTAGAGGAAGCTGGTCAGTACCGCGGCGGCAATCGTGTTGGCGAGATTGGTGCTGGTCAGCACCAGGGCCATGATTCGATCGCGCCGGGCAAGCAGTCCGGCCAGCAGGCGCGAGTCGCGCTCGCCGCGCTCGCTCTCGGCCTGGACCTTCAAATCATCCGCGCTGACCATCGCGATCTCGCCGGCGGCGAAAAACGCCTGCACCGCCAGGCAGGCGACCAGCGCCGCTATCAGCCAGATCACCGTCACTGCTTGAGCCTCACCATCTCGACGGTTGCGCCGCGCACGCGCTCGGCCGTCGCCTCGAAGTCGCCGAAACGGAACTTCTCGCCCGAGCGCGGCACGCGGCCCAGCAGGCGCAGCACCAAGGCCGAGAGCGTGCGCTCGCCGCGCTCGATCGCGGGCAGATGGCCGTCGCCGAGGGCCTCGGTAAGCCGCTTGAAGGGGATCGCGCCCGAGACCAGCCATTCGCCGTCGCCGACCTTGCTCAGCTCGGGCCCCTCGAAGTCGAATTCGTCGCGAATCTCGCCGAACAGCTCCTCGAGCATGTCCTCCATCGAGAGCAGGCCGACCAGCCGTCCGTACTCGTCAACCACCAGGGCGAACTGGACTCGGTTGCGCCGCATCTCGTCGAACAGATCGGAGAGCGGCTCGCGCGTGGGCACGAAATAGGGCGGGCGCATCAGACGCTCCAGGCGCGGCGCGCCGGCTTCGAGCCGGCGCACGACCAGGTCCTTGGCGTGCAGGATGCCGACGATATTGTCGGGCTCGCGGCGGTAGATCGGGATACGCGAGAAATGGCTGCGCGCCACCTCCTCCATCAGCCGCTCGGCGGGCGTGTCGATATCGAGCGAGAAGATCCTATCGCGCGGCGTCATCACCTCGAACGCGCGCCGGTTGCCGAAGTCGAAGACCTTGTGAATCATCTCGCGCTCGGCGGGCTCGACCTCTCCATGGCGCTCGCCGAGCCTGAGCAGGGCCTTGAACTCGCTCTCGGAGACCGGCTCGGGACGCGGCGCAGGCTGAAGCGGCGCGAACACGCGGAAAAGCGGATGCAGCGCGTCGGCGAGCGCGGCAAGTGGACGGGCGGTGACCTCCGCGATCACGCCCGGGAAGCCCAGCGCGACGGTCTTCGGAGTGATCTCCGCGATCAGCAGAACCAGCACGAACATCAGAGGGACGGAGACCAGGGCGCCGACCGGTCCCAGCCAGAACAGGAGCAAAGCGGTGGCCAGGCATTCGGCGACCACGTTGGAGGTCTCGTTGAGTCCGATCACCACGATCAGCGACTCGGCCGGGTGGCGCATCAGCCGCTCCAGCGCCTGCGCAGCCGCATCCGAAAGCTGGGCGCGGGTATGCTCCAGCCGGACCAGCGCGAACAGCGCAGTCTCGGAAGCCGCCAGTAGCGCGCTCACAATCAGCAGCGCGCCGACCACGACGGGAAGGATCGTCATCCGCCCTCTGCTATCTCATTTCGGAGTTGATCCCATCCGGCCACGGATGGCATCGGTTGCCGCCCCGTGCGGCCTTTCAGGACGACGGCTGGGCGGCCACGGACGATCGTGCCGATCCGATGGGCCGGGACGGCCAGCTTGCGTGTCAGCTCCGCCTCGGAGTACCTGTGGCGGAGGCAGAACAGGAGCTCGTAGTCCTCGCCGCCGCCGAGCGCGAGCTCCAGGTCGCCGCGCATCGCCGCGCGGTAGGCCGGCGAGAGCGGAATCGCGTCGGTATCGATCTCGGCGCCGACGCTGCTGCGCTCCAGGATGTGTCGCAAGTCCCGGAGCAGACCGTCGCTGATATCGATCGCGGCGGGCGCCGGTCGCATCCGCGAGAGCGCCTGCCCGGCCGCCAGCCGGGCGGTCGGTGTAAGCGCCCGGCGAACCAGAAAGCTGCGCGCCGCGCCGCGCGCCGTGAGCCTGCGATCCAGGATGCGCCATCCCGCGGCCGCGTCGCCGAGGGTGCCGGTGACGTAGATTTGGTCGCCGGGCCGCGCGGCGTCGCGCCTGAGCGGGCGGCCGCCGCGCATCTCGCCGAGCATCGCGATCGTAATCGCGAGCTGCGCCGCGCGCGTGACATTGCCACCCACCACGTCCACCGCCGCCCGCTTGGCCGCGGCCCTGATTCCCACGTACAACTCGTCGAGCACGTGCGTGGTTACGGTCGCGCGCACCGCCAGATTGACCACGCACGCGGTCGGATAGCCGCCCATCGCGGCTATGTCGCTCAAGTTGACCGTCATCGTGCGTTCGCCGAGCATCCGCGCCGAGCCCCAGCCGAGCCGGAAATGCACACCCTCGACCATCGAGTCGATAGTGAACAGTTGGGCCGAGCGCGGCGGCGCGAGAATCGCGCAGTCGTCGCTGGGCCCGAGAATCACGCGCCGGCTGAGCCGGATACCCTGGCACAGTCGCGCGATCAGCTCGAACTCCCCGGGCAAATTGCTCACGATTTATCCTTGAGCGGAGGGGCTCCCAGCGGGATTTCTGCGCTGAGCTTGAGACCGGTGCCGGAGGACGAGGCTTTGATCGTCCCGCCGTACATGTGGACCAGGGTGCGCACGATGTAGAGCCCGAGGCGATGCGGGCCGCTCTGACGGTCGTCGGGATCGGGCCGTTCGAACATCCCCGCGAGCTCGCCGGGTGAGGGCGCGGGGCCTGGGTCGGCGACTTCGATGCGCAAATTGTTGCCGGCGATGGCCGTAGCTAGCCGGATTTCGCCGCCGGCGGAGCGTGCCAAGGCGTTGGCCAACAGGTTGGCGATAATCCGCTCGAGGTGGAAGGGGTCGAGGCTGACCTGCGACTTACATCCGAGCTCCGTTACCAGCGCGACGTGCCTGCGGCTCGCCTCGGCGCGATAGCCGAGCGCGATTTCCGCCGCGACCGAGTCGGGATTGACGTCCCTCAAGTTGGGCTGGATGCGACTGTCCTCGATTCGGTACAGCTCGACCATGTTGCCGACCAGCAGATCCATCCTGCGCACGATCGTGCCGATACGTCCGAACAGCTCGGACTGTTCATCCCCGCTGACCTGGCCGTCCTCGAGCAGTCCGACGAAACCGGCCAGCGCCCCCAGCGGGTTGCGGATATCATGCACGAGCGTGGCGGCCTGACGCTCGCGGAACGCGGCAGCGTCCTGGAGCGCCGCGAGCTGCGCGCGATGCAGGCGCCGGTAACGTTCGAGAAAGATCGCGATGGCCTGCGACAGCGCCAGAGCGATCCCCATCGCGAACCATCGGTCTGCCCGATAGGAGACCGGAGGCCGCGCCACCGCCTCGGTGGCGACAAAGACCACCAGGCAGAGCAGGTTTAGCCCGGCCTGCCAGGACCAGCCCCAACCGGCAAACGACGCCGCGGCCAGCGATACCAGCAGGATCGAAAGGAAGCAGGTCTCGCTATCTCCTCTTGCCACGCCGATGCGCAGGAAGAGCGCGATCGAAAGGATCGAGCAGAGCATCACGGCGGGCTTGCGGTAAGCCGCGAACCATCGCATCCCGGTCGCCGCCAGCATCAGGCCCGCCCCGAGTATCGCGACGATCTGTTCGAGTATCGGCGTGCCGCGTACCCCCGGCGCGCCCATCAGATTGGTCAGCAAGTATGCGAACAGAAAGACCATCGCGATCGCCGTGCCGGCCCTGATCACGCCGACCGCTTGCGCCTCGTCATCGACCATCGCGCGGGCTCGCAACTTGGGGCTGGAGTTGGCGCTCATCGGCGCCGCCATCGCACTCCCCAGGGATGCCTTCGGACTCGGCGGCGGTTCGGGCTGCTCAACCATGGACACCCCCCAGCGCCCGGTCAGGCCCGTCCCGCAGGATCTCGGCGCATCGCATCCAGCGCCGCGGCCATCGCTTCGAGCGCAAAGTCGATTTCATCTTCCCGGATCGTAAGCGGCGGCGCGAGCCGTACCACGCGGTCGGCGTTGAGCGTCCAGTTGATCACCACGCCGCGGGCGACGGTTTCCGCGACGAAGCGGCGCGCCATCGGGGCGCTCGCGAATTCCAAGCCGATCAAGAGGCCGATACCGCGCACGGCGGCGATCTCTGTCCCAAGCATCAGCCCGAGCCGCCGGGATAGTGCGGCTCCCAGAGCCTCGGCCCGCTCCCACAGCCGATCGCCCGCGATCACCTCTAGCGAGGCCAATCCCGCGGCGCAAGAGAGCGGATTGCCCCCGAAGGTGGTGATATGGCCCAACGGCGGGTTGTGCGCCAGCGTCTCGAGCACCTCGGCGGGACCGCAGAACGCGCCCAGAGGCAGGCCGCCGCCCAGCGCTTTCGCCATCACGATCATGTCGGGCACCACTGCGAAGTGCTCGAGCGCGAAGAGCTTGCCGGTGCGGCCCAGACCGGTGAGCACCTCGTCGAAGATCAGCATCGCGCCGCTCCGGTCGCATCGCCGGCGCAGCGCGCGTATGAACTCGGCGCTCGCAATCCGCACGCCGCCTTCGGCCTGGACCGGCTCGATCACGACCGCCGCAACGCTCGAATCGATCGCGTCGAGCGCGTCGCTGTCACCCCAGGCAAGATGGCGCACCGGGCCGATGAGCGGCTCGAACGGCGCGCGCAGCGACGGGTTGCCGGCCAGCGCCAGCGCGCCCATCGTGTCGCCGTGATAGGCGCCGTCGAAGGCCACGAACCCGCGACGCCCGCTTTTCTTGCGCGCGGTCTTGAGCGCGCCCTCGATCGCTTCGGCGCCGCTGTTGGTGAAATAGACCCGGTCCAGGCGTGGCGGAAGGAGCGAAACCAGGCGCCGGGCAAGCGCGACCTGCGCTTCTATCGCGTACTCCCCGTAAACCATCACGTGGAGATGGCGGCGCAATTGAGCCTCGATCGCGGCGAGCACCGCGGGATGGCGATGGCCCAGCGCGCAGACGCCGATTCCGGCAATCAGATCGAGGTAGCGGCGGCCGCCGGCGGCGTAAAGCCACGAACCCTCGGCGCGCTCGATCTCGAGTCCGAGCGGCGCCTCGGAAGTCTGGGCGAGATAGCGCCGGAAATCTTCGCCGAGCGTGCTCACGAGCGGGAGCAGAGCAGGTCGAGCATGGCTCCGCCTCCGTGACGCCACTCGAGCGGCGGCGACTGGAGCCGGCCGGGCGGCGCGATCCAGGACACGCCGAGCGCGCGCAGAACCCGGCGCGCCGGCTCCAAGCGCCCCGCCGGGTCGCCAAGCGCGAATCCTTCGAGCCGTCCCGCAACCGGCGCCAGCCGGGTTTCGAGATCGGCGAGATCCGCGATCGGCGTGACGTACGCGGTCCGATAGCCGGGCGAGACCGTGAAATTGGCCTGCCGGTCGTAAATCACGGTCCACGCAAACCGCTCGCCCTCGTGCATCTCGACCGCCGCGCCGCCCAGCCGCCGCCATCGCGCGATCTCTCTCGCGCGCCGAATCGCGGCGGCATCTTGCAGGGCGAAACGATCCGGCGGGGAGATCAGCCGGGCGATCGCATCGAGGGCACGGGCAAGCTCCGATGCGAACGCAGGGGCAAGCGTGAGCTGGGGATCCTCGACGAAGACGTGATGCGGGGAGAGGCATCCGCGCTGCTCGAACAGGCTCACGTCGCGCGCGATCGCGAGCGCCTGCGCGGCCATTTGTGAGCCCGCGACGGCTTCGCGCGACAGCAGGGCGCCGCTCACGCGGCTTCCAAAGCCGATCAGGTTGGCGCCGCCGGCGGATGCCAGATGCGAAATCGTATCGTCGCCGCCGAAGGCGACTATGTAGTCGCAAGACTGCAAGAGCGCCTCGGTCAACTCCGCCTGTTCCCGGCCCCAGCCAAGCACGGCAATGCGCGAAGCGGCGCGCGCGTCGATCTCTTTCAGGGTGCGGGCGAAGGCCGGATAAAACCGCGGCTCCGCCGAGGCGGTCTTCACGATCGCGCCGGCGCCGGCGATCAGCGCCTGGCAGATCTCGTGCAATCCGCCGCCGATTACATTGCCGGGCATGATGAACCCGAACAGGCGGGCGTGCGGCGTGACCCGCCTCGCGAAGGACGCGAGCGCGGACGCATCGAAGGGGGCCATCAGCGCGTCGAGCGATTCCTCCAGGCCGGCGGCGGAGAAGCCCGAGGCGGCAGCTGCCCCCAAGATGACGCGGCGGCGCCTTGAGAAGCCGCGGTCGCGCCACAGGCCAATCGCGCGCGCCAATATCGCGGCGATATCCGCCGGCGCAACCGGCTCCGCGGCGGCGGCGCGGATGCGCCGCGCGGCAATGTCCACCGCGGCCGGCGAGAGCTCGCGCGGCGCGACGGGAGCGCTATCATCAGGATGCTGCCCGCGCGTCTGCGCCGGCCTGAAGCAAGAGCCCATCACCGCCCGCTCGCCGTCGGGCGCGAGTTGGCTGCGGAAAAAGGCTTTCCGCAGGATGGGGAAAGCCGAAGGGATTTCATAGCAGTTTTTCCGCATCCTGCGAGGCCTCGGCGCAAGCGAACTCGGGTTCGCCGATAAAGGCAAGAACGTCGTCGAAGATGGACATCCGGCAGGCCTAGCGATGATCGCATTGGCGCCCCATTCAGTTCAATCCCGCCAGGGTACGGAAAAAGGCGAGGCTGGGGGCTTTGTCAGGAGGTGGCCCCTGACCGGCGGGAGATAAGCCTGCCCTGACTTTGGGTTGAGAAACAAACCCAGAAAAAGAACAGAAAAAGAACCGGCACGGAGGCCGGCGCTACGAAAACAGAACCGGCACTCGCCACCGGCGCGGGGAGGCCGGCGCTGCGAAAACG
This sequence comes from uncultured delta proteobacterium, assembly GCA_963789115.1. Lineage (GTDB taxonomy): Bacteria > Desulfobacterota > Binatia > Binatales > Binataceae > CAWBJH01. Next base: position 3,145,918 of record CAWBJH010000001.1, read on the forward strand.
AAACCAACAGATAGAGACCAACCGGCGATGCTCGTGCGCAGGCAACTACTCTGCCAGCCTCTTCTTTCTCTGCGTAGCGCCGGCCTCCGTGCCGGTTCTTTTTTTGGAACGCTCTAAAGGTCGCCCTCAGGCCGGAAACCCTCGATTTCACGAAGAGTGATCGCGAAAACCCTTGCTGAATTAAAAGCGGATCATCGCCGAAATGTCCAACCCGCCCGAGAGTCCGACGTGAGAAAGCCGTCGCTCAGGCTTGTGAAACTGGTAACGATCACTCTTCAGGTGGATCTGCCTCAGTATCTCCGGTCGCTCCCTCCTCTATGATGTCGCCGTCTTCCGGCGCTATCTCAGCGGCGGAGCCGGCTTGCGGAACTCCAGACGGACGCAAGCTTAACTGTTCCCCTTCTTGTATAGTTGCCGCTGGCAGTTTAGCGATGCTATTTCCCTTCCTGCAGGTTCCGTCTAGTCCGATCCCGAGTTCCTGGTCACTTTGCGGCTCGATCGCGCTCACTTGAATGCCATTGTTCTGAATCGAGCGGATGGCGACTAGCTTCCGGAATTCGCCGGTCTGCAATACGGCAACCTCGTCACCGACCGCCACGCGAAAGGGCCTCATCCTTACGATGGCGATTGTCCCCGAGCCGTAAACATGCACCACCTCACCAACAACGACCAATTGGCTTAGCGCGTGCCGACGCCTCATGACTTCATAGGACAAGACTTCCGCCAGAGCTCCGCACAGGACTTCGACGAGCTCGGCTATCGCCCGAAAGTCCTCCAATCCAATTACGTTTTCGACGTGCGTATGTGCGGCCTCATTGCGGAGATCTACAAAACGCTTCAACTCAGCTGCTAAGGTGGCGCTCTCGCCCCATCGCTGCTCTATGCACGACTTGACTTTTGGATGTTTCGCAATTCGCTTTGTGGAGTTCTCGAGTCCAAGATACCCGCAGATTCGACCTAGCAGGGTGCGGAAAAACTCGGTCAGTAAGTAGGTTTTCTACTGAGATTTCGTTGTGGCGGTTCAGTCGCAGATACCAAGCAGTGCCGCGAGGCCATTTATGGTGGCACTGGGGAGCATCACGCCTACCATGGCGGTTGCTCTATGCCGGTGCGGGCAGCAGATTGCGCATCCGCACCAAGTTGTAAGCGGCCAGCGCCAGGGTGAACATCCAGCCCACTCGCTGCACTCCCCGATGGTGGGTCTTGCGCAGGCCGGCCACGGTCTTGAGCCAGCCGAAGATCTCCTCGACCCGCTTGCGCTTGGTCTGACTGATGGCGTAGCCGCCATGGCGGCTGGTCCGCTGGTCGATCGCACTGTACTGCTTTTGCGCAATATGCGGGGTGACGTTGTGATCGCGCAGCTCGCGCACGAACTCCTTGCGGTCATAGCCCTTGTCCGCGCCCAGGGTTACCCGCCCCAAGCCCGAGAGCTCTTCCACCATCTCCAACGCCGCGCTCGGCTCGGCCCTGCCATGGGCCTGGGTCAGCCGGGAGTTGAGCGCAAGTCCGTTGCGGTTTTCCATCTCGACGTGCCCCAGATAGCAGAGCTTGGCCTCGGTACCCCGGCTCTTCTTGTACAGCCGGGCCTCGGGGTCGGTGGTCGATTGGTGGGTGGCGTTGGAGCGGCGCTCGCCGTGGAAGTCCACCGTCGGGTTGCCGGGGTCATCGGGCGGCGGATCACTCGGTCCCGCCTGCTTGGGCTTGAAGCTCTTGAGCGAAGCCCACGCCTCGACCAGGGTGCCGTCGACCGTGAAGTGCTCGGCGGAGAGCAGGTCGTGGGTGCGGGCCTGGTCCAGCACTGCGTTGAAGAAGGCCTGCGCCACTTCGCCCGCCAGCAGCCGCTCGCGGTTCTTGGTGAAGACCGTCACATCCCACACCGGATCGTCCATGCTCAGCCCCACGAACCAACGGAACAGCAGATTGTAGTCGAGCTGTTCCATCAGCTGCCGCTCGCTGCGCACCGTATAGAGCACCTGCAACAGCAAGGCCCGCAGCAGCTTCTCGGGCGCGATCGACGGCCGCCCATCGACCGCGTACATCCGGTCGAAGCTCGCACTCAACTCGCTAAGCGCGCTATCCGCCATCGTGCGGATCGCCCGCAGCGGGTGATCCCTGGGGACCCGCCGTTCCGCCGAAATGTAGCTGAACACCGAAGATTGCTGGTCGTCCGTTCCACGCATCCCCGCCTCCTCCTCACCCCACAGATAACCACTATCCTACTATATAATCGAGTGAGAAACGAGCGTTTTTCCGCAACCTGCTAGAGCTTCGAATCGGTAATTCTGACGGTCTACAAAGAAGGCATCCGGCAGCAGCGTATACGGCCGTTCACCTGCAAGGCCACGCGATAGCTGCGTAATGATCTCCGCCTCTTGAAGATGGCTGTAGGGCCCAGTATCGCCTAACTTCAGCAGTATTTGGCTCAAGCCTAGCCGATGCTGTTTCGATACAGCTAACGGCAGCTCGCTATACCTCCCGTAAAGCTCTGGCAACGTACGAAGATATTCCTGGACCAGCTCCTCCACGAAAGCTGAGTAGATGGCGTATAACCGAGTCACTGCTGCGCAGTGATTGTAAATTTGCCAATCGGATTTGATCGGGATCAGGTGTCGAACAGCAGCCCAGGGATCCGGATTTGCAACCTCGTCAAAAAGCGTTCGGGCGTGGTCCTGCAACGCGACGACATTCTTTATCGTTTCGATCTCAGACCGCAGACGTGTCATCAGCGCGGTGAACATATCTACTGGTCGAGATGCCGTTGAAGCATTTGCTCGTAGAGGCGTATGCGGTCTTGTACATCTTTCTTAGTATTAGCTCGCCCAGCGAATGTGCCAGGCGCGTTTTGCTCAAACAGGCTCCGCGTATCATTTATGATCGCGTCGCGAGCCGAGACCAAAATGCTACTGTGGTCAAGGTGCCGTGAGATTCCGACCATGACCGCGTCGGAGAAAGCCACCTGCGGTCTGGGTGCCCACTGTGCCCTCACTATATCCCACGGCTTTGCGAACAGTTCCTCGTATATGTTCCAGCCGAGCGCTACGGTGCTTTCGAAAAGTGTGCGCAAGTGCTCGATGTCTGGATCGGTGAATGACCGGGCTCTAACCATGTAAAGATCCAGGAAACGCTTCATGCCGTACTGGTATTTATCGACGTGCCTAAGAGCGAAGAAGCGTAGCACAATCTGCGCATCTCTCATCTGAACCCACGTTCGGTTAGAGACAAGTTCTTCTGCTCGGTGTGTCTCGGCTGATTCGCTGTAAGCAGGCAAACCCCAAATTCGGCGAAAGGTATCGTTCTTCACTAGCAGGATGCGGAAAAACGATCGTTTCCCATTCGATTCTCATGTAGAGTAGCCAGCGATGGTGGTGTGAGGAGGGTGTGAGGATGCGCGGGACGGATCGCCAGCAGTCTGCGATGTTCAGCTACATATCGGCCGAGCAGCGGGTGCCCCAAGACCATCCGCTGCGAGCGATCCGAGCGATGGCGGATGTGGCGCTTGAAAAGTTGGGGCCGAGCTTCGATGCGATTTACGCCAGCAGCGGGCGTCCCTCGATCGCGCCGGAGAAGCTTCTGCGCGCGCTTTTGCTGCAGGTGCTGTACACGGTGCGCAGTGAGCGGCTGTTGATGGAGCAGCTCGACTACAATTTCCTGTTCCGCTGGTTCGTCGGACTGAGCATCGATGACCCGGTGTGGGACGTGACCGTGTTCACCAAAAACCGCGAGCGGTTGCTTGAGGGCGAGGTGGCGGAGGGGTTTTTCATCGCGGTGGTTGACCAGGCCCGCGCCCAAAGCCTGCTTTCGGACGAGCATTTCACGGTCGACGGCACGCTGATCGAGGCCTGGGCCAGCCACAAGAGCTTCAAGCGCAAAGGCGCTGACCCAAAGACTCCGCCGGACGATCCGGGCAACCCCAGCGTCGACTTCCACGGTGAGCGGCGCAGCAACGCCACTCACCAATCGACCACCGATCCCGAGGCCCGCCTGGCCCGCAAGGGTGCAGGCAAGGAGGCCAAGCTCAGCTACGCCGGACACGTGCTGATGGAGAACCGCAACGGCATTGCGGTCCAAGGCTGCGTAACCCAGGCCACCGGCCGCGCCGAACCGGAGGCGGCCATCGCGATGGTGGAAAAAATCCCAGGCTCGCATCGAGTAACCCTGGGAGCCGACAAGGGCTACGACCGCAAAGAACTTGTTCAGGAGTTGCGTGATCACCAGGTCACCCCGCACCTTGCCTGCAAGCCGTCCACTATCATTGATGAAAGGACCACTCGTCATCCCGGCTATCTGATCAGCCAGCACAAGCGTAAACGCATCGAGGAGATCTTCGGCTGGCTCAAAACTGTCGCCGGCCTGCGCAAGGCGCGCCACCGCGGAGTCGCTCGGGTCGGTTGGATATTCACCTTCGCGCTGGCCGCCTACAATCTGGTCAGGATGCGCAATTTGGCGCTGGCAGCTCCCTGAGCCATCCGCAATCGGGTGGAGAGCCGGGGCACTTGACCAACTGAACCTCAATCGACGCCCTCACACGCCATGCCAACACTCTCGAAAGCACATCCCGCCATGGTAATCATCCGTTTTTCCGCAACCTGCTAGCTCAAAAAGCAGGGAATTATTGAACGTTGCATAAATAATTGAAAGGAATACTCAGTTGTGCTACGCTGGCTTCATGAGGCCAGTGGGAAGTGCGGCGGAGTTGGAGCGGCGTCGGCGGCGTGCGGTGCGGCTGTTGCAAGCCGGCCATTCGCTGTCGACGGCGGCACGGATGGTGGGCGCGGCGGTGAGCGCGGTCTGGCAGTGGCGGGAGACCTGGCGCCGGCGCGGAGAGGCGGGGCTTCAAGCCAGGCCGACCCCGGGACGGCCGCCCAGACTGACCCCCCGGCAACGCCAGCGCCTGCCCAGGCTGCTGGCCCTGGGCGCCCGCGGTTACGGCTACCCCAACGATCTCTGGACCACGCGGCGGATCGCCGCGCTCATCGAGCGCGAGTTCAGGGTCGGCTATCACCCGGCGCAGGTGAGCCGCATCCTGGCGCAACTGGGCTGGAGCTATCAGAAGCCTGAACGGCGGGCGCTGGAGCGCAATGCGGCGGCCATCACCCATTGGAAGCGTTACCGGTGGGTCGGGATTAAAAAAAAGCCCGGCGCCTGAGCGCGCATCTGGCGTTCCTGGACGAAAGCGGCTTCCTCTTGGTTCCCAGCGTGCGCCGCACCTGGGCGCCGTGCGGCCAGACCCCGATGCTCGTCCACCGCTACGCGCGCGATAAGATTTCGGCCATCTCCGCGGTGACCGTGAGTCCCGTGCGCCATCGCCTCGGGCTTTACTGCCACTTCCACTTCGTCAATCTCACCCAGTTCGAGGTCGCCGCCTTTTTGCGCCTGCTGCTGCGCCAACTGCGCGGACCCATCATGCTGCTGTGGGACGGCGGCCCAATTCACCGCGGGCCCGCCGTCAGCCAAGTCCTGGCCCGCCATCCGCGCCTCATGGTCGAGCGCTTTCCCGCCTACGCGCCCGAGCTCAACCCCGATGAGCAGGTCTGGAACCACTTCAAGACTCAACTCGCTAACGGCTGTCCGCTCAGCATCGATCAGTTGCTCGACGACCTCAGCCAACTCGCCCGCCGGGCCCGGCGCTCCTCCCAGCTCCTGCGCAGCTTCGTCCTGGAATCCGACCTGCCGCCTCTTTTTTCACCCTGAGTTTCTATTATTTATGCAATGGTCAATAAATTTTCCCTGGTACAAGGCGTTTCGAATTTCTTGGTGGCTTAAGGTTACTCCTCCAGTGTTCAGCCGTTCGAAAACCTCTTGGCGTAACAGCGCCTCTTCTTCTGTTGTGGCTGCAGATTCTTTGAGCAGTACGATGTAGGAGACGGACCTGCAATCGATCCCTTTTCGAATCTCTGACGGAAGAGTGTCGTAAACGCGGCCGTTCAGCTCAGGCCATTGTTCTAGGCCCTGGAGTTCGAGCTTATTCGTGTAAAAGTCAAGGATGGTCAGAATTCGCTGCTGCCCGTCCATCACTTCGTACTTTGCCAAGTCCGATTCGTATACGAAAAGCGGCGGAACGGGAATGTTCATGATAAAGGACTCAATGAGCTTTGACTGACGCTCCTTCTCCCAACGTGGTCTGCGCTGATAAAAGGGGCGCAGTTCCATCCATCCTTTGCGTTTCAACGCTTCAACGAAGTTCGGAAGCTGTTCTCTATTCGATTCCGTCACGATTCGGAGTTCGCGCTTGGCGTACTTAGCGTTTATTTCTTCATCCGGCAGCTTCCAGTCCGGCTCTCGTGCGGGCTTCGCCCACATATCTAATTCTGATGGGGCAAGGTTTTGCATACGGCCTGTGACCTCCACTCACGCTGCGCCGGACCCTTCACGTGTTCCCTAGCAGGTTGCGGAAAAAGCCTTTTTGGGCCCTTTTCGGCCTAAGCAATCACACGCTTTGATGAGCTGATTCATGCCAACGTTACTGACTAGTCAAGTGTTTCCGGAGTTTTTCCGCAACCTGCTAGGCCAGCATTGCTCAGTCATTGGTTGGTTGAGCCTCTCCGGTCAGAACGCCCTTAGCCGAAATTTCCGTTTTGACACCTCGGATAAGGATGCCTATAGCCAGCTTCGCCCTGTAGCGCAAGCAATCGGGGCTTTTCCTTGGTCTTGGCTGAAGCTGGTCCACGAAAGCCGGCCAGTTCCATCGCTTCGGCCGCGGCGGAAGCCTGATCCGGACCCTTTGAGGCGCATTTCCAACGACACCCCCCATGCCCGCGTCTGCTCGCAGCCAATTTGGAAGCCACCATCGCGGGCGGCTATCTTGCTGCCGTCCCCGGCGGGATAAGGCAAGTGCAGAGCGGAGCAGATTTCGATGACGACGCTGAGGCGGAGGGAGAAGTGTCTGCGGAACCGCTCGGAAAAAGGGTCATTTCAAGGCGTTGCGTGCCCGCCAGACGCAAAACCGCCCCTCCCGGCGCCGCTGAAAACACCGTGGACCAAAACCGGCTAAAACCTTGCCGGGGGAGGCTGTTTGGTCTATACGGCGAGGTGGAATCGGAGAGTCAAAACGGAAATCCCGGCTGAAATAGCTTTAGGACTGGTGCTGGCGAAACAGGGCAAGGCCGCATCATGGCGTCACTCGCCTGAGTCCGGGCTCGGGTCCTTCCAGTTTTCTGGAACTTCGATTTTTGCCTCGATTCCCGCATGCTCCCCGAGCAGATACAGAAGGTTGCTCCCATCCAGCAATTCCAGCGGCTTGCCGTTGGCGAACTCAAACGAGGCCCTCCCAAACCCGCTCGTCGTCACAAGGATACCTTTCGATGCGCCCTCATTCTGAACGGTTCCGTACAGATCCCGAACCGCGCTGACACCTACGGTGTTTTTGTAGCGCTTGGCCTGAATCACCACCTTGCCGCCAAAGATCGGACGCGGGTCATATGCGACGCAATCCACGCCGCCGTCCCGCGAGGGCCTGGTCTGGCGAGTTTCCAAGCCCATCTTCGCAAATAGATTCGTAATAAGCGATTCGAATTCTCCGGGGCTGAGATCCATTAGGTTCGACCTATTGTCCAGCCCCGCGAGAATCTCCTCCTCGTGGACGAAACGCGGATCGACCATGTTGAATTCCAGAACCGGCTTGACTGGTGCCAGCTCGGTCGGTCTTTTCGAAACAGAGGCGTTCAGTCCCTTAAGGCACGTCTCTGCATCCACGCGCGCAAGGTCCAACTGCGAGAACACGGCCCGCGTTGTCCGCAGCGTCACAAGACAGGGATGAACCTGGTGGCCGGTCGCCTGATCAATCGCATCTACGTGGCCATTGAAAACTATGCTCTCGACATGACCGGCGTAGTCCGCATTGAACAAGACATGAACAACGCGAAGCGTTGCTTCGGCAATCACAGTCGCGTACAGGCGTTTGCGCTCCGCTTCGGATCGATGGGTAGTCACGATCTCCTTTTTCGATCGCACGTATTTGTGAGCGGCGATCTCGGGGATAATGTCGAACCCTGGGAGGTCGTACTCAACTACCACCTGCTTCGACTGAGGCACGAACGCGACCTTGAACGATTCGGGCCAGCCATCAGGGTTGGACTGGCTCGACAGCACTGCTTCGCAGTATTGCCGCACCCCCTCCTTCTTCCCGCCCTCATAGTCCGACCTGAGAGCATCGACCTCGGCGTGTCGCCGCGCAGTTTTTTCCTGGAGTTTTCGCGCTTTCTCTTCGTCTTCAGCCCGCGCGGCCTGCAGTGCGACTTGCCGCGCCTTCTCGCGTTCCCCATGTGCGGCCACATCGGCATCGAACCTAATGCGCGCTTCTCTTATGGCGAGTTGGTGCCGAGCTTTGACTCCCGGAATCAGACGGGCAAAGAAGCCCGGGGGCTTCGGCCGATAGTTCTCGGGTCTAGCAGGTTGCGGAAAAACTCCGGAAACACTTGACTAGTCAGTAACGTTGGCATGAATCAGCTCATCAAAGCGTGTGATTGCTTAGGCCGAAAAGGGCCCAAAAAGGCTTTTTCCGCAACCTGCTAGGTGCTTCCGCCGCTTGGCCTAAAGGTCCGGGGTTGAACCCTGGCGTTTTCAGGGGCGTTTTCAGCGTTTCGAAATTAAGCCGATGATCGAGGCCTACCGCGTCGTTCAAAAGATTCGAAAGCCGCCCGATTGTCTCGGTCAAATCTCGGTGGCGCGACTCAGCTTCCTGTTCGTGATGCTCGTGAAAAAGACGCAGTTGTTCCTTCTCATCTTCGCGAGTCGCTCGCGCTTCATTTGCGAGTCGCTCGCGTTCGCGCTGTCTCTGCAGCCGCTCAATTTCTCGCGCGGCTCGCTCTCTCGCGCGCGCGGCCTGCGCGGCGGCGCGTTGCATCGCCGCTAGCGAACTGACGAACCCCCTTCCGCGACTCATCGCCTCTCCCCCATAGAAAACGCCGAAACATTCTCGTTGCTTTTGTAACCCACAGTCAAACCATCCGTTAAGGGCGGCGCTGCGCTAGGAGACGCCCCGGGACTTCGCGCCCAACGCGGGCCAGGATCACGTCTCCGTCCAGCTCCTTCGGGTCAGCAGTTGGGGTCCCGCGATTCCTCGCTCGCGCCCACAATTCGGCGGCGCGAAGCATCGTGGGCGTGTTCAACGGCACGTACCTTAGCTGGGCCTTCAAAAGGTCCAACCGCTCGATGCTTCTCGTGAGCTTGGCGCGAATTAGTTCGCGCCGAACTTCGTAGTTGGCAATCTCAGGGAGGAAGACCGTCGTGCCGGACAGAAGAAGCCGCCTGAACCAGCCCACCACCGCACGATTAGCGCGCGGGTGACACAGCATGCCGAGCGGTCCGGAGGATGATCGCCTCAGCCACGGAAGCGCTTGCGCCGCGACAGGCGGTTTTCCTCGATCGCTTCCTTCAGCGCAGGCCAGACCTTTTCGTCGTAACCGGAATCGTCAGCCATCCATTCATCCAACAAACGGATCGCGCCCTGGTTGGACCGTTTGCGCGATTCTTCGATGACTTCCGGATGCTCCATCTGTGCTGAAGCCCCCTTCGCGATTCGACCTGATCGCGTTCTTACGACACTCACCCCTGCTGCCCTTTTCAGAGCCATGGAAAAGCTTATCGCGGCACCTCTGCGCGCGCCAGAAGCTCATCAAACGCGTAATTTACGCTGGTCACGACAAAATCCGGTTCGCGCTGAAACGGGCGCCATACATAGCGAGCAGCATTTTGCGCTGGATGAGATCGCGCGGGTGGGCGCAGGTCGGATGCTGATGGCGGCGCCTTGAGAAGCCGCGCTCGCGCCACAGGCCAATCGCGCGCGCCAGTATCGCGGCGATATCCGCCGGGGGCGACCGCTCCCACTTCAGAATTATCCCAAAAACCTCGGTTCCGGGTTTTCGGGTTGAGAAACAAACCCAGAAAAAGAACCGGCACGGAGGCCGGCGCTACGAAAACAGAACCGGCACTCGCCACCGGCGCGGGGAGGCCGGCGCTAAACGGGGCCCTTCGCACTACAGCGCGGGTTGGAATCGAGGAGTCAAATCGGGCGCCGGGCCTCGGCGGCAGCGAACTCGGCGACGCTCATGGCGCATCCGCGCGGATCACCGCCGACGGCTCGCCCGATCACCGAAACCGCTCCATGCTCGATCGTCCCGAAATCTTCGGTAACAATCGCCGAGACCGAACCGACGTTGGCGAGATCGAAGAATGCGAGCAGGCCCACCGCACCTTCGGGGAGTCGCCTCAGCGTGACGGGATCGACGGCGATGGCGCGCAGCCAGGGCGGCGGCAGCTTGAGCCGGCGCGCCGGTAGCGCCGGCCTCCCCGCGCCGGTGGCGACCGCGCCGGTGGCGAGTGCCGGTGATTTTGGCGCGTCGGGCGTCCATCCGGCGGGTCGATTCAGCGCGGTTACATCGTAAAGCTGCGAGCACATTTCAGTCATCCCGTACTCGTTGACGAGCATCGCCGGCGCGATACCCAGCCATCGAGACACCCCGGCGCAGACGCCCTCCCGGGTGAGCGCCAGTACCTGTCCCTTGTCCCCGCCGGTATCCATCACGCGCGAGCCGGCGGGCAATTGGAGGGCGGAGCCGCTCGCAGCGACGCCGGCGAGCAGGGCCGCGAGCGCGGCGGTGGTAGCCAGGATGCACACAGGCCCGCGCTCGGATTGGGCCTTGCGCAAAAACGCGATCGACTCATCGATAGCTACCGCTTCGCGAGTTGCCGCGCAGAGCACGGGTCCGCTCGCGAATTCCTCGATGCACCAGCTTATCATCTGGCCGAGCGACGATTCGGGCATCCGATCGGCGGTAGGATGCATCGCGAGGATCCGCATCGCTTGCCGATCCGGAAACAACATGCGCGCGAGATGGCGCATCGCGGAGGCCCGATAGACCTCGAGGCGCGGCACGAAATGCCGCCCGCGCGACTGCGCCCCAATCGTCGTTCCGCTGGTGATGAAAACCCTCTGCGCCGCTCCATTGCTTAATTCGGCGTACTTGAACGCTATCGTGCTGACCAGGGGAATGTCGTCGATCGAGGCGACCGAATCGGGCCGGAGGCCCCGCTCAAGGCAATAGCGCCGGTAAGGCGCGATGGAGTCGAACTGGTAGCGGAAAACGGCAATCGCCAGCGCCTCGAATCGAGCCGACTCGGGTTCGATTATAAAGGCAAGAACTTGGTCGAAGATGGACATCCGGCAGGCGTAGCAGGTTGTTGAAAAACCTTTTACCGAATCGCTCGCTTCGCTCGGCACGATGGCAAGCCCCCACTGCCTCGAACGAAGTGAGCATGGCGGTGAAAAACAGCCTGCTCCCTCACTCTTATCTCTCCCAGAGGGAGAGAAGACTAAGGAAAGAAGCCAACTTTTATGCAGGGTGTTGACACCGCAAGCTCCCCTGGACACCGGAATCCTGGTTTCTCAACACCCTGCTAGGGATGATCGCATTGGCGCCCCATTCAATTCAATCGCCATTCCCTCGCGGCTATCGCATTGCTGGGACGACGCTCTCGCGCGGAACAGCGGGCAAGGTGCAATCAAGCTTGAGAAGCACCCGCTGCCCGCCCTCGCCACCTCCGCCGCTAGCTGATGTGGAGCCGCATAGACCAGATGGCCTCGCTCTGCAAGGTTTTAGCCGGTTTTGGTCCACGGTGTTTCCAGCGGTCTTCACCAATCGCCGGCCGGGAATAAACTCGGGCATGAGGTCCTTTCCTTCGCTTCGACTCGCGCCGCGCCTGCGGCGCGTGGATTCCCGTCAGCCTGGATTTGGAGAGCCCGGCTGCGGGCGGCGGCGCGCCTTCGCGCTCGTCATCTGCACCATGCTCATCGGCAGGAAAGTGCGCAGCAGTCGCAGATAGGTCTTGAGGTGCGCCGGATTCCGGCGGATCGCGAGCATGAAGACTCGCCGCGCCGACGCGCGATCGCCCGCCGCCGGCGCCGTCAGGCTCCGATGACGGAGCTCGCCCCCGTGAGGCCGGATGCGCGGCTTGAAGCCCTCGAAAAAGGGCGCGAGGTAACCCGGCGCGCCCGAAACAGATCGTAGTTGCCGGTTCCCCGAGGCGCGAGTGGAAATCACGGAGATCCGCACAGCGTCCCGTTGATGTCGCATTGGGGTTTGATACCTCGCTCGCGCTGCTGTTGGTTCAGCGCAGCGATCGCGGTATTGGTTGTGCTGTTCGGGTTGCAATTACATAGCTGGCTCGCGCAGCAACTGCATTGAGCTGCCGTTTCGGCCTTGACTATTTCCGAAATGTCGCACTGTGCCAGCTTGGAGCAAGCGGTTCCCACCAAGTCCCGGTCGCTGCATTCGTCGGTGCAAAGCGTTGCGTCGCAGGTAAAACCCGTCTGAACCCCTCCCGTCTGCAGGCAACTGCCGTACTCTTCGCAAACGAGTGCGCAGTCAACGCCGCTGCCGGGCGGCAGAGTGGTGCTGCCTGGCACATACAGCGGGCATCCCACTCCTCCAGGCGCGTCCGGCAAGCAAGCTCCCGGACTGGGAACAGCCGCCGGCTCCGCGGCACGCGCAGCCACCGATGGGGTGGGCGTAGCGGTTGGTGTCGCAGGCGGAGCATAAGCGGCCGACCACACCAGGTCACCTCCCAGCGTACACGCCTGGTCGTTCTGGCCGACCTGGTAAGGACCCTCGAAGACCGGGCAGGAGCACTGGACGATCCCGGGCTGACCAGTCTTGAAACAGGGCGCGGTCATGCATCCGGCGTATGGCGCCTGCGAGCAATTGGTCAAGCCAATTCCGTTGGTGGGGACGCAGTCGAAGCTGAATGTCGAGTATATGCTCGTCCCGGGAATCAACTTTCCCTGATTGACCGCCTGGCATACCGGGGCCGAGTTAAGCGTCCCGCACAGGCTGCCGTCAGTCCCGCATTGGGCTATAGTATGTTGATATACCGAGTAGTTCAAAATGGCGTTGATATCTACGAAGTAGACCCCGTACGGAATGTCGAAGCATTGGCAGTTGGCGTAAAGGCCATCCGGTGTCAACGTGCAGGATAGGTCTTCGGGGCCGGCGCTCGGTCCCGAGTAATAGCAGAGCGCGAAGGGCCCCCCTCTGCACGGCAGAAAATTGCTCGGCGCCAGGGTGATGTCGGCGTAGGCGGGGCCGTAGCTGGTCGTCCAGTTCGCCGGGTCGCTCCAGAACGCACGCGAGTTAGGGACAAAGTGAACGGTTCCCGGCGAGCTCCCCGGCGGTTGCGATCCGCCCCCGTTACAGCTCGCCACAAGCAGCAAACCCAGTGCAAGGAGATGAGCTGCCGACTTGAGCCGTCGAAGGACAACACTTTCACAATTGCGCGCGTAATTGCACATCGCTCCACCCTTTCGCACAAACGTTATCCGTGTCGAGGACTCTATAACGTTTCGGGAGTCAACCGGAATGGCCATTGTGCTTCAGCCTTGCAATCCTGATGCCGTAGAGACAGGGAAGGGCGCCCTTGGGAGCGATGTTGTCGTTATCGCAGCAGGCGGGGCGAAAGTGTTTGCCGCCCTGGCCGTTGCCCCTCAGGGATGCACAATTCATCTGGCAGAGCGACGATTCGGGCATCCGATCGGCGGTAGGATGCATCGCGAGCAGCCGCATCGCTGGCCGATCGGGAAACAACATGCGCGCGAGATGGTGCATCGCGGAGGCCCGATAGACCTCGAGCCGCGGCACGAAATGCCGCCCGCGCGACTGCGCCCCAATCGTAGTTCCGCTGGTCAGGAAAACCCTCTGCGCCGCTCCATTGCTTAATTCGGCGTACTTGAACGCTATCGTGCTGACCGGGGGAATGTCGTCGATCGAGGCGACCGAATCGGGGGTGCGGCCCCGCTCAAGGTAATAGCGCCGGTAAGGCACGACGGAGTCGAACTGGAAGCGGAAAACGGCCAGCGCCAGAGCCTCGAACCGAGCCGACTCGGGTTCGCCGATAAAGGCAAGAACTTGGTCGAAGATGGACATCCGGCAGGCGCAGGGATGATCGCATTGGCGCCCCATTCAATTCAATCCCGGCAAGGTGCGGAAAAAGGCGAGGGTGGGGGCTTTGTCAGGAGGTGCATAATTCCCCTGACCAGCGGGAGATAAGCCTGTCCCGATTTTGGGTTGAGAAACAAACCCAGAAAAAGAACAGAAAAAGAACAGAAAAAGAACCGGCACGGAGGCCGGCGCTACGAAAACAGAACCCGGCACTCGCCACCGGCGCGGGGAGGCCGGCGCTACGAAAACAAAACCAACAGACAGAGATCAACCGGCGATGCTCGTGCGCACGCAACTACTCCGCCAGCCTTTTCTTTCTCTGCGTAGCGCCGGCCTCCGTGCCGGCTCTTTTTTTTGGAGCGCTCTAAAGGGGCGGCGGGAGAAGTGTCTGCGGAAGCGCTCGGGAAAAGGTTCATTTCCGGGCGTTGCGTGTTCGAGCATTGATGATTTCCTCAAGGAAGAGGGGATCTTCGAAGCGGGAACACGGCCCGGATCGACGCCCCCATTTCGCGCCTCTGTGGTCCGGTTGAGCGCTCGAAAGAAACCGCAAGTGCGAGCCATCTCGCAGCGTTCTCAGGAGAACGCCGCACACGGCGGGACCGGTTGGCGGAGCGAGACCTAAATCAGCGTTTCGGGGTTCGGCGGAACGTCCAGAACCTGACGCCGCTTGACCCCGCTTCTTCGCCGTCCACGATCACTTCGAAACCCTGCTTCAGATAGAACGCGACGTTGCGCTGGTTCTCGGTCTCAAGATAGCACGCGAGATTGTCACGGTCCGCGCGCTCAAGTATGGGCTGCATCAACTCGCCGCCCAGTCCGCACCGCTGGCGCGCGGGCTCGACGCCGAGCAGGAACAGGTACCAGCAAGGCGCGATCATATCGCGCTCGCGCGCCTGCCACTCGCGTCCGACTACTTCGCGATAGCGCTGATACGCGTCGTTGCCGATCAGCGTCGCAAGCTGGTGCATCCCCGACGCCTCGATATTCTCCCGCGTCCATTTCGCGCCCGGCGGCAGCCACACCGCGACGCCCTCGACCGCGCCGGCGGTCGCGTGGACCTCGCCGGCGAGATGTCCGAATCGGATCATCCTCACGTAGACCTCGGGCAGCAGCCGGGCGCGCTCGGCTCGGTCGGGAATGGCGTAGACCATGAGCGGATCCTCGCGAAACGCGCGCGCGAACATCGCAGCGGCCGCGACGATCTGCGAGTCAGCAAGTCTTACGAGTTCCTTCGGCACAGGTGAGGACCTCGCGTTGATTATCTCAACCGAACGCTTCGCCGCCCAGTCGAGCACAGCGCGCCGGCGACGGTACGGTATGCGGCCGATGCGATCGCGGCGCCCACGTCCGACACAATTCCCCGTCATCGCGAAATCAATGACTTTCTCGCGCGCAAGATTTGCCACGATCTGGAAGTTCCGGAGCCGTGACTGACGCCCATGCGCGTCCCCTACGTCATAGACAACCAGTCCCACCGTCTCGCGGAGATCCTGGCCGCGCTGCTGCGGGAGCATCAGGGGCGCTCCCTCGCGGAGCCGCCGGCGACAGCGTGGGCAGAACCGGCTAAAACCTTGCCGACGGAGGCCGTTTGGCCTATAGGGCGTGTTGGAATCGCAGAGTCAAAACGGATATTCCAGTTTGATCAAATTCCCCGCCCCAGCGCACGATCCTTACGCGTGGGTCGAAGCACCGGCAGCAGGTGGAGCATCTCTGCGTTTTGGTTCTTGGCCCGGAGATCACGCTGTAGTCGCAAAATTCACGGAGGAACATGAACACCGGACGCATAAACGACACGTACATTCTGTGGGGTGCGCCGCCGTCGCTCTATACCGGGAAGGCAAGGGCCTACCTGATCAAGAAGCGGATTCCGTATCGGGAGTTCTTCCCGTCGCACGCGGTCTACCAGAGCAAGATCGCACCCGCCTTGGGGTTCTTCGCCGTTCCGGTGCTGGAAACTCCCGACGGCTCCATCATTCAAGACACCTCCGACATCATCGAACACCTGGAGGAGAAATTTCCCGAGCCTTGCCTCAATCCGCCGACGCCGCTGCAACGGACCGTTGCCTTGCTGATAGGAGCGTTTGGCTCGGAAGGGCTGCTCAAGGTGGCGATGCACTACCGTTGGTCCTACCTGACGCAGCAAGAGAAATTTCTGCGCGCCGAGTTTGGCCGCTCCGCATCCACGAGCCGCGATCGGGCCCCGCGGGACGCCGTCGCCGCGCCCTTCATGCAGGCGATGCAGGCATACCTGCCGCGGCTCGGCATTACCAGGGAAACCATCCCGGCCATCGAGCGCTCGTATGAGGAACTGCTCGACATCCTCGAGACGCACTTCATGATGCACCCGTACATTCTGGGCGGCCGGCCCAGCGACGCTGACTTCGGATTGATGGCCCCGCTCTTCGCGCATCTGGCGCGCGACCCTTACCCGTCCGTGCTGATGAAAAGCCGCGCACCCAACGTCTTTCGTTGGACCGAGCGGATGAATCTGCCGGACCTCTTCGACGGCGAGTTCGCCGAGACGGAGGCAAGCTATCCGCCCGATGATGCGATCGCGGAAACCCTGGAGCCCCTGCTCGCCCACATCTTCAAGGACTGGGGACCCGAGTTGCTGGCCATTGCCGAGCAATACAATGCGTGGGTAGCGGAAAATCCGTCGCTGAAACCCGGCGATCTGGCTTCCGCGCAAGGCGAACGACGGCTCCACCCCACGGTCGGAGAGATCACCTACACGCTTGGGGGTCGAAGCATCCGGAGCGCAGGGACTCCCCAATCGCTTTGGCATTTCGACAAGGCATTGAGGCGGGCACACGCATTGTCCGGTGCCGCTGAAGCGCAATTCGATGCGCTTGTCCAACGTACCGGCGGCGGCCGTGTGATGGCTATCACGCTGGCTCGTCCGCTCAAGCGGGAAAATTATGCGCTGGTTGTCGGGTGATTCCCGCGGACAGGAGACTCCCACCAGGTGCCGGCATCGTGGGCGGCGACCGGTCGGGCGCGGGGTGCCCTCGCCGGACCGCGCCGACGCGCTGATGCTCGCTGGTCATCGCACCACTGCGTCGGGCGCTACTGTGTTGGCATCAGCTCGACGCGCCGATTCTGAGCACGCCCCTCCGCCGTCTCGTTGGTCGCGACGAAGCCCGTTTTGCCGTACCCATGCGGATTCAGCCGGCTTTCGGGAATCCCTTGTCCCACAAGGTAATTCACCACGGCCTCGGCACGCCGTTGCGAGAGTTGGAGGTTGTACTCTTCGCTGCCGATCGCGTCGCAGTATCCGTCAACATTGACCGCGACGCGCGGCTGGGCCTTCAACGTGGCAGCGGCTTCATCCAGAACCGCGGCGTCGTCCGGACGGATATTGTACTTGTTGAAGTCGAATTGCGCGCCGCGCAGCACTATCTTCTCCTTGGCCGGAGGCGCAGGGGGCGGTGGAGGTGGCGTTGGGGGCGGAGGTGGTGGTGGTGGGGACGGAGGCGGTGGTGGGGGCGTGATGACCGGGTCGCACACGTAATGACCAGCCAGCGTGCCCAGCGCGGCACCAGCGGCCGCGAAAGTCCACACCCAGGGGTCGGGCGCGCCTCCGCAACAGTTGACCCTGGTGACCGCGTTCGCGACGCCCAGGCCGATACCGCCGGCGGCGGCACCGCCTAGGACCGCGCCCGCGAGTGCACATCCGTCCCATCTGCGCGGCTTCTGCGACGCGCAACCCGCGAGCGTAACGACGCAAAGTGCTCCACTAGTAAGCAGCGCGATTGATTTCGACAGCCAGAACTTGCGTCTCAAAATCTCCTCCCCCGGCCCGGACGCGGCTCACCCCAACGCTGATGCCTCCCCCAGATTAGCAGCGCCGAATTATGCGCAGACGGGCCACGTTGTTGCAAACGGGCCGTCATCGTAGGGCCGGGGGAAACCAAGGAGGTTGAGAATCCGGCGCGAAGCTGCGGTTGCCACTTCCGGTGAGGCGCGGGCTTGACGGATTTTGCGGGGCGCCGGGTGGCAGATCAGCCGCAAACACCGGGCTACTTCACTCGACGGCTTCGATGTCGATCGAAATGGCGACCTCGTCGCCGACCAGGACGCCGCCCGCATCGAGTGCCTTGTTCCAGGTCATCCCGAAGTCCTTGCGGCTGATCGTTGTTGTAGCGGATGCTCCGACACGGGCCGTGCCTTTCTTGTCCTTAGGGCTACTACCGTGTTTGTTTTCGGATTTCTCATGGCTTGCCTCTCGTGCCGAGTTAACCCTCATCCGTCCCAGGGATACGTATCGAACGGGTACGCCGAGCACCCGCTCTTTCCGGACGCCGGATACTCCCTTCTGGTAAACGTGCGCGATCGGTTCACCAGATCGTGGAAGATCATGCATTTGTCGCGCTGCGTTGGCAGACGCGGATCAGTGTCGACGGCGGCGAGCACGCCCGCTGCCGTTTGAGTGCCGGACGAGGTCACCCGTACGCCGCCGTCGGCCGGGGTGTCCAAGATGATGAACTTCGGATTGGTGGGCGAATTGTTGTCCCACGCCGACCATTGCGGCTGCCGACCGTCGCGACCGCGGCCGGGTGCGCCGCTATAGGCGAACTCGGCCCAGTACGACATCATCTGTTCGCTGAGCGCCAGGCGGCCTGATTCGTTGCCCTTGGAGAAGATGACGTTGGCCTGGCGTCCGAGGTCGAAGTGGCCGAACACGAACGGGATCTCGAGACCATGCGCAGCTCCGAGCATGACGGATAGATCCGCGCCCATCACATGCGGTTCCTCGTGCCAATCGAAGCGGTAAACGAACACGTTGTCCTGAGTCGTCCGCATCGCTGCCGCCGGCTCGTCGGCGCCGGCCGCCTTCCATAACCTGGACAGGTACTCGGCACTGAGGTTGTAACGCGCCTCGTCCCGCAGGCGCGGCACGAGCCAGAAAATGCGTTGCACCCGCCTTGGGTCGCCGAACAGGAACAGCTTGTTCTCGTCGCGATTCGTTCCGACGATCACGGGAACCCGGTTGTACCCGTCGGCACGCGCGAGGTGTTGCAGCGGATCGTCTTGTGGCAGCACCACGCCGTCGCTAAAGACTTTCGGCATGTCGATCATGGCAGTGGTGGGCGTCGGCATGTAGGCGAGAAGAATCTCGAAATTCGTCTTCCCGCGCAGGTAACGCTCGACATCTGTGGCGCTCATCGCGGCGAGTTGTGTCTTGGCTGCGGCGCGGTCGGCCGCGCGCTTGTCTTTGACGAGCAGCCGCACGAGCACTTCATTCGAGCTGTTCGTGCGACCCGGTTCGACATCGTCGGTGAAGTGCTCGGCCTCGGCGATGGTATTCATCATCAGGCCACCGCTTTCGGAGATCGCGCGGTGAAACAAGCCGTGCGCTTGCGGGGCCAACAACAGCATGTACACGTTGGTGGCGCCTGCCGACTCGCCGAAGATGGTGACGTTGCCGGGATCGCCCCCGAAAGCTCCCACGTTGTCGCGTACCCATTGGAGCGAACGGATGATATCGAGGATTGCGAAGTTACCCGATCGGTCGAGTTCATTCGTGCCGTCACCTCGCAGTGCGGGATGGCGGAACCATCCGAACGGGCCGACGCGATAGTTGATCGTTACCACCACGAGCTTGTGTGTCGCCGCAAGGTTGCCGCCGTTGTACAACGCCCCTGTACCAACCGTGTTGCCGCCGCCGTGTAGCCATACCATCACCGGCCACCGCGCCTGACCCGTCGGCACATCGGACTCGCCAACCCGTGGCGCATACACGTTCAGGTAGAGACAATCCTCGCTGCCGACAGGCTGCCCCGCTCTGGCGGTATCGAGGCCGCCGATCGGGCTCGGGAACTGCGTGCACGCTGAACCAAAATCGAGTGCCTCGCGCGTACCGGTCCAAGGTTCGGCCGGCTGCGGCGCTCGCCATCGCAGCGCCCCGAGCGGCGGCTTGGCGAACGGAATGCCGAGCCATGCGTGACTGCCGTATTCGCCGACGAAGCCGACGACTGTGCCGGATGCCGTGACTCGGCGCGATGCCGGATCGAGCACGCGTTGCTCGCGCACTTGGTGGCTGCAGCCGCCGGCAGCGACCGCCGCCAGAATGAACAATGCGGACAATCGCCGGGCGCTTACATGCGAGTTGACAAACATGAGTCCCACCCAGATAGTTAGTTTAACGAACAATGGGAGAATGGGCGATTGAAGTCAAGCGGCAGGCCACAAGACTTAGCGCACCAGCTTCAACGCCTCGTCTTTCGTCTTAACCGGGAATTGCGGGCCCAGAGCGCGGGAGCGGGCGCCTCGGGTGCCGATGCGATGCTGCTGGCCGAACTAAGACGCAGCCCAGGGGCGGGCGTCTCCGAGTTAGCGGCTGCCGAAAACGTCGCTCGCTCGGTGATGAGTGAACGCGTCAAGCGGCTGGAGACCGCGGGACTGGTCGCACGTGATCCGCGGTGCTTCAAGGACCGCCGGCGCGTCGGCCTGATGATCACCGGCGCGGGCCACCGGCTCCTGAACCTCATCACGGAGCGGCGGCGGGCCTGGATGGCGGACCGTCTGATCGCGCTCTCCGCGGCAGAACGCAAAGCGGTAAGAATTGCGGTGGAATCACTGGAGCGAATAGCCGGCCGGGGCAGCACGTGCGCGACGCCGGCGCGTAGGCGAGGGAAGCACAGCGACCCGCAAGAGTGAAACAGCCGCGAATTGGCCGCGCGAGATGGGGAGAAGACTCGTGAGACAATCGAACCTGACGAGCCGGGTGGTAAACGATCCGTGGCGGACGAGAGGAACTCCGGCATGAGCACCGATCAACCATCCGATAGAAAGCCGCCATCAGACACCCAACTGTCGCGCCGCGCATTCATACTGGGCGGCATCACGGCAGGGTTCGCCCTCGCTGTGCTGCCCGTTTCGGCCGAGACGATCACGACCGACAGCAACGGCCTCACCGTGGGCGAGGTAAAGATCCCGGTCCCCGACGGCAGTATTCCCGCTTACAGGGCGATGCCCGCGAGCGGTGGGCCGTTCGCCACAGTGCTGGTCGTGCATGAAATCTTCGGTGTTCACGAACACATCAAAGACATCTGTCGCCGTCTGTCGAAGCTGGGTTACTTCGCGGTTGCGCCCGCACTATACGCTCGCGAAGGCAACGTCGGCCGCATGAGCGACATGCAGGAAATCATGAAGGTCGTCGGCAAGGTGCCCGATCGCCAAGTGGCCTCGGACCTTGATTCGACCGCCGCGTGGGCGAAGACCAGCGGCAAAGCGGACACCGGCAAGCTCGCTATTACGGGCTTCTGCTGGGGCGGCAGACAGGTGTGGTTGTATGCGGCGCACAACCCCGCGCTCAAGGCTGGCGTCGCCTGGTATGGCCCGCTCGAACGTCCGAAGACGGAAATGAGTCCAAACAATCCGATTGACTTGGTGCAGGAGATCAATGCGCCGATTCTTGGTCTCTACGGCGGTGCGGACGTAGGCATACCAGCAGCGCAGGTCGACGCGATGCGGGCGGCACTGAAGGCCGCGGGCAAACCCTCCGAGATCATCGTCTATCCAGATGCGCCGCACGGTTTCAACGCCGACTATCGCCCGAGCTACCGGCCCGATGCGGCTCGTGACGGCTGGAAGCGTATGACGCTGTGGTTCAAGGATGACGGGGTGGTCTGAGGGTTTCGGCGAGCGTCGGCAACTCGCGGATCGCAGGCTCTAGCTGCTGCCACTACCATCATCAATACGTCAGGTTCTAATTTTCGGCAATGACAGGGATTCGAACCGTCGGTGCCACGGGAGTAAGCGTTGGCAGCGCGGCTGGCGGCTAGAAGTCGAAGACCTTTCGCATCGCGGCCAGCACTCTGCTCGGCGAGCGATCGGGCGCGTGGACTTCCTTTGTCCGCGCGCCGGTCTCCGCGATTCGCCGCGCCGCGACCTCGGCGAGCGTGGCGCTCGCTTCGGGTTTGGACTTGAAGAGTTGGCGGAAGCCTTCGCTGCGAATTTCGAGCACCTCGACGTCCGAGGCGGCCCGGATCGAGGCGTTGCGCGGCTCACCGGTCAGCAAGGCGATCTCACCGAAGAAGGGTTCGGGAGAGGAATCCTCCGTAAAGCGGATGTGTTTCTCCCTGGCTCCGTCCTCTGCTCTCGCCGTCACCTCCACCTTGCCCCGCCTGAGAATGTAGAAGGAATCGCCGACCTCGCCCTGATGGATGAGGATCTCGCCGCGCCCGAAATGGCGCACCCGAATCCCGGGAATCAGCAGGTCCAGCTCCTCGTCGCTCAGCGCGTTGAGAAGATAGACGCTGCGCAACTCCCGGATCGCGTCGGTCCCGACCGCTTCGGCGGCCGTCCCAGGCGCACGATCCGCGCGCTCGAGGATTGTGCGGGTCGGAAACGGCAGTTCGATCGAATCGCGGCGCAGCGCGTACCAGAGGCTGCGGTTGATTCGGATGCGGACCTGCTCCTGGATTGAATAGTCGGCGAGCCAGAACCGGATCCGGTAGCGGATCGCCCACTCGCCGAACTCCCAGAAGTCGACCTCGCTCCTGCGGATCTCCGCAATCGCGTCGAGAACGGAGTGGATCGTGTGCTCGACGCGCTCCGGCGGGATGTCGTAGCCAAGGCCGACGAAGATCTCGTCCGCCACCAGGTCGCCCGAGGAATAGTTAACCAGCAGTTCCTTGGAGAGCATCGTGTTCGGCACCTGGACGATTTCGTTGGAGCGCGTCAGCAGCCGCGTCGCACGCCATCCGGCTCCCTGCACCTTGCCGAGATAATTGCCGATCCGGACCCAGTCGCCGGGGACGAACGGATGACGATACTGGAGCAGCAGACCGCCGAAAAAATTGCCTTGCAGGAACCATCCCGCGGTCAAGGTGCCAAGCGCCGGGATCGCCAGCAGAACGCGCGGCTCTATCCCGAGCATGAACCGCATGATGACGAGCGCCGTGACGCCATAGAGCGCCGCCAGAATTACCTCGGCGACCAGGGTCGAGAGGTTCGCCTTGCGCCCGCGCACCGCCACCAGCACGCTCTCGACCATCAGCCGGATTGTTCCGATCAGCACCAGCATCAGCGCCGCCGCGCGCCAATAAAGCGTCAGCGTGGGCAATCCGCGCGGCACCGCCAGGTCGAGCACCAGGCCCACCGCGAGCATGATGAAGCCGGGGGGCTTAAACACGCGCTTTTGACGCCGCAGCGCAATCGCGATGGTGGCGGCGAGCAGCGCCACCAGCCCTTCGATCAGGAAGTGCGCTTCAACCGCGTTGAAGTACGGTTCGAGAAACGTCTGAAGCGGGGTGCTCATTGCCTGCGCGTGTACCTCCCGCTCATGCGATCCCGCCAGCAGCGCTTTGGCCCGTTCGAGGGCGGCAGCCGCCGAGCCTTCGGCTCCGGCCAGCGGCGACGCGGAGGACCTGGTCTTCACGATAGTCGTCGGCGTGCAAGATCGCCGGACATTTATCGGAAAGCCCCCGCTAACGCCATATCTTCCCGCAGGACAATACGCCCAACCGGAGTTCCCGAGCCATACGGGGCTGGCCAGAAAACGCCGCGCCGTGTTTTGACGCGCGGCAACGGTTTTGATTTTGTAGGCTCGCCCATCGGAGGTTGGCTGTACCGCATCCGGCCCCGCTGCCTTCACGTCATGGTGCCGGTCCAGCCGGCCACCGTGGTCCAATGGCAGCCAAGGCTTCAGGCTTTACTGGCGCTGGCGATCGTGGCCTGGACGACCATCAGTCGATGGCGAAGCTCGTCAGCATCGTTAGCCACCCTTGGAGCTCCACGATTCTTCGCGGCTGGCGAATTTTCGCACCAAATTGGATTTTCAGTAGCGACAGGTTCAAGTCACAAAACCAGGATGAACGAATGGGTGACGGCGGACGCTCTTCGCGTCCTTCGCGAAGCGGGCCGGTTCTGAGCCGGACGCTTTCATCCGGCTGGCTGTGGATGCCGAAAACTCGCTCTATGACCAGACCCAGGGAGAGATTCCGCTCGACGAGGTCGAGCGGACCAGGATTTGAGATAGCGAGTGTACGAGCTGGCCGTTCATCACCACGTCGCCTATCTGGGGAAGAGTGCGGGGGGACGAAGCTCAGGGAAGATCCGTTCAAGCTTTCGCGCAACTGGATCGAACGAAAAGCTGGTCAAGGGTTTGACGATATAGTGGAGGATTCCCTCCTTAAGGAAACTGTCCATGGTCTTTTGGAATGGGACAGCGCTCACCACGATGATCACCAAGTCAGGCGCCTCTTTTCTCATCGTACGTACCGCTAGCATACAGTCCATGTTCTCATGTGTAGGCATCATCAGGTCCATTGTAACAATGTCGGGCTTAAGCTCGCGAAAGAGTTTCAGGCCATCGGCAGCGTTGGCAGCTTCACCTGCTACTACACAACTCATCTTGAGCAAATGGTACTTGATCATTTGTCTCGTACTCGCGGAATCGTCGATGATCAGCGCACGGATTGACACTTGAACTTACCCCAGAGTAACCGCGGTAGCCGACTTCATGCCGCGGGTGTTGCGCGCTCCGTTTCCAATTCGTGCAGTACCCGATCGCATTCCGTCCGCAACCGTTCAAGCTCGGACTGCGCACTTTCCGCCGAACCAGTGTCAGCCCCCCGCTCAACATTTGCGGCGGAGTTCTGCATTCGTCGTGCACCGAACATCCCAGCGATCGATTTCAAGCTATGAGCAGCGATTGCGGCAGTCTCCGCATCTGCCCGCGCGATGCTAGCGGCGATTTGTTGTAGCAGTTCGGGCACTTCTTTCAGAACAGTCTCGATTAGGCCATCCAGCAGTCCTTCCTGTGCGCGCAAAGACGCCATCATGACGGCGTCGAGTGCAGGCTCCTGGGCGCCGTTCGGTCGGTCCGCATCGGTCCGCACGTCCGGGGCCGACGCCGCCGCGGAAGTAGCTTTGGTTTGGCCACCCGGCAGTACCCGCTCCAATACGGCGGCCAAGTCCTCAATGTTAAAGGGTTTGCTAAGGTAATCGTCCATACCGGCATCAAGGCACTTTCGCTTGTCTCCCGAAAGCGCATGCGCCGTTAGCGCTACGATTTTGATATGCGGCCCCGGGCCTTCCCGCTGTCGAATCTGACGAGTTGCTTCGTAGCCGTCCATTTCCGGCATCCGGCAGTCCATCAAGACCAGGTCAAATGGAGTCCGCCGGGTGGCTTCGAGTGCTTCGCGGCCGTTGGCTACAGCATCGGCGACATAGCCGAGCTTGCCGAGCATCCACATCGCGACCTCTTGATTGGCGGTGTCGTCCTCGACCAGCAGAATACGAAACTTGCGGGCCGATTCAACGGCGGCAGTTTGGCGAGGGGTTTCGGGAGCCTGGCGGGACGAGAGAAGACCATGACTATCGAGGATTGTCCCGAATTTCGCGGTAAACCAGAAGGTGGAGCCGACACCGGGCGTGCTCTTGACGCCAATCTTTCCGCCCATCAGCGCCACCAGTTCCTGCGCGATAGCGAGGCCTAGGCCGGTGCCGCCGAACCTGCGGCTGGTGGACGTGTCGAGCTGCGAAAATGGCTGGAACAGGCGTACCTGCGCCTCGTCTGCGATGCCGATTCCGGTATCAGTGACCTCGAAACGTAGTATTGATTCGGCCAGAGATCCCGTGAGCTTGGCGGCGGTTACCGAGACCGTACCGTGCTCGGTGAACTTGACCGCGTTGCTCAGCAGATTAGTCAGCACCTGGCGCAGCCGCCCCGGATCACCATGTAATATTCGGGGCACATCAGGATCGATCGACACAGCGGTTTCGAGTCCTTTCATACGAGCGTCGTCACTTACGAGGTCCAAGGCTGCACGCATCGTGCTCTCCAACTCGAAGTCGATTTGCTCGAAGACCAGCTTTCCGGCGAACATTTTCGAGAAGTCGAGAAGGTCGTTGACAATGGTCAGCAGCGAATCACTGTTCTCCTTTACCTCGCGGGCAAGTTTCGCCTGTTCATCGGTCAGCTTCATGTCGAGTAACATGCTGGTCAGGCCGATAATCGAGCTGAGCGGCGTACGGATTTCGTGGCTCATGTTGGCGAGGAACTCGGATTTTGCCTGCGAGGCTTGGAGGGCAGCCTCGCGCGCCGCAACCAATTCGGCATTCCTGCGTTCGAGCTCGGCGACCATACTGGCGCGGGTCTCCGCCAACTCCTTGGTCGCGCGCGCGTCAGCAATCTCGGCGTCGTGGTGGATTTGCCTCTCGGCCGCCTTACGATGTTGTTCCTCGATTTGTTTGCGCTGAAGCCGATTGCGAAGCTGCGCCTTGACCATAGAAAAGTCGACGAATTTCAGCAGAAAATCGTCGGCACCCAAGCTCGAGACGCTGCGAAAAATCTGGCTGTTGGCGTCGTTGGCAAGAATCATCAACGGAACCTGCGGGTCCAACACGCGCTTGATGGCGGAAACCGCAGCTTGCTCCGCCAACGCCGCCTCGATGACCAAGCAGTCGATGCGGTCAACCTTGAGAAACTCTTGGGCCTCCGCAATGGAATGAGCAACTGTGGTTTCCCATTGTTCCTCACGCAGTTGCGCGCCGAGCGCGGTAAAATACGTGTCGTCGGTTCCGACGGCGAGCAATTTCTTGGCCCTGAAAAGGCTCGCGGCGGCGCTGTCGAGCGCGGGACTCTCCCGATTGCGGACCAGAGCGCCAAGCTTGGCGAGAAGAAGCGCGGGACCCTGGCTCTTGTGTATGAAGGCATCGGCGCCGCTCTCAAGCGCGCGTAACTCCAACGTCCGATCTTCCGAGCCGGTAACAAACAGGCAGGGAACGGCACGTAGCAACGTGTCTGTCCGGAGACGTTGGACTACAGTTAGTCCGTCCACGCCCGGCATCATGCCATCGACCACGACTGCGACCGGGCAAGTCCGAGCGGCCACCCGCAGACCCTGTTCACCGCTTTCGGCCTCTACCACCTTGTAGCCAATCGGCTCGACAATCTGTTTAATCCATTGTCGATAGCTCTTGCTCTCACAGATTACTAACAGAGCCGGAGGAGAAGCATAGGGACCGGTTTTCTCCAGACTGCCGAGGAGCTCCCTTGCGCGGTACAGCAGGTAGTCCTTCTCATATGGCTTCCCGATGTATTCGTCGGCACCGGCGTTCAGTCCTCTCAGCCGTCCCCTGACGTCCGTCTCCGTGGACACGACGATCGCGTGGATGGCACTGGTATTCGGAGACTTCTTCAGCTCGGCGAGCAACTCTATGCCATCACCGTCGGGCAACAGCGCGTCAAGGACGATCAGATCGAAGCGCTCTTGCCTCAGCGTGTCGCGCGCCTCTCCAAGGCTTGCCGCCAAGGTGCAGACGTAGCCGTCGGACTCGAAGGCCTCCTTCAAGTCCATTCTCACGGTCAAACTGTCGTCAACTATCAGAACGCGTTGATTCATGTTCAGGGCTTTCCCTCAGCGTCCACGCCTGCCATCAGGCACAGCACGGGAGCGAATTCAGCGAGCGGCAAGACTATCTCAGCCGCTCCTCGTTCGATTGCCCCACGACGCATCCCGAAGACGACCGAGCTGGATTCATCTTGCGCGATGGTAACTCCTCCCCTCCGGCGCACCGCCAGCATGCCCGCGGCCCCATCTCTGCCCATGCCTGTTAGCAAACAGGCGGCTGCGCGCCGACCGTATCGGCGGCATCCAGTTTAGGCGATACTGAATCTTCTAGCCTCCACTTTAGTCAAAGAGCAAGCAAACGCTATGCCAAAAAACCCGGCGTCCTAGCTTGCCGGAGCCGCCCTCTTTCAAACATGAACTGGGTTAGACGTGTGATGATAGATAAGCTTAAGCGAATAGAATCTGTTACAGGTTAGATTGTGTCGGTCTTGGTGGTTAGGACAAACACACTTGTTCTAAAACGGCTTTGCCATCTTGCAGATCGTATCGGTCCCGAAGCCAGCCAGCACTGGGGCTACGAGCGTGAATGGAATGAGCCAGCGCTCGGGGGACCTCATGGAGGCGAAAAAAGGCAGTTTGTGCAGGAGGACCCATGGGGAACAGGACCCTGGGAAACCCCTTCCCGCCAAGGCCAGCAGTACAAAAGCGAGGATTACCCGGGGAAAAGCGCGGCGAAACCGCAGCGAGCTTCCAACAGCGCCAAGCCCCCGAACAAGATTGTGATGTAGGCAGTCCGATATCGTTCATCGGGCGAGAATAGTACGACCAAGATATCATGCGTACCATAACTCTCGCCTGGATTCCTCACTGTCGCCTGCAACCCAGTGAACGCAAGGCCGGGTAGCAACTTAATCGCCATGAACTCAGCCGCGAACGCGCCCA
The DNA here is from genome assembly GCA_963789115.1 of uncultured delta proteobacterium. Classification (GTDB taxonomy): domain Bacteria; phylum Desulfobacterota; class Binatia; order Binatales; family Binataceae; genus CAWBJH01. The sequence goes on from CAWBJH010000001.1 coordinate 3,174,095, forward strand.
TGATCGCCAGCAGCAGCAACGGGGACCGGCTGTGGCGCTGAAATGCGACCACTGGACCCAGCACCGGGAGCATAGTCGCTGTGAATAGTAACTGCTAGACGCCTCCCTCCATCGTCATCAGCGTCATCAGCAAACCGCCGAGTGCGGCAAAACTCAGCTGGCGCCGTTCCGAGCCAACCCATAGCAACGCAATCGCCCAGGGAGCATAAGCGAGCGGTCAAATCCCTCAGGGTGCGCCAATAACCAAAGGATCCATGGGCTCACCGAGAGATAGCCTTCGCGGGCCGATGGCCACTGGTTTTGAACGGTCTCGATCCTCAACTAACTTTGGAACTGATGTCGCCGAGTTGGTCGAGTAGCGTGCGAGCTTCCGTCAGATCGACGGTGTCGAAGCCCTCGGTGAACCAGCCGTAAACTTCGCCGAGGACGCGGCGCGCCTCCTCGCGGCTGCCGCGCTTGTCGAGGATGCGGGCGAGACTCCTGGCGGCGCGCAGCTCGTGCATCCTGGCCTCGGTGCGCCCGGCGATCGCGAGGGCCTCGCGGAGGCTCGCGATCGCCTCCTCTTCGGCACCGGCCTGAGCGAGCAATTCGCCGCGCAGGCGATAATATTGCGCATCCGAGCCGGTGACGTTGAGCGCCGAGCGCGCTTCGAACCATCGCTTGAGCGTGTCGAGGCCACGCTGCGTCTGGACGAGCTGCTTGTATGCCTCGGCGACCGTGATCAGCATGTTGTAGCAGGCCATCCAGCCCTCGGACTCGCCGAGGGTCTCGAGTTGCGCGGTTACGATTTCGATCCCCTCTTCCTCCCGCCCCTCCTGGGTCAGCGCCCAGCCGACGATTCGCGTCGCGACCGACTGCCAATAGGGAAAGCCGTGCTCCGTGGACAGGGCGATCAAGGCGTGGGCGATCTCCCCGCCTTCGCGGGGCTCGCGCCGCGCACAGCGGAGCTGCGCAAGCTGCGTCATCGCCATCGCAAGGCTGAAGGGATCGGAGCCGTCTTCGACCAACGCGACCGCTTGCTTGGCCCGCGCCAGCGCCTGATCGGGATAGCCGAGGTCGAAAAGCACGTCGGCGAGCCGGGTGAGGCAAACCACCTCGGCGTTCGGGCCGAAGCGAATCGGCCCCATCGTCGGCCGCGCCGCCTTCAGCGCGATTGCGCGCTCGAGGTGATCGCGGGCCGCGACGAACTCGCCCGTCTGGGCCATCGACGCGCCCATCGCGCGATGCGCATCCTTGAGCAGGCCGGGGTCTCCCGCCTGCCGGGCGAGGGCCAGCGATTCTTCGGCCACGGCGCGCGCCTCGCGCACGTCGCCTCGGGTGAAATGGCCCGCCCATAGTCCCTGGATCACGGCGAAGAGCAGCGTGGTGTCTCCAAGCTCGCGCGCAAGCTCCCGGGCTCGGCCGTAGGTCGCGAGCAGCTCCGGCGCCGCGAAGCCCCGCGCCGCCATCATGGCGACGCCGAGCGTTACCTGGAGCTTGAGTTCTTCCTGCGCGCGCTCCCGGCCTTCGGGGAGCGCCGGCAGGAAACCTAGCGCCGTGGTCGCGTAGCTGACCGCCTCGGCGTAAGCCGAGCGTTGGCTGGCCTGACCGGCGGCGCGCCAGAGGTAGTCGATCGCCTTGGGCGCGTTGGCGCTCCTTGCGTAATGATGCGCCAGCTCGCCGACGTGATCCTCGATCCGGTCCGCGTACAACTCCTCGGTCGCCTCGGCGGTGCGCTCGTGGATCGCTTTGCGCCGTTCGACGAGGATCGAGTTGTACGCGACCTCCTGGGTAAGGACGTGCTTGAAGGTGTACTCGGGATCGGGAAAGGCCGGCTGCTCGTATATGAACTCGCCGAGTTGCAGCGCGGAGAGCATCCGGTTCAGCTCGGCGTCAGGCCGGTCGGCGACGCGCCTTACCAGCGGCAGCGGAAATTCCTTGCCGATCACGGCCAGGGTCTGCAGCAGCTCGCGCTCGGCGGCGGGCAGGCGGTCGATGCGCGCGGCGAGGATTCCGTTCACGGTCATCGGGATGCGCGTCGCGCCGATCGGGCGCGCGAGCCGCACCGCGGCGCCGTCGCGCGCCAGCGTGCCGTCGTCGAACATCGCCTGCACGATCTCCTCGATGAAGAACGGGTTGCCTTGGGTCTTCTCGACGATCAGGCGCTTGAGCGGATCGAGCTCCTTGCCGTCGCCGAGCATCGCGTCGAGCATCTCGGCGGCGCTCTCGATCCCGAGCGGATCGAGCCGCAACCCCGTGTAATTGATCATGCTGCCCCATTCGTGGCGGTACTCGGGACGGTAGTTGACCAGCAGCATGATCCGCGCGCTCGCAATCGAGTCGGCGAGCAGGTCGAGCAGCGCCCGGCTCTCGCTGTCGATCCAATGGAGATCCTCAAAGCTCAGCAGCAGCGGCTGGTCGAGGCTCTTTCGCACCAGCAGCCGCCGGACCGCGTCGAGCGTGCGCCGGCGCCTCATCTGCGGGTCCATCTGGGCGAGCCCGGAGTCCGCCGCGCCGAGCAGAGAGAAGATGTACGGCAGCGCGTTCTCGAGGCTTCGATCGAGCGCGAGCAACTTGCCGATCACTTTTTCGCGCCGGCGCAACTCGGAGTCGCCGGTTGCGATCTCGAAGTAGCTCTTGAGCAGCTCGACGACCGGCAGGTAGGCCGAGGCCCTGCCCCACGAAACCGAATAGGCGTCGAGCACGAGGCATCCGCTCGCCGACATCGTCTTGAACTCGTGGAACAGCCGCGACTTGCCGACCCCCGCCTCGCCCACCGCCGCAACGATCTGGCCGTGGCCTGCCTTGACCAGCTCGAGCGCACGATTCATCGCCATCAGTTCCGCTTGCCGCCCCACGAATGGCGACAGCCCGCGCCTCGCGGAGGCCTGCAGGCGCGTGCGCAGCGGCCCCAGCCCGATAACCTCGTACACGTTGACCGGCTCGCTGACGCCTTTGACCCGGAACGGACCGAGACTCTTGAGTTGAAAGTAGCCCTCCACCAGCTTGCGCGTCTGCTCGCTCACGACCACCGACCCGGTCGGCGCGATCGCCTCCATCCGCGAGGCGAGGTTGGTCGTATGTCCGATCGGCGTGTACTCGGCGTGGTCTTTAGCGGTCGCGATCGAGCGCACCACCACCTCGCCGGTGTTGACGCCGACCCGGATTTCGAGCGGCATGCCGCGCTCGGCCCGCAGCTTCGCCGCGTAGCCGCGGATCGCGTCCTGCATCCTGAGCGCGGCGTAGAGCGCGCGCTGGGGATGGTCCTCGTGGGCCACCGGCGCACCGAACAGCGCGAAAACGCCGTCGCCGGTGGACTGCACGATGTACCCGTCATATCGATGGACCGCGTCGATCATCAGCTTGAGCGCTGGATCGACGATCGCACGCGCCTCCTCGGGGTCGAGATCCTCCATCAGCTCCATCGAGCCCTTGATATCGGCGAACAGCGCGGTGACGGTCTTGCGCTCGCCCTCCAGCGCGTACGCGTTATCAACGGCTACTCGAAAACCCGACGAGGCCGGGTCTGCTGCCGCCCTCGATGGCTGCCCAGCTTTGTCCCCGGTTAGAGAGGCCGCGCAATGAGCGCAGAATTTGGCTTCAGGCGGGTTGTCGAAACCGCACTTTTGACACAGGCGTTTGAAGGGGGTCGCGCACTGAATGCAGAACTTCGCCCCCTGAGGATTTTCCGCCGAGCAATTTTGGCAGCGCATCGACCTACGCCTAATCGAAGCGACCGGGCCTTCTTGTATCACTCGGCGCCGGGATGGGACCAGCAGAACTGCGAAGGGCCGGCTGAGGAAGCGATCCACCGGCAAACGGCGCATCGGGCCCGCCTGCTCAGTCACATACGCACATCGAACACAGCCGCTGCTGTTGTGCGCTGGAAAAACTCAGCCCTGTTGCCGGCGAGCCGAACGAATTGGCTTGGCCCACACCTTGCGCCGCCCCGGGCAGTCCGCCAAGCGAGGTGGCCGCTCCCGAACTCTGCGCCACTCCGGGAAAGCCGAAGGAATTGGCGGCGCCCGCGTTTTGCGCCGCTCCGGGCAGCGGCCCGAAATGATTGCCGGCACCGATGCCGCCCGCCGTTCCGTAGGGGGGAGGCTTTCCCTGGTTGTAGGCGACGCAGGCACCGCTCGCGCTCCGGCTGGCGCCAAGGTAGCCAGAGGCGGTCACCTGGCCCATCCAGTGAGTGGGAGCACCAAGACCGGAACAGGAGCAGTTGAACATTCGCGCTCCGGGGGTCGAATAGGCAGCAGGCATCGATGGTACCGGTAATGGGATTGGCGCGATCGCGGTGCTCACGGGCGCCGGCAGTTGGGCTGGAGGGCCGGGCGGCAGTGGCGGTACCACAAGCGGATTCGGCGCCGGTAGCTGAGCCCATCCGACGCACTCGGTGGCTAGCATAAGCGCCACCGCGAGCAACGCTATAGGCTTAAATGCGGTCATAGCCAGCGACCTGCGCGGCTTTGTAGCCATGACATTCCCGCTCCGATTGATGTGCGGCGGTTTGCCTGTCCGATCGTGGGCTCGGGTTCAAAAGCGCGAGTACCATGGCGACTGACGCGGGTTCTGCACTTTGAAGTCGATGTTGAAGCGCTCGAACAGCGTGCCTTCAGCATGCCACAAGGCTAGGCGCGCGTTCTCCAAACCGACATCGGCCTGAACCTCGTTACCCTGCGCGCTTACAAGATTGCTTTGGTACTGTAGAAGTTGGTTGGTTGTTGCCAGGCCCTCTCGGAATTCCGCCTGAACATCGTGCAGACTCTCTTGCGCGTAATCGCTGGCCTCTCGCGTGGCCTCGACTTGCTGCTGGTAGGCGCGCAAATTGGCAAGCGCGCTTTTGACCTGCAAAACCGATTGGTAGAGCGCCTGGCGGTACTGCAAGCGGGCCTGCTCATAGGAGATGTGAGCCTGCGCCAGAGCGGCCTTGGCGGCGGCATTGTCCAGCGGCATAGAAAAGCCCAAAACCGCGGCATAGTCGTAAAATTTGGCATCGAAGATGCGGTTCAACGCCGAGATGTAGCCGCCGGCAAAGGGAAGCTCGGCCGCATTGTCGGTTCCCGGTGGTACGGTGGGCCCTCTCGAACTAAAGCAATTGGCGTAAGCGGGCACCGAGATGGAGGCGGTACATTTGGAGTTGCCGGCCTCGGCTGTCAAGCCGAACTGCGTGCCCAGATTGAGTTGTGGCAGTGTCTGATTTTCCGAGTATTTGACTTGGATCAACGCGCTGCGAATCGCTTCGCGCAGGCCGCCCAGCGCGGGACTGTCTTCGAGCATCTTCTTGAACGCGACCTCGTCGGTCTCGGTTGGTCCGAGCCGGGTGTCGGGTTGCTGCAGCGGCTCGATTTCCGCGCCGACCAGAGCGCCGGGGTGATTAAGCGCCACGTCCTGGCGAAGCGTAGTACGGGCTATTTCCAGGGCGGCCTGGGCGGCTGCTACGTTTGCCCGCGCGGTGGCCGCGGCTGACAAGGCCTCCGCCAGGTTTACCGGAGCCATCATACCGAGCCGAACGCTGGCCCGGTTAACCCGAACCAGGTCTGTGTTGAACTGCAAGGCTGATTGAGTGACCTGCAAGTTCTCTTCGGCCTGCACCACACCCCAATAGTCGTTACCGATGCGCTGAACGAAATCGTTGACCGATGAAGCATAGTTCCATTGTGAAGACCGTTGCGCCGACTCGGCCAGGCGGACATTAATCGTGGCAAATTGCCAGCCGAAATTCTGCAATAGCGGCTGCGTAAGCGACATTACCAGGGTGGGCGTATATACGGGATTGACCGGGCTGAATGTGGTATTGGTTAATTCGCGGTTGTTGTTGAAGGTAAGGCCGAAAGTGCCGTTGCTCCCGGAAAGCACTTTGCTCATTCCAAAGTTCCAATCGTTGAACTTCACCACGTTGGTAACGCTGCCTGGGTTTTGAAACGGCGAAGAGACCGGCGAGGTCTCCTTTTCCACGTCTATTTGCGAGCTCAACTGCGGGTCGAATACGGCGTTCGCCGCCTTGACGCTCTCGGTCGCCGCAACCGGGTCCAACGCTATCGACACCAGTCCCGGATTATTCTGAAGCGCCAGGTAGATGGCCTGTTTGAGAGTAAGCTTCTGCCCCAGGTTCTCCTCCATCCAGGTGAAGTGGTCGCCAGGTAAATCCTCGCCGCCGGGAATCCACTGGCGAACAAAATAATCAGGCAGAGAAAGGATGGGATTACTCTCGAACTTGGTCGCCGCCCGGGAAGAGACGCTGGCATCCATGCGCGACGATGAGTTTTGTGCTCCGACCGAGCTGGTTTGATTCCCGGCGCTCCCATTTGCGCTTATCGGCTGTTGCTGGGCATGCACGAGTGGGATGGTCACCATCAAGCCTGCCACTACCAGGGCGAATAACGCGCCGATACCTGCGAGCAGCCGCCAAAAGCTGCGTGGAGGTGCGGCAACGGCACCGGCCGATCGCCGTATCTCCCCTGTAAGTAGCGTCGCACCTATGTCAGCAGAGTGCAATTTCTTCATTTGGTTACCCGGCGAGAACTTGGCGGGCTCATAGGTGCAGATTTCGGATCGATATGCCAAGCATGTTCAACGCATATTCCCGAGGAATACAGAATCGTCGAGTCGCTTAACGAAGGGTCGAAACCCTCAGCCCATCTTCCAGGGCCGGGAGCAACGCGGCGTCGATGTAGTCGAATATCCGCGGCATCCGGCTTCCCTATATACCCAGCAAGGGACGCAGCTTGGCCATCACTTCGGCAAGCACGTCGGAGGGTGCCTTGGCCAGGAACTGCGCGCGGCGAGCGGTCCAGTCGGCACTCTTTACATGGTCGGCAAGGACCACGCCCGAAATAGGCGACCCTACAGGCAAGGCAACCTCGAAGGGATAACCTTTCGCTTGATTCGTAATCGGACAAACGAGTGCCAGGTTCGCGTGCCGATTGTAAGCCGCGGGAGACAGCACCAGCGCGGGACGGCGACCGCCCTGCTCATGGCCGGCCTGGGGATCGAACGTGAGCCAGAGAAGATCGCCACGTTCGGGAACGTAGCGCGCGGCGCTCACCAACTTTCGCTACCGACCGGCGATCCCCAGTCAGTCTCCCCGTGACGGTTCTTTCCCGTGATTCCCTCCACCAGCTCGCTCAGGGTGTATTCACGGCCGGCCGGTGCAAGGACCAGATTTCGACCCGAGACCTTGAACTCGACGTTCGCCCCCTCATCGAGGCCGACTTCCTTGGCGACCGCCTTCGGGATTCGAACCCCGAGACTGTTACCCCATTTCGCAATCCGTGCGCGCAAAGTTCACCTCTTTTCCGAACCGTCAAGATACACAAGGGATATACGCGTGCGCCAGCCATTTGACAAGACTTTCCGAGCATCAAGTTGCCCTGCTGCTTGATGCGAAAAACGATATCACGCTGTCGAGCCTGCAGCGGGCGGCCGCTATAGTGGGCCGCCGGGTGACGATCGGGCTGGCGTAGAGCAGGGCAGGGGGTTACGGGCTGAATTTAGCCGGCACCCCAGATGGCGGCCAGTACCCCAGGTGGCGCTATGGTGGATTTTGACAGTGGATTTCGATGCTTGCGAGGGGTAAGCTGCTGAACGGGGGGGTCGCGTGTATCACTGCCTTTAATGGCGGGAGAACATAGATGAAGAAGTTTAGCGCGGGTGTGGTGGTGGGCGTCCTTTTCAGTTGGGCGCTGGCGATGGCGGCGCCGACCGTCGAGCATAACGGCCTTTTCTGGAAGGAGCTGGACGCCTCGGCCAAGTCCGGCTACGTCAGCGGCTACGCGGACGCGATGCATGTGAGCGTGGGCAAGCTGGACAACCTGACGGTCGCGGCCGACTTGTTCCACTGGAAAGGGGCCAAGAAGATCATCCACCAGCTTTCGCGCCAGCTTTCGGTCGACTCGCGGCCCGACGAGTTGGTGAAGCGGCTGGACGATCTCTATTCCAACCGCAACTACAGCGAGCTCGATCTGGGCTCTGCCTTTGAGTTTCTGACGATGCGCAACGGCGACCTGCCGGATTCGCCGGAGAGTCCCCGCGCGCCGGCGAAATAGTCCGCCTCGGACCTTTGACAATTGAGGCGGCCCCGACTGGGCCGCCTTTTTTGTGTGCCCAGCACGACGCGTGACTTGTGAGGTGAAAGTCCCCTGTGTGAGCAGACCGCAGCGAGCACTAGCGAAGCGCAAGGCGATGAGCCGCGAGGCAATCGCTGAAAGAAGCGTGGAGCAAACCCGCGAGCCGACGAACAGGAATCGGATACAAGGCGCGGTGGCTCAGGGCGAGCGGGCAAAAGACCGCGAAGCCCTCGCGGCCAAGGAGCCACTGCGTAGATCCGGCGGTTGTGCGGGGAAGGTCACGGAGTCTTACCTGGGGAGATCTCGCCCTGCGCCTGGAAGGGTGACGCCATAAGGCGGCGCGAGAAGTCAGCCGAGGCCGTAGTAGCCAGCCGGAGAGGGCAGGGCCTTGAAAGCCGAGTTGGTGAAGGGCCGAACGGAAGGGAGAGCGAAACCATCGTGAGTCCGAACCGCGCCAGGCGCCGGAACTCCGCGCAAGCGGAACTTGCGTTCAAGCCCAGGAGTGAAGCTCCGAGGGCTGGGCGAAGTGGCGAAGCGCCGACGATGACGAACGGGAAGGTGCGCTCGGGAGACGACCACCTGATGGAGCAGGTGGTCGCGCGCGGCAACGTCAAGGCGGCGTTGGCGCGGGTGCGGGAGAACCGGGGCAGCCCCGGGGTCGATGGGATGACAGTGGAAGAACTGCCGCAATGCTTGATGGAGCGCTGGTCAGGGGTGCGCGAGCAACTGCTGGGCGGCACCTACCAGCCGAAACCGGTGCGGCGGCAGGAGATTCCCAAGTCGGGCGGCGGGATGCGCGAACTGGGCATCCCGTGCGTGCTCGACCGGCTTATCCAACAGGCCATCCTGCAGGTGCTGCAGCCGCTATTCGACCCCAGCTTCTCGGAGCACAGCTTCGGCTTTCGACCGGGGCGCAGCGCCCACGACGCGGTTTTATCCGCGCAGCGCTACGTCAGGGAAGGCCGGCGCTGGGTGGTGGACGTGGACTTGGAGAAATTCTTCGACCGCGTCAATCACGATGTGCTGATGGGAAGGCTGGCGAGAAGAGTCGGCGACAGCCGCCTGCTGCGATTAATCCGCCGCTACCTCAAGGCCGGCATGATGGCCAACGGGGTAGTGGTGGAGCGCCTGGAGGGGACGCCGCAGGGCGGACCACTGTCACCGCTGCTGGCCAATCTGCTGCTCGACGAGGTCGACAAGGAGTTGGAGAAGCGCGGCCATGCCTTCGTCCGCTATGCCGACGACTGCAATGTGTACGTGCGGTCCAAGCGCGCGGGCGAGCGGGTAATGACGGCGCTGGAGCGTCTGTACGCGCGGCTCCGGCTACGAGTCAACCGCGAAAAGAGCGCGGTGGCGCCGGTATCGAAGCGGAGCTTGCTTGGCTTCAGCTTCTGGTACGGCAAGGGCGGTGCGGTCATGCGCCGCGTCGCTCCCAAGGCCACCGCGATGCTCAGGCAACGGGTGCGCCAGATTACCCGGCGCAGCGGCGGGCGAAGTCTGCGCACGGTGGTGGCGGAGCTACGGAGCTATCTGCCGGGATGGAAGCAGTACTTCCAACTGGCGGATACACCGGGAGCCTTCGCTGACCACGACAAGTGGATTCGCCATCGTCTGCGTGCGCTGCAACTCAAGCAGTGGAAGCGTGGCCCCAAAATCTACACCGAGCTGCGTAGACTCGGACTGCCTCACGTCGCGGCGGCCGAGGCCGCTGTCACCGGACGGCGCTGGTGGTATCGCGCTGCCAAGCTGGTCCAGACCGGACTCACCATCCGCTACTACGACCGACTCGGAGTTCCTCGCCTTGCCGATTAACCTCAACCTTCCGAACCGCCGGATGCGGACCCGCATGTCCGGTGGTGTGGCAGGGGAGTAGCGGTCCGCCGCTACCCCCTATGCCGATCTGGCAGGTATGTCGAAGCAGGGTGCGACCTTCCGCTTGAAACCAAGCCTTGTCGTGCCTAGGGTTAGCTTCGGGTCGTTGGCTTCAACCCGTGAACGCATCGGTCTTTCTGCTCGATAAGGTGTCGGCTTCGACAGTCGGCGTGCATGCGTATGTGCCGGAGACGCACGTCTCGGCGAGCATCGGGCTGGGGACCGATCGCCGCGGGACGGGCACGATTGTCAGCGCCGACGGTCTGATCCTGACGGTCTACTACCTCGTGATGGGGGCGAAGAACGTGATGGTCACGCTCCCCGATGGCGAGCAGCGCGATGCGCGAATCGTTGCGCAGGACTACAGGACCGGGCTGGCGCTGCTGAAGATTGACGCGGCCAAACTCCCGTATCTGACGGTTACTTCATCGGCGGCCTGCTTCCTCGGGCAGCCGGTGTTCATCGTGACAAGTCTGGGCGGCGACCAGCGATGCGCGGACTGCGGGCTGGTGAGCTATCTGGGACCGTTCGACGCGGTGTGGGAGTTCCTGCTCGAGCGCTCGGTCTGCATCATGACCTCCGCGATGAACATCGGTTCCAGCGGCGGCCCGATCTGCGACACGTTGGGACAGGTGGTGGCGGTTTCGTACCTCAACTTTGCCGACATCAGCCGCTCGGTGCTCGGTATTCCGGGCGAATGCTTCCTCGGTGCTCGCGACGAACTGGTCAAGCACGGCAGGCGCGTGACTGCGCCCAAGGCATGGCTGGGGGTGCTGTCCTATACGCTGCGCGAGCATGTGGTGATCGCGGGAGTGATGCCGGGCGGGCCCGGAGAGAAGGCGGGCCTGAAGCAGGGCGACGTGGTGCTGTCGGTGGACGGGCGCGAGATCAGCGAGCGGCGCGCGCTCTACGATGCGCTGCTGGCGCATCAGCCGGGCGAGCAGATAAATTTCACCGTGCTCCGCAACAGCCAGGTCCATAAGCTCGCAATTCCGACCGTCGGCGCCGACGAGTACTTCAGTTAGCCCGCGGCCCGCCCCATATTCACCTCATTTTATGACGTGAATAATGCAGGATTCGCCTTATCGAGCTATAAGCCTGGATTCGATGAGGATCTTCTGAGGCGTTTTCGAGCAGGCTCATTCCGGGCCACAACGGCGTTCGGAAAAGAACCGGCACTCGCCATCGGCGCGGGGAGGCCGGTGCCACGAGGTTTTCGGGTTTAGCAGGCTGCGGAAAAAGTATCCGCAGCCTGCTAGCGGCCCGGCCCCTACACGTCCTTGAATTCGCGCTTGCCCCGATGTTCTTCGATCGCGGCCTGCGCCGCCGCCAGGCGCGCGACCGGGATCCGGTACGGAGAGCACGACACGTAGTCGAGGCCCAGCCGATGGCATAGCTTGATGCTGGCGGGGTCGCCGCCGTGCTCGCCGCAGATGCCGAGCTTGAGCTTCTTGTTGGCCTTGCGACCGCGCTCGATCGCGATTCGCATCAGGTCGCCGACGCCCTCGGCGTCAAGCTCCTGGAACGGGTCCCTTTTGTAAATCCCGCGCCTCAAGTAGTCGTCGAGAAACTTACCCGAGTCGTCGCGCGAGATACCGTAGGTCATCTGCGTGAGGTCGTTGGTGCCGAAGGAGAAGAAATCGGCGGAGGCGGCGATCTGGCCGGCCTCGATACACGCGCGCGGCAGTTCGATCATCGTGCCGATCGTGTAGGGGACGCGCGCCCCGTTGCCGAGCACTTCGCGCGCGACCTCGCGGATCTCGCGGGCGAGGATGTCGAACTCGCGGCGGTCGCCGATCAGCGGCAGCATGATCTCGGGCATGGCCTTGACGCCCTGGCGGCGGAGCTCGGCGCCGGCTTCGAAGATCGCACGGGCCTGGGCCTTGTAGATTTCGGGATAGCTGATTCCCAGGCGCGCGCCGCGATGACCCAGCATCGGATTGAACTCGAACAGATCGTCGCGTACGCGCTTGAGCTCCTCGAAGCTGACGCCCATCTTGCCGGCGAGATCGCGGATCTCGTGGTCCTCCTTGGGCAGGAACTCGTGCAGCGGGGGGTCAAGCAGCCGAATCGTCACGGGCAACCCCGCCATCTCGCGCAGGATGCCGACGAAGTCTGCGCGCTGCATCGGGGCGATCTTGTCGAGCGCTCGCGCGCGCTCGGTGGCGTCGCGCGCCAGGATCATCTCGCGCACCGCCTCGATCCGCTCGGGGGCGAAGAACATGTGCTCGGTGCGGCAAAGGCCGATACCCTCGGCGCCGAACTCGCGGGCGATTTTGGCGTCTTTGGGGGTGTCGGCGTTGGCCCACACGCCGAGCCGGCGCTCGGCATCGGCCCATTTCATGAATTTGCGGAAGAAACCCGACATCTCGGGCTCGACGGTCGGCACGCGCCCGGCTATGACCTCGCCGGTCGCGCCGTCCAGGGTCAGGAACTCGCCGCGCCGGATCGCCCTGCCGTTAGCCGAAAGCTGGCCGGCGGCGTAGTCGATATTGAGCGCGGAGCATCCCGCCACGCAGCACTTGCCCATCCCGCGCGCGACCACCGCGGCGTGGCTGGTCATACCGCCCCGTGCGGTAAGGACGCCCTCGGCGGCCTCCATCCCGTGGATATCTTCGGGCGAGGTTTCGACTCGCACCAGGATCGCGCGGCGCCCGGCCTCGCGCACCGCCACCGCCTCATCGGCCGAGAACACGACTTCGCCGAACGCCGCGCCCGGGGAGGCGGGCAGTCCACGCGCGAGGACCTCCTTCTTGACCTTGGGATCGAGTCGCGGATGGAGCAGTTGCTCGAGCTGCACGGGCTCGACCCGCATCAGCGCAGTGCGCCGGTCGATAAGCCGTTCCTCGGTCATCTCGACCGCGCATCGGACTGCGGCCTCGGCGGTACGTTTGCCGGTGCGAGTCTGGAGCATGAACAGGCGGCGGCGCTCGATGGTAAACTCCATGTCCTGCATGTCGCCGAAATGATGTTCGAGGCGCGACGAGATCCGGAGCAGCTCGCGATAGACCTCAGGGAAGCTCTCCTCAAGCGTCGCGTGGTTCGTTCTGCGCTCGTGCTCGTCGATCGCGTTGCGATTTGCCCACTCGCGCCCCGCCTTGAGGCTAATCTGGCGCGGGGTGCGGGTACCGGCGACGACGTCCTCGCCCTGTGCGTTGGGCAGGAACTCGCCGTAGATTCCCCTCTCGCCGGTGGCAGGGTCGCGGGTGAAGGCAACGCCGGTGGCGCAATCGTCGCCCAGATTGCCGAACACCATCGATTGCACCGTGACCGCCGTCCCCCAGTCGCCCGGGATGTTGTTGATCCGGCGGTAGGTGACGGCGCGGTCGTTGTTCCATGAGCCGAACACCGCGCCGATGGCCTCCCAGAGCTGCTCTTTGGGATCCTGCGGGACATCGCGGCCTACGCGGTCGCGGATGAGATCGCGGAACTCATCGACCAGCCGCTTCAGATCGTCAACCGACAGCTCGAACGTCTTGGACGACGCCTCGGCTCGATTTCATCCGGTCGAGCAACTCTCCGAAGGGGTCCGGATCGTTCTTGTTTTCGGGCTTTAGCTTCAGCACCACATCGCCGTACATCTGGCAGAAGCGCCGGTAGGCATCGTAGGCGAAGCGCGGGTTGTTGCTGACCTTGGCGAGTCCGGCGACGCTGCGGTCGTTGAGCCCGAGGTTGAGCACGGTATCCATCATGCCCGGCATCGAGACTCGCGCTCCGGAGCGGACCGAGACCAGCAGCGGATTTTCGGGATCGCCGAAGCGCCGCCCGAGCGCCTTCTCGATTCCGGCAATGCTCTTGGCGACGCCGGTTTCGAGACCCTTGGGATACTTGCCGCGATGGTCGTAGAAGTAGCTGCAGACCCGGGTTGAAATGGTGAATCCGGGCGGTACCGGCAGCTTGAGCGACGCCATCTCGGCAAGATTGGCGCCCTTGCCGCCGAGCAGATCGCGCATCTTGGCGCGGCCCTCGGCCACGCCCGCGCTGAAGAAGTAGATTTCAGGATGCACACGTGCCATGTGTTTGAAACTCCTGCAACCCGCTCCGCTTACTCAAGAACGCGGGGACAACCGCTTAGGTTAGGGTCGCCGGGCCGTCCGCGCAACCGGGTCGCCGGGGTTCTGCGCGGCCACAATGGCCGAAAAAAGAAGAGCGCCCGCATCGCGCGTGCGCCGCAAACGTCAGCTGGCGCCCATTTCATCCGACCTTCCGATGGGCCTGGACGTACGCCTTAAGTACCGCGTTCATCCGCGACTGGTAGCGTTTGCCTTGGGCCCTGAACCACTCCACGATTTCGCGGTCCATTCGCAATGAAATCGGAACTTTGCGTTGCGGCAGCACCAGCTTAGCTGTTCTGAACCACTTTCGGTCGAGGATCGGCGCGGCATCCGGGTCGGACTCGACCGCCGCCTCTATCTCACGGTCGGTCATGGCGTCGACGCGCGTCCAATCGGTCCTACCGCCTCGGCGGATGCGTGGGGTACGCTTCACGGTATGCTTTTCGCTCACGGCTGTGCGCTTTCCTTGCCGATATGATCCTGCGGCGCCCACCGCGCATGGTGAAAACGACCGCCAGCTCGCGGCCATCAACGACGCCGAACGCGATCGTGCGCATTTCGCCGTACTCCCGGCGCTGATCGGCCCTCTCCAAAACCGGCCCTTCGAAGATCCGTATGGCGTCTTCGAAGTCGATTCCGTGCTTGGCGATGCTCGCCGCGTTCTTGGCGGCGTCCCACTCGAACGCCATTCACGTATACACATATTGTATGGACATCTTCACGTGGCCGCAATCGCCGAGCTCTGGATCTGCGGCATCAACCTGAATGGACCCCGCTGGCTCCAGTCAACCTCAACCTGCTCGGCAAGCGCATGGTGAAAGAGCGCTTCTTCCGGAATCTTCCAATAATACCTGTTTACATGCACGATTTCGGGTATGCTCCGAGCTGTCGATGAGCACATACGTGCTGATGCGGATTCTGGAATCCGCCCCACGTCGCTACGATCTAGGTATTCGCCTGCTGACATTCGGGAGCCTCGACAAGGCCTATGATCGCCTCGCCACCCGCGTTGAGGAGGGACAGCGCGTGCTCGATGTCGGCTGCGGAACCGGGGCGCTCACGATGCGAGCCGCGCGGCGCGGAGCGCGGGTAAAGGGGATCGACGTGAACGCCCAGATGCTTGAAATCGCCCGCCAGCGGGCGGGCGCATCGGGCCTTGCCGACAACGTCGATTTGCAGCAGATGGGCATCGCCGAACTCGATGCCGAGCTACCTGGAAGTTACGATCTGGTGATGAGCGGCCTGTGCTTTTCGGAGTTGAGCGAGGACGAGATTGCTTATGGGCTAGGCCAGATCGTGCGGGTCCTGAAACCGGGCGGCCTGTTGCTCGTCGCTGACGAGGTCAAGCCCCCGGACCTCGCACGGCGCTTGCTTCATGCCCTGATCAAGGCCCCGTTTGCGGCCCTGACCTACCTCGTCAGCCAGCAGACGACACACGCCGTCGAGGACCTGGCGGGAAAACTGTCCAAGGCCGGCTTCTCGATCGAATCCGTCCGCCGCAACGCGTTCGGCAGCTTCGTCGAGATTGTGGCGCGCAAACGCGCCCAAGGGACATGAGGTTTCTGCGTTACGTCTTGATAACGGTTTGCCAGACGCTTTTGCGCGTCCTCCCGTTTCCCTGCAAGACGGGACTGGTCACGATCGGAAATCCGGATCGCAATTCACCCGTCCTGCTCACGGGCAACTTCCGGCTCACGGTGGAACGGGTCAAGCGCGCAATCGAAGGAATCGACGCATACCTGTTGGTCGCCAACAGCCGTGGCGTCAACGTATGGTGCGCCGCGACAGGGGGCTTATTGACCAATCACGATGTGGTCTCGGTGTTGAAAACGAGCGGCATTGAAAAGATGGTCAACCATCGGCGCGTGATCCTGCCGCAGCTTGCCGCCACCGGGATCGAGACCAAGGTCGTCGAGGAAAAGAGCGGCTGGAGAATAGTCTGGGGGCCGGTCTATGCCGCGGCGATTCCCACGTTCGTGCGCAATGGGTTCAAAAAGACGCCGGAAATGCGCGAGGTAAGTTTTCCATGGCCGGAGCGCCTTGAGATGGCGGTCGCTTGGGCATTCCCGATTTCTTTGCTCGCTCTCGCGCTGATTCCCCTGTGGGGGCGGGGCGTGGTCCCATTAGTCGGCCTGGTTTGGGCGCTCTCTCTCGTGATTTTCCTCGCCTTTCCGCTCTACGAGCATCGCCTTCGCACCAAGGGCAAGAGTGTCGGCTTCGTGCTTTTCGACTTCGGCGAGCGCGCCGTTCCGATCGCGCTGTGGGGCTTGTTCATGGTCGCCCTGGCCGCCGGCACGCTACTGGGCGGCGAATTTTCGTGGGGATTGGTTTTGCGCTGGGGGCTCAGTTCGCTCGTCGTGATACTGCTGCTCAGTCTCGATCTTACGGGGAGCACGCCGCTCTACAAGAGCGGCCTGCACGAAGATCGTCTGCTGCGAATCACTTTGGACGCGCAACGATGCAAAGGGGCGGGGTTCTGCGAGCAGGTCTGCCCGGTCAGCGTTTTCGAGGTCGATCATCACCAGCACATGGCGACGCTTCCGGGGGCGGCGCGATGCGTGCAGTGCGGCGCATGTGTCGTGCAATGCCCATTCGACGCGCTCTACTTGCGAAGCCCGGCCGGAGACGCGCTGTTACCGGAGACCGTGCGCAGATTCAAGCTCAACATGCTCGGCAAGCGCATGGCGAAAGAGAGCGGCTCGCCCGAGCAGGCCGCCGGCCGGTGAGAATCGCGCCAGGCGGTTCGATTTTTTAGCCGGGCCGTCCACGCAACCTTCCACTGGCTGCCCTCGCCCGCTCCGTTGCGGGAGAGGGTGCTGCCACCACGCAAGCCGGGCTGCGCGGCCGTGCGGCCTGGCCTCCCCCCGGGGAACTGCCGGTACCGACCCTCTCTGTAGTCTCCCCCGAGACGGGGGAGAACTATAGGAAAGCAGCCAGTCTTATCGCAGGATGCGGAAAGCCGCTCTTTCACCGACACGTTCGCTTCGCTCGGCACCCTGGCAAGCGCCCATCGACTCGAACGAAGTGAGCATGGGTGGTGAAAAATGCATAGTCGTTTTTCCGCATCCTGCTACCGGGTCCAGCCGATGCGCTCGGTGAGGACCTCGACCAGACGCGCGATCGGCACGCGGTCCTGGGCGGTCGAGTCGCGGTCGCGCAGCGTCACCGTGTCGTCTTCCATCGTCTGATGGTCGATGGTCACGCCGAACGGCGTCCCGACCTCGTCCTGGCGCCGGTAGCGCCGGCCGATCGATCCGGCCTGGTCGTAGGCCGCGGTAACGTGCTTCTGCAGCATCGCGCGCACCTGCTGGGCCTTCTCGGGCTGGCCGGCCTTGCGCAACAGCGGGTAGACCGCAACTTTGATCGGAGCCAGGCGCGGGTCGAGTCTCAGCACGATCCGCTCCTCGTTCTCGATCACGTCCTCGTCGTAGGCGTCGAGCAGGAACGCGAGCATCGTGCGATCGACACCTACCGCCGGCTCGACCACCCACGGGCGGTAGCGGGTCTTGGCATCCTCGTCGAAGTAGGTCAGGTCCTTGCCGCTGAATTTGGCGTGCTGATCCAGGTCATAGCTGCCCCGTTTGGCGATTCCCTCCAGCTCGCCCCATCCGAACGGGTAGAGATACTCGATATCGGTGGTGCCGCGTGAGTAATGCGACAGCTCGTCTCTGGAATGGGGCCGCAGCCGGATACGGTCGCGGTCGATGCCATACTTGACGAACCAGTTGAAACGCTCGTTGACCCAGTAGTCGAACCAGCGCGCCTCCTCGGCCTCGTCGGGCTTGATAAAGAACTCCATCTCCATTTGCTCGAACTCGCGGGTGCGGAAGATGAAGTTGCCCGGGGTGATCTCGTTGCGAAACGACTTTCCGATCTGGGCGACGCCGAACGGCAGCTTGACGCGCTGGGTATCTACGATATTGGCGAAGTTGACGAAGATCCCCTGCGCGGTTTCGGGACGCAGGTAGACTGTGCTGGCGGTGTCCTCGACCGGCCCCATGAAGGTCCTGAACATCAGGTTGAACTGGCGGGCTTCGGTCAGCTCGCCGCGGCACGAGGGGCATCGGCTCTCCTTGAGATCGCCGGCGCGGAAACGGCTCTTGCAGCTTTTGCAGTCGACCAGCGGGTCGGTGAAATTCTGGAGATGGCCGGACGCCTCCCAGGTGCGCGGGTTCATCAGGATAGCCGCGTCGAGGCCGAGCACCTCGGAGCGCCCTTGCACCGTCTCACGCCACCAGGCTTCCTTGACGTTGCGCTTGAGCTCGACGCCAAGCGGGCCGTAGTCGAAGGTCGAGCCGAGCCCGCCGTAGATGTCGCTGGAGGGGAAGACGAATCCCCGCCGCTTGCAGAGGTTGACGAGCTTTTCCATCGTGACCGGAGATTTGGTCCCGCTCGCCGGTCGATCGGAGTTTGTGGTTTCTTCGGCGGACAAAAGAATCCTCCTGTCAGAAAAGGGCCGGCAGTCGCCACCGGCGCGAAAACGGTATCACGCATCCCGCCGGCCCGGCAATTTTGGAACCAGCGGCCGGGCTTCGCTTTTCCTGACGGCTCTGCTATCGGCTCGGTTGCGGAGGTCCTCATGAGAGCTTCAAGTTCCGTCGTTGGCGCGCTTGTCCTGGCAGCGGCGCTCGGGGTCGCAGGATGCGGCCACAAGCTGGTCGCCAGCCATGGCGAAACCTCGGTCCCCATCTTTCCCGACGAGAGTACATACCAGAAGCTCAGCGAGATGAAGAAACAGGGCGGAGCGATGGGGATGATCGGAGGGGCTCGGCGAAAGCGTAATCGTCAAGAAGGCCGATGATAAGACGCCGATCCGAATCATCTCGAGTGACTCCGAAGGAGCCAAAATCGAGGTGACGGAGGGACCGAACAAAGGGCTGACCGGCTTCGCCGCCAAGGAGAACGTCGATTAGTCCGCGATCGCGCGACCGGCGCGACAATTGCTCCCCGCGTAGCAACTCGCGAGACTATTGCGGCGAGCGGTAAGCGGGCGCGACCCTGCACGCAGAGGGCGCGAACCCAAAAGGAGATACCCATCATGTCGAGCGATTTGGAATTGAGTCCTGAAGTCCAGGACCTGCGCAAACGCGTCGGAGATTTTCTCACCGAGTTTATTTACCCGAACGAAAAGACGCTCGGCCGCGGCGGCGAGGAAGCATGGTCCGTGTCGCAATCGGTCGAGCAGGCCGAAGCGTGGTCTCTGATGGAGTCCATCCAGCAGAAAGCCAAGGAGCGCGGGCTGTGGGCGCTCGGATTGCCCAAGGAGATCGGCGGGGGCGGCCTGGGCTTCATGCCCTACGTGTTCGTCAACGAGATTGTCGGGCGCAGCGAGTACGCGATCGTGGCGCTGGGCACCCATTCGGCGCAGGACGCCACGATGCTCTACCTGTACGGCGGTCCCGAACAGAAGAAGCGATGGCTCCTGCCGCTGGTCAATGGCGAGATCTACCCGTGTTTTTCGATGACCGAGCCGGAGGTTTCGGGCGCCGATCCGACCGGGCTTCGCACCCGGGCGGTGCAGGACGGAGACGAATGGGTGATCAACGGCCACAAGTGGTTCACCAGCGGCGCCAATCGCGCCGCGTTCGCCACCGTGATGGCGGTTACCGAGCCGGACGCGTCGCCCTACGAACGCTTCAGCATGATCGTCGTCCCGACCGACGCGCCGGGCTTCGAGATCGTGCGGGTGGTACCGGTGATGGGTGAGACCACCGGCGGGCATTGCGAGGTTCGCTACAATGACGTGCGTGTGCCGCTCACCAACCTGCTCGGTCCGCGCGGGCAGGCCTTCAAGATTGCGCAGAAGCGGCTCGGCCCAGGCCGCATTTATCATTGCATGCGATGGCTCGGGCAGGCGCAGCGCGCGTTCGAGCTGATGTGCGAGCGGGCGCTCAGCCGCCACGCCTTTGGCAGCGCGTTGGCCGACAAGCAAACCATCCAGAACTGGATCGCCGACTCGGCTGCCGAGATCCAGGCCGCGCGCCTGCTCACCCTGGATGCGGCGCGCAAGATCGATCGGGGCGACGAGGCGCGCGTCGAGATCTCGATAATCAAGTTCTGGGGCGCCAAGGTGTTGCACGACGTGATTGACCGGGCGATCCAGGTGCACGGGGCGCTCGGCGTGTCGGGCGACACCCCGCTGGAGCGGATGTACCGCCATGCGCGCTTCGCCCGGCTCTACGACGGTCCCGACGAGGTCCACCGGATGGTGGTATCGCGGCGCATCCTGCGCGAGTTCAAGGACGGGCGCAAGTTCGACTTTGCACGCGGCGTCGCCTCGCGCAAATTCAGACAGGAGCTGTAACGCCAAGGAGGCCAGGTTCGCCCCTGAGCCCGAAAACCTCAGTTCCGGGTTCTTGGCATGACAAACAATCTCACAAAAAGAACCGGCACGGAGGCCGGCGCTACGCAGAGCACGAAGAGAATGACCAGAGCAGAGGCGGGCAGGGGCGCCCGCCCCACTGGAAAAGGCCCTAGATCTGTAGTGGGGCGGGCCTCCATGCCCGCCATCCTTTCGTAGCGACCGTTCGAGAACGGTCCTCCTGTCGGCCCCCGCGTAACGATTTGAAGTTTAGGGAGGGCCGCTCACGACGCCCCCTACGCTGAGGTTTTCGTTACCAGTTGCGTGGGCAATTGAGGTTTCCGGGCTAACCGCACAAGCGCGCGCTCGGCAAGGCGCAAATTGTAGGGTCGATCCTCCCAGTCCGCCGCGTACGCCACTCCGATCCTCTTGCCGGCGACGATCTGGCGCGAGGTTACTTCAACGCCCCGGTCCTCGAACCAGAGCCCTGTGGCCGGACGGGCGCGTCGCGCGTTGAGGCGCGGGCCGACATGCATATATTTGGTGAGTCGGGCCGGTCCACTCACCGAAACTCGGCCGCGGCCGGAATCGGGAACCATCCCGCCCCTGAGCAGGACCGCGGCGGGATATCCCGATGGGCCGGTCACGACGTTCAGCAGCCAGTGCATCCCGTAAGTAAAGTAGACGTAGAAGATGCCCGCCGGGCCGAACATCACCTGGGTTCGTGGCGTAAGACCCCTGTTTGCGTGCGAGGCCCTGTCATCGGGACCGTCGTACGCCTCGACTTCAGAAATGAGCAGCTCGAGTTGCCCGCCTCGATAACGGCGGACGAGAAACTTTCCGAGCAGTTCGCGCGCGACCTCAAGCGTCGGCCGATTGAAAAAACGCGCTGCCAGCACACGTCTCATGGAGACGAATTGTGGCGATCGCGGCGCGGGTTACAAGAGCCCGCCGACCCGGTGTCGGCGTGCGCCCAGGTTGGGAGAGCGTTGGCCAAGCGCTTATCTGAAACGACGCAGCACGCGGCATGAAAAGGGCCGATCGAACGACCGGCCCCTGTCGCGGGCAACATGACGGCCTGCCATCGCGTTGTGACACGCGGCGCAGGTCGCAGAGCATGGGGGAGAGACACCCTGCGGAGCGCAGCGCCGGGCCGCAACCGATGTCAGGCATTGAGCCCGTGACTCTCCTGTGTGTAGCAAAAGCCAACCGAATTCGTCAACCCGAAAAGCGCAGCCGCACAGGCAGCGGACGCGATCGGCGGCATTCCCGCCGGCGACTAGACTGCTCATAGCATGAATCAGCAGCTCTTGGGCACATCCAACGCCTGGCAAGGTGTGGAAAAAATGGCTTGCGCGCCGAGATTGCTCCACGATGGCGCCGGCACCCCGCATGGCGAAGCGCTTTCGCCGGCGCCGGGCCTGTGTCCATCTGGCTGCGTCTGTGGTTTCATGCTTTTCGAGCGATGAGCGGTTAGCTCAGCGGTAGAGCATCGGCCTTACAAACGTATTCCTGAGGTTGCGACGGGTCATCTCAGGTCATGCGGTGTAGGAAATTCAAGGGTTTTTCGCCGGTCGAGGTTACGCGAGATCATGCCCGAAAAGCTGGGAGTGGGCACTGAGTGAGCACTGGACTATACGTAGCGTAGCGCACTCATCGGCGGCTCACCCTATCGAAACTCGACCACTCTGCGCCGGGGGGTGACCCAAAACTCCGCCGTCTGATCCTTCAACCAAAAGAGCAACATCTTTGTGTGGAGCAGGTGGTGCCGCTCCTTACGCCCAGTGTCTAGCGTCGTTATGTCCTCGCAAAATAAGTAGACGGGAGCCCCCTTTCGGACGAGGGCCGCCAGCGCGTCGATGTCGGGTTAAAGGTGGCGTAGTTGATCCTGCCCGTGACCGGGCATCGCCTGCCATACCTCTCGCGCGTGAAGACCGCCTACAACCGGTCCTTTCCGCTGGTCAACGAAAACGACATGGCGTCGCTTGGGCTCGGTCGGCTTTCTCTTTCTGCTTGCGCGAGTTCTTTGCCAGGGCCGCTCCCAGCGCTCCGGCCCCAGAACCAGTGGCCCCCTTGAGGCCCGAAGTTTCTTGCGACCCGGAGGCGCGCCAGATACCGTATCCTTGCGTCTCCGTGCTCCGCGGAAATCCCTCAGCGAAGATGGCAACGGCGGGGAAGTTTTCGTATTGTGCAGCCCAGAGTCGGCTTGATCGCCGCCGCGTCGAATGAAGACCGTTGCAACCGAAGAAGGTTACGCCAGTTCGGGAGCGAAGCCGCCGGAGTCTCGCGCGCCTTTGCGGCCCATCGGGATGGACCGGGTGTACGCCCTGGTAGTGGTGATCGCGCTTGTCGCGGGAGTTGGCTTGCGCGTCGTTCGCCTCGCGGATGTCCGGTACTGTCCTAATCTCCCCGCGATTGTCCTAAGTTGAACGGCAGGTTGTCCTAATTTCCCTTGAGGCGCGGGTCGTCGCTCGCGATGCATTGGGCGCGTTTTGCTGCATTGACTTCGGCACCGGCCTTACCGTTGGGATCGTCGGTACGTTCCTCAAGAGAAGTGAGCCCGTTCTTAAGGACACCTTGCCGCGCGGCTTCGCACTCACTTGCGGTGTCATACGCGGCGATTATTGAACGTTGCATAAATAATTGAAAGGAATACTCAGTTGTGCTACGCTGGCTTCATGAGGCCAGTGGGAAGTGCGGCGGAGTTGGAGCGGCGTCGGCGGCGTGCGGTGCGGCTGTTGCAAGCCGGCCATTCGCTGTCGACGGCGGCACGGATGGTGGGCGCGGCGGTGAGCGCGGTCTGGCAGTGGCGGGAGACCTGGCGCCGGCGCGGAGAGGCGGGGCTTCAAGCCAGGCCGACCCCGGGACGGCCGCCCAGACTGACCCCCCGGCAACGCCAGCGCCTGCCCAGGCTGCTGGCCCTGGGCGCCCGCGGTTACGGCTACCCCAACGATCTCTGGACCACGCGGCGGATCGCCGCGCTCATCGAGCGCGAGTTCAGGGTCGGCTATCACCCGGCGCAGGTGAGCCGCATCCTGGCGCAACTGGGCTGGAGCTATCAGAAGCCTGAACGGCGGGCGCTGGAGCGCAATGCGGCGGCCATCACCCATTGGAAGCGTTACCGGTGGGTCGGGATTAAAAAAAAGCCCGGCGCCTGAGCGCGCATCTGGCGTTCCTGGACGAAAGCGGCTTCCTCTTGGTTCCCAGCGTGCGCCGCACCTGGGCGCCGTGCGGCCAGACCCCGATGCTCGTCCACCGCTACGCGCGCGATAAGATTTCGGCCATCTCCGCGGTGACCGTGAGTCCCGTGCGCCATCGCCTCGGGCTTTACTGCCACTTCCACTTCGTCAATCTCACCCAGTTCGAGGTCGCCGCCTTTTTGCGCCTGCTGCTGCGCCAACTGCGCGGACCCATCATGCTGCTGTGGGACGGCGGCCCAATTCACCGCGGGCCCGCCGTCAGCCAAGTCCTGGCCCGCCATCCGCGCCTCATGGTCGAGCGCTTTCCCGCCTACGCGCCCGAGCTCAACCCCGATGAGCAGGTCTGGAACCACTTCAAGACTCAACTCGCTAACGGCTGTCCGCTCAGCATCGATCAGTTGCTCGACGACCTCAGCCAACTCGCCCGCCGGGCCCGGCGCTCCTCCCAGCTCCTGCGCAGCTTCGTCCTGGAATCCGACCTGCCGCCTCTTTTTTCACCCTGAGTTTCTATTATTTATGCAATGGTCAATAAGGTCCAATCAGAAATATCCGAGCCGCTCATATACCATCCCTGTGCTGGCTTGCCAGTGGCATCCTTCGACCCAGGCGGAAAGTAGCGAGCACTGGGTGCCATCAGATACCAGCCTGTAAGCGCGAGCGCAGCGGCGTGGCGGAGCTTCATGGCTGGTAGTTAAAACTCATCTGGCCTGCGATCGCGCTTTTCTTGAACACGCGGGCAAACTTCGTCCGAAAATCGTCCATATCGTCGCAGAGTTTCATTATGGTTACGACTCGCTCGATTTGGTCGTGGACCTTCTGACGCCCAAACTCCTTTAACCACTGATGATGATTTTGTTGGAAGTGCGGATCGGGGTTTATCTCTCGCAGCTTCTTTCCGATATCGCCATCGATTGCATCGTAAACGAAGGCCATCACGTATTTTCCCCACCTTAGCGGTCGCGACCGCGCGGAGTAGTGGATGCCTTCGAGTCGGGCCAGCTCAAACCAAAATTCGTCACGAAACATTCGTGCCCACTCTTGTAAATCTTCCGCAATAAAGGCTTGCAGCTTGAGCTGTAGGTCACGTTTCCTCTTAAACGCTTCGTAGCCCGTGACCTCGTCGATAAGCGCGATTATGCCCACCTTGGCGCAAGCTCGCGTGATGATCTCGGCCTGTTTCGCGATTGCTTCTTCATGGGAAGCTAATTTCCCGGCTTCCCTTGCTCGCAAGTACGCATCGCAAATGTCCAGCAACAGAGTCGCCTCAAACCCGTTGCCAGTGAACTGCGTGCCTGAAATCACGAACCGGATCGTTTGTTTGAGAATCGTCGGGCCATCGATGAAATCACGCACGGCGGGGGCTTCAACGTACCTTGCAATATCGCCGTGCGCTTGGCCTGTTAGCGCCCGGACAACTTCGCGCTGAGCCATCACCCGTTTGAAGTTGTCGAGGACGTACACGGGAAACTTCGCATCGCCTATTTCGAGATTCCCCCGGAACAAGGCGAGCGGCAGACCGGCGGGATTCTTCATAACCCCCTTTTTGGGGGGTTTGACCAGGTCGCTGGATACTTGCTCGACAGTGGTCTGTTTATCTCCTTTGGCCTTCGCCCAACGCGCCCGAACTGCATTGCGGGCAATCTCGCTCCGCTCTTCCTTGGTCAAGACATTTGCGCGCGCACGACCGCCCTTAGCGGCCCCGAGTTTGGATAGCTCGGTAAACAACGATTTCAGATTGTCTGCCATATCGGCCAATATACGTGCTCGGTAGGTTCACGTCAATACCGAGCAAGTATTGACATACGTGCCCGAGCACGTATAGATTGCGCGTATGAGAACTGAATTAGCCCCGACATCCGCGCTCACCGATGCGCGAGGCCATAACGAAAAGGCCCGGTCCCTGTCTGCGTTGCGGCGACAGGCGATCCGGGCCGTGGTGAGCTTACTAAAGCCGACCGGCGCGAGTGCTGCTAACACCCGCGCCAGTCTCACTTTAACGCATCCGAGTGACCGGACGCGCCAAAGCTGGCAAGCAACATTGTCGCTCCGCGCACTCGGCAGATCAAGGCACGGGGCAGACAATGAACACGCTCCCATTCGAGAAGCAGACACACATCATCGCGGCCCTTACGGAAGGCTGCTCAATTCGCGCGACTGAGCGCCTGACCGAAACGCATCGCGACACCGTGATGAGGCTTGGCGTGCGCGTTGGCGAAGGCTGCGAGCGCCTACACGACCGCATCATGCGCGATCTGCAAGTGAACCTGATCGAGCTTGACGAGCAATGGGATTTCATCGGCAAGAAGCAGAAGCGCGTCCAGCACGACGACCCCGAAGAAATGGGCGACGTTTGGCTTTTCGTGGCCCTGGCGGCCACGCAGAAGGCCGTCCTGAGCTACGTTGTCGGAAAGCGCGGCACGGAGAACACAGAGGCGCTGGCGCTCGATTTACGCGCCCGCGTCGTGAATCGCCCGCAGATCACGTCGGACGGCTACACGCCCTACCCCAACGCGGTTGAAGCGGCATTCGGTCGCGACGTGAACTATGCGGTCCTGACCAAGCAATACGTTGGCGACTCGAATCTGCCGGACGCGGCGCATCGCTACAGCCCCGGCCATGTCGCGGGTGTCGATACGACCGTGATAAGAGGACGCCCCGATCCTGACCTGATCAGCACGTCCTACGTCGAACGCTTCAATCTCAGCACGCGCATGGCGTCGCGTCGATTCACTCGCCTGACCAACGGCTACAGCAAGCGGCTGGCGAATCATCGCGCGGCTGTCTCGCTCTGGGTCTGCTTCTACAATCTGTGCCGCGTCCACGAAACGCTGCGTTGTACGCCCGCGATGGCGCTGGGTGTGACGAATCACGTTTGGACCATCGGGGAGCTTGTGAGCGCAGCGCTTGAGCCATCGGACGTGCCGCCGCTACCGCGTCCGACGCAGCCGACAACGCTCAGGCCGGGCTACGTGCCGTTCAGACCGCGCGTGATTCGCGGCGGAAAGATGGCGAAACCAAGGTGAAGGACTAGTTGTCGCCAGCCGGGAAAAACAAGCAAAAGCGCAAGCCCTAGTGGTCGGGCTTTGCGAAGGCGGTTGAGTCTGCTAAGATTTCAAACGACGAAAGCCCCTGACTTCGGGTCAGAGGCTCTAGTCGTTGGGTACTTAACTCGGGGGCTTGCTGGCACAAGCCGCAGAGTCGGTCGTTGCTGTCTGTTCGTCATCTTACCGACTCCGCGAGAGTGTCGCAAGCCCCATAGCAGCGGTTTATAGAAACCGCATGAGGACTCCTCTATGGGAGCGTTTAGCGATCTCCTCAAGGGCATCCTGCAAAAGGATGAAGTCTGGGCAAAGGGCCGCGTCATACCGAATTTCGATCCGAGCGTATGGCGCTGGGATTCATACGGAAGTGTCATGCGTTACTCGGATTACGGCCAGACACCCGAGTACGGCTGGGAGATCGATCATATCGATCCCGATGGCTCCGACGAGCTTTGGAATCTTCAGCCGCTAAACTGGCTTAACAACCGGCGAAAGTCGGATAAGTCGGCGCCTGACTTCCTTAACGATCTTCTTGGGCTCACGCGCACTCGTCGATAACGGCACTCCGGGCATTGAGACTGCGACTTGCAGATACTCGATGCCCGGACACTCTCCATCGGAATAGATCGGGACCACAAACAGGCCCATGTCGCGGAGATGACGGTACAGCCGTTCGTTTCGCGTCCAGCGGTCCATGTGCTCGGGCGGCGGCAAGTCGCACATGATTTTACCGTAGCACAGCGGGTGTCCTAATTTCCCGCCCCGGTTGTCCTAATTCGGACAGTACCGGATGTCCCGCCCGGCTTGCATCCCGATGAGGCCTGCGACGGCTACGACGCGTACAGCATCCTCAAGACCGGCCGGGACCATCACGGCAATTTTCTCCCGCTGGTGATGCAGGGGTTCAGCGACTACCGCATGCCCCTGTTCCAGTACTCGCTTGTGCCGCTCGTCGCGGCATTCGGGCTCAAGCCCGCCGTGGTGCGGCTGGGGGCCGCGCTCTGGGGCATCGTGGACCTCGTCGCGATCACGTTTCTGGCCGGGCTGATGATGGGATGGCCGGCGGCGGCCGCGGCGGCGCTGTTCGGCGCGTTCTCGCCGTGGCACCTGCCGTTCAGCCGCTACGGCATGGGGGCGATCACCGGGTCGGCGACTGTCACGCTTGGGATGCTCTGTTTCTTTCTATGGCTCCGGCGGCACCGGGATGCGTGGCTCCTGCTGAGCGGCGCGTTCTTCGGACTTTCGCTTTATTCCTACGCGATCACCAAGGCCTTCCTCCCGCTTCTGATCTCATTGCTGATAGTGCTGTACTGGCGTGAGCTTAAAGCGGTGCGGCTCAAGGCGCTGGCTGCGGCGGCGATCGTGATGCTATTCGCGTTGCCGCAGGCCATACTGCTGCTAATGCATTCCGCCGAGATGCAGGCGCAATTTCACAATCTTTCGGTGTTCGACATCATCGCGACATGTCGGGGCTGCGATCCTGAACAGGCCCGGGCGACCGGCCACTCGCTCTTTTATCAACTGATCGGTTTCGCGGCCAATTGGCTAAGTTACTTCACTCCTTCGTTTCTGTTTCTGGTCGGCGACCGCGGCGATCACTGGACGATGCTCCATCCGCCGGGTTTCGGCCAGTTGTTGCCCGAGCAGGCGCCGCTGATCCTGCTGGCGCTGGCTGCGATCGTAAGCGCGCGTCGAAGAAAGACAGCGCTGCTGCTTGCCGGCTGGTTGATCGTCGCGGCCTTGCCGGCGGCGTTCACGCTGCCGGGGGGGGGCTTGGCGTCCGGAAGCGCGCGCGCTGCCGACGCCGAACGTGATGCTCGACATTTCGGTCAGGCCCTCGCCGCTGACGCCCTCCTTGCTGCTTTCCCATCCCGATCCGCGGCACGACTTGCTGGCGATGGCGCCCTGGATTCTTTTCTCCGCCCTGGGATTTGCGGTGCTGCTCGAATGGACTTCGCGGATGGTGGTGCTGAGGGCGGCTGCGGTGGGACTGATCCTTTTGGGCGCGATATTCCATGGCGCGCGATTTGTCCGATACTACTTTCGCGATTTTCCGACGCTGGCCGCGCCTTACTTCCAGTATGGAATCGAACAGACTCTTCGCGCGGTTGACGAGCTCGACAACCACACCGGGCCGATCGTGATCACCGGGAAAATAAACGAGCCTTACATCTACGTGCTGTTCCTTGAGCGATATCCGCCTGCACTGTTCCAGAATGGACCGATACTGCGGGTCAATGGCTTGTTTGGTACGGTTATCGCTTTCGGCCGTTACGGATTCCTCGACCTGCAGCGGAATTATCGAAGATTCGATCATGGGATCTTCGTGTTTCGCGGGGGCGACGAACTCCCGAAAGCTCCGGCGTTCTCGGTGCGATACCCCGACGGCCGCGTGGCTTACAGCATCGTCGTGAAGTAGGCATGGCAACGATCAAGTTCCTACGGAACGCGTGGGTCGCGCCTCCGGCGGCAAGCGCCGTCGTGATCAGCCTATGCGCGGTGATCCTCATTGGATGCTCTTTGGGGAAGAACAGGCGGTCACGCTAAGCGTTTATTCGCACTGGTTCCGAGACGCCAAGGGAAGTGGCGCGGTTGAGCGGATCGCTCAGGCCGTTCTGGGCACGCAAACCGGAAACCAGGAAAAGTGGCCAAAAAGTGGGCACCCAAACCTGGCTGACAATGGGTTACAACCAGCCGCCGCTTGAAAAAACCCTTGACATATCGGAGGCTTAGCGTAACTCGCGGGCGGTTAGCTCAGCGGTAGAGCATCGGCCTTACAAGCCGGGGGTCGCAGGTTCGATCCCTGCACCGCCCACCATATTTGCCACGAATGCGGCCAACCGATAGCGAGAGCGACGGCCATGAAACGGAATCGCCTGCGAATCCCGAAACCGTCTGGAGCCGGCCGAAGTAAAATCGCAGCTCCGGTTGTGCTAATCACCGGTGCCGGGCGTGGAATTGGCCGAGCGACGGCCACTGCCTTCGCGGCCGAGGGCTACGCCGTGGCGATCGCAGAGCAACGCGCGGCGTTGGGGCGCGCGTCGGCGCGAGCAATCACGAAGAACGGAGCCGCCGCGATTTTTGTTCGTACCAATGTCGCCGATTCCGCTTCCGTGGGGCAATGCGTGCGTGCGACGCTTCGATACTTCGGGCGCGTCGATTGCCTGGTGAACAATGCGGGTGTCGCCCGGATCGGTCCGTTCGCCGATTTGCGGGTTCGTGACCTCGACGCGATGCTTGGCGTCAACCTGCGCGGCCCGTTGCTGATGAGCAGAGCCGTACTTCCCATCATGCTTCGCCAAGGCTCCGGCTCGATCGTCAACGTCTCATCGCGCCTCGGAAAAGCCGGGAGAGGGCAATATGTGACTTACTGCGCGAGCAAGTTCGGTGTGGTGGGGCTTACCGAAGCCTTGGCGGACGAGCTTGCAGGTACAGGTATCAAGGTATGGGCAGTCTGCCCGGGCCTGGTGGACACAGCGGCGGCGCGCGCTGCGGGAATCTCAGCCACCGCAATGCGAAGCGCTCTCAAGCCCGAGCAGGTCGCCGATGCGATCGTAAAGCTCGCCACGGGCCACAAGCGAGCCCCCAGCGGAGCGGCCGTGGACGTGGCGTGAAGATGCGCGACCCTTGCGCTGGGTTCGAGGCAGATGGAGCGGCGGCTTGACGCTCGGTTCGCTACCGGGCTGGAAATCGCGCCTTTGCAAAGTCTCGCAATCACCGACCGTGTCAGGCTGTGCGCTCCTGGATCAATTCGATCTTGTAGCCCGAGGGGTCCTCGATGAACGCGATGGTCGTGCCGCCATGGGCCATCGGGCCCGGCTCGCGGGTAACCTTGACCCCCTTCTGCTTCAACTCCGCGCAAGTCTTGTAGATGTCGTTGACGCCGATCGCGAGATGTCCGAACCCGGAGCCGATCTCGTACTGGTCGACACCCCAGTTATACGTGAGCTCGATCACCGCGTTATCTCGCTCGTCATCGTAGCCGACAAAAGCGAGCGTGAACTTGCCGCTCGGGTAATCGCGCCTGCGCAGGAGTTTCATGCCGAGCTTGTTGCAGTAGAAGTCCAGCGACTGTTCGAGTTCCTTGACGCGTATCATGGTGTGCAAAAGGCGCATCGACGATTGACTCCTTGCCTGGCGCGGCCGTCGATGCGCGAGGCAGCACGGAGCTTGCCCGCCGAGGATCGCGCGGCGCCCGCGGTCAGAATCTCATGAGCCGGCGAAAAATTGTATCGGAGGCGTGGCGCCCTTGCTATCGAAGGGGCCAAGGTGCGAGCGCGAGACGGTCCCGGCCGACGGATGGGTCAGGCGCGTTCATCGGCGCCGATTGACTTGAGCCGCGTGAGCAGGACGATTGCGCACGCCAACGTGACCGCGCCACAGATCACGACCGATTGCCGCGGGCCCAGGGTTGTGCCCAGGTAACCGACTTCGAGCGCACCGAGCGGCGTCATTCCGACCGAGGCGAGCTGATAGCTGCTCATCACGCGCCCGCGCAGTTCGTCCGACACAAACAGTTGCACCAGGGTGTTGTTGCTCGCCCTGAAGTTGGTCAATCCCATCCCGACGACGAGTTGCGCCGCCATCGACAGCGCCATCGATCGGGAGAGTCCGAAGGTCATGATCCCGAGGGCGGAGATGAAGAGCCCCGCGATGAGGTTGTTCCTGATCCCGCGCGTGGTGACGCGCGAGGCGAGCGTGGCGGCGCCGAGCACGGAGCCGAGCCCCTGGATCGCAACCAGGAATCCGTAGGTGCGCGCGTCGCCATGCAGAACGTTGCGCGCGAAGAGCGGCACCAGCACCAGGTACTGGTAGCCCAGGCCATTGGTAACCGCGGCCAGAGCCATCTGGTAAAAGAGCGGCCGATAGCGCCAGACATAGCCGAGCCCCTCGGCGAGCTGCTTGAAAAATTGCCCGCCGCGGGTAATCTCCCGCGCGGGAATCTCCATCCAGAAGAGGCTGAAGATCACCGCCAGGAAGCTCACGCCGTTTATGAAAAAGCAGGTGCCGGTGCCCAGCCACGCGATCAGCAAGCCCGCCACGGCAGGTCCGATCATGCGCGCCCCGTTGAACATCATCGAGTTGAGCGCGATCGCGTTGGCCAGGTCCTCGTAACCGACCATCTCGACCACGAATGACTGCCGCCCCGGCATGTCGAAGGAGCTGACGCTGCCATTGAAGGCGGCGAGCGCGATCACGTGTCCAACGCGGACGGTCCCGCTCCAGGTCAGGCCCGCAAGCGTGAACGCGCTCAGCATCAGCAGGGTCTGGGTCGTGATGATCAGGCGGCGGCGGTCGATACGGTCGATCGCGACTCCGGCGAACAGGCCGACCAGCAGGATGGGCAGGAACTGCGCGAACGACACCACCCCGAGCATCATCGAGGAGTTGGTCAGCTTCAGCACCAGCCACGCCTGGGCCGCGCTTTGCATCCAGGTACCGGCGAGCGACACCAGTTGGCCGGAGAAATAGAGACGGTAGTTGCGATGGCGCAGGGCACGAAACGCGCCGAGCCGGCGGCGCTTGGTCTCGCCAAGCGGCTCGGTTGCGGCGCGGCTTGACTCTTCGTCCTCGGGCGACGGCGTCGGGAACCGTTCAGGCATGATCAGGAAACAGACCTATCGAATGCTTTCGCGCGTTGGAAGCGAGCCAGGAATGATTTTCAAGCTCGCCTCCGTGTCCGGGCTCGATCGCACCGAGTTGTACCACACCGCGAAAAGCGGGACGGCGGGGAAACAAACGGCTGATTCGAGAGTGGGGGTTACGATACGAGGCGCGGGGGACGAGGACCATCGCCTTTGGCCCCCACTTGCGCAACGGCCGTCGCCGCGGCGCCATTTCCGTTGCGCGCGCGATCGGCGAGCGCTTCCGCCGCCTCGATCGCAACTCCGATCGCTTCGAGCAGCGTCGCCTTTCTGACCGGCTTGCCCACGTGTAGATCGCATCCGGCCTCCGCGGCGCCGCGCGCCGCGCCTTCGTGCGCGGATGCGGTTAGCGCGATTATCGCGGTATGCGGCCGCCGGTTCTCGCTCTCCCATTGTCGGATTCGGCGCACCGCGGCCAGCCCGTCGAGGATCGGCATCTGGATGTCCATCAGAATCAGATCGTATTGGCCGGCAAAGACTTTCTCCAGCGCGACCTGCCCGTTCTCCGCGTGTTCGAGCTTGTAGGGCGTATTCTTGAGGTAGGCCCCGATCAGCATCCGGTTGTCCGGTGAGTCGTCGGCCATTAGGATCCGCAACGGGCGCATGACGCGTAGTTCGGTCCTGCCGGCGGGCGCAGGCTTTGGCGCCGCCTCCGCGCCGTTTGCGGCTGAAGCTCCCGGCAGGGAAAGCCGGAGCGTCTCTGAAATCGCACGATAGAGTTCGCGCCGCTTGATCGGCTTCACGGCGTGATGGGCGATACCGAGTTCCTTCATCATCGCCAGGGCGGCCGGCAGCCCGTTCGAGTTGAGCATCATCACGACCGTACTCTTGAAGCCCGACTGCTTGCGTAAGTGCCTGACCATCTCGAACCCGCCGGTCTGCGGCATTCGCGCATCCACCAGCATCAGCCTGAACGGATTGCCGGCGTGCTCGGCGTGTACAATCGCTTCGAGTGCCTGCTCTGCCGACGCGCATTCGGTGATCGCCGCGCGCCGCTCGGCCAGCATCGCGCGCACAATCCGGCGGCTAACCGCGTTGTCGTCCACCAACAGCACGCGCGTTCCGTCCAGATCGATCGGGCGATCGGTGGCGGCCGGCGCGTCGCCCACCTCGAAGTGCGCGGTGAAGAAGAACGTGCTGCCCTTGCCGGGTTGGCTCTCCGCCCACACCCGTCCGCCCATCAATCCGACCAGCCGCTGGACGATCGCAAGGCCGAGCCCGCTGCCGCCGTACTTGCGGGTGGTCGACGAATCGGCTTGGGTGAAGGGCGAGAAAATCGTGCCGAGCGTTTCCTCGGGGATTCCGATTCCGCTGTCGGCGATCGAGAAAAGCAGGCTGCCGCACGAGTCGCCCCGCGGGTCGCGCCCGACCGTCATCACCACCTCGCCTCGCTCGGTGAACTTGATCGCGTTGCCGATCAGATTGGTCAGCACCTGGCGAAGCCGAAGCGGATCGCCGACCACCTGGCTTGGCAGGTCCGGCTCGAAGCGGACCGCAAGCTCGATCTGCTTTTCGTCGGCCCGGATCGCAAGCGTGTCGGCGGTCATCTCCACCACCTCCGCCAGGTCGAACTCGACCGACTCGAGGTTGAGGCGGCCGCTTTCGACTCTGGCGAGGTCCAGGATGCTGTTGATCAGGTCGAGCAGGACCTTGCCGTTGCTCATCACGGTGTCCAGGTAGCGGCGCTGCTCGGGGTTGAGATTGGTCTCCCCCAGCAGATCGGCCATCCCCAGGATCGCGTTCATCGGCGTCCGGATCTCGTGCGACATGCTGGAGAGGAATTCGGACTTGGCCCTGGACGAGGCCAGCGCCAAGTCCCGCGCCTTGGCCAGTTCGGCCTCGGCCAGCTTGCGCTCGGTAATATTGCGCATCGTGGTGATCAGGATCGGCTTGCCGGATGGATCGGTTGCGGTCTGTCCCACGAACTCGCAGGTCAGCCAGGACCCGTCCTTGCGCCGGATCAGTCCCTCGGACCTGACCGTACGTCCCGGCTCCTGGAAGGCAAGCTGGATGGCCTCGGCCTGGTCGGCCAGATAGCCGGGATGGGCGAAGACGGATGCGTTGACGCCGATTACCTCTCCGATCTCGTGGCCGAGGTCCTTTCGCCCGGCGCCGCCGGTGAAAAGGATGGTGCCGGCTTGGTCGAGTACGAGGATCACGTCGGAGGAGTGCTCGATCAGCGAGCGATAGTACTGCTCGCTGCGATGCAGCTCCTCCTCAGCGTGTTTGCGCGCCGTGACATCGGAGGCGATGGCGATGGCGCCCTCGATCTCGCCGCCCGTTCCGGTCACCGGCGAAAACCAGGCGTCAAAGCTGCGGCCCCGCACCTCAACGGTGCTGACAAAGCTTTCGCCGGCCAGCGCTCGTTGCACATGCCGGGGCACCGGACTTTCGGGACGAGGGAACACGTCCGAGATGCTGCATCCCACCAGTTCGCCGGGTTTGAATCCCAGCGGCTCGAGCCCGGCCCCTTCGCAGATCGTGATAATTCCGGCGCGGTCGATGCCGATCATGGTCAGGGGGGCGTTGCGGAGCACGTTGCCCAGCCGCCGCTCCGTCCTGCGAAGCTCTTCCTGGGAGCGCCGATGCTCGGTGAGATCGCGGATCATTTCGAGCACGCAGCACTTGCCGCCGACTTCGAGCGGGACCGCTGAAATCAGGCCCACCAGCGTGCGGGCGCCTGCGACTCGGAATGCGGCTTCCCGGTTGCGCACGATCC
This sequence comes from uncultured delta proteobacterium, assembly GCA_963789115.1. GTDB lineage: Bacteria > Desulfobacterota > Binatia > Binatales > Binataceae > CAWBJH01. The sequence goes on from CAWBJH010000001.1 coordinate 3,208,976, forward strand.
GCTCGCGTTCGAGGTCGCTGCGGAACCGGGCGAGCTCGTCCGGGTCGGCCCACAGCCCCAGCTCATCGGGGGTGCGGCCGACCACCTGCTCGCGGCTGAAGCCGCTGACTCGGATGAACTCCTCGTTGATTTCGATATATCTGCCCGACTCCGACTCGCGAATCGAAACCGCATCGGTGCTGTTCTGGAAGATACGCTTGAACTTCTCTTCGCTGCGGCGAAGCTCGCTTTCGGCCGCCTTACGCTCGGTGATGTCGCGCGAGATGTCGGAGAAGCCGATCACGGAGCCGGTGGCGTCGAGAACCGGCGAGACCGAGACCGATACCTCCACCAGCGTGCCGTTCTTGCGCATTCGGCGGGTCTCGAGGTCGCGAAGCTTCTCGCCGCGACGCAGGCGCTCGATCGTCGCGGGAAGCTTGGCCCGTTTATCGGGAGGGATCAGGACGCGCACCCGTTTGCCGAGAACTTCGGCGGCGGTGTAGCCGTAGAGCCGCTCGGCGGCCGGATTCCAGGTTGTGATGCGGCTCTCGCGGTTGGCAGTTATGATCGCGTCGGTCGAGGACTCCGCGATCGCGCTCAGAAACGAGCTGGCGGCCTCGATCCGGGCGCGAAATGAGTCGCGCTCACCGAGCGAGAGCGCCTGGAAGAGGACTGACCGGCGAAGCTCGTGTTCCGCTGGGCTGATCTTGCATTTGGACAAGCAAACTCCTCCGCACCTGACCGGACCCGTCGCCGCAACGGCTTTTCCCACCGCTCCGGACGGACTTGAGCGATGCCGGCGGGCCGCCATCGCGCGAAGTCGGGCCTCAACAGCTAAACTCGCGCCAGTCCGGCCTCCCATTAACTCTACAGAAAGACTAAAAACCAAACAAGCGATTGTTTCGCGGATGCAACGAACCTCCGCCCTCCTGCTACAGCCAGGGGAATCATCGATCGCGCTCGGGAGCTTGGGCTACTTGCCGCCGAAGGGAAGGTCGAGCGCGGCGCGCAGCTTCTCCCGCAGAATCCGGATGAGCTGCTGCTCGCCGCAGACATAGAGGTCGGGAACGTCGAGCACCACGACCTTGGCGGCGTGCTCGTCGCCGAAGCGGTTGCGGATGAAGCGATGATGCGCATCCTCCATCACGCAGATCACGTCCGCCTCCTCCGCCAGCTCGCGGGTCAGGCGGTTTTCCGCCCACGGCTCAGTGCCGGCCGAAGCCACCCAGCACGCCGCGCGCATCTGCGCCAGAACCATCGCGGCAGTCGGACTGCGATCCAGGTTCCCGGTGCAGACCATCAGGACTTTCTTCATACGATTAGGCGCAATACCCGCCGGTCTGCAAATGCTACCACAGCGCCGGTCCGCTTAGGCAGTCCACCCCCCGCGCGCCTTCTCCGGCGAGCAGGGAGCAATCCGGGAGCGCTCGCGGCGCCGAGCTTGCTTCGGAAACGCCCGCACCGGGCGGTTGGACGTTTAGCAGGCTTAAGGAAAAAGTTTCCTTGAGCCTGCTCCCCCTCTTCCTTCCGCTTCGCTCAGGGCAGATCGTTTTTCCGCGGCCCTGCCAGGCGGCCGGGTGCCTACTTGCCGCCCTTCTGGATGTACATCCCGACGTTGTGCATCTCCCGCATGAACGCATTGAGCGCGAACTGCGTGCGCATCCCTTCCGTCGGATCGAAGCCCATTATCGGTCCGGTGGCGCTCGACACGCTGGTGTAATGGATGTCGGTGCCTTTGCCGTCCTTGGAAGGCTTCAGCTCGGTGTGATTCTGGAACTGGATCGGCGACTTGCCGGCATTCTTTGCCGAGACGCTCTTGGCGGCGGGATCGAAGCTGTACGCCACCCGGAAGGAGGGCGGCGCGTTGGGGATCGGCAGGGTCTGCCCTTTGTACTCCACCGTCTCGCCTTTGGCGTCGTGCGAGACGACCTTTACGCCCGTGATGTTCAGGTCGTACTTGGCGATCTTCTCCGGATGGCTGAGCGCGTCATAGACCTTGTCCGCGGGCGCGTTTATCTGGGCGGTCGCGTCGAGATGGAGCTGCTTGTCCTTATCGACCGTGGCTTTCTCGTCTCCGAGCGTGGTCTCGATATCCGCTTCGTCGGCTCGCGCCAGCGACCGGATAGAGACGCTGAGCGGCAGACTGATTACCAGAACGATAAGACCGATCAATCTCAGACGCATGTTGGTATCTCCCTCGTGGTTGATCCATGTATCCCGCGGGCCGCGCTCCGGCGCCGGCCGGCAGGTTATCGCTTTTCCGCACCCTGCTAGGGGACGGGCGCGGTTGTGAGCAGCCCCGCCGCCTCGTCATAGCCGAGCATCAGGTTGAGGTTCTGAATCGCCTGGCCGGCGGCGCCCTTGCCGAGATTGTCGATCGCGGTCAGCACGCACAGCGTCTGCGAGCGCCGATCGAGCACCAAGGCGATCTCGCACAGGTTGGTCGCACGCACGTTCTTGAGCTCGGGTAGCTCACCCGCTTTCAGGATCCTGATGAAGCGCGACTTGACGAAGTTCGCTTCGAAGGCGGCCCGCACGTCCTCTTCGGTGGTCCCGGTGCGGGGGCGCATGAAGATCGAGGTCAGGATGCCGCGGGTGATGGGCAGCAGATGCGGCACGAACATCACCGCGATCTCGCGGCCGAGCACCGCACCGACTTCCTGCTCGATCTCCGGGATATGCCGATGCGTGCCCACCTGGTAGGCGCGCATGTTCTCGTTGACCTCGGCGAAGAGCTGCTCGACATTGGCGGCCCGGCGCGCCCCGCTGGTTCCTGACTTCGCATCGATCACGATCGATGCGGGATCGATCAGGTCGCGGCGGATCAGCGGCAGCAGCCCGAGCAGTGTGCCTGTCGGATAGCATCCCGGATTCGCGACCACCCGCGCCTCACGCAGCTCGCGGCGGTGGAACTCGCTGAGCCCGTAAACGGCTTCCCTGAGCAGGCCGGGCGCGGGATGCTCGACCCCGTAGGTCGCCCGGTAGGCGGCCGGATCCCTGAGCCGGAAATCGGCGGAGAGGTCGACCACCTTGATTCCGTCGGCCGCCATCGCGCCGATGATTGCCGTGCCGGTCCGTTCCGGCAGGCAAGAGATCACGATCTCCGCGCGACCCTCGACCAGGTCCGGGCGCAACTCCTCGAACGGCGGCAGATCGATTCCCGCCAGGTGCCGGTAGACGTCGGCCACTTCGCGGCCCGCGTAATGCTCCGACGTCAGCACGCTCAGCTCGACGAACGGATGACCGGCAAGGATGCGCACGGCTTCGATTCCGGAGTATCCGGACGCACCCAACACCGCTACTTTGACCCTGTCGCTCGAAGCCATCACGGGCTCCCGATTCACCTCCACAAATTGGTTGCCTGTTTCAGTCCAGTAACATGAATCCTACCCTCAAGCCAGTTGCGCTTTGAGCGGAGTCGCCGGAGCTGCGCGGGAGCCGGCTACTTGGTCTCGAACTCGAAGATCATCTCGCGCGGCGGCTCGGCGGCGGCTCCACCGCTGCCGTCGAGCTGTTCCAGGTAGAGTTCGATCACATGATCGTGGGGCCTTATGGCCCCCAGTTGTTTGAGCGCCGCGACGGCCTCCTGATGCGCACCGCCGGCGATCAGCCGCCGGACCTCGGCAAAGCGCTGGCAGAAGGTCGGGTCGCCGCCGTCGCCGGCGCGTCCCACGACCTCGACGATCGGAACCAGCTCCTGCTTGCCCTTGACTCTTACCAGCCCCACCTCGCGCACCAGGTAATTGCCCGCCGCCTCATCCAGGGTCTGCTTGTTGACCAGCAGATGCACGCCGAACTTGCGCGTCAGGCCTTCGAGGCGCGAAGCGAAGTTGACGCTGTCGCCGATCACCGAATAGTCGAAACGGCTCTCACCGCCCAGGTTTCCGACTACCGGATCCCCAGTCGCAATACCGATGCCGATGTCGAAGTCGGCGAAGCGCGGGTCTTCCTTCCTGAGCTTGTCGAGCTCGGCAAGCATCGCGAGCGCGCAATCGATCGCGAGCTTGGCCGGGTTGGGAACCTCGGCAGGCGCGCCCCAAAAAGCCATGATCGCATCGCCGATCAGCTTGTCGACCACGCCTCCGCCGGCGAGCACGATGTTGAGCATCCGCGTGAAGTAGACGTTGAGCTCCGCGATCAGCACTTCGGGCTGGGCCTTCTCGGCGCGCGAGGTGAAGCCCATGATGTCGGCGAACAGGATACTCAGGTGGCGGCGCTCTCCGCCGAGCTTGAGCTCCTTACGATCATCCACCAGCGAAGCAATCACGTCGGGATGGAGATAATGCTCGAAGACGCGGCGCACGAAGGCCTTCTCGCGCCCCTCCGTCCAATAGCGGTAGGCTACGAGGGCCGAGCCGGCCAGCCCCATCACCAGCATCGGGAAGACCAGCGGAAGCAACTCACCGTCCGCGTGCAGGCGATGCTGGGCATAAGCGAAGTAGCCGGCGGCTAGCGCGACGGATGTGCCCAGCGACCACCATACCGTTAGAGTCGCGAGCGCGTAGCTGACCGTGAGGCCCAGAAGGAATGCGATTATCCGCTCTTTGGCGTCACCCAGCCTGGAGCGGTAGATGAAGTCGCCGCGCAGCACGTTGTCGATCGCGTTGGCATGGACCTCGACACCGGGTAAATCTCCGTCGACCGGCGTGACTTTGCGGTCACCCAACGCGCTGGCGGTCACGCCGACCAGGACAATTTTTCCCGCCAGCGCCGAAGGTATAACGCGGTGCTGGATAAGGTCGGAGACCGAATATCTCGGGATGGTACCGCCCTTGCCGCGGAAGTTAATCTGCATCCGCCCCATCTCGTCTACGGGTACGTTCTCGTCACCGACCGCAACGCGTGTAACGCCCGAATCATCCACAAACAACGAAAGCGGCGCGTGATTCTTGTAGGCGCTCACCAGCGCCAGGAAGAACGGCGCGCAATAACGGTCGCAGAACCGGATCGCCGTCATCATCATGCGAGTCTTGCCGTCGGCATCCGCGTCAATGTCCGCATAACCGCTGCCCCGGGCCGCTTCGTTCAGGATCTGGATCGGCGGCAGGTAGGCCTCGGCGCTCAAGAGCGCCGGCGGGTGCCCGCGCGTCCTCACGATGTTGTAGGCGACCGGCGCCGGTTCACGAAGCTCGCGTAAGAAACCTCCCAGGATCGGCTCGTTGCGACGCCCGCTCAGCCGATGGCTCTCGAATGGATAGTCCAGGTAGGTCGAAACCTGCTCGCGCATCGCGCGCGCGAAGGCTTCGTCATTGTCGGGGCCCAAGATTTTCGCGATGGTGCTGTTGGTGATGCCCGCGGCCTCGAGGCGTAAAGCTATCGCTCGGCGTTGGACGTCCTGGTCGTCGGCCTCGGTAAAGAAAAGGTCGACTCCAATCACTGCGACCTTGTAGTCCCTAAGCGCATCGACCAATCGCGCCATCACGCTGCGCGGCCACGGCCATCGCCCGATGTCCTTGATGCTCTCGTCGTCGATCGCAACGATCGCGACCTGCCCGGTCGGCCGTTGCTTGCCGCGAGCGTACATCCTCCAGTCGAAGGCGATTAGCTCCGCGCCCTCCAGATACTTGCCGTAGCGCGACGAGCTGAAGGCGAAGAGTCCGGCGACCACCAGGAAGCCAATGAAAAAGCCGTACCACGCTGTAGCCGGCCGCGCCCTCTTCTTTCTGGCCATGGCGGAACCGATGGGCGGGCACGGCGGCCCGCCCCACCAAGATTTTATTTTCGCTTCAGGGTTAGCGCTTGGAGTATTGCGGGCGCTTGCGAGCCTTGTGCCGGCCGTACTTCTTGCGCTCGACCTCGCGCGGGTCGCGCGTCAGCATCCCGTTCTTCCGCAGCGCGGGCCGAAGCGCCTCAACGGCCCGGATGAGCGCGCGCGAGATGCCGTGGCGGAGCGCGTCGGCCTGGGCAGAGATGCCGCCGCCCCTGACGCTGGCCAGCACGTCGTATTGGCCCTTGGTTTCGGTCAGCTCGAACGGTTCCAGGATCCGCATCCGAGCCGTGTCGCGCGGGAAATAATCCTCGAGCGTGCGCCCGTTTACGGTGATCGTGCCACTGCCGGCCAGCATGCGCACTCGCGCGATAGCGGTCTTGCGCTTGCCGGTCGCCCAGATCAGATGTTTCTTTTCGGCCATCGCTCTTTAGCAACCCCTGTCAAATTTTGATCGGCTCCGGCTTTTGCGCGACGTGCGGATGCTCGGGCCCGCGATACACCTTGAGCTTGGTGAACAGATGACGCCCGAGCCGATTGTGGGGCAGCATCCCGCGCACCGCCATCTCGATCAGCCGCTCGGGTTTCGTTTTCATGATGCTGCCGGCCGTGGCGCTGCGTATGCCGCCCGGATATTCGGTGTGCCGATGGTAAACCTTGGTTTCCAGCTTCGAGCCGGTCAGCTTCACCTTGGCCGCGTTGATCACCACCACGAAGTCGCCCATGTCCTCGTGGGGAGTGAAGTCGGGCCGATGCTTGCCGCGCAGGATACTGGCCGCGCGCGAGGCGACGCGCCCTAGCGGCCGCTCGGCGGCATCAATCAAAATCCAGCCGCGCGAGCGCAAGCCGCTCTCACGCGATACACTCCGGGTCTGCTCCGTCAGCTTCAACTTTCTTCACCCATCGCGCTCCGGCGCGCCCGCGAGGGACGGCGACGACACGCATCCGAAATTTGGCGGGGCCGATGGGATTTGAACCCACGACTTCCGACGTGACAGGCCGGCGTTCTAACCGGGCTGAACTACGACCCCGCCCCGAACCATCCTTTTTCGCATTTTCCCGATAGCGTAGCAACCAACGACGCCGCGCGGCGGCGCGACCGTCCGAGCGCGCCGGCCGGAGAACTTGCCAGAGATGACAGTCTACCATATTGTGATTCGTAAATAAGCGATAGTTTTCTATTGATTTTCGGGCCCGCAGGCCCGCGACACCCGCTCTGACGTAACAACAGTCCGCTATGTGGATTGTCCGCCTGGCATTACGCCGACCGCTCTCGGTCGCCGTGATGGCGCTATTGATGCTCGTGCTGGGGGTGCTGTCGTTCACCCGCATGAACATCGACATCTTCCCGGTGATCGATCTGCCCGAGGTGCTGGTGCTGTGGAGCTACCCGGGACTTTCGGCGGTCGACATGGAGCGGCGGATCGTCGTGATCACCGAGCGGGCAATGTCCACCACCGTCAATGACATCGAGCACATCGAGTCCGAGTCGCTCAACGGTGTCGGGCTCATCAAGGTATATTTTCACCCCGGAACCGACGTCGGCGGCGCGATCGCGCAGATCAACGCGATGGCGCAAACCATCCTGAAATACCTGCCGCCGGGGCTGCAGGCGCCCAGCATAGTGGAGTACAACGCTGCCAACGTACCGGTCGCTCAGCTCAACATCTCGAGCGACACGCTCTCTGAACAGCAACTGTTCGACTTCGGGCTCAACTTCATCCGCGTCCGCCTGTTCACGATCGAGGGGGTTTCCGTGCCGGGTCCGTTCGGCGGGCGCGGGCGGGCCGTGATGGTCAACCTGAACCCGACTCAGCTCTACGCCAACGGGCTTTCGCCAAGCGCGATTAGCGACGCGCTGAACGTGACCAACGTGATCATCCCGGCGGGCACCGTCAAGATCGGCAGCCGCGAATACAACGTCGAACTTAACGGCAGCCCCGACCAGGTCTCCGATTTCAACCGGCTTCCGATCAAGGTGGTGGGCAACACGCCGGTGCTGCTGGGCGACGTGGCGCCGGTCAGGGATACCCACACCGTCCAGACCAACGTCGTGCGCATCAACGGCGAGCGCGCGACCTACCTTGCGATTCTTAAGCACGCTTCGGCCTCGACGCTGGCAGTGATCGACAACGTCAAGAAGACCATCCCGCTGATCCTCGAGACGGCGCCCAAAGGGCTCAAGTTGGCGCTCGAGTTCGATCAGTCGGTGTTTGTGCGCAGTGCGCTATGGGGCGTGGTACGGGAGGCAGCGATCGCCGCGCTGCTGGTCGCTCTGATGGTGCTGGTGTTCCTGGGCTCGTGGCGCAGCACGCTTATCGTCATCATCTCGATTCCGCTTTCGATCCTGACCGCGATCGTCGGGCTCAAGCTCTCCGGAGAGACCATCAACATCATGACGCTGGGCGGATTGGCGCTCGCGGTCGGGATGCTGGTCGATGACGCGACCGTCGAGATCGAGAACATCCACCGCAACCATGCGATGAACAAGCCGCTTTTGGTGGCGATCCTGGACGGCGCGCAGCAGATCGCGGCGCCGGCCTTTGTCGGCACCCTTGCGATCTGCATCGTGTTTTTTCCGGTGGTCCTGCTCTACGGCGTGGCGCGCTTCCTGTTCACGCCGCTGGCCTTCGCCGTGGTCTATGCGATGCTGACCTCGTACCTGCTCTCGCGCACGCTGGTGCCGACGATGGCGCGCTACCTGCTCGACGAGACCCATCACGAAAACCAGGGCAAGGGCTGGTTCGACCGCTTCGTGCGCGGCTTCAACGACCGCTTCGAGAACTCCCGCGAGAGCTACCGCGACGCGCTCGGCAAGTTCATCGCGCGGCGCAACTTCTCGCTGACCTGCGTCTCGCTGGTGATCGTCGCCTCGATGCTGCTTTTCGCGGTGGTCGGCGAGGACTTCTTTCCCGCGGTTGACGCCGGAATGATGCGGATGCACGTCCGCGCGCCGACCGGCATGCGGGTCGAGGAAACCGAGCGAATCACCGACCGGATCGACCGCTCGATCCGCCGCCTGATTCCCCCTGCCGAGCTGGGCGGCATCAGCGACAATATCGGGATGCCGCTCTCGTGGAACCTGTCCTACTACCAGACCGACACCGTCGGGCCGCAGGACGCCGACATCCTGCTCTCGCTCAAGGGCAACCATCGCCCGACCGAGTACTACAAGGGCGAGATCCGCAAGATGCTGCGGCGTGATTTCCCCGCTATAAGCGTTTACTTCCAGGACGCCGACATCGTGAGCCAGGTGCTCAATGCCGGTCTCTCCTCGGCGATCGACGTTCAGATCTCGGGCGACCGGCTCGACTCCGACTACGATATCGCCCGCCGGCTCAAGCAGCGGATGGAACTGGTCCCGGGGCTCGAAGATGTGCGAATCGCGCAGTTGCTCGACTATCCGACGCTGCGCGTGCAGGTCGACCGCGCCAACGCGCTCGAGCTCGGCGTCACCGAGCAGGAAGTTGCCGCCAGCCTGCTCACCTCGCTCAGCACCAACGTCATCCTGCAGCCCAATTTCTGGCTCGACCTTAAGAACGGCGTAAACTACAGCGTGCTCGAGCAGACTCCGCAGCACATGATGAACTCGGTCGAGGCGCTGGCCAACACGCCGCTGAGCGCAGCGGCGGACGGCGGGGCGCGGCCGAGCCAGTTCCTTGCCAACGTCGCGACGATTCATCAGACCGTCGAGCCCGCAATGGTCAACCATTACACGGTCCAGCGCGTGATCAACGTCAACGCCGGCGTATCGGGCCGCGACCTGGGCAGCGCTTCAAGCGCGGTGCAACGGGAGATCGCGCATCTTGGAAAGCTTGCCGCCGGAACTCGCGTCGCGATACGCGGGCAGAGCGACGCGATGCGCGAGTCGTTCCGCAGCCTGGGCCTCGGTCTGATCCTCTCAATTGTCCTGGTGTACCTGCTGATGGTTGCGAACTACCAGTCGTGGCTCGAGCCGTTCATCATCATGCTGGCGGTGCCGGGAGCACTGGCCGGCGTGCTGTGGATGCTGGTGATGACGGGCACGACGATCAATGTCGAGTCGCTGATGGGCGCGATCATGGCGATCGGCGTGGGAGTCGCCAACGGCAACCTGGTAATCACCTTCGCCAACGAGCTGCGCGAGGAGGGTTATGGCGCGGTCGCCGCGGCGATCCAGGCGGCCCGCATCCGCCTGAGACCGGTCTTGATGACCGCGCTGGCGATGATCCTCGGGATGCTGCCGATGGCGCTGGCGCTGGGCGAAGGCGGCGAGCAGAACGCGCCGCTGGGCCGGGCCGTCATCGGCGGGCTGATCGCGGCCACCGCGATGACCCTGTTCGTGGTGCCGGCAGTCTACTCTATCTTCAGCCGCGAACTGATCGGCAAGCACCATCGCGACGCCGAAATCGAGGCGATCACCATGCCGGGCGCGTAGCCATGGACCAAGACCCCAGAAACTACACCGTCAAGACTCCCGGCAAGGTTTTCTACGCCGGATGGATCGGCGCGGTCGCCGTCGCTTTCGTCGCCACCGCCGGCCTGGTCCTGGCGCGGGAGCTATGGACCAGCCGTGAAACCGCATCGCGGGCCTCCGAGCTGAGCCACGGGCCGCGCGTCCTGATCACCCCGGTCACGCATGCCCCGCATATCCGGAACCTCGAGCTGCCGGGCGAGATCCACGGCTTCGTCGAGACGCCGGTCTACGCCAAGATCGCCGGCTACCTCAAGACGATTCGCATCGACAAGGGCGACCGCGTCAAGGAGGGCGACGTGCTGGCGATTCTCGAATCGCCGGAGCTCGACCAGCAGGTCGCCGACGCGCGCGCCGACTACCAAATCAAGAGAATTACCGACGATCGCAACCAGGCGCTGGTCAAGGACGGCGTGATCGCGCTGCAAGTGGCCGACCAGTCACAGGCCGACATGCTGAAGGCCAAGGCGGCCCTTGACGGCCTGGTCGCGACGCAGGCCTACGAGGTAATCAAGGCGTCGTTCAGCGGGATCGTGACCGCGCGCTACGTCGATCCCGGCGCGCTCATCCCGCAGACCACCACGCCCTCCGGCGGCGGAACCCCGATTGTCGCGATGGCGACGCTGAGTCCGCTGCGCGTGTACGCCAACCTTCCGCAGAGCACGGCGCCATTCGTCAGGAACGGCGACTACGCCACGATCACCGTCAGCGATTATCCCGGCCGCGAGTTCAAGGGCACCGTCACCCGCCATCCCGAGGCCCTGGCCAGCGCCACGCGCACGATGCTGGTCGAGGTCGATATCGAAAACCGCGACTTGGCGCTCTACCCGGGGATGTACGCGTCGCTCGCGGTGCAGGTCGCGATGCCCGAAGGCGCGCCGATGGTGCCCGACGACGCGTTGGTCTTCCGCGACGGCAAGACCTACGTCCCGATTGTGCGCGACGATCGCCTACGCCTGATCGAGGTGAGCCTGGGCTACGACGACGGCCAGTCGGTCGAGGTCACCAAGGGCCTCGGCGGCGACGAGATGGTCGCGATCAGCGTCGGCCAGTCAGCCCGCGACGGCGAACGCGTCCAGCCCCTGCGGCTGACCAATTCCCAGCGTTGACCGGCGTAGGCCGCCGACGGACGGCAGCAAGGCGTTTCACGCCTACCGCCCCGGCCAGTGGCTTGAGAGCTGCTTCCAGTGATGTTAAGCTTTGATGTTCGCTCCTTGCTCCTACGGGGGCTCTATATCCAAAAGGAGGACCGCGCTATTGCGGCGTTACGAAACTGTCTTCATCCTTCGCCCTGACCTGGGCGAGAATCAAACCCGGGATATTATCAAGCGCTTCGAGGGAATCGTCGCCGCCGGCGGCGGCGAGGTGATCGAAGCCGACGAATGGGGCTCCCGCGAGCTGGCCTACCGGATCCGCAACGAGCGCCGCGGCTACTACGTGCGCCTGGATTATGCCGCTCCCGGCAGCGCAGTGGCCGAGGTCGAGCGCAACCTGAAGCTTGCCGACAGCGTTTTGCGCTACCTATCCGTGATGGTCGAAGAAGAGGCCGACGCCGCCGGACTGCGCGCCGAAGTCGAGGCAAAAAAGCGCCGCGCCGAGGAGGCCAAGGCCGCGGCCGAGCAGGCCCGCGCCGCCGCCGCGGCGGCAGCGGCATCGCAGGCTGCGGCTGCGTCGCCTCCCGAGGCCCCCGCCACGCTGGCGGCATCGCAGGCCGCGGTTGTGTCGCATCCCGAGGCCCCCGCCACGCCGGCGGCATCGCAGGCTGCGGCTGCGTCGCCTCCCGAGGCCCCCGCCACGCCGGCGGCATCGCAGGCTGCGGTTGCGTCGCCTCCCGAGGCCCCCGCCACGCCGGCGGCATCGCAGGCCGCGGTTGTGTCGCCTCCCGAGGCCCCCGCCACGCCGGCGGCATCGGAGGCCGCAGTTGCCTCGCATCCCGAGGAGGCTCCCGCCACGCCGCCAGGCGATGCGCAGAGCGCGCAGGGCGGCGCGACCGAGCCCGGGACCGAGCCCGAAGGTGGCGAGCAGCAGGGTTGAGCTATGGGGGCGATTGCTAAGCGCGCCGGAGTTGCGCGTGACGCCGGGCGGCCTGCCCGTGCTGCGATTGAACGTGGCATGCGGGCAGGACGGCGAGGAACTTGCGCTCGAAGTGACGATGACGGGCCAGGCCGCGCGCGAGGTCGCTGCCAGGCTAAGCGCCGGGGATGGAGTCTACGTTGCGGGCTGGCTGCGCGCGGTGGCGCGTCACGCCAGATCCGGGATCAGGACGACGGGAATCGAGGTTATCGCGAGCGAGGTCAGGCCGTGGGCAGGATGAGCCCGGCCCCGACCGGAAATCGCTTGCCAGAGGATCGATAATGGCCGAAGAAGAGAGCAGGGAATCACACGGACGTTCGTCAAGCTCGGGGCCGGCGCGCGGGGAGGACCGCGAGCGCGGCGGCCAAGGGGGGCGTCCCGGCGAACGCGGCGGGATGCGGCGGCGGCCGGGTGGCGGCCGGCGCAAGGTATGCCGGTTCTGCACCGACAAGAATCTCAAGGTGGACTACAAGGACGTGCGCACGCTGCAGACGTTTATCACCGAGGGCGGCAAGATTGTGCCGAGCCGGACCTCCGGCAACTGCGCCAAGCATCAGCGCCAGCTCGCGGTCGCGATCAAGCGCGCGCGCCTCCTCGCGCTGCTGCCCTTCTCGACGCTCGGCGCGTAGCAGGGTGCGGACGGACGGTGACGCGCAAGGCGATAATCGGGATGGCGCGGGCGGCGGCGCTGGCAGCGGCGCTGTTCGTGGCGGGCGGCGCGATTCCGTTCGTCGGGGCGATCGCGATGCTGTTCGCGCCGGCGCCGATCATGATCTACGCGATCGGGCGTCCGGCCGCCGCCGGCCGCGCGTTCGCGGCGGTCGCGCTCACCTCGTTGGGGGTGCTCGCGGCGGCGGGCCCATTGTCGCTGCTGGGTTACGCGGTCAGTTTCGGACTGGGCACCCTGATTATCTGTTACATGGTCGAGCGCGAGAGCCGTTTCGAGATCGTGGTGCTGGTGACCACCGTTGCGGTGCTGGCCGCGAGCGCGGCAGCGGCGCTGGCGCTGGCCGGCTCTCCGGCCGCGCTGGTGACCGAGGCTCGCGCCATGCTGAGCACGGCGATGGCGCACGGCGAGCAGCTTAGCCGCTCGGTCGGGGTGGGCGGCGCGATCGAGGGTGAGAATCACGCCCGGATCGTGGAGTTGATGCTGCGGCTGGGACCGGCGCTGCTGGCGCTTCTGTGCGCGTTCACGGCGCTGGTGAACCTGGCGGTGTTCTGGCGATGGGTCGGGACACAGCGGCTTACCTATCGGCTGTTCGGCGACCTGGTGCGATGGTCGGCGCCGGAGTGGATGGTCTGGCCGCTGATCGTCACCGGCTTCGCGCTGTTCCCTGCGCCGCTTGGGCCGGCGCGGACGATCGCGCTGGACGGCTTCGTCTGCGTGGCGGCGGTGTACTTTTGCCAGGGCCTGGCGGTGGCGGCCTTCTACCTGAAGATGCTGTCGACGCCGGCCGCGTGGCGCGGGCTGATCTACTTTTTCGCCGCGGTGCAGCCGATACTGGCCGCGATCGTCTCGGCGGTCGGGGTGTTCGACATGTGGGTGGACTTTCGCCGCCTCAAGCCGCCCCGCGACGAGGCCAGCAGCTACAGCGACTTTATCTGAGCGCGCAAGGGCGGTTCGAACTTGTTGTTGGTAAGGTAATCGATGGCTGAGGCGGCTCTTTTGCTACGCACGGAACTTTGACCTTTGGCGAAGAAAGTCGGAACGGCACAAGTTGAGCAGGTGACCGGACTATGAACGTGCAAGTGATTCTGCGAGAGGATGTCGCCAACCTGGGGCGCACCGGCGACGTAGTCAAGGTGCGCGCCGGCTACGCCCGCAATTACCTTCTGCCGCGCAAGCTCGCGGTCGAGGCCAATCCCAAAAACCTGCGCGAGTTCGAGCATCACAAGCGCCTGGCGATGGCGCGGCGCGAAACGCGCAAGAACGCCGCGCTCGGGCTCAAGGGGCAGATCGAGGCGCTGAGCGTCACGCTTACGGCGCGCGCCGGCGAGGAGGGCAAGCTCTTCGGCTCGGTCACCAATATCGACCTCGAGCGGGCGCTGCGCGAGCGCGGTATCGAGGTCGATCGGCGTAAGATCCTGCTTGCCGAGCCGATCAAGCAGCTCGGCGATTTCGTGGTGCCAATCAAGGTCGAACCTGAAGTGGAGGCGAATCTCAAAGTCACCGTTGCAGCGGAATGAGGCGGTTGGGTCCATGATCAAGCTCTATGATTTCCTGCCCTGTCCCTTTGGCCAGAAAGTCCGCGTCGTGCTGGCTGAAAAGAGCCTCAGCTACGAGCTGGTCCCAGTCGACCTGCTCGCGGGCGATCAACGCAAGCCCGAGTTCCTGCGGCTCAACCCGTACCGCAAGGTGCCGGTCCTGATCGACGAGGAGACCATCGTCTACGACTCGACGATCATCAACGAGTACCTCGACGACGAGTACCCGGATCCGCCGCTTTTGCCCTCGATCGAGTCGAGCGCGCTGCGTGCCCATGCACGCCTGTTCGAGGACTTCGCCGACACCTCGTTCACGCCCCAGGTCGGGCAGTTGATGGCCGAGTCGGCCAAGCCCGAGAGCGAACGCGACGCGACTCGGATCGCACGGCTGCGCCAGACCGTCGAGAAGGTGCTCGATTACCTCAATCACGAGCTTTCGGGGCAGCAGTTCCTGGCCGTCGAATTCTCGGTCGCCGACGTGGGCTTCGCGCCGCGACTACTGGTGCTCAAGGAGCTGGGAATCGAGGCCGGCACCGGCCGCCCCAACGTCGACGGATGGGTCAAGCGGCTGCTGGAGCGGCCCAGCATCCAGAATCTCCAAGGCCTTACGCTCGAGCCGCTGGCTGGCGTCTAGCAGGCTGCGCGTACCATTCGCTCATCACGGCCCAGACCCGATGCTGGTACCATAGTGGCACAATCTGGGCTCGCAGGTCCTTTTTCGGCAAACCCTGCTACACTTCCGACACCCTCCTCTCCCCGTAGGGCCTGGCCGTCCACAGCCACCTCGGCGTCGAAATAGAGCAATCGCAGAGGGAGAAGACGAACGCGCCATCCGAAAAATCGGACGGCGCGTTCAGTCCATGGCTCGGAGGGCGGAGGGTGTGGAAACGGCACCCCCAAGCTTAGACGACCGCCAAACGAGTTAATAGTCCGACAGACCCATCTCGGAGAACAAGTCTCCCTCGTCCTCGTTGCGGGAAATATAGCCGATATTCGCGGCCTTGAAGACCAGCTTTGCGGAGTAGAGCTTGTCACCGAGGCGGCCGGTCGGCTTTAGCATCCCGCCATGCCGCCGGCATCGCGCGCAGGCTATGGTTCCACCCAGGAGTCCCGCGTTTTTGGGCGTGATTCTGAGGTCAAAGATGAACCCACAGCCAGGATTTTGACACACGGTCCGGTATACGATTCCAGTGTTGTCGCTGGAGGTTTCGGGTTTATTTACGGCGGTGTTCATCATTTTTCCGCCTCCTTTCCCGGCAGATGCCCGGAGTTTAGTTCCGCTCTCAGGAACAATTGGACGTAACCCACGGTGGAATGCTTCAAGCAAGTGGCGTGCCTCGCCGCCGCCCCAGCATCAGAGCCGGGAAACCTTCTGAAAACGTGCATCTCCCAAGGTCCGGCAAGATGAAATAGTCGGCATATACGCCCATTTGCGTCCATCGTGTAACTCTGGTGAAACAAGCCGGTCTCCGTAGCACCATCCGAGCGCGACCGGCTTTGCGATGTTCCCCGGGCGGCCTCGAACTGTCCCACGGTGTCCCCGCGCAGACCCCAATGTCTCCGGTTTTCCCCACGAGCGTGCCCCCCCCCCCGATGGCACGCGAGGGCATCCGCCCTTATTATGAGCAAGCGTGGCTTTCTATACTGGCCGATAAAGGGGGCTCTTCTCCCCCGGAGGTCTGGACTTGCTATGAGGACAGTGGCGTTGGTAATGGCCGGGGGGCAAGGAACCCGGCTCCATCCCCTCACCCGGGACCGTGCCAAGCCGGCGGTCCCCTTCGGCGGCAAGTACCGGATTATCGACTTCGTTCTATCCAACCTGGTCAATTCGGGCATCTACTCGATTTACGTGCTGGTCCAGTGGCGCTCCCAGTCCCTGATCGAGCACCTCAAGGACGGATGGCAAGTCGGCGGCCTGCTGCCCAACCATTTCGTGACGCCCGTCCCGGCGCAGATGCGGATCGGAGAGTCGTGGTACCAAGGCACCGCCGATGCGATTTTCCAAAACCTCAACTTGATAGACGACAGCAAGCCCGATCTGGTTGCGGTCTTCAGTGCCGACCACATCTATAGGATGGACGTGCAGCAGATGATCGACTTCCACATGGAGCGTAAGGCCTCGGTTACGATTGCGACCCTGCCGGTGGACCTTGACCAGGGCAATCAGGTCGGCGTGGTCGAGGTCGACTCGGGCCTGCGGACAGTCGGTTTCGAGGAAAAGCCGGCACATCCGCGTCCGCTGCCTGGGGCACCGGGCAAGTGCCTGGCCTCAATGGGCAACTACCTGTTCGAGCCGCGGATCCTGACCGCGACGTTGAACGAGGACGCGCAGAATCCCGACAGCCAGCACGATTTCGGCCGCAACCTGATTCCGGCGCTGATCGACCGCGTGCCGGTTTACGCCTACAACTTCATGACCAATCGGATCAGGGGCGACCCGGAGGAGAGCCTGAGCTACTGGCGCGATGTCGGCACGCTGGAGGCCTACTTCGACGCCAACATGGATCTGCGCGACGCGCGGCCCCGCCTCAACCTCTACAACCCCTACTGGCCGCTGCGCACGGCCTCCTACGATCAACCGCCCGCCAAGTTCGTGTTTGCGGAGAACGGGCGGCGCGGTCAGACTCTGCATTCGACCGTCTCGGAGGGATGCATCATCTCGGGCGGCTCGGTGCGCAACTCGATCCTGGGGCGCTCGGTTTTTGTGCACTCTTACAGCGAAGTCGAGGACTCGGTGCTCATGGATTACGTCGAGATCGGGCGTCGGGCCAAGGTGCGCCATGCGATCATCGACAAGAACGTCTACGTCCCCGAGGGCGAGGAAATCGGCTATGACCTCGAGCGCGACCGCCAACGCTTCTTTGTCACCGAGTCGGGGCTGGTGGTGATTCCCAAAGCGCCCAAGCGCGACCGCCTGGCCGATATCTCGCTGTTGTAGAATAGTGGCTGCAAGGAGGAACGCGTGAATCGCGTCACAATTCTGCTTGGGCTCTTGGGCGCGCTTACGGTGCTCTTGCTGGGCCCAATGATCCTGGCGCAGGAGCAGGCGCCTCCCGACGCTCCCGAGGAAGAGGCCACCTCAGCCGCGCCCGAGAGCGAGGCCACCCCCTCAGACGAGGGCACACCGTCCGACGAGGCGGCTCCGCAAGAAACCGAGGCAGCTCCCGAGCCGACTCCCTGAGCACACGCAAGGCGCCAGCCGGCCACGCTTGCACCCGCGCGCGAGGGCCGCCGCGAAGTCCGATCCCAACACGCTTCGGCGCTACGGCATCCTGCCCAGGGCGAGTTAGCCCGCGCCTGCGTCTGCCGTTTTTGGGGGAGCTTGAATCACTGATCGGGGGAGTCCATAAGCTACTGAAGATGGAAGCACGAGCCGCCGCGACGGCATGCGCCCCTGCGCCCGCCCTCTCTCGCGCCGAGCGCCATCGGCAGCGGCTCAATCTTCCGCCCGCGAGCCGAGCGCTCTACTACCTGATGGTGGCGACGCTGCACGCCCTCAGCCTAATCCCGGATTTCATCCTCTATCCGCTGGGCGCGCTGGGCGGGTTTATCGGCTACGTGCTCGATCGCCGGCACGTGAAGATCGGGCTCAAGAATCTCGAGATCGCTTTTCCCGAGCGCCCGCTTTCGGAGCGCAAGCGAATCCTGCGCGCGTCCTACGTCAACCTTGGCCGAGCGGGAGCCGAGTACGTGCGGCTCGGCGGTTTCTTCTACAAGCGGCTGAAGCGGCGGGTGACCTACGAGCGTTTTGAGTATTGGGACGAGCTCAAGCGCCGCCATCCCGGCCGCGGCATCCTGGTGCTGACCGCGCATTTCGGCAACTTCGAGCTGCTGCCCGCGGCGCACGCGATGCACGGCTACCGGATCAGCCTGGTGCATCACACCCAGCGCTTTCTGGCGGGCGACGCGATGGCGACGTTCGTGCGCGAGCGCGCCGGCGTTGAGACAATCCGCAAGCATTCGGCTGGGCGCGCCGTGCTCAAAGCGATGCGCCGCGGCGATATCGTCGGGATTCCCTTCGATCAGAACGCCAAACGCAGCGAGGCGGTGTTCGTGCCGTTTTTCGGCGAGCCGGCCGCCACCACCAGCGGGCTCGCCCGCCTGGCGCTGATTTCAGGCGCCGCGGTGGTCCCGGTCTTTCTGATCCGCCAACCCGACCGCCGCTCCCATCGCATTTTGATCCAAGACCAAATCCCGGTTCAGAAGAGTCTCGATCACAACGCCGATATCGAGGCCAACACGCGCCGCTTCGTCAAGGCGGTCGAGGATATCGTGCGCGCCTATCCTGAGCAGTTCCTGTGGACCCATCGCCGTTACCGGACGCGGCCGCGCGGGATGGCGCCGGTCTACGAGGATTTGCCGCGCCATCGTCACAACCGCGGCCGGATCACGCAGGCCGCCGCGCCGAGCGCGTGAGCGGGCGGAGAGTCGCCAGGATCACCGCCGCAACCATCCAGGCCGCTGCGCCGCTCACGATCGGAAAGCGCCCCGAGCCAAAGAGCCAGCCGGGAAGGGCGGCGCGGCTCTCGACAATCGCGCGCCAGAACCAAAGCCCGATCACCAGTCCCGCGTGCAGCCCGAGGGAGAAATAAACCTTGCGCGTCAGCAGGAATGCCTCGCCCAGTACCAGGCCGAGCATGAACAGTCCGCATCCCGCCAGCATCGCGTTACTATCGCCAAGCGCGGCGAGGCTCGCCGCGAGATTGCGCACGCCGGCCAGCGGCTCGAATCCGGACGCGTAAAACCGCGCCGGTGAACGCACCAGATGGGCCAGCGCGTACACTGCCGAGCTTGCGGCCAACGAGCCGATCCGGCCCAGGTCAGTCTCCATCCCGTCGAGTAGAAAGGCCCGGAAGAAGCCCTCTTCGATAATCGCGATCAAAAGCGCCGCCGCGATGTATCTGGCCAGATGCGGGATCAGCGCCACGACCTGCGATGAGGCCCGCGCGCCGAGCGCCGTGGCCAGCGTCCACAACGCGGCGATCGAGGCGATCGCGACCAAAAATCCCCGCAGCGCACGATGGAGCTCCAGCGCCGAGGGCACGAAGCCCCGTAGCACGCGAATGATCAGGCCGAGCCTCCCGCCCGGGAAAAGCAGCGCTACCAGCAGCGTTGCCATCACGGTGCGGTCGAAGATTCGCGGGAACGGGAAGTGAAGTCCCAGCGCCGCGGTCGCCAGCGCCGCGAACGGCGAAATCACCACCGCCGCGCCGACTGCGATCGCGAACACGAGCGCGAATCTCGCTGTGAAGGACATCGCTTTGCCGCAAGAGCACCTACAGGCTTGGATGCGCGCGCGCAAGCGGTTTTGGGACACGGTCGCTTGCGACTATGATCGGCTCGGATGCGCGTCGGCCACGGCGCCGAGTCGGTGCCGATTATGCCGGCAACCCGCCCGGCGGGCATGAGAGGGAACTGTGGAACTCGGACTCAAAGACAAAATCGCATTGGTGACGGGCGCGAGCAAGGGGCTGGGCAAGGCGATCGCGCTCGAGCTTGCCGGCGAGGGATGTCACCTCGGAATCTGCGCGCGCGGCCGCGAGGAGCTGGAGCGGGTGCGCGATTTGATCCTGGAGCGCGGCGTGCGATGCCTCGCCCGGCAGACCAACGTCACCGATCCCCGCGCGATCGCGGAGCTGGTTGCGGCGGTCGGGCGCGAATTCGGCCGGCTCGATATCCTGGTGAATAATGCCGGCGGCGCGCGTCCGGGCAGCTTCGCAGCGCTTTCCGACGACGACCTGATTGCCGACTACCAGGTCAAGGTGCTTAGCCAAGTCCGCCTGGTGCGCGAGGCGCTTGGGCTCCTGGAGCGGAGCTTGGCCCCGCGCGTGATCAATATCAACGCGATTCCGGGTCGCGTGGTGGTCCCCGGCTTGTTCGCCACCACCACCCATCGCGCGGCCTGCTTCGCGCTCAGCAAGGCGCTCGCACTCGAGCTTGCACCCAAGAGAATCCTGGTCAACTCGGTCAACATCGGGTCCGTGCTGACCCCGCAATGGGAGAACATCCGCAACCGCCTGGCGCCGGGCATGCCGATGGAAGATTTTGCCGGCGAGCGCGGCCGCTCAATTCCACTGGGCCGCTTCGGGACTCCCGAGGAAGTCTCGGGGCTGGTGGTTTTTCTTTGCTCGGAGCGCGCAAGCTATATCACTGGCGCGTCGATCGACGTCGGCGGCGGCTTCGGCGCCCACGTGTGATCAACTGATCAACGGTCAAGCCCTGGCGCGGCGACGAGGCCCTTTGCGGCTTCCGGCGCGCGTGGTGGCCGGCCGCCGCTGCGCCGCAGTTACGGACACGGACTCGAGGCCCCCTACGGCCCGCGCTCGGGGTCGAATTGAGGCTCCAACACCACCTCGATCGGGTATCCGTTGGCTGGTGACTCCGCGATCTGCCTGACCGCAGCGGCGACCTCCGCCGCCTTGAGCATCCGGAAGCGCTCGAGCCGCTTGTTGTGCGGGGTCAGCGACCTATCGACCAGTCCCGGAACGACCACCGAGCACTTGATACCGTTGTGGCGCAGCTCGGCGAAGCATGCGTGGCTGAACGCGATCAGTCCGGCCCTGGTTGCGGCGTAGATCGCCTCGAAGGCCGGCGCGGTGCGCCCCGCGCTGGAAGCGATGTTCACGATCGTGCCGCCGCCCTGCTTGACCATCTGCGCCACGGCGAGCCGGGTCAACGCGATCGCCGCACGCAAGTTGACCGCCAGCATGCGGTCCTGGTCGGCGGTGCAGATCGTGCGGAGCGCCGAGCGCGCAGGCGCCCATGCAGCGCTATTGACGATCAGGTCGAGGCGCCCGAAATGCTCGAGCGCGGTATCGAAGAGGGTTTCCGGGCTCTCCTCGCAAGCCAAATCGATGAGCACTATGAGCGAGCGCGCCGGCGCAAGCCCGGTAAGGCGCCGCGTTTCGTCCAGCTCCTCCCGGCTTCGCGCGGCGATACATAGCGCGAAGCCTGCGCGCGCAAGCTCGATCGCGACTGCGCGGCCGATTCCGCGCCCGGCGCCCGTAACCAGCGCCACCTTCTGCTCGTCCCCGTGCTCCATCGCGGACTTTCCTCGCTCCGGGCGCTCGTCGCCGGTTGGGCAACGCATCGTCGGCTGCTAATAATAGACGGACGAACTCAGCGGCGCACCATCATCGATTCGGATGCGCCGGGGACGGATGCGGCAACGGCATGAACCCACAGGTCTTCCGTGAGTATGACATCCGGGGCGTGGTCGAGACCGATTTCGACGACTCTTTCGTCATCGATCTGGGCCGGGCGTGGGCCGCGATGCTCCATCGGGCGGGTAAGAAGACCGTCACTCTCGGCCGCGATTGCCGGCTCTCATCGCCGCGCCTTCACGACCTGCTGCTGGAGGGCGCGCTCGCCGGCGGGATCGACGTTTTCGACGTCGGTGTGGTGCCCACTCCGCTTTTGTACTTCTCGGTGCTGCACTGGAAGATGGAAGGCGGCGCGATGATCACCGGCAGCCACAACGCCGCTGAGTACAACGGCTTCAAGCTCGGCGTCGGGCCGAGCACGCTGTTCGGCGACGGGATCCAGGAGCTGCGCCGGATCATCGAGAAGCGTGATTTTCCCCGCGGCGCATCGCGCGGCAAGCTGACCGATCGTCCGGTAATTCCCGAGTACAACGACTTTATCCGCAGGCAGTTCAAGTTCGAGCCCGGGCTCAAGGTGGCGGTCGACGCAGGCAACGGATGCGGCGGAGTGATCGCGGCGCCGCTGATGCGCGAGCTGGGGGTCGAGACCTTCGAGCTGTACATCGAGATGGACGGCCGCTTCCCCAACCATCATCCCGACCCCACGGTCGTGGAGAACATGCGCGACCTGCAGGCCGCGGTCAAAGACAACCGCGCGCAAGTCGGGATCGCCTATGACGGCGACGCCGACCGGATCGGCGCGGTGGACGAGCACGGCCGCATCGTGTGGGGCGACGAGCTGATGGTGGTGTTCGCGCGGGCGATTCTGAAGGAGCGGCCGGGCGCCGCCATAATCGGCGAGGTCAAATGCTCGCAGCGGCTCTACGACGATATCGCGCGCAACGGCGGCCGGCCGATCATGTGGAAGACCGGCCATTCCCTGATCAAGGCCAAGCTCAAGGAGGAGGGCGCGGCGCTGGCGGGCGAGATGAGTGGGCACATGTTCTTTGCCGACCGCTACTACGGCTTCGACGACGCGATCTACGCCTCCTTCCGCCTGCTGGAGATCCTGAGCCGCGAGAAACGCGGCTTGGCGGCGCTCCTGTCCGACCTTCCCAAAACCTCCTTCACGCCCGAGATTCGCCTCGATTGTCCCGACGATCGCAAATTCGAAGTCGTGCGCCGGGCGGCTGAATATTTTCGCTCGCGCTACGAAACGATCGATATCGACGGCGTGCGGGTCAAGTTTCCCGGCGGATGGGGTCTGGTGCGCGCTTCCAATACCCAGCCCGCGCTGGTGCTTCGCTTCGAGGCGACGGACGACAAGCGCTTGGCCGAGATCCGCTCGCTGTTCGAGAGCAAACTCAAGGAGCTGGGCGCGATTTGAGCGCGCGTTCTCCGGCCCACGGGCAGGTTGGCGGGGTGTTGAAGAAGCCGGTTCGGAGTTCTGGCCAGGGCGCCGCGGTCTTGATTATCGCGGGTGGACGCGGCACCCGCTTCTGGCCGCTGAGCCGTGCCAGTCGGCCCAAGCCGCTCTTCTCGCTGGATGGCAAGACCTCGCTGCTCGCCGCAACCATCGCCCGCGCGCGCGCCATCGTACGCCGCGACCGTATCTTCGTCCTGGCCGCGAAGGAGCAGGGCCGCCCGTTTCGGGCGGCGCTCAGGGCAGCCATCCCGGCGGGCAACCTGATCATCGAGCCGGAGGGTCGCGGGACCGCGGTTGCGATTGCGTACGGTGCGGCGGTGATCGGACGGCGTCTTGGCGACGTCACGATCGCGGTGATGCCCGCGGACCATCACATCGCGCCGACTTCCGGATTCCGCGACACCATCCGGGCTGCGATCGGATTGGCGCGCACGCGCGGGGCGCTGGTCGTGATCGGCGTAAAGCCGACCCGGGCCGAGCCCGGCTTCGGATACCAGGAGATCGGGCCGCGCGTGGGCGCCGGATTCAAGGTCGCAAGCTTCGTCGAGAAGCCCGCGCTCAGGGACGCGCAGCGGATGGTTCGCTCGGGCCGTTACCTGTGGAACGCCGGGATGTTCGTGATCGGGACGCGCGTGCTCGAAGGCGAGCTGAGAGCGCATTGCCCGAGCCTCGCCGCGGCAATCGCAAGCATCATGGCGGCGCCGGCCCGCGTCCAACGCATCTACCGCCGGCTTGATTTCGACTCCTTCGACCGTGTGATCGCGGAGCGGAGCGCAAATGTGTTGGGCGTGCGGGCGCGCTTTCGATGGCACGATGTCGGGAGCTGGGACGGGCTCTGGGAGGCGATGCGGTCGACACCGTCGCGGTCGACACCGTCGCAGTCGACCCCGTCGCGGGCGCGCGACGGGCGCGGCGGGCGCGACAATGTCCTGTCCGGAACGGTGATCGCGCTCGGCAGCGAGGGAGTGATCGCGCGCTCCGATCGGCGCCTGATGGTGCTGATGGGCGTCGAGGACCTGGTTGCCGTCGACGCCGGCGACGCGATCCTGATCGCGCGCCGCTCGCGCTCGCAGGATCTGCGCCGCGTCACCGAGGAGCTTAAGCGCCGTGGGATGAACCGCTACCTGTAGGCCGGAAAGCTACTTGGCAGTGTACTGGACCACAACATTTAGTTGACATCTCTTTGGTAAATCGCTAGGTTCCAAGCGCTGCTAATGGCCGCTAAGTCATCTTACGCAGCGCGGAGGGGGGAAATGCTGGACGTAAGGCGTTTCGGATTTCCGGTCGGCGCAATCACGCTCGCTCTTGCGATCGCAGCGATGGGAGGCACGGCGAACGCCGATGGGTTCAGTGCGCCGCTTGTGCCCTGCGGCTCCATTACTCTGCCTGACTCGCGCAGCAATTGCGGCTCGGATGGGCTCTCCGCTGGCGAGGTCACGATTGAAAGCGATGCGGAGTTGAGCGTGACCCTGACTGGAGCGGGGCCTAATCAGACTTACAACATCGTGTTGGCCCTGCCGAATGGAGGCAAGCGCGTAACCCTGGGCACGCTGATCACCAATTCCCTGGGCAATGGAACAATTTCTATCGACGCTGCGCTCGCCCAAGGCAGCATCGGCGCAGGCAATGTATTCCTGACCAGAGGCGGGCAAGCCCAGTTCTTCAGCGGAATCGCTGTCCTAAGCCAGGCCCCCGATTTCGGAGCCGCGCTGAACCCTTGCAGCGCGGTCAGCGTGCCGGGCGCTCTTTCGGGTTGCGGGACGGACGCTTTTGGCAAGGGCGGGAACGGCCGGGTGACCGTCGATAGCGTTACCGGTACCCTGACCGTCACGCTGCGTAACGCCGCCGCCGGTGAGAGTTACAGCGCGGTCCTGCGGTCGGTCGATGGTACCGACTTTCCGCTCGGAACGATCGATACCGACGCCCACGGCAACGCATCGTTGTTCGTCATCTCGGAGTTCCCTTCCGGCGTGATTGCCTCCGGCGCCGTGGTGCTCGAGCGGGCCGCATCCGACCAATACGTTTCCGGTTTCAGCGTCACGCTAAAGCCCGAGGTAAAGGCCCAGAGCTCCGGACTTGTCCGCTGCATCAGCGTCAACACCCCTATTTCGCAGCCGTATACGTTGGGGAATTGCGGCGTGGACCCGCTCGACCACGGCTCGGCGAGCGTCAACGCAACCGGCGAGGTCACGGTCAAATTGGTCGGCGCTGCGCCGAGCACAACCTACGAAGTCTTTTATCGACCGCTCCTTAACACCGGCGACATTGACACGGGGCTCGCGCTTACCGCCAATACGAACGGCAACGCGACGGGCATTAAGAAAGGCGTTTTCATCTCCGGGGATGTGGGCTCAGGGGCTCTGGTCGTAAAGGGAAGCGGCGGCTTCGACGAGTTCGTGCCGGGCTTCACGGTCAGGTAGCACGCCTGCGGCGCGTTCGGCGCCGGCTTCCGCGCGCGCGGAGCGGCGAGACGGTGCTGGTTACCGACCGCGACGAGGTGATGGCTGAACTGCGGCCTGCGCGCAGCGGCAGCAAGATCTCACGGCTAGTCGATTGCGTGCGGATCGCACTTGAGCGCCAGGTCGCGGAGCAGGCTGGTGTTGTCGTAGGCCTCGGCGTACATCGCGCTGAACTGCTGCGCCATCTGCTCGTCCACCGGCTCCCAGTTTACCGCCTCGCGATTGACTAGCCGGCTTATGTCGGCGAGCAGCTCGAGGTCGCGGCCGAGGCGCTCCCAATTGCTCGACCCTTCGTGGCTGGGCGGCTCGGGCGGTCGCGGCCACATCCGGTTGTCGGCCAGGATGGCCTTGAGCGCCTTCAAGTGTGCGCCTTCCCGGACGGCGATCTGTTGGAGTCCCGCCTTGATATTGAGATAAGCGCATATCTCAGCGTGCCGCTTGAGATGCTCGACCAGCGATTCGACGCGTCCCGCGAGATCGGCGACCTCGTTGAGCAGGCGCTGCCTGGGCGATTCCGAAGAAAGCAAGCGTTCTAAAATTCCCATCACCCGGCATCGACTTGGTTCGCATCGCCGACCTCTGCGCCAGCTTGCGGTTTTTCCAAGTGTAGCAGTCTTAAATTTCCCTGGCTTGGTTGCAACCGAGCGTCGCCGCCCGGAGGATCTCCCTTTTCATCGGGCGCAGAGAGCGCGCGGACCAGGGATGACTCGCGCCTGAAAAAGCCCTGGGTATGAAATGACTCGCTGAGCCCCAAGCTTGCGTAGTCGAGATAGTGGCACAACTCGTGGAGCAGGGTGCGTATGAAGGTGCGGGGCCTGACCACGTCGCGGCGGCGCGCGGTGCGCATCCAGAGCGCGATCAGAGGCGGCCGGGACGGGTAGAAGATGCCGTGCAGTTCGCCGCGCGCGTTATGCGGCCGCACGCCGCGGACCTCGAC
Source organism: uncultured delta proteobacterium (assembly GCA_963789115.1). GTDB lineage: Bacteria > Desulfobacterota > Binatia > Binatales > Binataceae > CAWBJH01. The sequence continues at coordinate 3,235,357 of CAWBJH010000001.1, forward strand.
CCGAATCGGCGGCACGCGAAGCTCGCGGCACAGCTCGGTGACGAGCGCCTGCGCCTCGCGGTTGACGGCGGTCTGCGGCGCTCCGGACTCAAGCGTACGGATCAGCTTGCACGTGAGCTCGGTTGCGGCAGGGGTCGCAACGATTGCGATCCGCCCGATCGCGTCGCTTTTGAGATAACAGCGTTGATCGCGCAGGGAGAGCCGGTAGAAAAACGCCGGCATACGATGTGCTTCGTCGGTCCCGTCCGCTTCGCCTCCGCGCTCCATCGCCCACTCCCTCCACCGTCCCCCAAGCGTTTTCGCTTTTCACTTTTCACTTCTCGATGATCTTTCATATCATTTCGCCGGCACGCGGGAGAGTATAGGGCGATGGAACTCAATGCGATCGAGATCAAAAAGCCGGCTGACGCTAACGTGATCATCGGCCAGGCCCACTTCATCAAGACCGTCGAGGACCTTTTCGAGGCGCTGGTGGAGTCGGTGCCGGGAATCAAGTTCGGGGCGGCGTTCTGCGAGGCCTCGGGACCGTGCCTGATTCGCCATACCGGCACCGACGCCGAGCTGGAGAAGGCCGCCGTCGACTCGGCCGCCGCGATCGCCGCCGGCCACGTCTTCGTGGTCGTGATCGGCAACGCCTTCCCGGTCAACGTGCTCAACAAGCTGAAGGCGGTCTCCGAGGTATGCACGGTGTTCTGCGCAACCGCCAACCCGGTGCGGGTGATCGTGGCCTCGGACGGCGGCGGGCGCGGCGTGATCGGCGTGATCGACGGCAGCCCGCCCAAGGGCGTCGAGGGCGAGAAAGAGCGCGCCGAGCGTCACGCGATGCTGCGCCGGTTCGGATACAAACAATGACACAGGGGAGCGGCGACTTACCGCTGGGCCCGCACGCACGCATATACAAGCTCGCGCGGAGGGTACGCGATTGGACGTGGAACTTAAGCCCCGGCCGGTACCGGGCTTCCGATTCGCCGGGGTTAGCGCCGGACTCAAGACTCAGCCCGAAACGCCCGACCTCGGCCTGATCGTCGCCGAGCATCCGGTCTCGGCCGCCGGATTGTTCACGACCAATCGGGTCAAAGCGGCGCCGGTCATCCTCGCCGCCGAACGCGTCCGGCGTGGACGCCTGCATGCGATCGTCGCGAACTCGGGAAGCGCCAACTGCTTCACGGGCGCGGCCGGACTCAAGCTCGCGCGCCACTCGACCGCCGCGGTGGCGGATGAGATCGGATGCGCGCCGGAGCTGGTGGCGCCTTGCTCCACCGGCGTGATCGGCCATCTCTACGACTTCGACAAATTCCGCGCCGGCGCGCGGCGCGCGGTCGATTCACTTGGCGAAGACCGGCTCGAGGATTTCGCCCGCGCGATCATGACCACCGACACCCGGCCCAAGATGGCCGCGACCTCAATCCGGCTGGGCGGCGCCGCCGTCACAATCGCGGGAGCTGCCAAGGGCGCGGGGATGATCTCGCCCAGGATGGCGACCATGCTCGGCTTCCTCGTGACCGACGCCGCGCTGGCGCCGGCTGTGCTGCGGCGCGCGTTGGTGGCCGCGATACCCTTAAGCTTCAACGCGATTACGATAGACGGCGACATGTCCACCAACGACAGCCTGATCGTGATGGCGAGCGGGGCGGCGCGAAATCGCGCGCCCGCCCGGCGCGAGCTGGCCGCCTTCGAGGCCGCGGTGACGCGCGTTTGCGGGGCGCTGGCGCGCGCCCTGGTCCGCGACGGCGAGGGCGCCACCAAGCTGGTGAGCGTCGAGGTGCGCGGTGCGCGCTCGGCACGCGACGCCGAAAAGGCGGCGCGCCAGGTCGCCAACTCGCCGCTGGTCAAGACCGCGTTCTTCGGATGCGATCCGAACGTCGGACGGATAATAGGGGCAGCCGGCGCATCGGGCGCGGCGCTCGACCCAAATCGGCTGGAGCTGTTCGTCGGCGGAGTCAAAATCGCGGCGCGCGGGACGATCCTGGTGGAAGCGCTCGAAGAGGCGCAAGCCGCGATGCGCAATCGCGAGTTCACCGTGCGCCTCGAGCTCAAGCTCGGCACAGGGGCCGCGACGATCCTGACCAGCGACCTAAGCCACGACTACATAAGGATCAACGCCGAGTACACCACCTGACGCGCCTGGGTCTGGCGCGCGCGAGGAATCCCCGATTCTTAGTGAAAGCGCACGCGGGCGTCGATCGTTATGGCCACGGTTCGTTGGAGGCGCTCGCGCTTTCGGTTAATTTACGAGAGACCTGTCTTTCACCGGTGGTGGCTGTGATCATTGCTTTCCTTGACGATAGTGGCAGTCACGATGAGCGCGGCCTTGAGCCAGGCTCAAGGGTTGTCGCAACCGCGGGCTTCGTGATGCTTGGGGAAAGGCGCCCAGCTTTTGAAAGAGATTGGTCCACGATTCTTCGCGAGTTTGGCGTCCACGAATTCCACATGAAGGACTTCGCGCACGGGCATGGAGAATTCCAGGGATGGCCGCAGCAGCGGCGAGACTCGCTTCTCGGTAAGCTGACCGCTGTCGTTCACGAATATGCGCTGATTGGTATCGGCGGGCTGATACTCGTCCGGGACTATGAGTACGTACTCCCTGACTGGTTGAAAGCGGAAATCGGCCATCCAGTCTGCATGGCTTTCGCGGTCTGTCTCGAGGAGTTTGTTAGATTTCTAAACGGGATCGAGGTCCGAGTGAGGGCGCCGGCCGAAAAGATTGAGATCGTTTTCGATCGAATGCCCGGCTACTACGAGCAGTTGATGGGCATCCATCAGCGACAGAAGGAACGCGACGATCGTTGGGATGTGCTCGGTGGCCTCAGGTTTGGCTCACGGCTTGAAGTGCCCCAGATTCAAGCCGCAGACCTGATCGTGTACGAGTTTCGTAAAGAGCTGGACCGGATGCACTACGACGATGGGCGTCCCCAGCGGAGGTCGATGGAGGCACTTCGCGCGCGCCAGAATCTTGTCGTGGGTTACATGGACGCGGAGAGACTCACAGAGTTCGTGAGAGGGCTGGCAAGCGCCTGATGACGCTTAGAGCTTAAGTGCGGGTAGCAGGGGGGAGGGGGGCACCGGGCTCTACGAGAGATACGCGCTTGGGAAACGCGCGAAATGTGGCAAGTACCAAAAAAATACTGCGGTGAAACTCTGAGCCCCGGAGGCAAAGGAAGGGTCTCGACGGTTCAAATCCGGCCCTCTCCGCCAACCAGTCCCGTATCTCCGGATTCTCTGCTCGAATCGGCGAAATAGCCCGCGCCTGCGCGTTCGCTCGCATGCTGCGCGGCACCGGAGAAAGCCACTCTCGGGGATTCAGAAACCAACCTCGTGCGCCAATAGAACGAGCGCAGCGGCCGTGCTGGTAACCGCATATTGTGCAACATGGCGTTCCGGAGACCGAACGCTAGCGCCGCCGCCGTGGGCGGTGCTCAATTTATTCCGCAGCGTTGCGATGAGGATGAGCGGTTGCTCGAAAAAAGCGTCGAGCTTGGTATGCGATAGCACTGTTTTGAGAAGCGGTGCCGCCGTTTCGTTCGGATTGAATGTCCAACCGTTCTGTGCGCACAGCACTTTGAGCACACTCTCGAACGTGCTTCCGCACTTCGCGAGGCAATCGCCATAGTGTCCTTTGCGGTACTCGTCGAGCGCGTCACGAAACTCCAGGTTCGCGGCTTCGTAGTCGGGGCCGCTTAGAACGGATAGCGCCGGCGCGACCGCTTCGACGAACGTCACTTCATCCTCGGCTCGAACAACCTGCGGCCAGGCGACGGTCCAGATTGTCCTGCCAACTCCAGTGCGACTGGGTTCTTCTCGCTTGACGATTGGCGTGATCTGATAGGGAGCGTTCTCAATCTTCAGAAGCTCGTTGATTCCTTCGACAAGATGATTCTCGTCGTATAGCACCCCTCGGATCGCGTCAGTCTTGAATGTCAATTCAACAAAGTCGAAGAACGCCGCCGGCTCGCATCCTGCTACAAAAGAAATGGCGTCTTCGAGCGGCGACCGAGCGGCACCAGTTGAGAGCCTGGGACGCCCATAGAGGTGCTGAAGAGAATTGTGCATTTGTTCCCAGAACTCGCGGGTATGATCGCCTGGGGAGTCAAATGCACCATCGGTCCACTTGCCTGAGAAAACTTCTCTGATCAGGAGCAGGATCCGATTCCGAAGACGTTCGGAAATTGCATCCGGCTTGTATCCTGGCAGTCGCTGGACCTTTCGTCGGGAGAAAACGTCCAAAATTGTCTTCAGTCTGTCCTTAATCAAGCGATTTTACCTATCGACCGGGCCGTAGGAGCCGCCGATGGACGCCTTCTGCAATCGTTCTTCTGGCGTGATTCGACTCATCGCGCAGCAGGATCGCCACGCTTAGGCCGGACGTCCGTCCGTCTCCAATAGAGATGATAGGCGTTGCAGCGCGGCGCTCCACTCGCGCACGACGACGTCCCAGAGTTCTCGCTCAAGATACCTTCTGGACTCGGCGGTAAACCATTCTGAATTCCAATGTGCCACACGGTCGCGATAACCGGGGCCCTGCCCCCATTCGTTTTCGCAGTTCAACCACAGTGACGGGTCGAGCTTCAGTGCGCTCTTGAAGGAGGTTTGTCCCATTATTTGGGACTTGCGCAGCAACTCCTCGAACGCAGAGTCCAGCACGCGGCGGGCTTGCTGAATGAGATCCTTTGCCTCCGCATACTCGGGGTTACCCTCTAGCAGTTCGGTCGCCGTCTTAAATTTCGCAATAAGAGGATCGAGCGCAAGAACGGCTAGCCGTCGTGCGCCATAGCCCAGATGATGACTGTAGCTCAGGTTGCGCCATTCGCCCTCGCGTCTCACCGCAGCGCGCACCGTGGCCGCGTAGGCGGTCTGAATCTCGGACATCAGGCTGTCTTGAACATGACCACCAAGAACCGGCGAAGCCCCGTTCTGAGAAACCCAGGTCATCATCATTCGAGCGGCGGAGCGCAAGACCTCCTGCACCTGTTCCTCCTCGTGGTTGAGAAGCAGGGCCTGAGCACTTGCGATCGCCTCCTCGATACGTGACCGAAAGCTCTGACGAATTTTCCCAAGGCACTGGAGTATGAGGTTTCGTAACCTGGAGGGCTCGTCCCCGAAGGCGTTGAAGAAGCCTATCTTTATGTTCTGCAAGCCCAAAGATTCGAGAGCCATCGACGCGAATTCGGCCTTCAGATCATAGCCCTCCTCGATCGTATCGGCGTGGACACCGGCCTCGTCTTTCACGGCCAGTGCCTCATTGGCACGCGGCAGAACAAGAAGCACTGCGTTCAACTCAAGCCTTCGTACACCCGCTCCCTTCGCACGCTCCAGAAGCAGGTGCGCGGTCGCCGAGGGTGCGTCGTTGAAGCTGGAGCAGAGCAGCGAAAGGGTATGCGGCTCGTCGAGATGGCGTTCCACATCCGCACGCGCGGCCGTTCGGTCGATGCCCCTTGTGTCGACAAAGCGCACAGACAAGTCGTTCGTGCCCAGTAGCGACCGTGGAACGATGATTTCGATCCGGTTTGGCAGTGTGAAGTCAGGATGTCGACCGTTGTTCACCTGCTCAAAGGTATCCTTAAGCCACGATAGCGGAGGCTTGCCAGAGCTGGGGTCGTACCAGATGTCGCGCCGGTCCCGCCGATGAAGTTCCATCAGCGCGAGGACATCAACTACGAATTCCCGAATAGAGGTCGTCTTCGCTGCAAGGTCTTTAGCTTCATCGCGCCGAAGAGTTTTCCCATCCGGTCCTTTGTCTCGCCGGACTTTCAAACTCGCGAGGTTGCGAATCGCACGCTCGACTTCTTGCGCAATGCCTCGGCCCTCATCCTCAGAATTTTCGTCCTCATCGTAGTTACCCATGCCCATCACGTGCTCGGCGAAGTCCGTGACATGGGCACGCATCTCGTCATCGCTGCAGGGCTCGACGAGCAACCCATACGCCTGTCCAGATTGAAGGTGAACATCGCAAATCGTGACGCCACCACCGCCGGCTTCCAGAACAGGAGTTGGCGCTCCGCCGTCCGGATTCGGAATCTCGAGTCCGGTCACCTTGCAGATGGCGGTAGATTTTCCGATGCCCTTGCTGCCGATGACGGCTATCTCATGCTCGCGTTTCAGCAGCAAACTGGCGGTGCGTTTGATGTCGTCGATGTATTCCGTAAGGCGCCGCTCAAACGCATGCCGAACCTCGGGGTGGTTCCTGAGTTCGACCAGTTTTCGACAGATTTGCTCAGCTTCCCAGAGGATGTCCTGGTCCGGGTGATCGAGCGGTGGCCGCTGAATCTCGCGCCAGTCGCGTCCGAGGACCTTTGAGAGGTCCATTGCTTCCGCCGTGCCGATAGCTTCTGCGATGATTTCGAGCTCGTCGGATGAGAGTTGTCGTTCGCCTGATTCGACGCGTGACAGGACCGCCGGGCTCCACGTGATCTTTCGAGCAAGATCGACTTGCTTTATGCCGGCTGCTTCTCGCACCTGCGCTAGACGACGCCCGACTTCCAGTTGGTTTATGTCCGTGATCGCATCCATTCGAAATTGCCTCCCAAGGATGCTTGTAGCAAAGATGCGGCAACATTGCAACACTCTCGCGGCAACCTCTTGGGCAAGCTCAAACGGCACGTTGCTGCACAATCTCCAACGGTCGCCCCTGTGGCTGCTCATAATTCCGTATGCCCTGTAAACATTGGAGTTTTGCTCCGACCCTTTTATCGTGGCCGGCATGCTTACGATCTTGTCCGCAATGGTCTCCGTGGTCTCCTTCCGGTTTCGGCGTCGCGCCTCCCTGGAACTGGAGGTGCTGGCCCTCAGGCATCAGGCGGCAGTTCTCCATCGGCAGCGGCCCGGCCGACCGTAGCTTCGTCCTGGCGACCGCCTGCTCTGGGGTTGGCTCTACGGGGTTTGGCCGCATTGCCTGAAGGTGATGGTTCTGGTCAAACCGGCAACCGTGGTCCAGTGGCATCGGCAAGAATTCCGCAGATATTGGTGCTGGCGCTCACGATCGCAGCGCACCGGACGGCCAGGCGTGAATCGCGAGATTAGAGATCTGATCCGGCAGATGAGCGCCGCCAACCCGCTGTGGGGTGCACCACGGATTCACGGCGAACTGCTAAAACTGGGCATCGAAGTCAGTCAGGCAACCGTCGGGAGACATATGGTCCGGCGGCATGGTCCGCCCTCACCAACTTGGCGGGCCTTCCTGCGCAATCAAATCCACGGCATCGCCGCCATCGATATGTTTGTGGTCGTCACCGCTGCATTTCGTCTGCTGTACGTGAGCGTCATCCTTGGCCACGCGCGACGGAAGATTCTGCATCTGAATGTCACGCAGCATCCGACCGCAGCTTGGCTCTCCCGCCAGATCACCGAGCCCGCTGCCCTCGCGTGAGGGCCGGTTGCACGCGCGGGCTGGGGCTCAATAGAATCTGCCCGCCAATAGCGGAGGTGGGTCCGCGGTGAGTAGTTTTGTGAAAGTCGCCCGACGCGACGAAGTTCCCGAAGGCACCGGCAAAACGGTCGAGGCCGCCGGAAAGCCGATCGCGTTGTTCAACGCCGGCGGCAGGTTCTACGCGATCCATAACACCTGCTTGCATCGCCAGGGCCCACTCGGAGAAGGCGAGCTCGACGGCACGACCGTCACCTGCCCGTGGCATGGATGGCAATACGACATCACCACCGGCGTCAACATCGACGACACCAGCCGCAAAGTCGCGTGTTTTGCCGTGAAGCTCGAGGGCGACGATATCATGGTGGAGGTCTGATCGGGGTTTGCGCCCGGCGCCTCGATGCATCCGATGCGCATCCTCATGTTGGTCGAGCGCTACAACGCGCTCGGCGGCATCGCGGAATTCGTTGATTCTATCGCCTCTGAACTGAACCAACTTGGCCATCAAGTCGGCGTGATCTCGACATTCGACCGGGCGGCCCGGGAGCGCGGCTACCAACGCACCCCCCGCGCCGGCGCGATCGAATGCACATACTTCGAGATCCCCAGCGCGCGGCCTTTCACGCTGCGGCACCTTGAGCGCTTCATCCGGCCGAGCTGCTACACCGGCAGCCGCAGGTTTCTGCGTTTGCTCAGCAACTGGCAAGCCGACGTGGTAAACAGCCATCTCGACACGTGGGACCGTTATCCGACGGCGACCGGCGCTTGCCGCAGGGCCGGCGTGCCGTTGGTCCAGACCTTCCACGTCTCGGACGAGCGAGGACGGGGCCGGCTCGGCGAAAAAGGGCTGCTGGCGCTGGCCGACGCGGACGCGCTGGTGGCATGTTCCGCCGCGGTCCGCGATTTCTTCGCCCAATTCGTGCCCGAAGCCCGCGCCGCCCACGTCATATTCGGCGGCGTCGATGCCGCTGCGGCTTGTCCGCCCGAGCCTTACCGCCGCGCCCGCCCGTTCATCCTCTCGGCCGGACGGCTGGCGCTCGAGCACAAGGCGTTCGACGTTCTGGTCGAAGCCTTCGCCCTGTTAGCAGCGGAGTTTCCGGAGGTCGACCTTCTGATCGCGGGCGGCGGCCCCGACCATGAGCGCATCGAGCGGCTCATCGCGGCTGCGCGCTTGCGGGACCGCGTACTACTCGCGGGCGCCATTCCCCGAGACGAGTTGCGACGCTACTACGCCGGGGCCAGGCTGTTCGCGCTGGCCAGCCGCCCCGGCGAAGGCCTGCCTCTGGTTTACCTGGAGGCGATGGCTGCGGGCGCGCCGGTCGTGGCCACCGACACCGGCGGCGCGCGCGACCTTATCCACGACGGGATTAACGGCTACATCGCTCGCGAAGGCAACGTCGGCGCTCTGGCGGCGGCAATACGCAGGCTGCTGGCCGATCCGGAGCAGGCGCGGCGAATGGGCGAGCGCGGGCGCAAGTTGGTGCTCGAGAACTACACCTGGGCCGGATGCGCCGCGCGTTACGAACAAGTCTTCCGCTCCTGCCTGGAGCGGAGAGCGGCCGTGCCGCAAGCGCCGGCCGTCTTTCGCTGAAGCGTGGCAAATCAGGCGACCGTAACCTCTGCGGCCTTGCCGTCTCCGATGCGCGTGGCGATGCTGCTGGAGGGTTACAACGCCGTCGGCGGTGTCGCTCAACTGGTTGAGAGCCTTTCGGGCGAGTTGCTGCGCATCGGCCATCGGGTGGCGGTGGTTTCAACATTCGACCGGCGGGCGCGCGAAAATGGTTACGAGCGTACGCCGCACGGGGACGTGGAGTGTGCGTATATCGAGATTCCGCACTCCAGGCCGTTCTCGATGGGCCATCTCGATCGATTCTTTCAACGCGGTTACTACCGGCGTCGCCGTGAGTTTGTCGGCTTCCTGAGCAAGTGGCGGCCCGATGTCGTCAACAGCCATCTCTGCAGATGGGACCGCTATCCAACGGCGACCGGCGTATGCCGGTCCGCAGGCGTGCCGCTGGTGCAGAGCTTCCACGTGGCCGACCTTGCCGAGCGCGGCAGGCTTGGCGACAAGGCCGTGGCGGCGTTGAGCGCGGCCGCCGCATTCACGGCGTGTTCCGCGTTCGTGCGCGATTTCTTCGTGTCGATGCTGCCGCAGGCGCGCGCAGCGCACGTAATCAGCGCCGGAGTGGACGTGGATGCGGCCCGGTCGGCGCAGCCGTATGATCGTAAACGGCCCTACATCCTGTGCGTCTCGCGGCTTTATCTCGCGCACAAGGCGATCGATGTCCTGATCTCCGCATTCGCGGCGCTTGCCCCCCATCATCCTGAACTCGACCTGCTGATCGCGGGCGACGGACCAGACCGCGCGCGGGTCGAGGCGATCGTCGCAGAATCCGCGCTGGGCGGCCGGATCGAGATGCTTGGCACAGTCGCGCAGGCCGGGCTGTGGGGTCTGTACAAGGGCGCGATGTTGTTCGCGATGCCGAGCCGGTTCGCCGAGCCGCTTGGCCAGGTCTTTCTGGAAGCGATGGCGTGCGGGACCCCGATTGTCGCGACCAGGACCGGCGGGGTCCCGGAGATCGTGCGGGAGGGCGAGACCGGGTTGCTGGTCGGGCGCAACGAGCCCGGCGAACTCGCCGCAGCCGTCGGCAAGCTGCTCGACGATGCACAATTGCGCAAGCGGATGAGCGAGCGCGGGCCGGCGCTCGCGGCTCAATACGCCTGGCCGCGCGTCGCGGCGCGATTCATCGAGGTGTACCAGTCATGCGCCGCCGCCGCTTGAGGCGACTCCCTACCGGCGCGGTAGTTGCCAGTCGCGCGATCCGTCCTGCGCCTCACGCGGTGCAACCTGGCCCGGTGGTGGATTCTTCCAGGCCGAGAGGTCGCGTTCCAGTATGCATTCCAACGCGTAAACCTCGGGCCGCAGCAGCTCCCGCAGACGCGCTTCGAGCGCCGGGTCGATCGGCTCAAACTTCTCGCCACCCTCCAGGCAGTAGCGCCACACGCCGGCACGCTCCAGCCGCTCTATCGTGCCGTACATCCGATGCTCCCGCATCCAGTCCATCAGGTGCGAAGCGTTGTGCGCCAGCCGGCGGCTTCGCGGCGCGTGCGTGATCAGGTTGGCGCCGTCGCCGACCGCTGCCGAAGGGTCAACCGCGATCCTTGAGATACCGATAAAGTTGCACAAGCGGTCGAGACAGGCCTGGCGGTCGTTTACGAGATCATCGAGGAGCAGCACCAGTACATTGTCGCGGCCGAAGGACTGTTGCCACCCGGCAGTCAGGAAGGCGAATCGCGTCCGCGAAAACATCAGGTCGAAGTGCTTCACCAGCGCCGCTTCGAATCCGACCGCGACTCGGCCCACGCGGCGCTGAAGCCTGTAGAACGAGTACAGCCACTGCACCGGGTCGCGCAGCGTGCAGATGATCTTGCATCGCGGGATGTGCTGCGCGATTCGATGGCGCGCGTGGACCGAATCGAAGTAGCTCGCGCAGACTTCGCCGATCGGGAGATGCGCCGGGCATTCGCGGAAGTGGTCCAGGTACCAGTCGAGTCCCTTCGAGTAATGCCAACTGAAGAAGTGGGTTTCCTTGACTTCGCGCGGCAGGCCCACCCGCCCGCTCAGCACCCGGTCCAGCCACGTGGTGGCGGTCCTGGGCGGACCGACCGCTATGAAATCCGGCAGACGCGCTTTGGAACCGCTGCTCACTTGTTCACTGGCCGCTGCAAGTCCGTTGAGGCGATTGGGTAATGTATCCTTCGGCCAAAGCTGCGATCAATCGGCGCCCGGGGTCGTATCTCCTCACCGGCGCGGGATGAGGCGGCCTGCGCCGCAGGTCGCCGCCCCGGCGCAATTGCGGCCCGGAGCCTCCACGACGGCCACTGGCGGGCGTGCGATGCTGCAACTATAGTTTGCGCCCGAAGCACCGTCGCCCCGGTGAAGCTGGATCGTATAGGCGCGAACATGTTCGGGACCGGCAAACGACTGAGGCGCCTTGCGCGCCGGATCGACGGCGTCAAGGCGGAAATCGCGCAACTCCACGAGCTGCAGTGCCTGGAGTATCGCGACCGTTTGATGCGGCTTCCCCGCTACAGCGAGGACCTCCGTCTGCTCAAGTCCGGCTATCGCGTGTACTCGCAGAACGACGAGGACGGGATCATCGAAGAGATCTTCCGCCGGGTCGGTACGGTCAACCGCTTCTGCGTAGAGTTCGGCGCCGCCGGCGGATTTCAATCGAACACGCTCAACCTGATCGTCGCAGGATGGCGGGGATTATGGATGGAGCGCAACGGCGACGCTGTCGAACAAATCCGCGCGCGTTTCCGGGTCTTCATCGAGGAGGAGAAGCGCCTCCACCTCGAACAGGTCATCGTCACGCCCGACAACATCAACGATGTGCTTTCCCGTCTCGTACCCTGCGACGAGCCCGACCTGCTTAGCATCGATATCGACGGCAACGACTACTGGGTATGGCAGGCCGTCTCGGCGCGCCGCCCGCGGATCGTAGTGATCGAGTACAACGCTCTGTGGCAGCCGCCGGCTTCAGTCACGATTCCCTACGACGTCTCGCGAGTATGGGACTGGACCAGCTACTTCGGCGCGAGCCTCAAGGCGCTCGAAAAGCTCGGCGCAAGCAAGGGTTACAAGCTGGTGGGATGCTGCTTTGCCGGCGTCAACGCCTTCTTTGTGAGGGAAGATCTTTGCGGACAGAGCTTCCTTGCCCCGTTCACCGCTGAGAACCACTACGAGCCGCTGCGCCTGTTCATGGTCGGCAAGCCCTCGGGCTATCCACCGGGAATCGGCCCGCTGGTCATCGTCTAGTCGGGAGTTTGGGACGCTCCATCAGAGGCGCGGGGGGAGGTGGATCGGAGCGCCGCGACTTTTGATGTGAGCTTCAGACTCGAGACGCTAGATTAGCACGTTGAGCTCGCGCAGGCGGGCGATCTCCGAATCGGAGTATCCGAGTAGTCCCGACAGCACCTCGTCGCTGTGCTCGCCGATCGTGGGCGCGGGCCGATAGTCGGGGCGGATCGCGCTGAAGCCCACCGGCAGCCCGGGGACCACGCGCTCGCCGACCTCGCCATGCTTGAGCTTGACCAGTATCCCGGAGTCGCGCAGCGCCGGATCTTTCATCAGCTCGTCGGTGCGATAGACGGGACCGGCGGCGATGTTGCGGGCGCGCAGCTTCGCGACCAGCGCGTCGCGCTCGAAGGCGCGAGTGTGCGCGGCGATCTCGGCTTCGAGCGCATCGACGTTTCGCAGCCGGCCCCCAAGCCGCGCGAAGCGCGGGTCCAAGGCCAGCCCGGAGGCGCCCAGCACCTGGCACAGGGCCGCGAACTCATCGTCGGTGGCAATCGCGATCGCGACCCAGGAATCTTCACCGGAGACCGGGAATACTCCGTGCGGCGCCATACAAGTGTCGCGATTCCCTTGCGGCGCCGAATCGCGCCAGTTCAGCATGTACTGCATGAACGCTTCGGGAAGCATCGCGCTCACCGTCTCCGCCATCGACAGATCGATATACTGCCCTTCCCCGGTGCGGTCGCGATAGTGCAGTGCGGAGAGCAACACGAACACCATCGCGACGCCGACCGCGAAGTCGGGCCAAGTGCCGCCGATCCCGCACGGAAAGCCGCCCGGATACCCGGTGAGATGGCACATGCCGGCGAAGGCCTGCGTGGTCGGGCCCCATCCGACCGTGTTGGCGTAGGGTCCGTTCTGCCCGAGCGGGGTGCCCGACAGCATGATCAGGTCCGGTCGCACGCGCCGCAGATCCTCGTAGCCGAGCCGGAACTTGCGCATGTTGCCGACCGTAAAGTTCTCGGTCGCGATGTCGCTTAGCTTGACCAGCCGGTAGGCGACTTCGCGCGCTTCAGGATGCGCCAGGTTGAGCGCGAGGCTGCGCTTGGAGAAGTTGATCGAATTGAACATGCCGCTGCGGTTGATTCCCGGCATCCCGTCTGTGCCGCCCAGAAAACGCACGATGTCGGGCAAGAGGCTGGTCTCGACCTTGATTACATCGGCGCCGAGCGCGCCCAGCCAGGCGGTGGCGTGCGGGACGGCGAAGATCCAGCCGAAGTCGGCGATTCGTATTCCGCTCAGAGGCAATTCGTCCGTCGGCACAACTGGAGCCATCAGATCACCCCGTCATCGGCGAGCAGCTTCAGCTCCGCATCGGCCAGCTTCAGCCGTTGCCCGAAAATTTCGCGATTGTGCTCGCCGAGCCGCGGCGCATCGCGCCGCACCTGCCACGGCGTGCGCGACAAGATGCAGGGAGCCCCCGGCATCCGCACCTCGCGGGCCACGGGATGCTGGCGGGAGATAAAGAAGTTGCGCGCCTTGTACTGCGGATGCTGGGCAACTTCGGCCGGCGAGTAGACCGGAAAGCACGGCACGTGATTCGCCTGCGCCTTTTCGAAAATTTCCTCCTTGCCGTGCTCGGCGAACCATCCGAGCAGCCCGGCCTCGATCGCATCGGAGTGCTCAGCACGCGAAAGCAGGTTCGAGAAGATTTCGCTCTCGGCCCACTCGGGATTGCCCATCATGGCCTTGGTGCCGCGCCAGAAGCGATCCGGAATCGCGCTGAAGCTGACCCATCCGTCCTTGCACGGATAGACCCACGGCATCCCGCGCTTGCGGCGGTCCAGGAGCCGTTCGTAATAGGGAGCGCCCGGCGCATCGTGAGTGAAGACCCCGATCGCCGGCCGCGCCATGCTCACCATCGCCAGCCACTGACTCACGTCAACGTGCTGTCCCATTCCGGTGCGCTTGCGATGGAACAGGGCGCACATCGCGGCGCCGGCGGCAGTAAAGCCTGTCAGGTAGTCGGCCTGGCGATCGGCGGGCTTGAGCGGGGGCTGGTTTTGGGGATCGGTGACCTGGTTGATCGGCGTTTCCCATCCGACCACGCTCATCTGGGTCGCGATCAGGTCGCCGCCGCGCGCATCGCGATACCGCGACTGCGTGCCGAAAAACGTCAACGACACGACCACCAGCCGCGCAAATCGCTCGGCCAGCGTGCGCCAGCCGATCCCGAGCCGTTCGCCGATCGCCGGCGGATTCGGGTCAAGAACGATATCGGCCGACTCCAGCAGCCTGAACAGCAGCTCGCGCCCGCGCGGATTTTCGAGCTCGAGCGTAATCCCGAGCTTGTTGGTGTTGAGGTAGAGATGGAGCCCGCCGGTCTCCGGGTCCGGCATCTCGTCGCGAAACGGCCCGCGCCGGCGCTCCGCCGCCCCGGCTCTTGGCGGCTCGACCTTGATTACTTCGGCGCCAAGGTCGGCGAATGCCTTGCCGGCCATCGCGGCCGCGAAATACGGCATCGGGTCGAGGCACGGCAGCTCGACAACCTTGAGATCCGCAAGCGCCTGCGCAGCTTGAGTCGATTCCACAGCGCGCTGCGCCACGCTACCCTGCCTCGTCCCCTTTGAGCCGATCGAGCAATCCGATCAGCTCGCCCATCGAGCGCAGCACATAGTCGGGCTTGAAGTGCGGATGGGTCGCGAGATGCTCGTAGCCGGCCGCGCCGGTCGCCACCGCCACCGCGGCCCCGAAGCCGGCGCTGGCGGCGGCCATGATGTCGCGTGGCTCGTCGCCCACATACATGCAGGCGTGGGGAATCGTGCCGGCGCGTCGAGCCGATTGCTTGAGGCTGTCGGTCTTGTCGAGCGCGCGCAGCGAAGTCGTGCTCTGGGTGACGACCATGTCGAAGTAGGCGGCCAACCCTACCATGGCGAGCTTCTCCACCAGGCGGCGCGGCTCCCCGGGACGGCTGGTGACCACCGCCAGGGTGTAACCGCGCCGCTTGAGCTCGGACAGGGTCTCCTGCACGTGGGGCAGCAGTTCCAGCCGCTCGGTGCGATCGACCTCGGTTATGAAGTAGGCCCAGGCGAGCTGGGCGTACTCGGGGCGCATGTGCTCGGGAATCCCAAGCCACATGTCGTTTTGCGACATCGCCTCGTAGTAGCGCTCGCGGGTGAGCGGCGGCGAATGGCCAAGCTGGTCGAGCGCGTTCTTGGCCGCAATATAGAGCGGGCCGTGGATATCGACCAGGGTGCCGTCGAGATCGAAGAAGATCGCTTTGAATTCACGCGCACGCACGCGGATCAGCCTCAAATCTCTTTGAAGCCCGTTGCTTGCAGGTTTGTCAAGGCAGCAGCCGAGCCTGCCGAGACTCCATCGCAACCGGCAGCCGTCCCTCGGCAGCAACTCGATGGCTTTCCGTGGGTTGAATTTTGCTCCGGCTACGGGCGCAAGCCCGCCGCCCGTGACTGATACAGCAGCCGGTACTCGCGCAGACCGCCGATTACCTTCTTTACGTAGTCGCGAGTCTCGCGATAGCCGATATTTTCGACCCACTGGTCGTCGTCGCCGGGGAACTTCGCCCTCCACTTCTCGACCGCGTGCTCCCCTCCATTGTACGCCGCCACCGCCCTGAAGCGGTCGCCGTTGAACTGGCTGAGAAGCTGGCGCAGGTATGACGAGCCGAGTTCGATGTTGATCGCGGGATTGTACAAGTCGAGCCGGCTCGCCCCGGGTACCGAGGCAACCCGCACGGCCGTGGTCGGCAGAAGCTGCATCAGGCCGCGGGCGTCGGAGGAGGAACGCGCGTGCGGGTCGAACAGGCTCTCCTGGCGGGTGAGCGCCAGCAGCAGGTAGGGATCGAGGCGATCGCGGGTGGCCGCCGAGAGGATCAAATCCCAATAGGCGCGCGGATAGCGGATCCGTTCCGCCATTTCCGGAGCTATCTCACCGCGCGCCGCCATCCGCTCCGCCCCACGGACCGCCAGGTGCCACGCGCCGGCATCCTGGTAGCCTGCCAGAACGAAACCGCGCAGGGCCGGGATACCGGGCGTGAAACTCTCGAGCGCCTTCAGCTCCGCAGGCGCAAGATTCTCAAGCCCAAGCGAGCGCAGAGCGAGCGCACGCCTCAGATGGAAGCCGGCGTCGCCGCCCAGCGCTGGCGGCGCGTCGCGTCCGGGGTCAGGCGCGCTCGCCGCCGGAATTGTCGGCGGCCGGACGCCGATTCTCAGCCCGGCGAGCGCGGGGTAGTAGTTGCTCTCGATACTGAGCGCAACGCTTGAGTAAATCGGCCGGGCCTGGCGGGACTTGCCCGCCTTTTCCAGCGCGCGCGCCCGCCAGTAGCCCAACCGGTCGCGCTCCGCGCCGTCTGCCGCCCGCTCGCTCATCGCGGCAAAGCGCCGCGCCGCGGCCTCGTAATCGCCGTCCATGTAGAGCGTGAAAGCCGCGCGAAAGCGCGCCTCGACCGCGGCTTCGCTCGAAGGATAGGCCGCGTAGAGCCTCTCGTAGGCGGTGCGCGCCCGGTCGAGTTCGCGCTCATCTTCGAACGACCTGCCGATCGCGAGCAGCGCTTCGGGCGCTATCGGGCTTGCCGGGAACTCGCCGACCAGGCGATAGAAGAATACCCGAGCCCTCTCGGTGTCGTCCTCGTTCCAGAAGATGTGCCCGATCATGTCGAGCGCGGCCGCGGCGTGCGCTCCATCCGGCTCGAGCTCCAGGTACTCGCCGGCCGCATACTTCGCCCGGGGCGGATTCGAATGTTCGGCGCGAGCCTCGATCCAGAACAACTCCGCGCGAATCGCGCGCGGCGGCTTAAGCCGCAAAGCGGCTTCGCTCTCGGCGGCTGCCTCGGCGGCAAGGCCTTCCTTGAGCAGCAACTCGGCCTCGCTCCGGCGGTACGCAAGCGAGTTGACGTTGACGATCTCAGGGTGCGCGGCCAGGAGCGATTGCTCGATGGTGCGGGCCTGCGCGTCGGCCGCTTCGCGCGGATACCTGCTGCGCAGGGTCTCGAGCTGCTCGTATGCGCCGCGCGGATCGTTGGAGGCCATCAGCGCGCGCGCCAGGACGATTCGCGCCTCCTGCTCGATCTGCGCCTCGGCGGTTTCTCCCATCAGGCGCGCAGCGAGCGCCGAGGCCTCGCCGGCGCGGCCCAGTTCCATCGCCGCCGTCGCAAGCTCGGCGCGCTCCGCGAACACGCTTTGAGGGTAGCTGCCGGAAAGCCGGCGCATCGTGGCGACAGCCTCTTCTCGCTGTCCCAACTCGCGCTCGGCCAAGCCCAGGTAGTAGAGCGCGTAGTCGCCGAGCTGCGGATAGCCGGCCGCCACCGGCTTGAGCCGCTCGACGGCGAGCGCCGGATCGTGATTTCGGTATGCGTTGTATCCTTCGACAAAAGCGTACTGCGGGTCGCCGCCGACAGCGCTGCGGGTCCGACTGCCGGAGTGCGACTCGGCGGATGGTGTGGCGGCGGCCGCGGCGCCTTGGGCCCGCGCGCTGGCCCCGCAAGCGTATCCGGCCCCCGTCAGGAGCAGGCATAGGATCGCCGCGCGCGGCAGCCGGCAAGTGCCGTTCCAACTTTCTGCCCCCAACCTGTAGGGTGCAACAGTGGACCGATCCGCTCTTCTCATTTGCCGTAACCAGTTGGAACGGTACGAGCTGCTTCGATCTTTTTCACTTTTCACTTTTCACGTTTCACGTTTCACTGATCCGACATGTGGGCGGATTCTCGCATCCCGGATCATTTGGTTAGCATCACGGTTCACCCGCCTCAATTGGGTGTCGGCGCTTGCCGTGTGCGGCTTTGTCTGGCAACAGTTCGGTTGCGTGAACGACGCATCACAATCGCCCCGGCCGCGCCTGGTCCTTGCTTCCGCCTCACCCCGGCGCCATCAGTTGCTCGCCGAAGCCGGCGTGCGCTTCTCGGTGGTCGAAAGCGGCGTGTCGGAGGATCTGCGCGCGGGCGAGACCAGCGGCGAGTATGCGATGCGGATGGCGCGCGAAAAGGCCATCGCGGTCTCCAAGCGCTCCTTGCCCGACCTGGTGCTGGCGGCGGACACCGTGGTCGAATGCGACGGGAAGATTCTCGGCAAGCCAGGCGACCCGGAACAGGCGCGCCGTATGCTCGCGCAGCTATCCGGCCGCGAGCACGCGGTAATCACGGCGTTTGCGATCGCGCGCCGCGGCGCGATCCTGGAAAGCGCGCCGGTCGTCAGCCGCGTCACCTTCCGCCCGCTGTCGGCGGACGAGATTGAAGCCTACATTCGAAGCGGTGAGCCTTTCGACAAGGCCGGCGGCTACGGAATCCAGGGCCAGGGCGCGGAGTTTATCGCCGCGGTGGCGGGCCCGCGCGACAACGTGATGGGATTGCCGACCAAGGAAGTGCTCGAAGCGCTGCGCCGGCACGGCCTGTAGCGCCGGCCGGAGCTCTACGATGAGCATCCACAATCAGATCGCCGCGCGTATCGGCGAGGTGCGCGAGCGTATCAAGGCTGCGGCGCGGCGCGCCGCGCGGCATGATGCCTCGATTCGTCTCGTGCTCGCGACCAAGGCGCAGAGCCCGGACGCGATCCGCGCGGCCTACCAGGCGGGCGCGCGCGAGTTCGGCGAAAACTACGTCCAGGAGGCCGCTCGCAAACGCATCGCGCTCGCCGACCTTGCGGACCTCCGATGGCATCTCATCGGGCATCTGCAAACCAACAAGGCAAACAACGCAGTGCAGTGCTTCGACCTGATCCATAGTCTCGACTCGGAGCGGCTCGCGGCGGCCCTGGCGAGAGCCGGACCTATGCCGCCGACGCCGGTGCTGATCGAAGTGAACCTCGCCGGCGAGTCGAGCAAGCATGGTGTCGCGCCGGAGCGTCTCGGGGAGCTGATTGGAGCGGTGCGCGACAAGGTTGCGGTGATGGGCCTGATGGCGATACCGCCCGCGGCGGGCGGGACCGAACGCGCGCGCGGGCATTTTGCGCGGCTTCGCGACTTGCGCGACCGGCTTGCGGCGGCGACCGGCCTTGAGCTAAGCGAGCTTTCGATGGGAATGAGCGACGACTTCGAGATCGCGATCGAAGAGGGCGCTACGATCGTTCGCATCGGCCGCGCCATCTTCGGCGAGCGGCCGGTGAAGCATTGAGCGCCGCAGGAGCAAACTGAGTTGAAGTTGAAAAGGAAACTTGGCTTCATCGGCGCCGGCAATATGGCCGAGGCGCTGGCGCGGGGGTTGCTCGCCAAAAAAGTCTTCAAGGCTTCCCAGATGATCGCCTCCGATATCGACCCGGCGCGCCGGCGCAAGCTCAGCCGCACGCTCGGGATCGCGACCGCTGCCGACAACCTCGAAGTCGTAGCCGAAGCGCCGGCGATCGTGATCGCGGTGAAGCCGCAGACCATCGATGCGGTGCTGGAAGGGATTGGCGCCGCAACCCGCGCCTCGGCGAGCCCCGCGCCCGCAGCCGCGACCCGGCTCTTTATCTCAATTGCGGCCGGCATCCCGATCGCCCGAATCGAGCGTGCGATCGGAAAAGCAGCGCGGCTGATCCGGGTGATGCCGAATGCGCCCGCGATGGTCGGTCACGGGATGGCGGGGCTGGTGCGCGGCAGCGGAGCGAGCAAGGCCGACATGGCATTCGCGCTCAGGATTTTCCGGGCAGTCGGCGACGCGGTCGAACTCCGCAACGAGCGCGACCTCGACGTCGTAACCGCGCTCTCCGGGAGCGGCCCCGCCTACGTCTACCTGTTCATCAAGTCGCTGGCCGATGCCGCGGTCGCCGATGGACTCCCGCGCGAGCTGGCGCTCAGGATGGCGTTGCAGACGGTGCGCGGGGCCGAGCATCACATGCGCCATTGCGGGCTCGAAGCCGCCGAGCTGATCCGGATAGTGGCATCGCCGGGCGGCACCACCGAGGCGGCGTTGCGCAGGTTCGCCGAGGCGGGCTTTTCTGATATCGTGGCGAACGCCGTTCACGCCGCCGCCGAGCGCTCGCGCGAGCTGGGGCGTCAGGAGTAGGGGAGTTCTGCCGAGAGCATGTTCGTTTACACGAACCTGGTGTTATGGATCGCCGGGACCCTTAACCAGCTTCTGTGGTTGTACAGCCTGGTGGTCATCGCGTCGGTGGTGATCAGTTGGGTCGACGCCAGCCCGTACAATCCGATCGTGCGCGCGATCTACGCGGTCACCGAGCCGGTGTTTAACTGGGTGCGCGAGCACGTTCCGGTGATCTTCGGGGGATTGGACCTCTCGCCGCTGCTCGTCCTTTTCGCGATCTACTTCCTACAGGGCTATCTGATCCCGAACCTGGCGCGAGTGCTCGTCAGCGGCTTCGCCTGATCGGCGCTGGATGGCGAATGCGGCCTGGCTCACCGCGGGC
Source organism: uncultured delta proteobacterium (assembly GCA_963789115.1). Taxonomy (GTDB): domain Bacteria; phylum Desulfobacterota; class Binatia; order Binatales; family Binataceae; genus CAWBJH01. The sequence continues at coordinate 3,255,872 of CAWBJH010000001.1, forward strand.
GCCGACTTCGCGAGCGTTCAGGTCCGGCTGCGCCCGAGGTCATCGCGCCGCGGTCTGCTCCGCGTCGATTCCGACGCGCTGGTGGTCGGCGTCGGATCGCCTCCGGAGAAGGGCCGCGCCAACCAAGAGCTTATCGAGTTTATCGCCCGCGCCGCCGGGCTCCCGCGCTCCGCGATTGCGATCGTTCGGGGCGCAACCAGCCGCGACAAGGTCGTGCGGATCGCGACCCGCAATCCAGCCGAAATAGTCAGCCGGCTGATCGACTTTTCCAGCGCTGCCTGAAGTCGGGCACTTCATCCGGGAATTCCGCGAGCGTGAGCGCAAGCAGGCGGAAGGGGCATATTTTCTTTCCCTTCGGCCCTATTTGTGTCCCCAATGGGCTGCGACGCCGGCCCTAGCTTGCGTGCCAAAGCGTCCAAGTAATCACGGGTTGACATTCCGTGGGCTCTCGCGAGCTGTTCGATAGTGCGGAGCGACACTGCGCCGCTTTCCTCGATTCGCCTAAGCTGACGTTCCGAGAGGCCAGGTATGTCAGTTTGCCGAAGACCATGAGCTTTACGGACTGCGGCAATGGCGGCTCCATACTGACCGCCGTGCTCTCGCCGAAGCCGCTCAGCCCTCTTACGCGAAGTGGGATCGATCACTGTCTTGAGGGCATCAAGATCGAGATGGATATCCTCTGAAGGCCACCAGATGAAGCTGCCGTCTTCTGCGATCTCGAAATTGCGTCGCTGCTGAGGCGCGATTCTCTTTAGCGCCGGCATTTGATCGAAACGGATTTCGTATGTCTTCGGCTCGCACGAAACGACGATCAGGCGATCGTCTGCAACTGTAGCGCGCGCAATCAACTCGCTTTGAGCATTCCGGAGCCACGCAGCCAGAACGCGGTGGGGGAGCGACGACTCGGAATGCACGAGAATGTTGCGGACAAAACGGAGTCCAGCCCTATCCAGCATCTGCGGCAGCAACGCGGGTTCAACATCACTTCTGAGAAACAGGGCTTGTAGGCGATGTTCCCGGTTGACCTCGCTGACGAATTTTGCAGCTTGTCGCAAGTGCAGCGCTGAGCAAAGCACGAAGACGTGCTGATATCGGCGCGCGGCCTGCACCGACTTGGACCGCAGAACCGGAAACCCGAGCGGAATACGCCCGTCTTTGTTGTCGTCGCAGAGCACCAATGCGTAATTACCATGCTGTGGCGATTCTATCTGCATACCTTTTGTTCCCATTCCGTGAGAAGAGCGGTCCGATTGTCGAGTACCAATCTCAGGAGCTCTTTCTGAAGTCTCCCTGAAGGGCCTGTACCCCATTTAGTGTCGAAGTTCAGCAGACGCTCCGAGCAGCTAAGGAAGTAAATTCGTATCTCCCATCCCCCGGTTTTATTCACGTGAAAGTGAGGAGGGAGGTGGTCGCTCGAATTGAACCACAGGCTCAATCCCTCGACTTGTATGCAGGCGACCTTGCCCAACCGGCCCTTGTCACGCAAACGACGTTATCACCCGACCGGCCATGATTGCAATAGTTGCGAACGGATCATGGCCGCTTATGGCGGCAAGGTCTACCGGAATGCGGTGGCGCTTGCGCGCATCGTGCCAGAGTTGTGCGACGGTTGCAGTCCCCTGAGCCTCGAGTCATACTTCCGTATGAATCGGGTAGGAAAATGGGGAAAGCCGTCAGAGTTGCGATTAGCCTGCCGCATGAGCTTCTGCGCCTTGCGGAGCGCAAGCGCAAAGCGCGGCGGCAGACCCGCAGCGAGTTCTTCAGGTGCGCGGTCGAGCGCATGCTCCGAGAGGAGCAGGAGCGCGAGCACGTCGAGCAGTACGTTCAAGGGTATGTGGCATATCCGGAGATGGACGAAGAAATCAAAGAGGCAGGCGTGCTGAGCAGGAAAGTGTTCGATTCCGAGCCCTGGAAGTGAGGCGGGGAGAAGTCTGGTGGACCGAGCTTGACCCTCCCGCGGGTAAGCGCCCGGTTGTGCTGCTATCGCGCGACGAGGCCTACGCGGTTCGCGCCATGGTGACAGTAGCACCCGTAACTATGCGAATTCGTCGGATTCGGTCTGAGGTTTTGTTGGGACCTAAGGACGGCTTGACGAAGCCGTGCGTGGCGAATCTGGATTCGATCCTCACGATCCCAAAGGCTTATCTTCGCGATCGAATCTCGGCTCTGAGTCGCGAGAAACTTCGCGAGCTTGACGCGGCAATACGGTTCGCTCTCGGACTTTGAAGACCCGTTGGTCCCGACCGTGCGCATCGTCCAAAGCAGCGGTCGCCCTGGGGCGGCCCCATCCCGGAATAACCGATTGACAGGCTTGAGATCGGTGATTACCTAAGTTTAAGGGCGAGAACGTCCAACCATGCCGATATACGAATACCAATGCCCGACCTGCGGTGTCTTTGAGGTAACCCGGCGCATCACCGAGGCGCCGTTAAAACGCTGTCCCACGTGCAAGAGCAAGGTTGAGCGCTTGCTTTCGCGCTCCTCGTTCGTATTGAAGGGCTCGGGTTGGTACGCGACCGACTACGCCCGTTCCGGCTCGAAGGCATCTGATACCTCCGCCTCGTCCGAGTCGGCAGTCAACGGCAAGCCGGCCTCGGACTCCTCCGCCAAGGGCGAGTCCGCCAAGAGCGAGTCTTCCAAGGGCGAACCGTCTTCCAAGCCGTCCGATTCGAAGCCGTCCAAGTCCTCCGCGTCGGGCAAGTCATCCGCCACGTCTTCGGACTGATCGAAAAGATCGCCTGGATTAGTCCAGGTCGGGAACTTTTTCTCTCCGCTGCTGAACTCTCGCCTGGGCATCGATCGCGAATCCGCCCGGATTTTCGCCGCTATATTTTTCACGCGGGTTTCAGGATAAGTAGCTTGGCCGGCAAGGTCATGATGGAAATCCCGGCTAATATCTTTTTTGATCTGGACGGCACGCTGATCGATCCGGGGCTCGGGATCGCGGACAGTATTCGCTACGCGCTGAAGCGCCTCGGTGTGGCGCCGCCGCCGGCCGAGAGCCTGCGTTGGTGCGTCGGACCTCCGTTGCGGGAAATTTTCTCAAAGCTGCTGCCGGCATCCGCTCCGCCCGAACACCTCGAACAAGCCGTATCCCTATTTCTGGGGCGTCACTCTACCGTTGGATTGTACCAATCAGCGGCCTATGAGGGCGTAACCGAGATGCTGGCCCGGTTGCGCGAGCGCGCTCACCTTTTCGTTGTCACGTCCAAGGTTACCGCTAACGCGGAGCGGATTCTCCAAGCGCTCTCCCTACGCGGCTATTTCGACATGGTGATAGGTTCCTCGCCCGACGGGATGCTCGCCGACAAAGCCGATGCTCTCGGGGCTATCCTGGCGCAAGGAAAAATCGACGCCAATTTCGCCGCCATCGTGGGAGACCGCGCACACGACGTTCTTGCAGGTAAGCGCAACGGTGTGTTTACCATCGGCGTGACCTATGGCTACGGAACATTGTCGGAGCTGATTCAGTCAGGTGCCGACCAGATCTGCGACAGTCCCGCAGCCGTTGCCAAACTCGTGAGGGGAAGATGAACGCTCCGCGTTTCGGTGCGGAGTCGTGGCCTGGCAGGGTGCGGAAAAAAGGATTTTCGAGAGGAGAAACTTCGCCGATGGCAGAAGCACCCTGCTAGCGGCAGTTTCCGAACCGCGTTGACCTTCACCGGTTCATGCACTACATTGTAGTGCAGTGGCGAAAACTCAGGTCTACAGTTGGCGCGTGTCCGCCGAGATGAAGAACGCCCTGGAGAGAGCGGCGCGGCGCGCAAACCACTCCGTTGGGGGGCTTCTTGACCGCATCGTCGAGGAGTGGATGAGGGCACAGGGACGTTCGAACGGCGCGGACGAGGCGGAACAAAAGCGACTGCATCAGGCCGCCTCCAAGTGGATCGGTGTGCTGCGCGGAGGCAACCCCCGCCGCTCTGAACAAGCCCGCGCTGCGATCCGCACGCGACTTGCCAATCGACGTGCTCGCCAACGGTCTCATTGATACAGGCGCGATTCTCGCTCTGCTCGATCGAGACGATCGTTGGCATGGGCCTTGTGCCGAAGCTTTCGCGGCTCTCGCCTTGCCTCTGGCAACTTCTGTCGCGGTACTGGCCGAGCTGTTTCATCTGGTAGGCGATAACCGCCGAGAAGTGGCGGCGGCCTGGAAGTTCCTGCGTTCCGGAGCGGTAACTCTGGCTCCGATCGATGACACCGACATGCCGGAGCTGGACGGCCTGATGGCTCGATATCATGATCGGCCGATGGATTTCGCCGATGCGACCCTGGTTCACCTGGCCAATCGAGAATCCCTGAGCACTATCATGACGATCGATCATGACGATTTCGAAACTTATCGAATCAGCCGCAACCGGCGGTTTCGGATTTTGCCTGAGCGCCAGTTGCTCGAACGGTGAGACCGCACCTCGCTGTTGAGGACGTGCTCAGCGATCAGTAGGCGCCTGCGCGACGTTATCGGGCTGGAGATTGGCGACGGCACCGCGCAGATCATGAAGCTGGTCGTAGCCCGCGAGTTATTGGGCAAGGCGGCGCGCTCTTACTGATCGAGGCGCGGGCATTTTCGCCCCGCGTCGCATGCAGAGCCGAACAGTCGCCACCGCCGCGGTCGCCACCGCCGCGGGGGCGCCCGCACGACCACCGACCCAAACGGACGGGTCGAGGTCACCGTTCATTCCGCTCGGAAATTGAGCCGCTACCGTTTCGGTCTCAGAACGGCTGATTTCATCCTCTGCCAAAGATGCGGCGTCTACATCGGCGCAGCGATCGCGATCGACGGCGCGTGGTACGCGGCCGTTAACGTCAACACTTTCGACTCCGAACTTGCCCTCCGCCAAGAGGCGATGCCGGCCGGCTATGAGGGCGTAGGCGCTAACTTAACGGCGCCAAAGCTAGTGGGCCAAAGCCAGTGGGGCGGGCGTCCCCGCGGCGGTGCCGACTGCCCGCCGCTCAACCATCCACCGGCCACACCCAGCAGTAAGTTTCAAGGTTCGGCCATCGAGTCCAAGGGTTGCCCTGGATGTAGTCGAACTTTTGACGCTCCGTTGTGCTGAGTAGCAAGCGATTTTCTCAGGCCGGCGGGCACAGAGGCCCGCCCCACTACAGAAGAATGCCCCAAAATCTGAAGTGGGGCGGGCGTCCCCGCGCCGGTGGCGACTGCCCGCCTCTGCACAGTCGCGGGCAGAGACGCCCGCGCCCACTAAGAATCCGGGATTCCTCGCGCGCCAGACACGCGCGCGGGAATGACAAAAGCGCAAGGCTCGTGTAGACCCTGCGTCAAAATGACCCACTACCGGCGATTGCCCCTTAGGCTGGCCCGCCAGCATATCCCCCCTCTCCCACTAAAGATGTGGGAGAGGGAGGACACGCGCCTCGTCCCCGTCTCATATCAACGCTTAGGTTAACGCCTATGGGGTGAACCGGCGTGCCGCGCGGGATGCCCGCACAGCCGGCGGTTGTCCCCACGCGCGTTTGCTCGCCTTGCCGCTTATCGTGCTGGAGGTGCTGATGAAGGTCCATCCGCCGTGAGGGATGGCGGCAGAGCGCGGGCAAGAAGCTTGGCTTTGAAATAGGCGCCGCGAGCTATCTCCGAGCGAGATCAACTGGCCTGAGTGGCTGCCAACCGGACGGGCGGTGGCGCGGTTGGCGGGTTTTCTGTTTCAATTGCCTACGCCGCGCCGACGCGGACGCAACTATGCGTGCGCTTGTCCTCGACCATCAGCTGGCCCTCCAGCGGGAATATCCCGACCCGCATCCCCGCGCGGGCGAGAGCGTCGTACGCGTCCGGATAGCGGGAATTTGCGGCACCGACCTGGAGCTTGCGCGCGGCTACATGGCGTACCGCGGCGTCCTGGGCCACGAGTTCGTCGGACGGGTGGAGCATAGCGCGGAGCGCAACCTGATCGGCCGGCGGGTGGTGGGAGAGATCAACGCGGGATGCGGGAAATGCGACCGCTGCGCCGGCGGGCTTTCGCGCCATTGCGCCAGTCGCACCGTGCTCGGGATTCTCGGCCGCGACGGCGCCTTCGCGGACCTGCTTTGCCTTCCCGATGAAAACCTGATCGCGGTTCCCGATTCGGTCCCCGACGAGCTTGCGGTTTTCAGCGAGCCGGTCGCGGCGGCATACGAGATCTTCGAGCAGACCCGGATCGCCCGCAACCAGAGCATCTGCGTGCTCGGCGACGGGCGGCTCGGCGCGATCGTGGCGATGGTGCTGCGGGGCGAGGACTACCGGCCGATCCTCGCCGGCCATCACCCCGAAAAACTCGCCCGGCTTTCCGCGCTCGGCATCTCAACCGAGCTCGCAACCAACCTTGAGAGCGGTTTCGACGTAGCGATCGATTGTACCGGCGCGAGCGCCGGGCTGGCGCGCGCGATCGAGCTTGTCCGGCCGCGCGGCACGATCGTCCTGAAGAGCACCGCGGCGGCCGGCGCCAATCTCAACCTGGCGCCGATCGTGATCGACGAGATCGCGGTGGTGGGCTCGCGATGCGGCCGTTTGGCGCCCGCGCTGGCGGCGCTCGCGCAAGGCAAGCTCGATCCGCGTCCGCTGATCTCGGGGGTCTACGCGATCGAGGACGGGCTTGAAGCGATGGAGGCGGCTGCCAGCCCGCCAAACTTCAAGATCCTCTTGAAATTCTCGTGAGCGCAGGACGGAGACTGGGGGAGGGCAGGGGAGCGCGCGGCGGCCGCATCGCCGGCGCGATAGCGGTCGGAGTGGACACCGGCGGCACCTTCACCGATATCGTCGCGATGGTGGACGGCAGCATCGGCGTGTACAAGCTCCTCTCCACTCCCGAGGACCCGGCCCGCGCCGTAATCGAAGGGCTCCGCGCGCTGCTCGACGGCGCCGCCGCAGGCGCTCTCACCTACAGCTCGACCGTCGCCACCAACGCGCTGCTCGAAAAGAAGGGCGCGCGGGTCGCGCTCTTCACCAACGCGGGCTTCGAAGATCTGATCGAAATCGGCCGCCAGAACCGAAGCGCGCTGTACGCGCTCGCTCCGTCGCGGCCCGAGCCGCTGGTGGCGCGCGCGATGCGCTTCGGGGTGGACGAGCGCACCCGCTTCGACGGGCGAATCGAGCGGCCGCTTGGCGCCGCCGAGCTCGCACGCGTGCGCCGCGTGGCGGATTCGTGCGGGGCAGAGGCGTTCGTGGTATGCCTGCTGTACAGCTACGCCAATCCGAAGAGCGAGGAGCGGATAGCGCGCGTGCTCGCCCCGCTTCGACGCCCGCTCTCCGTGTCCCATCGGATCCTGGCCGAATACCGGGAGTACGAGCGCCTCTCGACCTCGGTCGTCAACGCCTACGTCGCGCCCCGGATGGTCACGCATCTCAGGAATCTCGAAAGCCGGCTGAGCGCCGCCAAGCTGCGCGTCATGAGCTCGAGCGGCGCCGCGATCGGAGCTGAGCCGGCGCGGATCGAGCCGGTCAGGACGATTCTCTCCGGCCCCGCCGCCGGGGTAATCGGCGCCGCCGCGCTGGTGCGCGCGATCGGCATCGACCGCTTCATCACCTTCGACATGGGCGGCACCTCGACCGACGTATCGCTGTTCGACCGGCGCGCGGCTTTGCGGGCGTTCAGCTATCCGAGCGGCTATGCGGTCCGCACGCCGGCTATCGACATCCACACGGTCGGAGCAGGCGGCGGATCGATCGCGCGGGTGGACGCGGGCGGCTCGCTGCGGGTCGGACCCGAGAGCGCGGGCGCGAATCCGGGACCGGCCTGCTACGGACGCGGCGATAAGCCCACGGTCACCGACGCCGACCTGATCGCGGGACGGCTGGTGCCCGAAAACTTCCTGGGCGGGAAGATGAAGCTGTATATCGAGCGCGCGCGGCGCGCGCTGAGCGAGTTGGGCGGCGCGATGGGGCGCGACGCGATCGGCGCGGCGCGCGGCGTGATCAGGGTCGTCAACGCCAACATGGAGCATGCGATCCGGGTGATCACCGTCGAGCGCGGCTTCGACCCGCGCGACTTCGCGCTGCTCGCCTTCGGCGGCGCCGGTCCGATGCATGCGTGCGAGCTCGCGCTCGAACTGGGAATCAGGCATATCGTGATGCCGCGCTATCCGGGGCTGCTGTGCGCGTGGGGCGCACTCGGCGCGCCGCTCGGCCGGGAGTACTCGCTGACGATAAGAGAGGGCGAACCGGCATACGCGGCGCTGGTGCGGCGGGCGCGGCCGATGATAGCGCGAGCGCGGAGGGAACTGATCGGAGAGGGCGCAGCTCCGGCGCATATCCGGCACGAGCTGTGGGCGGACATGCGCTATCGCGGCCAGTCCTACGAGATCGAGGTGCCGCTCACGCCGCGTTTCGTCGCTGACTTCCACCAGGCCCATCGCCGCACCTTCGGACATTGCGCGCCGGGCAAGCCGGTTGAAGCGGTGAACTTGCGGCTCAGATCGAGAGCGGGCGAGTCCGGCGCGGTATCGGAGCGGATTGCGCGCGCCCGATCGAAGCCGGTCCCGGTCCGGACCATTGCGGCCTCGGTCGGCGAGCGCACCAGGAGGGTCGCAGTCTACGAGCGCGGCGCTCTGGGCGCCGGTGCCGCGCTTGCGGGCCCGGCGATCGTGGCGGAGCTTAGCGCCACCACCTACGTAGCGCCCGAGTTTTCGCTGCGCGTCGATGGGTACGGCAATCTCCATCTGGAGGCGCGGCGATGAAGCTCGACGCAGTCGCGCTGGCGGTGATGAACAACCGGCTGGCGGCGATAGCCGAGGAGATGGGAGTGGTGCTCGGCCAGACCGCCTTCTCGCCCAATATCAAGGAGCGCCATGACTTCTCCTGTGCGCTGTTCGATGCGCGCGGCGAGCTGGTGGCCCAGGCCGCCCATATCCCGGTCCATCTGGGGTCCACGCCGCTCTCGGTGCGAGCCGCTATCGAGCATCTCGAGCTTGGCCCCGGCGACGTGGCGATGGTCAACGATCCGTTTGCCGGCGGGACCCATCTGCCGGACGTCACCGTGGTCGCGCCGATCTTCCTCGGCCGCGAGCGCCGCCCGTTCGCCTTCGCCGCCGACCGGGCGCATCACGCCGACATCGGCGGGATGGCGCCGGGATCGATGGCGCTGGCGACCGAGATTTACCAGGAGGGATTTAGAATTCCGCCGGTGAAGATCGTGCAGGCCGGCGCGCCCTGCCGCGACGTGCTCGAACTGTTTTTGGCCAACACGCGGGTGCGCGAGGAGCGCGAGGGCGACCTGCGCGCACAGCTTGCGGCGCTGGAGGTCGGCGCCGAGCGGCTGCGCGCGCTGGTCAAGTCGTCGGGGCGCGACGCGGTCGCCTCGGCGATGGAAGCGCTCAAGGGTTACGCCGCGCGCCTGATGGCGACGGCGCTGCGTAAACTCAAGCCGGGCGTTTACCGGGCGCGCGACTATCTTGACGACGACGGCTTTGAGGCCGGCCCGATCGCGATTCAGGTCGCGATTCGCGTCGGCGGCGGACGCGCCATCGTGGACTTCACCGGCTCGGCTGCGCAGGTGCGCGGCTCGGTCAACGCCAACTACGCGATCACGCTCTCGGCAACCTTCTACGCGATGAAGTGCATCGCCGCCGAGGAGGTGCCGGCCAACGAGGGCCTGATGCGGCCAATCAAGGTGGTCGCTCCGCCCGGATCGATCGTTAACGCCAATCCTCCGGCTGCGGTCGCCGGCGGCAACGTCGAGACCTCGCAGCGAATCGTGGATGTGCTCTTCAAGGCGCTCGCCCACGCCGCGCCCGACAGGATCGCGGCGGCAAGCTCGGGCTCGATGTCGAACCTGACGGTCGGCGGCTATGATTCGATCCGTGGGCGGTATTTCTCCTATTACGAGACAATCGCGGGCGGAGCAGGCGCGGCGCCCGGCCATCCCGGAGCGTCGGGAATCCACACCCACATGACCAACACGCTCAACACGCCGATCGAGGCGCTGGAGGCGTACTACCCGATGCGCATCACGGAGTACCGGCTCCGCCGCGGGTCGGGGGCAGCGGCCGCTTCAGCGGCGGCGACGGATTGATCCGCGAGATGGAATGCCTGGTGGAATCGAATGCGAGCCTGCTCACCGAACGGCGCAGACTCGCCCCATACGGCCTGAACGGCGGCGGCAACGGCGCGCCCGGCGCGAATTACCTGGTCTCCGGCGGACGGCGGCAGAGGCTGCCGGGCAAGGTCAATGTGAATCTCAAGCCCGGCGATCGGGTGCGAATCGAAACCCCGGGCGGCGGCGGATGGGGCCGCCGGCGATGAGACCGTACGTACGCCCGCAAGCGAGCGGGCCACGATTCTAATCGGCACGCTGTAATCGGTGATCGAATGGCGGAAGTGCAGTTCTTTGTCGGGGTCCATGGCGTAATCGCGAATCGAGGACGGATAATCGTGCTCAAACGCGCCGAGCGGATGCCGTATCGTCCCGGGAGCTGGGACTTACCCGGGGGCCATCTCGCGCTCGGCGAGAGCTTCGAGCGATGCCTGCTGCGCGAGATCGAGGAAGAGACCGGACTCGATGCTGTCATCGAGCGTCTGCTCGGCCTGCACAAGACCGAGTCAGAACCCTATCTGCAGGCACTCTACGCGTGCCGCCTCACGGTCTATCAGCAGGTGCGGCTGAGACCCGAAGAACACGTCGAGTCGCGATGGGTAAGCCTTGAAGAGATGGCGGAGATGGACCTGATTCCCTACCTTTTAAGCGCGCTACGCCGGGGACTGCTCAATTTTGTGAGGAAGTAATTTCCTTCCCCTCGCTTTCGCGGGCGCGGTAGAGGCCGGCGGCGCGGCGTTACGACTGTGCCGGTGCCGGCGGATGGCACGGCGCGGCGCGGCGAACCGCCCGCCCGCGCCAGTAACCCAGAAAATTCACGCACTCGAGCTGATGGTAGAAGGCGCCCTCGGCATCGCCGCGCGCCGCCGCGAGCACCATCCGCCAGGCATTCCTTGCCAGCTTGTCTATGCGATTGTGGCTTCGTCCTCCCGCGTAGGCGCTGCCGGCGCCGTAGGCAAAACTCTTGTGCCGAAAGTACGCGCGCGTCATCCGCTCCGGACCTATCAGATGATAAACGGTGGCGCGTAACGCAAAGCCGACCCGACCGCCGGCGGCGATTATCCGGGCGAACAGCTCGGTATCCTCGCCCGAAAGCGGATTCCCGCCGACCACGCCCAGATCCTCGCGAAACTTTCCAAAGCGCAAGAACGCCGCGCGCCGGAAACCGGCATTGGCGCTGAAATAGTTGGCTAGCGTCTCCGTCGCCGCGCCGCCCGCGAGCGCATCCGGAGCGTGCACGGCGAGCTTCGAGTACAGCCGCGGCCCCAGCCATCGCGGCGGCGCCGCGGCCCATCGCGGCAGCACCGCACCGCAGGCCGCGTCGAGATGGCGCCGCTCGATCTCCGCCACCATCTCGCGGGCCCAGTCCGGCTCGACCACCACGTCGTCATCGATGAACAGTATGAAGTCCCCATTCGCCTCTTGCACCGCCCGATTGCGCGCGAAACTCGAGCCCGGCCGCCCTTCGAGCACCCGGCGCACCGGCACCGGCGAGCGGGCCGCCAACTCGTCCACGACCGCGGGCGTCTCGTCGGTCGAGTTGTTGTCCACCACGATACATTCCGCGCTCAGATCGAAGCCGAGGTTCAGGGCGCGAATGCTGGTGAGCGTCTGGCGCAGCGTGGCCGCGCGGTTATAGGTGGGTATCGCGACGGTGAGCCTGGTAGCCAAAGGACCGTGTCACGCGCCGCCCCTGACGGGCACAAGGCGCATCTGCGAAATGCAAGTTTTACCGGAGGTTAGGGGTCCGGGCGAGAAGCCGCGCGCAACCCCCATCCGATAATCGAGCAAGCCCCTACTTCGGCAGCGGCGGCGGCGGTGCGCCGCCCGCCCCCGCCGGCGAAGCGCCCGCCGGAGTCCCCTTGCCGGGAGCCGTGGGCGACGCGGCCGGCGAAGCCGGCGGCGGCGTGGGCAGCGGCGCTTGCGATTGCGTAAACGCGATCGCGCTCACGTTGAGATCGGGCGTCGCCTTCTGCTGGATGTCGGGCGGCGCGCTGAGTCTGAACCCGAAGCTGCGAGTCTCGCCCGGTACCAGCGGCAGCACCGCACGGCTGAAATTGGTGAACTCCAGCGGCGTCGAGATGGGCGTGTGCTCCTCCGTGTAAACCAGCTTTTTCTTCTTGCCCTTGCCCTCGGAGTACGTGACGGTCATCTGCACTTCGTCGATCGCCTTGTCGCCGCTGTTGGTGATCTTGCCGAAAATTCCGGGCACTCGCGACATCGCCATCTTCATGTCCACATCACTCAGCACGAGCTTTGATGCGTAGGCTTGCGCATCCGGAATCTGTGCCTTCGCGGCCTGGATTTCCGTCAACTCCCGCGCATAGAAGAACCTGAGTCCCTGATTGTCGGTCGCCTCCTCCTTGTCCAGCGCCGCGATCAGGTCCTGGTAGGCTGCGATCGCCTTGTCGAAATCGTGCTTGTGGTAGAGTTCGACCGCTTCCTTGTGCTGCTTCTTGATCATGTCGCGTGCCGCGAAGTCAACGAAAAGCCGCCACTCGCCGCCCTCCTTCACCATCACCATCGAGTCATCGTAGGTGACTTTGGGGTAATCGCCGGTGTCGAGCGATTTCTGCGCCGCGCTCTCTGGGCTTTGTATCGGCGTCAGCTTCGCGTTGATGGTACGCTCCCACAGCGCCAAGTCGGGTGCTGTCACTTTGACCGGCACGACCGCCTTGTCGGCGCCCTCCGTCTTCGCCTCGCCGACCTGGTAATTCGTCTGCAGCAGCACCACCCTGAACCAGTCCTTGGTCACATCCGGCGCCATCGGGATATCGGTCAGGAACTGCTCGAGGGTTTGATCGACCTGATCCTGGTGCGACAGCATCTGGTAGACCGCCGGATAGTTGCGCAGCTTGAGGCTGTCCAGATAGTTCTCGCCGACCCGGCTGGGCGACTTGCCGCACGCGCTCAGCGCGACTAGGCAGATCGCGCAAACCGATGCAACCGCACCCCTGATCCGTAGACTGGTGTTCAGCATGATCAAACCCCTCCCCGACGGCAAACGCTTCGATTCTAGCGGCGCGAGCAACAAAAACAAGCTGGCCCGAACGGCGTTTTGAGCGCCCCCGTCCGCGCCGGCATTCGGCGCTCATTGCGGAAGGGGGAACGTGGTTCGCGCAGTTAGATGCTGCCGGGGATCTGCTTGAGCTCGATAACGTTGCCCTCGGGGTCGCGAACATATACCGAGAGCCCCGCGCCGCGCGCCCCGTAACGCATCGCCGGCTCTCCGATCACTTCCGCCTGCCGCTGGCGCAGCCAGCGCGCCACTTCCTTGATGTCCCCGGTCGTGATTCCCAGACAGAAGTGGTCCACGTTGCGACCGTTCTCGGAGCGCTCGGCGGCGGGCACCAGGTCCACCATGCCGGCGCCGGCGCGTAGCTGGATAAGCCCGATCGCGTCGATGCGCCGCTCCTCCTTGAGACCGAGCACGTCGGTGTAGAACTTGAGCGTCCGCGCCCGATCGAGGCATCGGACCACCACGTGATCGATTTCGCCAACTCGAAACGGCGCCCCCATCGGGCTTTCCTCCGGGTGCAAGCAGGTATGTTCGCAGTCTAGCGCGCCCGGTCCGCCAACGCACCGTCGCGTTGAGACGCCGGTGGCCACATGCGTTCACCATCGCGGGAGGTGGATGGTTCCCGACAGAGCGTGATGATCCGAGTAGGGCCGATCGGGCGCGTCGCTGAGAATCAGCTCGAAGTCCGACGAGGCGCCGCAATCTCCGCCTCGATGCAGCAGGACGTAATCTATCCAACTTCCGGTGCCGTCGAGCACGGTTCCATGCCCACAGCGCTGGCGCGCGCTCTCGGTCAGGTCGGCTCCAATAGCGAGGATCTTCGTGTATAGCGAAGACTCCCGGTAATCGGTGTTGAAATCTCCCGCGATCAGGGCCGGGACTTGCGGATCGAGCCGGTCTGCCCAGGCCTCGAGCTCGGTGATTTGGGCCTCGCGTACCGCTGCATAATCGCTGCGCGCGTACTGCGACTGTAGATGAGTGTCTACCAGGAAAAGACGGCGCGCGTCCCGCCGGACTTCGATTGTCAAAATACCCTTTCCACCAAGGCCATCACCTTCCCAAACCTTCCATCTCGGCGCCGAAGATTGGAAGCAACGGAATTCGGGCGGCGCCGCGGCGGTCCATCCGTCCGAGCTTCGCAGCGATACGACCAGACCGCCACCGGGAGTGCCCCGCGAGCGCGGCTGAAAGATCGAAACGTAATCCGGCCCGAGCGTGCCGCGCAGATATCGAGCATCGGAGTTCAGCCAGACCTCCTGCAGGAACACGAGGTCCGGACGGAGGTCGAGGATTTTTCGCGCGATCCTGTGTATCCGCCGCCTTCGATCGCGCGAAGCCGGCCACGGCAGGCCGTGCACATTCCACGAAACCAGCTTGAGCGAGAACGGGCCGCTCTCCAAACGTCCCACTTCTCAGGGCGCCTGCGCGGGTCGCGCCGCCGGCGGGAAGGTGAAGCGCTCGGCCTCGGTCCTGCCGACCGCGTCCGCGACCATCCCGGCAACGTCGAACGCCGACTCGACCTGCTCGACCTCGGCCAGCTCGGCGCGAGTCTCGGGATGGGCCGGCACGAACAGCGTGCAGCAATCCTGGTCAGGGATGATCGAGGTCTCGAAGGTGCCGAGCTTGCGGGCCTGCTCGATGATCTCGTTCTTGTCCATCCCGACCAGCGGCCGGAGGATCGGAAGCGCCGCGGCCTTTTCGATCACGCTCATGTTCTCCAGGGTCTGAGAGGCCACCTGGCCCAGGCTCTCGCCGGTCACGAGCACGCGCGCGCCGGTCCGCGCGGCAAGCGCGCTCGCGATCCGCATCATAAAGCGCCGGTAGAGCACGACCCGCAGCGGCCGCGCGGTGCGGGCCACGATCTCGCGCTGTACATCGGCAAACGGCACCAGCATCAGCGTCGATCGCGCCTGGTAGCGGGTCAGATGGGCGACCAGCTCACGGGCCTTGTCGCGGCTCGCCCCTGACAGCAACGGCACGCTGTGAAAGTGGACAAAGTCGAGCCTAAGCCCGCGCCGCATCATCCGATGAGCCGCCACCGGCGAGTCAATCCCGCCCGAGAGCAGCGCCATCCCGCGCCCGCTCACTGCGACCGGCAATCCGCCCGCGCCCGGATGTTTGCCCGCCGAGACGTAGGCGCAGTCCGGCATCACCTCGATTGCGATCGTAAGCTCGGGATTGTCGAGGTCAACCTTCATCCCGGTCGCGGCCACGACCGCGGCGCCGGCTTCGCGATCGATCTCCATCGAGTTCATCGCAAAACGCTTGTCCGAGCGCCGGGTTCGGATCCGGAAGCTGCGCGCCGTGCGGCTCTGCGCCGCCGCGATCGCCTCGCGCTCGATCGCCTCAATGGAGAGCGGCACTTGCCGGCTCAAGGAAAAGTTCTGGAGGCCGAAGAGCAGCGACGCGCGCTCGGCCACGATCGCATCGCTCAAATCGTCGGGCAGCTCCACAATCATGCGCGGCCCCTCGCCGCGTATCATCCCGATTCGGCAGTCGGCCATAATGTCGCGGAGGTTGTGCTTGAGCTGCTCGACGAAGCGCCAGCGGTTGCGTCCCTTGAGGATGATTTCGTGGTAACGTCCGATTAGGTAACGCATCCGGATTTTGCGGCCATCGAAGCACGCCGGCCCCAAGCCTAGGCTGGAAGGCCTTGCCGGCGCCAGCGCTTGCTTGGCGCGCCCCGCATGGCACGATGATGCGGAAACCACGACGCATATGAGCGATCGCAGCCCGATCAGCCCGCACCTCGAAAGGCTCCGCCGCAAGCTGAGCCGGCCCGAGCCGCGCTTGCCCAGGGCCGGCGGCAAAGCTGCCGCGGTGCTGGTGCCGCTCTTCGAGCGCCGCGGCGGCGGCCATCTGCTCTTCATCCGGCGCTCGGAGCAGGTAAGCCATCAGGGACAGGTCGCATTCCCGGGCGGGCGCGTCGAGCCCACCGATCGCGACCTGAGCCACACGGCGCTTCGCGAGGCGCACGAGGAAGTGGGCATCCTGCCCGAGAGCGTGGAGCTGCTCGGATGGCTCCCGACCGAGAACACGATGGTCAGCGGGTACACGGTGGCGCCGTTCGTCGGCGTGATTCCCGATCCGCTCGAATTGCGCCACGACCCGATCGAGGTGGCCGAGGTCTTCACGGTCCCGATCGGCGCGCTCGCCGATGCGCGCTATCGTGGCATCTACGAGTTTCGCCCCGCCGGCGGCCTCGCCTCGCGTCACCCGGCTATTCTCTACGGCGGCCAGGTAATCTGGGGGCTGACCTATCGGATCACGCTCGAACTGCTGGGACTACTCTACGGCGCGGAGGATCGACACTGATGGGCCGCAACATTCTTTTCATCACCACCGACCAGCAGCGTTACGATTCGCTGGGATGCAACGGCGGCCGCATTGCGCGGACGCCGGTGGCGGATCGGCTGGCCGCGACCGGCATCAACTACCGCCGCGCGCACAATCAGAACACGGTCTGCATGCCCGCGCGCGCAACGATGATCACCGGCCAGTACCCGCGCACCCACGGCGTGTATGCCAACGGCGTGCCGCTGCCGGTGGACGCGCCGAGCATCGCCGCCTGGCTCCACGAGCGCGCCGGCTATCGCACCGCGCTGCTCGGCAAGGCGCACTTCGAGCCCGCCTTCGACCCGAACTTCAGGTGGCGCGAGAACTCGATGGCGCGCGACGGGTACGTCGGCCCGTGGCGCGGCTTCGAGCGGATGGAGCTGGCGATGCACGGGGCGTTCAACCGCTACCATTACTGCAAGTGGCTCGCCGCAAACTATCCGGAGGAGGTCGGCTTTTTCTTTCCGCTGATCAAGGACGGATGGCTGAACGAGGAGGGCGGCGGTGATACCGGCGCTCCGGAGTGCAGGTACAACCGGATTGCGCGCGAGCACTACCACACCGATTGGGTTGCCGATCGGAGCATCGCCTTTCTCGATTCGCTCGACGCCGACGAAAACTGGTTCGTCTGGATGAGTTTCCCCGACCCGCATCACCCGTGGGACCCGCCCGAGTCGGCGGCGCGGCGGATCAATTGGCACGACCTCGAGCTGCCGCCCGGCCATCCCGGCTCGCCCGAGAAGATCGTCAGGATCCTCGCCCAGAAGCCGCATCACTGGCTCGACTGGTACGAGGGACGCTTCAGCAACATCGAAGGCGGGCCGATGCACTTCAAGCCGGCCGCGATGACTCACGACCAGGTGCGCGAAGTCAACGCGCTGATCCACGTCGAGAACGAGCTGATCGACGAAGCCTGCGGGCGCGTGCTGCGGCGCATCGCGGAGCGCGGGTGGGAGCAGCGCACCGACGTCTTTTTCACCACCGACCACGGCGAGCTGCAGGGCGATTTCGGGCTGCTCTTCAAGGGCCCCTATCACGTTGACGCGCTGATGCGGATCCCGCTCATCTGGCGGCCGGCGCCGCAAGCCGCGACCGCGCCCGCCGAAATCAGCGAGCCGGTCGGCCAGCTCGACCTAGCACCGACCTTCTGCCAAATCGCCGGGGTGCCGATCCCCGATTGGGTACAGGGCAAGCCGCTTCCCATCGCGCCCGGCTCGGGCCGCGAGCGCGTGATCACCGAATGGGACAGCCAGTTCGAGCATGTCGATATGCACCTGCGCTCGATCTATCGCGACGGATACACCTGCACCGTCTACGAGAAGGGCGCGACTTACCAGGGCGTCGAGGGCGAGCTTTACGGCTTGCGCGAGGACCCGATGCAGTGGCGCAACCTGTGGAGCGATGCGGCCTACGCCGGGCTCAAGTCGGATCTAATCGCCGACCTTTACGACCATCTGCCGCCAGAGCGCAGCCCGAAGCTCAAAGCGGAAGCGCCGGCGTAGATTGGAGAGACTGGCGATGCGCGAACTCAAGCTGGTCGGCGGATTCGGCTCGCCTTACTCGTGCAAGATGCGCGCGGTGCTGCGCTACCGGCGCATCCCGTTCCGATGGATCATGCGCGGGTCGGCGTGGGACGTTGGAATCCCGCCGGTGCCGGTCGCGCTTATCCCGGTGCTGGTCCTGCCGGGAGACAACGGCGCGCCCGACACCGCGATGATCGACTCGACCTTCCAGATCCTGAGGCTCGAGTCGATGTTCCCCGAGCGGTCGGTGGTGCCGCCCGATCCGGCCCTCGCCTTGCTCCAGTCGCTGATCGAGGACTACGCCGACGAATGGCTCACCAAGCCGATGTTCCATTATCGATGGAAGTACGCGGCCGATATCGACAAGGCCTCGCACGTGCTGCCGCTGGAGCGCGACGTCAATCTCGATCCGGATGCGCTCGAGCGCGCGGCCCGCTTCTTTGCGGATCGCCAGATCAGCCGGCTGCCGGTGGTTGGGTCGAACCAGACCACGACCCCGGTTATCGAGGCGAGCTACCGCCGGCTCCTGAAGCTGCTCGACAGCCATCTCGCGGCCGGGCATCCGTTCCTGATGGGCGCGCGGCCGGGGGCGGGCGACTTCGGCCTGTTCGGCCAGCTCTTCCAGCTCACGCACTTCGATCCCACACCGGCAGCGATCGCGGCCGAACAGGCGCCGCGCGTGGTCGCATGGGTCTCGTGGATGGAGGATCTGTCCTGGCTCGACGCCGACGATGGCGGCTGGATCGGGCGGAGCGAGATCGGCCCGACGTTGCGCGCCTTCTTCTTCGAGATCGGCCGCGTCTACGCGCCCTTCCTGCTGGCCAACGCCGGTGCGCTCCAATCGAACGCGAAAACGGTCGAGTGCGAAATCGACGGACAGAATTGGGTCCAGCAGCCGTTCCCTTACCAGAGAAGGTGCCTCAAGTGGCTGCGCGAGGCTCGCGCTGCGCTTGGCGCGCAGGATCGCGGCTTCGTTGACGAGGTGCTCGAAGGCACCGGTTGCGAGGCCCTGTTCAACCCCAGGGTGTAGCGCCGCCACTTGGCCGGAGCGTCAGCTCATCAGCTCGAAGTACGAAACCTCGATCAGGTCGGCAGGGTCGATTCCGAGTTGCCGGAGTAGTTCCTTCACGCGATTCTGATTCGCCTCGGGAGTCTCTCCCTCGCCCAGCACCGCCTCGATCTCGCCGAAGTCGCCGAGGCTCTCGACGCGATCGAGATGCAGCCGGGTGTTGTTTTTCACCGAATCGCTCGCTTCGCTCGACTCGCCGGCGAGCTCCCACTGGCTCGAACGAAGTGAGCATGGCTCTGAAAAAAGCAGGAGCGTGCGCTGCTTTCTGACTTCCGCAATCACGCCGAAGGCCTCGCTGAAGATCGCGCGAACCCGCTCGGGCTCCGCCACCGGGACGATTTCGTAATCGCTGAGCTGCGAGCCGGCGGCGCCGCCGCGCCGGTAGTAGATGAGCCATGCTCCGGCCGGCTCCTCACGCAGCTTGAGCTTGCCCGACACGGTCTTGAAGAAGGTGTCACGCTGGGAGAGCACGCCGGCCGGCGCGAAGCCGATCGCGATGGCGCGCGCGCGAACGGCGTCGGGGTTTCTCAGCCTGAATTTGGCTTCTACATTCCGCATCGAGCTATGATAAGAAAAGCCCGTGCCACGGAGTTCACCGATGCATAGGTTCGCACGGTCTACGCGCTTTGCAAACCGATAGCGATGGCGGCCGACAGCGAAACCGAACAGGCTGACGCCAAACTGCGCGAGGCGGGCTTTGACCCCGCGGCGGCGCCCGAGGACGCGCTCGCGGCGCTGCGTTCGATGCGCGGCAGGCCCGGATTGAGCGACGCCGCGGTCGCGCGCGCTCTGGCCGGCCTGAGAGTCGCCGGCGCCGCCGACCTGCTCGCCGAGATGGAGGCGGGCGCGAGCGGGGCTCACCGTCGCGAGATCCGCCGCGCGCTCTTCAAACTGCGCCAGCACGGGATTGCGCCGGGCAGGCGCTCCGCGTCCGAGCCGCAGCCGGCGCCCGCACCAATCACGGATCGCGAGCTGAGCGCGCTCACCTCACCAATCGATTTCGAAGGAAACCGGATGGTGTGGATCCTCAAGCCGCGCCTGCAGGGCGGGCTGACGCGGCTGTGGGGCGTCACCTCCGAAACCGAGGGTTTGATTGCAGTCCACCTGAACCAGGCTCCGCGCCGCGAGGTGCGCGAGGACCGCGACGATCTGGAACGCCGCTCGGGCGTGAAGTTGGTCGAGGTGGACTGGCGGCTCGCCGACTTTGTCCTGTGCGAGGGTTACCGCCGCACGCCGGAGTCGATACGCGGCCGGGTGGGCACCTTCCTTGCCCTTCGCGCCGAGCTAATCAGTGCGCCGCCGCCCGCCGACCTTGTCCATCCGGTGTACAAGGAGTTGCTCGCGCAGCCGCTCGAGCCGGCGGTCGAGTTGCTCAGGGAGCCGGAGATCGCCTCATGGCGGCTTGCGCCCGCCGACATCGGGCGCTACGCGGCCGAGCTCAACGAACTCGCGCAAAGCCCGATAGTGCTCAATCAGCTCCAGCAGCAGGACCGGATCAACGCGTTGATCGAGCGGGCGATCGACGAGTTGATAAGCGAAGAGCGCGGCGAACGAATCCGCAGGCGGCTCGAGGACACGGCCTACTACCTGGCGCGCACCGGGAGGATGGAGCCGGCGCGATGGGCTGCGGCGGCCGCGGCAGCGATCCGCGACCGCGCAGAACTCAAGCGGATAGCGTTCTTCCAGGGCTTCATCCGCGCGCAACTGGGCGCGATCGTCGCCGAGAAAAAAGAGCGCGAACAACAGGAACCGCGCCTGGTGGTCACCCCGACCGAGGCGATGCGCGAGCGCGAAGCCCGCGCCCGCCGGGGCTAAGGCTCGGAAATCGAGCGAATAACTGAAGTGCGATTGCCGGCGAGCCGGGTACCGAAAGGGAAGCAGAGCGATTGCCCTACGGCCGTTCGCCCGCGCGCAGGCGTTTTTCGATCTCCTCGAGAGCCGGTTCGCAGTCGCTGAGCGAGTCGATCACCGCGTGAGCGCCGGCTTCCGATAGCTGAATCCGCGCGCGCTCCAGGCGCTTCTCCCGCTCGGTTGCCGGCAGGGCGGCGAAATCGGAAGCAGACAACCCGACCATGTTGCCCGTGCGCGCCACCCCGACAGTCCACACACCGGCCCGCAGTCCTTCTTCGATATCGGCGGGCGTGTCGCCGATCTTGACGATCGCGGCAAGCGGCTCGACCTGAAGCCGAATTGCGTTTTCAAAGATCATCCAGGGATGCGGACGGCCGCCGCCGACTTCGTCCGGCGTTATCGCGCAATCCGGCTGGTAGCCTTGTTCGGCCGCGTAGCGCATCAGCAAATCGAGAATCTCACGCGTGTATCCCGTGGTGCTGCCGATTCTGAGCCCGCGGCGCCTCAGGCGCGCGACCGTCCCAACGACTCCGTCGATTACCGCGCAATGCTCCGCCAGGCATGCGAGTTGAAGCGGTACGAAGTCGGCGAATACGCCCTCCACGTCCGCCTCGGCCGGCGGATGGCCGAAGCGCGCCCGCCACGCATCGGACACGGCAGGGATCGAGAGAATCTTCCGGATGTGATCCTTCTTGAGCAGGCCCATGTCGCGGCGCGCGTCGGCCACCGCGATCGAAACGCCCCATTGCGCGAAGACCCGCTGAATTGTGCGCACCGGCGCGAGGCTTCCGTGATCGACGGTGGTGCCCGCCCAATCGAGAACCGCCGCCCGGAGGCTTCCCCGATAGGGTTCTCGGCGCGTCGCCATTCAGATCCCCATCTCGGCAACCATCAGTTCGGCCAGCGCGAACGAGAGCGTCATCCCCGAGCCGCCGACCGCGGTCACGATCCGCACGCCCGGCGCAGCGTCGATCGTCACCCACGGTTGATGCGGATGCCTCGCATAAACGCCGTACCAGCGCTGTGCGATCGACAGGTCGGGCGCGCGCAGGAAGGTGCGGGCGTTGCGCATCACGAGGTCGTCGATCTCGGCCTTGTTGAAGACGTTGACTGCGAGGCCGTATTCGTGTGAATCGCCAAGCGTCAGCGCGCCGTCAGCGGTCTCCGAAACCAGCACGTGAATTTCCCATCGGTCGTATTCGGCCATCTCGCGCGCCACCCGCGCCTTGTACTTCGGCAGCGCGTCCGTGCAGATTTCGAAGGCGGGATAAAAGCGCAGCGTCAGGCCCGCGGCGAGCGCAGGCCCCAGCCGCCAGCCGCTGCCCTGCGGCACGGTGCGCATCATCTGGAGCTTGCAGCGATTGATTTCAGTCGCCGCAAAGAGCTCCGGGTAGAGCGTCTCGAAATCGTCGCCCGAGCAGACGATGACCTGTTCCGCTTCCCAGACTTCCGTCCCCGCTTCGATCTTCGGCATCTCGATCGACCGGACCGCGGCCGCGAACCTGAACTGAACGCCGAGCGTCTCGCCCAGGAACTCCGGCAGCGCGGCGATGACCTGGCGCGGGTCCACCGTCATCTCGGTGGGACTCCATATGGCGCCGAGCAGTCCGTCGGGATTGACGGCGGTGCTCTTGCGGACCACTTTGCGCGCCGAGAGCCACGCGCAGTCATACCCCCATCCGGGCGCCCGCTCGACGAACTCGCGGCCAACGTCGGCCTCGTCCGCATTGTAGGCCACGTGGAGCGAGCCGGTGGGAAGATATGGCAGCCGGGCTCGGTCGAGAACTTCCTGCCAAATCCGCCGGCTGTGCACGGCCATCTGATGCACCTGGCCGGGTAGCTGCCCGACCGGCCAGATCATGCCGAAGTTGCGCACCGACGCTCCCCGCGCTTTGGGCGTGCGCTCGAAGACCGCCACCGATCGCCTGCGCTTAGCGGCCCAATACGCATGCGCCAGGCCCATCACACCCGCGCCGACTATCGCCACGTCCACCTTTCGCTGCCTTGTCATGTCCGTAGCTTTGCGCAACATTCGCTCAGTGGCGAGGTCTATACCTCACGCCGCAATGCCTCAAGCTAGCAATGGCCAGGGGCTGTCGAAGCGGTAGGCTCCGCGCGCGTGAGTGAAGGCCGCGCGCAGTTTGCGCAAGGCGCCCGGCTAGCTGCCGTACCCGGGCAGATCCACAGGCAGGGAACAAGCGATGATCGAGCAAAAGCCGCTTCACGGCATCCGCGTGCTGGACCTGACGCGCGTGCTGGCGGGACCGTTCTGCACGATGAACCTGGCGGACCTGGGCGCCGAAGTCATCAAGATTGAGCTTCCCGGACGCGGCGACGATTCCCGCGCCTTCGCGCCGACCATTCCCGGCACCACCGATTCCGGCTACTTCTACAGCGTCAATCGCGGCAAGCAGAGTCTTTCCCTCGATTTGAGACAGGAGGAGGGGCGCGCAATCTTCCTGGAACTCGCCGCCGGCTGCGACGTGGTGGTGGAAAATTTCGCGCCCGGCACGATGGATCGCTTCGCGCTCGGCTACGAGGCGCTCAAGGCAGCGAATCCGCGGATAATCCTGTGCTCGATTTCGGGCTTCGGACAGAGCGGGCCGATGGCTGCGACGCCGGCCTACGATATCGTCGCCCAGGCGCTGGGCGGAACCATGAGCATCACCGGGAATCCCGACGGCGAGCCCGTTCGATGCGGCTTTTCGATCGGCGATCTGGCCGCGGCGCTCTACGCCGTGATCGCGATCCTCGCCGCCCTGCGAGTACGCGAGCGCACCGCGATGGGCCAGCATCTGGACATCGCGATGCTCGACTGCCAGGTCGCACTGCTGGAGGACGCGCTGGCGCGCTATTCGGTCTCGGGCCGGGTGCCGCGGCCGCTTGGCTCGCGCCATCCGTCGATCGCGCCTTTCCAGGCCTTCAAGGCGGCCGACGATTACTTCGTGGCGGGCGCCGGCAACCAATCGATCTGGGCGAGCTTTTGCGACGCGATCGGGCTCGCCGAGCTGAAGAGCGACCCGCGCTTCGCAACCAATCCAGAGCGCATCGCTAACTTTGGCGCGCTCCAAGCAATCCTGAACCGACATTTCGCGGCTCGGCCGCGCGACTGGTGGCTGGAGCGGCTGGCCGCCGCGCAGGTGCCGTGTGCGCCGATCGCGAACGTGGAAGAAGTAACTCGCAACCCGCATCTGGCCGCGCGCGCAATGATCCTGCGCGCGGCGCATCCCTCGTTCGACGCGCTGATCGTGCCGGGCTCGCCGATCAAGAGCGCGGGCTCCTCCGCCGCGCCCGACACGCGCGCTCCGCAACTCGGCGAGCACACCGACGCGGTGCTCGGGCGCATCCTCGGCTACGGCTCAAGCCGTCTGGCTCAACTGCGCCGGCGCAAGATCGTGTAGCATCCGGTAAGGCAAGAGAGTAACGGGATCATGTGATGTCTGGGAATTCGCCGGCGCTGCCGGTTCCAGGAGGGCCATTTCGTGCGTGAAGTCGTAATCGTTGACGGTGTAAGAACCCCTGTCGGCAAAGGAAGCAAGGACAAGGGCTACTACAAGGACATCCGTGCCGACGAGCTCGGCGTGTTCTGCGTGCGCCGCCTGCTCGAGCGCAACCCCAAGCTCAACCCGGCGGAGATCGAGGACGTGCTCTGGGGATGCGCCAACCAGCGGGAGGAGCAGGGTCTTAATATCGGCAGGATGATCGCGCTGCTGTCGGGACTGCCGGTCGAAGTCGCCGGCACCACCATCGACCGCCAGTGCGGCTCGAGCCTGCAGGCGGTGAACTCCGCCGCCCACGCGATCGCGTGGGGCGCGGGCGACGTGATGATCGCGGGCGGAGTCGAGCACATGACGCACATCCCGATGGGCTCTGGAATCCAGCCCAATGCGCGGCTGACCGAGATGTTCCCGCAAGACATGTTCTTCATGGGGCTGACCGCCGAGCGGCTGGCCGCGATGTACAAGATCACGCGCCAGCAGTCCGACGCTTTCTCGCTGCGTTCCAATCAGCGCGCGATCGCCGCGCGCGAACGCTTCAAGGAGGAGATCGTTCCGATCAAGCTCCCCGACGGCACCACGGTCGACACCGACCAAGGGCCGCGCGCGGAAACCACTATGGAAAAGCTGGCGGGGCTCAAGCCCTCGTTCAGGCCCGACGGCCAGGTGACGGCCGGCAACTCCTCCCAGATCAGCGACGGCGCCGCGGCCGTGATCCTGATGAGCGCGGAGCGCGCAAAGTCGCTCGGCGTGCGGCCGATGGCCCGGATTCGCGCGACCGCGGTCGCCGGAGTGCGCCCGGAGATCATGGGATGGGGTCCGGTGCCGGCCACGCAGAAAGCGCTCAAGCGCGCGGAACTCAAGATCGGCGATATCAACCTGTGGGAAGTCAACGAGGCGTTCGCGGTACAGGTCGTGGCCTGCAACACCGAGCTCAAGATCGACGAGGAGAAACTCAACGTCAACGGTGGCGCCGTCGCGTTGGGACATCCGCTCGGATGCTCGGGGGCGCGGCTGATGGTGACCTTGACCTATGAGATGCGCCGGCGGGGCGCCGCGCTGGGTATCGCCGCCATGTGCATCGGGATGGGCCAGGGAATCGCGACCGTGGTCGAGCAGGTCTAGCAGGGTGCGGAAAAACGATCTTCGAGACGAGACACGTCGCCGATGGCAGAAGCATCCTGCATGAAAAGCTTGTCCCGAGCCGGCGACGAGGGATCGGGCTTCTTTCCTCAATCTTCTCCACCTCATCAGGGGGAGATAAGCTTGTCCTGAGCGGAGCCGAAGGAAGAGGGAGAGCAGGCTACGGAAACTTTTTCCGCAGCCTGCTAGGCGGCTTGAAACGCATCTGTTTGGCTCGCGCGGCGACCGCGGCGTTGGTGCCGGCTCTCGCGATGCTGGTCGCCGTGCTGGTCGCAGGACGCGGCGGGCCGTTTGCCGACGCGGCCGTCGCCGCCGCCGGCGCGGACGGAAAGACGCAAGCCGGCGCACCCGATGATCGCGCCGACCCGATCGATTTCGTCCTCAGGGACCTCGACGGCAAGCCGGTCAAGCTCTCCGACGCTCGGGGCCATCCGGTGATCCTGGACTTCTGGGCGACCTGGTGCGCGCCGTGCCGCAAGCTGATCCCCGAACTGAATTCGATCTACCATAGCTACCGCGGACGCGGACTGGTGGTTATCGGCATCTCGTGCGACACGATTCAGGGCGACGGGATCGCGGCGGTCGGCCCGTTCGTCAAGGAGATGAAGATCGACTACCCGATCGTGATCGGCGACGAGGCGCTGACCGACAAGCTCGATATCGACGCGATCCCGACCACCCTGCTCCTGGACCGGCAGGGCAGGATGGTCGCCAAGGTCCGCGGCTTGCGCGCCGGGGAACTGACCGCCGCCGCCCGGGCGCTGATGGGCGACTAGTCCAACTATAGCGACGCAATGTCGGCTCGCACGCCTTTTTTCCGCACCCTGCTAGGCATCGCCCGGTGGATTCGACCCATCGGGCCTGTCTAAGATGTGGCGCGGATGAACCCCAACGAACTCGAAGAAATGATCGCGCGCGCCTTCCCGGGCGCCCTGGTCGAGGTCCGGGACATGACCGGCGGCGGGGACCATTTCGAGGCGCTGGTGATCAGCGACCGCTTCGAGGGAATGGGATTGATCGAGCGGCATCAGGCGGTCTACGGCGCGCTGGGCGACGCGATGCGGGCGAAAGTGCATGCGCTCACGCTCAAGACCCTGACGCCGGCGCAGTATCAGAAGCGGAGGTAGGCCTATATGGCGGACGTAACCGAGCGGATCGAATCGGCGATCAAGCAGAGCAAAATCGTGGTCTTCATGAAGGGCAACCGCAACTTCCCGCAATGCGGCTTCTCCGCAGGCGTCGTCGAGATCTTCCAGTCGCTCGACGCGCCGTTCGACACGGTCGACGTGCTCGCCGACCCTGAGCTGCGCGACGAGATCAAACGCTACAGCAACTGGCCGACTATCCCGCAGGTATACATCAGCGGCAAATTCATCGGCGGATGCGACATCGTGCGCGAGCTGTACGAGAGCGGCGAGCTGCAGACCCTGGTGAAGAACGCCCTCGGCGAAGATGTGCGGCAGTAATCGCGCCGCCCCGGCTCCTTCTGCGCTCTAGCAGGCTGCGGAAAAAGTTTCCGCAGTCTGCTAGGACGAGCGTCGCAGGTTGTCGAGCGTGAGAGCGCCTCCGCCTTGGGTCGCTACGATCAGGAGGCCGCCCATGATCGCCATGTTCT
The DNA here is from genome assembly GCA_963789115.1 of uncultured delta proteobacterium. Lineage (GTDB taxonomy): Bacteria > Desulfobacterota > Binatia > Binatales > Binataceae > CAWBJH01. The sequence goes on from CAWBJH010000001.1 coordinate 3,282,944, forward strand.
TTAGCACTTCGATCCGGTTCATGGGGTCGCCCGGCACTACATGAAAGAGAATCGTCGTCGGAATCAGGAACAAAAACAGCAGCAGTGCGGCCGATCGCGTCAGCACGCCGAGAAGCAGCGTGAGACCGCCGACGACCTCTACGATGGCGGCCAGGTACAGAGACACTCCCGGCAACGGGACACGCGCCAGGGTCATGTACTGAATCATCATGTCGGGATGGGTGAATTTCTGCAGACTAGACAAAATGAAAATTAAGGCAATCAGGAAGCGGCCGACTAATGCACCAACGCTATTGATCGACTTCATGGCCCCACTCCTCCCTTACGCGTTGAGTTGCCCCTTTTGACAGCCATTTAGCACTAAAATGCCGCCAGGCATACGCGCCTCTTCCCGGCGCGAGGGCTGGCCTGAAAGATCTGCCACGAGTCCTTGTCGAATCGAATCGCGGGGGCGTCCCGGCGGCGGCGCAACTTTCAACCACGGCTTTCGAGGTCTGGGCAACGCGCCGTTTGACCGCAAATGCCCACGCGGCTCTTGCCCTGAGGGGGGGGGGTTGCAATTCGCGCGCCCAAAGGCCAAATGGGAAGAGGCAGGGGGAGCGCATTGCGGGCAGGTCCGGCTCGCGTCGGATCTGCCTTAACGCGTTGCTCTGCAAGGAGGGACTTGAGCGCCCCCTCCGCTTTTCTTTAACGGCCCGCGGCGATGGCCGCGTGCGGTTGTATTCCAGCCTGGTTGGCAGTCCCGTTCAGCAGGACCTCAAGCATTCCTTCGAGTTGCTCCTGCTGCGATTCGCGAGCTGCCTTTTTTCGGCGCTTCATCCACGTACCCCTTAGTATCAGTGATACCTGATAGTAGGTCAAGTACGATCGCGCCAACTGTCCACATCACGCCCGGGTGGCCGTGGTTACCGGCTGTCGCCGCGATCGAGCCGTCGTGGCGATCGCGTGGGGCACCGGCGCAGAGCCCGAACTCGCCGCGCAAGGTCGTTTACTCTGCGTTCCTGGCCAGGATTTCCAGGGCGCGGGCGGCGGCTTGGCGGGAGGCCTGTCCAATTTCCGCGAGAAAATCGGTGTCGCCGCGCCAGAAGGGGATGGGCCCCAGTCTCTTCGCCAGCGGTGCCGCTTCTCCGTCCGGGGGAACCTCGGAGCAGGAGGAATCGGTTACCTGGCCGCAATGCCAGAAGCGCTGCGGATTCGCCGTCAGCGGCTTAGCCGCAGCGGATGCCTGCGGCTCGGCTTCCTGAACTGAATGGGCTGACCCGGCAGCGGCGCCGAGCAGGGTCGTGAATTCATCACGGGCAAGCCCGCGAAGCTCAAAAAGCAGGAACGGGTTGCGGTCGAATTCCTCGGCCAGAAGGTAGAACACCGCAGCGATATGCTTGCAGGGATTGGATGAGTCGGGGCAGGAGCACGAAGTAATCAGGTCTTTGGCCCGCTCGGGAAAGAGCGGCGCGCCGACCTTTGCGAAGCATCTCTCGAGTTCGGGCGGCAGCTCTCCGGCCATCAGCCTGGCGGCGATCGCTATATCATCGGCTAGCGCGGCGCCCAACCTGCCACGTTGCACGTTGCTGATTTGCTTGAGCCGGATGTGGACCGAGTAGGGATCGGCACGCGAGCCCTGCACGCCGGCAACAAGCGCGCCCTCTTTTATCTCCAAGTGCACGACCTGCCCCCTTCTGGCGTAGGAGCGGCCGCGGTTCAGGCGCGCGCCCAGACCGAACGATTCCAGGACCGCTATCCATCGCCGGCCCCACCAACTGGCCGCGAACTCTCCCCGCTGGCTGCGCGCCTTGATGCCCCCCTTGGCCGGCAACGGTCGCGACGGCGGATAGTAGCGGCCGTAGTAGTCGTCGTCCCACGGCTCCCACGCCATCGGCCTACTCCACTGCCGGAATCGGCAGGTGTGCGGCACGGGCCACCACACCGCCCCGGTTCCGGTCAAACAGACGTACGCTCAACTGGTCATCCGGCCGGTCGTCATTTTCTTCGTTGGCCATTGGCGATTACGCTACCGCATCGGCGCGCAGAGCGAAGAGCTCGCGCAGCTCGTCGGTCGTGAGTTTGGTCAGCCAATCCTCGCCGCTGCCCACGACCGCCTCCGCTAATGCTTTCTTCCTTTCTACGATCGCATCGATCTTCTCTTCCAGTGTGCCGGCACACAAGAACTTGTGCACCAAAACCCTGCGCCCTTGGCCGATGCGGAAGGCGCGGTCGGTGGCCTGGTTCTCTACTGCCGGATTCCACCATCGATCGAAGTGGAAGACATGATTGGCGGCGGTCAGATTCAGCCCGGTGCCGCCCGCCTTGAGCGACAGCACGAAGGCCGCCGGTCCGTAAGGCTCGGCCTGCTGGAATCGCTTGACCATCTGATCGCGCTTGCTCCTGGGCACGCCGCCGTGCAGGAACAAGACCTCGCGGCCGAACAACGCCTCCAGATGGCGGCGGATGATATCGCCCATTTCGGCGAACTGGGAAAAGATAAGCGCGCGTTCTCCGCTTTCGACTACCTCTTCGAGCATCTCGGCCAGACGGGTGAGCTTTCCGGAGCGACCGTCGATCGCCGAGTTGTCGCCGAGGAACTGCGCCGGATGGTTGCAGACCTGCTTGAGCTTCGACAGCGTCGCCAGCACCAAGCCTTTGCGTGCGATGCCCTCGGCGCTTTCCAGCCCAGGCATCGCTTCGGCCACCACCGCGGCGTACAGCGAGGCCTGCTCGCGGGTCAGCGTGCAGTGGACGGTCATCTCGAGCTTATCGGGCAGGTCTGCGATCACGCTCTTGTCGGTCTTGAGACGGCGCAGGATAAAGGGACCGGTCAACGACTTAAGGCGCTCGGCCGCCACCTGGTTGTTCGAAGCCTGAATCGGCACCAGGAAACGGCGCTTGAATTCGGCCCGGTTGCCGAGCAGCCCGGGATTGAGAAACTCCATCAGTGACCACAGATCACCTACATGGTTCTCAACCGGCGTACCGGTCAGAGCGATCCGGTAGCCGCTCCTGAGCGAGCGCGCCGCCCGCGCCTGCTTGCTCTCGGGATTCTTGATGTTCTGGGCCTCGTCCAGGACTATCCCCGACCACTCGAGTTGCTCGAGCGTCTTGAGGTCGCGCTGCAAGAGAGCGTAGCTGGTCAGCACCACGTCGTGGTCCCGCGCGGCGTCGCGAAACGGCTCGCGCCTGGCGCGCTCGATTCCATGATGGACCATCACGCGAAGAGCAGGGGTGAAGCGCGCCGCCTCGTGTTGCCAGTTGGATATCACCGAGGTCGGACAAACCAGCAGGACCGGTCCGGGCAGCGCCTCTTGCCGTTCGCGCAGGATATGAACCAGGGTCTGGATGGTCTTGCCCAATCCCATGTCGTCGGCCAGGCATGCGCCCAGGCCCCAGCGGCGCAGGAAGCCCAGCCAGGAGTAGCCTTTCGCCTGATAAGGACGGAGGCTGCCGATGAAGCCGGCAGGCACCGGAAGTTCCTCGATCCGCTCGCGCTTTGAAAGCCGCTTGATAAGCTCCTTAAGCCATCCCTCTACAGCGACCGGGCCGGCACTCGACCCGTCACCATCCGCACCTCCCAGCGCTATCGCAAGGGCCTCACGCGCGGTAAGCTTGGCGCCGCGGCGGTTGAGCCTCGCGATCGCCTCGTGTATCTCCTGCGCGTTGAGCAGCACCCACTGGCCGCGCATCTTGACCAGCGGTGTCTTGAGCCGGGCCAGGGTACGAAGCTCCTCGGGCGACACGGACCTATCGCCGATCAACGCCTCCCAGTTGACGTTGACCAGGGCCGCGAGCGAAAGACCGGCGCCCACCTGCATTGACGGCGAGCTGAGCTTCGGGCGCGTCGTCAGCCTCAGCTTGGTCCCCTTGCTGGACCACGACGCGGGCAGCACGATCCCAAAGCCCGCCTGCTCCAGCATCCCGGCCTGTTCGGTCAGAAACTGCGCAGCTCCTGCGGCGTCGAGCTGATGAGCATCGGGGATGCCGCCGCGCAGGCTGTCTTCAATAGGCGGGCAGATCCGTGCCGCCTGTCCCAGCGATTGCAGGATGAACTCGCGCACGTTGAATCCGTCGCGCGCAAACGGCTGCGCTTCGCGGCCGCGCGCCGACCAGACCTTGGACGCCATCACGAGCAGGCTCGGATCGTGATGGGCCTGGAGCAGGTAGCGCAGATGCCACGGCCCGGCGGCCGTGGTGTCTTGCAACACGTCGTCAGACGTATCGCCCGTGTTCGTCGCCGGCTCTTCCAGTCGAAAGCACAGACGAAACGGGCTGGCCGCCTCGATCGCAATCGGCCTCCACCACGCCTGGACGCGTTGCTTTAGGGCGAGCAGCGCCGCGCGATCGCCTTTGAGGGTGGGATCGGGGCGCCGCAGCGCATCCAGCCATTGCGCCTCGAGGCTGTCGAACTGCGCGGCGGCGTTGCGCTGCGGACGCGATCCATCGGCGCGCGCTATTTGGTCGACCACCCGCTCGACGAAACCGGACAGGCAAGTGGCTGGCGGCAAGGCCCGCTTATCGCCCAGCGCCCGGCACGCATCGGGCATCGCGGCCTCGAGTCGCGCCATCGCTTGGGCGCCGGAATGGGTGGGCGCCGGGCGCCATCGCGCGGCGATAATCCCGTCCTGCTGAACGATGTCGGGTAGAAAATGCTGGCGGGCGACGAGCGCCGCCGCCAGGCGCATCGCGGCACTCCAGTAAGCCAGGTCCTCGCCCACCATCACGCCGGGCGTCACAGTCCGGCGGCCGGCGCACAGGCAGAGCAATTCGATCGCGGTCGGCCATGTCATAGCGACCGTGCTTATCTTCCATGGCCGCAACGCGACCTTGTCGAGGCTAGCGGGCTGATCCGCCACCAATCCGCTCGATGCCAGTGGGGCGCCATCCAGCGACGGCAGCCATGCGACCGCGGCCTGCACGCGCAGGCCGGTAAAGGAAACACCGCAGTGGTGCAGCGCGGCGATCAAGCCGCTGCCGCCGGCGTCGTAAGGCGACGGCGGCGGCGTGGCGCTTCGATTCCGCCTGCCACGACCCGCCGGCACCGTTCCAACTTGCGGGGATGGAGATTGGACCAGCGCCAGTTCCGCGCTCGCCGGCTGTGGCCGAGTTTCGGCCCACAGCATCAAGCGCTGCCCGTCGCAGGCCGCGTGCAGCACCATCGGGGCTATGACGGTTCGCGGACCCTCCTTGGTGGCAGAGGCTTTAGCCTGTGTGTCTGTGTGCAGCACGGTTGCGGCCGCGACGGGCGTGGCGGCCGTGGGAGCTTTTTTCCTGAGACCTGATGCTGACATGTGCCGCACTGACCTGTGCTCTGCGCCGCCGCCGGGCGGCGGATGCTCGATCGGCGCCGTTTTGTAATCGGAGCTTGCCCCGAATCAGAGTCGCGGTTCCAGTCGGGGAGGTTTCTTTATCCGCAGGAAGCGAACTTCTGATTCACCCTGCTGGTTTCTCGAAGGCGGCGGTTGTTGATACTTTTCAGGGCTGTATCCGGTTGCGGGGGACGGCGGCGAGATAATGGAAACGGCTCAATTGAGCCTCGATGAGTCGCTCGTCGAGGCGGGTCGGTGAGTGCGGCGCGGGAGGCGGGCGTGCGGCCGGATGCGCAGATCATCGCCACCGTGCGCCGCTTCTGGGGTTTTGAGGGGCTCCGCCCGCTGCAGGCGGAGGCTATCCGGGCCGGGCTCGATCGGCGCGACTCGCTGGTGGTGATGCCGACCGGGGGCGGGAAATCGCTCTGCTACCAAGTGCCGCCGGCGGTCGCCCGACGCACCGATATCGTGATCTCGCCGCTGATCGCGCTGATGAAGGATCAGGTGGACGCGCTGCGCGCCTGCGGCTATCCGGCCGCCGCGATCCACAGCGGGATGGAGCCGGCGGAGATTCGCAGCGTCGAGCGCGAGCTTGCCGCCGGGCACCATCACCTGATTTTCGTCGCGCCCGAGCGGATGCTGACGCCGCGCTTTAGCGAGCTCGCCGCGCGCCTGGGCGTCTCCAGCTTCGCGATCGACGAGGCGCACTGTATCAGCCAGTGGGGACACGACTTCCGCCCGGAGTACCGCCAGCTATCGGAGCTGAAAGCGCGCTTCCGCGGCGCCAGCCTCCACGCCTACACCGCAACCGCCACCGAGCGCGTGCGCACGGATATCATCGAGCAGCTCCAGCTCGAAGACCCGACCGTGCTGGTCGGCTCGTTCGACCGGCCAAATCTGCTCTACCGGGTGGTGCCGAAACAGGACCTCAATGCGCAGGTCGCCGATGCGTTACGGCGGCATCGCGGCGAGGCGGCGATTGTGTATTGCATCACGCGCAAAGACACCGAGCGGATGGCCGAGCACCTGGCCGCGCAGCGCATCCGCGCCGCCTATTATCACGCCGGGATGGAGGCAGAGGAGCGCCGCCGCACGCAGGATCGGTTCGCCGCCGAGGAGATCGACGTGGTGGTGGCCACCGTCGCCTTCGGGATGGGAATCGACCGCAGCGATATCCGCTGCGTGGTCCACGCGGCGCTTCCGAAATCGATCGAGCACTACCAGCAGGAAACCGGGCGCGCCGGCCGCGACGGGTTGCCCGCGGAGTGCGTGCTGTTCTATTCGGCCGCCGACGCGATGCGCTGGCAGAGCCTGCTGGAGCGCAGCGCCGCCGAGGCCGAAGCTCCTCCCGAAGTCGCGCAGAGCGCCCAGCAGCTACTTGAGGAGATGCGGCGGTTCGCCACCGTGGTCCGATGCCGCCATGGCGCGCTCGCGGCCTACTTCGGAGAAAACTATCCCGCGGCGAACTGCGGCGCCTGCGACTTTTGCCTCGACGAAGTCGAGGGCGTGGCCGACGCCACCGTGCTGGCGCAGAAGGTGCTCTCCTGCGTGGCGCGCGTCGAGCAGGGCTTCGGCGTCGAGCACGTGGTCGACGTGCTCGTCGGCGCCGACAGCGAACGGGTGCGGCGCTGGCGCCATGAAAAGCTTTCCACTTACGGCATTCTGAAGGACATCCCGCGCAAACAGGTGTCCAACCTGATCTATCAGCTCGTGGATGCAGGGCTGGTCGAGCGCACGGCGGGCGATCGCCCGGTGCTGAAGCTGAATGCGATCTCGTGGGAAGTGATGCGCGGACGGCATCCGGTCAGGCTGCTGCAGGCCAGGAAGCCAAAGGCGGCGAAGACCCGGCTCGAGGAGACCACCTGGCAGGATGTGGACGAGTCGCTGTTCGAGAGCCTGCGCGCGCTTAGGCGGGAGATTGCCGCCGAGCGCGGGGTGGCGGCGTTCGTTATCCTGCACGACTCGACGCTGCGCGAGCTGGCGCGCATCCGGCCCGCGACCATCGAGGCACTGCGTTCGATTCGCGGCATCGGCGAGAGGAAACTCGCCGATTTCGGCGCGCGGCTTATCGAGCGTATCGCGGCATATCAGCGGGAGGCGGCGGATCCGGCCGGGAGCGGCGAGCACTCGGGATGACGGGGAAGTGGCCGGCGGTCGCGCCGTAAACTTGACATCTTGATGGCTGATTCATACACTTTGATGCGTGAAGCGGACGACCTTGGCGCTCGACGAGCGGCTGCTGAAGCAACTCAAGGAGATCGCGGCTCGCGAGGGTCGGAGTTTTCAATCCGTCGCCAACGACCTGTTGCGTCGGGCGCTGACCCGACCGCGAGCGGCGAGTTTTCGGCTTCGCTTGCAAGGCTGGCGGGCAGAGCAGAGGCCGGGCGTGGACATCCTTGATCGCGACAAGCTGCTCGATTTGATGGACGCGCGCTGAGCGTGCAGGCGATCGACACCAACATTCTGATCTTCGCCGAGATTCGCTCCAGTGCTCCGCATTCAACTGCGCACAGCCTGCTCGAGAAACTGGCCGAAGGGTCCCTGCCGTGGGCGATTCCGTGGCCATGTATTTACGAGTTCCTGCGCGTGGTCACTCACCCCAGAGTCTATCATCCGCCGGTCCCGCTTTCGCTCGCGCTCGCCGACCTCGGCCGAATCCTCGCGTCCCCCTCCCTGCTGCTCCTGGCCGAGACTTCCCGGCATGCCGAAGTGATGCAACGCGTTCTGGCGCACTCCGGGGCGACCGGAAACCTCGTGCATGACGCGCACATCGCCGCCCTCTGCCTCGAGCACGGCGTGAGTGAACTGCTCACCGGAGACCGCGACTTCGCTCGCTTCCGGGACCTCCGTGTAACGAACCCGTTCTCCTCCTTCGGCGGTCGCGGCTGAAGCGACGCAATAGCCGCTCCGCCCCTCGGCTTCGCACGGCCAAGCCGTTCCGAGTGACTGAACGATTCAGAAAGAAACCGGCACGGAGGCCGGCGCTACTAAGGCGAGAAAAACGCTGATGTCAAAAATTCGCCGCCAACCACGTCAGCCAGCCCGCAACGCTCGGCGGGCCGCAGCCGGAACCTCCAGCGCGATAAGTACACTAAGATAAATCACAAGCTCTTACCGTGGCGGCGGCCTCCGTGCCGGTTGCTTTCTCTGCGCTTCAGCAGATTCGCGGCAACTGCTCGCCCGAGAGCAGGTCGATCACGCGCAGGTTGCCCAACACGCCGCGCATCGTGACGGCGCCCGCCTCGGCGCCCGCCACGCCGATCGGCACGGCATCCGCGCTCAGCGCGTCCTTGCGCATCGCCGCGAGCGCGCGATCCGCATCGCAAGCTGCGACGATCGCGATGAAGCGTCCCTCGTTGGCGACGTAGAGCGGGTCCAGCCCCATGATTTCGCACGCGCCCCTGACCGGCTCGCAGACCGAAATCGAGCGTTCGTCGATCGTGATGCCGACGGCGGCGTCCGCGGCGATCTCGTTGAGTGCCGCCGCGAGTCCGCCGCGGGTCAGATCGCGCATGCAATGGACGTCGATGCCGGCCTCGATCAGCGCGCCAACCGGTCCGCTCAGAGGCGCGCAGTCGCTTTCGATCGGCGACTCGAACTCCAGCCCTTCGCGCACCGACATGATCGCAATCCCGTGGCGCCCAATGTCGCCGCTGAGCAAAATCGCGTCGCCGGGCTGCACTCGCGCGGGCGCGACCCGCACGCCGCCGGGCACCAGGCCGATTCCGGCGGTGTTGATGAACACGCCGTCGCCCTTGCCGCGGTCCACGACCTTGGTGTCGCCGGTGACCAGCTCGACGCCCGCCTTGCGCGCCGCCTCGCGCATCGAGGCGACCACCCGCCCGAGCGTCCCCAGCTCGAAGCCCTCTTCGAGGATGAATCCGGCGCTCAAGTAGGCGGGCCGCGCACCCGCCATCGCGAGATCGTTGACGGTGCCGTAGACCGCCAGCGTTCCGATATCGCCGCCCGGGAAAAACAGCGGACTCACCACGTAGCTGTCGGTGGTGAAGGCAACCGTGGCGGCGCCGAGCCGGAGCACCGCGCTGTCGTGGCGCGCGTCGAGGGCGGCGTTGGCAAAGGCGGGAAGGAACACGCGCGAGATCAGGTCCCGCATCGCGCGCCCGCCGCCACCGTGTGCGAGTTGCACGCGGGCCGGCGCGCCGGATGGCGTCGGGCAGCTAAGCGCAAAATCGGCGCACATCGCGATCTAATCCTCCTCGGCCGCCGGGGAAGGCGGCCGGTTGGGGTTGCCGTTTCGCCGGCGGTAGCGGTAGTAGGCGGCGCACGCCCCCTCCGAGGAGACCATTGTCGCGCCCAGGGGATTTTCGGGCGTGCATCGCGTGCCGAAGGCCGGGCATTCGACGGGCTTGCGCAGTCCCTGCAAGACCAGCCCGCTGATGCATTGCTCCGATTCGCGGGCCTCGATCTCCGCCACGGCGAAGCGGGCCTCGGCGTCGTAGGCGGCGTAGGCCTCGCGCAACCTGAGCCCACTTTGCGCGATCGGGCCTATTCCGCGCCACTTGCGCGGCACCACCTCGAAGACCTGCTCGATAATTCGTATAGCCTCCTGGTTTCCCTCGCAGCGGACCGACCGTGCGTACTGGTTTTCCACCTCCGCCCGCCCCTGCTCGAGCTGCTTGATGCACATGTGGAGCCCCTGCAGGATGTCCAGCGGCTCGAAGCCGGTCACCACGATCGGCACCCGGTAGCGCTTCGCGATCGGCGCGTATTGCCCGGTTCCCATGATGGTGCAGACGTGGCCGGCGGCGATGAAGCCCTGCAGGCGGCTGGCGGGCGACGAGAGGATGGCCTCGATCGCCGGCGGCACCAGCACGAGCGAAACCAGCATCGAGAAATTGCGCAGGCCGAGCCGCCGGGCCTGATACACCGCCATCGCGTTGGCCGGCGCGGTGGTCTCGAACCCGACCGCGAAGAACACCACTTGGCGCTGCGGGTTGGCGCGCGCCAGCTCCAATGCGTCGAGCGGCGAGTAGACGACGCGCACCTCTGCGCCCTCGGACTTGGCCCGCAACAGGTCCTGGGCCGAGCCGGGAACGCGCAGCATGTCGCCGAAGGAGCAGAAGATCACTCCCGGATGCGTCGCGATCGCGATCGCCTTGTCTACCGTCTCCAGCGCGGTTACGCACACCGGGCATCCCGGCCCGTGAATCAATTCGATCTGGCCGGGGATCATCTGGTCGATTCCGAACCGGACGATCGCATGAGTCTGGCCGCCGCAGACCTCCATGATCCGCCAGGGCCGCGTGGTGATCGCGTGGATCGCGCGGGCCAGCTCGCGCGCCGCTTCGGCGTCGCGGTATTCGTCCACGAACTTCATGGCTTGCGGCCGCCGAGCTCGCCCAGCTCCCCGAGCTCGCGGATATAATCGAAGACCCGCGCCGCCTCGGCTTCGTCGATGCGGCTGATCGCGAACCCGGCGTGCACGATCACGTAGTCGCCGACCCGCGCATCGGGAGCGTAGGCGAGACAGATCTGCTTGACGATTCCGCCAAAGTCCACGCGCGCCGTGCGCAGCTCGCGTTCGTCCACGCTCAGCACCTTGCCGGGAATACCCAGGCACATCTCAGAGTTTCTCCATCAGGTGGCGTGCCACCAGGATCTGGCCGAGCGCGATAGCTGCGTCATTGGGTGGGACCAGGCGCGGGCAAAAGACCTCGCAGCCCGCCGCGATCAGCCCGGCGCGGAGCCGCAGCGCAAGATAGGCGTTCTGAAAGCATCCGCCGCCGAGCACAACCTGCCGGCATCCGACCCGGCGCGCGACTTCGAGTGCGAAGCGGACCAGCGCGTTGTGAAAGCGGGCGCTGATCAGCGCCGGCGCGACTCGGCGTTCAAGATCTTCAAGTAATGCTTCAATAAGCGGCGCCCAGTCGCCGACTATCGGCGACGCGCCCTTGAGCGCAATCGGGTAGGCGCCCTGCGCTTGCGGCCGGCCGCCGATCGCATACTCGAGCTCCATCGCCGCCTGCCCCTCGAAGCTCGCGCGCTCACGCACGCCGGCCAGCGCCGCCACCGCATCGAACAGCCGGCCGACACTGGTAGTCAGCGGCGCGTTGATTCCGCGCTCGGCCATCCTGAGCAGCGCCGCAAGCTCGCGCGGATCGAACATCCGCGCGAGGCGACGGCTCGCCCGCTCTGCTCCCAAGCCGAGCATCACGCCGAGCGCCGCTCGGCGCGGCTCCCTGATGGCACGCTCGCCGCCGACCAGCGCGAAGGCCCGCAGATGGGCGACGCGCGTGAACCCGCCGCGCTCGCAAAGCATCGCCTCGCCGCCCCAGATCGCGCCGTCGCTGCCGTAACCGGCACCGTCCCAGGCAAAGCCGAGTACGGGCCCCTCCAGCCCGTACTCAGCCATCACCGCCGCGATGTGCGCGTGATGATGCTGCACGCGGAGCAGGGGTACCGCCCATCGCCGCGCCAGGTGCTCAGCCTCGATCGTGGAGGCGTAGTCGGGATGGAGGTCGCAGGCAACAGCCTGCGGCTGCGCGTCGAAAAACGCGATCAAGTTTTCCACCGTGCGTTTGAACACCGCGCGGCTCGCGGCGCTGTCGAGGTCGCCGATATGCTGGCTGAGCACGACCTGCGCGCCGATCGCAAGCCCGACCGTGTTCTTCAGATGACCGCCGACGCCGAGGATCGGCGGTCCGCCGCACCCGATATCGATTGCGCGCGGGGCGAATCCGCGCGCGCGCCGAATGATCGTCGGGCCGCCATCGCCGACCCGCATCACCGAGTCATCGAGCGGGCGCGCAATCGGTCGGTCGTGGGTAAGGAAGAAGTCCGCGACCGGCTCGAGCCGCGTGAGCGCCTCGCCGATCTCGATGCAGATCGGCTCCTGCGCGAGATTGCCGCTGGTGCATACGATCGGGCGCCCGAAGCCCGCCAGCAAGAGCGAATGCAGCGGCGTGTATGGGAGCATCGCGCCGATCATCGGATTGCCGGGAGCCACGTTCTGCGCGACCGTTGACGAAGCGCGGCAGCCGCGACCGACTCGTGAGCCACTCAACCGCGACGACGGAGCGCGAGAGGTATGCGGTGAAAAAGCGGCCGCGTCGCGCCTGCGGAGCAGGACGATCGGCGCCTCGGCCGAAGTGAGCGCCCGCTCTTCGGCTGCCGAGATCTCGCAGCAGAGCTTGGCTGCGGCGAGCGAAGGGAACATCACGGCGAACGGCTTGTCGGGTCTGCGCTTGCGCTCGCGCAGGAGGGCAACCGCGCGCGCGTCGGCGGCATCGACCAGCAACTGAAAGCCCCCCAGACCCTTGAGCGCCAGCACGCGGCCCTCCGACAGCAGCGCGACCGCACGGTCCAGTGCCTGCTCCCCGCCGGCGAGCTCGCGGCGGTCCGGTCCGAGCAAGGACAAGCGCGGGCCACAGCGTCCGCATGCGATCGGCTGGGCGTGAAAGCGCCGGTCGGCCGGGTCCTGATACTCGGCGGCGCACTCGGGACACATCGCAAACGCCTTCATCGAGCTGCGCGGACGGTCGTAGGGAAGACTCTCGATAATCGAGTAGCGCGGACCGCAGTAACTGCAGCTCGTAAACGGGTAACGGAAGCGGCGCGCATCGGGGGTCTCGATCTCCGCCAGGCACTCGGGGCAGGCCGCGAGGTCGGCGGGAATCGCGGGGCGTTTCGCGCCGGTATGAGCGCTCGCCCGGATCGCGAAGCCGGGCCCGGCCGGCGTGCCGACGCGCCGCACCTCGATACTGCGCACGACCGCACCCGGCGGATGGCACACGCGCATCCGCTCGATGAATTCCGCCACGCCCCGCGCTTGGCCTTCGACCTGGACCTCGACGCCCTCGGGGCTGTTGCGCACCCATCCGGCCAGTCCCAGCGCGCGCGCGGTTCTGTAAACGAAGGGCCTGAACCCCACACCCTGCACCACCCCGCTAATACGCAGGGCGCGGCGATGGATGCCGGCGGCATTTCCCATCAGGTGCCGTCCCTCGACTCGATATCGATCGCGTCGGCAACCAGCCTTCTCGCCAGCGACGCTTCGTGCATTACGACTCGCCCTTTGCGATGCGTAGCGCCAGCTCGGCCGCGGGCGCAACCGCGGCGGCGACCGGCGGGGAGAGTCGCTCGCCGTATCGGCGCGGCCGTTCGATCGCTATTCCAATCACGACCACGCGAAACGCCGCAGGGTCGGTGGTAATCGTGCGCGCCAGCTCGATCGCATCGAACATTCCAACCCCATGACTCGAGAGCAGCTTCGCCTTTGCCAGCTCGGGCGTTCCCGCCTCCAGGCGGATCAGGCGTCCGGGCGGGGAGGCGCCGACGACCGCATCGACCAGCACCACCGGGCTTGCCCCCTCGATTAGGAATGGGATGATTTCGCTCGGCTCGGCCAACTCCATCACGTTGATATCGTCGGGGACATCCATTTCGCCGAGCCGGCGCGCGACCGCGATTCCCACCCCGTCATCGCCCGCCATCGACTGCCCGATGCCGATGATTCGCGCCGGCATCCCTCACTCCCGTTCGATCGTCAGGTCGATGAAGTGGGTGGCGCAGGAGATGCACGGGTCGTGGTTGCGGATGGTCTGCTCGGCCATCGCGGTCGCCGCATCGTGAGTGAGAACGACGAGCCGCGGCGCGATCGCGAGGAGGTCCTGCTCCATCGATTTCTGGTTCTGCGAGGTGGGCGGGACGATCTTCGCGTCCCGGATCATCGCGGCGTCGTCGAGGCGGTAGCGATGGTAGAGGAGGCCGCGCGGCGCCTCGGTGCATCCGTAGCCCACGCCGGCGCGCATCGTCGCCTCGACGAACGGCTCGGCGGGCGGCTGGTAGCGGCCGACGATGCGAATCGCTTCGTCGAGCGCGTGGATGGTTTCGACCGCGCGCACGAGGATGCTCTTGAAAGGGTTGCGGCACGGCGCCGAGATTGCCGCGATCCGCGCCGCGTCGATGGCGGCGGGAGAGAGCCGCTCGAAGTTCAGGTTGAAGCGCGACAGCGGACCGCAGAGATAGGGGCCGCGCCCCTTTACGATCGAATGCAGTGCGTTGGAATGCGCGACCTGCTCCTCGACGAAGTTGTCATCGTAGTCACGCACCTCGATATCCAGGCCCTTGCTCGAGGCTATGCGGCCGTCCATGAACGGGTAGTGGTTGGGATCGCGCAGCGCGACGAATTCGTAGTCGCGTTCGAAGTCCGGGAACGGGAAGCCCGCCATCCATTCGAGCGCCTCGAACGCATCGTCGCGCGCCGACTTGAGCTCCGGCTCGAGCGCGAGCAAGTCGGCGCGCGGCGGGGACGAGTAGAATCCGCCGACGCGGACGTTGACCGGATGGACCTCGCGGCCGCCAACCGCACGGACGATCGCGTTGCCGGCCTTCTTGATACGCAGCCCGCGCATCACCATCTCGCGATGCTCTCGTGCCATCGCCATCGCGTCGGGATAACCGAGAAAATCCGGCGCGTGGAGCATGAACATGTGCAGCGCGTGGCTCTCGACCCACTCTCCACAGTAGATGAGCCGTCTAAGCTCGCGCAGGCCGCCGTCGACCCGAACGCCGAGCGCATCCTCGATCGCGGCGCAACTGCTCATCTGGTACGCGACCGGGCAGATGCCGCAGATCCGCGCCGTGATATCGGGCGCCTCCAGGCACGAGCGCCCGCGCAAAAACGCCTCGAAAAAACGCGGCGGCTCGAAGATCCGCAACTCGACGTCGCGCACCTGGTCGCCCTTGAAGCGGATTCGAAGCGCGCCCTCGCCCTCGACCCGGGCGAGATAGTCAACCTTGATCGTCTTCATAGACGAGCGACGATTTACGAAGCACCGGCGTTGAAAGCGCGCATCTCTCGCGCTCCCCGGGCCCGCGAAGCGGCCCCGATTACCGCGAGCGATGCGATCTTGGCCGATCCCGCCGCCCCGACGCAACCGTAACTGTCAGGGAGCTTTGCGCAGCGCGAAGCCGCGCCCGTCGCTGACGGCAACTATTTCCACGCCAGCGTGGTGCCGAGCCAATGCGTGAGACCCTGGGTGTCTTCCGGTTTGCTGACGTGGCGGGGCGGGGTCTCGAAGGTTGCGTAAGGCTTCAAGCGCATCACCACGCGTTTTTCGGCGATTGCTCCCTGCCTGATATTCGGCCGCACCGATTCCGGCATCGGCTGCCCGGCCATCACGCCCGCGATTCGCATCATCAGGTCGGTGGCCGCTGCGATGTCATCCTCGACCAACGCGTTGCAGTAAACCTGCAGATAAGTCGGCGGCCATTTTTCATCGAGCACGCACAGCGACACTCTGGCGCTGCGCCGAATGGCTTTGGCCTTGCCCCGCTCCGCCATGGTGGACACCAAAATGTCGTCGCCGTCCATCACGTAGTAAACGATCGACATCGAGGGACCGTCGCTTTTCCGGTTGTAGCCGAAAACGGCGGTGCGATGGCTCTCAACGAATTTTCTGCGCTCTCCGATATTCATGCGTCAGCAGCGATCACGCGTCAGCTCTCGGCAGCGACGATCGGCTTCATAGTTCCTTCGCTTGGGTCAACGCACTTGTTTCTACCATGAAGTCACGCAGGGCGCTAAGCTGCTGTTCGCGACAAGCTGCTGTTCGAGCCGGCCGGCTTCGACGTGGCGTACGAGGAGGCCTGATGGGCCGGCGAGCGCGTGCAGCAGGACGTCAACAACAGCCGCGAATACCGCTACGAGCTGAAACTGTGAGCCGCTGACGGCGAACTGCCGGTGCCGGCCGCTTGCCGGCGCAGGAATCGTGCCCTGCCCCCCTTTTGTCGGCGTCTCGGAGGTCGTGCAATCATGTAGTCTTGGGCGCGATAGTCCCTGGGCAGCCTGCGCCGAGGCCGAGGGGCGGCTTGCGATGAGCGAACAACCGGAAATTCAGAAGACACCGTCAGAAGCGAGACCCTAAGGCAGTGGGGCTGCTCAATCCCGCGGCGCTGTACTTTTTCGCGCTGATACCGGCGCTGGTGCTGGCCTACCTGGCGCGCGAGCGCCCGACCCGGGTGACGGTTTCCAGCGTGCTGGCGTTTCGCGCCCTGCGCGGCCCGCGCGCCGAGCGCTTCAGCGGCCGCCCGCGCCTTAACTGGATGTTCTTCGTCGAGCTTCTGATCCTGTCGCTGGCGGTGCTGGCGATGGCCGGTCCCTACATCACGAGCTGCCAGCGCCCGGTCGCGGTGGTTTTGGACAACTCGGCGGCGATGCAGGTTCGGAGTGCCGGGGGACAGACCCGCTTCGAGTTGGCGCGCGAGCGGCTGGGCGCCGCGCTCGCCGAGCTGAGCGGGCCCGGCGAAGTGACGGTTTACGTGACCGCGCCGGAACCGCATCGCCTCGCCGACCCCTTCCAGGGCATCGCCGAGGCGCGCTCCGCGATCGGCCGGGTCGAGTTGACCGACGCGCCCGACGACCCGCAGGCGCTCGCCCGGATGCTCGCGGAGCTGGCCTCGGGGGCGCGCTTCAGCGAGGTGCTGTTCGCCGGCGCCAACCGGTTCGCCGCGACGCCGCCGCGCCTGCGCGCGATCACGGTCGGCGCGCCGGCGCCCAACTATGCGATCGGCGCCTTCGCGCTGCGGCGCGAGTCATTCGGCGCCGCGGCGCTGCGCGCGCGGGTGACGATCGCGAACTTCAGCGACGCGCCCCGCGAGCTTGGCCTCACGATCAGCGGCGACGGACGGGCGCTCGGCCGCGCCAAGGCGCGCCTGGAGCCGGACGAAGTGGGCTCGCTGGAATTTCCCGCGCTGGCGCCCGCCCTGGTCTATCGCGCCGACCTCGACGCGCCCGACGCCTTCCCGCTCGACAACAGCGCCTATGCCGCCGCCGGCGCCGTCAAGTCGGTCGCGGTCCTGTTCGTGACCCCGACGCCGGCCGACGCGGCCGGGCTATCGACGCTGCCTGGCGTGACGGTAAAGACGCGGCTCCCCGACCAGTTCACGCCCGCCGATCTGCCCAACGCCAACGTCGCGATCTTCGAATACGCGTTGCCCAAGGAGATTCCGGCGATCAACTCGCTGCTGGTGCTGCCGCCGCCGGGCGATCCGATCTTCCAGTTCGCCACCGCGCCCGCCGAGCATATCCAGATCACCGGATGGCGCACGCCGGACCCGCTCACCGACGCGGTCAACTTCCGCCTGCTCGAGCTGCGGCGCGGCGAATTCTTCGCGGTGCATCCCTGGATGGCGCCGGTGGTGAGCGGCAACGGCGGTGGTTTGATCCTGGCCGGCGAGCGGGCGAGCCATCGCTTCGTCGCCACCGGCTTCAATCCGTTCCCCTATCTCGGGCGCAAGAATCTGCCGATGTCGGTGCTGACGCTCAACCTGATGAGCTACCTGGCCGGACTCTCGACCGAAAGCGCCGGCTATCGCACCGGCGAGCCGTGGCTGGTACCGGCGGGTGTCGAGAAGATCGTGTCGCCCTCGGGACGCGCGGTCGCGGTCACGCCCGGGACGCTGTTCACCACCGCCACCGAGCAAGGGATCTACCAACTCCTGGGCGCGGGCGGCGCCAAGACGCTGCGCGCCGTAAACCTGGCCGACCTCGCGGCCTCCGACCTGAACAACGCCCCCGCGCTCAAGCTTAAGACGATCCCCGCCGCCGCGGCGGCGAGTCCCGCGCCATTCACGCACAAGTCGCCGCTTGCACCGTGGCTCGTCGCCGCGGTGATCGCGCTCGGGATAGCCGAGGCGATCTTCGCCTATCGCAGGCGGCGGCCGGCGGTCGCGGTCGTCACAGGCTGAAGCCTGTGCCACGTGAGCCATGAACTGGCAGAGCCTGCTCAGCGAATTCACCCTGGCGCATCCGGGCGCGCTCTACCTGCTCGCGCCGATCGCAATTTTGGCGCTGTGGTGGCTGAGCCGGGTCGACAGGCCGCGGCGCGCGGCGGCGCCCATCATGCGCGCGATGGTGCTCGCGCTGTTCGCTTTCGCGCTCGCCGGCCCGGAGAGCATCTTGCGCTTCGAGGGCACGACCCGGCCGGTGCTGCTCGACGCCTCCAACAGCATCACGCCCGCGATGCGCGAGTTCGGCGCGCATCTGCTCGCCGATGACCTCAAGCTGCGGAGCGGAGACCCTGCGATCGTATTTGCCGGCAATGCGGTCGCAACCCGGGTCGGCGATGCGATCGCGATCCTCAAGAGCAGCGCCGGATGCCGGGACTGCGCACCGGCAACGACCGACCTCGAGGCCGCGCTCAACCGGCTGGCCTCCGATCCCGACGCCGCCGGCGGACCGGCGGTGATCGTGACCGACGGATGGGAGAACCGTGGCGACGCCGAGCGCGCGCTGCCCGCGATGCTTGCCGCGCGCATCCGGCTCTACGTGTTCACCCCGCCCGGCGCGCAAGGCACACCCAACGTCGCGATGACCGAGCTGGAGATGCCGCGCTCGCTCTCGAAGATCGAGCCGTTCTCGCTCGGGGTCACGCTCGACAATCTGAACAAGGGGCCGGTGAAGGGCACTGTCGCGATTTTCCAGAACGAGAATCCGATCGCCCGTCAGGAGGTGACGATTCCCCCCGGGCAGTATCGCTTCGACTTTCCGATCCGCTCCGACAAGACCGGATTGGTGTCGTACCGCGCCGAGTTCAAACCGGCCGATCCCGCCACCGACCTCTATCCGGAAGACGATTCATTGGAAGGATATGTCGGAATCGGCGCGCGCCGCCGGGTGCTGATTCTCGCCGACAACGCGCCGGACGCCCGCTACCTCGAGACCGTCGTGCGCCGCCTCGGACTCGAACCGACCGTGGTCACGCTGCAAGGACAGCCCTTCGACGGCAGCTTGAGCGGCTACGACGCGGTGCTGCTGGACAACGTCGCGCGCGCGCGCCTGTCGCCGGCGGCGCAGGCCGGGCTGGCTCGCTACGTTGACAACGGCGGCTCGCTCGCGATGGTGGGCGGCGATTCGAGTTTCGGACTCGGCGGCTACGAGGGCAGCGAAGTCGCCAAGCTGATGCCGGTGGTGATGAAGCCGCCGCAGCATAAGGAGCGCAAGCGCGCGCTGATCCTGATCATCGACAAGTCGGGCTCGATGGGCCGCAACAACAAGCTGGTCTATGCCAAGGCCGCGGCGCGTACCGTGACCAAGGCGCTTCGCGACGAGGACCTGGTGAGTGTAATCGGCTTCGACTCGCAGCCCTTCGTGGTCGTGCCGCTGGAGCCGCTCAAGGAAAGCCGTCCCTATCTCGACCAGATGATCGACCGGCTCAAGGCCCGCGGCACCACCATGCTGCTGCCTGCGCTCAAGGAGGCCGAGCGCACGCTGGCCTCCAGCGGCGCCTCTGTCAAACACGTGGTGATCCTTACCGACGGAGAGACCGGCGGCACCGCCGACCAGTACTACGACCTGGTCGCGAGCATGCATCACGACGCCGGCGCGACGATCTCGGCGATCGCGATCGGGCACGAAGCCAATGTCAGCCTGCTCAGCTCGATCAGCCGTTACGGCGGCGGCGCCTTCTACCAGACCGACAGCCCCTCGACCCTGCCCGAGATTTTTCTGGAGGACGTGAAACAGCACGGCGGCGAGATGACCATGGTCGAAAAAGAGTTTCAGCCAATCAGCCCGCCGCGCGATCCGGTCCTCAAGGACCTGGCGGGACGCCGACTGCCCGCGCTCAAGGGCTATGTCAGCACCGAGATCAAACCGGGCGCCACGATGGACCTGTTCGTCGATCGCGAGGGGCGGCGCGAGCCGGTTATCGCGAGCTGGAAGGCCGGTGCGGGCAAGGCGCTCGCCGTCACCACCGACGCCGGCGGGCGATGGTCGGCGCCGTGGGTCACTTCCGGAATCTTCGGCCAGGTGTGGGACCGGCTGTTCTCATGGATGACTCCGGAGGCGGGCGGCGAGCGGAATTTCGACGTCGCGCTCGGCTATCGTGCCGGCCGCCTTCAGATCCGGCTCACCGACTACGGCGAGCATCCGGAGCGCGCCGCGCGCATGGTGAGCGCAACCGTCGCAGGCCCCGGCGGCGAGCGCAACGACCTGATTCTTTCCGAGGAGGCACCAGGCGAGCTTTCGGGCAGCGTCGAGGCGCCACGTCCCGGCACGTATTACATCTCTCTCAAGTCCGCGCCCGCGGCCAAGGCGCAGAGCTTTCCGCCGCTGGCCTACAATCTGAGCCCGGCGGCATTCGCGGAAACTCCACGGCCCACGCCCAACTACGGCTTGCTCGAGCATCTGGCCTCGGCCACCGGCGGCAGGCTCAATCCCGCTCCCGCCGAGCTCGGGCTGGCCCGGCCGATCATGGAGCGGCGGGTCACGCTCGCCGCCTATCCGATCGTCGCGGCGATGGTGCTGCTGATCGCGGAGGCGCTGGTGCGCCGCCTGACGTTCTGAGCCTGGTATGGAGAGGGACATGAAAGACCGTCCCGTTGAAGTCATCCATCACGTCCAGCACGGATATCCCGACAAGATCCGCTTCTGCCCGCTGTGCGGCGGCGAGCTCGTGGATCGCCTCGTGATTCCCGACCATAGGCGGCACAAGGTCTGCTCGCGATGCGGGTTCGTCAACTACCTCGGCCCGAAGCTGGTCGCAGGATGCCTGGTTGTTGACGCCGGCCGGCTCTTGCTGCTCCGCCGCGGAATCCCGCCGCGCCATGGGCGATGGACTTTTCCCGGCGGCTACGTTGACCTGGGCGAGACTCCCGAGCGGGCGGCGGCGCGCGAGACACTGGAGGAAGTCGGGATGCGTGTGCGGGTGGGCAAGGTCTTCGGCGTTTACACCGATCCCGACGATCCGCACGCCTCGGTGGTGGTTTACCTCGCGGAGCCGGGAAGCGAGCCGCCCGGCCTGTCCCATGAGGCGATCGAAGTTCGGTACTTCGGTCGCGATGAGATCCCATGGGATGAGGTTGCCTTCCGCACGACCCGCGATGCGCTTACGGATTGGGTCGCGACAGCCCGTCGGCCATGAGAAAGGATTATCGAGTCCGCGAGTAGCGCATACCGGGCGCCCGCGCATCAGCAAAGCCCTGTAATCGCCATCGGGCTCAGGGGGCCTTCAGCCTCTGACGCTCGAACTCCGATCTGAGAGTGGCGATCGTGTCGATTTTATTTGTCGAGCAATCGCAAGATCTGATCTTTGCTACGCTGGCGCTCCGCCCGGGCTTTAGTTAGTGCTTCCTCAGCATCCGTGAGTGCGGCGACTGCCGTGGGCAGATCAGTTCCAACCAGCCATTCGTGCAGTGTGGCGACATCTTCGGAATTGTCGGACGCGCGCGCGCCCATTTTATCGTTAAGAAGCTCCAGCTTGTGATGGCAGAAATCGTGGAAGATACCTGCTTTGCACGTACACGAAATACGCAGGCGCGCACCAAGTCGCGACACTTCAACGTCGTAAAGATCGCCTTTCGATCCCTTCATACGAAATCGAAGCGTCTGCACCGGCGCCGCAAGCATCGGCTTGAAGGGCCGCTCCCGCGCAGTTGCGACGGCCGCCTCGGCGGCGGGGCGCTCGCCCTCGCCGCCGGCCGGGGCCGCACCCGACCGTATCGCGCGCACCACGCGTCCGAGGTCGCCCTCGAGCATATGGATGCGGCGCACCTCGGCGGCGGGCCGATCCGCCATCACCGCGATCGCCTCGATCATCAGACCCTCGCTCATGCCATGGCGCATCTCGCGGATCAGGATCTTCGCGATGTACTTGGCTTCGAGCGCGGTCGCGCGCGCGAGCAGGTCGCGCAATGCGGCAAGTTTGCGCTGGCGGGCGTGGCGGCCCTCGATCGCGGCGAGCTCGGCGAACCGATCGGCGACTTGGGCGACGGTCAGGGTGGGCTGGGCTCGGCGGAGCGGTTTCGCAGGAGCATCTCGATCGCCTCGCCGAAGTCGGCGGTGGCGGCGAAGATCTCCTCGCCGGCTTCCTCGCCGCCGGCGAGCTCGGCGGCGATTTTCCAGATGGCGCGGCCGCTTAGGTTGATCCTGGCGTCTTCTCCCTGTGCCAGCGCCCGCCCGGCCATGAAGCGCGCGGCGATCTCCGCCTGCGCAACGTCGAGTCGGGCGATGAATTCGCCGACCATCTGCGCGATCTGGCGGCGGCTCGTGGTCTGGCTGAGCGACTGGCAGACCGCGGCTAGATCATGAAAGGAAGCCACGGCTGCAAGTTAACCCTGAACCGGAAATAACGCGAACTATCGAACGGGCCCCGGGCCCGCCGCCTGCCAGGCTCAGTAGAGCCCGGGAAGCATCCGGTAACGGACGCGCGAGAGGTAGGCGCGATACTCGGGATCGGCGCCGAGCAGTTCTTCCTCGAGGTTGATGCGCCAGATTGTAAGGGCCAGGCAAGCGAGCAAGGCCGCGACATTCCACGGGCTCTGATAAACCGCGGCGAAGCCCAGCGCCAGCAGCAGCCATCCGAGGTAGACCGGATGGCGCACGAAGCGGAACGGGCCGCTGGATACGATCCCGCGGTTGGCCGGCAGCACGGCGAAAGCCCGGCCCAAGTAGACCCGTGCAACCTGGGAGATGGTTACGCCCAGCAGCTCAAGGATCACCGCCGCGTGGTGGGCCAGGCCGGTGCTCGCCGTCCTGACACGAAACATCGCGGCCAGCGGCGCCAGGCTGCCCAAAACACCGTGCGGACCGAGCGCCCATTGCGGCGCTTCGCGAAGCATCAGCGCCGGCAGCACCATCGCCCCCGCCCCCGACAGCATCGCGCGCCAGTCAAGCAGCACCGCGGTCGGCTTGGCCCGGACCAGGCAAAACAGGCCCGTTAGAACCATCCCCACGTTCCAGATCAAATCGGCAGGGGCGGTCAGATGGCCGGCCTTGACTGGCAGGACGGCGCCGAAGAATATCGCGGCCAGGCCGACGTTGGCGCCGGCATGGCGCAGCCCTTCCAGGCTAATCAGAGGTTCACGTGGTCCCGAGTCCGGAATTGCCGAGGCACCCGCCACCGCTTGCCGCCCCACTGCCATCTCTAATGTCTTAGATGGCTTCGGGCCGCCGTGCAACAGGCCCTAACTATTAGTTAAGGCGGTGATACAGCTTGTATAAGGGCTTCATTTGCCGTCGGCAGCAACCCTGAACGACCAGTCGTGGCGGATAACCGCGCTAATTGCAGATGACCTTCACTTTGCGACCAACGGCTCCTTCGACGCGACCTTGAAGGACCAACTGTAAACCTGACGGTCCCTGGCAACCGATACCGTGTAGGTCGAGCCCGGCACGAACGGGTCGCGCGCGATCAGGAAGACGGCCCCGTAAAGGCGCAAGGAGTCGCGGGCCGCGCGCTGCTGCGACTCGTCGGTGTTGCTATAGGTGTCCGCGCTGACCAGGCAGTGCTCAAGGGCTTCACTGTCCCGCTTGATCGAGTGATCAGTGACCTCTGGAACGAAGCTGCTCCCAAACGAGACGACTACCGGAAATCCGGTCGGGGGCGTATAGCCGGGGCAAGCCGCAAGCGGGTTAGGCCATTCGTTGCCCTCGAAACGGCTCTTGGTAATCGTGAAGCCGTCGGGCGGAAATTCGATCGGCGTTGGAAACCTCCGTTCGGGAGGAGCGACGAAGTAGACGTTCGGGTTGTCGTGAGCCTGGCGCTCGGGATCGAAATGAAGGCGGCGGCGCGCAGCGTCGCGAGCCCAGCGCTCGTCGCGACCGACGTTGAGTGTCGCAGCGCACAGGCCGTTCTCGCAGAAGCTGCCGTAACCGGCCTGCTGGAGGTCCGGATCGAGCATCGGCAGAGCGTGAAACGGCGCCGACAACCAACCGTCGATCGCCTCGTCGTCGCTCAACCCTGCGCGGCTCGGAGGAATTACGTCGCTGGTCTGACCAGCCTGGCGGCCCTCCGGCGTGTACCAGGGATTGTCAGGGTCCTCATCGTGCATGCGCGCACCCAGCCCAGGATCAACCATCTGGTTCTTTACCAGGTAGCGCGAATGCTTGAAGTCACCGTTGCTCAGCGGGGAATCCTCCTTGATTGCCGAAAGACCGGCCGTCTGCCTGTATGCGTTCAAGCGAGCCAGCCATTCCTTTGACTGCCTCGGCATTGCGCTGCGCTGCTCGGCTGGCGCAGCAGACTGCGACGGCGGCCCCTGAGTCGATGATGCACAGCCGACTAGGCCGAGCGAGAGCAGCCCGACCATGAACCATTGAATCATGGACCCTCCCCTTTTGCGCGGACAGAACGCACGCCAGTCCTCTTACTACAAGAGGCGCTCCGCATTCAACGGTCGGCGCCAACAGGAGGCGACCGCTCTCAACAGCCTGTTAGCGGGCTTGCGGGTCGGCGCACAATCCGTGCGCCTGTAGGAAGGCCTCTTCGTCTTCGCCGGGCGGCGCGGCGCTCGCAGGCTTGGCAGCGACAAGTGCCCCGCCCTTGCCCGCGTACTCGCACCGCACCTCGAGGGGCGCGATGTCGTTGGGGATGGCGAGTGAGACGGTTTTATTCTCGGCGTCCGAGGACGCGGTCGGCGCGAAGCTCTGGCAGATCTTCATCGCATCGAGCCGGCATTTGCCGCGCGTACTCGCGCTCACCACCTCTTCGAGCGGGCTCACCGGCCCCATGCTCACCTTGGCGGGCGCGGCGCTTTCGGCCGCCTTTTTCGACGCGCAAGAGGCGATCATTGAAGCGAGTATCAGCGCGAGCGCGAGAATCATCACGTGGCGCCCGGCCCTGACCACTTTGCGCAGCTTGAAGGTCGCGCGCGCAAGGTCCACTCCGAAGCGGATCACCCTCGCATGCGAGCGGCCGCTTCCGCGCGGAAGATAGCTGAACGGCACCTCGATCAGTTTCGCACCGCGTGCGTAAGCTTTGACCAGGACTTCCTCAAGGACCTCGAAGTTGCGGCCTTCGAGCTTGATTCCTTCAAGCGCCGCGCGCCGGTAGAGGCGGAATCCGCTCGACAGATCCCGCACCGGCATCGAGAGCGCGATCCGAAGCGTGAAGTTGAGCAAGCGGCTCAGCGCCCGCCGCGGCAAGGGACCGCCCGCCGACCCGCCCCGCACGTAGCGCGAAGCGACCACGACGTCGCCCCGGCTGCGCGCCTCCCACATCCGCTGGACGAAGTCGGGATCGTGCGAGAGGTCCGCGTCGAGAGTAAGGATGTAGTCGCCGCGCGCCTCGGCCAATCCGGTCTCGAGCGCACCGCCGTAGCCCTTGCGGCGCTCGCGGACCACCCGCGCACCCATCGCTTCAGCAGCGGCCTGGGTGCCGTCGCGCGAGCCGCCGTCGACCACGATGATCTCGAAATCCAGGCGGTCGCGCTCGAACCTCTGCTTGAGGCGCGGGATGAGCTCGATGACGTTCTCGCGCTCGTTGATAACCGGCAGAACTACCGACAGGTCCATCTGTGACTTGGGAAACTTATGCGCAATCGGCTTTGAAGGGAATATGCCGGCACGATCGGAATCGGGAGGCCTGTCGCGAACAGTTAAAGATGTCCGTCTCATAAACATTTAAAGATGTCCGCTTGAACGAGCTCACTGGATTGGAGTTGGGCACGTTGGCAGGCCTCCTGAGTTTGGGTCGTGGGTTGTTGGTGTGGTCAACATTTTTTCGCCTGCGCTCTCATGCGGAGCTGGAGCGCGGGCGGGAAAATGTAGATTTTGGGTCCGCGTCCGCAAGTGCGTTGCAGGAGCTGGGACGGCATTTTTTGGCCGGCCCAGCTGCTGCGCGGTTGCGGCGCGCTCCTTATCGGCGGCGGGGTGGAGTGGTTGGCCCTGTGCGTCGTAGCGGGCCAGCAGACGGCCCTGGTAGCTGACGCCCAAGCTGCCGTTGGAGAACTGGTGGACGGTCACCGGACAACGCACGAAATGCAGCCGCTGCCTGGTGGTCGGCAACTGCACAATCAGCCCTCTGAAAGTAACCGTGTTGTCGTTGCGGACCACCCGCTCATAGCGGCTGGAGAGCAACAGCTCCAGTTCAAGCCCGCCGAGCTTGGTGAAGGCGCTTTCCTTTTGCGCCGGTTTGACCGTGAAGCGGCGATTGAAGTCGGGGATGAAGACCTGCTTGAGGTAACGGTTGGCGGCGGCGTAATCGGCGATATGGTTGAGCCTCAGCTCCTGCGGGAGGCGGCCCTGGATGGTGCCGAAGGCGCGCTCGCTGCGACCGCGGGCCTGCGGCGAGCGGGCCAGGATCTGGCGGATGCCGAGTGCCCGCAGGGCTTGGCTGACTTGGCCGTTTTGCTCCTCGGCCGGTCCCGCGCCGGCCCGCTCGGTATGGCAGAAGTGGCTGCCGCGGTCGGTGTAGAGCTCGCAGAAGCGGCCGAAGTTGCGCAGCACCGACTCCAGCGCGGCGAAGGTCGAGGCGGTGCCTTCCTGCTCGAAGAACTGGCCATACAGGATGCGCCCGTCGGCGTCGTCCAGCGCCACCACCAGGTCCCGCATCGGTAGCCCGGCGATCCACTCACGGGTCGAGGCGTCGAGATGGACCAGCATGCCGACCATCGGCCGGCGCTCGCGTCGGCGCCGGTACTTGCCCCGCGCCGGCTCCTTCTCCACCACTCCTGCTTCCTGCAGCATCAGCCGCAGCCAGTTATAGGAGACCTTGAGCGCATGCTTCTCGGTGACCTGCTCATAAAAGTGCCGCAGGGAAAAGTCGGGATAGATGTCGCGCTTGAGCCGGCACAGCATCTGTACCGTGGCGGCCTTGATGCGCTTGCGCCGCGGCCGCCCGCCGCGCCGGTCCATCACCGCCTCCAGCCCATGATGCTCCACCGCCCAGCGAATCCGCCGCATCTGCCGCGCGCTGATCGCCAGCACCTCGGCCGCCTGGATCCAGCTCAACTGCCCCACCAACGCCTTGGTGATCACCTCCCGCCGGGTCATCGCTCTCGCCTCCCGCCGCACTTGCCGCTCGATGTTCTCCATCGCGCGGCTCTACTCCCTCCGGCGGACATCTCTAAATGTTTATGCCCCGGACATCTCCTATGTTTATGACATCGGAATCGGGAGGCCTTGCCGAGCGGCCGTGATGGCCCTAAGTTCAAAGCTTGGAGAGCGGGTGAAGCGGCTGTGGCGGAGCTTCGTATCAAACCACGCAGGTTTCTCTGGGCGGCGCTCGGCTTGCTCGCTATCGCGGCCGTTGGCACGGCGATGCCGGCCGCGGCGGCGGCGCGGCATCGGAGCGTCCGTGAGGCCGAAGAATCGGGCCGCGCAAGCCCTGCGCCGCCGCCGGTCGCGCTCAATCAAATCCACGTGATGGGTAATCGGCCGGCGCCATTCGCGCTGCAGGCGCGGGCCGCGATGCTGGTGGACGCGCGCACCGGCGCGATGCTCTACGCTTTCAACGAGCATCAGCGGATGCAGCCGGCGAGCCTCGCCAAGATCATGACCTTCTACCTGACCCTTGACGCCCTGCGTCGCGGGGCGCTCTCGCTCGACACGCAGGTTACGGTCAGCGAGCAGGCTTGGCGGCTTTCGATGGACCAGTCGGTGTCGAGGATGTTCCTCGACGTGGGCCAGCGGGTCGCGGTGCGCGACCTCCTGTACGGGTTGATGGTGTCGTCGGGCAACGACGCCGCGGTGGCGCTGGCGGAGTATATCGCAGGCAGCAGCGACGCGTTCGTCAGGATGATGAACGACAAGTGCAGAGAGCTGGGCCTCGCGGAAACCCACTTCTTGAGTCCCGACGGACTGCCCGAGCCCGATCAGTACACGACCGCCGCCGACATGGTGAAGCTCGCACGCGATCTGGTCGAGCGCTTCCCCGATGCGCTCGCCTATACCTCGACCAAGGAGTTCACTTCTCACAAGATCGCGCAGCGCAACTTCAACACGCTGCTGTTCTATGATTCGCGCGTAAACGGGCTTAAGACCGGCCATGTCGCCGAGGCTGGATACCATCTGGTGGCAACCGCGAGCTCGCACGGGATGAACCTGATCTCGGCCGTGATGGGCGCGCCGAGCGCGGAGAAGCGCCGGCTCGAGACCGAGAAGCTGCTCGACTGGGCGTTCCGCAGCTTCGTGACCGTCACCCCCGACTGGCACCGGGCGATTCCCTCTGAGCTCAGGGTTTACGCCGGCGCCTCCGACCGAGTCGCGATTGCGCCGGCCACCGTCTCCAGCCTGACCGTGGATCGCGGCCAGGAAAGCAAGGTGAGCGTTACGGGCGCGCTCAAAGCGAAGTACCTGGTCGCGCCGGTCGCCAAGGGCGCGCAGGTCGGGGAAATCTCGCTGATGGTCGGCGGACAGCCGCAGGCAACGGTGCCGGTCGAGACCGGCGCCGCGGTCGCGCCGGGCGGCCTTCTCCATCGCATCGCAGACCGGATCCGGATGATGCTGTAGCGGGCGGGAGCCGTCTAACCCAGCTCCTCGAGCCGTTTGCCCATCGTTTCGGGCGCATAGAGCGCCACCAGGATCGCTCCGATCACAGGACCGACGCAAACCGCGGCCACCGCGTTGCCGAGTCCGCCCAGCGACTTGGAGAGCGCCCCGATCAGGAATGGCGAGGCCAACGCGGTGATCTGACCCAGCACCTGCACCGTGAGGCTGTACGAGGTCGCGCGAATCTCGGTCGGGAAGAGCTCGGCCGAGTAGGTCGCGGTTGCCGTCCTCGCGCCCTGGAAGCCGAACACCGCCGCGACCAGCGCCGCGAGCATCACACCGTGGCTCGCAGCCTGGAACAGCACGAGCATCGAGACCGCGCCGAAGAGGTAGAAGGCTGCCGAGGTCGCCTTGCGGCCGACCACGTCCAGCATCCTGCCGCATAGGAGATGGCCGAGGGTGCCGACCGTGTAAGCAATCACAATCGCGCTGCCGACCTGGGCCGAAGTCCAATGATGGTCGCGCTTGGCGTAGAGGCTGAAGAAAGTAACCGACGGCGCGCTGACCAGTCCTACGCAGTTCCACAAGAGCGCGACCAGCAGCAGCCGCCCGCGATGGCGCCCCGTGAACGGCACGAAGGCGGCACGGGCCACCTGTTTGA
The DNA here is from genome assembly GCA_963789115.1 of uncultured delta proteobacterium. Classification (GTDB taxonomy): domain Bacteria; phylum Desulfobacterota; class Binatia; order Binatales; family Binataceae; genus CAWBJH01. Next base: position 3,312,072 of record CAWBJH010000001.1, read on the forward strand.
AGCGGCCTGCCGAGGCGGCCAGCGCACGGGAGGGCCTGAGCTGCTCGAAGCGCGCGGTCTCGCGCATGCCGCGGCGGATGAACGCGACCAACATCAGCGGTCCCACGCCGATGAAGTACATCCCCCGCCATCCCCATCGAGACTCCGCTACCGGTCCGTAGAGCGTGCCAGCGGCGACCACGCCGAGCAGCCCGACCAGGTTCAGCATCGCCACCCCCGTCCCACGCATCCGGTCGGGGAATTCCTCGCTGATCATGATTATCGCGACGGTGAACTCGGCCGATAGGAAAAGCTGCGCGCTGCTCTGGAACAGCGTGAAGGTGCCGAGCCCGCGCGAGAGCGCCGTCAGCAGCGTGAAGAGGGCGTAGAAGACGACCGTGAGGGAGACAATGGGCTTGCGCCCCACCCGGTCAGCCATTATCACCACGAAGAAGGCGAGCATCCCACCCAGCCGGACCAGCGAGGCCATCCCGCCCACTGCGCGGTCGTCGAGATGAAAGGTGCGGGCAATGTCTGGGGTGCAGAGATGGAAGATGGTGACGTCGTAGCCCTCGAAGATCGTGACCGACATCAGCATCCCGAGCAGCGCCCAGAGGTAGCGGTCGAGCGGCGCGGGGGCGGTCGAGGCGGTCTCGAACGGAGATGCTGACGCGCGGGCGTCCTCGAGGGGATTTGGAATCTTCATCGCCGACCGCAAGAATCAGGGACGTGAGCAAAAGTCCCAGATTGGGGCGAATGGGGCAAGCCGCGATCGTGGGCCTGGTGCCGTTCCAACTTGTTAGGGCCAACCCGGAACGCTATCCGGCCCGGTCCACTCCGCTCAAGTCTGCTGTACAGGTCTTGGTCGGAATAGTGGGAACGGCACTGGCCGCGATTGTGCCGGTGCTGTGGCTTCCGGCCTCGAGTCCGGCATTTGCCGCGCAGGTTGCGGGAATCATTCATTTCGACAGCGCCGGGTACACGATTCTTCAAGACGATGGCGGGCCGCCGATCGGCAAGGCCCGCTACAGCATCGAGCATCTGGACGACGCCACAGTTCTGAAGGGCGAGAATCGATACTTCAACGGCGAGTACGACGTGGAACTGGACAAGCTCGCAATCGCCGCCCCCGGTGCGATACCGGCGCTGATGACGTTCGAGCATTCGTTCTTCAACGCCGACGGGTCACCCCATCTGGTCGTGCGGGTCAACCTGATTTCCGGCGAAGCGAGTTGCATACATCACGCGGCCACCGGGGTGGAAAAGCTCGACGCCAGGCTGGATTTCCCCCCCGACACCTACGCCGGCGCGAGCATCCTGGTCGCGATCGAGGAGCACCTGCGCGCCAGTTCCACCGAGCCGACAAGGCTGCACGTCTTCGCTTGCGTGCCGGGACCGCGGGTGCTGCAAGTCGAGATTCGGCCTAGAGGCGTGACGCGATGGGCGCTCTATTCGGGCGAGTTGACGGGAGTCGACGTGCGGCCGCACCTGGGATGGTGGGATTTCCTGCTCGTCCCGTTTGTTCCGAAGATCCGCGCGTGGTTCGATGCGTCCGAGGACTTCAACTATGTGGGCGGGCAACTTCAGCGCTACTATCGCGGTCCGTGGGTCACGCTGGTGCCGAGCGCGGCCACGCCAAATCCCGCGGGCGGCAAAACCCGGAGCGTCCCCCCGCCGCGAAAGCAAAACTGAGAGAAGCGGAGGATAATCGATCTATGCGTTTTCGGCCGGGAAGTGGCGCATCGGAGCGGACTTCGGCTTGCGATACTGGAACGCCGTTTGGCAGTTGGGACAGGTGCCTTCGGGCTGCTGCGCACCGTGGCGGCGAACCAACCTGACGTAGCGCACGCTTCCGTCGTTGCAGAGATGGCCGGCAACCGGAAAGTCGTACACAGTGCGAACCGTAAATGAGTCGTCCATTCTTCCGCTATCTCTCCCTCATGCAGATTTTTCCTTGCCTTCGCGGCTCGCGACCGACCGCGCAACGATCATTGAGGTTCAAATGTAGCTGATTCCCCGCGTCGATCAATCATTTTGCGGCATCACGCGAAAATTTTTTCCCGGACCAGCGGCGCGGAGATGGACTTCAGGGTCTAAAGCGGCCTGAGCGCGACCGTCGCGCTTCGAGCTCAGAGGGGTTTCTGATTCATTGCCGCCCGGACCCGATCCGCCAGCCCCTTGATCCACTCCGAAAAGTCGGCGTCGCGCTCGACGACGATCTCGAGCTTGCCGCCGGCGCCGCGCGCGACGCGTCCCGGATGCTCCCTTTGCAGCCGGATCACCACCGCCTCGCGCGAGATCCCCAGCGGCTCGATCACCGCGAAGATCTGTTCGATTTCCTTAAGCCCGATTGCCTTGAGCAAGTTTCTTTGCCGTCCTGCTTTCCAGGTCGCGCAGCTGGGTTACGTCTTGGAGGATCAGGATTGTACCAAGCGAGCCGACCTCTTTGCGCCTCAACGGTACCGACTTCAGCACGTACCAGTGATCGCGGCTGCGCACGTTCAGGCCCAGCTCGACACTCTGATCTTCCGGGCTCTTAACGCTCAGACCGCGCAGGGCGTCACGGACCTTCAGGTAATGCGGGTTGTTGCTGCTGAGATCGTCGAAGCGGCTGCCCAACGCCTCGGCGGGCTCGATACCGAGGATGATCGACGCGACCTCGTTGATGTGCGCGACGATTCCCTCCGAGTCCACCAGCACGACCCCATCTTCCAGGCTCTCGATTATCGCCTCGGTCGTGCTCTTTTCGTATATCAGCCGATCGACGTTGAGCTTTTCGAACTGCGCGAGCCGCTCGGCCATCCGGTTGAACTCGGCCGCCACCGCGTCCAGCTCGGCGAACCCTTGTTTGCCGAGCCTCTGAGACGGGCCGCGCAGGCCGAAGCTGCGCAATCCTTCGGCAAGCTCGTCGAGCGGCTTCGCGATGGTCCAGGCCAGGGTCCACGACAGCACCGCGCCGACCAGCAGCAGGATTCCGAGCCCCCCGCCAGCTCGTAGGTTAGCCGTTGGCTCATCCGCACCGCGCGGCTGTCGGCTCTGAGCATCGCCGCCCGGTTCATCTCGATCAGCTCGTCGATACGACCGTGAAGCTCGGCGAATTCATCGTCGCGGCGGGAGCCGGCGGCCGCCGCAAGCTGGTCGAAAAGTCTCCGGCCGCGCGCGTCGATATCGGCGGCAAGCTCGGCCTCACCCGGCTCGGTGATATTGCGCAGTTCGACGTCGAGCCACTTGGTGAATTCCTTGCGGCTGGAGGGCAGGGCCTCGGCTAGGCGGCCGTCGCGCTGGGCGAGCTGAGCGGCCCCCAACGCGGCGTGCATCCGGTGGCTGGCTTCGATGCTGAGGTAGTTGCGGTAGAGCGTCTCCCGGATTCCGCGTCCGAGCTTGTTAACCGTGGGCAGGGCGAGCAGCCCCAGCACCACAGCGACCGCGAGCATCACCAGCGCGCCGTTGCGAACCCGGCTTCGGAGCGAAGGGACTTTCACGGCTCACTCCGTTCCAACTCTGTCCGGCAGGGACGGAACCGATGTATGGCGTCAGGCATGCGTTTTCCCGGTCGCCGGCGCGTAGCTGGACTGGTCGTCGCCCACGTTGAGGACTTCGGACGACAGGCAGACCATCACGCCCTTGCGAATGCGGGCGCGTGTCGGAAACCCGCTCATGACTTTTCCTCCCGCCGCTGGCCGACCACCTCGATATCGAGGTCCTGCGCTTCGGCGATCAGCTGCTCGGTGATCGAGTGCCTGAAGATCCTGTTCCACAGGCTCTGGCCCGCCTGACCGGCGATCATCCGGGTGATGTGCTTGTCGCGGGCGAAGTCGAGCAGCGCCTGGACCACGTCGGGCGACTTGAGCCACGCGATCTCGGCGCCCAGGTCGGCAGCCAGGTTGATATTGTCGAGCAGGGCGCGGAAATCCGAGGTGCTGATCTTCTGCACCGACTCGGCGGGCGTCTCGACGTGCACCGCGTACCAGTCGGCATCGAGCCGGCCGGCGGCGCGTGCGGCCTTGCGCAGCAGCTCTTCGCTGCCCGCCGGATTGGAGGACAGGCAGACCATCACCCGTTCCGTCACCGCAGGACGCCGCCCGCCCTCGCGCTTGAGGGCTTCGAGCTCCTCGCGCTGGCGGCCCTGGTCGCGGGCGACCTCGCGCAACGCCATCTCGCGGAGCGTGGCCAGGTTGCTGGGCTTGAAGAAATTCCTGAGCGCGCGCTCGATTCGGTCGGGCGGATAGATTTTGCCGTCGCGCAGCCGCTCGCGCAGTTCTTCGACCGAGATGTCCACGGTCACGACCTGGTCGGCGCGGGCCAGGAAGGTATCGGGGACGGTCTCGCGAACCTCGACCCCGGTGATCCGCTTCACCATCGGGTTGAGGCTCTCGAGGTGCTGGATGTTCATCGCCGTGATGACGTTGATCCCGGCCGCCACCAGCTCGATCACGTCCTCGTAGCGCTTGCGGTGCTTGCTGCCGGGGACGTTGGTGTGCGCCAGCTCGTCGACGATCGCGATCTCCGGCTTGCGGGCGAGGATCGCGTCAAGGTCCATCTCCTTGAGAGTCACGCCGCGGTACTCGATGTCGCGCAGCGGCACCGCTTCGAGATCGGCGATGACGGCCTCGGTCTCCGCCCGGCCGTGGGCCTCGATGACGCCGAGCACGACGTCGTGGCCCTGCTTGCGAAGCTGATGGGCCTCCTCGAGCATCTTGTAGGTCTTGCCGACTCCCGCTGCGCCGCCGACGTAAACCTTGAGCTGGCCCCGGCGGGTTTCCGCAACCAGGTCGAGAAACGCCTCGGGCTCCGGACGCGCGTCGTCGCGCGCCGTGGATGCGGGGTCGGGGCGCGAATCTTGTCGAGCCATTGCGTAACGCGGGCTCACCCGCTAGCCGGTCAGTTTCCCAGCAGGCTGCGGAAAAAGTTTCCGCACCCTGCTAGAGGCTAAGCTGCCGTTCGCTCGTCCGCCACCATCGCTGCATCGCCACGACGGACCAGATAGCTTCCACGACCCCAAACGGCCAGGCTCCCTGCAGAAAGCCGTAGGCCGAACCAAGTATACACGCCGCCGCAAAGCCCAGGATGAGCCACGGGCTGCGGTCCTCCATCGCGTAGCACACCAGCATCGCGGTCACCGCAAACAGTCCGAAAAGCGTCAGCCGATCCATCAACCTGCTTTCATCGCCGCGCAGCCGCCGGCGCACCCTTGCCCTGCGGGCGCGGGCGCGGGCGAGGTGAATCGGTATGAAGAAGGCTCATCATCGGTGTCTGCCGTCGGTTTCATCCAGCGCCAGATTCAGCATCAGAACGTTGACGCGCGGCTCGCCGAAGATGCCGAGGAATCGCGAGCTCAAGTTGCGGCTGACCAGCTCGCGGACGCGGTCCTCGCTCAGATGGCGCAGCTTGGCGACGCGCGCCACCTGGAGCTCGGCCGCAGCCGGGCTGATGTCCGGGTCGAGACCGCTGGCCGAGGCCGTAACCAGGTCCACCGGCACCTGTGCCGGCGAGGAAACCGCCTCGCTCTGCGCAGTTTCCTTGAGGCGCTTGCGCACCGTATCGATCAGGGAACGGTTGGTCGGTGCCAGGTTTGAGCCGCCCGAGGCAGTCGCGTCGTAGCCCTTGTCGCCGGCGCTCGAGGGGCGCCCGTGGAAGTAGCGCGGCGAGGTGAAGTTCTGACCGATCAAAGCGGAGCCGACGACCTGGCCGTCGCGCCGGATCGGGCTGCCGGCGGACTGGAACGGGAACAGCACCCTGGCCAATCCCACCATCGCGAGCGGATAGGCGAGGCCCGCCACCAGCGTAAGCACGATTGTCATCTTGATCGATATCGCCAGCTCGCGCATCGGCGTTTCTCCTACGCCAGATGGAGTGCGGCGACGATCAGGTCGATCGCCTTGATCCCGATAAACGGGACGATCACTCCGCCGACTCCGTAGATCAGGAGGTTGCGGGTCAGAATCGCAGCCGCGCCGAGCGGCCGGTACTGGACGCCGCGCAGCGCCAGCGGGATCAGCGCGATGATTATCAGCGCGTTGAAGATCACCGCCGACAGGATCGCGCTCTGGGGGGTGGCAAGATGCATGATGTTGAGCGCCTGCAGCGCCGGATACCCCAGCACGAACATCGCCGGGATAATCGCAAAGTACTTGGCGACGTCGTTGGCGATCGAAAAAGTGGTCAGCGCGCCGCGCGTGATCAGGAGTTGCTTTCCGATCTCGACCACTTCCATGATCTTGGTCGGGTTGGAATCCAGGTCGATCATGTTGCCGGCCTCGCGCGCGGCCTGCGTGCCGGCATTCATCGCGATTCCGACATCGGCCTGGGCCAGCGCCGGCGCGTCATTGGTGCCGTCGCCGATCATGGCGACCAGCTTGCCCTGCGCCTGTTCCTCGCGGATCAGGCGGAGCTTGGTTTCGGGCGTGGCCTCGGCGCGGAAGTCGTCCACCCCGGATTCTTTGGCGATCGCCGCGGCGGTCAGCGGGTTGTCGCCGGTAATCATCACGGTCCGCAACCCCATCGCGCGCAGCCTCGCGAACCGCTCGCGGATTCCCTCCTTGATCATGTCCTTGAGATGGATCACGCCGAGGATGCGGCCGCCGTCGGCGACCACCAGCGGCGTGCCGCCGCCGCGCGCGATTCGCTCGACGATAGCGGCCAGCTCGGGTCCGGGCTGGCCGCCGTTTTCCCTGGCGAACTTGATGGCCTGATCGGCGGCGCCCTTGCGAATCCGGCGGTCCCCGAGGTCGACGCCGCTCATCCTGGTATGCGCCGAGAAGGCGATGAAGTGAGCGTCCTGCTCCGCCAAATCGCGGCCGCGCAGGTTGAATTGGCGCTTGGCCAGCGCCGTGATCGAGCGCCCCTCGGGCGTTTCGTCGGCCAGCGAGGCAAGCTGAGCCGCATCGGCCAACGCCTCGACCTCGACGCCGTCCACCGGGATGAACTCGGACGCCATCCGGTCGCCCAGCGTGATCGTGCCGGTCTTGTCGAGCAGCAGCGTGTCGACGTCGCCCGCCGCCTCGACCGCCCGCCCGGACATCGCCAGCACGTTGTGCTGCACCAGCCGGTCCATCCCGGCGATTCCGATCGCCGAGAGCAGGCCGCCGATGGTGGTCGGGATCAGGCATACCAGCAGCGCCACCAGCACCGGGATCGAGAGCGAAACCGAGCCGTAGAGGGCGAACGGGTAAAGGCTCACGCACACCAGCATGAAGATGATGGTCAGGCCGGCGAGCAGGATGCCGAGCGCGATTTCGTTGGGAGTTTTCTGGCGGCGGGCGCCTTCGACCAGCGCGATCATGCGGTCGAGAAAGGTCTCGCCCGGGTTGGCGGTGATTTTCACTTTGATCCAGTCCGAGATCACGGTGGTGCCGCCGGTGACCGCACTGCGGTCGCCGCCGCTCTCCCGGATCACCGGCGCCGACTCGCCGGTTATCGCCGCCTCGTTGACCGCGGCGATGCCCTCGACCACTTCGCCGTCGCCGGGAATCGCCTCTCCCGCCCGGACCATCACCACGTCGTCGCGGCGCAGCGAAGTCGCGGGCACCATCATTTCCCGGCCGTCCTTGAGCAGGCGGGCCTGGGTCTCGATGCGCGACCTGCGCAGATTGTCGGCCTGCGCCTTGCCCCGCCCTTCGGCCATCGCCTCGGCGAAGTTGGCAAATGCCACCGTGAACCAGAGCCAGAGCATGATTTGCAGCTCGAAGCCGATGAGCTTGCCGTTGCCGGAGAAGATGTCGCGCACCAGGATGATCGTCACGGCCGCCGAAGTTATCTCGACCACGAACATCACCGGATTGTGCACCAGCGTGCGCGGATCGAACTTGCGCAACGAGTCAACCAGGGCGCGGCTCACGATCTGCCGGTTCCAGAGCGTGGGTGCCTTGCGATCAGCCATGTTCACCTTTCTCAGTACAGTTTCCCGTGCGCCATCACCAGATGCTCGACGATCGGACCCAGCGCGTCGGCCGGGAAGAAAGTCAGCGCGGCCACGATCAGAATCACGCCGATCAACAGGATCACGAAGACCGGGCCGGTGGTGGGAAAGGTGCCCGCGCTGGGCGGCGCCGACCGCTTGCCGGCCAGCGAACCCGCCAGCGCCAGCGCCGGAATCTTCATCATGAACCGCCCGAACAGCATCGCGATCGCCAGGGTCGAGTTGTAGAAGAGCGAATTGGCGTTGAGCCCGGCAAAGGCCGAGCCGTTGTTGGCCGCGGCCTCGCTGTACGCGTAGAGCACCTGCGAAAAGCCGTGCGGGCCGGGGTTGCTGATTCCGGCCAGGCCCGCCTTGGTCACGATCGCGACGGCGGCGGGAATCAGAATTACGGCCGGAAAGATCAGCACGTAGAACATCGCCAGCTTCATCTCGCGCGACTCGATCTTCTTGCCCAGGTACTCCGGCGTACGCCCCACCATCAGCCCCGCGATAAACACCGACAGCACCGCCATCACCAGCATCCCGAACAGGCCCGCACCGACGCCGCCGAAGATCACTTCGCCGATCTGCATATTGAGCAAGGGGATCAGTCCGCCGAGCGGCGTGTAGCTGTCGTGCATCGAGTTGACCGCGCCGCACGAGGTGTCAGTGGTGATCGTCGCCCACAGCGCGGAGTCCACGATCCCGTTGCGGACCTCCTTGCCCTCCATATTGCCGCCGCTCTGGGTCGCGCTGGCGGCCTGGTTCAGGCCCATCGCCGCGAAATTTGGGTTGCCGCGCTGCTCGGACCAAATCGCGCAGCCGGCTCCGACCAGGAACAGGATCGCCATCGCCGCAAACAGCGTCCATCCTTGGCGCCGATCGCCCGCCATGAATCCGAAGGTGTGAGCCAGGCCGGCGCTGATCGCGAAAATCGCGATCATCTCGAGCAGATTGGTCAGCGGGGTGGGATTCTCGTAAGGATGCGCCGAGTTGGCATTGAAAAACCCGCCGCCGTTGGTGCCCAGCTCCTTGATTGTCTCCTGCGAGGCCACCGGCCCCTGCGGGATAATCTGCTCGGTGCCTTCAAGCGTTTTGGCGTGCACGTAAGGGCTCAGGTTCTGCGGCACGCCCTGCCAGATCAGGACCAGCGCGAGCACTACGCAGATCGGCAGCAGCAGCCAGAGCGTGGCGCGCGTCAGATCGACCCAGAAATTGCCGATAGTCCGCGCGGTCTTGCGCACGAAGCCGCGAATCACCGCGATCGCGACCGCGATTCCCGCCGCCGCCGACACGAAGTTGAGAAACGCCAGCCCCGCCATCTGCGTCAGGTAACTCATGGTCGTCTCGCCTGAGTACGCCTGCCAGTTGGTGTTGGTGGTGAAGCTCGCCGCCGTGTTGAAGGCGAGATCCGGCGCCACCCCCGGCATCGCAGCCGGATTGAACGGCAGGAAGTACTGCAGCCGCTCGAGTCCGTAAAGCACGATCATCCCGACCAAGCTGAACAGCAGCATCGAGATTGCATATTCCACCCAGGTCTGCTCGGTGCTCGGATGCACGCCGCAGAGCCGGTAGATGGCTCTCTCGACCGGCCTCAGGACCGGGTCCATGAAGGTCCGCTCACCTGCGAACACCCGCGCCATGTATTGGCCCAGCGGCACGCTAATGGCCGTGACGATCGCGAAGAACAGGCCGACCTGTATCAAGGCATTCAGGAGCATGAGGGCACCCTGCTAAACGAGGTATCCGGCACTTGACTCTTCGCCTCCGGAGCAGACCCCTCCATCCTCACCTTCCCCCGCGACCAATTGCAGATACTCCCCTGCTAAAGGCGCTCCGCGTTCAGGATCGCGTAGATCAAGTAAGCCGTCAGGCCGACCGCCATCGCGAGACCCAGCACCAAATCGAGCAGCGTCATACCTTGGAGCAGCCCCAGACGTAGAGCAGCGCCACCATGAAGAAGATCGCGGTCGCGCTGATAAATATCGAATCCATCATCTCTCTTCAAGCAAAGCACCGAACGTGCCGGGTTGATAGCAAAGCAGAGTGGCCTGTTTTCGGGCTGAGACGGACTGGCAACATTTCATTATTCAATGCGATGCTGGCGCGGCGGTCGTGCATTTTGAAATGCTGGAACGGTGTTGGGGATAGCCGTCGGTGGCGCTCTTTACATCCGCTTCGCGCGGCATAAGCTCATTCCTAGCAGGATGCCGAAACGGCTTGCAAACTTAGATTGCGCCACTGGTACCGGCACCCTGCATGAAAACTGGTTTTCACCGACACGCTCGCTTCGCTCGACCCACTGGCGAGTCTCCCACCGGCTCGAACGAAGTGAGCATCGCGGTGAAAAACCTCAATCTTCTCTCCCTGACAAGGGGGAGATAAGAGAGGGGGGAGCAGGGCTGCGAAAAAGGTTTCCGCAGCCTGCCAGAGGCGTGGACCTCGTTCGGAGGATGCTGTGTTTGGAACTATCAAGAAGGTCGTAAAGGAAAAGGGGTTCGGGTTCATCATCGCGGACGACGGGGGCGAGGACGTGTTCTTCCATCGCTCACGGCTCGACCCCAAGGTGTATTTCGAGGAACTGCGCGAGGGCACCGAAGTGCAGTTCGAGTGCCGGCCGGGCGAGAAGGGGCGCCAAGCCTTCAACGTCCGCTTGCGCTAAAGTGTGGTGACTCGAAAGTTCGCGGAACTTCCTGCCGGCGGCCCCTTCTCTCACCAACATCACCGTCTTCCTGGCGGTAGGCGCTGCGCTGGAACGGCGCGGTCCCAAGCTTATCGAGTATCCGCAGGGCATTCTGGAACGCACCGAAGCGCTGATCTTCTTCGTCGTGCTGGCGCTGGCGGAAGCGGCCCCGACATTGAGACCGGCGGGCCTGTGGCTCTGCTATATCTTCGCGGCGCTTGAAATCGCGACCGGCGCCCAGCGCCTGATCTTCGGCCACCGCGAGCTGCGCCGTTGCGCATAGCCGGGGAAGGGCGTTTCCCGGGTGTCTTCGAGCCTTCCCGAAACCGCGAGCGGAGAGGCTGATGTGTCATTCCTCGGCGCGGCGGAAGAGCTTCAAGATCGCGTCGAACGGAGCCGGCGGCACCATCGCCGTTTCCAGGATTTCTCGAACGTGCTCGGCGGACTTCATCCCGACCAGGGCCACGTCAATCCCGGGCGTTGAGCGCACGAACTGGAGCGCCCGCTGCGCGTCGGTCTTGAGTCCGCTGAACGCCTCGGCGACGACCGGGGGAAGCCCGCGCGTAAGGCGCCCCTGGAGCAGGGATGCACTGGCGCACACCGCCACGCCCATCGAGTGCGCCGCCTGCAGCACCGTCGCCTGACCGCCCTTAATGCGCTGGTTGGAGACCGACAGCGCCTCCGGCATCGCGAGGTTGAACGGGAGCTGGATGGCCCGGAAGTGATGGTCCTGGCCGCCGACCTCCTGAGCCGCGCGGACCATTTCGTCCAGCGACAAGTAGCTGCGATCGTCGGGCGCGACGCGGTAGCCGTTCCAGGTTGCGGTACCATACACGGCGATCGCGCCCTCGGCCACTTTCCGCTCCAGCAGCTCGAACACGCGGCGGATCCGGGCCGTGAGCTCGCTGCGGTCGACGCTTCCCAGTTGCGACTCCGGGTTGTGAAGGTAGTAGATGTCGATGGTTTCGAGCCCCAGGTTCGCGCGGCTTATCTCGATCATCGCCTCGATATAGCCGGGCGCAATGCAGTGCGAACCCTCGACCAGGTCGGCGGGTTCGATAATCCCGGTGTCCAGGTATTTCTCGCTGAACCAGGTGCGTGGATTAGCGGGAACCTCGCCGTCGAAGGTCAGATAGCCGCCCTTGGTCGCTACCAGAATCTCCTCGCGGCGAATCTTGCCGGCCGCCGCCAATTCCGCCAGCGCCATACCTATCGACCGCTCGCTGCGCTGGAGGCGGTAATTGACGGCCGTATCGACCAGGTTGATGCCGCCGAGCAACGCCGCCTTCACCGCTTCCTGGTAGGCGCGATCGGTGGCTGCATCATTCTCGCCAAGGTAGGTACCGATTCCGATCGAGGCGACGGTCAGCCCGATCGCGGTCCGGTAGTTTCCGGGCAACGCGGAAAAGCGGCGGGCGTAATCGGCGGTGGCCTCGGCAGTCGCTCGATTCTTCAGCATCGCAGTCGCTTGTCAGGAGAGCCTCGTGAGGCCACGACGTTTTATCAAAGTAGCGCCGAGTAAAATAGCTCATCATCGGATTCATCGACGCGGCGGAAGAACTTTTGGCCGCTCTCCGGCGGCATCGCGGTTAGCGGCCTGGCGGCCTCGACCTGTCATCGAAAAATAGCAGTAAAATCAACAGCCTAGACCACTTTTGCGGTTGGGGTAGGTGTCACGTTGACATGGTTCAAGCGCGGCGATTAGACTAAAACAGTTTTCCCAAACGGCGTTTCGTAAGCGGACCGAGCGCCGAATGGGAGAGGTGAGGCCTATGGTTCGGCGCGACAAGACAAACTACGTCATCCAGTCCGTCGCGCACGCGCTCGACGTGCTGGAGCAGTTCTTCGGCAACGTCGACGAGCTGGGAGTGACCGATCTCTCGAAGCGTCTCAAGCTCCACAAGAACAACGTCTTTCGGCTGCTCGCGACCCTGGAGGCGCGCGGCTACATCGAGCAGAACAAAACCAGCGAAAACTACCGCCTCGGGATCAAGTGCCTGCACCTGGGACGGCGCTACATTGACCATATGGGGCTGGTAAGGCAAGCACGGCCGATTCTGAACGAAGTCGCCAGGAAATGCCGCGAAAGCGCCTACGTCGCGATCGCGCGGCGCGATGGCGTCGTCCCGCTGGAGGCCGCCGAACCCGAAGAGCGGGCGGTAAGGATCACCGCGCCTATCGGCCAGAGTCTGCCGCTCCATTGCACGGCGGTCGGCAAGGCGCATCTCGCCTTTGAGCCGGAGGAGCAGCTCAAGGCCCTGCTTCCCGAGCATCTGCTCCGCTATACGGATAAAACCATCGTCGATCGCGCGGTGCTGCTCGAGCAGCTCAATTCAGTGGCGCGCGACGGCTACTCGACCGACTCCAGTGAGTTTCTGGAAGACGTGTCGTCAGTCGCGGTACCGGTTCGCGACTATACGCGCTCGGTGGTTGGTTCGCTGGCGGTCGCCGGCCCGGCCTACCGGATTCCCGCCGAGCGAATCAGCAAGGAGATTGCCCCGCTAATCCTGGAAGCCGGCAGGGAACTTTCCCACCGCCTCGGCTACAACGAGTAGGGCGGGCATCGCCGCCGGCCGGCGCTACTCCTTGCGCTAACCCCGCAATCGCCCCGGCTCCACCTCGCCGGCATCGGTCCAGTGCCACGCGAGGGCTTCCTTTTCAGGCGTCTACTGAGTGTTGTTGGGGATCAACCGGGCGACCGTGAGATCTTCTCCGATTTCCGTGAAGATCTGGTTCATGCTACTGGTCGGTCGAGAGGCTGAGACGCAGGCACTGGTGCCACCTGTCGCTGTGTAGTCGGAGAAGAAGTTCTGCGAAGAGGAGGCGATTTGCTGCATGGTCTGGCATGGGGTGATAGCTGGGCTGTCAGTCGAGCATCCCGATGACTCCGCGCCGTAGGCGACCGAGTATACAGTGGTTCCCGCTGCCGCAGCGTTCTGGGCCGACGTTATCGCCTGGTGGCACTCGTTCGTGCTTTTGTAACTCGTCTTCGTTCCCGCCATTTGGCTACTCGAAGAACTTGCGTTGCCGTCGCTGATGAGGATCATCACGTTCTTCGTATTCGGCCTTGCACTAGCGACGAGTTGCGCTTGTGCCGCATCGATTACGCCCGCATAGAAGGTTCCCTCGCCCCCCGGAGCGGTCACACCACTGCAACTTCCTCCGCCAGCCGCGATCACGAAGTCGGAGCTGGTGTTCAGCGAGGTAGCCGTGTCGGAAGTGCGGTAGTTGCTCGATAACGCAATGATCTGGTATACGGGCGCATTGTTGTAAGTGGTAATTGAAGGGCTTTTGGTAGGGCAAACGTAATCATCCGGGACCTGCGTGGTCGATGTCAGCCCTGGGAACACCATCAGGCCGGCTTCATCGACCGGGTTCGGGACGTTGGCGCCGACTGTGGGCGTTTCGGTTGTGGCCGTGCCGCAGCTTGCCAGCCCCGCGGCGCAAGGCGAGAGCGTGCCTAGCAGAACCCGGATGCCGGCCAACGCGCAGGAGAGTCTTGTACTATTGCATGTGCTCTCGGAGTCGGTATCCCCCATCGAAGCGGTTGTGTCGAGGATGATTTCCACGTTGTACGGGCCATTATATCCGCCTTTTGCGCTCGCCGTCGCGGTTGCCGAGATTGTCCATGAATTGACGCCGAACACCTTGGCGAACGTCGTCGGCACGGTGGCTTGCTGCTTTACGACGATGGCGTTTTCGTTCGCCGGAGAGGCGGAACAGAGGATTCCGGTGGTCGTCAGGCACTTCACCAGAGGGTACCCAGTCGCCATCGAAACGTTGGTCAGATTGGAGTTGGCGTTTAGACCCCCACTTCCGGCGCCGTACTGCGTCGCAGCGGCTATTGCTTCGCTTGCGGTGCTACTGGACAGGGCGGCGCCTCCGGCTAGTGCCGCCGCCTGGGTTGAAGCCTGGAGCTCTTCAGAGGCATAATAAACTCGGCCGATGTCGACCGCTAACCCGGTCGCTCCGAGAAGGCTGACCAGGGCCATCGTTATCATCACTATCGACTGCCCACGCTGGCGGTCGCGCAACCGGCGGACAATAGATTGCTTGTTAGGTTTCATTGGATGAACACCGTCGTTTGCGCCGTGAGGGCGCAGCTGGGTGCAACAGTAAGTCCGAAGATTTGGATGTTGCACGGATAAGTAGCCTTTACCTGGGCGCTTTGGGACTGCACTAGATATTGTTGGTCGCCACTGCACGACGTTGACGTGAACGAATGTCCGTCCATCACAATCGTGAAGCCGAGACTGGCCGGCTTGAGGTTCGGCGCTGCTGAGTAGACCGCTTGGGTAGTCGTATTGCACGGGTCTGTGGTCTGCCCTCGGCTAATCGAAAGAAGCTGCGCAGCGGCGTCCGTAGCATACGTCAACTGCAGATAATTATTGAAAGCAATCCCGAACGCGAACGAGCCTGTGAGGATGGTCAGCAGCAGCGGCAACGCCATAGCGAACTCAACGAGCGTTTGCCCTTGCTCGTCTAATCTGCGACGGTCAAACTTTCTCATTTGATCACACAGCGCCAGCATCGATCTGCATCACCTGTGCCAGCCAAAATGCGTACACTTCCATGCTTTTTTTTCCCGAGAACCACGCAAGTTGGGCTTGGTTGCTACGTCCAGTGGCAACGGCGCGACATTCCGGCGAGCCATGACGGCGTTGTGGCGCGACAGCGAGTTCGATCCGAAGCCGACTTTTCGTCGTAGAACTCTTCATTTTGTTAGAATTTAGCCATGGGGCCTTCGTTATGTCAAGCTTGGGCCGTGGCCGGCGATGGTTCTCAGCCTGCGGACAACGGATTGCCGGGGCCTGCCGATGGCGCCGATTGGCACAGCGGGCCGCTGCGGATTCTCCACGGAGCGGATCCGTGCGGCCAGGGTGCGCACGAGCCGCGACGGGAAAGCCCGGTTTGACTCGGATTAGCGCCGCTGTTAGGTTCTTCGCGTTTTCAGGCTTATTTCTTATAGCTGATTGTTTTGCGAACAAGGTCTGACAGGCTTTTGCGCAGCGCTCCAATGAAGCGATGTCAGGAGTGAGACGCTCGTGAAGATACTGGTCCCGATAAAACGAGTCCCCGACCCCGCAACCGTCATCCGCGTGCTCCCCGACGGTTCCGGAATCGCCACCGACAATATCAAGTGGGTGATCAACCCGTTCGACGAGATCGCGCTCGAGGAGGCGCTCCGAATCAAGGAGAAGCAGGGTGGCGGCGAGGTCGTGCTCGCCGCGGTCGGGCAGAGCGCGTGGCAGGAGCAATTGCGCACCGGGCTGGCGATGGGCGCGGATCGCGCGATCCTCGCCACCAACGACGCGCCGCTCGACTCGTTGGCGATCGCGCGGGTGCTCGCCAAGCTGGTCGAAACCGAGAAGCCCGAGCTGGTCCTGATGGGCAAGCAGGCCATCGATGACGACTCCAACCAGGTGGCCCAGATGCTCGCCGAGATGCTGGCTTGGCCGCAGGCGACCTTTGCCTCCAAGGTCGAGATCGCGGGCGGCAAGTGCACCGTGGTCCGCGAGGTTGACGGCGGACTTGAAACGGTCGCCTTCAACCTGCCCGGCGTAATCAGCGCCGATCTACGCCTGAACGAGCCGCGCTACGCCTCGCTGCCCGGCATCATGAAGGCGCGCAAGAAGGAGCTCAAGCAAGTTCCCGCCGCGAGTCTCGGGGTTGACCTGGCGGCGCGGTTCAAGCTCAAGGAGCTAAAGGCTCCGCCCAAGCGTGAGGGCGGGCGCAAGCTCGCGTCGGCGGAGGAACTCGTCCAGGCCCTCCACACCGAAGCCAAGGTAATCTAGCCTCGCAGCATTTCACGCCGAGCACCGGAGTTAATCGCAATGGGTGACGTTCTAGTCTTCGCTGAATATCAGCACGACCATTTCCCCAAGAGCACGCTGGTCGCGGTCAACGCCGGACTCGAGATGGCGCGCAAGCGCGGCGCAAAGTGTGCCGCGGTGGTCGCCGGCGACAAGCCCGAGGGCCTCGCCGCGGAGCTCGCGAAGTACGGCGTCAACAAGGTCGTCGCACTCGAGCATCCCAGGCTCGCCCATTACCTGGCCGACGCGCACGCCCAGGCCATCACGGCGCTGGTCAAAAAGCTCGGCGCCGAGGTGGTGCTGGCGACCGCGACCGCGATGGGCAAGGACCTGATGCCGCGCGTGGCGGCGCGTCTCAACGCGCCGATGGCCTCCGAGATCGTGTCGATCGGCGACGACGGCACGGTGGTGCGTCCGATGTACGCCGGCAACGTGCTGGCCGCGGTCGAGATGGACGGTCCGGTCAAGGTGGTCACGGTGCGCGCGACCGCTTTCGACGCGGCCAAGCCGGGCGACAGCGCGGCGGCGGTCGAGAAGGTCGCCGCGGAGATCGACGAGGGTTCGCTCAAGATCGAGTTCGTCGGTTTCAACGAGACCAAGAGCGACCGCCCGCAACTGACCGAGGCGCGGGTCGTGGTCTCAGGCGGCCGGGGCCTCAAGTCGGGCGAGAACTTCAAGACCGTGCTGGAGCCGCTGGTGGACGAGCTGGGTGCCGCGATGGGCGCGTCACGCGCAGCGGTCGACGCCGGATTCGTGCCCAACGATCTGCAGGTGGGGCAGACCGGCAAAGTGGTCGCGCCCGAGCTCTACGTCGCGGTGGGAATTTCGGGCGCGATTCAGCATCTGGCGGGGATGAAGGACTCCAAGACCATCGTCGCGATCAACAAGGATGAAGAGGCGCCGATCTTCAGCGTCGCCGACTTCGGGCTGGTGGCCGACCTCTTCAAGGCGGTGCCCGAGATGGTCGCCGAGTTGAAAAAGCTCAAGCACTCCTAGCGGAGCGTTCAGAGCGGGACGGGATTGGGTAAGCGCCCCGGCAACCGGGTTGCCTCCACCCTCGCCCTGGCGTCACGATGGTTGCGTGTTTTACCGCTATGTTCGCTTCCCCTTCGCAGACTCAGGGCTTCGGCTCAATCGATACGGTTGGCAAGCTCCCACCGAGCCGAACGAAGTGGGCGTGTCAGTGAAAAAGTGAAAAGCGCAACTATCGCGCGGCCCGACCTGTCCCGCAAGAGAGCGGGCGAAGTGAGAAACCCGATTCGGACCCGGACACGGTCGAAGTTGGGTTAGCGGAGACTCCAGATGAACCATCAGATTACCCGCCCCCTCCTGTGGAACGTGCCGGTCGCCTTCGTGGTGATCATGTACGGGCTGTTGGCGGTGCTGGCCGCCGCGATCGCGTACGCGGGATGGCGATGGTACCGGATCATCCGCCTGGGCGCGAGCGAGGAGCGCCTGGACCGTCCCTTCTACCGCCTGATGCTCGCGCTGCGCGATGGGATCGCGCAGGGCAACGTCGTACGCGAGAGCTGGGGCTGGATGCACTACAGCTTCTACCTCGGCTTCGTGGGGCTCTTCATCGGCACCGTAATTGTCGCGATCAACACCGACGTGCGCGATTTCGCGGCCCTGGTCGGCATCCCGATCTACTTCTACTACGGCGATTTCTACCTGGTGTTCAAAGCCGCGATGGACACGTTCTTCCTGGTGCTGATCCTCGCGGTGCTCGCCGAGGGGGCGCGGCGCGCCGTGCGCAAGCCCGCGATCCTGAGCCAGCCACCAGCGCCGAAGATGCAGGACAATCTCGAGAACCGGCTCGGCTACTGGTTTCCGATGCTGATGATGGTACTGGTGGCGATAACCGGGCTGATGCTCGAAGGCGCGCGGATCAACGCGATCAATCCGCCGTTCACCGAATGGGCCTACCTCGGCCGCGCGATGGGGCGCATCGAAGGCGCGCTCGGTGCCGGCGCCACTTACCATCGCTGGCTGTGGCTGGTGCACGTTCTGCTGGTGTACGGCTTGCTGTTCTGTTTTCCGTTCACCAAGCTGCGCCACCTGTTCATCGGCCCGACCAACCTGTTCCTGCGCAACTTGAAACCCCGCGGAAGACTCGCGCCGATCAAGGATTTTGAAACCGCCGAGAGTTTCGGCGTATCGCAGATCGAGCAGTACACCTGGAAGCAACTGTTCGACATGGCGGCCTGCCTGGAGTGCGGGCGATGCACCATCAACTGCCCGACCGTGAACACCGCCAAGGCGCTCAACCCCAAGCATCTCGTGATGGTCCAGCGGGAGCATCTGCTCGACAAAGCGCCGACCCTGATCGCGGCGCGCGCGGCAAAGGGAGACGGCGATGGCGCCGTGCCCGAGTACCAGGGACCCGACATGATCACCGAGGTGGCCACCGAGGCCGCGGTCTGGGGATGCACGACCTGCGGATGGTGCGAAGAGGGATGCCCGGTCGGCATCGAGCATATCCAGCGAATCGTGGACATGCGCCGCTACGCGGTCCTGATGGAGAGCAAGTTCCCGCCGGAGGCCACCAGCGCCTTCAAGGGCATCGAGAACCAGGGCAATCCCTGGGGACTGGCCCAGGACAAACGCGACGAATGGGCCGCCGGTCTGGATATTCCACGGATGTCGGAGCTCGAAGATCCGTCGGACATCGACGTGCTCTATTGGGTCGGATGCGCCGGGTCGTACGATGAGCGCAATCAGAAGGTCAGCCGGGTCTTCGCGAGCCTCATGAAACAGGCGGGCGTGCGCTTCGCGATCCTGGGCAATGAGGAGATGTGCACCGGCGACCCCGCGCGCCGGCTCGGCAACGAGTACCTCTACGCCACGGTGGCGGCGCAGAACGTCGAGATCCTCAACCGTTACAAGCCGCGCCGGATCGTCACCCGGTGCCCGCATTGCTTCCACAACCTCAAGAACGAGTACCCGGACTTCGGCGGTAACTACGAGGTGACGCACGCGGCCGAGTTCATCGACGAGTTGATCCGCGCCGGACGGCTCAAGCCGCGCCGCCCGCTGGAGGAGCGAATCACCTATCACGACCCCTGCTACATGGCGCGCCACAATCGCAAGTGGGACGGCGCACGCGCCGCGCTCGGCGCGATCCCCGGCGCGCAAATCGCCGAAGTCGCGCAGTCCAAGGATCGGACCTTCTGCTGCGGGGCGGGCGGTGGAGGCTACTGGAAAGAAGAGCACGAAGGCACGCGCATCAACGAGAAGCGCCTCGAGCAGTTGAACGAGGCCCAGCCCGATGCGATCGCGGTGGGATGCCCGTTCTGTATGACCATGATGGAGGATGCGGTCAAGTCGCGCTCGCTCGAGGAAAAGATGCGGGTGCGGGACCTCTGTGAACTGATCGCCGAATCGACCGGCGCCAAGTAGCCCCGCAAGGGGACCAGGCCAAAGCATCCCGCGCCCCCCCCCTTCGCAGCCGCGGCCCGAGGCCGGAGCGGCTGCGTATCGGCTCTTTGCCTGAAGCGGACTTCGGTTCGCGCGTCAATCGCTTGACAAACAAGTTGTAGGGAATCTATACTTAGCGTTGATGAAGCAAGGCAGCTTCAGAACATTGCTACAACCTCCGGATAAACGCTCATCGGAGTGAGTTCCATGGACAGCAAGATCGAACTCGGCACCCTTGCCAAGGTCAGTGCCCGCGGCGTTTTTCCGGACGGCAAGGCTCCCCTCACCATCTGGCTCGCGGAGCATCTCGACCTGCTCGGCGCCTCGCTCGGGATGGACCTCGAGCTGGTCCATCAGAACGGCGTGGTAGGCAGCTTCTCGGCCGATATCATCGCCCGCGACACCGGCCGCGACCGGATCGTGATAGTCCAAAACCAGATCGAATCGAGCGACGATTCGCACTTCGGGCAGCTCATCACCTACGCTGGCGATCGCGACGCGCGGGTGGTGGTGTGGGTGAGCCCGGACTTTCGCGAGAGCCATCGCCAGGCCCTGGAGTGGCTCAACCGGCGCAGCGGCAGCGGCGCCGAGTTTTACGCGATCGGCTTCGACCTCTACCGAATCGACGATTCCAAGCCCGGCCTCGAATTGCACATCGTTGCCGGTCCCAATGGGCGCTCGGCTTCGGCCGGACCGGGTGTGGCGGTCTACAAGGGCGACGCTAACCCGGGCGCGTCCTCCGTCGTCGCCGCCGCCAACGGTTCTGCGGTCGCGAACGGCATTGGCGCCGCCGCCAACCCGGTCGCCAACGGCAGCGCCGGCGGCGCTGCGTATGCTGCCGGCGATCACCAGGAGGCCTATCGCAAGTTCTTCCAGCGTCTGGTGGACGAACTGCGCGAAAAGCATCGCTTCACCAACGCCAAGCTCGGCCAGCCGCAGAACTGGTACTCGTTCGCTTCCGGGATGAGCGGCGTAGTGTACTCGATCTGGTTCTCGACCGGCGGACGCGTAAGGGCCGAACTCTATATCAACGTCGGCAACCGCGAGGTGAACCGCGCGATCTTCGAGCGCCTGCGCCAGCACGCAAGCGAGGCCGAGAAGGAGTTCGGCGACAAGCTCGAATGGGACGCTACCGAGAGCCGGCGTGCCTGCAGCATCGGGACCCATCTGACCGGCAAGATCGACGATCCGCCCGAGGTCCAGGAAACGCTTCTCAAGTGGGCGATCGAGCGCTTGCTGCGTCTCAAGACCGTCTTCAGTCCGCGGCTGCCTGGAATCGCTCGACAGATCCAACAGGAAGGCGAGCGCGTCGGTCGAGCAGTCTGACCAAAGATCGGGCAAAGATCAGGCAAAGATCAGGATGGGCCGGGCGGGGATAGCGCTGCGGGATACTCTGGACCCGATTTAGCCGCCGACCAGTGCGGTGAGTTTCTTCAGGTAGGCGCGCTCGCCGATCACCACCAGGGAGTCTTCGGCGGCGATCGTGGTCGCCGGATCCGGGATCAACAGGATCGCGTCGGGGCGGCGTTTGAGCGCGACGATCCTGAGGCGCGGACTCTCCGCCTCGACTGACCTGATGGTCTTGCCGACAACCGAGCTGCCGGGCGCTATCATAATCTGTTCGAGGTCGACTTCGTCGCCGCGGCCGGGCGCCGCCAGTTCCAGGAAATCCACCACCGACGGGCGGATTATCGACGACGCCATCCGCATCCCACCCCACTGGTAGGCCGAGATCGCCTGGTCGGCGCCGGCCAGCTTGAGCCGCCGCAAGCCCGCTTCGGACTCGCCGCGGGCGTGAATCCGGATGGGGGGATTTTTTTCGCGCGCCGAGAGGGTGATGTAGACGTTGTCGGCGTCGGAGGCGGTGGCGATGACGATCGCCCTGGCGCGGCGGATTTGCGCGTGCTCGAGCACCGCGTCCTCGAGTGCCGAGCCGATCAGGTAGGGGAGGCCGGCCTGGGTAAGCTCGGGCTCCTTGGCCGGGTCGTGATCGATCGCCACCAGCGGGATCGAATTGCGCGCCAGCTCTTCGGCCACCACTCTTCCGAAGCGCCCGTAGCCGCAGATCACGACGTGCCCTTCGAGTTGATGAATCTTTCGCTCCATTGCGGTTCTCCCCAGATATTCGCGCAGGTGCCCCTCGATCAGCATCTCGGCAGTGACGGCAAATAGATAAAGCGCGGTGCCGACGCCGGTAACGATCAGCACGATTGTGAACATCCGGCCCGCCGGGCTGAGCGGCTTGACCTCGCCGAAGCCGACCGTGGAAATCGTGTTCACGGCCATGTAGAGCGCGTCGATCAGCGACAGTCCCTCGATCAGCATGAAGCCGGCGGTGCCGGCCAAAGCCAGGAAGCTGATAATGGCCAGGGCCAGTATCAATCTGCGTCCGGTGCTCATCTTCGCGCCCTATCCGATTTTGATCCGCCTTCGATCGCGACGCCGGATTCGCAGCCGCAAAGCGGCACTATGCGAGTCGCATCGTGCATGGCCTCCCGCCATCCGGCGGCAGCAGCCTTGCGCGGCGCATCAGACGATACTCGCGTGCTCGCGCTCAGAACAATCGAGGCGAAAGACGGCTTGCAGCACGGCGATCCGCTCCGGACCCCCGTTGCGAGCGGCGGAAGAGGGCCATCAGCGCCGCTGCGTCAGCAATAATTGGGTTTCCCCAGGATGATGGCCGGCCTGAGCCGGATCAACTCGCGCGGCGAAATCTGCCGGCAGGCGATGATCTAACTGTGCGGGCGGAAGGTGGACTGGTTGTCGCCCCTTCCGCAACTGCAAACCCCGCTACCAGAGCCGTTGTTCAGCAAAAAGGCACAGGACTCCACGAGGTCCAGAAAGTGGGTGGAGTCCGCCGGCACGGACGCAAACTCATCGGTCGAAGTGCTCACGACGCCCTTGAAAGGGGCGGACACTCCCACCATCGACTCGGCGTGGTCCGTCCATGCCCGCAGCTCCGAGTCGAGGATCGTAGACTCGATCGCACCATCGTCCGTCGGGACGATCGGATCAGCGGGTCCTCCTGAGATGAAGATTCCCCCTCCGAAGGACGGATCGCAACCCAGGCCACTGCTGCCGGCAACATTGACACCGAGAGGCGGAGGCGCACCGGGAAAGGGGGCTACCCAGTCCAACTGGCCGGAAAAGATGTCGATCACGCCCGCCGCCCCATCGCCACCGTTGAAGCCGAAATTACTGGTGAGGTCGTTGATGGTGGACAGGGTGCGCATCCCGTCGGGCGTCACCGGGCATCCGCAGCACTCCTGCATCTCCTCGTTGTCGTCGAAAACGTAGATATAGGCGCACAGCGTGCCGTCCTGGAGGGTGTCATTGTGGTTCGGGTTGACGATCCGCACCAGCGCGTCGCCGGCGCCCCCCGACTGCCCCAGCCCCCCATAGCCAGCGGCCGAGGGCATGACGCTGGTGGCCACGTCGTAGTAACTCGTCAGCATGCAAGGGGCGGTGGGAGCGGGGGGATCTATTAAAACCTCACCGACTTCGGCAGTGCCGCAATACTGCACCGGTTTTGCGAAAGCGGGCGAGTACGCGACTACCGAAGAAACCGCGACCAATAGCGCCCCGAGGACTGCTGCCCTGTTGATCATTCCCTTTCCTCCATTCCTCACGTTGCGCGTGGCGTCATTCCGAAGCCTGCTCGACCATGACAGGGCCGCCTGTATCCGTGGATTTCCGTTTTGACGCTCCGATTCCAACTCGCGGTATAGACCAAACAGCCTCCCCCGGCAAGGTTTAGCCCGGTTTTGGTCCACGGCGTTTCCAGCAGCGCTGGGAGGAGTGGAAAAGCCGGTTTCGCCTCCGGCGGGCACGCAACGCATCATATGATTCCTACTTTCGCATCGCCTCGATCGTCGCGACCCGGGAGGCCGCAGGGCGCGGGGCAATTCGCGGCTGGGTCGTGGCGGAAAGGGTCGCGTTTGGATGCAGCGTTCGGCCTTTGGGCTCCAGAGACGGGAAGCTACTGACTCGTCGGCGTGGTACATTCTTCGCTTGGGATTTCTGGTCGTGATCTGGAAGACAATCGAGAAGCCGAGGCAGGGCTGGGCGGTTGTTCCGAATCTGGTGGATTACGAGCAGACCCGGGCAGGATTTTCGTGGGAGGCCGCGCGACGCGAGCTCGACGGCCTCCCCGGCGGCCGCGGCCTGAATATCGCCTACGAGGCGGTCGATCGCCACGCCGCAGGGCCGCATCGCGATCGCATCGCTCTACGATGGCTCGGCAAGCGCGGAGAAGTGCGTGACTTCACCTATGGCGACCTGCAGTCGCTCACCAACCGATTCGCCAACGTCCTCAAGCGCCTCGGCTTGGCCAACGGTGAGCGAGTCTTCGCTCTGACCGGACGGATCCCGGAGCTTTACGTGGCGGCGCTTGGCACGCTGAAGGCCGGGGCGGTCTTTTGCCCGCTTTTCTCCGCCTTCGGACCCGAGCCGATCCGTCAACGGGTCGCCATCGGCGACGGCCGCGTGCTGGTTACTACCGCAGCCCTCTATAAACGAAAAGTGGCGGAGATCCGCGCCTCGCTCACAAGTCTGGAGCACGCGTTGCTGATCGGCAGCCCTGACGAGATTAGAGCGATCCCCGGCACGCACGACCTTCATCAGTTGATGGAGAATGCGAGCGACCGCTTCGACATCCCGCCGACCGATCCCGAGGACCTGGCTCTGCTGCATTTCACCAGCGGCACGACCGGCAAGCCCAAGGGTGCGATGCACGTCCACGAGGCGGTAGTCGCTCATCATATGACCGGTCGCTATGCCCTCGACTTTCATCCCCACGACATCTTCTGGTGTACGGCCGATCCGGGATGGGTGACCGGAACCTCCTACGGGATAATCGCGCCTTTGACGCACGGAATCAGCAGCATCATCGACGAGGCCGAATTCGACGCCGAACGATGGTACACCCTTATCCAAAACCAGAAGGTCACCATTTGGTACACCGCGCCGACCGCGGTGCGCATGATGATGAAGGTCGGCACCGCTGCGATCCGGAAATACGACCTTCGCCATCTTCGCTTCATCGCCAGCGTCGGCGAGCCGCTCAATCCGGAGGCGGTGGTGTGGGGCCAGGAGGCGTTCGGCCTCCCGATCCACGACAACTGGTGGCAGACCGAGACCGGCGGGATTATGATCGCGAACTATCCCGCGATGGACATTCGCCCGGGCTCGATGGGACGTCCTCTGCCTGGAATCGACGCCGCTATCGTGCGCCGGCCGCGGGAGGGAAGCGTTGAAGTGGTGAGCGAGCCCGGGGTCGAAGGGGAGCTGGCGCTGAGGCCCGGATGGCCCTCGATGTTCCGCGGCTACCTTCACGAACAAGAACGCTATCGCAAATGTTTCGCCGGCGGATGGTACCTCACCGGCGACCTCGCCAAGCGTGACGCCGACGGCTACTTCTGGTTCGTTGGGCGCGCCGACGACGTAATCAAGTCGTCAGGCCATCTGATCGGCCCTTTCGAAGTCGAAAGCGCGCTGATGGAGCATCCCGCCGTCGCCGAGGCCGGCGTGATCGGCAAACCCGACCCGATGGCGGGCGAAGTAGTGAAAGCTTTCGTCTCACTCAAAACGCCCTACACGCCCGGCGAAGACCTGCGGCTTGAATTGATCGGCTTTGCCCGCAAGCGCCTAGGCGCTGCGGTCGCACCCAGGGAGATCGACTTTATCGCCAATGTGCCCAAAACTCGCAGTGGAAAAATCATGCGCCGGTTGCTCAAGGCGCGCGAACTCAAGCTGCCCGAGGGCGACATCTCGGCGCTTGAGAGCGAGTGAGTGATGGCTACCCAGACCAACTCGATGCAGCCTGGCTTGGCATCGGAGCACGCCTTGTTCCTGTTCCGGCAGATGCTCCGCATCCGCCGCTTCGAGGAAAAGTGCGCCGAGCTTTACAGCGCGGCCAAAATCCGCGGTTTTCTGCACCTCTACATCGGCGAAGAGGCAGTGGCCGTGGGCGCGATGCAGGCGCTGCAGCCCGACGACGCGATCGTGGCCACCTACCGCGAGCACGGACACGCGCTGGTCCGGGGCATCCCGGCCGCATCGATCATGGCCGAGATGTACGGCAAGCAGGAGGGCTGCAGCCGCGGCCGCGGCGGCTCGATGCATATCTTCGATGCTGCCAGGCGCTTCTATGGCGGAAACGCCATCGTCGGCGGCGGATTGCCGCTGGCGGTCGGGCTGGCGCTCGCCGACAAGATGCAGGGGCGCTCGCGCGTGACCGCGTGTTTTTTCGGTGAAGGCGCGGTGGCCGAAGGTGAATTCCACGAGTGCATGAACCTGGCCTCGCTATGGAAGTTGCCCGCGCTGTTCTGTTGCGAGAACAACCTCTATGCGATGGGAACGGCGCTCAGACGTTCCGAATCGGAAACCGATCTGTGCCTCAAGGCAACCAGCTACGAGATGCCGGCCTGGCCGGTCGATGGGATGGACGTGGTGGCGTGCGAAGAGGCCGCGCAGCGCGCCGCCCTGGCCGTGCGTTCGGGAGCAGGACCCTGCTTTGTCGAGTTCCGCACCTACCGCTTCCGCGCGCACTCGATGTTCGACCCGCAGCTCTATCGGGACAAGGCGGAAGTCGAGGAGTGGAAGAAGCGCGACCCGGTCCTCGCCTTTCAAGAGCGCCTGCGCAAAGAGGGGCTGTTGAATGACAGGTCGATCGAGCGCGCGGAACAGGAGGTCGCGGCGGAGATCGCCAAGGCGATCGAATTTGCGGAGGCCGGCACCTGGGAGCCGGTGGAAGATCTGACCAGGTTCGTCTATTCGCCGAGGATGCGCACATGAGCGCCGATACGCAGACGGTCCGCATCACCTATCGCGAGGCGTGCCGGCAGGCGATCCGCGAGGCGCTGCTGCGCGATCCGCGCGTGTTCGTGATGGGCGAGGATGTCGGCCGCTACGGTGGCTGCTACGCGGTGACCAAGGGCCTGCTCGAGGAGTTCGGCCCTGAGCGTATCCGCGACACGCCGCTTTCCGAGTCGGCCTTTGTTGGCGCCGGAATCGGCGCCGCGATGGGCGGGATGCGGCCGATAGTCGAGATCATGACCGTCAACTTCAGCCTGCTGGCGCTGGATCAGATCGTGAACAACGCCGCGACCATCCTTCACATGTCCGGCGGCCAGTTCAACATCCCGATCGTCATCCGGATGACGACCGGCGCCGGACGCCAGCTCGCCGCCCAGCATTCGCACAGCCTCGAGGGCTGGTACGCCCACATCCCGGGCATCAAGGTGCTCACCCCGGCTACGCTGGAAGATGCGCGCGGGATGCTGTGGACGGCGCTTGAAGACCCGGACCCGGTGCTGATTTTCGAGCACGGTGTGCTGTACAACGTCGAAGGCGATCTGGCCGCCGACGCCGGCGCGGTGGAGATCGATAAAGCAGCAGTGCGGCGGCCCGGCACCGACGTGAGCCTGATAACTTATGGCGGTTCGCTCGCCAAGGCGCTTGAAGCCGCCGAGCGATTGGCTGCGATCGATATCAGCGCGGAAGTCCTGGACCTGCGCACCCTGCGCCCGCTCGATACCGTCGCCATCGTCGATTCGGTCATCCGAACCCATCGGGCGGTGATCATCGACGAGGGATGGCGCAGCGGAAGCATCTCGGCCGAGGTCAGCGCGCGCATCATGGAAGGGGCCTTCTACGAGCTGGACTTGCCGGTGGCGCGAGTATGCAGCGCGGAGGTGCCGATGCCCTACGCCAAACATTTGGAAGAGGCAGCCCTTGCGCAGCCGGCAACGATCGTCGAAACCGTGCGGAGCATGATGGGAGCCCGTGGCTGAATTTCGCATGCCTTCGCTGGGTGCCGACATGGAGGCCGGCACTGTCACTCGATGGCTGGTCAAGCCCGGCGACGCAGTCAAGCGCGGCGACATCGTCGCCGTGGTCCAGACCGAAAAAGCCGACATCGAGATCGAAGTGTTTCAGTCCGGCGTCATCCAGAGCATCGTCGTGAGCGAGGGCGAGAAGGTTGCGGTGGGCACCGTTATGGCGCTGATCCGCACCGACGGCGAGGTGGCGGCGCCGGCCGAGGCGAAGCCGGCGGTCATCACAGCGCCGCCCAAAGTCGCTCCTGCTCCGCCGCCGATTCCCGTTCCTGCGGCGGCAGAGAAGCCGCGGCCGCCCAAGCCGCCGCCGGCCGCGCCCGCTCGCTTGCGGGTTTCGCCGCTTGCGATGCGAATGGCGCTCGACTTGAAGGTGGATCTCTCCACCGTGAAGGGGAGCGGGCCGGACGGAGCGATCACCAAGGCTGACGTCGAGAGAGCTGCCAAAGCCGCCGCGATGGCTCCTGCGGCCAAGCCGGCGGCGCCGGCGGCGGCTTTGCCGGCCGAAGAGCCCGGGGTGGTCCCGCCGCCGAAGCCGGCAGTTGCAGGCGCGGAACGGCAGGCGGCGATGCGCAAAGTGATCGCCGCCGCGATGGCGCGCTCCAAGCGCGAAACGCCTCACTATTACCTCGCCACCGCTATCGATATGGGCCGGGCGATGGCATGGCTGACGGCCGAGAATCTCAAAAGGCCGGTGACCCGGCGGATGCTCTATTCGGTACTGCTGCTCAAGAGCGTCGCGCTAGCCGTCCGTCAGGTGCCCGAAGTGAACGGCTTCTGGATGGATGGGGCGTACCGGCCCAGCGATGCGGTCCATCTCGGCGTGGCCATTTCAATCCGCCAAGGCGGCCTGATCGCGCCGGCGATTCACGATGTCGACCAGAAGAGCCTTGACGAGATCATGACGAGTCTGCGCGACCTGGTGAAACGGGTGCGCGCCGGAGTGCTGCGCAGCTCGGAAATCGCCGACGCCACCCTCACCGTCACCAGCCTGGGCGAACAGGGAGTCGAAACGGTCTTCGGGATCATCTATCCGCCGCAGGTTGCGCTGGTCGGCTTCGGCAAGATCGTCGAGCGGCCCTGGGCGGCCAACGGGATGGTCGGCGCGAGGCCGGTCATAACGGCTACGCTCGCCGCCGATCACCGGGTCAGCGACGGTCATCGCGGCGGACTCTTCCTGGCCGCTATCGAGCGGCTTATGCAGGAGCCGGAAAAGCTGTGAGGGACGAGCAGATCATGGCGATGGTGCTGCGCGAGCTCAAAACCATCGCGCCCGAAGTCGAATCCGATCGGATCGATCCGGCCCTCGACTTGCGCGACCAGATCGATCTCGACTCGATGGATATTCTGAACCTTGCAGTTGCCATCCACGACGCCACCGGCGTGGACATCCCCGAGGCGGACTATCCGCAGATGACCACCTTGAACGGCGCCGTCGCCTACTTGCGCGGCCGTATCAAGTGAGCGCGCACTATCCTGGTCGCTGAGGCTTGCTCGACGGAAAGCACCGGTCAGTTGCGGACAATGACAAGAGGTAAGGAATCGGCTACAATGTAAGGGACATGGCGCAATCAACCATTACGAGCAAGGGTCAGACGACGATTCC
This sequence comes from uncultured delta proteobacterium, assembly GCA_963789115.1. GTDB lineage: Bacteria > Desulfobacterota > Binatia > Binatales > Binataceae > CAWBJH01. The sequence continues at coordinate 3,341,302 of CAWBJH010000001.1, forward strand.
GGGCGAGATCCGACGGCATCTCAAGCTCAAAGCCGGGGATCGCGTAGAGTTCATGGTCGAACGGGATGGAAAGGTGGTCTTGGTTCCGGCCACGGTGGACGTGAGCGAGTTGAAGGGCTTGCTCGCACCCGCTCCGCGGCGGGTAACGCTCGAACAGATGGAGGTGGCCATCCGGAAGCGAGCGGGACGGCGGTGACAGGAATCGACACAAACGTCCTGGTGCGCTACTTGGTTCAGGACGATGCCGATCAGGCCAAGAAGGCCGCACGATTCATCGCCAACGAATGCTCGGCCGACGCGCCAGGTCTGATTAACCGGATCGTCATGTGCGAACTGGTGTGGGTGCTGGAGACCGCGTATGGCTATCCACGCGGCGGAGTAGCGTTCGCGTTGGAGAAGATTCTCCGTACGACGCAGTTTAGGATTGAGGACCATCAGGAAGCTTGGTCATCGTTGCGCGAGTACCAGGCCGGTGCAGACTTTGCCGACGCGTTGATCGCGGCCGTGAACCGTCGGCTCGGGTGCGAGCGTACGGTGACCTTCGACCGTAGGGCTGGCCGCCGCCCCGGCTTTGTCGTCCTGTGAAATGTGACGAGAATCAACCAGCTACAAACAGCCTTGAGAAAGCAGATCGCGGCGATCACCGCTTTGCCAGCAGCCCTCCCACGTGAAGCGTTTAATGGAGATCACCGGTCTTCTGCCAAAGGAAGCCGCAGGGCACAAGGTGCCCATAGTGACCGGGAAAAAAGCATCATCAGACGCGCGAAAGGTTCGTTTCCTGTTTCAGCAGAACCGTCCGATGAGGTGTGCGACACGACTGCCTATTACTTCCTCCAGAGGATAGACCAGTGAGGCTCAGCAATTGGCGAATCAAAGCAGGCGTCGCGCATACAGCCATCTGCCTTTGCCTGGCGCTGTCCTTGGCAGCGTGCGCTACCCAAACGCAATCGCAACCCGAGCCCATAGCTCTCCCGACTGCTCCGCCGCCGCCGTTGGCCTTAACTCCTGAAACCAGCGCGAAGCCATCGAAGACAGTCGGGGCCTCTTATCAAGGCAGAGACACGGCTGGTCGACCGACAGCCAGCGGCGAGCCTTACGATCCCGACGACCTTACGGCGGCGTCGCGCAATTTGCCGATGGGCTCGACAGTCAAGGTGACCAACCCTGCGACAGGCCGTGCAGTCAACGTGCGCATCAACGATCGAGGCCCCTTTGCTCACGGTCGGAGCCTCGACCTCTCGAAAAGCGCGGCTGAAAGGATTGGAATCACCGATAAGGGTGTGGCCCGAGTGAAAGTTACGCCCGTCAATGCACGTCCAGTCTCGACTGGACCTGAATCGACATCTCCCGTTGGTGCGCCGGCCTCGCCCTAACTGGTATTAGCCGGAATTTCCTTTTTGACTTTCAAAACACGCGATTCATAGCCCCTCACCGAACTCAGCGTCAAGTCGCGGCCCGGCTGACGACCGCGGCCGGCCCCGGCATCCGCAGGTGAGCCGGGTTCGACCGCCTCGACCGCCCCGCAGGCCGACTCCGCTGCTCTTGAGAATGGACTCTTCACACACTGGTCCCTGCTGCCTTGCTCGCCCCGGAGCCATTTTGTCCGCGACCCAACAATCCGCTATCCAGCCGGCAACGGCAGCGCCGCGATCTTCCGCAGCATGCCGGCAAACAGCCGCCGCCTCAGGTGCCCCTCGGCCAACAGCAACCAGTAGTGGCGCGCATGTTGGATGAGGCGTCCGCCGCTCTTTACCAGCCGTTGCTGCAAGCTGGTCAGCGACCAGGTGGCGACCCGCGTCGGCAGCGCCAGCCGCCGCGATAGATGATTTCGCCGGGCTCGCCCACCTTGGACAGCGCTTTCTCGTGGAACTTCAGTCCACCGATTTGCGGAAACGCAGGATGCTGATCGTCAACAGGATCAGCGTCAGGTCGGCCAGCGCCAGCATCTGAGGCCAGAGCACGCTCATACCCACGCCCTTGAGGAACGTGCCACGCAGGATGACGAGGAAATAGCGGAGCGGGTCGAGGTACGTAATCAGCCGCATCGCCTTGGGCATGCTGGTGATCGGGAAACTGAAACCCGAAAGCGTGAAGGCCGGGTTGAGGAAGAAAAACCCCGAGGCAAACGCCTGCTGCTGCGTCGAAGAAAGCGTGGAGATCAGCAGTCCCACGCTCAACGTGCACAGCAGGAACAGCACGGCGCCCAGCAGGAGGACAAACGGATTGCCCCGAAACGGAACCCTGAACCAGAGCGTACCTACCACCGCAACCAGCACCACGTCGGCAAGGCCCACTATGAAAAAGGGCACGGTCTTGCCCAGGATGAGCTCGAACGGCCTGATGGGCGTGACCATGATCTGCTCAAGGGTGCCGATTTCGCGCTCGCGGACGATGGCGAAGGAGGTCAGGTTCACCACCAGGACCAGCGTGATGCTGCCGATGACGCCGGGCACGAAGAACCATTGACTATTTAGGTCAGGGTTGTACCAGGGTCGCTGTTGGAGGGTGACCTGCGGCACGATCGCCGCGATCGCAGGCATCATCCGTTCGATCCGGTCATGCGCGTAGTCCTGTGCAAACTGGGTGGCGATCTGGTTGACGTATCCAACCGCGATAAGCGCGGTGTTGGAATTGGTCCCGTCGAGAACCACCTGGAGGTGCGCGGTCTGGCCCGTGCGCAGCAGCCTCGAGAAGCCGGGCTCGATCCCGAGTGCCATCGGGATCCTGCTGCGGCCGATGAGCGCTTTCAGCTCGCGCTCGTCTTCCAGGATCGCGCCGACCTCGAAGCGGCCGCTGTACGTGAAGCGGGTCAACAGCTCACGGCTTTCCTGGCTATGGTCGAGATCCATGATTGCAATCCGGACTCGGTTGACGTTGAAGGTGGCGGCGTAGCCATAGATGAGCATCTGGATGATCGGAGGAACGATTAGGCGGAAACGCGCGTACTTGTCGCGCCAAAGCTGGATGAACTCCTTGACGATCATATGCCAGATGCGGCCGGCCATCTCCGCCTTCCTCACTCCAGACTCTTGTGAAAGGCGCGAGTGGCAAAGAACCCGATCACAGCCGCGTAGATCGTCATGGCGGCTATCTGCGGAAGAAGATCGCGGATGCCGCTGCCGGCCAGGAAGATCCCCTTAAGCGCGGTCACGTAATAGCGACTGTAAACCAGGTAGGTAATCGCCCGGATCGGCGCCGGCATCTGGTCGATCGGGAAGGCGAAGCCCGAGAGCATCGAAGTCGGCAGTAACGTGACCAACAGGGCGTACTGGCTCGCGCCGAGCTGGCTCTTGGTAGCGATCGAGATCATGTACCCGATTCCAAGGATCACCACCAGGAACAGAGCGCTGGTAAAGAGCAGCGTGCCGAAGCTGCCGCGGAAAGGCACCCGGAACCATCCCACCGCAAACGCGGTACACAGCGCCGCGTCGAGCAGCCCGATGATGAGGTAGGGAACGAGCTTGCCCGCCATGATCTCCATCGCAGTGACAGGCGACGCGATGAGCTGTTCCATGGTGCCGCGCTCCCATTCCCGCGCGATGGTAAGCGACGACAGCAGCGCCCCCATCAATGCCATCACCAGCGCCACGGTGCCCGGAATTATGAAATTCTTGCTTTCCAGGGCCTCGTTGAACCAGGTGCGATAGTCCACCGAGAGCGGCGTGCCGGCCTGCGCGGAAAGGCCGCGGACCGCGAACCATTTCAGTTGCACCCGGTTGGAGTAAGCGTCGATCACGGCCTGTGCGTATCCCACCGCAAGCTGGGCGCTGTTGTTGTCGGTGCCGTCAACCAGCGCCTGGACTTCGCTGCGGGCTGCATCATGAAGGCGCTCGGAGAAATTCCAGGGGATTACCAGTGCGAGCTTGCAACGGTCGGCGTCGATGGCCGCCACCAGCGCGTGGTAGTTGTCGACGACCCTGACGATGTCGAAGTAGCGCGAAGCCTGGAACGCCTTGAGCAGCGCCTGACTGTCCTGACTGCCCTCCCGATCGAACACATACACGGGTATGTGTTCTGCATCCAGCCGCGCGCCGTAACCCAGGAGCAGGATCTGAAACAGCGGCAACAAAAGCGCGATCATGAGACTGCGCGAGTCGCGCTTGATCTGTATGAACTCCTTGCGGCCCATCGCCACTGTGCGCCGCAGATTCATTGGGCCGAGCCTGGGGGTCTGAGCTTGAAGATCGCGTCGGCGGGCATGCCTGGCTTGAGCTCGTGGCTCGGATTGTCGATGTCGATCCTGATTCGGTACACCAGCGTCACCCGCTCCGCGTGGGTCTCGACGCTTTTGGGCGTGAATTCGGCGTTCTCAGAAATAAGCGAGATACGGCCGGCGTACTTGTGGCCCGGATAGCTGTCGGTCTCGATCACCACGGGCTGCCCGAACCGCACGCGGCCGAGGTCGGTTTCGTTGATGTAGCCGCGAAGCCAAAGGTGGTCGAGGTCGGCGAGCGTGAAGACCGGCGTTCCCGGCAACACCGCTTCCCCGAGTTCCGCATCGCGAACCAGGATGACGCCCGAGAAGGGGGCGTACAGGGTGGTGTACCCAAGCGTGATTTGCGCGAGCTTGAGGTTCTCCTGCGCCATTTTGACGTTTGCCCGGGCTACCGCGACATCCTCGTCCGCCGCAGCCTGCAGGGCTTTGTCACGCAGATACGCCTCTTGCGATTGCTTATAGGCGGTTTCAGCGAGGTCGCGCGACTGGGTTGAGATGGCGTCGGCCGTCCACAAGGCCTGGTTGCGTTGAGCGTCCAGCCTCTTTTCCGCAAGATCGGCCTGATCCTCGAGCACCGTCCGTTTGGCCGCGTCCAGGCGCTGCAAAGCGGCGGCGAGTTGTTGTTGCTGCACCCGCAGATTTGCAGCCGCGACCACTACCTGTTGTCGATAGTCATGGTCCTCCACCCGCGCCAGCATCGTCCCCGCATCCACCCACTGCCCTTCGTCGAATGGCAGCTCTGAGATCCGCGATTGCACATCCTTGAAGCTCAGGACGCTCTCGTGCGCCTCGATGTTTCCGGAAACCACCAAGGTCCTTGAAACGGGCCACAGCAGCCAGAGCCAGACGTAAGCCGCAGCCAGCCCACCTAACCCACTCAGCAGCGCCAGAAAGACTACCAGCCGCCTAAGACGACCTGACACGAAGGAAAAAGACGCGAAATCCGTGCCTGAGGATCCGCGGTGGCTGGAGGCGACCGGCGCGATCGCGGCGTCAGTTTTCCCGCGTTGGCGTATCGCTCGGATACATCCGATTGTGTCCTTTCCGCAGGGCATTTCCCAAACCCCAGGATGCGGGGCGTCGCTGGCGCATGTTTTGCTGCGAAACAAGGGCAGATCGGCCAAGCGGGGCCAACGCCATAAGTAAGGTGACGCCCGCTGGGACTGGCGCACCGGTGGATATGCCAATGAAACAGCATCGCGAAGCAGAAAAAGAAGGTTCGCATCGGCTCCAGATGCTCAGGAATCTCCTCGCTCGTCTGCGCAGCGAGGACTTGGCGCACGTCAAGGAATTCCGTCGCGATCAGGCGGAGGACAAAGTGACGGAGCCGAGCGATGACCTCGATATCGCTCGCTCCGCCGAGGAGCTGGAACTCCACGCAAGTTTGCTCGCGCGCGCCGAGGATCGGCTCAAAGCGATCGAGATTGCTTTCGAGCGGCTGGATGAGGGGACCTACGGCATATGCGAGAGCTGCGGCGATCGGATCGCCACCGAGCGGCTCAAGGCCCTGCCGTTCGCGCTCTATTGCAGCGATTGCCAGCGTGACCGCTACGCTACCAGAGAGGTCGGTACGCTGAAGGATGAATTCCTCCAGCGATGGACGGTTCCCGAAGGAATGGCCGAGTCACTGGGCAAGGACGACCTTTTGCGCGCGGGCAGGGAGAGTCGGCGGGCTCTTAGAAGGCCGGTTCCGCTTGCGCGCCCCGGCAGCGGCACGGGAAAGCCGAGCGGCCCGCGCAAGAAGCCGCCCGGCAAGCGAGGCTAGTGCCGTTCCAACTATTTCGACCCTGGTGTTTGCTCAAATAAATTCGCGTTACATGAGGGCGGGCAGTCGCCACCGGCGCGGGGACGCGCGCCTCACTTCAGATTTAGGGCATGGTCATGCCGGCTGAGCCCGCCGCCGGCCGCGAGCCTTTGCCGCGGTCTTGCGCGTCGCGGCCTTTGGCCCTTGCTTGTGCGCCGTCTTGGGCTTGCCGGCAGCGCGTGATACCCGGGCTGGCGCCTTCGCGGTCGCGCGACGCCCTTTGCGGCGCTCGGCGACCTTGGACAGGGTCGTCCCGCTCTTGCTCGCCTTTTCCTGGGCTGTGCGGATCTTCTTGACCGTTTGCGGCTCGAGCACCTCGACCATTACGGACAGGCCGTCCCGTTCGCTGGCGTGCGGCAGGAGTTGACGAACCAGCTCGAGGCCGGATCGGCTCGCCTCTTCGTCTATTTCTTCTCTTTCAGCCAACTCCGCGAGCTCCAGGGCGGCGTCCAGCGCCGAATCGTGTTCGACGAGAAGCTTGTTGACGTAGTCCCAGCCGAACACGTCGGCAAGGGCAGGGTAGAGAGTCTCCTGCTCGTAGAGGAAATGCGGTCCGGCATGGGCGGCCATTTCCTCGATTCCCGTCCTGATCGCTTCACGGTCACCAGTCTGGAACGCCTCGATCAGGCCGAGCAGCATATCGCGCATCCGTCGATGTTCGTCGCGGAATACTTCGCTGAATTCCTCGGTCAGCATGTTTTCTCCTCCGTGATATTACCCGCCGCGATGGTTCGATGACGGGCCTCATCCGGCAGACGCATGGAGCATGCCATTGAATGTCCGGCCCGCCACGATAATATTCGGGGTGACAAGTTGGAACGGCACTATTAATAGTCTATCGGGACCCCCATGGAACTTGCCATCTTCAGCGGCTCCAGCAATCCAGGACTCGCAGAGTCTATCGCCGACCGGCTGGGCGTGCGGACGGGACGGCTGGTACGGAAACGCTTTCCTGACAGCGAGCTGCACGTCGAGGTGCAGGAGACGGTTCGCGGATGCGATGTGTACCTGGTTCAGTCAACCAGTCCGCCGGCTGATGAACGGGTGATGGAGCTGCTGTTCATAGCTGATGCCTGTCGGCGCGCCGGCGCCGCCCGACTCACCGCCGTGATTCCCTATTTCGGCTACGCGCGGCAGGACCGCCGCGCCAGCGGGCGCGAGGCCATCGGCGCCCGCTTGATCGCCGACCTGATCGCCACTGCCGGTTTTCAGCGGGCAGTTGCGGTGGATCTTCACAGCCCGGCTCTCGAGGGAGTTTTCAGTATCCCGCTTGAGCACCTCAGCGCCATCGCCCTCCTGGCCAATGCGATCGAGGGGCGGCTACCCTTGGCGAGCGTGGTGGTCGCTCCCGATCTGGGGGCCGTGAAAATGGCAGAGCGCTACGCCCAGATCCTGCGTCTGCCGATGGCGATCGTGCACAAGACCCGAATCAGCGGCGAAGAAGTGAAGGTGAGCGGGATCGTCGGCCAAGTCCGCGGCCGTTCTCCCGTGGTAGTGGACGACATGATTACCACGGGGGGAACCGTCGATGCCGCGCTGAAGGGGCTCGGGGCCGGCGGATGCACGTCCGAGGCGGTGGTGGTCGCCACGCATGCGCTACTGGTCGGCTCGGCGGTGGAACGTCTGGGCCGGCTCGGACTCAAGCGCCTGGTCGTGACCGACAGCGTCGAGATGCCCGGCCACGCGGCGCTTCCAGTCGAAGTTGTAAGTCTGGCACCGCTGCTGGCGGAAACCATTTCCCGCTTGCATGTCGGCCAATCGCTCAGCGATCTGCTGGTGCGCGGCTGAGTGCTTTTTTCTCGGACCGTTTCAGGATTCCGGGCTCTGCTCCGTCTTTCGCGGCCTTCCGCGCCTGCGAGCGGTGGGGGCTGGTGGCAATTGCTCGAATTCTCCGACTTCGGGACCGAACGGATCTCCGCTCCGGACGGTCAGTCGCTCCTCGGGTTCGGCCAGAGAGTCCTGCTTCTCAAGCGACTCGTCCATTTCCTCCGGGATTGCCCACACGTGTCGCGACGGCTCATCAACCTCGCCCTGGCCGGGCCTGACTCGTCGATCGCGCTTTTCCTGGCAATCGACGCAGCACGCTGCGAAAGGCATGGCTCGAAGCCGCTTAAGAGGAATCTCCTCTCCGCACTGGTCGCAGAGCCCGTAACGGCGCCGTTCAAGGCGGCTGAAGGCCGCGTCAATCGCCTTGAGGCGGTACTCGGCGCGTTCAATCAGGCTCGCGTGCGTTTCGACATCTGCCAGCGACCGCGCGGCATCCAGATCATCGGCAGGCAGCGGCAGAGCGTCCTGTTCCTGCTGGCGGCGATAGTCGCGTACCCGCGCCAGCGTGTCATTACGCGCCCGGTTCAGAATTTGGCGCAGAGATTCGAAGCGACGTCCATCCATGCCCAGAACCATGAGCGAAAGCTGTGCCAACCACAATCGAGGTTGGCGGCTTCAGGGCGTAGGCCGGGACTATTCTCGAAACCAGAAAATAGAGCCACTGGGGACGACCTCCACGGAGCGGTCGTCAGTATGCCCCAAATTGCCCATGACTCTATTTGCTACAGCGTCAAGTTCGATGATCTACGAGCCTCGGCGAGCACGGCGGATGGCACGTCTGTTGCGGGTTTTTGTGCGCGGAACGCGAGCGCGCGATGAAGGCGAGGCGGCAGGCGAGCGATGCCGAACCTGGAGAGCTTTTGGCCGCGGTATGCAAGCCTCGCCAGCCATCGCCGACAGCGCAAGCGGTCTGACCCGCGCAGCCGGCGCCGCGATCGGAAGGTGCGTATGGTGAGCAGAGAATCCACAGAGGAGTCACGGGTCCTTGTCCAGTCGGACTCGATTACGCTCGAAGGAACGCTCTCGATCCCGGAAAGTGCGAAGGGACTCGTGCTGTTCGCGCACGGGAGCGGAAGCAGCCGGCTAAGTCCGCGCAACGTTTACGTCGCGCGCGCGCTCCAGCGCGCCGGCATCGGCACGCTGCTGTTCGACCTGCTGACAGAAGATGAAGCCGCGGACCGCGAGAACGTTTTCGACGTCGGCTTTTTGGCTCACCGGCTGGCCGACGCCACGCGATGGCTGAGGGTCGTGAAGGGATTGGAGCAATATCCGATCGGCTATTTCGGCGCCAGCACCGGAGCGGCGGCGGCGCTGATCGCCGCGGCGCAGGATCCGTCGATCGGCGCGGTGGTTTCGCGAGGCGGCAGGCCCGACCTTGCGATGCACTGCCTGAAGGCCGTCAAGGCGCCGACGCTTCTGATCGTCGGTGGCGAGGACTATGAGGTCATAGCGCTGAATCGCAAAGCCTACGCTCGCCTCGACTGCGAGAAGGCCATCGAGATCGTTCCCGGTGCCACCCACCTGTTCGAGGAACCCGGAACCCTGGATGAAGTCGTGCGGCTGGCGTGGGACTGGTTCGGGCGCCATCTGCGTCCCCATCCGGCGGCCGACGATCCCTGGTTCGGGGACTCGTACATCTTCAGCGATCGCACGGACGCTGGACGAAAGCTCGCTGCCGCGCTGGCCAAGTACAAGAAGCAGGATCCGGTGGTGCTTGGAATTCCACGCGGCGGCGTGCCGGTTGCACTCGAGGTGGCCCGTGCGCTGGAGGCCCCCCTCGACGTCATAGTCGTGCGCAAGCTGGGCGCGCCAGGCCAATCGGAACTGGGAATCGGAGCGGTCGCTGATGGCGACCATCCGGAGGGGATTTTCAATCAGGAGATCATTCGCGAGCTCGGGGTCCCAAAGGAGTACCTCAACGCGGAGATCGCAAAGCAACTCCAAGAGGTCAAGCGCCGGCAGGAGACCTATCGCGGCGGCCGGCCGCCGGTGACGCTCGCGGGGCGCACCGCACTGGTCGTGGACGACGGAATCGCGACCGGCGGATCGGTCCTCGCGGCGTTGCGCGCGCTCAAGCGCGCAAAGCCCAGACTTATCGTCCTGGCGGTGCCGGTGGCGCCTGCCGAGACGATCGAATACTTGCGTACCGAGGCCGACGATATCGTGTGCCTGAGCATGCCCGCTTCGTTCTACGCGGTGGGCCAGTTCTATCGCGATTTCCATCAGGTCAGCGATCAGGAGGTCATCCAGATGCTCGGATCGTGGCGGCCCGGCGCGACCGCGGGGGCGCTCGCGTAAGCTAAGCCTGCGGTAGCTCTCGCGGCCCCGGCTTTTTAGGATTCGATCAAGATTTCGAGCCGGCGATCCCTCCGGCGCCAGTCGGCCTTCGTCTTCTCTACCTCGCTGCGGCTATTCCGGCCTCGGCCTGCTTGAGTAACCGGCGAGAGCTCAGTTCGTTGAACGCTTGCTCGACGAAAGACTTCATCAGGGCCAGATCGGGCATCAGGTACGGATCGGCCAGCATCCCGAAAAACAGGCTCTGGTCGTAGCTGAGGATTGCGACCGCATAGCCGAGTGTCGCTGCCAGCGGCACGAGCGGTATCTGAGCCGAGCATCTGTGGCCGAGTATGTAGAGCGGCATCTGGATGCCGCGGATGTTAGTAGCAAGGAAGTTGATTCCGAACGAGGGCACCGCGACCCGATCCGGTCGCGGCCTGTAATCGGATGCCCTGAGCAGCAGCGAGAAGGAACCGAGCGCCGCGATACCAGTTCGCGACGCCAGGCTGGTCAGAAATGGCGGAGTTAATTCGCCGCCGAGCGCCATCAAACGTTCCAGCGCTTGAGCAAGTCGCGCGTCCTTGATGTGCCGGGTCTCGCGGCTGACGAGTCTGAGCCGTTCTGCCACGCCCATCGGCCACGCCGGCATCATCGGGAACACCATCGAGACCCGGTTGCCAAGCGCCGACTGTTCTTGCTGGCGTCGTACATTGACCGGGCATCCGACCCGGATGAAGCGGCCTTCCACGCGATGGCCGTGATGTGCAAGATAGCGCGCTGCAGCTTCGGTCAGCGCGGTCAGCGCGACGTCGTTCACCGATCCGCCCAGTGCGCCGCGAATTGCCTCAACCTCGGCGAACGGGAACCGCGACCATTTCAGTAAGCGGCGCCGGCTTACGAGACCCGCATTCCACGGTGCCGACACGATTGGCTGCTTGACAAACTCGGCCAGCAGTCGCGCCGAACCCGCAATCATTTTCAGATTCTCGTCGAGCCCCTTCGAACCGGGTTCACACTGCCGCATAATCCGCAACGGCTTCGCTGCCTGCTGGCGCAAAGCCGCGGCCAGCCTCTGAAAGCGCGAGGACGGAGCTTGCGGTTCAAAACTCGGTGCCTCGACTGGCTGCATGTTCGGCGCCGGATCGAGCATCACTTTGAGAAGCTCCACGCCGGCTATGCCGTCGACCAGCGCATGGTGCACCTTCGAAACGAGCGCGGTGCGCTCGTCCTCCAGTCCTTCAAAGACGTGTATCTGCCAGAGCGGGTGGGAGCGATCGAGCCGCAGCTCGAAACAGCGCATCATCTCCTCTATCGCGTCGGGCTCATGGATTCCCCGGCCCAGCGGATGACGGAACACGTGATTCTCGATACGGAAGCCGGGATCGTCCTCCATCACGGGATGCGCAAGGTTGAAAGGCGTGCGCCTGAGCCGTTGCCGGTAGCGCGGCACGAGATGGAGACGGCTTGCGATATGCTCCTTCAGCTGCGCGAAGTCGAGCCGTCCGTCGAAAATCCCGATCGACCCGATATGCAGTGGATTGCTTTCCCCCTCGGCGTAAATGAACAGAGCGTCCTGATCCGACAGCCGATAGCTGCGCGTCGGAGCGAGCGTCCTGTCCGCGGGTAGAGCCGCGACCGACCGGGTCGAATCTTCTGCGGTCATCAGCGATTACTTCCCTGCGCCGGCCCGCGCCGGCCGGCCGCTGCCCGCACACCAGCCTCTCCCGCTTCTATCTGCTCGCCGGTCGCGGTCAAGATGGGACCCGAGAGGATGTAGGCCGCAGCGACCGCAAATGCCGTAAGCCGCGGCGCCAGAGACAAGAGCACTACTCCGACCAGCATTACGATCGCAGCTTCGAACGCGTGCTCGCGGAAGTTCAGGAACTTAAGTGCAGGATAGGGGATTCGTGAGACCATCAGGCCAGCCAACACCAGAGTGATCGCCGCCATGCCCGCACACAGCGCACGCGGCGAATCGAGCGCGAAGGAGCGATACACGAACAACAATCCGGCGACCATCGCCGCTGCGCCGGGTACCGGCAAGCCAACAAAGCGCCTCTTACCTCCGGTCGTGCTTGCCTGAATGTTGAACCTGGCCAGGCGCAGCGCGGCGCAGATCACGAAGGGCGCCATCACCAGCACGCCCCACAGGCCGAGCGGCTTGAGAGCCCACCGATAAACCAGACTCGCGGGAGCCACTCCAAAGGCGACAACGTCAGAGAGGCTGTCGTACTCGATTCCGAAGGGGCTCGCCGCGTGCGAGGCCCGTGCGACCAGTCCGTCGAGAGCGTCACATACCAGCGAAACCTCGACCATCACTGCCGCGCGCTCCAGGTGACCATCGAAAACCGACACCAGGGAAAAGCACCCCGACAAGAGGCCGAGCGACGTAATTGCGTCGGGGACCAAGAACAACCCGCGCTCGATTGCACCAACACTCCGGTAAAGATTCGAAGCCAAGCGGATTGTGGCGAAGCTCCTCGATCATCCGTATGCTGTGTAAATTCGCCCCGCAACCAAGCTCCCGTTCTGGGAATCTCCCACAACAAGTCGCTCTTCACCCTGCGGGATCGCCGCGCATCGCTCTCATACCGGACTACAGCAAGCGGCGTGCCGTGTAGCCATCGGAAACAACAGTGACGATGGCTCCCAAGGCGCCGAGGCCGAACCTATGTGAGGCGGCACATCTCTTGCGCCTTCCCAAACCGTATCGGCAGCCGAATGAAAGAACCCTGCACATCTCGTCTTGGGATTATCGCGCCTGTCCTGGTCGCCCTCGCGCTTGCGTTCGCACTACGTGGCGGGCAAGCCTCGCCCGCGACGGAGCCGGCGCCGCGACCCGCGGCCACGATTCTCGTCTACCATCGTTTCGGACCAGCCGCGGTCGACAGCATGACGGTCACGACGCCGGTCTTCGCATGGCAACTCAAGTATCTGCGTGACAACGGCTACACGATCGTTGCGCTGCGCGACGTGGTAAATTTCGTCGCGGGACGGGGTAATTTGCCCCTCCGCGCGGTCGCAATCACGGCTGACGACGGACATCGAACTGTCTTCACCGACATGAAGCCGCTGGTCGAGCGCTACCGGTTCCCGGTAACGCTTTTCATCTATCCTTCGGCGATCTCGAACGCGTCTTACGCGATGACGTGGGAGCAATTGGCAGAGCTGAAAGGGACCGGACTGTTCGAAATACAATCTCACACCTACTGGCATCCCAACTTTCGAAAAGAGAAGAGGCGGCTGTCCGCTGATGCCTATCGCAGCTTGGTCGATGCACAGCTCCGCAAGTCGCGGCAGGTGCTGCAGCGCAAACTCGATACGAAGATCGATCTTCTGGCCTGGCCCTTCGGCATTTACGACGACGAGCTGATCGCCGCGGCCAAGCAAGCGGGCTACGTCGCCGCGTTCACAATCGAGAGACGCAGCGCCTCGCGGCACGACAAGCTCATGGCAATTCCGCGCTTCATCGTGACCAATGCCGACAGGCAAGCGAGCTTCGCAATGCTGGTGTCGGGCAAATCCTCATCTTCACGCACAGGAGACGCCGGGCTCGGACATGACAGCAAATGAACAATCTCGCGCCGGGCTGATTTCGACCCTGCTTGCGCTGTTCTGGTGGATGCTGCAAGGGTCGGCGGCTGTGGCGTACACGGGAAGGGTGATTGATGCCTCGTCGCGACTGCCATTGGAAAACGCCATCGTCACCCTCAGCGACAAAACAACCCGGACCGGCTTCGATGGCAGATTCAGCATCGATGGCCCGGGCGGCGTGATTGGTCTGAGGGCCTACGGTTACTCGCGGCAGGCGCTTGCGGCAGGCGAGTTGAAGGCCGGCCCGCGCGACATCCCTCTCACACCGTTTCACCCTAAGGGCCTCTACCTCTCCTTTTACGGCGTCGGCAGCAACAAGCTGCGCGAAGCGGCGCTTGAGCTGGTTGACAAAACCGAACTGAATGCCGTGGTGATCGACGTGAAAGGCGATCGCGGGATGATTCCATACAAGAGCGCCGTGGGGCTGGCTCGAGAGGTCGGAGCGCAGCGAGTGACAACGATCAGCGACCCGAAGGGGCTGATCGCCCGCCTGCATCGCGATCACATTTACGCAATAGCCCGAATCGTCGTCTTCAAAGACGATCCCCTCGCAACCGCGCGACCCGACCTGGCCGTCAGGCGAAACAGCGGCGCGCTTTTCAGGGATCGCGAGAGGCTGGCCTGGACCGATCCTTTCAATAAGGAGGTTTGGAACTACAACATCGCGGTCGCGGTCGAAGCGGCCGGTCTGGGTTTCGATGAAATCCAGTTCGACTACGTGCGCTTTCCCGACGCCACCGGGCTACGCTTCTCGATGCCGAACAATATGACGGCCCGGCTCGCCGCGATCTCGGGCTTTCTCGGCGCGGCGCGCAGGGAGCTGACTCCGTACAACGTGTTCGTCGCCGTCGACATCTTCGGCTATGTAATGTGGAATCTGGATGATACTCACGTTGGCCAGCGACTCGAGGAACTTTCGCAGAACGTGGACTACATATCGCCGATGCTCTACCCGTCCTGCTTCCAGTTCGGCATCCCGGGCTACCGGCTGCCTGTCGCCCACCCTTACGAGATCGTGCTGCTTTCGATGAATAACGGGCGCGAACGTATCGCCATTCCGTCGATCCGGTTCCGGCCGTGGCTGCAGGCGTTCCGTGACTACGCTTTCGACCGGCGGGAGTTTACCGGCAAGGAGATTCGCGCTCAGATCTCCGCCGCCGAGAAGTTCGGATCCGACGGCTGGATGCTATGGAATCCGCGCAACACCTATAGCGCCGGCGGGATGAAACTCAAGGGTGACTCCTGCGAGCAGGACACAGGCCAAATGATACAATCACTGCCGTGAGAAAGCGGTCGGCGGCACTTGCGCTCGGCGTCATCGCAGGATTGCTCTTCCAAATCGCTGCCGCCGCGCCGGCAGCGGCCCGGTCCGACGGCCGTGCACCGCTGGCCGAATCGGATCTTCAGTCGATCGCACCCATCGTGCTCGGTGAGATCGAAGCCGGCAGAATCCCCGGTGCCGTAGTGGAGATCGGCCACGACGGCCGGGTCGTTTACCGCCGCGCATTCGGATATCGCTTGCTCGGACCGGCGAAGGTCCCGATGGCGCCGGATACTATCTTCGATTTGGCGTCGCTGACGAAGGTGGTCGCGACCACCACCGCAGTGATGCAACTCGTCCAGGAGGGGAAGCTTGCCCTCGACTCTCCGATAGCCGCCTACTGGCCCCGATTCGCCGCGAACGGGAAACAACAAATCACGCTGCGCGACGCTCTTACTCACTATTCCGGGCTTCCCCCGGACCTGGACACCAAAGCGCAATGGCATGGCTATCGCGCGGCGATGCGAGCGATTGCGGCGCTCAGGCCGGCCTGCCCTCGCGACACGCGCTACATCTATAGCGATGTCAACTTCGAGGCGCTGGGCGAACTGGTGCGGCGCGTCTCGGGTCAGCCGCTCGACGTTTACTGCCGCAAGCACATCTTCGAACCGCTCGCGATGAAGGACACCGGCTTTCGCCCGTCTCTCTCCAGGCGCGGCCGAATCGCCCCCACAGAATATGTCGATGGTGTACTTCGGACGGGCGAGGTGCAGGATCCCGCGGCCTATCGGATGGGCGGCGTCGCCGGACATGCCGGACTCTTCTCGACGGCCGATGATCTGGCGGCCTTCGCGCAGATGATGCTCGACGGCGGCAGTTATCGAGGCGTCCGAATTCTCAGCGCGTCGGCGGTGAATGAGATGACGGCGCCAAGCTCGCCCGCCCACGAGGCGCGCCTGAGGGGACTGGGTTGGGACGTTGCACCGCCGCTCACCGCGAATCGCTACGACCTGCCGCCCCTCGGCTCCTACGGCCATGTCGGCTACACGGGCACCCTGCTTTGGATCGACCCGGTTACCGACACCTACGTCATCATCCTCAGCAACCGCGTTTACATGGGCCACAATGGCGACGCCGAGCCGCTCCGCACGCGGATTCTCGCCCTGGTTTCCGAGGCGCTGGGGCCTGTCTCAGCGGCGGAAGTCCTCGCGCGTCGGCCGTTGATCGCGTCATGGTGCTCCAAGCGCCCGTCATGCGCGGCACCTGCGTACGGCGACCGGGTTCTGACCGGCGCGGACGCGCTGGAATCGCAGCGCTTTGCGATATTCAAGGGGCGGCGCATCGGCCTGATTACCAACCAAAGCGGCGTCGATGCGGACGGGAACCAGTTGTCCCGCGTGATGCGCCGCGCGCGGGGTGTGAGACTCGCCGCGATCTTCACGCCTGAACACGGGATGTCTGGTCTCAAGGAGGGGAAAATTCCGTCGGCTACGGACGGCACCGCCGGCCTGCCCATCTTCAGCCTCTATGGTGATTTGAGGCGGCCCAGCGATGAAATGCTCGCGGGGATCGACGCGCTGGTATTCGACGTTCAGGATTCGGGGGCGCGCTTCTACACTTACGCAACCACGATGGCCTATGCGATGGAGGCGGCGGCCCGCCGCGGCATCGACTTCTACGTCCTCGATCGCCCGAACCCCATCTCAGCTTCCGTGGTTGAAGGGCCGGTGATGGACGCGAGCCTCAAGTCCTTCACGGGCTACTTTCCGATGCCGACGCGCCACGGAATGACCATCGGCGAGCTGGCCGAGATGTTCAACGGCGAGAACCGGATCGGCGCGCGCCTGCACGTCGTGCGGATGCGCGGCTGCCATCGCAACGACTGGTACGACCAGACCGGACTGCGATGGGTGCCGCCGTCGCCGAACCTCAGAACGCTGGCCGCGGCCACTCTCTATCCGGGCGTCGGGATGGTCGAAGGCGCCAATGTCAGCGTTGGCCGCGGCACCGACACGCCGTTCGAGATGGTTGGCGCTCCGTGGATCGATTCGGACCGGCTGCTGAGTTATCTCGAGGGCCGGAAGATTGCGGGTGTCCGATTCGAAGCGGCCGCGTTTACGCCCTCGGTGGAAATCTACGCCAACCGATTGTGCCACGGCGTGAGAATCAGGTTGGAAGATCGGCGCGTGCTCGACTCCCCGTCGCTCGGCGTCGAACTAATCGCGGCGCTCTACCGTCTCTATCCACGCGATTTCACGGTCGACTCGACACTGGCGATGGTGGGCTCGCGCCGGGTGCTGGAGCAAATCAAGTCGGGCGAAGATCCGAAGTCGATCGAGCAGGGATGGCAATCATCATTGCAAGCCTTCCGCCTGCTCCGCGCCAGATATCTGCTCTATTAGGACGAGTATTACGAACTTGACACCTAGCAGGATGCGGAAAAACGATCGTTTCCCATTCGATTCTCATGTAGAGTAGCCAGCGATGGTGGTGTGAGGAGGGTGTGAGGATGCGCGGGACGGATCGCCAGCAGTCTGCGATGTTCAGCTACATATCGGCCGAGCAGCGGGTGCCCCAAGACCATCCGCTGCGAGCGATCCGAGCGATGGCGGATGTGGCGCTCGAAAAGTTGGGGCCGAGCTTCGATGCGATTTACGCCAGCAGCGGGCGTCCCTCGATCGCGCCGGAGAAGCTTCTGCGCGCGCTTTTGCTGCAGGTGCTGTACACGGTGCGCAGTGAGCGGCTGTTGATGGAGCAGCTCGACTACAATTTCCTGTTCCGCTGGTTCGTCGGACTGAGCATCGATGACCCGGTGTGGGACGTGACCGTGTTCACCAAAAACCGCGAGCGGCTGCTTGAGGGCGAGGTGGCGGAGGGGTTTTTCATCGCGGTGGTTGACCAGGCCCGCGCCCAAAGCCTGCTTTCGGACGAGCATTTCACGGTCGACGGCACGCTGATCGAGGCCTGGGCCAGCCACAAGAGCTTCAAGCGCAAAGGCGCTGACCCAAAGACTCCGCCGGACGATCCGGGCAACCCCAGCGTCGACTTCCACGGTGAGCGGCGCAGCAACGCCACTCACCAATCGACCACCGATCCCGAGGCCCGCCTGGCCCGCAAGGGTGCAGGCAAGGAGGCCAAGCTCAGCTACGCCGGACACGTGCTGATGGAGAACCGCAACGGCATTGCGGTCCAAGGCTGCGTAACCCAGGCCACCGGCCGCGCCGAACCGGAGGCGGCCATCGCGATGGTGGAAAAAATCCCAGGCTCGCATCGAGTAACCCTGGGAGCCGACAAGGGCTACGACCGCAAAGAACTTGTTCAGGAGTTGCGTGATCACCAGGTCACCCCGCACCTTGCCTGCAAGCCGTCCACTATCATTGATGAAAGGACCACTCGTCATCCCGGCTATCTGATCAGCCAGCACAAGCGTAAACGCATCGAGGAGATCTTCGGCTGGCTCAAAACTGTCGCCGGCCTGCGCAAGGCGCGCCACCGCGGAGTCGCTCGGGTCGGTTGGATATTCACCTTCGCGCTGGCCGCCTACAATCTGGTCAGGATGCGCAATTTGGCGCTGGCAGCTCCCTGAGCCATCCGCAATCGGGTGGAGAGCCGGGGCACTTGACCAACTGAACCTCAATCGACGCCCTCACACGCCATGCCAACACTCTCGAAAGCACATCCCGCCATGGTAATCATCCGTTTTTCCGCAACCTGCTAGGACAAAAAGCCTGATAATCCCCGCTTCGGAGATGTCGGAACCGGGGGCGTTTCATGCGGCGAATTGAATCTTCGTGGTCGAACGTAGTCACTATCATCGTGATCATCGTGGTTGCCGTGATTGAAGCCCTGCAACAAGCCTTGAGTCAGGCCCCGGCCGTAACAGCACATGTGCCGACTTGGGTGGTAAGTCCAACGTGGAATTTCGTACCCCTCGCCTTGCTAATCGTGGCAGGCATTGTGTGGCTCTTGGGCCACGTGCGACCGGGGCAGTCCGGCATTCATCCGGTTCCCGTTGCTGCGGCGCCTGCGCCACCTTCTCTCCCCGCCTGGATCGCGCCAGATGATCGAAAGCTTTTCGTCAGCAGATTGAAAGACCTTCAGACGCTCACCCTGAAAGCGAACAAGGCACCGTATAAAGTGGCGGTCTTTTATGGGCCAACGGAGAATGCTACCCGCCTAGCAGAAGAGTTCGGCGCACTCTTTTCTGAGGCTGGATGGCTGGAAGGCTCGCCCGCCATCCGCGATCCGGCGACCGTGCCACTGAAGTCCAAGGGCATTTCCCTTTTATCGAGCATGGGTGGCCCAACGGTCATGGGAGGAATGCACCTCTCAAACCTGCTCAACGAAATCGGCATTAGACATTATCGCGTCATGGATGGCGCGTTTAGAAAATTTAATTGTTGCCTTCTTTGCATCGAAGAATAATGCACCGAACGGACTTCACACCGTTCCACCGACAGGTGTAAAGTAAGTTTATGACGAGCCTTAAACAGATTCACCAACAGTTCGACACGCAAGACAAGTGCATGGCGTTTCTCGTTCAGATGCGCTGGCCGGATGGCGTCCGTTGCCCGCGATGCGGAAACGACAAGGTGTTCAAGGTGAAGCATCGCGATTGGAACTGGACATGCAAGAGCGGCAAGGAAGCTGTCGATCCGAGCGGCCAGCGGACCATCTGCAACAAGAAGAACGGCTACCGCTTCTCGCCGCTCATCGGGACGGTGTTCGAGAACACGAATTATCCGCTTCCGATCTGGTTTGAAGTGATCTACCTGATGACGCAGAGCAAGAAGGGCATGAGCGCCTTGCAGATTCAGCGGATGCTCACAGAGAACGGCAGACCGACCGCGTACAAGACGGCCTTCTACATCTGCCATCGAGTCCGCGCGATGCTCGACAACCCCGACTTCCCGCCGCTCATGGGCGTGGTCGAAGTTGATGAAACTCACCTCGGCGGCAAGGATAAGAATCGCCATTGGGACAAGAAAACGCACATGACTGGCGGCGAGATGAGCGGTAAGACGACCGTGATCGGCGCTATCAGCCGCAAGGGCAATGTGGTCTGCCAAGTCATTGAGAACACCGACACTCCTACGCTAGACCGCTTCGTGCGAAAGACTGTTAGCGACAAAGTCGATCTGGTCGCCACCGATGAGCACCCCGGTTACCGGCTGCTTGATCCTTCCAAGCATGGATGGGATCGTCCGGCATAGCCAAGGCGAGTACGTGCGGGGCGAGGTCCACACGAACAACATCGAATCGCTTTGGTCCTTGCTCAAACGTGGCGTGATCGGCACCTATCACAACGTCAGCAAGAAATACCTGCCGCTCTACCTGAACGAATTTTCGTGGCGCTTCAATCATCGGAAAGACCCCGATATCTTCCGCTCGGCGATGGCAAGATGCTGAGGCGTCCGAACTGGCGGACGCTTCTGCATCGCGCGTCCAGCCCGAAACAGTTAGAGTTTGGCTTTGCACGGCCACGCGGATGGTGGACCCATGCCCAAACGAGCAGAAGATAAGCCCGTCTCGCTACATCCGCTGTCGTTCGAGGAAGCGATCCGGCGGCTTGTGAAAACCCCGCCAGTGAACCCAGCTAAGCGAAAGAAGGGATCGAAATCGAAGCGCTCGCACGGCTCCGCAGTAACTAAGAAGCGTTGACCGATGGAACAGCAGACATCACTCGGTTCCGTCTTGTGGTCTCCTAAGACCTACAAGCATCGCTGTTCTTTCTTGGTCCTTAACTGCGAGAAATTCAATTTTTCTAACGTAGCTTCTGAGGGCCTTGACAGCTATTTGGACGGAGTCCGAACGGCCCAATAGTTCACGGCTTCTGATTCCTAATTGTCCGCACAGATTCACAAATACTCTTGTGGCGCTCTCTTCCGTCATGTCGCCTCTTTCATTAGCCCATTGGGCAAGAAGGGACGAATCCGTCTCGATAGTGTTGCGTTCGACCAAATACCGCGCCACCGCATGTCGCAGGTCAGAAGCTATCGCGGGATCTACTCGAAAGCGCACATAACCAGGAGATGCGAAAGCTACTTCAGTCAGAGACGCCTGCTTATCGCGGGGGACGCGGGCTCTAAGCTGCGCGAATAAAGTACCATAAACCCAGCCTTGAGTTAGTCTATAGTCAATTGTTCTGACGGTCTGTGCCTCACCATGCAGACCAAAAAGTGCATTGAAGTCGTACGCTTGTAAGAATCGACGCGGGTACTCAGCAATCTCGTAGTCATCCCATTGCTTGTCGATAAATACGTCCTGCTGGTTTTGAGCCGTGGCATCTGCCGAATCGTAGTGCGAACGTTCCGTGGGAATGTAATCAGATGGCAAAGAATGAACTGTAGTAAAAAATACTCCTTGCGGGCGGTCTGCGGTGTCGAGGTCTACAAGATAGACAAATTGATCGCGGCAGTTGATGATTAAATCGCGAAGGGTCGCGATGCCGACGAGATACCGCGCCAAATCCTGGGTAGGGGTGCGCACTACTAACCACCGATTTATGTCTTCGTGACGATCACGATCGCACCAGTGGTACAGGAACGTATCACCAATTTCACTTTGAAATTCTGCAAGCAGGGGACCGTCGAACGCCTCTAACGTGCGAACATGGGTCAGGGCTACGGGCAATGCTCCTATCTCCACAGATCCACGTCGCCGGCGAAGGTCAATCATAATGGTCCCCTGAGAGTCGCGACGGTTACGAGATCGACCGCCTCATACTCGTGGAGGTCAAAGTGACCGTTATTCGTCGGGACAGTCTGTACCCCGTGCGCGGGCGTTAAGGCAAGTTCCGCAAGATGGTCGCCGATTTTCCTTCCGATATTTGGGCGTTTTGCAACCTGATTGGCAAAGGCAATACGTGCCTGCCGCTCGGTCACAAACATGGATAGGCCGCAGAATGAGCAGCGCTGGTTCGCAGCGAAACGCCCAGGGTCTCGATTTGCCGAAACCGCGAAACTGTCGGGGCCTATAGGATTGAATACGAAGCGAAAGGCCCGTCGCGTAGCGCCTATGGCGTCCGCTGGAGGGCAAGTTTCCGAAATCCCCCTGTGCAATGCGGCGTGCTTGAAACTGGGCACGTACTCGTTTCAGCATGGTCTCCCAGCATCCCGGTCTGCCAGAAGATCATACACCATCCCTTTCGGGGGGTACTATCGCCCGATCTGGCGCCGGTGTCAAGTTCGTAGTACTCGCCTGTCATAAACATAGGAGATGTCCGGGGCATAAACATTTAGAGATGTCCGCCGGAGGGAGTAGAGCCGCGCGATGGAGAACATCGAGAGGCAAGTGCGGCGGGAGGCGAGAGCGATGACCCGGCGGGAGGTGATCACCAAGGCGTTGGTGGGGCAGTTGAGCTGGATCCAGGCGGCCGAGGTGCTGGCGATCAGCGCGCGGCAGATGCGGCGGATTCGCTGGGCGGTGGAGCATCATGGGCTGGAGGCGGTGATGGACCGGCGCGGCGGGCGGCCGCGGCGCAAGCGCATCAAGGCCGCCACGGTACAGATGCTGTGCCGGCTCAAGCGCGACATCTATCCCGACTTTTCCCTGCGGCACTTTTATGAGCAGGTCACCGAGAAGCATGCGCTCAAGGTCTCCTATAACTGGCTGCGGCTGATGCTGCAGGAAGCAGGAGTGGTGGAGAAGGAGCCGGCGCGGGGCAAGTACCGGCGCCGACGCGAGCGCCGGCCGATGGTCGGCATGCTGGTCCATCTCGACGCCTCGACCCGTGAGTGGATCGCCGGGCTACCGATGCGGGACCTGGTGGTGGCGCTGGACGACGCCGACGGGCGCATCCTGTATGGCCAGTTCTTCGAGCAGGAAGGCACCGCCTCGACCTTCGCCGCGCTGGAGTCGGTGCTGCGCAACTTCGGCCGCTTCTGCGAGCTCTACACCGACCGCGGCAGCCACTTCTGCCATACCGAGCGGGCCGGCGCGGGACCGGCCGAGGAGCAAAACGGCCAAGTCAGCCAAGCCCTGCGGGCACTCGGCATCCGCCAGATCCTGGCCCGCTCGCCGCAGGCCCGCGGTCGCAGCGAGCGCGCCTTCGGCACCATCCAGGGCCGCCTCCCGCAGGAGCTGAGGCTCAACCATATCGCCGATTACGCCGCCGCCAACCGTTACCTCAAGCAGGTCTTCATCCCCGACTTCAATCGCCGCTTCACGGTCAAACCGGCGCAAAAGGAAAGCGCCTTCACCAAGCTCGGCGGGCTTGAACTGGAGCTGTTGCTCTCCAGCCGCTATGAGCGGGTGGTCCGCAACGACAACACGGTTACTTTCAGAGGGCTGATTGTGCAGTTGCCGACCACCAGGCAGCGGCTGCATTTCGTGCGTTGTCCGGTGACCGTCCACCAGTTCTCCAACGGCAGCTTGGGCGTCAGCTACCAGGGCCGTCTGCTGGCCCGCTACGACGCACAGGGCCAACCACTCCACCCCGCCGCCGATAAGGAGCGCGCCGCAACCGCGCAGCAGCTGGGCCGGCCAAAAAATGCCGTCCCAGCTCCTGCAACGCACTTGCGGACGCGGACCCAAAATCTACATTTTCCCGCCCGCGCTCCAGCTCCGCATGAGAGCGCAGGCGAAAAAATGTTGACCACACCAACAACCCACGACCCAAACTCAGGAGGCCTGCCAACGTGCCCAACTCCAATCCAGTGAGCTCGTTCAAGCGGACATCTTTAAATGTTTATGAGACGGACATCTTTAACTGTTCGCGACAGTTCGTAGTACTCGCCTCTATTAGGGGGCCTTCGGCGTGAGAGGCCCGGGGCCTCAACCTTTGATGACGGCGAAAGGCTTCAGCCGCGCCACCTTCAGGGTGACCCCGGCGGCTTCCATCACCTCGACTACGTCGGCGACGTCCTTGTATGCGGCAGGCATCTCCTCGGCGACGCCCGCTCGGCTCTGTGCGCGAATGGTCACGCCAAGCTCTGCAAGCTCGGCGTAAAGATCCCGGCCGCGTGCCTCTCTCTTGGCCTGCGTGCGGCTCTTCAGCCGTCCCGCTCCGTGACATGACGAACCGAAGGTCTCGCGCATCGCGGCTTCCCGGCCTACGAGCACGAACGAATAGCGCACCATATCGCCGGGAATCAGGACCGGTTGACCCAGCGGGCGAAGCGCCTCCGGCAGAGCGGGATTACCGGGTCCGAAGGCGCGGGTCGCGCCCTTGCGGTGTACGCAGACGAGGCGTTTCTTGCCGCCGACGATGTGTTCCTCGAACTTCGCGATGTTGTGACAGACGTCGTAGATCAGGGAAAAGCCGAGCTCACGCGGTCCCACACCGAGCGCTTCCATGAAAGCCTGGCGCGTCAGGTGCATCATCACCTGGCGATTGCACCACGCGAAATTCGCGGCGGCCGCCATCGCGCCCAGGTATGACTGCCCTTCGGGG
This sequence comes from uncultured delta proteobacterium, assembly GCA_963789115.1. Classification (GTDB taxonomy): domain Bacteria; phylum Desulfobacterota; class Binatia; order Binatales; family Binataceae; genus CAWBJH01. The sequence goes on from CAWBJH010000001.1 coordinate 3,365,675, forward strand.
GAAAGAATCGGCAGCGCTGCAAGCTGGCGATCGGGAAGGACGATCTGGTACTTCGCCATGGCTGCGCCCGCTACCCGCAGATAATCGTCGCAGGTCTGATGGCCGAGCCCCGCGACCCGGAGTGGATCATGACCGTGACCTGGCCCAGCTCAAGCCCGAGCGCACCGGCGACGTGCGGATCGTAGATTTGGTCGATGCGGCTTACTTCCAGAAAATGATTGCCGGAGCCCAGCGTGCCGAGTTGTTTGCGGCCGCGGTTATACGCGTGCTCGCTGATCTTCTCGGGATCGGCGATCGACAGCCGGCCGCCTTCCTCCGTGTGTTCGAGGTCGCTATTCGTGGCGTATCCGTTTCGCAGCGCCCATTGCGCTCCTTGCGCGACCACTCGCTTCATTTCCGAGAGCGTGAGGCCGGGTATCGCACCCTCCGAACCGACACCGGCAGGGATCGTGTTGAAGAGAGCGTCCGCAAGGCGGTCGACCTTTCCGACTATGTCCTTGTACTGGAGATGGGTCCGCGCGAGTCGGACGCCGCAGTTGATATCGTAGCCAACGCCGCCGGGTGAAATCACTCCCGAGCCACAATCAACTGCGGCCACCCCTCCGATCGGAAAGCCGTAACCCCAGTGAATGTCGGGCATCGCGAGCGAATAGCCGACGATTCCGGGAAGACATGCGACGTTTGCGACCTGCACCAGGGCGGGGTCGTCGCGAAGTTCCCCGATCATCCGCGCGCTGGCGTAAATTCGCCCCGGCACGAGCATCGCACCGGTCCTGGGAATCTCCCACAGAAAGTCGCTGATCTTTACCAGTTCCACTTGAAACACATTACAATGCCGCGGCAAGGACGGTGGCAAGCGGCATCCCGCTCGGATAGGTTCGAGCGCCGGAGGAGGACCGGATGCGGGACCGGGTATACAAGACAATCAGCGCGTTCTTCGATTTCGACGCGACGGGCACCGACCTGCGGCGCGAGATCGTCGCGGGCGCCACGACCTTTGTCACGATGTCCTACATCGTCGCGGTCAACCCCGCGATCCTGAAAGCCGCCGGTATCCCCGAGGGTCCTTCGATGGTCGCGACGATCATGACCGCGATCTTTGGCTGCGTCCTGATGGGGCTTTACGCGAACCGACCGTTCGCGGTCGCGCCATACATGGGAGAAAACGCCTTCATCGCCTACACGGTCGTCAGGGTGCTCCACTACAGTTGGCAAACGGCGCTCGGCGCGGTGTTTCTTGCCGGCGTGGCGTTCGCAGCGCTGACCGCGCTTAGGGTGCGACAGTGGCTGGTCGAGGCGGTGCCGCCCGGCTTGCGCTACAGCTTCGCCGCCGGGATCGGCCTGTTCCTGGCATTCGTCGGGCTCAACGAATCCGGTCTGGTCACGATCGGAGCGCCGGGCGCGCCGGTGAAGATCGGCGAGGTCACTTCGCCGGCCGTGATGCTGGCGGTGTTCGGTTTCGTTGCGATTTCGATCCTGATGATGTGGCGAATTCCCGGTGCGATGCTGATCGGGATCGTGCTGACCTCGCTCGCCGCCTTCGCCAGCGGCGCCGCCAGGCCGCCCGAGGCGTTGTTCAGCATCCCGCCGAGTCCGGCGCCGATCATGATGAAGATCGATCTCAGCAGCGCACTCAGCTGGGGATTTTTCGGCGTTCTGCTGACGATCTTCGTGATGGCGTTCGTCGATACGATGGGCACGCTGGTCGGCGTTTCGGCGCGGGCGGGCCTGCTCGACGAAAACGGCCATCTGCCGCACATCGAGCGCCCGATGATGGTGGACGCGCTCGCGACCGCATTTGCGGGGCTGGCCGGGACGACCACCGCCGGCGCCTACGTGGAGTCCGCCGCGGGTGTGGCGGCGGGCGGCCGCACGGGGTTGAGCGCAGTGGTCACCGCGATCTTGTTCGCAGGCGCGCTGTTCGCAGCGCCATTCGTCAGCGCGATTCCGCCGCAGGCCTACGGCCCGGCACTGATCGTGGTGGGCGCGATGATGCTCGCGCCGATCGTGCGGATCGATTTCGATGATCTGACCGAACTGGTGCCCGCATTTGCCGTGATCGCGCTGATGAGCTTTACCTACAACATCGGCGTCGGCATCACGGCCGGCTTCGTGCTCTACCCGCTCTTCAAGCTGGCGGCGGGAAGATATCGCGAAGTGCGGCCCGGGCTGTGGGTGCTCGGCGGGCTTTCGCTGATGTTCTTCGTGTTCTACCCCTATCGATAGAAAGGAACTTCGAGCCAGCGAGCAATGATCACAGCTTCGCGGGAATTCCAGGTAATGGTGAAACCGGCAGGCGCGGTTTGTAACCTCGACTGCGGCTACTGCTATTACCTCGCGAAGCAAGCTCTTTATCCGAAGGGCGAATTGCCGCGCATGCGCGACGATCTGTTGGAGAGCTACATCGTCCAGCACATCGAGGCTTGCCCCAAGGATGTGATTTTCTTTCTGTGGCACGGCGGCGAACCGACCATCCTGGGGCTCGATTATTTTCGGCGGATCGTCGAGCTCCAGCGCAAGCACCGGCCCGCGGGACGGCAGATCCTCAATGGCATTCAGACCAACGGTACGCTCCTGGACGAGGAATGGTGTCGCTTTCTTGCGGCGGAGCGTTTCGAGGTCGGAATCAGCATCGACGGGCCGCGCGAACTCCACGATTGCTATCGCGTGACCAGGGGCGGGCGTGCGAGTCACAAGCAGGTGATGCAGTCTTATCGGCTCTTGAAGAGATACCGGGTCCCATGCGACGTGCTGTGTGTCGTTCATCGTGTGAACGTCGGGCAGCCAACCGCAGTCTATCGTTTTTTTAGCGAGATCGGCGCCAACGTCTTGCAGTTCCTTCCGCTCGTGATGCGCCGGGGGGAGACGGAAGTAAGCGCGGAAACGGTGCCGGCGGAAGCCTACGGGAGCTTCCTGTGCGCAATTTTTGACGAGTGGGTCAAACGCGACATCGGCCGCATCGCCATCCAGAACTTCGATGAGGCGCTAAGACCCTTCCTTGGGGTGGAGCATGCTCTGTGCGTGTTCAAGGAGACCTGCGGCGATGTCGTGGTCGTCGAACATAACGGAGATTTTTATTCCTGCGACCATTTTGTCGCCCCGCAGCACCTCTTGGGGAACATCCGCGAAAGACCGCTGGTGGAAATGCTGGAGGATCCCGCGCAGCAAGAGTTCGGACGCAATAAGCGGGACGGGCTGCCCCGATACTGCCGGGAGTGCGAGTTCCTCAAGTCGTGCAATGGTGGGTGCCCAAAGGACCGATTTGTCCTGACACCGGAGGGCGACCAGGGGCTTAACTATCTTTGTCCGGGTCTGAAAAAGTTTTTCAGCCATAGCCGCCCGAACCTGCAAAAGATCGCGTCGCTGATGCGGTCAGGCGTAGCGGTGGAGCAGCTCGTGCATCATCTGCGCTCCGAGAGCGGCGAAGCAACTCCTCAAGCAGGGCGGAACGACCCTTGCCCCTGTGGCAGCGGCAGAAAGTACAAGAAGTGCTGCCTGGGAAGGAGCGAGTAGAGCGTTGAGAGGAGAAAGGAGAACGATGAGCAATCCGGTCAGCGTCTACTTGCTCCTTTCTCCTGCCTAGGCGCCGCTCCCCTTTTTCCTGCCTAGGCGCCGCCCAGGATTCTGAGCGCAGCCGAATCGAGGTAGCGTTGCTGCGGGTCGAGCTTGCGCGCCGAGCGGATCAGGCGGCGAAGGTTGCGCCGCCTCAATTCCTTGCCGAGCGGCCGATCGAAGAGCCGCGCCTTATCCAGATCGAGAACGATCACCGCGAAACTCTCTCCGGCCTCGGTGACGAAAAGGTTATTGAGGTTCAGGTCGGCGTGATAAAGCCCCTGCGCGTGCATGATGTCGATCGCACGGCGCGCGTTCTCGATCACGTGGGCGCGCACCAGCGGGTCGTCGTCGGTTCGCAGCAACTCCCACAGGGTCATTCCGGCCATCGCACGGGTGACGAAGAAGCCCCGATAGAGCAGGGGACCCAGCCAATCCACCATCGCGCCCATCGGCTCGGCGACCGGAATCCGCCGTTGGCGCGCTTCAAGCGTAACTTTAAGTTCACGGACCGGGCGAGGATGGAGCCCAATGTAGAGGTCGGCGAGAATGAAGCGCGTCGCGCCGCCACGCCGCCCCGCGCGCGCGATCATCGCGGGAGCGCCCTCGATTTCCAGGGCATACGCGCTCTGTCGATTGCCGGCGCCCGGCGGCCGCTCCTCGGCGAGCGCGGTCAGACGCGTCAGGATCGCGCCGGCGTGGGGCTTGAGCGCGCTGCGGATGTAAAGGATGCGGCGTCCAGCCTTGAAGCACGCGAACTCGGAATCGAGTGCGTGTTCCGCTCGAATGCCGCTTGGAAAGTTCATGTTCGCCGGACCCCGATGCGCGACCTATCCGTGCTGTTCCTGGACGGCATCGCCGGGCTCGGCTTGCGACGCGCGGGGCTCGTTCAGGATGTCCGCGTACAGCGACCGCAGTGCTTCGGATTGCGCCGGCAGAGAGAACAAGGCGAGCGCCCGCCGGCGCCCCGCCATCCCGGCCGTGCGGCGCAGCTCCGCCGACTCGAGGTAGCGGGCCAGCACCCGGGTCAGCGACTCGTGGTCGCCCGCCGGGAAGATCGCGCCCGCGCCTTCATCCTGCGCGCATCGCGTGCCGATCGCTTCCGGGATGCCGCCGGCATCGCTGCCGACGACCGGGACCCCGGTACTCATCGCTTCGACGATCGCGCTTGCCATCGCCTCTTCGCGCGACGGCATCACGAACACGTCGAACAGGCGCAGAAGGTGGGGGATGTCGGCGCGATGGCCCGGGAAGCAAACGCACGATTCGAGCTCGAGCTGGCGCACCAGAGGCATCCAGCGCTCGCGGTTTTTGCCGACCGCCACCAGTTGCATCGGCCCCTCTGGGCTGCGGGCGCGCAGGCCGGCGAAGGCCCGTAACAGAACGTCCACGCCCTTGCGCGGGGTCAGGCTGGACACGTGGCCGACCACCAAGGCGCCCGGCGTGATTCCGAGTTCCGCGCCCAGAGCCGGATCGCGAGGGCCGGGCGAAAATTCATCGCTATCGACCGCGTCCGCAATGACCGCCGAGCGGCGCATCGGTATTCGATCCTCCCGGGCCAGATTCTCCACCCACGCGGAAACAGAAACCACCGCGCTGCATCGCGCGTACAGCAGCCGGCTCATCGCGGATTTGATGCGGTTATGGTTATGCCGGGTTCGGACTACGTGCGGCACCGCACCCAACGATTGCAGAAGGACGGCCAACAGATGATCGCGCGGCCCGTGGCAATGCAGGATCTCGACGCCGCGCCGGCGCAGGAAGCGCCGCAGCGGAACGATTGCCCGGAACAACGCACCGCCATAAAGCGGGATCTCGCACACGGCGAGGCCTCTGGCCGCGGCAAACTCGGCCAAGCGGCTGCCGCGATGCGCAATCAGGATCGTCGTTATTCCGCGCGCTGCCAGTCCCGCGACGTTCGCGAGCGTCTGGCGGGTCTGTCCGGTCCATCCCCGCTGACGGTCGATGTGTGCCAGGTTCAAGTTTCTCTCCAGACTCGGGAAGAGACGCCATCGGTCTTTTGGCTGCGCCAGACTGCGAACAGCGCCGCCAGCACCATCAGCGAAGATACGAAATGGACCGAATAGAACAGTGCCAGGTGCATCAGCCGGTGACCGGTCTCGAGGTTGAGCACGATCGAGAGAATCATCAGGGCCCACGCCGCGATTGGTGCTTGCCGCTGCGCGGGTTTGTCGATCCACATCCCCGAGAGCAGCGCCATGTAAGGAATCAGCAGCGCAACGTAGTAATGCTTCCACGACACCGGCGCGAGCGAGGGCATGATGCAGAACAGCCCGCATAGCGCCAGGCGGCTCAGCAGGCCGCCGAAAAAGGTGCAGGGTGCTTCTGCCATCGGCGAAGGGTCTCGTCTCGACGGCGTTTTTGCGCACCCTGCCGGTGCGCCGGCGCCGTCACCGCGCGAGGCTACCACCCACCACGACACCGCCGCGACCAACGCCGCCTCCAGTCCGATCCCGAGCATCACCGAGACCCGCTCGGCGCCGCGGTTGGCGCCGCCCGGCGCCTCCAGCAGACGGGCAACCGCCGAGGTTGCCGACTGGTTGGTGAGCATGGTGCGAAACCGCCCGGTCATCGCGGCGACCGCGTGTAGATAGCTGACGGTAACGTCGAAGCTGCGCGGTCCAAAGAACAGCATCGGCAGGATCAACAGGACGACGCCGGCGGCGATCATCCATCCGAGCGCGTCGAGCCGCCGGCGAAGTATGAGATAGAGCGCGCCCAGGGTGGCGAACGGCTTGATCATGATCGCCGCGGCGAGCATCGCGCCGCCCGGGCGCGGGCGTTCTTCCTCCGCAAGGGCGATTCCCCAAGTGAGGAGCGCGAAGGTGATGAGGTCGATCTGGCCGTGCTCGATATTGTTGTCGATGAAGCGCGCGGAAAAGAGCACCGGGAGCACGATCAGCGCTGCCGGAAGACGGCGTCGGCGCCCGAACAGCAGGCGGCCGGCGCCGAATATCAGCGCGACCAGCGCGGCCGCGTTGACCGCGAACCAGGCCGCCTGCGCCGCCTTGAGCGGCAGCATCCCGAACGGCACGAAGCCGATCGCGAAGATCGGCGCGTAGAGAAAGCCGATGTTGTACTTCGGGTCGTAGAAGTTGCCGCCCTGCGCGGCCACGATACCGGCCCGGTAGTAGGTGTTGAAGTCGGCCTGGGTGCGCAGCACCGCCGCGATGCCCAGCCCGCACAGGTAGAGTGTGACCGCGCTCCAGCCCAGCCGCCGGCTGGTCTCGGGGTCAGGCCTGATCATCGCGAATCGGTCCGCAGGCGCGCGATCGCCCGCGATGGGGAAAGATACCGGTTAGACTCCTATCCCCACCGTCCTCCCGCAGAAGATTGCCGGGAAGGGGAATGACAAGCTCGCGATGCTCGCTCGTCACTTGAGCGGCTGCGCTTCCTCGATGAGCATGATCGGGATGTCGTCCCGAATCGGGTAGACGAGCTTGCAGGCCTGGCACACGAGCCCGTCCTGCTTGTCGGCCAACTTGAGATCGCCCTTGCACTTGGGGCACGCGAGGATGTCGAGCAATTCCTGACTGAGAGCCACTTTCAAATCTCCCGCGAGAGTTCAGGCGAGCGCCGCCTGGCGCGGCGTCTGCGCCGCTCCCGCGATCATATCGAGCAGGCGCGCGCTCTCCTGTTCGTCCATCGTGACTTCGAGCCGCAGAGCATACAGCGAGTCGCGCGCGAACGGAAACCGCTCGAGCTTGACCAGGTCCTTTTCGGTGGTGATCACGATGTCGGCGTCGCGCGCGGCGGATGCGACATTCTGCCAGTCGGCCTGGGTGTAGCGATGATGGTCGGGATATTCGAGCACGCCGACCAGGTCCGCGTCCTGCGCGCGGATCATCTCGTAGAACCCGTTGGGGTTTGCGAGCCCGCTGACGGCGAGCACCCGCCGCCCGTGAATTGCGAGCGGCACTTCGCGCCATTGGCCGAGTTCGGGATGCACCAGCGAGTGCGGACGAATCGCGGCGTGAAAAACCCTGGCTCTCGACACCTGCGACTCCGCCCCCAGTCCGTCGCCGCGCTCGATTAGCACGATCGCGTCGGCCCTCCGCACCGCGCCCGGCCGCTCGCGCATCGGTCCGGCCGGTAGCAGCCATCCGTTGCCGAAGGCGCGATCGGTGTTCAACACCAGCAGGTCGAAATCCCGCGCCAGGCGGATATGCTGGAACGCATCGTCGAGCACGACGGCGTCGAGGCGGCCGTGTCGTTCGAGCAGCCGGATCGCGTCGATGCGCCGGCGGGCCACCGCGATCGGACCCTGAAACCGCCGCGCCATCATTATCGGCTCATCGCCGGCCTGCTCGGGCGTGAGCAGGATCCTGCCGCCGTCGGAGACTATCGCGGCGCGTTCGCCCGGGGTCCGGCCGCCCCAGCCGCGGCTTACGATCGCGACGTTGAGCCCGCGCTCGGCGAGCTTGCCGGCCACGAACAACGTGAACGGGGTCTTGCTGCTCCCGCCGACCGTGAGTCCGCCGACGCTTATGATCCTTGGGCTGGCCCGCCGGCGCATCACATTCCAGTACGCGGAGCGCACGGCCAGCGCGACAGCGTAAACCGCGGCGGCCGGCGCCAGCGGCATCCACAGGGCGGTCTGGTACCAGCGCAGCTTTTCGCGCCACAGTCTTTCGATTAAGGGACGCTTGCGCATCGTTCGTCGGGGCTAGCGAGCTTCAAGGTCGGCGGCCAGCGCCTTGAGGCGCATCAGACTCGGCTCGACGTTGCCGGCCAGGCGCTCGAGCGATACGCGCGCGCTGCGGCCGGCCGCGGCTCGCGCGGATTCATCGCCGAGCAGCTCGGCGCATACCCGCGCCAGTTCGGTGGCGTCGTGGACCTGGCGGCCGCCGCCCTCGGCCAGCAGCGCCGAGGCGAGCGGCTCCTGGCTCTCGTGGAAGGGACCGAACAGGACCGGCACCGAGGCCGCCGCCGGCTCGGCGAGGTTCTGCCCGCCGCGGCCGGGGGCGATGCTGCCGCCGACGAAGGCGACCGCGGCGCGGCGGTAGAGCGGCCGCAGCTCGCCCATCGTGTCGAGCAGCATCACGCCCAGCATCGGCGCGCCCTCTGCGGGTCGGATCGTGCTTGCCTTCAGGTAGGGTAATCCCGCCGCGCGCAGGGTGCGCTCGACTTCTCCGACACGGCCAGGATGGCGCGGCGCGACGATCAGGGCGAGATCGGGGAAGCTCGGGAGCAGCTCGCGGTAGGCATAGAGGGCGAGCTGCTCTTCGCCGCGCGAGGTGGAGCCGGCGATCAGGATCGGTTTGCCCGCGGCGAACGCCTTGAGCTCGGGTCTAAGCGGCAGGCCGGCGCCTGCGGCGTCGAGATCGTACTTGAGGTTGCCGGTCGTCATCACGCGCTCGCGCGCCGCGCCCAGCCACACGTAACGGCGCGCATCATCCTCGCTCTGCGCCAGGACCAGGTCGACACAGGCCAGCGCCTGTGCGAAGAGCTCGTGCGCCCATTGGTAGCGCTTGAGCGAGCGGACCGAGATGCGTCCGTTGAGGATCGCGATCTTCGCGCCGGCGGCGTGCGACTCGAAAAAATAGTTGGGCCACAGCTCGGTCTCCGCGATCATCACGAGCTTCGGGCGCATCGCGCCGACGAAGCGGCGCACGACGCTCGGGCAATCCAGCGGAGCCATCGCGCAGGCGCTCGCGCGCGGGATGCGGCGGCGGGCCGCGTCGCGTCCGCTGACGGTCATGGTGGTTACCACCAGGTCCAGGTGCGGCATCTCGCGTATCAGCCCGAGCGCCATCGGACGAACCGCCTCGATCTCTCCCACCGAGGCGGCGTGCAGCCAGACCCGGGTTTCGGTAAGGGTGCCGTCCGAGGGAAGCTGCAGGTATCCCAGCCGCTGGCGACGGATCAGCGGGTCGCGTCCGCCCGCGGCGATCAGCGCAAACGGGATGGCGGGATACCACAGCGCGTTGTAGAGGGACCTGAGCATAAGCCGCGCCCGCGGCGGATGCCGCGCGCGTCAAGTCTGATTCAAAAGCTCGCCGTCGGGTGCGAGCTCTTCGGCGGATACGAACTGCAGGTCGTAGAGCTTTCGATACTCCCGGCCGAGCGCGAAGAGCTGCTCGTGAGTGCCTTCCTCGACGATCCGGCCGTGCACGATCACCGCGATGCGCTCGGCGCGCCGGACAGTGGAGAGCCGATGCGCGATCACCAGCGTGGTCCGGTTCTCCATTAGGTGCTCGAGCGCCTCCTGCACCTGGCGCTCGGCCTCGGAGTCGAGCGAGGAGGTGGCTTCGTCGAGAATCAGGATCGGCGCGTTCTTGAGCAGCGCGCGCGCGATCGCGATTCGCTGCCGCTCGCCGCCGGAGAGCCGCACGCCGAACTCGCCGACGACGGTGTCGTAGCCGTTCGGGAGCCGCGTGACGAAGTCGTGGGCGTTGGCGAGCTTGGCCGCCACGATGATCTCGTCCATCGCCTTGCTGATACTGCCGTAAGCGATATTGGCGCGGATGGTGTCGTTGAAAAGGAAAGTATGCTGGGTGACAACGCCGATCTGCGCGCGCAGCGAGGAGAGCTTGATCTTGCGGAGGTCGATTCCGTCGACCGTGATCCGGCCCTCCTGTACGTCGTAGAAGCGCGGGATCAGATCGGCGAGCGTCGACTTGCCGCCGCCGCTCATCCCGACCAGCGCGACCACCTCACCCGCGCCGATCTTGAGATTGATATCGTGCAGCACCGGTGGATCATCGCCGTAGCGGAAGCCGGCGTGCGAGAATTCGATCGAATGCGGCCCGCGACCCAACGGCACCGCGTTGGGCGCGTCGGGCACGTCGGTCGGCTCGTCCATCATCGCGAACACCCGCTCGGCTCCGGCCAGGCCCTGCTGGATCGTATTGTTGGTTTTGCTCAGCCGCTTGAAGGGCTGGTAAACCAGCAGCAGCGCGGCGCCGAAGGCGCCGAAGCTGCCCGCATCGCGTCCCCCGCGCAGCACCGAGGACGCGCCCAGCCACAACACCGTCACCAGCGCGAATGCCCCCATCACCTCGATCATCGGACTGGTGAAGGCCTTGATGCGCGCCACGCGCATCGAGATCCGCAGCAGGCGGCGCAGCTCGGTGTTGAAACGCCTGCGCTCGTAGTCCTCCATCCCGAACGCCTTGACCACGCGATTGCCCTGGAAGGTCTCCTGGAGCAGGCTCACCAGTCCGCCCACCTGGCGCTGCGCATCCTTGGTCATCCTGCGCATCTGCTTGGAGAACCACGCGATCGGCAGGACCGCGGCCGGAAAGACCACGAAGCCGATGAGCGCGTAACGCCAATCCAGGTAGAACGCCCCGACTACCAGGGCGACCAGGGTGGCGCCGTCGCCGACGATCGAGAACACCCCGTCGGTGACCGCACCCACCGCCAGCCCGACGTCGCTGAGCACGCGCGCCAGGATCACGCCGGTCGCGGTGCGGTTGAAGAACGACAACGGCAGGCGCTGCAAACGGTCGTTGAGCTCGGAGCGCATGTCGAGCGTGAGCTTCTGTCCGATGTAGGAGCCCAAGTAGTCGTCGCCGAAGTTGGAAATCGCGCGCAGCAGGAACAGGGCCAGGATCTCGAGCGATACGATGCGCAGCGCTGCGAGGTTCTTGAGCGCGAGCTGGTTGATGAAGCCGCGGACCAGAAACGGCGTGACGCCGTTGGTGACGCTCAGCACCAGCATCGCCAGCGCCAACACCGCGATGTGCGGAAAGAGGTAGCGTCTCAGGTATCGGAGCAGGCGCAGATGGAGCGGGGCGAGCAGCCTCATGCGATCATTTCGAGCGCCATCGCGGCCACCCGCGACGCCGCTCCCGGCGCCCCCAGCCGTTCGCGGAGCGCGTGCAGCGACGCGACCGTCTCGGCGCGGATGCTCTCCGCCAGCAGCGGCTCGGCCGCGCGCACCAGCTTGCGCTCGGTCACATCGCCCTGGATCAGCTCGGGCACGATCTGCCGCCCGGCCAGGATATTCGGCATTCCGATGAAATCGACTCCTCTGACCAACATGCGTCCGAGCGCGTAAGTAATCGGCGCAGCCTTATAGGCTATCACCATCGGGCAGCCGAGCAACGCGGTCTCCAAGGTGGCGGTTCCGGAGGCCACCAGAGCCGCTTCGCTCGCCGCAACAATACTATAAGTGTCGCCCTCGATAATACGTAGTCCGTCCAGGTCGGCGCGACCCTCGCGGACAAGCTGCTCGCGGGTGAGAGTCGGCGCCAGCGCGATCACCGCAACCAGATTGTGGTCGCGCGCCAGCACCCGCGCCGCCGCCGCCATCGGGCGCAGCAGGTAGCGGACCTCGCCGCGGCGGCTGCCCGGCAAAACCGCGATGATGCGCGCGTGGGGCGGGATGCCATGACGGGCGAGCGTCTCGGCCCGTCCCTGCGCCGGCGCCACCCGATCGAGCAGCGGATGTCCTACGAATGAGACTCGCCCGCCGGCCTTGGCGTAGAGCTCGGCCTCGAACGGCAGCACCACCGCCAACCGGTCGGCGCGCTCGACCACCTTGCGAATCCTGCCGCGCCGCCATGCCCAGACCTGGGGCGTGATGTAGTACAGGACCGGGACGCCGGCGCGTCGGGCGACTCCCGCCAGGATCATGTTGAACTCGGCGAAGTCGATCAGGATCAGCAGGTCCGGGCGCTCGCGCCGGAGCATTGCGCGCAGGGCGAACAGCTTGCGCGCCGTACCCGCGATCGTAGAGGCCAACTCCGCGAGGCCCATCCCGTGGATGTCCTCTACCCGATAAAGCGTGCGCACGCCCGCGGAGCGCATCTTCGCGCCGGCGATGCCGAACAGGTCGGCATCGGGCGCGCGCGCGATAATCTCGGCCGCCAGGTCGGCGCCGTGAAGGTCGCCGGAGGCCTCGCCGGCGACGATCATAATGCGGCGGCGGCGCGACGGCCCGGGGGACGCGTTGGGCATCCGCTTTTCGGCGGTTTCTGCCACGGTCAGAGATTGTGATGGAAATTCCGGCCGCGCACCATCGGGCGGTCAATGCGGCGGCGGCGAATTGACCGCGCTGCCATTGGGTTAGAAGAGCCCTTTGCCGGCGTTCAGGTCGGCGACTTTGATCTCGACCTTGCCCGAGCTCTCCTGATGGGGAAGGCTGACCGGCACGCAGGAGGCCTTGCCGGTCATCATCCGATCGATCGGATAGCGATTGCCGCAGGCCCGGCAAACCAGATCGCCGCCGCTGAGCGCGTAACCCTTGTGCTGGCTATAGCACTGGCGGCACGCGTCGAAGACCGATCGGATTTTGCCGTCCGCCCCGCGCGCCAGCACGAAACGAATCTTGCGGCCGGCGTCGTCCTTGTAGCAGAAGAATGCGCCATCGCCGCGGCCCAGTTGATCCACGCTGATGCTCAGGACATCGGTGCCCGAGAGCTCCTGGCACCGATCGTTCCTGAAAGCCACCGCCGCCACCGCGAACGCAGCCACGAACAGTGCGGCGATCACGAGCTTGGTCTTCATCCCGATAAAACCCCTAGCCGATGCGTTCACGCACGGTCAACGGGGAATATTATGGCGGCCCGAGGCGCGGCCCGGACCTGCTCCGTCGCGAGGTCGCGCTGTAGAAATCCGAATCCCCCCGAGCGCAGCGCGCTAACTAACCGTGCGACAACGCCTTCTCGACATCGGCGACGACAGTCTCGGGGCGCACGGTGAGGCCGTTGTATTGGCGGAGCTGGCGGCCGTCGGGGCCTAGCAGAAAGCTTTCTACGCTGTGCGTGACCGAGCCGTCGGCCTCGCGCTGGCGGCGTATCTCGAAGGCCGCCAGCGCGCGCTCGATCTGCTTCGGCGTGCCCGTCAGGAAGAACCATCCGGCCTCGTTCGCGCCTTGCTTCTGCGCGTAATCGAGAAGCTGGGCCGGTCCGTCATGCTCGGGATCGAGCGTGATCGAGACGAGCTTCACATCGGCGCCGAGGCGTGGCCCGAGCAGCTTCGCGACCGAGGCCAGCTTGGCCGTGAGCAGCGGGCACGGTCCGCTGCAGCTCGTATAGATGAAATCGATCAGCACGGGATGGCCCTTGAGCGAGGCCAGCGAAACCGCGCGGCCATTCTGGTCGGTGAGCGTGATGTCGGGCAGGCAATCGCCGCGATTGGCGGCGGGATAGCTGCCGGTCTGGTCGCGCTGGCACCCCGCGACCGCGAGCGTGGCAACCAGCGCCAGCCCGAGCGCCGCCGCCCGCCACATATGTGAGCTATTCGAGAGCGTCATTTCAATCGTTGATTTTAGCCATAATCTGGACGGTTTGCACCGACCGCGCGTAGCGCCGACCGCAACCCGTATTTTAGGGCGGGAGGGCCGTTCACGAACGGCCCCGCTACGGCTGGAGCAGTGTGGTGCGGATTCTTTCGCAGGCCTCGATTACCCGCAGGCCATCGCTTGCGGTCACCGGCGGCGCCTCGCGCGTGCGCACGCTGCGCACGAACGCGGCGATCTCGTCGGCGAGCGGGTCGCCCTGGCCGAGATCGATCTGTTCGGCGGAAATCTGCGGATAGCTGCTGCCGGGCGTGGGCGGCGCCTTGCGATAGACCTGGATGCGCCGGGCCTCGTAGTCCACCGACACGTAGGCGTCGGGCTGAAAGAAGCGAATCTTGCGCTCGCGTTTGGGCGCGACGCGGCTACAGTTGAGGTTGGCGATAAGCCCGTCGGAGAAGCGGATGCGTGCGTTGGCGACGTCGATACGCTCGGTCAGCACCGCCACGCCCACCGCCTCGAGTGAGACGATCTCGGCGCCGGTCAGGTACAGGATCACGTCCAGGTCGTGGATCATCAGGTCGAGGATCACGTCCACGTCGGTGCCGCGCTCGGTGAACGGCGAGAGCCGATGGCATTCGATGAAGCGCGGCGCCCGCACGATCGATCGCAGCCTCACGATCGCCGGGTTGAAGCGCTCCAGATGGCCGATCTGCAGGATCCGCCCGCCGCGCTCGGCCAGCGCCTTAAGCTCGATAGCCTCCGCCACCGTCGCGGTCATCGGCTTCTCCAGCAGGACGTCGATGCCCGCCTTGAGCAGCTCCGAGGCGATCGCGTGATGCGCCACGCAGGGCGCGGCGACGCTTGCGATGTCGGCCTTGCCGCCGAGCTGGCGGCAGTCGGTCAGCGCCTGCGCGCCGTAGTCGGCGGCTAGCCTGGCGGCGCGATCGCGATCGATATCGACCACGTACTCAAGCCGCACGCCCGGCTCGAGCGCGTACTTGGCCGCGTGCAGCGCGCCGAGCCGGCCGGCGCCGACCACGGCCGCCCGCAGCTCAGGCCGCGTAGCCATAGATGGCGACCGCGCGTGCGCGCGCCGTTTCGATCGTGCGCTCGCGCTCCAGGATCAGCGCGCGTCCCGCCTCGATTCCGATCAGCGTCGCACCGATCTCGCTCAGCAGCTCGATAGTGGCCGGCCCGATCGCCGGCCGGTCGAAGCGCAGGTCCTGGCCGGGCTTGGCCGCCTTGGCGACCACCAGCCCCTTGCCGCACAACTCCGCCGCGCGCCGCAGACAGGCGTCGGTGCCCTCGACCGCCTCGATCGCGGCCACTATCCCGTCGCGCACCGCGACCGCCTGTCCGATGTCGAAGCCGCCGAGCGCGCGCGCGACGCTGAAAGCGAGCGCGAGGTCCTTGAGCTGGGCCGCGGTCGGCTCGGGTCCGGCCTGCAAGGCGGCGCCCGCCAGCGCGCCGGGGATCATCGCGGGCACCGGATCGATCACGCGGATGCCCTCCGACTCGATTTCGGCGGCCAGCTCGCGCAGCACCGCATCGTCGCTGAGCCGTCCGACCCGCGCGAGCATCGCAAGCGCCCGGCTGTCAGGCTTGAACGAATCCTTGAGCCGCGCGCGCGATACCCCGCCCGCCATCGCAGCCTCCGCAAGCGACGCCGCCTTGAGCGCGTCGATCATCTTCTGAAGCTCGCCGGCCCCGATCCACGTAACCCGCGCGCAAAGTGTCTCCAGCGCCCGATCGGTCTCGCCGATGTGGGCGACCGCGAATACTTCGATACCGCGCTCGCGCGCCGCAAGAGCCACCTCGAGCGGAAAAACGCCGTTGCCCGCGATCAGTCCGAGCCTAGCCACGTGCCCGGCTTACCACCCCGCGCTTGGAGCCGGAGATGAAGTCGATCAGGCGGCGCACTTCAGGCATCGAGCCGTCGCGTGCGAGCACCTGAGCGATCGCGTCGTCGCGCAGCAGCTTGGAGTAGAACAGCGTACCGAAGGCGCGCTTGAGCGCGGCGATGGTTTCGGTGGAAAAGCCGCGCCGCTTGAGTCCGACCGTGTGCACCCCCACCAGCCGCGCCCGGTCTCCCGCCACCAGCGCGTAGGGCGGCACGTCCTGCGCGACCATCGAGCCCGCCGCGAGCATCGCATGCGCCCCGATCCGGGTGAACTGATGCACGCCGCACACCCCGGCCGCGAAGACGAATTCCTCGAGCACCACGTGGCCGGCGAGCTCGGTGGAGTTGGCGATAATCGAATGGTCGCCGATCTGACAGTCGTGCGCGATGTGTACGTAGTTCATTAGCAGCACGCCGTTGCCGATCCGGGTGACCATCCCGCCGCCTTCGGTGCCGCAATGGATCGAGGTGAACTCGCGGATCTTGTTGTCGTCGCCGATCTCCAGGCGCGACGCCTCGCCGTGGTACTTGAGGTCCTGGGGCTGCGCGCCGATCGACGCGAACTGAAAGATCCGGTTGCGCTTGCCGATGGTGGTGATGCCCTCGATCACGGCGTGCGGCCCGACCACGGTGTCGGCGCCGATCGAGACGTGGGGGCCAATCACCGCGCCGGCCCCGGCCTCGACCGAGGAGTCGAGCCTCCGCGCGCGGGTCGATCGCCGCCAGCGGATGGATTTTCCCGGCTACGGCAGTTCCTCCTCGGACTCCATCGCGGACAACTCGCCTTCGGCCACCAGAGCGTCGTCCACCCGCGCCTGGAAGCGCATCTTCCACAGCGGGCGATGATACCTGAGCAGCCACACTTCCATCCTGAGCTGGTCGCCCGGCACCACCCGCCGGCGCAGGTGCACCTTGTCGAGCCCGGTGAGCATGAAGAGCTTGCGGGCCCCGACGATGCTCAGCGCGAGGATCGCGGCGGTCTGCGCCAGCGCCTCCACGATCAGCACGCCGGGCAGAATCGGCCGCCCCGGGAAATGACCGGCGAAGAACGCCTCGTTGAGGGTGACGTTCTTGATCGCCACCACGTGCTGGTCGTCGAGCTCGAGCACGCGATCCACCAGCAGAAACGGGTAGCGATGCGGCAGCAGGCTAAGTGGGTCGGGAAGGTGCGGCGCTTTGGGATCGGCGGACAAGGCGAGGCTACTTGGAGATAGTCGAGCGCTTGGCCGCGGCCTCGCCGAAGCTGCTCCCCCCCTGCGCTGCGGCCTTCTCCGTCTCGGGCTCGCCGCCTATCGAGCCGACCTTGGCCCCGCCCTGGTTGTAGCTGCGGATCACTTCGTCGGTGAGGTCGATGCCGGAGGAGCCCCACAGGATCGACCCCTTCTCCATCACCATCGTGAAGCCCTCGCGCTCGCCAATCGTGCGGATGATCCGGGCCAGGTCCTTGACGATCGCGCCGGTGACCTCGTTGTCCTTGTGTTCCAGCTCGTCCTTGGAGTCCTTGTAGTCGCGCTCGAAGTCGCGCAACTTCCTGCCGTACTGTTCCTCGAGGTTGCGGCGCTCGTCGTCCTTCATGAGCATGCCCTTCTTCTCGAGCTCATCCTTGAGCGACTGCACCTCGTTCTGCTGCTTTTGCAGCCGCGATTCGAGCCTTTCGATCTGGGTCCGGAACTCGGCCTTGGCCTTCTTGCCCGCGTCGCACTCGTTGAGCGCGCGCTGCACATCGACGTACCCGAGCTTGATCTCTGCCCGCGCAACTCCGGTGACCACCGCCAGCAGCATCGCCGCTGAGATTACAGACAGTCGCTTCATAACTCGAACAATCCTCCGCGCCGCACACCCGTGCGCATCGGCCAAGGCGCCGCTGTCGCATCGGAGGGGACCTTATAGACCGACATTAAAAGTTTTGCACGGGCAGCGCTAGCAGGCTGCAGAACCTTTTTCCTTGAGCCTGCCAGGTCCGTGGTTCCCCTCTGGCGCAGATCAGCTCTTGAGGAAGGTCACGATACGTTGGTGAACGCCCAGCATGTCGGCGATCTGGTAGGCATGGCCGGCGTTGGGAATCCTGTAGACCTCGGCGTGCGGGATGCGGCTCTTGAGGATTGCGGCGTTTTCGGGCGGGATGAGCACGTCCTTTTCGCCGTGGACGATCAAAACCGGGCACTTTACCTGGGGTAGGCGATCGTAGGCATTGAACTGCGTCAGGCCCAGCATCGCCCGCTGGATCGTCTCGATCGGCGTGGTCTGCCCGTCGGCCAGCGTGGCCATGATCATCGCCTTGACTTCGGGATGCTCGCCGATGAACTCGGGCGGCAGCAGCACGGGCAGGAGGATATCGATGCCTTTTTCGCGATCGGTCCTCAGCGTCGCAGCTCCCTGGATCAGCCTGGCCATAATCTCGGGCGCGGAGAGCCTGACCGTGGGACCTCCCGCCCAGGTACATCCCAGCACCAGCTTCTTGACGCGTTCGGGATGGTTCAGGGCGAGCTCCTGCGCGATCATCCCGCCCATCGACACCCCATAGACGTGGGCCTTGGGGATGCGAAGGTGGTCGAGGATCGCGATCGCGTCCTCGGCCATGTCACGGGCGGTGTAGGGGATATCGGGCCGGTCGGAGGTGCCGGTGCCGCGGTTGTCAAAGTAGATGCACTCGAAGCCCGGCAGGAGGGCCAAGGAGGGGATCCAGACCGCTCCCGGCATCCCCAAGCCCATAATCAGCAGCAGCGGGTCGCCCTCCCCGTAGGTTTCGTAGTGGATATTGACCGAACCAGACTTGATTACGGGCATTGGGCACACTCCTTGAGGGAAAAGCAAACGGGCGCGGCCGATGCGGCGCGCCCGTGCGGCTCAGCTCACGCGATTTTGAGGATGCTCTCCGGATGCTGCTCGTTGGGGTCAACCCCGGGCTCCATGCGGTAGACGACCGACTTGTCCACCACCAGTGAGCCGTCATCGGCGACGGAGATATTGAAGCGATCCATCGGGCGCGGCGCCGGTCCCTCGAAGTTCATCCCGCTGATGTAGTAGCCGGAGCCGTGGCAGGGGCACTTGAACTTCTGCTCCGCCTTGAGCCATCGCGGCGTGCATCCGAGGTGCGTACACTTGGCGAAGATCGCGTAGAAGCCGGCCTTGGTCCGTACGATCCAGGTTCGATATTCCTGCTTGAACTTTTCGCTGACCTCTCCGACCACATAGTCGCCGGGGAAGCCGGCCTTGAACTTCGAGGGCGGCAGGAAAAGCACGCGCGGGAACGCGGAGCGCATCGCCGCCAGCAATCCCAGTATCGAGGCGGCGACGAACCCGGCCCATCCAAGCCGGCCCAGAAAGTCACGCCGGCTCCACAGCGAGCGTAACTCTTCCTTTCCCGCCTCGGCGCCCACGCTCCGGGCCTGTTGCTGGGCGCGCCACTTCTTCAGCTCGGCTTCGCCAACGGGAGTCGTGTTCTTGGGTGCAGCCGCCGCCATGTACGGTCTTGCGATCCTCCGGGAGCGGGCGGCGCCGGGCCGCTTGCTCCAATTCAACCCAGTGGATTACTGAAAAGACTAGCCCGCCGAAATGCGCCGATTCAAGCTTACCATTGGAACGTGATGCCGCCGCCGGCGGTCGAGCCCGAGGCAATCGGGAAGATCTTGAAGCGGAGGGGATTCTCGCTGTGCTTGCGATGCAGATAGAGCAGCAACTCGGTGCTGCCGGCGCCGACCACGGCAGCCCCGACGATGTCGGACAGCCAGTGCGCGTCGTGGCCCATCCGGCCGAACCCGACCGCCATCGCGCCGGCGTAGGCCGGCAGCGCGACGTACCAGGCGTTGTTGTAGTACTCGGAGGTCGCCGCCGCGACCGCGAAGACCGGAGTCGCCTCGCCGGAGGTAAACGATTGTCCGCCGTGGAAGAAGGCGCCCACTCCGCGGCCGGTTTTGGGCCGCTCGCGTCCAAAGGCGTACTCGAAGGCCAGGGTTACCAGGCTGCCGAGCGTGGCGCCCTCGCCGCCAGTGATTTCATACTCGCGCAGGCGCTGGTCGCCGCTCCACAAGCCGTTCAGATAGAGCAAGCCCGCGGTTCCGTAAGTGAATACGTCACCGGCGATTTCGAGGTCGTTGGCATCGCTCGAGCTCATCTGGCGCAGATGGGCATGCACGGTTGAGTCGAGGGCGAATGCGCCGCCCAGTGTGGCACCCACACCGATCAGCGTGTAGTAGGCGGTGGGCTGCGTCATCACTCCGCCGGGCTCGAACATATCGGCGATATGAAGCGGGCTGGTGATGATGTCCTCGGCGTCGGCCTCGGCGTTGTTGGCGGTGTAACGGAAGTCGGAGCCAAGCTCGCCCGGGATGCTCGGCGGGGCTTGCGATTGCGCCCGCGCGGGCATCGCGAGCACAGCGCAGCCCATCACCAATGCGATTGCGCGAAGTACTCTCATCGGTTGCGTTGTCTGGCTTACCCTATCTAGGGGTGCAATGGAACGGAAAACACGCAAAGAGATGCCTCGAATTCGCGCCGGAGCGGCAAAAGAGGACGGCGATTCAGGCCCGGACCGTCACATTTTCGCCTCTTATTCGCAAGAATCTGGGAGAAAACGCGCTCCCCTGCTACAATCGCATCATGAACCGTGCCGAAGCCATCGCGCGTTTGCGCCAACACGAGACCGAGCTCAAGCGGCTTGGCGTGCAGCATCTCTATCTCTTTGGCTCGACCGCGCGCGACGAGGCGCGAGAGGATTCCGGCATCGATCTCTTCTTCGACTACGAAAAAGGAAAGCTGGGCCTGTTCGAGTTGATGGATGTGAAGGAAGCCGCGGCAAAGATTCTCGGCCGCAAGACCGACATCATGACGCGCGACAGTATCCATAAGGTCCTGCGCCAGCGGATCGAAGCGGCGGCGGTTCCGGTGTTTTGATGTCCAATCGCTCCGCCACCCCGCACCTTGACGACATTATCGAAGCCATCGAGCGCGTTCGCCAGGTGATTGGCGATATGCCGCTCGCCGTCTTCTGGTCGAACCAGGTGCGAGCGCCTAGAATTTAGGTGAAGCGTGAGCACCGCCCTTGAACTTTGGCAAATTTCAGTTCGGTGGAATTGAAATTGATGGCGTTACCTATGAACATGACGTCGTCATTGACCGCGCCAGCATTCGCAAGCGCAAGAAGAAGCCCTCGAAAAAATTCCGCGAAGAGTTCGGACATACCCCGGTCTCGGTCGAGGAAGAGATACCGTGGAAGTGCCAACGCCTCGTAGTCGGCACGGGAAAATATGGATCGCTCCCCGTAATGGACGAGGTGAAACTCGAGGCGCGCCGCCGAAAAGTCGCTCTCCTGATTTTGCCAACGGACGACGCCATCAAGGCGTTTGCCAAGCAACCAAGGGGGACAAATGCCATTCTCCACGTGACGTGCTGATCTTCCTTCCGGCCGGCCCCCACGGCCCCCTGCTTTTCCACTTCGCCGCCGCTCGTCCATCAAGGCTCCCGAGCGCTGCCCGTCCTGCAACAGCCCGAAGATCGCTCCGAAGGGGAGCCGAACCAAGAAGCTGGAGACCATTCGCCTCTATCGCTGCCGGACCTGCGGTCGCGGTTTCACGCCGGGGCCTCGCGCGATGCGCAACAAATGGTTGAGGTAGGGGGCTCAGGTTGGGCCAGCGCTGAAAGCGCCGAAGCATATCAGCCGGGGGCAACGCCCCCGGTTTAGCGGCGCCAGCCCAGATGGCGCGCCCTAAAGGGGCGCGGGAAGTGAGTGAAACCTCCGCCCTTTCGTCTATCCCGCCCGCGCCCAAATAAGTGGAAGCCCATTAACTCCATCCCCCGCCTTCCCCTTGAAACCCTCTCCCCGCCTCTCCCGCGCGGACGCGGGCGAGGTGAGAACGAAGCGCAGCCTCCAATTGCCAGGGGGAAGGTGCCTGCATCCGGCGCCAGCTTCTGTCCCTTCCCCGTCTCTGCTTCCTTCTCCCGCTTCCGGGCGGGAGAAGGCCAAGGATGAGGGTGGCTGCCCAAGGGGAAGGTGAGGATGGAGTTTCCCTGGCTTCATCCTGCCCACAGGGCGGGCCTTTTTCTCGATCGCCTTACCCGGGGCGTTGCCCCGGGCTCTGGTCCTCGCGCGCTGTTGGCGCGCGGCAGCCGCGTTCGCCTCAGACCGAACACTCCTGCCTTCACCTTCCTAATCGCTTGGAGCGCTGTTTGTGAGATTGGCTTTTAGTGCAGGACAGGCTGGCCGGGGCTCGCGGCCGGTGCGGGCGGCGGCGCCGACTCCTGGTTGCCGGTAATCGCCGGCGCTGAGGTTCGCGGGCGCACATGAGTGGCCTGCTCAGCCTGTGGTGCAGTCTCAGCTTCGGAGCCGACGTCGGGAGTGTACAGCTCGGTGGTTGGCAGCTCCGCTACCGGGAGCGGCTCTTCGCGGGAGCTGTATTCGCTGTCCATCGCGGGGGCTAGAAAGGTTTCGGTGGCCAGATAGTGAAGTGGACGCGCGATGGTCCACTCGAGGACAAAGCCGACCGGGGTCAGGAAGTAGCTCATGACCCGAACCGGATTCGAGTCATCTTCATCATATTCCTGGGGAGTGCGCGTTTGATTGTACTCGTCGGCGCGGGAAAGCGCGGGAACACCCAAGAGCAGGAGGGCCAGAACAACGATCGGCAACCGCCTCATAACCTAATTTACCTTGTCCTCATCTCATCGCGGTTGTCAATGGCAACGAGACTCGCGGGTGGCACTCGCGCGGGCTGGTGCGATGGCCGGCCTCAACATTGAAGCACTTGCTTTAGGGGGGGTGATGCGGCGATTGTGGGCTTCGATGAGTTCGAGGACGAAATTTGCATTCCTGATTGTCACGATCGTGTCGTTCGTGACGGTCCGCAGCGGCATCGCGGTCTCGGCCGCGACGCCGCTCCGGATCGCCTACGTCGACACCGACTCCAACATCCACGTATGCGAGGGCGATTGTAAGAAGCCGCAATGCCTGACTTGTCCGGTGGCGAGTATGGAAGCCAAACGTCGCGATAGGGTTCTCCCGGTGCGCCTCGCTCCCGTGGCGGCGGCTTCGGAAGACACGGAATATGGATGGCCCACGTTTTCGCCCAACGGGCGCAAGCTCGCTTACGTATCGGCGCGGGGCAGGCGCGCCGCTCAGAACTTCGGGGTGTGGGTTTACGATTTCGACAAGAAGGAGTCGCTCAAGATTTTCGAGAGTCCCACCGAACGCGGCATCTACATGTACTGGCTGCCCGACGGCAAGCGGCTTTCGTTCCTGGTGACCGAGCCCGACAACAGGCTCAGCCTGATGCTGGCGGAGGTGCGCGAGAACGCGCCGATCCGCATCGTGACCAGCGGCTGGCCGCTCTACTACGACTGGGGCCCGCATCCCGACGAGCTGCTGGTGCATACCAACCAGACTCGTTCCGAGAACCGGGAGCAGGTCTGGCTGATGAACCTGACGCCGACCGGCCAGGAGGTGGAGCGGATGCTGTGGCGAGGGCGCGCGCCATTCAAGAGTCCCTGTTGGTCGCGCGACGGGAAGCATCTGGCCCTGGTTGCGACTCAGGACGACGTTGCGCGCATCTACGTTGCGGATCCGGACGGGAAGAATCCCAAGCCGATCGCCAAGCTGCTGCCGGGAGAGAGCAGCTTTGTGTGGTCCCCCGATTCGCGCCACCTCGCGTTCTCGACCGCGCAACTGCCGCCCAACACGGTCTTCGACGGGATCAGCATTGTCGATATCGCCGACGGCAGCATCAGGAAAATCGTCAACGAGGACGTTGCGGCCTTTTACTTCTCGCCCGACGGCAATCGTCTTGCGTACATCGGCGTGCCGCCGCAGCGGCCCTATTTCACCTGGAACGTGATCGACCTGCGCACGCCGAAGAAGCGCGAGCTGGCGAAGTTCGTAGCCACCACCGAGGGAACGATCGCAGCGCGTTACTTCGAGCAGCTTTCGCTGTCGCATACGATTTGGGCGCCCGACTCGAGCGCCTTCGTCTTTGCCGGCGTGATTCTCAAGGAGGTGCCGAAGAAGGCGCCCGCGACAATTCCGACGCCGCCGCCCCAAGTGGTGGTGATGCCGATCGACGGCGGCAAACCGCGCTACATCGCAAAGGGAATCATCGCGTTCTGGTCGCCGGCGCCCTGAAGGTGGCGCGCCAAGTATTGATTCGCCGGGATCGAGGACTGCACCGGGCATCTGCGCATGGTGGGCTCTCTCCTTACCGAAGCCGGCGGTTTGACGGTCGTACGCGCCGGAGCCGCTGACTACGACGCGGTGATGGCGATCTTGCGCCAGGCGACGGACTGGCTGAGTGCGCACGGCAATCCGCAATGGCGGCACTGGCACATGCCCGTCGGCGAACGGATACTGCGTGAACGCCTCGAACGTCACGAGGTCTATCTCTTCCAGCGGGACAACTCCCCAGTCGGCACGCTCACGATCCAGTGGTCCGATCCCGACGTGTGGGGCGAATGCGGCATCGACGGACTGGCCGGTTACGTCCATGGCATGGCCATCGCGCGCACGGTGGGCGGTATGCGAGTCGGCGAGCGGATGCTTGAATGGGCGGTCGATACAATCGCCGCGCGCGGCCAGCGCTTCGCGCGCCTGGATGCGATCGCGTCAAACGCGCAGCTGTGTCGTTACCACGAGCGATGCGGCTTCCGGCCGCTTGGCACCGCATCGCTTCTTGCGGGCAACTACACGGCCCGCCTCTTCGAACGCACCCTGAGCGGCGAGCCGTCGTCGAGCCGATAGTCGGGTTTCCCGCGCTACCCGCGACACGGGAACGCAGATAAATTCATCAAGCGGATAGCGGTGTGGTCGCCCGAATAATATTCGTGGCCGTGAGCATCATGACCGGGGAGGCGAAAGCCACAATGGGACGGGAGACATTGGTGGGGGAACCGTTTGGGCCTTTGCAGGGGGTGAAAATCGTCTCGACCGGCAGAATTATCGCGCAACCATTCGGGGCCGAACTGGCAGCCGAACTCGGAGCTGAAGTCGTTCAGATAGAGCAACCGGGCGAAGGTGATGCCGCGTGGAGGACGATCGGCATCTGCCTTGAGGCTCGCGACGGGGGTCCGCCAGTTTCAGCCACCTGGATTCAGGAGAGGCGCAACATCTTTTGTATCAGTTTGGACCTGTCAAGGGAGCGAGGGCGTGAGATCTTTCTGCGCCTCATCAGCCGCGCGGATATCTTGATGGAGAGTTCCAAGCCGGGCACCTATCAAAAGTGGCATCTCGACGATTCCGCTCTTCACAAGGCAAACGGCCGACTGGTGATTGCTCACGTGTCGGGCTACGGCCAGACGGGCGCGCCTGGGTACATTGGTCGCGCTTCCTACGATTTTATTGGTCAGGCGTTCGGCGGCATGATGAACCAGACCGGGTTCCCGGATAGTCCACCCACGCGCGCCGCTCCGTGGACGGGGGACTACCTTACCGCATACATGTGTTTCGGCATGGCGATGGCGGGCCTGCTCTACGCGCGCTCCACGGGCCAAGGCCAGGTGATCGATGTCTCGCAATTCGAGGCGATCCATCACACCCTGGGCGGCACGATGATTGAATATTTTCACAAGCAGGTGATTCGTGAACGCTCGGGCAACAAGGCAACCGCCTTCCAACCCTATGACACTTTTGCCGCGACCGATGGATGGGTGGCCGTCGGTGCCGTGAGTTGGCCGGTGTTCGAGCGCGTGCTGCGAGTGGTGGGGTTGGACACTAACGACCCCAAGTGGCGCAAGGCGCAGGTTGAAGTCGAGTCCATGGAAGGAATCGAGTTCGACGCCGTCTTCCGCGGATGGGTATCTGAACGGAGTGTTACCGAAGTCGTCAAGCTGATGAACGACGCTGAAGTTGGCTGTATTCCGATCATGAACAGCAAGGACTTGGCCGAGGATCCCCACTACAAGGCGCGCGATGTACACACGGAGTGGGACGACGACCTGGTAGGACGCGTGAAAGGAATCGGAATAATTCCCAAGTTCTCGCTGACGCCGGGAAAAATCTGGCGCGGCTGCGTGAGAGTGGGCCACGACAACCGGCGCGTCTACCAGGGCCTGCTCGGCATCAGTGACGAAGAGATGCGGCATCTCGAGGCAGAGAAAATCATCTAATCTTTGATCCGCGAGGTTGAGCAAAATATCAAAGGAGCGATGGAGATCGAGTGTGTTGCGAGTTGGCCGCGCGACCTAGTCAAGCTTCTGCGCGAGAACTACGAAGTTCTGCGTGACTACGAGCTGGAAGAGCAGCGCATCGACAAACTCGCCCGATTGGATTGGAGACTCAGAGTTTACCGACCGCCGAACGCCTTGAGAGCGCAAAGAACTGCGCTCATCTCAAAGATAGAGGAAGCGGTCCAGCATCTCGACATAATCGGATTCCACTGCACGCGATTGGAAGACGATGAAGTGGAAGCAATCAAGCGAGACGGATTAGTTCCGCTCTCGCGAGCTATTTTGGGCAAGAATATACTTGACTCACCAGATGTGTCAAGATGACCCCGACGTGACAGGCCGGGGTCGGTTCTGCTAAAAGCCTGAGCGGACAGGAGGTCGAGGCGGTGAGAGTGGCACCTTCCCCGGTTTTCCTAAGCCAGCCCGAGGTACTTCGCCTTGAGGCACAGACGTCGATCCGCCGTAGACGACGGAAGATCGTATTCGGCTGGTACGGCGGAAAGTTCAATCATCTCGATTGGCTCCTGCCGCTTTTGCCTGCCTGCCATCATTACTGCGAGCCATTCGCCGGATCGGCTGCCGTCCTTCTAAACCGCGAGCCGTCGCCGGTTGAAAGCTACAACGACATCGACGGTGAAGTCGTCAACTTCTTCCGCGTCCTGCGAGAGCAAAAAGATCGCCTGACCGAAGCCATCGGGCTGACGCCATTCGCCCGCGAGGAATTTTATCGCGCCTTGAACGGTCACGGCGAGACGCTTTCGGCTGTAGAGCGCGCTAGGCGGTTTTTCATCCGAGCGCGGCAGGTTCGCACCGGGCTTGCGCAAACGGCATCGCTGGGACGGTGGGCCAACTGCAAGAACACGACGCGCGCCGGGATGTCCGGCGTGGTTTCCCGATGGTTGGGAAGTATCGAGGCGCTTCCCGAAATTGCGATACGACTGCTCCGCGTTCAGATCGAAAATCGGCCCGCCAACGAAGTCATCCGCTTGTATGATGCGAGGACCACGCTTTTCTATTGCGATCCCCCTTATCCGCATGAGACGCGCGGCGATTCTAAAGCCTATGGGTTTGAGATGAGCGACGAGGATCACCGAGACTTGGCGATGCTCTTGTCGAGAATCAAAGGTAAGGCTGCGGTTTCAGGTTATCGCGGGCCGCTCATGGACGAGATCTACAAAGGCTGGCGGCGCCACGATGCGCCATTGAAGCAATGCCATTCGATCAAAAAGACGCGGCAAGAGTGCCTCTGGATGAATTACTAGCCGGGCCCGATGCCTCCACGGAGAAAAGGCCGACCAGTTGATAAAGCCGTCGCAAAGGCGTTGCTATCCAAAGCATTCGAGCTTGCTGAATCTGATTATCGGGATGGCGCGGCAGTTACTATTCCACCGGCCATCGTCGAAGCGACTAAAAGGTTATTTTTATCCAAAACTCAAGCATACCGGGACGCGCTTCCTAGCTGCGTTTTAGCCCGTATTATTGACCCAGAAATCGACATTCGATTGCCAGCAACCGAATACGGGGCCAATGCGTTCAGCGGTCGGAGTTTGGCAGACAACGTTGTAACCCCATTCCTGCGCGACCGATCCGTTCCAACTTCGGCGGCACCATTTCTTTCAGCGGTTAGGGGTGGGGCAAAGTTCATAAAAGGCGGCGCCCCGAGGATTCAACGCGACAAGGAAGGCTTCGACGCTTTGGCTGAGGTGATCGATTACCTGCGTGGATTGGACGCTGACGCGGCCAGCGGGTATCTGCGGTATCTGCTGCATTGCTTCATCCAGCTCCGAGAAAGCGGAACTATCGCTCTCAAGAAAATAGCAAAGCCCAATCTTGAGCAACTCAGCAACCTCATCGCGGGATTGCTGACTGTGAGAAGCGGGGGTCGCATCCCGGCCCTACTCGCGACATCGATGTTCCAGACAATAGGGGAATGCCATTCTCTCGGTTGGGCGGTGGAGTATCAAGGGATCAATGTGGCCGACAAGGCGTCCGGTGCGGTCGGCGACATCACGATCAGCAAAGATGGCGCACTCATCCTTGGCGTGGAGGTTACCGAGCGCTCAATCGATCAAGCCCGAGTCAGGGCGACCTTCG
The DNA here is from genome assembly GCA_963789115.1 of uncultured delta proteobacterium. Lineage (GTDB taxonomy): Bacteria > Desulfobacterota > Binatia > Binatales > Binataceae > CAWBJH01. Next base: position 3,393,577 of record CAWBJH010000001.1, read on the forward strand.
ACCAGAAAGTTTCACCGAGCGGTCTAGCCGATTATCTGTTCATCACGACGGCAAAGCCCGATAATGACGCTCTTGCCGCCGCGCGGAGCTATACCGGCGTGGGCTATGAGATGAATTTCGTTCCTCTGGCGGACTGGCTGATTCACAACCTTGCGACAATCGGGCGGACGTGTCGGGCGTTGTTCCAGACGAAGATGATCGAATTGCTCAGCGTCCAAGGGGTGCCCGCCGAAATTCGGGTCGCTTGGAACGACAAGATGGACGAAGCAATTGGGGTTAGACGGGCTTCCTCGACTTGACGCGCGCGAAATGATCTAATTGCAAGTATGGCTCCGCGTCAGCAAACGCCCGACGATGAGAAGCTTACGGAGCTGATCGTCTATCTCTCGATTCTTTCCGAAGGCGACAGATATTACGGCGCGATCAAACTAAACAAGTTACTCTTCTATGCCGACTTTATGGCATATCTGCGGTTCGGTAAGTCGATCACGGGTCAGGAATACCAGCGACTAGAGCATGGCCCCGCCCCTCGCCATCTTCGCCCCGTCGTGGAACGAATGAAGAAGGTCGGGGACATTGTTGTGCGCGAGGACAACATCGGCGGATTTCGTCAAATCCGAACGCTGGCCAAGCGGGCGCCTAAGCTGGCGCTATTCTCCGGTCCCGAAGTGGCGCTAATCGACGAGACGATCCATCGTTTTCGCCAGATGAGCGCAACCGATATCAGCGACAAGTCGCACGATTTTTTAGGCTGGAGACTGGCGAAGCTGAACGAGACGATTCCATACAACGTCGCGCTAATCGGTGCCAGGGCGCCGACTAAACGAGAACGGGCGCAAGGCCGACACTTACGGAAGTTTGCCAAGGAAGTGCTTTCAGGGTTGAAGTAAATGAGCGTGCTACTTGCGGAAGATCGTAAAAACTCACCGCTTCGAGCACGAACTTCGCGATCTAAAACCGGATGCACGGGCTGCGGATGACTTCATAGAAGCTGCTGAATGGGCACTCTCGCGCAATCCGAAAATCGGAAGCCCGCTAACGACTCCGCCCGAGCCTGCCGTATGGTTTCTTCCCGTAATCGATGAAGACAGAATTACGCCGGTTGTGCTGTACTACACCGTTGATGCGGGAACGATTTATTTTCTATCGATCCGTCGGACATCCAGAGAGGCCAGCTTGAATTGAAAGATAAGCGCCGTAAAGTGCCGCCAGCGTTCGAGCGTTTCGCCAAATTCGCTAAGACCGTCTTTGGGGTTCCGAAAAAGGAAGTCGAAGCTGCGGATGAGAAGTGGCATCGCGAGCGCGCGGAGCGGCGGGCCGCACGGAAATCCGGGGCGGCCTGACTCGATTCCGCTTGCCGCGTTCCTGCCGCCACTTTCACGGTGCGGTCTGAGGCGCGATTTCTGCCTTGCCCGTTAGCTGCTTATAGGTGAGGCGCTTCCCGGCGAAGCCGCTCATCGCGCCGACGAACCTGCTGCCGTCATGCGTCTTGCGATTGTTGAACCGGAAAACCTGCTCATCGAGGTATCGGAACAAGTGGAACGGTTCGACGCTCACATAGGTTCCCTTGATGCCGCGCTTGAGCAGGGACCAGAAGTTTTCGATTCCGTTCGTATGAACCTTGCCGTTGGCGTAGCTTTCCGCGTGGTCGATCACGCTGTGCGCGTAGTCGGGATCGATGCCTTCGTATCCGACCCAAGCATCGGTAAAAAGCTCGCTACCCGGCTGGACGCTCTTTCGGATTTCGTCGTGGAGCGTGGTCCGCTGGACGTTCGGGATGACGCGCGCCTTCACGCGGCTGTGCTAGCCGTCTTTGCCGTGACGCTCAAGCAGGCCCATGACTACGGTTTTGCCCGCGCCGCCGGTCGCTTTGATCACGGCCTCGCGCCGATCCGCGTGCATGAACCGGGCGAGGCCACCTATAAAACTTTCGTCGGCCTCGACTTCGCCCCGGAGCTTGTCGAACGATCCGGTATGGATCGCCATGCGCAGCCGATGGTTCATAAACCACGCGGTTTTCTGCGTCACGCCGATGGCGCGATGAATCTCCCAAGAGCTAACCCCGTTCTTGCAGTTGACGAGCATCCACATCGCCGTGAACCACTTGTCCAGCGTAATCGGCGAGTCCTCGAAGATGGTGCCGACCTTGACGCTGAACTGGCGCCGATCACGATGGCCGCCCTTGCACTTCCACAGCCGTCGCGTGGATAGGAAATACAAGTCTTTGCTGCCGCACGTCGGACAGGTCACGCCATCCGGCCAGCGTAACGCGACCGCGAACGCCAGACAGTTGTCGGGGTCAGCGAAGTAGCGGATCGCGTCCTGTAGGGTTCTTGGGGTTCCGGCCCTTCCTGTTTTCATGCTCTAATTATAGCGACGGAAGCTTGGTGAGTCAAGTATATTCTTGCCCTATTTTGGACGCACGGGTTCGCAGCCTAGTCGACAGGAAGATTATTGGTGAGGAGTTGGCAAACCGGCTCATCCAAGCGAATTACTCAGACCATGAGAGCCGACGGGGAATGATATGGTTCGTGAGCTCTCGGTCAGCGCTCCTCGATCAAGGTGGGGTCGGGTCGCTGCTTGGATATTGGGGCGGTGAAGCTCTCTACATGCCACATATGGGCGAAGACTCATCGGGAACGGCGGAGATTTTGCGCCGGATCGGAAGCCCGCGAATCGTGGTGACCCGCTTACCCATCAACGAATTTGATATCATCTGGTCGATCGGCGAAAAGATCGTAAACGGCTTCCTCCGAAAGAACGGCATTCAGACCCAGCACTCGCCGGATATCGAAGGCCATATGACCAGACCCGTCGAACCGGACCGAATCAAACGAATTGTGACGCACGGCGAGCCGGAATTCGAAAACCTTACGCAGTCGCGCTCCTGGGTGTTTCGGCTCGATTGAAGCTGAGCTTCGGAGGGCTCAACATCCAGTGATAGTCGGTTTCGGTCGGTTATAATTTTCCACTGCATGGGCGATCTTAAATGCACCTTCGCATGAGGCGTCGCGAGAGGGTGGACGATTGCGATAAGAGGTGCCGGCCCAGGCTCAATGATTCTCCTCCTTCGCTGCGGCTGCATCAGCGAGCAACTTCTGAAATAAAGGCGGAAAGCATAGCCGGAGAGTAAGACACCAGAAGTAAAGCGCCTCGGGCGAGAGGAATTCTGCGTAGCTTCGCAGTCCGTGGGCTGTGCCGTGCCTCAGGTTCGGACCGCCATGATCGATCAGAAGTGTCTTAAGGTCGAATGTAAAGTCCGCGCCAAACACTTCCCCGAATTTCGGCAAATACAGAAGTTCTTGCAGATGCATCTCCTCATGTATGCCGTATTGATTTAGCTTCGAGGGTACGACGCCATGCTGCGAGAGGATCTCGCGGAACGAATTCTCGATCTGAGGCATCAGCAGGTGCGTGGAGACCAGCAGGTTTCCGGTAAGCCCCGCGTGAAGCCCCTCGGCAAAGATTGGGGCGCGGTCCGCTGGAATGAACGGATTATCTGAAACGAGGGGACCCCAATCGGCGATTTGGACCGGATGCTCGAACATGATTTGGGTAACAGCCGCGCTGATGGCGATCGCGGAAATGCTCCGCGCGAAGCCAAGTTGGCGCGCCATTGCTGCGCGGAGGGCCGCCTCGGCCTCGTCAGCGTCGGGGGAGGTGGCCGACGGTCTCTTTGCTACAGTCTTGCCGGAGCCGCTCATAATTCCTGCCGGCAAACTTGAGATGAGCGGGGCGGCCTTCATCAGTTCCAGAGCCTGCGCGCGGAGATTCTTCACGTCCGGAGGATTGATCAGCAGCGCCACGCGGAAGAGAGCGTCAGGAAGCGGTTTTCCTGTGACTTCTGCGATCGTTTTCTGAACAATCTGCGTCGCATCGAACCGGCCGACTTCGATTCTCTTTAGCTCCGCGACGGAATTCCTCTGGGCTGTAACAAGGCGCGCGTGCAGCTCGTCGACACGCTCTTTCTGTCCACCGATTTGGCGATGTGCCTGGATAGCCCGCTCCAGACAGTCGGAAATCAGCAGATGGTTTGGCGGATTTCCTTTTTCGAATAAGGCGGCCTTCTTTACATATGTCTCGGCCGCCGCTATCCGCGCGACGCGTTCACCCGCACCGTCGCCGGCGAGGCGAAGCCATTCGGCCTGCCGAGTCCAGTACGCGCGCGCGTCATCCAGGCCATTCTGCGCCTCGGCACGTTCGGCAGCTTGTTTGGCAATCGAGGCATAGGAAAGGGGCTCGCCGATTCGCAACTCGATCAACAAACCGGCAAGCCGAGGCGCAAGCGGCGCAAGGGCGGCGGCAAGCACCTTGAATTGTTCGCCGCCATAACTTGCGACCACGTCAGATCGTTGTTTGTCGTTGATCATCCGTGAGAGCCGAAGGGCTCTCTCGATACGGTCGAGTGAATACACGAGCATCGCGCGGTCGCCGATTTTCGGCGGGTTCTCCGCCAGGCGGCGGGCCGACTCAAGGTAAGAATCAATCGCCATTTGTGCGAATTTGACGTCGCGCTTGCGGTCCCAGATCGCATCGGCAACCCGAGCCCGCATTTCCGCGTCCTCGATGCCGGGTGCAACCTCTCGGAGCATCGCGAGTTCTTCGTCCGTCAGGTCGCCGGACGTTGCACTGCGTCTCCCGTCCATCACCAACGTGGGCTGGAACGGCTCGTTCACCGATTCCGGCATGAAGCGATAAAAGGTCAGGTCGAGTAGAAGGCGGAAAGCTTGAGCCGCTTCGCGGTCGCCGGCAGCCTCGGCTTCCTCGCATTTTTTCCTGAACAGTTCCGAATAGTGAAAGCAATGTTTCTCGGCGGCATTCGCAATGACCTGCTGCCAGGCGCAGCGCTCGAGATCGGCTATCGTAACAGTTCTTCGGGGTTCATCGGCCATTGTGGGTCACTCCAAATCAATGGTCATTTCGTCGATCTTGTAGAGGTCGGACTGGATGATACGCAATGTGCAGCCTGCTCTCTCAAGGTCGTCCTTGGCCGCTTTGAATTGCGCCGCGTCGAGTCGGGGATCGAGTGCGACTTCGCTATCGAGCACCTTGGCGGGATCGAAAGGCACATCTAAAACATCTCCTGGGTTCTTATCCTCCGCATCGTGAATCAACAAACGAACCTCGTCCTCGTGCGCGAACTCCGGACGTTTGATGCAGAGCGTGCGCGCGAAGGGAGCTGCCTGGCCACCGAACGAGAGGGACGTGAACGGCGTGCGGCGTATGAAATCCTCTATTTCGCGACGCCCCGCGTACTCCACCTCGCCGATGAAATACATGAGGGTCGCGAACTTCTCTTTCTCGTTGTAGATCGCCGAAAAGAGCCTCCTAATCGTGGTAGAAACACGCAGGCCGTTCTTTTTGTGGCTGTAGATTCTCCACATCGCATCGCTGTCGCGTTTCTTGGTCCAGCACTGGCCGTACCATCTGGAGCTGATTGACCTAAGGCTCGCGACTTCGGTTTTGGAGATCCGGACCTTGCATTTGAGATAGAAGTTTTCGAACGGATCGTCCCACAGAGCGGGGCGGGTCAGTCCCATCTTGCCGCTGGCAACGATTCCCTTGAACCGGGATATGGGCATAACCCGATAGATGGTCGCGTCCCAGTCCTTGATGTCCAGCCCGTTGGTTTTCAAAACTTCGTCGTCCATTCATCACCTGTCGGCCTGTTTTCGGGAACCTTTTAGATTAAAACAAGCGGCAGTGCGCGCCATGCCGATCGAAACCACAAAATCGCTGCAAGGATATCTGTCCGCTGCGAATTGGGGCCGCGCAAAGCCGCTGCTCCGGGCGGGCCGGTCAGGTACAGAGACCAAGTGGCGCCGAGTCAATTTTAGCTAGAGGGCCCAAAAAGTTTTTCCAGCGGGCACGCACGTCCGCGCTCGGGTCGTGCACGAGAACGCTAAAGGACGGAGAACGGAGGCGTGACCTTAACGGAGCCAGAATAGCTCGCACAGCAACATCGCTCTCGGGTAGGCCGTAACCCCATACTTCCACAGAATCAGCTGTCAGCAATGCTTGATTCCCGATACGCCATATTTCCTGCATTTCTCTACCTGCAAGTTGCTTCAAGAAAGATGGGTATGCAAGTAGGGAGTCTCCCGGTGGCCCAATAACACGCTCCTCAAGCGGGTCGTAGAGGAGGATCTCAGCGGCTTTTGCCGGGACCGCCAAGTATTTCAGGAAGCCATGTTTGGAATCGAAATATAGTTGATTGTTTCGGGAACGATGCCACCCGACCGATCCATGAAGCTTCAAGACAGTAACCTCGGAGGGTGCCAGTCTGCCTCGAGTTCTTTGAGCAAGCTTCTTAGCAAATCCGTACCCGTCGCGCGGGTTCCATCGACGATCTTCAAGCAGTGTCCGTTCGACTGTTGTGTCCCAGTTGAGCGTTATCACGATGTCGCCACGCTTCAAGTGAGAAAGGAGGTCGCGCAAATAATCGCGGCGGCTCCTGTTTTTCGGTTTCGAGTCCTCGTGATGTTTGAAGCGGAAGAACCAATCAAGGCATTCGCGGAAACGCTCTCTCGCGACGATTAGGTCTTGAAATCGATGCGCAGTCCGGGCGCCTCGACGCGCTCTTTCAGATCCTTCCTTTGCACCCATCTCGCCCCTAAGGACGCGGCTTGCATCCGCGAAATTCTGCATCAATTCTGCATCCCAAGCGGCTTTGAACAGATCGGGAACGGATAAGACCACTTCGGGGTTAGGGTTGCGCAGCAGCAGCCGCAGTAGTCCCCGAGAGCGGTTGACTGAACTTTCCCAAGTGTTCCATGCATTGGTGAAATTCCAAAAAAACCTCGATCCTGTTTCCGCTTCTCGTCTTATTTCCGAGACGAGTTCGTTAGCCAGCGGATAGCCAGCGCACTTCGACGCTCCGGCTCCAAGCATAAGCACGTGCATCGTGTATTCCCTCGGAAAGCTGAGTTGGCACCGGAGCTCTTGGCGCTACCGCACTCCCACGTCACGCTCACGCGGCGCTGCGCAGCAGATGGACTGCGCCTACCAGCGCGACTGCGCCGACCGTGGACATCGCCACTCCGCCGATAAACCCATAGGCCGTGATTCCGAAGTCGGCGAAGATCCATCCGCCGATCACGCCGCCGATCAGCCCCAGCAGGATATCGACGATCACCCCGTAGCCGCGGCCCCGCATCAGTGTCCCAGTGAGCCATCCGGCAACCAGTCCTACGATCAGCGATCTCACCATCTGTATCTCCGTTCGATGGTCCTTGCCGGACCGGAGACGCAAGTAACGGGCCTGCCGCCCGCCGTCCCCGCCGCCCCTGGGGCTTCGCTCAGAGGCGGGCAGTCGCCACCGGCGCGGGGACGCCCGCCCCACTTCGGATTTTGCGGCCTTTTCTGCAGTGGGGCGGGCCGCTGTGCCCGCCATCCTGAGAAAATCGGCAGTCTCCGGTCTTTGCCGGACCGGAGACGCAAGTAACGGGCCTGCCGCCGGACGCTGCGGCGGCGGAGGAAGTTATTTCTTTTGCTCCATCGCGACGCCGCAGCACTTGAGTGCGCCGGCGCCGCCCTTGGTCACGATCACCTGTGACCCACATTTACCGCAGATGTAGACTTTTCCGAGCTGGTTGGCCATTCCTGGTTCCGACTCCGTTTCCTTTTTTCAGATCTCCAGCATGCGCTCCGTTGTCGCGGTTCGCCGGTTCACATGAGACTTCAGTCTTTCTTCACTTTTCGCGACGCGCATGCTCCCCCGCAGGGGCCGGTGAACAGCAAATTCAGACTCCCTTGAATAGCGGCTTGCGCCGCTCCAAAAACGCCCTCACTCCCTCGGCACGGTCGGCCGTGGTTTGAAGCAGAGCGTAAAGATCTTCCTCAAGCCTTATACCCTGCTCGAGGGTCATATCGTAGCCCTTGATCACCGCTTCCTTGAGCAGCCGGGTGGCGAGCGGGCCGCGCGCCAGGATCGCCTCGGTCAGCTCCGATGCGACCCGGGATAACTCGCGCCTGCCGCGCGCGAGGTAGGTTACCAACCCCAGGCGCATCGCGTCCCGCCCCTCGACTGTCGTGCCGCCGAGCAGCATCCTAAGCGCCTCCCCCGCACCAATCAGCCTGGGCAGGCGTTGCGTGCCGCCGAAGCGCGGCATCCTCCCGTACTTGAGCTGAGTCAGCCCCAGCCGGGCCTTCGCCTCGGCAACGCGGATATCCAGCCCCATCGCAAGCTCCAGCCCTTCGTCGAGCGCGTCGCCGTTGATAATCGCGACCGTGGGCTTGGAAACCGCAGCCAGCGACTCGACCACGCGCGGGTCGACGTCAGGGTCGAAGCCGGCGCAGAACGTGGTGCCGGCGCCGGTGATCGCGAGCATCCGCGTCGGCTCGTCGTCCTCGACCTCTTCGGCCAGCTCGATCAGTTCGCGCGCCATCGCGGCGCTGAGCCGGTTGTGCGCCGCGCGACGGCTGAGCGTCGCGAGCACGCATCCGGCGCTGCGCGCGATCTCGATCGCGCCGCTCTGCTGCGCGGCGCTAAGCGGGCTCCGCCCTGTCACGGAGGTCCCTGCGGAGGATCTTGCCGAGCGGATTCTTGGGCAGCGTGTCGATGAAGTCGATGGTCTCCGGGCGCTTGAAGCTCGCCAGCCTCGAGCGGCAGAACTCGATCAATTCCTCCGCGCTGATCTTCTTTCCCGCGCGCGGCACCACGTAGGCCTTGACGGTTTGACCCCATTCGACTGACGGCACGCCGATCACCGCCGCCTCTTCGACTTCGAGATGGCTCATCAGGACGGCCTCGACCTCGGCGGGGGCGATATTTTCGCCGCCGCGGATAATCATGTCGTCCTTGCGTCCGGCGAAGAACACGTAGCCTTCCTCGTCGATCCATCCGAGGTCGCCTGTCGCACGCCATCCTCCGCCTAGCGCGGCGTCATCCTCGCGTCCGGCATAGCCCTTCATGATACGAGGGGTGCGGATGATAATCTCGCCGACCTGGCCGGGCGGCAGAATATTGCCCTCCTCGCCGTGCACCAGGACTTCGACGTCGGGCAGAGGCTTGCCGATCGAGTGGAGCCTCATCAGCTTCATCTCGATCGCCTTGGCGGTGCCGACCAGGCGATGGTCCTCGGGGCCGAGCACGGTCAGCGAGGAGGTGGTTTCGGTCTGCCCGTAGGCGTTGACGAAGCCGACGTGATCGGGAAAGACCTCGATCGCGCGCCTGATCACGGCCGCCGGCATCGGCGCGCCGCCGTAGGCCAGGTTGACCAGGCTCGAAAGGTCGGTGCGGGTGAGGGCGGGCTCGTCGAGCAGTTGCTTCATCATCGTCGGCACGACGAAAGCGTGCGTTACCTTCTCGCACTCGACCAGCCTGAGCCAGGCCTTGGCGTCGAATTGGGGCATGATGACCAACCGGCGGCCGGTCCAGAGGTTGGTCATCATCGCGGTGGTCCCGGCGATGTGGTAGAAGGGCACGCATACCAGGGCGGCGCCGCGGTCGCTCCCGTCCACCATCTCGACGTTGGCCGTCACGTAGGCCGTGAAATCCCGGTAGCACAGCATCACGCCCTTGGGCAGCGAGGTGGTGCCGCTGGTGTACATCAGGACCGACACGTCTTCTTCGTCGACCTCCGCCTCGGTCTCGTCGGGGTCGGTTTTTTGGATCAGCTCAGGCAACCGCGGCATACCGGGCCCACCGTCGCCCATCGCGGCGAACTTTGCGGTCTTGAGGTTGGGACGGATGCGCGCCACGAGCTCCAGGTAGCGATCGCCGACCAGCAGGGCCTTGGCGCAGGCGGTGTTGATCATGTATTCGAGCTCGGGCTCCTTGGCGCGATAGTTGAGCGGCAGGAAAGTCAGGCCCGCTTTCGCGGCGGCGTAGTAACTGGCCAGGTAAAGGTCCGAGCCGGTGTCGAGCGCGGCGATAACCTCGCGAGGCTTGAGCCCGAGCGATTTGAAGACCCCAGCCAGCCGCGAGACCAGATCGTCGAGCTGCGCGTAAGTAAGACGGTGATCGCGGAAAACCACGGCCTCCTGGTCGGGAACAATCGAGGCCGGGATAGTGACGAAGTTGACGGTGTTCACAGACCGCGTTTACCTCCTGGGCAATCCGATTCGCGCCGCCGCCGGACCGCATCGTCTCGCGCAGCTCGCATCATCCCAAGCCGTCCCGCCAAGCGCCTCTCGAGCCTGAGCCCCTGCGCAAGCGGCAGGTCCATACCCTCCCATACCGCGAGTTTGGCCATCGCGACCACTTCGCGTGGTAGTCGGCTCAACGACCGCGCCATCGCATCCGCCGCGCGGTTGAGCTTTGCCGCCGGAACCACTTCGGCGACCAACCCTACAAGTAGCGCCTCTTGGGCGTCAATCCAACGCCCGGTAAGTCCCAGGTCGAGCGCGCGCCCAAAACCGAGCCGGCGCGAGGCGGTCTGCGTGCCGGCCACGCCCGGGATCATACCGAGGCCCGTTTCGGGCAAACAAATCCTGACATCGTCGCCCGCGATCGCAACGTCGCATAGCAACGCCATTTCCAGTCCGCCGCCCACGGTCAGTCCGTGCACCGCGGCGACGGTCGAGATTGTCAGCCGGCGCAGCAGGCCCCATACGTCGCGGCGAAAGCGCACCCATCGCGCGACGATCGGCGAGGGTGCGGTGCCGAACTCGGTCAAGTCGCCGCCGGTCGAAAACGCGCGCCCGGCGCCGGTCAACACCATTGCGCGGATGGCGGGATCGTCGTGAATCGCGCCGAGCACCTCGAACAGCTCATCGCGCATCGCGACGTTGTAGGCATTGAGCCGGTCGGGACGGTTGAGCGTCACCCACGCGATCGCTTCGCGAACCTCGAAGATAACGGTTGAGAATTCTGCCAAGGTGGCTTACGTGGAGCGCAGGTCGGCGCTGTCACTGTACGCCACCGCCGGCCGCCCCCGCTCATAGACGATACGCCCGCCGACGATCATGATGTCGACCGGCAGCGCCGCGAACTCGCCGGCGCCGAGCGCAAGCGGGTCCTTGGGCAGGACGATCAGGTCGGCGAGCATCCCGGGTGCTATCTCGCCCGCCTCCAGGCGCGCCAGCCGTGCCGCCGCCTTGGTGAAAAGTCCGAACGCTTCCTGGACGTCGAGCCCCTCCTCCGGCGCCAGCGCCTCGCCGTCGAGTGTGGTCCTGGTGATCGCCGCCGCGACCGCCACCAGGGGCCGGGCGGGCGCGACCGGCGCGTCAGTGCCTGCCGCCAGCTTGACGCCCGCTCGCAAGAGACTCCGGGCGCGATAGATGTGAGGGATCAGTCCCGGCTGCCGCAGGTACTTGGCGCCGCGATAATGTATGAAACCGGGATTTGTCACGACCCAGGCGCCGGCGCCTGCCAGCCGCTCGAGGTAGTTGGGCGGGATGAGCCCGCCGTGTTCGATTCGCAACCGGGTCGCCCCGGATGGTTGCGGCGGCATCATCTCGCGTGCGGCCTCGAATGCCCTGAGCGCGGCCTCCAACTCCTCGACCTCGGTGGCATGGAACGCGCAGTCCAGGCCGAGCCGCGAGGCCATCGCGGCGCGTTTCGCCATCATGGCGCAATCGCTGTTAGCGCCGGCTTCCATGAACTTTGCGGCGACCAGGCGGATTGCGCCTCGATGTGCCCGGATCGCGTCGGCGGCGGAGTCGAGGTGATGCGCACCGATCATCAGGCTGACGCGCTGGCAGATGACGCCTGAGAGCTTCTCGAAGATCGCAATCTCGTCGGGGCCGTTGCGCAGGGTCGCGTCGGTAAAGGCGGTGACGCCGGCGGCAGCCAAGTCGCGGCTGAAGGCGCGGGCGCGCGCCTCCAGGGCAGCAGCGGTGACTGGCGGGAGATGCCGCGTCAGCCACTGCTCCATCCCGACCACGAACCCGGTCAACCGTCCCGCGGCGTCGCGCTCGAGGTATGCGCCGTCCGCCGGCGCTGAGTCGGGGCTCTCAAGCCCCAGCGCGGCAATCGCGCGCGAGTTCAGCCACGACCCGTGGAGCGTCTGATGGCGCATGCGGAGCGGGTTTCGGGGCGTAGCCTGATCGAGCTCGGCCCGCATCGGTCCGCGCCGCTCCTTGAGCAGCGCCTCGTCGCACCCGAAGGCCTTGATCCAGTTGCCGGGCGGCGTGCGCCCGGCCGCCATCCGCAGCTCGACGATCAGCTCCGCGATCGTGCGGCACTTGGATACCTGGACTCCGGCCGCCGCCGATGCGGCTGCCAGGAAATGCAGATGTGAATCGATAAAGCCGGGCGCAACGGCCCGCCCGGCCAGCCTTACCAGGTGGGTGCGCGGGCCGACCATCGCCTTGAGTTCGGCGAATCGCCCGTGGGCCGCGATCCGTCCGCGCGCGATCGCGACCGAATCGCTCTCCGGATGGCCGAAGACGACGCCTTCGTGCAGGACCAAGTCGGGCTTGTCGGGCGTCACGGCGTGCAGTTCCCGCGCTTGCCCCTGTGCGCGCTCCCGTTTAGTCGGAAGAGGGGAGCGGCTTCGCTTCCTTGATTTTCATCGGGGCATCGCAGCACTCGACCGCGCCGCCGCCCGCCTTGTTGCACAGCACTTCCGTGCCGCACTTTTCACACAGGTAACGCTTGCCCAACGTGTTCGCCATGCTTGAGAAACTCCATCCAACTCCAGGTTTTGGGTTTGCCCATGAGTATCATTTGAAAGGCAGCTCGCTGACAACTGCCTTGACGATGCCTGCCGAATCTTTGACTTCCATCTCGGCGCCGGGCTTCCAGGCGCTGTGATGCAGGATGCTGAGCCCGAGCACGCCCAGACGCGGCGAGTGGGCCGCGCTGGTCAGGCCGCCGACCTGCTTGCCGGCGGTATCATAAACGGCGGCACCCGGTTCGGGCACGCGCGTCCCCTGGATGCGCAGCCCGAACAGCCGCCTCTTGATCCCGCCACGCGCCGTGGCGCGCTCGATCGTCTCCTGCCCGAGATAGCATCCCTTGCTGAAGGAAAGCGCCGGTTCCAGGCGCGCTTCGAGCGCGATGGTATGCTCGGTGGCGTCGGCACCGACCCTGGCGATTCCGTTCTCGATGCGCATCGTTTCAAGCGCTGCCGTGCTGACCTCGATCGCGCCGGCGAGCTGCCCCGTGATTTCCGCGGTTTTGCCCTTGTCGGCGAGAATCGTGAACCCGAGCGGTCCAAATCTCATCACGCGGCCCACGATAAGGGTGCCGACCTCGGCCCAGTGCCAGGGCCGGAGTTCCGTGACCTGATTCGAAACGCCGGCGGGAACCGCAGCGGCGACGGCTTCGCCCGCTGCCGGCCCCTCGACGTTGATCACCGCCATCCCATCGAGATCTTTCATCTCGACGTTGTCGGCGACGATCAACTTCTCCAGATGCGCGCGGGTGGGAGGCCAGAGCTTGCGGTCGGCCTCGATCAGGATCGCGTCGTAGCGCGCCCACGCATAGAAGTCCGAGATCAGGTGCGCGCGCTCGGTCAGGAACAGGGCGTAGAGCACGCTGCCCGGTTGCAGGTTCTTGATGTCGTTGCTGCACATCCCGTGCAGGAACGCGGCGCGATCGTCGCCGGTGACCCGGACCACTACGCGCTCTTCGAGCACGCGGTAGCCCGCGCCCGCCATCAGGGTCTGGTAATCCCGCTCGGACGGTGCGCAGGCGTCGCGAGTCGCCGCCGAGCCGGCGGTCCCGAGGTTGCCCGTTTCCATGGTTGCGGTTGAGGAGGGCTGCGGCATTCAGCCCGCGACAACAACTCAAAGTAACAAATCGAAAACATCCGTCATAGCGCCGCCCGGCATAGCGCCGCTCGGCGCCACGGCAGTCCGGCCACTGCGCAGCGCGGCTGCGGCGGCGGGCCCGCAATCGCACTGCCCTTTGGATCGCTGGCGATAAGCCCGGTTCTACGGGGCATGGCGTTTGCGTATACTTCAGATACCGGAGGGAATGAACCTATGGGCACATTCATACTCGGGTTGATAATCGGCGCCGGCGGGACGTTGATGCTGTTCATCTACGACGAGGGCGAGGTCTTCCTGAAATTGTCTCGCCAGATAAAGCAGGTGACGCAGCGGTACAAGCAGCAGCAGACCTGACGGCGGACGGTGGCGCCTTGTCGATGGAACGTGGGCTCAGGTCCTGCGCCCTGACTGTGCCGGTCCACCTCGCGGCGGCGCTGATTGTTTTCCTGGTGATGGTCGCGAACGCGGCGCGCGCCGGCGATGACAGGGCGGCGGCCGCGGAGTTGAGCGATCGCGCCTTTGGACTGCTGAATTCGCTCAACGCCACGTCCGGCTCCGCCAATCCCAACCCCGCTCTGGGAGCGGTCGCCGGCTTCGCCGCGGACGCTCAGGGGCTAAGCGGCGCGCTCAACACCAACGACCAAACCGCCGCCGGCCACGCGATGGCCGCGCTGCAGAGCGATTCCAGCGCGGTGGATGCGGCCGTCGCCTCCGCTCCCCGTTCGCTCGATCCCGCGGCCTGGAAGTGGCTCAAGGACCATCTCGACGCGCTCGCCAAGGACGTGAAGCCGGTGGCCGCGAGCACGCCGGCCGCTGCGGCCGGCTTTTCCGCTCGCCCGGCGCCGCCGGCAGCGTCCGAGCCTTCCGATGGCCCCAAGGTCAAGATCGAGTCGTACGCCGTCAAGGGCCGCAGCGTTCATGTGCGCGGATTCTTCGAGGGACGCACACTCAAGTCGGCCGGTATCTACGATGGCGACCAGTTGCTCCGCGCTATCAAGGTAGATGACGTCCTGGGCGAGCAGCGAGTTAATTTCGATATCGAGCTGGAAGAAGTGACCCCGGGAGTCGTGCTCAGGGTCTCCGATGCGGCCGGGCTTGGCGCCGAGGCTTCGCTGGCTTCCGCGATGGCGATACGAGGCATCGGCGGGGCCAAGGAGGTCGAGCTGGGGCCTCCTTCTGAGTCGCCCAACGTCAGCCTCGGCGGCGGAATCGCTTCCACCGAGAGCGCCACCGTGAGCCACGACGTCGAGGAAATCCCTTCGCGAGACGAGCCGCCGCCGGCGTCGTCACCCTCGCAGCGCCACCTACCGGGCCATCTCGCCGACCATCTCGGCAACATCCAGGTGAACATCCTTAACGTCAGCCTTGAGGATCCCGCCAGCCGCACGTACGAGGTGATGGGCGAAGTAAGCGGCGACGGGATCAGGCGCGCCGGAATCTATGTGGACGGCAAGCTGGTCAAGTCGCTCGATATCGACACCACCGGCGGAATCAACACGGACACCTTTGATGAAAGCTTCCAGATGAACGGCGCGCAGGCGACGATTCGGGTATACGGTCCGCACGACGAGTACGTCGAGAGCTCGATCCGGGTCGGGCCGTCGTCGCTGCCGCCTTCGATCGTGATGCCGGGGATGGGGCTCAATCCCAATCAGCTCGCGGTGCAGATCTCGTCCCTGAGGCCGATCGCGGCCAACGCGGTCGTCGTTTCGGGAGTGGTTTCGGGCAAGAACCTCGCCTCGGCGGGGCTCTATCAGAACGGGATGCTGATGCAGCAGCTTCCGGTCTCGGCGGGCCTGCTGAGCGCGCTTACCTCAGGAAGCTACCGGCAGGTGAACTTCACTGCGCAGTTCAATCCTGGCGCGGGACCGGCGTTGGTGCGCGTCTACGATACCGGCGGCCAGTTCGCCCAGCAGCCGGTGATGTCGGGCGGAATTGGCCCGTACGCCTCGCCCTACGGGGCGCCGCCCTACGGATACGCCCAGCCGCCCCCGAAAACCCCCTGGTGGCAGCAGCTCCTGCGTTGAGTGCGCTCTTGCCCGGCTCGCGCTTCGTGCTTAGTTTGTTACAGATTTCCAGAGACTCTTCGTAGGACGGATTCTCAACTGATGCTGATTCAAGCGACGCAACTGCGTCCAGGCATGATCCTGGAGTACAACAGGGAACTTTGGCGCGTGATGGCGATAAGCCATATCACGCCCGGCAATTGGCGCGGCATGGTTCAGACCAAGCTGCGCAATATCAAGACCGGCTCGCAGACCGAGAACCGCTTCCGCTCTGAAGATCGCGTCGAGCGCGTGATCCTGAGCCAGGTCGAGATGGAGTTCCTCTACCAGGACGGCGGCGACTTCCATTTCATGAATACCGAGACGTACGACCAGATCACGATGCCGAAGGAGCTGATCGAGGACGTGGTCGGCTTCCTGAGCCCGAACCTCAAGGTCGAAGTCGAGTTCTACGAGACCACGCCGCTCAACGTCACGCTGCCCAAGACGATCGACTTGAAGGTTGCCCGCACCGATCCCGGGATGCGCAATGCCGCCGTCACCAACACGCTCAAGCCCGCCACGATGGAAACCGGGCTGGTGGTCCAGGTGCCGCACTTCGTCTCCGAAGGCGACGTGATCACGATCAACACCGAGACCCGCGAGTACGTCGCCCGCGCGAAGTAGGTCAATTCCGCCCTCGCACACCCGGCGGACGTCCGAGCGGAGAGCGCCGCGCGAATCGGCGCATCCGGTTGCAGCCCTGCGCCTGCGTTTCGCGCCCAACCTCTACGCCGCACACAGCCAGCCCGGTTTCGAAACCGTCCTGTGGAGCGAGATAGCCGCGCGCGTTCCCGGCGCGCGCGAGGCCGGCCGGCGCGTCGTGCCTGGACGGGCCGGGATGGTGCTCTTTTTCGCGCCGCGTGCCGATCCGCTGACGAAGCTCCGCACCGCCGAAGACCTGTTCGCGATTGTCGCGTATCGCCACGGTATCGGCCCTGAAAAGGCAATGCTGGACAAGGTTCGCGCCGCCGCGCGCGAGGCGCCCTACGTCGCCCGCGCGCTGGCCGATCGGGTCCGGATGCTGCCCGGCAGCCGCGCCGGGCGGCGGCTCGATTTTCGCGTGGTCGCGCGATCGGTCGGCGAGCACGAATTTCGACGGGTTGATTTGGGACGCGCGATCGAGCGCGGGATCGCCGAGCGCGGCGACCAAAAGTGGCGCCTGGTCGAGGACGGCGCCGATGTCGAATTCTGGGCCACGCTGCTCGCCGACGAGCTGATCCTCGCGATCCGGCTCAGCGACGAGCGCATGCGCCATCGCGACTACAAGGTCGCCCATCTTCCCGGCTCGCTGCGCCCGACGGTCGCTGCCGCCCTCGGATGGCTGTCGCATCCCGCCGACGATGACGTCGTGCTCGATCCGCTGTGCGGCACCGGCACGGTGCTGATCGAGCGGGCCCATCTCGGGCGCTACCGGATGCTGCTCGGCGGCGACCACGACCCCGAGGCGCTCGCGGCCGCGCGCGCCAACGTCGGTCCTCGCTACAAGCCGATCATGCTGGCGCCGTGGGATGCGGCCGCGATACCGCTGGGCGACCGCAGCGTCACGAAGATCATCACCAATCTGCCCTGGGGAATCAGGCACGGCTCGCACGCCGATAATCAGCGGCTCTATCCCCGGATGATCGCGGAGTGCCGCCGTGTGCTTGCCCCGGGCGGCGCGATGGTGCTGCTGACGGCCGAGACGCGCCTGATGCGGGAACTCGCGATGCACCACAAGATTCGCCCGGCGCAAATCTTCAACGTAACGATCCTCGGCGCGCCCG
Source organism: uncultured delta proteobacterium (assembly GCA_963789115.1). Taxonomy (GTDB): domain Bacteria; phylum Desulfobacterota; class Binatia; order Binatales; family Binataceae; genus CAWBJH01. The sequence continues at coordinate 3,411,050 of CAWBJH010000001.1, forward strand.
CCGCGGTCTACGTCTGTCCGGGTTGAAAGCCTACCCCAGTGCGCCGAGGTGGAGGTCGCGGGCCTGGCTGCGCAGCGGTTCGGGCAGCGCCACTTCCCGCGCGTCGGTCCAGTTGGTCTCCAGGCGGTAGAACTCGCGGGTCGCCTCGAAGAACACGTGGATCACCACGTCGTCGTAATCCAGCACCACCCAGTGGCCCAGGTTGAAGCCCTCGACCGACAGCGGACGCGCCGCTTCCCGCGCCATCCGCTCCTCGATCCCGCGCGCGATCGCCTGCACCTGTACGTCGGAGCGCCCGCTTGCGATGAGAAAGCAGTCCGCGATTGATTCGAGATGCCCGACCTGCAGTACCACCAGGTCGTAAGCCTTCTTGTCGAGCGCCGCCTCGACCGCAACCAGCGCCTTCTCCAGCGAAGTCACTGCGTCAAAGCCCTCGCAACAGCGCCGGCCTGTGCGCCGGCCGTCTTGGTAGCGCCCGCCGGAGCCTGCCTTGAGGCTTCTCGAACGGCGCCGGTTCTTGGTTTTGATTCTTGCGCGTAGAGAAAATTCAGCGTGCCTTACCGTGCGCGTTGAAGATCAATAGAGCGCGTGCCGCTCGATGTAATCCGCGACATCGCCCGGGATGAGATAGCGCACCGAGCGACGGCGCTGCAGCTTCTGGCGGATGACGGTTGCGGAGATCGGGAAGACCGTGGTTTCGACGAACGAAAGGGTTTGTCCGCTCGCATGCACGTAGTGATCGTCAGCCTTACTGTAACCAAAGCGTTCGAGAGCGGCAAGCGAGATTCGCGGCGGACCGACTTCACCCTCGCGCAGCCGCGTGTGCACCGCGATACCGCACAGCCGCGCCAGCTCCTCGCAGTCCTTCCAGGTCTCCAGCTCCGCGAACTGATCGGTCCCCATCATCAGGAACATGGTGGCGGGCACGCGCAGGGTCGAGATGAAGTAGCGGATGGTGTCAACCGTGTAGGAACGGCCGATGCGGCGCACCTCGACGTCCGAAACCATGAAGTGGCGATTGCCCTTGGTCGCCAGCCGCACTATCTGCAGGCGATGCTCGGCGGGCGCGAGCTCGCCCTCGGTCTTGTGCGGGGGCGAGGCCGCGGGCACAAAATAGACCAAGTCCAGATTGAGCGCCTCGCGCACCTCCTCGGCGGCGCGCAGATGGCCGAGGTGAATCGGATTGAAACTGCCGCCGAAAATCCCTACCCGCATCGCTCAAGTCCGCACCTGGCCCGTGCCGCGGACCAGGTACTTGTAGGTGGTCAGCTCGCGCAGACCCATCGGACCGCGCGCGTGTATGCGATTGGTGGAAATCCCGGTCTCGGCGCCGAAGCCGAATTCGTAGCCGTCGGTGAAGCGGGTCGAGGCGTTGACGAAGACCGCGGCCGAGTCCACTTGACGCTCGAAGCGCGCAGCGGCCTCCGGGTCCTGGCTCACGATAGCGTCGGCCAGCCCGGAACCGTGGCGGGCGATGAACTCGATCGCTTCGTCGATCGAATCGACAATTTTCACGGCCAGGATCAGATCCAGATACTCGGTGTCCCAGTCCTGCTCGCTCGCGGGCTTCGCGCCGCGAACGATCTCAAGCGTCCGCGGGCATCCCCGGATCTCGACCCCCGCCTGCTCGAGCCGCGCCGCCAGCGCAGGCAGAAATCTATCCGCCACCGCCGCGTGCACCAGCAGGTTCTCCATCGCGTTGCACACGGAGGGCCGGCTGACCTTGGCGTTGAAGCAGATCTCCTCCGCCATCCTCAAGTCGGCGGCGCGATCGACGTAGGTATGGCAGATGCCGTCGAAGTGCGGCAGCAGCGGCACTGCGGAGCCGGCCAGCGCGTCCTTGAGCGCCTTGCCGCCGCGCGGGATTATCAGGTCGATCGCCTCGGGATGGCGCTTGAGAATCTGGACCGCTTCGCGGTCCGGATTGTCCACGAACATCAGCGCGTCGGCCGGTACCTCGGCGCGCTTGAGCGCGTCGCTCATCAGCCGCGCCAAAAGCCGGCTGGTCGCGATCGCCTCGTGGCCCCCGCGCAGCACCACCGCGTTGCCGGCCTTAAGCGTGAGCACGCCCGCATCCACGGTGACGTTGGGCCGCGCCTCGTAGATTATCGCGATCACCCCGATTGGCACCCGCACCCGCGCGATCTGAAGTCCGTTGGGCCTTTGCCATCGGGCGACCGCCTCGCCCACCGGGTCGGGCAGCGCAGCCACCTCCTCGACGCCGTGCGCCATCGCCTCGATTCGCGCGTCATTCAGCGTCAGTCGATCGAGAAACGCACCGCTGATTCCTTCGTGCCGCGCGCGCTCGAGGTCTTCGCGGTTGGCCGCGAGAACTTCGGCCCGCGATTTCCTCAGCGCGGCGGCGATTTCGCCCAGCGCCCGGTTCTTGCGCTCCGCCGGGCATAGCGCAAGCTGATGCGCGGCCGCGCGGACCCTGCGGAGCGAGGCGAGGATTTCCGCTTCCAGCGTCATGCCGATAGTGTATCAGTTTGAAAGTCCGCCCGCCTGACCGAGCCACACGCCCGCGACGTGCGGCGATAAGGGCGGCCTTGTGCCCCTGCGCCGAGCCGGGGAACCTGCGCCCGCCCCGGTTCTAATGGTTGAACGAATATAGCTGGGCTGATGCGGCAAGGCCGGTCATGAGTGGGCTGCTGCTTTTGTTTCGCGGGCGAAGCGCTTGAGAGTGTGCAAGGCCTTGATGGCGGCGCCCGCCTTCTGCTCGGCAAGGCGCAACTCGTAGAGGGTCTGAAGATTAAGCCAGAACTCTGCGCTGGTTCCGAAGAAGTGGGCGAGGCGCAAGGCGGTATCGCCGGTGATTGCGCGGCGGCCGTTGAGAATGCCCGTGATGCGGTTGGTCGGGACGTTGAGCTGGCGGGCGAGATCGGCGGCGCTCATGTTGAGGGTTTCCAGCTCCTCGGCGAGGTGTTCTCCGGGATGTATCGGCGTGCGTGCCATTGGTCCAGCTCCTTTCAATGATAGTCGACTATCTCTACGTTCACGGGACCCGGCGATCCCTCGGGCCACTCGAAGCAGATCCGCCACTGGTCGTTTATGCGGATGCTGTATTGTCCTTCCCGGTCGCCCTTCAGTGGTTCAAAGCGGTTGCCGGGCAGTACGGCAAGGTCTTTGAGGGAAAGGGCTGCTTCAAGCCGGTCAAGCTTGAGGCGGGCCTGGCGCTCGATACCCGAGAACGACTTGACGCGGTTCCCTGCGGCAAAGCCCTTGGTGCGGGCGCCCCTGAAGCTGACGATCATCATCAATCCTAGCCCTCGATTACGCGTTACGTCAAGCATAATTTTCGGGTGGAGCGCTGGGTTTGGTCTGCCGGCGAAAAGGTCGAGCTGCGCGTACTTGCGCGGCGGCCGGCGGAACCCTCTCTCGTAAGGTGTCGAGGCCATTCGTTCGCGCCAGCGAAATATAACTTGACGCCTGTCGCGCGACAGGCGATAACGGTTCTAGATGGGTATTCGTTCGATTCGGCACAGAGGCTTGCGGCGGCTGTACGGAAGCGGGGACGGGCGGGACCTTCCGGCGGCCTTGGTCGAGAAAACATCCGACATTCTGCTGGCGATCGACGAGGCGGCGCACCCGCAAGAAGTTGGGCTATACCCAGGCTGGCGGCTGCATCCGCTGAAAGGGGAACTGAAGGGGTTTTGGAGCGTGACCGTGAGCGGAAACTGGCGAGTGATCTTTCGGTTTGAACAGGGTGACGCATTCGAGCTTGATTTTGTTGACTATCATTGAAGGAGGCGTTGGAAATTATGGCGATGAAGAATCCCCCGCATGTCGGCGGTTTAATCCGCCGCGAGGTGATCGAGCCGCTCGGACTGACGGTAACCGAGGCCGCGAAGGTCCTCGGTGTCGGGCGGCAGGCGCTTTCAAGCCTGCTGAACGGGAAAACGGGTCTTACGAGTGAGATGGGCTTGCGGGTCGAAAAGGCGTTTGGGCCGACGATGGAACACCTGATGCGAATGCAGCTTGCTTTCGATTTGGCTCAGGCGCGCAAAGCCGAGCCCGTGGTCGGCGTAAAGCGATACGTTGCGAAAAGAGCGGGGATCATCCGGGGCGGTCCAGAAAACAAGGCGCGCAGCGTATCCAGGGCGTAGGTATGTGACCCGCCAATGGGACCTGGCCGTCTTTGCTGACCAACCAGCCGACTATGCGGCGGCCTGATTGCCCCAAGCACTCCAGGCTTCACGCCGACGGCGTGATGAGCAAGCGGACCATGCGCAAATTCGACGCGATGTACCTTACGCCCACGCGTCGTTTGAAGCCGAAGGAAATCCGCGCCCTGCGGCTGCGCGAAGGAGCCAGTCAGGCCGTGTTTGCGCGTTACTTGAACGTGACCACGGGGTTGATCAGCCAGTGGGAGCGCGGCGAGAAACACCCGCAGGGAAGTTCTCTCAAGCTGCTCACTCTGGTTGCGAAGAACCGCCTTGAGGCCGTCGCGTGACGAAGCCGCGTGCAGAGGCGGGCAGGGACGCCCGCCCCACTTCAGATTTTGGGGCATTTTTCGGTAGTGGGGCGGGCGTCCCTGCCCGCCATGGACGCCACCAAGGGGGAGCGCTACCAATCAGGCGCGGCTGAACTGTACTACCAGGCCACGCACAACAAGATCGTTTCTTTCCTCTGGGGCATCGCCGACGACGTTTTGCGCGACTGGGCTGATGCGGCAAGGCCGGTCATGAGTGGGCTGCTGCTTTTGTTTCGCGGGCGAAGCGCTTGAGAGTGTGCAAGGCCTTGATGGCGGCGCCCGCCTTCTGCTCGGCAAGGCGCAACTCGTAGAGGGTCTGAAGATTAAGCCAGAACTCTGCGCTTGTTCCGAAGAAGTGGGCGAGGCGCAAGGCGGTATCGCCGGTGATTGCGCGGCGGCCGTTGAGAATGCCCGTGATGCGGTTGGTCGGGACGTTGAGCTGGCGGGCGAGCTCGGCGGCGCTCATGTTGAGGGTCTCCAGCTCCTCGGCGAGGTGTTCTCCGGGATGTATCGGCGTGCGTGCCATTGGTCCAGCTCCTTTCAATGATAGTCGGCTATCTCTACGTTCACGGGACCCGTCGGGGTCAGGTCGCCGCGATCGCGCGCGTTCTATGGATTCAGGAACCCACTCTACGAGGGCCAGGAGGCGTCAGCTCGGAACCGTGACATTTCGCTGTCGCCCTGAAGCCCAATCAACGCCGCCGGAGAGCGATTCTAGATCCGCTGAATTTGAACCCGAAACTTACCTCTAATTTCAGTTGCTCTGTAGAGAGTAGTATCAACGCTGCGTTTTGCGACCCATTTTCGGATCCTATTTTCGTCCCGTTTTGAGATCTTCCACCCAAAGATGACGCCACTCAAGAATTCGGATGGGAAAGGGTGCTCGCCACTCTTCCAAGGATCAACGAGGCGCCACTCTTCCTCATAGCTCCAATCGGCAGACTTGGTGAGGGCGATTAATTTCGCTATCGACAGGTCGGCAAACGTGACTTTGTTAATCTGCAAGAACGGTCGTTCCGGAGAATACGTCACAGGGAGCGTGCCTGTATGCGCGAACTCCCACTTGTCCAGGGCAAACTGTAAACAGATTCCGCGGTGACCGTTCGCATAGTGCGCCCACATCAGCGCGTCGTCCCTGAGGCTAGATAGCGACAACACTCCCGCGGAGTTGACCCTGGCCTGAACGTCCGCCCTCATATCTTCAAGCGCCTCGATGTCGCCTGCGAGAGCTCTCTTCTCTGCCTCCGACATCGGGGCACCGCCACTTCTCTCTCTCGCGTCGACTACCGAGGCATAGAACCCGGCGTCTAATGATTCAAGCGGTGGGACTTTGCAATCAAACGGATCGTTGAGCTGTCCTGGTGACGGGAAGTATAGAGTGGCATGGAGAAGTATCTGTTTAATTCGGCCACGATCCCCTTTGTTGCCGAGGGGTCGTACTTGTATAGAAAGCGTGGAGGCTGGGTGGGTGGCGAGCTCGCTGGATCACTCATCGTAGTCCCCATTTAGACAGCGGCCATCGCAAATCGTTGTGCCGGTCATAATGCGCACGGGTGGACAAGATCACCGCGCTCCCCCAAACGCCTTTTGGGGTAGTCCGAGCAGGACTTCGCGGTTGCCCCTCTTCATGTTCCTAAGGTTCTCAAGACGCCACTGGACAGCCGGCAACGCTTCGATGCCCGGCAACTGGAGGAACGGCCAATCGGGCTCGCATCTGGGCCGAAGGTCTAATTTCCAGTCTTTTTCAAAGACTCTTGTGCCGCATCGCGTACTTTTCGTTGGAACTTTAATTCCTTAATCTTATGGGCCTTCGCATCTGGTTGCAGGTCTCCCTTTAACTCCTCTTTCAGCTGATCGATGCCCTTCTGAGCCCTGTCACGGTACTCTCTGAAGATCTCGTCCTTGTCTTTGGTGGCCATAAAATCTCCGTACCCGTGTCGCTTTTTTCATTTGTGCTTGGGTCACGGTTCGCTGGGATGTAGAGCCTTTATAAAGAACGAGTAGGCTGTCAACGTCAATCAAGCTCATGAACGCTGCGGGATGGCTGTTGATGTGTGCCTGTCGGGGAATGTAGCTGGTGTTAGTGTACCAGTCGAAGTACAGGAACCGTTGTCGCCGCACCACTGATATCCTCGTAGGTATAGGCACCTTTGCCTATCGCCAAACCCTGGAACGTGACTGCTGGAGGTGGACTGTCGAACTCGACTAGCGCCGAGCGCCCGCCGAAAACCTGAGCCAGGCCTCTGGTAGGTCCGAGCCACTGGTAGATAACGCCCCAAATGTCATAGCAGTGGCCTTCAGTCGCGTAAGGCGACGACAGGAACAGACCGGTGGGCGCGTCAGTGCGACCGTGGCATAAGCGCTCGACCAGGCTCTTGTGGCGCTGAACAGCGCGCATTTCCTGCACCGGCACGTTGTGCTGTAGGTAGTACACCGCATCAGTGAGGCTGGCCCCATGCTGCATATATTGCTCGACCATCTCCACCCTCGCAGGGTCGGTTACATCTACACCTGCTTCCTGCCAATGACGAACAGTCTGGGCAGAAAGATTGTGGGACCTCAGATAGTAAGTGTCGGCTGCTAGACCTCGGGCTTTCCAGTAGATGGCGTCGGCTGGCGAGGTAGCCCCGGCCTTTATCCAAAACTGTGCACCGAAGCAGGAGAACCCGGCCTTCTTCCAGGAGACAGCATTGGCTCGGGTGATCCCTGCGTCGGTGCACTTTTGTACTTCCTCAGGACTGAAGTCAGTGGCAACCCATTCCTGAAGCGCTGGGCGGCGAGGGAAAAGAGGATCAGCGGCTTGCTTTGCTGTTACACCGGATTTTCGCAAAGATTCAGCATCATCTGGCGATGAGATGCCGTAGTGATGCGCATAGGCGTCGGCGTCCTCTGGAGTAAAACCTGCCTTGCGCCAGACGAACGCATCGGCTGGGCCGAAGCCGTCGCTGTGCCACGCCCCCGCGTCGGCCGCCGGGAAACCAGCTTTGCGCCATGTCGCGGCCTCGGACGCTGAGGAGAACTGTGAACTCCACTCGCCCAGGTTTTCCGGCGTGAAGCCCGCATCTCTCCAGCTCGCAAGCCAGTACACTGGGCATGACGCAATACCCCGAGCAATGAGCTGCCGGTCAACTGCGCCGGCTTCCTCTTGTGACTCGCAGAACCGGACGATCGCATCACTTCCACCCGGTGTCTGGACGGTGTGTAAAGCACGATCCCACGCTTGCACTTCCTGCTGCGAAAGTCCCCGGACCTGCCACGGATCCTGAAAACCGCACCCTACACTCCAGAGAAGCAGCCACGCGAGAGCCAACACCCGCAACCCGGCCCAAGGGAAGTCGCCAAGCATGATCTTCCTCAGGGCGGCGGCGATTTCGCCCAGTGCCCGGTCCTTGCGCTCCGCCGGGGATAGCGCAAGCTCGTGCGCCGCGGCGCGGAGCTTGCGGAGCGAGGCGAGGATTTCCGGTTCCAGTGTCATGCCAGCTCTTCGAGCAGCACGAAATTATCGCGATGCACTATTTCGTCGGCGACCTTGTAGCCGAGCACGCGCGAAATTTCGTACGAATGGTGTCCTTTCACCTTTAGCACGTCGGCGGCCGGATAATTCACCAGTCCGCGGCCGAATTCGACGCCGTCCTGATCGAGCAGGCTCACGCAGTCGCCGGGCACGAACTCGCCGCGCACGCTGCGAATCCCCGAGGCGAGCAGGCTGCGACCCTTGCTGCGCAGCGCCTCCGCCGCGCCGCGGTCGAGCTCGATTGCGCCGGCGGGACGGAGCGCGAATGCGATCCAGTGCTTGCGTCCCTTGAGCCTCGCGCGCGCCGGCAGAATCAATGTGCCGCACTCTCCATTCGCTTTCAGCACCCGAAGCAGGCTGTCGGGCTCGCGCCCCGACGCGATCACCACCGCGATGCCGGCGCGGGAGGCCTGGCGCGCCGCCTTGAGCTTGGTCGCCATCCCGCCGCTGCCAAGCGGCCCGGCGGCTTCCGCCACCAGCCCGCGCATCTCGGCCTCGACATCGGCGATCAGCGGGATCAGCCGCGCGTCGGGGCGTTTGCGCGGGTCGCCGGTCAGCACGCCCGGCACGTCGCTCAGGATGATCAGGAGGTCGGCCTGGACCAGGCTTGCGACCAGCGAGGAGAGCACGTCGTTGTCGCCCAGCCGAATCTCCTCGACCGCGACGGTGTCATTCTCGTTGACGATTGGAATGACGCCCGCGCCTAACAGGGTCAGGATGGTCTGGCGGGCGTTGTTGCGGCGGCGGCGCTCGGCGAGATCCTGGTGGGTCAGCAGGATTTGCGCGACCGCGCGGCCGCGAGCGGCGAAGTATCGCGAATACGTCGCCATCAACTCGATTTGCCCGACGGCGGCGGCGGCCTGACGCGCTGCGATCGTGGCGGTGCGCGCCGCTTTAAGCCGCGCCCGGCCCGCCGCGATCGCGCCCGACGTAACCAGGATCACCTCGCGGCCGCCGCGCACGATCGAGTCGGTCTGCGCCGCGAGGCTCTCGATCGTCTCGGCGCGCAGCCCGTCGGGGTCCGACAGCACCGCGCTGCCGACCTTGACCACGATCCGGCGTGCTTTGCCGATCAACTCCGGCTTGTAGATTAGCTGCGACATTCGGCTTGATCGTAGGGCTGCCGCAGCCGAGTCGCTATCCCCGCCACTACGGCTTCGAGCCCGATGCGCTCCTGCGCGGAGATCACGAACACCTCAAGGCCGGTGCGCTCGCGCATCGCGCGCGCCGCCTCCCCGGCTTGCTCCGCGCCGACCAGGTCGCATTTGTTGAGCGCCACGATCGCCGGACGCTTGAGCAGCTCTGCGTCGAATGCGCCGATCTCGTCGCGCACGGTCGCGAAGTCGCGCTCGGGATCGCCCGCGACGTCGAGCACGTAGACCAGGATGCGGGTGCGGGAGAGATGGCGCAGGAAGCGGATGCCGAGTCCGTGGCCGAGATGAGCGCCCTCGATCAGCCCCGGGATGTCGGCGAGCGAGAAGCTCTGGTCCTCGGAGACGAACACCCGCCCGATATTGGGCGTGAGCGTGGTGAAAGGGTAGGCCGCGATCTTGGGACGCGCCGCGCTGAGCGCCGCGAGCATCGTCGATTTCCCTGCGTTGGGAAGCCCGACCAGCCCGGCTTCCGCGACCAGCCGCAGCTCGAGCCGGACCCATCGCTGCTCGCCGGCGCCGCCGGGAGTGGCGATTCGCGGCGCGCGCCGGGTCGAGGTCGCGAAATGGATATTACCCTTGCCGCCCTCGCCGCCCTTGGCGATCACCGCGTGCTCGCCGGGCATCACCAAGTCGGCGAGCATCGCGCCGCTCTCTTCGTCGAACACCATTGTTCCCGGCGGCACCCTCGCGATCAGGTCGTCGCCGGCGTGGCCGTACTGGTCTTTGCCGCGGCCGGGCTCTCCGTCGCGCGCGACCAGGCGCGGCTGGTACTTGAAGTCGAGCAGGGTGGAGAGGCCCTCGTCCACCTGGAAGATCACGCTGCCGCCGCGGCCTCCGTCGCCGCCGGCCGGTCCGCCGAAGGGCCGGAACTTCTCGCGCAGGAACGCGATCGCGCCGTCGCCTCCTTTGCCGGCGTGTACGAATACCCTGGTTTCGTCGATGAAACGCATCGCGCTCCCCGATTATAGCGAACTTCTCTTCTCCCTCTCCCGCTCTTTTGCGGGAGAGGGCAAGCGGCGCGGCTCTTGCTGTCTCCTTAGCAAGAGCCGTGACGCGGGGGTGAGGGTTCTGCTGCCCCAACTTCCTACAAGCAAAGCTCCGCGAGCATCCGCACCGCCTCGAGCTGGCCGGTCCCGATAATCAGGGTCTTGACCGGCGATGCCTTCCAGGGCTTGAGCCGGTCCGCGATTCGCTCGCGCGGGCCGACCAGCGCCACCTCATCAACCAGCTTGTCCGGGACCGCCGCCATCGCCTCGGCCTTCTTGCCGCCCAGGTACAGGTCCTGGATTTTCGCCGCAGCGTCCTCATGGCCGAGCCGCCGCGCGTAGTCGTTGTAAAAGTTCTTGGACCGCGCGCCCATCCCGCCGACGTACAGCGCGAGCATTCCCTTCACCGGCATCCGGCACTTCTCGACGTCGCTGCCGACCACGCAGGTCACGAACGGAGCAACCTCGAAGTTGTCCAGGCTCTTGCGGCCGCCCCCTTTGGCGAAGCCCTTTTCGAGATGCGCGCGATAGAGATCGAATCGCTCCGGACTCATCCAGACCGGGATCAGGCCGTCGGCGACCTCGCCGCTGAGCTCGATGCCTTTGGGGCTGATCGAGGCGGTGTAGATCTGCATGTCGCGGCGACCGTGCAGGATACTCTTGAGCGGCTTGCCGAGTCCCGAGGCGCCGGGCCCGCTGTAGGGGATCTGGTATTGCCGGCCATGATGCTCGAGCGGCGCCTCGCGAGCCAGGATCTTGCGTACGATCTCGATAAACTCGCGGGTGCGCTGGAGCGGCTTGCCGTACGCCACGCCATGCCATCCCTCGACCACCTGCGGACCCGAGGGGCCGATACCGAGGATGAAGCGGCCGCCCGAGAGCGCGTCCAGCGTCATCGCGGTCATCGCGGTCATCGCGGGCGTGCGCGCAGGCATCTGCATGATCGCTGTGCCAAGGCGAATCTTGCTGGTCCGGGCGCCGATCCACGCCAGCGGCGTGATCGCGTCCGAGCCGTACGCCTCGGCGGTCCATACCGAGTCGAAGCCGAGCCGCTCGGCTTCGAGGACAAGGTCGAGGCTGAGCGACATCTGGCCGCCCGAATAGCCGGCGTTTAATCCCAGTCGCATCGCGTGTCCTCCCGTGTCGAAAAAGGGTTCACCAGAAATGAAAAAGCCCCACGGCTTCCCGTGAGGCTTTTTCACCGATACGCTCACTTCGTTCGAGTGGGTGGCGGCTTGCCAACCGTATCGAGTGAGCCGAAGCCCTGAGTCTGCGAAGGGGAAGCGAGCACTGCGGTGAAAGACACTTCGGCCCGCAAGCTATGCCGGCGCAGGTGTCTCGGCGCTCTCCGCGCTTTGCGGGCGCGGCTCGACGCTGACGTAATTGCGATCGGCGCGGGTCTGGTATCGCGCGATCCCGTCGGTTCGCGCGTAAAGCGTGAAGTCGCGGCCCATCCCGACGTTGCTGCCCGGATGCACCCGCGTGCCGCACTGACGCACCAGGATATTGCCGGCCCTCACGGTCTGGCCCGAGTAAACCTTGACGCCGCGGCGCTGGCCCGGACTGTCGCGTCCGTTGCGGGTAGAGCCTTGTCCCTTCTTATGTGCCATGGGTTCTACTCACCCCGTCAGTTTTTCAGTGACATCCGATGGAACGACTTTGCCCGAACGCCGCTTCTCAGGCTCCGGGGCTGATCTCTTCGATCTTGAGCACGGTCAGTTCCTGGCGATGGCCGCGCTTGCGGCGATAATTCTTGCGCCGCTTCTTCTTGAAGACGATCACCTTGGTGCCGCGCGGCTGCTGGACGATCTTGGCGTGCACCGCGGCTCCGGCAACCGTCGGCGTGCCGACCTTGGGCGTGCCGTTGCCGCCGACCGCGAGGACATCGTTCAACGACACCTTCGCGCCGACCTCGCCGTCGATTCGCTCGACCGTGACCTGGTCGCCGACCGCGACGCGGTACTGCTTTCCGCCCGTCCTTAAGATGGCAAACATCGTTCCACCCGAACCTTTTTAACTATCGGACGGCTCCGTTCCTGTCAACGCGCAGCGCCGTCGGGTAGTGTCCTAATCTGGTTTTTTCAGTCGTTTGACCAGTTTGTCAAATGCGGCAGGGTCTGACCGGGCCAAATTCTGATAAAAGTCGAGGTGCAGCGTTCGGGCGGCCTTTCGACATCTCACCACGGAAACTAGCTCGGCACTTGCGCCGATGACTGCAAGCGCGAGGGTCCAACGCGGGTTCCAAGCCATTCGATAATTGAAAAACCCGAGTATCCAGAGCCTAGCAGGTTGCGGAAAAACTCCGGAAACACTTGACTAGTCAGTAACGTTGGCATGAATCAGCTCATCAAAGCGTGTGATTGCTTAGGCCGAAAAGGGCCCAAAAAGGCTTTTTCCGCAACCTGCTAGGGGCTGAGAGTATCCAAGCGCGCGAAGTTGAAATCACCAACAGCAGAGCCAAGAACGCGATCCCGGTAAAGAGTGCGAACGAGAGCGTGCGACGGTTCGCATCGCAGATTTGTTGCGTTAGGAGTCCCTTCTCAAATTCAGACTGCATTTTCCAGAAGCTCCTGTAGCGACCATAGCCGATGCGTGACACCCGCTGCCATGGCTGGCGTACAGCGCAGGGTGCGGTGAATGCGTACGAAATTGTAGTGGGCGTAGTGGAGCGCGACCGATGCCTTGAGATTCGCCAGCTTCTTTGAGAAGGCCAGCGTCAGACGTGCGAATCGGGTAGTGGGCGGTTTTGAGGCGTCAGTCCATCGTCTCTCAGCATTAACCGATTTCAAGCTCCGGCACCCGATCAGCAAACAGTTGTCGCCGAGCCGGACTTCCCCGTCCTCCCGCGAGGGTGAAGCTAAGTGCTAGAAAGCGATCTGCGGAAGATCGAGACGAGAAGAAAACACGCTCAGCTTGGCTCGATTCCCCAAATTCTAGCTTAAATCCGATCCAATGCCTTTTGCCACGTCTATACCATAAGCGAACATGTCCATCCGCATCCTGTACGGCCCGAAAACGCGAACCGTTTAACTGCTTGGCTAGCTTGTCTTCGTGTTGCGTAGTCATTTGGCCTCTCTTGGTGGACGCAAAATGAAAACCGCCCACTACCCGCCGTCGGGGTAGTGGGTCAGTTTGAATTTCTGAGGTATCGAGATAGAGACACGAAGCCATCGCCCCGATCTCAGCGCTCCCCTCGAATCTCCTCCACGAGCGCAGCCGCCGAGCCCGGTGGCAGGCCAAGTCCGCTAGCCTTCCAGGTCCACCGGCCCTTGGGCATCCCGGCGCGTGTGAGATCACCACGCTCACTCAACGAATCCAGCAGTTCGTCGAGCGACTGCCTAACGCCCGGGCGCCTGTGGGCGGGCCGGAGCTCCGCTACAACTTCGTCGCGATCGGTGACCAGCACCGTCTCGCCGCTTCGCACCAGCCGCAGGTATTCGGACAGCCTCGTCTTCAGCTGCTTAACCCCAACCGACTTCACACCCGCGATAGTAGTCCCGGGTAGTTACCACATCAAACTCGAGCGGGCAGCGGTTCGACAAGGAAATCCTTCCGCCTCGCCAAGGCGATTGAGTCGCTTCGCCTCGTGTTTCTGTTCCGCACCGCAATCGGGTAAGAAATGCTCATGAAAGTCTCCTGGGAACAGACGCGCCAGGCGGCGCTGCAAAGCCTTCGCGACCTGGTCAGGCTCGATACCAGCAATCCGCCCGGCAACGAACGGATCGCCACCGATTACATCGGCGCCGCTCTCGGAAGGCACGGGATCGATCCGGTCGTGCGCGAGAGCGCGCCGACCCGCGCCAATTTGATCGCCCGAATCAAGGGGCGCGACGGCTCCAAGCCGCCGCTGATGCTTTCCTCGCATACTGACGTGGTGCCGGTCGAGCCCGCGGGATGGAGCCACGCGCCGTTCGGTGCCGAGATCGCCGACGGATGCGTATGGGGCCGCGGCACGATCGACATGAAGGCCAAGACCGCGATGGACCTGGTGCTGATGACGGCGCTCAAGGACACCGGCGCGAGCGCAGACCGCGACCTGATCATGGCCGCGGTCGCCGATGAGGAAGCGGGCTCCGACCACGGCGCGAAATTCCTGGTCGAGCGGCATCCGGAGCTGATCCGCGCGGGCTTTGTGCTCAATGAAGTGGGCGGGTTCACCGTCCATTTCGGGAATCGGCGCTTCTACCCCGTGCAGGTCGCGGAAAAGGGTTTCGTCACGATCAAGATGACCGTCAACGATTTGCCCGGACACGGTGCGATGCCACGGCCGGACAACGCGATCACCCGGATGGCCGAGCTCCTGATCAAGATCGCGCACACCCCGATGCCCCTCAAGGTGACGCCGCTGATGCGCGCGACACTGCGCGAGCTGGGCGTGCCCGAGGATTCCGCGCCGCCGCTGTTGCGCCCGATGCTGTCCAATACGGTATCGCCCACCATTGTGCGCGCGGGCTACAGGGACAACGTCATCCCGGGAGAGGCCTGGGTGATGCTCGACGGCCGCACCCTGCCCGGCGAGAACGAGGAGAGCTTCTGCGCGGAACTGCGCTCGATAGTCGGTCCCGAGCCGTCCTTCGAGCTGATCAACAGCGCGCCGCCCTACGAGGCGAGCGCCGATACGCCGCTATTCGAGATCATCAAACGGCGCACGATGGAGGCCGACCCGGGTGCCGGCGTGATCCCGTGGATGATCCCCGGCGCCACCGACGGCAAGTTCTACGCGCAACTCGGCACGGTCTCCTATGGCTTTACCCCCGTCAAGCTCGGGCCCACGATGCCGTTCGGCGCGCTCTTTCACGGCAACGACGAGCGGATGCCGATCGAGGGATTCTTCTGGGGACTCAGGCTCTTCGCCGAGGTGGTGCTGGACTTCCTCGGCCTCCGCTTTGAGGACGTGTTCGCCTGAGTTGAGCTTAGAGCCCTGAGCCGGCGGCGTCGCCCAACTCGCGATCGCGCGGCGTGAACGTCACCAGCAGGCGGGGCGGATCGTCGAGCGGGACGACTGCGAAGTGCGACACCGGCACGGTATGGACCCTGACCATGGTGCCTTGCTGGTCGGTGAGAACGTCGCAGTCCTTGAAGATCGAACGGTCGAACACCAGGTGGCGCTCGAGGTGCGCGTCGGGTTCGGTCTTCTTCAGATGCACGGTCAGCGTCGAGTAGTCGGAGCCGTTCTCGAGTGAGCGCTCGAACTCGACCGGACCGCTCAGGTCGAAGATCACGGAGAGCGGTGGGTCGGAAGCACCCAATCGGATCGTCCTGAGCGTTGCGGGCCCGGACGGCGCCGCGGGTTTCGGGCTGTGGCCGGCTTTGGGGCCGTCCAGGATCGGCAGCCCGTCGGGTCCGTATGCCTCGGAGGCTGCGCCGGTTTCGGTGCCGCCGATCTGGCTGTCGCGCTGGCGCACCGCGATCCGATCCTGGTTCACGGTATCGGCCGCGCCGAAGCCGCTCTCGACCAGGACCAGGCGCAGCGGGTCCTCTTCGTTGTCGATCGGCTGGTTGAGTTTCTTTAGCTCGGCTTCGGCCTTGCGCGCGTAAGCGGTATCGCCGAAATGGCGGGTGACCGCGGCGAAGGCCTGGGCCGCCGAATACTTCTTGCCTTCCTTCTCGAGCGTGGTGCCGAGTTCGTAGAGCGCCTGCGCGGCGACCGGTGTGTCCGGATATTTCTGCATCAACTCGGCGAGCCGCGACTCGGCGGCCCGGAAGTTGGCGCGTTGGTAATAGAAATCGCCGACCACGAGCTGGTTGCGCGCCAGCATCTCGCGGCAGATCGCGATCCGCTCGTGCGCGAGTTCGGCGAACGGACTCTCGGGAAAGCGCTGCTCCAAGACCTGGAACTGACGCAGCGCGTTCTCGGTGTTGGTCTGATCCTGGTCGGCGCGCCCTATCTGATCGAAGTACGCCATCGCCAGATAGTACGAGGCGAGATGCAGATTGGGATTGGTCGGATGCATCCGCTGGAAGTCGTTGAGCGAGGCGATCGCCTCGCCGTAGTCCCTCATCTGGTAGTAGGCCAGGCCGATCTTGAGCTCGGCGTCCTCGGCGTAGGGGCTGAAGGGGAAGGAGTCGATCAGGTGCTGATAGTTTTCGATCGAGTTGGTGTAGTTGCCCTGCGCGTACATCAACTCGCCTTGGGCGTAATAGTCCTGCCCAGCCGGCGGCTTGCGCAGGCTGCACGCGGCCAGCCCCGCCAAGCTGCACGCCAGCAGGATAACCAGCGCGTTTTTCACTAACCTGGGGCCCAGCCCCTTGATTGTCACGGCTGCGGTGTCCAGCTCCCAGCGGGGATGAGAATGTCGGCCGTGTCTTTCACGTTTCATCAACCCAAAGCCGGCCAATTTCTCAGCAATCGGCGTCAAGGGAAACTGCAACAGGGTAGACTGCCCAACCGGCTAAGGCAAGAAGCGCAACCGGGATTAAGTTTGTCCCTGGGGCGCGGAAAATGCGATCGAAAAAATTTCCTTGCCCGCCTCGGCGTACTTGCGCCAGAAGGCCGAGCGCCGCCGGCCCGGGGGCGGCTCGTCAAGGCGCTTGAAGCCCGCCTGCGCCATCATCGCGAACATCGCGTCGGCCCACGCCCGCACATCAGTCGCGAGGTAGACGCGCCCGCCCGGCTCGAGCGTGCGCCTGAGACTCGCCACGAAGCCGGGCGTGAACATTCGATGCTTGGCGTGGCGCTCCTTGGCCAGGGGTCGGGAAAATAGATGTGATAGGCGGCGACGCTCAAGTCGGGCATCAGCAGGTTGACGAGCGTGCGCGCGTCGGCGCGGATCACTTTGACGTTGGGAAGGTCAACCCGTCCGATCCGCACCGCGAGCATCCGCGCGACCGAGCCCGCCAGATCGACCGCGATGAAGTTGCGCTCCGGCGCGACCCCGGCGCGTTCGATGACGAAGTCGCCCAGGCCCGCGCCCAGCTCCACCTCGAGCGGAGCGGCACGCTTAAAGAGCGCGGCGAGGTCGATCGCGAAGACCCGGTCGTCGCCGGCGACCGTGACGCGCCGAGCCGCATCCCGCGCCGCCGGGTTGCGCCAGATGCGTGCGGCCTTGCGCAGTCTCGCCATCGCAGGCGGCCTCAGTCGGTGCGCGCCAGGAAGGCGTTGACCCGCTCGATCAGCGGGTTGAGGTCGCTGTTGTCCACCAGCGCGCTCGCCATCCGCGCCGGGTCGCCGAAGAAGCAGCGCTCGTAGAGCACCTGGCGTCCGCCAAAGGCGGAGCAAGCGACGTCCCACGCCAGCCGGTAGAGCGCGACCCGCTCGCGCGGGGCGGCATTGGCCGCGCCAAAGTAGCGTTCGATATCGGGAGCGAGCGGGCTCTGGAAGTCGCGCTCGGACGGCGTTGCCATCAGGCTGGAGGAGCTGTTGAGCTGGATAATCTCGACGAGGCGCGGATAGAGTTTCGGGAACAGGTTGCAGGCGGCGTCGAGCGGGGCTCGCGCCGGCGTGAACACGCCCCACTGATTTGGGGCCGCGTCGGCTTCGGCCGCGCGCAGGCAGGCGCGCATCACCTCGGTCGTCTCGATCATCTTGGCCAACCGCTCGCGCACGTGCGGCAGGCTCATCGTGTCGCCGGCCTGGGCGATGCGCGCCGCCAATCCCAGCACGAACTCGCTCTTGACGACGTTCTTGATCGCCGCCTGATGCATCATGTGGGCGACCGCACCGGTCGCGGCGTACATCGCGTTGCATCGTTCCACGTCGCCGCACAGGAACACCCGCTCCCACGGCACCAGTACGTCCTTGAACACGACCACCGAGTCCATCTCCTCGAAGCGCGAGGCCAGCGGATGGTCGAAGTGGGAGCGGCCGAGGTCGTACGGGTCGCGGCACAGGAACTCGAGCCCCGGCGCGTTGCACGGGACTGCGAAGGCCAGCGCAAACGGCTGCGCCGCCGGCCCGGCCCGCAGCACGGTTGCGGGGAAGACCAGCAGCTCTTCGGAGATCGGGCCGAGCGTCGCCAGCATCCCGCATCCGCGGACCACGATACCGTCCTTGTTCTTGTCCGCCAGCTTGAGCGCGAGATCCGCGTCGGCATGGCCGCTCCATCCGGCGTCCCGGCCGGCGTCCCGGTTGACCAAAGTGTGAGTCGCGCACCAATCGTTGCGGCGCGCCTGGCGATAGTAGTTGACGATATTGTCGCCGAAGCGCGGATCGCTCTCGGCGAAGAACTGATGCGCCGCCGCCATCGCGGCGATGCCGGCGTTGAGGTAGTCGGGCGTCCGCCCCAGCATCCCGCCGCTGAACTCCGCCCACCGGCGCATCATCAGGCTGCGTTTTCTCAGCTCTTCTGCGCTGGCCGGCTGGATCAGCGAGTAGCCGACGCGCTCGCCCTCGGGCGCGCGGAAGGTCATCGCCTCGGGCGCCTCGATCTGCATGTCGTAGAGCGAGGCTACCGACCGCGCGCATCGCATCAGCGCCGGATGCTGGGTGACATCGGCAACGCGCTCGCCGCCGATCCAGATTTCGGCCTTCAGTTTGCGCAGCGCGCTCAAATAGTTGTTGCCCGACCGCGCGCCCATCAGAGGACCTCCTGTAAAGCCGGCCGTCGCCGCTTGAGCCGCTCGGCGGCGTCATTGGGACGAGGGTGGCGAGTATAGCGCGTGCGCCGGCTACGCGCGCGCAGGCTTCGAATGCTGGAACACATCGCCGCGCTCACTTAAGCTGTGGCGCGATCGCGCCGGCAACGGTCATCCACGTCACGATCCCGCCCGTGGAGGTCTCCGAGAACACATTGTCAAGCTGCCACGCGGTTGCGGTCGTAACAGATGCGCAACTAGGTGTAGACTTCAGCCGCATGCCAACGGGTGACCGATGACACGCACCATCATCCCGGCCGCTCGCGTCGCTGCGCAGGCGAGGTGATCTGTGGACGCCTTGCCCCAGATCATCCCGGTCTTCCCGCTGCCCAATCTCGTCCTGTTCCCCAAAGTCAGGGTTCCGCTGCACATCTTCGAGGCGCGATACCGCGAGATGGTGAGCGAGGTCGCGGCCTCGCATCGGATCATCGGGATGACACTGCTCAAGGGCGACTGGGAGCGCGAATACTATGGCCATCCGGACATGTTCGTGGTCGGGTGCGCGGGGCGTATCGACGAGATGGTCAAGCTGCCCGACGGCAAGTTCAACCTGGTTCTCGAGGGCTTGTGCGAGTTCCGCGTGATCGAGGAGTTGCGGGATCGTTCCTTCCGCCGCGCCAAGGTGGAATGGTGCCCGGCTGAGCGCGCCGAGCTGGAAACCGGCCATGAGACCATGGAGGGGCTTCATGCGCTATTGGTGACCTACGTTGGCGATGCCGCCCGTCAGGCCTGGCGCGCCATCGTCGACGAGCGCGGAATACGCGACGCGGAGCTGATCAACTTCCTGTGCTTCCATCTCGACCTGACCGTCCTTGAAAAACAAACCCTCCTTGAAGCGGGCGGCTCCCGCCTCCGATGTCTCTTCGATGTCCTCACATTCAAGATCGAGGAGCGCAAGCTCGGTCCCGGCGGGTCTCGTGGCGGCCTGCAGTAGGCTGGCGGCAATGCAGTGGCTTAACGGCATTGAAAGTTGGCATTCCTGCAACGCGCGTGTCATCTCTGCACGCGCCGAATTTTTCTTCCGCCGCCACGATTTGCCCCGTGGCTGTGATTGATACTGACGGTTCTCAGGCCCGTCGTAACGAGTTGCAATGTTCGAAAGGAGTCACTATCGTCACGTATCGGACATAAGCAAAGGGCGAAGAAGGTTTTCGCAAAATCAGAGGGTCTTCGCAGAAAGCGAAGCTCTTGATCCCAGTGGCTCTTCACGAGCGCGATAATTCGCGCCAGTCAAGTATGCCGAATCGTTGCAGTTAGGCACGTCGATTGCATCGGCTTCGCACAATAGCGAACGATCGGGGAGAGAGAGGGCAGAGTCCGATGGACTGGGAAAATGGGGTGCTCGGATCTTTGTTCGTTCCGGACGCAATCACGCCGGAGCAATACTACGACTCGCGACGCGACGACAGCGCGATCAGGCCGGTCAAGAAGCTGATGATGGCGCTGCTTGAGGACGCGCTGAGATGTTTCCAGAACAACGCCGACGTCAGGAATGGTCCCCGCAAGCGCCTTTACACCGAGGCCGAGCAGTGGCTGATCTGCGAAGGTGGCCAGGGACCGTTCTCTTTTGAGACAGTCTGCGAGACACTCGGAATCGAGCCGTGTTTCCTGCGACGAGGTCTGCTCGAATGGCGCCAGCAGCAGCTATCGGGCTCCTCGCCCAAGCGGCTGGCGCGTCGTTCACCGGTGGTGCGCGTCGGGCGCATCAGCGCCCCGACGCAAAGGCGCGGGCGGCACGCTTCGCAGGCCATTTGAGCGCGACTGCTGCATAAAAGCCGAAGTGGCGTGCCCGCCTCTCGCCGACACGCTCGCTGCGCCCGAAGTGCTTGGCTTCCACCAAGTTCGAGCACAGTGAGCATAGGCGATGCAGGCGCGCTACGCCGCCTCGGTCTTCAGACCAGAAATCGAGTCCTGAGCCGCGACCCGCAGTCTACTTGGTGCTGGAAGCAGCGCCAGCAGCGCCCGCGCCGCCGGCCGACGGAGCAGGAGCCACTCCCGCCGGCGGGGGCGGAACATAGCCCTTAGGCTGATTGGCCGCCCATGCCTCGCATTCCGCGATTTGGCCCTGGTCGACCTGAAGCTGCTGCATGACCTCCATGTCGGTCTTGCCGTGACTTTTCAGAAAGTGGACCCCCGGGCACTTCACCTCGAGATTGAAATTTCTGATTTCGCCGCCCTCCGAGGCCACCGTTCCGCCGCCAGCGGCGCCGCCGGTCGTGGCTGCAGCCGCGCCGCCAGGTGCCCCCGTCGTTCCCGCCCCGCCGCCGGCCGAGCATCCGGCGACCATTAGGAACAACCCTGAGGCCAGCGCCAACCCAATCGTGATCTTCATGAAGTCCTCCTTCAGTCTAGGCACCGCTCGCCGCTGCTGAAGCCGACGAGTGTACCTTCCGCCCCTCATACTAAGAAAACAGCGCCAAAATACATGCCGATAGGGCAATTATCAAACCCCGCAGCCCGACGCAATTATCAACCCCCCCCCATCCCGCTTAGCACGCCTGGAACAGGATCCGTCCGCCATGCTCGATTTTGCGCGCGCGCCCCTCCCGGGTTGAGAATTCGAGGTGCGCGAGGGTCTCGAACGTCGCCGCCATCACGTGGAAGATCGGCCGCTGCTCGTCGCCGAACACCTGCTGGGCGACTTCGAAGGCGCTCTGCGGCCGATTGCGCACCAGGTCCAGCATCTCGGCCTCGCGGTAGCGATGGTGCTCAATGAGTTGGTTGGCGCGATGGCGATGGTCGTGGTAGATGCCGCCGTGGGCCGGCAGCACCAGCTCCGCGTCGTAGAGTTGTATTTTGCGCTGTGAGGCGATGAAGTCGCCGAGCGGATTACCGTCCGCGTTGTCGGGGTAGATTCCGACGTGAGGTGTGATCTTGGGCAGCAGGTGATCGCCGACGATCAGGATTTTTTCCTTTCTCAGGTAGATCACATCATGGCCGGGCGAATGACCCGGCGTCCAGATCACCTCGAGCTTGCGCTCGCCGACCGGAATAACGTCGCCGTCGCTTACCATACGGTCGGGACGCGTGGCGGGGTTGTACAGCGCGCTGCCCAGCCACATCGGCCGCATTCCCTGCGGCGAGAATTCGTCGATCGGGAAGCCGTGCAGCTTGAAGAACGCGCGCGACTCCGGCTGCTCCGCCATCGTCATCCGCCCGTACATCAGCATCCGCTCCGCGCGCTCGGCCTCGAGCTGATGGATATAAAGCTTGGCGCCGCTGCGGCGCTGAATCTCGCCCGAGGCGCCGAAGTGATCGATATGGTGATGGGTCGCGATCAGGACGTCGAGGTCCTCGATTCGCGTCCCGACCTGGGCGAACGCGTCCTCGAGCGTGCGGATGCTGTCGGGCGTGTTCATGCCGGTGTCGATCAGCGCCCACGCTCCGCCGCAATCGATCAGGTAGACGTTGACGATCGTCGGCCGCATCGGCAGCGGCAGAAAGATCTGGTATATCCCGCGATGTACTTCGGTCAGTTTGGCTGGCAATGATGCGCTCCGCTGCCGCCGTCAACAAAAAAACATGCAGCGCGGCTGAAATCGAGACCGCGATCACTCGTGGAGCTGGTCCTTCACCTGAAAGGTCAGGCCCACGGTGACCTTCCAGCGCATCACCTTGTTGCCCTCCACCGTGGCCGACACATCGCGGACCTGCGCGGTATGGACTCCCGAGATTGTCACGCCCGCGCGCGCCACCGCGATTTGCACCGCATCTTCGATCGAATTGGCCGAGATGCCGGTGAGCTGGATGGTTTTTTCGACCATGATCCGCTCGCTCCTGGTGCCGTTCCAACTTGTTACCCCGAATATTATCGTGGATTGCGGGCAAGCGACAGCCCGGCATTGACGGCGCTGACTTTGCCGCAGATAGTTGGAACGGCAGCAGCGGCGGAAAGCCTGCCTTCCGCAATCTTCTCTCGTTCCGCGAAGCAGCGGGCGAGGTGGAGCGATGCCAGTGGGCTGTCGCGAGGGAGAGCCCCATCATAGGGAGAGCCCCATCATGGCGAAGCAGGGACGCTTGAATCTCCAGCGATGCGGTTACTCGATGCCGGCGGATGCGCCTGCGTATCAACGGCCGCCGTTTTACTATCGCGGCGCACGCGCTGTCGCGGTCGCCTTCGAGACCGACGCCGAGCCCGCACTCGACGTGGTGCCGGCGCCGCTTGAGCTGAGCGAGCCCGCGCTGGCGGTGCTCTCCTTCTACCAGTACCCGTGGAGCACGTTCGGACCCTACAACGAGGCGATCCTGTCACTGATGGTCGAGCACAAGGGCAGGCCGCTCACCTATATCCAGCAGATCGCGGTCACCACCGAGCCGCCGATGCTCGGCGGGCGCGAGATCTGGGGCTTTCCCAAAAAGCTCGCTGCGATCGAGTTCCGCTCCGAGCGTGACATGATTTTCGGCACGCTCGAGCGTCCCTCCGGCGTACGCCTGGCCAGCGCCGTGGTGCGGCCCGAGCGCCCGGCACCCGCCGCCCATAACGTGCCGCGCTACGCGGTCAGCCTGCGTATCATCCCGTCGCCCGAGGAACGCGCCGAGCGGCCGACGTGCGCTGAGCTGATCGAGGTCGAGGGCGAGCAGAAGCTGATCGAAGCATGGGAAGCAACCAGCTCGATTGCCTTCGCCGAGCATTCCACGCTCGATCCATGGGACCGCTTCCCGGTAAAGCGCGTGCTCTCGGCGAGCTACATGGTCTACGACATGACGCTCGGCTTCGGCAAAGTAATCGACCGCCTGAGCTGAGAAAATTTCTGCCTGAGGATTAACGGGCACGGGCTTTAGCCGGTGGCCGTGGGTGAGGGTGCATGGCAATCCGAATCGAGAATCCCGAAGGGCGCGACGACCTCATTGAGTTCGTTCTGTTCCACGACAAGGTCTACGAGTACCGGAGCGCGCGATGGCCGGCGAATCTCGTGGTGCAGTTGCCGTTTCTGCTCGGCGAAGGGCCGGCATCGCAGGGCCGCAAGCTCCGCCCGTTCATCGCCCGCGACGGCGACCGGATCCTGGCCCGCGCGCTTGCGGTGTGGGACGAGCGCTACAACCGCTATTGGAAGGAGCGGTTGGGCCACCTCACGATGTTCGAGGCGATGCCCGGGACGCGCGAGGCGGTGAAGCAGATGATCGACGCGGCCTGCGAGTGGCTCAGGCAGCAGGGCGCCGAGGCGGCCCGTTCGAGCAACTACTTCCCTACTCTCGATCTTTGCTATGTGATCGATGAGTACGAGATGCTGCCGCCGATGACCCTGCGGCAGAACCCGTCCTACTATCACTCGCTGCTCAAGGACGCCGGCTTCGAGACCGAGAAGGGGATGGTCGACTACAAGATCGAGGTCAAGCCGGAGTTGGTCGCGCGATACGAGAGCGCGCTCGAATCTGCGCGCCGGGCAGAGTTCGCGATCGTCCCGCTCAAGGACGTGGCGCCCGCGCGCCGCATCAGAGAATACACGGCCACCTACAACGAGGCCTTCAAGCGTCACTGGGGATACATCCCGGCCACCGAGGAGGAGAACGCCGAACTGTTCGAGATCCTGGCGCCGGGCGGAGCGCTCGACACCTCGGTGCTTGCCTATCGCGGGCAGGAGCCGGTGGGCGCGCTACTCGTCGTGCCCGACATGAGCTCGGGCGCGACACTCAGCGGCGGCCGCGCGCTCGAGGACTCGGAGAAGCTCAACATGCTCGGCATCGGCGTGCTCGAGCCCGCCCGCGGCCGCGGCGTGAACCTGGCGATGGCCTCCTACGCCTACCTGGAACTGATCCGGCGCGGCGCGAAATATCTGAGCTACACCCTGGTGCTGGACGACAACTGGCCCTCCCGCCGCACCGCCGAAAAACTAGGCGCCACCGTATGCGCCAGCTACCTGGTCTACCGCCGCAACTTCCGGAACTGAGGAGTCACTCTCTCCCGCGGCGTTCCTGTGACGGCTGTCCGGCCCTACCGGGTTCGCCGCCATTGCGTTGAGGGCGGTCGCTGTTCAAAGATTGCGGCCAGAGCGGCGGGTCGGAAAGGTGGCCGAGTGGTCGAAGGCACCAGATTGCTAATCCTGCGCAGCACCTTCTGCCAGACAATGCCAGAGCATAGAACCCTTGCAAATCAAGGGTTTTCTCGCCTCGAACATCATGCCAGACCACCTCACACCGGATCATGTTGGACACTGTTGGACACTTTTCAGGCTGGCGGAAATCGCGATTGCCTGTTTGAACGGTGACTTTTAGGCGCGTTGGCCGGAGTTGTGGTAAAAAACGGACCGCGATCACAGCGGTCGATATCGGGGAAGATAGCTCATGCCCGAACCGCCCCGACCGAGGTTAAACGTACCCAGGCTGCGGCCACCTTCATGCTACTTGAACCAGTTCAGCGTTTCTGTTGCTCGCGGGTGATTTCCGCCGCCAGTTCCTCCCGGCAGACATTCTCCAACAGCGGCAGGTCGTCACGCACCACGTGCCACAGCACATCGTGCGCAACCTGCTCGTAATCATGGCGCAGCACATTGCCGATGCCAGCCACTTTGGGCCAAGGAACGCTTGCGTGCCGGGCCTTCAATGCGGCGGGCAGGTGGCGGCTGGCTTCTGAGATGATTTCAAGGCCGCGCTCGACGAGCCAGCGCTTGCGCCTGTCAGGTTCGAAGGCATTGAGTGTTACACCTGCCATCTCGCTGCGAATAAGCTCGATGGCCTCGATGATGTCAGTGAGGCGTGGGACAGACGAAGGCTTGGCCATCAGAACACTTGCAGCGCCGAGGCCTCGATCCGCTCCCGCAGAACCCGGTGCAAGCTGCGCCGCGTCATGATGTCGGCTTTGTGCCCAAGGATTCTGGCCGCGGCGTCCTTCACATCCATCAATTCGAAAAGCCCGAGTGACCCCACAGGGTGATCGAAGAACAGATCAACATCGGAATCCTCGCGTGCCTCGCCGCGCGCAGTCGAGCCGAACAGGTAGAGGTGCTCGACGCCGAGCTGCTTCAACTCGGCTTCGTGCTCCTTGAGCTTGGCTATCGCGGCGGTGCGATCCATGTGTGCATTGTAACACAGGTCGGCAGCGCCCGCCGCCGCTACAGGTTTCGTCCTCGCCAAGAAGCCCAAAAGAGCCGCGTCTTCAAGCGCTTAACCATTCCTAAAAACTTTCGGCCGATAATATTCCGCGTAAGCAACAACGGTGAGTTTCTCACACCCGTAGCGACCCGGTCCTTGTTCCGCCGGAGCTGACGGAGCAGGCTGTTGAAAAAGTAATTTTCAACGCCTGCTCCCTCGCTCTTGTCTCCCCCAAAAGGGGGAGAGGTTTTAGGTAAGAAGCCAGTTTTTACGCAGGGTGTTGAATGGTCCGAGACCCGAACTGCCCTTCGATATGAGTTTCTCAACCCCCTGCTAACGAACTTCCGACCAATGGCTTCGACACCTTACGAGGGCAGAGGGTCTCGCCGACCGCCGCGCAACTACGCGCAGCTCAAGCCCAGGCCAGTGGAAGCCGGCCTTGGAATGTAGCTATTATGGCTATATGAAGGTGGCCAGGATTGCGGAACTCAAAAACAACCTCTCCAGATACCTCGAGCACGTCCGCGCCGGAGAACCGGTGCTGGTGCTGGATCGCAACCTTCCGGTTGCTCGAATTGTTCCGCCCGAGCGCGCCTCGCCTGCGTCACCGGGCGACGACGAGCGCCTCTCAAGGCTGGAACGCAAAGGACTGATTCGAAGAGGAAGGGGCGGCCTCGAAGGCTGGCTAAAGCACCGCAGGTTGGTCCGCGTTCCCCGAAGCGTCCTCGCCTCCCTGCTGGAAGAGCGTAAGAGCGGCAGATGAGGTTCTGGGACAGCTCCGCGCTGGTTCCGCTGTTCGTCGCCGAGGTATTCTCTCGGCGGGTCGCGCGATGGCTGAGCAGCGACCCTGTCGTGGTGGTCTGGACACTCAGCCGGGTTGAGATAATCTCCGCGATCGCACGCCGCGCCCGCGAGCAACCGGGTTCAGCAAGCCTTAGAAGGGTCCGCAGGGAGGTGCTGGCAATGTCGGAGCGATGGTCGGAAGTAACCGCGCTCGAACAGGTGCGTCGCCATGCCGAGCGCGTGCTGCTCGCGCATCCTCTTGGGGCGGCCGACGCGCTTCAGATCGGTGCCGCGATAGTGGGTGCGGAAGGCGATCCGCCGGGGCTGGAGTTCGTAACACTCGATCAACGCCTGGCAGATGTGGCTGAGCGCGAGGGGTTCCGCGTGCTGTCCCGCGAGAGCCGATGAAGGCTCCCGGCAAAACCGCGCCGAGCCCACGATCGACGCGAGGACGGTTCAGCGTGGAGATCATCGATGCGTGGGCGCAGCATCCTACGCGGCGCCATAGCCAGGATCCGATCTTCGATTCGCTGCGGCGATGGACCAAGACGCCGGCCGAGGCGGCGAGCGCGGAGCTGCCGGTCTCGGCCACGATTGCTGCGATGGATGCGGGCGGAGTCTCGCGCAGCCTGATCAGCGCCTGGGTCGCGCCCCGCAACGTCATGATCTCGAATGACGAAGTCGCCGGGTTCGTCGCCCAGGCACCCGAGCGCCTGATCGGAGTCGGCTCAGTCGATATCTCCAGGCCGATGGCGGCGGTGCGCGAGGTCCGGCGCTGCGTCGAGCAACTGGGCTTCAAGGCTATCCGCGTGCTGCCGTGGCTGTGGGAGGCGCCGCCCACCGACCGGCGCTTCTACCCGGTTTACACGGCCTGTTGCGAAATGGGCGTGCCGTTCTGCACGCAGATCGGCCATACCGGACCCCTGATGCCGTCCGAAGTCGGACGGCCGATCTACCTCGACTAGGTCGCGCTCGACTTTCCCGAGCTGGTGATCGTCGGCGGCCATATCGGCTATCCCTGGACCGAAGAAGCGGTTGCGGTCGCCACCAAGCATCCCAACGTCTATATCGATACCTCGGCTTACACGGTCAAGCGTTATCCGGCCGCGCTCGTTGACTACATGCGCCATCATGGCCGCGCCAAGGTGCTGTTCGGCACCAATTACCCGATGATCGCGCCGGCCAAGGCGCTCGAGGGTCTCGATGCGCTCGGACTCGACGATCAGGTCAAGGCCTTGTTTCTCGGCGAGAACGCGCGGCGAGTATTCAAGCTTGGCTGAACCGGTTTGCGCGCGAGCGGGGCCGGCGCCTTCGGCCGGACGCCCGGCCGGCATTTTCGCTCGGCGTAATGCCGTTGGAACAGCGGTCAGCTTGCGAGGTCGAGCACCACGCAGCGACGTCAAATGCCGTAGGTCGACATCAGGATCTTATCGACCCATCGCGACGGCAGTACGCGCTTCAGGAGCGGGCCAAGCTTCTGCATTATCCTCCCGGCTAGGTAGCGTGGCTTCGGCCTCCGCGCCGCAACAATCTTTGCAAGAAGCACGGCTAGCTCGGCTGGGTCGGCGCCGTTTTGCTCGTCACGCTCCATGATCTGGACGGCGCGCCGGCAACGTTCCGCGTATGCAGAGCCGACCCCGCTTGCGGCGGCGAACACTCGCGCTGCCGTGAAGCCCGTCTTGAAGTCGCCTGGCTCAATCAGGCAAAGATCGATGCCGAAGGGCGCAAGCTCCATGCGTAGCGCATCGGTCATCGATTCTACGGCGTACTTCGATGCGGAGTAGAATCCCTGAAACGGAATTGTGATCAAGCCGCCGATCGAGCTGACGTTAACGATCAGTCCGCAGCCTTGCGCCCGCATCAACGGCAGGACAGCACGGCAAACGCGGTGCATGCCAAAGAAGTTGGTATCGAACAGAGCCTTTGCTTCGTCGCTCGATGTGTCCTCAATCGCGCCCGCGAGGCCGACACCGGCATTGTTGACGACGACGTCGATGCGGCCCTCACGCCCCTGGACGAATGCAATCGCGGCACGCACGGAATTCTCATCTGTCACGTCGAGCGGGATCATCGTGAAGCCGGGCCCGCAAGCCGAAGCCTGCGGAAACGTTGCACGCCGGCTTGTGCCGTAAACCCGATGTCCCAGGTTATGCAGACGATCAGCGCAGGCTTTGCCGAAACCGACTGAGGCCCCAGTGATCAAGACGACTTTGCTCGCCATCGACATTCCCCCTAGTGCGAGTGAGTTACCCTAGACACTACCTCGGCAATTGCAAGCGTTGTTTCGGCGCGGCGAGTTCGCCGGCGGTCAGCTTGCGAGGTCGAGCACTTCACGCAGCGCTTCGGCCACGTGCGCCATCAACTCTTGATCGAGCCGCGCCAGAGGCCCTTCGACCAACCGGCGGTTGTCGATTGCGCGAAGCTGGTCGATCAGCAGGTCGGAGTCGCGCCGTAACGAACTCGCCGCGTGCACGCGGATTCGCAGCGGCTCGGCGTCGTCGATCAGGTTGGTTGTGAGCGGAACGATCAGTGTCGAGGGATGGCCGGCGTCGATGAGCGCCTGCGCCTGGACAACCAGCACGGGCCTGGTCTTCCCAGGCTCGGTTCCGCGCCGGGGGTTGAGGTTGGCGAGCCAGACCTCGCCGCGCTCAGGCATCCGGGTCGCGCTCGAGGCGTGCGAACTCGGCGTTGACCCGCATGCTCTCGCGGCGGACCCTCTTCGAGGCTGCGGCTAGGCGCGCCGCACGGGCCTGAGCTTCGGCCTCGCGATTCATCTTTGCGAGCGCGCGACGCATATACTCGGCGCGCGGGATGCCGAGGGCGCGGGCGCAACGGCTGCTCTCTTTCAGCAGATCGTCGGGCAGCTTCAGCGATATTGCTTCCAATGGTTATCTCCTCAGATATTCCCAAGTTATATCTTTTGAAGATATGACCTTGGGAATCTCCCGTCAAGGAAGCGCATCGGTGCTCATCCGCGGTTCCATCGATTCAGAGCCCTCGCAGCATCCGGGTTGCCAGGTAGATCGCCAGCATCCCCGCCGAAGTGGCCACGGCGACCAGGGGTGAATCGTGCTCTTTTGCTTCCGGCAAGAGGTCCGACGCTCCGATGTAGAGGAACGACCCCGCAAAAAAAGCCAGCATCCACGGCAGCAGGCCGCTCAGATCGACCAGCAGCGTGGCCGCGGCGCCGATTACCGGCGCGATCATGTCCAGCGCAAGCCAAAGCGTGGCGCGCCTGAGCGGGTTTCCATGCGCGAGAACCACGGTGACCGTGTTAAGGCCGTCGCTCAGATCGTGCGCGATTATTCCGAGCGCGATCAACAGCCCGATTTTCGCGCTGGTCTGAAAGCCGGCCCCGATAGCGACGCCGTCGAGGAAACTGTGGAAAGTCAACCCGGCGGCGGACAACGCGCCAAGCTCCAGCTGCTTATGACCGGCCGGGAGGTGAGGGTGTTCCCGCGCGCGGTGCATCGCGGTGTACCGTTCGAGCGCGAAAAGAGCCAAAAACCCGACCGCGGCCAGCGGCATGTATGAGGCGCCGCCGTTGAGCGCGAAAACCTCGGGCAGTATGTCGAAGAGCGCGACGGCGATTACCGCTCCGGAACTGAAGCCGAGCAACAGATGAAGCCGGTCGCGAAAGCGTACCGCGGCCATGCCACCTATCCCGGTGGAGATGAGCGTAATCGAAGCGAGGATGATCGGCATCAACCGCATGCGGCAAAAAATCCAAAATTCGGAGCTGGTCGGGCCACACCCGCTCCCGTGGTTTAGCGGTCTCAGTGGGCTGATGGAAGTATGCGAAGCGGCGGCGCGCCGCGGCCTCTCCATTGAGCGGGAAGCGCTCTTGACCACCGATGAACAACAGATGGATCCGGATCGGGGAGGGCCCGCCGGCCCCTACCTCAGGTGTGCGCAGAGGCGGTCAGGAGAAGCAACGGGCGAGACGCATGCGCCGGGGGCGACCACCGCCACTTCAACACCAGAAATTACTCTTTTTGATTGGAACTGGCGCCGGTCGCCCCCGGCGCATGCGTCCCGCCCGGTCTTTTGTACCGCCCGCGTCCCCGCGCCGGTGGCGAGTGCCGGTTCTCCCTGTAGCGCCGGCCTCCGTGCCGGTTCTTTTTCTGTAGCGCTGGCCTCCGCGCCGGTTTTTCCGGGTCCGTTTCTCAACCCAAGGACCCGGAATTGAGATTTTCGGGCTTAGTCCAGGCCCATCGTACGGAGCTTTCGTGCGGCGTCGCCGTCACCCTGCGCGGCGGCTTTG
This sequence comes from uncultured delta proteobacterium, assembly GCA_963789115.1. Taxonomy (GTDB): domain Bacteria; phylum Desulfobacterota; class Binatia; order Binatales; family Binataceae; genus CAWBJH01. Next base: position 3,441,828 of record CAWBJH010000001.1, read on the forward strand.
CGATACCATTGAACGGCGCCGGCGTGGCTGGGAGGAACGCCCTGGCCGTGCTGGTACATGTAGGCGAGGTTGAACTGCGCGTCGAGGTCCCCGTGCGCGGCCGCCTCGCGGTCCCATCGCGATGCTGCCGTCGCCGGCGGGATAGGAGGCCTGCAGAACGCAGCAGATTTCAGCGACGAGATAGGGGTAGAGATAAGTGTTTTGAGAACTCGGTCGGAAAAGGAGCCAGTTTCGTTGTTTTCTAGCAAGGCGAGGCAGAACGCGCCGGTTGCGGTGCCCTGGAAAGCCTTCGGACTCAAATCCGGGCTCAAGCTCTGCGTTTGCAAACCGCGTGGTCTTGGTGCGAGCTTGAATCGGGCTTCAAAAAGGGAAATTCCGGCTCGAATGTATCGGCAAGCTGACCGTGCTGCTGGCCAAGATGAACCCGGACCTGCAATGGGCGACGAACTGCTCAAAAAGACCGGCGCAGGCGACCTTTTCATGGTCTTCGGCGAGCCCGATGTGGAGATCAAAAAGAAGAACGGGCAGATCGTTGCCGAGATCAAGGGCGTGGACGTATACGACCCGACCACCGGACAGATTCGCAGCGCCTCCACCGACGACATCGCCTGCTGGTTCATCGACACCGACTACAACGGCGAGAGCTTCTTCGTGCGGCACGCCTACTTTACCGGAGCCGATGATCCCTACGACAAACTCAAACGCGCGCTGCGGCCTGACATCGATGAAGCGGCGTGGAGCAGTCTCTACAGCACGGTGAGCCGGCCCTTCGACAAGCCCGAGTAAGGCAAGATCGCCATCAAGGTCATCAACCACTACGGCGACGAAGTGCTCAAGGTGTTTGAGGTATGAAGATGCGGGATGTAGACCAATGACGGTCAAGACGAGCGACATCACAGGAACGGTCTCAGAGCGCTTGAACGTCGCCTTGAAACTTCCAGACGGCGCGCGGTTCTACCGCTGCGCCTTGCAGGTCAACCCGTTCGCCTATCTGAAGAAGCACAGCAAACAAACGACCTTCAAAACCGAGGCTGAATACAATGCCGCGATCATCGCAGTTTGCTGCGAAGTTGGAATCGAAGTCATCGGCGTGACGGACCATTACCGGGTTGATGAATCGAAGGGGCTCGTACAAGCCGCCCGCGCCGCTGGGCTGTTCGCCTTCGGCGGCTTCGAGGCCTTTACCAAGGACGGGGTACACTTCCTGTGCCTCTTCGATCCCGATAGGGACAACGTGCTCGAACGGTTTATTGGTGAGTGCGGCGTTCACGATACCGAAACTGCCTCGCCCACCGGGAGCCTGGATTCCATTGAACTCCTTGAGAAGGCGAAAGGATGGGGGTCAATCTGCATAGCCGCGCACGTTGCAGCCGACAACGGGCTTTTGAAGAAGCTCTCCGGGCAGCCCCGCGTCAATGTATGGAAGTCGGCTGATCTTCTTGCCTGCGCCATTGGCGGCCCGATTCCTGACGCGCCGGAAGGCATCCGGCAAATCCTAGAGAACAAGGACGGGGAGCACCATCGCGACCGCCCCGTCGCGGTCATAAACGCCTCCGACGTATGCAGCCCAGAAGACCTGAAGAAGGATGGTGCGTCCTGTTTCATCAAGATGTCGAACGTCTCAGTCGAGGCTTTGCGACAGGCCTTCCTTGACCCGGAGTCTCGCATTCGTCTGAACAGTGATCCGCAACCGGAGCCGCATGCCGAGTTTCTTGCTCTGACATGGGAAGGCGGATTCTTGGGTGACACGTCCGTTCACTTCAACGGCAATCTTAACGTCCTGGTTGGGGGAAGAGGGACCGGGAAATCTACCCTGATCGAGAGCATGCGCTACGCGCTCGGCCTCGACCCGCTCGGAGAAGAGGCGCGCAAGGCGCATGAGGGTGTTATCCGTCATGTGCTTCGCTCCGGCACTAAAATCTCTCTGCTGGTGCGCTCGCACAAGCCGTCTGTGCGCTCCTATACCATCGAGCGGTCAGTCCCGAATCCGCCGATCGTCAAGGACGAAACTGGGGAAGTGCTAACGCTTGCTCCGAAAGATGTGATGCCGGGCGTAGAGGTGTTTGGGCAGCACGAAATATCCGAACTCACCAAAAGCCGCGAAAAACTCACGCTGCTGCTGGAGCGGTTCGTTGATCGCGATCCAACACTTTCAGGACGAAAGTCCAAGGTCAAGCTAGAGCTGGAACGCTCGCGGAGTCGCATCGTCGATGTCCGCCGCGAGATGAAAGCCCTCGACGAGCGGCTGGTGGCGCTCCCCGGTCTTGAAGAGACCCAAAAGCGCTTCCAGGAAGCGGGGCTCGAGGAACGCCTGAAGGAGAAAAGCCTTCTTATCCGGGAAGAGCGTGTATTTGCCAATGTCGCTGAGCGAGTGGAGCCTATCCGCACACTTCACAGTGAGTTGGTAGAAGCGATTCCGCTCGATGCCGCTTTCGTTTCTTCAAAGGCTTTAGACGGGCTTCCGAACGCGGCGATCTTGGCGGAAATAGGAGCGATTCTGGGTACGCTGAGCACGAACCTCAAGACGATCGCCGACCAGCTCGCCAAGGCGCTGGCAGAAGCGGACGGTTCCGTTGCGGGCACAAAAGTCCGCTGGGAGGAAAAACGGAAGGTCATCGAAGAAAAGTACGAGAAGCTCCTGCGGGAGCTTCAGAAATCGAGGATCGACGGAGCTGAGTTTATCCGTCTGCGAAAGCAGATAGAAGACCTTCGCCCCCTGAGAGAGAAGAAAGAGTCCCTCAAACGTGACCTGACCGCTCACGAGGCTCACCGCCGCAAGCTGCTTTCGGAATGGGAAGACCTCAAAGCGAGCGAGTACCGGGAGTTTCAAAAGGCGGCGAACAAGGTTTCTCGCAAGCTTCGGGACCGGGTCCAGGTCGAAGTCACTATGGCGGGCAATCGCGAACCGCTTGAGCAGTTATTGCGTGAGGTCGGCGGAAACCTGAGCGCTGCCTTGGACCGGCTGCGGTTACTGGAACAGCTTTCGCTGCCCGATTTCGCGCAGCGTTGCCGGGAGGGCAAAGAGGCGCTCATGCAGCGCTACGGCTTGCCAGCAGGCTCGGCCGAGCGAATTTCCCAGGCTGATTTGGACCTGTTTATGAGAATCGAGGAGCTTGACCTTCCGGCAACGACGAAGATCGAGCTGAATACGGCACCGGAGCGTGAACCGCCCATGTGGCAGACGCTCGAAGCCTTATCCACCGGGCAAAAGGCCACGGCTGTGCTGCTGCTTCTGTTGCTGGAGTCCGAAGCTCCTCTGGTTGTCGACCAGCCGGAAGACGACCTCGACAACCGCTTTATCACTGAGGGCGTAGTGCCGATCATGCGACAGGAAAAACGGCATCGTCAATTCGTTTTTTCAACCCACAATGCGAATATTCCAGTCCTCGGCGACGCGGAACTGATCTTGGGCTTGGCCGCCTCAGGCGAGGGTGGGGAAGGTCACGCGAAGATTGCACGCGAACATATGGCGTCCATCGACTCCAAGCCGGTACGCGAGTTGGTAGAAGAGATCCTCGAAGGCGGAAAGGATGCCTTCGAGATGCGGCGTTCCAAGTATGGGTTTTGACGTATGACGACGCACACCGAGTTGCTAGAAGTCATTAACAACGGGGAAAACTCCGGGGTCGAGTTTAAGCTGGACGTGCTGCAAAACTATGACCTTGCGAAGGAGCTTGTGGCCTTCTCGAACCTCGGCGGCGGAATGGTGCTTCTGGGCGTGGCAGATGACGGGAGCATCGCCGGGCTGACCAGAACTAATCTCGAAGAATGGGTGATGACCACATGCCGGGACAAGATCCGGCCCGCCATCATTCCTTTTTTTGAGGTGGTTCGCGATGTTGAGCCAGGGAAAAATGTGGCTATTGTGCGGGTGACGCGCGGCTACGACGTTCACAGCCGCTGGCACAACAATAGCAATAAGTATTACATCCGGGTTGGAACCCAGAGCAGGGAAGCAAGTCCGGAAGAACTGGCGCGACTTTTCCAGCAACGCGGCTCCGTCCGCGCTGAATTGCGGCCGATTTCAGGGACTACGCTCGCCGACTTGGATCGCAGGCGGCTCCGCGACTATTTCGGCCGGATTCGGCAACAACAAATGCCGCCCGATGAGGATGAGGCAGCCTGGCGAACGTTGCTTGTCAATACGGACTTTATGATCGAGGAGGGCGTCACGGTTGGCGGAATGCTCCTGTTTGGCAAGACGCCCAACCGCTTTCTCCCGCAGGCCGGCATTGATGCCGCCGCCTTTCCGGGAACTGAAAAGGACTATGCCGCGCGCGAACGTGCGGCGCTGCGCGGGCCGATGACGCCCTTGTTGGGAGCGGATGAGGCACTGGTGGAAAACGGCCTCGTTGACCAGGCTCTCGATTTTGTGCGGCGGAATACGCCTGTTACGGCGGTGCTCGAAAACGGCAGGAGGATCGACAAGCCTGCCTACCCACCAGAGGCGCTGCGCGAGGCCATAGTAAATGCAATCATCCACCGGGACTACCTCCTCTTCAGCACGGACATTGAACTCGCCGTTTACAGTAACCGCCTGGAAATCATCTCTCCGGGACGGCTTCCAAACGGCATTACGCCGGAGCGAATGCGGACAGGTTGCCGGGCAGCCAGGAACCAACTCCTGAAAGACGTGATGGGGGATTACGGCTATCTGGAGCACATGGGCATGGGCATCCCGCGCAAGATCATCCTGGGTATGAGGGCACACAACGGTACGGAGCCGGAGCTTGTCGAAGAGGGGGAACGCTTCATCCTTCGGTTGTTTGCGTAATCTCCGGTCACTTGCCCAGAAGGGACAGACGTATGTGCCAACGAGTGCCTCCGTCAGCTTGACGCGGTCCGCTGCCCGATCGGTGATTCCAACGTTATGATCACCAGCCGCACCGTTACGATCATCGCCCGCGCCGGCGCCGCCAAGCAGTCCCCTCTCCGGCCGTCGTCAGCCAGCCTGTGTGCAACCTGCCCGTCGCTCTAATCAAAAGCCGGCGAAGCAGCGGGCGAGACGCCCGCGCCGGGGGCGACCGCCGCCACTTCAACACCAGAAATTACTCTTTTTGATTGAAAGTGGCGCCGGGCGTCTCGCCCGGTCTTTCGTAGCGCCGGCCTCCCCGCGCCGGTGGCGGGTGCCGGTTCTCCATGTAGCGCCGGCCTCCGTGCCGGTTCTTCTTTCGTAGCGCCGGCCTCCCCGCGCCGGTGGAAGTGCCGGTTCTTTTTCTGGGTTTGTTTCTCAACCCAAGGACCCAGAACTGACGTTTTCGGGCTTAGTCCAGGCCCATCGCGCGGAGCTTTCGTGCGGCGTCGCCGTCACCCTGCGCGGCGGCTTTGCGATACCAGCGAACGGCGTCGGCGTGGCTGGGAGGAACGCCGTCGCCGTGCTCGTGCGCGGCCGCCTCGTGGTACCATCGCGATGGTGCCGTCGCCGGCGGGATAGGCGGCCTGCAGAACGCAGCAGATTCCAGTGACGAGATGGGTAGCGAAAGGGATAAGTGTCTGAGAACTCGGTCGGAAAAGGAGCCAGTTTCGGTATCTTCGCATCAAGGCGAGGCAGGACGCGCCGGTTGCGGCGCCCTGGAAAGCCTTCGGACTCAAATCCGGGCTCAGACTTTGCGTTTGCAAACCGCGTGGTCTTGGTGCGAGTTTGAATCGGGTTTCAAAACGGAAATTCCGGCTTAGGCCTGCCGAAGCGGCAGAACTCACCGCGAAAAGCGGACTCATCACCGCCATTGACGAAGCCATCAAGCGGCGCAAACTCACGCAACTGGAGGCCGCGCGCCGCTGCGGCACGGACCAGCCCACCCTACCCAAGGTTCCCCGCGGGCACACGGTGAGCGTGACCATCGACCGGCTCACGGCTTGCCTTACCGCGCTGGGTCTTACCGTCGAAATCCGCATACGCCCGTATGACGCGAAAGCCAAAACCGGCCACCTTATGACCACGCCCTAGTGCCGGTGGCCATGACCAGACCCATCGCCACCGTAAAGTCCCCCCCCATGAAGACCTTGAGAACGAGAGTTGCTTCCTATGAGAATATGAAAGCCCGCACCGTAGCGATTACATAGAGAAGAAGAGAATTTTCATGGCCCGACTGACCGAACAGGAACAACAGGAAATCATCCGCTATATCGAAGCCGACAAGCCGCTACCGGACAAATTCCGCTTCCTGCTGTTCGAGGACAAGCGCGAAGTGGAACTGGTCTGGAACGGGAAGACCAGCGAGGTCTGCAACATCGTCCTGCCCTTTCAGGTCATCGAGCAAGTGGACGAGCCGCGTGCAGAGAAGCCCGCAGAGACGGCGCTGCAAGCGGACCTGTTCGCCACTGACGCCCGCGGCCGTCAGCTCAAGGGCTGGACGAACAAGCTCATCTGGGGCGACAACAAGCTGATCCTCTCATCGCTCAACAACGGCCCGCTGCGCGATGAGATCGAAAAGCAGGGCGGCCTCAAGCTGATCTACATTGACCCGCCGTTTGACGTGGGCGCGGATTTTTCGATGGACATCGAGATTGGCGGCGACACCTTCACCAAGAAACCCAACATCCTGGAAGAAATCGCCTACCGCGACACCTGGGGCAAGGGTGCCGATTCCTTCATCGCCATGATCTACGAACGGCTGATCCTGATGCGCGATCTGCTGGCGGAGGAGGGGAGTATTTATGTGCACTGCGATTGGCGTGTGAGCGCGTTTTTTCGCTCGGTATTGGATGAGGTGTTTGGAAAAGACCTGTTCGTCAATGAAATAATCTGGAAGCGATCCACGTCCACCGGCCTATCCAGCAAGCAATGCGGGGTCTTGCACGATACTGTCTACTGGTACGCAAAAACGGCGAAATACACGTTCAATATGCAGTATCACGCGTATGAGGAAAAGTACCTTCAGCGAGCTCGGAAAGATGAAAATGGCCGAATGTACATCCCGATACCAACAGGCAATCCGGGAGTTCGGCCTAATCTCTACTACGAATACAAGGGATTCTTGCCGCATTCAAATGGTTACAAGTGGACCCGCGAAAAGATGGAAGAATTGGACAGACAAGGCCGTCTGATCTTCCCCAAGGAAAAGACTGGCCGAATTCAGTACAAACAGTATTTGGAGGAAATGGAGGGAATCAAACTTCAAGATCTTTGGACAGATATTCCGGCCGTTAATCCCGTCGCCGACGAGCGCGTCGACTACCCCACACAAAAACCCGAAGCTCTTCTTGAACGCATCGTAAAGGCTTCATCCAATGAAGGTGATCTCGTTGCCGACTTGTTTTGCGGATCGGGGACGACGGCGGCAGTGGCGGAGAAGCTGGGGCGGAAATGGATCGTTAGCGACCTGGGCAAGTTCGCCATCCACACCACCCGCAAGCGCCTGATCGGTGTGCAGCGGCAGTTGAAAGCCGAAGGCAGGGACTACCGGGCCTTTGAAATCCTCAACCTGGGCAAGTACGAGCGCCAGCATTACATCGGCGTCAATCCCAACCTGCGCGAAGCGGAACAGCAACAGCAGTTGGAACAAAAAGAGGCCGCGTTTGTCGATCTCATCCTGCGCGCCTACCGTGCCGAAAAGACCGACGGCTTTGTCACCTTTCAGGGCAGAAAGGCCGGACGGCTCGTGGCAGTCGGCCCGGTCAATCTGCCGGTGACGCGGCTGTTCGTGGAAGAGGTCATCTTGGAATGCCGCCAGAAGCACATCACTCGCGTGGACATTCTCGGCTTTGAATTCGAGATGGGCCTCTTTCCGAACGTGCTGGACGAAGCCCGCGCCAAAGGCATTGACATCGCCCCCAAGTACATCCCTGCCGAGGTGTTCGACAAGCGGGCGGTGGAAAAGAATCAAGTGGTCTTTCACGACGTTGCAGCCATCGAGGTTAAGCCGCTGGTCAAGAAGAACAGCGTTGCGGTCGAGCTGACCGACTTTTCAGTATTTTACTCACAGGATTCGATCGCCAACGCGGAAGCTTCGCTGAAAGATAAAGGCAGCAAGATTGTCGTGGAGAAGGGACAGATCGTAAAGGTGAGCAAGGACGCGAAGGGCATCGTCAGCCGCGAACGGCTCACCAAGAAATGGACCGACTGGATCGATTACTGGTCAGTGGATTTCGACTTTGAGAGCAAGCGCGAGATAGTCCGCGTGACGAACGAAGACAGCGGCGCGTGGGAAGAGCGATGGACGGGGGACTACATTTTTGAAAATGAGTGGCAATCCTTCCGCACCAAGAAAGACCGTTCGATCGAACTGACCAGCGTCTTTCACGAATGCCCGCCGGGGCGGCGCAAGATCGCGGTGAAGGTGGTGGATATCTTCGGCAACGACACCATGACCATCGTCGAAGTGACCGTGGGAGCGAAGAGATAATGGCGCTCCATCCTAACTTTCCCGAATCGCCCTACGCCATCCTCGATCCGGCCGTCCGATGGTTCCCGGCGGATGAAGCCCTGCGGGAGTCAAGCTCTGAAAAGCTGATGCCGCCGCTGGTGTCGGAACTGCGCAAGAAAGTGAAGGAGTGGCGGGATCGCAGCTATGAAGGTGCAACGGACACCAGCCGCAGTCTGCTCAACTGGTGGTTCAACACGCCACATCTGATGCCGCAAGCCGACGGCACGATGGCCGAGTTTCAATATTATTTTGCTCAACGCGAGGCGTTGGAAACGATCGTCTATCTCTACGACGTTGTTGGCGTGCAGGACAAGTTCGACCTGATGCGTTTTGACAGTTCCGGTGCTGTGTCGGCGGGGATGTTTGACGAGACCTGGCGGCGCTTCGTGGTGAAAATGGCGACCGGCACAGGCAAGACCAAGGTGTTGAGCCTGGTTCTAGCGTGGAGCTTTTACCACAAACTGTATGAACCAGAGTCGGGGCTGGCGCGCAATTTTTTGGTGATCGCTCCCAACATCATCGTGCTGGATCGCATCTACAAGGATTTTAAGGGCCTGCGCATCTTTTTGAAAGACGACCCGATCTTGCCCGACGACGGTGTGGACGGGCGCAACTGGCGCGACGATTTTCAACTGACTCTGCACCGGCAGGATGAGGTGCACGTCACCCGCCCCACCGGCAACATCTTCCTGACCAACATCCACCGCGTCTATGCCGGGGACGACATTCCCGCTTCGCCCGATGATGAAGACACGATGGAATACTTTCTCGGCAAGCGGCCCAGCGGCGCGACAACCGAATCTAAAGTGGATTTGGGCATGATTGTGCGCGACATTGACGAACTGGTCGTATTGAACGACGAGGCGCACCATATCCACGATCCGCGGATGGCTTGGTTCAAGTCCATCGAAGACATTCACAACCGGCTGAAGCAAAAGGGGTCCGCCCTCTCCCTGCAAGTGGACGTGACCGCAACGCCTAGGCACAACAACGGCGCGATTTTCGTGCAGACTGTCGCTGATTACCCGCTGGTGGAAGCCATCTCGCAAAACGTGGTTAAGCACCCCGTTCTGCCCGACGCTCCTAGCCGGGCCAAACTGCTGGAACGCCAGAGCGCCAAGTTCACCGAGAAGTACGCCGATTACATTCACCTGGGAGTGATCGAGTGGCGGAAGGCGTATGCCGAACACGAAAAGCTGGACAAGAAAGCCATCCTGTTCGTGATGACCGACGACACCCGCAACTGCGACGACGTGGCCGCGTATCTGCGAGCCACTTATCCAGAATTTTCAGAAAAAGACGCGGTTCTGGTGATTCACACGAAGAACAACGGAGAGATTTCCGAATCAACGTCGGGCAAGAGCAAAGAGGAATTGGACAAGCTGCGTGAGCAAGCCAGGTCGATTGACGGGTTCGACAGTCCCTTCAAGGCCATTATATCGGTGATGGTCCTCAAAGAAGGCTGGGACGTGCGCAACGTCACGACGATTGTGGGCCTGCGCGCCTATTCCGCACCGAGCAACATCCTGCCCGAACAGACCTTGGGACGCGGCTTGCGCAAAATGTATTCAGGCGGCGTACCGGAAGAAGTCAGCGTGGTCGGCACCAACGCCTTTATGGACTTCGTGGAATCGATCCAGAGGGAAGGCGTGATACTGGAACGCAAACCGATGGGAGAAGGAACGCAACCCAAAACGCCGCTGGTAGTGGAGATCGACAAAGAGAACGCGAAGAAGGACATCGACGCTCTGGATATTGAAATCCCGATTCTGACACCGCGCGTTTACCGGGAATACAAGAACCTGGGCGATCTGGACGTGCACACTCTCGCGCATCAGCGCGTGGCGTACCTGCAGTTCAGCGAGGAAGAACAGCGTGAAATCGTCTTCAAGGACATCACCACCGGCGAAGTGACGCACACAACCATCCTCGACACCGCGGGCATCGCCGATTACCACAGCGTTATCGGCTACTTCGCACAGACCATCATGAAGGATTTGCGGCTGGTCAGCGGCTACGATGTGCTGTACGGCAAGGTCAAAGCTTTTGTGCAAACCGAACTGTTCGACCGGCAGGTGGAACTCGAAGACCCGAACACACTGCGCAACTTGTCGGAATTGGCCGCCACCAAAGCTCTGCTCGAATCGTTCAAGATGGCGATTAACGCTCTCACCGTGCGGGATAAAGGCGACGCCGAAATTCGGGACACTATCAAATTGCGGCAGACACGCCCATTCGTGGCGAAGGACCAGGGCTATCTCGTCCCGACCAAGAGCGTCTTCAACCGGATAATTGGCGACAGCCGTTTTGAATTGTTGTTCGCGCGCTTTCTGGAAGACTGCGCCGACGTGGTTTCGTACGCAAAGAATTATCTGGCAGTGGGTTTCAAGTTGGACTACGTCAACGCGGACGGCGACATTTCCAACTACTATCCCGATTTTCTGGTCAAGCTATCGGACAAGCGAATTTTCGTTGTCGAAACCAAAGGGCAGGAAGAACTGGACGTGCCGCGCAAGATGGAACGGCTACGGCAATGGTGCGAAGACATCAACCGGGTGCAGGCAAACTTGAAATACGATTTTGTTTACGTGGACCTGGAGAGTTTTGAGCGATATAAGCCCACCTCATTCCGCCAATTGATAGACGCCTTCAGGGAATTCAAAGAGAAAATATGACGAGGTGCCGGTTCTTTTTCCGAGTTTGTCTCTCAACCCAAGAATCGATACCCGTCGGCATCGACACTCCGGCGCTGCCCGATCGGTGATTCCAACATTATGATCACCAGCCGCACCGTTACGATCATCGCCCGCGCCGGCACCGCCAACCAGTCCGCTCTCCGGCCGTCGCCAGCCAGCCTGTCTGCAACCTGCCCGCCGGTCTAATCAAAAGCCGGCGAAGCAGCGGTCGCCCCCGGCGCGGGCGAGACGCCCGCCGCCACTGCGGCCGCACTGCGCTGCCGCTTCAATCCAAAAAGACCAAGTTCATCCACGGCTCCTGGAACGGCACTAGCAGGGTGCGGAAAAACGATTTTCGAGGCGGGATACTTCGCCGATGACTGAAGCACCCTGCATGAAAACCGGCTTTCACCGACATGCTCGCTTCGCTCGATAGGCTGGCAAGCTCCCACCGACTCGAACGAAGTGAGCATCGCGGTGAAAAACCTCAGTCTTCTCCCCCTGACCAGGAGTGCTTTGCAAACCACCGCGCGTCCCCCTCCACCTCCTCTCCCGCGTCCGCGGCCCGGCCGCGGGCGCAAGTCGGGAGAGGTCACCGACCGATTTGGCTCCAAATCGGTCGGCGGGTGAGGGTGCCAAACTCGCTGTGGCGCAAGGGTTTCCTGCACCCTCACCCTCGCGTCACGCCGCTTGCGAAAAAGATCGCAAGCGTCGCGCCGCTCGACCTCTCCCGCAAAGGAGCGGGCGAGGGGAAGAAGGAGCGCCCCGTTCCCAAGTTTGGCAAAGCTCTCCTGACCAGGGGGAGATAAGAGAGGGGGAGCAGGCTGCGGAAGCCTTTTCCGCAGCCTGCTAGAGCGGGGAGCCGGCGCCGAATACGAAGTCGACGGCGGTGTCGCCCGGGCGCGGATTCATCGGCCGCGCCAGCTCCAGCCTGAGCGGCCCGAACGGCGAGCGCCATCGGATCCCGGCTCCAAAGGCCGCCTGCAGCTTGGTCACTTCGAAGGTGTCGCGCAGGCGAAACGAGTTGCCCGCATCCATGAAAATCACGCCGCGGATGCCCAGCCCCTCCAGGATCGGGAAGGTAATCTCGTTGCTCAGGAGAACCTCCTTGCTGCCGCCGACCTCCTGGTACGAGATTGGATTGCCGTATTCGTCGTACACCGTCACCCGCGGGCCCAGCCGGTACAGCTCGTAGCCGCGCACGTCGCCGCCGCCGCCCACCCCGCCGGGAAAGAACCGCTCGAACAGCGGCAGCTCGCCGCCCGTCCCGGAGCGGAGATTGGTCCCGATGCCGTAGTCGCCGCCGATCGAATAGACCCAGTTGCCGAACTCCGGGCTGTCCAGGAACGAAAAGAAAAACCGCGCGTGCGCCACGCCCTTGACGAACACGTTGTCGCCGCCCAGCCCGGCAAACTGCACGGTCAGCGACTGCACCGAACCGGTGCGCGGATCGATCGGATTGTTGACCGTGAAGCGCTTGATGGTCGGTATCACCTCCGAGGTCACCGAGTGGCCCTTGAAGCTGCGGATGTCGTACACCGTGATCGGCGAAGTGACGCCGCCGATGCCCACGTTCTCGAGGCGGTACTCGAGTCCCGCCTGGACGTCCTCCATCGACAGCGGCCCGAGTTTCTTGAGCCCCAGGTCGACCAGCGGATAGTAGCTCTTCAGGTCGAAGCCGACCGCGCTGCGGTTGAACTCTTCAAAGAAAATCTCCGAGTCGAACAGCTCCATGCCGGCGGTCAGCGGCATGTCAAGGAAATAGGGCTCGGTGTAGCTGAGCGTGAAGTTGCGGAACAGGACGCCGATCGTCGCGTCCAGCATCGCCGACTCGCCGCCCCCGAAGATGTTGGTGTCTCCGACCCGGAAGTCGCCGAATACCGACGAGGCGGTCGAGAATCCCCCCGCAATCTGGAACGAGCCGGTGTTCCCCTCACGCACGTTGACGTCGAGATTGATACGGTCGGGCTGGGAGGCCGGCGAGGTCACGATCCGGCTCTGGTCGAAAAAGCCCAGCCGGTCGAGCCGCACCTTGGAGTCGCGAATCGCCTCCGCCGAGTACGGCTCCTGCTCCTGGATGCGCAGCGCGCGCCGGATCACCTTGTCGGAGGTCTTGGTATTGCCGGAGATCCTGATGCGATCGACCAGCACCAGTTGCCCGGGCGTGATTGCGAAATCCAGGTCCACGAGGTGGCGGGTCGGATCGAGCCGGGTGCGCGGGTCCACGTTGACGAACGCGTAGCCGCGGTTCGAGAAAAAGTCCGACAACCCGAGCACGTCGTGCTGCATCGTCGAGCCGCGAAAGACCGTGCCCGGCTTGAGCGTCAGCCGATCGTGCAGGTCCTTCTCCGGAAACTTCAGATCGCCGGAGATCTGCACGGTGCCGACCTTGTACGGCTCGCCCTCATCGACGTGGATCCTGACCGTCAGGCTGTTGCCGTGGCGGATGATCTCGGGCTCGCCGATGTGCACGTTGAGGTAGCCGTTGTCGTAGTAGTAGGCGGTCAGGTGGTCGGCGTCGCCTTCGAGCTTCTTGCGGTCCAGGATGCCGGCGCCGGTGATGATGCTCAAAAGATTGTGCGTGCCGGTTTCCATCACCATACGCAACTCCTTCGAGGGGAACGCCTTGTTGCCGGTGAACTCGATGCGCGTGATCTCGATCTGCGGACCCTCGTTGACCTTGAACACCGCGATCACCTGGTTGTCGGGCTGCGCGGTCGGGTCGAACGTGACCGAGGCGTCCAGGTAGCCCTTGTCTTCGTAAGCGTTCTTGACCTCCTTGATGGTCTCCTCGGCCTGCTGGGGATCGAGAATCGAGCCCGCATGCAGCTTGGTCGCGTCCACGATCTTGTCGTCGGTGGTGCGGATCGCCTTCATTCCCTCGAACTTGACGTCCGACACCATCGGGCGCTCCTTGACCCGATAAACCAGCGTCAGGGCGCCTTTCTCCCGCTCAAGGCGCGCGCCGACCGTTTCGAAGAAGCCCATCTTGTAGAGCGCCTTGATGTCCCGATCGACAAGCGACTCGTTGAGCGGCTCGCCGGGACGGGACTGGATATGGATGCGGATGGCGTCGTCTTCGACCCGCTGGTTACCCTCGATGCGGATCTGCGAGACGAGGTTGGCCGGGGCCTGGGCATGCGCGGGCGTCGCGCTCGCGAGGAGCGCAAACAGCACGGCAACCAAGCAGCGGGACGCGCCTGTGCGGCGCGCGTCGGACCTTTCCACCCTCACCGGCAGGCTGCGGAAGAAGCTTCCGCAGCCTGCTCCCTCTCCGTTATCTCCCCCTGGTCAGGGGGAGAAGACTTAGGAAAGCAGCCAGCTTTAGTGCAGGGTGCCGACACCATTCGTGAGCCGCTCTTCAACTGCGAATGCTTTTTCCGCACCCTGCCAGGCAACACCAGCGCCGCCCAACCTAACCAATCAGGAATGCGATGTAAACCAAACGTGCGGCGCCGGATGCACAGGCATCGGGCACGCTGCGCCCTCTCGAGAGCGCGCTCAGGCGCGGCGTTCCTCGCGCAGCCCTTCGGGGGTGAGTCGCAATGTGCGGCGCAGGCTGCGGGCAAGCCGCTCGTTATGGGTCGCGATCACCAGCGTGACCTTTGTCTCCCTGAAGGTTACGCGGCAAGAAGCTTGATGATCGGACGCGAGCGCGTAGCCTTGGCAAATTTTAGAAGAGTATTCACGCTCGGCATTTGAGCGCCGCTTTCGAGCCGCGCGACCACGGATTGCGTGGTGCCCATGCCCTCCGCCACCTCAGCCTGGGTCAGTCCGGCGCGCACGCGCGCCGCGATCAATTCGCGCGCGAGATCGAATTCATAGCCCAAGGCTTCGTAGGCGGTGCGCACATCACGATCCACAAGCATTTTTCTCTTGATGGTCTGCAAACGCTTGGTCACGAACTTAACTCCTTCGCCCAGTTCGCCACCCGGTTCTTATAGCATTTTTGCTATAGAAATAAAAGCGGCCACCCTCGACATCAGAGGCGTGCGCACAGGCTTGGACCGTGGGAGGCGCCGTCACGGCCAAGCGCGCTCAGGCGCGGCGTTCCTCGCGCAGGCCTTCGGGGGTGAGTCTCAGCGTGCGGCGCAGGCTGCGGGCAAGCCGCTCGTTATGGGTCGCGATCACCAGCGTGACGCCGAGCTCGCGATTGAGCAGGCCGAAGCGCTGATGGACCTCCTCGGCGGTGTGCGGATCGAGGTTGCCGCTGGGCTCGTCGGCCAGCACCAAGCTCGGGTGCAGGACCACCGCCCGCGCCACGGCCACCCCATCATCGGCGGGCTGGAGGCTACGCGACGCCAAAGGCTGCCAACTCTTGCTCTTGGGGCCCGGATTTGCTCTATACGGCCTTGACGGCGAAGGTTACAACGGAAATCCAGCGCGCCGCGGTCCCACATCTCAGCCAGGATGTGCTCTGTGTAGCGTGAACGGGGGAGTCAAAATGAAAATTCCGGTTAGAGGGATTAGTCGCAGATTTCGTTGTTTGCCGGCGCTCCCACGTATGTTCGTGTGGGTGGCGGTAGCGACAGCAATACTTTCACTGGCGACAGCCAGCCGGGGGTCCGCACAGAAGGCCGTAGAGCTGCTGGACAACTTTCCCTCCGAGGCTTTGACCAACACCCCGATTGGCCCCGCCAATCCAGACCTGCGGCTCTCGATGGAAGTGGTCATGGCGCTACGCAACAGTAACGCCCTCGACCAGCTCCTCGCCGACCAGCAAGATCCGGCGTCATCGCAGTACGAGAAGTGGATAACGCCGCAGCAATTCGCGGCTAGGTTCGGGCCCAGCCAGAAGGAGTGCGATGGGGTCCGCGACTGGCTGCAATCGCAGGGCTTCGTGGTCACCAAGGTGGACAGGCCGAACCGCAGCATCAGCTTCACGGGGCGCGTTGCCACAGCCAAGAAGGCATTTGATACGCCGATTATGGCGTTCGGCAACGGCCCGGTATACGCGAATACCAGGGGACCCATGATTCCGGCGCAGTTTGCCGGAGTGATCGGCGCAATCAACGGGCTGGACAATATGCGCAAGGCCGTGCCGATGACGATCCACCCGCGGCTGCGGACCATTTCCCGCGCACAAGCGGCATCAAAGCTTGGCTTGCATACGGTAACCTACACCGACGAATCCATCGATCTGGGCGAAGCTCTCCCTACCGACTCGAACCCTCGAAGTCGAGCGCAACCCAACGCGACAATCGGCGGCGCGACGGCTTTTGCCCCCGGCGATTTTCGTACCTTTTACCACGAACTGGCGACACCTGACGGTACCGGTTCAACCTGCATAGCGATCGTCGGCGACTCCGACTTCCTGACGACGGCCGTCAATTTGTTCAACACTCAGTTTGCACTGCCGAACACCCTCCCGACGCCTTTTCTGGCGTCCGGAACCAACCCGGGTAAGAACGGTGACGAAATCGAAGCCTTACTGGACATCGAATGGTCTCACGCAGTGGCGCCGAAAGCGACGCAGCGCTACTACCTGGGCGACCCCAGCAAGGGTGGCATCACCGACTCCATGAAAGCAGTAGTCAGTCAAAATGCTTGCAGCATTATGAGCATCAGTTTCGGCTCTTGCGGCAAGAACGCGAGCTGGTACACGCAGACGCTTGATCCAATTTTCAAACAGGCCGCCTCCCAGGGCATATCGGTCTTTGTCTCCAGCGGCGACAAGGGTGCCGCCGGGCTCGTTTTTGATCCGACAAGCAACAACTGCGTTGCGGGAACCACGCGCAACGTCAACGAAATGTCGGCCGACCCCAACGTAACCTCGGTCGGTGGAACCGGCTTCCACGCCAAATTTAACTCCAGCGGCAACGACGTTGGATTCGTAGCAGAGCGCGTGTGGAACGACAGCGGTGGTTCCACCGGTGGCGGCCTCAGTTCCTACTTTGCCAAGCCTTCTTATCAGACGGGGCCAGGGGTACTTGCTGACGGAACTCGTGACGTGCCCGATGTCTCGATACTAGCCAGCGGCGTCCTCCCGGGTGTCTTTTTTGGCACAGATAAGTCGGGCACAGCAGAAATTGACATTCAGGGCGGCACCAGCCTGTCGGCGCCGGTGTGGGCGGGAATCACGAAGCTGGCGGCACAAAAGAAGGGCGTCGCCCGTCTGGGAAATATCAATCCGAAGGTCTATTCGATTGCGGCCGTCAACCAGGCGACGGCGGGTTTCCGCGACGTGACGGGCGGCAACAACAGCTTCAATGGGGTGCTTGGCTTCAGTGCGACCCCCGGCTGGGACCTGGCTACCGGATGGGGAACACCGGACATTAACAAGTTCATCACCGCCTTCGCCGCCCCACCCGTCCGGTGGCCGATGTTCCATCACGACCTCCGCCATACCGGGCTGAGCCAGTTCAGCACGGCCGCTGACACCGGTACCCCGCAGTGGGAGTTCATCACCTCCGGCTGGGTTTTCTCTTCACCGGCGATCGCCAACGACGGCACCATCTACGTCGGCTCGGACGACAACAACCTCTACGCCATCAACCCCGACGGCACCAAGAAGTGGAAGTTCCCCACGCACTACTATAGTGTGCAGTCCTCCCCGGCGATCGGCAGCGACGGGACCATCTACGTCGGCTCGGACGACGGCAACCTCTACGCCATCAATCCCAACGGGGCCAAGAAGTGGAACTTTCCCACCGGCAATGCCATCGAGTCGTCGCCGGCAATCGGCGCGGACGGCACCATCTACGTCGGCTCGAACGAGAACAACCTCTACGCCATCGATCCCAACGGCGCCCAGAAGTGGTACTTGGACATCGGGTATTCCGGCAAGTCGTCGCCGGCAATCGGCGCCGACGGCACCATCTACATCGGCTCGCCCGACGGCAACCTCTACGCCATCAATCCCAACGGTAGCCAGAGGTGGAAATTCCCCGCCGAGATTTCCCAGTCGTCGCCGGCAATCGGCGCCGACGGCACCATCTACATCGGCTCGCAGAACGGCAACCTGTATGCCGTCAACCCCAACGGCAGCGAGAAGTGGGAGTTCTCCCCCGGCTACCATTATGTCCAGTGCTCCCCGGCGATCGGCAGCGACGCGACCATCTACGTCGGCTCGGACGACGGCAACCTCTACGCCATCAATCCCAACGGCACCGAGAAGTGGAACTTGCCCACCGGCAATTCCATCGCTTCGTCGCCGGCAATCGGCGCGGACGGCACCATCTACGTCGGCTCGAACGACAACAACCTCTACGCCATCAATCCCAACGGCACCAAGAGGTGGAAGGTCCTCACTGGGTCCATAGTGGAGTCGTCGCCGGCAATCGGCGCGGACGGCACCATCTACGTCGGCTCCAGCGACGGCAACCTCTACGCCATCAAGTGAGCGCGTGAAACCGGGCGCCGAACCTTCAAAAGCACCCTCAGGCGCGGCGTTCCTCGCGCAGCCCTTCGGGGGTGAGTCTCAGCGTGCGGCGCAGGCTGCGGGCAAGCCGCTCGTTATGGGTCGCGATCACCATCGTGACCCCGAGCTCGCGATTGAGCAGGCCGAAGCGCTGATGGACCTCCTCGCCGGTGTGTGGATCGAGGTTGCCGCTGGGCTCGTCGGCCAGCACCAGGCTCGGCCGCAGCGACACTCATCACGCTGCCGCCGACCCTATCAAGAGCGTGAACACGTTCGCACGCCGAGCTCAGGAGGAAGCAAGTCGTTGCAAGAAAGCTCTCGGAGTGAGGACCGGCGGCTCGGCTTGCTTGAGTTCCGTGAGATGGGAATCCCCAGAGACGAGGAAATGCGCTTGTGCGGCGCACGCAAGAGCAACGAGGTAGTCATCACCAGGGTCCGGGGTGAGCCGGTCCGTTAGCTTCGGATCCGGCTCAACGGAGCCCAAGCGTCGAAGCACGGCTACGTAGGCTCGAACCTCGTGCTCTGTTACGTACGGCCGGAACTTGGCTCGCAGGAGAACGAGCTCGAGCTCGGCAAGCAGGTGAGGGCACACTATCAGCTCGAAGGAGCCTTCGAGCCACAGCCACAGCAAGCTGCGCGGTGCTCCCTGCCCGGAGAGAAGCCCTGAGACGAGCACACCCGGATCCAACACCGCCCGGTAAATTTTACTTTTACTAGGATCGGCGGCTTTGATGTAGTTCTTGGTAGGCTAGATCGAGCGCTTCGTCTTCCGTCAGTTTGGAGCGCGCTCCGACGCGCTCCAAAAGCTCAAGCCCGAGGTAAGCGCGCAACGCTTCTTCGACTACCTGATAGTCGCGTTTGCCCGTTCGGGCAGCGGCTATCTTGGTTGCACGCAGAAGGTCTTCCTCTACGTATATGGTGGTTTTCCGTCTCACCGGCTTGGCATTTTAACGGAAAAGCGGCTTTCTGTCAAAAAGCAAGCTGGCCGCTCGCCCGATTTCGCAGGGGACGCCGGCTCTTTAAGCATGCCGTCAGGCGCGGCGTTCTTCGCGTAGCCCTTCGGGGGTGAGTCTCAGCGTGCGGCGCAGGCTGCGGGCAAGCCGCTCGTTATGGGTCGCGATCACCAGCGTGACCCCGAGCTCGCGATTGAGCAGGCCGAAGCGCTGATGGACCTCCTCGGCGGTGTGCGGATCGAGGTTGCCGCTGGGCTCGTCGGCCAGCACCAAGCTCGGCCGCAGCACCACCGCCCTTGCCACCGCCACCCGCTGCTGCTCGCCGCCCGAAAGCTCGGCCGGGCGCCGCTGAAGCTTGTCTCCCAGCCCGACCATCGCCAGCATCTCGGCGGCGCGCGCGCGGGTTTCCTTCTCAGGGATCCGCGCGATCATCCCCGGCATCATCACGTTCTCCAGCGCGCTGAAGTCGGGGAGCAGGTAGTGAAACTGGAAGACGAAGCCCAGCCGGCGGTTTCGGAACTCGGCCAGCGCGCGCGCATCGAGCGCAAACAAATCCCGGCCCTCGAAATAGACCTTGCCCGCGGTCGGCACCTCGAGACTGCCGAGCACGTGCAGCAGGGTGGACTTGCCGACTCCCGACTCGCCCACGATCGCAATCGTGTCGCCGGCGTTGACCTGAAGATTCAGCCCGCGCAGGACGCGCACCTCGCGATCGCCGTCGTAGAAATTTTTGACCAAGTCCTGCGCGATTAGCAGTGTAGCGCGCGGCGCCGCTTGGGGCCGCGCCCGATCGGCCGCCGCGCGCTCATTCATAGCGGATCACTTCAACCGGCGAGAGCGCACGCGCCTTGAGTCCGGGATAGAGCGCTGCCCAGGCGCACAGCGCAACCGCGGCCGCCGCCACCGCGATGAAGTTGATCCAGTAAAGGCGCATCGGCACGGCGCTGACCATGAAGACGTCGGGCGGCAGATGGATCAGATGGTACTTGCCGACCAGGAAGGAAGCGATGAATCCGGCGCCCACGCCGGCGGCGGTCCCGAGCACGCCCAGCATCACACCCTGGCACAGGAAGATCATCGCGATCGAGCCGGCCCGCGCGCCCATCGCGCGCAGAATCGCGATCTCCTTGCGCCGCTCCATTACCACCATCATCAGCGTCGCGATAATGTTGAATGCCGCCACCAGCACGATCAGCAGCAGCACGATGAAGTAAGTGAATTTCTCCAGCGCCAGCGCCGAAAACAGGGGCGCATTGGTCTGCGTCCAGTTCTTGACCTCGAAGCCCGGCCCCGCCAGCGCCGCGATCCGCGCGGCCATCGCGGGCGCGTCGAAGATGTTGCGCACCCGCACTTCCAGCCCGCTCTCGATCTGCGGGTCGTCCGAGAGCAGCGTGCGCGCGTCGTCGAGTCCGGCGAAGACCAATGCCGAGTCGAACTCGTACATACCCGAATAAAACAGTCCGCCCACCACGAAGCGCCTCAGCCGCGCCGGCGTGCCGGCCCCGGCGCCCACGAAACTGCCCGCTGAGATCAGGGTCACGATGTCGCCCGGGCGAACGCCCAAGTCCAAGGCCAGCGAACGCCCGATGATCGCTCCCGGCAGCTCGACCGTGCGCCGCTGCCCATGCTCCATCAGGGATACCGGATGGCGCTGGACCAGGGAGCGCAAACCGCCGGCCGTAAGATCCCCCGCCAGCTCGGTGAGGACTGGATTATCCCGCGCAACCACCCCCTTGAGCATCCCGCCCGAGACGTAGCCCGGAAGCCCGCTCTCGCCCGGCGACACCGCCATCACCTGCGACGACACGTACGGCGCGACGGCAATCACGCCAGGGATGGCCTGGATCTTCCGGGCCAGCGCGGAGGAGTCCCACGCGGCGGCGCCGTGGTGGTCCACCGTGACGTGCGGGTTGAAGGCCAGCAGCCGCTCGCGCAGGTCCTCCTGGAACCCGCTCATCATGGCCAGCGTAACGGTCAGCACGAAGGTGCCGATCGCCACGCCGGCCAGCGAGATCGCCGCGCTCAGCGATACGAATCGCTCGCGCCGGCGGGCGCGCAGATAGCGGATCCCTATCAGGTACTCGAATCGCACCGGTTCAGGGCTGCCGCGACGCGGCGGCCACGCCGGACGTAAACCGCCGCGCATTGTGCTGGGGATGCTTCATCAGGGGGTGGGTCGCCTAATGCTCCCATACTCGCCAAGCAGGAACCGATTTGCAATCGTTCGAGTTGCAACTGTAAGGTTGCCCGTATAACCTTTTCCTCTACCAACTCCGGCTGTCTTGGAGTAACCCGCATGAAATGCAGATGGGCCAAGGCCTTAGCCTTTGCTCTCCTTTTCTCGGTCGCCACGGCGGGCATCAGTGCCGCCCAGTCCTCGGAGCGGTCCGCCCCCTCCGGCCCAGGCGAGCCGCCGGAAAACCTCATAACCATGAACTTTCAGGACGTAGATCTGGCCGTCCTGGCCAAGTTCATCAGCGAAATCACCGGCAGGAACCTTGTCCTCGACGAGAGCGTGCGCGGCAAGGTCAGCCTGATCTCGCCCACCAAGGTCACCCCCAAGCAGGCCTATTCGATCTTTCAGTCGGTGCTCCAGCTCAAGGGCTTCACCACGGTTGACGCCGGACCGATTACCAAGATCGTGCCGGCGCGCGAGGTGCGCGAGAACGCTGAGCTCACCGGCTTGCAACAGCCGGCGCTAACCAAGGGCGACGAGTATGTCACGCGGATGGTGCGGCTGAAGAATGTCGACGCCGCCAGTATCGTGAACGTCATCCAGCCGATGGTTTCGCACGACGGCTTGGTCGCCGTCTACCCTGAAGCCAACACCCTGATCCTCACCGATAGCGCATACAACGTCGAACGGCTGCTCAAGATCCTGGGCGCGCTCGACGCCGAGGGGCTCCACCAGGAACTGGTCGTGATCCCGCTCAAGCTGTGCTTCGCCGACGACATCGCCCCCAAGATCGACCAGATCATGTCGGAGCGCGCCGCTCCCGGCTCGGCTGGGCCGATGACGCAGGGCCGTCCGGCGCCCGGCGCGGGCGGCGCGGGTGGCGGCCAGAGTCCGTCAAAGGCATACCGGGTCGTGCCCGACGAACGCACCAACTCGCTCATCGTGCTGGCCGGCCCGGTGCAGATGCGCCAGATCAAGGAGCTGGTCGATAAGCTCGACGTGCACTCGCCGCTGGCGAACTCGCGGATCCACGTCTACCGGCTCAAGAATGCACAGGCGATCGAAATCCTCAATGTGATCAGCGGCCTGATCGGCGGAGGCGGGTCGGTGGGCACGCTCTCGCCGGTGACGGGGCGTGGTTCGCTTGGCCGTGGCGGCGGCGGTTTCAGCAGCCTCGGCGGCGGCGGCGGCGGTTTCGGCGGGATGGGTGGCGGCGGTTTCGGGGGGATGGGAGGTAGTAGCGGCGGCTTCGGGGGCAGCAGCGGCGGCTTCGGGGGCAGCAGCGGCGGCTTCGGGGGCGGCGGAGGCTTCGGCGGTGGCGGGATGAGCGGCAGCAGCTCCTCGTCCTCGGGCGGCGGCGGCGCGATCTCGACCAACGGGATGGCGGGTCAGAGCGCTCAGCAGATGAGCGAATTCGAGATGCCCGTCAAGATCACCGCCGATCCGGCGACCAACGCGCTGGTGGTCAGCGCGGCGCCCCAAGACTACGAAACCCTCAAAATTATCATCGACCAACTCGACGTACCGCGACGCCAAGTCTTCGTGCAGGCGGTGCTGGTCGAGGTCTCGGTCACTCGCGCCCGCGAGATCGGCGTCGAGTTTACCAGCGGCGCGCAACTCGGCAGCTCGACTGGATTGGGCCAGGTCACCTTCGGCAACCTTCAGAATGCCCTCACTAATCCGCTGGGGCTAAGCGGCCTCGCGCTGGGCTTGGCCTCGGGCAGCACTTGCAGCGTGCCGAGCAGTTCCGCGCTCACCAGCGCCACCACCGGAACCACGACCACGACCACCGGCACTATCACCGTACCCTGCGAAATAGCGCTGATCACGGCGCTCGAAAATGACAGTCACGCCAATATCCTGTCCGCACCGACGCTGCTCACCACCGACAACGAGGAGGCATCGATCGTGGTGGGCCAGAACGTTCCGTTCCTGTCCAACTCGAGCGCCAACGCGGGCCTGCCCGGCCAGATCTTCAGTTCGGTCGACCGCCAGAACGTCGGCATCACGCTCGACATCGTGCCGCAGGTTACCGAGGGCGATTACGTCAGGTTGGACGTCTACGAGGAAGTGTCGGCTATACTTAGCCTGGGCTCGTCGAGCAGCAGCAGTAACAACCTGGGTCCCACCACCTCGATCCGTTCGGCGTCGACCACCGTGATGGCGCGCGACCATCGCACCACCGTGATCGGCGGGCTGATCTCCAACAACAACACTACGACCGTCCAGGGCGTGCCGTTCTTCTCGAATATCCCGGTGCTCGGCAACCTGTTCACCGACAAATCGCGCGAGGCGGATAAGGACAACCTGATCGTATTCCTGACCCCGCATGTGATTCGCACGCGCGAGGATCTGCGCACCCTCTCGCTCGACCAGCGCGAGCAGTTCCTGAAGTCGCTCGGCAAAAAGGAAGTGCACGATATGCCGACGCAACAGATCCACGAGCTCTACAAGCCGAGCTTCAGCATCTCGGTCCCGCCCGGCGCTGAGATGACCGGACCGGCTACCGAAGCGCCCGGCGGCGAGGGCGCGCCATCCGGCGGCGCGGCCCCGCTCAATACCGAGGAGATCAACCCTCCGCCACCCGGCAGCATGAATGACAAGGGCCCCGCGGGCGCCGCCGTTGCCACGTCCGCAACGTCCGCGCCCGATCCCGGCGCCGGCACTCGTCGCAAGTCGGCCGCGACCGCCTCCGCGTCGCCCTTGTCCGACTCAACCGCGCGCCGCGCCGGCAGCGACGAAGATGACGGCGACGAAGACTCGAGTATCGCCGCCGCCCCCTCCACGGCGCCGCCGCTTGCCGCGCCTACCGGAGTGATCAAAGAGGCCCGCTAGACGCCGGCGGCCTGCGGAGGGGCCGTTCGTAAAGCGGCGGATCCAAGCGCGCCGCTCGCGCCGCGATACTTGCGTGGACGCATCGGGTCTGGAAGTTTCACAGCCGCGATGGCGCGTCAGATCGGGGGCGTCCGGGCCCAACTCGAATTTGGCCCAGTTGCGCTGTTATGCGCGGGGCTTGGAGTGTTACCGCTCGGGCGCGCGGTCCGCGCCGCCGCCCGGCTGGGTGAGATCGCGATGGCGCTGGACCGGATCGACCGGCCGGTCGCGATGCGCAACCTGGAAATCGCCTTTCCCGACTTGAGTGTAGCCCGCCGCCTCACGATCCTGCGCGCCACCTATCGCAACTGGGGCCGCATGATGGCTGAATGGACCCACTTCGACGAACTGACCACCGACAACGTCTCGCAGTTCGTCACCTACGAGGGGCGCGAACACTGGGACGACGCGATACGCCGCGCGCAGGGCCGCGGCATCCTGACCCTCACCGGTCACTTCGGCAATTTCGAGTTGCTGGTGGTCGGTCACTCCGCCTATGGGAACCCGATCGCGATGGTCCATCGCGCGCTGCGTAACCCCCTGATGGACGCGGCGGTCATCAGGGCGCGTACCCGTTTTGGCGCCGTGATGGTGACGCGCAAGGGCGGCGCCAGGCCGGTTTTGAAGCTCTTGCGCGAGAACTTCATGGTCGCCATCCCGCTCGACCTCGACGTCCGCAAGGGCGTGTTCGTGGATTTCTTCTCGCTCAAGGCCGCCACCAGCGACGCGCTGGCGCGGCTGGCGATGGCGACCGGGGCGCCGGTGCTGCCGGCCTTCATGGTGCGCGACGGCGATAGCACGCGCCACCGGATTACTTGCCTGCCGATAATCGAGACGGTCAAAACCCGCGACCGCGAGGAATCGGCGCGCGAGAATACGCAGCGCTATACCGCGGCGATCGAGACGATGGTGCGCCGCTACCCGGATCACTGGAACTGGATCCACCGCCGATGGAAAACCCGCCCGCCCCGCGAGCCGCGCTTCTACTAGTGCCGCTCCAACTTGTTGGGGCTGACCAGCAGCATTGTCCGGCCTGCTCAGGCCGCCCCTTCCAGCGCCTCGGCCAGCGCCATCATGCACACGCCGGTGCCGAACGGGGCAGTGCCGATCTCGATCGAATTGTAGAAGGCGAAGTCGCCGGGCGGGGTCTGCTGAGACACCCCGGTGAATTCGCCGTGCTCGTTGATCTTCGCGCAGATCGCGGCAATCGCGCGCTCGTAGGCGTAGGCTGCGGGCCGCCTCTCCAGGCCCGCCAGTTGCGTCGCCAGGGCGCGCCCCAGCCCCAGCGTGAAGCCGGCGCTGGCCGAGGCTTCGAGATACGAATCGATTCGGTCGATCACCGTATGCCAAAGCCCGCTCGGGTCTTGCAGCCGCACTACCGCGCGCAACTGGCGCTCGAGCGCGCCGGCAACCGTCGTCATCTTGCCGGCAAAGCGGTCGGCGAGTCCGGCGCGCGACACCTCTTCCATCACCTCCGGCGCCGCGATCGAAAACCAGCTATTGCCGCGCGCCCACAGGCACGGCGAGTGGCTCTGGTTCTCGACGTACGTTACGTGCCAGAAAAGCCCGCTGGCCGCCGCCTGTAGATTGTGCTGATGAACGATTAACTGGTCGAGCGCACGCTCGACCAGCCCGGCGTCGTTGACCAGCCGCCCCAGCCGCGCCATCGCCGGCGCCGAGAAGTACGCTATGTCCACCCACACTTCGAGCGCGGGCGGATGCGGCACGATCGCGCCGTCGGGTGTGTGGACGGCCTTCGTTTCCAGCGCCGACACCACCGCGCGTGCGTAATCGAGGTAGGCGCGATTGTGCGTCCGAATATATAAATCCAGTGCCGGTAAAGCCTCCGCCGACCACAACCAGATCCATCCGTCGGTGCGCGGGCCGGCGCCGAGCTTGCCGGCGAACCACGCGGCCGCCTGCGCGGCGGGCGCCTCGTCCTTCAGCGCGCGCGCGGCGTAAAGCAAGCCGCCGCACAGGATCGCATCGCCCCAGTGCGGCTGCTTTTCCCTAACCCACGTTCCGCCGTGCGCCGCCATCCGCGTCAAACATCGCCTGACTTCGTCGTGATTCATCGCTTTCCCCGAGCCAGAGCGGCGCCGGTCTCTGCCCTCCTGTTCCGGAAATGGACACGGCGGCTGCTATAATCGGGAATCAAGAGTGCATCGATGGCGTTGATCAAGTCAAAGACTCCGAAGATCCGCGGCCTCAACGAAGTCGGACGTTATGCGGTCGGCGTGCAGTGGGCCGACGGCCACGACAGCATCTTCCCCCTGGAGAACCTGCGCCGTTATTGCCCATGCCTCAAGTGCAACGGCAACGTCGCGGGAGAGATAGCGCAAGACGGCCAGCGCATGACGCAACTGGTGCGCCTCGGCGAGAACGCGGTCTTCATCGAATGGGCTGACGGGCACGAAACTATCTACACGATGCCGCAGTTGCGCGAGATTTGCGGATGCGCCCGTTGCGTCGCCGAGCCCGAAAAGCCGATCACCGGCGGATAAAGCTCGCGACAGCAAGCCGGCGCGCCCTTTAAGCGCGCTCGGACTCATCCGCGCCGCTGGAGGTCGAGGGCTACGCCTTCGACCGCTTCAATCCGCACCTGATAATCGAGCGATTGGGAGCCGCAGGCTAAGGCGCGCCGCTACTGGCCCCGGGCTGCGCTCTTCTTCGAGACCGTGCCGCGCCCGGTGTAGCCCTCGCCAAGCACATCCAGGTTGACCCGCGCCGCGGTCAGCGACGGGTCGATCTCGAGCGCCTTGCGGAAATCCCGCGCGGCCTCGTCGTAGCGGCGCAGATCCATCAGCGCCATCCCGCGCGCGTTGTAGAGGCCGGCGTTGCGCGGGTCCTTCATCAACCCCGCATTCGTCGCCATCAGCGCCTCCTCCAGCCCGCCGGTCCGCATGTAGATGTCGGCCAGCTCCTTGTAGTTGGCGGGCGAAGGATTGATCGCGATTGCCTTGCGATACATGTCGAGCGCGGAGGGCGGGTCCTTGAGCAGCGCGTAGCAAAAGCCCATGTCAACGTAGGCCGAGTCGTTGCGCGGATTCAGAGCCGCGGCCCGCTTGAGCTTGCCTATCGCGCCCCGAATTTTGGTGCTGTCCAGCGGATCGGATTGACCCGCCTGCTTGATAATCCGCTCGGCTTCATCCACCAGCCGCGCCGAAGCCGCGACGGCGCTGCGCCCGGCTTTGGGCGCTGGATGCTGGCCGCGAGCCGCGCCTGGCCCGATTGCGAGCGCGCCCGCCACGAGGATCGCGAGCGCAGTCGTGCGTGCCCGGCTCGCCTGGTGACATGCAGTCCTGGTGGACACGGTCGCGCGTGATCCGGCGGCCGCGTCAGGAAATCGGCCGGCTAAGGCCGGAACAGATGCTCGCGCAACTCATCCAGACTGCCCGCCGCCTCCGCCCGGAGCTTGGTCTCATCCTCGGCTTCACGCATGTAGTAGAGAAGCACTGCGGCGACCGAGGTGAACGCCAGCGCGAACACGATTTTGGAAAACATCAGAATGCTCCCAAAGCTCCCTAAATCTAGCAGTTTCCCAAGCATGAGCGAAGCGGACCTTTGGGGATGCCGGTCGTTGTATCGCGTTCCTGCCCGCGATTACGATGGACGCCGAAGATGGCTGTTGACTCTTTCAACCGCGAAATCGACTACCTGAGGATCTCCCTGACCGATCGCTGCAACCTGCGATGCGTCTATTGCATGCCGCTCGAGGGGCTGCGCTTCATGCCCGGACCCGAACTGCTGAGCGCGGCTGAAATCGAGAAAGTCGTGCGGGCGGCGGTCAAGGTCGGCTTCCGCAAATTCCGCCTCACCGGCGGCGAACCGACGCTGCGCGCCGACCTGCTCGAAATCGTCGAGCGGATCATCGCGATCGAGGGCGTGCGCGATCTCGGGATGACCACCAATGCGCTGCTGATGGTTAAGCTGGCCCGCCCGCTCAGGCAGGCCGGGCTGTGCAGGGTCAACGTCCATCTCGACAGCCTCAAGCCCGCCGGCGTCGAGCGCCTGATGCGTTGGGGCAGCTTCGAAGATATCTGGCGCGGGATCATCGCCTGCGAACAGGCCGGGCTCAGGCCGATCAAGCTCAACGCGGTGGTTGCCGCGGGCTTCAACGAGAACGATGTCGTCGAGCTGGCGCGCCTGACCCTGGAACGCGACTGGCACGTGCGGTTTATCGAGCTGATGCCGCTGGGGGGCGGCGAATGCGCGCGGGTCTCGATCCAGCGCTATCGACTTGGCGTTGCAATCAATGCCGGGACACGTGCCGCGTCTGTCGCGAGAAAGGGCCTGCCCGGTGCTGGTTGTGCTATCGGTGAGCGGCGAAAACAGCACCCAGAACGTACTCAAGCGCGCGTTTCTGGGGACAGATGACACTCCCCGCGTCCTTCCGGACCCGGCAGCGTCCGCGTGAGCCAAACGCCAGCAAAAAGGGTATGATCAGAGCGTCACAGGTTAAACTCGGCGGCCCAAATGGACGACACCGATCTGCCACCGAAAATTGATTGGTACCTGGAGGTGAAGCGTCTGTTGGAACTCCTACAGGCGCAGTCCCGCCTCCTGCGTGATCGTCCGCCTCCTGAACCCAAGGCGGAAGAGCGCCTGTTGCGTTTGCCCGAGGTGTTGCGCCGATGCGCGGTCTCGAAGAAGACCCTTTACAGACTCGAGGACGCTGGCAAATTTCCGCGCCGTCGCCGCCTAGCCGAGCGCGCCGTGGGATGGGCTGCAAGTGAAATTCGCGCTTGGATAGCGAATCCGGCCGGCTGGCGTAGCGATAACGGTCCTTAGGGCCGAACGTCCGGGGGGGGGAGTAATGCCAACACGTCTGAATGGCGTCTTAGCGGCTGCGCTCGCAGTCGTGGTTGCCTGGGGATGTGCGCCCAATCGAGAACGGTGGATGGCGGAAGCTGCGAAGGAGCAAGCGCAGTCCGCCACCGGCACCATAGGCGACGAACAACAGGTAAGGACCCAAGCCCGCCAAGCGGCCAGCATGCTCCGAGGCTTATCGCCAATGTTCGTCAAAGTCGCACCCAATTCGCAGGTAGCAGCGGGTGTCGGGGGCGATTGCGCCCAACTTTCCAGCGGGCTCGATGCTATCGCCGACAGCCAGACCGACGGCCAATTTACCGGCTCGGTTTTCCGTATGTGCGATCCACCGCGCAAGGTTGCCGCCTCTCGCATTGGTCAACTCATGACGGCGATGGCGAGTCTGTTGAGGGCTAAGCCCCCGCAAAACGCCCCACCGCAGCAGGTCGAACAATGGGCGCGCTATTTCGAGACTTTCGGGGGTCGCCTGATCAACATTCCCTCACAATGCGATGCAGCGAGCGGGGCGATGGCCCAGGCGCGGGAAGAGGAGCGGCAAGCCGAAATCCAGCATCAGGCCAACGTCAACGCCGCTATGACGGCCGCGACGGTGATTCTCGGCACGGCTCTGGTAGCCGCTGGCACTGTTGCCGCCGCCGAGGCGAGCCGGCCAATAATCGTGCAGAACCCCCCGGTCGAAAACAACTACTACGTCGTGTCGCCTCAACCCGTGCAGATGCAACGAGTCGGACCGCCGCCCGCGCCCGCACCGATCACCAGCCCAATGGAGAACCTGCAACAGTATCGGAATTCTGTACCGTAGCCATGACCGGGCTGGGCGCGCGCCCGTCCCCCGAGACAGCGGTGCTCGTGGTCTTTGAGGTATAGAACATGGGATTCATCGGTCGAAGGATCAGAGAAGCGCTGCGAGGCCTCAGCCGCGTCGTTCGTCACTATCTCAGAGATATCATTATCGCGCTTGTTCTTGCCGTTGTCGCTGCGATTTTGATCGACCAATACTATAATTGGGCTCGGTTGGAGGCCATGCAGAATAATCGGAGGGCAGTTGCCACCGTCATGGCTCTTGACCAGAGAGGTCGTGCAGTCAGGCGGGGGAGCGGGCTCTTCATTACGAGCCACGGGCTCTTGGTAACGGCCTATCATGTGGTCAAAGGAGCCGCAGCGATTCGCGCGCACCTTCCGTCGGGGGCCTTTTACATTCTCAGAGGCATTCCATACGAAGATGAAACAACCGACATCGCGGTTCTGCAATTCGATGCGACCGAAACACCTTCAGTTAGGAGACTGGGCGATTCCGACAAGCTGCGGGTCGGAGAGGAGGTATATGCCATAGGAACGCCTGCCAGTCTGGAAGGAACGCTATCCACCGGCAACATCAGCAACTTGGCTCAGGAGGTTGGCGGCCGGTCGTTCATTCAGTTTACCGCCTCGATTTCCCCCGGAAGCAGTGGAGGGGGGCTATTCAATAGAGACGGCAAGGTGATTGGCATCACTGCCGCTTTCATCGCGTCCGCCGAGGCGCAGAACCTGAATCTTGCCATTCCTATCAATAGCTACAGGGACGTGCTCACGGGAGCTGCTAGTGGGCTCACGAGAGACAGCCCTGAGCGTTATTATTCACTCGGGAACATCGCCGATAACAAGGAGGAGTGGGATGAGGCAATTCGGTGCTACCAGAAGGCGATTTCTTTGGATGCCAATTATGTGGATGCCTACAAAGGGTTGGGCGGGGTTTACTTCGAGAAAGGCCAGTTCGACTTGGAAGTTGAACAATACCTAAAAGCAACGCAGATCGAGCCGAACAACGCCGACAGCTTTTACTGGCTGGGCACCGCTTACGAAGATGTAGGGAACCTTGATTCTGCGATCGCGGCCTACGTGAGGGCCTTAGAAATAGACCCAAATCGTAAGGAGGCTCTGCATGATCTTGTGATCGCGTACCTGGCTGAGGGAAAAGTCAATAAGGCGAGAGAGTTATTGCCCCGCCTTGCGAAGTTGAATGCGGGATGGGGAAACAAGCTTGAGCGACTGCTTGAACGGATCCGGTAGCAAGTCCCCACCGCGCAGCAGGGCGGGCGCTAATGCCGCGTCGCCTTGAGGGCTCCTCCCCCCGGAACAAGGAATCCATCACCCGAGCCCGCCGCAATCTTGGCCGATCCTCACTGTGGGGAGTTTTGTCGGGACGCTCGGCAAGAATCGGTATCACTTGATAGCGGTCGCCCGGTTGAGCCAACCTGTAGAAAACGCCTGTCTCACAAGTCTTTGACGGTCTGGCAGGACAGCCTTTGCCATCCTTGGAGGCTCGGTGCTACACATAGCAGCAGGCCATGAGTGGGGGCCTCGGAAATGGCATGGCTTCTGAAGCGCCGGCTTAGCCTGGCGTTGTTCGCTTTAGTGAGCGTGGTCCTGGCGCTCCGGTGCTCGTCGGCGACCGGCGCGGAGGACGACGCAACCGCCGAGGCGACTGCGCCGAGCACGATCTGGCCCATGTTCCACCACGACTTGCAGCGCACGGGCCAAAGCCAGTTCGACACAAGCGCCAATACCGGCGCGGAGAGGTGGAAGTTCGCTACCACGGGCGGCGATTTTAACTCGTCGCCGGCGGTGGGGGCGGACGGCACCATCTACGTCGGCTCCGGCTGGCCTGACGACAGCCTGTACGCGATCAGTCCCGGCGGCAACCTGAAGTGGAAGTTCGCCACCGGCGGCTTCGTGGAATCGTCGCCGGCGGTGAACATCGACGGGACCATCTACGTCGGCTCGAATGACGGCAACCTCTACGCGATTAACCCTGACGGCAACCAGAAGTGGAAGTTCATCGGCGTCGGGGTGTCGCCCGCGGTGGGCACCGACGGCACCATCTACGTCGGCGGCTCCGATGACAGCCTGTTCGCCATCAATCCCGACGGCAGCCTGAAGTGGAAGTTCGTCACGGGCGACATTGTGAACTCGTCGCCAGCGGTGGGGGCCGACGGCACGATCTACGTTAGCTCCGAGGAAGACAACGTGTACGCCATCAATCCCGACGGCAGCCAGAAGTGGAAGTTCGCAATGGGCGAAGACGTGGAGGCCTCGCCGTCGTCGCCGGCAGTGGGGGCCGATGGCACCATCTACGTCGGCTCGTTTGAAGGCAACCTGTACGCGCTAAATTCAAATGTGACCACGACCTGCGGCACCCCTCCAAACACTTACACCTGCCCCACGCTGAAGTGGAAGTTCGCCGCCGGCTACCTTGGTGTGCAGTCGTCGCCGGCAGTGGGGGCCGACGGCACCATCTACGTCGGCTCGATGGACGGCAACCTGCACGCAGTGGGGCCAACCGCTACACTCTCGCCGCCGAGTCTGTCGTTCGGCACCCGGCTCGTCGGCATCACAAGCGCGGCGCAGAAAGTGACCCTCGCCAACCGGCAGGTTGTGACGCTCGGCATCTCGGGCATCAGCACCAGCGGCGACTTCCGAGTCTCCGCCACGACCTGCGGGGCTTCGCTGGATCCTGGCGCTAGCTGCACCATCTCGGTCACCTTCACCCCAAGTACCACTGAAACGCGCACCGGCACCCTCACCGTGAATGACTCGGCCTGGAATCACCGGCAGATCGCGAGCCTGAGCGGCGTAGGCGAGGTCACCGCTGAGTTGTCACCGAAAAGTCTATCGTTCCCCACGCAGTTGGTCGGCACTACCAGCACGGTTCAGAAAGCGACGCTGACGAACCAGGCGAAGGCACAGGTCGCGATTTCCAGCATCAGCGCGAGCGGCGACTTCGGGGTCTCTTCCACCACCTGCAAGAGCCCACTGGGGCCGCTGGCAAGCTGCACAATCTCGGTCACCTTCAGACCGAGCGCCGGCAAGACGCGCACCGGGAAGCTCACGGTTACGGACAGCGCGACCAACAGCCCGCAGACCACAAGCCTCAGCGGCATCGGCACCTGGGTGGTCGTGTCGCCCACCAGCCTCGAATTCGGCAACCAGAAGGTCCACACGAGCAGTGCGGCCAAGAAGGTGACCTTCACGAACAAGGGGCGCGCGCTGATCATCATCTCTGGCATCGGCGCCAGCGGCGACTTCGCGGCCTCCTCGACCACCTGCGGCAGTTCGCTGGGGGCGGGCGCAAGCTGCAAGGTGTCCGTCACATTCACGCCGAGTACCACCGGGAGTCGCAACGGCACGCTTACCGTCACGGCGTCCAATCCCTTCCCGACGGTCCCCCTCCACGGCACCGGCGTTGACTAAAGATGATCTGGAAGGCTCCCTGACCTACTCCGAGCCTGCGGCATTCAGCGAAGCGCCCGAAGCCTGCCACCGAGTTTGACTCCTGCTTGCGCGCTCCCGCGATGCGGTCGGGCCGTGCCGCCCAAGGCATCCTCCCACTCAAAAAGGGACCGGCATGATCAGTAATAGCCGTGCTTTTCGTCCCGGTGCTGTCGCGGCACAGCGCGGCTTCAGAATGCCCTCGCGGCGAGGCGGAAACGGCCCTGCAAGCCACGATGTTCGACGGACCTAGCTCCGTTTTTCCTACGCCCGGCCGCCTTGCCGTTCGACAGCCAATTTGACAGCCACGGCGTTGAACGCCGGCGGGCGGCTTGAATGCGGATGGAAACATTCACGCGGGAATTGCTACGCCTTGGACCGCTGCGGACACCTGCGCACAGGGCGTGAGCGAAGTACCAGCTCGGCGGCTAGGCGGCCGGGTGGTCGTCCCGATCCCGCGGCGAAGCGTGTCCCGGGCCTGCGGCTAATCCGACAAAAAGCTTTACTCTTCCTTTACATGCAGTAGGGCGGCTCTTCCGCACCCGGCCTGTTACCCCAAGTTCGCGCCATGTAACGCGTGTCCAGCCGGGCCTGCTTCACTCCTGCCTCTCTACAAACAGTTAGACCCGGTTCTACGCGCGTATTGACATCACAGGCGTCCTTTTCTACTTGTTGTTACGCATGATTGGGAGTTGTTCTCTTGAGCGCGCGAGCCCACCGGATAGGGAAGGATGGGAAGATGAACGAGTACGCACCTGCTAATGACCAACGAGCCGCGCAGGCCGCCGGCAACGAGGAGCGACACGCGACGCGGCTGGCCGATTGGATCTCCGACGCGGTTCCCGACGCCTCCATCGAGTCCCCGCTGCTCTCGTTCGGCGTGGGCGCTGCGCGCCGGCCCAGAGACGCGGCGGTCGACAAGCTGCGCCAGCTCAAACTCCAGATTCACAACCGCCTGTTCGAAAAGCTCGACGTGGTAAAGCTCAGGAGCCTCGATTCGGAACGGGCCGCGGCCAAAATCACCGCCACCATCATCGAGGTCCTCGAAGAAGAGGATCGGCTTCTGACCGAAGCCGATCGTGAGCGCCTGATCGACGAGATGCGCAATGAGCTGCTGGGCTTGGGGCCGCTCGAGCCGCTGATACACGACGAGAAGATCACCGACATCCTGGTCAACGGAGCCAAGGACGTTCTGGATCGAGCGCAACGGCAAGCTGATCAAGACCAAGGTCAGCTTTTACGACGACCAGCATCTGATGGTGATCATCGACCGTATCGTGTCGCGCGTGGGACGCCGGGTCGACTCGTCGTCGCCGATGGTGGACGCGCGGCTGCCCGACGGCTCCCGCATCAACGCCATCATCCCGCCGCTGGCGATCGACGGGCCCGCGCTCTCGATCCGCCGCTTCGGCCACAAGCGCTTCGAAATCGAGGACCTGGTTGCCAAAGAGAGCATCGCCCGCGAGATGGTGCAGTTCCTGAATGCGGTGGTGCGCGCGCGCCTCAACATCCTGGTGGTCGGCGGCACCGGCTCCGGCAAGACCACGATGCTCAACTGCCTGTCGGGGTTTATCCCCGAAGACGAGCGCATCGTGACCATCGAGGACTCCGCCGAGCTCTCGCTGCAGCAGCCGCACGTGGTCAGGCTCGAGGCCCGCCCGCCCAACGTCGAGGGCAAGGGTGAAGTAACCCAGCGCGAGCTGCTCAAGAACTGTCTGCGGATGCGTCCCGACCGGATCATCGTCGGCGAGGTGCGCGGCGCGGAAGTGTTCGACATGCTGCAGGCAATGTCGACCGGCCATGACGGCTCGATCGCCACCATCCACGCCAACACCTCACGCGACGGGTTGAGCCGGCTCGAGATGATGATGCTGCTGTCGGGGTTCAATATCCCGCAGCTTGCGATGCGCCAGCAGATCGCCTCCGCCATCAACGTTATCGTCCATGTCGCCCGGTTGTCCGACGGCTCGCGCAAGGTGATGAAGATTTCCGAGATCACCGGGATGGAAGGCGAGGTGCCGATGATGCAGGATCTGTTTGAATTCGTGCGCAGCGGGGTGAGTTACTCGGGCAAAGTGCTGGGCAAGTTCCACGTCACCGGCATCCGCTCGGTTTACGCGCAGCGCATGGAAACCGCGGGCTACGGACTGAATGCCAGCCTGTTCCAGGACCGCGAAACGCTGGTCGCCTAGCGAGCGGGGGCTCGCTTTGCCGGGCGCCTTCTGCCGATAGCCCCGGCTCTGCCTGGCCTGACGCGAGCACCCGTCTTTCTGTTGAGGCCACCCGACAGTGGGTATTTTGTCCTTGCCCGATAACGTGGAAGCGGTGTATTAACTCCCTGTTGGCGGTTCGATGAGCTATCCGTGGTACGGGTACGGCCAGCCGGAGGACCGCGGGCGCTGCGCCAAGGTGGGCGCGGCGCCGGCTTCCGCGTGCCTCTCTGCGGGCGGGAGCAAACGGTCCACCGCCGTGGTCCATCATTCGTTCGACCGGCCTGAAGCGCCGGCGGCGGCCGGACCGCAAGCGCGGGCGGTGAAGTCGTTCGGTGGGCGCTATCGGGTTCTTCGTCCGCTGGGCGAAAGCGGTTGCGAGCGTTCCTATCTGGCCCGTGATCTCAGCATCGATCGCGACGTCGCGGTCGAGGCAGTTACAGTGCCCGAGCTTGGCTGCGTCGAACTTCCCGAACTGGTAGCCCAAGTGCGCGCGATCGCGCGCCTCGATGCGCATCCCGGAGTTGCCGGCGTGCTCGACTTGGGGGAGCAAGGCGGACGACCCTACGTCGTAACGCAGTACCTTCCTGGCGGCTCGCTCGCGGATCTGCTGAAGAGGTGCCCCGCGGGGCGGTTGCCGATCCCCCACGCGCTGCGAATCGCGGAGCAGGTCTGCGCAGCTCTCGCCTACCTGCATTCCCACGCGATGGTCCATCGCAACCTGAAACCGGCAAACGTCCTGTTTGCGGAGGGCGGTTCCGTGACGCTCTCGGGCTTCGGCTTCGGGCTTGGCCTGGCGATAGAGCTGTCCCGCAACGCGGGGGTCAGCGCCCCGGTCGGCGACCTCTCGTACGCGGCGCCCGAGCAGTTGATCGGCCAGACCGACTTTCGGACTGACCTCTACTCATTGGGGGCAATCCTCTACCAAATGATTGGTGGTCGTCCGCCGTTCAAGGGGAGCGATAGCAGCGCTATCGCCATCCAGCATCTGCATCGCATGCCGGCGCCGCTCTCCAGGCGTGTGGGCAACCTCCCGCCGGCCCTCGAGGCGCTGATTGTGGGTCTGTTGCGCAAACCTCCCGCGCAGCGCCCTTCCAGCGCAGAGGCTGTGCGCGAGCAGATACGCGCGGTCAGCATTGCACTCGCGGCGCAACCCGTAAGCGACATTGGCCCGGCGGATGTGCGGGCGGGACGCGCCGCAATCTCGTGGTTGAGAAAGCCTCGGCTCGCCGGCGCCGGTGCTGCTGCGGCGGCGGCGATCCTCTCCCTCGCCTTGACGTGGGTGTACCATCGATCGATTCCGAATCGGCCGGTTGAGGCCCTGGCCTGCCATCCGTTTACCCTGGGCGAACCGATCAAGCTATGGCGCCAGGAGAATGCTGACGCTCAAATGGCGCCGGCCGGCATCTACCTTTGGGGCGACGGTGTTCGCAACGAGTACGGCGAGGCGATCCGACGGCTCGAACAGACGGCAGCCGCGGGCGATGCGATCGCCCAGGTTGAGCTGGGCGATCGGTATGCAAAGGGCGAGGGCGTGAGGCAGGACTACAATGAGGCGCTCAGATGGTTTCGGGAGGCGGCGCAGACAGGAAACGCCGATGGGGAATACAACCTGGCGATGATGTATCAAAACGCACCGGGCGTCCCCCGCGACCCCGCTGAAGCGCTCAGGTGGCTTCGCAAAGCGGCGGCCGGGGGCAGCGCGGATGCGCAATACGGACTCGGCAGCGCGTACCTGACGGGCGAGGGTGTTGGGCAGGACGACCAGCGGGCGCTGTACTGGTTCCGCGCGGCGGCTGCGCAGGGCAACGTCGGCGCGCAAAACGCGATGGGCCTTATGTACGAGCAGGGGCGCGGAGTCGCTCAAAGTTTTGGCGAGGCGCTCCAATGGTACGGCCGCGCGGCCGCTTCCGGCGATGCGAAGGCGCAGTTGAACCTTGGGCTCATGAACGAGAACGGAGAGGGTGTCGCTCGCGACTACTCCAAGGCGTCCGAATGGTATAGGCGGGCGGCGCAGCAGGGCGACGCGTACGCCGAGACCTGTCTCGGCGTCCTGTATTGCAAGGGCAGCGGCGTCGCGAAGGACTTCGCCAAGGCGCTCGAATGGTTGCGCAAAGCCGCGGCTCAGGACGAACCAAGAGCCCAGTTCAATTTGGGCGTAATGTATGACAACGGCTTAGGCGTCGAGCGGAACTACGCCGAAGCAGCGCGATGGTACCGCGCGGCGGCTGCGCACGGGCACGTTGACGCGCAGTTCAACCTCGCTTACATGTACGAGCACGGACAGGGCGTTCCTCGCAGCTACGCCGACGCCGTTGACTGGTATCGCAAAGCCGCCGCGCAGGGTGACAGCGACGCCGCACGAAAGCTCCGCGCGATGGCCCTGAACTAAGCCCGAAAACCTCAATTCCAGGGCCCGGTCTGCAACAAATCCAGGTAGTGGGTCAGTTTGGGTTTGGTTGTATGCGCGAAGTTTTTTCTGTCATTCTCACCACGCGCGGGAATGACAAAACCGCAAAGCTCGTGTAGATCCTGCGTCAAAATGACCCACTACCCGTCGCCACGATCCGGTTTGGCCGTGGGTAACGGCGTTGCGGCGCGCAGTGAGCCACTATCCGAACCGATTATCGGCGGTCGCGTGCGGGACTTCGGAGATCGCAACTGGACGCTTTCCGGAAGGTTCCTGGTCGATCTCCTGCAACGAGACGTAGTGAATGCGGACCTCCATCGACGGACCGAGGGTCTCACTCAGGCAACGACGGAGAGTGGAGTCGCAACCGCTGTTGAACGTCTCGGTGCGAACCACCTTCACCTCAACTCGGTCTGGACGTTGCTGGACGAACTGGAGAAAAGCAACTCCCGGCAC
Organism: uncultured delta proteobacterium; assembly: GCA_963789115.1. Taxonomy (GTDB): domain Bacteria; phylum Desulfobacterota; class Binatia; order Binatales; family Binataceae; genus CAWBJH01. Next base: position 3,480,386 of record CAWBJH010000001.1, read on the forward strand.
GATACTCGGGAGCGCGAACAACGCGCTCTCGACCCGCCCGTCAGGCGTGACGATCGCCGCGGCAGTGCGGCCGCGCACGCCGCGCACTACCGGGAAGCTGCGGCCGCACCGGCAGCGCGGAGGATGCTGGAAAACCTCGATGAGGTCGCCGATCTCGTAGCGGAGCAACGGCATCGCGCGGTTGTAGAGAGTCGTACCTACTGCCATAGCGAGCTCAATGCCCGGCTCTCCCGACGGCCTTCGGTCGGCGAGCTCAAGCACTCCGTAGTCCGACAGGACATGATAACTCTCTTCGGGGCACTGAGCGATAAACGCCGTGCGCTCCATGTGCCCATAACAGTCGAGGAGTGGGCACTGAAACGCCGACTCGATCGCTATGCGCATCTCAGGCGTCACGTTCTCGCCGCTTGAGAAGACTGCGCGAAGGGGAGCGATCGCGACCTTCGCTGCGGCAAGCAGTGTCACCAGATGGTACAGAGCCGAGGGCAACCCTTTGAGGTAGAGCGGCCGGAATCGTGCGAGCAGCGCCCCGTACTCGCCGACGTTTGCGTGGGTCAGCTTCATCGAGTTCAAAAGCAGGCGGCCGTAGGCGCGTTGGAGGTCGAAAATCCTCCCGTCAAGTTGCGGATGCCGCAAGAAGTGGATGGAGGCCAGTTCCGCGAACCGCTGGCCCAACCGGTAACCGGCCCATCCCCAGTGGCGCCAATAGTGGACGAACTCGAGGGCGTTCGACTCACGATCGAGGTAGCACTCCAGGGCCAAACCTGAGCTGCCGCTGGTTCGTGCCAACGTCGGACGATAGCGTTCCTTATTGTCGGCGTAGAATAAAGCTCCACCCTGGCGGATGGTCTCCCGGGACAGTCGCGGAAGATGGTAGAGGTCGTCAGCGGAGTTGATGTCCTCAGCCCGCAGCCCGCGCTCCACGAATAGCCGCCGATAGTAGGGAACGTGCCGTGCGGCGTGGCGAACGGTGCGGCGAAGCCTCTCGTCCTGATAGGCGCGAAGCTGCGCTTGGCTCATCCATTGGGTGCACTCGAGATCCCGGCGCATCCGAAGGATCGCCAACGGAGCAAAAAAGTCACGAAGCGAGAAGTCGATCGCCAAAGGAATTCCTCAGCGGGAGCCAAGTGGATAATGAACGGATCCGCAGCGCCCCGGAAGGGAACGATTACGCTCGTCCCACAGTACCCTGACTTATGCGTGTTTAATCGGATTTCCGGCCGCCCAGAAGGTGAAGCGGCAACACCTTGCCGGTCGGAGTGGCCAACGGTTCTGCGATGATGACTTTTACTCCCTCGGCGTGCCGCCAGGTGCTCGCCGCGACCGTCCCTCCCCGGTGGGCCTTCAACTCCTCAAGAAAGCATTCCCGAACTTCGTCCGGCCTCAAACGTCCCACCCGCGGACTTACGCGCAACGTCATCACCGTCTGCGCCGGGCCTTCCTCCTCGACCAACTGATAGTCGCCAGCGCTGCCGCCGAGACGCCGAGGCAGGGTCTCCTCCAAAACACGCACCACGTCGGTCCCCGCCAGCGTCATCCCCTGACCGGTGAGCTTCCCGTAACTGGCAATGTCGCGGATTTGCCGACCGTACCCCAGCTGACCGAAAAGGCAATCGCAATTGACCTTCTCAATGATGCCGCTATCGTCCATTTCCGCGTTGATCAGGGCTCGCGACGCGAAGGGCGTTAGGGTCGTGAACAACAGCGAGTCTACTTCGGTCTCAGAAAGTGGCGCGAGCCTCTTGCGGCTGATCGCAGCCACCAGGTCCTCGAACAGATGTACACAATTGCCGGTCTTCATGCGTCGACACGCATATCCTACAGGGCCAAATTCCACGATGGCGTAGAAGGGATAAACCTCACCCCCTGCTGCTTCCATAGTCGCCCGCTTGGCGGGCGTGAGCGCTTCTCCGCCGACTGAAAATACGGTGCCGCTGATGTCCCACCCTCGCTCGATCGCCGCCGCCGCGACGCGCACCGCCGGACTCACAAACCCACCCAGACAGCATCTTTTTCCAGCAATCTTCCTCCGAGCGATATATTCGGCCACCGGTGAGAAGTCATTCTCGGGTAGATAGGTGGGAAAGGTGCAAGGGGCTCCCGCCATCTTGCCGATAAGGATCATCGCACGAGTTGCGGCGGCACGGCTATGCGCGTAGTCCCGCTGGCTGCCGCTCAACGCGTACCATTTTTCGACCTGCCAGTCGTACTGCGCACCGCGCAGGGAGACCATCAGGCCACTTATCGAGGGAAGAATGGGCAACAGTGCGACGAACGCATCGTGCTGGATGCCCAGCTCGCGCGCCAACAGCCTCTGGTATTGCTCCCAGTGAATCTGCGCAGCAACGCTGTGTTGGGTCAGCGTGCCCTTGCTGCGGCTGCCGCCACTGCGGGTCTCGATCCTGGCCGGAGTCGACGGATTGTCATAGCTGTGCTCGCCGGCGGAGATGAGTTCCCCAGAGCGGATGATCGGCGCCTTTCCCTTGAGTTCGTCGTGGGTCAGGTACACACCCGCCCGCAGGAGTTCCACCAGCGTGGGTTCCAAGCCGTCGCGCTGGACCGCCCGCTCCATATCCCGATATTCGCACTGCGCCAACCGGAGCATCTTGTGGTACGGGTTTTCGGGATTGGCGTAAACGGCTCGCGCGACCACATCGAGGAAGTTCGCTGCCCGGTTTTCCAAGTTGCGCCGCAGCGTCTGCTCGGGATCGGCGATCGCCGGCGTACGCGCGAGCTCGAAGACGCCCAGCATCATTCGACTGTAGCGGCGAATTTCAGCCGGGAGTGTCATCGGAGTTCAGTCCGTGAACGACGGCCGCCCCGTCACATCCGGAATGCCGACGCGGCGAGAAAATGGCCGGATACAAACGGGAATTTCCGTTTTGACCGGAATTTCCATTTTGAAACCCGATTCAAACTCGCATCAAGACCACGCGCTTTGCAAACGCAAAGTTTGAGCCCGGGCAGGGTGACGGCGACGCCGCACGAAAGCTCCGCGCGATGGCCCTGAACTAAGCCCGAAAAAATCAATTCCAGGGCCCGGTTGCTGAGCCTCGATTGCGATAAGGTCGAGGAAATGCCGAGCGGGACCACCAAAGCGGACGCGTCTTGCGTCCATGCCTCGGTGCGTACGCGGGTTGGGATCGCAACCTTGCGCGACCTCCGCGTGCAAGACATCGACGCAGTCGTCTGTTACTGGCACTGCGGCGGAGACCAGCATCTCGACCTTCTGGGAATAGATCGAGCGCGATTGGGCACCAGAATCGACACTCAGCAACGCTTCCTCCAGGCGATACGAACCGGGGACCCGGATCAGCGCAAAATGGCCTTCGCAATCACGGCTGATGGCGAGTTCGTGGGTTACACGTTGCTCAATCGCTACACTCCGGAAGTCAACTACTCCCATTGGCACATAACAAACGCAGGCTTGCGGGCGTCCGGTCTGTCGACTGCTCTCTATCCTTACCGCATCAAGATGTACTTCAAGCTGACTCCCATAGCGCGCTTGGTCCATCAAACCCGCACGAGCAATATCGGGGTGAACCGAATGCTCGACAAATACGTCCCGGTTGCGGAGACGCGTTACCTCGAAAACCCCGACGGAGTTGCCCGTCCCGGGGAGTTTCATCTCCGCTACATCTTTCGAGAAGACCTGCCGAAGCTTTTCGGGTTTAGTCAAGGTTTGCGCGATCGCCTCCCTTTGAAACCGAGGGTTTCGGGCTAGCAGGCTGCGGAAAGCAGCAGAGGTTGCATAGGTCTTTTTCCGCACCCTGCTAGAGGCCGCCATCCAGTAGCGCGCGGATGGCTCGAACGGGCCGCGTTCAGCCCGGGCGGCGTCCGCCTATGTTTCGCTACTGCACGCTATCCTCTTGCTACTTTTTGTCATTCATGATATTTTCGTCTTTGCCGTCGCCTCGCCGGTGCGGCGCGATCGGGAATGCAATGGTGCCGGCGGGCGCGGCTGCTAGAGAATCTGGAATTAGGAGGAGGAGGACTATGGAGCGGAACGGACGGGTGGAAGGCTACCTGATCATCAACCGCGTAGAGGTTCTGGACGCGGGAGAATGCAGCGCCTGCGGTCGCCAGTTCTCGCCGAGCCCGGTCGGCGAGAAGACCTTGGTGCTGAGCCTTGGCGACAATGAGCGGGGGATCTTCTTTTGCGCTGGCTGCGGTGACAATATCATGGGCCGTGCGGAATCCGAGCTGGCGAAAAAGCGGTTTGCCTGGGATTGGACGATAAAGCTTCGCCCCCCGGCGCAGGTCTTGGATAATCGCTCAGGCAGCCTGGCCGGCTGAGGGCGACCTGATTTGGGGAGCGCACCAGCGCCTCTGTGCTGGCGGCGCCCGTGATGCCGTGCTCGGCAATCTATTCGATCGCCAGAGAAGCGTACCCTTTCTGCTCGGAAAGGGGTTTCGGGCGCGCGCGCCGCGATGCACCCTGTGCGGCAGGGAGATGGGATCTCCGCGCCGCCAGGGGGAGAAATTCAAGCTTGGTGGTCCGGTCGAGGGAGCGAAGATTGGCGTGCGTCACGCGGGAACGCGGCTTTTCCTGGGCACCAGGGTGCTGGTGACAAGGGTGAACCCGCACTTGGTAGCGCGGCTCGAGGATGCGACCGGCTTTCTTGGCGAGAAGGTCCTGGTCGCGACGCCGCCGCGGTGGGGGCGGAGAAAGGATCGTCCCTATCTGTTTTGCGTCCACTGCGGATGGATCGTGCTAGCCAGGGTAAGCGGCGAAACCAAGCAGCGCTATTCCTGGGACTGGCTTGCCGAGATCGGGAGACATGGCTTGGTGAATCGAGCGCGCACTGCGCTGCGCGGGCTGAAACCGCTCTTGGGAAGCCGGGCTTGGTCGATTTTCGCACGACGATTCGCATGGAGGCCGGCCGCTCTAGCCGGTCGGCCTCCCTTCGTACGAATGCTGCAGGTGTCCCATCTCCCGGCCACCAGAGCCCAAAATCGGAGTCCCTGATATGCACGGATCGAAGGATGGCTGGCCCGAAATTGCGGACACCGACGCCGTCGAAGCGGATCGGATCGCACATCTGCTTCGGTCGGGGTTCGCGCTCGTAACCCTCTGGGTGTTGGGCGATATCGGCCAGTGTTTCTTGCTCAACCCTTCAAGGGCATACGCTGCCGCACCGTACGATCTGCTGCGACTGTCCGCCTGTCTCGCGGTTGCTGGTATTACTTATAGGCGCGAATTCGCGTCGTATTGGAGAGAAACCACGCTTGCGTTGGGTTTGTTCCTCGCCGCGGCGGAGACTTTCAGCGGCGTCATGCTCGGCGGACAAGCTCCGACGTTCGTGACAATTCTGGTGCTCTTGACGGCGAGCTATGGGCTGGTGCCGTGGGAGCCCGGATGGCAGCGCGCATTGACCTCGGGCTTCCTTGCCGCCGCCCTGACCGATACGGTTATGGTTCGGCCGGTCAGCCCCTACATCGGCCTCTTGTGGGTTGCCACGCTCGCGAGTTGCGCGCTGGCGCTGGCCGGCAACCAGTTGTGGGCGGAGTCGAGGCGCGCTAGAACCTACCGCGCGAAGCAAGGCGCTGTACGCCTGCGAGCTGTGTTCGACGCCGACCTGGGCCGGGCCTCCGCCGTCCAATTCGGCGGCGGTCGCTTCATTTACGTGAACGAAGAGTTGATCGCCAACCTGTCGCACCAACTCCGAAACTCGCTGAACGCGATCGCGGGCATGGCCGACCTGCTGGCCGAGTCACCCCTGACTGCGGACCAACGCGCATACGTCGATTCTGTGGCCACCAGCAGCAGCACGCTCATGGACCTCATCAACGTAATCCTGGACCTCGCCAAGCTCGAAAGCGGAAAACTCCGCCTGGAAAACAAGGAATTCGACCTCGAGGAAAGCATGGCGCGCCTGGCCGAGACGCTCAGGGTAAAAGCACATGAAAAAGGGCTCGAACTCGCCGTTCGGATTCGGCCCTACGTTCCGCAAAGGGTGGCCGGCGACCCACTCAGGCTGTGTCAGGTGTTGAGCAATCTGGTCGAGAACGCGATCAAGTTCACCGAGCACGGCGAGGTGTTGCTCACGGTGGAAAACCTCCGCGCGCGACATGAAACGGCAGAGCTGCGGTTCACCGTAAAAGACACCGGAATCGGGATTCCCCCCGAAGCGATCAAGACGATTTTCCAGGCCTTCTTACAGGGCGATTCCTCGGGCCGCGAGTACGAAGGCAGCGGTCTTGGCCTTTCGATCGCAAAGCGGCTGGTCGAACTGATGGGTGGGCAGATCGAGGTCGAAAGCGCCCGAGGCGTGGGCAGCATCTTCTCGTTTAGTGCGGCGTTCGGCGTGCGGGCCGGCTCGACCGCGCCGGAGGCGACCGCACCGGAGGCGACCGCGCCGGAGGATCCTTCGGCGAAGACGCTGCAAGGCTGGCGCGTGCTGGTGGTGGACGACAACGACACCAACCGAATGATCCTGAGAGAATTCCTTACGAGCCGCGGCGCCGAAGTAGTCGAGGCTGACGATGGTAGCCCCGCACTGGACGAATTGCGGCGCGCCAGGACGGCCGGCGAGCCCTACAAGCTCGTTCTGCTGGATTGCCGGATGCCGACGACGGACGGTTTCGAGGTGGCGCAGCATCTTAGAGGCGAAGCCGGCGGCGCCGAATCGATAGTCCTGATGGTCACCTCCGACGGCCTTGATGCAACGCTCGCCCGCATGCGCGAACTCGGCATCGGCGCCTACGTCGTCAAGCCAGTCGGGCATGCCGAATTGCTTCGGGCGATCGGCGTGGCGACAGGTACGGCCGCCGCAGTGGAGGCGAAGCCGGCGCAAGCACCCCCACCCGAACGGGAACTGCCGGCCTTGGAGTGCTCCGGGGGTATCCTGTTGGTGGACGACTCGGCGCAGAACAGGTTGCTGGTCAAGCAGTATCTCAAAGGTCTCCCATACCAAGTCGATATGGCGGAGAACGGCGAGGTGGCCCTCGAAAAATTCCTGCGGGGTCACTACGACCTGGTGTTGATGGACCTGCGGATGCCGGTCATGGATGGGCACATGGCGGTGCGCAGGATAAGAGAATGGGAGCAACAGCAGAAACGCACGCCGACCCCTATAGTCGCACTCAGCGCTTCGGCACTGGAACGAGACGTTTCCGAGAGCCTCGAGACTGGTTGCACCGCCCACATCAGCAAGCCCGTGAGGAAAGCGCGACTGCTCGCTGTGGTCCGGGAACTGATCAACGGCAACGGCGTCCATAGCAACGGGTCAAGGCACGATCAACCGGCCGATTCCGCTCCGGTGCCGCCGGTCAAGCTGCAGAACGGCTGATCTCCGGCGAAACTCAGCCGGCACTACTTGTGCCGGCACAGGCCGACCGCGAATGTTTTGGCGATTGTCAACAGGGAGGGCGACGATGGAGCAAGACGGGCAGCAAGCCAGCAGTCATCTTATGGTGAACCGTGTCGAAGTGCTTCTACAGGCATCCTGTAGCGCCTGCGGGGGCGGCTTCACTTCCAATCCGATGGGCGAGAAGACCCTGGTGCTGACTTTGGGCGGCGACGGCGGGCCCACCTTCTCTTTCTGCGGGACCTGCGGCGACAGCATCATGGGCCGGGTGGAATCGGAGGACGCCCGCAAGCGCTACGTGTGGGACTGGGCGGTGCCGTTGCGCGAGCGAGCCCATCACCGCGAAGCCGCCTAGCAGGGCGCGGAAAAAGTTTCCTTAAGCCTGGACCGCACCCCTGAGGGAGTGCCGCGCGCGCTACAGCCATCCGGTGTACTTTACTGGGACTGAGCACGACTCTTGTGCTCATAGCCTCGCCCGGGTCGGGCGAGGCCGACGCTCGCTGCGAGCGGCGGGCGAGGGTCATTAGCGTCGCTGCGTCAGCAGCGACAATATGATTCCTACTTTCGCATGGCCTCGCTCAGCGCCGCGCGGATCGCCTCCAGCACGCCGTCGAGGTTGGACCGCGCCTGGTTGTTCCAGAAGCGGATGACGCGATAGCAGCCAGTTTTCATGCAGGGTGCTTCCGCCATCGGCGAAGTGTCTGGTCTCGAAAATCGTTTTTCCACAGCCTGCCGGGCCGTCCGTCTCCGCGATAGCGGCCGAGCGGCGTGGCAGGGCCAAGGCGCTGCCATTCGGGTACTGTCCTAATCGGACAGCACCGCCATCCGCATAGCGCCGCCGGCAGTTGGCTGTTCTCAGGCGACAGAGTAATGATCGCGGCAGTTGCCGATGCTCGGAACTGGCTGGCGATGCGCTTGGCAAAATCATAGGTAAGACGGAACTCTCGACCGGCCCGGCGATGAGGCCGGACGGGGCCGAGGGTTGGAGTCCGGATGGCGTCTTCAAGCGACAAGTACGTCCTGGCGATCGATATGGGAACCGGCAGCGTCAAGGCGGCGCTGGTCTCGGAACACGGCGAGGTTGTCTCCTCCGCGCTCAGGAGCATCCACACCGTGATGCTGCCCGGCGGAGGCGCCGAGCAGGATCCCGAGGAATGGTGGAGCGCCGTCGTCGCGGCGGCGAGCGCCGCGGTCACCGAAGCCGCGCTGCCGGCCGATCGGATCATCGCGGTCGCCTGCACCGGCCAGTGGGCGGTCACGGTCGCGGTGGACGAAGGCGGCGCAGCACTCGGCAACGCAATCTCATGGATGGATTCGCGGGGGGCGCCGTACAACCGTGCGATCGTCGGCGGATGGCCCCGGCTCAAGGGTTACAGCCTGTTCAAGCTGATGAAGTGGATCAGGTTCACAGGCGGCGCGCCGATGCTATCGGGCTTCGACGGCCTCGGGCACATCCTCTATCTCAAGCATCGGTGCCCCGAGCTTTACGCACGCGCGTATAAGTTCCTCGAGCCGATGGACTACCTGAACCTGCGCCTGACCGGCCGCTGCGCCGCATCGTATGGCACGCTCTTTCCCTACTGGCTGACCGACAACCGCGATCCCAATCGGGTTGACTACGTCCCGGAGCTGATCCGCATGGCCGGCGTCGATCGCACCAAGCTGCCCGACCTGATGCCGGTCGATTCCGTGCTCGGCACGCTCAAGCCGGCGGTCGCTCAGGAACTGGGGCTTTCGCCCGCGACGCGGGTGGTGATGGGATCGTTCGACGGCCACTCGGCGGCGGTCGGAGCCGGTGCGGTGCGCGACTACGACGGCTACTTCTACGTCGGCACCACGGCATGGATGAGCTGCCACGTGCCGGTCAAGAAGACCGACCTGCTGCACCTGATCTCGACGATGCCGGCCGCGATCGCGGGGCGTTACGTGGTAACCGCGGAGCAGGGGATGGCGGGCCGATGTCTGGAGTTCCTGAAAGACCTGCTGTTCCCGCCGGGCGACCCGGAGGTGCAGGCTCCGGCCGATCCCTATGGCTACCTCAACCGCGCCGCGGCGCGGATCGCGCCTGGCAGCGACGGGCTGATCTTCACGCCCTGGATAAACGGCGTGCTGGCGCCGCACGAGGAGTTTTCCACGCGCAGCGCGTTCTTCAATCAGACCGCGCGCACCACGCAGGGCCATTACGCGCGCGCCGTGATGGAGGGGATCGCGTTCAACCTGCGATGGCTCAAGCGCCACGTGGAGAAGTTTATCGGGCGGCGTTTCGAGCATCTGGCTTTCATCGGCGGCGCAGCGCAGTCCGAGCTCTGGTGCCAGATCATGGCCGACGTGCTCGAATGTCCCGTGCGTCAGGTCGAAAATCCGCGCAACGCCAACGCAGTGGGGGCCGCGATGGCCGCCTTCGCCGCGCTGGGCGAGGTTGCGGTCGGCGATATTCCCTCGATCGTGAAGATCGCGGCACTCTACCATCCGCTCGCGGTTAATCGCAGGATATACGACGATCAGTTCCGGGCTTTCATGGAGTTTAACCGGCGTACCCGATCAATCTACCGGCGTCTCAACCCGGTAGGGTCTTGAGGAGTCGCAATGGCCAAGCGTGAGAAGAAGACAAGAGCCGAAAGCGCGTCGGGCGGTCCGCTCGGCGACATGCATCCCTATCGCGGCAAGCTGGAAAGTCTAGCCGCCCTGCCGCGCAAGGGGCGCGATCGCGCGGCAATCCTGCGCGAGCTGCGCACGATCGCCAACGATGAGAACGCGCGTTGGCAGACCGGGAAAGTGTCGGGGACTTTCTACAGCGGCGACATGGAGCACTACGCGTTCCTGAACAAGATCTTCGGGCTGTTCTCGCACGTCAACCTGCTGCAACGCGACGTGTGCCCGAGCGGCACCAAGTTCGAGGCCGAGATCATCGCGATGACCGCGCGGATGCTGAACGGCGACGCCGCCAAGGCCCGCGACCCCGGCGACCAGGTCTGCGGCGCGATTACCTCGGGCGGTACCGAGAGCATCATCCTGCCGATGCTCGCCTATCGGGAGAAGGCGCGCGCCGAAAAGGGGATCACCGAGCCCGAGATGGTGGTGCCCGACTCGATTCATCCGGCGTTCTCCAAGGGTGCGCACTACTTCGGAATAAAGCTCATCCGGGTGCCGGTCGGCGAGGACTACCTGGCCAACGTCGAGCTGATGCGCCGCCAGATTACGCCCAACACGATCGCGCTCGCCGGGTCGGCCGCCAATTATCCGCACGGGCTTATCGATCCGATCGACAAGCTCTCCGAGCTGGCGCTCGAACACGGGCTGCCTCTACACGTAGACTCGTGCTTCGGCGGGTTCGTCCTGCCGTGGATCGAGCGGCTCGGCTACGACATCCCGCCCTTCGACTTCCGTGTGCCGGGCGTGACCTCGATGTCGTGCGACACGCACAAGTGGGGCTTCGGGCTCAAGGGCGCCTCGGTGGTGCTGTATCGCAATAAGGCGCTGCGCCGGCGCCAGTATTTCGCGATCAACGACTGGGCGGGCGGACTCTACGCCTCGCCGACAATCGCCGGGAGCCGCTCGGGCGGAATCACCGCCTCGACCTGGGCGGCGATGGCGGCGCTGGGCGAGGAAGGCTACCTGGCCGCTGCGCGCCGGATCATGAAGACCGCGGATGCGATCAAACAGGGCGTTGCCGATATCCCGCAGCTCAAGGTGATCGGCAATCCGACCTACTGCATCGCGATAACCTCGGACGCGGTCGACATCTACCACGTCAACGACTTCCTGAACTCGCGCGGATGGCGGCTCAACGGGCTGCAGAAGCCGCCCGGATTCCACATCTGCGTCACGCTGCCGCAGACCGCACCCGGACTCGCGCGCCGGTTCGTCGCCGACCTCAAGGCCGGCGTTGCTTACGCCCGCACGCCGCCCGCCTCGCCGCCCCGCAGCGGAGCGGTTTACGGTGGCGGCCCAAGCGGAATGGATCCGTCGATGGTGACCGAGCTGATGCTCGCCTGGCTCGACGAAACCTACGAATTATGAGCCGGCGCGCGGCAAGGCGAGCGCTCCCCGAGCGGCAAGTCGACGAGTACCTGGCCTTCGCATGCAGGCTTGCGGAGCTCGCCGGGGATGCTATCCTGCCCCACTTCCGCACCGCGATTGAGGTGCATAACAAGGCGGGCGCCCGCGGGTACGACCCGGTGACGATCGCGGACCGCGCGGCCGAGGAATCGATCCGGCGCGAGATTGCGCGGCGCTACCCGTCCCACGGCATCCACGGCGAGGAGCTGGGCAAAGTCGCCGGTCGCGACAGCCTGACCTGGGTGATCGATCCGATCGACGGCACCCGCAGCTTCATCATCGGCCAGCTCCACTGGGGTACGCTGATCGCGCTCAATGACGGCGAGCGGCCGATCCTGGGCGTGATGCATCAGCCGTACGTCGGCGAGACCTTCACCGGCTCGCCGCGCGGCGCCCATTTGCGCCGCGCCGGCGCTGCGCGGCGGCTTCGCATCCGCCGATGCCCCCGGCTCGAGAATGCGGTGCTATGCACCACCCATCCCGAATTGTTCACCACGTGGGATGAGCGCTCGGCCTTCGGCAAGATCGCAGAGCGCGCCAAACTCACCCGCTACGGCGGCGATTGCTACTCGTATTGCCTGCTTGCCGCCGGCCTGGTCGATCTGGTGATCGAAGCCGGACTCTATCCCTACGACGTGCAGGCGCTGATTCCGATCGTCGAGGGAGCAGGCGGCGTGATGACCAGCTGGGCGGGCGAAACCGCCTACGAGGGCGGACAGGTGGTAGCCGCCGGCGACCCCAAGCTGCATCGGATCGCGGTCGGAATCCTGTCTCGTGCCGTCGCCTAGCAGGCTGCGGGAAAAGTTTCCGCTGCCTGCGCCCCCCTCTCTCGGCGAGGCGTTGACCGGGTCCCTGCTTGCCCGTACGACCGCAATATTATCTCTTGCCACGAAATTAAATCTGATAGGATGAGTAAACGTGCCGGAGTTGGAGATGACTCAGATTAGGACGTGCGCACTTCTCTGAAAGAGCCGGGCGAGGCTGTTCGGTGGCTTGGGTGCCCTTTCGCGTTGCAGGGAGGGATTAGCTGTGTACGGATCCGCCCTTGTCGGTTTTCCGTGGCGTGGCCTTGGTCATAAGGGCACCCAAGCCCGATCGTTTCGGCCGCGCTTAGAGGTGCTTTTACTCGAAATTCCGGGTCTGGTCAATTTGGTTCCAAACGAACCGGAAGCCGGATGCGAAGCTGCGAAAGCTCAAGGTGATTATTCGGTTCTCCAATGGGCCATAGATCGAAAATAGACCCCGGTTACCGAAAAAGTCACTTATTGTAACTGAATTGACAGCTCGTTCGGGAATCGCTACACTATAAAGTTGAGGGTGATAGGTAGGTTGATGCGGGGGCTCTAAGCCTGTAAGGTGTGCGCCCGTGAAACGCAATGAAACACGCATCAACTGGGTTGCCGTGGCAGTGGATATGGCGGGAGGGGTACAGGCGGTGGCGAGGAAGATCGACGTGAGCCGCTGGACGGTCTACAAATGGATCGACCGCGGGTCAATGCGCCGCATTGCGTACGAAACCGTCATGAAGCTGCACCGACTGTCTGGCGTTCCGATCGAGAAGCTGACGCAGGAGTGACACTGGTCCGGTGGCGGCCGGAGCCGACAAGCGCGGCTTAGGCAAGAAGAATCGGCAAGGGCCAGGGGGGCTGAGCGGCCGTCGGGTTAACTCGACCTCCTGGAGTAGAGCCGGTGGGTTTGCCGCGCCCGGTGCTCTTGTTACGATTACAGGCTTTTCGAGACGCTATGAGGTTCCAACGAATGCGGTTTCCGCCTGGGTGAGGCTCGGAAGGTTAAACTCCAAAAACGGCCTCCTGATAGTTGACGGACGCCCTTTCATCGACTGCCGCCTGTTCGAGGCGACCTTTTCCCTAGCTTAGCTCGGGTCCCCAGCTTAGCTCGAGCACGTCGAGGCGCTAAATCCGCACGTGACATGGCTGCAATCCGGGCACGGCGTCGAAGCCGCGCTGAGCGATCCGGCGATCGGCTTGATGCTTTGGTGGCGCGCGCCTCGCGGCGGGCGCCACCTTCGTTGCCGGGCTACTCGAACATCAGGACCGTGCGCGCCACTTCGCCGGCCTTCATCGCGCGGAAGGCCTCGTTGACGTCGTCGAGGCGGCCTTTGCGGCTCACCATGTCGTCAAGATTGAGGCGGCCCTGCATGTAGAAATCGATGTAGCGCGGCATGTCGATGCGGAAGCGATTCGAGCCCATGTTGCTGCCCTGGATGCGCCGCTCGGAAAGGAAATAGCGCCCCTCGATTTCGACCTTCTGTCCGACCGGGATCATCCCGATAACCGTCGCGGTTCCGCCCACAGCCAGGCAATAGAACGCCTGCTCGGCGGCGCTCTTCAACCCGATCGCTTCGAACGAGTAGTCGACGCCGCCGCCGGTCAAGTCGCGGATCGCCTTGACCGGGTCGCTCGAGGATGAGTCCACCGTGTCGGTGGCGCCCAGCCGCTTCGCCATCGCGAGCTTGTTCTCGAACACGTCGACCGCGATTATCCTGCGCGCGCCGGCGATCCGTGCGCCCTGGATCGCCGCCAGTCCCACCCCGCCGCATCCGAACACGGCCACCGTCGAGCCCGGCTCCACCTTGGCCGTATTGAGCGCCGCGCCGACTCCGGTCGTGACGCCGCATCCGATCAGCGCCGCCTTATCGAGCGGCATGTCGTTGGTTATTTTTGCCAGTCCGTTCTCGTGCAGCAGCATTTTCTCGGCGTAGCCGGCGACGTTGGCGAACTGGTTCACCGTCTTGGCGCCTTGCGACAGGCGCGGCTTGTCGGTATTCGGACGCTGGGTTTCGGCCCGGTTCGAGCATCGGTAGGGATGGCCCGAAAGGCATTGTTCGCAATGACCGCAGAAGACCGACAGGCACGCGATCACATGGTCGCCCGGCTTGAGATCGGTAACCGACTCGCCGACCGCCTCCACGATTCCGGCGGCCTCGTGGCCCAGCACCGCCGGCGCAGGAAACGGGTAAAGCCCTTCGACGAAATGCAGATCGCTGTGACAGACACCGCTCGCTACGGTGCGCACCAGCACCTCGCGTCCCTTGGGCTGGTCGATCTCGACCTGTTCGATCGTCAGTGGTTGCTTGGCGCCGCGGAACACCGCGGCCTTGATTGTGCTCATCGAATTTGCACCTCCGGAGCGACTCGGTCATAGCAGAAACCGGGGTCGCGGCGCGAGGGCTGAAAGGGCAGGGACGCGCGTCGCACAGAGAAGAGAAGGCGGAACTGGTGAGGTTGACCCGGCTGCGCGGGTTGTCCCGATAATCGGGAAGGCTCTCGCCGACCCTGGTTGGGCGGCTCCTTCCTTAATCGGTATCATTGCGCCATGCGCCCCACCAGTCTATTGCTCCAGGCTGTCGCGGCGGGCACTCTGCTGCTTTGTAGCGGGGTCGCGCGCGCCGAAACCATAACGCTCTCCGATGCAATCGAGCGGGCGCTCAAGTTTGCGCCATCGGCTGCGCTGGCTTCCGCCGCAATGGATTTCAGCGAGGCGGAGGCCCGCGAACGAAGCGCCTCGCTGTCGCCGAGCATCTCGGCGCAGGGTGAGTATGAGCAAATGCCGGGCTTCGACTCGCGCATCACTAACCGCGGGCAAACCGATGCGCTGCTGATGCTCGACTACACGGCGTACGACTTCGGTCGCCGCGTCGCGCAGGTCCGCGCCGCGCGCTACGCAGCGGAGGCCGCACAGCTTGGCGCCGGCGCGGTCCGTGCCCAGATCGTGTACGATGTCAAGGTCGCGTACTTCGATCTGCTGCGTAACCTGCATCTCGAGCGCGAGCTCGAATCCAGCCTCGACCGGATGACGCGCTACGTAGCGACCACTCGCGCCCTGGTCCGCACCGGCAAGGCGATCGCGAATGACGCGCTCAAGGTTGAGGTCGCTAGCGACGACGTCGAACTTGCGCTGGTCGCCGCGCGGCGCACGCGCGAGCGGGCCTCGGTCACGCTTGGTTCGATGCTGGGCGAGTGGGGGAAGACCGATTTGAAGGCTGCGGAGGTCGAGAGCATCGCGACCGCGCCGGTGGCGACCGCGCCGGGCGGCGACCTGGCGCGAAGCCCGGCGCTCCAGGCCGCCCGACGGCAGGTGCAATCGGCCTTGCTGGAAGAGCAGGCGGCCGAGGCCGAGCGCTACCCCAGGTTCCAGCTCGCGCTCAGCGGCGGCTTTCTGGGCGTCGATCCCCGCGACACGTTCGACCAGCGCGCCGGGGCTTCCTATGACGGATTAGTCTCGGTGCCGATCTTCGAAGGCGGCGCGATTGCCGCGCGTATCGACCAGGCCCGGGCGCGAGTCCATCAGACCGAGGCCGGGGCCCGCCAGGTGGAGCTGGAGCTTAACCGGCGCTTGTCGCAAGCCGCCCTGAAATACCAAGAGGCCTCCGAAGCGATGGCCGTACTTGCGCGCGCGCAGCCGGCGGCTGACGATTCTTTCGCGCTTTCGTGGGCGCGCTTCCTCGGCGGCGGGGGAGTCACGATGCTCGAGGTGATGGACGGCTACCAGAAGGCCGAGCAAATCCGGCTCGACCGGGCCGACTATGAGTTCGCTGCCCGCGAGGCCGCCGCGCAAAGCGCGCTGGTGCTCGGGCTCGGCCAATGAAGCGGCTTGGACTGATTGCGGCGCTTTGCCTCTGCTTGACGATCGCGAGCGCCGGATGCCGCCGGATGGCGACCGGTGATGAAGATTCGTCCGGGAGCGCCGTCGCGCCCGCGATGTCGGTTGCGGCCGCGCGGGTCAGGGTAGCGCCGATGCGCAGCGAGCTTCGCCTGCTCGGCACCACTGTCGCGCGCCGGCATATCACGCTACGCGCGCCCGCCGCCGGCAGGGTGCTCGGTCTCAATCTCCAGAGCGGCGACCGGGTGCGGCGCGGCGAAGTCGTCGCCCACATCATCAACCGCGAAATCGAAGCGGCGCTGAGCGGACTGGAAGTCGCCAAGCGGTTCGACCCCGGGCATGCCGACGAGCTCGAGAAAGCCGTGCGGCGTTACGCCGCCGGACCGGGGATTGAGGTGCGGGCTCCCGAAGCCGCCATCGTCGCGCAGCGCCTGGTGAGCGCGGGCCAGATCGTCGCCGACTTCGATCCGCTGGTCGAGCTGATCGATCCGGCCGGGGTCTACGTGCAGGCCGCGGTGCCGATCGACGACAGCTATCTGATCAAGTCCGGGATGGACGCGATCGTCACCTCGCAGATCCGTCCCGGGATCGAGTTCCACGCGCGGATGGCCGCGCTCTCGCCGAGCTTTGAAGCGAACAGCGCGACCGTTCCCGCACGCTTCGAGTTCACCGGCGAACCCCGTATCGAGGAGGCCGGTGCGGCGGTCGAGGTCCGCGTGATCACGGCGTCGGTTCCCGATGCGACCGTCGTTCCATCTTTCGCCCTGTTCCAGGACGCCGAGCGCGGCGGGTTCTACGTGTTCGTGGCCGGCAGCGACGGCCTTGCCCATCGCGTTCCTGTTACCATCGGCATCCGCACTACCGGCCTTGTCCAGGTACTGCGCGGGCTGAGTCCCGGCCAGTTCGTGATCACGTCGGGCGGTTACGCGCTGTCCGACGGGCTCAAGGTGCACGTCGCGGTCGCCCAGAATTGAGGCGTACCAACACCATACTCGCGCTGTGTGCGGTCGCCGCCGCCACCGTGCTGGGGCTCATTCTGGCGCCATCGATTCCGAGCTCGGTCTTTCCCGACCTGGTTTTTCCGCGCGCGATAATCCTGGCCGACAGCGGCGACCTGCCGCCCGAGCAGATGCAGGTCGCAGTGACACGTCCGCTCGAGGAGGCCGCCTACAGCGTGGTCGGCACCAGCCTGGTCCGCTCGACCACCACCCGCGGCTCCGCAGAAGTTGATGTCACCTTCGCCGAGGGGACCGATCCCACGGTCGGTTTCCAGTTGCTCAACGCCGCACTCGCCGAGGTCCGCGGGCGTCTGCCGGCCGGCGCCTCGTACCAGACGCGGCTGCTTACCAGCGGCACCTTTCCGATTCTCGACTTGAGCCTGAGTTCGAAGCTTCGCAGCCTGCCCGAGCTGACCGACATCGCCTTCTACGACCTCATCCCAAGCTTCCATCGCATCCCCGGCGTGTACCGCGTCGAGATGGTGGGTGCCAAGTATCGCGAGTACGTGGTCAGGCTGGACCCTGCGCGGATGCTGGCGCACAAGCTCTCGGCGCCGCAGGTGGTGAACGCCCTGGCGGCGGCCAACGTGATCGCGGCGGCCGGGCGCGTGATCGATTCCCATCGGATGCTGCTCGCGGTGGTCTCCTCCGACCTGCATCAGCAGGAGCAGCTCCTGGGCATACCGCTGGCGAATATCGGCGGACAGCCCGTGCGGGTGCGCGATATCGGTACGGTCGAGCTCGGGGTGCGCGAGGATTACATCCGCGCCGGCTCCGAACATGGCGCCTCGGTGCTGGTCGGAGTCTCGCGCACGCCCAGCGGCAACACCGAGCAGATCGCGGCCGAGGCCCGCAGGCTTATCGAGCGCTTCCGGCGCGCCTATCCCGACGTCCGCTTCTCGATCTCGTACGACCAGGCCGCGCTGGTGCACGAATCGTTCGGCAGCGTGCGCGATGCGATCGCGCTCGGCCTGCTGCTGGCCGCGCTGGTGGTGTGGGGGTTCACGCGTTCCCTTACGAGCGCGTTGGTGGCCGCGATCGTGGTGCCGTGCACGATCGCGATCACCCTGGTGGTGATGAAAGCCCTGCACTTGACCTTCAACATGATGACGCTGGGCGGACTTGCCGCAGGAATCGGGCTCTTCATCGACGACGCAATCGTGATGGTCGAGGCGATTCATCGCGCGCGGTCGGCCGGCGCCGCGGTCAACGCCGCGATCGACGCCGCGCTCCGGGAGCTGGGCCGCCCGCTGCTCGCCTCGACGCTCACCGTGATGGTCGTGTTGGTTCCGCTGGTGTTCCTGTCGGGCGCGACCGGAAGCTTCTTCCGGGCCCTGGCCGCCGTGCTCGGCACGGGACTCGCGATCTCACTGGTGCTGGCGATCTACTTCACGCCGGCGCTCGCGGCGGTGGCCGAGCGGCTGCGCCGGACCAGCAGCCGGAGCGCGGGGGGAGTCGTCTCCCAAGCGGTAAGCAACGCCTACATTGCGGGCCTGAGGCCCTTTCTGCGCGCGCCGATTCTGTCGCTCGCGCTTGCCGCGGCCGCCATCGCGCTGGGCGCCGCGCTCTACCGCTCGGTGGGCACCGATTACATACCCGCGCTCGACGAGGGCGCCTTCATACTCGACTACTGGACGCCGCCGCAGAGCAGCCTCGAAGATACCGGGATGCTGCTCGACAAGATCGAAGACGTGCTGCGCACGACCCCGGAGGTGGCGGCCTACTCGCGCCGCACCGGCACCCAGCTTGGATTTTTTCTGACCGAGTCGAACCGCGGCGATATCTCGGTGCGCCTCAAGCACCAACGCAGCCGCGACATCGACGCGGTGATCGACTCCGTGCGCGAGCGCATCCTGGCCACCGTGCCGGGAGTGCGAATCGAATTTTCGCAGATCCTGCAGGACCTGATCGGCGATCTGTCAGGGGTGCCTGAGCCGATCGAGGTCAAGGTGTTCGGCCCCGATACGTCCGCGATCCGCGCGGTCGCCGGACAAGTCGCCCGACGGCTCTTGGCGATCAAGGGCCTGGTCGACGTTTTCGACGGTATCGTGCTGAGCAATCCCGAAGAGGAAGTGCTGGTCGACGAGACCGCCGCCGAGCGCTACCGGCTTTCCGCCGAGGACGTGCGCGCCGCGCTCGAAGCGGTGGTAGCGGGAACCGTCGCGACCAGCGTCCGCACCGCCGACCGCCTCATCGACGTGCGGGTTCGCTACCCCGAGCTATTCCATCGCGATCTGGGCGCGCTGTCGGAGGTGATGCTGAGCACGCCCGAGGGCGGGATGGTTCCGCTAAGCTCGGTGGCGAAGCTCAAATGGCTCGGCGAGCGCGCGGAGCTGGATCGCGAGCGGCTGCTTCCGGTCGTCCATGTCACCGCGCGGCTTTCGCGGATCGACTTGGGCGCCGCGATGGACCAGGTCAAGCAGAGTCTCGCCGGTCTCGCCCTGCCGCCCGGCGTGACGCTCGAATACGGCGGGCTTTATGCGGAGCAGCAGAAGGCTTTTCACGAGCTGACGCTGGTTCTGATCGGCGGGATTGTCGGCGTGTTCCTGATCCTGGTCTGGGAATTCGCGCGGCTGGCGCCCGCGATCTCGGTGCTGCTCTGCGCGATCCCGGCTCTGACGGGGAGCTTCATCGCGCTTCAGATCACCGGCATCACGCTCAACATCTCCTCCTTCATGGGCATCATCATGGTGGTCGGGATCGCGGCCAAGAATGGAATCCTGCTGCTCGACCGCGCCGAGCGCGAGGTCAGGTCCGGAACCGAGCCGCGCGCCGCGCTGGTAGAGGCCGCCAGGATCAGAATAAGGCCGATCGTGATGACCACGCTGGCGACTGCCGCCGGATTACTGCCGCTCGCGATGGGACTGGGCGCCGGCGCCAAGGTCCAGCAACCGCTGGCGATTGCGGTGATCGGCGGTCTCGCCTTCGCGATGACGCTCTCGATCCCGCTCGCCGGCGGAATCTACCTGATGGGCACGCGCGAAGGCCGGGCCGAGACCCGCCATAACGGCTGAAGACGCCGTCTTAGTGGCGCTTACTTGGACGGCGCACTCGCAGACGCGGCGGGGCTTTCCACAGCATTTGCGGAAGCCCGCAACCCTTCCACCGCCGGGATGTTGGCAGTGGACGGCGCGGGACTCTTCACGATCCCCTTCTCGATACCCTCGCGGTCGAAAAGCCCCATGAGGAAGAATCGGCGCGGTTTCGTGAGCTTGCCCAAATTGACGTTGGCCTCCTCGACGATGATTCCCGAGGCGATCGGCGCGCCCCGCTCGGCGCGCAGATCGTAGTCGCCCGGCGGGAGACTGAGCGAAAAGCCGCCGTCAGCGCCGGTTTGGGTAAGAAAGACCTCGTGCGTGACCCGGCCTTCGAAATGGATCTGGCGCCCGGCCTCCGGCTTGCCGTCGCGGCCTGCCAGGATGCCGCCGACTTGGGCAGCGCGTGTGTGCGAAGGCGCCGAGCACAGGCCGGCGATGCTCAGCGCAACGACGATCGCGCCGCTGAGCGCAGGATATCCTCCGCGCGCCATCGGCCGCGTTAATTCGCCGCCGAGGCGGGAGCGTGCGACGTGCGCGCGCCCTTCGGCACCCGTCCGCTGCGGATGCATCGCGTGCAGGCGATGATTCTCTTGATGCCGCCGCCGGCCGCCATCCGCACTTCCTGCAGGTTCGGATTCCATCGCCGCTTGGTCTTGTTGTTGGCGTGGCTGACGTTATGGCCGACTGACGGCTGTTTTCCGCAAATCTGGCAATGTCGCATTCAGTTACCCGCTTCTATGCCGCCGTTTTCCTCGCGATTTGACCTTTCAAGGTAGCCCGACCTGCGGGCGGTTGAAAGAGGGGCCGCAGCGCGCCTGCAGCAGCACCGACCCGGAGCGATCGCTCTTGAGCGTCGCCGCCGCATCACATCCGCACTTCAGGCTCATCAGGTACGCGCTCTTGCCGAGCGCGCTCGCGTACCCGTCCAGCCGCGTCTTGATGCCCTTCTCGGCCGCCTTGTCCGCTATCGCCACCGCGTTCGCGGTTATCTCGACCTCGGCCGGCTCGATGCCCGCCTGCTCGCTGAACACCTGCTTCACCATCGCGATGAACGCCGGACGGTCCAGGCCGGGCACGTCGCTCCCCAGCACATCGTTGTAGGCTCCGTTGACAACTTGGGTGTCTCGGGCGCTGAGCGCCCGCCTGATCGGCGCCACCCGCGCGGATTGGGCTGCCGGCTCCTTCTCGTAAGAGGCCAGGATGGTTGCGGCCGCCGGCGCGTCACCGCCCGCCAGGGCGCCCAGCGTGCGCCCGAAAAGGGTCTCGGCCCGCGTAATCTTGAGCTTCTGATTGGCGTTGGCGAGCATCGGGGCGACCTGCGGATTGTCCATCCCGACGCTGCGAAACACCGCCATCGCCGTGTCCGCCTCGCCGGCGTCGAGCAGATGCTGGGCGCACTCGAGCCGGTCGAGCGGATGAAGGTTGCGAATCGAGGCCGTGGCCAGGTACATCCGCGTCGCGGCCACCAGCTTGCTCTCGATCCGGACCTGCACCGCCTGGAACGCCTCCCATGCGTTGCCGGAGATCAGCTTGGTGCCGGTGCTTCGCTCCGCGAGCAGTTGGGCGGGAATCGCCAACAGCGCCGTCATCCCGCCCGTTACCGGCTCGCTGTCGGAAAAAATGAACTCGTGGCGGTCCTCGCCGAGCGAAGAAAGGTCGAGCGTGTAGATCTCGTAGCTGCCGCTGAAGCTGGCCTCGTGCGCATCGCGCTCGACCTTGAAGGAGTCGGGCGGCAGCGTGAGGATGATCACGCCGTCGAGGCGGTCGTCAGCCTCGCCGGCCACGAAACGGTGCACGATCGCGGCCTGATCGCCCGGCGGCACGATCGGCACCTCCTTGACGTTCGGCATCGCCGCGACGATCTGCTCGATTTGGTACTCCGCCTGCGGCGAGATCGGCCCCTTGGTGCCGACGCCGATCTTCACCTGCTGGTCGCCGGCCCATGCCGCGCCGGCAAGCAGGATCGCGAGCGCCGCGATCGAAATTGATGCTGCTGACCTCATCGCTTCGGCCAGACGATAAGCGCGGCGTGCTCCGCTGTCAAAGTGCCGCATTGACCGCTTGAGAATCGGCCGCAAAAGCTCCATTGTCTAGCAGGCCCCCGGTCGTCGCGATGGCTGACCGCCTGATCCACATCCTGCCCGAGCAGATCGCAAGCCAAATCGCCGCCGGCGAGGTCGTCGAGCGGCCTGCCTCTGCCGTCAAGGAGCTGGTCGAGAATTCGATCGACGCCGGCGCGCGCTCGATAACTATCGAGATCGCGAAGGGCGGATGCGAGCTGCTCGCGGTCGCCGACGACGGATGCGGGATGTCGCGCGAGGACGCCATCCTGTCGCTGCGCCGTCACGCCACCTCCAAGATTCGCGGTGCCGCCGACCTGACCGCGATCCGCACGCTGGGCTTTCGCGGCGAGGCGCTCGCCGCGATCGCCAGCGTCTCGCGCATGCGGATGCGGACCCGGCGCGCCGGCGACGCCGAGGGCGTCGAGCTGGTCGTCGAAGGCGGCGAGGTCAATACGGCGTGCGCGTGCGCAATCGCGCCGGGCACCCATACCGAGGTGCGCGACCTGTTCTTCAACACTCCTGCGCGGCTTAAGTTTCTCAAGACCATACCGACCGAGCAGGCGGCGATCGCGGAGGCGGTGCAGCGCCTGGCGTTGGCCTATCCGACTATCGCCTTCGCGCTCTCGGCCGATGGGCGCGTGCTCTACGACCTGCCTCGCGCAAGCTCGGGGCTGGAACGGGTGCGCCAGCTCTTCGGCCCGAAGCTCGCCGGGCGGATGCTCGCGTTCGAGATGAGAAGGCCGGAGATCGGAGTCGGCGGGTTTGCCGCGAACAGCCAGGAGTCGTTTCCTACGGCGCGGATGATATTCACGTTCGTCAACCGCCGCGCGGTGCGCGACCGCGTCCTGAGCCGCGCCGTTGCGCAAGCCTACGAGACGCTGATTCCGCGCGGACGCCATCCGGCAGTGGTTCTGTTCGTCGAGCTGAGGCCCGAGGAGGTTGACGTCAACGTTCATCCGATGAAGACCGAGGTGCGTTTCAAGCGCTCGGGCTCGGTTTTCGAGGCCGTGTACAACGCGTTGCGGGCGCGGCTCTCCGATCAAAGCGCGGATTGGGTCGCTGACACGGCCCCCGGCGTTGAAGTGGCCACGGGCGTCTCGCCTGCAGTGGGGACGGGCGTCTCGCCTGAAGTGGGGACGGGCGTCTCGCCTGTCCCATCACTGGCGGTTTCCGCCGCCGCCACTTCAGCGCCGGCGCGGCCCCTGCGCCTGGTCCCCGATACGCCGGGGCCGGCGGGCGACCGCGGCGGTGGCGACGAGCAGCGCGCGCTCGGCCTCGGCTACTCACCGGTTGCGGCGCTCGCCACCGGCGCTGTCGGCACCGCCGCGGGCTCGGCGACCGTGCCGGCCGCCGAGCCAGCGCCGACACGCCCGGCCAAAATCCCGCTTTACTCGCGCCTGCGAATCATCGGACAGCTCTTCGCCGGCTATATCTTGTTGGAGGATGACGACGGCCTCATCCTGGTCGATCAGCACGCGGCCCATGAGCGGGTCACCTTCGAGAAGCTGCGCGCGGAGTTGCGCGCCGGCGGCATCAAGACCCAGGCGATGCTCTCTGCGCAGCCGCTCGAGCTCGACCCGGCGCGCGCGCCGCAAATCCAGGCGGCGCTCCCGGAGCTTCGCTCGCTCGGCTTCGACGTCGAATCGTTTGGCCCCGCCACCCTGCTCCTCAAGGGAGCCCCGGCGGTGTTCGGACCCAACGGCGGGCTAAGACTCCTGTCTGATATGATCGAGAGCATGGGCGAGAGCGGCGCCGGCGCGGGCGGCTTCAGGCATTCCGGTGAGGCGGCCTTCGAGGGCCTGCTCAAGCAGCTTGCCTGCCATGGCTCCGTGCGCGTGGGCCGCCAGCTCGACGAGCGCGAGGTGAGGGAACTGCTCGCCGAGCTCGACCGTACCGAGTTCAAGACCAACTGCCCGCACGGTCGCCCGGTGCATATCGACTTCAGACGCGGTCAGATCGAGCGGATGTTCCGGCGATAAGAGGGCACAAGGGATCAAGCGGTTCATGAGCCTCTTGCGTGGAAGGGCCGGCGAGCCGCCGGCCCCCACTTCAAAATCTGTTTTGTCTGAAGTGGGAGCGGGCGGCCTCGCCCGCTGCTTCTGACAGTTCATGGGCAGAGCCACGGGAGACGAATCATGAGCCACCAAACCGCGACAACGGAGCGCGGGAGGTACTCAGTTAAAAGGTGGAAAAGATCCGGGTTGGTTTCATCGTCGGTCCGACCGGGACCGGCAAGTCCGCGCTCGCGGTCGAAATTGCGGGGCGGCTCGGCGCTGAAATCGTCAACGCGGACTCGCGGCTGCTCTATCGCGGGATGGATATAGGCACTGCGAAGCTCCCGGTCGCGGAGCGCTGCGGCGTGCCGCATCATCTTATCGACGTGCGATCGCCCGAAAAGCCGCTCGACGTGGCAGGCTTCCGTGAGCTGGCGCGGCGCGCGATCGCGGGGATAGCGTGGCGCGGCCGCGCAATCATCGTTACCGGCGGCAGCGGGTTCTATCTGAAAGTGATGCAGCATGGGATTTTTGACGGGCCGCCGGCCTCGCGCCCGATCAGGATTGAGTTCGCGGCGCTCGCCGCCGAGCGAGGCACGGCTTATCTCCACGACCGATTGCGCGAGATCGACCCCGAGGCCGCATCGCGAATCTCGCCCGGCGACCTTTGTCGGATAACGCGCGCGCTCGAAGTGTTCCGCCTGACCGGCACGCCGATCAGCGTCCATCAGCGTCGCCACGCCTTTGCCGCCGCCGAGTACGACGCGATCACGGTCGGACTCGACCTGCCTCGCGAGCGGCTTTACGCTGCGATCGAGGATAGATTCGACGCAATGGTCGCGGCGGGCCTGGTTGACGAGGTCCGCGGCCTGCTGCGGGCGGGTCTTGCGACTGACGCGCCGGTCTTGCGCACGATCGGTTATCGACAGATTGCCGCATATGTTCGCGGCGAGCTTTCGCTCGCGGATGCAATCGCGACGGCCAAGCGCGACACCCGCCGCCTCGCCAAGCGCCAGATGACTTGGTTCCGCAGCGACCCGGCGATAGTCTGGATTGACCCGGATCGGGGCAGGGAACAAGCTTTCGCCCTGTTTAGGGATTTCTTACCGGCCGGAAGGAAATGGTTGAGGGCTTGAACGACCACCAGGCACGAACCTCTGCCGAGGCGCCCGATGCGCGGCTCCAGGCGCTCGGACTCCGGATTGTCGCGACCAAGAGTTCGCGCGAACGGGCCGGGCTGATGGCCGAGCGTCGGCGGCTCGGGGCCGAATACGCCGCCGGGCTCAGCGCGCTCGACCGCGTCAAGCTTGCGCGCCATCCGGGCCGCCCGCAGACGCTCGACTACATCGGCTTCCTGACCCGCGAGTTTTTCGAGATCCACGGCGACCGCCGGTTTGCCGACGACGGCGCGATCGTCGCCGGGCTCGGCTACTTCAGGGGCCACCCGGTCGCGATCGTCGGCCATCAGCGCGGCCGTTCGACGCGCGAGCGGCTCGAGCGCAACTTCGGCAAGCCCCATCCCGAGGGCTACCGCAAGGCCGTGCGTCTTTACCATCTCGCTTCCCGCTTCGGCCTGCCGCTCATTACTTTTATCGATACCCAGGGCGCCGAGCCCGGAGTGGGGGCCGAGGAGCGCGGACAGGCCGAGGCGATCGCGAGCAGCCTGGAGGCGATGGCGCGGGTGGAGGTTCCGGTGATTGCATGCGTGATTGGAGAAGGCGGCTCGGGCGGCGCGCTTGCCCTGGGCGTCGCCAACGTGGTCCTGATGCAGGAGTATGCGTGTTATGCGGTGATCACGCCTGAGGGATGCGCCGCGATCCTGTGGCGCGAGCAAGGACCCGAGAAGGTCGGCGCCGCAGCCGCGGCCTTGAAGCTTACCGCCGGCGACCTGATCGAACTCGGCGTGATCGACGAGATCGTGCCCGAACCCCCCGGCGGCGCCCATCACGCGCCGGCTGAAGCGGCGCGCGCCCTCGGCACGGCACTCGCGCGCCATCTCCGTCCCCTGCTGAAGCTCACGCCCGAGAGCATCCGCCGCCAACGCGAGCAGCGCATAGCCGCGATCGGCGCGGCGTTTATCAAGGAGTCGCGCGTCGAAGACCGAGGCCCGCTCGGTTAGCCGTCTGATAGCCGGTGACCTTCCGCTACAAGGAAGACCCCACAGGCACTATCCAGTACGGTCTGGTGGCGGAGGAAGTGGTGCGGGTGTACCCGGAGCTGGTGACCTACGGCGCCGACGGTAAGGTCGAGACGGTGCGATACTCCGAACTCACGGGAATGCTCCTCAATGAGCTGCAAAAGCAGACCAGCGAGAACGCGCGTCAAGCGGAACGGATCAGAAAGCTCGAAAGCCAACGCGCCACCTTCGAGGCTCGGCTTTCGGCGTTGGAGCAAACTACGCAGGCCCGCAATGGAGGCCGCAAGCTGGCGGCAGCTTTCGACCGCTAAGGGCGCCTGGAGGGGGGCCGGTCGCTAATCGATGAGGCAGCGCGCTGGCGTTGCCCCCCTTTGCTGGCGCGTCCCTTGGGGCCGAGAGTTGAAAGACCTTCGGCCCCTCTTCTCGGACAACGTTGCGGCAGAGGGCGCGCGCAACGTTCGCGTGGGGCCGGGCGCGAAAGAGGCTCGGCCCATTCGGGCTCAGAGTGCCCGCTGCTACTTCAATAGATGTGCTGGGCCGAAAAGTTCTGGCCGGAGAGGGGGAGCCCCAGAGGCGCGCCATCGAAGCCTGATGTGCCCCATCGGTCCGGCGACTGCTCGCAGCCTGTAGCCAACCAGGCGCTCCACTGCCGAGTCGCGCCTCGGCGGCTTAAATCCAGTCGGCGGTGCCGTACAGTACGCCCTCATTGTTTTTGATTTGATTCGCGCAACATCGCCCGTCGAGGGCCTGGGTGTCTTTCCGGCTGCATAAGGAGCTATCAGCGCGACGGGATCTTCAACAAGCATTTGTCCCCACACGTCATCATTGTGAGCATCATTCGACCCGTGGTGCGCGACCTTGAAAGTGCAGGCTCTTCCCGCCGGTCTGCGCGGCGAGTTCACGACCGCTTGCCATCCCATTGTTGCGTTCCCACTTTCCTCAAGGTCGCTACCCAATAGTATCGGCGTATCGCCAAACTCGACCCATAGCGCTACCGCAAGCCGGTTAGGGGAGATTCCCACAGGTCGGCGAGCGGGCCGAGCGGGTCTCTTATATTCAGGAAGAAAGGGGGCAAGCTCTAGTCGCGCAATGTTCATCGTCGCGGAAGAGGGGCTCAGCGCGAAAACCTGAATAGGCGGGCAGCCGCCAGCCTTCTGGCGATAGTAAATGCGGCGATCTTCCATCACCCATTCTGGCCCAAATGTTCCCGGCCTTGCGCCCGGATTTCGATCACGAAGAATATTGAGCATCGTTGCAAACTCGGGAACATACGAACTGACGGCGGCGTCAGAAACTTGAGCCTGCACTATTTGGTAAAACTCTGGGACATCAAGCGCTGCAGAGCAGAAAAGCTGAGCAGACTTTGCCTCTTGGAGGATGGCCGATGCTCCACGCATATGGTCGTTGTGCCAATGAGTTATGACAAGAAGCTTGACCCTCTCGGCAATCGAAACGTTCAGCGCCTTCAAATAGTCTAGTGCGGCAGGTCGCTGCGTCCGCCAGTCGATACACGAATCTACCACCATCCACTCCCCACATCCCAAGTGAACGGTCATCGATTCGCCGTAGCCGGGGCCGAACAGAGAAATCTCTATTTCATCCGGTGCCGGAGGTGTCCTTTGTCTCTGCTGAACGCCTGCCAAACAGAATCTCCAGCCGCTTCGCCTTCTCCCGCAACGCCCGCAACGAGGTCTTGCTCCAGCCAGGTAGGCGCCGGAATCTTACATTCGCCGTCAATTTTCTCTGTCCGGTGATTGTAGTTTCGTAGCCGACGTACCAATAGAAGACAGCACCGTCTGCGATCAAGTTGTGATCATCCGGCGAGACTTCTTCTAACAAGAAAGACGCCTTTTCCTCCGGCTTCACTGCATCAAGATCGCGTAAGATCGCCTCAAAGCCCGTCTCCCCGACAGAGATCACCGTTCCCTCCCAGCGTTGGATTGCTCTGAACGTTTGTCTCGGAGCCGGCATCTTTTGTGAGGGTATAACAATCTTAGCGGCAGACTCTTCCGAAGACTGTTCGGGTGAAATGTTGTGTGTGGACAGAGGTGCAGAGGAGATAGTCGTGTCGTCAACACTTCGATTTTCTGCCGGAAGCGGCGCGACGGCGTGCGATCGGGAAGAATCGATGATAAACGACGTCTCGATGGCAGAAGCAGTCCCGGCTGGCGTCCTCGCCTGGACCGCGCGGAAGAGGTTATCGGCGGCGAGGCACGATTTATCAATAGTTGGATTCTGCTCTTGCAGTAGTTGGAAATCTTGGGGGGGCATTTCGTTATTTTATGATTCTGTTCAGCAGGGTCTCGGCCGTTCCTTTTGAGTACTTTTGAGCTTCGCTCCAGGAGCTTTTCAGAGTCTCGATAAGTTGTTCCCCCGCGTCCGCGCCGTCAGCCACAAAATGTTCGTTCGTCGAGATGTAAACGCCCGGGCGAACCCTCACAGACGGCTGGACCGAAACACGGAAACGCGCAGAGCTACCGGCGCGAGTTCCCGTAATCGTCACATTTTCCATTCCGGGTTTTTCCACCAGCGATTCCCACTTCTCCTTGGGCGCCAGAGTGTTCCCGACGGCGTGCCAGGTCTCCTCGTCGGGCATGCGATAGTGCATCTCGCGGTTTATCCCCATCTGCTTGAGAGGTGTATGTTCGAGAATAGTAAAGATGTGAACGACAAGATCGCGCAAGGCTTCGAAATGCGCGCTGTCTACGGTGCTCGCCGCGAATCGCTGTGCCAAAACTTGCATAACGAGCCAGTCAACGCTGAAAGAGGTAATCTGAGAGCTGATCACCTGCACGTCAGCCTCCTTCCCTTCGTTGGCTCGAATGATGCCCTGCGCTGAAAGCCACGCGGGTTGAAAGATGCTCGGGTTGAAGTTCCCGACCAGCACCACACTGGCGCCCTCAAGTTCACAGTTCAGCATCGTCACTCAATAAAACGCGAATAACCTACCGTGATGCAAGGGAATATGCCAGCAGGCCGTTCTCGCGGACACCGACGCCGGCCTCCCCCAATCCATCCGCCTGAAGATAACCACGGATCGGCCACGGCGCAGGAAGCCCCGGAGAAGGGCAAGAGAGGCCGAATCCGGGGGACGCGGCGGGGATTCGGCGGGCCTTGGGGCGACCAGCCCGCGCACCTGTTTTTCTCATTGGTTAGGCTGCAGCCCCGGCTGCAGAAAGGTTGCGTGTCGGACGGAAAGGGCGAAAAGGGCCGATATATCGGGCTCAAACGGATGCGGGCGGTCGAAAGCACGCAACAAGGAGTTGCGCGTTGAGAGCCGAGGCCCGCTCGGTTAGCCATCCGATAAGGGTTCTTGCGAGGGTCCATTTATAGGAAACTTAGGAATGTTACGTTCAAAGGCTAAGAGACCATAAGAACCTTATAATTCAAGCTTTGGCGGGATCCTAAACCGCCGCAGCGACCTGCCACGCGCGAGAATGACGGGGGAAGGCCTCGCATCACAGGCGCGATCATTGGTCCTGGTCTTGGTCGTCATCGGCGAACAGCGCGCGGCGGATCTTCTCCTGGTCTGAAAGGCCGGCCTGCTTCGCCCGCTTTGCCTGACGCGCCTCTTCCTGATGCTTGAGCGCGCTCTCTTCCTGACGCTTGATCGCGCTCTCGGCGTCGAGCTTGTCGGCGGCGGCCATGCGTTGGACAGCGGTGGCGAACTTCAGCAGCTCCTCCGTGCGCGGCGACGCCCCGCCCTCGAAGGCCGGCCTCAGGCTTTGGAAAACGATCAGGCGCAGCATCTCGGAGAGCAACCTCCCGTGCTCGCCGTTGGCGGCTTGGCCCAGCGTCTCCGCCAAGGCGGACCCCATCAGCCGTTGCTCCCGTTCTTCTTCCAATTGCGCGCGATGGCGCTGGGCGTAACGAGCCAGTCCGGAGCGGGAGATGTCGGCGTCGGGCTTTTTCGAGCGGACGAAGCTCAAGAGCTGGGCGTTGGTGAGCTGGCGCGCGGCAATCTTGCGATCCAGCTCGTCGCGCAGCTCAAGCGGCAGGCGCAACGTCTTCGAGATGCACCTGCGGGTCGGCGCCGCGGGCGAGGCTCGAGGTGGAGAAACAGCACCGGCCGGAGCCTGCCCTGAGGCTGCTCGAAGGGTGCCGGTTCTTTTGGGATGCGGGCCTTTCATGAGCCGCCGAGGGTGCTGAGCCAGGCCCGGACCATGAGCTGCACCTGGCGATAAGGCTCAAGTCGCGCTCGATAGTGGCGCGCGTAGCGATGGAGCCCGGCGCGGGAGAGGTCGGCGCCGGGATGGCGCGAGCGGACGAAGCCCATCAACTCGTCGATGGTATGCCCGCCGTCGGCGATCTTGCGCTCGAGCTCGTCACGGAGCTCAAGCGGCAGCCGCAGAACCTTGAACATCGGCATAGTAATTTAGCGGCCTCTTTCCTTCTCACCTCTCCCGCTCTTAGTTGCGGGAGAGGCGGGGTGAGGGTTTCAGGCAATTGAGCGTCTCCTTCGTCATCAAGAACCAGGTTAGCCGAGGCCGCGACGCATTTTATAGGATGAAGGTTTCAGCAGCCGCGCGCCGGCTCAAAACCGGGCTTGCACTTTGGTTTGCAAACCGCCTGATGGCGGTGGAAATCTGTATCGGGATTCGAAATCGAAATCCCGGCTGTAAGCGCTTTGCCGACGAGCGGGACCGGACATCGTTCGATCCCGACTACGACACGCTGCCGCTCGAGCACTTCGCCGCTCGTTCGCCAGGTTAGAGGCGGCGCGCTACGCTTGAGCCAGCAGAGGAGGCCACCATGCATATGAACGTGAAACCCATCCCGATGCTCGACCCCCGGATCAACGAGATCCGCGCGCTCACGGCGCAGATCGTCAACCGCGAGATTCTGCCCAACGAGCGCAAGCTGTGGGCGGGGTGGCGGGACGGCGCGACGGAGGAAGAGCGGCGCGACGCCCGGGAGCTGCGGGAGTCGATCAAGCAGAAGGTGAAGCAGGCGGGCCTCTGGGCGCCGCATCTTCCGCCGGAGTATGGTGGCGCCGGCCTCGGCTTCCTCGATCATGCGTACATGAACGAGGTGCTGGCCTACAGCATGGGGGCGGCGGCGCTGTTCGGCGTGGTCGCGCCCAACTCGGGCAACCAGCAGATCCTGCTCAAGTACGGCACGGAGGAGCAGAAGCGGAAGTGGCTGGTGCCGCTCACCGAGGGCAAGATGGAGTCCGGCTTCTCCATGACCGAGCCCGACTCGGCCGGCTCAGATCCGCGGTCGATCAAGACCACGGCACGCCGCGAGGGCGACCAGTGGGTGATCAACGGGCACAAATGGTTCACCTCGAACGGGTTTCGCGCCGACTTCCTGATCGTCATGTGCCGCACGGAAGGGAGCGGCGCCGACAACGGTCGCATGACGCAGATCATCGTGCCCAAGGACACGCCGGGCGTTCGCATCGTGCGCGGCGTCGAGATCTGGGGCCGGCCGAGCGACCACTGCGAGATCGTCTACGACGACGTCCACGTGCCGCTCAGTAACCAGCTCGGCCAGGCGGGCTCGGGCCATCAGGCCGCACAGGATCGTCTCGGGGCGGGGCGCGTCTATCACTGCATGAACTCGATCGGGCAGATGTGGCGGGCCTTCGACTTGATGGTCGAGCGCGCCACGATGCGCGAGGTGCACGGCGGCAAGCTCGAGACCAAGCAGTTCATCCAGGGGTTCATCGCCGACTCCTATATCGACATCCAGGCGGCGCGCTTGATGACCATCCACTGCGCCGAGCGCATGGACAGCGGCGCCGACCCGCGCACGGACATCTCGGCGATCAAGATTTTCGTCCCGGCGGCCTACGAGCGGGTGGTGGACCGCGCGATCCAGGTGTGGGGCGCGGCGGGCGTCTCGGGCGACCTGCCGCTCGCCGCCATGTACCAGGGCGCCCGCACGCTGCGGCTCGCGGACGGCCCGGACGAGGTCCACAGGATCCTGATCGCAAAGAACGTGCTGGGGCGCTATCACGCTGGGGAGAGCTGGGACTTCGGAAACTGACCGCGGCCGCCGGCACCGGTACGGCAAGAGCAGACGAACGAGGCGATGACCGCCAGCTCAACGCGAGCCCGGGGGCCGGGCAGCGCAACGCCTCGGTTCCCCGACCGTGATCGAACCACAGAGCTTCGGGCCTGATTCAGTCCGCTCAGACCTGAGTTCTCGGTCATCGGACGGAGAACCGTGCGGGGGCCAGTGCTGCCGCAACGGGGTTGTCCGTGCGACCGTCCACCAACAGGTCGGCCGCGATTTGGCCGACGGCAGGGCTGGTCTCGATGCCACACCCGCCCTGGCCGGCGAGCCAGAAGAAACCCGGCACACGCGGATCTTCGCCGACCACGTGCACCCGGTCCGGCGAGAAGGTGCGCAAACCGGCCCAGGTGCGTCGCAGCGTCTTCGGCACCAGCGGGGGCGCGAGGCCGGCGAGCCGATCCATCGCTTGCGCAACCGTCAGCTCCTCCGGGCGCGCATCACACGGCTCCATCGGCTCTTCATCCATCGGACTTGCCAGCAAGCCGCCTGATTCGGGCGCGAAGTACAGATGGTGCGACTCGCTATGGACCAGCGGCCAACCGCGCACGTCGAGACTTGCCGGTGTGTCGAAGGTGACGATGGTACGGCGATGCGGCGTCAGTGGAATTGGAGTGGCGCCGGCGAGCGCGCCGATCTTTCCTGCCCACGCGCCGGCGGCGTTTACTACCCATCGCGCCTGGAACTCGCCGGCGTTGGTCGCGACACCGCAACAGCGCCCACGCTCAACGAGGATGCGCTGCACCTCGACGCCGCAGCGTCGCTGCGCGCCGTGCTCGGCGGCGTGGCGCAGATAGCTCCACAAGAGCCCGTGTACGTCGATGCGCCCGTCTTCGGGTAGCCACACCCCACCGTCGAAACTCTCCGGCGCCAGCACCGGGATGCGCTCAATGACCTCGGACACCGACAACAAGTTGGCTACGACGCCGTGCGCCGCCAGCGTCGAGGCGACAAGGCGCGCGGCGGTCCACATCGGCTCCTGAAACAGCACCAGGATTCCCGTCGGATCCAGCAAGCGAGCCTCCGAGAATCCCGACGGGGGATCTCGGAAGAAGGGCGCGCTCTGCACCTTGAGCTGCTGCAAGGTCGTGATCGCATCCCACTCCACCAGCGACGCGGCGCTGCGCCCGGTCGCGTGATAGCCCGGTTGCGGTTCGCGCTCCAGCAGCACCACGTCCGTCATTCCTCGTTGGGTGAGAAAGTGAGCGAGCGACGCACCGGCGATGCCGCCGCCGACGATGATCGCGTCTACCGAAGCTGTGTTTCGCATGATTCACCCGCGACATTTGATTATATCGAAGTATCCGACATTTGAGCGGAATTTTGCATGTGGATCACATTCGTCAGTTGACCCGGCCACGCGGGAACCGGGACCCGCGCCCCTCCACTTAGATTAGTGCTGCTCGGCCAGTTCGCGGTGCGTCGTTTCCCGGGGCGCGCTGCGGGGCGCCGCCCACCGGCCGCGTTTGTATTGGTGCCCATGACGGCGATTCAGGATGAGATAGGTGCCTTTTTTTGAAAAGTCGGTCGCTAGCCTCTCGATGGCATCGCATCGATCGAGGCAGTGCCGGAGTTCCGATCCCACGCCATCGCAACCGGCAGTCGCCGCGGCCACAGGCGGCTCTTGAGGACCGGATGCCTTCGCAGAGCCTGCTCGGCGGCCGACAGGGAACTGGCGAAGAACGTTGCCGCACGTTGAAAACCGAGGCGCGATCGGTTAGCAGTCTCAGCGCGATGGGGTCGCATCCCGGCAAGAAAAGAACCGCCGGCTCGGCGCAGGCTCCGGCCGATGCCACGGGAACTCAGCGGTCGTTGGAGAAGCTTCGCGCGCAGATGGACGAGCTGAGCGTGAAGCTGGTGCGCCTGCTCAACGATCGGGCGCGGGTGGCGGAGCAAATCGGACGGATCAAACGCGCCAACGGGGCGGCCTTTTACCAGCCGGGCCGCGAGCGCGAGGTAATCGCGCAGATGCAGGCGGAGAACACCGGGCCGCTTTCCGACCATCAGGTGCGCCGGATTTTCACCGAGATCATCTCGGCCTGCCGCGCGCTGGAGGACGAATTGCGCGTCGCCTTCCTGGGGCCGGAACACACTTACTCGCACGAGGCGGCCTTGAGGCATTTCGGCGCGAGCGCGACCTTCGTGCCCGAGGGCTCGATTGCGGGGGTCTTCCAGGCGCTCGAGAACGGGCGCGCCGACCTGGGCGTGGTTCCGGTCGAGAATTCGACCGAAGGCTCGGTGACACTGACGCTCGACCTGCTGATCGATACGCCGTTGGCGATCATCGGCGAGGTGATGCTGCCGATACGGCACGCGCTGCTCTCGCGCAGCGGCGATCGCGCCGCGATTAGCCGGATCGTCTCCCATCAGCAATCGCTGGCCCAATGCCGCGGCTATCTCGCCGCCAATTATCCCAAGTGCGAGCTGGAGGCGGTGGCCTCCAACGCCGTTGCGGCGCAGCGCGCGGCCGAGGACCGGGGCTGCGCGGCGATCGCCTCGCTGAGCGCGGCCGAGGCCTACGGACTCCAGGTCATCGCCGAGAACATTCAGGATTTGGCGCAGAATGCGACGCGCTTTCTGGTTATCGGCAAGCATCCGGTAGGCAAAACCGGCGCCGACAAGACCACCGTGCTTTTCGCCGTGCGCGACCAGGTCGGCGCGCTACACGAGGTGCTGGGGCTGTTCGCCCGCAACGGAATAAACATTTCCAAGATCGAATCGCGTCCGCTGCGTTCGCGTCCCTGGGAGTACCTGTTCTTCGTCGACCTCGGGGGCCATCGCGACGATCCCCGGCTCAAGCGCACGCTGGCGGCGCTGGAGCGCAAAGCGCTTTTTCTAAAGGTGCTGGGATCGTATCCTGAAGGGAGGTCGGCCGCCGGCTAAGGCGGCTTTTGTATCGCTTGGTAGTAAAGCCCGAAGACCTGGTCCTGCCCTCCGTCGCTGCGATCAATCCCTACGAGCCCGGCAAACCGATCGAGGAAGTCCAGCGCGAGCTCGGCATCGGCGAGCCGGTCAAGCTCGCTTCCAACGAGAATCCGGCCGGTCCTTCGCCGCGCGCGATCGAGGCGATCAAGGCGGCCCTGCCCGAGCTGAATCGCTATCCCGACGGTGCCAGCCATGAGCTTCGCCGCAGGCTTGCGGAGCGCCTGGGCGTGAAGCCTGAAAATATTTTTCCCGGGTGCGGCGGCGCGGAGATCCTCAACCTGATTGCCTTTCTGTTTCTGAGGCCCGGCCTCAACGCGGTCATCGCGGAGCATTCGTTCGTGATCTACCAGCTTGCGATCGCGGCTGCGGGTGGCGCCGCCAAAGTGGTGCCGCTCAGGCCCGACTACGTCTTCGACCTGGACGCGATGGCTGCGGCGATCGACGCCGACACGCGAGTGGTGTTCCTGGGCAATCCGAACAATCCCACCGGTACGATTTACCGGCGCGCGCAATGGAAACGCTTTCTGGCCAAGGTCCCGCAACGGGTGGTGATGGTGGCCGACGAGGCGTACTTCGAGTTCGTCCGCGATCCCGACTATCCCAACTCGCTGGAGGACCACGACGGCGAGCGGATGCTGATCACGATGCGCACGTTCTCGAAGATCTTCGGCTTGGCCGGCCTGCGCGTGGGCTACGTGGTTGCGCGCCCCGATATCGTGCGCCTGCTCAACAACGTCCGCCAGCCGTTCAACGTCAACTCGCTCGCGCAGGTCGCCGTGGTCGCCGGGATGGACGACCAGGAGCACGTGCGCGAGACCCTGAGAGTCAACCGCGAGGGGATGGCCTACCTGGAGCGCGAGCTTGCGCGCCTCGGGTTCAGCTTCATCCCCAGCCAGGCCAACTTTATCCTGGTCGAGGTTGGCGATGGACGCGCGGTCTACGATGCGATACTGCGCCAGGGTGTCATCGTCCGCCCGATGGACGGCTACGGGTTGCCCCGGCACGTGCGAATCAGCGTGGGGCTGGCGGAGGAGAACCGCAAGCTGGTGGCGGCGCTGGCCGAGCTGCCGGCCCGTGGGAGGTTCTGCTAGCGGCGCGGCGCGGGCGTCCCAATCAACATCGATGGCGAGGCTCTTCAAGCGGATGGCGGTGTGCGGGGTCGGGCTGATCGGCGGCTCGCTCGCGATGGTGGCCCGGCGCGAAGGCTTGGTCGGCGAGGTCGTGGGTCTCGGACGCACGCAGGGCAATCTCGCGGTCGCGCTCGAACGCAGGATTATCGATCGCGCCACCCGCGACCCGGCCGAGGCGGCGCGCGGCGCCGACCTGGTCGTGCTCGCCGTGCCGGTGCGCGCCATCCCCGCGACCTTCGCCGCGATGGTGGCGCATCTGCCGCAGGCCGCGACCGTCACCGATGTCGGTAGCGTCAAGGAACACATCGTGCGCGAGCTCGAGGCGCGCCTGGGCCCCAAGATGGCGCTGGTCGCGGCGCATCCGGTGGCCGGCAAGGAGACCGTCGGCGCGGCTGCCGCCGACCCGGAACTGTTCAGGGGGCGGCGCGTGATAATCACGCCGTCTGCACGCAGCACGCCCGAGGCGGTCGCTCGGATCGAGGCGCTGTGGCGCG
Organism: uncultured delta proteobacterium; assembly: GCA_963789115.1. Lineage (GTDB taxonomy): Bacteria > Desulfobacterota > Binatia > Binatales > Binataceae > CAWBJH01. The sequence goes on from CAWBJH010000001.1 coordinate 3,517,175, forward strand.
CGACCGGCGCGACGGTCGAACGGATGACGCCGCGGGCGCACGACGAGATCCTGGCGCGCGCGAGCCATCTGCCGCAGATCGTCGCTAGCGCGCTGGCCGTGGCGCTGGCCGAGGAACGGGTGGACGGCAAGCTGGCCTGGGAGTTCGGCGCGGGGGGGCTGCGCGACACTACGCGGGTTGCGGCGTCGTCGCCCGAGATGTGGCGGGATATATGCATTGCCAATCGGGACGCGATCCTGTCGGCGCTCAGAATGTACCGGGACAGCTTGGAGGAGTTCGTGGCCCTGATCGAGCGCGCCGACGGCGCGGGGCTGGAAGCGCTGTTCGAGCGCGGACGCAAGATGCGCGAGCGGATCCGATGACGACCGGCCGCCAAGCCGCAAGCGCCCGCCCGATCGTCGCGATCGACGGGCCGGTGGGCGCCGGCAAGTCCACCGTCGCACGCGCCCTGGCGCACGCGCTCGGCCTGGAGTACATCAACACCGGCGCGATGTACCGGGCCTTTGCGGTCGCGGCGCGCGAGGGGGGATTCAGCCCCGATGACCCGCAAGTGGAAGGCAAGCTCGAGCCCCTGCTGAAATCTACAGCAGTCACCTTCAGCGGCGATAATGTTATGCTCAATGGCCGCGACGTGACGCGGGAGCTGTCCGATCCAGGGGTCAGCGAGCTGGCCTCCCGCTTCTCGACGTTGGGCGCCGTGCGCGAGCGGATGCGGGAGTTGCAACGCGCCGCCGGCGGCAAAGGGGGGGTGGTGATGGAAGGACGGGATATCGGGACCGCGATCTTTCCCGACGCGGAAGTCAAGTTCTTCCTGGAAGCTTCGGTCGAGGAGCGCGCCAGGCGGCGATGCGCCGAGCTTCAGGCCAAGGGCATCCCCACCGGCTTGGCGGAGGTCCTCGCCCAACTCGCGCAACGCGACCATCGCGATCGCAGCCGCGAGCTTGCGCCGCTGCGCCGGGCCGCGGATGCGATAGCGATCGACTCGACCGATATGACCGTGAACGAAGTGGTGGCGACGATGCAAGCGCATATCGAGCGCCGCTGCATCCAAAAGGGCTTGAAACAAACCTAGCTCGGTTGTATGGATTGCTGATAGCCTCGATTATCCCCAAAAGGTTCCCTTTCAAAATGGAGAAAGTTTTGCCCGAACAGTTGCAGGGAGGAGACAATGAATTCGAGTCGCTGATGGAACAGAGCCTGCGCGCTCCCCGCCAAGGCGACGTCCTCACCGGACGTGTTCTGCTCATCAGTCGCGACAGCGTGATCGTCGACATCAACTACAAGTGCGAAGGCCAGGTGCCTCTCGCCGAATTCCTTGACCCCAACGGCAACGTCGCGGTCAACGAGGGCGACGAGGTCGATGTTTACTTTGAGGGCACCGAGACCGAAAGCGGCACGGTGATGCTGTCGCGCGCCAAGGCCGAAAAGTTCAAGATCTGGCGCGAGCTCGAAAGAGCTTTCCAGCACGAGACCCCGGTCGAAGGGGTGATCCTGGGCAAGGTCAAGGGAGGGCTCAAGGTCGATATCGGCGTGCCGGCGTTTCTGCCCGGCTCCCACGTAGACATCCGGCCGGCGCGCAATCTCGACCGCTATATCGGACAGCGCGGCCGTTTCCAGCTCCTCAAGTTCAACCGTGCGCGCGGCAACGTGGTGGTTTCCCGCCGCAGCGTGCTCGAGCGCGAGCGCGCCTCCCTCAAGGAGCAGACCCTCAAGGTGCTGGAGGAGGGCGTGATCCTCGAGGGTACGGTCAAGAACATCACCGACTACGGCGCCTTCATCGATCTGGGCGGAATCGACGGCCTGCTCCACATCACCGACATGTCGTGGGGCCGCCTGCAGCATCCCTCCGAGGCGGTCAAGGTCGGCGACCGGGTCAAGGTGGTGGTGCTCAAGTATGACCCGTCGCGCGAGCGCGTATCGCTCGGCATGAAGCAGATCATGCCCGATCCGTGGACCAGGGCGGCGGAGAGCTATCCGCCGGGCACTCGGGTCCAGGGCAAGGTGGTCAGCGTTACCGACTACGGCGCCTTCGTCGAGTTGGAGAAGGGGATTGAAGGACTGGTGCACGTCTCCGAGATGAGCTGGAGCAAGCGCGCGGTCCATCCTTCGAAAGTGGTCAGCGCGGGCGACACGGTCGAGGTGCAGGTGCTCGGTGTTGACGAAGCCAACCGCCGGATCTCGCTCGGGCTCAAGCAGACGAGACCAATCCCTGGCGCGAACTCGCCCAACAGCACGCCATCGGCAGCCGGGTCAAGGGCAAGGTCAAGTCGATCACCGATTTCGGAGTGTTCATCGAGATCGAGCCGGGAATCGACGGCCTGGTGCACATCTCCGATCTGTCGTGGACCAAGAAGATTCGCCATCCTTCGGAGCTCCACAAGAAGGGCGACGAAGTCGAGGCGGTCGTGATGGGCATCGACGTCGAGAACGAGCGCGTCAGCCTTGGGATCAAGCAGCTCACGCCCGACCCCTGGACTACCGTGGCCGAGCGCTATCCGCTCAACACCAAGGTGCCGGGTACGGTAAGCTCGGTTGCCGACTTCGGCGTGTTCGTCGAGCTGGAGGAAGGGATCGAGGGGCTGATTCACATCTCGCAGCTCAGCTCGGAGCGGGTCGACAAGCCCTCGGCGTTGTACAAGGTCGGCGACCATGTTGACGCGCTGGTGGTGCAGCTCGACGCCAAGGAGCGGCGGATCGGGCTTTCGATTCGGGTGCTCAAGCAGCACGAGGAGCGCGAGGAGATGCAGGCCTACTTGAAGCGCGAGCACGAGGCTGCGCGCTTCTCGCTCGAGGACATCCTGAACGAAGAGCTGCGGCTCGACCGCGAGGACAACGGCGAGCGCAAAGCCTCGCGCGGGGGACGCGGACGCGACCGCTAGCGCGGCGGCTCCCGACCGCGGGGCGGCGGAGGGCGCGATGACCAAGCGAGAGCTGATCGACGAGCTGCTGGCGCGTCGCCAGAGCGGTTCGCATCGTGAGGCCGAAACCATCATCAATGCGATCTTCGACGCGATGACGAATGTGCTGGCGCGCGGCGAACGCATCGAGATTCGCGGCTTCGGCTCCTTCGCAGTCAAGACCCGGCGCGCCAGGCAGGGGCGTAATCCCAAGACCGGTAAAGTGGTGACCGTGGACGCCAAGCGTATTCCGTTCTTCCGCGCCGGCAAGGAACTCCGAATCGAGGTAAATGGCGCAACGGCGCAAGGCGAGGCGCCATAGTCCGAACCTGCCCGCAGCCCGGTTTGCTGCGGCTGTGGGCGCCGTGGCGCTCGCCCTACATGCGGGTGGCGGGCAAATCGCGCCGCTGTATCTTCTGCTTCGGCAAGCTCTCCGCCCCGGCGGCCCGCCGCCGGCTGGTGCTCTATGCCGGCCCGCTCGCCACAGTGATGCTCAACCGCTACCCTTACAACAACGGCCACATCATGATCGCTCCGCGCCGCCATCTGGCTTCGCCGGAACTCCTCACCAGGGAGGAGCGGGTGATGATCGGTGAGATCACGGCGCTGGCGGTGGCGCGGATGCGCCGCGTGCTGAAGCCGGCCGGCTTCAACCTGGGCGCCAACCTGGGACGCACCGCGGGCGCGGGTTTCGCGGACCACGTGCATTGGCACGTGGTTCCGCGATGGGAAGGCGACACCAACTTCATGGCGGCGCTGGCCGGAGCGCGCGTGCTCTCGCAGCATCTGGACGAGAGCTTCGAGACGCTCGCGCCGCTTTTCAAAACGATCGAGGTTTCCATATCCTAGAGGCAGGAGACGTCTTTGGCACCGGTGGATCCAGGTTTGCTCAGAATCGGCACGGTCGGAGAACTCAGGGCATCGGGCTTCCAGGTCAAGCCGGTCCGGCTGGAGATGCGCGACAGCCTGCTGGCGATGCTGCGCCGCAGCGAGCGCATGATGCCCGGCATTGTCGGCTACGACGACAGCGTGATTCCCGAAATCGAGAACGGCGTGCTCGCCGGCCATCACATGATTTTTCTCGGCGAGCGCGGGCAGGCCAAGTCCCGCATCATCCGCTCGCTGACCAGTCTGCTCGACGAGTATGTGCCGGCGGTCAAGGGTTGCGAGATCAACGACGACCCGTTTTCCCCGATCTGCCGGCGATGCCGCCGGGAGCTGGGCGAGAAGGGCGAAGCGCTGGAGATCGAATGGATCGGGCGCGAGCGGCGCTACGGCGAAAAGCTCGCGACGCCCAACGTCTCGATCGCGGACCTGATCGGCGAGATCGATCCGATCAAGGTCGCCGAGGGGCGCTACCTGGCCGACGAGGAGACCATCCACTACGGGCTTATCCCGCGCACCAACCGCGGAATCTTCGCGATCAATGAGCTGCCGGACCTGACCGAGAAGGTCCAGGTCGGCCTGTTCAACCTGATGGAAGAGAAGGACGTCCAGATCAAGGGCTACAGGATCCGGCTCCTGCTCGACATCGTGCTGGTCGCGAGCGCCAACCCGGAGGACTACACCTCGCGCGGCCGGATCATCACGCCGCTCAAGGATCGCTTCGACGTGCAGATCCGCACGCACTATCCCAAGACCGCGCAAGACGAGATCGCGATCATGGAGCAGGAGTGCAGCTATCCGCCGGGCCCCGGGATGGCGCTGCGGGTGCCGCAGTTCATGAAGGACATCATCGCCCAGATAACCTTCGAGGCGCGCGCCTCGAACGAGATCAACCAGGCCTCGGGCGTCTCGGTGCGCGTCACGATCAACAACTACGAGGCGGCGATCTCCAACGCGGAAAAACGCGCGGTGCGCAATGGCGAGAACGAGATCGTGCCGCGGGTCTCGGATCTGCATTCGCTGTACGCATCCACCGCAGGCAAGATCGAGCTCGAGTACGTCGGCGAGGACAGGAAGGAAGAGGACCTCGTCGAGCGCCTGATCAACCGCGCCGTGCTCAAGGTGTTCGATCGCCTTCTAAAGCTCGATGAGCTCAAACGCGTGATCGGCTACTTCGAGCAAGGATGGGGCGTCGAGGTCTCGGACGTGTCGCCGTCCTCCGACTACGTCGAGCCGCTGCGCGAAATCCCCGACCTCCGCGAGACCATCGAAAAGCTCGGCGCCTTCGAGAGCCCGGGCCTGATGGCGGCGGCGACCGAGCTGATCTTCGAGGGACTCCATCTCCATCAGAAGCTCAACAAGGAGCGCCGCGGCGGGCGCTTTGCCTACCATGCCTAGCAGGCTGCGGAAAAAGTATCCGCAGCCTGCTCCCTCTCTCTTATCTCCCCCTGGTAAGGGGGAGATGATTGAGGCAAGAAGCCAGTTTTCATGCAGGGTGCTTCTGCCATCGGCGACGTGTCTCGTCTCGCGAATCGTTTTTCCGCACCCTGCTAGTGTGGTGCGAAGGGAATCGCGAGCCGAGATTGTGCCACTGTGCTGCGCGCGCCCTGCCAGGCTCTGAAGCGGGCTTAAGATGGGAGTGACCAGCCGATACGCCCAGTGGGACGGGACGCAGAAGCTCAGGCTCGACTCGGACAAGGTGTTCGAGAAGCTTGCTGAGTACCTGTCCTACACCGACGACGTTCGCCAGGCGCTGGACTGGATGATCCGGCAGGGAATCGACTTCGACGGCGTGAAGGTGATGGGGCTGGAGGAGTTCCTCGACCAGATCCGCCGGGAGATGCGCCAGCGCTACCGCGAATTCAACCTCAAAGAGTCGCTCTCCGAGATGGAGCAGCGGCTCGAGGACGTCCTGCGGCGCGAGCGCCAGCGCCTCGAGTCGCTCAAGGGTCAGAAGCCGGGAATCGAAGAGAAGCAGCGCGAGCTGTCGCGGATGCCGCGCCGGCTGTCCGAGTCGCTGCGCAAGCTCGAGAGCTACGATTTCGAGGACGCGCAGGCCAAGGCCGACTTCGAAGAGCTGCTCGCCGAGTACGAAAACATCCGCGACCTCGAGAACTTCCGCGACCGCCACGGCCACATGTTCCACGGGCCCAAAAGCCTCGATTACCGGGAGGCGCTGGACCTGATGCGTGAGATGGAGCGGCTGCGGCAGCTCGAGCAGGACCTGATGTCCGGCAACTTCGAGAGCATCTCGCTGGAGGACCTCAAGCAGCTCCTCGGCCAACAGGCGATGCAGGATTTCCAGAACCTGCGCCAGGTCGTGCTGCTGCTCAACCAGTCGGGCTACCTGGTACAGAAGGGCGAGCACATGCAGCTCTCGCCCAAGGGCGTGCGGCGGATCGGACAGCTCGCCCTGCGCGACATCTACCAGGGTCTGCTCAAGGAGCGCGCCGGCGGCCACCTCACCGACTATCGCGGCGTCAGCGAAATCCGCCCCGAGGAGACCAAGCCGTACAAGTTCGGCGATCCTTTGAACCTGGACTTGGTGGGCACGCTCAAGCACGCGCTCACGCGCAAGCCGGGGGTGCCGCTTGCGCTCTCGCCCGACGACTTCGAAGTGTTCGAGAGCGACTACAGCAGCTCGTCATCGACGGTGCTGTGTCTCGACATGTCGTGGTCGATGAGCTGGGAGGGGCGTTTCGCGGCGGCCAAAAAAGTGGCGATGGCGATGGAGACGCTGATTCGCGCCAAGTTCCCGCGCGACTACTTCTCAATCGTCGGCTTCTTCACCCGCGCGGTCGAGCTCAAGCTCAAGGACCTGCCCGAGGCTTCCTGGAACATGGGCGATCCGTTCACCAACCTGCAGGACGGGCTCAGGCTGGCCGCCGACCTGCTCTCGCGCCATCCCTCGCGCAACCAGCACATCATCGTCATCACCGACGGCCAGCCGACCGCGTACTTCCTGAACAAGCGGCTGTACTGCGAATGGCCGCTCTCGTTCGGCGGCATCAGCATGCGCGCGGCGCAGGAGACGCTCAGGGAGGTCGAGCGCGTCACGCGCAAGGGAATCACGATCAACACCTTCATGCTGGACGACTCGCCGAGCCTGCGGGCATTCGTCGAGAAGATGACCCAGATCAACCAGGGCCGCGCGCTCTACACCCGCCCGGACCATCTCGGCGAATACATGCTGGTGGACTACCTGGCCCGAAAGCGCAAGCGGGTATGAGCGGCGACGGCGCTGGCGGCGCCGGGCATCATTAAAGCGTCACTTTAGATTCGTGAGAATCGCGCCGCGGCCTGCGCCGGCCGGGCCGGGCGATCCACCCGGCCAGCCGCTTGCGGACCAGACGCCCGGGCACTGGTGCAGTTTGTCTGCTAGGCAGCCTTTTGAAGAACCGAGCTGAGAGTGCCATAAAAACAGCGGGCGATGACACCATGACTCTATGGAACCATGGTCCCACAAAGTCCCATGAAGTCCCACGGTGGAACTTGGTGGAGCCTTGTGGTACATTTGTATACAAGTGTCCACGGGGACAAAGGGACAAGTGTCCTTACGGACATTTTGACCTATGTGCGTGAGAGGAAAAGATGGAGACGGTGGGATTCAAACCCACGGAACCGGAGCCAGCCGGTTCACCGCGTCTACAGCGCGGCGCAATAAATCGCTCTGCCACGTCTCCATCGGGAAAGCAGCGGCGGTGCCGTTCCAACGGTGAGTCCTTGGCTCGGGTACTCGCGGCAAACGAGCGAAGCCAAGGCCGCTTTCGGACTTATCCGCCGCTGCGATCCTTCCCCCGGAATCTTATCCAACACAGCGCGGAAAAGTAAGGGTTCTTGAGCGATGCGCTTCGAATTTGATCGGGAAAGAGCATTGGCAGCCTTGCTGTACCTGGCTTCCAAGAAGATTCCTGGCTTGGATAAGTACAAGACCTGCAAACTCCTTTTTCTTTGCGACAGTCGCCATCTTGTTCGATATGGGAGGCCAATAACCGGGGACACCTACTACGCCCTGAATTGGGGGCCGGTTCCCTCCAGCGTGCTTCATGCGCTAAATGACGAAGACCCGCTAGCCAACGACATCGCAAATCTTTGTGTGGTAACGCGAGACAAGTATCGACGGTATCGCTTGAAGAAATTCAAGACTGTTGTGGCGCAAGCGAAGAAGCTGATTGAAGATTGCTTGTCGCAATCCGACATCGAGACAATAGATGAAATCGTTGCAAACTACGGGGGGAAGTCTTTCGATGAGCTTTACAAAATAACGCACGCGACCCCCGCCTATTACAAGGCGTGGGCGCGCCGGGGCGATGCCAACAGTTCGATTATGCTCTTCGATGAATTCTTCGAAGGCGATCCCCAGGCGAGTCAAGCGCTTCTAGCAGAATTGCAGGCGCACGCTTCTCGTGTAGAAGCGATAGAGGCTCAAGGTGCCGCAATTCAATCCGGCGAGTCTTAACCAATACGCAGTTTTTCAACTGTTGCCAGATGCCAATGATCGTGCGCGACTCGATGGTCGTTTCATCGTAATCGGACACATTGAAAAGGGATCAACTCAGGCGGCCGTTGTCTGCCTAGAACCGACGACCAACACGGAACATTGGCGCGAACCGGGCTTCGTTTGCTATGAAGCTGACGAGGTTGAATGCTTTAATCACCGCACGGTAATCGAACCTGTTGATCATAAGCGTTTGGTCTTTCCGTATGAAGTTTTGATCAGAGCGGACCGCAAAGGTCTGTACCGCGAACTTCATCCGCTGCCACAAGATTTTTGCGGCAACCTTTTTCAAGCTGTCGCCGACAATCGCACTCTCAATGCGCGGGACAAGGCTCGGTGGCGCAAGTTTCTAGAAGACAATCAGACAGTTTAGGATTCGGACTTGCGGTATTTTCGCCAACGCGCCTGAACGGCCTTGCGGGCGATTGCCGAGCGCTTGGCCTTGGAGAGCTTCGTCTTGCGGGCGACCCCGCCCTTAGAGTCCGCCAAGCCGTTCTAGCGCGACCGCATGCGGGTTCTTAACTGGCGGTTCGGGCTCAGGCTCGACCGACTGGCCGGTCGCCATCTTGACGACCATCGCGGCGTGGACGCTGAAGTCTCGGGGCATACGCGAGCGCTTTTGCATGCCCCCAGTATCGCACGGTTTCCGGCGGGTTCAAGGCCGGTCAGATTTCAAACTGCACCAGTGCCGACGCCCGCTGCCGCTTCTCCGGGCGGGCCAGGTTTTCGGGCTGAGTGGCGTGCTGAAATCTTCAACCTATGAAACGCGCCGCGCGGGCGGCTAAGCTTCTTTTCGATGACAGTTCCTTTCGCTAACCCAGTGGAACAGGCGAGTTGCCCTCTCGCGTATCCCGTACGCCGACGGTTCAACCCGCAGCACGATTCGTAAAGGGGGGGAAATGACCGCGGCTAATTCAGGCAAGATAGGTTTGGCTGACGTGGAGCGTCTGGTGGGGCTCGCGCGGGCAATTACCCGCCAGCGCCGGCTCACGATCCTGCGCCTGCTCGCGGGAGGCGACGTCGCCAGCCACGTTCTGCTGGCGATGGTCCTCGAGACGCCCCAGGACGTCGTCCGTACCGATCTTGCGTGGCTTGCGGAAAACGGCCTCGTCAGGATCCAACAGATCGGAGGGCTGCATTTCGCCTCGCTTACGCAGCGCGGGCTCGAAACCGCTGCGGGGCTGGTCGAGACACCGGGGGTGGAGAGCCCTGGCCGGCGCCGTGCAAGGCGCGCGCGAGATCGCAAGTGCAGACGCCGCCCGGCGACCAGGACGCACGGAGCCTAGTGCCGTTCGAACTTTTTCGATCTGAAACCATGCAACAAGTTCTCCACCTTGCGCTCCTGGCCGCCGCTGCCGGCGTCAGGACCAACAAGTTGGAAAGGTACCAGGATGCGCAAGTATTGGTCGAAAGTTATCCGCCTCCTGCCGACGGAAGTTCGCAGCGAGCTGGATGCGAGGATCGCCGAGGGTGCGCTGACGACCGACGAGCTGCTTGCCTTCGTTCGCTCACGCCAACCCGGCACGGCTCTTTCCAGGTCATCGCTCGGCCGCTACGCAAAGCATCGCCGCCAGGAGATCGAGAAGTATCGCGAGACGCGGCTTTTGGCTGAGGCCTGGGTCGGGCCCCGAGCGACGGAGCGCGACGGCGAAATCGCAAGCCTGCTCAACGATACGGTGCGGATGGTCGCGCTCCACCAACTTACCGGTCGCGACGACAAGTCGCTCCCGCCGCCGCCGGAGCAGATCGTGGCGATCGCCGAAACCGCCGAGCGGCTGGCCAACGCCGACAAGAGAATGGCTGAGAGCCTGAAGCTTCAACCGAAGCCTAAAGCGCGGCGCGCGACGGAAGCCGCACAAGGCGGCGGGCTTTCGGATGAGGCCGCCGATATGATCCGCCGGGCGCTGTTCGGCGACCCTGATGAGTTCAAAGACGACTCGCAGCGCGCGAAGGACGGATCGGAGGATTAGATTGCCGGCGATTTAGCGCAGGCCGGCTTCGGCGCGCGCGGCACCCGAGGGGCTGGCTCGTAGCGAAGGCTCCTCCGGCATCGTCCACGCCGCGCCGATCTTCCTCAGCACGATCCAATCCTGGTGGCGCCCGGCGGCAGCGACCAGCCGCTGTAGCGGCTCCTCGATCGGCTCTTTCGAAAGCTTGAACGTCCCCCAATGGATCGGCACCAGGTAGTGCGCGCCGGTCTGCTCGAACATCTGCCAGACCTGCTCGGGATTGGCGTGATTCCAGATCCAGGGGTCGTAAGCGCCGATCGAGAACGCAGCGACGTCGGGAGGGTCGGCGCGGACGGCGGCGAACAGATCGGTGAATGCGCTGTCGCACGCCAACAGCATCCGATGCCGGTCCTTTTCCAGGACGTAGCTGTTGAAGCCGTAATCGGCGCCCATCGGAGGCCATCGCCGGCCCCAATGCCGCGCGCCCATCGCGGCGATCTTGAGCCCCTTGACCTCGGTCTCTTCACCCCGATTGAGTTCGCGCACGTCGCTGAAACCGAGGGGGGCGATCAGCCGCGAGCATCGCCCGCAGGCGACCACCACCGCGCTCTTGGGCATCGCGCGCAGCGTCGGTATGTCGAGATGGTCCATGTGGGCGTGCGTGATCAGGATCAGGTCCACTGATTGCAAATCCGCGGCGCCGAGCGGCGGCGGCGTGACACGCTGCGGGCCGATGGTGAACAGTGAGCCTATCGAGAGTCCGATTCGGTCGGACAGCACCGGGTCGCTGATCACCCGCACGCCGAAGTAATTCATCAGCAGGGTCGAGTGACCCAGGTTTGCGATCGTCAGGCGGTCGTCGGGCCAACTCGAAGGCTCGAGGCGCGGCGCGATACTTTCCCTGTCGCCGTCCATGCTTTCACCAGCATGCCCGCGCGCGCCGATTGCGGCGGCGAGCGCGAGCGTCGCGAGCGTGATCGCGAGGCAGGTTGTCGGGCGCGGGCATAAGTGTTTCAGGACGGATTGGCGAAGCATGGCAGCCTTTTCGCCACTACGTAGTCGTAGGCGCGCCCGCGCCATTGAAAGGTGCCGTCACCCGGTCCGAACACGGTCACGAAGTTCTCCAGTTGCTCGCCCTCTTTGGTGCTGCCGGCGTAAGCGGGAACGAACACCAGGTAGCGCGCGTGCTCGGTCTTGAGAGCGATTTGGAGCGGAGGAGTGAATTGGAGCTGCGTGATTTCGGACTCCGGGCGCCATCCGTCAGGCGTGGTATCACTGCCGTAAAGGATCGTCCACTGCGGCTTGTCGTCTTCGCGGCTCAGGGTGAATTGGCGCAGTGTGACTCCTCCGTTCGCGGTCATCTTCACCTCGGTCACGTAGGGGATTGCGCGTTCCAGCCGATCGCATCTATCGGCGCTCACCTGCTCGTCTTCCTGCCCCTTCTCCCCGGTCTCCCCCGTGTCTCCCTTCTCCCCCTTCTGGCCGGAGACCGTGTCCGCTGCGCTAACGGTTATGGCTTCTGCCGCCTGCAACCCCAGCGGGACAAGCTGAAGCGCCATCAGCGGCGCGCATCCCGCGGCCGTAATCGCGAGGGCGATCGCGCCGGCGGCCAATCCGGCCGCCGAGTCCCGAAGACCGGCGATCGCGAACCCTCTCACGGCTTGCGCGCGACGATGATCGACGAGGTGAACGGCGGCGAGGGCATGGTCTGCTCGCGGATGCCGATGAATCCTGCCCGCGCCAGCCATCGCGAGATTTCCTCGAAGCTGTAGTCGCGTCCGCGGGTGGTGAGCAGAAGGTACAGGGAGAATACGGCGCCGGCACGAGGCCGGGTCAGGTCGCGGTTCATCACGTGATCCTTGATGATCAGAATGCCATTGGGCGAGAGCGAGCGAAAGCACTTGACCATCAGCGCCGGGTTGGTGAGCTCGTCCTCGCTGTGAATCACGTTGGAGAGGAAGAGCGCGTCGCGCGGGCCGGGTAGCTCCTCGGTAAGATAGTTGGCGCTCACCAGCTCGATACGCTGCAACAGGGATGGGTCGCGCGCCGCAAGGATTGCGCGCGCCACTTCGAGCGTTGCCGGCAGGTCGTAGATCGCGGCGCGCAATTGGGGCCATCGGCGCACGAACTCGACCATGTAGGTCCCCGGGCCGCCGCCGACGTCCGCCATCGTGCACACCCCGCTCAAATCGAGGCGTTCGGCCAGCAAGCGCGCGTCGCCGCGCGCGCGCACCAGGCTGTCCATCGCGCGGATGAAGAGTTCGGTCTCCGCGGGATGGGTCTGGAACATGTCCGGGGTGCGCGCGCCGGTTCCGCTGCGAATCGATTCCTCGAGGCGGCTCCACAGCGGGAAGATCGCCTCTTCGAACAGGATCCACCCGCCGAAGTACTCATCCGAGGACTCGACCAGGAATCGGCGCGCGACCCCGCTCAGCGCCCAGCGGTCGTTGCGCTTGAGGAGAAGGCGAAGGGCGGCCATCGCGTCGGCCAGGATCCCGGTGGCGCGCGGCTCGCATTCGACCGCCAGAGCCAGCGCCGCAAGCTCCATCTCGCCCGGCTTAAGCGCCTCGAACAGTCTTAGCTTGAGCGCGACCTGGATCGCGCGGGCCTCGGCGTGGCCGCTTACCAGCGCTGCGAGTCCGGCGAGATCCACCCCAGTACCGTTGCGTCCCAAGTCGTGAGTAACCTGCTATCGCGGCGCCGAAAACTTGTCAACGCGACGAGTTGTTTCGCGAGTCGGAATCGCGATCCGGGCGCGCGATCACTTCGACCCCGCGAAAGCGCCCGAGCGTGCGCGGATACGCGCGCTCGAACCTGGCGACGGATGCTTGGGGAAGATAGCGAGGAACGATCGCGACGCGGATGCTCTGCGGGCCGGTCGAATCGAGCCACGCGGCCAGCCGCACGACCTTAAGCGGAGATCGCATGCGCCGCAGGTAGTAGCCGACCACGTAACCCTCGTTGTCGTAGTTGACGACCCCGAGCGCGCCGCCGGGCTCTACCCGCGAGGACGCCAGGGTTGCCCCCTCGCGCCACTGCTCGTCGTGCGGTTTGCGATAGTAGGAGCCGACCCGCGCAACCGACAGGATCACGACCGCGCTCAGCGCGGCAAGGCCAAGCGCGCGCGGTTTGAGCGATGCGATCCCGAGCGCGGCCAGCACGAAGAACGCGACGAAAGACGACGCCAGGTAGCGTGTTACGAACATCGGCGTGAACAGGTACGAGCCGGCCAGCAGCGCGATCGGCGGCAGCCACATCCACAGCAGCGCAAAGCGCACCGCCTCCGGCGCCGAACGCCGGAATCGCAACGCGCCCCAAGCGGCGAGCGCCGCGAGCAGCGGAAAGACAAACGTCCCGGAGGCGGCCTCGAAGACATGGACCGGCGCGAACGGGCCGGGCGGCGCGATCCAGCCGAAATCGCCGCGGCGCGCGCCGCGCAATCCGGCGCGAAAGCCGGTGGTGAACGGCGCCAGCATCAGCAGGCCGGCCACGATCGCGGCGCCAAGCGCCCATAGCGAATTCGCGCCGCCACGGGACCCGCTCCGCATCCGCTGCGCCGCGCGATAGCCGATCCAGGCGGCTTCCACCCCGATTACGAGCAGCGCCGTGAAGTTGGCGGCGACGCCAAGCGCGGTGAAGATCGCGACCGCGCCATGGTTCGCCGCGCCGCCCCGGCGCTCGGCGCGGAGGAAAAACCCGACCTGCGCCAACATCAGCGCGAGCATCATCGCGTACATCCGCGCCTCGCGCGACTCGCGAACCATCAGAAAACTCACCGCGGCAATCAGCGCGCTGGTCGCCGCGACCGAGTCGGCGCCACCGGGCGGAGTCGAGTCCGCAGCGGCCCGCGAGAGCCGGGCCATCAACTCGCGCGCGACGACGAACACCAGCGCGATACATGCGACGCCGAACAGCGCCGACAGGCCGCGCAGCGCCGCCTCGCTGTCGCCGAACACACGGACCCAGGCATGAAGCGTCAGATCGTGCAGCGCGAGCTTGCCCGCGTTCAGTTCGTGCTGGATGGCGATGGTGGCGGAGAGGCTGGGCGCCGCAGCCGCGGCCCACGAGGCGGCCTCGTCGCCGCTCAGCTCCACGATGCCGAGCCGGAAAAATCGCATGAAGGCGCCGAGCAGGAGTGCGATCGCAAGTATCACCCGCGCACTGAGAGGGTCGCGGTCGATAATCGAAAGTCTCGGCACGCTATCGCAGATCCCGCCTTGATCGATGGTCGATGCCGTAAGAGTCTAGCAGGTTGCCCGCGACCGCAGTTCCTGACCACAATTGCGGCCAACGATGCTGACATTGGTGATTTTCGACGCCGACGGCGTGTTGTTCGAGTCCGACCAGGCGAACGTCGCATACTACAACGCCATCTTCGAGCGGATGGGGGAACCGCCCATGGCCCCCGAAGAGGCGCGCGCGTGCGTCTTCCTGTCCGGAGGGCAGGTGTTCGAGATGCGTGCGGAGGGCGATCCGGCACGGGTGCGGCGGATGCACGAAATCGGCACGTCGCTCGACTTCACGCCGTTCTTCAAACTGCTGCGTCCGCCGGTCGAGTTGCGGCCATTCCTGATGGGCCTCAAGCAGCGCTACCGGATCGGACTTGCCACCAATCGTTCGGCCACGGTGCCCGCGCTGATCGAGTACCTGAATTTGGAGGGCGTATTCGACGCGGTAGCAAGCGCGCGCGACAACGTGCCGCCCAAGCCCGCGCCGGATATAATCCGGCTATGCCTGGAACGCGCCGGTGTCGCCGCGAAGGCCGCGGTCTACGTCGGCGATAGCAACGTCGATCGCGAGGCCGCCGAAGCCGCCGGCACGCACTTCATCGCGGTCGGCCATCGCGTCAACCATCACCATCGCGTGCCGATCCTCGAAGAGCTGCCCGCCAAGCTCGAAAGCCTGTTCGGCCGCCGCGACCGCTAGAGCATCACTTCGATCAACTGCGGGCCGGGTTCCGCAAACGCGCGGCGCAGGTTCTCGACCAGCGCGTCGGCGGTCTCGACCCGGATCGCCGGCACGCCCATCCCGCGCGCCAGCCGCACCCAATCGAGGTCGGGATTCGAAAGGCTGGTGAGCGAACGCGCCTTGGTGCCCGGCTCGGTTACACCCGCGCGACTTAGCTCGATTTGCAGGATTCGGTAGCTGCGATTGTTGCAGAGAATCGTGGTGACATTGAGACTCTCTCGCGCCTGCGTCCACAGCGCCTGGAGCGTGTACATCGCGCTGCCGTCGGCCTGGAATGCGATTACGCGGCGATTGGGGCACGCGATCGCGGCGCCCGTCACGCACGGAAGCCCCTGGCCGATCGCGCCGCCGGTGAGTGCCAGGTAGGTGTGAGGCGGCGCGCCGGCGGAGGCGATGAAGAAGGGGAGGCCGGTCGTCGCGGCTTCGTCCATCACAATCGCGCCCTCGGGCATCAAGGCCGCGATCGCGTTGCCTACCGTAATCGCATCGAGCGGACCGGTCGGCACCTGCGGGCGGCTTCCCGAGCCTGCTTGCGCGCGCGGTAATCGCGGCGCATCGATCGCCTCGGCCAGGGCCTCCAGTGCGCCGGCAACATCCTGTTCGGGAGTCGCGAGGGTCTCGACCTTGCGCCCGGGCGCAACGAGCCGGCTCGGCATCTTCGGGTAGCCGAAGAACGCGACCGGGTCCACCGCGCCGGCCAGCACGATCGTTTCGAATTTCGACAACGCATCGATTGCCTGCTCGGGAAAGTAGGGCAGCCGCTCGAGCGCGGGCATCCCGCCACCTCGTTCCAGTCGAGCCGGAAACGTCTCGCACAACAGGGCGCATCCCGAGCCGGCCGCGATTCGCGAGGCGGCCCGAAGCCCGCGCTCGCGAAGCGCGAGTCCTCCCAGGAGCATCGCGACTTTCGCACCGTCCTTGCGAAGCGCCTCCGTCGCGGCGCGGATCGCGCTCTCCGAAACCTTTTCGGGCGGCGCGACTGCAACTGGCGCAGCGGGGCCATCGGCTGGTTCCCACTGGCAATCGGAGGGGACGATCAGGCTCGCGACGCGGCCCGGTGTGCGGCCGGCCGCGGCGATCGCCTCGGCGATGTCGCGGGCGAGCGACTTGGCCTCGCGCGACGAGCGAATCCATCCCGAAACCGGGCGGGCGAGCGAGACGATATCGGAGGTGAGCGGCGCGTCGGCGCCGACGTGCCAGGTGGCGTGGTCGCCGATGACGTTCACCACGGGCGATCGCGCGCGCCGTGCGTTGTGCAGGTTGGCGATTCCGTTGGCGAAGCCGGGTCCCAGATGCAGCAGCGTCATCGCGGGCCGCCCCACCATCCTGGCGTATCCATCCGCCGCGCCGGTACACACGCCCTCGAACAGCGCCAGCACCGCACGCATTCCATCGACTGCGTCGAGCGCGGCAACCAGCGGCATCTCGGTGGTGCCGGGATTGGCGAAGCAGACTTCGACGCCGGCGGCGATCGCGGTGCGAATCAGGCTCTCCGCGCCATTCATCGCATGAGCCGCTCCAGCTCTCACAGTATCAGGCGCACCCTACGCTCCCCACATCGTGGGGAGCAGGGCGCGCGTGCGATCCAGGTGGCGCCGCAGGTAGCCGCGCACTTTCTCTGCGGTCGATTCCTCCAGCCTGCCGATTGCCAGGGCCGCCGCCAGCTCGGCCATCGAGGCGTCCATCGCGCGCCGGTCAAGCGGCGAGGCCTTGGCCGCGTTGGTTGCCCGCTCGACGGCCGCGCGCAACTCCGCGGGCAACTTGCCGGCGAGAGCGCTCAGCGAAGTAAAGGTCTCGGCCAGATCGGCGGCTTCGGCGGCGTCGTAGGCGGGTGCGCGTTCCAGCGATTCGGCCACGCGGGCAAGCTGCAGCGCAGCCATCGTGGCTTGTCCCTGCGCGTAAGGCGAAGTCAGCTCGGGCAGCATCGTGATGAGGATCGTACGCTGAATTCCGGCCAGGATTTCCGCAAGCGTCGGACGCATCATCTCGCATCACCTCAGATCAGCTTGAGCTGTAGGGCGAGGTCGTCGAACAGCGGCGGCAGCAACTGTTCGAGGAGCGGCATCACGGCGTCCGCAGTGCGCCCCTCGACGAAGTCACGGATCCCGCTCAGGCAGATCGCCGCCATCTTGACGTTGCCGAGCACCTGGTAGAAGAAGAGCCGCTCGCGGTGGACCCTGTAGCCGGTCTTGTTTTCGTAGAGCCGGTAAAAGGCCTCGCGTTCCATCAGTCCACCGGCCAGTTCGCCGCGCCCCCAGAACGCCATCGAGGCCCATCCCAGGTCTTCCATCGGGTCGCCGAGATGGGCCAGCTCCCAGTCGAGCATCGCGATAATCCCGCGCGCGTCGTCATAGAGGTAATTACCCGAGCGATAGTCGCCGTGCGCTACGACGATCCGATCGGTCCTGACCGGGTTGGCCTCCAGCCACGCGAAGGCCGCGGCGAGCACCGGATAATTCTCGCCCATCCGATCGCGATCGTAGATCTCGCGCCAATGGGCGACCTGCGTGCGCGCCGCGTCAAGCGGGCCGCGCGGCTCGCCCAGCCATTGCAGACCAATCGCGCGATAGTCGAGCGCCTGCATGCGGGCGAGCTCGCTCAGAAAGTCATCTGCGATTCGCGCGCGCAGCGGCTCCGGCTCCTCGGCGGGCAGCGCGCCCATCCCGCCGACCCGGCCCGGCGCGCGCTCCATCACGAAGAACGGCCGCTCCATCACGGCGGCGTCCAGCTCGAGGTAGAGCGGCTCGGGCACCTTGATACCCGCGCGGTACATCGCCTCGATGACCCTGAACTCGCGTTCGCGCGAGGTCTGCAACAGTCCTCCGGTGGGGTCGCGGCGCGCGATCAACGCACGCGTGCGGCGCTCGCCGTTCTCGCTCCATTCCAGGTCGAAGGCGTAAGTCTCGCGCGAGGAGCCTCCCGCGATGCGCTTGAGGCCAACGATCCTGACCGCGCTCGCCGCAGGCATCCGGGCGCGAAAGTAGTCGGTGAGTTTCGCTTGGTCCATCGAATCAGGCGAACGCGGGCATCACCTCGTTGGCGAACAGCTCGAGCGTCTGCGGCGGAGCCAGGTCGCTGAAGAAGACGGTGAACATCTGCAGGCCCTGGCGGACGCGATCCTTAAGCTGTGCCACGACCTGCGCGGGGGTACCCTTGATGCCGGTCTTGGCGAACGGGAAGCGCGTCGCCATCTTCCACTTCTGCTCGACTTCGGCCTCGCTGGCGCCGAGGCAGACCAGGAGCTGCTCGGAGATGGTGATCGAGTTGAGGTCGCGGTTGACGGCCTTGCAGTGCTCCTTCAGTACGCCGAGCTTGTGCTCGAAGCTCTGGTAGCCGGCCGGACAATTCCAGCGATCGGCGTACTTGGCGACGATGCGCAGCATCACCCTTTCGCCGCTGCCGCCGATCGTGATCGGGGGATGCGGTTTCTGGATCGGCTTGGGATTGCTGTACGCGTCGGCGATCGAGTAGTACCTGCCCTTGAAGGTCGCGTGGTCCTGCGTGAAGAGCGCCTTCATGATCTGGAGCGCCTCCTCGAGCTGCTTGAGCCGCACGCCCATCGGCGGGAACTCAAACCCGTAGGCTTTGTACTCCTCGTCCATCCAGCCCGCGCCGATTCCGATTTCGAGCCGGCCGTCGCTGATGTGATCGATCGTGGTCAGCGCCTTCGCGAGGATGGCCGGATTGCGATAGGACTGGCAGATGACGAGCGTGCCGATGCGCAGCTTTTCGGTGCGTGCGGCCAGCCCGGTCATCACCGCCAGGCATTCGTGATGGTCCAGGCCGGGCATCCCGCGGTTCCACATGTGATCGGCCAGCCAGATCGAATGGTAGCCGAGCTTGTCGGTCAGCTTTGCCCGATCGAGCAGCGCGGTCCACGACTGACCGGCCTGCGGTGAGAAGACCCCGAATTCGACTTTGCCCGCCATGTTGTGCTCGCTCCTGATGGGCCGCCCGCAAGGCGGCGGTCTTTCCGAGTTGTTTCGCACGGCGGGGAGACAGAATCAACCGCAGCGATGATGATTGCGGCGGGATGAAATGATATAAGCCGCCCCGATGGCACCGAAGCGGACAGCGAGCCTGGGACGACTGTCGATGATTCTGGCCGCGGCGATCGCGGTTGCTGCGCTCGGCGCCGCCGGCGGCGGTTTCACTGCGAGCGGAACGCCGCGCGCGCTGAGCGGCGCGCCGGGGGTCTACGAATGGCGCTTCGAGGCGGTGCGCGGCCCTTCGCCGTTCGACCGTATCGCACTGCATCGCCTTGCGCCCGGGCCCAATCCGCCGCAGGCGCCGAAAGCCGTGGTTCTTTTTCTGCCCGGCACGAACATGAACGGCGAGGTCGCGCCCGACGACCCGCATCACAACTTTGCCGAGTACCTGGCCTCAGAGGGCATCGACACCTGGTCGCTCGACTACCGCACGCATTTCGTCCCGCCGGACGCTTCCGAGGCTTCGCTCGCGGAACTGAAAGACTGGACCAACGCGCTGTTCGAGTCGGATATCGACGCTGCGGCGGATTGGGTGATGTCGCAGACCCATCGTCAGAAGATTTTCGTCGCAGGCTTCAGCCGGGGCGGTGAGTTCGCCTATCTCTACGCCGCGCGGCATCCCAAGAACGTCGCGGGATTGGTGATCCTGGACAGCTACCTGTTCGACCGGCCGATGGCGACCGGAAAGCCTGAGCGGTACGCCACCGACGTCGGCGGCGCGCATCTCACCTACGACAAGCGCAAGACGTTGATGGAGCTGGTGATCAGGAATCCCGACGGGCCGGCGCCGATTCCGAAGTACAAGACCGCGCGCGAGAACCTGGAACACGTGCTCTACGACGCCGGCGGCCCGTTCGGCGGGCACGGCGGCGAGTCGAACGCGCTGAACGGGATTTCCGACCCGGTGGTGCTGGCCCGCGTGCTGGTGGCTTTCGATCGCTACTGGCCGGCGGCGCAGAACTACGAGAATCCGTTCACTCCCGAGCTCAAGCAGACGCTGGCCCAATCCGGGATTCCGGTGATCGCGTTCAGCAGCACGAATATTTCTGCGCAATGGCCGGGCAAGGTGCGCGCGTCGGCGCAATCGACGGGCTACCCGGCGCCCTTGTTCAAGGCCCTCGACGGATGGGGGCATCTCGACGTGTTGGCCGGCAACCAGTCCGAGAGCGAGGTCTACGCGCCGACGGCAAAGTGGATCATGCAGCGCGCGAAGTAGGGAAGTGCGACGTGGGCGGTCCGTCAGGCTTGGGCGAGCTTAAGCCGATCAGCAGCACCGCGGCCAACGCCCACAGCCCCAACGAAAATCCCAGCACGGTCCACAGCAGGCGGTTGCGTCCGCGGCGCGACGCGATCACGGCGGTGAGGGGACCCAGCGCGAGGTTGACCACGAGCGAGGTCGCGAACAGATCGCCGGCGCTCAGATGGTAGCGCATCAGCGCGAAGCCGGAGGCGTAGCTGACGATGGCGGCGGCGGTCTCCATGGTTTTGCGCGCGGGCGCGCTCTATATATAGTGGTCCAGGATGGCTCGGGGCGACGACAATCTGTTCGCGCGGCTGCGTGCGATGAGCGAAGAAGGGCTGGCCTCGTTCTTCGGCGACGTGATGTCCAACGAGCGTGCGCGCCGCGCACTCGGCCGCGCCGGCGAGCGCTTCATGGCCAACAAGGGCAGCTTCGATCGCAACGTCGAGGCGCTGCTGGACTTCGTGAATATCCCCTCCAAACGCGACGTGCGCGAGCTCAAGGCCCGGCTCGATCACCTGAGCTCTCAACTCATGAATCTTAGCATGAAGCTCGACCGGGTTCTGGACAAGAGCACGCCAGACACGCCGCGCCCGAGAAAACGCCCAGTCAAAGAATCCGACGACGGCCAGTAAACTGTCCTGGCGCCTCCTCAGGCCAGGGAAATGAAAAAGGCCGCTACGCCGCGGTCAGGCTGCGGCCCAGTTCCGCCAGATCGGCGAGGGCGCGCGGCTCGCGGCCGAGGTCCGGCGCGACGCTCAGCGCGGCGCCGGCGGGGAGTGCGGCGCGCAGCACCTTGAGCGAGGCCGACTCGCGCTTCTTGAGCGCCGCAAAGTCGCGCCAGTTGCGGTTGAGCTTGCGCTTCAGTGCAACCGGGAGCTTTGCGCGTTCCAGCTCGGAAAGCCGCGGCATCGCCGGCGTCACCCGGTTTACAACCATCGCGCCGATCTCGAGGCCCGCGCCCCTGAGCGAATCGACGAACGCGCGGGTCTCGGCGACACGCTCGGACTCTGCGATGGTGACCACGACCACGAAAGTGCCCGGGTCGCGCAGCAACGCGTGCGCGCGCCCGGCGCGCTCGGCGAACCCCTGGTACATCCCGTCGAAGCTGCGGACGAAAGCCTGCACGTCGTGGAGCAGATGGAGCCGGGTCAGGCGGTCGAAGACGGAGAGCACCGTGCGCGCCGCCAGATCGACCAGATTGAGCGAGGGCCGCAGCGCGCCGAGCAGGGCGATCGCGCGCGAGTTGAGCAGGTCGAGCAGGCGGCGCGGCGCATCGAGGAACTCGATCGCCTCGCGCGCGGGCGGCGTATCGAGCACGATCAGGTCGGTCGCCTTGCGCTCGTGGAGCTCGAGCAGCTTCTCCATTGCCATGTAGTCGGCGACGCCGGCCAGTGCGTTGGAGAGGTTGCGATAGATCCGGTTGTTCAGGATCGCGTCGCGCGCCGCCGCCGAACTCGCGTAGCTCGCGACCAGGCCGTCGAAGGTGTCCTTGGGGTCGAGCTTGAACGCGCGCAGCCGGGCGCCGCGCTCGGCGGCGAGGCCGTCCAGATCGACGCTCTGCGGCTCGCGCGCGCGCGGATCGAGGCCCAGCGCGTCGAGCAGGCGCGGCGCTGGATCGATCGTCATCACGTCAACCGCGCGTCCTTCCAGCGCGGCGCGCGTCGCGATCGCGGCGCTGATGGTGGTCTTGCCGACGCCGCCCGGCCCCAGGCAGATCACCAGCCGATGTCGTTTGCCAAAGAGCGCCGCCGCCTTCATCGATCGAGCAGCGCCTCTTCGAGCCTGCGGCTAACCTCCAGGACCAGGGCTTTGCTCAAGGCCGGCTCGAACAGCATCGGGATTTCCACTGTGCGAAGCCCCGCCCCGGCCATTTCGCGACGCGCCCGTGCGGCGGCATCGGCGCTGGCGACCCGGCGATGCGCTAGGCGGGCGTGATGCTCGAGCGGCGCGAGCTGGACCAGCTCGGCGGCATCGAACAGCGGCTCGGCCACCCCGCTCAGGAGCGCGACGATTCGGTTGATCCCAAGCTTGCCGGAAAGCACGTGGGCGGCTTCGATCGCCTCGCGCGTCGCGAGCTCCTCGGGCGTGAGCGTGATCGCGACGCCGAAGCGATCGGGGTCGGTGAGAAAGCTCCCGACCCCGGCGGCGAGGCGGTTGAGCGTCCCCGACGGTGCAATTTCCTGAATCGCGCCGGCGACCGAGAGCAGTTCGAGCGCGCTGCCGGTAGCCGGCGCGTCGATCACGACGTAGCGGTCCTCGAGCGCGCTCTCACCCGCCATTGCGCGCAGCCGCTCGAGCATCAGGAAGGCCTCCAGCCCGGGCAGCGCGGCGGTCACGTAGCCGAACGTGTGGCTCCTGAGCATCCGGCGCGATATAGCTTTGAGCGGCACGATCCGCTCGATGAACGCCTCCAGCTCGGCGCGCGGGCTAAGCCCGATTGCTTCAAGGTTCTTGCCGGCCTGCGTCGGGCCGCCGTTGTCGAGCCGCGCGCCGAGGATGCGGGCCGCGGAGAATCTCCCCTCCAGGTCGGCGAGCACGGTGGGCCGCCGGCGCGCAAGCGCAAGCGCTAGGGCGGCGGCGAGCGTGCTCTTGCCCGTGCCACCCTTGCCGGTGATGAATATCAGGCGCGGCAAAGCCATCGGCTAGACCTTAGAGCCGGACCGGCGATTGGTCCAGATGCGGCAAACGGGCATGAAAAGCCTTCTGATCGCGGCCGAGCCCGCCAAGATTGCGCTGCTCAAGGCGATTATCGAGTCCTACGACAATCTCGCAACGCTGCGCACCGAAGACCCGCGCCGCCATCATCTCAAACTCTGGTTCGACCCGGCGCTCGAAGACGACGTCAATCGGATACTGGATTCGCTCGCCCCGGAGGTATCGATCCGGCGGCTCGGGTGAAGCTCCAGGCCTTTCTGGAGTAAGGGAGCGGCCTGCTTGTCCTGTTCTTCAGGCGTGCGGCTTAACCTCAACCAGGTAGTCTTGCCCCTCCCATCGCTGGGTCTCCAACCAGAAGAACGTGAAGCGCAGCGGCGCGCGCTGGCTGGCCGAGACGTCGATATCGACGAAGTGGATCCCGGTCGCGGTGGGGGTACAACGGGTGTCGGTGGCGCTGGTCCAGTCGCCCACGCACCAGTGCAGCATGAACTGGTCGAGCGCCATGACGCGGAGCTTGGTGCCCGGGGCGACCTCGCGGATGCGGCGATTGGGCTTCCAGATTTCGATCGCGTCGCGCTTGCGGCGGGTCCGGTAGCGCTCGGCAACCTCCGGGATGAGATCGAAGACCTGCCCATCGGCCGCCGATCGCAGGAGCTTGGTGTACTCCGCGTGCGCCCACATCAGGGGCATCGCGCTGCCCGTCGGCCGTCCGAAGTACATGAAATATTCGGGCCGATCGGCCTCGTCCCAGACCTGTTCGGGCAGCAGCGACGTGACGTTGGCAAAGTTTTCCATCGCGCGGATGTAGGGCCGGGGGTCGCGGCCGGCGGCCAGCTCGTAATGGCCGCGCTCGCCGGTGAGCAGCGGCCACGGCCGCCCGCGGCCCGATCCTTGGTACGGACTGCCGTTGTCGCACTGGCCATAGCCGTCGTGATTGTAACGGCGCCAGCACGGGCCGGCTGGGAAATCGACTTTCAGCACCTGGTCCACCACCTGCAGCGAGGCTTCGATCAGCGGATCGTCGGGTCTGCGGATGCCGTAGCGGACCAGCTCGAGGAAGCCCGCGTCCACGATCTCCACAGCCGGGAACTCAGCCTGCACGCCCGGCGGCCGATTGCGGATGAAAATCGTGCCCTGATTCGGATCCTCGACCGGTTCGGGATCGTTCGGGTCGACCGGCCGGATGCGGATGTAGTGTCGCATGATGCCTTCGACCAGAGTCCCTTGTGTGGTGACGGTCCATCGCTCGACGTGCGACTCAATAAAGTCGGCGACCTGCTCCAGGAAGTGCGCGGTGACGTGGTCGCCGCGCTCGCGTGCGATGCAGGCGGCGCAAATCAGGGCGGTGATCGTGATGGCGAGCGTTGAGGGCGAGTAGCCGCTGTTCTCCTCCCATCGCTCCTGCGGCGTCGCCGGGCCGTGGATGGCAAGATAGCGGCACGCCGCCAACACCATCGGATAGGGATCGAAATCCTGCAGTGCACCAGCGCGGCCGAGCCGCCATGCCAGGATCACCGGGAAGGCGACTTCGTCGAGCTGAATTCCGTTCCAGTAGGGCTGGCCGTCGATCCAGAAATTCTGCGGAAACCCGCCGTCGGGTTGCTGCGAGCAGGCTAGGTAGATGAGCGCGCGCCGCGCGGTCGCCGCGTCGCCCGAGGCCAGCAGTCCGGTGGCGCTGTTGACCATGTCGCGCGTCCACACCAGGTGATAGCCGCCCAGATCCTCGTCGCCCTTGACCTCGCCCCACGGGATGCTGAGCGAGGCGATGATCGCGCCGGGGTGGTTCTTGTCCTCGTGCGCGAGCAACAGCTCGCGGCTTCGGCGGTAGAGTGCGCCCCCGTCGCCCGAGAATTTCTCGAGCGGATAGAACTCGCGGAAGGCGCGTTCCCATTGGTCGAGGAAGCGGCTGCGATGCTCGGCGAAGGGGACGCCGAGCGACTGGAAGAGCGCGGTTACCGCGTTATGGAGCGTGCGGCCGAAGCCCAGTCCGAGCGTGAAGTGATTGCCCCGGCTCAAGTCGATCTCGCCGGTCAGCACTATATTGCCGTCCTCCGCCGCGGCGAACTGGTGGACGAGTTTGAAGTCTCGTGCCAGGTCCTGCCATCCGTCGGTGGTGCCTGCGTAGCCGCACGAACGCCCGATAAAGGGTGCGGTCGCCGCCATCGCCAACCAAGCCCCGCCCTTGTGCGCGGTCAGGAACTCGCGTCCCGCTATCCAGGCGACGTTGCCGTTGTTGTGCCATCCTCCGACTTCGAGATGCGGCGCGAGCAGCACGTAGAGATGCAGCTTGCGGAGCATCGCGGCGTCGCCCTCCAGCCGCGTATCGATCAGGACGCAGGAAGTGCGCGGATTAGAGATGACCTCCTTGACCAGGCGGTAGCGGCCCTGGCGCTCGACCCCGGTGATTCGAGCTCCGAGTCCGTGATGGCTGAGGTACTCGATGGTGGGTTGGAGGTCGCGGCGCTCATCGTGGAAGAAAGTCTCGCCGTCCGTGATAAGGAACTGGAGGTCGCGGATCTGGGGCCGGTCGATGGTCGGGTAGTAGACCTCGCTGAGGACGCCGCCCGAAATCGTGAACCAGACGCGGCTGGCGGCGGAGTAGGCGGTGCCGACCACGTCCTTGGCGCTATGGGTCCATCGTGGGGCAATCCCGGGGCCGCCAAAGGCTTTGGGTGAATCCGCGATTATGGCCATGGCTAATCCTTAGAGTTTTTTCACCTTGCCCGCTCTTTTGCGGGAGAGGTCGCGCGGCGCGGCTCTTGCTCTCTTGCGCAAGAGCGCCGACGCGCGGGTGAGGGTTCTGCTACCCCAACGATTGCTCCGCTCAGGGCGTGGGTCCGGAGGCAACCACCGCCGCCGGCTCCGGCGCCGGCGCGTGCTGGCGGAAAAGGTAAGAGACCACGATGCTCAATCCGTAGAGCGCGAGCAGAGGAATCGCAAGCAGGAACTGCGAGACCATGTCGGGCGGTGTCAGCGCCGCCGCGACGACGAAGATCGCCAATATCGCGTAGCGAAAATACTTGAGCATCATGCGATGGTCGATCACGCCGACCCGGGTCAGGAACAGGGCGAAGATCGGCATCTCGAAGGTCAGCGCGAAGGCTAGCAGCAGCTTGGCCGAAAACGCCAGGTACTCGGTTATCCTGATCGTGGGAGTGACGCCGATGCTCGCGTACTCGCTTAGGAAGAACGCGTAGCCCACCTTGAACACCACCGCCCAGCAGAAGTATCCGCCGAGCATAAAGAATAACGTCGCCGAGATCACGAACGGCACCGCCAGCTTGCGCTCGGATTGGTAGAGCCCCGGCGCCACGAACTTCCAGATCTCGAACAGCACCGCCGGGCTCGCGATGAACAGCCCGGCCAGCAGCGCAACCTTGATCTTGGTGAAGAACGCCTCGCCCACGCCCGTGCCGATCAGCAGGATACGGCCATGGGAGACCTCGCGGATTGGCCAGGTCAGCACGGCGAACAACTGGTCGGCGAAGAAGTAGGCGATCGCGAAACCGATCGCCAGCGCGATCGCCACCCGGATCAGCCGGGTGCGCAACTCCTTGAGATGCTCCATCAGAGGCATCCGCCCATCTTGTGCGGCGGTCGGCGATTCGATGCTCGGCTGGTTGGCCACGACGATGCGGGCTTTCGGCTATGGTTGCGCTGCGGGCGGGGGCTGGCGCTCGGCAGGCGGGGGTTGGCGCTCGGCAGGCGGCGGTTCCTGCTTGGGGCGTGGTGGCGGCTCCTCCGCGAGCGCGGCGTTGAGCTCGCGCATCACCTCGTAGCTCGCGCTACGCAGCTCGTGCATAAGCTTGGCCACCGTGGTGAGCACTTCAGGCAGCCGCTCGGGGCCAATCACGATCAGTGCGACGGCCAGGATCAGGAGTATCTCCAGGATATTCAAGGTCTGGCAGGCTTAGGGAAAAAGTTTCCTTAAGCCTGCTCCCCCTCTCTTATCTCCCGCTGGTCAGGGGGAGAAGATTGAGGAAAGAAGCCCGATCCCTCGCTGCCGGCTCGGGACAAGGTTTTCATACCGGGTGCTTCTGCCATCGGCCAAGTGTCTCGTCTCGAAAATCGTTTCTCTGCGCCCTGCCAAGCCGCGGTCTGTCCGCCGACCGCCGTTTCCCATAATCTTTGATCGCGGTTCAGAGTGTCAACGATGCTCAAGACTGCCATAGTCACCGACCGCCGCTACCTCAGGCACTTTGCCGGCCGCTCTCATCCCGAGCGCAGCCAGCGGGTGGAGGTGATGCTCGAGATGGCGCAGCGGCTCACGCGCCCCGGCATCCACTTCTACACCCCGCGCGAGGCGACCCTGGACGAAATCGCGCGGTGCCACGGCCGCGATTACATCGAGTTGGTCGGGCGCACGGCGAACCTCGATCGCTACGACTTCGACCCCGACACCCACACCTCGCGCGACTCCTACCGGACCGCGCTCCTGTCCGCCGGCGGAGTTCTGACCGCGGTCGAGGCGGTGCTCGACGGCGCCGCCGACAACGCCTTTGCGATCGTCCGCCCGCCCGGCCATCACGCGCTCCCGGAGCGTGCAATGGGGTTCTGCTTCTTCAACAATGTCGCGATCGCGGCGCGATGGCTCAGCGAGGTGCGCGGGCTCAAGCGGGTGATGGTGGTCGATTGGGATGTGCATCACGGCAACGGCACCCAGGAAATTTTCTACGAATCGCCCGAGGTGCTCTACACGTCTACCCATCAGTTCCCGCATTACCCCGGCACCGGCTCGCTGGAGGAGCGCGGCTACGCCGCCGGCGAGGGGTTCACGGTCAACGTGCCGATGCCGGCGACCTTTGGCGACGCCGAGTATCTGCGCGTGTTTGACGATCTGATCCTGCCGATCGGGCGCCTGTTCAAGCCCGAGTTGATCCTGGTCTCGGCGGGCTTCGATTGTCATTTTCGCGACCCGCTCGGCGCGATGCGGGTCACGGAGGAGGGCTTTGCCGCCATGACACGCCGGGTGAAGCGTCTGGCGGCGGAATGCTGCGCGGGCAGGATGGTGGCGGCATTGGAGGGCGGCTACGATTTGGAAGCGCTAGCCGGCTCCGGGCGGGCCGTGATCGAGGAGTTCGGACGCGACCCGGACGAGAAGATCGCGCCGCCGAACGGCGGCGAGCGCGTTATGCCGCTGGTACAACGAGTCCGCCGCAACCTGGCCCCTTTCTGGAACTTCGACTGAATTTTCCAGTAATCCAGCAGTGCTGGTTGTGGCCTACACATAGGGATCGAGAAGCCGTCATGATGCTTGGCGGTCAGCAGCGCGTATTGCAGGCCCGGCGCGGGCGAGGCTTGCGCGCGCGAGGCGGCTCGAATAGTTGAAGAGAGGCTCGGACCGCGAGCTAGGGGAGGGAAGCGTGAGACTCTGGAGTTCATCATGTCTGGCCGCAGCCGTGGCGATCCTCGCGGCCGCTTCGGCGTGCACCGGCTCGAACTCGGATGGTTTACCCGTGCGCAATACTGGTCATTACGCGATTATCGACACCGATCGCGGCACGATAGTGGTCGAACTTTATGCCAAGGTCGCGCCGCAGACCGTGGCCAACTTCGAGAAGCTCACCAAGCAGGGCTTTTACAACGGCCTGACCTTCCATCGCGTGGTTCCGAACTTCGTGGTGCAGGGCGGCGACCCTGATGGCACCGGGATGGGCGGTCCCGGCTACACCATTCCCGGCGAGATCGACCCCAAGGAGAAGCACCTGCGCGGCACGCTCGCGACGGCGCGCACCGGCGACCAGGTGAATCCCAAGCGCG
Organism: uncultured delta proteobacterium; assembly: GCA_963789115.1. Taxonomy (GTDB): domain Bacteria; phylum Desulfobacterota; class Binatia; order Binatales; family Binataceae; genus CAWBJH01. The sequence continues at coordinate 3,546,019 of CAWBJH010000001.1, forward strand.
AATCCAGCGGCAGCCAGTTCTATATCTGCCTGGAACCGCAGCCCGGTCTCGACGGGCAGTACACGATCTTCGGCGGCGTGATCAAAGGCATGTCCGTAGCCGACCAGATCCAGAAGGGCGACCACATGAAGAAAATCACGCTCGCCACTGAACCGCCGAAGTGAGGGCAAGCGGCGTCGCTTCGTGGCGTCATCTCGAGCCAGGCGAGAGATCTCATGCCGAGCGAAGTAGGCGGCCGGGTCGGCCCCTACTTCACCGTCGATATTCACCTCCACACCAACCGGGGTAGCTCGGACTCCAACCTGTCGCCGCGCGAGCTGGTCGAGCGCGTGCGTGCAACCGGACTGGGCGCGGCCTGTATCACCGAGCATGACAACATGTGGGATCTGCACGAAGTCGCGGACCTCGGCGCTGCGGCGGGCGCGATGATCCTGCGCGGGATGGAAGTGACGACCGACATGGGCCATATCGGCGTCTTTGGCCTGGAGCGCTACGTGGGAGGGATCTACAAGCTCGCCGAGCTCCGGCGGGTGGCCGGCGCGGCGGGCGGAATCCTGATCGCCAACCATCCCTTCCGCTACAAGCTCGACGCGCGCTTTTCGTTCATCAATCGCGACTCCGAGCCCATCGACCCGCAGCATCCCGAGCGTGCCGCCCGGCTCGAGCTCTTTGGGATGGTGGACGCGATCGAGGTGCTCAACGGCGCCTGCTCCGAGGAGGAGAACAGCTTTGCACTGAGAGTGGCACGCAGCCTGGGGCTGGCGGAGGTGGCGGGCTCCGACTCCCATTCCAAGGGCTCGGTGGGATGCGTCGCCACGCTGCTCAAGGTGCCGGTTAAGACCGAGCGCGAGCTGATCGAGGCGGTCAAGGCCCGGCGGTGCCGCGCCGGGCGGGGCCTGCTGCGCAACCAGCTCGAGGTATTTGATCTGCCCGCCGCCGGCTGACTTTCCTGATCCGGTCGGGCCGGGCGCCGGTTGTTTGCGCAAACCGCGGCAGGTTAGAATCGACGCACAATTTCTTAGCTCATGAGCAAGTGATGGCCGCGACTCGCGACCGATTAGCCCTGATCGAAAACATCTCGTCGATTGCCGGGGAGCCGGGAGCCGAGTTGCGCGAAACCCTCGACCGGATTGTCGGCACTATCGGTTCGGGCATGGAGGTCGAGGTCTGCTCGCTCTACCTGTTCGATCCCGAGCGCGAGCGGCTGGTGCTGCGCGCCACGGTCGGACTCGATCGCGACTCAGTCGGCAGGGTCTCGATGCGCGTCAACGAGGGGCTGGTCGGCTTGGTGATCGAGACGATGGAGCCGGTGATGGTGCCCGACGCCATCAGCCATGAGCGCTACAAGTATTTTCCGCAGACCGGCGAGGAGCGCTATCACTCGTTCCTGGGCGTGCCGGTAAGGGCCGGCAAGCGCCAGCCGATCGGTGTGCTGGTGGTGCAGACGCTGCGCCGCCGCCGGTTCTCGACCAGCGAAATCCGCCTGCTCACCACCGCGGCCAACCAGGTCGCGCAGATCCTCTCGCATTTCCGCCTGCGCGAGACGCTGGCCACCCGCGAGCGCGAGCGCGAGGAGTACCGCCGGCGGATGATCGAGGCCAACCGCCAGCTCAAGGATTACGAGAGGGTCGGCGGCAAGACGCGATTGGTGCCGCGCGTCAAGATTCGGCGCCCGCGGCTGGTCGGACTCGCCGCCGCCCCCGGCTTCGCCCACGGCGTCGCCCACATGATCGGCACCTACCTTTCCTCGATCGATCGCAACCTGCGCACGCGCGACCGGGCCACCGAGCTTAAGCGCCTGGATGAAGCCCTGTCGCGCTCTGCCAGCGAGCTGGCCGCGCTCAAGGCGCGGATGGCGCCGCTGATGCAGGAGCCCGACCTCGAGATCTTCGACGCCCATCGCCTGATGCTCCAGGATGAGGAATTCGTCAATCGCGTTCGCGACATGATCAACTCCGGCTACGCAGCCGAAAGCGCGCTGGTGCGCGTGGTCGACGAGCTCAGCGCTTCGATGCTGGCGGTGGCGGACGGTTACCTGCGCGAGCGCGCCAACGACTTCCGCGACGTCGGCCATCGCATCCTGCGCCATCTGCGCCTGGACGATCGCAAGGGCGTGTTCTCGCGCCCGACCGTAATCGTCGCCGAGGAGCTGACGCTCTCGCATCTCACCCTGGTCTCGCAGGAGAACCTGGTCGGGATCGTGCTCCAGTCGGGCGGCGTGACTTCGCACGCGGCGATCTTGGCCCGCTCCTTCGAGCTCCCGACCGTGGTCGGCGTCGAGCACCTGATGGAGTCAGTGGCCGAGAACGACGATTTGGTGGTGGACGGCAACTCGGGAATCGTCTACGTCAACCCCAGCGTCGAGGTCGAGCGCGAGTACTCCAGGCTGCTCAAGCGCTACGAGGCCTTCCGGCGCGAGCTGATGGCGGAAAACTCCGGCCCGACCACCACCGCCGACGGCCATCGTGTGCAGATGCTCGCCAATATCGCGCTGTACAACGATATTCAGCTCGCGCTGCGCTATGGCGCCGAAGGCGTCGGCCTGCTGCGTACCGAGTTTTCGTTCCTGACCTATGAGGATTTTCCCGACGAAAACCAGCAGCTCAAGATGTACAGCAAGATGTTGGCGCTGATGGAAAAGCGGCCGGTCACCATCCGCACCCTCGACCTCGGCGCCGACAAGTATCCGCTCTACCTGCGGGTGCCGCGCGAGGACAACCCGTTTCTGGGATGGCGCTCGATCCGGATTTCGCTCGAGATGGTGGGATTGTTCAAGGTCCAGTTGCGCGCCATCCTGCGCGCCGCCGCCCGCTACAACGTCCGCATCCTGTTCCCGATGATCTCGAGTTGCGAGGAACTGCGCCGCGCCCGCGAAATCCTCAATGAGGCCCAAGCCGAACTGTTCAAGGAGGGCCTCGAGCATAACCCGCATATCGAAGTCGGGATCATGGTCGAAGTGCCCGCCGCGGTATGGCTCGCGCCGCGCCTGGTGCGCGAAGTCGATTTCTTCTCGATCGGCACCAACGACCTGATCCAGTTCCTGCTCGCCGCCGACCGCAACAATCCCAAAGTCGCCCATCTCCACGAGGCGCTCCATCCCGCCGTCCTGGCCGCCATCAACGAGGTGGTGAAGGTCGCCAAGGGTGCCGGCAAGGAAGTCTGCATGTGCGGCGAGATGGCGAGCAACCCGCTTGCCACTCTGCTGCTGATCGGCCTTGGGCTGGATCAGCTAAGCCTGAGCCCGCTATTCATCCCCGTGGTGCGCAAGCTGGTGCGCGAGACCGACAGCGAGTCCGCTCGTTTGATTGCCCACGACGTGCTCGAGATGTCCACCGTCCAGGACATCAAGAAGTACCTGGTCGAACGCTACCGCGACTTGGGCCTGATCGGTCTGGTCGAGATGTACAGCTAGTGCCGTTCCAACTATCTTCGGCAAAGTCAGCGGCGTCGCTTGCCCGCAGCCCACGACAATATTTGGCGTAACCAGTTGGAACGGCACTAGGCCCGGACCTTTGCGCCGCAATCGCGCCGCGACTCGGCGGCTGTGCCTGGAGGCGCAAGGCTGTAGGCTAGGGCGCAGAATCGCTGTAGGCTAGGGGGTAACATCAATGGTTGACTTGCCGGGTCGGGATTAGTTATCTGTACGTACCGCTCCTTGACCGCTCGGTTAGAGAGGGGTCGTGGACGATAATCAGGACTGGGGTAGAGGAAGCAGAGGAATTAAGCAATGGTCTTCCTGATCTCTCTTCTTGCTGTGATTTTCGTTGGGGTGCTCGCGGGCTACCTCATTTTGGGCCGCAACCGCTACGGTGGTGACCGTCCTGCGCGGCTGGAGCTTACTGCCAGTAAGAGCGCGCTTGCTCAAGGGAGCATGAAGCCGGAGCCGTGCCGCACGGTACGGGTCTATTTCATCAAGCCCTCGCGCTACGACGAGGAGGGTTACGTCCAGTTCTTTCGCTGGGGCGTGCAACCCAATAACACGCTGACGGTGCTGGCTGCGCTCAACGATTCCTTCAACAAGCGCTGCTCGGCCGAGCGCAACGTTTACCTCGAGACCGTGATTTGGGACGAGATCTGCGACGGCGTGATCAGTCCCGAGACGATCAAGGCGATCAAGGAGAAGGCCCGCGAGGACGGGGTCGAGCTCCTGATCGGCCTAGCGGGCGTGCAATCCAACCAGTATCCGCGCGGGCGGGACTTGGCGATGCAGTTCGTGACGCAGGGGATGGCCACGATGATGGGCGGCTTCCACGTCAGCGGGTACCCTGACTCGGTCGAATTCCTGAACAATTGCGGCGTCACCACGGTGGTGGGCGAGGCCGAGAACCTGTGGGCCGGGATCGTCGAGGACTTCCTGCGCGGCAAGCTCAAGCTCAACTACAGCGTCACGGAGGGAATCCGGGCCAAGACCGGCCGCGACGATATCGTCGTCCCGATGATCACCGAGGCGCAGCTGCCGCTGGTTGACGATCGCTACCTGACGCGCTTCTTCGACTCCAAGCAGACCACCCTCGACACCTCGCGCGGATGCCCGTTCACGTGCTCATACTGCAGCGTGAAGAACGTGATGGGGCGCACGATGCGCTCGCGCGAGCCCAACGCGGTGGTGACCTGGGTGCGCGATGCGGCCCGCTATCACGGAATCGAATCGCTGTTCCTGGTCGATGACGATTTCTTCCGCAGTCCGCGATGGGAGGAAATCCTGACCGGATTGGTCGAGGTCAAAAAGGAGTATCCAAAACTGTCCTTCATGATGCAGGTGGATGTGGATGCTTCGTGCTACGCCAACCTCGAGGAGGGTGAGAAGGACAGCCCCAAGCACGCGCGCAGCCGCCGCTTCGTGGAGCTGGCGGCCAGGGCGGGATGCTACCAGGCGTTCGTCGGGATCGAGTCGCTCAACCCCGACAACCTCAACCACGCGACCAAGTATCAGAACACCGAGGACCGCCGCCATCGCATGTCGCTCGAGGACGCCAAGGCGCGCGTGGCCAACAAGTACCGCCGGGTGGTCGACAATTGGCACAAGGTCGGGATCTCGGTGCATGCCGGCTACATGCTGGGCTTCCCGTTCGACGGTACCGATTGCGGCCGGATCGCGGCGCGGATGCTGCGCAAGCTCGGCTTCGACACCGTCTCGTTCTTCATGATGACGCCGCTGCCGGGAACCGAGGACCAAGCCCGCTACGCCGATAAGGGCGAGATTACCGACTGGGACTTTAACAACCTCGACTCCCAGCACGTCACCCTCGAGCACGAGCATCTCGACCAACATTCGTGGATGCAGGCCTATCGCGATGCGTTCACCGGCTTTTATTCGGTCGGCCGCCTTTTCCACACGATCTTCACGGTCGCGGGCGGCCACAACCTGAGCGTCCATGCACGGGGCTCGTCCCTGCGCCAATTCCTTTACTACTTCTTCAGCTATCGGCAGGGCCGCCATCCGATGGTCGGCGGGGTATGGCAGATCCGCCGGCGCGACGTGCGCCGCATGGCCGTGACCGACGATGAGGCGTGGCGCTACTACCTCGGCGGCGGTCGGCGCTTCCAGGCGATCCTCAGCGGCGACGGCGGCGGCGGATTCGCGGCGGCGCCGGCTTAGCGTCGCCCGCCGCGCGAGGCGGGAGCTCCTTTTCCCCCTCGCCCGCTATGATTCTGAAGCGGGAGCGAAGCGGGGCCGGAGCGGGGCCGGAGTGGGGCCGGGCGTCCCGCCCGGCCGGCCACTGGCGGGCGAGACGCCCGCTACCACTTCTCCCGCTCGGCCGGCCACTGGCGGGCGAGACGCCCGCTGCCACTTCTCCCGCCCGCTGCTTGTGCGCGGGTGAGGGGTTCTGCTAACCGAACTTCCGTCCCTTTGAAGGTCGCAAAGCATCGGTGTATATCAACCTCTATCTGTGGTTACAGCGCTGCCGTTGCCGACCTGGGTCGAAATTGCGATAGCCGTAGCGGCGCTGGCCGCGATAATCTTCGTTCCTCCCATCAGGCGCGTCGTCGGCACCTTGATCGGCGTCGCCATCGCGATCGGCGCAGTGTTCGTGGCAGTGGTCGGGACCGCAATCCTGATGAACAACGTCACGATATACGACAGCCCGGGGCCATACCCGCGCGTGGTCCGCTTCCTTACGGTGAATCGGGCGGCAACCAGCGAAAAAGGCTCCGGCTCGGCCGAGTGCAGCCAAAACAAGTATCCGACAGAGAGTGCCGCCAATCCGCCCCCACCGCCGGTGCGGGAGCGAAAGCCGGCGGCGCTCAAGAACACCGCGGGTGTGCGAGTTGCGGCGGCCGCTTCGCCGATAGCGACCCCGCATCCATCCGGCGGCGCCCAGCCCGAGGCGGACGAATATCCGGAACTGGTCCGCCGCGGCTACCCGGGGATTTCGCGAAACAAGCTGTTCGAGCTGGCCCGGCAGACGGTGAACGAACTCGGGGGATGGCAGGTCGTCAATGCGGGAGCCGATACGCTGGATTGCATCTATACGACCCGGGTCTTCCGATTCGAGGACGAAGTCCGGATCACCGTGCTGCCTGCCAGTGAGATCGATCTCTGCTCGCATTCCCGAGTCGCCGAGTCGGGCTCGTGGCTGAGATTTTTCCCGGGAGACTTCGGCGCCAATATCGGCCATATCAAGGAGTTCTACGGCGCCCTCGAACCCAAGGTCGAGGCGGTCTATAAGGAACAGGAGCAGAAGGCGAACAGCGCTGAGCGCTAGTGGATCGAGTCGGCGCCGGCGTGGACAATTGCACGAGTAGAAACCGGCGGCTCGCCCGAGCGGGCGGCCATGGCCCTTTCCCTCAATGGTCAAGGAAACTGAAATAGAGGCGCTCGCGAATTACCTCATGCAGGGCCTTGTCAAGCGCTTGTCGATCAAGCCCAAGGCTGACCTCGGGGATCTGGTCGCCTGCGTCGTCGAGTTGATGTCTGCGAATTTCGAGACCGAGGCTAAAATCGATGACGAGGCGGACAGGATGGCCGAGGAGCTGGCACGCAAGGATCCCCGCGCCGACCTAAGCCGCTTGCGCGCGATGATCCGCCAGCGGCTCGCCGAAAAGCAGGGGTTTACGCTGTAGCGCCGCAAGGGCCGCACCATGAAACTCAGCGAAGCCCGTATTCTCTATCTCGCCCGCGAGTCGCTCGCGAAAATCCGCGACGAGGGACTGGCCGAGATTCCCAACTTCTCACTCGCGCTCCGCCAGGCGCGCGAGCTTATCGTCGAGTTTGCCCAAAAGGACGACGCTGCCGTGCGCCACAAAATCGCCTCGCTCAAGCGCGGCGTGGTCGAAGGCAGCGCGGAATGGAATATCCTCTACCGCAAATATCGCGACGAGGAACTGCGCAAGAAAGGCCCGCGGACCTGAACCTTGGGCGACAGGCTTAAGTTTTTTCCGTGCCACCTTCACGGCACCTGCGGCGGGCCGATGAGTGGAGTCCTGACCGGAGTTGCGGTGCCCACGAACTCGCTCACGTCCGTCGGCCGGTAGACCCGGACACATCTACTGTGCCTGCAGCGTCGGAAAGTTGAGCGAACAAACGACGAAAATCGAATGGTGAGATTTCCGGGCTTCGAAAGCTCCAAATCGATCGCGCCGCGACCGCTCTGAAACGGCTTGCTTTTCCCCGTAATCCGGGTATATTGCGGCTAGCACTCGCACCGGTTGAGTGCCAATTGACATCTCGCCGGTCGTGATTACGTTAAGATCGGGGATGTCGGTCCCTAGAACACTAGTCCCAACGAGGAGGATGCACGCACCTATGGAGAAGATTAGACCGCTGGGCGATCGGATTTTGGTCAAGCGAATCCAGGAAGAGGAAAGAACCAAGGGCGGAATAATCATCCCCGACACCGCCAAGGAAAAGCCCCAGGAGGGCAAGGTAGTGGCGGTCGGCAAAGGCAAGATGACGGAGGAGGGCAAGCTGATCGCGCCCAACGTCAAAGCCGGCGACCGTATCCTGTTCACCAAATATTCGGGTAGCGAAGTGAAGATCGGGGGCGAAGAACACCTGATCCTGCGCGAGGACGACATCCTCGGCATCCTCGAGTGACCAAGGCACGGTGCCTCTTCGTCGAACCCTAAAATCTAACCGGAGGAGAACGTAGGAAATATGCCTGCCAAGATGGTGCGTTTCAGTCAAGAGGCACGCGAGAAGATTCTCAAGGGAATCAATGTTCTAGCCGACGCGGTCACCGTGACCCTGGGACCCAAGGGCCGCAACGTCGTGCTGGAGAAAAGCTTCGGCGCTCCGACCGTGACCAAGGACGGGGTGACGGTGGCCAAGGAGATCGAGCTCGAGGACAGGTTCGAGAACATGGGGGCGCAGATGGTCAAGGAAGTCGCCTCCAAAACCTCGGATGTCGCCGGTGACGGGACCACTACCGCCACTGTGCTGGCCCGCGCGCTCTTCACCGAAGGAATCAAGATGGTGGCGGCGGGGCACGACCCGATGTCGCTCAAGCGCGGAATCGACCGCGCAGTCGAGACCATCGTCGGCGAGCTCAAGAGTCTCTCCAAGCCCACCAAGGACCGCAAGGAAATCGCCCAGGTCGGGACCATCTCGGCCAACAACGACTCCACTATCGGCGACATCATCGCGGAGGCGATGGAAAAGGTCGGCAAGGAAGGCGTGATCACGGTCGAGGAGGCGAAAGGCCTCGAGACCACGCTCGAAGTGGTCGAGGGTATGCAGTTCGACCGCGGATATCTTTCTCCCTACTTCGTCACCGATCCGGAGCGGATGGAGGTGAAGCTCGAGGACGCCTATCTGTTGATCCATGAGAAGAAGATCTCTTCGATGAAGGATCTGCTTCCGGTCCTCGAGTCGATAGCCAAGACCGGCAAGCCGTTCCTGCTGGTCGCCGAGGACATTGAGGGCGAGGCGCTCGCCACTCTGGTAGTGAACAAGATCCGCGGCACGCTGTCGTGCGTCGCGGTGAAGGCGCCGGGCTTCGGCGATCGCCGCAAGGCGATGCTCGAGGACCTCGCGATTCTCAGCGGCGGCAAGGTGGTCGCCGAAGAGTTGGGGATCAAGCTAGAGAACATAACGTTGCAGGACCTCGGCCGCGCCAAGCGGCTCGTGGTGGACAAGGACAACTGCACGATCATCGACGGCGCCGGCAAGAAGGCCGATATCGAAGCGCGTATCAAGCAGATCCGCGCCCAGATCGAGGAGACCACCTCCGACTACGACCGCGAGAAGCTGCAGGAGCGGCTGGCCAAGCTGGTCGGCGGCGTAGCGGTGATTAAAGTCGGCGCTGCCACTGAAATCGAGCTCAAGGAAAAGAAGGCGCGGGTCGAGGACGCGCTGCACGCCACCCGCGCCGCGGTGGAAGAGGGTGTGGTGCCGGGCGGCGGCGTGGCGCTGATCCGGGCCTCTTCGGCGCTCGACGGCCTGCGCGCCGGCGAAGACGAGAAAGTCGGCGTAGCTATCGTCAAGAGGTCGCTCGAGGAGCCGGCCCGCTGGATCGCCACCAATGCCGGATGGGAAGGCTCGATCGTGGTGGACAAGATCAAGAACAACAAGGGCGCTTTCGGCTTCAATGCCGCCAGTGAGGAGTTCGAAGACCTCATGAAGGCGGGCATCATGGACCCCACCAAGGTCGTGCGAAGCGCGTTGCAGAACGCCGCGTCGGTGGCCGGATTGCTCCTCACCACCGAGTGCATGATTGCCGAGAAGCCCGAAGAGAAAGGCGCGGGGGGTGGCGGCGGTATGGGCGGGATGCCTCCGGGCGGCATGATGTAAGGGGCAGTGCGGGAGGGCGAGTTCTACCTGGGCGGCGGCCGGAAACCCGGCCGCCGCCCGCTTTTGTGTGCCCAGCACGACGCGTGACTTGTGAGGTGAAAGTCCCCTGTGTGAGCAGACCGCAGCGAGCACTAGCGAAGCGCAAGGCGATGAGCCGCGAGGCAATCGCTGAAAGAAGCGTGGAGCAAACCCGCGAGCCGACGAACAGGAATCGGATACAAGGCGCGGTGGCTCAGGGCGAGCGGGCAAAAGACCGCGAAGCCCTCGCGGCCAAGGAGCCACTGCGTAGATCCGGCGGTTGTGCGGGGAAGGTCACGGAGTCTTACCTGGGGAGATCTCGCCCTGCGCCTGGAAGGGTGACGCCATAAGGCGGCGCGAGAAGTCAGCCGAGGCCGTAGTAGCCAGCCGGAGAGGGCAGGGCCTTGAAAGCCGAGTTGGTGAAGGGCCGAACGGAAGGGAGAGCGAAACCATCGTGAGTCCGAACCGCGCCAGGCGCCGGAACTCCGCGCAAGCGGAACTTGCGTTCAAGCCCAGGAGTGAAGCTCCGAGGGCTGGGCGAAGTGGCGAAGCGCCGACGATGACGAACGGGAAGGTGCGCTCGGGAGACGACCACCTGATGGAGCAGGTGGTCGCGCGCGGCAACGTCAAGGCGGCGTTGGCGCGGGTGCGGGAGAACCGGGGCAGCCCCGGGGTCGATGGGATGACAGTGGAAGAACTGCCGCAATGCTTGATGGAGCGCTGGTCAGGGGTGCGCGAGCAACTGCTGGGCGGCACCTACCAGCCGAAACCGGTGCGGCGGCAGGAGATTCCCAAGTCGGGCGGCGGGATGCGCGAACTGGGCATCCCGTGCGTGCTCGACCGGCTTATCCAACAGGCCATCCTGCAGGTGCTGCAGCCGCTATTCGACCCCAGCTTCTCGGAGCACAGCTTCGGCTTTCGACCGGGGCGCAGCGCCCACGACGCGGTTTTATCCGCGCAGCGCTACGTCAGGGAAGGCCGGCGCTGGGTGGTGGACGTGGACTTGGAGAAATTCTTCGACCGCGTCAATCACGATGTGCTGATGGGAAGGCTGGCGAGAAGAGTCGGCGACAGCCGCCTGCTGCGATTAATCCGCCGCTACCTCAAGGCCGGCATGATGGCCAACGGGGTAGTGGTGGAGCGCCTGGAGGGGACGCCGCAGGGCGGACCACTGTCACCGCTGCTGGCCAATCTGCTGCTCGACGAGGTCGACAAGGAGTTGGAGAAGCGCGGCCATGCCTTCGTCCGCTATGCCGACGACTGCAATGTGTACGTGCGGTCCAAGCGCGCGGGCGAGCGGGTAATGACGGCGCTGGAGCGTCTGTACGCGCGGCTCCGGCTACGAGTCAACCGCGAAAAGAGCGCGGTGGCGCCGGTATCGAAGCGGAGCTTGCTTGGCTTCAGCTTCTGGTACGGCAAGGGCGGTGCGGTCATGCGCCGCGTCGCTCCCAAGGCCACCGCGATGCTCAGGCAACGGGTGCGCCAGATTACCCGGCGCAGCGGCGGGCGAAGTCTGCGCACGGTGGTGGCGGAGCTACGGAGCTATCTGCCGGGATGGAAGCAGTACTTCCAACTGGCGGATACACCGGGAGCCTTCGCTGACCACGACAAGTGGATTCGCCATCGTCTGCGTGCGCTGCAACTCAAGCAGTGGAAGCGTGGCCCCAAAATCTACACCGAGCTGCGTAGACTCGGACTGCCTCACGTCGCGGCGGCCGAGGCCGCTGTCACCGGACGGCGCTGGTGGTATCGCGCTGCCAAGCTGGTCCAGACCGGACTCACCATCCGCTACTACGACCGACTCGGAGTTCCTCGCCTTGCCGATTAACCTCAACCTTCCGAACCGCCGGATGCGGACCCGCATGTCCGGTGGTGTGGCAGGGGAGTAGCGGTCCGCCGCTACCCCCTATGCCGATTGGTGCGACGCAAAGTGAAACTGTGAAACTTCTGCGTTTGCGCCGCGGCCTCGACGCGATCCATCCGTAGGGGCCGCTCGTGAGCGGCCCTCCACGACCGTCCAGAGGGCCGTTCTCGAACGGCGCCAGGTGAAGTGGTGAGCGCAAGCACGCTCGCCCGTATGGAAAACAAGAGGCGGCGTCAATCGGCGCCCCAGCATCGCCGTATGTAGCCGCAGCCGAGCCTGCGGCACGCCTCGGGGCCCGTGGGCTTGATTGGATACCGATCGGTCCTGGCGGCGGCCAGCGCGGCGCGGCCGAGCGCGGCCAGCTTGTTCCGGATCTCTTCCGCATCCGCAATCGGAAGCCGCGCGACGGACACGCGGTCGCGGATAAAGATCAACTCGGCATCGACAGGCCGTCCGGGATACTCGCTCTGCGCCGCCAGCGCGTAGCATTCCATCTGGACGCGATAGGTCTGCGGCTCGGTCTGGTCGCCGCGCGCGTACTTGTAGTCCCGCACCACCAGCCGGCCGTCACGCTCGACGATGACATCGATCCGGCCGCGAACGAAAAGCGCCACGTCGGACTCCGCGACGCTCAGGAAGAAGGGCACTTCGCGCCCGACGATTCGTTCCGCCCCCTCGCGGCTCGCCGCGTATCGGACGATATCGCGCGCCAGCGCCGCGCGTCGCCCCGGATCCAGTCCCTTACCGGCCGCCATCGCGCCGACCAGCCTTGCGATTTCATCTTCGAGCGTGCGGCCGGCGAGGCCGCGGTCGAGCCGTTCCAGGACCGCATGCGCGACAATCCCCATTTCGATCGCGTGGCCGGGGTCGGCGCCGAAGCTCGCCCCCTCGGGCAGTTCCAAGACGTGCCGAAGCCGGTATTGGCGCGGGCATCGTTCGAAGTCGGCGAGCTCGGTCGGACTGGCAATCAGCTCGGTGTCGGGCGGCGGTGAGAACTCGAGCCGCGCTCGCGCCAGGCCCGCAAGCTCATCGGCCCCCACGCGCTTTTCGACTCCCGTCGGGGCGCTTCGGCGCTGCAGTTCGGAGGCGTGGAGCAGGATTCTGTTGCCGTGGGCTTCGATAATTCGCTCCGCGCCGTTCGAGCCGGGGAATTGACCGGTGCCTTCGGCGACGAACTCTCGCACTTGCCTGGCCCACTCGCCTCGCTGCGGGCCTTCGCTCAGGATCAGCAGATCGCGCGCGCGCGTCATCGCGACGTAGAGCAGCCGCGCGGCCTCGGCCTTTTCCATTCGCGACACGCGTTCCAGGTGTTCCTCGACGAGAGGATTCGGCAGCTCGTCGCCACCGCTTCCCACCGCCTCCCGCATCAACAGCCCGCGCTTTGGAGATAGCAGGTAGTTGTGCTCGCGCGGCGGCGCGCCGCGTCCGATATCGGCGACGATCACGACCGGAAACTCGAGGCCCTTGGCCTGATGGATCGTCATGATCCGGACGACGTTCTGACCCTCGGCGAGGATTTGCGCCTGCGGTTCGTCGGGCGATTCGTCAACCAGGCGCCTAAGATGCGCCGCGAAGTCGGCGAAGGTAAAGCATCGGCGGGCCTGGAAGATCAGCGCGAGCTCGACCAGCTTGCGGATGTTGGCGACGCGTTGCGCGCCGTCGCTCTGCGCCAGCATCACGGCCTCGAAGTCGGTCGCTTCCAACGCGTGCTCGAGCACCTCGACCAGCGACGACCGTCTCACCATCGCGCGCAGCTCCTTCAGCGTCCGCCAGGTAGCCTCTGCCCGCTCGCGATCGGTCTTTAGCCAGGCGAAGTCCGGCGCGTCGGCCGAGAACAGCCCCGCGAGCGACGCTCTGTGCGCCCGGGCATGAAGGCCGATTTCGAGCAGGCACGGATCGGAGAGCGCGAACAGCGGGGAGCGAAGCACGGCGGCCAGCGCGATCGAGTCGCGGCGGTCGTCGATCGCGCCAACCAGGTCCGCCAGGTCGAGCACCTCGCGGCAGCCGTAGAAGCCGCGCCCCTTGACCGTGTAGCAGGGCACGCCCGCCTCGAGCAGGGCCCGCTCGTAGATCGCGACATCGCTGAAGGCGCGCAGCAGAATCGCGATGTCGCGGTACGCCGCGTCGCGCGTGGCCTTCAGCTCCGGGTCGAAGACCGGACGGTGCGAGGCGACGAGGTCGATCACGCGCGCGGCGATGAAGGCGGCTTCGCGTTCGCGCGTGGCCCGTGCGTCGAGCCGGCCGTCGCGCTGCGCGACCGCCGCCCGCACGAGCTCCACCGAAGGCTCGGCCGGTGGATCGCGGACGGGGATGAGGCGATGGACGCGATCGTCCCAGACGACCTCGAACGGGTCAGCCGGCCTGTCTTGCGGGGGGCGCATCAGCCTGGCGCTTAGCGCGTTGACGAAATTCAGGATGCCCGAGGTCGAGCGGCGGTTTTCGCGCAGCGTGAGCTGCGTGGGTTGCGGGCGGCGCGGGCTGCTGAAGATGGTTACGTCGGTGCCGCGAAAGCCGTAGATGGACTGCTTCTCGTCGCCGACGATGAACAGTTGCGGCGGCGCGCCGGGACCGTCGGGCTCGGTCAGCAGCCGAACGATCGAGTCCTGGACCGGGTTGGTATCCTGGTACTCGTCCACCAGGATCGCGCGCAGGACGGTCCGGTAGCGGCGCGCGACCGCGGGCTCGCTCAGCAGGACGCGCTCGGTGAGCACCAGCAGATCGTCGAAGGTAACGACCGCCTCGCGCCGCCGGTGTTCTTCGAGCTGCTTCGCGATGGCCGCGATCAGCTCGGAGACTTCGACCGTGGGACGTGCCGCGCGCTCGGCGCCGTAGGCGCCGATCAGTTCGCCGGCGAGGCCGAGGCTCCTTTGATCGGTGCTGAGCAGGGAGCGGATTGCCGTTACCATCTCCCGTATTCTGCCGCTCGCGTTCGGGATCAGCTCGCATAGTCTTCGCAGGGCGCGAAGCTCGCGCGGGCCGGCGTTGGCATCGAAACTCTCCAGCATCGCGCGATACGCAGGCCATCGCTCGCGGAGCAGTTCGATTCGCTCGCGCGCCTTGGGACCGGCGAGCGGAGCGCCGCCGGCGAGCAAGGCTTCGATCGCGTCGCGGAGCTCGAGCGTCCGCTCGCGCGAGCTATGGCGCTCAAGCTCGCCCGACGTAGCGATTGCGGCCCGCCGCAGCCGTTTGGGGTCCATGCCCAGGCGGCGCATCTCACCAACCAGCCGCATCACCAGTTCCAGCGCCCCCTCCCGATTCGGCGTGCCCCGCAGCCGGCGCGCCGCGATAAGGCGCGAGGCGCCGGGATCCCCGGCCCGCAGCGCGTCGATCAGCAGTTGCTCGCATCGCCGTTCGATAAAGGTCACGCTCTGGTACTCGTCGAGCACCTCGAAGGCCGGGTCGAGCCCGGCCTCGAGCGGATTTTCGTGCAGCAGGCGCGCGCAGAACGCGTGAATCGTCGAGATTCGCGCGGCCGGCAGCGCGCGGCGCGCGCGCTTGAGATGGACCGGGTCGGCGCCATTTTTGGCTTCAAGCCGGTCGTTCAGAACCTCGGCGATGCGCTCCTTCATGTCGCAGGTCGCCTTCTCGGTGAAAGTGATCGCGACGATTTGCTCGGGCGAGAGCGGCGGCGTGCCCTCGATATCGCCCGCGATCAGTGCAACGAAACGGCGCGCTAGGACCTCGGTCTTGCCGGAGCCGGCGCCCGCGCGCACCACCAGGTTGCCCGGGGTCAGGACGGCCTTGCGCTGCTCCTCGCTGAGTTCGACCTTGCGCATCGCGGTCACCGGCCCGGCTTGCGGTACCGGCAGACGCGCCGGAAGGGGCACCAGTCGTCGCATCTGAGCGGATCGACGTCGAAATACCCGGCCGCGGCGCCCATCACCAGGCCGACGATGCGATCCGCAGCCGGCGCAGCCTCGCCCTGCTTGAGGAATTGCGCGCGGCGTTGCGGATCGATCTCAATCAGCTCGGGCGAGATCCGATAGGCTTGCAGCTTGTCCCAGTGCTTCAGTACGAGGTAGCCGGCTTCGATCTCGACCTGGGGCGCCAGCTCCGCGCGATACTGGTCGAGTACCCCCATCAGGTACAGCGCGAGCTGGAAGTCGGTGCGTGCGAACTCCTTTTCAGGATTGGCGAGATCGGCGTACTTGCCGGCGGCGCGCGAGGTCTTGTAGTCGAGCACCCGGATTTTCTTGAGCCGCCTCTGGGGATCGCGGTAGAGCTCGAGCCGGTCGAGCTGCCCGGTCAGAGTCAGCTCGATCGGTTCTGTCCCGGGCAGGCTGCGGATCGCAAACGAGAGCCGATGCTCCAAAATCGGGCGCTCGCGGCCGGGCTCAAGCTCCTGCTCGCATTCGAACTCGACTAGCTCTTCGACGATCCGCTCGATGCTGTTCCACGCGAGCTTGAAGAAGGCCGCGTCGCGCGCGCTCAGCCGCTCCCGCTCGTATCGCTCGCCGAGCATCCCGCGCGCGCGCCTGAGCGCGGTCTCGTGGTCCGAGAAATCGATGTCGGACTCAAGCAGCTCGTGTAATATGCCGTGGGTCAGCGTGCCGGTTTCCAGCGCGGTGGATTCGTAGTCCGGCGCGTCCTCTTCCCGGAGCTCCAGCAGATGGCCGGCGAAGAACTTGAAGCCGCAGGCGACGAGCTGGTTCAGCTTGGATGCGCTCCAGTGCGGCCGGTGTCCCTTAGCGCCAAACAGTATCGCCGCCATCCCCTCGGCGCCGCCGGTCCTGCCGTCGTAAGGGCCGGCCAACTCCAGCTTGCGCGCGTCGGCCTCGCCGTTTTCGGTCTGTTCTCTTGCGGGAATAGCGAGATACAGCTCGCGGCGCTTTTCGATTTCCGCGCGCGCCCCAATCCATTCCAGCGCCGACGCCTCGCCGAGCAGTGGAGCCAGCCCGGTGCCTAGACTCTTGTCGGTCACAGACCGGGCAATGAACTCGCGGCGCGAGAAGCAATCGGCGAGCGCCGGAACCGGAGTGCCGGACTGCGCTCGTCGCGAAATTCCGGTGCCGCCGGGCTCGAGCAGGGCTGCGACTTCGGCCACGAACGGCGAGCGGGTCAACGGCTTGCCGCTCTCGTCGGCCGCGGGACTGGTTAGTACGACCTCGTGCTCCGCGGTCGAGAGCGCCAGGAAGAACAGGAACCAGTCTTCGCCGTTGCGGTCGGCCCGGGTGCGAATGACTTTGCCGGGTGCGCTGGGAGCGTTTGCGCCCAGACGGCGGCGCAGCGCCGCGGCGAGCGGCCGGTTGAGCGCGTTGCGGACGTCATCGGGAATGATCGGGTCTTCGCCGCGATAGAGTGGGAAGCCCCCGTCGTGGAGTCCGATGATCAAGACCAGGTCGAAGTCGAGCCCGCGCGCATCCATCACCGGCAGCGCCCGCACTCCCGCTGATTGCCCCCGGTCGCGGCCGTCATCTTCGAGCGGCGCATCCGTCAGCGCGCTTTCGAGCAGGCCGGCGAACTCCTCGGCCGTGAACGAGCGATCGAGCGCGACCATTTCGGCAGAGCCTACAAGCTCCTTGAGCGCGCGCTCGAGTCCGGCGTAAGCCATTCCAGCCTCGCGCGAGGACAGGTCGTCCAGCTCGAAGCCGAAGTGCCGCATCAATTGCCGCAGCCGGTCCGCGAGGCCGGCGATCGTGCCCGGCGCTTCGAGCCGTTCCAGTTGTGCGAGCAGATCGAGCAGCTGGGGCGCTGCGGCGTCGAGCCGGCCGAGCGCGGCCTTGAGCTTGATGCGCACGGTCGCGGCGCTTTCGGCCTGGTCGGAGGCGAGCGACTCCAATTCTCGTTCGAGGTCGCGCCGGCGCTGATTGATGGCGTCGGCCGCCGGGCGCGTGGCGCGATCCAGGTAGCCGACCTGCCTGAGCAGGTCGTGCGATGAGCTGTTGCCGATCGCAAGCAGCGGCGACCTGAGCAGCCGCTCCAGCGACTCGCGCCGATAGCCTTCCGACGGGATCCGCAGGAGGTCGAGCGCCAATCTCGCGATCGGCGACGCGCTCGATGCGCGCACGGCGCGGATCCGCAAAGGGATCCGATAGCTGCGGAAAATCGTCTCCAGATATCCCTGGTATGGGGCGAGGTCACGGGCCAGCACCGCGATTCGCTCCGGCGCGATTCGATTTGCCGGCGCACGCTCCATCGCACGGCGGATTTCGCGGGCGACTTCTTCGATCTCGCGGTAGCGGCTCGGCGCCTCGATCGCGCGAAGGGTGCCGTCGAAGAGGGGCGGCGCCTGGCCCGTCTCGGTGAAGAGATGCTCCAGCACGAAGCCGAGCTGTCCGCTTCGGCCGCCGCGGCGCACGAAGTCCGGCAGCACCTTGTCCGCGATCGATTCCTCGGCGACGAATCGGTTCCAGGTGAGCTCGGCAAAGCGGGTGACGTCGACCTGATGGGGCTCGGCCTGGATCGTGAGGATCGCGTCGCCGACCATCCGAATCAGCGCCGCGATGATCATGAACTGGAGAAGGTTGAAGTCGTAAATCTCGGCGACGATGAGCCGGTCGACGCCGTCGAGGAATCGGGGCCTGCCGCCGGCGCGCTCCGCTTCGAGCAGGAACTCGAGCACGATTCGCGCCCGATCGTGCCGGTCGGCGACTTTAAGCCGCGCCAGTCCGGCTTGGTACCCGCCAAAGATCGCGGCGATAGAGCGCACCCGGCGCGCCGCGCGAGGCTCCAGGCTTGAGGCGGCCTCGCGGAGGTCCTCCGGTTCAAGCGCTGCGCTCTTGAGCTCGCGGATAACGCCCAGGATGCAATCGATCAGTCCCGGCCCGACTTCAAACCTCTCCTCCAGGTCGGCCGGCGCCCCGCCTATCACCTTCTCCAGCACCATCCGCTCCGCGATCTCCGGTATGAGCACGGGGCAGCGGCCCGACTCACGCCACAGGGCGTCCACGAGTTCCGGCAGAGTCATGATTCGATGGCCGAATTGGCATCGTTCGCGGCTCAGTTCCCTGAGCAATTGCTCGACCTTGAGCGCGGTCGGGTAGATGGCTATCTGGCGTGACATCGGGAATGGGTCCAATATAAGCTCACGAGGGGGGCAAGCGAACGGTGTCGCTGCGCAAGCCATCTACAGACACGATGTCTTGGTTTGCTACAGGCGGTAACGGTCCTTGAGCGGAGTTGCGACGGTATCCGGCACCAATCGGATGTCCCGGCGTATCGAGGGGACCGCCCGCGATGGCCTGTTCCTTGCTGTGCAAGGGCATGAGGGCGTTCTTCGCGCGACCGCCAATGCCCGCTCGGCACGCCGCCGCGAGGGATCGCTGCAGGAGCGTTAGACATGGCCGTAAGAGCCCTGATCGCCGATGATTCGTTCTTTATCCGCGACGTTATCCGCCGCCACCTCGAACGCATCGGATGCCAGGTAGTGGCCGAAGCCGAAAACGCCGCCCAGGCTCTCAGCCTGTTCCGCACGCTCAAGCCCGACGTCGTGACCCTCGACATCGTGATGGCCGAAGTGGACGGTGTCGATACGCTGGCGGCGTTCAACGCGATTCGCAAGGAAGCGCCGGAAGTCCCGATAATCGTAGTCAGCGCGATGCCGTTCGAGGAGCACCGCCGGAACTTTCTCGGCGGCGGCGCGCTCGACTATATCATCAAGCCCTTCACCAGCACCGCCTTCGAGCAGGTCAAACGCAAACTGATCGCGATCTTTCCGGAACTCGCGCAGACCGCCGCCAAGCAGGCCAGGCTGGCGGCAAGGCAGGCGCCTAACTCGACGCCGCCCGGCCGCAGGGCATAGCGATGCTCGCCGAGGGCGGCGACACCGCGGTTTTGCGGTTGATGGCGCTGGCGGCGGTGCGGGCCGCGGACGCGCTTGCCGCGATGCTCTACGACCAGGTCGAGGTCCGCGACTCGAGGTTGTACTACGGCCACTGTCCAGTTGCACTATCGCAACGCTTGCGCCGTGCTGCGCCGGTCGTGGTTGCGGCCCAGCAGGCGCTCGGAATCACGCCGCTCAAGGTTCTCGTGCTGGTCGGGACCCAGCAGGCCGGATGCATGCTCGACCTGCTGATGGGCCGCCATGGCCATCCGCACCCGGCCCCCGGCCAGATTGAGATTCCGATCGCGATGGATCCGACCCGGGTGGATGCCCTGCGTGAAGTTGCCAACGTCGCGACGGGAGCCTGCATCGCCGTGCTTGGGCGCGAGCTTGGGCTCACCAGCGTATCGCCGCCCGTGATCGCGATGGAGAGCGGGGTCGAGGCCTTAATCGGTTCCGTTCTGCCCGATGCGCACGCGCTGTGCGCCGCGGCCTGCCTGGCGACCCGGACCCATCAGCTTGCAATCGACCTTTGGCTGTCGATTGCGCAGCGGCAAAGCGTTGGGGCGGCGAGCCGAATCTAATCACCGCGCGCACCGTTCGGCCGCACCGCTATCCGTTCCACACTCGGTGTCCGGCCGGGCACGCAACTGACATACGCGACCCATCCGGCTTCATCGCTCGCGTAGAGCGGCGCCGGAGTCCCGCAATAGACGGCGCGCGTCAGGCCCTGCGATACGTCGCTGAACACGTGGACGTGCCCCAGTGCGATGTAATCGTAAGCGCTGGCCTCGATTTCCGCCGCCGTGATCGGCGAGGAGCGCGGGTACTCGCCGTCCTCCATCAAGTAGCCGTGCGCGAGCGCGATATTCCATACGCCCGCCTCCGGCGCGGGCATC
Source organism: uncultured delta proteobacterium (assembly GCA_963789115.1). Classification (GTDB taxonomy): domain Bacteria; phylum Desulfobacterota; class Binatia; order Binatales; family Binataceae; genus CAWBJH01. Next base: position 3,566,295 of record CAWBJH010000001.1, read on the forward strand.
CCGCTCAGCGGCCGGTATTCCGGTGAATGCTCGACCAGCGCCCGCCCCCAGACTGAAGCCCCCAGCTCGGGGAAGCGAATCAGCCGGCCCTCGGGTTCGAGGATGAGATGAAGGTTGCGCGGTTTCGCGCTCGCGGGCAACCCCGAGTATATCGAGCGCTCGTCGTGCGCGTCGTGATTCCCCGGCACCATCACCACCGGCATCGCCGCGCGTCCGATCTCGCCCAGGGCGAAATCCAGCGCCTCGGGGCTGACCCGGCTCGAATCGAACAAGTCGCCGACTATAAGCAGCAGGTCGGCGCTCAGGTTGGCGATCGAGATTACCTCGCTAAACGCGCGCCGCACCTCATCGCGCATCCGCTTGCCCCGCTCGCCCGAGCCGAAGGTGTCGGTCTCGAGATGGATGTCCGAGGTATGGACGATTCGCAACGGTTTGGATGGTTTGCCTGGCACAGGGTTATCGGTTCGTCCCGCCAGCGGTTTAGGCGGCTTGCTTATTTGTCTCCCGTAGGGGCCGTTCGTGAACGGCCCTCCCGCACGATCGTTGATGGCCGCTCACGAGCGGCCACTACGGCTCAGATTTCATTCGGTACTCGATGTCGCAGGTGCAATTGGGATGCGGGCTCGCCATGACACCTGACCTGTAGCGTCATGACGATATGGGGTCAAGGTAAGTCCTCCAAGGCCTGGACTTGGCTTCCCGCGTCCACGCACAGCACCAGCGCATTTGCCTGCGAACCTTGGCCCGCTGTGACGCACCGCATTTCAAGATCATCGTGCAGCGGATAAACTGGAAACTGCTTTTTTCAGGGCGTTTAGGCAAATGATTGTTGTAATGAAGGCGCACGCGACCGAGGAGGAAATCCAGGCCGTCGTGCGTATGGTCGGGGAGCTCGATTACCGCGCCCACATCATCCGCGGCGTCGAGCGCACCGTGGTGGCCTGCGTCGGCGAAGAACGCGGCGAACATCAGTTGAGCCATCTCGAATCGGTCGCCGGCGTGGACCGCGTGATGCCGGTCCTGCAGCCCTTCAAGCTTGCCAGCCGGGAGGTGCGGCCCGAAGGCTCGCGCATCATGGTCGATGGGGTCGAGATCGGCGGACGGCGGCTGACCGTGATCGCCGGGCCGTGCGCGGTGGAGAGCGAGGCCCAGATCGAGGCGGCGGCCGACGCGGTCAAGGCGGCCGGAGCCCATCTGATGCGCGGCGGAGCCTTCAAGCCCCGCACTTCGCCGTACTCGTTCCAAGGCATGGAGAACGAGGGCCTCGAGCTGCTTGAGAAGGCGGCCCGGCGGGTCGGCCTGCCGATCGTCACGGAGATCATGGACCCCCACGATATCGAGCTGGTCGCTGCACATGCCGACATGCTCCAGGTCGGCGCGCGTAATGCGCAGAACTTCTCGCTGCTGCGCCGCCTCGGCAAGGCCGACAAGCCGATCCTTCTCAAGCGCGGGATGTCAACCCGGCTGGAGGAATTCCTGATGGCCGCGGAGTACATCCTGTCCGAAGGCAACCCCAACGTGGTGCTCTGTGAGCGCGGCATCCGCACCTTCGAGACCGCCACCCGTAACACGCTGGACTTGAACGCCGTGCCGCTGCTCAAGGCGTGGAGCCATCTGCCGGTGATCGTCGATCCGAGTCACGGCACCGGGATCTGGTCGCTGGTCAAGCCGATGGCGCTGGCGGCGGTCGCGGCGGGCGCCGACGGCCTGCTAATCGAGGTCCATCCCGAGCCCGAGCACGCGCTCTCCGATGGCCCCCAGCAACTCAAGCCGTCGAGGTTCGCTGAACTGATGGCGGCGCTGCGCCCTGTCGCGGAAGCGGTAGGGCGGACGCTGTAGAACGCGAGTCGCTCCTTCGATCGATCGGGAGTAATCGGATGGATTTCAGCTTCAACGCGGAAGACGAAGCCTTTCGTCAAGAGTTGCGCTCCTGGCTGGAGCAGAATCTCTCGGACGAGATGCGCCGCCCACAGCTCGGCTTCATGTTCGAGGAGAGCGAGGAAGACTGGCAGCGCCGCTTGGAGTGGCATCGCAAGATGCACGCTGCGGGATGGGTGGGAATCGGATGGCCCAAGGAGTACAGCGGTCGCGCCGCGACGCTGACCCAGCAGCTCATCTACGACCACGAGCTCGCCAGGGCCAATGCGCCTATGCCGGTGAACGCGGTAGCGCTGGGGCTGGCAGGGCCAACCTTGATGGTTTGGGGAACCGAGGAACAGAAGCGCCGCTACCTGCCTCGAATGCTCTTCGCGGATGAGATCTGGTGCCAGGGATTCTCCGAGCCGGGCTCCGGTTCCGACCTGGCCTCATTACAGACTCGGGCGCTCGAAGAGGGCGATTACTTCATCGTCAACGGCCAGAAAGTGTGGACCTCCGACGCCCATCATGCCGATATGTGTATCCTGCTCCTGCGCACGGACCCGCAGGCCCCGAAGCACAAGGGACTTAGCTTCCTGATGGTCGATATGCACAGTGCCGGAATAAAGGTCCGCCCCCTGGTCCAGATAACCGGCGACCGCAACTTCAACGAGGTCTTCTTCGAGGACGTCAAAGTGCCCAAGAAGAACCTGCTCGGGGAGAAGAACCAGGGCTGGCAGGTGGCGATCACAACCTTGATGTTCGAGCGCTCGCTGCTGGGCAGCGAGCATGTGGCGATCGATCCCGCGGAACTTCTAACCCTGGCCAAAACGGTTGACCGCAACGGACGGCGAGCGTGGGACGATCCCGATGTGCGGGATAAAATCGCTCGATTGATCTGCGACTCGGAGGCGCTGAAGTACACGCGCCTGCGCGACCTTACGCGCCGCCTGCGCGGTCTTCCGCCGGGGCCGGAGGGCTCTATCGTCAAGCTCGGCCTGAGCGACCTCAATCTCAGAATCAGCAGTTTCGCGATGGAGCTGCTGGGGCCGTACTCTCAGCTCGAATACCGCGCGCGCTGGGCGCGAGACCAGGGCAAATGGAGTTACAGGATGCTCGCCGCGCGCGCGCTCACGATCGGCGGCGGCACGACCGAAATCCAGCACAATATTATCGGCGAGCGCGTCCTCGGCCTTCCCAAAGGCTGACACTGCTCCCGTAATACCGCCACATTTCTTGGGCCCAAAACCGGGCTCCAATTTCGCGTTTGCAAACGCCTGGTGTGGGTGCGAGTCTGAATCGGGACCCGAACTGGAAAATCCGGCAACCAAGGAGCGAACCGCTATGGCAGCCTCTCAACTGTTGGCGCACGATGTTTTTAGCTATCTCAGGCCTGAGGAAATCAATGCCATTGACAACGCCTCGGAGATCATAGAGCGCCCAGCGGGCGAGGTTGTGTACACCCAGGGAGAAGAGGCGAAATACCTCTGGGTCGTGCTTGACGGCCAAGTGGCCCTTCAGTTGCCGGGAAAGAAAGGATTCAGCATTCTTATTGAATCGCTCGGCCGCGGCGCCATTTTTGGCGCCAGCGCCAGTTTTGAGCCCGGGAACTACATGCTGACCGCCCAGTGCTTGAGTAATTCCAAGATCCTGAAGATCGAAGCTGCCGTGTTGCGGCGCCTGATGGATAACGATTCCCGAATGGGATACGCCCTTCAAAAGCACATCTCCGATCTCTACTTCAAGAGGTACATCGAGACGATGCGCAAACTTCAGGCTATAGTGATGAGTATCCCCTTGGAGGCTCAATAGGCGAACAGGTTAGGGCAGGCTGCGCGCGGGCGTCTCGCCCGCCGGTGGCGGGACGGGCGGCAGAAGTGGCAGCGGATGTCTCGCCCGCAGGTGGCTGGCCGGGCGGCGTGTGGTGCGCATGGGCTGCAAACCTGGCGCGCCCGACTCGCAGTGGGGTGGGCGTCCCTGCCCGCCTACCACGCCTCAATCGATTCTGCAGCCCGTCCTCGCCCGCTAAGCTCCGGGGCGTGGGCGTGGTAACATTATTCCGCGCTCGTGATCAGGAACCGTATCAAGCCTCCGGCGCTCAGACCCGGCGATACCGTCGGGGTGGTCGCGCCAGCCGCCGCGATCGAGGCCGAATACCTCGAGCGCGGCGTCAACGTGCTGGCGGGCCTGGGCTTTCGGGTCAAGGTCTCCGAGCGCGCGCTGGCCCGTAGCGGAATCCTGGCCGGCAGCGACCGCGAGCGCGCCGGCGAGCTGGCCGCCTACTTTGCCGATCCCGAGGTGAAGGCGATTTTCGCCGCACGCGGCGGATACGGATCCGGCCGGCTGCTGCCTTACCTGGATCTCGAGGCGCTCGCGCGCACGCCCAAGAGTATCGTCGGGTTTTCGGATCTGACCTTCATCCTCAACGCGCTACTGGAACGGACCGGGATGGTCTGCTTCCATGGCCCGATGGTGGCGATGGACTTCGCGCGCGGGCTTACCCGCCGCTCGCTCGACCATCTAAGAGGCCTGCTCGGCGGCGAGCTGGGGCCTTTCGAGCTCGAAGGGCGCGAAGCGATCCGGCCGGGCGTGGCCGAGGGCGAGTTGATCGGCGGATGCCTCTCGGTGATCGTCGCGATGATCGGCACGCCCTGGGCGCCCGATTTCGAGGGAAGGCTCCTGTTCCTCGAAGACACGGGCGAGAAGGCTTACCGGATCGACCGGATGCTGGTGCAACTGAGGCAGGCCGGGGTGCTGGACAAGGTGGCCGGAATCGTGTTCGGCGGATTGCCCGCTCCCGAGGGCGAGCAGGAGCGCCGCCTGATGGCGGACTTTATCGCCGAGCAGACCGCCGGACTGAAGGTCCCGGTGCTATGCGGGATCGAAGCGGGCCACGGTACGGAGAACCTGACGATCCCGCTGGGTGTGCGTGCGACCCTGGACTCGCGCACGATGCGGCTTAAGTTCGCGGAGCCGGCGGTGAGCCGCGGTTGAACCGGATCGAGGGTGAGTTTCCGTTGATCGCGACAACGGAGCGCATGCTGGAGTTCTGAAAAAAGTGGACTGGTCGAATGTCGAGCGTGAGTTTGGCCTGGCCGTCGAGCACGGCGCGATTCCCGGCGCCACGCTGGTGGTCCGGGTCGGCGACGCCGTCGCGTTCGAGGGCGCCTTCGGCTTTCGTGCGCTGGTCCCCGAGCGCCATCCGATGAAGATCGACACGGTGTTCGACCTTTCCTCCCTGACCAAGCCGCTGGCGACCACGATCGCGGTGATGATGATGGCGCGCGACGGCAAGCTCAAGCTGGACGATCGGGTGACGCGTTTTTTCCACAACTTCGGCGTGCACGGCAAAGGCCATATAACCTTCCGCCATCTGCTGGCGCACTGCTCGGGGCTTGCGGCGTGGCGTCCGTTTTACAATGAGATCGCCGAGATCGAGCGCGGCGGCAAGGTCAACTTCATGGCCAGCCGCGGCGCCAAGGAGCACGTCTTCGAACAGATCCATCGCGAGAAGGCCGAGGCGCCGCCCGGCACCAAAACCATATACTCGGACCTGAACTTCATGCTGCTCGGCGAGGCGGTGGAACAGGTCAGCGCAGCGGCGCTCGATCGCTTCTGCCGCGAGAAGATCTACCGTCCGCTCGGCCTGCGCTCGACCGACTTTATCGATATCTCGATGGTGCGCACGCGCCGGCTCGAGCCGGTAGCGGAGATGTTCGCGCCGACCGAGGTCTGTCCTTCGCGCAAGCGCCTGCTGGTCGGCGAAGTTGACGACGAGAACGCCTACGCGATGGGGGGCGTGGCTGGGCACGCGGGATTGTTCGCCCCGGCAAGGGAGGTGGATCGCATCGCGCGCGAGCTGATCGCATGCTGGCACGGGCGCTCCGAGCTGATACCGCAAAAGGTCGTCCGCGAGTTCTGGACCCGCAATCCGGCGGTCGCGGGCTCGACCTGGGCGCTCGGATGGGACACGCCGACGCCGGATCATTCCAGCTCGGGGCGCTACTTCTCGCCCGCCGCGGTCGGCCATCTGGGCTTCACCGGGACCTCGATCTGGATCGAGCCGGAAAAGGAGATCGCGGTGACGCTGTTGACCAACCGGGTCCATCCGCGCCGCGACAACCAGGCTATTCGCGGCTTGCGCCCGCGGGTGCATGACCTGATCATGGAGGCGCTGGGCGTGGGCGCTTGAGAGATCGCGATGGCGCTTCGTGCGTTGAATTGAATCTGGATTGAAGTGGCGGCGGGCGTCTCGCCCGCCTTCGGGACCCGCTTGACAGGAGAAGAACCACACCGAATTTACCGAAGAAAGCTTTTCCACATTCAAAGCGTTGAGTGACCGCGCCGGACGACCTGTGCCGTGCGAAGAGATTCGAGGTAAGATGCTTGGAGCATCAATGGCTATGGGTTGCCGGCTAAGAGGTTGCAGCGAACTGAAGAGGCAGCGACGGGCGAGACGCCCGTCCCCACTTCGGACTGTGAGTTTTGCGTTACAACTCGATGTGACTCCGCTTCTCCACCTGCCGCGTGATGCAGAAGTTTTCGGGCGCTGACATGAAGACCTGCGACTTCGCCGTGATCGGCGCCGGAATCGCGGGTGCCTCGGCGGCATACGAGTTGGCGCTGCACGCAGCGGTGGTCCTGCTCGAGCGCGAGCCTGTCCCCGGCTATCACACCACCGGCCGCTCGGCGGCGATGTTCACCGAGCATTACGGCAATTCGATCATCCGCCGCCTGACGGTCGCCAGCCGCCCCTTTCTGGAGAATCCGCCCGAGGGCTTCACCGCGACGCCGCTGGTCACGCCGCGCGGCTCGATTCTGATCGCGCGCGAAGATCAGCTTGGGACGCTGCGCGAGATGCTCGCCGAAATCCAGACCTACACGCCGAGTATCCGGGCGGCAGATGGCGGCGAGGCGAGGCGGCTATGCCCCGCGCTTCGCGCGGACTATGTGGCGGGCGCGATCATGGAGCCCGGCGCGATGGACATGGACGTCAACGCGATCCATCAGGGGTTCCTCGCCGGGCTCAGGCGCCGCAAGGGCGAGGTCGTCACGCAAGCCGAAGCGACGCGGCTTGCGCGCGCGGGCACGGGCTGGGAAGTCAGCACCGCGCAAGGCGCATGGAGCGCCGGCGTGGTCGTGAATGCGGCCGGCGCGTGGTGCGACGAAGTCGGCAAGCTCGCCGGAGCGCAGCCCGTTGGGCTGCGGCCGCTGCGCCGTACCGCGTTCATCTTCGACGGACCGGATGGCGTCGATTTCCGGCGATGGCCGGACGTGGGTGATATCGACGAGCAGTTCTACTTCAAACCCGAGGCCGGGCGGATTCTCGCCTCGCCGGCGGACGAAACGCCGATGCCGCCGTGCGACGTGCAGCCCGACGACTACGACGTAGCCGCGGCAGCGAGCCGGATCGAGAGGGCCACGACGCTTGAGATTCGGCATATCCGGCGCAAGTGGGCCGGGCTCAGGAGCTTCGTCGGCGATCGCACGCCGGTGGTCGGGATGGACCCGGCGGCCGGGGGATTCTTCTGGCTGGCCGGGCAGGGCGGCTACGGGATCATGACGTCGCCCGCGATCGGCCGCGCGGCCGCGTCGTTGATCGTCGAGCAGCGGTTGCCCGAGGATCTCGCGGCGATGGGGCTGAAGCCGGCCGACCTCTCGCCGGCGCGACTGCGGCGAGCGTAGCGGAGAAGCGCGATTGACGGAGGCCAGGGCGCACGGTACGGCTGCAGGGGGCCGGGATGCGGCGGCAAAGGACCCGGTCTGCGGGATGCGCGTGGATCCCGCGACCGCGAAGTATTCCCACTCCCATGGCGGTGCCACCTACTATTTCTGCTGCGACGGATGCCGCGACATGTTCGCGGCCGACCCGGCGAAATACCTTAATCGACCGCAACCCGCTGCGACCCGTCCGCCCGCCCATCACATGCCCGCGCCGCCGGTGCCGCCGAAGCCCGGATTGCCGGGGAGCGCGTACACCTGCCCGATGCATCCCGAGGTCGTCCGCGACGCACCCGGCGCATGCCCGATCTGCGGGATGGCGCTTGAGCCGATCGTCGCGAGCGCGATCGAAGAGGCGCCGGATCCCGAACTGATCGACATGACGCGGCGGTTCTGGGTCAGCGTCGCGCTGGCGGCGCCCCTGCTGGCGCTCACGATGTCGAAATTGGTCCCCGGCAATCCGCTCGGGAGCATCGTCGGCGCCGGCCTGAGCGTCTGGATTCAGTTCGCGCTGGCAACGCCGGTAGTGGTGTGGGGCGCGCGGCCTTTCTTCAAGCGCGCCTGGCGTTCGATTCTCAACCGCAGCCTCAACATGTTCACCCTGATCGCGCTCGGGGTGGGAATCGCATACCTCTACAGCCTCGTCGCCACTCTCCTGCCGGGAATCCTGCCTCCCTCCGCACGCGGTCCCGGCGGCGCTCCGGAAGTTTACTTTGAAGCGGCGGCCGTGATTGCCGTCCTGGTCCTGCTCGGCCAGGTGCTCGAGCTGCGCGCGCGCAGCCGCACCGCGGGCGCGATCCGGGCCCTGCTCGGCCTGGCGCCCAGGACCGCGCGCCGGATCGGAGAGGGCGGCGTCGAGGAGGATGTCGCGCTCGACCACGTGATGCCGGGTGACCGGCTGCGCGTGCGTCCCGGTGAGAAGATCCCTGTGGACGGCGTCGTGCTCGAAGGTTCGAGCGCGGTCGACGAATCGATGCTCACGGGCGAGCCGATGCCGGTGGAGAAAAACCCCGGCGACCGCGTGGTCGGTGCGACCGTCAATGGCACCGGCGGCGTGGTGATGCGCGCGGAGCGGGTCGGCGCCGACACCTTGCTCGCGCAGATCGTGCGGATGGTGAGCGAGGCCCAGCGCAGCCGCGCGCCGATCCAGCGCCTGGCCGACGTGGTCTCCGCCTACTTTGTTCCCGGGGTGATGATCGCCGCGGTGTTGACTTTCGCGGGCTGGAACCTTTTCGGACCCCAGCCGCGCCTGGCCCACGCGATCGTCGCTGCGGTCTCGGTGCTGATCATCGCATGCCCCTGCGCGCTCGGACTGGCCACGCCGATGTCGATCACGGTCGGGATGGGACGGGGTGCGATGGCGGGCGTGTTGATCCGGAACGCGGAAGCGCTCGAGCTGCTGGAAAAAATCGACACCCTGGTTGTGGACAAGACCGGCACGCTCACCGAGGGTAAGCCGCGCCTGGTCGGTATCGCCGCGCTCTCGCCGTTGAGCGAGCATGAGCTCCTCCGGCTCGCCGCGAGCCTTGAGCGCGGCAGTGAGCATCCGCTGGCCGCCGCGATCGTCGCCGGCGCATCCGCGCGCGGTATCGCGCTCTCCGAGGCCTCCGGCTTCCGCTCCGTCACCGCAAGGGGCGTGACCGGCAAGGTCGACGGCCGGGCGGTGATGCTCGGCAATCAGCAGCTCCTCCACGACGCGGGTATCGAGCCCGGCGCGCTGATCGATGAGGCGGACGCGCTCAGGGGCGAGGGGCAAACGGTGATGATGGTCGCGGTGGACGGACGCCCGGCCGGACTGATCGGCGTTGCGGACCCTATCAAGGAATCGACCCCCGAGGCGGTCCGGATGCTGCGTGAAGACGGGGTGCGAATCGTGATGCTGACCGGCGACAGCCGAATCACCGCCCAGGCGGTGGCCCGCAAGCTTGAGCTCGACGACGTAATTGCGGAGGTTGCGCCCGAGGACAAGAGGCGAATCGTGCAGAGCCTGCAGGCCGAGGGCAGGATCGTGGCGATGGCGGGCGACGGAATCAATGACGCGCCGGCGCTGGCGCAGGCGCAGGTGGGTATCGCGATGGGGACCGGCACGCACGTCGCGATGGAAAGCGCCGGGGTCACGCTGGTCAGGGGCGACCTGCGCGCAATCGCCAAGGCGCGCCGCCTGAGCCGCGCGACCATGCGCAACATCCGCCAGAACCTGTTCTTCGCATTCTTCTACAACGCGATGGGAATTCCGATCGCGGCCGGCGTGCTCTACCCGGTCTTCGGGATGCTGCTCAGCCCGATGATCGCGAGCGCCGCGATGAGCATGAGCTCGGTCTCGGTCGTGACCAACGCGTTGCGGCTTAGAAGGGTCGCGCTCTGATGGGCGTGGAGATCTCGGCGGCCTCCGCGGCGCGGCTGGCCGCGGTCCCAGCGCTCGTTCGCCACGTCCATCTGATCGGGGTGGCCGGGACGGCGATGGCCGCGCTGGCCGGGATGCTGGCGGAGCGCGGTCTGCGCGTGACCGGATCCGACGATCAGCTCTATGAGCCGACCGCCTCGCTGCTCAAGCGGCTGCGCGTCGAGGTGCGGCGCGGCTTCGGTCCCGGCAACCTCGAGCCGGCGCCCGACTTGGTCGTGGTCGGCAATGTGATTCCGCGCGCCAATCCCGAGGCGCAGGCGCTGCTTAAGGGGCGGATTCCGTATCTCTCGATGCCCGAGGCGCTGTGGCATTTCTTTCTGCGGGATCGGCGGGTGCTGATGGTGGCCGGGACGCACGGTAAGACCACCTCGACCGCGATGATGGCCCATGTGCTCGAGTGCGCTGGGCGCGACCCGTCGGCGCTGGTCGGCGGCGTCGCGCTGGACTTCAATTCGAACTACCGGCTCGGCCACGGGCCCGACTTCGTGATCGAGGGCGACGAGTACGACACCGCTTTTTTCGACAAGGGGCCGAAGTTCCTGCATTACCGCCCGCACGGGGCGATTGTCACATCGGTCGAGTTCGACCATGCCGACATCTATCGCGACCTCGACCACGTCAAATCGTCCTTTCGAGCATTGGCGGACCAGCTTGCCAGGGAAACCCGCGTGATCGTGGTTTCAGCCGATTTCCCCGCCGCGCTGGAGGTGACCGAGCCGGCGCCTGGGCGACGGATCACCTTCGGGCTGAAGGGTGGCGAGTTTCGCGCGATCGATATCGCGCTCGGCCTCGGCGCCACCCGCTTTTCGATCGCGCGCGGCGGCGAGCGGGTGGCGGACGAGATGGCGCTCGGGGTCGGCGGGCGGATGAACGTCGCGAACGCGCTCGGCGTGTTCGTGCTGCTGCGCGAGTTCGGCCTCGAGGCCCGCGAGATCGCGCCGGGGCTCGCCTCGTTCCGGGGCGTCGCGCGTCGCCAGGAAGTCGTGGGCGAGGCCGGCGCGGTGACGGTGATCGACGACTTCGCGCATCATCCGACCGCGATTGGCGCCACCTTGGACGCGATCGCGGAGCTTTATCCGGGGCGCAGGATCCTGGCCGCCTTCGAGCCGCGCTCCAACACCAGCCGTCGCAAGGTCTTTCAGGACGAATTCGCGCGCGCCTTCGACCGCGCGGCGCGCGTTTACCTGGGACCGGTCTACTTCAAGGCCAACGATCCGATCCCGCAAGGCGAGCGGCTTGAGACCGGCGTGCTCGCGCTCGCGATCGGCGCTCGCGGCCCGGTTGCGCTGGCGTGCGAATCAACCGCAGCGATCCTGGAGCGGATGCTGGCGGAAGTCCGCGCCGGCGATATCGCGCTGTTCATGTCGAACGGTCCGTTCGACAATCTGCCGCGGCGCTTGCTCGCCGCGCTCGCCGAGCGCAATCAGTAGCCCAGCTCGGGATCGACCCGATTGAGCAGCGCCACGCCGTTTTGGAAGCGGCGCAGGTTTTCCGCGCACAGCTCGCAGGCCTTGTCCATGTAACCGCGATTTGCGCCCGCGATGTGCGGCGTTAGGATCACGTTGTCCATGTCCCAGAGTGCGCTCTCGGGCTCGAGCGGCTCGCGCTCGAAGACGTTGAGTCCCGCGCCGCCGATGCGCTTTTTCGCCAGCGCGTCGACCAGCGCCGTCTGGTCGATGACCTTGCCGCGTCCGATGTTGACGAGGTACGCGTCAGACTTCATCGCGGCGAGTTCGCGCGCGCCGACGAAGCTGGCGGTTTCCCGGGTCAGCGGCAGCGTTACGGCGATGAAGTCGCTGCCGCTCAGGATCGCCTCGCGATCCGCCGGGCCGAAGAAGCGCTCGGGGATGCGGCCCTCGGGGTCGCCGAGCCCCGTCGGCACCCATCCCGGGTCCTGGCGCGACGCCGGATCGCGCTTGAGTGCGAGCACTCTCATCCCGAACGCATCCGCCAGCCGCGCCGCCTCGCGCCCGATCGAACCGTAGCCGAGGATGGCGATGGTTTTGCCGCGGACTTCGTCCACCGTGGCCATGAACTCGCCCTGGCGAATCCATTGGCGCCTGAGCTGCGCTCGCATCGTGACGTGAAACCGATGCGACCAGGCCAGGATCGACGCGATGATGTACTCGGCGATTGGGGTGGCGTGAATTCCGCTGGCGGTCGTGATCGGGAGCGCGAGGTCCTTGAGCGGGCCGCGAAGCGCACGGTCGGCTCCGGCGCTGAGCAGTTGTACCCACTTGAGCCCCGGCGCGTGACGGATCGGATCGTCGGGAATCCGGAACGCGATCAGGATATCGCATCCGCCGCGCATCAGCTCGATCGTTTCCTCGCTCGATCGGCAGGTCCGGTCGCGGATCTCGGCGCCCGGCACGCTCTGCTCGATGGTTTGCCGCTGGTGCGCAGTGAGCCCGTAGGTACAGACGATTTTCATGATCGATTGGGCTGACAATTTGCACGCTCTGCCCACGCGCATCAAGCGTGAAAAACCGCCTTGTGGGGCATGATCCGCGGGCCTATCATCAAGCTTGGAGTCGCACGGGCCTCCCCCGCGCGTTAATTCGATGAAATTGTCAAGGTTTATCGCGACCTCGCTCGCGGCGGGCGCGATAATGACGGCGAGCGTCGCGCTCGTGGCGGCGCAGACTGAGACACCGTCGGACTCCTCGCAGACGCAATCTGATTCCGTGGGCTCAGGGGGCGCATCGTTCTCGGCGCAGCCTTCCGGGCCATCCGCCGCGCCCGGCGTCCGCGGCCAGAACCAGGATGACCAGGATCATGCGTTGGAGATCGCACCGCAAACCGGGCTGATACCCCACGACAACGGCGCTGTGGAGATTCCGTCCGACAAGGCATACCAGCCGCACGAAGACACCGGCTCGCTGGATCGGAACTTTAATCCGGGCGGCGAGGCGACCGGCGAGCAGCACCACAAACTTCCCTACCTCGGCATCGAGGTGCAGTACACCCTCAAATGCTATCTCGGGCAGGAGGAGCACGGACTCGAGATCGTGAAGGTCGATCCCAACAGCCCGGCGTGGCAATCGGGACTCAACGGGCGCAAGGGTATGACCGCGGTCGGCGCCGCTGCCGTGACCGCCGGAGCGTTGGTTGGTCCGCTCGAACTGCTGGTGCAGCCGCTGATGTCGCGGGCGGGTCAGCTCGGCGTTGACGGCGACCTGATCGTCGCGGTCGATGACCATCGCGTGCGCAGCCAGTTCGACCTCGAAGACGAGCTGGCCAAGCTCAAGCCCGGCGACACGATGTACCTGACCGTTATCCGGCCGCTGCCGGGCGGCGCCCACAAGACTATGAAGGTTGCGGTCAAGGTGGGAGAGCCGAACGAGAATCTAGCCGGCAGCAGTTCGCATCCTGAGTCCCGAGCCTCCGACGCCGACCAATACGCCTACTAGCGCCCGGATCGCCGCATTCGCCTGATTCTCTGCTATTATTGACGGGGTCCGGATGATTGCGTCCCGCGCCCAAAGCGGGTGCGGCACGCTCGATCACCGGCCATGCGCGCCGCAGGCCAAGGTGTCTGTGTGTGCGCTTGTGTAGCTTGAGGTGGAAAGAACGCTCAAAGAGGCGGCGAGCGAGCTGGAAGCTCGCCTGAATGCGAACACCGAGCGGCGCTTCCCCGTGATGGGGCTCAAGGGCGCCGCGGGCGCCCTGATGCTGCGCGAGGCCGCAGTCCGCCTGCGCCGCCCGATCGTCGCAATCGCGTCGACGCCCGGCGAGGCGGAAACGTTGGCGCACGAGGCCGCCTTCTTTCTGGATGAGTCGCTGGAGGCCGACACGCCCTCGCGCACAGTCCACGTGATGCCGGCGTGGGAGCTCAAACCCTTTGCGCATCTCTCGCCGCCGCACGACACGCAGGCCGCCCAGCTCGCGGCGCTCTATACCCTGATCCGCGCGAACGCACCGCTGGTAGTAACCTCGGTCGAGGCGCTGATGATGCGGACCGTACCGCGGCGCGCGCTTGCGGATTCGATCCTGCGGGTCGCTCCTGCCGAGCGGATCGACCTCGATGCGATGGTTGAGGAGCTTGCCGCGCTCGGCTATCAGCGCGTGCCGCAAGCCGAAGAGATCGGCGACTTCAGCGTGCGCGGCGGCATCGTGGACGTCTTCTCGCCGCTTTACCGCGATCCGATTCGGTTCGAGCTTGAGGACGACACCATCATCTCGCTGCGCCGCTTCGAGGCCTCCAGCCAGCGCTCGCTGCACGAAATGGCGGAGGCGATCATCGTGCGGACCCGGCTGGTCCCGCCGCCGATGCTCAAGAATGACAAGCTCCGCGAGCGCGTCGCGCTGCGATGCGCTGAGATCGGACTGGTGCGCAAGGAGACCGCCGAGTTCATGGAAGCGCTGGAGGCGGGCCTGCTGTTCCCCGGCGCCGAGCTGCTCCTGCCATATCTCTTCGACCGGCCGCTCGACTCGCTGTTCGACTACCTGCCTTCCAACGCGCTGTTGTGGATGGTCGACACCGGGCGGGTGCTCGCGCAAGCCCATCGATTTGCCGAGCGCGTCGCATCCGACGCCGGCGCCGCTGAGGCCCAGCCCGTCTTTCATCCCGCGCCCCAGGCGCTCTACCTGAGCGCCGAAGATCTGGAGAGCGCGCTCTTAAAGGCCGTCGCCGTCGAGGTCGGCTCGCTGGTGACGGTCGCGCCGCCGCGCGAGGGCTACGCGAGCGCGATCGAGGTAAGATGCCAGCCCAGCCTGAAGCTGGGCTCGACCGGCGCCGCCGGGATGGGCGACAAGGGCCGCCAGCCGATCTCCTTCGAGCCGCTCGCCAAGGAGCTGAGGGAAGTGCAGTGCGGGGAAGCCAGGGCGGTGATGGTGGTCGAAGGCCAAAGCCAGGTCGCGCGCCTGCGCCGCCATCTGGAAGCCTACGACTTCGAGGTCAACACGGGCTGCAAGAGCTTCGGCGAGTTGACGCAAGCCGCCGACTACCGCCCCGCGATTCTCGAAGGCGCGATCGCGGCGGGCACCGTGCTCGCCGGCGACGGCCTCTATCTCTACAGCGAGGAAGACCTGTTCGGCGAGCCGCGCGTGCGCCGGCGTTCGCGGCCGGCCGCGAAGGGGGCGCTGGTAAGCCTGGAGGAGCTCAAGGCAGGCGACTTCGTGGTGCATCTCGACCATGGAATCGGACTGTATCGGGGCCTCAAACACCTGCGCGTGGCCGAGGTCGAGGGCGATTTCATTAACCTCGAGTACGCTGCCAACGACACGATGTACGTGCCGGTGGAGCGCATCAACCTGGTACAGCGCTACGTCGGCGGCGAGGGCGCCGCGCCCAAACTCGACAAGCTGGGCAGCGGCCGCTGGGAGAAGGTCAAACGGCGCACCCGCCAGGCGGTGCTCTCGATGGCGGCGGAGTTGCTGGAGATCTACGCGGCGCGCGAGGTGATGGAAGGCCACGCCTTTCTCCATCCGGGGGCCGAGTACCACGAGTTTGCCGAGCGCTTCGAGTTCGAAGAGACTCCCGACCAGCTTGCCGCGATCGACGAGGTGCTGCGCGACATGACGCGGGCCAAGCCGATGGACCGGCTGATATGCGGCGACGCGGGGTTCGGCAAGACCGAGGTCGCGTTGCGCGCTGCATTTGTCGCGGTGATGGACGGGCGGCAGGTCGCGGTGCTGGTGCCGACCACGGTGCTGGCCGAGCAGCACTACGACACGTTTCGCGCGCGCTTCAAGGACTACCCGGTGCGGGTGGAGATGGTCTCGCGGTTCCGCAGTGCGCGCGACAACCGGGCCGTGCTCGCCGACGCGCACCGCGGCGTGGTCGATATCGTGATCGGCACCCATCGCCTGCTCTCGAAGGATGTCGAATTCAAGCAGTTGGGGCTATTGATCGTTGACGAGGAGCATCGCTTCGGCGTGGTGCACAAAGAACGGATCAAGCAGTTGCGCAAGCTGGTGGACGTGCTGACGCTGACCGCGACGCCGATTCCGCGCACCTTGCACATGGCGATGCTCGGCATCCGCGACCTTTCGGTGATCCAGACGCCGCCGCCCGACCGCCAGGCGATTCGGACCTTCGTCGCGCACTTCGACGACGCGCTGCTGCGCGACCGTATTTTGTGGGAGCTCAACCGCGGCGGGCAGGTCTTCTTCGTTCACAACCGGGTCGAGAATATCGAGTACGTCGCACGCCATCTGCGCGGGCTGATCCCGGAGGCGAAGACCACCGTGGCGCACGGCCAGATGCGGTCGCATCAGCTCGAGAAAGTGATGCGCGACTTTATCGAAAACCGGATCAACGTCCTGGTCTGCTCGACGATTATCGAGTCGGGGCTTGACATTCCCAACGCCAACACCATGTTCATCAACCGCGCCGACAACTTGGGCCTGGCCCAGCTCTACCAGCTCCGCGGGCGGGTCGGCCGCTCACGCCAGAGGGCGTACGTGTACCTGCTCATCCCCGGCGAGCACATCATCACCCGCGATGCCAAGCGGCGAATCGAGGCGCTGCGCGAGCTGGTCGAGGGTGAAAGCGGGGGCGGCTTCAAGCTCGCGATCCGCGACCTCGAGCTTCGCGGCGCGGGCAACCTGCTGGGGCGCGAACAATCAGGCGATATCAACGAGGTCGGCTTCGAGCTGTACACCGAGATGATGGAGGATGCGATTCGCGACCTGCGCGGCGAGCCGCCGCGGCCGGAATTCGAGCCCGAGCTGAAGCTGGGCATCCCGGCCTACATCCCGGACAGCTTCGTGCCGGACGAGAACGAGCGGCTGATCCTGTACCGCCGCTTCGCGCGCGCCGATGCGGAGAGCGAGCTGGACGAGCTGCGCGCCGAGATGCGCGACCGGTTCGGCCCGCTGCCCACGCTGGTCGAGAATCTGGCGGTGGCGATGAACCTGCGGCGCCGGATGAAGGAAATGATGATTCTGAGCGCGATCGTGAAGGACGATCTGCTCGAGGTGAAGTTCCATCCCGACGCTCCGGTGGACACCGGGCGGCTGGCGGCACTGGCGGACGCCAATCGCAAACGGCTGCGGCTGACGCCCTCCTACCAGGTGATGGTGCGAATCGAGAGCGGGGACTACCCTGGTACTTTCGCGCAAATCGACGGAGTCTTGCAGGCGTTGGCTGCCTGTGAAAAGTTGGAGCCTCAGCCCGGCCGCGTGGCCGGCCCGCTAGCCAATTGAGAATATGAAAATCGGTGGTTGGCGCTGGAGCGTTGGCGTGCTTGGAGCCGCGCTCCTGCTCGCGATCTGCGTCGGTCCTTTCCGCCCGGCGCAGCTCCTGGCCCAGGTTGTCGATCGGGTCGTGGCAAGCGTGGACGGCGAGCCGATCACGCTCCATGACGTGAAGGTATACAGCGCCGCCAACGGATCTCCGATTCCCGACGACTCCGATCCCCGCGCCCCGGACATGATTCGCCGGGGCTTGCGGGAGCTGGTCAAGGAGAAATGCCTCGAATCGGAGACCAAGAGCTTCGAGGGGCAGGTCGAGGAGGACCAGGTCGACAAGTTCATCGATAACGTCAGGGAGAAGAACGGCCTGAGCGAGGAGCAGTTCAAACAGCAGCTCCTGGCCAGCGGCACCAGCTACGAGGACTTCCGCAAGCGCGCGCGGCTCGAACTCGAAAAGATGATGATGCTCGAGAAGGACGTGCGCTCGAAGATCCAGGTCTCGGACAGCGAGGTCAAGGCCTACTACGACGCCCATCCCGAAGAATTCACGGTCAAGACCGAGCGTTACCGTCTCGCCCAGATCCTGATCGCGGTCGCGCCCAATGCGCCGCCCGCCGACATTGCCGCGGCTATGGCAAAGGCCAAGCAGGTTCACAAACGGGCGATCGCCGGCGAGGACTTCGGTCAGCTCGCGGCGCAATTCTCGGACGACGAATCGAAAAGCAAGGGCGGCGAGCTGGGCTACTTCGCACCGGAGGAAGTCCTCGACGAGATTAAGGCCGCGGTCGCGGGGCTCAAGCCCGGAGAGGTTTCCAACGTGATCCAGACCAGCCACGGCTTCCACATCATCAAGCTGGAGGACCACGAGCTGCCGGGGGTGAAGCCGCAGGCGGTGGTCAGCGAGGAGATCCGCGACAAGCTGATCGATGCCAAGTCCAAGGATTCCTTCAGTGAATGGCTCGACCAGGACCTGGTCAAGAACCACCACGTCGAGTCGTTCTACTAGTGCCGTTCCAGGTTTTTTCGACCTGAAACCATGCAACAACTTCTCCACCTTGCGCTCCTCGTCGCTGCTGCCGGCGATAGGGCCAGCAAGTTGGAATGGCCCTATTGAGCCCTGCATATTATAGTGACAATTCTGCTCTTGCTCGATTCTCTGGTTTGTCATTCTCGCGCGTGGCTGCCGCGCGAAGAATCCCGGTCTTTCTGCCCGTCGCGGCATCGGAATCCGGGATTCCTCGCGCGCGCCAGACACGCGCGCGGGAATGACAGAAGGAGCCGCACCAGAGCGCAATCTGCTTCACCATATTGTGCAGCTATCAATAGGATGATGCGACTGCGCGGCAGCGGCGGAGACTGCGGAGTCATTCAGGTCATTTGAGAGACGCAAGGCCAGCAAGGACGACGCTTCGCAACAGCGCGCGACCGATTGCGATCACGATGGGCGACCCGGCCGGCGTCGGACCGGAGGTGATCCTCAAGGCGGTCGCTGCGATGGCTCGCAGGACCGACAGGCCCGATCTCGTGGTGGTCGGTGATCTCGCGGCGAT
Source organism: uncultured delta proteobacterium (assembly GCA_963789115.1). Lineage (GTDB taxonomy): Bacteria > Desulfobacterota > Binatia > Binatales > Binataceae > CAWBJH01. The sequence continues at coordinate 3,584,964 of CAWBJH010000001.1, forward strand.
GCGCTCTGCGGCGCATCGCCTGGGCGGCGTGCCGGAGCCACAGCTCTGGCAGCCAACGGACAAGCCGGCCAACCTCCGGCACGGGATTTCCGTACTCGTGGTCGGCGAGCTTTCGCGCCGGGCTCTCGTCCCGGGACGAGGGTCGGTAGAGGGCGGCGGCGCGGCCTACCGCTATATCGAAACCGCGACGCTGATGGCCCTGGAGGGCGGGGCTGCGGCGATCGTGACGGCGCCGATCAACAAGGCATGGATGAACCGCGCGGGCCATCACTTCCCGGGACATTCGGAGTTGCTCGCCAAGCTGGGGCGTGTGAAGCTTTGGCGGATGATGTTCGCAGGGGATCGGCTGCGGCTGGCCCTGGTCACCGTTCACATGGGGCTCGGGAAGGTTTCGCGCGCGCTTACGCGAAGCCGCGTACTCAATACGATCCGTCTGCTCGACGCGCACCTTCGGGAGCGGCTTGCGATCGCCCGCCCGCGGATCGGCGTGCTGGGGTTCAATCCGCACGCCGGTGAGAACGGGCTCTTCGGCCAGGAGGAGATTCGCGTGATTGCACCCGCGATTCGCCGCGCCAATCGCGAGGGAATTGACGCCTACGGCCCGATCGTGCCTGATACCGCGTTTATCCGCGCGCCGGGGACGCCGTTCAGTTTCGACGCGGCAGTTGCGATGTACCACGACCAGGGGCTGATCCCGCTGAAGACGCTCGAATTCGATCGCGCGGTGAATATCACGCTCGGACTGCCGTTCATCCGCACCTCACCCGATCACGGCACCGCTTACGACATCGCCGCAAAGGGCGTCGCAAACCCCGGCAGCATGATCGCGGCGATCGAGTATGCCTGGCGCGCGAGCCAGACCCGCGCGGGCGGAACGCGCCGGGCAGCGTAGCAGGGTGCGGAAAAACGAATTTCACAGCCTGCTCCCCCACTGTTATCTCTCCCAGAGGAGAACTTTGCGTAACTTCCACGCCAAAGCTCGAGGGTTCTTCTTCGCCCTCTCCCTGCGAAGCTGGGAGAGGGCCGGGGTGAGGGACCTTGCGGCGCCGTATTTGGCCGCGCGGCGCCGAGGATCGATGCGCCCCGGCCGTTGCGTCGTTGGCCCGGCCGAAAAAGCGCAACCAAATGTCGCTGCCGGCGCAGCGACGCTGCGGTCCCTCACTCGACGCTCGCAGCGACCGTCGGCCTCTCCCACCGGGGAGAGGCCATTGAAAAGGGCAACCGCAGATTTGCAAAGCTCTCCAGAGGGAGAGAAGACTAAGGAAAGAAGCCGACTCTTATGCAGGGTGTTGAGACCGCAAGCTCTCCTGAACGCCGGAATCCCGGTTTCTCAACACCCTGCTAGGGCGCTATCCGGATGGCCGACAGGATCGTCATCAAGGGCGCGCGCGAGCACAATCTCAAGAACATCGATCTTGAGATCCCGCGCGACCGGCTGGTGGTGATAACCGGGCTCTCGGGCTCGGGGAAATCCTCGCTCGCCTTCGACACCATCTACGCCGAAGGGCAGCGCCGTTACGTCGAGTCGCTGTCCGCCTACGCGCGCCAGTTCCTCGAGCAGATGGAGAAGCCGGACGTGGATTCGATCGAGGGGCTTTCGCCGGCCATCTCGATCGAGCAGAAGACCGCCTCGCACAACCCGCGCTCGACGGTCGGCACGATCACGGAAATCTACGACTACCTGCGCCTCCTGTTCGCGCGGGTCGGGCGTGCCTACTGCTACAACTGCGGCCGCGAAATCTCCCAGCAGAGCGTGCAGCAGATCGTCGATCGGATCATGACCTGGCCCGAGGGCACCCGCATCCACGTGCTCGCGCCGATCGTGCGCGATCGCAAGGGCGAGTATCGCAAGGAGCTGAGCGAGCTCAGGCGGGGGGGCTTCGTGCGGGCCAAGGTCGATGGCATCCTGCGCGAGCTTGGCGACGAGATCAAACTCAACAAGAACCAGCGCCACACTATCGAGGTGCTGGTGGACCGGCTTGCAATTCGTCACGGAATCGAGAAACGGCTCTCCGACTCGTTGGAAGTGGCGTTCAAGTACGGGCAGGACCTGCTCAAGATCGAACGGCCGGACGCGAAGGGCGACAAGGGTATCTACTTCAGCCAGCGCTTCGCGTGCGTTGACTGTGGAATCTCCTATCCCGAGATCACCCCGCGGATGTTCTCGTTCAACAGCCCGCACGGCGCCTGCACCGCCTGCTCCGGAATCGGCTCGATCATGTACTTCGACCCCGAGCTGGTGGTGCCGGACGAGGAGTTGAGCATCGCCGACGGCGCGATCGCGCCGTGGGCCAAGATGGACAGCATGTACCCGCTGCTCGAATCGATCGCCGCGTACTACAAGTTCAGCCTCGACCAGCCCTGGCGGGCGATCCCGGCCAAGGTCCGTAAAGTGATCCTGGACGGCTCGGGCGGCGAGGAGATCGAGTTCCACTACCAGCGCGGACATCATCGTGCCGAGTATGCGCGCCCCTTCGAGGGGGTGCTCGAATGGCTCAGCCGATGGCACAAGGAAACCAGCTCCGAGAGCGTCCGCGAGTGGGCCGAGGCATTCATGAACATGCGTCCGTGCCCGACCTGCGAGGGCGCGCGGCTCAAGAAGGAAAGCCTCTTCATCCGCTTCAACGGCAAGTCGATCAGCCAGGTCACCGCGATGTCGGTGAAGCATGCGGTCCAGTTTTTCGAGGCGCCCAAACTGACATCGCAGGAGGCCGAGATCGGGCGCCTGATCCTCAAGGAGATCCGCGAGCGCCTGAACTTCATGGCCGACGTCGGACTCGACTACCTGACGCTGGACAGAACTTCGGCCAGCCTGTCGGGCGGCGAGGGCCAGCGCATCCGGCTCGCCACCCAGATCGGCTCGAGCCTGGTGGGCGTGCTCTACATCCTGGACGAGCCCTCGATCGGACTCCATCAACGCGACAACCAGCGCCTGCTGGCGACGCTCAAGCGGCTTCGCGATCTGGGCAACACCGTGCTGGTGGTCGAACACGATCGCGAGACGATGCTCGAAGCGGACCATATCGTGGATATGGGGCCCGGCGCGGGCGCACAGGGCGGCTACGTGATCGCGCAGGGGACGCCGGAGGAGGTGATGCGCAATCCGGCCTCGCTGACCGGCAAGTATCTCTCGGGTGAGCTGGAGATTGCGATTCCGAGCCGCCGGCGCGTGCTGTCCGGGCGATGGCTCACGATCCAGGGCGCGCGCGAGAACAACCTGCGCGATCTGGCGGTCGGCTTCCCGCTCGGCGTCATCACCTGCATCACCGGCGTTTCAGGATCGGGCAAGTCAAGCCTGGTGCTCGATACGCTTTACCGGGCGCTGGCGCAGAAGCTCAACCGCAGCCGCGAGCGTGCGGGCGTGTATCGAAGCCTCGAGGGCGTCGAGCATCTCGACAAGGTGATCAACGTGGACCAGAGCCCGATCGGACGCACGCCGCGCTCGAATCCCGCCACCTACACGGGCCTGTTTACGCATATCCGCGACCTGTTCGCGCAACTGCCGGAGGCGCGGATGCGCGGTTACGGGCCGGGGCGCTTTTCCTTCAACGTCAAGGGTGGGCGATGCGAGGCGTGCCAGGGCGACGGGATTATCCGCATCGAGATGCACTTCCTGCCCGACGTTTACGTGACCTGCGAGGTCTGCAGCGGGCGCCGCTACAACCGCGACACGCTCGAAATCCAGTACAAGGGCAAGAATATCGCCGAGGTGCTCGAGATGACCGTGATGGAGGCGCTCGAGTTCATGGGCTCGGTGCCTCCGATCCGCCAGAAGCTCGAGACCCTGCGCGACGTCGGGCTGGACTATATCCATCTCGGGCAGTCGGCGACCACGCTCTCGGGCGGCGAGGCGCAGCGCATCAAGCTTTCGCGGGAGCTCGCGCGTCGCGCCACCGGCCGCACGCTCTACATCCTGGACGAACCCACCACCGGCCTTCATTTCGACGACGTCAAGAAGCTGCTGAGCGTGCTCGGACGGCTGGCGGACAGCGGAAATACCGTGATCGTGATCGAGCACAACCTCGAAGTGATCAAGACCGCCGACTACATCATCGACCTCGGCCCCGAGGGCGGCGATCGCGGCGGCAATCTAATCGCGAAGGGCACGCCCGAGGAAGTCGCGATGGCGCCCGGCTCGTACACCGGCCAGTTCCTCCGCCAAGTGCTCAGCCATCGCGCCGCGGCGTAGAGCGGTGCCCCGCGGCCGCAGCCGCATCATGAGCCGCAGGGCCTCCAGCGAGCCCCGGCCGGGAGTTCGAGCGGGAGATGCGCTCCGGCGATCACTTTGAGTTGCGCGCGGCGATCGCGGAGTTTGTCGCCGGTCTGTGACCTTCCAAAAATTCAGCAATTGTTCTTTTGACTGAAGTGGCGCCGGGCGTCCCGCCCGGTCTGGAATTGGCGAGGTCGTTGTTGCGCGCATACGCCAGTCGGCACGGGTGCTGAGGGCGACCTTTAGCATTCGAAAAAAAAGAACAGAAAAAAAGAACCGGCACGGAGGCCGGCGCTACAAGAAAGCCGGGCCGCACCCTCCCTTGCGCGCTCCTGCCGCCTGATTTCGGGGAAGGCTCGACCGATCACCTCAGCTTTGCCGTTGACATCCGATCGTAGATGAGCCGGCCCTCGGCGACGCGCGCGAACTCGGTGAGAGAATGCGCCACGAGCTTGCCGTCGGGCATGATATGCCGCACGTCCCATCCCAGGGTCGCCATCTTGTCGGAGACCAGCCGGCGATGGCATTGCCACCACAGCCCCTCTGAACACATGATCGCGGTTGGGGACGCGGCGGCAATCGCGATCAGCTCCTCGATCCCCTTCGCGAAGTCGGCGGTATCCATGTAGTCGGCGTATGAGCGAAACGCCGGGTGGGTCCAGCCGACGTGGGGCGAGTCGTTGCGGACCTTGTGGCGGCGTCCCCCGAGCATCCTGAGCCATCGGTAGTCGAGGCCCGCCGCGCGAATCGATATTTCGAGCGCCTCCTGATTGAACTGCGGCCATCGCCGCGAGCCCGGAAACGATCGCACATCGGCGAGCACCGCAACCCGATGCCGGCTCAGCAACTCGAGGAAGCGTTCGATCGGATGCGTTGAGTGGCCGATTGTGTAAAGAAGCTGACCGGCGCTCAAGTCAACGCTTTTCGAGGTTGGCGACGCTGATCGCGGCCTCGCTCTGGTTGGCGGCGGCGACCAGCAGCAGCGCGTCAGGATGGAGGTATTGCTTGGCCACGCGCTGCACGTCTTCCTTGGTTACCGCCTCAATCAGTTTCGGATAGCGGTCCGCATAATCCAGTCCCAGGCCGTAAAGTTCGATCTGCAACATGAAGCTCGCGATCGCGCTCTGCCGATCGATCTTGAGCGGGAAGCTGCCGACCAGGAATTTCCTGGCCGACGCGAGCTCGGCGTCCGACACGGGAGCATTCTGAATTTCGCGCATCTGGTCGAGTATCATTCGTAGCGCCTCGTTGGCGCTCTTGTTCTTGGTCTGGAGCACGACCTCGAACGAACCCGGGAACAGCGCCGCGTTGAACATGCTCCCAATCGAGTAGGCGAGGCCCGCCTTGCTGCGCACCTCTTTGGTCAGCCGCGAGGCGAACCCTCCCCCGCCCAGGATGTAGTTCATCACCTGCAGCCGATAGTAGTCGGGATCCGAGCGCGCGATCCCGCCGAAGCCGAGGATCAGATTGGCTTGCGCCACGTTGCGATCGATGGTCGTGAGATGAATCCCCGCAGGCACCGTCGGGGCAGGCGGCTTCGCCTGCGGGGGCACAGAGCCGGCAAGTCCGGACAGCGAGGCCTCGAGCTTGTCCCGGATCTCGTCGGCCTTGACGTCGCCGACCACCGCGATCACCGCGCCGCCGAGCTTGTAATACTCGTGATAGAAGTCGCGCACGTCGGCGGGGGTGAGTCCGGCGACCGATTCGGCGTTGCCCTCGGGGGAATGGCCGTAAGGAGAGTCGCCGAACAGCGCTTTTCGAAAGGCGACGCCCGCAACGTAGCCAGGCTGCTCCTCGGCGGCCTTGATTCCGGCGACCTGCTCGTCGCGCTTGCGCTCGATGTCGGAGTCGCGCAAGCCGGGAGTCTCGAGCACGCCGGCCAGCAGATGGAGCGTGTCATCGGTGTACTTTTTGAGGGTGGTCAGGCCCGCTTCGGCGTAGTCCTGTCCGGCGCTGACGGAAACCGAGCTACCGATGAAGTCAACCGCTTGATTGAACTGGTCGGCGCTCAGCTCGCGCGTGCCCTGCATGAGCGACTCGGCGGTGAGCGCGGCGCGGCCTTCTTTGCCCTTCGGATCGCGCCGCGATCCGGCGTCGAACGCGATCGCCATCGTCACCATCGGCAACTGATGCTGCTCGGAGACCAGCAGCGTCGCGCCGCTCTTGAGCGTCATCCGCTTGATTTCGATGGCGTGCGAGGGCGCCGCCGCGCCGGCCACGATCGCGAACGCGGCTGTGACCGCCACGGTCGCGCGAAACCTTGCAGGCTGCGGAAAAAGTTTCCGCAGCCTGCCCCCCTCTCTATCTCCCCCGCGAGCGGGGGAGAAGATTGAGGAAAGCAGCCAGTTTTCATGCAGGGTGCTTCTCTCATCGGCGAAGTGTGCCGCCGGGAAAACCCGTTTTTCCACACCCTGCTAGGGCTCATCGCGCTACCTCACTCGCCGCGGGCCAATCGGGCGCGTGACGAACCGTCCCCCTAAGCGTCCCGCCGCCTTGATGAGGCAGTACGCCGGTCGGCACCAGGATGCCGAGGGTACGGTTGGAGTCCACCAGGTACTGACGCGCGACGCGCTGCACGTCGGCGGCGGCGACCTTGTCAATCCCGGCCAGGTACTGATCGACCATCCGGTAATCACCCAGCATCTGATAGGTCCCGAGCATCATCGCCTCGTTGAAGATCGAGTCCTGGCCGAATACGAACGACGCCTGTTCCTGGTTCTTGGTCTTCTGCAGTTCGGCGGCGCCGACCGGCCTGTCACGCAGCGCGGCGACCTCCTTGTCGACCTCCGCGATCGCGTCTTCGGTCTTTACGCCGGGCCGCATCTGCGCCGAGACCCAGAACAGGGTGGGGTCGAAGGAGGTTTCCTCGTAGCTCGCGTCGATTCCAACCACCATCCGCTTCTCCAACACCATCCGCTTGTAAAGGCGGGCGCTCTTGCCGCCGGCGAGCAGGTCGCTGGCGACGACCAAGGCGTAGGCGTCGGGGCCCTTGTAGTTGGGAACGTGAAAGACTTCCGCGAAGGCGGGCAGATCGGCGGCGTGCCTCAGGACCAGGCGGCGCTCGCCCTCCTGCGGCGGCTCGATCTCGGTGGGCGAATTTGCTTTCGGGCCGTTCCGGATCGCGCCGAAGGACTCGCCGATCTGCTTGAGTACCTTGTCGGCGTCGAAGTCGCCCACCGCGACGATCAGGGCGTTTTGCGGCGAGTAGTAGGTCTGATGGTAGGCAAGCGCGTCGTCGAGCGTCAGCCCCTGCACGTCGTGCATCCAGCCGATCACCGGCCAATGGTAGGGATGTGCGAGGAAGGCCTGCGCCTGGGTCACTTCGCCCAGCGCGTCCTCAGGGTTGTCCTCGGTGCGCAGGCGGCGTTCTTCCATCACCACGGCCTTTTCGGAGTCGAAGCCCTTGGGCTCGAAATTCGCCATCCGATCGGCCTCGAGCGAGATCGGGACGTCGAGATGGTCGCGGTTGATCACCTCGAAGTAGTCGGTGAAATCGGCGGCAGTAAACGCGTTGTCCATCCCGCCGTTCTCCTGGATGATGTTCGAGAATTCCTCGGGCTTGAGCTTCTTGGTGCCGCGGAACATCAGATGCTCGAGCAGATGCGAGAGGCCGGTCTTGCCGACCTGCTCGTTGCGTGAGCCGACCTTGTAAAAGACGTTGAAGGTCGCCACCGGGGCCTTGTGGTTCTCGAGCACCAGCACTTGGAGCCCGTTGGGGAGCGTCGAAAATTTGACGGCGTCGGTAATTCCCGCGAATCCGGCGCGCGATAGAACAGGAACCAGGGCCGCGAGGAGGCAGGCGAGAAGAATCCGGCGGTGGATGCGCAAGCGAGGGCGAGGCATGGCGTTGCGATCAGTTAAGGCAGCCCCTGCGTGCAGAGTCAAGTTGCAAGTCCACGACCAAATTGCTTCATCGCGCCTGCCCCTGATAAAAGTATAATCCTGCGATGAACTCCACTCGCTCGAGCGTACAGGATCTGCACGAGATCAAGGGCGTGCTGACGAAGTTCATGCGGATGCTGTTTCCGCTTGAATTTCGCGTCGATTCGCTCGCCGATTGCGGCGCGTTGCTGCCCGTTCACTATCCGCTGACCGCGGGCGAGATGATCTATCTGCCCGAAAAGGCCGATAACCTCGACAGTCAGGACCTCGCGTACGACTACTATTTCGTCACGGCCGCTCATTTGGCTGGGCGCCACGAATTCGGCACCTTCGACTTCAGACTCAGCGAGGTCTCCGGCTTCGAGGATCGCGCCGAGACCGGGCTGGAAGGGCTCGAAAGCTTCACCGCGTCATTCGAGGATCCGACGCTGGCCGGCGCGTTGCTCAGGCTATGCGAGGCGGCGCGCGTAGAGGCGTATCTGTCGCGCCGCTATCTCGGGTTGGTTGCTCGGAGCAGGCGGGTCAACTATGCGCTCGCGGCGGCGCTGGATCCGATGAGACTCAGCACCGTGCTGGTCAATGCCGCATTCGGCCTCGATAGCGATGCCGCGGCGGGGCAGCGTGCTTTCACTTCACGCGCGGCGCGTTTCTTCGCGCCGCTCAGGAAGCCCGGCGCCACCGTCCTGCAGAGCACGCGCCAGACCGCCGCGCTCTACCGATGGCTCAGCGAGCTGAGGGCGTCGGCCGAGCGCATAGGAGCGGACGATACGCTTGCGCGCGATGCTGCGCAGATGCGCGATGACCTGGCAACGATGCGCGGGATGCGCGGCGAGGCCGGGGCGCAGAGCGATGACGAGGGCGCGAGCAATTCCCAGGATGGCAACGAGCCGAATCAGCGCGTCCAGCTCGAGGTGTCCGGCAAGTCGTCAAAGGGAGAGGGCGGCCGCGCGCTTTCGCCAGAGGAAATTCAACGCCTGCTCGAGCAGGGCGCGCAGATCAAACCCTCGGAGGCGACGGGCGAGGGAGCAGAAGGCGAGGGGATGTACCTCACACAGTTGCTGGGCAAGCAGGCCAACGAGCTGGAGCAGTTACGCGAGCAGCTTGCCGAGATCGGTGCGGTTGCCGGCCCGCGCCGCCTGATCATCGGTGCGCGCGGCCGCCAGGATGCCTACTACGCCTACGACGAGTGGGACTACATCCTCGGCGACTACCGGCGCAACTGGTGCCGGCTGCGCGAAGTGCGACTGAGCGGCGACGAGGGCGATTTCTACAATCGCACCCTTGAGCGCTACAGCGAGATGCTGCCGCAGGTGCGCCGCCATTTCCAGAGAATCCGACCCGCATCCTACCGGATGGTGCGCGGGCTCGAGGATGGCGAGGAGATCGATCTCGACCGCACCATCGAGACGCGCGTGGCGCGTCTGATGGGCCAGAATCCCGACAGCCGCGTCTACAAGGCCCGCAAGAAGGAAGCGCGCGACGTCGCGACGCTGTTCCTGCTCGACATGTCCGCCTCGACCGACGAGCCGATCCATCGCGACATCCGCCGCCACACTGACGACGACGATGCCGATGACTGGATGAAGGCGTGGCAGCGCCGCCCGCAGGCCGTCCAGCGGCCGCGGCGCGTAATCGACGTCAACAAGGAAGCGCTGGTGATCATGGCGCAGGCGCTCGAGGAGCTCGGCGACCAGTACGCGGTGATGGGCTTCTCGGGCCACGGCCGCGACAACGTCGAGTTCTATGTGATCAAGGAGTTTAATCAGGAACTTTCAGACGAGGTCAAGGCGCGGGTGGGCGCAGTCGAGCCCAAGCGCTCGACCCGGATGGGCGCCGCAATCAGGCACGTCCGCGAGAAGTTCAAGGACGTGGCTTCGCGCGCCAAGCACATGATCCTGCTGAGCGACGGCTTCCCGCAGGACTTTGACTACGGGCACGACCGGCGTTCCAACGCCTACGGCATCCAGGACACAATGGTAGCGCTCAAGGAGCTGGAGCTCGCGGGCGTACTGCCCTTCTGCATCACCGTCGATCGCACCGGACACGACTACCTGCGCCAGATGTGCCAGCCCTCGCGCTACCTGGTGATCGAGGACATCACCTCGCTACCGCGGCAGTTGCCGAAGATCTACGAGCAAGTCGTACGCTGGTAGCGCTCGCTGCGCAATGCAAGTTCAGCGTCGGACTCGCAGGTCGCGGCCGGTCATCTCCGGCGGCGCGGCGATGCCGAGCATCGCGAGCAGCGTGGGCGCGACGTCGGCCAGCGTGCCTGACTCGCGGAGCGTGCCCTCGAAGGCCGGATCGACCAGGATCAGCGGCACGGGGAAAGTGGTATGCGCAGTATGGGCCTGGCCGGTTGCGGGATCGGACATCAGCTCGGCGTTGCCGTGATCGGCGGTGATTAGCGCGACGCCGCCGGCGCGCTCGATCGCCTCGATGACGCGCCCGGTCGCCGCGTCGGTAACCTCGACCGCGGTTATCGTGGCCTCGAGGTTTCCGGTGTGGCCGACCATATCGGGATTGGCGAAGTTGATCACGATCGCGCCGAATCCGCCGCCGGCGATTTCCTTGACCGCGCGCTCTGCGATCTCCGCGGCCTTCATCTGCGGCTCGAGATCGTAGGTTGCGACCTTAGCCGAAGGAATCAGCACCCGCTCCTCGTTTGGGAACGGCTTTTCCGCGCCGCCGTTGAGGAAGTAGGTCACGTGTGCGTACTTCTCGGTTTCCGCGATTCGCAGGTTACGCACGCCCTCACGCGCCAACACCTCCGCCAGAGTATTCCTGATGTCTTCGGGAGCGAACGCGACAGGAAGGCCGAAACTGCGGTCGTACTCGGTCATGCAGACGTAGCCCGGTTTGGGGAATCGCGGTCGCTTGAAACCGGTGAAATTCTCCAGCGCCAGCGCGGCGGTGAGCTGGCGAGCGCGGTCGGCGCGAAAGTTGAAACAGATCACCTGGTCGCCTTCGGCCATCGGCGGGGGATTACCGATCGCGCGCGGCTCGACAAATTCGTCGCTCTGCCCGGCGGCGTAGGCTGCCTCGACTGCGGAGCGCGCGTCGCCCGCCGGCGGTGCCGCGCCCTCGACGATCGCTCGCCAGGCGCGCTCGGTGCGTTCCCATCGTGTGTCGCGGTCCATCGCATAGTAGCGACCGCTCACGGTCGCGATCCGGCCGCGCCCGAGGTCGCGCAGTTTCGCCTCCAGCGCATCGACAAAGGGCAGCGCGGAGCGCGGCGGCTTGTCGCGTCCGTCCAGCACGGCGTGCACCGCGATATCGTTGGCGCCCTCTTGGGCCGCGAGCTCAAGCAGTGCGAAGAGATGGTCGATATGGCTGTGGACGCTGCCGTCGGATAGCAGCCCCCATACGTGGAGGGCGCGCCGGTTGCCGGCGGCGCTTCGGCAAGCGGCGAGCAGCACCGGGTTGCGCGCGAACTCGCCGGTGCGGATCGCCCTGCCGATCCTCATCAGGTCCTGGTAGACGACGCGTCCGGCGCCGATCGTGAGATGGCCGACTTCCGAATTGCCCATCACGCCGGCGGGAAGCCCGACTGCCTCGCCCGAGGCCTCGAGCCGGGTGTGCGGGTATCGCGCGTACAAGCGGCCCATCGTGGGCGTGCGCGCCATCGCGATCGCGTTGGACTCGCGTTCCTTCCTGATTCCCCAGCCGTCGAAGATGATCAGCGCCGCTACCGCTGGAGGGCTCATCGCCCGCCACCGCCACGTTTGGCGAAGCGCGGGAACGCGCCGGCGCCCGGATAGCCGGCGCGTCCGCCCAGCTCCTCGGCGATCCGCAGCAGGCGGTTGTACTTTGCGATGCGTTCGCTGCGGCTGAGCGAGCCGGTCTTGATCTGGCCGACGCCGGTGGCGACCGCGAGGTCCGCGATCGTGGTGTCCTCGGTCTCGCCCGAGCGATGCGAGATCACCGAGGTGTAGCCCGCGGCGCGCGCCATGGCGATGGTTTCGAGCGTTTCGCTGAGCGTGCCGATCTGGTTGAGCTTGATCAGGATCGAGTTGGCGACGTGTTCGTCGATCCCGCGCCGGAGAAGTTTCGGATTGGTTACGAAGTTATCGTCGCCGACCAGTTGCACGCGCTCGCCGAGCTCGCGCGTAAGGAGCTGCCATCCGGCCCAGTCGTCTTCGGCAAGTCCGTCCTCGAGTGAAACGATCGGATAGCGCGCGAGCAACTCGCCGTACAGACGAACCATCTCCTCGGCCGAACGGGCCTTCCGGTCCGAGCGCGCGAAGACGTATTTGCCGTTCTCGTAGAACTCGCTGGAGGCCGGATCGAGCGCGACCGCGACGTCCGGGCCCGGGCGGTAGCCGGCCTTGGCGATCGCCTCGAGGATCACCTCGATCGGCTCCTCGTTGCTCCTGAGGTTGGGCGCGAAACCGCCCTCGTCGCCGACGTTGGTCGAGTGTCCACGCCGCTTGAGTACCGCGGCGAGCGCGTGAAATACCTCCGCTCCCATCCTGAGCGCCTCGGGATACGAGGGCGCGCCTTGCGGCACGATCATGAACTCCTGCATGTCAACGTTGGAATCGGCATGTTTGCCGCCGTTCAGCACATTCATCATCGGCACCGGCATCACGTGCGCGTCGGGCGCAAGGTAACGGTAGAGCGCAAGGCCGGCGGATGCTGCGGCTGCGTGAGCGGCGGCGAGCGAGACTCCCAGAATCGCGTTGGCGCCGAGCCTGGATTTGTTCTCGGTGCCGTCCAGCTCAATCATGCGACGGTCAATCGCCTTCTGGTTCGCCGCGTCGGCGCCTTTGAGTTTGGACGCGATAGCGCCGTTGACGTTTGCCACCGCCTTGAGCACGCCCTTGCCGCCGAAGCGGCGCGGGTCGCCGTCGCGCAGCTCGATCGCCTCATGGACGCCGGTTGAGGCGCCCGAAGGGACTGCTGCGCGACCCAGCGCTCCGCCGGCCAGGCGAACGTCGACTTCGATCGTTGGATTACCGCGCGAATCGAGGATTTCCCGCGCCTTGATTTCAGCTATTGCGGTTGAGTCCATCCGATCAGAAAAGCACGATTTTCAAAGGGGCGGAAGCCGGCAGGCTGCGGAAGCTTTTTCCGCAGCCTGCTTGGCCGGCGGGCAGGCCCACTTGTACTGGTGCAACTGCGCTATGCCGAACGGGAACCGGGCCGGCTGCCGTACTGAGGGAATGCCGACAGGTTCCTCAGGGTTGCATCACGAAGCCGGATTCGGGGTTGGAGTCGCCTTCGATTTTCTTCAGCGTCACGGCGCGGCGCTGCATGTAGCCGTCCTGGACCGCGCCGTAGAGGTCGACCGCGTAGCGATCGACGTCCTCGAACAGGGTCAGATTCAACGAGCGGTAGTTGACGGCCTCGGCGACGTCCTCACCGCCGGTCGCGGAGAGCGTCACCGACCACGGTAGCAAGTAGCTCATCGGGTTCATTGCGCCGTCGGCAGCGCGCCCCACCGCATCGCGGATCGTCGAGGGTCCGAAGAACGGCAGCACCAGGTAGGGCCCGTTGCCGACGCCGTAGCGGCCCAGCGTCAGCCCGAAGTCATCCGGGCTCGCCTTGAGCCCGAACCATCGGTCGGCGGGATCGAAGAAGCCGGCGAGCCCGAGAGTGGTGTTGATTCCGAAGCGCGCAACTTCGCTACCCGCCTGCTTGAAGCGCAACTGGAACAGATTGTTCGCGAAACGCGGCAGCACGTTGACGTTGTCAAAGAAGCGCCCGACGCCTTCGCGCGCCGGCTGCGGAACCACCTTGGCATAGCCGGTCGCCATCGGATGGATCAGATAGTCGTCGAGTTTGCGGTTAAACCAGAACATCGCGCTGTTGAACGGACCGAGCGGGTCGCCCAGAGTTTGTTCCGGGGTGCTTTCCGAGACGGGTTCGGTCTCTGCACAAAGGACCGGTGGCGCAAGCAGGCATAGTGCGAACAGGGCTACTATGAATGGTCTTTTCACCGATCCCTCCTCGTCCCCGCTGAAGCACCTCTGTCGCGAAAGCCGCGCGAGAGGGCCGGGTTTAGGTCACTGTCCCGGTGCGGACTGGCCTGCCCGGACAGGGCTCCCCACTTCAAATCAGCCCCCCTGACGACTCCCGTTTCGTCGTCGGGAGCTGCGCCGCCCCCGATGTCACATCGGTGTGGCGTGGCTCTATGAAAGTCACCATAGGCACACTGCCGAATTAGTTAGCGATCGACTGGTCGAGGGTTTCCTGCTTGGCACGCATGTTGGCCATCAGTGCGTCCAAGCCCCGATTGCTGATCACTCGGTTGAATTGGTTGCGGTAGTTGCTGGTGATGCTAATGTTGTCGACGGTGACGTCGTAGACCTTCCAGGTGCCGTCATCGGCCTTCAGCCGGTAGTTGATCGGAATCGGCTCCTTGCCCTCCTGGCTCACCTGGGTGTTGACCTGCGCGTATTCGCCGTCGGTCGACTCCCTGAGGTAGTCGATCTTCTGGCCGCCGTAGCCCTCGATCTTGCCGAGGTAGGAGGCCTGGACGAAGCGCGTGAAGAGGTCGACGAAGTTCTTGCGCTGCTGATCCGACAGATCGCGCCAATGGTAGCCGAGCGCGGAGCGCGCCATGTCGGCGAAGTTGAAGTGGCCGACCACCGAGTCCTTGAGCTTTTGCCGGCGCTGGCTCAGGTCGGACTTGAGCGCCGGATCCTGAAGGATCTGCAGCACCTGGTCGACGGTCGCCTTGACCTGCTGCATCGGGTCGGGCCCGTTCCCGGCGCGCGCCGGCACCGACAGCGTGAGCACCGCCACGATGACCATCGTCGCCGCGGCGAGAGCAATCGTCGCGGGTCTTCTCCCCACAGGCGTGCGCACATGATCGCAACGATCTGACGAGAAGCGTGTTGTGTTCATGTGAGCTGGAATTTCCATTTTGAATCCCGATTCACACTCGCACCGACACCCTCTTTCGATTCTTGGGGTAACCGCTTTTCGCATAAAATCGAATGACACCGGTTCCCGATGCCGGCGACGTCCCGCGACGTTTATCATCTGGACCGCACCTGAATTGTCGCCACTGCCGATATCACTTGGAGAAGATCGCGCTTGATGAACGACCGGAAACGGGCCGACGCCGCTCGTCAATGCGTCGAACCCCTTCAGCCGCGAGCCAAGTGATGTGCCCCGTCATCGCGATGTCAATATCGACCTCCTTGGCGACTGTCAGGAAAAGAACGCTCGGATCCTTGAGACCCCATTCAACGTAGGGAATAGAAAAGTGAGCTGTTGCCACAAGATCGTCGCTTATCAACTTTCCCTCCGTCTCGATGACGATCTGGTGGTGGCCACCATGTAGCGCCAGGACACCCTCCAACTTCGCCTGGAAATTGCCCTGGTCGTCGAGATGGCCGTCGATGTGCTGCGGACTGAAAGTGATCTCCGGGTAGGCCTGCGCTTCGAGCACGCTGTCTCTCATCCGAATGTCGCGCAAAATATCGCCGCTTTCACCGCTTGCGGCATCGACGACGACTGAGCCCTCGGCGTTGCCGGTGGCAGAGTCGGCTTTGATAGTTCCGTGCTTGAGTTCGAACTTGCCGTGCGTCGTATGGAGCGCGCCGCCAAGCCTGAACTCTACTCGCGTCTTAGCCGGATCCACCTCCAGAACTCCATCGCGTAATTGCACGGCTGCTACGGTATGAACCGGATAAACGAGCGCGACGACCGTAGCTACTCCGACCGCGACCGTGACTCGATCAAAAGTCATCTGGCATCATGATCGCGAACTAGCGCGGCCGGTGTTCTCAGATGACATGGATTACCCGCCGCGCCATTCCGATTGCCTCCGTCCAGAAGCTAGTCGAGGTATGCATAAGCTTGACGACAGCTTCCATCGCACTTACGAATTCGTCGAGCTGCGCCTCACTAATAGTGAGCGCTGGCGCAACCTTCAGAACCATGAAATTGTTTCCGCAAATTTGGCTATATACCCCATGATCGCGGAACAGCCGCATCACGAGCACTTGACCGAACATAGCAGGGTGAATCCGCGAGAAAGTTTGGAAAAGAAATCTGAAACGAAACTGCTTAGGAGGCTGAAACTCGATCGCGGACATCATTCCTAAGCCTCGAACTTGCTTGACCATGTGATATTGCGATAATCTCGCTGTCAGTTGCTCGCGCAGCCGCCTGCCCAGTTGCGCAGCGCGTGGCCCGAGATTGCCATCTTCCAGCACGTCCAGGGTGGCCAAACCGGCGCGCATGGAAAGAGCGTTCTCACTGTACGTCGAAGTATGAATAATCGAGCGTTTAAAGGAGGTGTAGACCGAATTGTAGATCGCGTCGGACATCAGGACAGCGCCAGAGGGGATGAGGCCGCCACTCAGTGCTTTGGCCAGGATCACCACGTCAGGTTCGGCGTGGAAATTGTGGGCTGCGAGGAATGGCCCACTGCGGTACATGCCCGTCTGCACTTCGTCAAGCACGAGCAGCGCGCCGTATCGGTGGCAGAGCCCTTGTGCTTCTTTTAGATAGTTTTCGGCCGGGATGACGACGCCAGCCTCCGCCTGAATGGGCTCGACGACGTATGCAGCAAATCGCTTGGTCGACAATTGTTGAGCCAGGGGCTCGAGCGCGCCGAATGGAATGGGTTGAGTGTCAGGCAGCATCGGTCCGAACCCGGACGTCCAGAACGGATTATCCATGAGCGAGAGGGCGCCGCAGGTGAGTCCATGAAATCCACCGCTCGCGTATAGGATTCCGGGCCTGCCGGTATGCGCCCTTGTGAATTTGATCGCTGCTTCGACGCCTTCGCTCCCGGAGCTGCAGAAAAACACCTTGGATAAGTTACCGCCCGCTTGAGCGCACAATCGACTGGCCAGTTCGCCGGCCAGTTCGGGCACGTGCCCCTGAAGCATGGCGGGTCCGTTACGATCCATTTCGCCCTTGATCGCGCGTATTACTCCGGGATGATTGTGCCCGATGTTGTGAACGCAGTATCCGGAATTGAAATCGAGTATCCGACGGCCGTCGGAGGTGAAGAGTTCCGACCCGAGGCAGGTTGCGTAACGTACGTTCAATCCGAGGACCTCCAGTAGTCTCACCCACTGCGGATTGACGTATTTCTCAAACAATGCCTGCGATGTATCTGCGTCCTGTAGCTGCGACATAAGAGCCATTCACCTTGCCGTCCGGAAGCGATTCGTTCCCTCAATGCGCGGAGACGTCCTGCGAAGCCCACTTCAGAAGTGTTCGTTTCTGGTCGTCGCTCAACCGTGCGGAGCGATCGAGTGCTGTGTAGTCACCCGGCGGCATTGAACCGGAGCTGACGGACTGCTCGATGCTCTTCAATTCAGCCGCTTTTCTGTCGTGATCGAAGGTTTGCCAATCGGCAAAATTGAGCGCCCTACGCGCCGAGCTGGCGGCTAGATACGTCGGGGATATAGCGGCGTACCAAGGCGCGCTCCCTCCCGTCGAATGGCAGGAATAACAGGAGTTCTCGAGAATCGCGTTGACCTGAAAATCCGAACTCACGTCGGTGCCTTGCGTGACGGCCGGAGCCGGCATCTTCTGAGAGTTCGAGCAGCTCGATATCAGCAGAACGAGGAGAAAGAGCAACGCCAGCGAAAGTCGCGGCTTCACGATCATGGGTTCATCGTGTTCGGTGTGATCAGAATCGGGTCGCACAAAGCTAACTTTCGATGCGGGCGAAGCGGGCGATTCCCGCCGCGAGAAAAATCATTCCTAGTCCGATAGTTGCTGCGAAGGGCCATAGGGTTTCGCTCACGGTCCGATTGCGGATCATCAGATCGTTGAACGCCTGCATGGTCCAGGTCGTCGGCATCCACCGGGCGATCTCGCGCATCCATTCAGGCTCAAAGTCCAGCGGCCACCAGCATCCACCGATCGCGGCCATTGCCATGCTGACCGTTACGCCCAGCGGCATCACTGAATCGTGAGCACGCGATATCGACGCGATCACCAGTCCTAGCGCAGCGGACGCGAAAGAGATTCCGATCGTCGGGATGAGCAACGCGAGCGGATCGCGTCCAAGCGTGATTCCGAACAGCGCCCATCCGACTGTGAACAGCAACACCATTTGCACAATCCCGACTATGAACCGCGCGAATAATTTTCCGAGCAGGAGACCCGTAAGCGGAGCGCCACTGACCTGAAGGCGCTTCAGGGTCCCCCAATCGCGCTCATCGAACAGCGTCAGCGCGATTCCGAGCATCATTCCGATCAGGAGAAACGTGATGCCGAATCCGGGGACATACTGGTCGAAGGCGTTTACGGCCACCGCTTCGCCCTCGATAGCGGGTTGCTCGACGAATCCGAGATCCCCGGGGAGCCTAGGGGCCTGCGACGCTTGGAAGCGCTCGAGGTCGCCGGTGAGATTGCCGTCGCGAAACCCTGGTTCCTTCGGAATCTTGATAGAAAATGCATGCAACGAACCGGTTCCGGAAAGGGTTGGATCGACCTTGGGTGGCGCCACCGGCTTGGCTAGTTCTGCCAGCTCAGTCTCAGAGACGGGCTTGGGAAAAGAGGGCGGCGGCGGAATATCTGCGGCGTGGCTGCCGGCCATCGTGTTCAGTTTCGCGAGCCAGTCTTCGAAGGCGCGCTGACTCCTCTGCAACTGGGTCAGGTAGTTCTGAATCTCGTGCAGTATCGCTTGACGCTGGGAGAGCTGCCGTTGCACGTCCGCCCAGGCCTGCCTCTCGCGCGTCTTTATTGTCGCTTCAGTCGCATCGCTGACCTGCTTGAGTGCGGCGGCGGTCTGCGTGCGAATCGAAATTTTCAGCGCGACCTGAGTCCGCGCGAATTGCGAGCGGGCATCCGATTGCTCCGATGCGATCTCTACCGAGAGCCGTTTGATTTTTCCGCGCAGATCCTTACCAGAGGCCTCGATTTGCTTTTGCCCGGTCGCCCGCGCTTGTTCGGTGACTCTTCGGCACAATTCGTCGATACGAAGTTCGAGCGCGTTGACCTCAACTCGCCTGACGGGATCGACGAATAGAATCAGCCGAGGCTGGCGGCCCGCGGTGACTGCCGCGCTGGTTCCCCGAGGAATCACCAGCGCAATGGGCGTCCGGTCGCGTCGGCTTACGAGGCGGCGCGCTTCGCCGGGGTCATCGAGCATTTCCAAAGTGAGGGTGCGCTCCCGGTACAGTGTTTGAATTATTCCGTCGGATACTTGTCCGTGATCTAGGTTGACCACGGGCAGCCGAAAGGAATTCGCAACACCGCCGTACAGGCTACCGAGCGAATATCCTGCGACCGTGATGATTACGACCGGCGCGAACAGCAGCATGAACAGAACAATCGGATCCTTGATCAGGAGCCGAGCCTCGTTTTGTGCAGTCAGCCATATTGCACGAAGCATCGCGGTAGCCGGCAGTCTCACTGCACCTGGTCGCGCAGGGTGTGGCCCGTCAGCGCGATGAAGGCGTCCGACAGATTCGGGCTATGTAGGCTGAAATCGATGACATTCACGTCCAAGCTCCGAAGCCCGTGCAGCACGTCGGCGACCTGGGCGAGACTGTTCATCTGAAGGGTGGCTTTGCCTTCGCTGCCAGCCGCGCCTATCTCGCGCACACCGGCGAGGCTACTGAACCGCTCTTCGGGCAATTGCCCGCGGTAGGTCAGCTCGATGCGAGGCCGCCCGCCTCCGAGCGAAATCACCTTTTCCAGGTCGCCCTCGGCGATCAGCTTGCCGCGATCAATCAGTAGCACGCGATCGCAAATTCGTTCCGCCTCTTCCATGTAATGGGTGCTGTAGATTACCGCCGAGCCGGCATCCGCGTAGCGCCGAATCCTCGTCAATATCTGTTCGCGCGATTGGAGATCGACGCCGGCGGTCGGTTCGTCCAACAGCAGCACAGGCGGCCGATGAACGATTCCACAGGCGAGGTTGAGAAGCCGCTTCATTCCTCCGGAGAGTGCATGCATAGGATCGTCCGCCCGGAGGCTGAGACCTGCCTCTTCCAGCACCCGCCTGCAGGACTCCCTCGCGTGGTGGCGCGAGAGTCCCTGCATGCGGGCGAAATGCCATACGTTTTGCGCGGCGCTCAGTGTAGGGTAGAGCGCGAGCGATTGCGGCACCAGCCCAAGTACGCGTCCGAGCCCCCGCTTGTCGCGCTTGGGCGATTTACCGTTGATCAGAATACGACCGCCATCGGCTCGAAGCAGAGTGGCAAGGATCGAGAGCGTTGTGGTCTTGCCCGCGCCATTGGGTCCTAGCAACCCTGCGATTTCACCGGGCCTCACCGCGAGGCTGACATTGTCGAGTACGAGACAAGTACCGTAGCTCTTCGAAAGCCCGATCGCCTCGAGAATTGGTGCCTCACCTGGACTCATTGGGTATTATGCCGCCGACACCATCATCCGCATTGCGCCGCTCATCAGCGCTCTAAACGTAGCCGGATGTCGCATTAGCGAGTTGAGTATTGTTCGCCGGGCGCGAGGATGACGCGCGATCATTAGCAATCCGTTAGTGACCAACCAGTAACCGCGATAGACCCGACGCGCCTCACGTTCGTAAGGCTGCATACTCTCCCGGGTGGCCCCGCGTTTCAGAATTTCAGGCAGATACTTGCCCAGTATCAGCGCCGAGTTGAACGCGATCGACAGTCCGTCGCCGGAGATTGAATCTACAAACCCCGCAGCGTCACCGACCAGCACCATGCGATTGCCGTTGCGACGAGTCGCGGCGCGCGGCATCGGTCCGGCTCCCTTGACTGACGATATCGACGGAGCGCCGCGGAGCCTCGCTCTCAGTAACGGAAAGCGATCTGCGAGCGTACATATCGTTGGCTGCTCGATGGCTCCATCTTCCCAGACGAAGTTGACGTTGACACTTCGGCCAGAAACGGGAGTCACAACGGCTTCGCCCTTCTCGTCGACATAGACTTCGACGAAATCAGTCCAGGGACAAAGTTCGTAATGCTGGCGCAATGCGAATCGGCGCCGCCGCCTCGTAGGCGCTTCGAGACCCGACGCCTTTCGGAGAGACGAAGCGAGTCCATCCGCCGCTACGACGAGACGGCCACATACTTTGCCCTGGCTAGTGTGGATGACCGCCTCATGTGGCTCCGTGTCAACGCTGTGGACGCAGCAGCGATGACGTAAAAGGGCTCCGAGCTCTTCGGCACGGTGGGCGAGTGCCTGGACCAGGACCGTGCGCCGGATCCCGAGGCCGTTGGTGGGCATCAGAGATTCAGCGGAGGATCCGTCTTCCTGAATAAAGCGGATTCCGGCAAACGGAAAAGACGTTGTGTGGTCAAACCGGCCGGCGACACCTAAGCGGGCGAGAGCTTTCACGCCAGGCGGCAGCACGCCTTCGCCGCAGGCCTTATCCGGCGGGAAATCGTGGCGCTCGATGACTACGGCTGAGAGGCCCTGTTCCGCCGCGACAATTGCGACGGCGAGCCCCGCCGGTCCACCGCCGACTACAACGAGGTCCCATATCTCGCGCGCGGGGGCCGATACGTAGCTGGTGGCGAGAGTGCTAGCCATTCAGCATCACCATTGCAGCAGAACCAATTCGCCGCAAAATCCCGGCCCCATCGAGAGCAGCATCCCGTAGTCGCCGCGACGCGTAGTCTTTGAATCCATCAAATCAGCCGCGACAAACAGCACGGATGCCGACGAGAGATTTCCGACCGCCGCAAGCGATTTCCATGATCGAGCGAGAGCGCATCGCGGAAGTTCGAGCGCGGCCTCCATTGCTTGCAACACCTTCGGACCACCGGTATGCGCAATCCAATGGTTGATACCGCTGCGCGACAGGCCTTGGTCGCAGAGAAAAGAGTCCACGGCCGGGCGCAAATTCTTACGGACCAAGTCCGGAACCCCAGCCGAGAGCACGATTCGGAAACCGCTGTCGTCCAAACGCCAAGCCATCATGTCCTCGGTATCGCGAAAGAACATTGAGCGCGAAGCCACAATTCGCGGGCTTGGCGAGCTGTCGAATCGCGCTCCACCCGTGAGCAGTGCTGCGGCAGCGCCATCAGCGAATAGTCCGGATGCGATAACGTTCGCGACCGATTTGTCCTGAAGCTGCAGGGTCAGCGAACATAGCTCGATCGAGACCAGCATCGCAGTATGCGTGGGGAACGCGCGCAGATAATCGGCGGCTCGGGCCAAGCCGGCTGCTCCACCGACACAACCGAGCCCGAAAATGGGGGTCCGTTTTATATCTGGTCGCATCGACATGCGGTTGATCAGCTTGGCGTCGACGCTGGGAGATGCGATCCCCGTAACCGTCGTGAAGAAGATGTGATCGATATCGGTGGGTGCAAGACCAGCCTGGCAGAGAGCGGATTCGATGGCTTCTTCGCCGAGATCGGTCGCACGCTCGATCCACTTGCGGTTCATCTTCGAGAACGAATCGAGTGCGCGGTAATCCTCCATCGGGAGCGCCAGATGACGCCCGCGAACACCGACCGAGCGATGGATCCGCTCGAAGCGAGCGCGGCTCTCAACGCTGCCGCCCAACTCATTCCAAAGTGCCGCGGAAATTACTTCCTGCGAATAATAGTTTCGCGGCAGAGCACGGCCTATCGACCGCATCATGGGAAATTGCGTGTTACTGCTCATTACGGTGCCCAGGTCAGCTCACGGCGCTCTTGATGTTGTGCTTTCCTAATTTGTATGAAACATCACTTCGGGACAGGCCCAGCCTCCGCGCAGCCTCGGCTTGCGCTCCATTAGTGGCTCGGAGCGCGCGTTGAATGGCCGCCTTTTCGAGTGAAGCCAGGAAGTCCCGCAGGTCCAGAGTCTCGGGCATCATTTCGGCGACCTCATTGGGCGTGAGTGGCCTTGCGCTGACGGCGGAAGCGATGGCTGCGGGGGGTTGAGCCGGCACCGGAAAATTCTCCGGGGCGATTTCGCCGCCAGTCGAGAGAATACATGCGCGCTCGATGAGATTTCTGAGTTCGCGAACATTACCCGGGAAGTCGTAGCTCATCAGCTTGCGCATAGCGTCGGCGCTGATTCCCCGCAGTGGCGCCTTGAGATCGCGCGCCGCCTGCACCAGAAAGAGATCGCAAAGTGCGGGTATGTCTTCCCTACGCTCGCGCAGCGGCGGAACCGCCACTGGTACGACAGCGAGCCTATAATAGAGGTCGTCTCGGAAGCGGCCGTCGCGCACACGCTGTTGAAGATCCCGGTGGGTTGCGACAACCAGGCGGAGATTTACCTCGCGCGGTTTGGTCGATCCGACTCGCGTTACGAGTCCGTCGGTAAGCACCCGCAGTAACTTCGCTTGCCCGGCCATAGACATCTCCGCGACCTCGTCCAGGAAGAGGGTGCCTTCATGAGCAGCCTCGAAGAGGCCCTCGCGCGCGCGGTCGGCGCCGGTGAATGCGCCCCGCTCGTGCCCAAATAACTCGCTTTCCAGCAAGGTCTCGGTAAAGGCCGCACAGTTCACTGCCACAAGCGGCTTCGAAGCGCGGTGGCTGCTGTGATGGATCGCTCGTGCAACGAGTTCCTTGCCCGTGCCAGTTTCGCCCGAGATGAGAACCGTTGCGTCGGTTGGAGCGACAAGAGCAATCTTGTCGCGAAGCGCGCGAATCGTCTCGCTTTGTCCCTTAATCTCCGAAGAACCCCCAAGGCGTACTACAGCGTCGCGAAGTCTTCCATTCTCACGCAAAAGCCGCGTGTGCTCGATGGCGCGAACTGCGGACGCAAGCACTACTTCAGGCGCGAACGGCTTGGTAATGAAATCGAAAGCCCCACGTCGCATGCTTTCGACCGCGAGTTCTATGGTCGCGAACGCGGTAAGGAATACCACTGATAGAGCAGCATCTGTCTCGTGCGCGGCGGCGAGCACATCCAACCCCTCGCCGTCACCCATTCTCTGATCGGTAATGAGCGCGTCGAACTCATGCTCGCCGAGTGCGCGCTTGGCGTCGCTGACACTGGTCGCCTCAACGATCTCGTGGCGCTCCTGCTTGAGATTAGAGACCAGGATCCTACGCAAATGTGGCTCGTCATCAACTATCAGTATTTTGCCCATCATCCATTTCCGTTTGCGTGAGCTAATTCTGAGACCCTGTTGGAAGTTCGATCGAGAAGCATACCCGGCCCGGCTCGTTGGTACTGAGCATGATCTCTCCCCCATGCGCTCGGGCTATATTGCGTGCGATAGCCAGTCCGAGACCGTTTCCTCCTTGCTTCGTGGTAAATAGGGGTTCGACAATTCGAGCGACGGTTTCTTCGGGGATAGGGCCGGCTGCGTCGACTACATCAATCCGGATCGCGCTCTTGTTTCCGTTCTTCTTCACCTTAAGGCAGACCGAGTCCCCACGCCCGCACGCGTCAACCGCGTTCAGTACTAGATTCAAAAGTGCCTGCTGAATTTGTGATGGGTCGAGTTTAGCCTGAAGATCACTCTGCGCCGAGACATCGATCGCGACTCCTTTATTTGCCGCGTGGGCGCGGGCGACGGTGGCAACGTAGTCGAGCAATTCGGCGAGGTCCACGCGGGAGATCTGTACGGCGCGCGGACGTGCGTAAGCCAGAAAGTCCGTGGTCAGGCGCTCGAGACGGTCCGCCTCCTTGGCTGCTATGGCGAACATCTCCGATCGTTCCGTCTCGTCTTGGCCTGCACGCATGGCGGTCGCAAGCGAACTTGAAATCATTGCGACGGGATTCCGGATTTCGTGTGCCAGCGCTCTCGATAGTCGCCCCACCGCTGCGAGCTTTTCTTCGGAGAGCAACTGCTGGCGGGTCTGCTCAAGTTCCTCCAGATTCCGTACGAACCGCGCCTCGCGCTCGCGCAGGTTGTTGACCAACAGCCACACAAGCACTCCCATTACGGTATAGATCACTGACATCGCGCCCGCTTCGACGTACTCCCCGAATCGCATCCCGTATGCTCCGAGGAAACTGATGAAGTCCGCCAGAACGATCACTGCGATTGTGGCGCCAAGGCCAAGCCTGAATGCGGCCTCCAGCACCGGGAGCAGCATCAGAGCGTAATACGCCGTGTCACCCCTTATGGTGATGGAGGTGAGCGTGAGCGCGAGCGCTGAGTTGAACCCGAGAGACCAGAACGTGAAGATCCGCCGCTTGGGGAGAGAAACGGGTGCGGCCCTCCATTGTAGCCAGGTAAGGTGAGCTGCCTGGACCACCAAGCCAACCGCCAGGACCACTACAACAGTCCCCGAGGGTCTGCCGCGAACGAATCTCGAGATCTCTTGTAGCGCCAACAACGCACCGATTAGCAGCAGATTGAGTAGGGCAAAGAGGAGCTCCTGGCGGCGAAAAGACTCGAAGTTATTTTCCAGGAGATCGGAATCGCCACGGCCGATTGTCATCGCGAGAGCGCTGAGCGGCCAGAAGCCCATTGCGCGCTTATGTCCGGTGATTGTGGCCACTGTGCAATCCAGCGTGCTCCTCTCCGCTAAGGCGGTCCTTCATCGAGCATCGAGCTGCCCCTTTTCTGACGAAAATCGAGGTGCAGGCAAGGGGCTTGCCAATACTGTGCCGTACCTGAGATCGAGACTCGGCATCTGCTCGGTGTTCATATCGATACCGGAAAAGTGCAGACCGGTACCCTCGGTCTGGAACTCCCGAACCCGCACGATGCTGCCCCGACCGGTAAACCCAAACAGACCGGAAATCTGGAGTTTGAATCGGCCGGATTTGGGGGCGATTAAACTATAGGTTCTTCCCGCTTGAGGACCCTGAAGCGGTTTCGATTGTGCTCCTGCTGCTACTCCGGCATCGGATGCCACCTCGTCGCCAATAGCCGAGACGCTCCGAAACTGGGCCGCGGTCCTGACCGACGGCAGTGGGAAAATTGGAGATCGCACGCGCTCTGGGCATCGCTGTTTCTCATACAAGCCAAGTCGCCGGCGAGCGGAGCGATTTACTATGCTCCCTTCCGACGCAAGTGCTGTGCCCGAGTAGCGAAGCGCCCGTAGCCCAACCCTGTGAGGCAAACGAACGTTTATGCTCGCGCTTTATTTCGAATTCGGCCAAGACATGTTCGAATGTTCCGACACGAGTGTTCAAATTCTCGGACACACACTCGAAACTCTTGAAGCCACATTCAGGATGCCCATAGCCCAACGGTAGCGCAAGCGGTCGGGTTTTTGCGTGTCTTGGCTGAAGCTGACCAGAACTAAAAGCGGCCAGTTCCATCATTTCGGCCGCGCCGAAACCCTGATCCGGCCCATTTGCGGCCCATTTCCAAAGACACCTCCCCGTCCCATCCATTGGTCGCTCGATTTGAAAGTCAACTGACCACGGCTTATCCCGCCGGTAGCGGGAGCGCGGCCACTTTTCGCAGCATGCCAGCCGCGCCCACGTCGTGACCAAAATCTGCTGTGGCTTTCACTCTGGCATTGTATCTTTGGGCGGCACGGAGAACGCCGTGGATTGAACACCCGGCCGCGCCGTTGAAGAGAGAGGCCACTTGGCCTAAACCTGTCAAGTAACCGCGAGGCAAAACGGAGATTCCGGTGAACGTCGGCACCTTTGAGCCGGGGAGCAATCGTATGGTTGACGTTTGCCACCGCTTTGAGCACGCCCTTGCCGCCGAAGCGGCGCGGGTCGCCGTCGCGCAGCTCGATCGCCTCATGGACGCCGGTTGAGGTGCCCGAAGGGACGGCTGCGCGACCCAGCGCTCCGCCGGCGAGGCGAACGTCGACTTCGATCGTTGGATTCCCGCGCGAATCGAGGATTTCCCGCGCCTTGATTTCAGCTATTGCGGTTGAGTCCATCCGATCAGAAAAGCAGGATTTTCAAAGCGGCGAAAGCCGGCAGGCTGCGGAAACTTTTTCCAAAGCCTGCTGGGCCGGCGGGCAGGCCGACTTCGACTGCGCGGCCAGGGGCTTTGCGACCGGGTCGCCGGGGTACCGGCTGCCAAGCGCGGTCGACTCGACGAATCGAGTCGGCCAATGATGTGCGGACTCATCTGGCGTTGGAGAAGAACGTCGCGGTTCCTCGAGCTTCAGCGCATCGGACAAATCACCCACTCCTCGGAGGACTGCATCATCAATACGTTCGGATCTAATTTGCGGTAATGACAGTGAACGAAAACGCGCTTGTTCGCGAATTACCTTGAAATTCGTGACTTTTTGTGACAATTCAGTCGTGTCGCGTTGTATCCTTTCTCGATACTGCCACCCTCAGGATCTCAATCGAGGTGAAAGACGATGAGGACGAACCGCAAGTGGGTGTTCGTTTCGCGGCCCAAGGGAATGCCCGGCCGGGACAACTTCGAACTGCGCGAAGAGCCGGTTGCGGAGATCGGCGAGAACGAATTCCTGGTCAGAAACCTGTACCTCTCGTGCGACCCGGCGCAGCGCGGCTGGATGAGCCGCGACACCTACGTGCCGATGATTCAGATCGGAGAGGTGATGCGGTCCGGTGCCACCGGGCAGGTGGTCGCGTCGCGCAATCCACGGTTTAGCGAGGGCGACATCGTCTCGGGCATGTTCGGATGGCAGGACTATGCGGTGAGCGGCGGCGGCGGCGGATTGGGCTCGGTGACCAAGCTTCCCTCCGGCGTGCTGATCCCGACCTGCATGAGCTTGCTTGGAGGAACCGGCCTCACCGCGTATTTCGGGATGCTCGAGGTGGGGAACCCGAAGCCCGGCGAGAATGTCCTCGTCTCCAGCGCCGCCGGAGCAACCGGCTCGATCGCCGCGCAGATCGCGAAGCTCAGTGGAGCGCACGTTGCCGGAATCGCCGGCGGCCCGCAGAAATGCGCATGGCTCGTGAAGGAACTGGGGCTGGACGCCGCGATCGACTACCGATCGGAGCCGGTGCGCAAGCGAATCGGTGAGATCTTTCCGCGCGGCTGCAACGTCTATTTCGACAACGTCGGCGGCGAGATCCTCGATGCGGCGCTGGCGCGGCTTGCCGTGGGAGCGCGCGTCGTTCTGTGCGGCGCAATTTCCGCTTACAACGATGCGGACCTCGGGCCGGGGCTCCGCAACTACACCAACCTGATCATCCGGCGCGCACGGATGGAGGGGTTTCTGGTCAGCGACTACGCGAGCCGGTTCTCCAAGGCGATCGGCGATCTTGCCCGCTGGGCCGGCGAAGGCAAGATCAAGCATCGGGTCGACGTGGTCGACGGTCTCGAGAACGCTCCAGCGGCGTTCATCCGACTCTTCACGGGCCAGAACATCGGCAAGCAGCTTGTTCGCATCGCCGAGCCAACCTGACCGTCAGAGCGCAACGCAACCGCCGGCCGGGGGTGCTGGACATGGACAGCACCGAGATTCCGGTCTACGGCGAGCAAGAGCAGAGCGCCTACAACGGCCACTTGCCCGCTTCGGCGCTGGCAAGAGACACGGCGGGTTCTTTTTCAAGGACGGGCTTCAACAACCGGCTCAAGATCCAGATAGCCGCGCCGGCGCCGGCGGCTATAGCCGCGATCATCAGAAAGAAATACGGCTTGTCCATGCTGTTCCAGGAGCGGCCCAGCCTGCCGGCGAGCAGATTGCCGGGGAAACTCGTCGCGAGCCACAGCCCCATCATCACTGAGATAGCCGAAGGCGGCGCCGCTTTCGAAACCAGCGACAATCCAATTGGTGAGAGGTACAGCTCACCGGCAGTAACCACGAGCGTATAGGCGACCAGCCAGAACCAGCTCGCCTTGCCCGCTGAGCCCGTGTGCCACGCCGCGACGACCATGATGAGATTCGCGAGGGCAACGCCCGCGCAGCCGAGCGCCATCTTCGCGACGCTCGACGGTTCTCGGCCGCGCTTTGCCTGCCGGGCCCACAACGCGATGATGAGCGGCGTCAACGCGAAAATCATCAACGGGTTGATCGCCAGAAACCAGGTCGTCGGGATCTCGCCCTTCCAGAATGCGAGGTTGACCGACCGATCGGTGAAACCGTCCGCCCACAGAATCATCGTGTTGCCCTGTTGCTCATACGCCGCCCAGAAAAGCGCGACCGGTAGGCAAATCAACAGGAGCGCGAGGAGCACGCGACGGCCCTCGCGATCGAGCCGCCTCTCTTCGACTCGCGCGGAGTTCGTGTCGTGCAGGCGGTCGCTCGGCAAGTCGCGCAGCGCGTAGAGATAGATCGCAAGGCCGATCGACATCCCGATTCCGGCCGCGCCGAAGCCGTAGTGCCATCCGACTCTTTCGCCGAGTGCGCCGCAGACCAGCGGCGCAAGGAACGCGCCGAGATTGATGCCGAGATAGAAGACCGAGTAAGCGCGATCGCGGCGAGGATCGCCCGGCGCGTACAGCGAGCCCACCTGCGTCGAGATATTCGGCTTGAAGGCGCCGTTGCCCAGAATCAACATGAGGAGCGCGAGCAGAAACAGCGAATCGATCGCCATCATGAAATGGCCGATAGCCATCAGGATCGCGCCGAGAACGACGGTGCGCCGCTGGCCTAGCACGCGATCGGCCAGAAGGCCGCCAAAGATCGGCGTCAGATATACGAACCCCGTGTACAAACCGTAGACCAGCGACGCCAGCGGTTGCACATCGAGCGGTCCGGACAATGATTCCAGCGCGTGCTTCAAAGCGCCGAAACCCATTACGGTCTCGGCGCGGCCGGGCCGGAACAGATACTTCACCATGTAGAGCACAAGCAGCGACCGCATCCCGTAGTAGGAAAACCGCTCCCACATCTCGGTGGCGAAGAGAAAGGTCAATCCCTTGGGATGGCCGAAAAGATCGCGGCGAGTCGTCATGCCTTCATCGCGCCAAGCGGCAAGGGCCGCCTCGCTCCAGCGCAGTCTTGTAGGCGAGGCGTTCGTGCATCCGGCTAGTTCACTACATCGACAGGGCTCGTCCACGTGATTCGAACAACGCTGTACGCGGGTATTACAATTGGCTTGTCAGCCGAGACGGATTTGACTTGAACCGGCCTTCGCGCTGTATCGCCAAGGTCGGAACCGCCGATTATTTCAGCCGGGGTAGGATGTTGACCGCTACAGGCACAGAAGAAGGCACAGACCAAGCCAAGTAGGCCGGTACATGGATCGAAGGCCCACCTCCGCTTCGAATGCACTTCTCGTCTACGATAGCCATTCATGGAGCTTCGACCACCGCCGCCGTCCTGATACGCTGCGCACAGCGATCACCAGAGCCTCAGCGCGAAGGAAGTGTCAGGCGATACACGTTCGCGGCGGTCCGGCGGAACAGGCAGGCCTTTTCTTCCTCGGTAAACCCCGCGGCAATCTTCTTGAACGCGTTCCAGAGCACCACGTAGGAGCAGGAAATCCGGTCAACCGGGAAGTTGCTCTCGAACATGCATCGTGCGGGGCCGAACTGATCGATTGTGTGAAGATAGTAATCACGCGTCGCAGCCACGAGTTCGCCGGAACTCGGAGGCAATGGCCGCTTGTGCCAGCCGAATCCATTGATCGCCATATTGATTCCGCCGAGCTTGGCCACGACGTTGGGACAACGCGCGAGTTCGGCGATGTCGCTCTTCCACTCGTTGAAGATCTCTGCGCGCCGCCATTGGTAGGGACCGATGCCAAGCGGTCCGCCAAAATGATCGAGAACGATGGTCGTGTCAGGGAAAGCCCTCGCCAGCTCAATCACAGCCGGCATCTGCGGATGGTACTGCCATGCGTCGAAGCTGAGGCTCAGCCCGCTCAACCTGGCAAAGCCTTCGCGAAAGCGCGCCGATTGGTACAGATCGGCGGGCGGGTTAGTATGGGAATTCCTGACCTCCGGATGCGCATCGAAACCCGCCGCGTGACGTATGCCACGAAAGCGCGCCGGCGCCGCGGCGATGTGCGCCTCCAGTACCGGCTCGACTGCGGCTCCCAAGCTCAAATCGGCAAAGCCGACGATGCCGGCCGCGATCCGGGTCTCGCCATATTGCCCGCTTGCGCTCTGAGCAGCGATGCCGTTGACGAACTCCGTCTCTCCAATTGGCCTGAGCGGCTTCGGCCCATCCGCCCGATACATCGAAAGGCATTCGACGAATACGCTCGCAAGCACCCGGTGACCGGATCCCGTGTCACGCAGAATCTCGTCCAGCAGGTAGCGGCTGCCAGGATGGTCCCAGAGGTGATGATGTGGGTCGATGATCGGCAGTCCGGGTTCAAGCGGCTGCTCGGTGACTTGAGCGAGCCATGCCTCCCTGGGGCTCATTAGCCGTTCGCTTTCGTCGGTTGCCATCGGCGCCTATCCTACAAGTGAGGCCGGTGCTCGTGATAGATTACCGGCTGGCGTGCCCCCGCAGGCTCCTCTACCGCGTTCCGCTGACGCGCCATCAGTTGTTCCGATTTCACCCGATCCGCATCCGAGGCGGGTCTGAGATGGTCTCGCCCGTTCTCGGGTAACACCTCTTTACGGAGAGCAGTCTTGCGGGCTGCTTCCGATGCCCACCGCGCGCCGAGCCGTGGATAAGCAGGCCCTCAGCGGACTCGGGCGGGGACCCATTTTGTCAGCGCGGTTCCGCACCCTCCGGGACAGTCATCTGATTCGGGGGGACATGATGTAGCGATCTATTTCCTGGAAGGCCAGGAAGGGCCCTCTCCGTCCAAACGGAACGTATTCGTCACACCAGATGACCTCCCCGGCGCCGCTGGAAACACCGTGGACCAAAATAAAGCCTTGTAGAGCGAGGCCATTTGGTCTATACGGGAGTTGGAATCGGAGAGTCAAACCGGAAATCCCGCTTGAGATGACCCCGAGCAGTCCGGAGGAGTCTTTGCAATGAAGAAGTGCGTGTTTGCCGTATTAGCGTTGCTCTTGATGGCCACGGTACCTGGTGATGTCTCTGCCGCTCCTTCCGTCAACGCCGCGTGCGTGTTCGACGGCTGGGCCAGTTCCAGTTCGAGTTCGGGTGCCGTTTTGGTTCCTGTCGCGGGAATCTCTCAACAAACTTATACCTCGACCAGCGCTACGGGGGGCAAGTATACCGCCGGGACTCTCACTTTGAACATTTCGGGTGCCTATATCTGCAATTACACGCTAGCAGGTTGCGGAAAAACTCCGGAAACACTTGACTAGTCAGTAACGTTGGCATGAATCAGCTCATCAAAGCGTGTGATTGCTTAGGCCGAAAAGGGCCCAAAAAGGCTTTTTCCGCAACCTGCTAGTGGCTGGCTCTTCATCGGTTTTCTCATTCAATAACCTAGGCGTGGGGAGTGCCACTCAGAGCTGGACTCCCGTGTCCACAAATTCAACC
The DNA here is from genome assembly GCA_963789115.1 of uncultured delta proteobacterium. Lineage (GTDB taxonomy): Bacteria > Desulfobacterota > Binatia > Binatales > Binataceae > CAWBJH01. The sequence continues at coordinate 3,617,121 of CAWBJH010000001.1, forward strand.
AGCTGCCCACCCGCCTCCGCCTTCCCGTCGCATACCAGCACCATCCAAACGCCGACGGGCACGGTCGGTGTGAGTACCGATCTCAACGGAGGTGTTTCGCGCTACACGTGCACCAATCAGACGCTGTAGGTCTCCTTCGGCCCTGATTCGAATGACGAGGCGGGATCGGCCTCGCGCAAGCTGACCCCAATCCGGTGCAAGGAACTTAAGGTGCTCCGCGCGGGGTCTCCGCACGGAAATCCCGGGTGAGGAGGAAGCTTGGCGGCGCAGACTGACGCCTACGTTTGCCCTTCCTGTAAAGGTCCGCTCGCGCGCGGCGGCCAGGCATTCGATTGCCGCGCCTGTCAGGCCACCTATCCGATCGTCGATGGCATCCCGGATTTCGTCGCACCGGATCTGAATTCAAGAATCAGCCCGGCCTTGCGCGCCTTCCTGAACGTGCCGCTGATCGGGCGATTGTACGAGACCAAGCTCTGGTATCCGGTGATCCTGAGAATCGTCGGCGGAAGCAAAGCTCCCTCCTTCGGGCAGCTCATGGGAAAGGTCGGGGCGATGGTGGCGGCGGAGAGCGGGCTGGTCCTGGACGTCGCATGCGGGCCGGGGACGCTGGGACGCCGGATCGCGTCCCCGACCAGAACCGTGTACGGCGTCGACATTTCGTGGAGCATGTTACGGCAAGGCGCCGCCTACGTAACTCAAGAGGGCATCGGCAACGTCCAATTCGCGCGCGCAAGTGCCGACGCATTGCCCTTCCCCGACGCGTTCTTCAACGTCGCTCTGTGCGGCGGCGCACTCCATCTGTTTCCCGACACCGTGGCCGTGCTGCGCGAGATTGCCCGCGTGATGAAATCGGGCGCTCTACTTGCGGTAACGACCTTTACGCCTGCGCGCACTGGTATCCTGCGCTTCGAGCGCATCCGCGAGCGCGTCCAGGGGCAAGGCGGCCTGCGATTTTTCGAACTGGCGCAACTCGACGGATACTTGACTCAGGCAGGTTTCGAGGGCTTCAGACCGCAGCTCGACGGTTCCGTCCTGACCTTCGGCGCGCGCAAGCGAGCGTAGCCAGATCCCGAGCGCAGTAAAATCAAATGTGGCGGGTGAATCATGCGGAACGCAGCTTCGGTAGACGCGATCATCGTCGGCAGCGGCATCGCCGGTGCGTCGCTCGCTCACTTTCTCACCCAACGGGGAATGACGGACGTGGTGCTGCTGGAGCGCGAACCGCAACCGGGCTATCACGCGACCGGGCGCAGCGCCGCGTCGCTGGTGGAGTGGGATGCGATCACGACCTTGCAGCAGCTCAAGGTGCAGAGCGCGCGCTTCTTCCGAGATCCCCCGTCGGGATTCTCGGAGGCTCGCTTGCTGGATCCGACGGGAATCCTGGTGCTGTTTCAGGAGCCGAGGTGGACCGCCGCGCGCCAAGTCGCCTCGACGCTGGCGGCGCACGGCGTGGTAGCCAACTTGTTGTCGGTGTCCGAGGTCATTGAGCGCATCCCGGTGCTGGTGCCGGAGAGTTTCGACGGTGGGGTGTGGCTGCCCGAAGACGGGCGCATCGACGTGCACGGGCTCTTGTGGAGCTATCTGCGCCACGCCGCCGAGCACGGCGCGCAGCGACGCTGCGGCGTCGAGGTGCAGCGCATCCTCGTTGAGCGTGGGCGCTGTTGCGGTGTCGCGACCAACGCCGGCGAGTTCCAGGCGCGATGGGTAGTAAACGCCGCCGGCGCGTGGGCAGGAAAGATCGGCGCGCTCGCCGGCGCCACTCCAATTCCACTGACGCCGCATCGCCGTACCATCGTCACCTTCGACACGCCGCCAAGTCTCGACGTGCGCGGTTGGCCGCTGGTCCATAACGAGTCGCACCATCTGTACTTCGCGCCCGAATCAGGCGGCTTGCTGGCAAGTCCGATGGATGAAGAGCCGATGGAGCCGTGCGATGCGCGCCCGGAGGAGCTGACGGTTGCGCAAGCGATGGATCGGCTCGCCGGCCTCGCGCCCCCGCTGGTGCCGAAGACGCTGCGACGCACCTGGGCCGGTTTGCGCACCTTCTCGCCGGACCGGGTGCACGTGGTCGGCGAAGATCCCCGTGTGCCGGGTTTCTTCTGGCTCGCCGGCCAGGGCGGGTGTGGCATCGAGACCAGCCCCGCCGTCGGCCAAATCGCGGCCGACCTGTTGGTGGACGGTCGCACGGACAACCCCGTTGCGGCAGCACTGGCCCCCGCACGGTTCTCCATCCAGAATTCATGATTTCAGGCCGATTCAATTGGTTGGTCGGGCGCTACTCATCACCGTGGGGATCGGGACCACCGCGATCAAGGAATCATCGATGGTTTCGGAGCCTTCACAATGGCCCACGACATTCGGGGGAGCGCTCGGATTGTCGTGCACCAGCGAGTAACCGCACCCGGGCAGCATCGCAAGCACCGCGAGGCCGATCGGAAAGAGAAAGTGAGTATTCTTTAGTAGTCGCATGATTCACCGCACCTCCTACGAGTTCGGGAACAATCGGACAGAGGGGAGTTCAGCAAGACCGGGGCCATTCACATCAATGAAGGCTTTCCAGCGACTCTCAAGCCGCCAGGAAAGTAATTTCTTCACGGTTCAGTGCATGAAAGTGCCCCTGACGCTGATGCTGCCAACAGCCTTCGGCATCGCGCCGGAGGAGGCCGAGGCGCGGTTCGAGGAAACGCTCGAAATCATGACCAAGGCATGGACGTCGCGCACACGTGCCGGCGGAAGGTGTGACCGTACGCGCAATCGCGGTTGCGGATCAGGTACCGAGGTGCCTCATCGCACGGAAAGGCTTCGATAACCTGTCCGGCGAGCCACTCGGCGGTCTCCGATCGCGGGTGGTGCCAACGGCGCACGCGTGATAAGTGGGGTTGGGGGACTCGTCGGGGAACACCGTATGAGCACATCATTGCAACCATCCGTAACACGTCGCGGCCTGTTCCTCACGATCATGGCCGTGCTGCTCGCAATTCTCGCGGTTTCCGACTTCACCAAGACCCTGCAACACATGCGCAACCCGGGTCTGGGGATTGTGGTGTTGGGACATCGATTCACGCGCATCCGCGCGAACGTCTTAATAGGGAGCATGTTCGGCCTGATGCTCGCCGCCTATGTGTATGGTATCTGGAACATGAAGCGGTGGGTTCTACCGATAGCCGTCTTCTACGCGTTCTACGTGCCGGTGAACCTGGTGCTCTTCTGGTCCCTGCATGACAATCCACACCCAAGCGCGGGGTTTATCGTGGTGTATCTTGCGTTCGCGCTGACCGGTTCGATCGGCACCGCCCTCTGCCTCGTCTACCGCCGTGACCGGCTCGCCTGAGCAGGGTATCGGCGTCGATTGGGCGCCCAATGCACCTCCCGCGCCCCCCACGCTTATCAGCTTGATTCCTGCGATCCGGCGGCGGAGACCTATAGTATGACGATCACATCACCGGTAACGGTCCCCATACGTTTTCTGTTGACTGACTTTCGCCGCGCAATTTCGCTATCGTCAACTGCGTTCCTGGCGCTGGCCTTTCTCGTGTCGATGTTGGTGCTCCAGCCGCTCATTGCATCGGCGCAAACCGCGGCGGGTGGAGACAGTGCCGCCGGCGCGTCGTTGAAAAAAGTCCTGGACTCTTCGAGCCGGCCTGCGACCGATAAGGACCGCGACCGTTACCGGCATCCTTTCGAGACCCTGAGCTGGTTCGGATTGAAGCCCGAGATGACGGTGGTCGAGATCTGGCCGGGAGCGGGTTGGTATACGGAGATCCTCGCCCCGTACCTGAAGCAGAATGGAAAACTCTACGCGGCCGTCGCTCCGGGGGAGAACACGGCGGCGTATCGAAAGAAATTGGCTGATGATACCGCGGACTATGGCAAGGTTGTCGTCACCGACCTGGACCCTCCCGCCAAGCTTGAGATTGCGCCGCCCGGCTCAGCGGATATCGTGCTGACGTTCCGCAACGTTCACAACTGGATGCGCCGTGGGTACGCCGAAGACGTCTTCAAGGCCATGTACCATGCGCTCAAGGCGGGTGGCATCCTCGGCATCACGGAGCATCGGGGCGACCCCGCCGTGCCGCAGGATCCAAAAGCGGCCTCGGGTTACGTGCGGGAAGATTATGTTATCAAGCTGGCCGAGCGGGCCGGGTTTCAGCTCGTGGGACGTTCCGAGATCAACGCCAATCCAAAGGACGCCAGGAACTATCCAGGCGGCGTGTGGACGCTGCCACCAACCTTGAGACTCAAGGAAGTTGACCGGAGCAAATATCTGGCAATCGGAGAAAGCGACCGCATGACACTTAAGTTCGTCAAGCCGATCAAAACCGCCGCGCACTGACCGCGCAGTATATTCTGGAATCGGATGACGAGGTTTACTCCCGGTCGCTTTGCGCTCTTTGGAATAGCGCGTCGAAATGAGCAGCCTGCCAAACAATGCAGCTATACGCATGGGACGCGCGTCGCGCAATCGTCAGAAGGCGCTCCTGCAACGAGAGCGGCAGGTTTGACCACCGCGGCGCCGCGCTGCGAACCTGTTGGCCGTCGAGGGATAGAGTGCTCGATGCGTGATTTCGCTGTCGCTGTTCTGATGGTCGCGACGCTCGCTGTCGCTTCGCCGGTCCATGCGCAGCCGATCTGGCTGCGCTTGCCGCCTACACCTGCGCTGCCGAAACCCGAACGGAGCGGAATCGCGCCGGTGAACGGCGTGCGGCTGTGGTACGCTGTCTACGGTGACGGCGCTCCGGTGATCCTCGTGCACGGCGGCCTTGCCAATTCGGACTACTGGGCGCTTCAGGTCCCGGTCCTGGCCCACAAGTACAAGGTCATCGTGCTCGACAGCCGCGGTCACGGCCGCAGCACGCGCCCCGACGGGCAGATTACCTACGACGCGATGTCATCCGATGTGCTTGCGCTGATGGACTACCTGCACGTCCGTAAGGCCGCGCTGGTTGGATGGAGCGACGGCGCGATCATCGGCCTGGACATCGCGATACACCATCCCGAGCGCCTGACCAAGCTCCTCGCGTTCGCCGCCAATTCGGATCCCTCCGGAGTGCTGGACGTCACCAAGAGCCCCGTAATCACGGCTTACATGGAGCGCGCCTCGCATGAGTACCAGAGGCTCTCGCCCACGCCGTCGCGGTTCAAGGACTTCGTCGCCAATATCGAGAACATGTGGGCGACGCAGCCGCACTTTACCGATGAGGAACTGCGCCACATCAGGGTGCCGACCTGGATCGTGGACGGTGACCATGACGAAGCGATCAAGCGGGAGAACACCGATCACATGGCTTCGCTTATCCCAGAGGCCGGCGAACTCATCCTACCCGACGTAAGCCATTTCGCCTTCTTGCAGGATTCCGTTCAATTCAACGAAGCTCTGCTGCATTTCCTGGCCTCCAGATAGAGGCGCGCGCCGTGCCCGAGGCTACGGCTTCGAATTCACACTCCCGCGTTCGATTCACCGCGAGAATTTGAAACTGTCTTAGGCTGGAAGCGCCGCATGAAGAACTAGACCCAGCTGCGGAGTCGGTTGCACATTTGGCTGAAGCAACACGGATTGCGGCAACAGAGTGAAGCACAAGGCGATCCCGCGGCACCGTTCCATGTTCGTACAGAATTAGGCGACCGCGGCGATCCTCGCATTGGAATCTCGACTACGGCAACCGACCGACTATTTCGCGTCCCGCGGCGCCTGTTTCGTCCTCGCCGAGTTCCACTTTGGCGAACTGTTGCCCCGCGTCGGCTTTATCGTGACCGACTTGGCGGCCGACAACCGGGCGGTGGTGCGCTTCTACAACAAGCCTGGCACGGCGGAACAATGGATGCGCCGGCCTTCCGGGCCGTTCAGCTCGATGGACGCATCGCGGTGCGGCCGGTCCTGGGTGGGCGGCATCACCATTACGTCCGGATTTGATTTTCGGTAGCCACAACGGAGGAAACTGCGGATAATATTACCGCGTAGCGCACGGGGCCGCACGCCCGCTCCCGGGCGCAAGGCGGCGGGAGCTTGGAGCAAATGAAGCGAACCGCGCACATGACGCAAATTCGTTTCAAGCCGATTGGCGTTATCAGGACCGCTTTCCGCGAGCCGGCAGGGACTCCAATTCAACCGTCACGGGCCGGCGCCGCAAGAGGCACTGTCGAGGTCTTCCGCGAGTACGCTGACGGTCTGAAAGACCTCGATGGTTTTGAGCGCGTCTGGTTGATCTATTGGCTCGACAGGGCGCCCAAGCCACGCCTTTTGGTCACGCCCTTCCTTGACGACCGCGAGCGCGGGCTGTTCGCGACGCGCGCTCCAGGCCGTCCCAACGCGATCGGAATTTCGTCGGTGCGTCTGCTTCGCGTTGCGGGCAACAAGCTGGAAGTAGCTGAGGTTGACATCCTGAACGGGACTCCGTTGCTGGACATCAAACCTTACGTCCCCGAATTCGACTGCCATTCGGTAAGGAAGTCGGGGTGGTTCGACCACGCGCCCGGGCATGGCTCCGTCGCCGACAACCGCTTCGAGCGCAAGAAACCCGCGCAGCCCAAATAGCCGGTGGAGGCGCGATCGCGGCTCGGCGACACCCCTTGCGGCTGATCATCGGACTCGTGGCCGTGGGTGAGTTCAATTGTTGAGGCCGAGCAGCATCGCATCTGGCGACGGCGGCGTGGGCCTTCCCCGCCGACGGGGCCGCCCTTCGCGCAAGCGCCGGCGATCGGCGTCAGCGCGAAGGCAATCGCCACGCGAAAATGCCGCGGCGTTCAGAGACCTCGCACATCTCGGTTCACATCAATGATGGCTTTCCAGCGACTCTCAAGCCGCCAGGAGAGTAATTTCTTCACAGTTCAGTGCATGAAAGTGTCCCTACCGCTCTGAACCCGTGATCTCGCCGACGCCCGCACCGGCGTGCTCGAGGCCGAGCGCGGCTCCGCCCACGACACTCAATTGGAGCGTGGCCGCCCGCCCGCTTGCCCGCGCTTTGGGATCTCGCACGGCCCCCGGTAAGCTGCTTGCCATGGAGCGAAGCATCTACGAGTTCCCGGCGATTTTCCGCCGCGTGCACAAGGAAGAACCGGGCGAGATACAGTTGGAGACCGATTTTCTCAAGCGGGTCTGGGCGCTTCACCTGGATCGCGCGGTAAGACGCGTGCTCGAGGTCGCCTGCGGCAACTCGCCTCACGGCCAGATCCTGGCGCGCGATGGGATTGAAGTGGTCGGCGTCGACCGCTCGTCCACTATGATCGCGGCGGGTCGCGCCGAGTCGCGCGGCCTTCACGGCATCAGGTTCTATCGGCGCGAGATCGCGAACTTCCGACTTCCTGAGCGGCGCTTCGATACGGCCTTTTTCATGTCCGAGACGTTCCCCGTGATGACCACGAACCGGGAGATTCTGTCCCATCTCGGATCGGTCGGGCGCCTGCTCGGCCGTGGCGCGCTCTATTGCATCGATGTCGACCGGCAGGACGGTAGCAGGCTGGTGCGCTCACGCCGGGCATGGCGCGAGCGCACGCTTGCGGTGGGCGACGCCCACGTTGAAGTGCGCGCGTTCAATCGTGCGATGCCATGGTATTCGGGAGTTCACTCGACCTTCGAGCTGGAGTGCCGGATTCGCTTCCCCGATCGCACCGTGATCACGCGCGACCTTATTCCCACCCGCTATACGCTTCCGTGCACGCTCGAGCTTGCCGCACGTGCTTCGGGGCAGTTCCGGCTAGTCGCATGCTACGCGGACCTGAGCCTTTCGATACCGCTTGAGAAATGCGACCGGCGATGGCTGGCAGTCCTGCGGCGAGTGTGAGTCGCGCATCTTACGGGAGTAGGGTGAAGCGCAGCAGGAGGTATGCACAGGTGATCGTCGAAGCGAAGGATCTGGGCGAAGGGATCAGGATGCTGACGCTCAACCATCCGCCGGCCAACGCGATCAGTCGCGCGCTCAACGAGGAGCTTGGCCGGGCCTGCCATGGCGCGCGCGACGACCGGACCGTTCGGGCCGTGATCGTCACAGGTGCGGGCCGCTTCTTCAGCGGCGGACTCGAACTCAAGGAGGTGCTGAGCGGCCAGAGCCGGATCGCCGACCTGGCGGGCTCGGAAGACGACGGGATCTTTGCCCTCTGGACGCTTCCCAAGCCCACGGTCGCGATGGTCAACGGGCACGCGATCGCGGGCGGAGCGATACTCGCGCTGGCTTGCGATTTCAGGATCACGGCGCGCGGCAGCCACCGGATCGGACTCAACGAAGCCGCGATCGGACTGGCCCTTCCGATCGGCGCCTTCGAGATCGTGCAGCGTGCGCTGACCAACCGCGGGATGCGATTCGCGGCGCTCGGGGCGGGGCTGCATGAGCCCGAGCGCGCGCTCGAGCTGGGTTTCGTGGATGAGGTCATAGCGCCGGAGAAGTTGCAGTCGCGATGCGTCGAGATGGCAGGCGCGCTCGCGCGTCACGGCCGGCTCGCCTACGCTCATACCAAAAGGGCAATCTGGCGCGAAGCCGTGGCGCGGGCGCTTTCGCAGAAGCCCGAGGAGATCCGCGAGATCGACGATATCAGCCGCTCGGAGGAGACGCGTGCGTTGATGGCGGAACAGGTCAGCCGCTTGTCCAAAAGGTAGCAAGCCTCGAATGCTCTCGGCTTGCCTGCGGGCCTCGCCTCCCGGTCAGCTCCCGGGAGCGCCAATCTGTGCCAGGTGATCGGTGGCATCCAGGATCTCGGCCCGCCAGACGTCATCGCACCTCAGCACGTTGATCGAGGCGAGATCGATCACCGCCTCGACGCCGGCGAGCCGGCGTATAATCGCGCGGATCACGCCGCGATGCGCCACGACCAGGGCGCATCCGTCGGCGCGATGGGCCGCCTGCTCCCAGGTGAGGAGCATCCGCTCGAGTCCATCCTCCACCCGTGCCGCAAACTTGGCGCGGCTCTCTCCGCCCGGGTAGGTCCAGTGGGGCGCCAGGCGATCTCTGGTCCAACGCTCGAAATCGGCGGGATGGCGCACGCGGATCTCGTCGCCGGTCAATCCCTCGAACAGGCCGAAGTCGACCTCGACAAACTCGTCGATCGTGAACATCCGCGATTGCTCATCCGCGATGAGCCGGGCGCTCTCCTGGGCGCGCGAGAGCGGGCTCGCGAAGACGAGGCCGGCTGCGATGGCGCGGCTGCGGAGCGCGTCGCGCACCGCGCGCATCTGCGCGCGACCGAGATCCGAGAGCGCGACGTCGGTGCGTCCGTAATAGCGGATGCTCGATTGGCCCTCGGTTTCGCCGTGGCGGACCAGGACCAGCGTGGCGTCGCGCTTCATTTCCGTTCCAGACCCCGACTTTCGTCAATCGCTGAGCGGGTTCATCGCCAGTCCGGTCAGCAGCTTGGGATAGAAGTAGGTCGATTTCTGCGGCATGGTCGCGGCGGAATCACAGACGCGCTCCAGGTCGCGAATCGAGGGCGGATTGAGAATGAAAGCGCCATCCGCCCGTCCGCTCGCTACCGCTTCCAGCGCTGCCGCCGCATCGATCGTGTATTCGATGGCGTCGCCGGAGCCCACCTCCGCCGCGCCAAGGCCGAAGATCCTCTCCAGCACCAGTGTGTGCAGGATCGATACGTCGAGCTGTCTCACCTGCTCCGGCAGATGCGGCGCCGCCGAGGCCGTCGCCGCCGGGTCGCTCAGCCTCAGGATGTACGCCGCCTTCGCGCCCCTGAGCACGGCGCCCACCGCTTTCGGACCGGCGTCGGCGAGCTTCGCGCGCAAGGGCGCGGGGTCTGCCAACTTTTCGACCGCGAAGAACTCGCGCGCCCGCGTCGCGAACGACGCGATCGCTTCGCCGGGCAGGTGGCGGACGATCCGATGGGTCGGCAGGATCACCAGCCCGGGGTCGTTGCATGCCACCAGCGTCATCATCGTGTAATCGTAGGGTCGCGGGGAGGCGGGATCGTTTTCGGCGGCGCGTTTTTGCCGGCGGTATTCGAGCGCGGTCTCGTAGCGATGGTGTCCATCGGCGATCAGTACGCGTGGCTTGTCGAGCGCAGATTGGATCGTCGCAATTTCATTGCGGTCCTCGATCGCGCGCAAGCGGTGCTCGATCCCGACATCGTCGGTTACCGTTGCAATCGGCTCGCGCGCGGCGACGCTCTCACGCAACCGCTCGAGCTCCGGATGCTCGCCCGAGTAGAGCCCGAAGATCGAGCTCAAGTTGGCCTCGGTCGCGGTGAGCAGGCGCAGCCGGTCCTCCTTGGCCGCGGCAAAGGTGCGCTCATGCGGCAGGATGCGCCCCGGGCTGAATTGCTCGAGCCGAATTCGCGCGACCAGGCCGTCGCGGCGGATGCGGCGCCCCTGGTGTGTGAAGATCTGGGTGTAAAGGTAGATCGCCGGCCTGGGCGCGCGCACGATGATTTCGCGCTCGCGCCACTCGCGAAGTATCCGGGCCGAGCTCCCGTAGCGATCCGCGTCGCGATTCAGCTCCAAGCGTACAACGTTGTACGGCGAGCGCCGGTAAAGCTCTTCCTGGTACGCCGCGCTGATAACGTCGTAAGGCGGCGCGACCACCTCGGCGAGCGACTCCACGATTGCGGAGTTGTAGAGCAACGCACGAAACGGCTCGATACGCATGCCAGGCCCGTTCATTTCAGCATCCCTCCGGACAAGACCGCGGCGATTTCGCCCTGCGCGACGGCTCCGGTGCGCAGCACTCTGAACCCGTGCCGGTCGAAGGCGACCAGCGTGCTCGGCGCTCCGGCCTTCAGTGTTCCACCTTCAAGATAAACTTTAACTTTACCCGCGAATGCGGCGCGCGCTTGCGCAAGCGTGAGAGCCGGGGGGCGGCCCGAGAGATTCGCGCTGGTCGCGGTCAGCGGACGGCCCAGCCCCCTCGCAAGCTCGCGCGCGACCGGATGCGACGACACGCGCACCCCGACGCCGCCATCCGGCCCGGCCAGCCCTTCGGGCAATCCCGGCCGCGCCGGCAGGACAATCGTGAGCGGCCCGGGCCAGAATGCATCGGCAAGCTGGCGCGCAGGCGGCGGGATCTCGCGCGCAACAGCAAACGCCATCGCGGCGTCCGCCGCGATCAGCGCTATCGGCTGGTTGGCTTCGCGCGCCTTGGCCGCGAACAGTCGTGCCACCGCCGCCGCGCAGTAGGCGTCGGCGCCGAGCGCATACAAGGTCTCGGTCGGGTATACGATCAATTCGCCATCCGCGAGCGCTTCGATCGCGTCGTCGAGACTGCCGAGCGCGACGCGATTTTCGCGCGGGGCCTTTCTGGCCGGAGCGGCCGGCGACTTGCGATTTCGAGTCACTTGAGATCCTGGCCGCGGCTCATCCTTCTTATGCGCTTATGCGCGCGGCCTCTCACCCGGTTGCCGCGCCGAGATGCGCGAGTGCGCGGCGGGCAATATCGCGCCGGAAGTGCTTGCCTTCGAACTGGATCATATCAGCCGCCTGGTAGGCGGCCGCGACGGCGTCTTGCATCGAGTCCGCGGCCGCCGCCGCCGAGAGCACGCGGCCGCCATCGGTGACAAGCCGTCCGTCTTTGAGCGCGGTTGCGGCGTGAAAGACCTTTACGCGGGTCTTCTGCAACGCCCACGTTACCTTCAGATCGGACGGCTCGGTCCCCTCGATTCGCTCCAGGCCGGAGATTGCCGCCCCCTTGCGATACTCGCCCGGGTATCCGGCTGAGGCGAGCACCACAGCAACCGCGCTCTTCGCAGAGAGCCTTACGCCGGCGCGATCGAGGCTGCCTTCGGTTGCGGCGAGCAGCGTCGCGCCCAAATCGCCCTCGAAGCGCATCATCAGCGCCTGGCATTCGGGATCGCCAAACCGGACGTTGAATTCGATCACGTTGAGCGCCCTGCCGTTGACCATCAGACCTGCGTAGAGCACGCCGCGAAAGGGCGTGCCGCGCGCACGCATCGCCTTGAGCGTGGGCCGGACGACTTCGTCCATGATCCGGTCCTCGATCGCGGGGTCGAACTGGGGCACCGGCGAATACGCGCCCATCCCGCCGGTATTTGGCCCCCGATCGCCGTCGTAGATCCGCTTGTGATCCTGCGCGAGGCCGAGCTTGATTGCATCGTTGCCGTCGCAGAGCGCGAAGAATGAAAGCTCCTCACCGCAGACCCGCTCTTCGATCACGACGCGGCGTCCGGCGGCACCGAACTTCCCGCGCTCCATCATTTCAGTCACGGCCTCAAGCGCGCCCCCGGTGTCGTCGCAGACCAACGCCCCCTTGCCCATCGCAAGCCCGTCGGCCTTCACGACCAGCGGACAGTTGCGCGACCGCACGTAGCGGCGGGCAGCATCGGCGTCGTCAAAGACTTCGAACCCGCAGGTCGGTACGCCCGCCTCGACCATCACCGACTTCGCAAACGCCTTGCTGGTCTCGAGTTGCGCCGCGGCCCTGACGGGACCGAAGATTCTTAGTCCATTGCGTTCGAACTGGTCGGCGATTCCGGCGGCGAGCGGATCTTCGGGGCCGACCACCGTGAGGTCGATCGCTTGTTTTTGCGCGAAGCGGACGATGCCGGCCAGGTCGGTGGGCTCGACCGCGGCCGGTTCGGCGAGCTGATTGATTCCCGGGTTCCCGATCGTGCAGAAAAGCTCCCTCACGGTCGGGCTCTGATTGAGCCGCCAGCACAGCGCGTGCTCGCGGCCTCCTTTGCCGACCACCAGGACTTTCATCGGATGCCTTGGGAGCCTCGGTTGCGCACCCTGCTACCCCTCTCTTATCTCCCCCTGGTCAGACCAGGGAGAGAAGATTGAGGAAAGAAGCCAGTTCTCACGCAGGGTGCTTCTGCCATCGGCGAAGTATCTCGTCTAGAAGATCGTTTTTCCGCACCCTGCTAATGGCGGAAGTGGCGGACGCCGGTGAAAACCATCGCGAGCCCGAATTTGTCGGCGGCCTCGATAACTTCCTTCTCGCGCACGCCGCCCCCCGGTTGCGCGATCGCGGTGGCGCCCGCCTCGGCCGCGAGCGTCGGGCCGTCGGGAAAGGGGAACAGCGCCTCCGAGACCAGCACCGAGCCGGCCAGGTTGACGCCGAGCCGCGCGGCCTTTTCGCGCGCGGCGTACATCGGATCGATCCGCGAGGTCGCGCCGCCGCCGACCGCCAGGGTCCGATCCTCCAGCACGAAGGCGATGGCGTTGGACTTGACGTGCTTGCAGACCCGGATCCCGAAGTTCATCGCACGAAGCTCGGTTTCGCTCGGCGCCCTGCTGGTGACGAGCTTGCCCTGCCGCGCGTCCTCGACGCTCAAGTCGGGGGTCTGCACCAGCAGCCCGCCCATCACGCGCTTCAAATCGAGTTCGGCGCTCGGGACGGCCTCTGGATGGAACCGCATCACGCGCCGATTCTTCTTCTTGCGCAAGAAATCGAGCACCGCGGGATTGAAGTCCGGCCCGATCAGAACCTCGGTGAAGAGTTCGTCGGCGGCTCTTGCGAGGTCGAGATCCCATGGCCGGTTGGCGATGACGATGCCGCCGAAGGGCGAGTCGGGGTCGGTGGCAAAGGCCTTGTGCCAGGCGCCGACCAAGGTATCGGCTACGCCGACGCCGCAGGGCGTGTTGTGCTTGAGGATCGCGACCACGGCGTCCTTATAGTCGGCGAACTCCATGATCGCCCCGATCGCCGAGTCGATATCCATCACGTTGTTGAACGAAAGCTCGCGGCCGTGGAGCTGCTCGGCGATCTTGGGAAAGTCGCCGTAGAGCGCGCCGAGCTGATGAGGATTCTCGCCGTAGCGGAGCTTTTGCGCCCGCGGCAGCGAGATACTGAAGCTCTCGCCGAGCGCGTGCGATTCGTCGCCGCCCATCGCGCCGAGGTAGTTGGCGATCGCGCAGTCATAGGCGGCCACCCGTGCGAACGCCTTGCGCGCCAGACCAAAGCGGGTCTCTTCCGAGAGCGCGCCTTGATTCGAGTCGAGTTCATCCACGATCGCCGTATAATCGACCGGATCGACCACCACGCCGACGTCGCAGTAGTTCTTGGCAGCCGCCCGGACCAACGCCGGGCCTCCGATATCGATATTCTCGATGGCGTCGTCGAAGGTAAGACTCTTGTCAGCCACGGTGCGCTCGAACGGGTAGAAGTTGACCACCACCAGGTCGATCAGCTCCAGCCCATGCTCCTTGACCTGGGCGCGATGGACCGAGGCGCTGCGCCGGGCGAGGATGCCGCCGTGAATCCTGGGATGGAGGGTCTTGACGCGCCCCTCGAGGATCTCGGGAAAGCCGGTGAACTGCTCGACCGCCTTGACCGTGATTCCGTCCTTCTCGAGCGCGGCCTTGGTTCCCCCGGTGGAGAGAATTTCGACGTCGTGTCGGAGCAGGGCCGCAGCCAGCTCCTTAAGCCCGCTTTTGTCCGAAACTCCGATCAGCGCGCGCCGTATTTTGACCTTGTTCCCCGTGCCCATCTTCGTCGCTCCTGAAAAAGACCCGCCTCGCGCTGCTCAGGATCTATGGATGCGCGGCACTCGTTTGCCGACCGTGCAAAGCATCTCGTAGGAAATCGTCTGGACCACCCGCGCAACATCGTTGACGCTGATCGTTTCGTCGCCCGAGCGCCCCCACAAGACGACCTCGTCGCCGGGCGCCGCCCCCGGGACGTCGGTCAGATCGACCATCGTCAGATCCATGCATACCGCGCCCACCACCGGCGCGCGCCGGCCGCGGATCAGGACTTCGCCCCCGTGCTGGAGGCCGCGCCGGTAGCCGTCTGCATAGCCGACCGGCAGGACGCCGATCGCGCTATCGCGCGAAGTCACGAAGGTATGGCCGTAGCTGACGCCGGTTCCCGCCGGCACGCGCTTGACCTGCAACAGGCGAGTCTTGAACGTCATCACCGGCTGCAGTTCGACCAAGTCGCGCACCGCGGGAACCGGCGGAAGTCCGTAAATCGCAAGACCCGGCCTGACCATGTTGAAGTGCGAGTCCTTGCGCAGCACCAGCGCCGCGGAGTTGGCGACGTGGACCACGGGGACCGCGAACCCCTCGGCGCGCAGCCGCTCCAGTGCGGACGCGAACCGCTTGAGCTGCTGGTCGTTGGTGGGGCTGGTCGGGTCGCCCGCATTGGCCAGCAACGTACACAGGCCCTCGAGCTGCAGCGAATGCGAGCGACGCAACTCGGCGATCGCTGCATTGAGGTCTTCGAGCCTGAGCCCGAGGCGCGAGGCGCCGCTGTCGATCTTGAGATGGATCCTGAAGACGCCGCGGCCGTGCCCGGCGGCCGCTTTGTCGAGCGCGGCGATCGAGGCCAGGTCGAAGGCGAGCGGCGTCAGATCGAGCGCGGCGATCTCGGCGGCCTGATGCTCAAAGAAGCCGCCCATCGCGTAGATCCGCCCGCGGATCGAGGCCTCGCGCAGCTCGCGTCCTTCCTCGACCGTCGCGACGCCGAAATGGCCGCAGCCTTCAGCAGCGAGTGCGCGCGCGACCTGGACCGCGCCATGCCCGTAGGCGTCGGCCTTGACAACTGCCATCAGGTCGGCGCCGTTGACGAGCTTGCTGAGCGCGAAGTAGTTCGCGCGCAGAGCCGCCAGATCGATTTCAGCTACGGTCGGCCTTCCCACCAGGCTCTCCATGGACGAGCTCAGGTCCATTTGGGCTGCTTGTTCCGCCGGTGAAGAAGGATGGCCAACAAATCGCGCCTGAGCCGAGCGTTCACTCGGGCGCCTGCCGCTCAATCAACTGAATGCCCCTGACCCGGATGCGAAAGCCATCCGTAAAATTTACGCCTGTTTCGGGAGCGTGCTCAACTAACCACCAGTGCGTCGCGCAGTCAATCGAGCAAGGGCATACGAGTTTTCTTTTGCGAACAGCCGGCGCTTTTGATATAAAGAATTTGGCTGGGGGAGTGCGCGACCGAGCGCACTGAGACCTCGCCAGAGGACCCCTTGAACCTGATCCGGGTAATGCCGGCGTAGGGAAGCCAAGAGGCGGAACGATCGAAGGTCCCGCCCAAGCCGCTTCCCTCCGGCGCCGGGGAAGCGGCTTTTTCACTTTTCACGGCGGTGTTCGCTTCGCTCGACACACTGGCAAACTTCCCGCTAGATCGAACAACGTGAGCATGGTCGGTGAAAGATATCCGGCTCCCATCAATCCAGCGTGATCACGATCGAACTCAACGGCGAACCCTATAAGATAGGAGAGCAGGCCAGGCTCGCCGAACTGATCGAACGGCTTAATCTGAGCCGGGGGCGGATC
This sequence comes from uncultured delta proteobacterium, assembly GCA_963789115.1. Taxonomy (GTDB): domain Bacteria; phylum Desulfobacterota; class Binatia; order Binatales; family Binataceae; genus CAWBJH01. Next base: position 3,633,280 of record CAWBJH010000001.1, read on the forward strand.
GCGGTCGAAATCAACCAGGCGGTCGTGCCGAAGGCGGAATACGGGAATAGAGTGCTCAAGCCGGGCGACAAGATTGAGATTATCAACTTCGTCGGCGGCGGTTAGGGTGGTGAGTCTGAAGTTTTATAAACCAACTTCAGACTCAGCCTGCTAGAGGCAAAAATGGAAGAAGATCGTTTTGAACTGGGCGGCAAGGCCTTCAAATCGCGGCTGATCGTGGGCACCGGCAAATACCGCGACTTCGCCGCGACCCGCATGGCGATCGAGGCCAGCGGCGCGGAGATCGTTACGGTCGCCATCCGCCGGGTCAACATCACCGACCCGAATCGCGAAAACCTGCTCGACTACATCGATCCCAAACGATGGCAGATCCTGCCCAATACCGCGGGATGCCATACCGCCGAGGAGGCTATCCGGACTTGCCGGCTGGCTCGCGAGGCCGGCGTCGGCGAGATGGTCAAGCTCGAGGTGATCGGCGACGATAAGACCCTGTTTCCGGATATTCCCGCGACCATCGAAGCCGCCAAGGTGCTGGTCAAAGAAGACTTCAAGGTCCTTCCTTATGTCACGGACGACCCGGTGACCTGCCTGAGGTTGGCTGAGATGGGATGCGTTGCGGTGATGCCGCTGGCGGCGCCGATTGGGTCCGGCCTCGGAATCCGCAACCCGTACAACTTGCGGATAATCATCGAGCAGGCCAAGGTGCCGGTGATCGTGGATGCGGGAGTCGGCACGGCGTCCGACGCCGCCGAGGCGATGGAACTGGGATGCGACGGTGTGCTGATGAACACCGCGATCGCCGGCGCGAAGGATCCCGTCGCGATGGCGTGCGCGATGAAGCTGGCGGTGGAGGCGGGCCGGCTCGCCTACCGCGCCGGCCGCATCGAGGCCAAGCTCTACGCAACCGCGTCGAGTCCGCTCAGCGGCCTGATCGGCTAAGCCGCCTTGGAAAGCCCGTCGGGCCGGCGCCCCGGCTTCATCCTCTACCTGATCAGCGACCGCAAGCTCGCCGCCGCCCACGGCGGTCTGATCCCGGTGTGCGAAGCGGTGTTGCGAGCGGCGGCGGGCGGCGGGCACGCCGGCGAAATCGCGATCCAGCTTCGCGAGAAGGACCTGCCGGCGCGCGAGCTATATGAGTTGGCGATCGGATTGCGCAAGCTGACCCGGCGCTGGCGCGCGGCGCTCCTCATCAACGACCGTGTCGATGTGGCGATCGCCGCAGAGGCCGACGGCGTACATCTGCCGGCGAACTCTTTGCCGGTCGAGGACGCGCGCAGGCTGATCGGGCCTTCGCGATTGATCGGGGTTTCGACGCACAGCGAGGGCGAAGTCCGCGCCGCCGCGCAGCGCGGCGCGGACTTCGCCGTCTACGGTCCCGTCTATCCGCCCTTGTCCAAGGGTGGGTACGGGCGCCCGCGCGGCACCGTGGGGCTTTGCGCCGCGTGCCGCGCGGCAGCCGGGATGCCGGTGTATGCGCTGGGCGGGATCACCGCCGAGCGTGTGGGGGAGCTGTTCGGCGCCCGCCCCGCCGGAGTCGCGGCGATCGGCGCCGTCTTCGGCGCCGGCGCGCCCGAGCAGGCCGCCGGGGCAATTCTCGACGCGATCGCGCGCCAGCTTAGTGCGAATCCCTGACCGAGCGCGCGGCGTCGAGCAAGGTGGCGATAGTCGGCAGTTCGCGGTAGTAGGGCGAAGTCCATAGCCAGCGCACGGTGTGCCCCGAATCCAGCACAAAGTAGGCGGGAACCGAATTGTCGGGCCGGCCGTCCCGATGATGCTCGATCAGGCCAAGCGGCGCGAGCGTCGATTCGGCAGGGTCGCAGAGCAGGGGGATATCGGTGCCGAGAAAGTCGGACAGCATCCGCGAGCGCTGCGGCGGATCGGCGCTGATCGCGATCAGGTTCACACCCGCGGCGCGAAACTCCTGCTCGTGGGCTGTGAGCTCGGCGAGCTGATAGCGCGAGAAGGGGCAAAAGTCACCGCGGTAAACCACCACCAGCGTCGCTTGCTTCACGTCCTGTGCGCGATGGGTTGCGCCACGCTGATCCTGGAGCGCAAAGTCCGGAAAGCGATCGCCGGGCGAAAGCTTCAGCGTGAAGGGTGGGTTGAGGCTGCCGCGTAGCGTATAGCTTACGAAGCGCCCGCCGCCCATTCCGATCGCGACGCAGGCGCCGAAGGCAAGTATGGAGATTGCGAGCTTGGTGTGAGGCGACCAGATCCCGAGTCCGGCGCGAAGTCCTCCGAGCGCCATCAGCATCGCAGCGGCGATTAGCGCGTAGGCCGGGTAGGGGACGCGATCGTGAATTCCCAGTAAGGGCGACGACCAGAACGAGCTCAGGACGTATCCGTAGAGCGCGGCGCTTGCCGCGATCATCAAAATCGATGCGCCGATCCGAAGCGGCTGTGCCGGCGGCGGGCGCCAAGGCCCTTCGGCCTCGGATGCTGCCCGGACCTCGGTCTGTTCGGGCACCGCTTCGTCCGTCACGGGAGCGGCCGTGCTCTCACTGTCGCTCGCAGCCATCAGGACTCGAGAGCGGCCTTGAGTTGCGCGAAGGTGAGCAGCTCGACTCTCGCGGCGCGCCAGCTCTCCAGGCAGGCTTTGCCGCGCTCCGCATCGAGCGCCGCAATCGCGTCGGTTACGACATGGAGCTTCGGCCCCTGGCCGAGCGTCGCGCGTACCACGAAGTCGACACAGACGTCGGTGCATACGCCGTAGATCACGAGATCGCGGCAATTGCGAAGCAGCTTGGGGATGAGCCGCGGCGCGTTGCAGTTGCCGCGAAGCACATCGACGTGCTGCTTTTCGATTACCAGGTCGCCACGATGCGCGATCGCGGCGTCGAGCTCCGCGTCGCTGAGTGGCCGGTTCTCGATGTGTAGCTCGTTGACCCAGGCGGTCTGCTCGATCTTCCGCTGGCCGGGCGTCGCGTTCATGCAATGGTCGGGGTAAGGGCCGCCGTTGCGGGTCAATTCAGGATCGCCCGGGAAGTGGCAGTCGATGTCGCCCGCGATCCGGATGTTGAGCCGGCGGGCGAGGGCAGTTATCAAGCCCAGCGTCGCAACGATCTTCTCGGCGCCCGGCGCGTAGAGTCTGCCGTCGGGCAAGACAAAGTCGCGCTGGGTATCGACGTCCCAGAAAAGCGTGGTCTCGGGCCTCATCGCCTAATCCTTGAACCAGAGTTCCTGGACACCCGATTTCGTAGGCGTATTTCTCACTCCTGGCGCTAGACGTCGAATACGATCGTGGCAAGCCATCGGCCGGGCAACTGCTCCACAGCCAGGCGATGGTAGGTGACGGCCTTGAGCTCGGTGAGGAACTGATGGCGGTGCGAGTCGAAGCGTTCGCCCGTCAGCGTGGCGACGAGTGTGCCGTCGCGTTCGGCGACTGTTGCGTCGCACCAGATGAACCCGTCGATCAGGAACGCGTTGAGAGCCGCCGCCAGCAGATCGTGCATGCGGTCCCCGTCGTTGTCGGCGCGCGCCTCGATCTCGCGGCGCTCGAGCGCCCTGATTCCTTCGCGGTCGACCATGATGCGTGCCATCGCAACGATGGCATGGGCGAACAGTTCGGTCCGCGATGATCCTTCCACCTCGATTCCGGCGTCGCCGGTATGCTCGAACTCACGGAAGAAGTCGTCGTCGCCCATTTAAATCATTGTACGACTCGCGTGGATAGGCAAGAAACAGGCCCCGACAGAAGCGGGGTGGACCGGGCGGGGATAGTGTTCCTGGTCAGCCTCGCCAAGTTGGAACGGCACTAGAAGTGTTCGGGCTCGTGCTCGCGGCGGCTGTCGCGCTCGAGCTGCACGGTCATGTGGCGGATGCTGAACTTACGCTCGAGCATCCGTGACATTTCGTGCAGTACCTTGTCCTGGTCGGCGCCGGGCGCGACCACGGCGTGAGCCGAGAGCGCGATCTCGCGGCTGGTGAGGCACCATACATGGAGGTCGTGAACCTCGTGGGTGTCGGCGATCGAGAGCAGGTCGTTGCGTAGCTCGTCGAGATCGATATCTGCCGGCACCGCCTCCATCAGGATGTCGACGCCTTCCTTGATCAGGCCCCATGAGCTGTACACGATCAGCGCGCCGATCATCAGGCTCACCACGGGGTCGGCCTGGCGCCATCCCGTGAAGTAGACGATCGCGCCGGCGCTGAGCACGCCGAGCGTGCCGATCAAATCCGAGATCACATGGACGAACACCGCGCGCACTGCGATACCGGCCCGCCCGGCTTCGCCACGGGAATGGGTCATCCAGGCCGAGAACGCGTTCACGCCGATGCCGACCGTCGCCACCGCCATCACGCCCAGCCCCGCCACCGGGGTCGGATGACGCAGGCGGCGAATCGCCTCGAACCAGATCGCGATCACCAGCAGCCACAAAAAGAGCCCGTTGAAGAGCGCGCCCAGGATTTCCGCGCGCAGGTATCCATAGGTCTTGCCGCCCTTGGCCGGGCGCGTCGAGATCCACAGCGTCAGCAGGCTCACGCAGATCGCCGCGATGTCGGTGAACATGTGGACCGCGTCCGAGAGCAGGGCCAGGCTCGCCGTGTAGTAGCCACCGGCGAGTTCGGTCGCGCAATAGAGCGCGGTCACCGCCAGCACGGCAAACAGCCGCCGGCGATCGGAGGCGATCATGGTTTGGGTGTCGCGGATTTCCATTCTGGATCGCCGCGGGGGGCGGCGCGCCGTTAACCCCGAACCGAAGATGATGCGGCGACTAACATGAATCAGACTGCCCGGCGCTCAGCGCTCGATCGGCATCCAGCACGCTTGTTTTCGGTTCGGGGTTAATCGTACTCGATCAGCGAGAAGCAGTTCACCGGCGCCAGGCGCTCGCGTCCCTTTAGCGATCGCAGCTCGAGCACGAAGGCGCATCCCACCACGTTGCCCCCGAGCTTGCGTACCAGGCGGACCGCGGCCTCGGCGGTGCCGCCGGTGGCCAGCAGATCGTCCACGATCAGCACACGGCCCTGATCGGCTAGCCCGTCGCGATGGATTTCGAGGGCGGCGCTTCCGTACTCGAGGTCGTAAGACTCGCCGACCGTCTCGTAGGGCAGTTTGCCGGGCTTGCGCGCGATGGCGAGTCCGACGCCGAGCCGGTATGCGACCGGCGCGCCGATTATGAAACCGCGCGACTCGATGCCCAGCACGGCATCCACCGCGCCCAGATAGGGGGCCGCGAGCTGATCGACGACCGCGGCCAAGCCGCGGGCGCTGCCGATCAGCGGCGTGATATCGCGGAAGATGATTCCCGGCTTGGGGAAGTCGGGAATATCGCGGATAAGCCTCTTGAGCTGTTCAGTTGTCATCGCTGTCAGCGGGCAGCCCGCCAAAAGGCAGGTGTGCCGGGCTCAGAAGATACTAGGAGCCGCCGCCGCGGGCAAAGCTGGCGCCGACCGGGGGTGCGCCGGCAACCACGAGATAGTTGATCGGGTCGCGGGCGACATTGTCGCGGCGGACCTCGAAGTGCAGGTTGGCTCCGGTGGTGCGGCCGGTGCTGCCGACGCTGGCGATCATCTGGCCGCGCCGGACGCGGTTCCCTTCGCGCACGTAGTTGGAACGATCGTGCGCGTAAATCGTCACGTAATGATCGTCGTGGCGGATAATCACCACGTTGCCGTAACCGCGCAGCCGTCCCGCGAAAATCACCACGCCGTCGCCGGCCGCCCGCACCGGTGTTCCGCTCGGGGCCGAGATGTCGATGCCCTCGTGCATCGCGCCGTTGCGCATCCCGAAGCCTGAGGAAAGGGTGCCGCCGCCCGCGATCGGCCAGCCGAAGCGCCGGTAGGGATGGTCGAACGCGGCGCCGTTGCGCGACGGCGAACTGGACTTCGACAAGACCGTGACGTAGGCAGGGCGCTGCGGGGGAGCCGAGGAGCATCCTGCGGCGGCGGCCGCGGCCACCAGCGAGATCGCGAAGCTTACGCTGAGGGCTCGGAACCGCTTTGCCTCTTTCTCCACCACCCCGCCACCACCGCCGTCCCGGTTTCGCCTTCGCGCGGCTTAGACCGAAGGGAAGCCGTGTTTACCGACCATCTTCACGAAGCGGCATTCGCCGAAGTATTCCTCGTTCCAGTGGTCGTTGTGGCGCCGGATTCGCACCAGCGTTTGAAGTTCGTAGTCGCCGATTGGCGCGACCAGCCGCCCGTCGGATGTGAGTTGACCGAGCAGCGGCCTGGCTATCCCCGGCATCGCCGCGGTAACGACGATCACGTCGAACGGCGCCGCCTCGTTCCATCCCTCGGAACCGTCACCGCATCGGAGAAAGCAATTGGTGATTCCGAGCGAATCGAGCACTGCGCGGGCGCAGTTGTGCAATTCCTCGATGCATTCGACGGAGTAGACCTGCGCGGCAAGACGCGCCAGCACGGCGCTCTGGTAGCCGGAGCCAGTGCCGATCTCAAGTACCCGCTCGTGGCCTCTCAGCTCCGCCACCTCCGAGATCAGCGCGACCATGTAAGGCTGCGAGATGGTCTGGTCGCAAGCGATCGGGAGCGGCCCGTCGTCGTAGGCGTGATCCTCATACTCGGGCGGAAGGAAGAGATGGCGCGGGACGGAGCGCATCGCGGCCAGCACACGCCGATCCTTGATGCCCCGCTGCTCGAGCTGTTCAACCACCATCCGTTCGCGTGCCTGTGCCAGGTCGGCCATCGTCGCAACCCAATTATAGCGGCGCGTCAAACCCCAAGAATAGGCGGCTTTTCGGGCCCGTCGCCGACAACCGGGGGCATCGGCACGGCAGAGAAACACGGTTTCCAGGCCGTGGCCGGTTCGCGCTATAGAGAGTGTCAGCGGCACGCGGCGCGCAAATTATCGCGAGCCGCAGCCCCCAAGGAGGCGCGCATGGGTTTCATGGATTTCTTCTGGCTCTTCCTGATCCTGGTCAGCCTTCAGCCGCTCCTGCGCCAGCGCGTGCTCGACGCGACCCGCACCCGGCTGATCCGCCTGATGGAACGGAGGCGAAGGACTCGGGTGATCGCCCTGGTCCATCGCCAGGAAACGATGGCGTTCCTGGGCTTTCCGCTGGTCCGCTATATCGATATCGAAGACTCCGAGGAGGTTCTGCGCGCCGTCCAGCTCACCGATCCGGGCCTGCCGATCGACCTGATTCTCCATACCCCCGGAGGCTTGGTGCTGGCCGCCGAGCAGATCGCCCACGCGCTCACCGCGCATCCATCCGAAGTTACGGTCTTCGTCCCGCATTACGCGATGTCAGGCGGGACGCTGCTGGCGTTGGCCGCGAACAAGATCGTGATGGCGCCGCATGCGGTGCTTGGCCCGCTCGACCCGCAGGTGGGCCAGTATCCGGCGGTATCGATCCTGCGCGCCGTCGAGCGCAAGCAGCAGATGAACATGCGCATCGATGACGAGACCCTGATCATGGCCGATATCGCGGGCAAGGCCATGGAGCAGGTGCGCAGCCATACCGAGCGCGTGCTGCTCAGGCGCCAATGGTCCGCCGAGCGCGCGGCGGAGCTGGCCCGCAAAATCACCGCAGGGCAGTGGACCCACGACTACCCGATCACGGTCGAGGAGGTGCGCGAATTGGGACTGCCGGTCACGTGCGAGATGCCCGACGAGGTCTACCGCCTGATGCGGCTCTTCCCGCAGGTCGGCGCGCACCGGCCGGGCGTCCAATACGTCCCGCTCCCATACGGAGCGCCGCCGGCCGCGAAGCCGCCGCAAACGGGGACTCCTTGAGCCTGGTTGCGCTGGGGCCGCCTTGAGTCGCGGTCATGGCGCCGGTGGACTTGAAGCCGGCTGCCGCTGGGACGAAGAGTTCAGGGCTCGATCGGAGACTACGAGCTTTTATCAGGAGCCAAAATGAAGATCCTCAGTACTTATGAAGCCAAGAATGCTTTTCCCAAAGTGCTGAAACTTTCGCGCAAGGATGTGGTCATCGTGACTAACCGCGGGAGGCCCGTGGCAGCGATTGAGGGGCTCGATGGCGAAGAGGACCTCGAGGATTATTTGCTGGAACGGAGCCCGAAGTTCTGGGCCATGATCCGGCGAGCCCGCCGCGGCAAGAGCGTCGCCATCGCGCAGGTGCGCAAAGAACTCGGTCTTTGACCCTCGAAGACCTACTGAGAGCGCAACCCCACGCTAATTTCAGTTGCTTAGGTTGGTCGGGGCGGCCGGATTTGAACCGGCGACCACACGCACCCCAAGCGTTCCACGGCCAATCTCGTCGGTATCGCTCGGTGGCACTCGATATGCGCCAAGGGCCTGTCGGAGAAGGGCTTCCCGCATACCGAAGGAACGCACCCCGCGATACCGGATGATACGGTTTGTTATAGAGAGTCCCCACAAAAATCCCCACACTCCAAATTGCGAAGAGCCTTGGGCCGGAACGCCACCCGGTCGTGCGGCGGACGGGGGTGCCCCACACGCGTACAAATGTCCACCGGCGGGTCGGATGCGGGTTCCTTGACCCGCGACGGAGCTAGCACTACATTTTTGTAGGGAAGGCTACGAAAGGCATGCAAATCTCGGCAGAAATTTCGAAAGGAACCAGAGAATTGCTCGAACGCTACTCGCGAGCTCACGGCGTCAAGAAGCAGTTTCTCATCGAGCGCGCGCTTCTTCACCACATTCAGGCGTTGGAAGAGCTTCCCGCCAACGTGATCGTGCCGCCTCGCATCGTTGTCAGCGAGGCCAGCGGTCGAAAGATCGCAGATCTCTTGACCAAGAGGCAAAAGCCGACCGGGGAGCTTGTGGAGCTGATGCGCGGTGGCGATTGAGGTCCGCCCGCTTAGGGAGACGGACGACCGCACTTCCTTCCTGTCTGGCGACGAGCAGCTCGACATATTTTTTCGCCGATTCGCCGGGCAGAACCAGTTTCGCCATCACATTGGCACTACCTATGTAGCAGTCGAAGGCGACACGATCCTCGGCTTCGCCACCGTGACAGTCGGCCAGATCGAAATCGAGAGGCTGCCGTTGAATCTGAGAAGAAGGCTCCCCGACTACCCGCTGCCGATCGTGAGACTCGCTCGGCTTGCAGCGCAGCGGGACGCGCAGCGAAGGGGTGTCGGCGAGCATTTGATGCGTGCCGTGTTCACGATCGCCGCAGAGCTTCGCCGCAAGCTAGGCTGCGTGGGAGTAGTGGTCGACGCGAAGCCGGCGGCGGAATCCTACTACTCGCGTTACGGGTTCGTCGCTCTCGAAGTGATCGAGGGAACACTTGAGGAACGCCCGACGCCCAAACCGATGTTTCTGCCCGTGTCCGCGATCATCCAAGCCGTTAAGCCTTCCCGACCGGCGAAACAATGAAGGACCGAACCGCCCATTCGGTTGGTCGGGGCGGCCGGATTTGAACCGGCGACCACACGCACCCCAAGCGTTACCGAGCTATTTTCGAGGGTATCGCTCAGCAGCGCTCGATATGCATGAAACCCTTGTGAGGCAGGCACTTTCTTCACTTCGGCTCGACCGGCCGACCGCTACCAAGTGATGCCGGTTCTTACCGAGAGTCTCCACAAAAGTCCCCACAGTCGCGGCGAAGTTCCACAGATCCCGCAAGTGAAACCTAGGGGATCCTAGCCGGCACCCTGTTTTGGCCAGGCGGATCCTGCGAAGGCTATGGTTTGAAGGTTTCACCCATCGATTCGTCGGTCACCGTCGCTTGGCCGGCCTTAAAATCGCGCCGCTGCTCTACTTTTGCCCCGCCGCCTTCGCAACCGCCACTCCCTGCTGCAATTGTGAAATCGCCTTGTCGATTGCATCGCCTGCCAGATCCTTATGGCCCTGCTTCAATTGTGAAATCGCGCGGTCCATTAAATGCAGCGCCTGTAGGCGATGGCCCTTATAGTGCACGCCCGCTTCAGTGTCCACCGCGTGCCTGACCTCCTGCAACTGGGTGATAGCCTGCGTGCCCGTTTGAGTGCTCAACTTGGCTCTGATCTGCTGCAACTGGGTGATAGCCTGGTTCATGACGGGGAACCGGTCCTGCGTCACTATCCCTCCATTCGGAGCCTGGGCCGTCGAAACGCCCCCTGACAAGGCAATCGCACCACAGATCAACACCGCTCCCAATGCTGCCGCAACTAATTTTCTCACAAGCCTTCTCCTTTTAGCAGTCCGTAAATTGCGTTCCCCACTTGTCATTACCGAAAATTCGATCGGTATGACAGATCGAGCGGAATCGGGCATTTTGGCGCGCCATCGTGGTCGGCGCTCGCAAACTCGCCGGTGGCGAACCTGGAGTCGCCGCCGGCGCCCCCCGGCGACCGTCGAGCGGCTCTAACTCCTTGATAAAGCGAAGGATTGTGTCTGGTCGGGGCGGCCGGATTTGAACCGGCGACCACACGCACCCCAAGCGTTACCGAGCTATTTTCGAGGGTATCGCTTAGTGGCACTCAGTATGCGTCAAATGCCTGTCCGCCAAGGGCTTTCGTGCTCTCTGCGCCCGGCCTCGATCGCTACCCAGCGATACTGAGATTTACAGAGGGTCCCCACAAAAGTCCCCACAGCCGGACGACTCGGGGGAGCCATCGGCAGCGACGAAATAGCGCGGCTATTTTGTCGCTGGTGAGGGTCCCTTTTTGACTTCCGGGGATGCCTCGGGCGGCACGTCCCGACCGCATGGCGGCAGCGCGCGAGAGGGACTTAAACCAGCTCGCAATTTTTCGGCTTTTCCGGGCCGGCTGGGGTGCAGCCAATTTGCGTCGCGACGGCACGATCGCGAGCGTCCGCGGGTTCAAGAGCGCGCTTTCCCATTGAAGAGATGAGCCGCGCGCACGTTCTGCATCTTGGCTAAAGCGAGGGCCGTTCGCGAACGAATCGCCTGCCAGAGAGCACGCCCGAGCGGCGCGGACGCTCCCGGACGAAAGCAGGCGGGGCGCGGTTCACTTCGCGGATTCGTGTGTTCGGCTTCCGCTGAAACCGCGAACGGTGCAGTTTCCCAGGGTAGATCGGTTCTACCACAGAGAGAGCGCCCGATGCGGATCCTGTGTGGTCAGTCGTCCCATTCGATGAGATGCGGGTTTGCTCTGAGTAGCCGAACGATCTGCTCCGCTCCCACCCGATTCAACTCGGAAGAGGGTGCCCGCAATGTTCGCACCTTCCATTTGGACGGCGGCCCTCCGTTGTCGAAAACGCCGAAGAGGCAATAACGTTTCTTGCTGGAAGCGGCCCGCTGGAGCTCGTTTTCGCTTATAAAGATCTGGCCGTCGGTCGCCGAAAAGGTCTTTACCTCGACCTCGACTTCGGCTCTTCCCTCGGTGCAAAGAAAATCATATCCGTCACTCGAATTCCTGCGGTCGAGCTTGAACTTCAGCCCAAGAAACCCGTGAGCGGACTCAAGCCGTCGGCGCATTTCCTCTTCGCCTTCCCATCCTCGTTTCAACTGGTCCGCGGTGGGTGGATGCCCCTTCTTTGGCGCCGTTTTCAGCGTGGACTTCTTCTTACCGGCGGCTGTTGACAAGGGAGTACCGTAAAGCTTCTCCACGTTGCCCACCAGTCCCTTGTTTTTCTTTCCATCGACCGGCACCACACATGCTTGCAGTGTTCCCAAGTCCGTTCTGATGGCTACGGCCAGCGAGCCGGTCTCGTATCGCACCGCGTTTATGGTGAACGGATCGACTCGGACCACATGGCGTCGGTCATCTCCCAGCGGATGGCTCTTCGGGCGCCTTGAGTCATCCCATTCGTAGCATTTCGCGTCTGAACTTCGGTCACGAGAAACGGCGGTGACCAACACAAGTCCTCGTCGGTCTGACTCGGTAATGTTCGGGACCAGCAGAAGGTCCCCATGTCGGATCTCAAGCATGTGCGACAGCAACGTGTAGCGGAGCTTCGCCTTCGCCTCCGTCTGCTTTGGCTTCCAATCGGCAGCAGCCGACTGAAAGTTCCGTATCCACTGGTCTCTCAGAATCCGGCCGCCCGAGCCGTTCAATAGGCCCATTCCCCTGATTCCCCATCCTTGGTGCAATCGACCTAGCTGGAGCTCTTGCCAGAGAAATGCTCTTCCTTCTTCGGACAACTGCTCACTTCGTCTACTGCTTTCTAACCTGAATACGTACAGCATCTGGGTGGGTGTCCTCCGCGGTTCTCGGATCCAACTTGGTGCATGGCATAGTGAAGGAACTCAAGGTAAATCGTCCTGTTAATTCAGTATGTCGCAAATTTCCTTTGCTTCGTCCCCAAATTTACGCGCGTTTATCATAGCCGTCATCTTTGGCGGAATCCGAAGCGTCGGGCGCACCATTTTGCAGAGCAGCCAACCGGCACTCAACGTCTCAAGAAACAGAACGTGGAACCGGAGAAAGCTTTCCCTTTCGTATATGGGGCCGTTACTCCCAGACCAGTAATCAGCATGAGTATACCCCGGTCGCGAATGAGCGGGGTTGCACAATTGCTCGTATAAGGCATACACCCAACTAGGTGTCTTCGACTGGTCGATAAAGGCGCGCAATCCTTTGGCTTGTAGGGCGGAGTTCATGGCCTTCCCGGCGCGATTGGCGATCTGTTCGCACAGATTCGCGAAAACCGTGCGCCTGTTTCCCTTCGACCATTCCAAATAGAAGGGGTCCGAGCTATCGGCCTGATATCGGGCTGCCACGACGCACCCCTCCAGGCCATTGCGCAGAGTTCCAATGGCTTGACGATAGTAGCCGTGTAGCGCAGAGAAGATCGCCGCCTGCCATTCCGTCTCCGCATCGAACGCTACTTCCCGAACCACATCCGAGAGCAAATTATCGTTCTCGTCATATGCGGTTGTCTTGATCCACTCGTTATGAAATTCGTCTTGGAGCGCCAATTCGGGACCGTGCAAACCCGAAGTAAAGATGCTGACCGTATCCGGCAGGTCTTGGAGCGAGTGCCAGACCCCCTGATCGACCAATCGGTCTCGCAACTCGTCCGGATCGGTCGGGTCCGCTGGGACATCCGCAAAATCATCCGCGGTCAGGATCTGTCGAACCGCCCTGAAATCTTTTGCGTTCACCGTTTTGCTCATGGCGACGCTCCTTTAGGCGCGGGCTGCGGGGGGCCAGAATCGAGTCCATCTTGTCGGCCGCGTCGCGCAAACATCGCGGGCGCGACATGGCTGTATGCGTCGGCCGTCTCGAAGAATGGTCCAGTATCTTCCGTTACCCTCCGCGTCGCGGGGAAGCGAATAGCGCCGCTATTTGATCCGTGGAAGCGGAACCCCGCCGGCTTCGGGGGATGCCTTGGGCGGCACGGCCCGGCCGCATTGCGGGAGCCGTGCGAAGGGACTTAAACTCGGTGGCAGGCGACGCATCAAACGCGCCGAATCCTTCGTCCGCCGGGCCGTCTCCCGCGCCGTGCAGGATCGTAACGACCTCCTCGGAGGACCCCCGACCCGTCACTCATAAGGCTGGATTCAATCGTTGCCGCCTTCGTCGTTGTCTGAGGGCGACGGCGGAAGCGGAATCACGACGACGCGCCGACCGCACTGGACGAATAAGAACCTCAGCCGGAATCCCGAATCTTTCGTGCAGGCGGCGGATCATCTGAAGTGATAGAGCGCGCACGCGCTTCATCACCTCGTAGACTCGGCTGCGACCCCCGATCACTCCCACGAGCGCCCGATGATCCAGTCCTTGCTGCTCAAGCCGGAACCGGATCGCCTCAATCGGATCGGGAGCATCGATGGGAAAGTGCTTCCGCTCGTACGCTTCGACCAACGTCGTCAGCACATCCAGCCGGTCCCCCTCCGACGTTCCTTCCTTCGCGCCCCATACACGCTCGATCTCGCGTAGCGCCTGCTCGTAGTCCGCCTTGGTGCGAATCGGTCTAATCTCCATACTGAACGGTCCTTGCGTCAACCTTATCGTAGTCCCGAGCCCCGTTCCCATTGCGGGAACAAGGCGCCGGGCCAGCCTATGATTTTGCGAAGGATTTTAGTTTGGTCGGGGCGGCCGGATTTGAACCGGCGACCACACGCACCCCAAGCGTGTGCGCTACCAGGCTGCGCCACGCCCCGACCCTGAAGACTATCCGCGCGTGCGCACGCGCCGCGAAGCCATCCCAGTATAATTGTGCCGCGCGGAAAGCGACACTGCCCGTACCGCGCTCATTGGCTTGTGCTTGCGCACGCAGCCAGGATGGCGTGCACGGCGGCCCGCCCACTAGCAGGGGTGCGGAAAAACGATTGTCGAGACCGGGCACTTCGCCGATCCCAGAAGCACCCTGCATGAAAACCGGCTTTCACCGACACGCTCGCTTCGCTCGACCCACTGGCGGAGTCTCCCACCGGCTCGAACGAAGTGAGCATCGCGGTGAAAAACCTCAATCTTCTCCCCCTGGTCTGACCAGGGGGAGATAAGAGAGGGGGAGCAGCCTGCGGAAACTTTTTCCGCAGCCTGCCAGGTCTTCAGCTCTGCTTTTTTGCGGCGACGCGCGGACGCCATTGCGCAAACGAGCGCAAGTCCACCGAGAACGACCACGAGTTCTTCGGTTGATCGATCAGGTGCACGATCTCGTCGCAGATCCTGGCGGGCGACACGAAATGCGACGGGTCCGCGTTGGGCATCGCTTCGCGCACGCGCGGGCTGTCGACCGCGCCATCGACGTCGAGCGCGGCGCAGTGCACGCCCAGATGCATGTACTCGTATGCCAGCGATTCCGCGATCGCGCGCTGCGCGAGCTTGGAGGCGTTGTATGCCGAGTACATTGCGGGACCGCCGCGGCTCTCCGATCCCAGCACAAAAATCACGCTGCCGCCGCCCCGCTCGGCCATCCCGCCCACCACCGCCTGCGCGCAGTAGAACGGTCCGTAGGCGTTGACCTTGAGCTGGAAATCGAACTCGTCCTCGGTGATCTCGACGAAACGCTTGCGCAGATATGCGCCGGCGTTGTTGATCAGCACCGAGATCGGCCCCAGCTCGCGCTCGACCGCCGCGACCGCCGCGATCACATCCTCGCGTTTCGAGACGTTGGTGGGTGTGACAAGCGCGCGTCCGCCGGCTTTCTCGATCAGGGCGGCGGTCTCTTCGAGCTGGGACTTCGTGCGCGCGATAAGTCCGCAGGCATAGCCCTCGCGGGCCATCCGTTGCGCGATGTCGCGGCCTATACCGCGGCCCGCGCCTGTTACCAATGCAACCTTGGGCTCTGACATGAAGCGGGATATTAGCCTGCGCCGGACGGCGGGAAAACCGCGCAATGGTTTCCCTTGGCCTCCATTTCGCCCGGTGATAACCTCTCTGATAGGTTGCCTGCTCTAGAGGCCGTATGCGATGAAAGCCTCGATCCGCACAGCGATTGCTGGGCTGGGGGGCTTGGCTCTCCTGCTCATCGCCACGATCGCGCCCGCTGCCCCCAACGACGGAGCCGTCGCCGTTCCGGGGGCCGCCGATCAGGATCCCAACCAGACGCTGGAGATTCCGCAGTCGAGCACGCAGGACTCCGACCAATCGCCCGGCGTGCAGGAGCAGAGCCCCGACGCGTCGGCCGACCAGCAATCGCAGGGCGGCTCCCCGGCGTACGCCGGAATCGATCAGTATATGAACCAGGAAGCGGCAGCCGAGGCCGCGGGCGGCCTTCCGCCGATGAGCCTGGGCGCCCCATTTTATTCCCTGTACTATCCTTGGCTGTTCTACCATCCGCCGGTGCCGGTTTACGTGCCGCCGTACCCACCCCGAACGTGGTGGCACGGCCCTCCTCCTAGCCGTCACGGCCACTTTGCTCGTGGGCGCTGAGCATCGCCTGTGAAATCGGCGGTAGGATATTGGGGGAGGGCGGGTTTGCGTTCCGGAGCAAAGGACCGCGACTATGCTGATCGCGCTGGACGTCGGTAACAGCCACACCGTAGTTGGAGTCTACGAGGATGAGCGCCTGCTCCATCATTGGCGGGTTCATACCTCGACGTACCGCACCACCGACGAGCATGGCGCGCTGCTGAGCACGCTGCTCGATTCGGTCGGGCTGCATCTGCCGCTCAAGCCCGAGGGCGTTGCGATCGCGTGCGTGGTGCCGCCGCTCAACCAGGTGATGGAGCAGCTCGCGCGGCGCTACTTCCAGTGCGAGCCGCTGATGGTGGGGCCGGGAATCAAGACCGGGATGCCGATTCTCTACGAGAATCCCAAGGAGGTCGGCGCCGATCGTATCGTCAATGCGGTCGCAGCCTACGATCGCTACAACAGCGCCTGCATCGTGGTTGACTTCGGTACCGCGACCACCTTCGACTACATCACCGGCCGCGGCGAGTACGCCGGCGGCGCCATCGCGCCGGGGCTGGGAATCGCCAGCGACGCGCTGATCGAGCGCGCCGCCAAACTCTACCGCGTCGAGTTGGTGCGCCCGCGCGAGGCGGTGGGACGCACGACCGTAGCGGCGATCCAATCCGGCCTGATCTTCGGCTACACGGCGTTGGTCGACGGGCTGGTCGAGCGGATTCGCCGCGAGCGCGGCGAGAAGGTCCGCGTGATCGCCACCGGCGGCATAGCCGAGCTGATCGCGTCCGAATCCAAGGCGATCGAGGAAGTCGACGAGTTTCTGACCCTCACGGGGCTTCGTTTGATTTTCGACCGCAACCGGCGCATCTAGCAGGGTGCGGAAAAACGATTTTCGAGGAGAGACGCTTCACCGACGGCAGAAGCACCATGCCAGGGGGCCTGCGGCGTCCGGCTGAATCCGATGGCTGAGCGGGTTGTCACCGATTCGATGATCGGGCTGAACTTGCCCGACTCCGCACGGCTCTCTCGGCGCGTCGCGACCGTGCTGGGAAAAAACCCGAGCCCGTTCACCGGCCCCGGCACCAATACCTACCTGATCGGCGTCGGCCGCCGCCCAATCCTGCTCGACACCGGTCAGGGGGTCCCGATCTATGCCGACCTGCTGGCATGCGCGCTCCGCGAGCTCTGCCACGGCAACGAGATCGATCGGATCGTGCTGACCCATGCTCATATCGACCACATCGGCGGAGTAGCGCAGGTCCGCGAGCGCTTCGGTCCACTCGAGGTGATGAAGAAGCCGTGGCGCGGCCACGACGACGCCGCCGAGCCGATCACACCGATCGACCACGGAGCGGAGATTGCCGGCGACGGCGCCACGCTGGTCGGGGTCCTCACGCCCGGGCACGCTCCCGACCATTTGTGCTACTATCTAAAAGAGGAGCGTGCGTTGTTCACGGGGGACCTTGTGCTGGGAGCGGGAACGACCGTGATTCCGGAAGACACCGGCGACCTCGGCCAGTACATGGATTCGCTCAGGCGGCTGCTCGAGCTCGACCTCGAGAAGATCTATCCGGCGCACGGTCCCGTAATCCTCGATCCAAAAAGGAAGCTCCGCGAGTACATCGCCCATCGCGAACTGCGCGACCGCCAGATTCTCGACGCGCTCAGGGGGGGGCCGCTGGAGGTGATGACGATCGTCAGGCGAATCTATACCGACGTTCCCGAGTACCTGCATGGGGCTGCTGCCAGCTCCGTTCGCTCGCACCTGAAGAAACTGCGCATCGAGGGCCGCGTGGTGGAGCATGAGAGCCGCTATCGTCTCAATTAGCCTGCACCCGGCAGGCTGCGGAAAAGGTTTCGGCAGTCTGCTCCCCCTCTTCCTTCGGCTTCGCTCAGGACGAGCTTATCTCCCCTTGCTAGCGGTCGGCGCTATCGCGCTTGCGCCCGGCCTGAGCGCTACGAGCTTCGCGGATGACTCGATTCGCACGGAAATAGTCAGCGACGCTTCCGCCCCCGCTGCGTCGCCCGCGCCGGCTCCCGCGGCCGCTGCCTCGGCCGCGCCGTCGCCGGCCGCCGCTACGGATGCGGCTGGCCCGGCCAAGCGGCGGGAACCGCACGCGGCCGCAAGTTCGTATTCGCCGCCGGCGTCTTCCGCTTCGCAGTCCGATTCCGAGCAGCCGGCGGTCGCTGAGATTCCGCAGGCCGTGCCTTCCGCGCCGCCCTCGGCGGCGGACAGTGCCACGGCTGACGACACGCAACCCGATGTCAACGGCGCGACCGGCGCGGTAGGCAACAAGGCGGTCGAGGATTACGAGGCGGCGCAGAATCCGCCGCCCGTCACGGCGCCCAATCTGCACAGCCTCCAGGAATTCATGAGCGAGGGCAGCGATGAATCCCCGATCGGACTTGAGCTGCGCGAGGACCGGCGCAAACTCAAGAGCGGCGAGCAGGCCGACGGTCTGCTGGTCGTCAAGGTTCGCGCGGGATCGCCCGCTGCCGACGCCGGGCTGAGGGGCTATAACTCCACCGGTCACACCGTGCTCGAAGGGGCCGCGGTCGCTGCTGCGATGGTGTTCCCCCCGGCGATCCTCGCAATTGCGGTTCTCGACCAGACCCACGTGGGCGAATTTTACGACATGATTATCGGCGTCGATGGCAAGCGCGTGAGCAACTTCCTCGACTTCGAGGACCAGATGCGGGAGGCCAAGCCGGGCGACGTGGTGTACCTGAGCGTAATCCGCAACGGCACGCGGATGCAGGTGCCGGTGCAGGTTCCCACCACCGCGAGCGGATTGAACTACTGAACGATTCGCCACGACCGGGCTCCGTCTCGACCGGGAAACGCGTTCTTTACTGTCGCGTGGGGTTTGTACTAAAAGAAAACAGGCCCGTCGAGGGAAGAAATTGCCCGGCGAGGCCAAGGTGAACTCAACGCCGCCAAGGAGGCGGCACATAATCGCTGACGTCGGCGCCCGGATCTTTTTCACCAATACGCTCACTTCGTTCGAGTCGGTGGGAGGTTGCCAACCGTATCGAGCGAAGCGAGCGCTGCGGTGAAAGGTACGACCGGGACCCCGAACGTACCCGACCTCGTTGCCGGTTACTGCCTCGCCACGGGTCGCCCGGAGTCTCTCAGCGCCAAGCTCGCCTGGTTCGGGCCGGATGGAAATACGCCGCCGGTTTGGAGCCAGGCGCGCGCGTCGGTGAAAGCGCGGCGCGTTGTCTGCTGAGGACCCGAGCATGGACAAAGACAAGGTTCGAGTCACGGATCTATCGCGGATGAAAGCCGAGCATCGCGCGATCGCGATGCTCACCGCGTATGACTACGCATTCGCGAAGATCTTCGACCAGACCGGCATCGACGTCATCCTGGTCGGCGACAGCCTCGGGATGGTCGTGCAGGGAGCCGACACCACCATCGGCGTCACCGTGGACGAGATCATCTATCACGCGCGGATGGTGGCCCGGGCGCGCCGGCGCGCGCTGCTGGTTGCCGATATGCCCTTCCTTTCCTACCAGGTGAGCAGTGAGACCGCGGTCGCCAACGCCGGACGGCTGCTCAAGGAGGGCGGCGCGGAGGCGGTGAAGCTCGAGGGCGGCGTCAGTATCGCCGAAACCGTGCGGCGCCTGGTCGAGGTCGATATCCCGGTGATGGGCCATATCGGGCTCACGCCGCAATCGGTCCATCGGATGGGCGGCTATCGTGTGCAGGGCCGCCAGTCGGGACGGCGCCCGGGATGTCGCGAGAGGCTGCTTGAGGACGCCGCGGCGCTGGAGGCCGCGGGAGCCTTCGCGATCGTGCTCGAGGGGATGCCGGCGGCGCTGGGAAAGGAGATCACGCAAGAGCTGAATGTGCCCACGATCGGGATCGGCGCGGGCCCGGATTGCGACGGGCAGGTGCTGGTGATGCACGATTTGCTGGGACTCAGCGAATCGACTCCGCACTTCGCAAAGCCTTACCTGAACCTGCGTGAAGAGGTCGCCGCCGCAACTCACAGCTACGTGCGCGAGGTCAGGGAACGGACGTTTCCCGGCGCCGAGCACTGCTACGGGCTGAAGAGGAAGGCTGACTATCCCGGTTAGCCCAAACAAGTTGGAACGGCACCAGGGGGAGATAACAGAGGGGGGGAAGGCTGCGGAAACTTTTTCCGCAACCTGCTAAGGAGGCCTTGCGGGCGTGCAAATCGTCAGCTCGCCGCGCCGAATGCAGCGCCTGAGCGAAGCCGCGCGCTTGGAGGGCGCGCGGGTCGCGCTGGTGCCGACGATGGGATTCCTGCACGAGGGGCATCTGAGCCTGATGCGCGAAGGGCGCCGCCGCGCCACATTGCTGGTCGCTTCCTCGTTCGTCAATCCCATCCAGTTCGGGCCGAACGAGGACCTCGCCGGCTACCCGCGCGATTTCGATCGCGATTGCGAGCTGATGCGCACGGTTGCGGTCGACGTGGTGTTCGCACCCGAGGCGGCGGCCGTCTACCCCGCCGATTTTCAGACCCGGGTCGAAGTGACCGGGCTCACGCAGGGGCTTTGTGGGCGCAGCCGCCCGGGTCATTTTCGCGGCGTCACCACCGTCGTCGCCAAGCTCTTCAACATCGTCAAGCCGCATCTCGCGCTTTTCGGCGAGAAGGACTTTCAGCAATTGTGCGCCATCCGCCGGATGGTGCACGATCTCCACTTCGATATTGAGATCGTCGGGATGCCGATCGTGCGGGAGCCCGACGGGTTGGCGATGAGCTCGCGCAATGCCTACTTGAGTCCCGCCGAGCGCGAGCAGGCGTTGAGCTTGAGCCGTGCGCTCGGCGCCGCGTGCGACCGCTTTGCCGCCGGCGGCGCGACGCCGCAGGAGTTGATCCGCATCGCGACCGGGCACCTTGCCGAGGCGCCGGATATCCGCGTCGATTACGTCGAGGTGGTGGACGCCGAGACGCTTAAACCGGCGTCGGCGCTCGACCGCCCGGTGCTGCTCGCGATCGCGGCCCGCGTCGGTCGCACGCGCCTGATCGACAATATCGTGCTTGCCAGGTAATTGGGGCGGCTCAGGTCAGGACGCTGGCGAACTACGCGGAAAGACCGGTGCCACAAGCGCCAATCGACGCGACAGCATAGGCTTCGCGCCTGCGGGTCCTCTGCGCCGAGCTTCTGCTAGTCCCAGATCGGCGGTTTGCGGTCGATCCAGGGGCGGGCGCGCTCCAGTTCTCCAGCCAATTGAAACAGGGTCGCCTCGTCGCCGAATCGCGCGCCGAACAGCACCCCGATCGGCAGCCCATCGCGGGTCCAGTACAGCGGTATCGAGATCGCCGGCCAGCCGGTCACATTGTAGACCGGATTAAGGAGGGCAAACCTGGCGATGGGATCGTCCATCACGGAGGCCTGCGGGCTGGTGAAATCGATGGTGCCGATCTTGAGCGGAGGGAGCCCCAGCGTCGGCGTGAGCAGCAGGTCGTAATCGGAGAAGAAGGCCGCGAAGCTGCGCGTCACTCGCGCCAATGCGGCGACTGCGATCAGGTATTGCGCGGCGGGGATCTGGCGGCCCATCTGATACAGGTTCCAGGTCATCGCTTCGAACAAATCGCGGGTCGGCTCGCGGCCGGTCAGAAGCTTCGCCCCTTCGATCGCCCCGGCGCATTGCGCCGCGTAAACCGTGAGGAAGGCCGGCACGATCGCCTCAAACTCGATCGAGGGCGATTCCTCCTCGACGTGATGGCCCAGCTCTGAGCACAATTTCGCCGCGCTGACAGCCGCCTGCGCGCAATCGTCATCGATTGGATCGCCGATTATGCTGCGAGTCGACAACGCGATCCGCAGCCGCCTGGGAGGAGTCGCAGCCTCCTCCAGATACGGCCGCGCCGGCGCCGGAGCGAAGTAATGATCGCCGGGCGCCGGGCCGCCGGTCGCATCCAGCGCCGCCGCGCTGTCGCGCACCGTGCGGCTCAGGACGTGCTCGACGACCAACCCGGGACCCATCACGTCGGCGAAATTGGGTGCCAGCGGAACTCGCCCGCGGCTCGGCTTGAGCCCCACCAGGCCGCAGCATGAGGCCGGGATGCGGATCGAGCCGCCGCCGTCGTTGCCGTGCGCCAGCGGCACGATTCCCGCCGCCACCGCCGCGGCCGAGCCGCCGCTCGAGCCGCCGGGAGTACGCTCAAGATTCCATGGATTGTGCGCCGGGCCGTATAGCCGGGGCTCGGTGACTGGAGGAATACCGAACTCGGGCGCATTGGTCTTGCCGAACGGGATCAGACCGGCCCGCTTGTAGCGCGCCGTTACTTCCGCATCCTGCTCGGCCGGGACCGCGGGCATGTAACTGCTGGCGTATCGGGTCGGCATCCCCTCGCAATCGCCGAGGATGTCCTTGAGCAGGAACGGCACGCCCTCGAAAGGTCCGGCGCCGATCGGCCTGGTCCTGGCGGCCGCGCGGGCCTGCTCGTAGAACTTGTAGACTACGGCATTGAGAACCGGGTTGTGCTTCTCTGCGCGGCTGATCGCCTCTTCCAAGAGCTCGAGTGCGCTCACCTCGCGCTTGCGAACCAGCTCTCCGAGCGCAATCCCGTCGAACGATGCATATTCCGGAAAAGACATAAGCACTCCTCTGCGGGGAACGGTTCGATGCAAGAAGCGTGCTGCGGCACGTGCGCGCAGAAGCACGCATGCGGGCGACTCGTGGGGACATTCGTCATGATGAATTTCTGTGGCGTTCGGAGCCAAGGTGGCGCGTCTCGTTCCGTTCACGCTCCGTCCTCTTGGCGTCCAAAAAAACTTCCCAAAGCGCAGGCCGCCCCTTCGGGATTGCTCGCTGCGCGGACTTTGCTCTGAATGACACAAACCGCAGCCGTCGCAATCGCCGGGCGTTCGATTTCCGCGCAAACTCCATAAATGATATCCACCGGGCGACGGGGAAAGAGCCGCGATGGCGGGTTACGAACAGGATCTCGCCTACATCCATCACGCGGGCTTTGCCGATTTCTCGGCGAAGGCGGCGCCGTGGCTCCTGGCCATGATGCGGCGGTGTGGGATCCGCAACGGGTTGGTGGTCGACCTGGGATGCGGCAGCGGCGTGTGGGCGCGACGGCTGAGCGAGACGGGCTACAACGTACTCGGTATCGACGGTTCCGCATCTATGATCGCGCTGGCGCGCCGCAACGCACCGCGAGCGAGCTTGTGCAGGAATTCTTTCCTTGACGCCGAGCTTCCGCGATGCGACGCGGTCACAGCGCTGGGCGAGGTCTTCAATTACACTTTCGATGCGAGCAACACCCAGCGCGAGTTGTTCAGATTGTTCGGTCGCATCCACGCAGCGCTGCGCCCGGGCGGCGCTTTGATCTTCGACATGGCGGCGCCGGGACGAATGCTGGGCGGTGTGCGGTGCAACTACACGACCGGCAAGGATTGGGCGGTACTGGTCGAGAACCGCGAGGAGGGAAAGCTCCTCACGCGGCGAATCACGACCTTTCGCAAGGTGGGACGCTTCTACCGCCGCGGCGAGGAGGTACACCGTCAACGCCTCTATCGCGACACGGACATCGCCAAGGCTCTGCGGCGCGTCGGGTTCAATGTGCGGGCGCTTCGCGGATACGGGGCGATCCGCTTTCGGCCTGGACTCACCGGTTTCGTGGCGCGCAAGCCTCGCGGCTAGTCGGCGAAGTCCTGCGCACTCTGCTAAGCGCGTCGCTTAGATCGAATGACGGGTAGATGCGGCGAGTGGCGCAATACCTCTTCGGCTTCTTTCGCGAGGGCCGCGCGCCCGCCAATTAGATGCCCCGACCGTGCGGCGGGCCGCCGGCGCGCTGCCGCAGAAGTTGAGATGCGCGCCGTGCACCGCGCCGAAAAATCCGGCCCGGGGCGTGCGGGGAGAAGCCCGATGCGATGCCTGTGGGGGGCCCCGCGTGCAAGTAGGGGCCGGCGGCTCGCCGGCCCCTCCAGACTCACCTGAGAGCGTCGATTTTCCCCAGGACGTCGGGTTATGACCCGCTTCCGGCCAGGCTCATCACCGCGCTTTGGCCGAGCACGTTGTTGGAAGAGTCGAGGAAGGTGAACTGAGAATAGAGCGTTCCGAAGTTAGGATCCTGATTGACCGTACAACCGCCGGCGCAGTCGATTCCCTCCATCTGCTGAGGCAGTTCGTCCCTATAGATGTAGCTGTAGTGCAGTACTGCCTTGCTCGCGCCACTGGGCAGCGAAGGCGGCGGAATCGCCACCGCAGTCGTGAACTGCGTGCTCGCGCTGATCGGGAAGAGATAGACCGCGCTCTCTCCGGCTTCCAGCGTGATCGTCTCTCCCGGCTCGTCGGAGAGCACGTCGGTCCTGATCCCATCCGACTTTATCCGGTAACGCGTGATACTGTTGCCGGTGCGGTAGACGGTGAAGTTCACCGGCAGCGTGTACGGCCAGTCGTTGTCGTTGACGATCATGAGCATGAGGGCGTCGCTGCCCTGACGCGCCCCGGCAGCCGAACGCCGCCGCCGACTTGCCTAGCTCGATCAGATGAGCATCATGTCGGCCGTGCCGCGCCAGTTGTGCCGGGGATTGTCACCTGGCGATCCGGAGAAACGCCGATCCGATCCCGATGTTGGCGTTGGCAGCGCCGTTCTTCAGAGTGAAGATCCGGCTTCCTGCGCGTGGCAGGCTTCTAAATTCTTGTGTATGAAGTATTGACTTGCCTTTGCTTCTTTCTGTAGGATTAGCCGACTGTATGATTTCGGGGGCGCCGCCCGGAGACAGCCCGGTGGAGGATGTCAGGAGGAGGCGAGATTGAGGTGGTACGGGTATCTGTGGGCGGCAACTTTTTTTTCAGCGTCGTTAGCGCGGGGAGCAGGTCCGGAGAGCGGAGCAACCGGGGTACGTGTGCGCGAAGCAGGGCTCGTAACGGTTGCGATGCGCGTGTTCACGCTTTTCTACAAGAAGTCGCTGTTCTGTCGAGCGAGAAGGTCTGTCAGTTGAGGAGAGTGGAGGGAATCTGATGTCACGTCATATCTAGCACGCTTTGATCGGAGGCAGCAGCATCGAACTCGCTCAGCACGAGCCGCGCGCCGATAATCGCATCGCGAGGGGGACAAAGGCGCAAGGCGAGCGTGGCAGTGGTCTGCTCTTGCCCGCGAGGGCCGTGCCAATGAGGGCCTTTGGATTTTTCGCAGCGGCATTCCTGCTGCTCGCCGCCGGTCGGGCTGGGGCCCAGCCAGACTTTGTCCAGCAGGCGATTGGAACTTCGTTGACGTGCACCACGCCGAGCGTGGCGGTGACGCTCCCCGGCCCGGTCATCGCGGGCGATGCACTGGTTCTCAGCTATTGCGCTGGGGATACTAAGTCGCCTCTCGGGCGCCCTCAACCGGAATTTCGATTACCCTTTTTGTCAACTGTTCGCAACTCTCGGCCTTGTCAACTCTTTACAACTCTCGGCGTTGTCAACTCTTTGCAACTCTCCGCCGCTTTGCATCGGGCACGCATGCAACAAGCCGCTACGGAACCGCTGCACTTTTGCCAGCCGGATGATGGCTCGGACCACTCCGACGGGAAGTAAAAGGGGGATCGCCAGATTGTAGCTAGGAGTTGAGAAACATGCAGACTCTGAACAACATGCGACTTCGAAGCATCTTGTTTCTGTTGCCGGCTGTGGCGCTGTTGGGCAGTGGGAACCCAAGCTTCGCGGGCACTGCAACCGGTACCGTTGCCATCAGCGCCTCGGTCACGAACGTCTGCTCAATTACGAATTCGCCCTCGATCTCATTCGGCTCGTATAGCCCGTTGTCTGGAACCAACGTGGACGTCAACGGCACCATCTCACTGGCGTGCACAAAGGGCGACGTGGCGACGATCGCTCTGGATACGGGCGCGAACGGGGCGCACGCCAGCGGCACGACACGCGCGATGGCCAACGGGACCAACTACCTGAGCTACGAGATCTATTCGAACTCGGGACTGAGCACGGTATGGGGAACCGCGGCGAACGCCGTCATCGAACCGGCGGCGCCGAGCAATGTCGCCGTAAACTACACGGCCTATGGAGCGGTCCCGAACAGCCAGAACGTGCCGGCCGGAAGCTACGCCGATACCGTGAACATCACGGTGAGTTTCTAGCCAGCGCTGGCCCACGGGTCGATCGCGGGACTGGTCTGGCTAGCTAGCAG
>CAWBJH010000002.1:0-747925 GCA_963789115.1 uncultured delta proteobacterium
GCAAAAAGCCTTTGAAGCGTGCAATCAATCCGGCGAAGGCGCGCGTCGTGGTGCCCTTTGAGCGCCCTAATTTTTGGAGATGAGCGCCCAAAGCGCCCGCGAGCGCCCGGCAGCTTGAAGCAGGGGGAAGCTGGCCGCGCGGGCCGGGGATCGCCGGGGTCTGGAGGGGCAATTTTGCCGCCGTCCCTCGGCACACGCGCCGCGTCTGCCCCGCTTGGGGGTCGGCTGCGGCCCTGCGTCGAGCCGGAAGTTTGGCCCGTGTCCGGGGCCGTGTGGCCGGGGAAAGCGGTCCTGCCGGAGGACCGGCCAAGCGGTCCTGCGGAGGACCGGCCCGTCCCGAAACGTAGGCGCGAAACCACGTGAGGGGGCGGGGGGTCGGCGCGGCGGGCGTCCACGTGTGTGGGTACGGTTCGGGGGTCAAACCCATTCCCGATAAACCGATGTCCACGGAGCCGGGGTCCGTCACAACGCCCTTTGCAAGCAGCCTGCCTTTGAGTTTAGGATGCGCTCAAGGTGTGCGCCGGGCGGGCGCGAGCACGCGGAGCGCCGCGCGACAAGCGCGGGCCGGTTCCTTTGAGCCTCCAACCACGATACCTGAAGGACGCCGCCGATAGGGCGGCGCTAAAGTACTTTGTCATTCGCTTCGTTCTTGTGGCCGCATTTTTGGCGGTGCCTTTTTCTCAGGGGCCTAGGGAAAGGGAAATCGGATGGTTGCTCTTGGTTCTTTTGACTGCCCGCATCGCTATCGGCGCCTACGCCGTTCGCAAGAACCTCCGCCAGATGCCTCTGTGCTCCGAATGCGGCGAGCAGGCATTTTTCTGGGGCGGTGCGTGGCGTCATCCGCACGCTAAGACTTGTGCTCATTATGGCGAGCCAGACTGACTAGCAGGGCCTGCCGCGCAGTTACCCTACCCGCTCCGCGTAAGACGCTTGCGAGATATTATGTTACCTAGGCGATTCGCCCTGAGACAGGTCGCCAGACGCTGTTCCCGCGCCCCGGATGACCCTGCCCGCCGCCGCGCCCGGATCGGCGTGAGCGAACCTCGTGGCCGGTTCCATTTCACGGCGGGGCACCTCCGGCCCGCGCAGTTGCCCTTAAACGAGGCTAGCTCACGTACGGGTTCACCTCATCGCCAGCCGCATTCCACAGCATGTCGAGGGGACGCCGGAGTAAAGGTCTTACATCACTCGGAAGCGTTTCAACATAAATCTCTGGCAGTAGAATTTGATCTCGATCGAAGGGGCGCGAGGTTCTGCTGAGGCCCGGCCCAACGAGATGAAATCTCTGAATCGAAAGAAAACTAAAGAACAGAAAGAAAGGGGGTGCGACGCCGAGTTTACTGAGACCCGCGAGATATTCCGGCAGAAGCCGAAGAAGATCCGGTACCCACCCGTCGCCTTGAATGAACGCCAACTCCTGGTGAGATTCCTGGTCATGACGGGGAACAAATGGCAGCAGCCAAAGGGCCTCGACAATCCCCGACCGATAAATTTGAACGTAGGACCTACCAGCCGGTCGTCCGCCGTAGGCGGCGGGGAACACGACCCTGCCTTCCAAATTGACAAAGGCGTCCCATCCACCCGTGTGCGAAAAAGGTTGAAAAGTCGAGAAGCCGAAGTTGTCACCGTGGTCCGCAAACGCTTTGCTCAGCGAATCCGCGATATCTAGTTCGGGAAAAGGAGCGAACGCAGACGGAGAGGCTATGTGAATGAGCAGGCGCGGGCCTTCACGAACGGGAGCCGGGAGTTCCGCGCCATAGACCTTCGAAATGCGTTCGGCTCTGAAGGCGCTGATTCGCTGGGAGATAGAGTGGGAAAAGCCAAAAGCTTGTCGAAGCTGCCCAACGTCGAGCTGATATTTTCCCGCCGAATTTCGCGCATAAAACGGGCCATAATCGCCAACGCGATGCGGTCCGATCCAGCTCTGCCATGCACGGACGATGAGCACGTAAAGCCCCGAGTTCAACCCAATGGGTTGAATATCGTGGCGGGGTAGAGGCGGTCGCAAACCGGACTGGAGAAACTGCTCAAGACGTAATTTCTCTTGCTCTGGAGCCTGCAGGCTCAATCCGGGAATCGATGTCGGCTCTCCACACCCAGAGGGCGCGTCAATCCCATAGATCAAATCTCCTCCGGAGGTGTTGGCAAAGGAAGAGACGTCGGCCACGAATTTTTCTCTCTCGTCGGGTAGCTGACGCTTGTAATCAAGCGTCTTTCGCTCAGCAATCCGCAAGGTGATCAGATCGTTGAGGTCAGCTTCCGTGATTTGGTCGAGTTGTTTTGAAAGCATTCAGCGAGCCCGTCGGATCGGTCTTAAGGGATGGGTGCGCCCCACATGGCGGAGAGTCACCTTCTCGTTGCACTCGATCTTGCCCCCCGCCACGCCCGAAATAAAGATGGGGCCGAAGATCTTTCAACCCCCGACCCCAACGGCGCGCGCCAGCAAAGGGGGGCTAAACCAGCGCGCCGCCTGATCGATTAGGCGCTTAACCCCATCCCACAATCAAGGCCGATCCCCCGAACAACCCCGCGCCGAATCCACAAGCCCCCGGAAAGAGGGCGGCCTGCCGATCATCGACCGGGGCTGTCACGCGCGCCCGAAATAAAGGTGGGGCCGGGGAAATTTCCGGTCTCGTTTATGTTGTCGCTTTAATAGCAGCATCGACGAAATCACGAATCGTCTTCGCCGCTGACTGGTCGTTCGTCGGATCCTTCAGGCTGAGCTCTGGACCCGTTCTGGGAGGTTCTCCAAATAGGAGGTTGGGATCGCTCAAATCGATCATGCTGATGCTGCTCGCATCGATTGTGAAGTACTTTATACTGATACTGTTTTTCAGAACGTAGGACCTTAGGAACATGAGGGAGGGAATGACGTCGTTCAGCCAGTCTTCATCGATTTGTCCACGCCTCGGGTAGCGGAACACGCTTCCCCCGAGCCGCTGCCAGCCGAACCTCTCAAGCATGCTCCGAACATAGTTCCACTGATTATTGTCAGTTACTACTAGATCGTACGAAATCGTTACAGGCATAATCCCTCCTGTTGCTCGGATCGATTGGGATCGTCATTTCCTTTTGCGACATCCGGTTATCGCCCGAGTATGCCATCGAGAAGCTTTCACCTTCGTCAATCCTCCTCCACTCTTCTTTCGTCGAAAGTGTGAAATACCTTTGGGCTTTACGGTAATGAATCTCACTATCTGTAGCCTCTCCCGATTAAATCGATCTTCCCATCCATATATCAAAAGGCCAATCCCCCGTCCAACGAGAAGGGCCGGAGACCCTCTGGCCCCGGCCCCTGAGCGGAGGGACGTCGCAGCTTACTTCTTCGCGCGGGCCTTCTTCCCGGCCTTCGGCTTCACGCCCCGGTCGCCGTAGGCGGCCTTGAACGCGGCCTTGCACCTGAAGTCCTTGCGCTTGATGAACGACGGCGCGAATTCGGATCGTGGATGCATCCGGTTATGCGGTCGGCACCACATCTCGGTCTTGGTGATCGGATTCTCCGGGCGCCTTCCCCGCGCCGTCTTCTTCGCGGCTCCGCGCGGGGATTTCGGCTTCGCGGCCTTCCGCCGCGTGGCCTTGCCTTCAGCAATCGCATTCACGTCGGGCTCCTTGGCCCCGCTTTCCGGGGCGTCGTTCATTACCCCACCGCACACCGCGCCGCCTCATGCCCCGTTCTCGTTCTCAACAACCTCTTCAGCGTGTTCTACTTTCGTGAAGTCCTCCGGGCCGGGAGCGCTCAAGGGCCGTTCCGGGCCGTTGGTGATACCTATTGCGTAACGGCCCTCGCGTAGCAACTTAATTACTCAGATGGGAAAGGGGCGCGGAAAGCCGCGTCAAACGGGCACATTCAGGCCGCCCGCGCCGCGCGACCGGGCTATGGAGCTACGGCCCGACAAACGAACGCGGCGGCCCCGGTTTCAGGACCGCCGCTCAGAACGCGCCGCGCCAGCCATTGCGTTCGGACGGACGATGGTATACCGACAGGCATGGAGTGTGCCATCGCGATCAGCGCCGTCGCTCAGGCTGTCTGCGCTCTTTTTCTCGTGGTCTTTACCGGACTGCTCGCCTACTATGGCTATCGTGGCTGGCGGGCGGCGACAAAGACTCTCGCCGCTACCGAGATCGCGGCGAATGCCGCAAAGACCAGCGCGGAAGCTCTTATACGCATTGAATGGCCCCGATTGCTCGTTGAACGATTCGATGTGGGGCCGATTCCTGAAGATCCGCCGCCAAATTGGCCGAATGTGGTCGTGGGGTTCAGAAATTATGGTCGAACGGCGACATTTGTCACCGAGATATTCATTGCCAGTCAACTCAAGCCCTCTCTGGAACCGGACCCCACGTATTGGAGCCCGATTCCAATGAGACCGACCATTGCAGTTGCGCCCAACGACAAATTCACCCAATCGGTGCCTCTCGCCACTCATCTTAGGAGGGGAGACCTCGACGCAATCCTTCAAGGGAAGACGAACTACTGGGTCTATGGGTACGTCAAATGTCTCGACGTTCGTGGCGATACACACATGACTGGTTTTTGCGCTCGCTGGAGAGTCAAACCCGATATTTGGTCCCACGACGGGCCGCCGAGCTACACTTACAACACCTACTCAGAGGGTCATTAACTAGAATACTGGGACGGTTCCCGCGATCTTTACCGTTTAGTGTGTGGGGTCAACACCCCGATAATCCCCCACTTGGAAGCGTCGTCTACGCGCCTATTCCGCAGCCGGACTGGGTCATTCAGGCCGCCCGCCCCCGGCCCTCGGGCCGCCGCACACGCGGCGAACGGACACGTACCCTCCGCGCTCGAACCCTCATCCGCCGGGAGCCTTTCTCAGATCCATGTTCCAACCTAAGCTGCGGGGCGCCTGCTTCGATCCACCTTTGAAGTCCACTGCGAACAAAACCGGGGTCCAAATTCAGAACCTTCGCAGAGCATCGCAAGCGCCCGGTCAGAGAGATCGTCGGCCGGCTCCGCTTCGCTAGGTGAGCGTGCGGCGTGCTTGCGGCGGTTCTTGCGCCTATAGTAGCTTGCGCGGACACGTGCGATAGCGCAGGTTGCCCGTCAGGGTTTTCGTTGTCGAAGTCCCCGTCGTCTAGCTCGGCCTAGGACACCGGCCTTTCACGTCGGTAACACGGGTTCAAATCCCGTCGGGGACGCCACAAAACCCTTGGGAAATCGGGGGTTTGGCCTTTTGATAGATGCGCGGTGTCCATGGCGGTGTCCAAACTGTACCGGATCTGGGGTTTTTTCACCTTCGATCTTGGACATCTCGAAATCATCCGCCTGCGAGGAATGGATGAAGCGGCCATAGTGCTTCAGGATCGTCGCCACCGCGACGCCTGTCTGTTCCGACAACCACGTTAGGCTCACGCCGTTCGTGAGCGCCAAGGAAATGTACGTGTCCTTCGCAGAGTAGAGATCGCGCAGCGGCGAGATGGACAGCGCCCGCTGCGCGTCTCGGAACAGGTCGTAAAAGTTCGCGGCATCGATCGGCGCGCCCCCGACATTCCGGAACAGATAATCATCCGGCTGAGCCTTCAGCTCGATGAGCGGTTCCACCACCTCCGCGTTGCCCCGCGTCAGCCGCACCGCCCGGCGCGCGCGCAGCGTCTTGGGTGCAGCCTCGGCCCCGAGATGACGCGAGCGCTCGACCTGCATGGTCCGCGTCCCGAGATTGACGCTACGAATCCGAACCGCGGCTGCTTCCGATGGGCGCATGCCCGTGAAAAACAGCGTGTATAAGAACGCAAAGTACGGATAATGAAGCCGCGTGTCGTTGAAGCCGCCCACCTTCCATCGCTTCGTGCTGAAGTACTCGAGAATCTGATCACGCTCCTCAGCCGTGAACGGGGACGGTCCCGGAACGATCTTGTCCGGCCACCGCAGCTTCGAAAATGGGAGCGCCACCGGAATGTCATCCTGCGAGGCATCCCGCGACATCGCCCGGAACGAACCGTCAATCGCGTTCCGGATAGTCTTCTCCGAAAGCCCGCGCTTGCGCATCGTCGCGCGCAAATCTTCCAGGTGCGCGAGCGACAGGTCTTCGAGCGCCACATCGCCCAGAACGTCGAGAATGTAGCTGCGGAAGTGACCCCGGTAATCGCGCGCGGCCGAAGCGCGTACATAGGGCGCGACCTTGCGCTCCACCCACTCCGCGTAATAGCGGCGTACCGTCCAGGTATCCCGCCGTGGATCGCGCCGCGCGTCCCCTGCGGCCGTGTTTCCTTCCAACCGGATGCCGGCCGCCGTCAGAAACTCTGCCGCGCGGTTTCCGTTCGGAAACCACTTCAGGTAATCGAACGCCCCGCCCCTGATCTCCGCGCCGATCATCTCCGCCTGCCGCTCCACCCGCGCGCGGTCCTCCGGAGTGTCGCGCAGTGCCGTGGCCTCCGCGAATCTCTTCACCAGACCATCCGGCGTTTTCCACCGGAAGCGGAATCGCAAAAGACCTGTGGCGGTTATTTCGACGGAACAGGCTTGCCGGCGGACCTTGCGCTTTCGTCCCATAAATTCAGCTGCTCGCGATAGTGTGGAACCCGCTCAGGCGCCGGGCCCTTCTCGATAAAGGCCACCACGGCCGCCCATTTGAATACCGGTCGCCTCCCCACATAAAAGAAATGCTCGCCTTTGCGGAAGATGCCCCGCGAAACCATCGTCCGGATCGCCTGATCCGTCCACGGCGTTAGTGTAGCCAGTTCAGAAATCGAAAGGTAAGGCTTGCAGACCGGCGCATCCACAGGACGTGCCAGGCCGGCGCTGTCCGGGCGTTGCGCCCGGCGTATGGCGGATTGGCGACCGGACATACTTGAACCGCGAAAATCGCTGACTCACAACCGCACCTCCGCCGCCAATTAACGTCCGGCACGTTAATCCCCCTGTGGACAACCTGTCAAACGTCCGCTGCGCACCGAACTAGGCGAGAGCGACCCCCCGCTTCCCCACACCGCAGGGTCGAACTGCCGCGATACGGCCGGGTTGCGCCGACAGTCACACCTAAATCGAAGCGGTTCCAAAGAGAAAGCCCCGCTCAAAGCGAGGCTTTTTGAATCACGACTTTTACTGCGGGCACCGGGAAGGGTGCGGAGGGCCGCAAGGCCCGGGGGAGTCGGCAGGCAGAAGGCCGCCAGCGGAACTTACGGGATGTCGCAGACGGACCCCGGCCGCAGGCGCTTATCAGGATGCCCGCCGGCTCCCGTACCTTCCCGTACGCCCGCCATCGTTCAGGAGTCGTGGCAACCTGACGAGGCCATCTAGTCACGTGACCTGGTTCAAGAATTCGCCAAGTTTCGCGGTCGCCTTGAACTGAGGAACCGGGTCGAGGCCTTTGAAGGCGGACGTGAAGGCGTTTGACAGGCTCCAGAGCGTTCGCGGCTGAAACTCGGGAAATTGCGGGTTGAAGTAGAGGTCGTGGACTGCGCGGCCCAGGTGCTTTGGCGCTTCCAGGTCAGCCTCGATAAACGCTCGGTAGATGATGAGCTTTGCGTCCTCGTCCGAGATCTGGCGCTCTCTCCAGCCCTCTACCTGTTTCCGCATCGGCTCGAAGTTGCGCTGCATTCTTCCCAGGCCCACATCGATGGCATCAACCAGGTTGAAGTTCTTCGTGTGCTTGTGGAGCACCGGGGTGAAATCGCCCCAGAAAGCCATGTTGTCGCAGACGAACACGCGGTAGCCCACGGTCATCGAAAGGCGCATCGACTTGTCGTTCGCGTTCCTGATGCCGAGCGAGAACCGCGCGCCGTCGAAGCCGGTTTCGAGGTCGAGGAACCCAAATAGCTTCATGCCGTCTTCCGAAACGGCGTATTCGTCTCGCACCACGTTGATCTGCCTGAAGGAAAGGCCTTCGAGGACGCTTGAGACGAGTTCTGCGTGCGGAACCGGCTTGAAAGTGTCCGTGCCTTCCGGCGCCGGGATCAGCGCCAGGTCGTTGCGGGCAAGTTTGTGCGAATCGCGATGAGCGAGTAGTCCTTCCATACCCTTCTCCTTTTGTGTTGGAAATGTGCTGACGAGGCTGAATGCCCCTCGCAACGAGCTAGTTTAAGTATATAGAAGGTCTGAGAAAGGAAAAAGGCAGTTATGCACACACTATGCTCCACACGCTATCGGTAATATGTTAACTCGGATTTCCATTTTCTCAGTGAACTACCAATTTGATGAAATGCAAGAAAAGCCCTGATGGATGCGGGTTTGGATGCGATTGGGGTGGTGTGGAGGAGGACAGCCAGTGGGTGATATGCAAAATCGGCCTTTTCAGCTCTCTTTCAATGGCTCCTTGCGGGTCGATTTTCAGGGTGCGCGAGTGACCTCTGACGCCGGCGGGGTAAGGCGAGACCAGAGGGGAGCGAATTTCGATGATGACGCTAGGGCGGCGGGAGAAGTGCCTGAGAATTCGGTTGGGAAGATGGCATTTTCCCAACGTTACGTGGCCGCCAGATGTGAAACCGGCCCATTCCGGCGCTGTGGGAAGTGCCTTGCACTCAAAACCGGGTTTGAATTTTCCATTTGCAGATTCGCTGGCGTCGCGCTAGACGGAATCACGATTCAAAATGGAAATTCCGGCTAAACCCTTGCGACCCGAGGCCATTGAGTCTATACGGCAAGTTGGAATCCGAGAGTGCGCGCCCGTCTGGCGAACCAGAGAGTGCGCGCAAGCGGCTTGCACCTGAGGCAACGACAGGGAGAGCGACTCCCGATGAAGGATCAAACAGCAAGCGCCCGTAGAGATCTCTATCGGGGCGTCGCGAAGCCGGCCTTCCTCGCCGCGCTGCTCATCTTGCTCGCACTGACCTTGCTGGCGCCGATCCTAACCACGCTGAAAGCGAGCGGGCCGATAATCGTCAACACGACGGCTGACCCAGGCTCGGCGGGAGTTTGCGCCCTGCGCGACGCGATGACGGCAGCCAACGCGGAGGCCGCCGTGAACGGATGCCCAGCCGGCACCGGCACCGACACGATCAATTTCAGCGTCAGCGGGACGATTACGCTGGTCGGCAGCCTGCCCGCGATCCAGAACACTCTGACAATTGACGGAACCACGCAAGCAGTGACAGTGGATGGTGCCAACTCTTTCCAAGTGCTCGCAGTAAACGGGGGCGCCACCTTGAACGTGAACGCCCTGACCATTGCCCAGGGAAGCAAATTCTGCCTCGCCCGCTGGTACGGCAGCCTCGGGGGCGGCCGCTGCGTCATCTACGGCAACGGCGGCGGCATCGCCAACTATGGCACGGTGATGGTCACCAACAGCACCTTCTCGGGCAATGCCGCCCTAGACTTTATCGACGACACCGCTTACGGCGGCACCACCGCCGGCGGCTACGGCGGCGGCATCTACAACCAAGGCACGCTGACGGTCACCAACAGCACCTTCTCGGGCAACGGCACCGAATACGTCAGCGCCATCGGCGGCGGCATCTACAACCAAGGCACGCTGACGGTCACCAACAGCACCTTCTCGGGCAATATTGCTGGCGTCGGCGGCGGCATCGGCAACGGCGGCACGGTGACGGTCACCAACAGCACCTTCTCGGGCAACCCTGCCGAGATCGGCGGCGGCATCGGCAACGGCGGCACGCTGACGGTCACCAACAGCACCTTCTCGGGCAATGGTGCCAGCAGCGGCCTCGGCGGCGCCAGCGACGGCGGCTACGGGGGCGGCATCTACAACTATGGCACGGTGACGGTCACCAACAGCACCTTCTCGGGCAACAGCGCCGCCTACTATGGCTACGAGATCTCGGGCGGCGGCGGCGGCATCGCCAACTATGGCACGGTGACGGTCACCAACAGCATTCTGGCTAACAACACGGGCGGAAACCCCTCGGACGGAAACTGCTATGGCGGCGTGTATAACGGCGGCTACAACATCGATGACGACGGTTCGTGTGCCTTCGGCACCAGCACGGCAGCCAATGGCGATACGATCGGCGATGGCGTCAGCGATAGTAATGTGGCGCTTGCCCCCGGCGGGCTGGCGAATAACGGCGGGCCGACCGAGACCATTGCGCTTGAATCGGGCAGTTATGCGATCGCCGCGATCCCGACTGCCGATTGTCCGGCCACGGACCAGCGCGGTGCAGCGCGCCCGGCGACGGACAGCGCCTGCGACATCGGCGCGTTCGAGTACGGCGCTGTGGTTCCCACGCCCACGCCGACCGCCACCGCGACCTCTACGCCCACGGCTACGCCAACTCAGACCGCGACGGCGACTGCGACCGTGACGCCGACCCCGACTGCGACTGCAACGCCGACCGCCACGGCGACCCAGACCGCGACCCAAACGGCGACGCAGACGCCGACGGCGACTCAAACGCCCACGCGGACGGCTACGTCTACACAGACCCCGACGCCGACGCGGACGGCGACCAAGACGCCGACGCGGACACCTACTCGCACTGCGACCCCTACTCCGACGCCGGTCGTTTCGGTGCTTCCCACGTCTATCGCCTACGGAAAACACGCCGTCGGCACCACCACGACCAAGACGGTCACGGTAATGAACGACCAGCGTGTCAGCATCACCCTGAGCCAGTCGATTGCTGGTACCAACCCGAGGCAGTTCGAGAAGACGGGCGGCACCTGCACCACGTCGCTGGCGGCACATTCAAAGTGCACGTATCTCGTCTCCTTCAAGCCGACCAAGGTCGGGTCGCTCAGTGCAAGCTTCAATGTAACTGACAGCCCCGATCCGACGAGCCCTCATCATGTGCATCTAACCGGAACGGGAATCGCGCCGCCGCCGCCCCCGACCCCCTAGGCCCACTCCGACGCCAACGCGGGCGCTAACACCTGCCGCAACCCCGTAAGCTCCTGCGCGGCAGGGCGGCCCCCGGTCGAAAGATCGCGGGCCACTTTTCTGTTTGAATTGCCTACCGATTGTATCGCAGAACTTCCCATGCCACGATCAAGGCATGGGAGCCAGAAAAGACGGCAGTCACGACTCGGCAAACTGCGGATGCAAAATAATTTCAGCATAATGCGCTTGGGCGTTAATTTCCTTTTCCAAAGGGGCAATTCGAGGTCAATCCAATACCTGATCGGCAAGGCCTGAAGGGACCGCGTCAACTGGCGGCGCCAGCCAACGCGCGCGGGTTGAGGTGCGGAGGCGTCGCCTTGACGCTCTGCCCCGGCGCCCTACAATCAAAAGCAACGTGCTCCGACGGCGCACACCCAAGCATCCTAAACGGCTCTTCGCCGCGGACAGCGCGCTGCTCCGCCAGAAATTTGCCGCCGACTTCCATTTGAGCGGCGGCCCGGCAGACGTTCCGTCCGTGTCTGACGCCTATCGCGAGTGGCTGCGCGACCACGGCATCGAACCCGAGAGCGGGCAGATGACCGTTGCCGGCTTGGCCTTCTTCAAGGCATGCGTCGAGGAAAGCGATTCGGCGCGGGCGCACGGCAGATAAGATCGATTCTACGGTGCTTCCGCGCGAAGTCGCTCCGACCTGATTTTTCCGCTCGGGCGGCTACGGGACCGACCATCTACGCATGTCCCGTAGAGCGGCGCGCCTTGACGCCTCGCGCCAGTGCCTTAGAATCAAAGGGTCATGAGTCTGGAGACGAAACCAATGCCAGGAGGTCAGCCCGTGCCACAGTACCACTACACGGCCGTTTTTGAGCCCGCCGTCGAAGGGGGGTTCATTGTGACGGTTCCGGCGCTTCCGGGGCTTGTCACCGAGGGCGACACCATCGAGGAGGCCCGCGAGATGGTGAAGGATGCCATCCGAGGCTACTTGGAAAGTCTCGTGAAGCACGGCGAGGAGATTCCCATCGAGCCCAGTCCGGCCAGTGTCGAACGCGTTGCGGTGAATATCTAGGCCGTCATGCCGCGCCTGCCCGTCTGTACGCCCACCGATGTGATTCGGGCGCTGAACCGGGCAGGTTTTTTTCTGGACCACAGCACGGGCTCGCATCGTTATTTCCGCCATCCCACCCGCCCAGGCATCGTAACGGTTCCATTCCACCGCAGAGACCTCAAACGCGGGACGCTCAAGAGCATTCTCGACCAAGCAGGTCTCTCCACAGACGAATTCATCAAGCTGCTCTAGCCACTCATTAGAAAATGCCGGACGTCCGGCATTCCTCAAGAGACCCCAGTTTGCAAGGCTTCTGGCGGACCCAGGTGAATAAGTCATGAGTCCGGCGGTAACGCCGTAAACGCCGACAGAACTCCAAGACGCACCCGTCTCGGAGTTATCCCCAGTCCCCGGCCGGCTCGTTTTGTATAATTGAATCATTCACTGCCTTACGCCGCAGAACGGGCGGCGGAGGTCGTGAGGATGAGGATCTATGCGGCAACTCAAACCCGGCAAAATCACTGCAAGTGTAACGCTTGAGATAAACCAGCTCGAGCGGCTGAACGAAGTCGCGCAAGGCGCTCGCGTGAGCCGGAGCACGATCGTTCGCAAGGCCATCGAGCGAGAGCTTAAGCGCTATGAAAAGATCTCCGGGGTCGATAGCTCCCCGCGCACGCCGGGGAGCGGTGTTGTCGCTCAAACAGCGCCCCATCGACCATGACCAAGATAATCGCGATCGCCAACCACAAGGGCGGCGTCGGCAAAACTACAACCAGCCTCAACCTCGCGCACGCGCTCGCGACTGATGGCAAGACCAGGGTCCTGCTCTGCGACCTCGATCCCCAGGCGAGCCTCACGAAGCTCTTGGGCGTCGACTCGGGGAGGCTGCCGGCTACGCTCTACGACGTGTTGCTCCAGACGCGGCCCGGGATCGCGGAGAAAATTATTCAGCCCACCTCGATGCCCGGCGTGAGTCTCATTCCGGCCAACGGCCAGCTCGCAAACGTCGAGACCCAGCTCGTAAGCAAGATCAACCGCGAGCGAACCTTAGGCCGTGTGATCCGGCCCCTGAGCGAGTCGTTTGCCTTCGTGCTGCTCGACTGCCCGCCGGCCTTGAACCTTCTTACGATGAACGCGCTCGCGGCGGCGGACGAAGTGCTCATCCCGGTCGCGAGCGAATATCTGGCACTACAGGCCCTGCGCGACTTCCTCGACACGGTTGAGGAGGTCCGGCGCGAGCTCAACCCCGGACTGAAGATCGCCGGCATCCTTGTCACACAGCACCAAGCGCAGACGAGCCACGGTCGCGAGATTCTCGGGGCGTTACGCTCCGCATTCGGCGCCAGCGTGTTCGACTCCATCATCCCGTACTCGGTGCGCGCGAAAGACAGCGTGGCCGCGGCGCAGTCGATTTTGAGCTACGATCCGAGCTCCGCGCTCGCCCAGGCCTATCGCGGCCTCGCCCGTGAACTCACCAATCACCATGCCTAAACGCCCCAACCTTAAAGAACTCGGCCTTCACGTGGTGCGGGGCGCCGGCGGCGCGCCCGTGCGGCATCCGGTGCGCCACCTCGCCGCCAACGAAGGATTTCTCTACGTTCCCATCGACCTTGTCCGTCCAAATCCCGACCAGCCGCGACAGCACTTTGACGGCGCGTCGCTCGAAGACCTCGCCGCGTCGGTGAAGGAGAAAGGCGTGCTCCAGCCCGTCCTCGTGCGCAAGGAGCCGGCAGGGGCGGGCTTCATCCTCATCGCCGGCGAGCGCCGCTGGCGCGCGGCGAAAGCTGCGGGGCTTCAGGAACTGCCGGCACTTGTTCGCCAGGAGGAGGACGCGCTTGAAGTCGCCCTCATCGAGAACCTGCAGCGCGAGAACTTGAACCCGATCGAAGAAGCCGAGGCGCTTTTGAAGCTCAAGAAGGCCCGCAACTTCTCGGATGAGGAACTGGCAAAGATTATCGGCAAGTCCCGCCAGGCAGTGAACGATTCCCTGACCCTCAATGAGCTGCCCGAGAAGATCAAGGCAGAATGCCGGAACGTCCGGCACCTGCTCGAAAA
This sequence comes from uncultured delta proteobacterium, assembly GCA_963789115.1. GTDB lineage: Bacteria > Desulfobacterota > Binatia > Binatales > Binataceae > CAWBJH01. The sequence continues at coordinate 13,849 of CAWBJH010000002.1, forward strand.
GCCAGCTTTTGCAAGTGATTCGAGCTGGCTCACCGGGAAAAGTAGTGGCGACATGGCAGGCGCTTACGAGCGGCGAGCTGCGAACTGTGCGCGACCTGCGCCGGCACGCGAAAGCCGCCAAAGGCAGGCCCCGCCACTATCGCTTCGTACACCGACCCAAAGGCCGACCATTCCAGGTGCTCGTCAGCTTCTCCAAGACAAAAGCAACCCGTGCCGAGGTGCGCGCGGCTCTGCGAGATGCGCTCCAGCACTTGCCTTGACCCAGTTCATGAGCGAGGAACCAACCGAGCCAAAATTCAAACGCCTGCTGAGCATTGAGTTTCAGACCGAGGTCGATGTCCCGACGGCGCGCCCCGAGCGGCGCATGTTTCTCAAGATGTACTTCGACGCCCGCGATTCCGGCCTCTTGGCCGCTATCGGCGATCGCCGTTGGCGGACCCTTTGCACGCTCGCGACGTACATGGACGAGAACGGCCTCTGCTACCCGAGCCAGGCCCGTATCGCTAAAGATCTCGCCATCCATCGCCAGCGCGTCAACGAGCGGATTCAGGAGCTTCTCGAGTTCACCTTCCAAGGCCGTGCCATCATCACCGTCAAAAAGGCTCGCCTCATGACCCAAAACGGTGGCCGGTGGGCGAACAACGTCTACCAGATCCTCCCCGTCGCCGGCCTGCGCATCTTCGGCGACGACACGTCGCAAGCCTCCGACGCGCCCAAACCCCCACAAAACGAGGCCTCTCCCTATGTCCGGAAATCCGGACAAAGGCCTGTGTCCGCAAAGCCTGACACTGGAAATCCGGACACTAACCAGAACCAGTTTTTAACAAGATCGTTTAACGTTATGAGTAACTCTTATCTACAGAATAAGAGAAGCGAATCGCCCACAGAGGAATCTGCGACTCGAGCGGCACTTGAGCAGTACGGCCTCGTGACTGAGATTTTGGAAACGTGCGGAGATCGCCACTCCCGGGGCTTTTATCGGCTCATCGCCAAGAAAGTCCCGCACCAGCTTATCCGGGCCGCGCTTTCAGAAACCAGGTATCGAGCCGCCACAGGCGGCATCAAAAGGTCGCGCGGCGCCCTGTTCACAGCCGAGGTTATCCGGCTCGCCAAGGAACACGGAATTTACTTAGACGCCAAGCCAAACGAGCCGGCTTAGGGAGCAACGACTCAATAAGGCACTCTGAAACGTCACTACCTTCGACATATGTCAGTTGCGTGAGACTTCCGAATCCGAACGGTCTCTTCTAAAACAGCCGACCCCAACGACTTGACTTCGGTTGAGAATGGGCTTTAATACAAGGGCCTCAGCGCAGCCGAGCTGCGGAGCATAGCAAGTCGCTCTTCGGCTCGCTGGGCAGAAGCAAAAGGCATCAAGAGCACACCAAATGTCCGATCACTGGACATCCTACGACTGCTCCCTCCATACCGTCGCAACGAAACCATGAACTCTCAGCGCAAAATCGTGATCGCCATTGTCGCCCTTGCCATCTCCGTCAGTTCCATCCTGCTACTTGCTAGAGTTGGGCGCCCCGCCGAAGAGACTGGCCCAAGCTCTCAAAGCAGCGCTACAGGGGTTAGGCCGACGCACGACGTCGGCCCTAGGCAGACCTGCTTTCCTGACGATAGGGCACCCGTACACCTTCCTGTGCTACCCACGAGCTCGTTCAGCAAGAAAGGCGCCGCCGGGCCGTCGCGTTTTGATCCTCCGAGAGACCCAGACGAGTCCCGCACGCTCTACGGCTACACCGGTCCTTACTACAACGTCACAAGCCTCGACGGTAGGGTAGTAGTTCTTAAGCAGACCCTATCGGTATCGGACGGACCTCCGCTGACCATCTCCGGACTCGTCCGAAATCAGACTCGCTGTCCCGTAGTTATTTCTAACATTACGGCTGGTCTATCGGACGCTGGCGTTCCCCGGAACTTTGATGCATGGATTCCATTGACTTATCTGCGGCCTGGCGAACCTGCTCCTTTTACGATCAAAATCGGCGTCGCGAACGCATCTTTATCCTCTCTTACATGGGACGTACGGTACTCGCCGACCTCTTCACGACCAAACCTCACTAAACTTGGCGTCAATTGGCAACTGCCATTCGGCGACAGGCAGCGATTGACCAACCAGCCGCCATTCCCAGACGATCCCATAAACCCTCCCTATCCATACCTCCTCTACGGCTACGTCGCCAATGTGGAAACCACATCTTCGGTTGAACTACGTGTTCTGGCCGCCTGGTTCGAGCGAACGGGCAGGGTTTTAAACGTAGAGTGGCTCCCACTGCGGTCGCTTTCGAATGTCTACAGAGATCAGACCACCTTGACGTTAGTGCCTGGCGCTGAGGGTGAGTTCGCATACCGCAACTCAGACCAGACACTCGCCGAGCAGCTAGCTAAAGGGGAGGTGGCATTCTGGGCGGTGCTCTGGTGAAGGCGCTGTTCACGCGCTCAGTCACAGCGCTACTGTGTTGTGCACTTTCCCTTTTTTCAACCACAGCCGCAGCCCAGCCCTACGTGTTCGGGTCTGAACCTTTAGACGATGTTCTAGATGCCTCCGCACAAGTCGGCAGGTGTGCCGATCTCACGGCGAACAAGCTAACTGCTCTTGTACTATCGCCGACCTGGTGGGAGGTCGGCGACGCGAATCGCCAGAATACGCCGTCGCCCATGGCCTTGGCTAGGTACGAAAACAGCACGTTGAACAGGAGTGATTTGCTGTATTACATGGGCAATGTCGATTCGAGTGCGCCATTCATGCGCGCTTACTGGCATCCGGGTATTGGACCTTGGCAGCTTGATGATATCGGGTTTGGTGTCGAGCCGGACTTAGGTTATTTGCGATTCAATACTCAACCGGCTAGCAATGTAGTGGCTGATGAGATAGCGAGGCTCTACTGTGGATCTAATGGCGACCTGCCCACCACCTTCAGTAAGTGGGTCGCTTGTGGGAACGCGCATTGTGAGGGCACGTTCAACAATTTATGGCAGCCGCCGGACACGCTTAACATGCCGAATCGCGACAGTTCGGTTGGCCGAACTGGGGGGGTCTTGGAGAGATCTTGCCAATGGTCGGGCCAGACAGACACCTTTCCTTGTTACTTCGTTGATAGCTCGCCATCTCAGGTTCAAGGCTACCAGGGATCCTTCGTCTTTGAGCCCAAAAATGGAAACACTTATCCAGACAACCCGAACCCGTTAGCGCTGCCCTTTTATGCCTTCCTTCAGACGGATAGCAATACGGGACAAAGTTATGAATGGCGAGTGTGGCTTGCTCAGGACACCAACTACGCCATCGATATAGGAGCGCAAAGGCCGTACGGGGTGAACTCGAGAAGCACGAGTCTTAAATGGATAGGGGGAGTGGGCCTTTGCGATGTCACCGCGAACAAAGGCAAATGCTCCACTTTGGCCGTTTCCCTGGTTGCAGACCCGTCAGGCGGATCCGCGCCCTTTGCACCCACTCTCACCGCAACTGTTACAGGCGCTACGGCAAGCACCTTTAACTATTCGTTTTGGTGGAATTGCAATGATCCAGACACCAATGTAGGTAACGTTGAAGCCGCCTGTGGTAATCTTCCCAGCCCTGGCAACAACTCCTGCATTGAAAACGGCCTGGGCGCCAAGTGCGACGGGATACCCGATAATCCCAAGCCTGTGGATGTTTCGCCCCCTTATGAGTCTGCTGGCGACTATGTTGCAAAGGTAATAGTGGAGAACGGGACTTCAGCGGTTGAAGATCGACGACAAATCACAGTTCAACCGAACTCCTGTACGGCCATTAACAGTAGCGCAGCGAGCTGCGGAACCCCTACCAGTACGGCGACCGCGACGGCTACTGCCACCCCCACAGCCACGGCGACGGCTACTTCGACTGCGACGCCTATGCCCTTGAAGATAACAACCGGTTGGCTTCCCGGAGGACAGGTTGGCGTCATCTACAGCTCGCAACTGAACGCGGACGGAGGAGTTCTGCCGTATTCGTGGTCAATTCTTGGGGGAGGGGGAAACCCGCCGCCCGGCATCTTGCTGACGGATTCGGGACTCGTCACTGGTACTCCGAACACAGACGGCACATTTGATTTCACAGCGCAGGTGCGGGACGGCGCGACCCAAGTGGCGCAACGGCAATTATCAATGATCGTTCAGACCGGACAATTCGTGGGTCAGGTTCTACTGACCGGCGGTACCGCTGTAAGCGTCAACACGGCAGAGCTCTACGATCCGAGCAGCGGAAGTTTTACCTCTCTCTCCCCTGCCGAGTTGACCGAGAAGCGTTCGTCTCACACGGCAACTCTTCTCGTTGACGGGAGAGTTCTGATCGCTGGCGGCGGCAATACTGACCTGAGCAGCGCTGACCTTTACGACCCCGTGCATCGCACGTTCAGCGCGACTGGCTCAATGAACTTTGGGCGCAAATTGCATACAGCCACACTGTTCACTGGTGGACCGCTGCTCGGAAAAGTTTTAGTCGTGGGAGGAGTGGACGCCTCCAACAATGAACTTGCAACAGCAGAAATCTACGATCCAGATACAAGGACTTTCACAGAAACCGGTTCCTTGAACTATGCACGGGGGAGACACGCCGCAGCCTTACTTCCAGGCGATGAGGTGCTGGTGGTCGGGGGAGCTGGTGGTGGCGCTGAGACCTACGATCCGAGTAGCGGGACATTTCATCAGGTCTTCGGAAGTTTCTGCAACGGTGCTTTGTTCCCGACTGCGACCGTTCTGCAGGACGGGAGGGTGTTAGTCGCCGGAGGAGCAGCAGGATCTATCGTGCCGGTTGCTGGTGCTTCGATCTTCGATCCGACAACGGGCTCTGTCGCCTGTGTGGCCTCCATGACTACGCCCCGGTGGCATCACACAGCGACCTTGCTGACGGGCGGACCCTCTGCGGGGCAAGTTCTGATCGCCGGCGGGCGCGATACAAATTGGGCTTATCTCAATTCGGCAGAACTCTACAATCCAGCACCTCTTCCCAACGGCGCCTTCGCGGCGACCGGCAGCATGAAGAATCCGCGAGTTTATCATAGTGCGACGCTTCTTCTGGCCGGCCAAGTTCTGGTCGCCGGAGGCCTTGGAGGCGACGAGGACTCTGCTGAGCTCTATGACCCCGGCAGCGGGAAGTTCGCGGCAACAACTGCTCTCGCCCAGGGCCGAGAAGAGCACGCGGCCACGCTCCTTCTCGCTTCGGTTCCCACCTTCCCGCCGACCGCGACGCCTACGGCTACCGCTACAGCGACCGCAACAGCCACCGCAACGGCTACGGCGACTCAGACCTCAACCTCGACGGCGACCGCTACGCCGACTCCCACTGCAACAGCAACGCAGACCGCAACACCGACTCGTACCGCCACTCCCACGGCAACTGCGACCTCTACTCCAACTGTCACGGCCACGCTAACTGCAACGCCTACCGTGACGGCCACGTCAACCGCAACCAACACCGCAACTCCAACTGGCACCGCAACCGCGACTGCGACCGCGACCCCGACCAAGACTGCAACGCCAACCGCCACTGTGACCGCCACTCCGACCGCAACTCAGACGGTAACCGCAACGGCTACGGCGACTCGAACGGCGACCCCGACTAAGACGGCAACGGTGACCCCGACCAAGACACCCACGCGGACACCTACTCGCACTGCAACCCCCACTCCCACGCCGGTCGTTTCGGTCCTTCCCGCCTCTGTCGTCTACGGAAAACACCCCGTCGGCACCACCACGACCAAGACGGTCACAGTAACGAACAACCGGGGTGTCCGAATCACCCTGAGCCATTCGATTGCCGGCACCAACCCAGGGCAGTTCAAGAAGACGGGCGGCACCTGCACCACGTCGCTGAAGCCACATTCAAAGTGCACGTATCTCCTCTCCTTCAAACCGACCAAGGGCGGGTCGTTCAGCGCAAGCTTTAATGTAACTGACAGCCCCGATCCGACGAGCCCTCATCATGTGCATCTGACCGGAACGGGAATCGCGCCGTCTCCGCCACCGACTTCGACCAAGACCCCGGCGGCGACCCTAACTCCGTAAACTGGAGGGAATTGCTGGGTTTCAGTTTCCGACCGAGGGGCATGGCTGGCGCGCATTGGTGGCGCGGGCCGAGTGCCCGAGCTCGCCAAGTCGCAGGGACATCGAGTCCGCGACGCTGGGCTTTGCGGCGGGGGCGGCGGTGGGGGCGGCCGTCGATTGGCTCGGACAGCACGCGCTAAGACCTTGCGGCGGAAGGCCGTTCGGTCTATACGGCGAGTTGGAATCGGAGAGTCAAACCATGTTCCGGTTATCCCCAAGAGCGAGCTTCCGCTTCGTTATCCGGTGGTTATACTAAATCTGACACCTAATCGCCCTTATGTTGCAGAATACGGCGGTGGCGGGGCGGCGGGGATGCGGATTACATGGCAAACCAAGGGCTCGTTCCCTCAAATAATCAGCAACATAACGTTCCAGCCCTGCTTGAGCAGGGCCGCGACAGCCTCCGCGCCCTCGCTCGCGCGTACTTTTTGACCGAGGTCGCCGGCCAGGCGCCGGCCACGATCGACGCCAAGCGCCGCGACCTCACCCGCTTCTTCGCGTTCTACACCAAGCTCTACGGCCACGAGCGCCCGGAGGAATGGTACGCCTCGGTCACGCGGGAATTTCTTAAACAGACCGCGCGCGCTGGCGTCTCCGAGGCGACGCTCGCGCGCGTCTATGCGAGCGTGCGGCACTTCGGCCGCTGGATTCACTTCAAAGTCCGTCCCTTCCCGCTGGGCTGTCCCACGGAAGGAATCAAACCGCCGCGAGAGCCCGAGCCGGAGTGGAAAGGTCTCTCGCGCGCGGACGAGCTGCGGCTCCTGGCCGCTGCGCAGACTCTCCGGCTTCGCCACGGTCGCGGCACCAATCAGGCGCTCCGCGACCACGCCGCGATCGCGGTGCTCCTCGGATCCGGGCTGCGGATTTCAGAACTTCTGAGCTTAACGCGCGACCAGTACACCGGCCGGGGCTTCAGCCGCGTCATCGCCAAGGGCGGCCGGATCCGCGACTCCGTTCCGGTCAAAGCAGAAGCGCGGCACGTTCTCGAGGAGTGGTTAGCCCAGCGCGGCGACCTCGCCGGCGCCATCTTTACGACGCGCAGCGGCGCGGCGCTTACCCGCACACAATTTTTCAAGGTTCTGCAGCGCGTCGCCGCCCAAGCCAGCGCGCACCTCAAGGACGGCGAGCGGATCAAAGTCTCGCCGCACGTGCTCCGGCACACCTTCCTTCGCAAGCTCGCCGAGGCGCGGGGCGTCCACTTCGCAAAAGAAGCCTCCGGTCACCGCAGCGACCGCTACATCTGGCGCTACGTCAAACCCAACACCGAAAGCCTCGCCGACGCCATCGACGCTCTCGACTGAAGCTCCCTTTCCGCGCTCTCGCGTGTGTCGGTCGAGCGGACGCCTCAGCGAGGTTGCCGAGCGACCGCGAGTCTGGCGCGCGGGGCGCCAGGCGCTGCGCCCCTTAATCGCCAATTCCGGGTCCGCCGTTAGGCCGGAGAAGCGCCAGGACGCGTTTTTCGAGATCAGTCGGTAGCTTTGATACCCCCCGAAAGCCGTCCAGCAGGCCGGTACACAAATCCGGACCGCCCTTGCCCCCCAATCAGTTATAGAGGCAATGGGCAAATGGACCGCATCAGGCAGGCCCTCGGAGTGCACCGCGACAGACGGGACTCCGCTCCAGCCAAAGCGATGCCCTGCCTGTTGCGGCCCGGTCTAGACGGGCAAGACAGGAGAGAGTCGGAGCCCCACCCAAATTTCGCGCGCGCAGTGTCGGGAGGTTCGCAACGTGAGGAAGGCGACGGCAAGCCGTCTCCTTCCTGCCCAAATTGCCTAGCAAACTGCCTGTCTGGGCGAGTTTGCTATACTCAAGGGGTGAAACCCTTTGAGTATTCGGCAATTTCGGACGTTGCTCGCCTCCCGACCGCATTCCTTTTCTCGCCCTGTGGCTCTGCCACAGGGCTCGACTGCGGGTCCAAGCGCAATGAGATTGCGCTTGACCCTTGGGGTTCCGCTGCGCTTCACCCAAAGGAATGCGGTCGGGAGGCCACGGTGCCGCAGCGCCGCTTGAGACAAGCGTCGCTCCCGACAAAGCACGCCGAGACCGACGTGCTTTGTCGGGCGGGCACCGGCTCCCGACACTGCGCGCGCGAAGAGATAAGGAAGCCCCGTTCCATTTCAATCACCCCTGGCGCCGTCCACGAGCGGCGTGTGGGTCGGTCGTTCCACCCACTCGAATCCGCCTCGATCCTTCGGTCGAGGCCGTTCCAGCACGCTTCGCTCGGGAACACCCCTCAAGGGGTTCGGCGTTGAAACCCAGACCATGAGCACCCCACGCGGCCCTCGTCGGCCTTATCGGAAGCATCGGGAACGACCACCGGAACATGACCGGCCAGGTCTCCAGCTTCAACCCCGCGACTTCGAGATTCTGCAATCGCTCCACACGAATCGCTTTTTGACTTTTGGGCTACTGTTGTCGCTGTTCCCGCCAGACCCGTCGCGCACGCCCGCGCACGTCCGCACCGACAGGCCCAAGGCGGCCGGCTCCAACCTCGCGCGTCGCCTTCAGAAGCTGTTTGCCCATGAGTTGGTCGACCGCCTGCGGCTTGTGACCGGCGGCGAACTGATCTACGCACTCGCCCAGCCCGGCCTCGAGCTTCTCCAATCGCGTCAAGCGGACCTCTTTTCACCCTCGAACCTGCACCAGCTCAACCGCGAGGCCAAATCGGTTTCGATAGAGCACACCTTGATGGAGGCGCGGCTGCGCGTCGCGCTGGTCGTAGCCTCGCGCGAGGCGCAGCGGGTCAAGCTCGAACACTTTGAGCGCGAAGGACCCGCGCTACACGCCGCGTGGGAGCGAGCCGGTATTGGCCGCTGCTACATCAACCCAGACGCTCGTTTTTGCCTGTCGGAAGACGGCAAGGTCCTTCACTTTTTGGTCGAATGTGACCGCGGCAGCATGGGGCTACCCCGCCTGCGTTTCAAACTGCGGAACCTCGCCTACTTTTACGAAGACCGGCAGCACCAGCGCGCCTTCGGCATTCCGGGCTTCCGCGTGTTAACCATCACGCAGTCGGCGCAACGGGCGAGCAATCTGCTTGACTTGGTCGCTACCGACGACGCGATCAGCCCGCGCCTCAAGCAAATGTTTCTATTCACCACCGAACGCGCGTACCGCGAGCAACCGTCCAACTTGTTTTCCGCTATCTGGCGCGCGGGCGACAACCCCGACCAGCGCAGCGCGATTGTGGGATCGCCGCTCCCCCGTCGCTAACAAGGAAAAGCCCCACACGGCTGTGGGGCTTTGTCTTGAAAAAACTTTACCGACTTTTATTCGGGGCACCGAGCAGGTGGTGTTGGCAACCGCCGCGGCTCTGTGGACAGATCCCGCGCCCGTTCCCTTGCAACAGCTTGTCCTTGCTCGTACAGATGAGGATAGGGACCTTGCCGCTTCTGGCGAGGTTTTGTGGTGGGGGGGTCGAGGTGTAGGGCCTCTCCCCCCCCTGAGGACAGAACGGAGTGCTCCGATGAAGAACAACTCTGCCCGTCTGCCCCTTTCTATAGCCGCCTCGGGGAAGCGGGGCAAGACCGCCGACGCTGGTCCATCCACAACTGGGACCTCGGGAAGTACCGCAACGGCAGCGGCCGGTAGGCTCGAACACCAACCTCTCAAGGCGGAATCCAAGCGCACTCCTAGCCAAGTGGGGGGTGGTGCTGGGCCCGTGAGCGGCCTGTGGCGCGAGCGGCTGGCGTATAAACTCCTGCGCCGGTACGCCAGCGGGGCCGGGCCGATGGGCTCTTTGGTCCAGCTGAGGAAACGACTTAGCAAATTGGAGCGGGAGAACCGCGTCCTGCGGACTCAGTACCAGCAGCTGTTGCGGGATAGGCCCTGGTGGACAGCGTGAACATTTGGGGGCGAGCCAGGGACTCGCCCCCTGAGGCAGAGACAGGAGGCCACACCGATGAAGGGAGACCTGGCTGCTCGTTCGCCCCCGCCGCGTCGGAGTCGTCAACCGAGCGGCGAAGCTTTAATTCAATGAGGTGCTACTTACATGCTAAACGAAGGACATACCATGTCAAGTCTCAATGATTATGGACAAGACAAATCGTGGGCGCGGCAGAATATCCTCGTGGGAGAGCTAGCGATGTCCGGTGGGGGGCTGGTGACATCCCTATGCCTTCTGATTTTTCTCGCGGATGGATTTTCGTGGAACTTGGCTGCGGTTGCGGGGCTCGCAGTGGGCGCGGTCGGGATTGGAATGCTTCAGGTAAATTACGGGCTGAAACAGCGGCTCCAGTGGGTGGAGAAGCACCGTGGGGCTATGAGCGGGCGGCGTGTGCGGCGGTTGGTAGTGCAACGGGCGGGACGAATCGGGAATCTGCGCGCCGAACGGATCCGCCAGGAGGACGCGGTGCGCGCGGCCCAGGAGGGGGCGGCACGAAAGCGGTTGGAGTGGGACAAGCGCGTGCGCGCGATCGAGGACGAGCACCGGCGTTATCCGCATCGCGAAGATGAGGCTTGGGTGGAAAGGTACGCTCGCGCGCACGCGGCGTCCCTGCTGGCGGAGGCCAGCGTGATTCGTGCTGAGTATGAGAGGTTGGACCGCCGCATTCGGGACGGGGAGCCGGACGGGTTCCTCGAGTACCTGCGACGCGATCACCCCGCGCTGTATCGGCAGGCGACCTGGAAGATGCGCGCGCTGTCCGCGGCGGAGCGTCGCCAGGGCGGGCCGTCTGACAGGCCCTTGGCGCATGCGGTTGACGTGGCCGAGAAGCACCTGGGGGAAAATACGATGCTCGGGCACGACTTGAAGCGGCTGCGATTTTTGGAAGATCTCGCCGCGGAGGTGCCGGAAGTGCTCGAGAATCAGCAGGTAAAGGAGGTATTTAGGCGTCATGGACTTAAGCTGGAGTGACTACGACCGCACCGCGCTCGAATCGCTGTTTTTTATTGGCCACGAGCCGGGAGATCCCGGCCGGCCGATTGGCTACCCGCGAACCCCAAAGAAGCGTCCGCACCTCGCCTACTACGGCACGACACGCAGCGGGAAGAGCTTCGGCATGGAGTACCCGCTCGACCAACTCATCATTTCGCGGGCGGCCGGCTTCATCCATATCGACCCGCACGGACAAAGCTACTGGCGCCTGGCGTCTTTGTTGCGTGAGCGCGGGATTACCGACCGGACGCTCTTCTGGGACCTCGGCGACCCGGACTTTGTCGTCCACTACGACCCGTTCGACCTCCCGCAAAGCGCGAGCGTGATTGCCGGCAACGTGACGAGCGCACTCTTAGCGACACTCGGCCGCCGCGGCACTGAAGCCACCGAGCAGCCTCACCTCAAGACCATTACCGAGGAAGCACTCACGGCGCTTATCACGCTGAAATTGAACTTCACGCTCCTCGAGGAGCTCTTCGACCCCTCGGAAACCGAACTCAAGCGGGCGGTCAGCGGAGCCACCCGTGCGCCGTTTCTCGCAACCATCGCCCAGATGAAACGGCCGGGCGAGCGCTACCAGGAACTCGCCGCACCCTTCCGCCGGCCGAAAAATCTCTTTGCCGATGACCGCATCCGCCTGAGTTTGAGCGCGCCGGGTGTGAACTTCCGTAAATTGATGGATGAGCGGTGGATTATTTTGGTAAACGCGGAGCCGCGCGAGCAGTCCGACGAGGCCGCGGCGCTGTTCGTCCGGCTGCTCCTCAAACAACTCTTCCTGGCGGCTCGGGAGCGGATACCGAGCGACGACACACCGCCATTCTTCGTGGTGCTTGACGAGGCGGCCCGCTATCTGACCCTCGAGACCGCCCGGATGATGAACGAGACCGCGAAGTACGGCGTCTACCTCGCGGTTGGGATGCAGTCACCCGAGCAGGCCCGCCTTCAAGACGAGGACACCTACATCGCGCTCCGGCACAACGTCGGCGGCGAAATCGTGATGCGCCTGACCGACTACGACGAGGCGCTGTACTTCAGTCGACGGTTCTTTGCACCCTATTTCGACTTCAAAACCATCAAGCACCTGCAGCGCCGCATCGCGGCGATTCCCGTGAGCGTGCCGCATGTGACCGCGAGCTACGCGAAGCCACTTGGGCCGGTGGTTACCGTAACCGATCAGCAAGGGGACAGCGACCACGCTGCCCTGACCTTGAACGACGACGGCGAACCCTCATTGATTACGGGTAGCGGTAACAATCGCAGCCACGCAACCGCCGTGGCGCAGCAACCGGACGTGCTCACCGAGACCGAGGGGTTTCATACCGAATATCGGTATGTGGAGGACGAGACGCCGACGTTCTGCACGCCGGACGAACTCGAACGCGAGGGGGCGAAGCTGCTCATGCTACGGGAGCCAGGGGAGGGGCAGCGATTCGGGCTGTACCGCCTCGGCGAGCGCAAACCGGGCGCCATCGAAATCCCGGAACTGCCACCGCCACTCTACAGCCCAGAGCAGATGCGAGGCTGGCTGCGGCAGGTGAAGGCCACGCAACCCGCGACGATGCACAGACAGCTCGCAGCCCAAAAGCTTGAGCGTGTACTCGCGCAACAACGCCGGCGACTGCTCGCTCACGAACCGCCCGCGGTCGCGCGGCCTCAGGCAGGACCCCGCCGCGCGAAACAGTACGAGTTTTAGGAGCTGGCAAAATCCAACAAACTGTGGAGAAAACCCCTACCCCAAACATCAGGCCAGGGCGAGAACGTGGCTCTGCGAGGCTCTAATCGCGAAAGTTTTGGCGCCTGCTGAACGAGAACATCATCCCGCGCCCCTTTCACCCAAACCCGAGGGGGGCGCAATCTTTAAAGGCGACGGCCGCGAGTGCAGGTGCAGTGCACGGGTGGGCGCGAGCTTGCCGCGAGGGAGATGCAACCATTCCTGAGGGACGAGGGTGGGAGAAGATCGAGAGTTTTGCACTTCACTGCGTATTGTCGCGCGGTAAAGTTAAGCTGCACCCTTCAATTGACGAGGCCAACTCTCCGCCCACTACACCCAACGTTGGACATTGGCAGACTGAGCCCACTTCAAGCACGGTGGGATGCGTCTGTTTCCGTCCCAGCGGTGCAACGCCGAGGCGTACACCCTCGGCGTAGTATCCCCGCGGCTATGTACACTCGCGGGGCTCTACTCCGGCCACGAGACGACCCCTAACTGATTCCACCTGCTACCAACCGAGAGTAGCCGCGCGCGCCGGCACGTGCCGAAGGGTGCTTCACGAGTCGGCGCGTATCTCGGCAGTTCCAACATGCCTGCTACCCCCATCGCTTACAGCACCTCGCCGTGGGATTTTATGCCGGATTACATCCGCGGCGAGCGCCGCGACCACCCCGTGGTCATCGCGGACACCGACCGCCTTTCACACATCGGCGTGATCGGCAAAACCGGCGTAGGCAAGAGCACCCTGCTCTTGAACCTGATGTGCACCGACCTTAAACGCGGCCACGGCTTTGGCGTGCTCGATCCTCACGGCGACCTGGCCGAGCAGCTGCTCGATCGCGTGCCGCGCTCTCGGATCCCGGACGTGATCTATTTCAATGCCGGCGACTTGGCCTTTCCAGTGCCCTTCAACGTGTTTGATGCGGTGAGCCACGACCAACACCACCTTGTTGCCTCTGGCCTGGTCTCCATTCTCAAACGGTATTGGGCAAGCGCTTGGGGGCCTCGCACCGAGTATTTAGTACGCAACGCCGCGTTTGCGCTTTTGGAGAGTCCCGGTGCGACCCTCCTCGAAGTGCCGCGGCTTTTAACTGACGAGGATTTCCGCACGCAGGTTGCCGGGGCGGTCGAAAACCCTGCCGTGAAACGTTTTTGGCTTACGGAGTACGCGGCCTACACCTCGAGTTTTCGGGAGGAAATCATCGCCCCTGTTCAAAACAAAATTGGGGAATTCATCATGGCGCCCATCATCCGCAACATCGTCGGGCAGCGCAAAAATCTCTTTGATCTCCGCCGGATGATGGACGACGGGAAAATCCTGATCGTCAATCTGTCGAAGGGCGCCGTGGGCGAGGATACCGCTGCGCTCTTGGGGTCGATGATGCTCACGCGGATCCTATTTGCGGCCTTCACCCGCCAAGATATCCCCGAGGCCGCGCGTCGCCCGTTCTATCTCTACGTTGACGAGTTTCCGAGCTTCGCTACCCAAGGGACGATGAGCGCGCTGCTCTCCGAAGCGCGCAAGTACAAGCTCGGCCTCACCTTGAGCAATCAGTACCTCGCACAAATGTCCGACGAGATGCGCGGCGCGCTCTTCGGAAATATTGGGACGCTGCTAAGCTACCAGCTCGGCGGAGAAGATGCGGAATATGTCTCGCGCGAGTTTGATCCGGTGTCACCCCAGGAACTCATGGAGCTTCCCAACCACCATATTTTTCTAAAGCTAAAAGTGAACGGCGTCACCTCGCACGCGTTCTCTGCCAAGACTCTGCCGCCGCCTCCGGTCACCACCTCCTATCGCGACGACATCATACAGCGATCGCGGCGCTTCTACGCCCGGCCTCGGGCCATCGTGGAGCGTCGCAATCAAGGAGATTCCCAAGGCCCGCCGTGAATTTGCCCCGCCGGCACCGAGGAGGCGTTGAGCGCGCAACCATCGAAACGCCACGAACCGAGCATGTTCCGACGCCACACGCCCAAGCATCCGAAACGTCTCTTCGCCGCGGACAGCGCGCTGCTCCGCGAGAAATTCCCCGGCGACTTCCAATTGAGCGGCGGCCCGGCAGACGTTCCATCCGTGCCTGACGCCTATCGCGAGTGGCTACGCAGCCACGGTATCGACCCCGAGAGTGGGAAGATGACCGAAGCGGGCTTGGCGTTCTTCAAGGCGTGCCTGGACAAGAAGGATTCGACCCAAGCGCGGAGAGTAGGGCAGTGAAGCCCTCTATCCGATTCGTTTGGACACCGATGTCCAAACTGCACCGAATTCAGCCACTTCCAGACACAATCGATATCGAAAACCCTTTATTTTCCTTGAGGACGAACGGGTTCAAATCCCGTCGGGGACGCCAATGAAATCCGGGGCGGGAGCACGCCGAGATAAGACGCAGGCTGAAGCCTGTGATTCTCCCTAACTGCTGCTAGTCTGACGTTTCGATGGGTGACCCGATTCTGATCGCCGGGGCGGGTGCGCTGGGCTCGGTGTTTGGCGCGATGCTGCGCGGGGCCGGACACGAGGTCACGATACTCGGCCGGCGCGCGCATCTCGACGCGATCGCGCGTCACGGTCTCGCGCTTAGCGGGCTGTTGGGAAGCCGCTCGGCGCGCGGCTTCATCCTGGCCGACGATGTCGCCCGGCTCTCGGGCCGCTTTGCGCTCATCCTATGCACCGTCAAGAGCTACGATACCGCGGCGGTCGCGCCCGCGCTCAGCGCGCGGCTTGCGGACGACGGCGTGGTGGTCTCGATGCAGAACGGGCTCGGCAATATCGAGGCGCTGGCGGAGAGCTTCGGCGCCGCGCGCGTGCTGGGCGCGCGCGTGATCTTCGGCGCCGAGCTTCGGCGGCCCGGCGCTGCGCACGTCACGGTGTTCGCGGAGCCGGTCGCGATCGGTCCGGCGCCCGCGGTCAACGGCGAGGCGAGCGCCGCGCTCGCGGCGCGAGCCGGGACGATCGCGGAGATGCTGACCACGGCGGGAATTCCGACCCGCGCGTGCGCGGATATCATGCCGATCCTGTGGACCAAGCTGCTTTACAACGCGGCGCTCAATCCGCTAGGCGCGCTGCTCGAACTGCACTACGGCGCGATCGGGGAGGCTCCCGAGCTGCGCGCGATCATGGACCGCGTGATCGACGAGGCGTTCGCCGTCGCGCGCCGGCTCGAGGTGGCGCTTCCCTTCGCCGACTCAGCCGAGTACAAGGCGCTCTTCTACGGCCGCCTGATCCCTTCGACCTACGACCATCGCCCCACGATGCTGGGCGATCTGCGGCGGCGCGGACGCACGGAGATTGGCGCGCTCAACGGCAAGCTGGTCGAGTTCGCCGACCGGCTCGGGCTCGAGGCGGACGCCAACCGGGCGCTGCTCTCGCTGATTCGCGCGAGCGAGCGCATCCGGCAGCTACCTATAATAATCGCGGGCAGGGACGCCCGCGCCACTATGACCTCGGAGGACAACAGGGCGTTTCGCGTCAGCCGCGCCGCCATGGATGCGATCGTCGCGCAGGGCGAGCGCGAGTTCCCCTACGAATGTTGCGGCTTCATCATCGGCAATGAGGCGATCGAGGAAGTGCGGCCGGTCACCAATATCCAGAACAGGATGCACGCGGCCGAGCCGGCGGCTTATCGGCGCGACGCGCGCACCGCGTTCCTGATGGAGCCCAAGGAGCATCTGGCGGTTCTCAGGGAGGCCGACGACCGCAAGCTCGTGCTCAAGGCGGTCTACCATTCGCATCCCGACCATGACGCTTATTTCTCCGCCACCGACCGCGCGCAGGCATGCTCGTTCGATCCCAACGAGCCGGACTATCCCGCCACGGCCTACGTCGTGCTGTCGATCAAGAGTGGCAAGTTCGCGCGCGCGGCGGCCTTCGTATGGGACCCGGCGCGGCGGGAGTTCGTGGAGACGCCGCTCGCGGTGGTGTGAGGGTCGGGTTGCGCGTCTGGTTGCCGCTATAGTTCCCCGCTCATTCGTCTCCGACTTCTGCTGGGGAAGCGGCTCTAGCAGGGTGCGGAAAAACGATTTGCGGGACGAGACACGTCGCCTATGGCAGAAGCACCCTGCGTGAAAACTGGCTTCTTTCCTCAATCTTCTCCCCCTTACCAGGGGGAGATAAGAGAGGGGAGCAGGCTGCGGAGACTTTTTCCGCAGCCTGCTAAGGTGACGATTTCTCGAACGCTTCCTCCAGCGCCGCGGCTTCGAGCGAAAGCCCGCGCGTTTCGGGAATGTAGATCCAGAAAATCAGCGCGCTCGGAATCGCCAACAGGCTCAAATATCCGACCACGATCGACAGCCCGCCCATCCGCGCCGCCAGGATCGCGATGATGGCCTGGGCGCATACCGAACCGACCGCGCCCCCCATCGCGTACCATCCCATCATCGCGCCGCGGATCGCGGTGGGGAAAAGCTCGGTGCCCGCGGAGTTACCGCCGACCTGCAGCGCGCTCTGCGCGGCTACGAACCAGCAATTGGCGGCGCCCAGCCACAGGATCGGAAGTGCAAAGTGTTTCGGCGGACCCCAGTAGAACGCCAGCGCGCCTAAGCCCACCAGCAAGCCCGAGACGACGATCGTCGGCACGCGCCCGAACCGCTCGCATCCCATCGCTCCCAGTGGAAACCCGAGCAGCCCTAAACCCCCGCCGAGAATCATCATCGCGCTCGCGGCGCCCGGCGAGAGTCCGGCCACCGAGACGGCATGGAAATAGGACCAACTGTTTGCCGAGACGGCCGCGATCGTAGTGAGCATCCAGCAGATCAGGATCGGGACCGAGCGCCGCCGGTAGAGCGGACCGAATACGTCATAGAAACTGCTCGCAGAGGTGAGGCCGGCCGATGCCGCCCGCTCCCATCGCTCGCTCTCCGGGATAACGCGTGCGGCGGCCCGCCACGCGAGCACGCCTTCAGCCGAGGCCAGTACCAGGAGCCATCGCCACGAGTAGCCGTGCGCAGCCAGGACAGGCATCAGGATCAGACTCCCTCCTGCGCCGAGCGCCAAGCCCAACCCGCCGATGCTCTGCCCGCGCGCCCGTTCAGAGGCTTCGAGCTCCTCGGCGAGCAGCACGATGCAGCTCGATATCGTCGCGCCGATGAACGCATAGAGCGCAATATTGCTCGCCGCGAACGCGACGAGATTGGTCGAGAGCGCGGCGGCGAGCGCGCACACCGGCGTGCCCGCGATGCAAAGCAGCAGCATCCGCCGCCGCCCCATCCGGTCGATCATTCGCGACAGCGCCAGCGCTCCGATCGCCGAGAGCGATATCCACGCGAACAGGCCGGCGATGCCGGACTCGCCCAGGTGAAAGCTCTTGGCGATCCACGGCGCGCCGATGCCGTTGATCGACATCGTAAAGCCCTCGTAGAGCAGGATTGCGCCGATCCAGAGGCTGAGGCGATGAGTCGCGCCACCGTGCTCGACGCGAGGCGGCGGCGACTGCGATATTTCAACGGCCGGTTCGGGGGCGCAAGCCACGTTATCGCTTCCGCGCTTCGCTTTTCGCGACCGGAATCAGCTCGAACACTGGGTAGCGATTCGCTATCGCCTCGAAGCTCTCCACGGGCGAGCCCTTGGGGATCGGGTAGAAGCGCTGCACGCTGGTCGCAAAGCGATCGAGAAAGGCCTTGAGGACCGGCGGCTTGAGTTGCGGCGCCGGCTCTCGCACCTGGAACTCGAGCCGCCGGCTGCCCTTGCTCAACGCGACGCGCCCCGCCGCGCGCGCGTTGCGGACCCATTGGGTCTCGCCGCGGCTGGCGACCAGGAAGCGGCGGCCGTCGTAGTCGAGCAGGTTGACCGGCGTAGTGAAAGTCATCCCGGTCTTGCGACCGCGTACCGCCAGCAGGTAGTTGTGCGAAAAGCCCAGACCCGCCCCCACCGCCACGCCGAACGCGCGGTTGAGGAGCCGAGCGATGCGGCTTTCGGGAACGTCGCGCCTCTCGGTGTCCGCCATTTTTCGTCCTGCTCGCGCGGGGCGCGCATGCGCCGTCCGAAGAAGCATAGCGTGCGCGCTCACGCGACGCGAAGGGCGGCTTGCGCGCGGCGCGATCCTGCGGCTGAAGTATCGCTTATAGCAGTCGCTTCACGTTTGCAGTAGCGCTAATCTGGGCAGACAATCGAGTCGTTGAAAAGAGAGGCCGCTTGGCTTAAAGCTGTCGATCAATCGACCGTGAGCGGAAAAGGGAAGCTCCTGTGAAATTCAGACGGACCTGGGACGAAAGGACCGGCGAAGAAACTCTCAAGGTCCCGCTAAGCGGCAGCGAGCTGCTGCAAAATCCGCTGTTCAACAAGGGACTCGGGTTCACCGAGGAGGAACGGCGCGAGCTTAAGCTCGAGGGCTTGCTGCCACCGCGCGTCGTCACGCTGGAGCAGGACGTTGCGCTTGCCTACGAACAATACCAACAGGCGTCCACCGATGTCGGGCGCTACGTCTTCCTCGCCAGGCTGCAAAACCGCAACGAAGCGCTGTACGCCCGCCTCCTGTTCGAGCACATCGCCGAGATGACGCCGATTGTCTACACACCGGTGGTCGGCACCGCGGTCGAGCGCCACGCCCACATCTGGCGCGACGCGCGCGGCGTATTCCTGACGCCGGCGCAAAAGGACCGGATCGAGGCGATCCTAACCGGGGTCTCCAATCGCGACCACGTCGAGGCAATCGTGGTTACCGACGCGGAAGCCATCCTGGGAATCGGCGATCAGGGCGCCGGCGGCATGGCCATAGCAGTGGGCAAGCTCGCGCTCTACACGCTGTGCGGAGGAATCCGCCCCGAGGCGACACTGCCGGTGATGCTCGATGTCGGGACGGACAACCAGGAACGGCTTGATGATCCGGTCTATTTCGGCTGGCGTCATCCCAGAATCCGCGGCCAGGCCTATGATGACTTTCTGGAAGCCTTTGTAACCGCGGTCATGAAGGTGTTTCCCCGCGCGCTGCTGCAGTTCGAGGATTTTGGCACCCTCAACGCCCGGGACCTGCTGGAGCGCTACCGCCATCGGCTCTGCACGTTCAACGACGACATCCAGGGGACCGGCGTGGTCACCGTGGGCAGCCTGATCGCGGCCGCCCAGATTACCAGAACGAAACTGAGTGAACATGATGTGGTGATCCTGGGCGGCGGCAATGCCGGCACCGGTATTGCCGATCAGATTGTGGCAAAGGCGGTCGATGAGGGCGTGCCGGCGGAGCAGGCGCGTTCCAAGATCTGGTTCGTCGGGCGCTACGGGCTGATGCTCTCCAATATGGAGGAGCCGAAATTCCCATACCGCAAGAAATACTATCAGCCGGTCGAGCGGGTGAAAGATTGGAAGCGCGCCGCGCAAGAAGAAGTCAGTCTTGCCGACGTGATAAGGAACGTGCACCCGTCGATTCTGATCGGCAGCGCGGCGCGGCCGGGCGCCTTTAGCGAGGAGATGATTCGCGAGATGGCCGCTCACGTCGAACGGCCGATTATCTTTGCGCTGTCCAACCCTACCGACAAGGCTGAGGCCGTCCCCGCCGACCTGTTCCGCTGGACTGGCGGGCGGGTGCTCACCGCCACCGGAAGTCCCTTTCCGGACGTTCAGTACGAGGGCCACAGTTACCGCATCAGCCAGTGCAATAACTCGTTCGTCTTTCCGGGAGTCGTCCTCGGGGCGCTGTCCAGCGGAGCCAAACGGATCAGCAACAGCATGCTGATGGCGGCGGCGACCGGGCTTGCGCAATGCTCGCCGGCGCACAAGGATCCGACCGCGCCGCTTTTGCCTTCGCTCGAGCAGGTGCGCGAGGTTTCGCGCGCGGTGGCTCTAGCCGTGGCCGCTCAAGCTCAGCGCGAGGACCTCGCCGAGAAGACCACGCCCGAAGAACTCGAGCGAAAAGTCGCGGCCAAGATGTGGACCCCGTGCTATCCGCGGGTAAGACTGCTACGTTGAGCGATGGGCATCGGCGCTCGCTCTGCCCGCCGCGCAGCGTGCGTTGTCGCGCAACGGGATTCGCCGATCGCGGCTTAAGCCATAGCAGAACAAGCTCTGGCGTGATTCTGAGGCGCAAGCATCTCCGCGCGCGATCGTCGTAACCACGACCGGCACGGCGCCTGTATCCCCCGCCCGGCGGGAGGCAAGCGCCGCGCCCGGTGCCGCTGCGGCGCGGTTTCTCTTGACAAGAAACCGTTTCAGCACATACCGCGCAGCGGTTCTCTCTCTGGTGAGAAATCCGGGCTGGATGATAGACTTCCCCGATATGGGGCGTGAGAGAATTTTAGGTGGCCCAAATTCCAAGCATCACTAACTCTCCTTCCCAAAGCCGCGCACTCACACAATGGGTCGCAGACGCATCGCGACTGACCGAGCCTGGCCAGATCGTATGGTGCAACGGCTCGGAGGCCGAAAAACGCCGCCTGACCCAGCAGGCGGTCAAAGCCGGCGTCCTGATCGAGCTCGATCGGAAGAAACGCCCAGGCTGCTACCTCCATCGCTCGAACCCCAACGACGTCGCGCGCACCGAGCAGCTCACCTTCGTATGCACCGAGTCCGAGGACGACGCCGGCGCGACCAACAACTGGGCGCCACCCGACGAGACCTACGCCAAGATACGCGGATGGCTCAAAGGGTCGATGCGCGGACGCACGATGTACGTGGTGCCCTACGTGATGGGACCGATCGGCTCGCGCTTGTCCAAGGTGGGCGTCGAAATAACCGACAGTATCTACGTCGCGCTCAGCATGGGAATCATGACCCGGATGGGGACGCGGGCGCTTAAGATGCTGGGCGACTCGGACGACTTCAATCGCGGACTGCATTGCACGCTCGATCTGAATCCCGAGCGGCGCCTGATCTGCCATTTCCCGCAGGACAATACGATCTGGTCCGTCGGCAGCGGATACGGCGGCAACGCGCTGCTCAGTAAGAAATGCTTCGCGCTCAGGATCGCGAGCTGGCTGGGACGCAGCGAGGGATGGCTCGCGGAGCACATGCTGATCCTGGGCATCCAGAGTCCCGATGGCGAGACCACTTACGTCGTGGCGGCCTTTCCGAGCGCCTGCGGCAAGACCAACCTGGCGATGCTCACGCCGCCGCCGGCGCTGGCCGCCAAGGGTTGGAAGGTGTTCACGGTCGGCGACGATATCGCGTGGCTCAGGGTCGGCGCGGACGGGCGGCTGTGGGCGGTTAATCCCGAAGCCGGCTACTTCGGCGTCGCGCCCGGCACCAGCGAGCGCTCAAACCTCAACGCGATGAGGATGCTGGAGCACGATTCGTTTTTCACCAACGTCGCGATGACGCCGGACGGCGACGTCTGGTGGGAGGGAATGGACGGTGAGCCGCCGCCGGGACTGATCGACTGGAAGGGGAATCTCTGGGACGGCCCCTGCGAGGCGGCGCATCCCAACAGCCGCTTCACCACCCCGATGACCAACAACCCCGCGCTCTCGCCGCATGCCGACGACCCTGAGGGCGTGCCGATTTCCGCGATCATCTTCGGCGGCCGCCGCGCGACGACCATGCCACTGGTACTGGAATCATCCGACTGGACGCACGGCGTCTTCAGGGGCGCGACGATGGGATCGGAGACCACTGCCGCGGCGGCCGGCGCAGTGGGAGTCGTGCGGCGCGACCCGATGGCGATGCTGCCGTTCTGTGGCTACAACATGGGCGACTATTTCGCGCATTGGCTCAGGATGCGCAACGCCATCAGCCGCCCGCCCAAAATCTTCATGGTCAACTGGTTCAGAAAAGACGCGCACGACAAATTCATCTGGCCCGGCTACGGCGAGAATTTGCGCGTGCTCAAGTGGATGCTCGACCGGACTCACGGACGGGTGCACGTGCGTGAGACCCCGGTCGGCGGCGTGCCCGATGAGAAAGACATCGACCTGACCGGACTCGACCTTGCGCCCGAGTCCTTGCGCCAGGCCCTGGCCATCAACGCCGGCGAATGGCGCGCCGAGATGGAATCGGTATCGCAGCTATTCGACAAAATCGGAACCAAGACGCCCGCTGCGCTGCTCGCGTGCCATCGCGAACTGACGGCCAGGCTCGAGTCACCGCCCGCGCGGTACACCGGCGCGGCTCGCTAGCATCTAGCGCCCCCTGCGGACATGGCCTTGGTAAACCAGGAACGGCTCAGGAATCTCTTCCTGGAGCTGGTCCGGATCGATTCGATTTCGCGAAAGGAGCGCGACCTCGCGCTGCGGCTTCAGCGCGAGCTGGAAAGCCTGTCCGCCGTATGCCGCTTCGATGGCGCCGGGGAACGAGTTAAGGGCAACACCGGGAACCTCATCGCGCGGCTGCCCGGCAAGGTCGCCACGGCACCGCCGCTCCTGCTCTGCGCCCACATGGACACGGTCGTGCCCGGCGAAGGCGTCAAGCCGATCGTCGAAGGCGACATCGTCCGCACCGACGGCACCACCGTGCTCGGCGGCGACGACAAGTCGGGATGCGCGATCATCTGCGAGGTGCTCCGTCTGCTCAAGGAGCACAACGTCGCGCACGGGCCGATCGACGTGGTCTTCACGATCTGCGAGGAGGTTGGCCTGCTCGGCGCCAAACACCTCGACCTAAGCCTCATCGAGGCGCGCGAGGGCCTGGTCTACGACAGCGATTCGCCCGGCTATCTCTTCGTGCGCGCACCGGGCACACACGCGCTGCGCTTCACCGTACGCGGTCTCGAGGCGCACGCCGGGATGTTCCCGGAGCGGGGAATCTCCGCGATCCAAGTCGCCGCGCAAGCGATCGCGGCGATGCGGCTGGGCAGGATCGATGAGGAGACAACCGCCAATCTCGGCACCATCCAGGGCGGACGCGCGCTCAATATCGTCCCCAACGAAGTCATCGTGCGCGGCGAGGCCCGCTCGCGCCACTCGAACAAACTCGCCGCCCAGGTCGATCACATGATCCAGTGCTTCAAGGACGCCGTCGCGCGTGCCAGTGTGATCGTCGAGGGCAAACGCTTGGCGGCGACGCTCGACTATTCGGCACAGCCCGAATACGGCGCGATGAACGTGCCGGACGACGCGCCGATCGTGCGCAAGGTGGTGGAAGCCGCGCGTCGCGCCGGAAAAGTGGTGAAGCCCGAGGCGATGGGTGGCGGATGCGACGCCAACATCCTCAATCAGCGCGGGCTGGTGGTCGCCAACCTCGGCACCGGCATGCGCGACATCCACACCGTGCGCGAGTGGCTCGACGTAAAGGACATGATCGCCACCGCCGAGGTCACCCTCGAGCTGATCAAGCTCCAAGCCGGCGGGTAGACAGCGCCTCCTTTAGCCTGGATTCACTTAGTGCGACTTCGCTTGATGGTCAAGCGAGACTCTTTTCCCACACATGGAGGGTTGGCTCGCCGCACAAGCGGTTACCGTGTGCATTTGTAGATCTCGGTCATTTCCCGGATGTAAGCAGCCTGTTCAGCCCGGTAATCATCGCCTCCAACCGTGACATTCGCTCGTCAAGCGGCTCCCGCTCCTGGTCCGGCACCTCGCCGAAACCGCGCATATACTGTGGTCTGCATTCAGTCAAATTAATCCCGAGAATCGACAACTTGGTCGAGAGACGCCGACGATTCGAAATAGTATCGACGTACAAATCATAGTAATTCTTCGCATCTTCGATTTCCGTACGAATCTCCTCGAGCTTTGCCCAAATCGCGCGCCTTGCGGACTTGGGAATGTCGTCCTCATACGTGGTCATCACGCACCGGGGAGCTTTGGAAGCGGGTTGTAGCGCGTTCTCTATTTCCACTACTGCGTCCTCAACCGCACGCATCACAATCGAGAGCCTTCGTATGTGTGACCAGTTCACGGCTAATCAGCGAAACCTCCGCGCTTCGCGCTTTTGGTTTGCAAAGCACTTCTGACAGATAGACTGGGGTCGCTTCCTGCAACTTCTCTCGCTGTATCCGCCCACTCGCCACCGGCCGCCACGAGCGCTCGGATGGCGCGTTCGCGAATCACGAACGACTTGTGGCACGCGGCACTCTCAATACCGTATAGCGCGGCCGGATTGCCGATCTTTTCTAACGCGCCCACTGCTTCCGCGCCCACATAGGGATCGGGATCACGATCGACGAGATCGATCAGATCGGCCGTTGCCTCGCTTACCCGTTTCTCTCCGAGCAGAAATGATGCACGTCTTCGTGTCTCTCCTATTGGATGCTTAAGCGCTCGAATCAACTTCTCGCGAAGATCGCCCGGCACCGGACTTTGCTGCCTCCGACAATAGCGGCACAGCGCGTCGTGGCTATCGATCGTTTGGAAGCAGTTCCAGCACAAAGAGTTCAAAAGGCGATCCTGCCGCCAAGCAGTTTGGCGAATGTCGCCGCTCCATCCGACGCGCCCTCAATAACTCCAAGCGCCGAAGGCGATGCTCCAATCGCGCTGAAAAACAACGGCAGGATTGCGGTTGCCATTCCATGTCCAAGATCAGAGAGCAGACTCGCCAGACACATGCCCGCAACGTTGCGGTTAAACCAAGTCGCACGTGAGTCGGCTGCTTCAAGTTTCCGTGCGGTTGGTGCCGGTCGTCGATCCATTCTCGGATGCCTTCGCTCGGGCGCCGCGGCTCGCGAGCGGCAGGCGCTCAAAATCGATCGTCCTCATGTGGCGGCAATACCAAGAGCATGTCGCCGACCAATTTTCGGAGACCAGCCAGATGCGCGTCACGCTCGTCCGATGTCATCAGGTCCCGGCGGACAGCATCGTGCTTAAGTGCGTGGCGCCGCAGGTCGTTGGCCAGACGCGAAAGAGCATGCGCGCAACCGGTCGCAAGCAATCGGCCGCCTTCCAAATCGGCTCCGCGCCGCAGGGAAAGCTCGACATGCGGCAGACACAAGGTTGGCATCCCGGTTCGGCCGCTAACGTCGAGGGTCCTTAGGACATCTCCAATGGCCTGGTCAGTCGCGCGATGCGCAACGGCGCAGGCCGCACAGCTCTCCGGCGATGGCGATAAACCGCAAATTGTCCGAGTCAGTTCCTCGACCGCAACCGCATCGCGCGCCGCACGTTCCAGTCTTGCTGCATGCGAGTCGAGCAACGCCGGATAGGCCCTCGCGATTGCTACCGGTGAGGTCATGCTGGAGTAAATCCAAGTGTGTACTGAACAGAAGCCACCGGCCTCGGCGTGGTCGTGTTGAGCGTTGGCGTCTATGCTCAATTCGTATTGGAGCTTCCTCAGGTGGTCGAACACCGCTTGTACAACCGCGCGACAAATCGGGCACGCGCGGATGCGGCCAATCGCCGTGGAAGAACTCGAAACTGCGGGATCGCCGTTGCCAGACCCGTTCTCCGGCGGAAGCATCCGGCTTTGCCCCTGATCGTCGAACCGGTATCGCAGTCTCCTGGCGCGATCCAGCAATTGATCGAAGATCTCACGGTTTATTGCCGTCCCTACCTCAAGCAGCGATCGCTTCATGCCGGCCGCTCTATCGTCGATGGCTTTCTGGACCTCCCGGCTCACCGTGTCCACATATTCGGTCATCGCGCGCCGGATGATGGCGTCTACGTTAGACCGGTACTCCGCGAGCAATTGATCCAGCGCCACGCCAAATTGCCTTTTCATCTTGGTGGAGAACCAGCGGAGGGGGGCCAAATAGACCCACCAAGGCAGGCGCGGCCTCCACTTGATGGGCGCCGGGCCGCCGATTTCCAGGTTGGGTAAAACAGTATCGGGCTTTTCCGCCACGAGCTTCGACGTCTCGCGACCGCTTCCACCGGCATCAATCGCGATCATGAAGAGTTCGTCGGGCAGTTGGCTGATTTGCGCGAGGGCCGGACCCGCACTCCGCTCCCAATATTCGTTCAGCGCGGCCTCGTAAGCCCGCAGCTCGCGTGTCAGAGCTTGCTCGCAGAACGCTGATACATCGCGCGTAAACACATCAAAGCCACCGGGCTTCGAAAATGCCTTGGCGGCCGGAAACTCCGGTAGGAATCTCTCAAGTGCGCTCTGCTTGAGGTTGGTGAACGCGGCCTCGATGCGGGGTTCCATGGCGCGCAGGGCCTCGTTGCCATGGATTCCAAGACGAGTCGCAAGCTCCGCTCGGCGCGCCTTGAGCGCAGCAACCTCCTCATCAAAATCATCGAGGGCTTTGGAGATTTGTTCAGGCGACCTGTTCGCCCCGAGTGCAAACCCGGCTCGCATGTATTCGCGATGCAAGCGCGCGACCAGACGGTCGATAACGCGCACCGCCAACTGGCGAGTCTTGTCGGTGGCCGTGAAGGTTGCCAGCGCAGCTTCCAGTTCGGTCAACCCGGATTCAGCGAGAGCACGCCCATCGCCCTGCAGCCTTGCCTCAAGCCCGCGCTTGGCGGACACGGCAAAGAGGCCGTAGCATCCAACACCCAGTTCGCGGTCGAGGCGCTCGCGGACGAATCTCGTGACTTCTTCGCACTCGGACCTCGAAACGAGATCGAGTTTGTTGAGCACGAAGAAGACGACGCCAACAGTCGCGCGAACCCTTCGCAGGAACTCGATGTCGCTCTCGCTCACGGCGAAGTCGAAGCTGGAGACAAATATCGCGGCATCGATCTCGGGGAGGAACCTCTCCGTCGTCTCGGTGTTTGCAACTATCGCCGAGCCGACACCCGGCGTGTCGATGAAGTGAAGTCCGTGCCTGAGAACCTCGGCGGGTAGCTGGATCTCCGCCAGAGCCACGCGTCGCTGATTCCCCGGATTTCCGCGTTCAGTGACATATTCTGCAATCTGGTCCAGTCGAATCTCCTGGTGAAGTGACCATCCATCGCATCGAACAAGAACGCGTTCCTGTGGTCCGTAGCTCACCGTGGTGATGACGGATGTGTGCGGCAGAAGGCCCGTCGGCAAGGCATCGACTCCGAGGATTGCGTTCATCAGGCTACTCTTGCCGCGGCTGAAGGGGCCGACGACAGCGAGGTTGAAGCGATCCTCCGCCAATCGCCCCAGCAACTGCCGAAAAGGTTTCTCGCCTTCCGCGTCCTTGCTTTTTGCACACTGGAGCATCGCGGCCTGGGCGATGGCGGCAACCTCCAGCTTGAGATCGTCGTAGCGGCGAATTGCCTCGCCAGCGACATTCGCGATTTGTGGCGCGGCGTCCGGCATATCGTTCACGACTGAGCGGCGTGTCTCGAACACGCTCTCGCTTGCACCCTTCGGAGCGACCATACGAATCGCACGCGCTCAATATCGTGGGAGGCGGTTTCAATGGATTCGCGCAGCGCCCGATCTACGACCTCACGGACGACTGCGAAATTGTCTATCAGGCACTCCTCGACCTCTTGGCGAACGGGCCATGCAACCCGGCGCAGGAGCTCCACGAGTCGGCATACGCACTGGCGCACTTGCGCATCATCGGCGGCGGCAATACCGATTCTGCACGCCAGAGCCGCAATTTCATCGTCCCGGTCGGATACCACCTGCTGCAATCGCTCCCGGATCTCAGCAGAGGGGCCAAGCTCCGATACCAGCGTCAAGGCGCGACGCCGGCGTCGAAGACTCGATGGGGTCTCTCGACCGCTCGGACCCGTGGTGAGGCACAACGCGGCATCGACGAGCGCGGGAACGGCCTGTTCGCCGATAGCTCTGAGGGCCTGTTCGGCCGCCGCGCTCGCGCAATCGTCCCCAAGCCCCTCGATCAAGATCGAAATTGACTCTGCGCGTTTGTAACGACCAACGGCCTCGATAACCCCTGGCGCGAGGTTCTTGCGCGCGATGTTCAAGAGGGTGGAGAAGGCTTCCTCGTCCAAGGTGCTGCCAAGCGCGCGTGCGGCGGCGCTCAAAACCGCTTCGTCGCCCAGCCGCTCCACCGGGTCGGCCGCCGGCCGCCAGCTCGTAATGAATTCTTTCAGGACGCCGGTCGCGTTGAGCGCCGCGAGGGCTTGAACCGCCTTTCTCCTCGGCTCGAAGATACCGGCCCGGTCTCTTTCAAACAGGAGGTCCCGCAAAACCCCGATCGCCGCAGCGCCCACAGCAACGGCATCGAGCACCGCAATATCTCCCTGGTGCAGGGAACGTAGCCTTCGGGCCAGGTCGGCAAGTCTCGGCTCGCTGAACGCCGAGGCCGCATCGCAACTCCTCTCGTCAATCATGGTACGGCCCCGATGCGCAGAACATGCACCAGATCGCGCTTTACTGTTTCAGGCAGAGGCAGCGACAGAATTCTGCGGACCGTTGTCTCAACCGGGTACTCATAAGCCTTCAGCTCAAAATGATCGTCCTGCCAGACGGCGTACCGGGCGCGCGAGTCTCCGGCCTTCGATTGTCCGAGACTTCCAGGGTTCGCGACGACTCGCGCGCCAAAGGCGTGAACGAACGGCAGATGGGTATGGCCCACGAGGATGACATCCGCGCCCGCGCTGGATTCCTCCTCTTGCGCCCACAGCGGTGAGTCGGGCGCGCGGTACTCATACAAGAGGTCGGTTGGAGTCGCGTGGCACAGGAAAAATATATGGCCGTCAATCTGGCGGCGGACGCGCGTCGGCAGGTCCCGGAGAAACTGCTTGTCGCCCGCACTGAGCACTGAAGTCGTATAGTGGCACGTCGCTTCCGCCATCGCACGGAACCGAGGCGAACATCCGCAATCCACGCCGAACCCCACGGCATTGTCATGGTTACCTCGAACGACGGTAGCCGCGCGCGACCGCACGAACCCAATAGTTGCGGTAGGATCCGGTCCATAATTCACCAGGTCGCCGAGCACCCATAGCTCGTCGTAGTCGTGGGGCAGCGCTGACAACGCTTCAAGGTTCGCGTGCAGGTCGGAGATGATGCAGATTCGCATGCAGGACTAGTCTCCGGTCAACGCTGGTTCGAAGACTTCAATGGGTTTTGTTCCTTCGCAGCGGCAAGTAGCTGCTTAATCCCGGTCAAGCTTCATTACGAAAACCTGGCGATCAGAAGCGCCACGATTAGCGCGCCGAGCCCGTAGAAGACGTATGCGTTGAGAAAGCCGTGATGCATACGGGCGAAGCCATTCGACACCCACAGAGCACCGTCGGCGATCGGATTGAGCACCAAGCGGTCGAGCACGTGGTTTTCACCGCGCGTGCGCCGAATCGCAGCTCGGAAATGCTTGCCGACCGTCTCGCGGGTGTCTTCAACCGTTGTAGGCCTGAACACCGCCTCGAAGATAACCCGCACCGGGTTCGAAAATCCCGTACCCGTGTAAGTCATCTCCGGCAGGAGGCGGCGTATCCCTCCATCCCAGACCACACGCCGCTCGACGGCACGGCTTCGCGCGATGATCAGCCGGAAGACCACGTACGTACCAAGCAGCATCAACGCCAAGACGATGGCCATGTACGAGGTGGACATCGCGAATACCACCGGGTTCGCCTTTCCGCCGCGATGCATCACGACCAGGCCCCTGCCCGGCAATGCGCTTTGGCCGAGTTGGGCGCCGAGATTATGGAAATCAGCGGCGAATTGCGGCGGCAGTTCGTTATGATGCGGGTTTCCGGCGAAGAACGGAGGAACCAGCGCGTCCGCCGCGTACGCATGCGTCATGGGAGCAACCGCGCGATCGAGTATCGGAATCACATAGGTGGGCGTAACGCCCAGAATCAGGCACAGCACCGCGAGTAGCGCCATCGGCGCTTTCACCGAGGCGCCCGGCTCGCGCGCCTGCCTGGCTTCCTCGGAGCGCGACATGCCAAGGAAGCCCATCGCGAATGCCTTGACGAAGCAGGTGACCGCGAGCGCCGCCGTCAGTGCCAAGCCCGCGCCGCACAGGGCGAAGACGATCTTAGCTCCAGTCGAAGCGAGCTCAGCGCTAAGCAGCAGGGTCTGCAGGGTGAGCCATTCACTCACGAAGCCGTTGAACGGAGGTAGGGCCGCTATCGACAGGGTTCCTACCAGGAACAAGAGCGCCGTCCACGGCATCCACTTGATAAGCCCGCCCAGCCGATCCAGATTGCGCGTTCCCGTCTGCAAATCGATGGTCCCCGCTCCCAGGAAAAGCAGCGTTTTGTAAAGCGAGTGGTTAACCATGTGATAGAGCGCCGCCACAAGGGCGATCGACGCCACGGCCGGATGCCCAGAGCCGAGGAACACGAGACTAGCGCCCAGCGCCGCCGTGATTATTCCAATGTTCTCCGCGGAGCTGTGGGCCAGCAGCGCCTTGAGGTCGTTCTGGGTCGTCGCGTAGAGGATACCCAAAAGAGCGGTTAGCGATCCCACGACCAGAACGACCAAGCCCATCCCCGGCATCGTCGCCGGCGCGAGGTCAAAGTTGAGGCGCAGGATCCCGTAAATGCCCAGATTCAGCAGTGTCCCGGACAGCAGGGCGGAGACGTTCGCCGGAGCCAAAGGATGTGCGCGCGGCAACCACGCGTTGACCGGTATCAAACCCGCCTTCACTCCGAAGCCGAAGAAGGAAAGCGCGAAGACCGCCCAGCAGACACCCGCGCTCAACTGAGAAGCGCCCGCCTTGAGCGAAGCGAAGTCGAGCGCTCCATTGTTCGCCAGCAGGAGGAAGGCCAGCGCAACCGCTACGGTGCCGGCCTCCCCAAAAGCGAGCATCAGGTACCCTGCCTTGACGGTTTCGTCGCGTTCGTGCTCGTAGTTCACAAGCAGGTAGCTGAAGATCGACATCGCCTCCCAAGCAAAAAGAAACAAGAGGGCGTCGCCCGCAATCAGGAGTCCGACGACAGAAGCAAAAAGCCCGAAAAAGAAGACCCCAAAGGTCCTGAGGCTGTAGCGACCCACGTAATGCCTCAGGTACTGCGCAGAGAACACAGAAACGGTCAGAAAGACGAGACCCGCCGTCGCGATGAACAAGCCGGAGAGGCGGTCGACGGACAAACTGAGCGTCGCCAACGAGCGAATCTCCCAGAGCCTGATCTGGTAAACGCCTCCTGTCAAAAGCGCGGACCATCCGATCCAGATCGCGGCAAGCGAGGCGACACTTCCGACCCACGCCAGCGCCGCCGGGATGCAGCGCTCGTCGATGATGGCAGAAAGCGTGATACCCACCGCGCATAGCGCGAGAAAGCCGGCGAGTAGGAACCCTGCGAAGCTCACAGCGCCCTCGTACTCGTATCGGACCCGCTCACCGGCGAAGCGGGGGCTTTGCGTCCTACGGCCACCAGCAGGCCGTGCAGGATCGCCAGCGGCGGCGGCGGATTTCCCGGCACTTCAACGTCCACCGGAACCACGCCCGCAGCACCCGCGCCGCAAACGAAGCTCGGGCCAAAGATTCCGCCCGAGAGAGCGCAGGCTCCCACGGCCAGCACCCGCTTGGGCGTGGGCATCGCGTCGTACGCTTTGCGCAGCGGCATCCGCATGTGGTCGGTAACCGTCCCGACCACCAGCATCACGTCCGCATGACGAGGCGTTGGAGTGAGAAAGAAGCCGAGCCGGTGCATGTTGTAGTATGGATTGTTGAGTTGCTTGACTTCGTTCAGGCACGCCCCGCAATCGCCCGCGTCAACTACGAGGATTTGAAGCGAGCCCCGAAAAGCTGAGCCGAATTCGGCCCTTGCGTGCTCGCGATGATCGACCAGTCTGGCCCATTCGTATCCTGAAACCCAGTTAACCGCACTGTTCGTGCCGCGCACGCAGCGGAAACAGTGGATACATCGACGAAGGTTCACATCGACGCCGCTCGCCCCCTGTTCAAGAGCATGGGTCGGGCAGCGCGCGATCAGTGATTGCGCGAGTTCTGACGGGAGCCTTGTTTCGGCGGGCAAACCCGGCGAAGTTCCGGCCGCAGTCTCCTCGGCGTGCGGGTAGCGCGTGGTCCTGATACCGGTTCTAAGACCTTTGATGACCCATTGGCTCATGGTGGTTATCTGTCCCGGCTAGCGATCGTTTTCATGGACCGAGAGGGCGAAGGTGGCAAGGATTATCGGGAAATCCTGGAACGCAAAGTTTTCCGCAGCGAGCCTGAACCCGTGCCAGTTGGCGAACGAGGGCGTGATGATTCGGTATCGATCAACAGCGCCGTCATCGCCGAGCCGAATCCAATGCAGCGCCGCTCCGCCCGGCGCTTCCACCCAACCCAGCGCCGCACCGGATTTCAGGCTGGCCTCGGGAACTCGAAACGAGCCGACCGGGATCGCTTGAGCAACGGTCGAAATGATTCGCGCGGATTCCGCCGCTTCGCGGAAGAATAGCCGCAGCCGTGCGTAACCGTCGCCCTCCGATTCATAAGGAACGTCCAAGTCTATCTGCGCGTACCCGGAGTAAGGCTGCGCTTTTCTGAGATCGCGCGACACTCCGGACGCCCGTGCTACCGGTCCGACCAAACCGAACTCGCGAGCGTCGCCGGTGGAGACGTCGCCAACGTCCTCCAAGCGATCGAGGAAACTGCTCGACATGCTCAACATCCGCTGGAGGGCTCCGAGCTTGGCGGCCAGTTGCTGAACCTCCGCTGAGGTCCGCTTGCACACCGAATCCGCCAGGTCCATAGCTAGGCCACCGAACGTGTTGAGACCGAAAAGATAGCGATGGCCGGTAAGCGCGCCCGAGATCCGCAAAAGGTCCTCTTCGAGGATCGCCGCCTGCGCCGCAGCAACCGCCAGACCGGTTGACTCGCAGATGCCCTCAATCGCCGCAACGTGATGCCGCAAGCGCTCCAACTCGGCGAGCAAGACCCGCAACGTGCAGGCCCGAGGCGGCACCTCGATCCGGGAGATGCGCTCGACCGCCTGACAGACCGCCAATGAATGCGCGAAGGCGGAGGTGCCGCTGATGCGCTCCGCAATCAGCAGGACATCTTCGGCGGGGAGGCCCTCCGCAATCTTTTCCAGTCCCCGATACGCGTAGAACAGGCGTGGCTGCGCCCGAATAACGTCCTCACCCACCGTCTCGAGCACGAAGTGCACCGGACCGGTTGCGCTCGAATAGATTGGCCCGACCGGCATCATGAACGAGCCCTCCTCGTGAACGATCTGCCGTGGCTGCCAGTTCACGTCGGGCTCGCGATGTACTACGGGCTTGCGCGCGTCGAAGCCCTTCCGCATCGGATTGACGCCTTCCTGCCAAGCGTCGTTATGCAACACGAAGTCACCCAGACGCGGATGCCCCTCAAAGACCAGACCGAACAGGTCCTCGGACTCGCGTTCGTGCCAGTCAGCCGCGTGAACCAGCGTGCTGACGCTCGGTACTGTATCCTCGGCAGCGGAAAGGTGAGTTAGGACGTGCACCCAACCGGCCTCCCGTCCGCCGTAGAAGACATATCGCAGTTGCCATCGCGCTTGCTGCTCGACGATAAGGCCGCCGAAACTGTAGTGCAGATCTGAAAATAGCCAGTTGCAAATCTCCGGCAGCACCTGCGGTTCGCATTCCAGGCGACAAGCGGAATCAGCGCCGTCCTCCTGGCTCGGGCGAACTCTGCCGTTCCAACGCCTCGCAGCTTCTTCGATCACCTGCTGGAACTCGGCGGGCATCGCTCACCTCTACAGACTATCGGCCGCCAGCCGGAGAAGGGCGTGAAGTGGCTCGGGCATATAGATTCCGAGTATGACAACCGGTGCCCCGGCCAAAATCAAAGTCAGCACGCAGCTTGCCGGCAGTTTTACCGGGACGGCCCGCGCGCCGTCACCCTCCGGCCGCCCGAACACCATGCGGTTCAGGTGATGGAGGATGCCGAAGAACCCGATGATCACGAACGCCGCGAGCAGAACTGTTGCGAGGTACTGTTTCTGAGCGATTCCCGCCCTGAAAATCGAAAACTCACTGAGAAACACCGCCAGCGGGGGAGCCCCTGAAATCGCAAGTCCGCCCAGCAGAAGGGAAGCACCGGACGCTGGCGAGGTTCTTATGAGGCCGCGCACCGGCGCCATCTGGCGCGTGTCGGTGGCGAGCAGGGTTGTCCCCGCAGCGTAGAAGCAGAACGATTTTGTGAGCGCATGGCTCAGGAGCTGGTAGGCAGCTCCGTAATAAGCCGCGGTGCCTCCAAGGCCTACCGCGGTCAAGATGATGCCCATGTGCTCGACGGTGGAGAATGCAAACAGACGCTTGTAGTCGGTTACCTGCAAGATCAGGAACGCCGCGATTCCTACTGATACGAGGCCGAGGAAGATTGCCCACCCGCCAACATCGATCGCGCCAGAGGCCTTCAGAATCGGCACGAGGCGCATGATGACGTAGAGCACCACGCTGGTCTTGACCCCGGATAGCAGGGCGCAGATTGGCGTCGGCGCTTGGCTGTGCGCATCAGGCAGCCAGGTGTGAAGTGGAACGAGACCGACCGGGGCGCCAAAACCCACGAGAATCAGCACAAACGCAGTCACCAGCACCTGCGGTGACACGCGCGGCGCCATCACGACAAGACCCGTCCACGTGTAAGGTTGATCGCCGCCCGAGCGTGTTGCGCAGAAAAGAACCAGGAAACCGAGCAGCGCAACCGCACCGCCCATAATCGTTATCACCGAGTATTTCCACGCGGCCTCGAGCGCCTCGTGCGTGTTTTCAAACGCGACCAGGTAAACGGACAGAATCGTCGTCAACTCAACCGCCGTCCATACCAGGTTGGGCTCCATCAGCACGGGCACGGAAAGCATCGCGAACACGAACAGATTGTAATTTGCGTAATATCGGCGCAGATGCCGGGAATTCTGCTCGCGTGCAATATAGCCCCACGAAAACAGCGCCGCTGTGGCGGCGACGGTCGCAACCAGCAGCAGCAAAAGCGCGCCCAATCCATCGAGTCCAATCCAGTTGCGTATTGCGACCACCGGTTCCCCGGCAGCAACCTGAAGCGCGTCGCGCACCGTCAAGACCAAAATGGCGGTGGATGCTCCAAGCGTCGCCGCAGGTGCGACGCGCCGCCCACGGGAAAGCCATGAGATCAGCGCTGCCGCCAGCGGGAGGGCGAGGATCACGAACAGGGTCATTTGCCCGTACCTTCTCTGAGGGTCGTGAATGCGCCGACCTCGGTCGTTCCAACCCGCTCATGAATTATGCGGGTGAGGATTCCAATCACGACGGCGATGATCAGCATGTCAAATGGGAAGGCCATTTCCGCCACCAGCGGCAGCGCCGGCGCGATCGCTATCCCGACGAAAAGCGCGCCGTTTTCGATGCCGAAAAGTCCGATGAGTTGAGGTACCGCTTCGCGCCGCACCGCCAACGTGTAAGCGCCCACCAACAAGCCGGCAAAGCCCACAGGCAGATTGATGGCGGCTAGCGGTGCGGTCGCATCCGGCAGCATCGGGGTGAGAAAGTAGGCGACAAGCGTAAGCCCCAGTGAGATCAGTAGGGAACTTGGAATATTCAGAACCTGATCGATCTCGCGCCGCCGAAAGATCTCTTCCCGCATTGTCCGGCGAAGCAACCACGGAATGATAATCGGCTTGATAGCGAGATCGACTGCAGCGACCGCGAGCAACTCGGGCGCGTGTAGCCCGACTGCCAGCAACAATGCCGACATCACCAGGCAGATGGACTGAAGGATGAAAAAACGCAGACAGCCTTGCATCTGCCGTGTCGCTGCGAGCCCGAACGAACTCAGCAGGAACAGGCCGGCGGCAAGGCCGTTAAGCGAGGCGAGCGCTGAAGGCGGGTTAACCATCAGATTGGGCCTTCAAAAGCTCAGCAGTCCGCTGATCATCGCTACGACCGAAGTCACGAAGGCGGCTCCGAGGAACTCACTGACGCGGAACAGCCGGAGTTTTGCCAGCGACGATTCAATAGCCACCATGACCAGCAGGAAGAGCGCTACTTTGAACAGGACGAGTGGTACCGCCAGAAGGACTTCGAGCACTTTCTGCCCATCCGCAAGCCCCCACGGAGTGACCAGCACGTTGAGCAGGATGCACATCAGCACCAGCAGTTTCATTTGCCCGCCCCATTTCATCAGCGCCATCCCCGTCCCCGAATACTCAAGGCTTTTCGATTCGTCGATCATGGCCAGTTCGAAATGGCCCGTCGGGTTGTCCACCGGGATGCGTCCAGCCTCGGCCAGGATCAGCATCACGAAGGCGATCACCAGCAGCACATGCGATGGCGCGAAAAAGTTGGCGAGCGGCGTCACCCAATGCTGCTGGACGATGTAGGGAATGGTCGAGCCGGCAACGAATGAGACCGTAAAAAAGACGATCATGAAGACCGGCTCGGCGAGGAAGCCGACCATGCGAGTCCGGCTGGCGCCCATCGGACCGTATGGATTGGCGGTATCCACGGCCGCAAGCGTGGCGAAGAATCCGCCCAGGGCCAGCACAAAGCCGCCGCCCAGCATGTCGCCCATGAACGCGAAGAACAGCGGATAACTGGTGAGCACCGGAATCAAGGTGGTCACGAAGATCGGCGCCACAAAGACGAGATACGGCGTGAATCGGAAAATCCAGGAGGCGTATTCCGAGACGACTTCGTCCTTGCAAAACAGCTTTCGCAGGTCGCGGTAGGGCTGGAAGATGCTGGGACCACGCCTCGACTGAACAATTTCTTTCAGGCGCGTGAGCACTCCCGACGCGAGTGGAGCGAGCGCTGCCACGAACAGCACTTGCAGCAGGTTGAATCCGATTGAACGCACCATCGTTCAGCACACCTGTCCGGTGAGGCACTAATTCTCGGCCATCGACGATTGCTCAGCCGACGGGCGAGACCTTTCAGAGCGACCGTGTAGGGAACTCGGACAAAACAAACCCCTACCGGCTTGCACCTCGGTAGGGGTTATCAGCCCGTTCAGAGCAGGGCGGTTGCTGCGGTGAACCCCATCACCACTTATGTGCCGAAGTCTAACAGGCAGGTGTTCCCGGTCAATAGCGCACGCGAGCTGCCGACTGCCATGTCGCAAATGGCGCCACGCGGAGCGCCATTCACCGCAAGGGGCGTGTTTGCGCGGCGATGGGCCGGCGAAATGTTCCGTTGCCAATTTTACCGCGATACATCGTTGCCTTAGCCGTGCGGGGGTCTTGCACCATAACCGGCAACCGTTAGAATTGCACTCGGCGGTGGAGTTCGCCCGAATCGCCGTTTTCCCGTAAGCGGCCAATAACTCCTACGGCACACGAGGCCGTGGGAGTTTTCATTTCCACGGCCCCTCGTGGCGGCTGCCAGGGAGAGGACGTGGAACCGCTTCGACAACGGACCCTCGATACTCCCCCGAATAACGCGCCGATCGCGCGTGACGTGCGCATCTTGTCGCTCATTGACGCGGCCCGGATAAAACGGCTTTGACCTAATCTAAGTTGTTCCGAATCAAATGGAGGACCCGTGGAAAGCGCTCCCCAGAAACGTGAGATGTTTTACGAGGGAAAGGCGAAGAAGCTCTACGCCACCACCGATCCGGACCTCGCAATCTTTTACTTCAAGGACGACGCAACCGCGTTCAACGCAAAAAAGCGCGGCACCATCGAGCGCAAGGGCATCGTCAACAACCGGCTGTCGGAGCTGTTCTTCACGATGCTCGAGCGCGAAGGAGTGCCGACCCATTTCGTGCGCCGCCTCGACGACCGCGAAATGTTATGCCGCCGGCTCGAGATCGTCCCGGTGGAAACCGTGGTCCGAAATCTCCTCGCCGGCTCCCTGGCCAAGCGCCTCGGACGCGAGGAGGGCGCCGCGTTCAAGGAACCAATCATCGAGTACTACTACAAGTCCGACGCGTTGGACGACCCGCTCGTCTACCCGGAGCATGCAATTGCGTTTGGACGGGCGACCGAGGACGAGTTGAAAACCATCCGCGCGATGGCGTTCAAGGCGAACGACGTGCTGCGCCGCTTCCTCGATGCGCGCGGCGTGATCCTGGTTGACGTTAAGTTCGAGTTCGGGCGCCATCACGGCAAGATTCTGCTCGGTGACGAAATCTGTCCCGACACCTGCCGCTTCTGGGACAAGGTCACCCGCGAGAAGCTCGACAAGGACCGCTTCCGGCGCGACTTGGGCGGCGTCGAAGAGGCGTATCAGGAAATGCTCCGGCGTGTGGAGGGCTAAGGGCCGCGCACCGGCTCTCAGACAGCCAGGACGCGACCCATATATAGCGATTTGGCTTGAACAGGGCGAAGAGGTTCCTAAGCCATGAGTTCCACCGCAATTGCAGATGTTAGGGCACGAGAAATTCTCGATTCGCGCGGCAACCCGACGATCGAGGTAGACATCCGTCTCGAGGATGGAACTCCCGGCCGCGCCGCGATTCCCTCGGGGGCATCCACGGGTTCGCGTGAGGCACACGAACTCCGCGACGGCGATCCCCGCCGTTACGCCGGCAAAGGGATGCTCAAGGCGGTATCGAACGTCAACGAGATCATCGGGCCGCACATGCGTGGGCTCGACGCGTGCGCTCAGGCCGCTCTCGACCGAGCGTTGATCGATCTCGATGGAACCGAAAACAAGTCACGACTTGGTGCCAACGCCATTCTCGGCGTCTCGCTTGCCGCAGCGCATGCGGCGGCGGCATCGCGAGGGCTTCCGCTCTATCGATACCTGGCGCCAGACTCAAACCTCTTGCCTGTGCCGATGATGAACGTCCTCAACGGTGGCAGGCATGCGGAGTCAGGCGTCGATTTTCAGGAGTATATGGTGGTACCCGCCGGCGCTCCCAGCTTTGCCGAGGCGCTGCGGATGGGGGTCGAAGTGTTTCACACGCTCGCTGCCGTGCTCAAATCGCGCGGTTATTCAACCGCCGTCGGCGACGAAGGCGGCTTCGCCCCGAGCCTGCGCAGCAACGAGGAGCCGATTGAGTTGATTCTGGAAGCCATCGTCAAAGCGGGCTATCGTCCCGGCGAGCACGCCTGGATCGCGCTTGATCCCGCCGCGAGCGAGTTTTGCGAAAATGGAAAATACGTCTTCGCCCGTTCCGACGGAAACTCCCGCGACGCCGAAGCGATGACTCGACTTTATGCTGATTGGATCGGCCGCTATCCGATTATCTCGCTCGAAGACGGCCTCGCCGAAGACGATTGGGCCGGCTGGGAGCTCCAGACGCGCGAGCTCGGACATCGCGTCCAAATCGTCGGCGACGACATTTTCGTGACCAATCCTGCAATAATTCGCCGCGCCGTCGCTCAGAAGGTCGCAAACTCCGTGCTCATCAAACTCAATCAAATCGGGACGGTAACCGAGACGCTCGAAGCGATGCGCATCGCCCGCGATGCCGGATATACGTGTGTGATCTCCCACCGTTCCGGCGAGACCGAGGACACCACGATCGCGGATTTTGCAGTTGCGACCGGCGCCGGACAGATCAAGGCTGGGTCGGCCTGCCGTCGCGAGCGAATCGCGAAATACAACCGCCTACTCGCGATCTCGGAAGAACTGGGAGAGAAGGCACAATTTGCGGGAAGGGGCGCGTTTGCGCGGCGATGAACCGCCGTTACGGTTTCCGCGGGTGTCACCGATCACAGCGTCACAACAGTTGAGTACTGGCCAGTCCGCGCTCAGCGGCCTTTGACTTCCGCTCCGCGCGACGCTCAGGGAGAGCACGTGGAACCGCTTCGACAACAGACCTTCGACACTCCCCCGAATGGCTCAACAGCCGAGCGTCACAGCCCTCTTTTGCTGCTGATTGACGCCGCCAGCGAGTTGGGAAATCAACGCCTCGAGCGCGAAGCACGGGCGCTCGCCGACCGTGTGGCCGACAAGCGTTTTTTCGTCACCTGCCTGGGCCAATTCAAACGCGGCAAATCCAGCCTATTGAACGCATTGGTTGGAACCTCGGTGCTGCCGACGGGCGTTGTCCCGGTTACAGCCATCGTTACCATTCTCCGGCATGGCCCCATTCTCGATGCCGAGGTTCACTTCGAGAACGGGTCGCGCCAGCGCGTGGCGGTAGGATCGATTTCCGACTACGTCTCAGAAGAGCGCAATCGTGCAAACTCGAAGGGTGTGGCGGTAGTCGAAGTTTTCATCCCGAGCCCGCTGCTTGCAACGGGCATGTGCCTGGTGGACACGCCCGGGATCGGCTCGGTCTTCGCGGCCAATACGGCGGTGACCAAAGCGTTCGTTCCGCATATTGACGCCGCTCTGGTCGTACTCGGCGCCGACCCGCCGATCTCGGGCGAGGAGTTGGCGCTGCTCGAAGAGGTCGCCTCCCAAGTAAGCGAGATGGTGTTCGTGCTTAACAAGGCGGACCGGCTAAGCGCTGCAGAGTGCGATGAAGCGATTGAATTCGCGCGTCGCACTTTGGCCCAGAAGATTGGGGGCGAACCGCCAGCGGTGTTCCGGACCAGCGCGGCCGAATGGCTTGATGGAGCGGGGCCGTCACGCGATGCACCGGCCATGTTGGCGGCGCTGGAACGGCTCGCATGTGAAAGTGCCCCGAAGCTCGTCGAGCGGGCCGAGCGGCGCGGTATCGAGCGACTGTCATCCGCGCTCGTCCGCGAAATCGACAACCAGCGCAAGGCCTTGGTCGCACCTGTCGAGGAGTCGCAACGTGTCATTACTCGCATGCGCGAGGTGGTCGCCGATGCCGAACAGTCGTTGAGCGATCTAAGCCACTTGTTCAAGGCCGAACAGGAACGCGTCAATCGGCGTTGCAGCAAGCGGCGAGACGACTTTTTGGTCACGGCAATTCCGGATGCGCGCAAAGAGTTCCGCGACCGCATCCTGCGGGCGCCCGAGCAGCGGGGAGCAGCCCTTCATGGCCGCGCGACCGAAATCGCGCGATCCATATCGCGCCAACTGCTGAATCAGTGGCTCGAAGAGGAGAGACCGGCTGCTGAATCGATGTACCGCGAGTCGGCCCGCCGCTTCGTCACGCTCGCCAGTGACTTCTTGCGGCGAATCTCCGAGTCGGGCGACCCTCTACTCGCCGATTTACCTCGGGCCGTCAGCGAGGAATCCGGGTTTCGCGTGAAAAGCCGGCTTTACTTCGGCGAGCACTTTGGCTTCCCACGCCAGCCGATAGTCGAGCAGCTAATGAACGTCTTCAACTCCCGCAGTCGCCAGCTTGAGGCTGTTGAAGGGAAAGTCGCCCACTACCTCGATACGCTCCTGTCCCTCAACAGCACACGAATTCTTAACGACTTCGACGAGATCGTTCGCGAGAGCGGACGCCGCGTGGAGGCGGAAATCAGAGGCATGTTGAACGAGCTGCGCGCGACCGCCGAAACCA
Organism: uncultured delta proteobacterium; assembly: GCA_963789115.1. Classification (GTDB taxonomy): domain Bacteria; phylum Desulfobacterota; class Binatia; order Binatales; family Binataceae; genus CAWBJH01. The sequence goes on from CAWBJH010000002.1 coordinate 55,427, forward strand.
CGTTAGCCCGCGCGGAAGCCACGCGCGCCGCCGGAACGGAGGCAGTAAAGTCAAGCCTCGACCGTCTCGAACAAATCCGCGCGACGGTCGCAGCCGCGGCGGTACAAGCGACCAAACTGTCTGCGGACGGCTCAGGTCTGTGAGCACGCCCCCAAAAATCGGCGAGAGTGCGAACGCGCGCGGTAGTTTACCAGCCGCGCGCATTACGCTGCCGGGTCGTCTGTTCGCGCGCCTCCGGCCGAAATCACGCCTCCGTGATCGCCGGGCGATACTCTCCAACCTCGATTGGATAATCGAGATGCTTCACAAGGTTCGCGAAGACAAACCGCAGGCAACGGCGCGATGGTGGGACAGCTTGCAACAGGCTGCCCTGGAAGATCGCGATGCGAATGGCCCAACACCACCTCGACCGAAAGGCAGTTGATAACGATCCAGGGATCCGGACCAATCAGAGATCTTCGGACCGCTTGGGTGAATGCTTGCCGCCCTGCCGGACTGTCTGGCAAGATCCTTCACGACTTCCGCCGGACGGCCGTCCGTAACATGGTCCGCAGTCGCGTTCCGGAGAGAGTGGCGATGGAAATCAGCGGGCACAGGACTAGAGACGTGTTTCAACGCTACAATATCGTGAGCGGGAACGAGCTGCGGGATGCTGCTCGGAAACTTGGCCAGGTGGTGCCCGGCGAAACGGTCACAAGTTTGGACACAACCACTGCGACGCAGCGGAGTTTGCTCTCGTAAGTTCGTAATTTAATTGAAGTGCCGAGGTGGCGAAACGGCAGACGCAGAGGACTCAAAATCCTCCGAGCGCAAGCTCATGCGGGTTCAAGTCCCGCCCTCGGCACCAGAACAATCTCTCGAAGAATCAAGGACTTGCCTAACCATCGCGCGCGAGAAACAAGTCGCTTCAGGCTGTTCGTATGCCAAATTGTGCGGCTTCTGTGCGGGCTCCCGGCAGGACCAGAAATTTTACGCGAAGCGATGGAAGCATCAGCGCGCGCTCCTGAAGCCGCTCAGTGGAACGACCACAGCGCAGGGCCAAGGCTTTGGGCCGCAGCTTAGCCGTTGGCCCTTCCCGGACCTTCGGAACCGGCACAATTGCGGCACAAGGCCAAAAACCCTCAATGCCGGTAAAGCCTTTTACTGGCGCAGAGGATTCTCTATCCTCGCGAGCGGGCAGCAATGAGAGGGAATCGGTGGAAAATCATCAACAATCGCTCGTCTTCCAGTTGATTCGCAACGCGGGGTTTCCACCGGCAGTTGACCTACCTGTAGGTATTAGTAATACTGTGCCGTAGGTGCCTTAGGTGATGAACTCTGTTACAGTTGGGCCGCGCAAGCCTCGGGGCATACGGGCCAAGCACAGAGCGCGTACGCGCGAACAGATCCTGAGAGCCGGCCTCAAAATCTTCGCCGAAAAGGGCTTTCACGGCGCGACCATGGACGAGATTGCGCTGGAACTCGAGGCGACCAAGGGTCTCCTCTACTACCACTTCCGGACCAAGGACCAGATCCTCGACGCCATCCTGGCCGAGAACGACTTGGTGAGCCGAATCGAAGGCGACCTGATGATACCCGAGGGGGTGCCGCTGGCTGAGGGGCTCAGGCGGGCGGTGAGCGGGGCAACCGCCGTGATGGAGCGCAACGCCGAGTTGATCCGCTTCCTGCACGTGCAGGCGTTCCTCTCGGGCACGCAAGCGGATCGCGTTTACACCCGGGTGCTGGACCGGGCGTATGGGCGCGCGACGCGATGGATCGAGCATTTCAAGCGCACCGGCGAGGTCAGGGCCGACGTAAACGCACGCGCCTGGGGCCAGTTGGTGGTCGACCTGCTCATCAACCACTTCCTTCAGGACCTGATTTTCGGGCGCCACCGAGAGGCGCAGCAAATCGACCCGATGCTCGATATCCTTCTCAAGGGAATCGCGTCAAGAGAGGGCCGGGCGCGGGAGCTCGGAGCTGTGCCGGCGGCGAATCGAAGCGATCCTTCGAACTGAGGGTTATGACGATCTGTCTGTGAAGCCGTATGCGGAAGGAACCTTTACGATAATGCGGCCCGTCAAGGGCCGATCAAAAAGATGGGCGAGGGGGCGCACGGAGCAGTCCCTCCCTGCAGTGTCGAAGGCAGAGCACCCAAGGGTGCTTGCCTGAGGCATGCGCCCCCTCCGCCCGCTCTACACATAGTCTGACGCCTGCGGGTGTGTCAACGCCCGTCGCGGGTCGTTATGTGCGTCTTTACTGATAACAGCGTTGCGTAGGTGCTGCTGAGCGTCACCTGGTGCATTTACAAGAGGTATCCGGTAGCGAGAAATTATAGCTGACTTGAACCTGGGCATCCCGGTTCAAAGCTCAGGGCGACCGGAAGGAACTGGTTGACCGCCCACTCGCGAAGAAGCGTCCGGCCGGCGTACAGACTCCCGATTGGATCATAGGCACCGCCTGGCGCCACTAGCACTCGGCTCGTAGCCCGGCCCGCGCAGGAAGTCACAAACTGTGCAGGTTTTGTGTGGGCACACGTGAGTAAAAGTGACTATTCTTGCAAAGACGCCGAGCGAAAAAGGCCGGAGTTTGTTGCAGCATTAGTCACGGGCGGGCGGCCGTGACGGCCTGAAAGAGACTCAAAATCCTCCGAGCGCAAGCTCATGCGGGTTCAAGTCCCGCCCTCGGCACCAGAATCCTCCCCGACAGGTCTTCGATTTCCAGCGCGGAAGGCCTTGGCTGTCAAGTCCTTCGCGCAGAAGTCGCGGCTGTCTTTGGCTGAACTTTGGCTGTTCTCCGGCGCTACAGAAAAAGAAGCGGCACGGAGGCCGGCGCTACAGAAAAAGAAGCGGCACCCTTCGCAGAGCCTCAGGGCAGCCTCCGACCGGCGCTGCGGAATACGGTCTTGTGCACGAATTTCCAATTCAGGACACTCTAGCGGCACATGATCGTCGATCTGCACGTGCACACCCGGCTCTCGGGCGACTCCAACGCCGATCCGGCAGCTTACCTCGAAGTGGCTGCGCGCGCCGGCCGGCCGCTCGGCGCGATCTGTTTCACCGAGCATCGCCTCTACCCTACCGACCCGTCGATCGATCGGCTTTATGCCGAGCTTTCGGAGCGGTTTGGGATCCTGGTCTTCAAGGGTGTGGAGGCCGACACCGATCTCGGTCACCTGCTGATGTTCGGCGTGACGGGAGAGCTGTTGAGGCGCTTCGATTTGAGCCGCCACCTGCTCAGGAGCGAAAGCCTGATCGAGGTGGTTCATGCCGAGGGCGGAGTCGCGATACCGGCCCATCCCTTCCGCGACTCGGGCTTCGGCGTGAGGCTCGAAGATCTGGTCGCCAAGCTCGGGTTGGCGCTGTGCGCGATCGAAGCCGTCAATGGCCAGAGTACCGGTAGGCAGAACGATCTTGCCCTGGGAGCGGCCGAGAAGCTCGGTCTTGCCGCACTGGGCGGAAGCGACGCGCACTATGCGAACTCCGGATGGTTCCTGACCTGCGCGACCGAGCTTGAGCGGCAAGTCACGACGGTCGAGGAGTTGTGCGCGGAGTTGCGCGCCAGCCGCGCCCGCCCCTACTTGTTCAACCAGCAGAGCGCAGCCTGAGCGCGCGAGTGCGGTTCCAACTTGTCGCTGCCGAGGCCGGCGCTGGCGAGAAGCAACGCACGGTGGGGAAGTTGTGCTTTCGCTTATTGAGCTCGGCATATTATAGTGGCAATTCTGCTCTTGCTCGATTCCTTGGCATGTCATTCTCGCGCGTGGCGAGAACCTGCCCTCGTGAGAGGGCGCGAAGAATCCCGGATACTACCTAGTGGGGCGGGCGTCCCCGCGCCGGTGGCGACTGCCCGCCCGCCACAGAAATCGCGGGCAGGGACGCCCGCGCCACTAAGAGCCCGGGATTCCTCGCGCGCGCGCCAGACATGCGCGCGGAAATGACAGCAGCAGCCGCGCTTGCTCAGGGGGCCTCGAGCGCGCGCTGGAAGCGCCGGATATCGGCCGGACGGCCGGCGACCACGATCAAATCGCCGGCTTTGAGCCGGCGGTCGGGAGCCACCGGAACGAAGCCCGCGTTGCTATCGCCGCGCTCCTGCAGCGCGAGCACGTTGACGCCGAACTTCGCTCGTGGGTCCAGCGTGCGCAGGCTCATGCCGTCGGCGGAATCGGGCACTACCATCCGCGTCACGCGGTAACCGGTGGCCCAGAAGATGTTGCTGTCGCGCGTGTCCAGCGTAGCCAGCGACACGGCGACGCGGTTGAACGTCTGCGCAATATTGCGCCGCGCCACCAGCCCCAGCAGCCGGCCGCCGCCTGCCCGTTCCACCACCGGCAGCTCATCCAGCGACTCGTGCTCCATCGACTGGCTCGCGGCGTCGAGGCTCGAATCCGGCGTCACGGTGGGCGGGTTGCGACGGCAGAGATCGTAGGCGTTGACCAGCGGGCCCAGCTCGTTGCCCGCGGCGAGCAGGGCGAGCAGGTCGCGGGTCACGATCAGCCCGGCAAACTCGCCCTCGCCGTCCACCACCGGGAGGGTCGTCTGCGAGGTTTCGCCGGCGACCTTCAGGAGGTCGGAGAGCGAGGCGGTTTGCGGAACGATTGCGACCTCGCGTGTCATCACCGCGCTAACCGGGATTTGAGTCAGCACCAGGCGGTCCCTGCCAATCTCGAGCGTCTTGCCCTCGCGGGCCATGCGATAGGTGTCGATCGATTCGCGCTCGATCGCGCGCGCGACCACCAACGCGATGATCGTGCTGATCATCGCGGGCAGCGCGACCGTGATGTCTTGAGTCATCTCGAACAGCAGCAGGATCGCCGTGATGGGAGCGTGGGTGGTTCCCCCCAGAAAGGCACCGAGCGAGACCAGCGCATAGGAGCCGCGCGGCCCGGTGAGCCCGGGCATCATCTGCGACAGAATCCAGCGGAAGCCGCCTCCGCTCATGGCGCCGATGAAAAAGATCGGTCCGAACACGCCGCCCGGCGCACCGCATCCCAGCGAAATGCTGCTGGCGAAGATTTTCGCGCACGCCAGCAGCGCCATCCGCCCAGGGTTGAGCCGTCCCGCCAGCGCCAGATCGATCACCGGGTAACCGTCCGAGAGGTTCTGCGGCAGCACAATTGCGATCACCCCCACTATCGTCAGACCGATCGCGAGCTTCGCCCATTGCGGAAGGCCAAGCCGCCGAAACGCGTCGGCAGCGGCGTGAAAGATCCTGATGTACGCTGCGGAGAGAAGCCCGAGCATCACCCCGAGCATCGCGTAGGTCAGCATCTCCCACGAGCTGCGCAAGATGAACTGCGGGGCGTGGAACACGGCCGCATCGCCCATCACAGCGCGCGAGGTAACCACACCGCTGACGGTCGCGACTATCAGCAGGCTCAGATTCGACAGCTCGGCGTGGCCGAGTAGCACGATCTCCTCGGCGAAGAAGAATCCGCCGATCGGCGAGTTGAAGGTCGTGGCGATTCCGGCGCCGGCTCCTGCCGCGACCAGCACCCTGGTCCGGGGTGCCGACAGGCGCGCAAGCTGCGAGACCGCCGCTCCGATCGCGCCGCCGATCTGCGCGATCGGTCCCTCGCGTCCCACCGAGGCGCCCGAACCGAGCGAGAGCGCGGCTCCGATGCCTTTGGCAAACATCCAGCGCCGTTTGATGCGGCCCGCGCCCAGGTTGACCATCTCGAGAAACTTGGGAAAGCCATAGCCGAACACGTCACCCGGGAACAGCCGATCGAGAATCACGAGCGCGGCGCCGCCGCTGAGCAGCACGATCGGGATCAGGAGCCAGAAGATCGAGCCGCGCCCGATACCGAGCGCCCTCCACTCCACGCCTTGAAACAGCCATGAAAAGAACTCGATCAGGGCGCGGAAACCCAGGTTGCCCAATGCCCCCAGCACTCCGACTACCGCCGAGAGCAGAATCAGCAGGACGTATTCGAACTGATCGGCGCGCAGCGAGCTGGGGCGTAACCGCATCGAGTGACCGCTATTTCCGAGCACCGCGCCGGCTCATTTGCCGCGACTCATACGCCCAGGAACTGATGGGCCACGCGGAGGAACTCGTCGAGCTGGTCGTGATGGACCCAGTGGCCGGCGCTCTTGATGGTCACGGATTTGGCCGAGCGGAAATGCGCGATTCTGCCGTCGCGCTCCCAATCGCCTGCCCACGACTCGGCACCGCGAACCAGGAGCGCCGGGCACGAGATTCGTCCCCAGATCTCGGCCGCGTCCTCGCGGTTGAACAGGTAGGGCGATGTGGCGCGCGTGTAGTTGTCGAACTTCCACGAGTAGGTGCCGTTCTCGTTGCGGCGCACGCCGTGCACGGTGAGATGGCGTGCCTGCTCGACGCTTAAGTGCGGATTCTCATCGCGCATGCGCGCCAGCGCGTCCTCGACCGTGGGATACTCGCGCACCTTGCGCCGCGCCAACTCCCGCATCTGCCCGATCCAGCTCTCCATCCGCTGATGCGCGGGTGCCTGGCGAAGCATGTGGGGCGGAGGGCCGAGGCCCTCGATCGAGATCGCCGCCCTGACCTGGCTCGGATATACCCCGGTGTACTGGAGAACGATTCCGCCGCCGAGCGAATGGCCGAGCAGGACCGCGGGCTCGCGCGCCACCGCACTCATCAACTGGCCGACATCGAGCACGTAGTCAACCATCGAATAGCTGCCCCCGACCGCCCAGTCGGAGTCGCCGTGGCCGCGCAGATCGGGCGCGATCACGTGGAAGTGGCGGCGCAGGTCGAGCGCCGCCCAGTCCCAGTTGCGGCAATGGTCGCGGCCGCCGTGGACCATCACCATCAGCGGCTTGTCGGGATTGCCCCAATCCACGTAATGCAGCTTGAGCCGCTGCGAGTAAAAATAATGCGAGGTCGGTCCGATTATGTTCTCGGCCATGCGATGCCTCTTGCGGTCGTCGTACATAAGAAGCGCCATCCTGGATTAGCCAAAAGGCGCTTCTACAGGTTCGGGCGGACGTCGTCGAGCGTGGCCCGCACGGTGCGGACGATGAAGTCCACTTCCGGCTCGCCGATCACGAACGGCGGCGCGATCATGATCGCATCACCGCCACGATCCCCCGCCATCCCGGTCGCCGGGTACAAGAACAGCCCGCGTCGGAGCGCGGCGCCCAGCATGCGATTGGCCAGGTGCGCCTCTTGGGGGTAAGGAATCGCGCCCGCGCGGTCGCGCACCAGCTCGATTCCCCAAAACAGTCCCGCGCCCCGAATATCGCCGACCATCGGATGGCCCGACAGCTCCTCTCGTAACTGTGCGCCGAGACGCGCGCCAAGCGTCGCGGCATGCTCTACCAACCGCTCGCGCTCCATGATCTCGAGCACCCGGTCGGATATCGCGCAGGCCAGCGGCTGCGCACTGTAAGTGTAGAACATGAAGTCAGCCTGAAACTTCTCGCATTCCTCGACCAGGCCTTCGTCGACCGCGATCATGCCCATCGGGATATAGCCGCCGGTCAGCCCCTTGCCGCCGACCACGACATCCGGCTTGACGCCCCAGTGCTCAACTGCGAATCGCTTGCCGGTACGCCCAAAACCCGTCATCACTTCGTCGGCGATCAGCATGATATCGTTGCGCCGGCAGATCTCGGCAATGCGCGGCCAGTATTCGGCCACTGGCGGGACCACTCCGCCGGTCGCGCCCACCATCGGCTCGGCGATGAATGCGGCGATCGAATCGGCGCCGTGCTTGCGGATTTCCTCTTCGAGCGCGCTCGCGCACTCGATCCCGCATCCGGGATACGTCTTGCTCCACGGGCATCGGTAGCAGTAGCACGGCCCGATCTTGGGCCAATCGAACAGCACGTGTTCGAAGTTGGCGCGCCGCCCGCGATTGCCGCTCACCGAGAGCGCGCCGAGCGTGTTGCCGTGGTAGGAAAGCCAGCGCGAGATAATGAGCTTCTTTTGCGGCCGGCCCTTGAGCGCATGGTAGAAGATCGCGAACTTGATCGCCGCCTCGACCGACTCGGAGCCGCCGCTGGTGAAAAAGAACCGCGTCAGCCCCGGCGGAGTCCATTGCGCCAGCCGCTTCACCAGCCGCTCGCGCGCCGGCGACACCCACACCGGAACGATATAGTCGAGCCGGCGGATCTGCTCGGCGGCGAGTTGCGCCAGCTCCTCCCGCCCGTGCCCCACGTTGACGACTATCGCGCCGCTGGCGGCGTCGAGGAACTTGCACCCGTCGCGAGTGAACAGATAGGCGCCCTCGCCGCGCTCGATTTCGAGCGGATGGAACGCACCGCGCATGAACAGGACCTGCTGTTCGCTCATAACGTCATCCGTTCCTCATGCAATTTCATGCCTTCACGATTTCCACAAGTTATTGTGGTCAGAATGATCGGACACCACAATCGGCCGGTTGGTTCCGTCTACCGGATCGCACCCTCGTTCCTCCATCGCTCTATATCGGCCCCGCTGTAGCCGAGCTCGGTGAGAAGCTCGTTGGTGTTTTGGCCGAGTTCCGGAGCCAGGGAACGGATCGAGCCGGGGTTTGAGAGAGCTTGACCGAGACGCCGACCTGTTTCACCTTACGGCCGCCCGGCGCCTCCAACTCGACGATCATCCGCCGCGCCTTGACCTGCGGGTCCTCGCCGACCTCATCGAGCGTGAGCATCCGGCCCACGCAGACGTCGGTCTTGGTCAGGAGCTCGAACCATTCGTCGCGGGTCTTGGTCTTGAAGGTCTGCTCGAAGAAGGCGTGAATCTCGGCGCGCTTGGCGGGATTGAACTCGTGCTCGATAAAATCCTCGCGCCCCAGCGCCCGGCACAGGTTGGCGAAGAACCACGGCTCGAGCGCGGCGATCGTGATGTACCTGTTGTCGCCGGTCAGGTAGGCGTTGTAATTGGGAATCCCGCCATCGAGCAGGTCCTCGCCCCGCTTCGGCAACTGCCCTGTTGCGAAGAAGGCCGAGAACGCTTGCGCGAGCAGCGCGATCGTCCCGTCGAGCATCGAGATGTCCACGTATTGGCCGCGCCCGGTCTGGTTGCGCGCGATCAGCGCCGCCAGTATCCCGATCGCGCCATGCATCCCGCCGCCCGCGTAGTCGGCCAGGATGTTGTGCGGGATGGTCGGGGGCTGGTCCTTGCGGCCGATAATCGAGAGCGCGCCGGCCGTCGCGATGTAGTTGAGGTCATGGCCGACGAGGTCGCGACACGGGCCATCCTGGCCGTAGCCGGTGATCGCGCAGTAGATAAGGCGCGGGTTGCGCGCCGAAAGCGTCTGGTAGTCAACGCCGAGGCGCTTGGCGACTCCGGGGCGAAATTCCTCGACCATAACGTCGGCGCGCTGCGCCATCCTGAGGTAGATCTGCTTGCCGGGAGCGCTCTTGAGGTTGAGTCCTATCGATTTCTTGTTGCGATTCAGCGCGTTGAATGGCGAGCCGCCGAACCCCGCGGTCGGCATCTGCGATCCGGCCCGTCCGGCCTGCTCGGCGCGCCGTCCGGTCGGCGGCCCCGGCTCCTCGACCTTGATCACTTCGGCGCCGAGATCGCCGAGGATCATCGTACAGAAGGGCCCGGGAGCGAGCCGGGTCAGGTCGAGCACCTTGATGCCGTCGAGCGGCCCTGCAGCAGACATAGTCTCTCTCCTTGCGTGTCGCGCGCCGGCGCAAATGCATCGCTGCGCGCACAAGCCGACCGCAGATTCTTAAATCGTTTGCGCGCGCCGCGCAAACGCCCCGCCGGCGCGACGCGTACGCTCCTCGATCGTGGCCTGCCGGACTCGGAATCGAACTGACCACGATTCCCGCACCCTAAGCTCGGTCGAAGGCCTTTCTGAATCAGTGATTCCTGCACAAGTTAGTGACACAGAATTCTGCTCCGGGGCGGCTGTTTCTGTCATTCCCGCGCGCGTGTCTGGCGCGCGCGAGGAATCCCGGCTCTTAGTGGCGCGGGCGTCCCTGCCCGCGATTTCTGTGGCGGGCGGGCAGTCGCCACCGGCGCGGGGACGCCCGCCCCACTAGGTAGTATCGGGGATTCTTCGCGCCCTCTCACGAGGGCAGGCTCTCGCCACGCGCGAGAATGACATCCCAAGGAATCGAGCAAGGGCAGAATTGCCACTATGATATGCGGGGGTCACCAGTTTAAGGGCGCATTTCCCTTTTCCGGAGAGAAGCTCTCGCGGGCAGAAAACGAGGCTGAGATATGTTGTCGCCATTTGGACCAAGCACACCAGGTACGAATGACTGCTGGCAATGGCGACGTGCAGATACCGGGGCCGCCTTCTTATCGTCCGAAGCGCCGTATCGCTTCGAGCGTGCAGAACTCTTCGTACATTTTGGGATCATCGAACTTGGTTACGAAACCGCCGGCGATCTTCGGCACCCATCCCATGCGCGACATCCGTCCGGTTGCGAAGTCGTACATGTGCATATTCATATAGCTCCACAGGCGATCCGGCATCCCCTCGGGCCACTGCATCCCCGGCTTCCTCACCGCATACCCACAAAGATTTTCATCCTGGTGGAAGGGCTTGCCGTCGCGATCGTAGGTCCAGTAGATGGGCACGTTCCCCGTACGCGCATCGAACCATAGACATTTGCGGCTGTAAGGGCAGTTGGGGTAGCCTGTCGGCTTCATCTCGACCAGATACCCCTCCGGCACCATCTCCATGAAGGTGCGAAAATACTTCTTGCCGCTTTTGCCGCCGCAGGTAGGCACCTCCCAGTTGGGGTATCCAAAATGGCAGTTGCCACTGGTGGCGGCCAGAAACGGTCCCTTGCGAAGGATCTTGAAGTCGCCCCAGGTGTAAAGCGGGTCACCGACGCCCCAGGCGTCGCTAATGAACTCCGTGGTGCCGGGCATCATCGGGTCAAAGCGCGCGTATGCGGGAGTGCTTCTGACCCGCTTGGTCTGCGGCAAGTACGCGTGCGAAGTGGGAAACTGGTGCTGATCGTAAGCCCAGAGATCGAGGGCAGCGGAGCCGAAGAGGTCCTGGGGGGCGGTGATAACGGAACTTACTATTCGCAGCTCGGCCTCATGACCAGGCAGGTAGGGCTTCGGCTCCACAGTAACGCGACCGACCGTCTGGTAGATAATCCAATAGTAATCGTACACGTAGCTTATTTCCCCATCCGCAGTGGTGTCCCACTCCCTTTCGTTCATCGCACAAACGTCATGGTACATGGCGCCGGCGAGTGCGTTCGCAAGCAATAATTCCTGGGCGGTCTTCGGCTCGGGAAAGGGATTACCCCCGATCCACGGCTTGCCGTCCTTGGTCCACACATTGCCGTCGGGACCGATGTGGTGCAGGCCCTTGTTGCGGAGCGTCGCCTCGATGAACGGCGCTGGACAAAGCTTGGTCACGTCGGTCTCGGTCGCGATTAGGTCCACCGTGCGGCGGTCGTTCTTGATCTGCCAATAGGCGATCGGGGCGAGCAGGTCCTGGACCAGATCCACGTTGTCCGCATTGAGCACGCTGCCCGGCTTGAGCTTGCCCTTCGTATAGGCCTCGATGGAGAGCAAGTCGGGAGGGTACGCGGCCGCGCAATCGCCGTTGCGGCCGACAACTTCCAACAGTGGAGCGAGCACGCCCGCAGCCAGTACGCCCTTGGCGACCTGCTGCATGAAATGGCGCCGGGTCCATCCGTCTCCATACTTGATTATGCGCATCCTTGGTTCTCCCCTCGAGAATTGAGCTTCCTGGTTCCGGCCTGCCGTACCGGGCCGCGGTCAGAACTTGTAGATTGCCGCAAGCACTATTTCATCCATGTAGCGGGACGGCCCCAGATACGAATGGTTTGTGCCTGTGGCGAAATTCCAGAACACCCGATACTCCTGGGAGGAAGTCGGCTTGTAGATCACCGCCGGCTGCTCCAGGATCGAGCCACCGTCGTTGCCTTCGACCATCTGCGCCCAGACCAGTTGCCACCGGTTGAGCGGCAGAGGCTGAGTGATGGAGATAACCACTAGGTTGAAATTATGATGGTTGCCGAACGCGGGCTGGGCCAGATAATCGTCGAACAAGTCGCTGCGGCTGCGGAAATTGTATTCGAGCAGGGCATAGGCCGAGGGCAACCGCTCAGTCCAGCGCCAGTCCTTTTCCGCGTCGAAGGCAAGGTTGATTTCTCCTTGGCTAAGCGGCCTATTGACGTGGGGGCTCAGGGGATTGAGCGTGTCGGGCCCGGTGAAGGCCTTGTTCGGAGTGTAGACAGCCGAGAAATGCAGCAACTGGCCGTTTATCAACCCGGCACCAGGAAAGGTGTAAACCGGCTCGATCGTGTAGGCTAGCATCCCGCCGAACAGGAAAATCCGTGGCATCTCGCGTGTGATAACCGAGTCGTAATAGCCGCCGCCGGGACCGAAAAGCTCTGCGCCACGGAAATTGTCCTTCGGGAAGACTTGCGGATTGGGCACCCCGCCGACAATCGGCGGCCCGATGAATCTGGACCAGCCGAAGTGTTCAGGAGTGCTGTAGAAGTTCAAGCTCCAGTCCATTCCCAAGGTGTTGGACTCAAGCACCGCGCCGTAGACGAGCTTGTGACGGGCGCGCGAAATTCCGTGGCCATTTTCCAGAACCACATAGGCCGGGTTGGTATTGTAGGGGCTGCCGGGGGGCAGCAAGATGCTCGGCTGGAAATCCGGACTGATCCAGCCGGTAAGCCGGGTGCTGTTCATGTATATGGGAACCAGCAAGTCTCCCAGGTCATAGCTGGCGCGCAGCGTCCATTCCGCGATTCGCGCATCCGAGAACTCCAGCCCCGAATAGTTGAGCAAGCTATGGCGGCGCAGGTCGAGCGAGTCGACCTGATCCAGGGTCTGCACCGCAAGCTCCTGGCCGTAAACGATCTGCTGTTTGCCGAGCCGCACCCACAGCGGCCCCTTGCGCAAATCCATGTAGGCTTCGGCAGCGTCCCACTCGTACTCGTGCTCGGCCACCTGCGCCGCCCATCCGTTGCCGGGATAACGCTGGAGGAAACCCTCGGCATTGACCGCAGGCAGGTAGCCGTCCACCATCGGACCGAGATCCGACCAGAGACGGCTGTGGATGAATACCGCGAAGTCGTCCAGCCCAAGGGCGTTAGCTTGCTCGGAACCCAATCGCGCGTTGAGCAGGGAGTCGAGCCTGTAGGCCATCAGGTTCCATGAGTTGCCATCGGTCGCCAGACCGCACCCGGGCCGGGAATGGCTTGCACACCGGTGAAAGTTATCGTTGAAGGGATTGTTCTTGCCCGCAGTCGCCAGGCCCCAATCGGTCTCGATGGCGTTTTGCAAGCTAAAATCAACTCCTCCCAGGTTGAGGCTTTCTTGAGCGCGCGCGGCCACCGAGGTGGCCAGAACGATTCCTGCGGCCATAGCCGCCCAAGACCCGCCTATGCAGACCCTTGCCGCAATTTTCACTTTCCAACCCCCGAGCCGGTGGCGGTTCAAATCGCAGAAGCAACTGAAGCTTGAGTCCTTTTACCGCGTAAACCATTCAGCCGGAATTTCCATTTTGACCGGTGTGGTTTCGCGATACCTATCACAAGTCCGCTCAGGGCGCACACGTTGAGGGGCGTTTTTTCTGCACGGAAGCCCAGAGTCTCCATCGGCGATCAGTTCCGCCGCTTTAGACGGGCCCAAACCGCGGTCCGGCCCCTTTGCGGCCGATTTCCAAAGGCACCCTTTCATCGCCCCGTCTGCTCGCACTCAATCTGGAAGCCGCCACCGCCCTCGGCTATCCCGCTGGCACCGGCAGCGTCACAATCCTCCGCAGCATGCCGCCAAACAGCCGCCGCGTCAGGTGACTCTCCGCCAGGAGCAACCAATAGTAGCGGGCGTGTTTAATCAGACGACCCCCGGTTTTCACGAGCCGCTGCTGCAAGCTGGTCAGCGACCAGTTGCCGATCCGCGCCGGCAGCGCCAGCCGCCGCCACAGGTTGCCCAGATTGTAGGCAATCAGGCTCAGCCACAGCCGCACCTCGTTGGCCCGGAAGCGGTGGCAGCTAAGCCGCGTCATCGCGACCGCCTGCTTGCCTTCCTTGATCCACTGTTCGGCCGTGCCGCGCTTATTGTAGAAGCGAAGCACGGCGCGGTTGTCAGCCGCCAGGTTGGTCACGATCAAGCCGACGCGGGGGAACAACTCCCCAAAATGGAACTCCACCTTCGCCACCACCCGCCGCACTCGCTTCCAACTCGCTGCCTGATAGAGAAAGCTCTGGTACCTAACCAGCGGTTTGTAGCTGGGCCTTCCCACTGGCCGCTTCAGCAACTCCCTGATGCTGCGCTCCAGGTTGTCATTGGCCGGAAGCCGAATCGCGTACTTAACCTCCCGTTCTTCCAGCAACTCGTACAGCTCCGGTTTGGCAAAGGCCGCGTCGGCCCGGAAGACCACCTCCTTGGCCAGCCGCTGTTGGCGTTCAATCTCGGGCAGCAGCAGTTCCTCTCAGCCTTCGGCGCTGTGGACGTTGCCAGGCCGTAACTTTGCGACGAGGCAGTCGCCTTCTCGATTGAACAGCAGCAGTGGGTGATAGCAGGTGGACTCGAAGTGTCCGTTGTAGGCGCTCTGCTCCTGCTGGCCGAACACCGGGATCTCCGTACTGTCCATATCCAGCAAGATGCGCCGAGGCGCATCGATAGCTTCGGCTCGGGCGACTAACTCCCGATTGAGCGCAGCCAGACCGGCGAGGTTTACTTCCTCTGTCAGCAGCTCCGTCTCGAACGACTGCAAGCGCGAGGTCAACGCCGCCCCACGCTCCCAGATCTTCTGCGACCCGATGAGCCGGAAGGCCGGATCGTGGGAGAGGCGCTCGGCGTCGTTAACATCCTCATATCCCGCCAAGCGGCTGTATATCGACTGCCGCAGCAGGTCGGCCAGCGGCAACCGGGTGTTCTTGCCCCGGCGCGAATCGGTCAAGTGCCGCTGCATGAGCGCGCTCAAGCCCAGACGTTCGTCAAGCTCGCGCACCAGAATCAAACCACCGTCGGAGGTCACTCGCGCGCCCTGGAAGTCGACCCGCAGAGAGCTGTTGAACGAGAGCTGAAAGGGCTGTTTTTGTGTCTCACCCACCGCCGCTCCACCTCCGCCCCGCCCCGATCGCATCCAAACCCGCGTCCATCAGGGCTTTTCTTGCATTTTATCAAATTGGCAGTTCACTGAGAAAATGGAAATACGGGTTAAGAATGTGCGGTCAGCCCATGCGCGGACCTCCCGCCGCCATCGCGGCGCGTTCCTTCCGACTGGCAGGACAGCGAGGCTCGGTGCTATACGTGCAGCAGGCCACAAGCGGGGGGCCTGGAAATGGCATGGCTTCTGAAGCGCCGGCTTAGCTTGGCGTTGCTCGCTTTCAGTCTTTTAGTGAGCGCGATCCTGGCGCTCTGGTTCCCATCAGCGATCGGCGTGGAGGACGACGCAACCGCCGACGCGACAGCGCCGAGCACGATCTGGCCCATGTTCCACCACGACTTGCAGCGCACGGGCCAAAGCCAGTTCGACACGAGCGGCAATCCCGGCGTGGAAAAGTGGAGCTTCGGCACCCAGAACCACATCTACTCGTCGCCGGCGGTGGGGGCCGACGGCACCATCTACGTCGGCTCGCATGACGACAATCTTTACGCCATCAATCCTGACGGCAGCCTGAAGTGGAAGTACACCACGGGCGGTCCGGTAGATTCGTCGCCGGCGGTCGGGGCCGACGGCACGATCTACGTGGGCTCGGATGACTCCAACCTTTACGCCATCAATCCTGACGGCAGCCTGAAGTGGAAGTACACCACCGTCGAGGACGTGCAGTCGTCTCCCGCGGTGGGGGCCGACGGCACCATCTACTACGTCGGCTCCGGGGACGAGAGCCTCTACGCCATCAATCCCGACGGCAGCCTGAAGTGGACGTTCGACCTTCCCTGTACCTACTTACGACTGCGGTGGGGAGTCGTTCTCCTCGCCAGCCGTGGGGGCCGACGGCACCATCTACATTTTCCTGATCGATAACAGAAGCCTCGGAATCCTCTGCGCGATCCACCCCGACGGTACCGAGAAGTGGGTATTCGGCGGGGTAAACGGCGGAGGAGACTTTTCGTCGGCAGCGGTGGGGGCCGACGGCACGATCTACGTGGGCGCGGATGACGACAATCTCTACGCCATCAATCCTGACGGCAGCCTGAAGTGGAAGTTAGCCACCGGCGGGAACGTGCAGTCGTCTCCCGCGGTGGGGGCCGACGGCACGATCTACGTGGGCTCGGATGACTCCAACCTTTACGCCATCAATCCTGACGGCAGCCTGAAGTGGAAGTTCGCCACCGGCGTGAAAGTGCAGTCGTCTCCCGCGGTAGGGGCCGACGGGACTATCTTTATCAGCTCGAACAACCGCAACCTGTACGCCATCAACCCCGACGGCAGCCGAAAGTGGAATTTCTTCATCGGTAAAGGGGTTTCGAGGTCGTCCCCGGCGATCGGAGCCGATGGGACCGTCTACGTCGGCTCCGGTGACGGCAACCTGTACGCCGTGGGTCCAACCGTTATGCTCGCGCCCGGAAGTCTCTCCTTCGGCAAGCAAGAGGTCGGCACGACCAGCGCAGCCAAGGAGGTGACCCTCAGCAACCGGCAGGTCGTGAAGCTCACGATCTCGGGCATCAGCGCGAACGGCGACTTCTCAGTTTCCTCCACGACCTGCGGCAGTTCGCTCGGTCCCCAGGAAAGTTGCACCATCCTGGTAACCTTCACACCGGGGACCGGTGGAACGCGCACCGGCGCCCTCAGCGTTGGTGACACAGGATGGAACAGCCCGCAGACCACAAACCTCAGCGGCGTAGGCGAGATTACCGCCGAATTGTCATCGAAAAGTCTTTCGTTCCCCGCGCGGTTGGTCGGCACTACCAGCAACCCTCAGAAGGTGACGCTGACCAACCAGGCGAAGGCCAAGGTCACCATTTCCAGCATCGCCGCGAGCGCCAATTTTGCGGTCTCTTCGACCACCTGCAAGAGCCCACTGGGGCCGCTGGCAAGCTGCACAATCTCCGTGACTTTCAAGCCGACCACCACCGGTACGCGCACCGGGAAGCTCACGGTCAGCGACAGCGCGGCCAACAGCCCGCAGACCACAAGCCTCAGCGGCATCGGCACCTGGGTGGTCGTGTCGCCCACCAGCCTCGAATTCGGCAACCAGAAGGTCCACACGACCAGTGCGGCCAAGAAGGTGACCTTTAGCAACAAGGGGCGGGCTCTGATCACTATCGACGGCATCACCGCGAGCGGCGACTTTGCGGCGGCCTCAACCACGTGCGGGAGTTCCATTGGGTCTGGCCGAAGCTGCAGCGTGTCGGTCACATTCAGCCCGAGTACCACCGGGAGTCGCAGCGGCACGCTCACCGTCGCGGCGTCGAATCCCTTCCCGACGGTCCCCCTCCTCGGCACCGGCGTTCACTAAGCGGCCTGCTGACCGTTTCTTCAACGTGCAGCGCCTGCGGACCGCGGACTGGCTTCGCGCGGCGGGCGCCCGCTTAGCGGCGCGGCCCGTCGGCCTCAGCTTGCCATCCTATATACATCATTGGTATACATCAGAAACTAGTCCATGGTGAGAACCCAGATATATCTGACCCGGCGCGAGCACGAGCGCCTCAGACGCCTGGCCGAGCGCACCGGCAGCTCGCAGAGCAAGATTATTCGCGCTGCCGTGGACCACTGGCTCGAGCAGAAAGCCGGCGAGGGGCGCGCGCGGATCCTTGAGGACCTTGCGGGCCTCTGGCGCGAGCGGACCGACTTGCCGGATTTTGCCGCCTTGAGGCGCGAGGCCGATCGCGGGCCGCGGTCGCGCGGCCGAGGCTAACGGGGTGCCCGCGTCGTCCGCACTACTTATAGATACAGACGTCCTGATCGATTTTCTTCGCGGCGAACCCAAAGCGCTGGCGTTCCTGAAAGCCGCCCGCGCGTTGCTTCGAGTCTCATGCCTCACTCTCACCGAGCTGTACGTTGGCGTGCAGGATGACGCCGAGCGTGAGGCGCTGGCCGCGCTGGAAGCGCTGCTTGAGCCGGTAGAGGTTGACCGCGACATCGCCGTGCGTGCGGGCTTGTTTCGCCGCGACTACGGCAGGAGCCACGGCACCGGCGTTATCGACGCGGTGATCGCGGCAAGCGCGCTTGCAACCCAAAGCAGGCTGGTGACCCTGAATGCGCGGCACTTTCCGATGCTGCGCGAGGTGATTGTTCCCTATCGCAAGCCGTAGCCGGCGCAACGCTCAGATAAGGCAGCCAGGGACCGCCGCCCCCCTCCGGGAATAAGCGAGGCGCGGGGCTGATCGCGTGCCGCGGTCGCGCGGCCGAGGCTAGACCAGAGCGGCGCGGACTTTGGATAGGCGCGAGGCCAGGGCCTTGAGCCCTCGCACCATGTGTACGCCGTACCAATGCAGGTCGCGTCCGTCGACCAAAAGCACCCGCCGGCTCAGCGCCGGCGGCAGCATCATCTTGACCTCTTCGACGTCGCCCGCATCGAACTCGTATGGCTCGTCGGGCAGGATCACCACGTCGGGCCGGCGCTCCAGCGCTTGCTCGAGCGTGGTGCGCGGATAGCGCTCACCCGCCGAGGCATACACGTTGTTGAAGCCGACCATCCTGAGCACATCGTGGGCATAGGTGTCGGCGTTGAAGCTCATCCAGGGGTTCTTCCATATCGGGCAGAAGACTCGCAGCCGCAGCTTGCTCCATGCCCCGAGACTGGTCTCGATCTCGCTCACCGAGCGGACGATGTCGCGCACCAGGACGCTGGCCTGAGTGTCGCGCCCGACAACGCGGCCGAGCCTCAGAATCGACTCTGCAGCGCCTGCCACCGTGCGCGGATAGGTGACGAACACGCCGATGCCGCGATCGCGGATGCGCTCGACGTCCTCGCGGCGATTCTCCTCGGCGTTGGCCACAACCAGGTCGGGCTCCAGCTCGAAGATCGCGCGCAGGTCGGGGTTCTTGGTGCCACCCACCTTGCGGCGCGCGGCGACCGACTCGGCGGGCTCGACGCAGAACCTGGTGACGCCCACGACCCGCTCGCCCGTGCCGAGCGCAAATAGCGTCTCGGTCCAGCTCGGCACGAGAGACACTATCCGCGCGGGCGGCCGGTCGAGTTCGAGACGGAAGCCGAGGTCGTCGGTTATCTGGATCTGCGACGGCATCGGGGGCCTACTTGCCGCGCTCCTTGCCGCGGATGACATCGTCGAGCGCGCGCCGATCGCTCGCGTTCAGGTCCTCTTCGGGCGCTGCGGGAGTTTCCGCGCTCGCCTCGGGTGAGGCGGCAGCAACCGGCTCCGGCAGGCGCGGCGAGACCGCGGGCGGCGCGGGTCGAGCTTGCGATTCATCGATGGGCGGCACCGCCTTATCGACGGATAGGTCGCTGGAATGTTGCGGTGGGCGATGGGTCAGGTAGTAGATCGCGCTCGGTGCAAGGATCCGGCGGGCGAGGAACCCCGCAGCCACGAAAATCACGATCGCCCACAAGATCAGCTTCGCCGAACGCCGCTTCCTGCGTCTTCTCGCCACCTTACTTAACGCCGGCGCCGGCACGGTCCCGTCGCAGCCGATTGCCGCACGGGCCGTGGAATCCCGCCCTCTCGCGGAAGTCGTGCGCGCGCCGCTGACCGACTTCCGCGCGCCGTGATGTTGACCGGCGCCGCTCAGCCTCCGCGCGAAATCTTATCGCACCGGCGCGCCGAACAGAACTGACTTGAGCCACTTGCCAATCAGGGTGCGGGTCGGAAGCTCGTCGAGATGGCGCGCGCCGTTGTACCAGTCGACGCCGATCTTCTGCGCGCATCGGCTGAGCCGGGCCAGCCGGAAGAAGATACGATGGCGGGGGCCGTAGAAGGTGCGGGCGGCAAACCCAAGCTTGGCGAGCTTGCGGCCGATCGCGCCGCGATGCAGCGCATCGTCGTAGCGCGCCAGCGCGGTGCGGTCGCCGTCGAGAAAGCTCGCGACGCCGGCGGCGGCCAGCTTGCCGTGCTCGAATGCGCACGAGATCCCCTCGCCCATGAGCGGATCAACCCCGGCGGCATCGCCGGCCAGGATTGCGCGCTGGGCGGCGAAGTGATCGCGCCCGTCGTACCATCGAATCGGAAAGGCCTTGAAGCCGACCTCCCGCGTTCGAAGACCCTCGAGCGGCAGGTCGGGAAACGCGGCGAGCAACTGATCGACCAGGGACGCTTTGGCCCCGCCCGGATCGACCGGAAGGCGCGGGCATTGGTCGTAGATGCCGACGTTGAGATGGGGACGGCCGCCGATGAGGCAGGGAAAAGACCAGCCGTAGCCGCGGATTCCGGCACCCACGCAGTTGAAGTCGAAGCGATACAGGCGCTCGGCGAACTCCTGGGTCTGCTCGGGATTCACCGCGATGTCGGTCGTGATCGCGCGCCCGATCGAGTGCTTGCGCGCACCCATCAACTGAGCCGCAATCCGGCTTCCCGAGCCGTCCGCAACCACCGTCACTTCGGCCTCGAACACGCCGCGCTCGCTCGCAACCCGCACGCCGGCGGCGCCCTGTTGGATGCCGAGTGCGCGGCAGTTCTCGACGATCTCGAGGCCCGCCTCGCGTGCCGCGCGGGCCAGCCGCGCGTCGAACTGGTCTCGCCTGACGATGGTGCAGAGAACGTCGCCGCCGTCGCCGATCTCTACGGCGCCGACTTCGGTCCGGGCACGGCCGCGGCGGACCTCGAACGCGGGGACTTCGAGCTCAAGGCCGAGTTCCGCAAGCGCGAGCATGGTCTTGGGAATCAGGCCGCCGCCGCAGACCTTGGGGCGGGGATGCCTGGCCTTTTCGATTGCGACGATTCTGCCCGCCAGCCCCGGGCGGCGTCGGAGCAAGAACAGCGCGCTGGCCAGCCCGGCGGGACCGGCGCCCACAATCAGGACGTCACATTTGCGGCTGGCAGCCACCGCACTGGCGCCGTCCGGGCGCCGCCGGACGCATGTCGGCGGCGGACCCTGAGGCGCCCAACCGCATCGGATTTCCGCCGCGCGTTCGCCTCTTCAATGCTTGCCTGCCCAGCGGGTCCGCGTTCCCGGGTTGCGGTGGCGCCTGCTCGATCCCCGACCGATCAGCCCTGGCTCTGCGGCTTGATCACGGTGTAGAGCGAGGCGTTGCCGCGCTGGACAAGGAGCAGGGCGGACTTGTGAGTCTTCTTGCTCTCCTTGGCCTTGGCCACGAAATCATCCACCGAGTTGATCTTGTCGTGGTTCACTTCCAGCACCACGTCGCCCGGCTGCAGGCCGGCCTCGGCCGCCGGCGTGTCGGGCCGCACGCCTTGGATCACCACGCCCTTATCGCTCAACAGGTTCAGCTTCTTGGCGATTTCCGGGGTGATTTGCGATACCTGGATGCCCCAATCGCTGCCGGGCTCCTCGCCGCGGGCGCTGGCGACCTCAGGCTCCTTCAATTCGCCGACGGTGACCGGCACAGTCTTGTGGCTGCCGTTGCGGATCAATTCGACCTCGGCGCTCTTACCGATCGGGGTCTCGGCCACGATTGCGGGCAGCTCGTGTTCATCGTGCACGAGGTGGCCGTTGAACTTGACGATCACGTCGCCGCGCTGGATACCCGCCTTGGCCGCGGGTCCGTCTTTGTCAACGCTGGCGACCAGCGCGCCCTCAGGTGAGGGGAGCCCGAAGGACTGCGCCAGGTCGGGGGTGATTTCCTGGATCTGGACGCCGAGCCATCCGCGCACCACGCGTCCGTGCAGCTTGAGCTGCTCCATCACGCTCCTGGCGAGATCGATCGGAATCGCAAAGCCGATCCCGGCATTGGTCCCGGTACGGCTGTAGATCGCGGTATTGATGCCGATCACCCGGCCGTCGACGTCGAACAGGGCCCGCCCGAGTTGCCCGGGTTGATCGATGCGTCGGTCTGGATGAAGTCGTCGTAGTTGCCGCCCAGGATTCGTCCCTTGGCGCTCACGATTCCCGCCGTCACGGTAAGCGAGAAGCCGAAGGGATTGCCGATCGCGATGACCCAGTCGCCGACCTCAGTATGATCCGAATCGCCCAGCGCCGCCGCGGGCAGCGCCTCCTTGGTGTCGATCTTGATCAATGCCAGGTCGGTCTTGAGATCCTTGCCGACCACCTTGGCAGTGAACTCGCGCTTGTCCATCAGGGTGACGTGGATTTCGTCGGCATCACCGACCACATGATTGTTGGTAAGGATGTAGCCGTCGGGCGAAATTATCACGCCCGAGCCAAGTCCCCTCTGCTTGAACTCGTGAGGCATCTCGCCGAAGAAGTGACGGAACTGCTCGAACGGATCGCCCGGCATCGAAGGGCCCGGCCCGCCCTCGCCCTCACCCTCGCCGCCGCCGAAAGGACCGAAGCCAGAGGTCTTCACTTCCTGGACCACGGCCACGTTCACCACGGTGGGCATCACGTGCTTGACCAGCGGCGCGAACGAGGAGGCCATCGTGCCGCGCTCGTTGGGCTCGGGCTGGTTGGCCGGCGCCGGCACCTGGGTCAGCTTGCCGGCAGACGGGCTGGGGGCAGCCTGGCTGGGGGCAGCCTGGATTTGGGCGGGCGAATTGTCGGCCTTGGGCGCTTCCTTTTCGCCGGAGCTCCAGAACGGGAAAGCGCCGGCGCGCGCGAACGCTAGCGCGACTCCTAACAATACGCCGCCGAGTACGGCGGCGATCTTCTTGGTCATGCGATCCTCACGGGAAGCGGGATTGTTGCTCGCAAGCCCTGCGCAGGGCGAAGGGCCTTGTCGATACCTTAGTTCTTCGTGACGATAAAGAAGGCCAAAAATTCAAGCGGGCAAACCCCTCATCGGAACGGCCCCTGCCATCCCCGGGGTCGCAGCGCTTGAACTGTCGGCTCTTTCAGTTAATCAAAAACCCCGCTCGAAGGAAACGTCACTAAAAACCGTGCCAGCGCCGATGAGACGGCGCACCGCCACGGAGGGGAAAAGAACGCCTTCGACCCCCGATGCCGGCTGCTAACCATGACCCCGGGGCTTCAAGCACGCGGTGTCGAAGGGCCGGCGGGCCGCCGGCGGGGGCCACCCGATTCACAGTACGGCGCGTAGTCTTGCGATCCTGCGCCTCGACATGCGCGCGGATGGTTTTCCGCAGACAGGGCCCTTGCTCTATATCTCAGGCTGAGCTATCGGGTCGGGTGATGCTTGGTGCTGCTATCCGCGACCGGCGGCCTGCGGTACGCCGGCGTGCGCCCGCGTCCGCGGCGCGTCCCCTGCCCAGCATCGAGCGCGCCCCAACGCCCTCGCGGGCCGATGTCCGGTTTCCGATTCTGGGGTTCCTGATGGAATCGGAGATGACCGGCTACGACCTCAAGTGTTCCTTCCGCGATACGATCGGTGCCTTCTACCAGGTCAGCGACGGCGCACTCTATCCGGCGCTCAAGAACCTGGCGCGCGACGGGATGGTGCGGATGCGCCCCGACAAGCGCGGACGGCGCAAACGCAAGGTATATTCCATCACCGGCAACGGCCGCGCCTGGTTTCTGGCCAGGCTTGGCGAGCCGTCGCCGGAAATCGTGATCCACGACGAGGCCGCGATGAAACTCTACTTCGGGCATCATCGCCCCGAGGCCGCGCTCGAACATCTGCGCCGCATGCAGCGCTTCGACGCAGAAAAAGCCGCCGCGCTGGAACAGGTAACTGCGGAGATAAGGAAGCGCGAAACCAGCCCGTTTCGCATCGCGGTGGTCGAAATCGGATGGCAGATCAACGCCTTCAAGGCGCGTATGCTTGAGGAGGTTATCTGCCGGCTCAATGGCGAAACGGGCACATCGCCTGCCCACGGCAAGCGGCAACCGATACACGTAGCGGCAAACGCACGATGAGCACGGTCATTCTCAAGCGGGAAGGCGAAATTGCGTGGCTGCGGCGGCGGCTAAGGGGCCAGGAGGAGCCAGGATGGAGAAGTATGCAATCGACCTCGAACGCGTCTCGCGAGTCTACAAGCGCGACGAGTTCGAGATTCGCGCCCTTGATGACGTCACGATCCACATCGCGGAGGGCAAATTTGTCGCGATCATCGGGCCCGTCGGGCTCCGGCAAGACCACGCTCCTGAACCTCATCGCCGGCATCGACCATCCGACCGCCGGACAGGTCGCCGTCGGCGGCGAGGAGATCACCGGAATGAAGGAGCGGGAGCTGGCTCGATGGCGCGCGCGCCATATCGGCCTGGTCTTCCAGTTCTACAACCTGATCCCGGTGCTGACCGCGTTCGAGAACGTGGAGCTCCCGCTGTTGCTCACCAATTTGAGCAAGGCCGAGCGCCTCGATCACGTCGTGACCGCGCTCAAGGTGGTCGGACTCGCCGACCGGATGGACCACTACCCGCGCCAGCTCTCGGGCGGCCAGGAGCAGCGCGTCGCGATCGCTCGCGCGATCGTCACCGACCCGACTATCGTAGTGGCCGACGAGCCGACGGGCGACCTCGACGCCCGCTCGGCGGAGGAAATCCTGACCCTGCTCACCGAGCTCAACCGCCGATTCCACAAAACGATCGTGATGGTCACGCACGACCCGCGCGCCGAGCGTTTTGTGGAAACTGTGTATCGTCTGGACAAGGGCGTGCTGGCGGGAGTCGAGGAAGGCAAGGGCGCCGCGGCGGCCGCCGGCGCCAAGGCTTGAAGCAATCGCTGCAAGAGTGCCGGTCGAGCAATGAAGTACGCTTACCTGGTCATCAAGAATCTGCTCCGCAACCGCCGCCGCACCATCCTGACCGTAATCTCGATCGCGGTCTCGCTGTTCATCTTCTCGGTGCTGGTGAGCGTGCCGAGCGTCGCCGAGCGCGCGCTGTCCGCCAGCGCCTCGTCGCTGCGCGTCGCATGCCACAACAAGGCGGGCGTGACCTATCCGCTGCCCGAGGCTTACGGCCGTCAGATCGCGGCGCAGCCGCACGTCGAGGCGGTAGCGGCGGAAAGCTGGTTCGGCGGGATCTATCACGAAGTAACGGACCAGTTCCCGAACCTGGCCTACGACGGCGACCAGATCGAGACGATCTTCCCGGATTGGGGAATTTCCAGGCAGGAGGCGGCGAATTTCAGGCGGCTGCGTACCGCCGCGCTGGTCGGACCCGCCACCATGCGGCGCTTCCACTGGCACATCGGGCAGCAGATCGTGCTGCGCGGCACGCTCTATCCTTTCAATGTCACGCTCAACATCGTGGGCAAGCTCGCCGGCAAGGCGCCGCCCGACTTCCTGATCTTCCGGCGGGATTATCTCGAGGAGCTGGCGGGCCGGCCGGGCTGGGTCGACAATTACTGGGTCAAGGTCGACAAAGCGGAGTCGATACCGGTGGTGATAGCGGAGCTGGATGAGAGCTTTGCCAACTCGGCGTACGAGACGCGCAGCGAGTCGGAGGCGTCGTTTATGGGCGGCTTCCTTTCCAGCTATCGCCAACTGTTCCGGATGGCCGAGATCTTCGGCTTTATAGTGGTGATCACGATCGGCCTGGTCGCGGCCAACACTGCCGCGATGTCGTTTCGCGAACGGCGCCGCGAAGTCGCGGTGATGCGCTCGATGGGGTTCGGCTCCGGGATCATCCTCTCGATCCTGCTCGGCGAGTCGATACTGATCGGGCTCGCCGGCGGGCTGCTCGGATGCGGCGCCGCGTACCTGGTGCTCAGGTTGATGGTGGTCGGCGCGCCGGCGCTCGGCCCTCTCGGCGTGATCAGCATGCCGCCCGGGGTGCTGGTCGAGAGCCTGATCGTGGCGGCGCTTATCGGCCTGCTGAGCGGGCTTATTCCGGCGCGCTCGGCGGCCCGGCAGAATATCGTGGATGCGCTGCGGGTCGTTGCCTGAGCTATGGCAATTCCGCTCAAGTATAATCTTCGCAACCTGACGGTGCGGCGGGTCTCGACCGCGATGACTGCGGGCGGAATCGCGCTGGTGGTGGCGGTGTTCGTAATCGTGATGGCGATGGTGTCGGGCCTGCGCGTCACCATCACCGAGACCGGCTCGCCCGACAACCTGGTGGTCCTGCGCAAGGGCGCGACCACTGAGACCTACTCGGCGGTGAGCGTGGACCAGTTCAACGCGATGAAATTTCTGCCCGCGATCCGCCGCGACGCCGACGGCAACAGCTACGCGTCGCCGGAGCTGCCGGTCCAGGTGCTGTTCGAGCGCGTCGGCGGGGGCCGCGAGAATATCGTGGTCCGCGGCGTGCTGCCCGTGGCGCTGAAGGTCCATGAGCGGGTGCGGATCGTCGAAGGCCGGATGTTCAACCCGAGTGTCAACGAGGTGATCGTCGGCAGGGGGCTGTCAGGCCGGTATCGCGACTGCACGCTGGGCTCCTCGCTGCGCTTCGGCCGTGGGACCTGGAAGGTGGTCGGCATCTTCGAGGCCGGCGGCAGCTCGTTCGAATCGGAGGTCTGGGCCGATCTCCACGACATGCAGGCCGACACTCGCCGCGGCGACTATTACGCCTGCGTCAGGCTCAAGGCCGCTCCCGGTGCCGACCAGGCGGCGCTGATCACGCGCCTTGAGGACGACCCGCGAATCAGCCTGGAGGCTGTGACCGAGCAGGACTACTACAAGGAGCAGTCGGCGGCGGCCAATCAGTTGCGCGCGTTGGGGCTGGTAGTCGCCGCGATCATGGGAATCGGCGCGGTTTTCGGCGCGATGAACACGATGTACGCCGCGGTCGCGGCCCGCGTCTCCGAGATCGGCACGTTGCGCGCGCTGGGCTTCGAGCCGGGCGCGGTGCTGATCTCGTTCCTGATCGAGTCGCTGCTCCTGGCGATCGGCGCCGGATTGATCGGAGTGGTCCTGGCGCTGCCCATCAACGGCATCAGCACCACCTTCGGCAACTTCCTGACCTTCTCGACGCTGGCGTTCAACTTCCGCGTGACGCCCGCGATTATCGGCGAGGCGATGTTGTTCGCCGCGGCGATGGGCTTGGCGGGCGGATATTTGCCGGCGCGGCAGGCGATGAAGATGAGCGTGGTTGACGCGCTCAGGAGGGTCTGAGCCCATGCCCGACCCTGAACGCGGACCCAACGTCCACGAGCTCGACTCGCTACGCATCGCGCGCGCCGGACGATCGGAGCGTGGAAGCCGCCTGATTCCGACGTTCGTGGCGGTCGCGGCCGTCGCCGTGCTTGGCACCGCCGGATATGCGGTCTACGGCCGTACGCTGGGGCGCCCGCCCGAGGTAGAGACCGCGCTGGTGACGGTCAAGGGCGCGGGACAGCCGGGCGAGATGCTGAGCGGGTCGGGCTACGTGATCACGCGCGCCAAGTACATCACCATCGGCACCAAGATTCTCGGCCAGATCATGCGCGAACCGATCGAGGAGGGGCAGCACCTCAAGCGCGGCGACTTGCTCGCCCAGATCGACGATCGCGACTACAAGGCCCAACTCGAGCAGGCCGTCGCGGACCATCAACTGGCGCTCGCCAATCTCAAGCTCCAGCAGGTCAAGTACGGGCGAGCCCAGGCGCTGTTTGCCCAGAGCTACCTGTCTCACAACGATCTGGACATCGCGGAGAATGCGGTCGCGGTGGCAAGCGCCGAGGTGAGCCGCACCGAGGCCGCAATCGACTATGCGCGCTTCAACGTCGACCAGTGCACTATCCGCTCACCGATCGACGGCGTGGTGCTGCAAAAGTATCGCGAAGTCGGCGCCACCATCAATTACGGCGGCGACATCCAGGCCGGAGGCGGGGCCACCGACATCGTGCAACTCGCCGACACCGACGACATGCGCGTCGAGGTCGATATCAACGAGAGCGACATCGCCAAGGTCTCGCTCGGGATGCCGGCGCAGATCCTGGCCGACGCCTATCCCGACCGCACTTTCGACGCCAAGGTGGTCAAGATCTATCCGGAAGCCAACCGCCAGAAGGGCACCGTCAAGGTCGAGGTGCGTTTCGACAAGCCCGACATGAAGATCGTCAAGCCCGAGATGAGCGCCAAGGTGACCTTCCTGGCGGCGATGCCGACCGCCCGGGAGCAGCCGCTGGTGCTGTTGCCGAAGAAGGCCGCAGTCGGCGCGACTACCGGCGCGGCATCGGTCTGGGTGGTGCGCGACGGTATCGCGAACCGCGTGCCGGTCGTGCTCGGCCGCGAGTTCCAGGGAGGGTTGGAGGTCAAGCAGGGGCTCAACGGCGGGGAGCTGGTGATAATCGTGCCCCCGGAGCATCTCAAAGACGGCGCCGCGGTGACTCCGCACTCGTCGTAATCTGCGGTGTTTGGCACACCGATCTGTTCTGAACTTTGTCTTCTGAACTTGCCCGAAGTGGCGGCGGTCGCCGCCACTTTTCAATCCAAGATTCATCAGTCACGCCAAACAGCCCCCAAGCACCCATCGATTCCAGACCGCTCGCCCCGTGCTAGGATCGCGCTTCGCGATGAGTCTTGCGCTGGAAAACCTTGAGGCCCGGGCCGGCGCCTTCCATCTCGGTCCGCTCTCGCTCTCCGTCGGCGACGGCGAATACCTGATCGTGCTCGGTCCGACCGGCGCCGGCAAAACCGTCACGCTCGAAACGGTTGCAGGGCTTAGGCCGGCAAGCGGCGGACGAATCCTGATGGACGGGCGCGATATCACGCGGATGGCGCCGGAGGCGCGCCGAATCGGCTTCCTCTACCAGGACAGCCTGCTGTTTCCCCATCTGTGCGTGCGCGACAACGTGGCCTACGGAGCCCATCGGCTGGCGCACTCCGAACGCGCGGCGATGATCGCACGGCTGGCAAGGCTGCTTGAAATCGAGCCGCTGCTTAAGCGGATGCCGCGCGGGCTCAGCGGCGGTGAACGTCAGCGCGCGGCGCTGGCGCGAGCGCTCGCCGCCAACCCCGATATCCTGCTTCTGGACGAGCCGATGGCGGCGCTGGATCCGAACTCCCGCCAGGCACTGCGCCAAACCCTGCTCCGGCTCCATCGCGAGCTCGGCACCACCACCATCCACGTCACCCACAACTTCGCCGAGGCGCTGGCGCTGGGCGACCGGGTCGCGATCATGATTCAGGGCAAGCTGCTGCAAGCCGGCGCGCCGCGCGAGGTCTTCACCCGGCCCGAGACTGCGGCGGTCGCCGGCTTCCTCAAGTCGGCGCGGCTTGCGCCGGGCGAGCCGGCAGCCGACAACGACATTGCCGCGATGATTTGCCCGCGCCGCCTTGCGCTGCGGCTCTCCGCCGGCGCCGACGATTGCGCCGTGCCGCTGCTCGAGGCCGAGGGTGCGGAGCTTCGCGGCGCTTCGGGACCCGATGAACGCGCTCAGGCGATGGCCGGGCGGATCGTGGCGGTCGAGCGCGACGGGGAGAGCTTGCGCCTTTCCATCAACGTCGGCCTCGAGCTGCGGGTCGCCGTATCGGCGGCCGGGAGCGCCGCCGATGCGATCGTGGAAGGCCGCACGGTGCTGGTGCGATTGCCCAAAACCCCCGCCTGAACTCCGTCCGCTTCGCGCTTGTATCGCACCCGCGAATCTTGGTAGAGTAAGTGTCAAATTGACGCAAACCAGGAGTAGACTATCGCGAGGTGCGATCGTGAACCTGCAGATCGAGCCCACAATCACCGCAACGCAACTGCATCACAAGCTGAGCGTGCTCGGCCAGTATGGCTACGACCTGGCGGCCTGCGAACGCTACGCCGGGATTATCGCCGAGATCGGGCGACTCAAGGCCGAACGCCGCGCCGTGATCCTGGCCCACAACTACCAGCGCCCCGAGATTTTCGAGGTCGCCGACTTTATCGGTGACTCGCTCGAGCTGGCGCGCAAGGCCAAGGGCGTGCGCGATGCGGAGATCATCGTGTTCTGCGGCGTAAACTTCATGGCCGAAACGGCCAAGGTCTTCAATCCCGAGCGGATGGTCCTGCTGCCCGATCTGAAGGCCGGATGCTCGCTGGCCGACAGCGTCACCGCCGATGCGCTTGAGGAACGGATCGCCGAGCTCAAGCCGATCTATCCCGACCTCAAGGTGGTCTCTTACGTGAACTGCACCGCCGACGTTAAGGCGCTCTCCGACGCCTGCTGCACGTCGGCCAACGCCGGCCAAGTGGTCGAGGCGATCGACTCGGAGCATGTGTTGTTCGTTCCCGACCGCAACCTGGCCAACTACGTGCAGAGCCAGACCCGCAAGCAGGTCATCTCCTGGGACGGCAACTGCTACGTCCATCATCAGATCACCCCGCAGGAGGTCGATCGCGTGAAACGCTCGATACCCGGCATCAAGGTGCTGGCCCATCCCGAGTGCCGCGCGGACGTGTTGCGGCTGGCCGACGCCGTGCTCTCCACCAGCGCGATGATGCGTTATGTCGGCGAGAGCGAGGCCGACAAGTTCCTGGTCGTGACGGAGTGCGGACTTTCGGACCGGCTCCTGATGGAGCTCCCGGACAAGCACTTCTACAAGGTCTGCAAGCTCTGCCGCTTCATGAAGATGATCACGCTCGAGGGGACGCTCGATTCGCTCGTCAACCTGCGCTACGAGATCGCGCTCAGCGACGAGGTTCGCGAAGGTGCCAGGCGGGCGCTCGAGCGGATGCTGGAACTGACCGCCTAGCAGGGTGTTGAGAAAAGGATGGCTTGCAATGAAGCACCCTCTGACAGTCTCAACACTCTGCGTGAAAACTGGTTTTCACCGACACGCTCGCTTCGCTCGACCCACTGGCGAGTCTCCCACCGGCTCGAACGAAGTGAGCATCGCGGTGAAAAAACCTCAATCTTCTCCCCCGCTTGCGGGGGAGATAAGAGAGGGGGAGCAGGACGTGAGGACTTTCTCAACGGCCTGCTAGTGCCGTTCCAACTTTCTTCGCCAAATGTGAATGTTGCAGCGCGCAGCAAGAGAGCGGCCCCAGCCATCACTCACATGCGCAGCAACAGGTTGGAACGGCACTAGCAAGTCGGGCATTCCGAGCCCGGAGCGGTTGCGTTGGCGAGCCTTTCAAATCAGCTACTGCAGGCGCCCCAGGCTCCATCGCGGGGTCGCGGAGGAGCCGCGCGCTCCGTCCGTCATCGCGCGGCGCGCCCCAAGGTCGCCGTCGATACGGTCTTGTTCGTGGTCGAGAACCGCCGGCTCAAGACCTACCTGGTGCAGCTCAAGCGCGGGCCGCTCAGCGGGCGATGGGCCTTTCCCGGCGGACTGGTCAGGGTCGGCGAGATGCTCGACGATGCGGCGCGGCGCGAGCTGCGCGCCTCGACCGGATTGGAGCGCGCGTACCTGGAGCAGTTGTTCACCTTCGGCGATCCCTCGCGCGATCCCCGCGCCCACGTGGTCTCGGTCGCCTACATGGCGCTGATCGCCGATCCGCGCCGGCTCCGCGCGCCGTCGGCAAAGTACCGCGCCGGGCGATGGTTCGAGGTTTCTGAACTGCCGCGGCTCGCGTATGATCATTCGATAGTGGCCCGGTATGCGCTCAGGCGGCTGAAGTCCAAGCTCGAATACACCAACGTCGCCTACACGCTCTTGCCCGAAAGCTTCACCTTTGCCGAGTTCGAGGAGCTCTACTCGGTGATCCTCGATCGCCCGATCGATCGGCGCAACTTGCGCCGCCGGATCCTCGCGATGGGCCTGCTCAAGCGGCTTCCCGCGCAGCGCCGCGGCCCCCATCGCCCGGCCGCGCTCTACAGTTTTGTGCGCCGCAGCCCGCAGATCGTCGAAATGCTATAGTCTTGAGTCATGCGCACGAGGTCCAAGGTTGCGGCCGGTCTGAGTGCGGGAACAATCGCAGTCGCGGCGCTGCTCTACCTGGCGGTCAGGAGTGCCCGGCCGCAATCCGCGCCCGATCCGGCCTGCTGCTTGACCCGCACCGGCGCCGTCTCCTCTGGCACGCTTGATCCGTCGCTGTTCGACGGCCCGGTTCGGCGCGCCTACACGATCGCGCGCGATAACCCTGCCCTGCTGATGCAGCTTCACTGTTACTGCGGATGCGACAAGACCGACGGGCACAAGAACCTGCTCGACTGCTTCCGCGACAAGCACGGCGCCTCCTGCGAGATTTGCGTGGACGAGGCGGAGGAGGCGCAACGCCTTGCCCAGCAGGGCACTCCGGTCGAGCAGATTCGCGACTTTCTGCGCGAGCGCTTCGCCCACGGGAGTTGAGACGGTTGGTCGGCCTGGCTTCTTCCTATATCGAGCACTTCACCTACCTCGGGCTGTTCGTGGTCCTGCTGATGTGCGGGCTCGGATTGCCGGTGCCTGAGGATGCAGCGCTGCTGGCGGGCGGCTTCCTGGCCCATCGCGGAGTGACGCGCTATCCGATTACGCTGGTTGTCTCGCTGATCGGAGTGGTGGCGGGAGACAACTCGCTGTACTTTCTGGGGCGGCGGTTCGGGCCGGGCCTGGTCACCTACCTGGGCATCGACCACCCGCGCTCGCAGCGCCAGATCGAGAGGCTCAAGGAGTTCGTGAACCGCCACGGCCATCGCGCGATTCTCTACGCCCGCTTCCTGGCCGGGCTGCGCGCGCTGGTGTATGTGACCGCGGGCTCGCTCGGCGTGAGCTTCCCTCACTTCCTGCTCTACGATTCGCTCGGCGCGCTGGTCTCGGTCCCGATCGTGGTTTCGCTCGGCTACTTGTTCGGCAAGCACATCGAGGTCGCGGTCTCCTATATCGGCGGCGCGGAGCGAATCCTGATGCTGGTGGCGGTGTTCTCATTGGCGGTTTACGCGAGCCGGATGCTGGTGCTCGGGCGGGAGCGCAATCAACCTGCCGCCTGAGCGCAAAACCGCAGAGCTATCGCGATGCAACTGAAGCTGCCGGCCCTCAACCTCAAAGCCAAGCTGATGGCGCTGCTGGTGGTGCTGTTGGCGATGACGCTCGGCGCCGAGGTGGTGGTCAGCCTCGGCACCCAGGAGGCGATCGTCGAGGCGACCCAGGAGAAGGTCAAGGACCTCGCCAACGCCATCCAGATCAGCGTCCAGGAGCTGACCTCGGTCCGCAACACCGATCGCGACCGGCTCCAGAACTTCCAGCGCAATATCCAAAACCGCAGCCTAGATGAGATCACGATCGCCTCCAAAGAGAAGCTGATCATCAACAGCTCCAACCCCAGCCTGATCGGCACCGCGCTTACCACACCCGTCCGTCCCTCCGTGGTCAGCGCGCGGGTCACCGGCCCGGCCGGCGGCGACGGCGTCAAGATCTTCACCCTCGGGCCGCCCGACCAGGAGACCACGCTCTACGAAATTCCGGTCAAGGTCGAGGATCACACGCTGGGCTACGTCACCGTGCGGGCCAACTTCGGGGATTTCGCCAAGCCGCTGCGCGACAGCCGGATGCATCTGATCACGCTGGGGATGGTGATCTTCGCGATCGGGCTGGTGTTCTCCTACGTGCTCGCCGAGCGCTACGTCGAACCGATTCACACCGTCGCGGCGGCGGCCCAGAATATCGCGGCGCGCGGGCTGGAGCCGATCGCCGAGGCGCGCCGGCGCGACGAGATCGGCCTGCTCACCCGCAGCTTCAACGAGATGGTGACCCAGTTGCGCCACGCCCGCGAGCGCGAAATCGAGCTCAACCGGCTCGAGCGCTTTACCGCGCTCGGCCAGCTCGCCGGCGGGCTCGCCCACGAAATCAAGAACCCGCTCAACTTCATCAGCCTCGCAGTCGATCAGCTCCGCGCCCGCTACGCGCCCCAGCTTGTGCAGGATCGCGAGAACTTTCTGCGCCAGCTCGGGATGATGAAGGAGGAGATCCATCGGCTCTCCGAGCTGATCCAGAGCTTTCTGCATTACGGCAAGTCGATCGAGGTCTTCCCCTCGACCACCGACGTCAGGGCGCTGGTCCGCAACGTGCTGGCGCTCTCGGACGCCAAGTTCCGCAGCCAGGGAATCGAGATGGTCCAGGAGGGCCACGACGTTCCCGCGGTGCTCAACGTGGACGCCGAGAAGCTCCGCACCTGTTTCATCAACGTGGTCGCCAACGCCGTCCAGGCGATGCCCGAGGGCGGCACGCTGGGGATCGCGTTCAGCCAGGATGACGGCAAGTTGACGATCCGGTTCTCGGACAGCGGCGCGGGCATCGACCCCCAGGTCGCCGGTCACGCCTTCGAGCCGTTCTTCACCACCAAGCGCGAGGGCATCGGGCTCGGCCTGTTCCTATCCCGCACCATCGTCGAAGGACACGGCGGCACGATCGCAATCGGCCCCAACAGACCCGGACCCGGAACCACGGTGACCTTCACTTTTCCGGTCAGGTCAGGAAACAAACAGCCATGAAGCAGGCCTCGGTGCTGGTCGTCGAGGACAACGACCTGGAACGGCAGATCACGGCCGACACGCTGCGCGAGGAGGGCTTCGCGGTCGAGGAGGCCGCGGTCGGCAAGCGCGCTATCGAGCTGCTCGGACTCAGCCGCTTCGAGGTGGTGCTGACCGACCTGATGATGCCCGGGATGTCGGGCGAGGAGTTGCTCGCCAAAGTCCGCCAAGCCTATCCCGCCACCCAGGTCGTGATGATCACCGCCTTCGGCACCATCGACAGCGCCGTCAAGGCGATGAAGAACGGGGCCTTCTATTACCTGGCCAAGCCCACCGATCGCGAGACGCTGGTGATGACCGTGGCGCGAGCCGCCGAGCTGGCCAACGAGAAGCAGGACAACCTGCTGCTGCGCACCCGGCTGGCCGGCAAGCTCAAAATCGAGGGCATCATCGGACAGGACCCCGCGATCCAGGACGTGATCCGGATCGTCCACAAGGTCGCGCCCTCCAACTCGACCGTTCTGATCCAGGGCGAAAGCGGCACCGGCAAGGAGATCATCGCGCATGCGATTCACAAGCTCTCGCCCCGCAGCTCGCGCCAGTTCGTCGCCATCAACTGCTCGGCGATCCCGGACAATCTGATCGAAAACGAGCTTTTCGGCCACGAACGCGGCGCCTTCACCGGCGCCACCGAGCGCAAGATCGGGCTTATCGAGACCGCCGACAAGTCCACGCTCTTTCTCGACGAGATCGCCGATCTGGGGATCGGCCTGCAGGCCAAGATCCTGCGCGTGCTCCAGGAGAAGGAGCTCAGGCGGGTGGGCGGCAACGAATCGATTCGCATCGACGTGCGCCTGGTCGCGGCCACCAATCGCAACCTCGCCGAGGAGGTCGGCGAGGAGCGCTTCCGCGAGGACCTCTACTACCGGATCAACGTGGTCACGATAACGCTGCCGCCCCTGCGCGCTCGCCGCTCGGACATCCCGCTCTTCGCCAACCACGCGCTCGCCAAGTTCGCCCACCTGGCGGACGGCAAGGTCAAAGAGATCAGCCGGGAGGCGATAGAGGTGCTGCTCGATTATTCGTGGCCGGGCAACGTCCGCCAGCTCGAGTCCGCGATCGAGCGCGCGATCCTGTTGTGCGAAGACGACCGCATCATGCCGCGCGACCTGCCCGACGAAGTGCTGGCGCGCAAGCACCCGGTCAAAGGCGCAGAGCGCGCGCGCGCCGATAGGTTCGAGATCCCGACCGAGGGAATCGACTTCGAGAAGTTCGAGCGCGACCTCATCCTGCAGGCGATGGAGCGGGCCGACTGGGTGATCGCCAAGGCCGCCAAGCTGCTCGGGATGAGCTACCGGACGCTCCAGTACCGGCTCGAAAAGTTCGGCCTCAGGAAGCCCGAACCCAAGCCTCCCCCCGCCGACGTCGGCGCGTAAACCGGCCAGAAGGGGGGTGCCGTCCCGCCGCGGGGGCTGACAGAAATGACGGCTACGTCTGGCT
Organism: uncultured delta proteobacterium; assembly: GCA_963789115.1. Classification (GTDB taxonomy): domain Bacteria; phylum Desulfobacterota; class Binatia; order Binatales; family Binataceae; genus CAWBJH01. The sequence continues at coordinate 90,946 of CAWBJH010000002.1, forward strand.
AGTTTGAACGAGAGCTCCCGCGCGAGTTTAAGTTACTGAGCCCTGCATGTCATAGTGGCAATTCTGCTCTTGCTCGATTCCTTGGTATGTCATTCTCGCGCGTGGCTGCCCCGCGAAGAATCCCGGTTTTTTGGCCCCAGAGCGGGCGGGACGTCCGCCGCCACTTCAGAGCAGAAGTGCTCACCGTCTGTGATTGAAGTGGCGCCGGGCGTCTCGCCCGGTCCGAGCCCGATCCGGGATTCCTCGCGCGCGCCAGACACGTGCGCGGGAATGACAGAAGGAGCCGCGCCGGAGCAGAATTCTGTGTCACTAACTTGTGCAGGGATCAATCGATCACCAAAATCGGTAATGGGCGGCCTTGAGACTCCTCACGGTTTACTAGCCATGCCCATGCGTTCGAGGAAGACGGCGGACAAAAACTCCAATCGTGCGGGGTCGAATTTGCCATCGCGGAACTGTTGCTCGAACTTCACAAAGCGCTGCCTGCCCTTCTCGCTGATTTCCCAAGCATCAGTTACGGCAAGATGCTTGAGAAGCCCTCTATCGATGGCATTCCGCCGTGCATATGCGAGAACGGTTTTCCACATCGGTTCGGCTTTCGAGTCGTAAGCCTGTTTCGACAATTTGGGCGTAAGCTTCAAATATCCCACCTTCTGAACGTGGTTTTCCACCGCACGTTTTGACGGAATTTTGTCTGAAAGATCCACGAGAGCGGCAAGCAGAACGAGAATGAATTGCCCCGAACGGGAGTAAATCGTGATCCTCGAAACATTCATTGGATTGTTCTCTTATCCGGTTGAAAATCGTCGCCTTCTTGACAAGAGACGCTCATCGTCAAACGAGACTGTCTAACTCCTTCTCATCAATGGGTGCGACGCGGACAGGCCGCGCTGTACGCTTTACCGCGCGAGTCCTGAAGGGCACCACATCAAGACGAAGGCTCTCTGCGGCGTAGCCGAACGCGCACACCAAGTCTCGACAGACCTTAACCGCTTGGTTCGCCGGAAAATTTGTTTCAACGTAGAGCCCTGGTTTCAATTCTCGCGGATGTCTCAAGCCATCCTTACGGTCTGAGAAATAGGGCTTCCGCCCACGTACGTGCTGGGTGGCCGCCCGGAATTTCTCGGGGTGTTTCGCCAGCAGCAAGCGCGCGAGCGCCAGCAACATTTCCTTGTAGGTGGCGACAATTGTCCGCTCTCCGGCGAACTCAAAGGCTCGGATGGGCTTGCCCATGAAGTCCTCAATCTCAGTGCCGACGTAAAGGTCGGCATGTTCCGAGCGCGCGTGATCGCCCGTGCCGTTTTGCTCCGGCGCGTCCCCGCGAGTCACCTGCTGGAAGCGAGCCTTCCACTCCTGACATTTTCTTTCCATTTCGCCCGCCACCGGGCCGAGAACACTGAGGACATTTCCATCCCCGCGCGTTGCTGCTACGCGTACCGCTTCGAGGATCTCCTCTTGGAGCTTGCCTAAATCGTCCATCTTGGCACTCCTTGCATTGCGAATTATTACAGTCCTTAACATTCAAGCTGTCAAGTGTCAAATTGTCCCTTTCCGGGAAAGTCGCGAGCGGAGCCTCAATCTTCAGAGTTGCGGCCTATCCTCGCAGTGGGGCGGGCGTCCCTACCCGGCCCGTGGGGCTGTGGGCGGATCACCCCAAGGCCCGGCCTGCATGCCACAATCCCTGCCGGTTCGGCGGCGTCACCCCGATGTTGTCTTGTTGTCTAATGGGTACGCAGCTACTGGAACTGCTTTGACATGCGCTGGACATGCAAATATGTTCAGGACATGCCACGGATGATACAGGTGCGAAATGTCCCCGACACGCTCCATCGCACCCTCAAGGCGCGTGCGGCGCTGGCGGGAATGTCGCTGTCCGATTACCTGTTGGCCGAAATGCGGCGAATCGCGGAGCGGCCAACGCTGGACGAACTGCGCAAGCGCCTGCAGCAACGGGCGCCGGTCGCTTTGCCAATACCGGCGGCGCGTGCCGTCCGCACCGAGCGCGACGCACGGTGATTGTCCTTGACGCCTCGGCCGCAATCGAATTGCTGCTGCGAACTTCGACCGGGAGCCGGGTCGAAGCGCGGGTCTTTGCACCAGGCGTGTCGCTGCACGCGCCGCATCTGATCGACGTCGAAGTCGCACAGGTGCTTAGGCGCTATGTGGCGGCGGGTGCGATCGCCCCGTCTCGCGGCAACGACGCGTTGCAAGACTTGCGCGATATATCGCTGATTCGGTATCCCCACGACGTGTTGCTTGAGCGGATCTGGCAGCTCCGTGGCAACCTCACCGCGTATGACGCAGCCTACGTGGCGCTTGCCGAAGCTCTGGATGCGCCACTGCTTACTTGCGACCGCAAACTTAAGTCCCCCGCAAGCCATCGCGCTCGCGTCGAGGTGATCTAGCCGAACCGCTCACGGGCGGCGCGCCCAGATGAACAGGCGGCGGAAGTTGAAGACGATCGGGCCGGCCGTGCTGTAGGCGCGCTCGAGCCGGCCCCGATACGTATCGAGAAAGGCCTCGTGATGCTCGGCGGGCAGCGCGTCGAGGAACGGTCTCAGACCCGTCGAGCGATACCATTCGGCGACATCTGCGGAACGCTCCATCGGATGATGGAACGTGCGATGGTAGCAATCGACCTCGCCGTATCCGATCTCCGCCAGCATCCGCGCATAGTATTCCGGCGGCTGCTCATCGAACGGCTTGTCCATACCGCCCAGCATCGCATGCCACGGCTCCTCGCGCGCAAGCTTGGCCAACTCGGCCTTGGCGGTCTCGCTCTCGTTGGCCGGAATCTGCACCACTATCCGCCCGCCCAGCTTCAGCGCATCGAAGCACGCGGCGAACAGCGCGCGCCGATCGCGGATCCAATGAAACAGCGCATTCGAGAAGATCAGCGTGTATTCGCCGCGCGCGTGGAACTTCGACGCTTCGCCAATCTCGAACGAGACGCGGCGCCTGAGTTCTTCCGGCTCGCGCGAGAGTACCTTTCGCGCCGCATCGACCATCGCCGGCGAGCCGTCGATTCCGCAAACGGTGCCATGAGCGCTCAGGCGGGCAAGCTCGATCGTGTTCTCCCCGCTGCCGCATCCCAGGTCACAGATGCGCTCGGCGTCGCCGAGCCTGAGCCTCGACAAGATATGCGCGACCGGTTCCGCGCGATAGCGCCGGAAGCGGTTGTAAAGCTCGGGATCCCAGTCGTGGCCCGCCCGATCGCGGTTCGGTTTGCTCAACGGCTCTTTCTCGGCTTGCGCGACGCGATGTTCCGGAACTCCCTCGGACTGCTGACTTTCAGGCCTTGAGGCTTCGTCAAGGCAAGCAATTCTCTATCCCCCGTAACAAGGACATTGGCTCGCGCTGAAAGAGCGGATGCGATCACGCGAAGATCGCCCCGGTCGGCCGGCGCCAGGTCAGGCAAGCGCTCGGGCTCGGGTGCAACGTAGCCATCACGCAGGAATGCCTCAATTTCCCTGACCATCTGATCCGGCACGCTGAATTTTTTCCTGAGGACAGTGCGCAACTCCTCGATTACGACCTCGCCGGTCACCAGTTCGTGCTCCGCAAGAATCAGCCTCAGCACGTCGGAGCAAAGTCCACGGGTGCCGAGCGCGCTGGCCAGCACGTTGGTGTCGAGGAAGACCCTCACGACACCGCTTTGAAGACATCCTCATCGGTCAGATAGCCGCGGGCTTCTGCGAATGGCATCACCCGTCGCCGCAGTTGCTCGAACCGGAGCTGCGCAAGATGCCGCCTCAGCGCCTCGCGCACCACCTCGCTACGCGTCCGCCCTGACCGCCGGCAAACCTCATCGAGCAGCGGCTTCAACCGGTCGTCAAGCCTGACTGTTACCACATCCCGTTTCATGTCATACAACGTATCACAGAAACCGGTCGTTTCCGAGGACACGGCCCGCCCCCACTTCCGTTCCTGTTCGAGCCGCTCGCCCGCTCAGCCGGTAGCGCCGGTCAATCGGCTCGTCGGCAGATAAACCCAGCACGCGACCGATTCGCCGCCCGACAAGGGCACCTCATCCCGGCCTTCCCCAGCTCCGTCTGGACCATCGAGTTGACATTACCTCAAGACCGGCATAGCCTTCTCTAGAAGTCATCTCATTAATGGCATCCAGCAAAGATGAGGATGCAGTCGGGAGGGTTTCGATGCGGCCTCGCCGACGGACCATGGCCTCGCGCCAAAGGCGCGAAGCATACCAGCCCAGGGCAACGCCCTGGGTATGATACGGGTCAAAATTCCACGCGCCCTGTAGGGGCGCAGCCGGCTTGCCCGCGCCCTTTCAGGGCGCGCGATTTCAACCGGCCTCTGAACCCCAGGGCGTTGCCCTGGGCTGACCTGCTTCGGCGCTTTCAGCGCCGACCCCTACCCAGCCCCGCCTCAGCAGAATGCCACCCAAAAACCATTTGTGAGATCACTTCTAATGCCCGCGCGGCGGAGAGCGTCGCTTGCGCATAACCAAGGGATGAAGGCTCCCACCTACACTGGAACGTGCGGGAAGTGCGGCGGCGCGCTCGTAACCAGGACTGTGCCGGAGTACCGCAACGACGCGCTGATGGGAATTCCTGGAATCGTGATCCTGAATACGGTCGAAGAGATGCGATGCCGCAAGTGCGGTCATGTCGCCGCAACCGGTTTTTCCAACCTCGAGGGGCTCATCGCCACCGTGGCCGTTGCACGCGTTGCCGCCGCCCGCAAGCTGAACGCCCGCGACGTGCGCTTTCTCCGCAAAGCGCTCGGTTGGTCGTCGAAAGAGCTCGCGGCCAAGCTGGAAGTGCGCGACGAGACCGTATCGCGCTGGGAGAACGAAAGAGAACCGATGGGCCCGACCAGCGAGAAGCTGTTGCGCCTGATCGTCACGCAGTTTCTGGGCGATAAGGCGCCCGCGCTGGACATCGACGAAAAGCGCATCGTCTCAATGAGAATCAGGGCCGTTAGCACAGCTACCAAGCCGGTCGAGATGCGCTTCCGGCCGGTCGAAATGAGGGTCGCCCGCCGCCGCGAGAGCGCCTGGGAGCAAGTAGGCGAAGCGGCATAGCGAACAGGATTTGCTCGAACTCCTCCCATGACAGGCTCTCGAAAACGCCGCCGGGCGCGCCGTTAGCGACAGATCAGTCGGCTGGTCGGCAGGTAGATCCAGCACCCGATCGCCCTCCCCTTCGCGCCGATCACCTCGACGCGCTCGCGCGTGTAGAGCGTCGGCACCTCCTCGTATCGGTCCAGGATCTCGAAGTCCCGAGGGCTCAGGCCGGTCAGGAGCAGCCCCTCCGTCTGACCGCCCTCGCGCCGGACGACGTAAAAGTAGCGGCCGCGGCGGCGCTCGTAACCCGGCAGCCGGGCGGCGATGCCTTCCACCGGCCGCCCGATCACTCGCTCTCGCAGCCGTGGCTCAACCAGGGTGCCATAGACAAACAGCGCCGAATTCTCGTCCATCGCGGATTTGGCCGGTTGCAGCGCCTTCGAGCTTCGCTTAGGCTCCTTCGCAGGCTGCGGAAAACCCTTTAACCGATTCGCTCGCTTCGCTCGACACGTTGGCAAGTCTCCCACGGGCTCGAACGAAGTGAGCATGGCAGTGAAAGAGTGGAAGAGTGGCTTTCCGCAGTCTGCGATAAAACTGGCTTTCACCGACACGCTCGCTTCGCTCGACCCACTGGCGGAGTCTCCCACCGGCTCGAACGGAGTGAGCATCGCGGTGAAAAACCTATAGTTCTCCCCCAGCGGGGGAGACTACAGTGGGGAAAGCGTCCGTCGACGAGCACGCATTCTACCCGAACCGCGACAACGAAGCCGTGAAAAACGCGCTGGCGTCCTGAAACCCCGCTTGTCTCAACGGCCTCCCGCAACGGCGCATGTAACCACAAAACCGCGACAACGGAGTGCATGCTGGAGTCCTGAAAAAAATTGTATCGCTTTCTCGAGCAACTAGGCGAAGTCGGCCTCCTCACCCGCGATTTCTTTCGTTATCTTTTCCGCCGCCCGTTCGAATTGCGCCTGCTGATCGAGCAGATGGAGAGCGTCGGCGTGCGCTCGCTCAACGTCGTCGGTCTGACCGGGATCTTCGCCGGGATGGTGCTCGCGCTGCAGATGGGCCATTTCCTGGCCAAGTTCGGCGCCAAGATCTACGTGAGCCGGATCATGGGACTGTCGCTATTGCGCGAGATGGGCCCGGTGCTCACCGCGCTGATGATCGCTGCGCGGGTCGGCGCCGGAATCACCGCCGAGCTCGGCACGATGAAAGTTACCGAGCAGATCGACGCGTTGCGGGCGCTGGCCGCCAGCCCGGTCAAGAAGCTGGTGGTGCCGCGCGTGCTCGCGACTATCCTGATGCTGCCGGTGCTGACCGCGATCGCCGACGCGATCGGCCTGCTCGGCGGCCTGCTGATCGCGGTCAGCCAACTCGGCCTGACCGCGGACTATTTCTACAGCTCGCTGATGCAGAACACGAGCCTGAGCGACCTGATGAGCGGACTGGGCAAGTCGATCTTCTTCGGCTACCTGATCGCGATAATCGCCTGCCACAAGGGACTCTCCGCCAGTGGCGGCGCCGATGGTGTGGGCCGCGCCACGACCCAGTCGGTGGTCGCTTCCGCGATCGCGGTGTTGATCTCGGACTTCTTCCTGACCAAGCTCTTCCTTTCCGTCTGATGCAGACCGACGGCGCCTCAGCGTTCATCACGGTGCGCGGCCTTTGCAAGGCCTTCGGCGACAACGCCGTGCTGCGCGGCGTCAACCTCCAGGTCCAACGCGGCGAGACCCTGGTGGTGCTCGGCGCCAGCGGCTCGGGCAAGAGCGTCCTGCTGCGCCATCTCAACGGACTGTTGCGGCCCGACCGCGGCGAGGTGATCGTCGAGGGGGTCAACCTCAACACGCTTAGCGAGGACGAACTCGCACAGGTGCGGGTCAAGGTCGCGATGGTGTTCCAGCTCAGCGGACTGTTCGACTCGCTCAACGTATCCGAGAACATCGCCTACCCTCTGCGCGAGCACCTCAGGCTCGGCGAGGACGCGATCCGCCGCCGCGTGGCCGAGCTGCTTAAGATGGTCGAGCTGGCCAACGTCGAGCGTCTCCTCCCGGCCGAGCTGTCGGGCGGCATGAAGAAGCGGGTGGCGCTGGCCCGCGCGATCGCGATCGAGCCCAAGGCGGTGCTCTACGACGAGCCCACCACCGGGTTGGACCCGCTCGTCACGCACAGGATAAACCTGCTGATCAGGAGCCTGCAGCAGCAGTTGGGATACACTTCGGTGGTCGTTACCCACGACCTCAAGAGCGCCTTCATGGTCGGCGATCGTTTCGCGTTGCTCGATGACGGTAAGATCCGCTTCAGCGGAACGGCGGAAGAGGTTCGCGAGACGCGCGACGAACTGATGAGCGAGTTCGTCAAAACCGCCCTCTAGCAGGGTGCGGAAAAACCCCCATCCGACCTCGGCGGCTTTCTGCACCCTGCGATAAAACTGGCTGCTTTCCTATAGTTCTCCCCCGCAGTGGGGGGAGACTACAGAGAGGGAAGCAGGCTGCTCTTTCACCGACACGCTCGCTTCGCTCGACACCCTGGTAAGCACCCACCGAATCGAACGAAGTGAGCATGGGTGGTGAAAAACCTTTTTCCGCAGCCTGCTAGTGCCGTTCCAGCTATCTTCGGCAGATTGAGCGACGCCGATGCCAGGGTGTCGCTTGCCGCGAGTCCACGATAATATTCCGAGTAAGAAGTCGGACCGGCACCGGCAGGGTGCGCAGCCTCCTTCGCAGCCTGCCGGGCGCGTGGTGTTACGATGGCTGAATACAGAGCTTCGGTCCTCCGCGTCGGCGCCGTGATCCTGGTCGCCCTCGGCCTCGTCGCGCTGGGGATCTTCTCGATCGGCAGGGGCTCGCGGCTGATCATCGGCTCGGAGACCTTCGAGGCCCACTTCCATCGCACCAATGGCCTGCAGGCAGGCGCCCCGGTCAGCCTCTCGGGTGTCAATATCGGCGCGGTCGACTCGCTCCGCTTCCCCAAGGACCCGCATGCCGACTACGTGGTCGTCACGCTGTGGGTCGAAGCCGCCGCGACGCCGCGCGTACGCACCGATAGCGTCGCACAGATCAGGACGATGGGGCTGCTGGGCGACAAGTACCTGGAACTGTCGCCCGGCTCGCCGACCTCGCTGCCCGCCGAGCCCGACTCGATTCTAAGAAGCACGGATCCGCTCGATTACGAGGCTCTGCTGAGCCGTCCCGGCAGCGAGGACTTCTTCGCCAACGTGCTGGCTGTGACCACCTCGCTGCGCACGATCCTGGACGATATCGAAAAGGGCAACGGGCTTATCGGCCAGCTCGTCAGAGGCCAGAAGGTCAAGGGCAAGCAGATGACTATCGCCTCGCTCGCCGACACGCTGGAGCATATCAATCATCTGACCTCACAGCTTGAGGACACCCTGGCGCGAATCAAAGGCGGACAGGGACTGGCCGGCGCGCTGATCAGCGAGCGGACCAACGGAACCAAGGTGCTCGCCGACCTGGCGTCCTCCGCCGCCAACCTGCAGCAGCTCACTCAGCGCCTCGACCGGCTCACGGCGCAATACCAAGGGGCGCGGGGCATGCTGCCGCGCCTGATGGAGGACCGCCCGTATGCCGACGAGGTCCTCTCCGAGCTGAGGCAGTCCTCGCACGACCTGCAGGAAATCCTGGACAAGATAAACGCCGGGCAGGGCACGGCCGGCGCCCTGGTCAACGACCCCACGCTTTACTACCAAGCCCAGGGGCTCCTCGCGGGTGGCGGCTGGGGTTTCTCGATCATGCGCGGGCTCTACACGATAACCCATCCCTTCGCCAGACCCGGCACCTCGTCGCCGGTCCAACCGGTACCGGCGGAAATCAACGCGACCCGCTCCGTCCCATCCGATCCAGCGCCATCCCCGCCGGGGCCATCGGGAGCCGCCTCAGACCCGGCGACCCGCTGACAGCGGCCTAGCAGGGTGCGGGTACTTTTTCCGCAGCCTGGTAGGCAAGGCGGGCCGCGCGGCCGGGCGCTCCGATGTGCACAGTCGCATCAATCCCTGTTGCCGCCGACGCTGCGGCTGTGTTAGCTCGTCAGGAGCATCTTTCGGAGCGATCATGGTCTCAAGCACATTTGTCGCACGCGCCATCGTCGCTGCGATCGCGCTCGGCGTCGTATCGTGTGCGGCAGCAAGCAAGAACCTGGAACCCGGGATGACTCAGGATCAGGCCGTGCAGGCGATGGGCCAGCCCGACCTCAAGGACTTCGTGCCTGGCCCGTCGAGCGGAGCCAAGCTCTCGCGATATACCTGGCTGACGCCCGGCAAGGCCGCCACCTTCGGACCCGACAACCACATCGTCAGTATCGAGAATGTCAGCACCGCGGCGCCTGAATCGCCGCAGACTACCAGGGCGGCATTCGACCCGATCGGCACTCCCCTCAACTACGTCTTCTACCCGCTGACGTTCGGCTTCGCCTGGCTGGGCGCGGGAATCAACTGCGTGGCCGAGGGCGATTGCCAGCGGCCGCAGGTACCACCGCCGGGCGCCGGATAGCCGAGCCGTCCCCGCCGACGCGATCCCTTGGTTTCCCTGAAACCCTCGCCGCCGCCTGAGCTGCCAATTTCTCGCAACCTTGACGGGAACACGACCTACAGGGGAAAACTGGAATGCGATCGCGCAGCAGGCGCGGGGCGGAGGCCCCGCTTTATTCCCCGCCCCGTAACCCTACTCCCCCCCTGGAAACCTGCCGTGCGTCCAAAGCGGGGCCTGACGCCGCGATCCCCGCCAGTGTTACCAGCAACAACTCTGTCGCCCGGCATTCCGCTGACTCGTAGTTGCTTACCATAGTCTGTAAGTTAACGCAAACGCGCCTTCGGTTGCCCAAATTCCGCCCAGAGGCGCATTGCGAGGCCAGAAGGCCGTTGCAAGGTCGTCTGTCAAGCAACTAGACTGTCGTTTGCGGGCCATGAAGAAAACCCTGGGCACAGTGTTGAAGGCGCGACGCGAAGCGGTCGGATTGTCGCAGCGGGCGCTCGCGCGAGAGCTCGATGTGAAGTCGAGCCACATCGGATACCTGGAGGGCGGCCGCCGGCGTCCGTCGCTGGCGCTCCTGGGCCGTATCGCCAACGTGCTGGGTTTGGAGCCCAAGCCGCTGTTTCTGCTCGCCCATCCCGAGGCCAAGGAGTTGTTGAACGCACACTGCCCGGAGTGCAATTGCGCCGTAACCCACGGCCAAGCTTGGCGCAACTTTATCGGCAACAAGGCTCTGCTCCGGCGCCATTCGATCACCCGAGGCGAACTCAACGTACTCAAGCAGGTCAATATGCTGGGCGAAATCACGTTGCAGCGCCACTTTCTATTCATCCTCAACTCGATCCGCCAGGCGGTGGAGGAGTAAGAGTAGCCGGCCTCAACGGCCCCTGACTGCGGGCACGCCGACTCCTTTCAGAAAATCGCGCCGACCGCCTCGTCGGCTTCGGTCTGCTCGACGAGCGCATTCAGCTCCTGGGTCATCGGCAGGGTCATGTAGTTCATCGGCGGATTGACGATCGTCCAGACACGGGAATGCTCGTGTTGCTCGACCTGGAAGTATTTCATCGATGATTCCTCGAGCCCGCGAGTAGCGTTGCCGCGGTCATAAAGTCGAGCCGGTTGAGCGGCGCGTTGCGATGATTTAGGCTCAACCCCGGGGGAACGGTGCCTTCCAATGAAGATTGATCTCGACCTCAAGGCCGGCTTTCTGCAAAGCCTCAAGCGCGAGCTGCTCGACAAGCTCACCGCCGAGGAGCGCGCCGTGATCGAGGTTTCGACCGGCGAGATCGGCAACAAGCCCGACGCGGTCAAGCTTGGATGGCTCAAGATGCGGACCAAGGAAGACTGGACCAAGCAGCGCTACGTCAAAGCGCTCGACCGTACCATCAAGAAGCTGCGCGACGCCGTAGCCGCCGAGACCGCCAAGAAGCAGCCATAGGGCGCCAGCCGACCCCCACAGAATCAGGCGGAGCGGCGGGCCGCGGGCCCGGCTGATCAAAGTCCTTAGCGAGGACAAGGCCATCGAGTTCAGCCCTCGATACGGGCCACTCTTCGCTTGCCTACTTCCAGCACCTTGTGTTGGCCGGGGACGAAGTGGAAGTTCACGTCGCTGATGGTCTGGCCGTCCACCCTCACTGCGCCCTGCCCTACCAGCCGGCGGCCTTCGTTGGTCGACGAAGTAAAGCCGAGCTGCTTCATCAACTCACAAATCCATAGTTCGGCGGCGATCTTGAAGACCGGTATGTCGTCGGGCACCTGGCGGCGCTGGTGCTTGGTCTCGAAGTAGGCGCGGGCGCGCTCGGCGGCCGCCTGGCCGTGATACTCGGTTACGATTATCGAGGCCAGATGTTTCTTCGCCTCCATCGGATGGATCGTGCCGGACTTGATCGCCGCCATCTCGCTCGGATCGATTTCCGTCAACAGCTCGAAGTAGCGATGCATCAGGACGTCCGAAATCGACATCAGCTTGCCGAACATGTCCTCGGGCGCGTCGGTGATCGCGACGTAGTTGCCGTAGGACTTCGACATCTTGCGCACCCCGTCGAGCCCCTCCAGCAGCGGCATCGTCATCACCACCTGCGGCGCCTGGCCGAAGGCGCGCTGCAGCTCGCGCCCGACCAGCATGTTGAACTTCTGGTCGGTGCCGCCGATTTCGAGGTCGGCCTTTAGCGCGACCGAATCGTAGCCCTGGATCAACGGATAGAGCAGCTCGTGAAGGAAGAGCGGCTCCTGCTGCTTAAGCCGATTTTCGAAGTCGTCGCGCTCCAGCAGCCGCGCGACGCTCAGATGGGCCGCGATCCGGAGAAGGTCGCGCACCGACAGCCCGTCCATCCATTCGCTGTTGAAGCGGACCTCGGTGCGTTCGGCGTCGAGGATCTTGTGCACCTGCCCGCGGTAGGTCTCCGCGTTGACCGCAATCTGCTCGCGGCTCAGCGGCTTGCGGGTCTCGGAGCGCCCCGAGGGGTCGCCGATCATCGCGGTGAAGTCGCCGACCAGGAAGACCACCGTATGGCCGTCGCGCTGGAACTCGCGCAGCTTCTCGAGCGTAAGCGTATGGCCGAGGTGAAGGTCCGGCGCCGTGGGGTCCATCCCGAGCTTGATTCGGAGCGGGCGCCCTTCCGCCAGCTTGGCGGCAAGCTCGGCCGACGAGATGACCTCGACCGCGCCGCGGCCGAGCTCGGCAGCGCGATCGCGGGCGTCATTCGAGCGGGATGGTTTCCTGGCCACGTGGACTCCGCGGGCGATAAGCGTAGCGGAAACGGGCAACAGGGAAAATCCGCTTCTCAAAGTCGATTCGCTGTCGCGATCGCAGTGGTGCCCGAACCCTCTCCCGCAAAACAGCGGGCCAGGGCGAAGAAAAAGAGGCGGCGATCAGACGCGAGAGAGGACTCAGGCCCTTTTCCCCTTGGGTCTCACACCCGCTGGTTGTAGCGATTCATCGCCGGGGCGAGGCCCTCGGCGACGATCGCCTCGACGGCTTCGGCGGCGCGCGCGATTACGGGTTCGAAGAACGCCATCTCCTCCGCGCCCATCGGATCGAGGATGTAGTCGCGGGTGTCCTGCGCCGTCTCTGGATGGCCGATCCCGACGCGCACCCTGATGAACTCGTTGCCGGCGAGCACACCGGTTATCGAGCGCACGCCGCGATTGCCGGCGTCGCCTCCGCCGATTTTGATCCTGAGCCGGCCGGCCTCGAGGTCGAGCTCGTCATGGACGACGATCAGCCGCTCGGGCGGGACCCGGAAGTAGCCGAGCAGCGGCGCCACGCTCTCGCCGCTTAGGTTATAGAAGGTCTGCGGCTTGAGCAGGATCGTATCCATCACGCCGGATTCGGTCTCGAGCCTGGCGGCGCCGAACAGTCCCTTGAATTTCGACTGTGCGACGCCGGTTGCGCGGGCTTCGGCGATTCGCTCGACGACCATGAAGCCCAGGTTGTGGCGCGAGCGGCGGTATTTTTCGCCCGGGTTGCCCAGCCCAACGATCACCCATCGCACGTCGCTGCGCTTGTCGGGCTCGCGCGCGGCTGCGGGCCGGAACTTGCCGAACAGACGCGAAAGCCGGCTCATCGCGCCCGCCTCAGCCTCGGCTCGCGATGCGCTTTGCGACCAGCGAGCGGGTCAGCGGCGCCAGCGCCCGGAACAGCGCGCTCATCTCGGCGGGGGTCCCAATCGAGATCCGGAGCGCGTCGCGCAGCGCCGGGGTCGCGAAGTATCGCACCAGGATTCCGCCGCGCCGCAAGCCCGACGCGATCGGAGCGAGGTCGCACCCTGCCATCCGCGCCATCACGAAGTTGGCCGACGATTCGGGCACCTCGTAGCCGAGCCGGCGCAGCCGCGCCTCGGCCGCCGCCCGGCTCCGGCGCACCCGCGCCACATTGCGGCGCATCCAGGCGGCGTCCTCCAGCGCGGCGGCGCCGGCGGCCACGGCCACACGGCTTAGGTTGTAGGAGTCCTTGGCCTTGAGCAGCACGTCGATAATCGACGGATGCGCAAAGCAGAGCCCCAGGCGCATCCCCGCCATTGAGAACGACTTCGAGAGCGAGCGCAGGACGACCACGTTGCGCAGCCGCCGAACCAGGTCGAGCGCGTTCTCCTCGGCGAAGTCAACGTAGGCCTCGTCGATCGCCAGCAGACGCCCGTCAAGCCGACCGGCGAGCCGTGCCAGGTCGTGCTTCGACACGACGGTACCCGACGGCGAATTGGGGCTGCATACGATCGTCACGCGGGCTCGGGCGCGCGCCAGCGCTTCGAGCGGCAACGTGAAATCGCGCGGATAGAGAATCGCGACCACCTTGGCCTGCTGGATCGAGGCGAGCGTGTCGTAAAGCGAGTAGGTCGGGCTTGCGTACGCGACCTTGTCGCCGGTGCCAAGCGCCGCCCGGAACAGCATCGCAAGCAGTTCGTCCGATCCGTTGCCTGCCACAATCATCGCGCGCGGAATCCGGTATAGGCGCGAGGCGGCGGCGATGAAATCATCGGCACGCGGCGGCGGATAGAGTCGCAGCGCGCCGCCGTCGAGCGCGTGCGCCACCGCGCGGCGCACCCGCGGCGAAGGCGGATACGGATTCTCGTTGGTATTGAGCTTGATCAGGCGCTCGCCCGGCCTGGGCTGCTCGCCCGGCGTGTAGGGCGCCATCCGCTCGATAACCGGTCTAAACACGGCAGGTACTCAGTCAACCCTCACCCTCTTCCTGGTCAGGAAGAGGTGTCGGAAGGAGGCCGCACGCTTCACTTTGGGGGCTTTTTGCAATCCAGGACGCGCCGCGCGACCCTTGGCCGAGCCTCAGGGCATGCGGCGATCGCACCGGCTCCCGAGATCGCCACTTTCATTGCGCTACCTTCACGCGGCCTCCAGGGCGGGGCCGCGAGGCGCGGGCGGTGGAATCCGCCAGCCATCGCAGGTAGCGGCGCGAGCCCAAGCTTGGCGAGACGGCCAGCACCTCGGGGACCTCGTAACTGTGGAGTTCCTTGACGCGGCGCTCGACGCGCGCATAGAGGCTCGCGCGGGTTTTGATCAGGAGCAGGTATTCGGGCTGCTCTTCGACCGCGTCGCGCCACACGTAGACCGAGCGAATCGGCCCGATGATATTGACGCAGGCCGCCAGCCCTTCGTCCACGAGCACCCGCGCGAGCCGGTTGGCCTGCTTCTCGGCGCCGGCGGTGACGAGCACGATTGCGGCTTTGACGCCCGCGGCCATCACTTGACCTCGCGCCGGAGCCGCTTGCGCAATTCGCGCGCCGTGCATCGATACTTGAAGGCCTTGCGATTGTTGACGAACAGCACCGGCACTTCCAGCCCGAATCGCGCTTCCAGCTCGGGGTTGCCGTCGATTTCGATTCGCGCGAGCCGGGCGTCGAAATCCGCCAACTCCTTGTCCAGCAGCTCTTCCATCTCGCGGCACAGCCCGCACTCGGCGCGAGTATACAGGGTTAGGTCTATCATGGGCGCGGCGGCGGCCTCCATCCGCAGCGTAGTGTAGCGGGAGGATAACAAGCTCGCGATGCTTGCTTGTCACTTGACGGTGTTGGGGCGGAGGATGTTGATCGGCAGGGTCAGCAGTCTCTTTACCATCTCGGCGGCGGAGATCAGCGGCATCGGCGTAACGCTCGGGTCGCTCACCGGCCCCTCGACGCGGAAATAGGTTGCCACGATATTGGAGCTGGCGGCGGAAATGTCCTTGCCAACCAGCGGGATGTTCTTGACCAGCCAGTTCACGGTATCGAACGGGACCAACACGATCTCCATCGCCAGGCTGTCGTCGCCCACGTTGATCCAGCCCTGCGCGCTCATGTCTATCACCGGGCCGTCCAGTACCAGGTTGTCGGTGTAGAAGTTGCCGTGGCCGCCGGTGAAATCGCCCGTGACGGTCCTGAACGGCACGCCGGTTCGGCGAGGATCGGGCACCTGCGCGGTAAGCCAGTTCTTGAGATCGATCAATCCGAGCAGCCGCGACAGCAGCGTGAACCGCTCGAGCCGCCCGTCCTTCATCACCATCGAAGCGCGGCCCGAGAGGGTGTCGAAAAAATCGGTGTCGGTGTTGGCCCACAGGTCGAAGTTGGCATCGAGCGTGCCGACGATGGGGGCGCGCTTGCGCTCGCCGGAGAGCAGAAACATCGGGCCGGCCTGGACCCCGCTCAGGCTCCCCTTCATGCCCATCCAGTCGTCCTGCGCCCTGCCCCGCAACACGAGGTCGAGCCGGCCGTCGAAAATCGTGGCGCGCAGGTTGTAAACCCGCCATCCCGTTACGTCGTGTCTGAAGTCGCCCTTGAGGCCGGTAAACGGAAGCTGCGAGAAATTTCCGCTGCGGCTCTCGACGTGGCCGACCACCGGAGTATTTAAGAAAACCGACGGCGTCTTGGGCGACCACGGCGCGCGTACGAAGTTCATGACCTCGAGGTCCAGCCGCGAGGCGACAGCGTCGATACGCAGCACCGGCTCCTGGAAATCCGCCACCGAGAGCTTGAAATCCAGCGTCGCGCCTTCGAGCGCGCACGACTCCATCTCGAGCACCACCCCACGCCCGTCGAACTTGACCGACGCCGTCTGCATCACCAGCGGCGAACGCAGAAACCCGAGCTTGACCTCGCCCGGTCCGAGCGTGAGCGCGCCCTTGACGGTGTAGGCTGGAGCGCCTGCGCCGCTGTTGACGGTGAGCTTTCCATCGACCGGGCCGCGGGCCCCAAGCCGGTCGGGCGGCACCACCATCGCAAGCCATCTCTCCGCCGGCACTTGATGAAGCTCCAAATTGACGTCGCGCGCCCGCACACCGTGCGGCAAAAGCTCCAGGATTCCGTCGGCGCCGGCGTCGCCCTGCTTGAAGGTGAGCCGCACGCGATCGAGCTTGAGGCGCTCAGGGGTGAAGTCGATGCCCTCGCCGTCGATCGTGACGGTCTCGGCCGGGTTGTTGAGTGAGATCCGGACTCCGTGCGGCGTAATCCTGCCGGAGTAGGTATCGGGAAGCTTCAGCGCTCCCGCCAGCCGGCCAGCCGCGATCACCTCGAAGCCTGCGCTTCCCTGGATTCGCTCGAAGCCTGGCGGCGGCATGATCCCGAGGTTGCGCGCGACTTCGCTCGCCGCGGGGTAGAGCTCCCCGACGTCGATATCGCCATCCCCCTTTAGCCGATACGGGGCATCCTCGAGGCCGTTCGAGAAGTCCACGCGCGCGGTCAAATCGGACAAGGTCGAATTGCCCATCCGTGCCGAGACCTGACTGGCCGCCAGCAAGCCCTTCGCATAGTGAAGCTGCGCCGACAGCCCGTCCACATCGGGCAACTTCAGCTCCGGCGCGGGGGTGATGGTGAGCGCCGAGGCTCGCGCGTCAACCGTCAGATCGGGCAGGAGGCGCCGGTCAAACGCGGTCAACTCGTCGCTCGTCGAGTCCAGAGCCAACTCGTCAAGGACGAGGCGGCCGGCCTGCGCGTGCCGCGCGGCCGCCGTCAGCCATCCGGGCAGTTCAAAGGGCAGCGCGTTGAGTTGCGTCCTCAACCGGGCCACGTCGGTCTCCAGACCCCCGACCATCAAGTTCACCGCCGGATTCGGCTCGTAAGGCCGCTCGACATGGGCCTCGCCCGCGATCACCAGGGTTTTGTCGCGACGTAAGGTCGCATCGGTAAGATCGAGACGGCTCGACGAGGCCGCGAAGGCCCCGCCAAAAAAGTAATCTCCCGAAGCGATCGGTGCGCGGCCCTTGAGCTGGAATCCCATCAGCTTCGCACTCAGCAGGCCCTCCAGATGGCCGTCGTTGAAAAGCGCGACTTCAAGATTGCTGCTCGCATCACCGCCCGTTGTAAACCCGTGCCAGGAGGGATCATTGAGCGAAACGTCCCACATCCAGAGCCGGCCGCGGCCGACGGCCTGCCCCGGGCGCGGTGGTGGGAAGCCCAACCTGAGATCGCCTGCGATCTCGGCTCCGTGCAGCGGCGCGCCCGCCCAGGTCGCGCTGAACCGGGCGTGCCACGGCGAAGGCCTGAGGCGCTTGTGGCGGTAGAGGCTCAAATCGAGGTGATTGGCAAGCGGCTTGCCGCGTGCGTCGAGGATCGTTGCCTGGATCACCTCGAGCCGTCGTGTGAGGACGGCGAGCCGCGCCAGCCCATCCGCGATCTGCCGGGGCGTATCCGGGTCAAGCCGCGCAGTCGCTCCGAGGGCCGCAAGCGCAGGCCCCGCCGGCAGCGTGATGCGGGGGCTGTCAAGTATCGCGGTAAACAGCGGCAGGCCGTGCTGATGGATCAGGCAGTTGTAACTGACCAGCACGCGCAACTCCCGCATCGCGGCGACCTGACGCTGGCCGGACAACACCCGCGGCTGGCGGAGGCTCACAATCAGATGGCTGCTGAGCCTCAGGTCGATTCCCGATGCGACGATATCGAGCCCGGTGCGATCCTTCACCCGGGCCAGGACCGCGCCGATGATGCGGTCGCGGTTCCAGATCAGGATCGTCGCCGACCCACACCCGACGACCAGGACGAACAGCAGGAGAATCGAGACGATTCGCTTGAGTCTCATCGGCGGCGGCGAATTTCAGCTTGTCTCACGCGGACAAGGCGCCTGTCCAGGAGCGATGGCGGGTAAAGCTCCGACCTGTGCGAACCGGGCGCAGGCATCGGTGAAAAATCCGGGCAAGAGTGGAAACGGGGGCAGCTCCCTTCGGTCGGGCAAGTCACTGCGCGTTCGGGCGCTTCTCTTGCTCGGCTTTGAGCTTTTCCAGCAACTGGCGGAGGTTTTTGATCTCCACCACCTGCCACTGGCCGTCGCCGTTGCGGGCCAAGCTGATTTGCCAGTCGCGTCCCTGACGGTCGCGAAAGCGCGTGTAGGCGGTGCCGCCGCTGCGATGCAGCATCACGATCGAGCCCAGCACGGCCACCGCCGGCATCTGCACCTCTGTCGCGCCGGTCTCGACCTCATGGCGCATCCATCCTTCGACGATCTTCGCAGTCGGCTTGGCGAGCAACTCCACCGCGCTCTGGCCGAGCATCCGGCTGAACGGATCGCCGCCGCCGTCATTGTCGCCCGCGACCATCTCGGAGCCGGCGTGGCGCACCACACTCTCGAAGTCCACGTAACGGGCCACGGCGTCGGCGTTGCGGGCATCGATCGCGCGCTTGAGCTGGAAGACGGCGAAGCTCGGCGTCTGCGGCAGGTAGAAAACCGCCCACGCGGCGACGGCGACCAGGATTGCCGCCCCGGTCCAGTGGCGGAGGAGAAACCTGCCCATCAGCGCGCTACCCTCAGCGCGCGTTCAGCAGGGCCGCGGCTGACTTGTCGAGCACCCAGATCACCTCGCCCTGCGCCGGCGTCACGATTTGCGCCGGATAGCGGTCAGGGTCTTTCGGACCTTCCAGGACGTTCCTCAATACCGGCCCCTTTTCGGCGCCACAGACCATGAACATCACGCGCGCGGCGTTGTTCAGCACCGGCGGCGTGAGCGTGATTCGACGGCGAATCTTGTCCTCGACCTCGACCGCCACCGCCATCCGCCGCGTCTCCCGGATCGCGGCGTCGCCGGGAAAGAGCGATGCGGTGTGGGCGTCGGCGCCCAGGCCGAGCAGGATCAGGTCGAAACGCGGAAACTCATCCTGCTCCAGCGAGAAAGCCTCTCTCAGCTCCGCTTCATAGGCCCGCGCGGCTTGCTCGGGGTCGTCCTCGCCGTGGATACGATGGATCTGCGAGGGCTGGAGCGGGAGTTTCGACAGCATCGTGCGCGCCGCCATCCCGTAGTTGCTCGCCTCGTGGTCCGGCGGGAGGCATCGCTCGTCGCCCCAGAAGAACTGGACTCCCTTCCAATCGACGCTGAGATGGAAACGCGTCGCCATCAGCTCATAGGCTGCCGCCGGGGTCGAGCCGCCGGCCAGGCAGATCTTGAACTCGCCGTGACTGCAGATTGCTTCGCCGGCAAAGTGCGCGATCTCCTCGGCGGCACACACGCAGGCGGCCCGAGGATCATCGACGATGATCAGCTTGCGATCGCTCATGGAACCAGACAGAAGTTACCGGAAATCGGCTTTGCCAAGCCAGAGGGCGATCAGCTCTCGAGCAGCTTAAGCGCACGGGCGGTTACATTCTCGACCGTGAAGCCGAAGTGCTTGAACAGATCCTGGTAGGGAGCCGATGCGCCGAAGCTTTCGATGCCGATGATGTCGCCCTGCGGGCCGACCCATCGATACCACGACAGCGCAACGCCGGCTTCGATCGCGAGGCGCCGGCCGATCTCCGGCGGCAGCACCGAGTCGCGATAGGCTTGGTCCTGCGCCGCGAAAAGCTCGAAGCTCGGCATGCTCACGACCCGCACCGCATTGCCGCGCTTTTCAAGCTCGTCCTTGGCGCCCACCGCAAGCTGAAGCTCGGAGCCGGTCGCAATCAGGATGATCTCCGGGTGCCTGCCCACGGTTTCGCTCAGCACGTACGCGCCGCGCGCCAGCTCTCGCGCCGGTGCCATCCCGCAACGGTCGAGAGTCGGGACCTTCTGGCGGCTGAGCGCCATAAGAATCGGGCCGCCGCGGTGCGTCATCGCAACCCGCCACGCCTCGGCGGCCTCGGCGGCGTCGCCGGGACGGACGAGCGTGAGATTGGGAATCGCGCGCAGGGCGGTAAGATGCTCGATCGGCTGATGGGTCGGGCCGTCCTCGCCCTGTCCGATCGAGTCGTGGGTGAAGACGTAGATCACGTGCAGGCGCATCAACGCCGCCAGCCGAATCGCGGCGCGGCAGTAGTCGGTGAACACAAGGAAACTCGATCCAAACGGGATGAACCCGCCATGCAGCGCGATTCCGTTCAGGATCGAGCACATCGCGTGCTCACGGATGCCGAAGTGCAGGTTGCGCCCGGCGTAGCTGCCGCGCTCGAAGGAGCCGCCGCCCTTGATATCGGCGTGGGTGGACTCCGCCAGATCGGCCGAGCCTCCGAACAGGTTCCAGACCTTGGCCGCGATCGCGTTCTGAGCCTTGCCCGCCGACTCGCGGGTGGCGAGGGTGTCCTTGGGCGTGAAGACCGGCAAGTCGCAATCCCATCGCTCGGGCAGGCGCCCGGCCATCGTCGCCTCGAACTCGGCAGCCTGTGCGGGATGCGCCTTGGCGTAGCGGGCGAAGCCGCGATTCCAGTCGGATTCGAGATCCGCGCCGCGCGCAACGCACTTGCGGAACTCCGCCAGCGCCGCCTCGGGTACGTAGAACTCCGGCGCCGGCGGCCATCCGTAGTTCTTCTTGGTCAGCTTGACTTCCTCGGCGCCCAGCGCCTGGCCATGCGCCTGCGCGGTGTCCTGGCGATTGGGGCTGCCGTAGCCGATATGAGTGCGAATCCGGATTATCGAGGGCCGCTCGCGCTCGGCGCACGCGTTCTCGATCGCATCCGCGATCGCGTTGAGGTCGTTGCCGTCCTCGACGGCCTGCGTATGCCATCCGTAGGACGCAAATCGCGCGCACACGTCCTCCGAGAAGGCCAGAGCGGTGCTGCCGTCGATCGTGATGTGGTTGTCGTCGTACAGATAAATCAGGTTGGCCAGCCCCAGATGGCCCGCGATAGAAGCCGCCTCGCTCGCCACCCCCTCCATCAGGTCGCCGTCGCTGGCGATCGCGAAGATGCGATGGTCGAACAGGCCGGAGTCGTCGCGCTCGAAGCGGGCCGCCAGATGCCGCGCCGCGATCGCCATCCCGATCCCGTTGCCGAATCCGTTGCCGAGCGGGCCGGTCGTGGTTTCGACGCCGGGCGTGAGATGGTACTCGGGATGGCCGGGGGTGCGGCTGCCGAACTGGCGGAAGCGTTTGATCTCGTCGAGCGGCAGGTCGTAACCGGTTAGATAGAGCAGCGCGTAGAGCAGCATCGAGCCGTGCCCGGCCGAGAGCACGAAACGGTCGCGGCCGAACCATTGTGGATTTCGGGGATTGTGGCGAAGGAAGCGGGTGAACAGGCAGTAGCCCGCCGGCGCCATCCCCATCGGCATCCCGGGGTGTCCCGAGTTGGCCTTCTGCACCGCGTCGATCGCGAGCACGCGAATCGAGTTGACGCAGAGCTGCTCCAGCTCCGCTTTCCCCAGCTTAACTTCGGTTGCCGGTGCCACTGTCTCTCCGGATCGAATGGTTGTCGCGGCCGGCGGCGCCGCGAAGTGTTTGCCTGGGACCAGCGCTCACCAGTCCGAGGGCTCGTCGTCCTTCCCGTCACCCGCCTTACGGCGCATCAGCTTGACCGCCTCTTTGGCCGTGCCCGTGTCCCCCAAACCCAGCGCCTGGCTGAAACGATGCGCGATTGCGCGCATCAGCATCCCCTCCTCCACGTCCAACTCGCCGGCGAGCGAGGCGAGCCGCTCCATCGCGATGCGAATCCGGCTCAGGGCGCCCGTCACGTCGCCCGCCATACGCCGCCCCATCGCCTCCGTCAACTCGGCGCGGACTTGGGCGACCACGGGCCGGGCCTTGTCGCCTATCACTACTTCGAGTTCGCGCAGATTGTCGGCCAGTCTGAGAAAGGGATCTTGAGCCGTGTTTTCCGGCGGCACAATCAAGATTGTTCCATTTGCTCAGGCACCCTTCAAGGCTGAGCGAGCGATCGGTTCTTAAGCGGCGCGCATCTTTCAACAGTATTCTCGGCGCTGAACCCTTCTGATAGAAGTATCGCGCTGCATCCGTTTTCGAAGGGAAGCGGTCCGCGATGAAGCGAAACTGCGATCGACGCGTGGTGATAACCGGGCTCGGCCTGATCACTCCTCTGGGCATCGGCGTCGAGGAGAACTGGGAGGCACTGATGGCGGGGCGGTCCGGAATCGGTCCCATCACCCGCTTCGACGCGAGCGACTTCCCCACCCGCATCGCCGGCGAAGTCCGCAACTTCAAGCCCGAGGACTGGATCGAGAAGAAGGAAATCAAGAAGATGGACCTCTTCATCCAGTACGCGATGTGCGCGGCCGTGCAGGCGATGGGCCAGTCGGGGTTTAAGATCGACGAGGACCTCGCCGAGCGCGTGGGCGTGCTGGTCGGGGTCGGAATCGGCGGGCTCTGCACCATCGCGGAGTACCACAAGCTGTTTTTGGAATCGCGGCTCAAACGCGTGGGCCCGTTCCTGATACCCAAGATCATCGGCAACCTCGCTTCCGGCCATATCGCGATTCGCTTCGGCGCCCGCGGCATTAACCTGGCCACCACCAGCGCGTGCGCCTCGGGCAGCCACGCGCTAGGGGAAGCGTACCGGATGATTCGCGACGGGTATCTCGAGGCAGCGATCACCGGCGGCGCCGAAGCCGTGATCACCGGGCTCGGCGTCGGCGGATTCATCGCGATGCGCGCGTTGTCGGAGCGCAACGAGCCTCCCTCTGCCGCCAGCCGCCCGTTTGACAAGGACCGCGATGGCTTCGTGATCGCGGAGGGCGGCGCCGCCCTGATCCTGGAGGAACGCGAGCGCGCAATCGCGCGCCGCGCCACAATCCTTGCCGAAGTGGCCGGCTACGCCGCCAACGGCGATGCCCATCACATCACGTCGCCCTCGCCCGGCGGCGAGGGGGCCGCGCGATGCATGCGTGCGTGCCTCGAAGACGGCGGCCTCGATCCCAACCAAGTTGACTACATCAATGCGCACGGCACCTCGACTCCGCAGGGCGACTTGGCCGAGACGCAGGCGATCAAGAAAGTGTTTGGCGAACGCGCGATGAAGATCGGAGTCAGCTCGACCAAGTCGATGACCGGACATACGCTGGGCGCGGCCGGCGCCATCGAATCGGCGTACACCGTGCTGGCGATGCAGCGCGGGATGCTCCCCCCCACCATCAACCTCGAAACGCCCGACCCGGAGTGCGATCTCGACTACGTGCCCAATCGCGCGCGCCCGGCGAAGATCCGGGTCGCGCTCAACAACGCCTTCGGATTCGGCGGCACCAACGCCACGCTCGCGTTTCGGGCTGCGACGCAGGACTGACGCCTGGCAGGGTGCCATGGGCTCGCGAATCGTCGGCACCGGGCGGGCCACTCCGCCTACCGCGATATCCAACCGCGATCTCGAAGCGCGGATGGACACCTCGGATGAGTGGATCAGATCGCGCACCGGAATCCGCAATCGCTACGCGATGCGCAGCGGCGAGTCGCTGGTCGAGATCGCGGCCGAGGCCAGCCGCAAGGCGCTGGCGCGCGCAGACCTCAAACCCGACGCGCTCGGCGCAATTATCGTCGGCACGGTGTCGTCGGAGTATGCGTTCCCCTCCTTTGCCTGCCAGCTCCAGGCCGCGCTTGAGGTCGATTCGATTCCCGCCTTCGATGTCGCCGCGGCCTGCTCGGGATTCATCTATGCCCTGGCGGTGGCGGACTCGGCGATGCGTTCGGGAATGCTCGATCGCGTGCTGATCGTCGGCGCCGACGCGCTATCTACATTCGTCGATTGGGGCGATCGCGCCACCGCGGTGCTGTTCGGCGACGGCGCGGGCGCGGCGGTGGCGGTCTCGGAGCCGGGACCGCGCGGCGTGGTCGCAAGCTTGCTGCGCTCCTCGGCCCGCCTCGGCGACCTGCTCTCGCTGCGCGCCACCGGGGTGCGCGGCCCGATCGACGCGCAAGTGCGGCGGGCGAGCGAGGACGCGATCAAGATGCGCGGGCCGGAGCTGTTCAAGATCGCGGTAAAAGGCATGGAGGAAGTGACCCGGCAAGTGGTCGAGGCCGCCGGCATCGCGCTTGACGAGGTGGACCTGATCGTGCCCCATCAGGCCAACACCCGGATCATCAACGCGGTCGCGGAGCGGCTGGGACTCAAGCCCGAAAAGGTCTTCATCAATATCGACCGCTACGGCAACACCTCGGCCGCCTCGGTGCCGATCGCGCTCGACGAGGCGCTCGATGCCGGCCGCATCCGCGACAACGACTTGGTCCTGCTCATCGCGTGCGGCGGCGGCCTGACCTGGGGCGCCACTCTGATCCGCTGGTGATTGCGCGGCAGGCTTAAGGAAACTCTTTCCGCAGCCTGCTAGATTCAGCGGCGGGCCCGATGCTGTCCGAAGATCTCAAGGAACTGCTCAAGCGCCGGATCCTGATCCTGCTCGGCAAGGGCGGCGTGGGCAAAACCACGCTGGCCGCGGCTTTCGCGACCATCGCCGCCGAGCGCGGCTTGCGCACGCTCACGATGGAGTGCGATTTGCGCGCGCCGCTGTGCGCACTGTTCGGAAAGAAACCCGCCTTCGAGCCGCAGCAGGTCACGCCCAACCTTGCGGCGATGGTGCTCGAGGGGCGCCATTCGCTCGACGAGTACCTGCATCTGGTGGTGCCCGGAGGCGCGGTGCTGAACGCAGTCTTCGGCAGCCGGCTCTACCAGTATTTCGTCAACGCGGCGCCCGGGCTCAAGGAACTGATGATGCTCGGGAAAATCTGTCACGAATCCGAGCAGCGCAACCGGGACTTGATCGTGTTCGACGCGCCGGCGAGCGGACAGGCGCTCGGCTTGCTGAAGATGCCGTTTGCGGCCCGCGAGACTTTCGGCGACAGCGTAGTCGGCCGCGAAGCGCACAACATCGCCCGCACGCTCCGCGACGAGAAAACCTGCGCCGTCGTTCAGGTCACCATCGCCGAGCCGCTCGCGATCGCCGAAACGCTCGAGGCGCATGCCGGCCTCGACGCGTTGGGGCTCAAGGTGGCCGCGGCAATCCTCAACCGGCGCAACCCGGCTGCCTTCGACTCGAGCGATATCGCGCGGCTGGCGCAGCACCCCGCTCTCAAAGCGCTCGCGCACCTCGATTACGCGTGCGAGGCCGCGCAGGCGGAGCTCGAGCGCGCGCAGGCCTCGCGCCGTGCCCTGGCACAGCTCAGACAGAGCATCCGAGGCCCGATCATCGAGCTGGACGAGTGCCGCGGGTGCTCGGGAGCCGACCTCGTCGAACGGCTCGCCGCCGAGTTGGCGCGTCGCCTCCACGATCGGCCCGCGCGCCACGCCTCATCGGCGAAGGATTGACCTTGACCGGAGCGGGTCGGTCACTGGGATTGCGGAAAAGCGATGGAAGTCTGCGTCTGACGTATAGATCTCGCCGATTCCGGGCTCGCGCGCGGGCCCTGTTCTCAAATCTTCACCTCCGGATCTGAGGAAAGGACGTCCTTTCTGTGTAGGGGCCGTTCGTGAGGGTCCTCCTGCCCGTCGGGGAGGGCCGCTCACGAGCGGCCCCTACGGAGGACAAGAGGACGCGTTACGCCCTGCGGTCCACGCAGGTGCTGAGTCGAAGGCAGTCTGGAGCGCGCCCCGCCGGATCTGACGGCGTCCGACCCTCCCTTGCGCGCTCCTGCCGCCTGATTTCGCGACCATGTCCGGCGCTGCGCCTCCCGCTGGAATTGAAGCCGCTGCGCAACTACGCTTTGAAGCGCCGGTAGCCGCATCCGGGCACCGAGCGGAAAACCGGCTGCCACCGAGGGAACCGATGAGCGACCCGCCTCCCCCAAGCGAACGCCGCGGACCGGAGAAACCCGCGCGTGAGCCTTGGATCATCCGTACCTACGCCGGCTTCGGCGACGCGCGCCAAGCCAACCGGCGCTACCGGGAAAATCTCAAGCAGGGGCAGCGCGGGCTTTCGATCGCCTTCGACCTTCCCACCCAGAACGGCTACGATCCCGACGCGCCAGTCGCCGCGGGCGAGGTCGGCAAGGCGGGAGTCTCGATATATCAGTGGCGCGACATGGAGGAGCTGTTCGAGGGAATCGATCTCGGCGAGATCAACACCTCGATGACCATCAACGCGACGGCGCCCTTCATCCTGGCGCTCTACCTGGTGGTCGCCGAGAAGCACGGCGTGGCGTGGAGCGCGCTGCGCGGCACGACACAGAACGACCTGCTCAAGGAGTTCGTCGCGCGGGGC
Organism: uncultured delta proteobacterium; assembly: GCA_963789115.1. Taxonomy (GTDB): domain Bacteria; phylum Desulfobacterota; class Binatia; order Binatales; family Binataceae; genus CAWBJH01. The sequence goes on from CAWBJH010000002.1 coordinate 117,257, forward strand.
ACTTCGATCTTCCAGCCCGAGATCTCGTTTCGGATCTCGACCGAGCTGATCAAATTCGCCGTTGAGCGGGTGCCCAACTGGAACCCGATCAACTGCTGCGGCTACCACTACATGGAGAGCGGCGCCGGCCCGGCCGAAGAGATCGGCTACGCGTTCGGCAATGCGATGCTGCTGCTCGACGCGCTCGGCCGCGAGCTCAAACCCACCGCGTTCGAGGACACGGTGCGGCGCATCTCGTTCTTCATCAACAGCGGCATCGAGCTGGTCCCTGAGATCTGCAAAATCCGGGCGTACTTCAGGCTTTGGCCGAAGTTGTGCCGCGAGCAGTACGGGCTGGACGGCGTCAAGTTCCGCGCCGGGTGCCAGGTCAGGTCGCTGACCCTCACCGAGCAGCAGCCCGAGCTGAACATCATCAGGATCGCGTACGAGGCGCTGCCGGTGCTGATTTCCAGCGACGCGCGGGTCAACGCGTTGCAGCTTCCCGGCTTCCGCGAGGCGCTCGCCCTGCCCGATCAGGCCGAACAGACGCTCAGCATCCGCACCCAGCAAATCCTGATGCACGAGACGGGACTGACGCGCTACGGCGACATCTTCGAGGGCAGTACGGTTATCGAGCAGCTCACCCGGGAGACCATGGCGCACGCGGAGGCGATCGCGATGGAACTGCGCCAAGCCGGCTACGCACGCGCCATCCCGACCATCAGCGCCGGGCTCACGCGGAGTCTGGCTGAGCGCCAGCGCAAGCTTGAGTCGGGCGAGATCGTCCAGGTCGGCGTCAACGCATTCATGGGCGAGAGCGGACTTGCGCCCCGCGCCGCGACCGGCGAGGACTCGGCGGCGCAGAGCCAACTCGAGCGGGAACGCATCGAGTCGCTCCGGAAGTGGCGCGCCGAGCGCGACAACAGCGCCGTCGCCCGCGCCCGCGCGGCGCTGGAGCAGGCGGCGCGCGACGGCGGCGCAATCATGGCGGCGACTATCGAGCTCGCGCGGGCGGGCGGCACGGTCGGCGAATGGACCGAATCTGTCGAGCGTGCGAGCGGCGGACGCTACACGCCGCCGATCCTCGACACCATCAGCGGCGTACCTTCGCTGCGCGTGCCCACCTCCAGCCGGCGTATCAGGATCGCCCTGGGCAAGGCGGGCCTCGACGGTCATATCAACGCCGTCAAGCTGCTCGCGCTTGCATGCCGTCAGGCGGGGATGGAAGTCATCCTCGCCGGATTCAAGCAGACCCCCGCGCAATTGGCCGAAGCGGCGCTCCAGGAAGACGCCGATATCCTGGCGATCAGCAGCATGGCCGGCGCCCACATGACGATCGCGCGCGAGACGATAGGGCTGCTTAAGAGCCGCGGCGGCGCCAACGTCAGACTGGTGATGGGTGGAATTATCCCGCAACAGGACCGCCAGCGCCTGCTCGACCTTGGCGTCAAGGCGGTGTTCACGCCCAAGGACTCGGACTTCGGCGCGATTATCGGGCGGCTGATCGAGTTGTGCGACGGAAAATGAGACGTCTAATCCTGGCCGGCGCCGGCTTCGCCATCTTCGCCTTGACGGCTATGCCGGCCCCGGCTTTTGCCGCCGAAGCCCGGCCGTGGCTATGCCGCGACAAGCCGGTCTTCTCGTCCGACAAGCCGATGGTCTATGAGCTCACTGGCCATGGGCCGTGGCGGCTGTTCCTGATGCAATATCAGGAAGGCGCGGCGCACGACGGCTTCGATATCATTTCGAGCGGGGATGCGGCGGGATCCACATCTGCCCATCTCGCCGCCGGACGTTACTTTGCCGTGGCACTGCATCGCGGTGCCGGCGGACATTGGGTCTGCCCCGGCCGCGCTGAGCGGCGTGACACCCACGCTGTCGGCGTGGTAGCGGACATCTGCTTCGGCCAGGAAGAGGGCAGCAGTTGCGCCGTGACCCTGACAGTCCGGCAGGTCGACTCCGCGCCGCCGGATGCAGGCGGCGTCACGCACTGAGCCGTGAAAAGTGAAACCAGCATTCGCGCTCGCCGCCCGAATCGGGATCGCCCGATGGCGGCGAGAGGATCCGGCCGAAACTTGCAGACTCCGGGTGCTCCCCGCCCCTCCACGGTCTGGCTGCACGATCTCCCCCGAGGGCCGAATCCTGCTCGTCGCACATCATGGTGCCCTGCGTTTCCCCCTGCCCTGCGCACTCAGGATCCACGCCTCGGACCGTCGGTCCCAAGGACGGTTTCGCAATGCACATCCGTCGATGTCGTGTCATGCAGGCGGTTGTGGAAGTCGACGTATTCCCGCAGCCATTCGGCAACATCACCTTCATGCTTCAGGGCGTCTGTCACCGTCTCAATGCTCTTGCGGGCCATCATCCTGTCCTCCCTCGCCGTCATGTGACCTGCCTATACCGCAAGACCGATGCCAGTGGCACGCATCGACAAGACGTTGATTTTCAATAACTTTCTGGAGCCGCGGCTACGGACGGCTGCTAACTTTGGTTAGCGTTTGCGGCAGGTCTGCAAACAAGAGCGATGTGGCGTGGAGAGCGAAACATTGGCGAAACCAGGGGCGCCGTCAGGCTCAGCGCAGACCGTAGCGCTTGATCTTCTTCTGTAGCGCGACGCGGGAGATGCTGAGCGCGACGGCCGCGCGTGAGACGTTGCCGCGATGGCGATGGAGGGCCTCGCCGATATAGCGCGCCTCAAACCCGTTCCTGACCTCGCGCAGAGGCGCATCAGCAAGCCCGTTGACGGCCGCCGACCCGCAACCGGCGGGGTCTCGCGCCGCCCCGGGCAGCATCGCAGCCATCCGGAGGGAAATCGATAGATGCTCGGGCCGGATCGCCTCGCCGTCGGCAGCGAGCGTCACGGCACCCTCGATCTCGTTGTGGAGCTGACGCACGTTGCCGGGCCATTCCAGCCCGCAGAGCAGCTCGAGGGTTTCCGGCGCGAAGCCCCGGATATGCTTGAGGTAGCGCTCTGTGCCGGCTTTCAGAAAGCACGCCGCGAGCAGTGGAATGTCCTCACGCCGCTCGCGCAGCGGCGGGATGCGGATCTGAAAGCCGGCCAGGCGATAGTAGAGATCTTCCCGGAACAGGCGCGCGCCGACCGCGGCTTTGAGATCGCGATTGGTCGCCGAAATTACCTTGACGTCCACCTTCTGCGGGCGATGGTCGCCGACCGCAACAACTTCGTGTTGCTCGATCACGCGCAGCAGCTTGGCCTGCATCGGTAGCGCCATCTCGCCGATCTCATCCAGGAAGATCACGCCGCCGCCGGCGGCGCGAAACAGCCCCGGCTGGTCGCAGACCGCGCCGGTGAACGCGCCGCGGCGATGGCCGAACAGCTCGCTTTCGAGCAAGGTCTCCGGCAAGGCGGCGCAGTTGACGGCCAGAAACGGCCCCTCGGCGCGTCCGCCGGCGCGATAAATCGCGCGTGCAACCAACTCCTTGCCGGTGCCGGTCTGACCCTCGACCAGGACCGGAATCGCCGACCCGGCCGCCGCCTCCATCAGCCGGAACACCTCGCGCATCGCCGGGCTCGTGCCGACTATCTCGGAGAATCGATCGTGACGGGCGAAATCGCGCCGCAGGGCGTCCACCTGAATCCTCAAGCGCTGCGCGGAGGACTCGAGCGAGCCGAAGCGATGGGCATTGAAGATCGCCACCGCGATGCTCGCGGCCAGGGCCTGCAACAGCGCAAGGTCCTGCTCGCTGAACGCGGCTGCCCTGCTCCCCAAGTCCACCGCCTCGATCACACCCAGCGGCCCTTCGGGCGAAGTGAGCGGCACCGCCAGGATCGAGCGGGTGGTGGCGCCGGTCTGGCGGTCGATGCCGGCGTAGAAGCGCGGATCCAATTGCACATTGTCCACTTTCTGGGGCTCGCCGCTGGAGAGCGCGGCACCCGCGATACCACGGTCGGCCGGGAAGCGCAGCGCGGCCACCCGCGCCGCAACTTCGGGGTCGCTCTGCGAAACGTAGGGGAAGTACAGCTCGCTACGCTCCGGATCGAGCAGCAGCACCGACACCCCCTCGGCCCGCAGGATCGCGCGGCACCGGTCGATTACAAAGGGAATCAGCTCGTCGAGCTCGATTCGGCTTGCGAATGCGCAGGCGAGCTCGTAGAGCATCCGAAAGGTCGCGTCCTCAGCCAGGTTTGTCATCCGCTCCCTGAATTCCTGCGGTTGGATTCATCCGGCCTGTCGCTGCCCGCGGCGGGCGCCCGGCCCGGCCGTTTCGCGGCCGGCTTGCCTTCTCATAGCCATTTGTAGTAAATATATACCAACAGTTTTTTATGCGATGCAAGCGCCCCCTGGGGTCGGAACGGGGCTCTGCTTCCCAACGAGGTATAAGATGAACGTCGAACTCGGCACCCTCTCGAAGGTGGATCTGCGCACCGCTCTCTCAGGCGACCAGGTCCCGCTCACCAACTGGCTCGCCGCCCATCTCGACCGGATCGGTACGGCGCTGGGGATGGAACTCGAGCTGGTCAGCAATGAAAACGCCCCCCACGGGGACATCCTGGCGCGCGACCTGGGCCGTAAGCGGACCGTGATTATCGAGAATGCGCTGGAATCCAGCGACGATTCGCGGCTCGGCCAGTTGTTGACCTGCGCCAGCGACCGCGATGCCGGCGCCGTGGTCTGGGTCGGCCCCGAGTTCCGCACCAGTCATCGCCGGGCCCTGGAGTGGCTCAACCGCCGCGGCGCCGCCGAGTTCTACGCGATCGGACTGGAAGTGTTCCAAATCGGCGATTCCAAGCCCGCCGCGCGCTTCAGGCTGCTGGCCGGGCCCGCCGGCGTCACCGACGCGGGCGGCATTTCAATAGCCGCCGATTGTAAGAGCGTGGTCGCGGTGCCCGAGGGTGTGGTCGCGCTGCCCGAGGGAGCGGCCGCAGTGCCCGAGGGCGTGGTCGCGGTGCCCGAGGGAGCGGCCGCCAGGCCCGCCGATCCGATCGTCGAGCAGACGGGCCGGCCGGGAGCTCCGGCGCCCGCGCCCCATCCCGACCATAGCGAGGCCTATCGGGCGTTCTTCCAGCGGGTTATCGACGAGCTTCGCGAGCGACATCGGTTCACCACCGCCAGGACCGCCCAGCCGCAGAACTGGTACACCTTCGCGAGCGGAATCAACGGTGTGGTCTATTCGATCTGGTTCTCGACCGCGGGAAAAATCAAAATCGAACTTTATATCGACGTCGGCAACCGCGATCTCAACCACACAATCTTCGAGCAGTTGCGATTTAGGATGGCCGAGGTTGAGAGGGAATTCGGCGGCAAGCTCGACTGGGAATGGACCGAAGGGCGCCGCGCGTGCAGCATCGGCATCCAGGCAAGCGGCAAGATCGACGATTCGCCCGAGGCGGTGGACAAAATTCTCAAATGGTCGGTGGATCGCCTGCTGCGGCTCAAGACCGTATTCGGCCCGCGACTGATGGGCTTCGAGCGCGCGCTTGCGCAGCAGATGAAGAAGAACTGACGTAAGGGGGAATGCGCGACGGTTAGGAATCGGGGCCGCGCGGTTGGAGGCGGCGAGCGGATTCGAACCGCTGAATGGAGGTTTTGCAGACCTCTCCCTTAGCCACTTGGGTACGCCGCCTCTGCGGATACCGGTCGCGCGGTGCGATTGAAACAAATATCACGCCCGATCCAAGTCCGCCAACGTGAGCCGCAAGCCGATCGCGGGTCACTTTGACACAGGGTCTGCACGAGCTTTACGCTCTTGTCATTCCCGCGCGTGGCTGCCGCGTGAGGAATCCCGGATTGGGCTCGGACCGGGCGAGACGCATGCGCCGGGGGCGACCGGCGCCACTTCAATCACAGACGGTGAGCACTCCTGCTCTGAAGTGGCGGCGGGCGTCCCGCCCGCTCTGGTGCCAAAAGACCGGGATTCTTCGCGCGGCAGACAGACACCAGACACGCGCGCGAGAATGACAGAAAAAACTTCGCGCATACAACCAAACCCAAACTGACCCACTACCGGCTCGCGCTATCGCCGGGTCGACAAAGATGGCCGCGCCACCGAACGGCAAACTGAGAGAGTTTCTGATCCGTCAGATCGTGATGAAGGCGTTCAGCTTTGCGCGGACGAGCTGGGCGACCTCCGGTGGTGCCTTAGCACCCGCATAACGGACGGGCCGTGCCATCGTGTCGATGCTACGGATATGGCTGGTCAGGATCTCGCCGGCGATCGGCAGGCCCGGCGGCAGAACGACACTGGTCGGAAATGGCCGGACGCGGGACGTGATCGGGCAGACAATCGCCAAGCCGGTGTTCTCGGCAAAGGCGGGTGAAGAAACCACAAGAACTGGTCGCCAGCCAGCCTGTTCTCTGCCTCTGGTCGGATCGAAGTCGGTACAGATGAGATCGCCGGCACCGGGTACGTAGGCCGGCGGCGTCATTCTTCAAAGACCTCACGGCCCACGTCCGGTCCCCAGTCGAAGGCCCCAGCATAGACCGCGCGCCACTCCTGCGGGCTCTTGCCTCCGAACAGGTCCTCCAACGTGAAATGCGGGACCGCGCGCCGGATGACGATATCCCCGTCGTGCGTCTCAACCTCGACACGTTCGCCATTGCTAAGTCCGGCAGCCTTGGCGATCTCGCCGGGGAACCGGATGGCGAGGTTCTTTCCCCATTTCCCGACGGTGACTTTGGGCACAGTTACCTTCTCTCTATTTCTTGGGATATTCCTAGCATATCCCTCTGGGATGGCTCAACGCGACGAGGAGCATGACGCAGCTTCCTGCCTGTTGTGCAACTTCCGCTCATAGGCGAAGGGATCCCATAGCAGGGTGCGGAAAAAGGGGTTCCAAGGACGAGATTGTTCACCGATGGTCACAGCACCCTGCGTGAAAACTGGCTTCCTTCCTCAATCTTCTCCCCTTGTCCTGGGGGAGATAAGAGAGGGGGAGCAGGCTGCGGAGAGTTTTTCCGCAGCCTGCTAGGTATGCTGGCGTAGCCGCCGGTCGGTCGTCCATCAGTACGCCCAAATGCAACTCGGCGAGTGACGACGGTTGGGACGGGAGATGCTGGAGCGGGTGATCGGTTTCGAACCGACGACCTCGTGCTTGGCAAGCACGCCGTTTCCGCGCCCTGGAATGGGGGAAATGTGGCCTTATTTCCTAGCAAAAGCGCGTTTTCTTCAGAAGCGCCGCCCCATTCCCGGCTTCGTCGTCTCTCAGATGTCTCCCATCTGGGGCTTTCGGGCTGCCGGGGCCGACACGGCCCAAGTTTTTGCGGCTTCGCGTTCGGGATAAAATCTATGGGGAGTAACCGATGGGTCAGACTGTTTGCTCGCAGTGCGGACAGAGACCGCCTTTTGTGGTGGTCGAACAGCACCTCCTGTGCTTGGACTGCTGGACCAAGTGGCAGCAGGCTATGCTCGCGCAGCAGGAGCAGAATATTCGATTGATGAATTATCTGCACGACCTTATGGAATTTCGGGTAGGACTTCCCGGACTATCTCCAAGGATCGAATTGCCGAGAACACCGCCTACAATCGCAGCGAGGAAAATGACGTTCAACAATTTCAAGATCGACCAGAGCGTAGTGGGGAGCATCAACACAGGCGACATCAAGAGGCTCAACGTCGCGGTTAGCCAAGTGCGTGTGGGCGGCAACGAAAAGCTTGCTGCTCACCTGGAGACGTTGACGCAGGCCATCATAAACTCCGAGTTGAATTCGGAGCAAAAGAACGAGGCCCTGGAGATGCTCGCGTTCCTTGGCGGCCAAGCGGTTCTTCCACGAGAGGGAAGACAAGCTTCTCTTGGGAAGAGAATTCTGTTGGCGTTGAGCGAAATTGTCAGTACCTCTGGAAGTCTAGTGACGATTTGGAGTGCCGTTGGACCACACCTCTCAAGCCTCTTTTGAGCGAAGACCGCGCGCGTAGGTTCGGGCCGACCCATGCCCTCGGTTTCCGCAGTTTGCGGGTAGTCTTCAAGCGCAGTACTTTGCGCGAAGGTCCTAGGGGGCTAGCGTGCCAGAATCAGCCGTCAACACGCCAGCGTTCTGGATCGCGTTCGTGTTAGCGGAAACAGCGCTTCCGATGATCATCCCCAGCAAGCCTTGGGCGGGGGGGGTGATGCTGTTTCTCGCGATGCTTTTCTTAGCGGCAGCGTTCGGCTGGCTACCTACGTTGGCTCAGACACTAGCTTGGAAGCATTCTCTCCTTGCATTCATTGTGATCGGCGCGAGCCTCGGCGCATGTGCCTGGGCTATCGCGCACAAATTGGCCCCGTCTAGGCCGGAAACGGCCTTAAACGAAATTACACCTCTATCGACAGCGACCAGCACACCGCGCCCCGCATCCCTAAAAGATCTTTTCGAGAACGATTGGCCCGGCCTGCCTGCCTACTACAGCGTGAGCATTTTAGGCGTCACAAATGATCCACAAGCTCCCGACATAAACCTTGAGTGGCGATTGAATGGAGATTTTGTGGCGCGGTCGAAGTTTCTCGCGTTTTTTCTGGATTCAAACGTGTCGCCGCAAGATGCCATAAATATCTTCACCCTGATCGCTAGCGGCTACCAGCAGTTCATCGATGCGACGAACGCGAACGTGGACATTGCCGGTAAATTGCCAACAGACACCTCGCTAACTCATATGAGTGAAATGGCTTTGTCGAGCCGGATTTTCATCTACTACGGAAACCCAGAGTTGTCGCTGGAGCAAATGGCTTCGGTCGAAGCTCTGTTTCGTCAGCAGAGCTTGTCAGTTCAATTTCGACGCGGTGATTACCAATGGTTGCATCGCAATGATCACCCGCCATCCAGAGCGGCCCCTCTGACTCCAGGCTCGGTACTTCTGCCGCATGCAACGGGGTCGGGGCTTCAGATCAAGGTCACGAAACTGAGTCCCTAGATTAAGTGAAAACTCCAATTGCCTCGGCTCGCTGGCGTCGTTTGCGCTCTGCTGTGGCCGCTCGAAAGAAAGACGGGGCCGAAGATCTTTCAACCCTCGGCCCTAACGACGCGCACGCCGCACGCGCAGGTACAAGGCGCGCGTCGCCCGCGTCCGCGCACCCGTGACTCGGCGTTGGGGGCCAACGTCGCGGCATCGCGGCCTCACCGGGTCGAGCATCGGTGCTGTACCCACAGTTGTAGCCTTCTCAGGAACGCACGGCGTTTTTGCATTGATCGTACAGTTCGAAAAGCTTCTTGCGCTGGTCTTCGGCGCCGCTCGAGACTTCCGGTATTCCTACGGTCTGGACAATCACCTTCATAAGGTCGAGAGCGATGTCCGCTTCTTTTCTGTAGCCGGTCAACTGTGTTTCGCTAGTTGCCATCGTCTGCCTCCGCTGATTTTCTGCTCGGTCCGCTCAAACTTCTCCTTGTTCGGGCATCTTCTTCCACTTCCGGCCCTCAATCCTCCCGCCGCCGCGCCCGAAAAAAGAGGGGGCCGAAGCGCCCGGATCGGCGTGAGCGAACATCGTGGCGAGTCCCATTCCCGCACGGGCATTCCTCGGTTGGCGCTCCCGAACCCGCTGTCCGTCTGAGCCCATAAGCCTCACCTAGAGAGTGCGTCGCTCACCTCGCGCTCGAGTTCTGGCGGCAGCGTCACGTGGCCTCGGAGTTTGAAGTCGAGTCGCTCATAGACGTACCGCCACCAAGGTAAAGGAACCCTATCTGCCGAACGGATCCTCACTTTGCGTTTTCGTCCACGAGCGAATTTGAAGGTGTACGTCTTGAACCACGTGAATCCCAGTTTGGTTGACAGTTCGGCATCGACACGCTCGTTAACTGCCTTCAATCGCATCGGCACATACGATGGCAGTGCCCGCTCCAAACCTTCAATGTTGAAAGTCACCTCGTAGCGCTCCAGCCTGAAACGCTCGTTCCGGGTGCGCCCCGGACGTGGGAGAAAAGCCTTCAGCAGAACAACCGGCTCGATCGAGGTTGGGGTCAGACCAATGTTCTGAACCTCAATGGTGACTGCCGGCGGCATTTCCCTATAGAACTCTTCTTTGAGAATCCAAACGCGGATGCGTGCGCGCTTCCGAAACAGATCGATAAAGTAGAGGAACCCTCCAAGGCTGAACGCCGACTTGATGGCCTCGACGATTGCCGACAAGCGGACTTCTGGGATCAAGGCCGTTCACCCCTGCTGATATCTTAACCCAAAACGTGCGACCCTGCCCCATCCCCGCGCTCGAAACAAAGATGGGGCCGAAAGGTCTTTCAACCCCCGACCCCAAGCGCGCGCGGCCAAAGGGGGGCAAAGCCAGCGCGCCGCCTGATCGATTGGTACTGGTTCAGTTTGGCTTGAATTTTATTCTTCGGTGCCTTCCACCGACTCGCCGTTTTCGTCGGTGTTTACAATCTTGTCACTGTCAGTGATCACCACGTCGTCGCCTGATTGCCAAGTAGAAGACGTCGCGGGATCGTCCGACTCGTAAGTTTGACCCGATTGCATGATGATGGTTGAGCCATCCCTGGACACGGTGTCGATCGTGTCGGTGTCGGCGGCTATGCAGGGCACGGTAAAGAGGCAGATAGCACCGATGCTGAGGGCCGCCATGAGGGTCCGGCTGATTCGGTTCATGATGGTGTCTCCTCTCGCAGTATTTCTGGCATCTACCGAATCGATTAGGCGCTTAACCCCATCCCATATCAAGGGCGATCCCCCGAACAATCCCGCGCCGAATCCACGAGCCCCGAAACGAGCGCGGCCCCCGATCCGTCGACCGGGGGCCGTCTCAAATTCGCCCGGGCCGTCATTTGCTCTTGAGTTGTGGGTCGTCGCTGGCGGCACGCGTGGCGGCCTCGGAGGCCAGTGATCCTTGGGCTTGCTGATCCAAGGTTCCAGCCGGTAGGTTATACCCGGTGCGGCGCAGAGTGGGCACTGAGGTGGCGAAAGATCGACTGGAACTTTATCAACAGCTTCTCCGGCTGGCTCTCGGCCATCGGGACGCTGTCGGCTGTGCTCGTCTCCCTCTGGCTTGCGCGCCGCGACCAGCGTATTCGCCTGAGAGTCAATGCCGGAATTCGTAAGATTTTCTTCGAAAGAAAAATCTATGAACGGCCGGAGAGAGAACCCGACTTTCTGGTCATAGCCGTGACCAACGTTGGGCGGCGCGTCGTGACAGTGACGGGACTGCTGTGGAAGAATACACTGTTGCAGCGCCGTTACCTTTTTCAAATGCCGGGCGAGGCCCCTCTTTCAGCGCAATTTCCCGCCCGACTGCAAGACGGCGACGGAGCTGACTTCGTAGTGCCGCTGTCGGAGCTTGCCAAGAACCCTCCGGCGGAGATCAAGCAGCTAATCCCGAGGCCCAGAAGACTGACGGTCTATTTCCTACGCATCTTGGTCCGAACCTCGACAGGCGAGCTTGTGGCGGCCCCGTTAGATACGGAACTCAAGAAATGGCTTCTGGCGTTCATCGGGGGAAAGACCGACGCAAACAAGGTGACACCTTCCCTCCGAAATAAAGATGGGGCCGAAGGTCTTTGAAACCCAGGCCCCAAGGGTGCGCCGTGAAGGGCGATCCCCGTCCAACGAGAAGGGGCCGGAAGCCCGAAGGCCCCGGCCCCATCGCGCGGATCGCAGCAGGCTACTTCTTCACGCCCTGGTCGCCGGGCCCTGCGCTCGTCGACCTTAGCCTCGCCCTCCGGGGCCGAAGCTTCGTGGTGCGGGCTTCAGGGGCCTTGGAACGGGGCTTAAATCCGCGCGGATAGGGGTATTTCGGCCTTATGGACGCTTTCGCGTCGCCTAAATATCGCCCCATTTCCAGGGCTTTTGGAGCGGGTGATCGGTTTCGAACCGACGACCTCGTGCTTGGCAAGCACGCGCTCTACCAACTGAGCTACACCCGCTCTCTTCTCAAGCCGGGACGATCCGTTTATCCGGGCGACGCGCGCTTGTCAAATTGCCGCCCGCTTGGCGACCTGCGCGGCCGGTTTGGGCCGCAGCTCGCGCAGGACCTTGACGTAATACTCCAGGCCGGACCACACGCTCACCGCCGTCGCGATCCACAGCACGAACATCCCGGCGGCGAAAAAGTTGATGTGCAGGTACGTGTAATGGAGCAGCAGGCCCTGGATCGCCAGCGACTGAAGCGCCATCTTGTACTTGCCCAGCTCCTCCGCCGCCACCACCAACCCCTCGGCGGCGGCCACCGCCCGCAATCCCGTGACCAGGATTTCGCGGGTCACCAGGATCACCACTATCCAGGCTGAAACTCGCGGCGTACGCGCCATCCCGGCCAGCATGATCAGAGCGACTGTCACCACCACCTTGTCGGCGAGAGGATCAAGAAACTTGCCGAGCGTGCTGCCCGAGCCGTAACTGCGCGCGATATAGCCGTCGAGGTAGTCGCTGATCGTCGCGAGCAGGAAGACCCCTCCAGCCAGCGCGGAGGCCAGCGGACCTGTATACAGCAGAAGGACCATCAGGATGGGCGCTGTTCCCATCCTGCAGAAGGTCAGAATATTCGGACCAGTGACCACCGAACCTCGAGAGTGCCGCGATTTCGCCTGCTTTCGACAATAAGTCAATTGCCAAAGTCGCGCAATTCGAGCGCTCCAATCGAGAAGCCGGGACTCGCCCCACATGGCTGCCGGCTTCGCTCCCGATAACAAAAATGCAACAATCGCACCATGCCGGACTCCCGTTCATACAGTGACTTTCTCGTGGTTGGCGGCGGAATCGCCGGGCTGCTGTTCGCGCTCAAAGCCGCCGAGGTCGGCACCGTCACGGTCCTGACCAAGGCCAGCAGCAGCGAGGCCAACACCGCATACGCCCAAGGCGGCATCGCCAGCGTCTGGAGCGTGGACGACACCTTCGAATCGCACGTCGAGGACACGCTGCGGGCCGGCGCCGGGCTATGCCATCGCGACGCCGTCGAGGCCATCGTGCGCGACGGGCCCGAGGTGATCCGCGAGCTGATCCGGGTCGGCACCCGCTTCACCCGCGTCGAAGAGGGCAACGACCGCGAATACGACCTCGGCCAAGAGGGCGGCCACAGCCATCGCCGGGTGCTGCACGCGCAGGACTTGACTGGGCAGGAGATCATGCGGGCGCTCGGCGAGGCGGCGGCAGCAGGGCCCAACGTCCAGGTCTTGGAGAACCAGGTCGCGGTGGACCTGCTTGTCGAACGCGGCTCAGGCGGCCAGCCCGGCCGGTGTTGGGGCGTCTATGCGCTCGACCGCAAGACGCTCGCGGTCCGCAAGTTCATCGCGCGCGCGACGCTGCTCGCCACGGGCGGCGCCGGCAAGGTCTACCTTTATACGACCAACCCGGATATCGCCTCGGGCGACGGCGTTGCGATGGCTTACCGGGCGGGGGCGCCGATCGCGAACATGGAGTTCTTCCAATTCCATCCCACCTGCCTGTACCATCCGGCCGCCAAGTCATTTTTGATCACCGAGGCGGCGCGCGGCGAGGGCGCAATCTTGCGGCTGCCCGACGGCACTGCGTTCATGAAGGGTTACCATCCCGACGCCGAGCTGGCGCCGCGCGACGTGGTGGCGCGCGCGATCGACTCCGAGATGAAGCGCCATGGGCTGGATTGCGTGTACCTGGACCTGACCCATCGCGAGCCCGATTTCATCCGCGGGCGCTTTCCGGGAATCTACCAGAAATGCTTGAGCTTCGGCATCGACATCACGCGCGCTCCGATCCCGGTGGTGCCGGCGGCCCATTACATGTGCGGCGGCGTGATGACCGACCTCGAGGGACGCACCCCGATTCCCGGGCTCTACGCCGCGGGCGAAGTCACGATGACCGGGCTGCACGGCGCCAATCGGCTGGCCTCGAACTCGCTGCTCGAGGCGGCGGTGATGGGCCGGCGAGCGATGGCCGCCGCCGCCCGGCAATTGAAGGAAGGCCGCGAGCAGGCCACGCCGGAGTTCCCCGAATGGGACCCCGGCCGCGCGATCAAGAGCGAAGAGCGCGTGCTGATCACCCATAGCTGGGACGAGATTCGCCGCCTGATGTGGAACTACGTGGGAATCGTGCGCACCGACCGGCGGCTGGAGCGCGCGCTGCGCCGGATCGAGCTGCTCAAGGAGGAGATCCACAGTTACTACTGGGATCACCTGCTCGACTCCGATCTTATCGAGTTGCGCAACCTGGTGACGGTGGCTGAGCTGGTGGTGCGCTCGGCGTCGGCGCGCAAAGAGTCGCGCGGCCTGCACTACAACCTCGACCATCCCGATCGCGACGACCGCAACTGGCTGCACGACACGGTGATCTCGAAGTAAGGACGGGGGCGAGGGTTGACAAAAGACGACCGACGGTCGTATCGTAGTTTCCAGTTATCCGCTACGCCCGTAGGCGGGCACGTATCTTGGGGCCCCTGCTTTTGCGGGGGCCTTTTCTTTCGGGGGCTCGTGTGATTCGGATCGCAATCTTGATTGACGGGGGAAATTTACGGGCTCTCACTCGCCAAAGCGGTCGATACTACGACCCGAACTACATCGAAAAAGTTGCCCGCGTCTGCGCTACAGATGACGAGCAGATAATCCGCATCTTGTACTACGACTGTGCCCCGTACAATGGCAGAGTGAAGCTCCCAATATCAGGAACCATGCAGCAGTTCTCCGGAACTGACAACTGGCTGCGCGAACTGGCGCGCAAGGAACTGTTCGCAGTGCGACAGGGAGTCCTGAAATTTCGGGGCTTCCGTCCGAAGAGCGTACCCATCAGCCCAGGCTCGGTAACTGATCAGGACTTCGAACCCGTCTTTGAGCAGAAGGGCGTTGATATGCGAATTGGGCTCGACATAGCGCTCTATTCGGCGGTCCGGGCCGTCGAGCGCTTCGTACTCATAGTCCAAGACACCGATTGCATTCCTGCCATGAAACAGGCCCGCAAGGCCGGACTGCAAGTGGCGCTCGTAGAGCTGCCCAACTCTACTCTGGCTCCCGAACTCCTGGAGCATTGTGATTTTCGCCGTTCAATGGTTTGGCCGTAGTCTGACCGGGACGGAGCAGGCTGAACCTTAGTCGCAGCTCCGACCGCGCCGCTATCCGCCAAGGATAACCGGACACAACCGGTTCGCCGCACCCTCTTTGAACCGGCGGCAGCAACCGCTATGGTCGAACGTTGCCGCGGCCTGTCGAGCCGCTTATCGGGAAAAGGATTCATGGCCAACAAAGGAAATTGCAAAGCAAAGGATTGCACCCGCGAGGCGTTCGCGAAGCATCTCTGCCGCAAGCACTACCGGCTCTGGAAGCGCGGCGAGATGCCCAAGGCGCGCTACAAGACCTGCACCTTCGAAAAGTGCCGCAAACGGCGCTTTCGCGGAAGTCTGTGCGAGGAACATTACGCCGCCTCGCGATCCGCCAAGAAGGGCGCAGGCGGCGCGGCCGAGCCTGCGGCGGCCGCCGCACCGGCCACAAGCACCTAGTCGCGCGATGGCTAATCTGATCGTCGCCGGCGCGGCGGGCCGGATGGGCCGCATGCTGATCTCGCTGATTGCCGCCGACCCAGCTCACAAGCTGGTGGGTGCGGTCGAGGCCCCGGGGCTGCCGGCGGTCGGCCGCGACGCCGGCGAGGTCGCGGGCGCTGCCCGACTCGGAGTTCCGATCCGCGACGACTACGCCGCGCTCGCCCGTCCCGACACCGTCACGCTCGACTTCACCAACGCCGCCGCGGCGCTCGCGCATCTCGAAACCGCCGCCGCCAATGCCGCTGCGATCGTAGTCGGCGCGACCGGCTTCACCCCTGAGATGGAAGAGCGGGCGCGCAAGCTCGCAGCGCGTACCCGCACCGTGATCGCCCCCAACATGAGCGTCGGGGTCAACGTGCTGATGAAGATCGTCGGCGAAGTCGCCGCCATCCTGAAGGACTTCGACGCCGAAGTGATCGAGATTCACCATCGCACCAAGGTCGATGCACCCAGCGGCACTGCGCTCGCGCTGGGGCGCGGGATTGCGGCAGCGCGCGGCCAGGACTTCGCAAAGGAAGCGGTCTTCGGACGCGAAGGAATCACCGGCGTGCGGCCGGCGGATAAGATCGGGGTGATGGCGCTGCGGGCCGGCGACGCGGTCGGCGACCATACCGTGATCTTCGGCGGACAGGGCGAGCGGCTCGAGCTGATCCATCGCGCGCAGAGCCGCGAGTCGCTGGCGCGCGGCGCGCTGCGCGCCGCGGCCTGGCTGCAGAAACAGCCGCCCGGAGTCTACTCGATGCGTGAAGTGCTGGGTTTGTAGAACCGCAGGCACCAAGGAAATTTCCCCAACCCGGATCGTCGAAGGCGCCAGTCGGAAGCGATGAGCGACCGCGAGGCGGTCGAGTTTCCGCACCCTGCCCTGCTTCAACTCATCTTGTTCGTTATTGGGGTCGGCGGGCCGATCGCCCACTTCGCTCCGGGCGACTGGCTCGGCACCTGGCTGGCCGCGCTAGTGATCCTCGCCGGGATCGTGATGTTCGCGGCCAACATGATTCCCTGTCTCGCACCGAGCCTGGTCCGCGCTGGGTGAGCGCGCCGCACCCGCGCGATGTCCCAGAACGCTTCGCCTGACACGCGTCCGGCGCTCTCCCCGCTCTAAACGTCTCACGTCCGGACGCGTGGCAGCGGCACTCTTCTTGCCTCATATCCGATCGGAGCCTGGCAGGGTGCGGAAAAACGATTTTCGAGACGAGAGACTTCGCCGATGACGGAAGCACTCTACTAGAGCGCTCGCCGCAGGATTGAGTGTGCGTAGTCTCGACGCGAAAGACTTCGATACTGCCGATCCGGTTCAGCCGGAGGCCGCGGCCGGTTGCGCCGCCGGTGCGCGGAACGCGAAAGCCCCGACCTCACGGCGCGGGGTGAAGTTCTTGCCACCGGCATGGATCCTTCGCGTCATGCGGATTGGTCTCGGGTTGATCGTTTGCTTCCAGTTGATCCACGCGGCCGATAACTATCTAGCGCTCGAACCGGGCCTGTTCCGCCGGGTGCTTCCGGCCAGCCTGTTCAATCTGACAGTGGCCGTCGCATTCCTGGGGCTGAGCCTGTTCCGCGCGCGTTTCTTTCGCTACTGGAAACCGATCGCTCTGGCAGGAACCGTGCTGGTAACTGCCGGCATGACTTGGGAAAGTCTTATCCTTCAGCAGACGGAACCGCTCTTCGTGTCTCAATTCCTGTTCGTGGCCGGGACCTGCGCCCTGCTGCCGTGGGAGATGCGATGGCAGGTGGCGCTGACGGTCAGTTCGATGGTCTCGCTGGCAATCAACATGATGATCGTGCCCGCCTCCGACGCCTTCGGGGCCTACCGATGGCTGGGAATAGCGACAATGGCGCTGATTTCGTACCTGAGCAGCGACACGTGGTCACGATGGCTGGCAATGCTCTCCGACAGCCAGAACCGGCTGCGCGAGCAGCTCTCGGAGCGCGACAAGATATTGGCGGAGCGCGAGCAGGCCGAGAAACGGCTCAGGGAGAGCGAGGCGAAGCTGCGCAAGATTTTCGACGCCAGCCCCGACACCATCACCATCAACCGTATGTCCGACGGCCGCTACATCGACGTCAACAAGGAGATGCAGACGACCGGATACGGCAAGGGTGAGACGCTGGCGAGCTCGATCCCGCAGATGGGCATCTTTGCCGACCGGGAACAGCATCGCAAATTCGTCAACCTGCTCCGCGCCAAGGGCATGGTGCACAATTTCGAAGTCGACTTCCGGCTGAAGGACGGCAGCATCGTACCCGGCAGGATCTCCGCCACGATGATCGAGCTCGACGGCGAGCCATGCGTGCTTAGCTTCTCCAGCAACATCGCCAGGCTCAAACGCACCCAGGCCGAGCTGATCGCGGCGCAGGAGGCGGCGCTGGCCGCCTCCCGCGCCAAGACGGAGTTCCTCTCCAGCATGTCGCACGAGATCCGCACACCGATGAACGCCATTCTCGGGATGGCCGACCTGCTGTCTGAGACGCCGCTCAACCCCGACCAGCGCCGCTACGTCGACACCATGACCAGCAACGGTGGCGCCCTGCTCGACCTGATCAACGGCATCCTCGACCTCGCCAAGATCGAGGCGGGGCGGCTCCACCTCGAGGCAGCCGCCTTCGACCTAGAAGAAGCGACCGAGCGGGTGCTCGACACGCTTGGAGTTCGCGCCCACGAAAAACGGCTCGAGCTCGCGGTGCGGATCCTGCCCGGCGTCCCGATTCACCTGGTGGGCGACCCGCTCAGATTGCGCCAGGTGTTGATCAACCTGGTCGGCAACGCGATCAAGTTCACCGAAGAGGGCGAGGTGACGCTGACGGTCGAGAACGACCCCGAGGCGCAGGAACCCGGATGGCTGCGCTTCAACGTCGCAGACACCGGTATCGGCATCCCGCAAGACAAAGTCGAGGCGATCTTCGACACCTTCACACAAGCCGATTCTTCCACCAGCCGCAGGTACGGAGGCAGCGGACTTGGGCTCTCGATCGCCAAGCGGCTGGTCGAGGCCATGGGGGGGCGGACCTGGGTCGAGCGCGCCGTGGGCAAGGGCAGCACCTTTCGTTTCACTGCGCACTTCGCCGTGCAGTCCGCCGACGCGCCTAAAGCCACCTTGCCGGTCAGCGAGATACTGGCCGCGATGCGCGTCCTGATCGTGGACGACAACGCCACCAACCGCCTCATCCTGCGCGAGATCCTGAAGAGCCAAGGCGCCGAGGTCAGCGACGTGGACGGCGGGGAGCGGGCGCTGGCAGAGCTGGCGATGGCGCGCAAGTCGGGCAAACCGTACCGGCTGATACTGCTCGACTGCAGGATGCCGGGGATGGACGGCTTCGAGGTTGCCGAGCGGCTCCGGCGGGGCCCGACGGCTCCGACGCCGTCGTCCTGATGCTCACCTCGGACGATCTCAGTCCAAAGCTGGCGCGGCTGCACGAGCTCGGACTTGACGCCTACGTCGTCAAGCCGGTCAAGCGCTCGGAGCTGCTGCGGGCGATCGCCCTCGTGCTCACGCGGGGGGCGAGAGTCGTCGAGGACAAGCCGGCGCCGTGTCCGGTCGCCGAGGATGGGAATCAGCCGAAACTCAAAATCCTGTTGGCCGACGATTCGCCCGATAATCGCCTGCTAATCAATGCCTACCTCAAGGGCACGCCGCACGCGCTTGAGGTCGCCGAGAACGGCGCGATCGCGGTGGCGAAATTCATCAGCGGCGCCCATTTCGACTTGGTCCTGATGGACGTGCAGATGCCGGTGATGGACGGCTACACAGCAGTCAGGAAGATTCGCGAATGGGAACGCGAGCACAATCGCCCGCCCACGCCGATCGTCGCGCTCACCGCGTCGGCTCTCGAACAGGGCGTGCGCGAAAGCATCGCGGTCGGATGCATCGCGCATCTGGCCAAGCCGATCAAGAAGTCAACCCTTCTCGAAGCCATCCGCCGGTTCACGACCGAGCTCCCCGCTCCCGCCACGCCGCCCCGCCGCGTGGTGGTCGAGGCCGACGCGGATCTGCATGAGCTGATTCCGAACTTCCTAGCCCACAAGCGGGGCGACCTTACAGCGATCACGGCCGCACTGGAGCGGCGCGATTACGCGGCGCTGGCCGCGTTCGGCCACCGGATCAAAGGCGAAGGCGGCGGCTTTGGCTTCAACGCGATCAGCCAATTCGGTGAGAAGCTGGAGCAGGCCGCACGCAGCAAGGATGCGCCCGCGGTGCAAGAGCATCTCAACGGGCTGGCTGACTACCTCAATCGGGTCCAGGTCGTGTTCCGCGAGGACGCGGTTACGCCCGGCCCTTCGCCGGCCAATGACACGGACGGAAGAGAACCGGAACGCCGCCTGCACTGAGGGCGGCGCCCAAGGGGATTCGCTGCGTAGCCCCGCCGCGCGAGTCGAGGGCGGGAGCGCTTCGACCGAGCCCGACGCTTTCAGCGTCCCGCGGCGCGCCAACGAGGCCGCCGATGCGAAGCACGTGCGCCGCCTGACGCGAGGGGGCGGCGTGATGGTGATCCTGTCGCAGGCGGCGGGCTGGTGGTGGAACGTCCACCGCAGCGGCTCCGGAATTCCGCCGCAACTGGCGATTTCCGGCGTGCTCAGCATCATCGCGGTCTCGACCGCCCTGGCGCTCACCTGGAGCGCATGGTTCACGCGCAATTGGCGCACGGTTGCCCTGGGCCTCGCCGCCACCGTGATCGGCGATACGCTTGTCTACTCGTTACCGAGTTCGGATCCGGAATCGCTGTTCGTCGGGTTGATGCTCCTGTCGGTCGGCGCAGGCGCACTCCTGCCATGGGGTCCGCGATGGCAGGGCGCGCCTAACCTGATCTGCCTGGGCGCAATGGCGCTCCAATCGCTGTGGATGGCGAATCGGCCCGACGACTACGGCTTTCTGCGATGGCTGGGACTTTCCACCGCCGTGGCGCTCACCCAGTTCACAGCGCTGATGCACGAGCGCCGTCGGCGCGACCTGGTGGCGCGGATCTCGGCGCTGGATCGCTCGCAGCAGATGCTGCACGCCGAAATCGAGCGGCGCGAACACATCATCGCCCAGCGCGAGAGCGCCGAAAAGCGGCTCCAGGAAAGCGAGGCGCGCCTGCGCAAACTGCTCGACGCGAGCATCGACCCGGTCGCACTGAGGCGCGTCTCGGACGGGCGCTATCTCTATGTCAACCCGGAATTCCTCACGCGCCACCGGGTCTCCCGCGAGGAGGTGGTCGGCCGTCGTGCGGCCGAGATCGGCCTGTGGGCGGACCGAGCCCAACGCGAGGAGTTCGAGCGCGAACTCCTCAAGCACGGCCTCGTGCGCAACTTCGAGGCCGAAATCCACAACAAGAGCGGGGAGCTCGTGCCCTACCTGCTCTCCGCGGTGCTCATCGAGCTGGACGGCGAGCAATGCGTGTTCTCCACCGGCCGCGACATCACGGAGCTCAAACAGGCCCATCGCGATCTGATGGCGACCATCGAAGCTCTCAACCAGACCCACAAGCGGCTGGAGGCCGAAATTGCCAAGCATCAGGACATCATCCGCGAGCGTGAACAGACCGAGAGGCTCCTCCAGGCCGGCCAAGACAAGCTGCGCAAGATTTTCGAGGCCAGCTTCGACGCTATCGTTATCACCAGCCTGGTCGATATGCGCGTGATAAACGTCAACCCGGCCATCGCGATGATGGGCTACAGCAGGGAGGAGCTGCTGCGAGCGCGTCCGGACACGATCGATCTGTTCGTCAACCGCGAGCAGCACGACGAGTTCCTGCGCCAGATGGCGCTCAACAAACCTGTCTCCAACATGGAAATCGATTTCCGCGCCAAAGACGGCAGGATCATTCCCTGCCTGTTCTCCGCGGTGATCGCGGAGATCGGCGGCGAGCCCTGCGCAATCACCTTCCGCCGCGACATCAGCGAAATCACGCGGACCCGGCGCGCACTAGTCGCGGCGCGCGAGGAGGCGCTGGCCGCCTCCCGCGCCAAGACGGAGTTCCTCTCCAGCATGTCGCACGAGATCCGCACACCGATGAACGCCATTCTCGGGATGGCCGACCTGCTGTCTGACACGCCGCTCAACTCCGAGCAGCGCCGCTACGTCGATAGCATGACCAGGAACGGCAACACCTTGCTCGATCTGATCAACGGCATCCTCGACCTCGCCAAGGTCGAAAGCGGGCGTCTGCGTCTGGAAAGCACCGACTTCGAGCTCCACGAACTGGTCGAAAGAGTCATGGAAACCCTTGCCGTCCGCGCCAACGAGAAGAACCTCAAGTTGGCCTTGCGGATCCTGCCCGACGTTACGCCTCACCTGGTGGGCGATCCGCTCAGATTGCGCCAAGTGCTGATCAACCTGGTCGGCAACGCGATAAAGTTCACCGAAGAGGGCGAGGTAACGCTGACGGTCGCGAACGACCCCGACGCGCACGAGCCCGGACGGTTGCGCTTCAGCGTTGCCGACACCGGCATCGGCATCCCGCCCGACAAACTCGAGCTGATCTTCCAGAGCTTCACCCAGGCCGACTCCTCGACCAGCCGCAGGTACGGCGGCAGCGGCCTCGGACTGGCGATCGCCAAGCGCCTGGTGGAACTGATGGGTGGGCGGATTTGGGCGGAGAGCAAGCTTGCAAAGGGCAGCAGGTTCCATTTCACCGCCCGCTTCGGGATTCGCACTCCGTCCGCCGACTTTAGCGCATCCCCGCGCGACGAGCCGCCGCCGAAGTCCCCATCCCCGCCTCTCCCCGATCGGCCGCTGCGTATCCCGCTGGCCGATGATTCTCCCGACACCCGGTTACTGATCACGACCTACTTGAGAGACCATCCTTATCAGCTCGATCCGGCCGAGGACGGCGAGAGCGCACTGCGCAAGTTCAAAGCCGCAACCTACGACGTGGTGCTGATGGATATGCAGATGCCGGTGATGGACGGATGCAGCGCGGTGCGCGCGATTCGGCAGTGGGAGCGCGAGCACGCCCGCGCGCCGACCCCGATCGTCGCGCTGACCGCCTCGGCGCTGCAAGAAGACATCCGCCAAACTCTCGAGGCCGGATGCGATCGGCACCTGGCGAAGCCGGTCAGGAAGTTGCGACTGCTTGACATGATTCACGAGGTGACCGCCGACAAGCCGGCCGCCAGTGGCGCGCCGGATCCGCAGGCCCTGGTGGTCGCGCTCGATTCCGATCGCAACGACCTCATGGCGCAATTCCTCGCCCGCCAGCGCGAGGCGCTGAACGCACTGGTGTCGGCGTTGGCGCAGCGCGACTACCAGACCCTGCGCGCCATCGGCCATCGCCTCATGAGCGAGGGCGGCGGGTTCGGTTTCGACCTGATTAGCGAGTTGGGCGCCGCGCTCGAGCAGGCGGCCTCTGCCCAGGACGCGGATGCGGCGAGCCGCCATGTGCAGGCGCTGATAAGCTACCTGAGCCGAGTCGAAGCCGTGTTCAAGGAATAGCCCGACACTGATTTGGCCCCGGCAAGCGGATCGGCCCGGACCGTCCAGCCATCGCAGACGCGCGGCGCTCGCCCGCAGCGGGGACACGACAGGCGGCTGACCGGGTCCAAGCCTCAGCGCCCGGCGGGGGCGGACGGCGCCGTTTCGACGACGGCGGACGACGACGCCGCCAGCGGGGCACCGTTCGCGCCCAGGCCGGCGAGCGTGAGCCCGCTGAAGGCGGGCTCCGCCGCGGCCATCGCGGCGAAGACGACGGCCGCTTCGGAGGGGCGCTCGCGCCCGTCGAGCACGTGGCCGAGCCGCGCGATCACTTCGAGCGCCGGGCGCGCCTCGCCCGGCGGATCGAAGGCACGGGTAAGCCGCTGCACGCGCCCCTTGAAGCTGGTGAAGCTGCCGTCGAGCTCCGGATAGGCCGCGATCGCGAGTACCTGGTTTGCCATCCGGGCGGTTTCGGTCGCATCGGTGTCGAGCACGATCAGGTAATCGAGCGAGCCGAAGCGGCGGACGAATTCATCCTCGCCGAGCGCGCGCGCCAGATCGGCGCGCATCGCAATCAGCAGCTTCAACTCACCTAATGCCACGGCGCCGGTCAACCGGTCAACGCCGTCGGCTGGGATGCCGAGTGCGGCGAGCCCGCGCGTGTTGGGATTCTTGTTGGCGCGAATCAGCAGGCCGTCGTCGCCGCTCGCATCGAGCGGCGAGTAGCTGATCGCGCCGATATTGGGCGAGCCGATCGTCTCGATAACCAGTCGCTTGAGCGCAAAGGCTTCCTCGTTGGTCGATTGTCCGCCGATCATCGCGCCGATGGAGTTGGCGCCGTAGGTCTGCTTGCACTCCGCGATCGCCTCGGCCGCGCGCCGGATGGCGGCCGGCCAGCTCTCCGCGGCCAGCCGATCCTTCTGCGCAACCATCGGCGCGACGAGGCGGCTCTCGCCCTGGAGCGCCGGGAAGCTGTGACGGCCCTCGTCGCACATCCAGAAGCCGTTGACCTCCAGATTGAACCGCGGCTTGAAGCGGTAGATGCGCCCGCGCTGGTGGTCGATGCCGATCGAGCATCCCCGCTCGCATGCGCCGCAGACCGAGGGCGTGCGATGCAGGTACCAGACGCGCCTGCGGAAGCGGAAGTCCTTTTCGGTGAGCGCACCGACCGGGCAGATATCGACCACGTTGCCTGCGTAGCGGTTGTCGATCGGGCGGCCCGGATAGGTATCGACCACGCAATGGTCGCCGCGCCCGAAAATCGCAAGCTCATGGGTCTTCGTGATCTCGTCGAAAAACCGGGTGCAGCGCGCGCACAGGATGCATCGCTCCTGGTCGAGCATAATCCCGGAGCCGATCTCGATCGCCTTGCCTTTGTGGTTCTTCCTGCCGAGCGGGAAGCGCGAAGGCCGGGCGTCGTAGTCCATGTAATAGTCCTGGAGCTTGCACTCGCCGGCCTGGTCGCACACGGGGCAATCGATCGGATGGTTGACCAGGAGGAACTCGAGCACCGCCGCCTGGACTGTTTTGACGCGCTCGTTGTCGGTATGCACCACCATCCCGTCTGCGACCCTGGTGTTGCAGGCGATCTGCAGCTTGGGCAACTTCTCGACTTCGACCAGGCACATCCGGCAGTTGCCGACGACGCTGAGTCCGCGATGGTAGCAGTAATGCGGGATTTCGATTCCGACCCGCTCGGCCGCCTCGATCAGATTGATCCCGTCGGGAGCGTCGAGTTCTTTACCGTTGATTGTTACCTTGGGCATTTTTCAGCGCCTACCGCCATTGTGGAGGCAGAACCCTTACCCCCGCGTCACGGCTCTTGCAAAAAACAGCAAGAGCCGCGCCGCTTGCCCTCTCCCGCAGAAAAGCGGGCCAGGGAAAAGATTGCAACTCGCGCCTTTTTTCCCCCTGCCGGCTCATCCGGGATGCGCGGGCTGGCCGAGCGCGGGTGGTGTGATGCCGGTTCCGGCGGGGTCGCGGAATGGGCATCGCCCGAGACGAATATGTTCGAGGAATTCGTCCTTGAACTTGGGCACGAAGCTCTTCACCGGCATCGAGAGCGAGTCGGCGAGCACGCAGACCGTGTTGCCTTCCATGTTGACGGCGACGTCGATCAGGGTCTGCAGATCTTCTTCCTTGCCGCGTCCGGCTTCGAGCTCGATCAGCAGCTTCTCGATCCATCCGGTGCCTTCGCGGCACGGCGTGCACTGGCCGCATGACTCGTGATGGTAGAAATGGGCGATGGTGCACAGCGCGTCCACCATGCATGTGCCGTCGTGCATCACCATCACGCCCGCGGTTCCCATCAGCGAGCCTGCCGCACGCACCGAGTCGAAGTCCATGTTGACCTTGACGGCCTCCTCGGCCGTGAAGACCGGGAACGAAGAGCCGCCGGGGATAACAGCCTTTAGCTTGTGTCCGTCGAGGATTCCGCCGCCGACATCGTAGATCAAGTCCTTGAGCGGAAAGCCCATCGGCAACTCGTACAGTCCCGGCTTATTGATATGGCCGGAGAGGCAGAAGAGCTTGGGGCCGGGGCTTTTCTCCGGGCCGATCGAGCGGTACCAATCGGCGCCGCGCGCGATGATATGCGGGACGTTGGACAGCGTCTCGACGTTGTTGACGACGGTCGGGCACCCGAACGCGCCCTGGATAGCCGGAAACGGCGGCCGGTTGCGCGGGTAGCCGCGCTTGCCCTCGAGCGACTCGAGCAGGCCGGTCTCCTCGCCGCAGATGTAGGCGCCGGCGCCGCGATGGGTGTAAATCTCGGCGGCGAATCCGGAGCCCATCACGTCGGGGCCGACATAGCCCTGGGCGCGCGCCTCGGCCAAGGCCTCGTCGAGACGCCGCGTCTGAAGCGCGAACTCGCCGCGCAGGTAGACGTAACAGACGTGCGCGTTGACGGCCCGGCATGTGATCAGGATTCCCTCGATAATCCCGTGCGGATCGTTTTCGAGCTGGTAGCGGTTGGCGAACGTTCCCGGCTCGCTCTCATCCGCGTTGCAGCATACGTAAACCGGTTTCTTGGATTCCTTGGGGATGAAGCTCCACTTGAGCCCGGCGCTGAACGCGGCGCCGCCGCGCCCGCGCAGGTTGGAGGCTTTGACCTCGTTGATGATCTGCTCGGGGGTCATCTCGAACAGCGCCTTGCGCAGCGCCTGGTAGCCGCCGTGCGCCTTGTACACCTCGAGCCGGCGTAGCTCAGGGATGTCCAGCCAGCGCATGAGGATTCGTTCCATCGGCAGGCCCGAGGGTTACGCGGAGACCGGATGCTTGGCGCCGAACTCGGCGAGCTTCTGCTTTTGCCCCTGGATCTTGCGCTGCAGCGCCATCAACGCGTCGAGCACGCCCTCGGGACGCGGCGGGCATCCGGCAACGTACACATCGACGGGCACGATCCGGTCGATACCGGGCAGGGTCGCGTAATTGTCGTAGAAGCCGCCCGTCGAGGCGCAGGCGCCGAACGCCATCACCCACTTGGGCTCAGCCATCTGGTCATAGACGCGCTTGAGGATAGGCGCCTGGCGCATCGTGACCGTGCCGATCACCATCAGCAGGTCGGCCTGACGCGGCGTGAATCGCGGCAGCAGCGCGCCGAATCGATCAAGGTCGTAGGGAGTCATGGAGAGCGACATGTACTCCATCGCGCAGCAGGCCGTCGCGAACGGATAGGGAAAAATCGAGAACTTCCGCGCCCATCCGATCGCCTTGTCGAGGCGGGTCAGGACGGCGGTGTCACCGAGCAGAATTTCTTCGTTCTTGCTGAGTTCGCGCGCTTGTTGGGACTCGGCCATGGTGATTGTCTCCGATACCACTGGGCGCACTGAGAAGATAGCGCACCTTCTAAGCTGACGTTAGCAAGCCCGGCGCGCGCGGGCAATTGATAGCCAATAGGACGGCGGGCGTCGATGAAAAGCAGCTTCTATCTGATCTATCCCCCGAATCGAAGCACGCTAGCCGATTTGCAGGACGGCGGCGCCCTTTAGCTCGTCGTGTTTGAGCATGTTCAGCGCGACGTTGGCTTCGGCGAGGCCGAAAGCCGCGGTGTGGGTCCTAATCGGAACTTGGCCTGCGATCTTCATGAACTCCTCGCCATCGGCACGGGTATTGGCGGTCACGCTGCGTATCTCGCGCTCCTGGAAGAGATGGCGCTGGTAATCGAGCTGCGGAATCGGACTCAGGTAGATTCCCGCGATCGCCAGGATTCCGCCGCGATCCAGCGCCTCCATCGCCGGCAGGACGAGGTCGCCGGCCGGCGCAAACAGAATTGCGGCGTCCAACGGCTTGGGCGGACGATCCTCGGCGCTGCCGATCCAGTCCGCGCCGAGCTGCTCGGCAAGTTCGCGATGCCTTCCTCCGCGGCTCATCACGTACACGCGGCATCCCCAAAATCGCAGCACCTGGATCGCGATATGAGCCGAGCCGCCGAAGCCGTACAGTCCGACGGTCGCACCGGGCCTGATCTCGGCGCGTTTGATCGCGCGATAACCGATGATTCCGGCGCACAGCAGGGGGGCCGCCTCCTGATCGCCCAGCGTGGGGGGAATCAGATAGGCGAAGCTCTCTCTCACAACCGCGGCCTCGGCGTAGCCGCCATCGTGATCGTAGCCGGTGAAGCGCGCGTTGGGGCAAAGATTCTCCCGTCCGCGCCGGCAGTAAACGCAAACGCCGCAGGTTTCGCGCAGCCATGCGATGCCCACGCGATCGCCGTAGTGAAAGCGTGCGCATCCTTCACCGCATCGCTCGACCACGCCGACGACCTCGTGACCGGGAATTATGCGCGGCCGGCGCGGCGGCAGATCGCCCTCAGCGACGTGCAGATCGGTGCGGCATACGCCGCAGGCCCTGATCCTGACCAGCAGCTCGCCGCGGCCGGGCTCGGGCGGTTCGAGTTCGGCGGCGCGCAACGGATTGCTTTCGATCCGCGCCGGCTGTTCCACAACCATCGCTTTCATGTGCGTAGCCCTAGCGGATTATACATCGCTTGACCGCCTGAAGTGGCGACCGGCGAGACGCCCGTCACCACTTCAGGCGCCGGCGGGCAGGGGCTCTTCACAGTTCGAAGCCGGCCTCTTCGAGCAGGCGTGCGACGCGATGGAGGAAGCGGTTGGCGGGTCTGCGCCGGCGCGCCGCGCTTTTGACCTATTTCACCTTGGAGTAGCCTGTCAGATAAGCATCTCGCGGGAGGCCAACTGCGCGTTTGCCTCGACAAATTCGATGGCTTATAAGGGGCGTTAAATGGCCTCCGGACAAGTCTTCTCTGCCGCCAGTGCGCCAAAGGCCGGACCGACCCGCGACATCCTGGATCGCGCGCTCGCCGGAATGCGGCTGACGCAGCCCGACGCTATCGCGCTTATCGAGTGCCTCGACCGCGAGCTGCCGATGATGCTGGAGGCGGCGAGCGAGTTTCGCGATCGCGCCAAGGGCCGCCAGGTCACCTATTCACGCAAGGTGTTTCTGCCCGTCACGAACCTGTGCCGCGATCGATGCACCTACTGCACGTTCCGCAAGGACCCCGGCGACCCCGGCGCGTGGACGATGATGCCCGACGAAATCGTCGAATGGTCGCGGCGAGGGCGGGAGCTGGGATGCCGGGAAGCGTTGATGTGCCTGGGCGACAAGCCTGAGGTTGCCTTCAAGGAGTATCGCGAGACGCTCGAAGCGCTCGGCGCCCGTACCACGATCGAGTACGTCGGCCACGCCTGCGAGCTCGCGCTTGCCGAAGGGCTCCTGCCCCATACCAACGCCGGACTGATGAGCTACGAAGAGATGAAGATGTTACGGCCGCGCAACGCCAGCATGGGTCTGATGCTCGAGAACATCGCGCCGCGCCTGCGCAGCCGCGGCCAGGTCCATCAGGCGGCGCCCGACAAGGATCCGGCGCTGAGGATGCGGATGATCGAGGAGGCCGGCCGGCTAAACATCCCGTTCACGACCGGAATTCTGCTTGGGATCGGCGAGACCGCTGCCGAGCGCGCGCAGAGCCTGGTCGCGATTCGCGACATCAATGAAAGGTACGGCCATATCCAGGAAGTGATTATCCAGAATTTCCGGGCCAAGCCCGAGATCGCGATGGCCCACGCGCCGGAGCCGGGCGAGCTGGAGATGGCGCGCGCGATCGCGACGGCGCGGCTGATACTCGGTCCCGCGATGAACGTGCAGGCGCCGCCCAATCTCTCGCCGAATTCGATCGAGCTTTTCCTCGACGCGGGAATCAACGACTGGGGCGGCATCTCGCCGCTGACCCGGGACTACGTCAATCCCGAAGCGCTATGGCCGCATATCGAGAAGCTCGCCGAGCGATGTCTGCGGGCGGGTTTCAAGCTCAAGGAACGTCTCGCGATCTACCCCGAATATGTGGATGATAGATGGGTCGACCCGGCGATTGCGCCTGCGATAAGGAAACACTCCAAGGCGATCACGGGAGGTGACGCGTGAACCTCGCCGAACTTCGCGACTACGTGTACGAAATCGAGGCCGCCCCGCTCGGCGCCCTGATCGACAAGGCCTCGCCAGGGGTGCGCGCCGCGCTCGCCAGGAGCCTCAGGCGCGAGGAGCTGACCGTCGAGGAAGGGCTGCTGCTCTACGCGGCCGAAGGCGATGACCTGCGGGCGCTGATCAAGTGCGCAGACGTGGCGCGCGCCGAAGATGTCGGCGACGAAGTTACCTACGCCGTCAACTGCAATATCAACTTCACCAACATCTGCTTTGTCGGATGCCAGTTCTGCGGCTTCAAACGGCAGAAGTGGGAATCCGACGCCTACGACCATTCCGACCAGGTGATCCTGGGCAAGGTCGCCGACGCGCAGGCGCGCGGAGCCACCGAGATCTGCATGCAGGGCGGCATCAATCCCGATATGCCGGCCTTCAAGTACCGCGACCTGCTGGACGCGATTAAGCAGCGCTTCCCGGATATCCACGTCCACGCTTTCTCGCCGATGGAGATAATGTACGGCGCGCGGCGGACGCGGATGGAGTATCCCGAGTACATAGGGATGCTCAAGGAGCATGGGCTGGGCTCGATTCCGGGTACCGCGGCCGAGATCCTCGACGACAGCGTGCGCGAGATCCTGAGCCACAAGAAGGTCGACGTGGCGACGTGGGTCGATATCATTACCACCGCCCATGCGCTGGGCGTGCCGACCACCTCGACGATCATGTACGGCCACCTCGAAAGCCCGCGCCACGTCGTCAACCATCTCGACCTGATGCGCAGAATCCAGAAGCAGACCCGCGGCTTCACCGAGTTCGTGCCGCTGCGCTTCATCCATCAGAACACCGTGCTCTTCCGCAAGGGATTGGTATCGCCGACCGAGCGGGGGCTGCCCGACTACAGGATGTACGCGTTTTCGCGGCTCTACCTGCGCGGCGCGATCGACAACCTGCAAACCTCGTGGGTCAAGCTGGGCGTGGACCTGGCGGCGCTCACCCTCAAGACCGGATGCAACGACTTCTCGGGCACGCTGATGGAGGAGAGCATCACCGCCCAAGCCGGCGGCGACTCGGGCGAGTTCATCCCGATCGATCTGATCGAGGACAAGGCGCGAGAGATGGGGCGCGTGGCGGTCGAGCGCAACACGCTCTACAAGAAGCTTTACGGCAGAAAGGCTCCCAATGGAGCACGGCCGATTGCTCCCCTCCGGCAAGCGGATAACCACGCTTGCGGGGGGAGTGGGTGCGGCTAGGTTCCTGCGCGGGCTTGTCTGCCGCGTCGACCCTCGCCGGCTGACTGTGGTCGTCAACACCGGCGACGACGAGCACTTCTACGGATTGCACGTCTCGCCTGACATCGACACCGTCATCTACACTTTGGGCGGCGTGGTTAACCCGACCAATGGCTGGGGCCTCAAAGGCGACAGCTTCAATGTGCTCGGCGCGCTCGAACGATTCCACGGCAAGGCGTGGTTCGCGCTCGGCGACCGCGACCTGGCAACCCATCTGTTTCGCGCGGCGCAACTTAACATGAGCGTCGCGTTGAGCCGGGTCACCGAGCGCATCGCCGAGAGCTTCGGGGTGCGCGCGCGTGTGCTCCCGATGAGCAATCATCGCGTGCGCACATTCGTCAAGCTGCGCGGGAAGCCCGCGCTCCCGTTCCAGGAATACTTCGTGCGCGGACGAGCGCGCGGCGTCGTCGAGCGAATCGAGCTGCGCGGAATCGGACGCGCCCGCGC
Organism: uncultured delta proteobacterium; assembly: GCA_963789115.1. Lineage (GTDB taxonomy): Bacteria > Desulfobacterota > Binatia > Binatales > Binataceae > CAWBJH01. Next base: position 148,174 of record CAWBJH010000002.1, read on the forward strand.
GCTGCCCGCGGTGTTCGCGGCAATACGAGAATCTGCCGCGATAGTTCTGGCGCCGTCTAATCCCTTCGTCTCGCTCGGCCCTATTCTCGGGCTGCGCGGGGTGCGCGACGCGCTGCGGGCGGTCCGCCGGCGCGTAGCAGCCATAAGCCCGATCGTCGGCGGCAGAACGATCAAGGGACCGGCGGACAAGATGATGCGTGGGCTGGGCCACGAGGTCTCGCCGCTCGGCGTCGCGCGGCTCTACCGCGATATCGCCGGGACCTTCGTGCTGGACAAGGTCGATCGCGATTACGCCGAGGCGATTCGGCAACTCGGGATGCGCCCGGTCGTAACGGACACCCTGATGGTCTCCCCAGCGCGCGCGGCACGGCTGGCGGACGTAGTCCTGCGCGCTCTCGGGGTGTACGCTTAGGCCGCCGATGGCGACACTGAGTTTCATCGCGATAGAAGGCATCCCGATCGTCAAGCAGGGTGACGATATCGCTCAATTGATCGCGCAGGCGCTTGAGAAAAACTCGCTCCGACTCGAGCGCGGAGATATCGCGATCGTTTGCCAAAAGATCGTGTCCAAGGCCGAAGGACGGGTCGTCCGGCTAAAGGATGTAGAGCCGACCGAGCTGGCCAACCGAATCGCCGCGCGATGGGAAAAGGAACCCCGCACAGTCGAAGTGGTGCTCAGGCAGACCAATCGGGTAGTGCGAATGGACCGCGGGGTAATAATCGTCGAGACCGGGCCGGGCTGGGTCTGCGCCAACGCGGGAGTGGATGAATCCAACAGCATGGCGGACGGTCTCGCGATCCTGCTGCCGGAAGATCCCGACGCTTCGGCGGCGCGGATCCGTGCGGGCCTCAAGCGCATCGCCGGCCTCGATGTCGCGGTCCTGATCACCGACACCTTCGGACGGCCATGGCGCGACGGGCTCACCGAGGTCTGCCTGGGAATCGCGGGGATGAATCCGCTGCTCGACCTGCGCGGCACCACGGACCTGAGCGGCCGCCAGCTTCATCACACTGTGGTCGCGGTCGCCGACGAGCTGGCCTGCGCCGCCGGCCTGCTGATGCAGAAGGCAGCGGGTATTCCCGCGGTGATCGCGCGCGGTTACAAATATGAGCCGTCCGAGGGCAGCGCCAAGGCGCTGATCCGGCCGGCCGAGGCCGACCTGTTCCGCTAAGCACCGTGAAGAGAGCCAAGGCCACCGCTATCGCTCCCGCCCCGCTGGTCGAGCCGCTCAACCCGGCCCGTCTGGTCGAGGCCGACCTGCTCTCCGTCGAAGCGAAGCTCTCGCGGCTGCTCGACTCGCGCGAGCAACTGATCTCGGAAATCTGCCATTACCTGGTTGACGGCGGCGGCAAGCGGCTGCGCCCCGTGTTCATCCTGCTCGTCTACCGGGCCTGCGGCGGCGCGGAAGAGACGGTGGGCGACGCGGTTGACGCGTCGATCGCGCTGGAACTGATCCACTCGGCCACTCTGCTCCACGACGACATCATCGACGGCGGCACGCTGCGGCGCGGCAAGCCCTCGGCCTACACGCGCTTCGGCCTCGGCCCGACGATGGTGGCGGGCGACTACCTGTTCTGCCGCGCCTTCGAGCTGTGCGGACGCTTCGAGGAGCATCTGGTCCGCACTGCGGCCGGCGCCTGTATCCAGCTCACCGAGGGCGAGGTGATGGAGGGGCGGATGCGGCATAACGAGGCGGTAAGCGTCAAGGACTACATGGCGGTGATCGGGCGCAAAACCGCCTCGCTGTTCGCGGCGGGCGGCAGAGTCGCCGCCGACCTGGCGCAGGTGCCAGACCGGACCGCCTCCGCGATGGAAGAGCTCGGCAACTCGATCGGGCTCGCCTTCCAGATGATCGACGACGTGCTCGACATCCTCGGCCCGGAGGAAAAGATCGGAAAGCCGGTCGGGTCGGATTTGCGCGCCGGCACCCCGTCGCTGCCGGTCGTGCTTGGACTTGAAACCGAACCGGAACTGCGCCGGCTGTTCGGCAACGGCAGGGAGTTGAACGGCGCCGCTTTCAAGCGCGCGCTGCAAATCCTGCGCAGCCCGAGACTGCTGGACCGGGCACGTGCGATGGCGGCGGAGCAGGTCAAGACCGCGCACCAGATGCTCGCCATGCTCAAGCCCTCTGTCTATCGCGACAGCCTGGGCGTTCTGATCAACGAGCAGATTGACCGCGAAGTGTGATCAGCTAATCCACGCGGATCGTGCCCCAGCCCGCGATGCTCGAAATGCTGGTCGGGCCCAGGCGGCGCGCTACCCGGGCTTCGCCTTTGATCGCGGTGCAACCGTGCGGGAACTGATCCGCGAGGGCGACCCCGCGCGGTTCTTCAACGGCGCGGTCTCCGTCAGGCTTCAGGACGCCGCGTAGTCCGCTCAATACGGCGCGGTTCCGTTGAGGTCTCAAGACTCAGTGCGCCAACTCCAAAGCGTTTGACAAAAAGCGAAGAAAGAACGAAAGTGATCCCGTGGTTCGCACCGGCTTGTTGTCGAAGGTCCGCTGCGGGCGTCGTCCGGATAGAATAAGTGCCGATGAGCGGATCTCGCCAACTAACGGAGTTCAACAAGCTCGAGTGGGGCGCGATCTGGCTCTTTCTATACCAGCATGCGGTCCCGCTTATTGTCGAAAAGGACGAGGAGCAGTTCATTCATGGCACGGGCTCATTTTTCCGCAGCAAGAGCGGCAAGATTTTCATGATAACCGCGGCTCACGTCTTCCAGGGGATCGATCCAAACAACCTGGGCATTCCGCTCGGACCGTATCGTACCGGCTGCAGTACGTTGGGGCCTGGAACGATTCACTCAACCGCCAAAACCGAGGTCTCTGACGTGGACATCGCGGTGTTCCCGGTAACCGCCTCCGAAATCCTGGAGAAGATGGAGTGGGAGTGCCTGACGGCCCGAAATGTAGCGGCTCTCCGCCCGATGAGCGTTATGAACGAGTTTCTCATTTTCGGATACCCGGATTGCCGAGTGAAGAGCGTGGCTGGATGACTTGTACCGAATCCGTTGCTGTTACGGACGAGCAGATACTTGGGCGATGTGAAAATCAAGAAAACTCATCCGCTCGTCGATCTCTTCCTCGCGTACGGCGATAAGGCTACGGACTCCGAAGGCAAAGAGGTCGATGCGCCACCCTTGAACGGAATTAGCGGAGCTCCTGTCTGGGCCGCCATGCTGCGCAGCCAGTCAGGCCTTTGGTCTCCGGACTCCCTTCTTAATGTGGTTGCGATCGACAGTGCGTGTGTTTCGCGCAAGGGCTCAAAGATCTATTTGATCGCGAAGCAATGGGCCGCTATCTGCAAGGTGTTCGAGAAAATCGACTCCGATGTCGCCCGCGAGATCCACGAAGCGCTGTACCTATGATTGACCAACTCGGACAGCAGGAACTTAACGCGAAGCAATACGAGCTGCTCACCAAATCCGTCTACGAAGCGATCCTTAAGACTGAAGGCGTCACGAACGTCGAAGTCCTTCATAATCAAGAGGTCGCTGGCAGATTCGGGGGCAAGCATCAAATAGATGTCCTATGGCGTTTCCGCCAGGCTGCCGTCGAACACGCTGTCCTGGTCGAGTGCAAGAACTTTTCCTCGAATCTTGAGATTGCGCACGTGCGAAACTTTCATGCGGTCCTTGTAGATATCGGAAACACCCGCGGCATCATGGTTACACGTGTAGGCTATCAGAAAGGCGCGGCGGAATTTGCAAAGCACTACGGCATAGGCCTGAAGATTCTGCGGCGTCCCACCGAATCCGACTGGGAAGGTAGGGTCAGGAACATCAACGTCAACATACACATCAAGATGCTATGGAACGACCGCGATCACCCGGTTTCGGTTGCGCCACATTGGGTGGTTCGCGACGAAGAGCAGGCGACGCGGCTGAGAACGGTTCGACAAGACGATGATAGTTGGTTTCAACAAATCTTCGATTCAAAAGGAAACGTGCGGATCACGGAGATCGGCAGCTGGCTCGGTCGTCAGCTCCCCGTTCTAGAAAAAGAACAGGGCGGTCCCTATCAGCACAGTATCGACCTGAGCGACGCCTTCTTCCGACTGACACTAGGAGATGGCTCAACGGAGCTCTTTCAAGCCTCGAAACTCGACGTCACGTATTACGTCACCGCAGCGGAAGAAAAGCTCTCCATCTGGGGCGACGAAGTGGTCCGATACATCTTGCGCGACTTCCTGTCGGGGCAGGTTGAGCACGTCATCCGTCGATAGAAAGGTTGCAAACCTTTGGACTGGTGTTCTGAACGAACTTCGACCGGCTCGTTAATGACAGCCTGGGCGTTCATGATCGACGAGCAAATCGACCGCGAAGTGTAATCAGCTAATCCGCGTGGCCCAGGCGGCGCGCTACCCGGGCTTCGCCTTTGAGGCACTGATCGCACGACTCCAGGACGCACATCGGCAGGTCCTTGAGGGGGAAATAGATTTCGATGCCATCGTGGAAAAAGTCGTTGCCGCTGATCCTGCTGTCGTTGACCGTCACCTTGAGCGCATACGCGCAATCACCAAAGCCAAGTCCAAGGCCAAGCGTTCAGCACCAAGCTCCACTGGCCAACGTAAGAAATGAAAAACCCGATGCAGTACAACAGCGCACAGAACCAAAAGCCACGGCGAGCTACACCGCACAGACCTCGCCAACTGCATATCCCGTAGAAGGCCAGTCCGGCACCCAGAAATCCAAGAGTCGCAGCGAAGCCGAAAAGGGCAAGAAGCCGAAATCCGGTTGGATTAGTTGGCCGCTGATCACATCCAACCGGTTGATGGTTTTCTTCAATTTTTGGCTGATGGTCGCGAGCATCGCGCTCGCTGTTTTCACTTGGCAATTGGTCGATGTCACGCGCCAATTGCACAAGACAACCGAGGAGGCCACGGACGTATCGAGAGAAAACGTCATGACCGCCAAGGCCCAAGCCGCTGCTGCGAACGCCACTTTGGAATTCGCCAAGGCCGCGAACGAACAAAACCTTCGCCTCGCCACACAATCGAACGACATCGCTCTCCTGAACGCGCGTTCTGCCACCATGAATGTCGAGACATCGATACGAGCGTTGCACGCTGACCGGCCCTATCTTTTGGTAGTGGATGCCAGTATCTCTGGCGTCCATAGGGAACCCGTAGACTTCGTCTCTGAGGTCATAGCGGCTCCAAAACCTGTACCATCTCCGTTCCCGCCAATTCCTTTTCTTCCCGGCTTCCTCGGAGCCCAGGTCGCTTTCAAGAATTTCGGCAAAGGTCCGGCAATTTTGTACTATGTCGTAGCAGCACTGTCCGTCGTGGATGCTCTTCCTGAACCGAAAGATTTCAGCAAGTGCTCGTTGATGGCACTTACGCTCAAGGTCATTTCGCCTGACCAACCATGGACGCTTCCGGTTGCCACTCTTCCTTTTTTCATCAGCGAAGAAGACAGCAAGATCGTGCGGCAAACCAAAGCCAAACGGGTGATTGTGTACGGTTGCGTCTATTACCACGATTTGCTGGACCAACCCTATGAAACCGGCTTCTGTTGGGCTTTTGAGCCACGAGCCGAGCAAGGGATACTGGCTATGGGTTCTGTCGATAAAACAATCGAGATATCTACTCACAGCCACACGAAATGACCGCGAAGTCTGATTCTCTCCAATCGACCTGCGGGTCTCGGGATGAGATCGCGGCCCATCTCGTGATCGTCGGCGCCGGACCGGCAGGCGCGACCCTCTCATACCTGCTCGTGCGGTGCGGAATCCGCGTCATGCTGCTCGAGCGTCAGGTCGATTTTGCGAAGGGCTGAGGGTTTGACAAAAGGCGAAGAAAGAACGAAAGTGGCTTCATGGCCGCTTCGCTTTCCGGCGCCCGGGATGACTTCGCCCAAATCGAACAGATACGCCATTCTCATCCCGCCAATGCTTCACAACCACTTGAATTTGCAGGAGTTTTTCTAGGTAGAGAGCTTACCCGCAAGGAACGCCGACTTAGCTCCGGGCTGATATCGCTCGACACCCTGATCGGTGGCGGGATCGTCCGTGGCAGAATCAGCGAAATCGTCGGCCCGTCAGGCTCCGGCAAGACCTCGCTCGCCGCGCGCTTCATCGCGGCAGCGACCCGCCGCGGCGAGGCAGCCGCGTGGATAGACTTGGCGGGAGCTTTCGATCCCGCCTCCGCCGCCGCGTCCGGCGTCGACCTGCCGCGCACGCTATGGGTCCATCCTGCTGCGGCCTCATCGGGTGCCGGCCGTGCGAGAGATCCGGAGAGGCCGTTTCCGTTTTTCAGAAACCAGGTCGAAAAAAAATTCCAGCGCGCGATCGAGCTGGTGCTCAAGGCCGGCGGCTTCGGCGTCGTGGTGGTCGATTTCGGCAACGGCGCACGCGCGCTCCTGCAAAGCACTGCGCTTAGAATCGCCCGGCTCGCGGAGCGAGCCGGCACCGCCGTGATTGTGCTTGGATCGCATCGCATGTGCGGCACGTTCGCAGCGTTGAGCCTTGCGCTGAAATGCGGCCGGGTGTCCTTCACCCGGATTGGTCCGGCGTTGTTCGACGGCTTCGCCGTCCAAGCGCGAGTCGCCCGCAACAAGCTCGGCGGCACCGGTGCGGATGCGAATTGGCTTACGCTGATCGATCCGCTCGCCTGCGCTCCGCAACAAGGTGGGGCCGGGCGTCCCGCCCGGCCCGCCACTTGTGGGCGAGACGCATGCGCCGGGGACGACCGCCGCCGCTTCTGACGCGCGGGTGAGGGTGCTGCTTCCACCCAAGAATCGTCCATGGCGCGCATCGCATGCATCCTGGTTCCCGATTTTCCCGTTGCCGCGATCGTCCGCACCAATCCTGAACTGCGCGACCGCCCGCTTGCGTTGAGCAATAGCCAGGAAGGGCATAGCGATTTTCACCGACACGCTCACTTCGTTCGATTCGGTGGAAGCTTGCCAACCGCGCCGAGCGAAGCGAGCACCGTGGTGACTGCTTCGCCGCGGGCGAAGGCGATGGGTATAAGGCCCGGGATGACGGCGGCGCAGGCGCGGGCCTTTGTTCCCGAGCTGGTCATCATTCAGCCTTCGACCGCCGCCGAGCGCTCTGCCCATGACGCGCTGCTCGACGCGGCGGAATCGTTCTCGCCACTGATCGACGATGGCGGGCCGGGGCAGGTCTATCTCGACCTGGCCGGGCTGGCGACGATCCACGGGACCGAGGAGGCAATGGCGGCGGCGCTCAGAGGCCGCGTGGCGAAGGTCGGGATGGAGGCGGCGGTGGGAGTCGCCGCGAGCAAGGAGGTCGCCTGCACGGCCGCGCGATGCGGCGGGATGCGGGTAATCGAGCCCGGGCAGGAACGCGAATTTCTGAACTGGCTCCCGCTCGAGCTTCTGGATATCGACGCAGAGCTCGAGCTTGTTCTGACGCGATGGGGAATCCGCCGACTGGGAGACTTGGCGCGGCTGGACGTTCGCGCGCTCGGCAGCCGGCTCGGCGCTCGCGGCGTGGAGCTGGCGAAGCTTGCGCGCGGTGAAAAATCCGCGCCATTCGTCGCTCGGCCGCATCCCGAACTGTTCGCCGAAGCCGTGGAGTTCGACTATGGAATCGAAGCGATTGAGCCGCTGAGCTTCGTGATGCACCCGATGCTCGCGCGCCTGGTTGCGCGGCTCGAGCTTCGCGGCCTGATGGCCGGTGACGTCACGCTCTCGCTTAAGCTCAGTGGCGGCGGCGGCGACGACCGGCGCGTCGCAGTCGCGGCTGCGACCAATGAGGTCCGCTCACTTCTTGCGTTGATCCTCCTGAGCCTGGAAGGCGCGCCGCCACCCACCGCAATCGAGGCGATTCGCATTGCGATCGCGCCGCGCCGGACGCGTCCTGCGCAGGCCGACCTGTTCCTTCCGCCTGCGCCTGCGCCGGACCGGTTGCAGATCACGATCGCGCGCCTTGCCGCTTTGTGCGGTCCCGATCACGTCGGCGCGCTGATGCCGATGAACTCCCATCGCCCCGAAGCGGTGGAGGTCGTTGCGTTCGATCCGTCGCGCGTGGAAGCAGCACCCTCACCCTCTCCCGCTAAAAATGCGGGAGAGGGCAGGACTCCCCTAGCTTTGCAAAGCTCTCCTGTAGAACGACGAACGCGGGAAACAGAGAACGTCGTACGGCTTGTGATTCGGGCGATACGGCCGGCCGAAGAAGTCGAGGTGATGTGCGCCCGCGGCGGCATCCCCGAGTTCGTTCGCGGGCAGGACCTCTGCGCGCGAGTGATTTCGATCGCGGGGCCGTGGCGCCGCCAGGGTGAATGGTGGCGCATCGAAGCGGGAGGAGGATTCGCGCGCGACTACTACGACGTTGCACTCGCCGATGGCGCCGTTTACCGGATGTTCTGCGACCTGCACTCCGGAAACTGGTTCGTTGACGGAGTCTACGACTGAGGACGGCGAAGCAGAGTGAGTTTTCTTCGTGAGCCACCGAATCGCGACAACGGAGCGCGGGAGGTACTTGGTGAAATACATCGAGCTTCGCGCGCGCAGCGCGTTCAGCTTTCTCGAAGGCGCCTCCAACCCCGAAGACCTGGTCGATCGCGCCGCGCAGCTCGGCTACCCGGCGCTCGCGCTCGGCGACCGCGACGGACTTTACGGCGCACCGCGCTTCTATCAGGCCGCAGTCAAGGCGGGAATCAAGGCGATCGTCGGCGCGGACCTTGCGCTTAAGGACCAGAGCAGGCTTTATGTCCTGGTGCCGGATCGTCCGCGTTACAAAAATCTCTGCCGGCTGATTACCGCCTCCAAGCTGCGCGTGATTGACGTGGTGGCGGGCGTCTCGCCCGCCGGTGGCGGGACGGGCGGGACGCCCTTCCCCACAAGTGAGCGTATCGGTGAAAAACAAAGCCGCGTATCGCTCGAGAACCTCGAGCGCTTCGCTGCCGGCCTGATTTGCCTGGCGGGCGGCGCGATGAGCCCGGTGGCGCGGATGCTGGTGCGGGGCGAAGACCCACGCCCGCTCTGCGAGCGGCTGCGGGCGATCTTCGGCACGGAAAATCTCTTCATCGACCTCCAGCGCCATCTCGATCCCGATTCCGAGCGGCTCAACCGAAAGCTCCTGGCGCTCGCCGGCGCGGCGCGGATCCCGGTGGTCGCAGCCAACGACGTATGTTTTTCGTCGTCCACACCCACGCGAAGCGGCGAATTCCCTCAAAAAACGGGCTCGGAGCGCGACCTGCTCGACGTGCTGACTTGCATCCGGCTCAAGACCACGCTGGACGAGGCCGGGCGCGCGCTGTGGATCAACAACGAGCGCTACCTCAAGCCGCCCGGCGAGATCGCCGCGCTGTTCCGCGATCTGCCGGAGGCGATCGCCGCTTCGCGCGTGATCGCCGAGCGATGCGAGTTCACGCTCAGGGACCTCGGCTACCGCTTTCCCGACTACCCACTCCCGCCCGGCGAGACCCCCGACAGCTACCTCCGTGCGCTGACCTATGCCGGCGCTCGCGAACGATGGGGCGCCGTGCCGGATCGGCGCGTGCACCGCCAACTCGAGCATGAGCTCGGCGTGATCGCGAAGCTGAAGCTGGCCGGCTACTTCCTGATCGTCTGGGACGTCGTCCAATTCTGCCGCGAAAACCGGATCATGGTGCAGGGGCGCGGCTCAGCCGCCAATAGTGCGGTTTGCTACGCGCTCGGAATAACCGCAGTGGACGCGGTCAGGATGGAACTTCTGTTCGAGCGCTTCCTGTCCGAGGAACGCGGCGAATGGCCCGATATAGACCTCGACCTGCCCAGCGGCGGCCAGCGCGAGAAAGTGATCCAGTACGTCTATCGCCGTTATGGCGAACGCGGCGCCGCGATGACCGCCAACGTAATCACTTACCGGGTGCGTAGTGCCGTGCGCGAGGTCGGCAAGGCGCTGGGTTTGTCACTCGAGCAGGTCGACCGCATCGCCAAGCTCAACCAGGTCTACGAGTTCCGCGACGATCACGACGATATCGCGGCGTTGCTCAAACAGGGCGGCGTGGATCCCGGCGCACCGCGAATCAGGATGTTGGTCGGCCTCGTGCGGCGCATCCAGGGCCTCCCGCGCCATCTCGGGCAGCATAGCGGCGGGATGGTGATCGGGGCCGGGCCGTTGGATGAGATCGTGCCGCTCGAACCGGCCACGATGCCCGGGCGGGTCGTGATCCAATGGGACAAGGAAGATTGCGCCGACCTGGGAATCATCAAGATTGACCTGCTCGGCCTGGGCATGCTCGCAGTGCTGGAGGAAGCGATCCCGATGGTCCGCAAGCACGAGGGCGCCGCGATCGACCTCGCCCATCTGCCGCACGACGATCCACAGGTCCATGAGATGCTGCGGCGGGCCGACACCGTGGGTGTCTTTCAGGTCGAGAGCCGCGCGCAGATGGCAACGCTGCCGCGGATGAAGCCGCGCAACTTTTACGACCTGGTGGTGGAAGTTGCGATCATCCGGCCCGGGCCGATCGTCGGCAAGATGGTCCATCCCTATCTCGACCGCCGCAACGGACGTGCCCCGATCCGATATCCGCATCCTTCGCTCGAACCGATCCTGCGCCGCACGCTTGGCGTGCCGCTTTTCCAGGAACAGTTGCTCAGGATCGCGATGACGGTGGCGGGCTTCAGCGGCGGTGAAGCCGAGGAATTGCGCCGTGCGATGGGATTCAAGCGATCGATGGCGCGGATGGAAAAGATCGAGCAGCGGCTGCGCGCGGGGATGACTCGCAATGGGATCGAGGGCGCGATCGCCGACGATATCGTCCGCTCGATAACCTCGTTCGCGCTCTACGGCTTTCCCGAGTCGCACGCCGCCAGCTTCGCGCTGATCGCCTATGCCTCTGCCTACCTGAAGTGCCATCATCCGGCCGCGTTCTTCGCCGCGATGCTCAACTGCTACCCGCTCGGCTTCTACCATCCCTCGACCCTGGTCAAGGATGCCCAACGCCACGGCGTCATCGTGCTTCCAATCGACGTCACCCGCTCCGCCTGGAAATGCAACCTAACCCCCTCGCCCCCTTCCCTGAGGACGGGAAGGGGGAAGCCAGAAGTGGCGGCACCATGGGCGCTTCGGCTTGGGCTCAAGTATGTTTCTGGCCTGCGCGAGGAGATCGGACTTGCAATCGAGCGCGAGCGAGCTGCACGTCCGTTCAGATCGATCGCCGACTTCGCGGCGCGCGTTGGGCTCAACCGGCGCGAGCTCGATTCGCTCGCCTACGCGGGCGCGCTCAGTGCCTTCAACCTCGCCCGCCGCGACGCGCTATGGCAGGCGGCGGTCGTCGAGCGCGACCCCTCCAGCCTGCTGGCAGGCGCCGAGCCCTCATCGCAGGCGCCGCGTGATGCGCCGCTGCCGCCAATCACGCCGCTCAAGGAAACCTGCGCCGACTACGAGTCGAGCGGCCTGACTGCCGGCCCCCATCTGATGGCCCATCTAAGACCGGCGCTGAAGGCGCGTGGTGTTCTGAGCGCGGCGGACCTGGCGAGCGCTGCGCACGGCTCGACGGTGAAGATCGCGGGCGTGGTGATAGTGCGTCAGCGGCCCGGAACGGCGAAGGGGTTTTTCTTTGCGACCCTGGAGGACGAGACCGGCATATCCAACGCGATAGTCGTCCCCGACGTGTTTCAGCGAAACCGCGCGCTGCTCCATCGCGCGGCAATCCTGATGGTCGAAGGCGTGTTGCAGAAAGTGGACGGAGTGATCGCGGTGCGCGGTGAGCGCTTCGCCGAGCTCAAGCTCAACGCCCCCGTCCCGCCCTCCCACGACTTCCACTGAAGCCGCCCCACCTTCATCCGTGCCTGCGCTCGCCTCCGATCAGACGTGAACCGCGCAAGTCGCTTACATCGCGCTTGTCTTCTTTCCGCTCGATTGTTACTAAAAAGTATTATGCGAACAACCAAGGTTACGTCGCTGTCGCTGCCGCCAAAACTCTTGCGCCAAGCCGAGCGGCTCGCACGCCGCGAAGGACGCACCAAGAGCGAGCTTTTGCGCGAGGCGCTGCGGCGTTACGTGGCGGACAGCCGCTGGCGCGAGCTTCAGGAGTTTGGGCGGGCGCAGGCACGGAAGCTCGGGCTCAGGGAATCTGATGTCGAACGGTTGGTGCAAGAGTACCGGGCGGAGCGCTAGGTGCTGCGGGTCATGGCCGACACTAACTGGATGGGAAGGTTAACAAGTCATGCGTAAGGAAGAAGGACAAATGTTGGCTGGCGCCCGCAGGAAGGCAGGGGGCTACGAGATACTGGGGGAGACCTATGCGAAGTTCGAATTCTTCGAGAACGGCTGGAATCCCTATAGCCGATTCCTTGACGTTCGACAAAGTTGATCTGATCCTGCGCCGAAAGGCTTCGGGACGGACAATTTATCGCGAGGTCCAAGTCAAATTTGGCAAGTTGTTTGAAGTCAGCCAGGCGTTCGAGCGTGCGCTTTTTGACTTCACATCGTGGCGGTTCTTCAAGGAGAACGAATTTGAAGAGCAGCGTAAACAGAAAGATTTCTTCATCGCGTATGTTCTATCCCGCGACACGGGATACCGGCAAGATATTTTTATCTTTCCCGTTCGCGATTTTGTGGAAAAAATCATCCGCTGCGCCATCCCCCTCAGTAATGGGCAACGGAAGGTGTATATATCACGATTGAAAGGTGAGTCAGAGCAATGGGTTCTGCGTCGAAAAAATCGCTTCACGGAGGTCACCGACGAGACGACCCTGAACGTCTCAGAGTATCGACGCAATTTCGCGCTGCTGGATGGAATGGGCTAGCGTTGTGGCCGTCTCAAAGAATTTCCGAATCTCACGAAGTTCGAATTAGGACATTACCCGCGACCTGTAGGGAGGCTCGTGCTCCCGTTGCTACGGCTTGAGCGCGACGTGGATCGCCTCTTCGCCGGCGACTTCGCCGGCCAAAATCCTGATCGCGCGCTCGGCCTCCTCCAGCGCCAGGGTATCGCCGTTTGCTCCTACTCCGGTATGACGATCCGATAGATGACGTTTCCGTACGCGATCAGCGTGCCGTCATCCGATTCGATCTCGACGCGGTTGAAGAAAATTTCGCGCTTGCGGCCGGCGGTCCGCGCACGTGCGATCAGATCGCGGCCGACGTGGTTGACGAAGTTCACGTCGATTCCGACCGTCGATACCCGCATCCCGCGCTGCGGCTTGACCAGCGACCACGCCGCCAGCGAGCCGCAGGTGTCGAGCAGCGCCGCGATCGCGCCGTCGTGCACGGCATTGGCGCCGTCCAGGTTGCTCTCCCGAAGCGGCAGCCGCAGGCGCGCCAGGCCGTCCTTCATCTGCTCCGCGATTATCCCAACCCCGTGGATGAACGGCGCCGCGGTCAGCGCCTGGCCGATCGCGGCGAGCCCCGCAACCGCGTCGCCCGAGCGATCGATTGGCGCCACGATGGGCGCCGGATCGACGCCCGGCGCCGCCCTGAACACGAGCGTCGCGGTGCCGAGCGGCTTGCCCCCGGGGTTGGCCGCGTCCGAGCGCACATGGCAGAGCTCTTTGCCGCGGCGCAGGACGCGTCCTTCGGCCAGGATCGCTTCGCTTACTGCGGAGGCCAGGTATGCAACGCTGAGATAAAGCGTTCCGATGGCGCACGGTTCCGCTATCTCCGTGCCCGCCAGCGCCGCGATTCGTCCGGCCATCGCAAGCGCGGACGCCACCACGCCGCCGTGCACCTGCTTGCCGGGGTTGCTGTTCTCCTCCTTGTAGGGCAGCTCGATGCGCGCAGTGCCCGACGCACTTTTAAGCTGCACGCCGAGCCAACGCGCGTACGCTTCCTGCGCGACCGCCTCCGCTCTGGTCAACTCGCCCATGCCTGATGCGCTCCGCCTTTCGTTCGGGTCTGGCTCTCGCCTATCAAGCAATGACAGATTTGTAAAATCCATCCCGCGCTAACCTGGGCGGCGGATGATGCGCTATTGTGTGCACCCGCACGGTAGACGGCGGTTGGACGGTCAGTTGACCCCGTTTGGCAATCCGGGGCAGGAGAGGTCTCGACGACGATGGCATCGATAGAGCGATTCAAGGGCAAGGTCGCGATAGTGACGGGGGCGGCGCAGGGAATCGGACGGGCGATCGCAACCCGGCTCGCTTCCGAGGGGGCTAAAGTCGCGCTGTGCGATATCCAGCGCGATGGCGCGAACCGCTCGGCGGACGAGATTCGGCAAACCGGCTTCCAGGCTCGCGCGTTCGAGTTGGATGTCACCAGCCTCGACCAAGCGCTCGCGGCAGTCGATGCGATCGAGCGCGAACTCGGGCCGATCGACGTGCTGGTCAACAACGCGGGATGGGACAAGGTCGAGCCATTCCTGGACAGCACTCCTGAGACCTGGGAGATGGTCATCGCGGTGAACTTCCGCGGCGCGATCAACTGCTGCAAGGCGGTCGCCCCGCGCATGCAGGCGCACGGGGGCGGAAAAATCGTCTCGATCTCCTCGGATGCCGCCCGGATCGGCTCGACCGGCGAGGCAGTCTACGCCGGATGCAAGGCCGCGATCATCGCGTTCTCCAAGACGCTCGCGCGCGAGCTCGCCCAAAGTCGCATCAACGTCAACGTCGTGTGCCCGGGGCCGACCCAGACCGCGCTATTGCGGGATGCGATGGCGGGGCGGGAAAAGGTGCTCGAGGCGATGGCGCGCGGGATTCCGCTGCGACGCCTCGGACAACCCGAGGATCTTGCCGGGGCCGTAGCTTTTTTCGCCTCGTCCGACGCCGACTACGTCACCGGCCAGGTGCTGAGCGTAAGCGGCGGGCTGACGATGGTCGGTTGAGGAAGACGGTTTGATTTAAGCACGCAGCCAACGCTCCATTTGCTGTAACGAGTTCGAACGGTACTATTAGCCAGAGCGTCCCGTCCGATCTCTGACCCACCGTCGTGGGGATCAAAGCGCCGCTACGAATGCGCGTTTCCCTGGAGCTCGCGCACGATACTGCCGACGAAAGCCTTGGCGTCGCCGAACAGCATCAAGGTCTTATCCATGTAATAGAGTTCGTTGTCGATGCCCGCAAAGCCGGGATTCAGGCTACGCTTGATGACCATCACGGTACGCGCCTTGTCGACGTCCAGGATGGGCATGCCGTAGATCGGGCTTGCGGTGTCGTGCCGCGCGGCTGGATTGGTCACGTCGTTGGCTCCGATCACCAGCGCCACGTCGGTTTGGGGGAACTCTGCATTGGCCTCCTCCATGCCGAGCAGCTTGTCGTAGGGGACATCCGCTTCGGCAAGCAGCACGTTCATGTGGCCTGGCATGCGGCCCGCCACCGGATGGATTGCGAACCTCACATCCACGCCGCGGCGCGTCAGCAGGTCATACAGTTCGCGCACCCGGTGCTGGGCCTGGGCTACCGCCATCCCGTAGCCCGGAACCACAATCACCGAATTCGCCGACTCGAGGATCGCCGCCGCCTCGTCCGGGGTGGCCGAGCGAACGGTCCTCTCTTCGATCTTTGCTGCGGACGATTCCTGAACCTTCCCGAACGCTCCGAAAAGCACGTTGGTGAACGAGCGGTTCATCGCGCGCGACATGATGATCGACAGGACGAAACCCGAGGAGCCGTCCAATGCGCCGGCCACGATCAGCAGCTTGCTCTGGAGCACGAACCCCATTGCCGCGGCCGAGAGTCCCGCGTACGAGTTGAGCAGCGAAATTACCGTAGGCATGTCGGCCCCGCCAATCGGGATTACCATCAACAGCCCGAACACGAGTGGGACGCCGATGATGACCGGGAAAAGGCGCGTCGCCCCCGGGTGCAGGACCAGGTAGAGGGCGACCAGGATCGCGAGCGATAAAAGCGACAGGTTGACGAAGTTCTGGCCCCGGTAGGTGATCGGCCTTTGCGGCAACACCTCCTGGAGCTTGCCCGCCGCCATCAGACTCGCGGTGAAGGTCAGCGACCCCAGGATGACCTCGATCGATAGCGCCGACATCGTGAAGCGCGAAATATTCGGCGTATCGAGGTAGTACTCCGCCGTTCCCACCATCGCCGCCGCTGCGGCGCCGAAGGCGTGGCTGAGCGCGGTCCGCTGCGGGACCGCCGTCATCGAGACCAGACCGAGCGGAATCCCGACAACGCATCCCACCAGCAGCCCCGCACCGACCCACTGGTAGCTGACGATCCCGCGAGTAAACAGGGTCGCTCCGACCGCCAGCCCCATGCCGATCTCGCCCGCCAGCACGCCACGCCGCGCAGTCGCCGGCGCGCTCAGCCAACTGAGCGACAACACGAACAGCACCGCGGCGCAAATGTAGGAGATCTCGATGAGATAAGTGGTCACCGGCGGGCTCATTGCGTGGTGACCTTGCCGCCCTTGCGAAACATCCTGAGCATCCGATCGGTGATCAGAAAGCCGCCGACCACGTTGCTCGCCGAAGCAGCCACGGCCACCGTGCCGAGGACGGTCGCCAGCGTGCTGCGCTGTTCGCCCGCGATCACGATCGCGCCAACGACCGCGATCGCGTCGAGCGCGTTGGTGAGCGACATGAGCGGGGTGTGGAGCAGCGGTGACACCCGTCTTATCACCTCGAAGCCCAAAAACCCGGCCAGGACCAACACGTAAAGGTCTGACATCAAGTTAGACATGGGTTTCTCTTCAACGACCTCCTTCTCTTCCCGCCGGCTCCTTCATGCTGCTGACAGCCCTTGGCCTTGGTTCTGAATGAGCAGCGGATGGACCACCTTTCCGTCGCGCGCGACCAGAGTGCCACGCGTAATCTCATCCTGCATGTCCAGGTTCAGCTTGCCCTCCTTCAACAAGTGCAGTAGGAACGCCGTGATGTTGCGCGAATACATCTGGCTTGCATGGTAAGGCACGGTGCTGGCGACGTTGATATAGCCGAAGATGGTGACTCCGTGCTCGATTGTCTTTTCGTTGCGCCGGGTGAGCTCGCAATTGCCGCCACGCTCTGCGGCGAGATCGACGATCACGGAACCCGGCGCCATCCGCGCCACCATTTCCGAGGTAACGAGCAATGGCGCGCGCTTGCCCGGTACGGTCGCGGTGGTTATTACCACGTCACTCTCGGCTATCGCGCGGCCTAACAGTTCGCGCTGGCGGAGTAGGAAAGCCTCGTCCTGCGGGCGCGCATACCCGCGGGCGTCCTGCGCCTGGTCCGTCTCCAGCGGCAATTCGAGGAAGCGTCCGCCTAGACTTTGCACCTGCTCCTTCACCGCAGGCCGCACGTCATAGGCCGAAGCGACCGCGCCCAGTCGTCGCGCCGTGGCCACCGCTTGCAGCCCTGCCACGCCGGCTCCAAGCACCAGCACCCGCGCGGGAGTAATCGTTCCCGCCGCCGTCGTGAGCATCGGGAAGAACCGCGGCAGCGCATCGGCGGCCAGCAGCACCGCCTTGTAGCCGCAGACCGTGGCCATCGCCGAAAGCGCATCCATGTTCTGGCAGCGGGTGATGCGCGGCATCAATTCGACCGCGAACGCGGTTACCTTTCTTGCCGCGATTTCATCGACGCTTTGCGGCGAGGCGAGCGGACGCAAAAACCCAATTAGCACTTGGCCGGGACGCATCAGCGCCAGGTCCTCACGGCCGGTGCGATCGTTGGCGCCGTGACCCAGCACCTGGAGCACTACCTCCGCAGTTCTGAAGACCTCGTCGCGCGATGCGGCGATCTTCGCCCCCTTCTCAACGTAGAGCGCATCGGGAAAGTACGCCGCGGACCCGGCGCCGGTTTCCACAATTACGTCGCACTGGGCTTTGATTAGAGCGGGAACCGATAGCGGCGCCAGCGCCACCCGACACTCGCCCGGAAAGCCCTCTTTGGGAACCCCGATTATCATAACCTCGCCTCCGGCAGCCGGTTCCGTCCGCACCAGGCCGCCGCCAAGATAAGTTGTTGCGCGCCGCTAATCCAGCAGGATACCGGGTGCCGGGAAGCGCCGGCAAAACTCGCGCAGCTCGCCCGCGACCCGCGCGAGCGCAGCCTCGTCGTCAACGTGCGAGATGACTTCGTCCATCCACTTGCCGATCTGCCGCATCTCCGCCTCTTTCATCCCGCGCGAGGTCACCGCGGGTGTGCCCAGGCGAATACCGCTGGGGCTGAACGGCTTTCGCGGGTCGTAGGGCACGGTGTTGTAATTCACGACGATTCCGGCCTTGTCCAGCGCCTTGGCGGCTTTGCGGCCGATGACTTTCTTGCCCGTGAGATCGATCAGAATGAGATGATTGTCGGTGCCGCCCGATACCAGTTGGAACCCGCGCTCGATCAGCTCCGCGGCCAATGCCTTGGCGTTGCGCACGGTCTGCCGGCCGTACTCCTTGAACTCGGGGGCCGATGCCTCTTTGAGCGCTACGCCGATCGCCGCGGTGGTGTGATTGTGCGGTCCGCCCTGGAGTCCCGGAAAGACGGCCTTGTCGATCTGTTCGGCAACTTCCTTGCGGCACAGGATCATCGCGCCGCGCGGCCCGCGCAGGGTCTTGTGCGTGGTGGTGGTGACGACGTCTGCATATGGGATCGCGTCGGGATGCGCGCCGGCGACGATCAGTCCCGCGATATGCGAGATGTCGGCGAGCAGGTAGGCGCCGACCTCCTTCGCGATCTCGCCGAACAGCCTGAAATCGAACTGGCGCGGATACGCTGTCGCGCCGGTAACGATTATCTTCGGGCGCTCCTTGCGCGCCATCGCCCGAATCGCGTCGTAATCGAGTCGATGGGTCTCACGATCGACGGTGTACTGCGCCGCACGCCAGAAGGTGCCCGTGATGCTGACATTCCATCCGTGCGTCAGATGGCCGCCATGCGGCAGCGCCAGGCCCATGATCGTGTCGCCCGGCTTGAGCAAGGCGAAGTACACGGCGAGGTTGGCGGGCGATCCTGAATAGGGCTGCACGTTGGCGTGCTCGGCGCCGAACAGTTTTATCGCGCGCTCGGCGACCAGTGTCTCGATCTGATCGATATAACGCTGGCCCTCGTAGTAGCGGCGCCCCGGGTAACCCTCCGAGTACTTGTTGGTGAGGATCGAGCCGGTGGCCTCGAGCACCGCCTTCGAAACGTAATTCTCCGACGGTATCAGACGGACCGACTCGAGCTCGTAGCGTTCCTCGCTCTTGATGAGATCGTAAATCTCGGGATCGATTCGCTTGAGTTCGTCCAAGTGCCCCATCCTTTCGCCGCGTCTGTGGCGAGAGCCTACCCTCGCAGTTGTGGCGACGCAATTTTCCCCGAAGCTTGCGAACCGTTCGGGGCCGCAAGCGTATCGCCCAAAGGTGCGGAGCTAGCTGAGATCGGGCGGCGTGACGCGTGCGATCCAGGAGCGGTAGTCGCCCTCGTAGCCCACGGCGCGCTGGCGCTCCTCGACTCTGGCGATCAGGGCGGCAACCCGGTCCGCGGCAAGCGGAGGGCGGACGTTAAGCCGCTCCCAGATCCTGTAGGCACGCTGAGCGGCCTTGCGCCACGCGCCCTCTGTCAGCGCAACCGGCTGATCGGTCAGTCCCAGGTAACTTTCCGCAACCCGCGTTCCGACCTCGCTGCCGCTGTGGAGTGAATCCTTGATGTTGCCCTTGCCGCTCAGCACGTTGCCGGCCCCGAACACGGGCGTCGGCCCCTCCATCAGGAGCCCGACCTCCTGGTCGACGTAGTCGTAGACCTCACCGCGCATCGGGATCCCGGCAATCGGTTCGGGGATACTGCCGATCGAGCAGATCGTGAGCGGTGTGCGCGCGGGCTCCGCGGTGTCGGGAAGCGTCCTGACCTCTCCGTCGACAGGCTCGGCGCGGCTGAGCTGCATGCCCACCATGCGCGAGTTCTCGACGATCAGCCCGGTGGGCAGGCGCAACTCCTGGAACTCGAACAGGTACTTGCGCATCGCCTTTCCCAGGACTTTGACGCGCGCCTGCCTGAGCACCTCGGCCCGCTTGGGATCCGCGTCGGGCGGAATATCCGAAAGCGGCATGTCGAGCGCGCGACGGCGATAGTAGAGCTTGCAGGGCCGGACGCCGAGATCGGCCCACTTGAGCCCGCGGCTGTTCAGCGCCGGCTCGATACCCTCGCGCTCGAGCTTGAGCATGTCCTGCTCGATCCCGCGTGCCCGCAGCGCTTCGAGTGTCACCTCGATCTGCAGCACCTTGACCACGTCGAGGGAGGCAAGCCCGCCGCCGACCACCGCGGCGCCCGGCAAGACCCGGTAGCGCGGGCCGCTATAGTCGCGCTCCGGGTAATGATTGAACCAGTAGATTAGCGGGTTCTGATAAAGCAGGCCGCGGCCCACGAACTGATCGGCGCCTTCCACCGGGAAGGGCCGATCGCGCCAGGCACCGTGCGCAAGCACGAGCGCGCTCAGACCCCATCCGTCACGCAGCTCCCCGAACGCGATGTCACGACCGAGCCCGGTGTGCGGCACGTACATCACGTGCGGATCGTCGAGGCGCTTGTTGATCTCCTGGTATTCGTCCTTTCGCTGCTTGACGTGCCATCGCGGCAGCCCGTCCTCGATCTTGCCGTAAGGACGCGGATTCTGTTCGAACACGACCGCGATCGCGCCGCGCTGCGCCATGGTACTGGCGACTTGGGCGCCGGCCATCCCCCCGCCAATCACGCCCACGACGTGCCGGGGCCCGCTGCTATCGATTTCAGCCATGCGTTTTTTCAGCGGCGCTCACCCGTTCAGAGGCGGCGCGACACTGCGTCCGATCCTTAGCCCGTTCGGCGCGCGCGTGACAACCTCCCGGGCGTTGCATCACGTCGCGCCCCGGCTTGCACCTGCGTTCCTTGCATGGTTTCCTAGCAGGGTGTTGAAAAACCACCATCAACTGTCGGTTTCGAGTTCAAGCGTTTCAACACCCTGCGCGAAAACTGGCTGCTTACCTACAACATCTCCCCCTCGTGCCGGCCAGGTGCTGAGTAGCGATGCGCCCGGCTAGCAATCCGAGATGGAAAGTGGGAGCGGCACTGGCCCTGATGTGCCTGTTCGCGGGATGCTATTACACGGGGTTTTTCTTCTACAAATCGAAGGGCGGCGGAACCGAGGCTGCGCTGGGCGAAGAGCATCAAGTGAACTATCCGCCGCACGACGCGCTGATTCTCACCGAAGACGCGCTGCGCGGCAAAGGCGTCCTGTTCGAGGTCCAACCCGACAACTCGATCATGACCCTGTGGCAGAAGGCCGATAACCTGCCGGGCCTTCTGCCCGATCTGGTCGGAGTGTCGCCGCAATACCGCTACGAGATCCAGGTCGTTCCCCAAGACAGCAGCAAGAGCAGAATCATTGTGAATGTGCGGGCCGAGGACATTCCGGACGACCAGCTCGACCATTACAAGGCCAGCGCGCGTCTGGACCTCTTCAACGAAATCGACCGGGTCGCGTCGGTCAGCCCGCCGCCCTCGACTGTGCCGCGCAGCGGCGGGGTAAACTTCGCGCTGCTGCCCAATGAAGACCTCAAGGGGCTTGCCACGCGCGTCACCGGCAATCCCAACAATTGGCAGGCAATCGCTAAAGACAACGGGATTCCCGCCCCGACCGACGTGACCGCCTTCCAGACCATCTGGGTCAGGAATGATCTTCTGAAGAACTCCGCGACACAATCCTCCCCCGCGTCGGGCACTCCTTAACAGGGTGTTTAGAAACAGCGCACACCCCGAGACGCGTCCGGATGAAACCGACTACGGCGAGGGGATGCGCGTGAGCGGGCGCCGGCTATTCGGTGGAAACCGCGTAGCCGTCGTCGTCGTACTCAGGGCAGAGTCCCGAAGGGCTCACCGCGGCGACGACGGTCAGGAACTGCTCGAAGGTCATCTGGAGATTCAGGAACCCGCCCTGGCAGAAAACCCATCCGTAGTAGTCCAGGATTTCGTCCGGGATCATCACCGGCAGACGAGGCAGGGTCGACACGACGGGAAACTGGCGGGGGCCATCAAGTGGAGCGCCCTTGAAAACCTCAGCGCCCTTCGATGCGCCGCCGTCTGTAACAGCGTCGGTTTCCCAAAGCGGAACGACTTTACCCTTGGTGCTTCTTCCCATCGCCATACGCAGCCGACCTCACCGGACCCCGACTCCGCCTCGCCCTTCCACGCTGCCTATTCTAAGGCTGGACTTACGGCGGTCAAGTGTGAGGTGGGCGCTGAACGGTCGGTCAGGCGCTTGTAAACAGTCTAAGTGGTTGAAAATACGATGGTTTCTTGGTTCCAAGCAGCGGTACTCGGGACGGCCCAGGGACTAACCGAGTTCCTTCCAATCTCCAGTTCCGCTCATCTTGCAATGTTGCCATGGATGCTCGGTTGGCATGACCCCGGGCTCGCCTTCGATGTTGCGCTGCATCTCGGGACGCTGGTTGCGCTGCTGGTCTACTATCGCCGCCAATGGCTAGCCATTGGTCTCTTACTAATTTCCGGCGAGTCTGATTCACGGCGGCTACTCCTCCTGCTCGTGATTGCATCAGTGCCGGGCGCCGTCATCGGTGTCGCCTTTGAGCATCAGGCGGAAACCATCTTCCGCTCGCCGCTGCTCATCGCGTTTAACCTTGCGGCGCTTGGCGCCGTGTTGTGGGCGCTGGACTGGATCGCACAGCGCAGGCGAACGATCGGCGAAATGAGCTGGCAGGATGCGCTGCTGATTGGTCTTAGCCAAGCACTCGCCATCGTGCCCGGAGTATCGCGCTCGGGCGCGACGATCACGATGGGTCGGCTGCTGCGGATGACGCGCGAAGACGCGGCCAACTTCTCGTTCCTCATGGCGACGCCGATTATCGCCGGCGCTGGGATGCTCGAGGCGGGCAAGCTTCTCCGGATGGGATTGGACGCGCCGATGCTGGTGGGCTTCACCGCCTCGGCGATCTTCGGATGGATTGCGATTTCCTCCCTGCTTCATTTCGTGCGGACCCACAGCTACGCGGTGTTCGCGTGGTACCGGCTGGCTCTCGCCGCGCTCATCGCGGTGCTTTATATCGCGCGAGCCTGAGCCGGTGATGCGAGCAGAGGCGCTCGGCAAGGGACGCTCGCCGGCTCCCGGCCACGACACGCACGCCTGGCGGCGGCGCAACTTCGCGATCGGATTCGCGCTGGCCGTCGTGAACACGCTGATCGGCGCGATACAGCCGGTGATCGTCCGCTACGGCGCACTGCATCTCGACCCCCTGCTCTTCTGCGCCGGCGCCGCGGTCGTCGCGGCGCTGTTCGCCGCTCCGACGCTCTACTGGCAGGGCGAGCTCGAAGTGCTGGCGCAGGCCAGGTATCTGCCGCGCCTGTTCATGCTCTCGATGGCGGGAACGGTGATGACCAGCCTGACGCTGATCTTCGGGCTCGAGAAGATCAACGCGGTGGCGGGCGTGCTGCTGCTACAGAGCGAGCCGGTCTATTCGATACTGCTCGCAACGATCGTGGTCGGCGAGCGGCCCTCGCTGCGCGAGCTAACCGCTACCGGCGCGATCGTCGCAGGAATCGGCTCGGTGTTCGTGGCGGGCGCCGCGTTCTCTCCCGCCTACGCGGCGATACTGATCCTGCTGACGCCGCTGTTCTGGCAGACCTCGCACGTGCTCTCGCTAAAGGTGATGCCGCCGCTGAGCCCGATGTGCATCACCGGCGCGCGCTATATTTACGCCGCCTTCGTGCTCACCGCGATACTTCTGCTGTTTCGCTCCTCGGCGCTCGCTCAGCTTGCCGATCCCAGAGCCCTCACCGTCGTGCTGGTAACCGGGTTTCTCATCTACTTCGTCGGCTCGCTCTCCTGGTATGCGGCGATAAGCCGGCTCTCTCTGACCTGGACCACGGCGCTGGTCGTGCCGGGTATTCCGATCCTCTCGATTCTTTTTGCCGTAATCTTCCTGGGCGAGCATGCCACGGCTCGCGAGGCGATCGGGGTGGCGATCGCAGTGGGCGGAATCGTGGCGCTGGTCACCGGCGCCGACGCGCATCGCAAGCTGCCACCGCTCGAAGCAGCCGAGGCGATCCATCAGCCGATAAGCTGAGGCCGCGACGATCGATCGTTGACTACGCGTCGCGGCTGGTCTTTAGTGGCGTCCAGAAGCCCGGATCCAGGCGGAGGCACTGCATTGCCGGCCTCGCTTCCCTCGAATCGGCGAGAACCTGCCTACTTTTCGAGCGAAACCGGCGTCGCGGTGGAGACTCCGCCTGAAAAACAGCAGGAGGACATCCCGATGGCTCGACTGATCAGACACGACAGGAACGCACCTTACGAGATTCCCGAAGGGACCGAGCTGCCCGTTTACATCTGCGCTTGTGGGCTTTCCAAGAACAAGCCTTTCTGCGACGGCTCGCACAAAAAGACCCGCGACGAAAAAGCCGAAGAGTTGTACAGCTACGACGACAGCGGCCGCGTCACCGTGACCAAGCAATACTAGCCCTAATCGCCGAGCTGACCCGCCTTGGCGTCCGGCTGCGGGTCGAAGATGGCCGCCTCATCGCGAAACCGCTCGGCGCCATCTCCCTAGAGCTTCGGGAAGCAGGGCGCCGGTGCGTGCGCTCCTGCGATTCGTCACAGTCCGCCGAAAACCTGGCGCAGCAACGGAGTGACCTGCGCAGCCGGATTGGTGCGAATCTTCTGCTCCTCCTGGCCGACCACGTAGAACAATCCGTCGAGGCTCTTCTGAACGACGTAGCTGTCGAGGTCGAAGCCCTTCGTGACGCTACCGAGCATTCCACCCATCGCCAGCGGGCCCGATTCGTACTTGCCCACCAGGTCGTCGTACTGCTTGGTCACCGCGTACTGCGCCATGGTCTTCTTCACTATCGGCGTGAAGGCGGCCGTGAGTCCGCTGGAGGTAGCCTTCTTGAAGTAGTCGGTAGCCGGGTGCCCGCGGCCGGAGACGATGCGTTGCGCGTCGCTGAACGTCATGCCGGTGATCGCCTTCTCGAAAATCGGCTCCGCCTTGGGAGCGGCGGCTTCCGCCGCCCGATTCATGCTCACCACGAACTGATCGATTTTCGGGCCGTAGCCAATCGCGCGCAGACCGGTTTCGAGCGGGCGAAGCTTCTGCGGCAGCAGGATCTTGATCGCGGCGTTTTGGAGATAACCGTTGGGCCTGCCGATCAGCTTCACCGCGTTCACCGTGCCGGTCCCCAGCGCCTCCTTGAGGCCGGCCGCCGCCTGACCTGGGTCGAGAAAGGCCACCTCACGAAAGCCAGCTCGATCGGACGCGACCTCGGAGGAGGCGAAGGGAGCCGCGCTCAGCAGCAGAACACACGCTATCGGGAAGGCGAGCGACATCGGAAAAGCCTTCATACATCCTCCACTATCAGAGACACTATTGCGTCTGCGCCGACGGGTGTGACGGCCGGAGCGGCCGAACGCCTACTCCTCGGAAGCGAGCGACCTGTAGAGAAGCCCGCCGAGCGCGCCGCCCGCAATGGGAGCCAGCCAGAAGAGCCACAGTTGCCCGAGCGCCCATCCGCCGACGAAGAGCGCGGGACCAGTGCTGCGAGCCGGGTTCACCGAGGTGTTGGTGATCGGGATGCTGATCAAGTGGATGAGCGTAAGCACCAGTCCGATCGGGATCGGCGCAAATCCGGCCGGCACGCGTTTGTCGGTCGCGCCCATGATCACGAACAGGAACATCAGGGTCATCACGATCTCGCAGACCATGGCCGACATCAGGTTGTAGCCGCCGGGTGAATGCTCCGCGTATCCATTCGCCGCGAAGCCTCCTGCCAGATCGAAACCGGCGGCACCGCTGGCTATTAGAAAGAGAACGGTCGACGCGAGAATCGCGCCCAGAACCTGCACGACTATGTACGGGATCACGTCCGAGCCGGAGAAACGGCCGCCGGCCCAGAGTCCGACCGTAACAGCCGGGTTGATATGGCATCCGGATATGTGCCCGATCGCGTAGGCCATCGTGAGCAGCGTCAATCCGAACGCGAGCGCAACACCGGCGAAGCCGATGCCAAGGTGTGGGAAGCCCGCCGCGAGCACCGCACTGCCGCATCCGCCCAGCACCAGCCAGAATGTTCCGATGAACTCAGCACCAAGCCGCCGTGACAGGCTCATGATGAGATTCCTCCTGCGCCGCTTGATTCGGGATTTCCTTTGGGAGGAGATCGGCCCGCTCAAGGAGCGCGGCATGATTCCATAACGATCCTCGCCGCGCTCCTGCCGGACGGCTCCGATGAGCTATTTCTTAGGATGCTGATTAGCGTACTCAGCGGCTTCCATAATCTGCTTGTCCGCATCCTTCAGCAATTGCTCGGCCTTGTCGCGATGGCCGCCGAATTCCATCTTGCCGTTGTTGGCCTCCTTCAGGTGCTCAACGCCCTCGGCGATGGACTGCCGCGCTGCCTTTAGCTCCGGATGGTTCTGCAGCGGTTCTTGTGCGAGCGCCACGGGACCCAGGGCCAGCAAGCCAGCGGTGACGGCAATTATTGACCATTGCATAAATAATAGAAACTCAGGGTGAAAAAAGAGGCGGCAGGTCGGATTCCAGGACGAAGCTGCGCAGGAGCTGGGAGGAGCGCCGGGCCCGGCGGGCGAGTTGGCTGAGGTCGTCGAGCAACTGATCGATGCTGAGCGGACAGCCGTTAGCGAGTTGAGTCTTGAAGTGGTTCCAGACCTGCTCATCGGGGTTGAGCTCGGGCGCGTAGGCGGGAAAGCGCTCGACCATGAGGCGCGGATGGCGGGCCAGGACTTGGCTGACGGCGGGCCCGCGGTGAATTGGGCCGCCGTCCCACAGCAGCATGATGGGTCCGCGCAGTTGGCGCAGCAGCAGGCGCAAAAAGGCGGCGACCTCGAACTGGGTGAGATTGACGAAGTGGAAGTGGCAGTAAAGCCCGAGGCGATGGCGCACGGGACTCACGGTCACCGCGGAGATGGCCGAAATCTTATCGCGCGCGTAGCGGTGGACGAGCATCGGGGTCTGGCCGCACGGCGCCCAGGTGCGGCGCACGCTGGGAACCAAGAGGAAGCCGCTTTCGTCCAGGAACGCCAGATGCGCGCTCAGGCGCCGGGCTTTTTTTTAATCCCGACCCACCGGTAACGCTTCCAATGGGTGATGGCCGCCGCATTGCGCTCCAGCGCCCGCCGTTCAGGCTTCTGATAGCTCCAGCCCAGTTGCGCCAGGATGCGGCTCACCTGCGCCGGGTGATAGCCGACCCTGAACTCGCGCTCGATGAGCGCGGCGATCCGCCGCGTGGTCCAGAGATCGTTGGGGTAGCCGTAACCGCGGGCGCCCAGGGCCAGCAGCCTGGGCAGGCGCTGGCGTTGCCGGGGGGTCAGTCTGGGCGGCCGTCCCGGGGTCGGCCTGGCTTGAAGCCCCGCCTCTCCGCGCCGGCGCCAGGTCTCCCGCCACTGCCAGACCGCGCTCACCGCCGCGCCCACCATCCGTGCCGCCGTCGACAGCGAATGGCCGGCTTGCAACAGCCGCACCGCACGCCGCCGACGCCGCTCCAACTCCGCCGCACTTCCCACTGGCCTCATGAAGCCAGCGTAGCACAACTGAGTATTCCTTTCAATTATTTATGCAACGTTCAATAGTATCGGTTTCCTCATTTCGAAGTACCTCCCTGACGAGATTTTTCCCGGCACTACAGAGGTGGGTTTCCGGGATTTCCGTTTTGACTCTCCAATTCCAACTCGCTTTGTAAACCCAATGGCCTCGCTTCGCAAGGTTTCATTTTTGGTCCACGGTGTTTCCACCGGCGCCGGGAGGAGTGGAAAAGCCGGTTTCGCATCTGGTGGGCACGCAACGCCCGGAAATGACCCTTTTTCCGAGCGCTTCCGCAGACGCTTCTGGCCCCAGCGTCATCATCGAAATCTGGCACTAGCGGCGTGCCCTGCTCGCTGCGCGCCCATTTCGCGACCGCCGCGCAGCGCGGCCGGGGGGACGGCTGCTTTCGGACGGTCGCGCCGGTATGTTAGTCGCAACCCGAAACGATCGAAATGAACGCGGCCACATCCTCAAGTCCGCCCCAATTCGCAGCTCACCCGGATAGTGCGAGCGCCGGCGCCGTCGCCGCGATGGCGGGGCCGCGCATCGCGATTCCGCTCCTGCTCGTCCTGGGTTTGATCCTGTTCGTCGCCAATCTCGGCGGATATCCGCTCTACACCAAGGGCGAGCCGCGCGAGGCCGTCACGATCTTCGATATCGTGCATGGCGGGGGATGGATTCTGCCGATGCGCGCCGGCGTCGAGATTCCCTCCAAGCCGTTGATGATGCACTGGATTGCCGCAGTGCTCTCGCTGGCCGCCGGAGGGGTCAACGAATGGACGGTGCGGCTGCCCTCCGCCCTGCTCGCGATCGCCGGCATTCTCGCATCCTATCTCTACGTGCGCCGGCTCTTCGACGAGCGCAGCGCGCTGCTCGCGGCGCTGATGCTCGCGACGTCGGTTCAATATCTCCAGGCCGGCAGCGGCGCGCGAGTGGACATGACGCTCACATTCTTCATGGAGATCGCGTTCTTCGAGTTCATCCTGATCGCCGAAGGCCTGACCCGCCGGCGGATTCCGCTTTACCTCGCGATCGCGGCCGCAGTGCTGAGCAAGGGGCCGGTCGGCTTGATCCTGCCCGCTGCGACGGCGCTGATCTGGATCGCGATCGAGCGGCGATGGGCGCTCTTGCGCGCGCTCAGAATCGCGCCGGGGGCGGCGATCGTCGCGATACTTGCCGGAGGATGGTATCTCGCGGCGGCGGCGGTCGGCGGCCGTCAATTCATCGACAAGCAGATCCTGGCGGAAAACGTCTTGCGCTTTTTCGGCAATCGCAACTCCCACCAGGGGCACGCGCATCCCTTCTACTATGTCGAGCTCGCCCTGCTCGCCGGCTTCATGCCGTGGACCATCCTGCTGCCGGCGCCCGCCGTGCGCCTGATCCGGGCGCGCGACCGGCTCGGCCCGCGCCTGCGATACCTGATCGTCTGGTTCGTAACGGTGCTGGTCTTCTACAATGTCGCGCGCAGCAAGCGCGGCGTCTATCTGCTCGCGCTCTACCCGGCGCTCACCTCGATACTCGCGGTGTCGTTGACCGGCCGGTTCTCGGAGCGCGAGGGTTCCGCTCGCTGGCCTTCGGCATTTGCAGCGCTCGGCGGGCTGGCGCTTGCCGGCGCCGGGATTGCCGGACTTGCCGGGCTCGTTTCTATCCGGGCCGACCAGGCGCTGCTGCGCGGCCTCCTCGCGCGGGCGGACATAATCGCGCCTGGACTGGTCACGGCGATCCGCGACGCGGCGGCGAGCCATCTGATTCTTGCGATCCTTATTCCATTGGCGACCGGGGCGCTCGGCGCCTGGCTGGTTGCGATGCGGCCGGCTGTGGAGACGACGGTTTCCCTGATTGCGGCGGGTTTTGCCGGTATCACTCTGGCCGCGAATCTTTTCGTGGTGCCGGCGATCGCCAGGACCCTCACGCTCGAGCAATTCACCGGCGAAGCGATGCGAATCGTGGACGGCAGCAGCGTGGGCTACTTGAACGCGCTCAACTACGACGTCGCCTTCTACAGCCGGCGCAATATTCCGATCGTTGCGATCGGCGATCCGAATCTTCCCGAGTATCTGCTCGGCTGGCGCGCCGGCTACGAGAGCATTCCCGACGCGGAGCGCAAGCGCTTCACTGCGGTCCTGGTCAGCGGACCCACCGATCTCGACAACGGCGGCGGGATGGTGCTGCTCAGGCGCGCCCTGCGCTGAGCTTCAGGATCCGGACTTGCGCGGCCGGCCGTGAAAACCCGCCAACCCTCAGGCAGCGCGATCTCGCAGATAGTCGATGCTGCCCGGCAGATCGCGGATGAGCCTCAGCAGCATGTCCATCGCGGATGTCTGAACGTTCCTGGCCGACTCCCAACGAGACACGGTATTCGCGCCGAGCCGCAACAGGCGCCCCAGATGGGCCTGCGTCAGACCGAACCGCCCGCGGATCGCGCGGATCTCGTCTGCCGACAAGAGCCTGTGCTTCTTGCGGTAGATCGCAATGGCATCCTCACGGAGCCGTTTAGCGTCGTGGAACCGGAGAACGATCTCCCCGCATTTTGAGCATCTGAGATGAACAGCAGACGGGACTGAGATCTCCTGGCCATTGACCGGCAGGCGCAGTGCGCCCCGCCTCTCGACCATGTCGGTCCCGCAAGCCGGACAGGCATCGTCAGGCAGGACGCGGAAACGACGCGCTGGCGAAGCTCTTCGGCTAGGCGTCTTCTTCATGACTGCCTCCGTCATCGTCGTGAAACGAAACCAAGACGCAACTTCCCCGCAGGATCAGTTTGACGTAGAGCACCGTTGCGGAGAGCTGCGGCTTGAACACGTACATCCATTCACCGGTCGTTGCCGACTTGAGCCGTCCCGCCGAGTCCTCGGGCGTCAGGTTGGCCAAAACGTCGCACGCGTCCTCCTCGTCCAAGCCAAGCTCCGAGCCGGCCAACTCTCTACGGGCCTTCAGAGTGAACGAGACCTTCCGGGCAGCAGCGAGCTCTCTAATCTGCTTCAGAGCTCTTGGCAGCCAGCGTGGCACGTCGTGCCTTGATCACTCTTTGGTTGATTATGCATATGGTGATTAGGTGATTCAAGCCGGGTCGGAATTCAACCAGCCCGCGGTCTGCACGCTTGTTCAAACCTTCAGGAAAGCGACGTTTTGCGGCGCTCGGAGATCGCGCGCACCAGGCGCGGCAGAACTTCGGCGGAACCCCCGCGCAGGCTAAAGTCGCAGATTCGCGTTAGCTCCGACTCGTAGAGATTCACCTCGATCATCGCGCCGCCCCGCTCCTTGACCTCGATCGCGAAGCCGGCAGCCGGATAGACCGTCGCCGAGGTGCCGGCGACAATCACCAGGTCGGCGCGCGAGGCATGCGCGGCGCATTCCCGCAGCACGTCGGACGGAATCGGCTCGCCGAACGAAACCGTGTCGCTCTTGAGCAGCCCGCCGCATCGCGGACACTTGGGCGGCAGCACTTCGAGGCTGATTTCCTCGCGCCGGTATCGCGTGACGCATTGCAGGCATCGGATCAGCTTCCAGTTGCCGTGAATCTCGGCCAGCGCCTTCTGGCCGGCCTGGCGATGAAGGTCGTCGATATTCTGCGTGATGACGAAACGCAAAATGCCGAGCGCCTCGAGTTCCGCCAGCGCGGTGTGGCCGGCATTGGGGCGTGCTTTCTGGAGCGGCGCGAACAACTCGTCGTTGCGCCGGGTCAGCCGCTCTTCCCATGCCTTTTTGGGATCGGAAAGAAAAACCTGGAACCCGTTCATCGGCGGCTCGCCGTACTTGGTCCACAGGCCGCCCGGGCCGCGAAAGGGCGGAATCCCGCTCTCGACCGACATCCCGGCGCCGGTCAGCGCCATTGAATACTCGGCCTTCAGGATCAGATCGGCGCTCAGTCCTATTTCGCGATCGCTCGCCGGTTCCACCTTGTCGGCCATCTCAATTCACCGTACACGACACGAAGGTGAACGCGTAGGCGCTGAGCCCCGGCTCAGGCGCCCTCAGCTCCAGGCTTCCCGCAACTACGGAATCGTTTGCAACCAGGTTGTACATCCGCGGGCGATCGACGGTGACAATCGCGCGTCCGTTCTCGGTCGCGACGTTGGCGCCCGCACGCTGCCCGCCATCGAGCTTGAGCTCGGCTTTGACCGCCGCCCCCGGCGGCCCCAGCACAATGTTGACGTCCTTGGCCGTGTAGCGGATGCGCAGCGCCGCATCGGGGCCCTCGGCCCGCGCGCTTTCCTCGCCCACATTCCATCGCCCGCCCAGGTACGCGATCGCCTCGGCATGGCGTCCCGGATCGCGATAGTCGTGCGGGCGGTTATGTTCGATACCCTCGGGATTTCCAAACTGGCCGCGCGCGTAGCCGAGATAAAGCTCGGGCGTGACCCGATAGCATACCGCGCCGGGCCGGTCCGCGTCGCGCACCGGCTCCATCGGCGGCGGCAGGCTCAGCTCGGGATTGAGCTCCCGGATCAACTTCTGAATCTGGCTCTCGGTCTCCCGGTAGAGTCCTTCGCCGAAATGGTAGTAGCGGATCCGCCCCTGCGCATCGACGATGTACTTCGCCGGCCAGAAGCGATTCGAGTAGGCGTGCCAGATCGCGTATTCATTGTCGAGCACGATCGGATAGTCGAGATTGAATGCGCGCACCGCCTCTTTAACCGGGCCGTGCTCGCGCGCGAAGGTGAACTCGGGAGCGTGCACGCCGACGATCACCAGTCCGGCCGCGGCGTACCGGCGATGCCATCCCGTAACATACGGCAGCGTCCGAATGCAGTTGATGCAGGTGTAATCCCAGAAGTCGATCAGCGCCACCGCCTTGCCGCGCAGCGCGCGCATCCCCACCGGGCCGTGCTGGAGCCATTCACCGCCCTCAAGCTCGGGCGCGTATACGGTTTCGGCTATCTCGGGCATGCGCTCCCTCGATCCTGACGCGCGGTCTTGAGGCCATCCGCGAATTCGGAGTCTAGCAGGGTGCGGAAACGCCTTCGAGACCAGACCCTTCGCCGATGGCAGAAGCACCCTGGATGAAAAGTGGTTTTCATCGACACGCTCGCTTCGCTCGATCTTTCACCGCCATGCTCGCTTCGCTCGCTAGGCTGGCAAGCTCCCACCGACTCGAACGAAGTGAGCATCGCGGTGAAAAACCTTAATTTTCTCTCCCTGACCAGGGAGAGAGAAGACAGGGGGAGCAGACTGCGGAAGCTTTTTCCACAGCCTGCTAAATCTGAAGTGGGATGGGCGTCCCGCGCCGATGGCAACTGCCCGCCTTTGTGTATGTAACGTGAATTTATGCAAGCAAGCACTAGTGATTCGACCCATGAATTCTGATCATAATACTATGCCGTGCTCAAAATTGCAGAGAGATTGCAGAGAGATCTGCAGAGTGCTGGGTAATTCGTTTAGAGAAGCGGCGGATTTCCGAGAGGGGAAAAAATGAAGGCTCGTATTCTGTGTATCGTCATGCTCACGCTCTTGTGCGCGTCGTGCGGCGGCAGCTCGGGTGCCCCCCCGCCAACACCGGCGCCGAACGCGACGGTTCAAGTGCCTGGCCTGATGAAGGCGGGACGAATCGCCCCGGCTGTTACGCTCAAATCGGGGGACGTGCTGGTAGTGGGAGGATTCGGATCCCTGGCCGAAGACCTCGCTTCCGGCGAGGTATATCATCCCAAGACCGACAGCTTTACCCTGGTCGCGAATCAACTACCAATCGCCGCGGAGAGCGTCTGCCTGGCCGCGCTAAACGACGGCACGGCGTTGGAGGTGGGCGGACGCGACAGCAGCTACAACGCTCTATCGCAGGCCGAGATTTATGATCCCACGAGCAACAGCTTTGCGCCGACCGCAGGCCCGATGAATGACCCCCGTTATGGATGCACCGCGACCACGCTCCAGGATGGGACCGTACTGATCGCGGGCGGGTTCGATAACACAAACACAACCGACACGGCCGAGATCTACGATCCCGCTTCGGGCACTTTCTCCTACACCAAAGGCGATATGATCGCCCCGCGCGAGTTCCACGCTGCGGTCCTGCTCGCTGATGGCAAGGTTTTGCTGGCCGGCGGGCTCAACGGTACAACGCTGCTGACAAGCGCCGAGCTTTACGATCCGGTGTCAGAGACCTTCAGCGCCACCGCCGGGCTGCTTAACTCGCCTCGATGGCAAGCTGCGGCACTTCTATTGGCCGACGGCCGCGTGCTTCTGGCGGGTGGCGTGGGTTCTTCCAGCGCCCTTGACAGCGCGGAACTGTACGATCCCAGCACCTCGACCTTCAGTTTCACTGCCAACGACATGAGCACCGGCAGAACGCTTCCGTCCGCCGCGCCGCTACCGGACGGAAACGCGATCGTTGGCGCGGGAAGCAGCACTTATCCAAGCGAAGTAGAGGAGGCCAGTTGCGATCTGTTCGATGCCTCCACCAACAAGTTCTCGCCAACCGGTGCGCTTCACATTGCGCGCATGGGGGCGGCCGCCGTGGTGCTGCCTGACGGCTCTCCCCTCATTCTTGGCGGAAGAGACAATCAAGGGCAGAACGACGGAAATTACGAGCCGAGCGGTGAAATCTACAACCCCACGGCGGGGACGTTCACCGTGACCGGCGGTCTCAACGCTCTTAGGGTGGCATATGCCTCAGCGTTGCTGCCCGACGGCCGCGTCTTGATCGCGGGCGGTTACAACGAGACTTCGCTGCTTGACACGGCCGAAGTGTTCAATCCGGAGACCGGCCATTTTGTGCCCGCCGCTAACAATCTCGATGTGCCGCGCTCGTCGTTCAACGCGGTTACTTTGAACGACGGTAAGGTGCTGATCGCAAATGGCAGTAGCGGCGTTACCGCGGAACTCTTCGATCCGAAAACGATGAGCTTTTCGCCAACTCCCGGCTCGATGGTCGCCTCGCGCTTCGTGGCGACCGCCACTCTGCTTGGCGATGGTACAGTCCTGATCGCGGGCGGACTCGACGCGAGCGGCAACGCGCGCGACACGGCGGAGCTGTACAATCCCCAGACCGGAACCTTCACTGCGACCAAAGGGACGATGACCTCGCCCCGCGCAATCCACACCGCCATGCTGCTCGCGAACGGCGAAGTGTTGCTCGCCGGTGGAAGCACCAGTGATTCCTATTCCGACGCCCTTGATACCGCAGAAATCTACGATCCAAAAACCGCAATGTTCACCGCAGTACCGAATACGATGACCTCGCCGCGTGTGAGCGCAACCGCAAATCGGCTTGGCGACAGCCGGGTCTTAATTGCCGGCGGCGTCATTGCCGATGCCACCTCGGTTGCCACCGCCGAGTTATTCGACCCCAAAACCGGCAAGTTCACTCCAGCCGCGGGTGTGATGAGCAACGCGAGGGCTTTTCATTCTGCAGTCAACCTGCCCGACGGCCGCGTAATGATCGCGGGCGGTGCGACCGGGACCAGCCCTTACGTCACGATGACGGCCACAGTGAACTTTTACGATCCTTCGACCGGTCAGTTCCACGCAGGGGTAGCGATGCTCTCGTTGCGCGGTTTCTTTACCGCAACATTGCTGCACTCGGGAAAGGTATTGATTCCGGGTGGACTCATCGAAAGCGCGACGGGCGCCCCCCCAACGGCGGCGCTGGAGACCGCCGAGGTTTACACGCCGTGAAGGGAGCGACGACAGCAACGTGCCCGTGGTACCGGTGCGACCGCCAGCCCTGGTTGTCCGTGCTTGGACGTATGATTTCCGAGAGGGGAAAAGATGAAAGCCCGCATTCTGTGTATCGTCATGCTCACGCTCTTTTGCGCGTCGTGCGGCGGCAGCTCGGGTGGCGCCCCCCCAACGCCGGTGCGGAACGCGACGGTTCAAGTGCCTGGCCTGATGAAGGCGGGACGAATCGCCCCGGCTGTTACGCTCAAATCGGGGGACGTGCTGGTAGTGGGAGGATTCGGATCCCTGGCGGCCGACTGGCTCGCTTCCGGCGAGGTATATCACCCTCAGACCGACAGCTTTACGCTGGTCGCGAATCAACTGCCAATCGCCGCGCAGAATCTCTGCCTGGCCGCGCTCAGCGACGGCACGGCGTTGGAGGCGGGTGGGCTCGACAGCAGCGGCAACGCTCTATTGCAGGCCGAGATTTATGATCCCGCGCGCAACCGCTTCGCGCCCACCAAAGGCGCTATGAATGACGCCCGTTTTGGATGCAGCGCAACCACGCTCCGGGATGGAACCGTGTTGATCGCGGGCGGAGACGTTACCGGCGGACACACAACCGACACCGCCGAGATTTACGATCCTGCCTCGGGCGCCTTCTCCTACACCAAAGGCAATATGATCACCCCGCACGCGTTTCACGCTGCGGTCCTGCTCGCCGATGGCAAGGTTTTGCTGGCCGGCGGGCTCAACGGTACAACGGTGCTGGCAAGCGCCGAGCTTTACGATCCGGTGTCGGAAACCTTCAGCGCCACCGCCGGGCCGCTTAACTCGGCCAGAACGGACTTTGCGGCAATTCTGTTGGGCGACGGCCGCGCGCTTCTGGCAGGTGGCGCGGGTGTTTCCACCGCCATTGACAGCGCGGAACTGTACGATCCCAGCACCTCGACCTTCAGTTTCACTGCCAACAAGATGAGTATCGCCAGATGGGCTCCGTCCGCCGCGCCGTTAGCGGACGGAAACGCGATCGTTGGCGCGGGGGACAGTGCTTATCCATACCCGATACCGGAGGAGGCCAGTTTCGATCTGTTCGATGCCTCCACCAACACTTTCTCTCCGACCGGCGCGCTTCACATTGCGCGCAAGTCGGCCGCCGCCGTCGTACTGCCCGACGGCTCTCCTCTTATTCTTGGCGGAATCGACGATCAAGGAGGCAACGGCGGAAATTACGAGCCGAGCGGTGAGATCTACAACCCCACGGCGGGGACGTTCACCGTGACCGGCGGCCTCAACGCTCTCAGGGTGGCATATGCCTCGGCGCTGCTGCCTGACGGCCGCGTCTTGATCGCTGGCGGCGGCAACGAGACTACGGCGCTTGACACGGCCGAAGTGTTCGATCCGAAGACTGGCCATTTTGCGCCCACCGCCAACAATCTTGCCGTGGAGTGCGCGCCGTGCAACGGGGTTACCCTAAAGGACGGTAAGGTACTGGTCGTAGATGGCAGCAGCGGCGTTACCGCGCAACTCTTCGATCCGAAAACGATGAGCTTTTCACCCACCTCCGGCCCGATGATCGCCTCGCGCCCCTCGGCGACCGCCACGCTGCTTGGCGATGGTACAGTGCTGATCGCGGGCGGACTCGACGCGAGCGATAACGCGCTCGACACGGCGGAGCTCTACAGTCCCAAAACAGGGACCTTCACTGCGACCAAAGGGACGATGACCTCGCCCCGCGCAAACCACACCGCCACGCTGCTCGCCAACGGCGAAGTGTTGCTCGCCGGTGGAGGCACGAGTTCTAGCGGCGCTGTCGATACCGCAGAATTGTACGATCCAAAAACCGCAATGTTTACCGCAGTGCCGAATACGATGACCTCGCCGCGTGCGAGCGCAACCGCAAATCGGCTTGGCGACGGCCGGGTCTTAATTGCCGGCGGCTTCATTCCCAATGGCACCGCGGTTGCCACCGCCGAGTTGTTCGACCCCAAAACCGGCAAGTTCACTCCAACCGCGGGCGTGATGAGCAGCGTGAGGGCTTGGCATTCTGCAGTCAACCTGCCCGACGGCCGCGTAATGATCGCGGGCGGTCATATCAATACACCCGTCGTCTTCGACACAACGACGGCCACAGTGGACTTTTACGATCCTTCAACCGGTCAGTTCCACGCAGGGGTAGCGATGCTCTCGCCGCGCGAGTTATTTACCGCAACGTTGCTGCACTCGGGAAAAGTATTGATTCCGGGTGGGCTCATCGAAACCGACACGGTCGGACTGGCGGCGCTGGAGACCGCCGAGGTTTACACACCGTGAAAGGAGCGACCACAGCAACGTGCCCGTGGCACCGAGGGAGGCCGTCCGGCCTATACGGGAGTTGCAATTGGAGAATCGAAATGGAAATCCCGGCTAATGACTGTAGTACTCCAAAGCTTGCCAACAAGTGCTCCCGGCAAAGATTTTCAGCACTCCTCCGTGGCTGCTTTTGCCTTTTGTATCTGTCTTTTGTCGGCTGCGGCGGAGGGAGCGAGGGCAGTGGGGGAAGCGAGAGCGGTGGAAGTGGCGGTTCCAATCCGCGCCTGATTTTTTCGACCTACCTGGGAGGATCGACGCGGTGTGAGTCTTGCAGCAGTGCCCGTACCTTCGCTCAGAACGCCGCCATCGACACCCGGGACAACACCTACGTGACAGGCGGCACCAAGGTCTCCGACCTTCCCGTGCTGAACGCCTGGCAACAGAAACCCTTGGCAGGCAGCACGATGTCGGCTTTCGTGGCGAAGTACGACCCCGCTGGCAACCTGCTCTGGTGCACGTACTTGGGCGGCAACAACGAGAGTCTGGGCATAGGGGTTGCTGCCATGCCGGATGGCGGAGTTGCCGTCGCGGGCTTGACAACCTCGGATGCATCGGGACCGTTCCCTACCATGAACGCCTTCCAGGAGAGAAACAACGGACAGTCGGATTACTTCGTCACCGTATTCGATACGGGCGGCAAAATGAAGTACTCGACGTACCTAGGCGGGAGCGGCGTGGAGGGAACGCCGGGAGTAACCTTTACCGATGACAACAATAGCGGCAACAACATTGCCGTAGACGCCCGGGCCTTGGTGTATCTCACGGGGGCAACCAACTCGGGCGGCGGCGGCGAGGCGATCCCATTCCCAGTGACGCAGCATGCCATCCAGCCCAAACTTGGCGGTTCAACGGATGCCCTTCTGAGCATCATCGACCCCCGCAAGAGCGGCCCATCCTCGCTGGTCTACTCAAGCTTCCTTGGTGGGAAAAAAGAAGAAAAAGGGCACGCCGTCGCGG
The DNA here is from genome assembly GCA_963789115.1 of uncultured delta proteobacterium. Lineage (GTDB taxonomy): Bacteria > Desulfobacterota > Binatia > Binatales > Binataceae > CAWBJH01. Next base: position 186,411 of record CAWBJH010000002.1, read on the forward strand.
TGAACGCCGACGGCCATAACATCACTGTGGTAGGTTACACCAAGTCCTCAAACTTTCCTACCACCACCAACGCTTACCGAAGTCATCCGGCGCCATCAGGCTACATTAGTAACGGCTTTGTAACGCAGTTCACGTCAAGTCTACCCGGTGATTCATCCTCGCAATATACGACACGTTACTCCACCTACCTGGGCGCTGACGCAAAGGACGCCCGGGATGACACATACGCCGTAGCTCTGGATCCAAAGGAACTCATTGTAGCCACAGGTCGTACCATGTCGGCTGATTTTCCGATGACCGGACCGGACCTACCCAGCATTTACAACAGCGCCCCCTATCTCAGGCCAGGCAAGTCCGGAGATGAGCCCTACGTGGTGAAGATCGATCCTTCCTTAACAGGCGAGGCATCACTCGTCTACTCTACTTTCCTGGGAGGTGGATCGCCCACCGATGGAGGTGAGACCGCCTTCTGCACCAGCGTGGCCGTCGATTCGAGCGGTAGGACCTATGTTGGCGGGGAGACCTCTTCTTTAGGGGTAGAATACACCCCTTCCAGCGTTCCAGTTGAGGCACCATCCCTGTTTCCTTACACCAAAGACGCACTATTCCCGGCTCTCCAGGGAGAGTTTGACGCCGTACTTATGCAAATCAGCCGAGACGGTGTCACGTTAGACTACTCCACGTTCTTCGGCGGGAAGGAAAACGACCGCACCTATGGACTGGCCGTCAACCCCTTTGGCAATGTAGTCTTGACAGGACTTACCTACTCTTCTGATTTCCCGCTGAAGCATGCGGCACAAAGGTGGCCCCGCAACACAGGTCAGTCGAACGCCTTCGTGGCAAGATTTTCTTCTCTCGACCACCAGTAGCCTCACTAACTCGGGCACCGTTACCTCATCCGGTAGCGTCCAGACTTTTTCGCACTTTCGATCTAAAATGATCGACCTTTGCCTCTGCTGGCGCTGTGGGCCACTTCAGCCGGAAGACAATTGCCGGATTTTTGGAGGGTCAGAGCCCGCTGGCGAATTCTTCGATCAATCTTGCCAGCTCATCGGGACGCTCGAGCGGGAGATGGTGATGCGCGCCGGCGATCACTTTGAGCCGCGCGTGGGGATTCGATTCCACCGCGCGCTGCGCGCCCTCGGCGGTCATGATGCGGCTGCGCTCGCCGCGGATCAGGAGCAGCGGGACGCGCACTGAGCGGATCGCGCTCAGCACATCGAGTCCGTCGCTGCCGAAGAAACTCTCGCGATCGAACTTGAGCGTGTAACGCCCTTCCTCGGTGCGCGCAAGGCTTCGCTCGGCTATCTCGGCCAGGATCGTGTGCGGAATGTCTCCTTCGGAGGGAACCAGGCGAAACCGCTTCCTGGCGGTCTCCAGGTCCGGGTACATCACGGTCGGCAGCGCCTTGAGCCGGCGCAGGTAGCGGTCGCGTTTGTCGCTCGAGGTCACCGCCAGGTCGATCGCAACTGCGGCGCGTGCGTGCGCGGCGAAGCGCTCGGCAAAGGCGACCACGTTGATGCCGCCCATGCTGTGGCCGACCACGATCGGGCGCTCGAGTCCGCACTCCTCGATGAATCGCGCGATGTCATCGGCGTAATCCGCCGGGCTGTAGGCTGCGGGCCGTACCCATTCGCTGTCGCCGTGACCGCGCTGATCGACAGCTATCATCCTGTACCGCGACGGCATCAGCACGGCCATCCGTTTCCACCACCACGCGTTGGCGGAATTGCCGTGCACCAGGACGATCGTTTCGGCGCCCTCGGGGTTCCATTCCAGGTAGTGAAGGCGGGGCGTTCCCGCCATAAAGCGGCTGGCGGGTTGACTGCGAGAGCCGCTCACGAACGGCCCCTCCCAAGGGTTGAAATGTACTGCTTCAAGGCCGCGACAAACCCCTGCGGATTGTCGAGCATCACGTGATGGTACGAATCGCCGACCTCGACCAGCCGGCCGTGGGGCAGCGTCTGTGCCATCCGGCGCGCGGTGTCGCGATCGAGCAGCGGGCTCTGGCTGACCTTCACGATCAGGACTGGGCATCTGATTTGCGGCAGCACCGCCCATACGTCGAGCGGCTCCCGGACCATCGTGCGGCGGTCGACCTTGTGGACCCATTTGCCGTCGCCGTCGCGTCGGAAGCTGAACCCCGCAACATGCCTCAAGACTTCAGGCGCCGCCTTGGTCTCACTCGGCAGCAGGCGGAAGTTGGCGCACGCCTCCTCGAGCGAGTCGAAACGGCGCGCCGGCCGTTCGCCGACCGCGCGCAGGAAATCCACTGCGTGCTGCGGGTAGTCGGGAGTGCTATCGACCGCCACCGCGGCACGAAGCTGCTCGCTGTGGGCGGCGGCGTAGAGCAACGCGTTGTGCCCGCCCATCGAATGGCCGACGATAATCGGCGCGCCGCGGCCCCATCCCTCGATTAGCGCCTCCAGGTCGGCGACGTAATGGCGCGAGCCATACGCCCATTCATCCGCCCACGCGCTGTCGCCGTGTCCGCGCTGGTCGAGGGCGAGCGCGTGGAACTCTCCGGCCAAGGCCGGGCCGACGAAGTCCCACCAATGAGCGTGGGCCGAGCCGCCGTGCAGAAACAGGATTGGCGGCTTACCGGTGCCGCCGTAATCCAGGCAATTCAACTCCAGGCCGGCACCCTTGAAGCGTCGTGATCCCGCCATCGTCCCATTTATCGGGACGCGCCCGGCAACCTGACGGGGCCGGCGAGTCGCGGCGGGTCGTCTTTGCAAGCCGAAGGTTCCATGCCACCATCTTAACTGATCTCGACGAACTGTTATGCAGAACCGGCGCCTTTTATCAGCAGTGAAAGTGAAAACTGTGATCGCCCTGCTCGGCATCATGGCCATCAGCCTTGCCGGCGCCCGGGCCAGGATGGAGAGCGAGCCAAGGCGCGCGCCCTGGTCGACGCCGCGATCAAGATGACCGACAGTGACCAGGCGGTCAAGTTGCTCTGGCAGGCGAGCGATATCGATCCGACCCTCAACGACGCGTACGTCTATCTCGGACTGTATTACAACTCGCGCGGGGATTTCGCGAAGGTCGCGGAGGTCTACAAGAAGCTCATCAAGTACCAGCCGCGCGAGCTGAGCGCATACCTGAACGTCGGCGAGGCCTACATGTCGTTCTCGCCGCCCAAGTACGACGACGCGCTGACCTACTATAAGAAGGCTTACGAGCTGGATCCCGGTTCGTCGTTCGCGGCGCTGAGGCTCGGCGAGATCCTCGCCCAGCAGGGCAATCGCGCCGATGCTATCCGCTACCTCAAGCAGGCCGGCGCCGACACCGCCAAGAACCCGGCCATCGCGAGCGAGGCGCAGAAAATCCTCAATCAGATCGGCGGCGCGTCCTAGCAGGGTGCGGAGAGCGATCCAAGACATTTCCTCGATTGGCCACGGCCGGCGGCGCAACTTACGCCAGCAGCACCGCTACGATTCCGGTCAGGAAGATCCCGTCAAACGTTCCTGCGCCGCCGATTGATGCGACCGGAGCCCCGAGGTCGCGGATCTTACGCAGGTTCACCAGGTCGGCGCCGATCAACGTGCCGAGCACGCCGCTGATGTAGGCAATCGGGCCCGCGTAATGATGAATTCCGCCGGCCAGGAAGACGCCGGCCAGCGCCGCCACGATCGGCGGGATGAACATCGGGGTCGCAATCCCGAGTCCGCGCACCGGCCGGGCGAAGCGATGGACGATGAGAGCGACGATCGCGGTCGCGAGGATCGCGGGCCACACTACCCCCGGCTGACTCACCATCACGTAAACCGAGATCAGCACCGGCACGATTGCGCCACCCACGTTAATCGCGACGGTCGTGGCCGTGCCGCCGACATGGATCGGCACCCGGTAGCGCACGCCGAAGCTGGAGACGATCTCGGCAGCGTGCGCCTAGCCGCCCTCGATCCGGCCGACCGGGATGTTGACGTAGCTCCCGAGCAGGCTCACCAGCAGGGCGAGAAACGCCAGCTCGGGAGGCAATCCGATCGCCTGGAAGGCGTAGTTGATGACGTGGATCTCGACCAGGACGAACAGAAACGCCAGCGCGACGAAGAAGACTATGACGTAGACCAGCAGGAACGGCGCGAACAGCATGCGGCGATGATACCATCGCGAAACCAACCGGCACACTCGCGCGCGGGCATCTTGTGCACAGCGATGCCATCGGATTAAATCGCGCCCAGCCATGAACCCGGATGAGCGCGCCGAACTGCTGAGACTGCTCGCCCGCGAGTCTTACATCGAGCGCGAATTGACCCTCGCCTCAGGCCGCTCCTCCAATTACTACGTGGACGCCAAGCGCACGCTGTTCATCCCGCGCGGCGCCTACCTGGCGGGCGAGCTGATGCTGGAGCTGGTGGAGGCCGACAACATCGAGCAGATCGGCGGGATGGCGGCCGGCGCGATTCCGATCACCGACGCGATCATCGCCGCGGCCCATCGCCGCGCCCCGAGCTTGCGGGGATTCTTCGTGCGCAAGGAGGCCAAAGCGCACGGCACCCAGCAACGTATCGAAGGCGCGTTCGCCAAAGAGCGGCTCACCGCGGTGATCGACGATACCATCACCACCGGCGGCTCGAGCCTGGACGCGGTTGCGGCGCTGCGCGCCGCCGGAGCGCGCGTGGTCGCGGCCTTCGCGCTGGTCGATCGCGACGAGGGCGCGCGCGAAGCCTTTGCGCGCCAGCAGCTCCGCTACCGCTGGCTGTTCACCTCCGAAGAAGTGCGAGCCGCAGCGCGCGCGGGATGAGGCGACGACAAGGGTGACAGAACCTGCCTCGCGCGCGCCTCGTAACCCTGTCCCTGACCAGAGCGTGGTTAACGAGCGAGAGCCGCCTCTTTCTTCCCCTCTCCCTGACCAGGGAGAGGTCGGCGTGCAGTGCGAACCGGCAGGATAGGTAACAGAATATACCGGCAGGATGGGTAACAGATTAAATGTCGCGGAGCCATCGCGCTTTGTTCAGGCCGCGCCACTGAATGACATGACACTCTCCGGCCGCACGCTCATCACCGCGATTTTCGGCGATCCGGTCGAACACACGCTCTCGCCGGCGATGCACAACGCCGCGTACGCGGCGCTTGGGATGGATCGCGCGTACCTCGCCTTCCAGGTCCAGCCCAACGGCCTCGAAGCCGCCCTACGCGCCATCCCCGCGCTCGGCATCGCCGGCGTGAACCTGACCGTCCCGCACAAGGAAGCCGCGGCCCGGATGCTCCCGCAGCTCAGCGCCGAGGCGAAGATCCTCGGGGCGGTGAATTGCGTCGTGAATCGGCGCGGCGCGCTGTCCGGCGACAACACCGACGCGCGCGGCCTGGAACGCGACCTGCGCAAGCTCAAGGTGAGCCTCGGCGGCGATCTTGCGATCGTGATCGGCGCCGGAGGCGGCGGCGCGGCCGCGGTGCTGGCCTGCGCGCGGCTCGGCGCGGCGCGCATCGTCCTTGCCAACCGCACGATGAAGCGCGCGCTCGCGCTCGGTAGCCGGCTCTCGGCGCATCACGCGATGCGCGGGAAGATCGAGGTGCGCGGCCTTGACGCGCTGCTCGATCGCGCGCTGCTGGCGCGCGCCGCGCTGGTGATCAACGCCACCTCGATGGGCCTCAAGTCGCGCGGCTTCGTGCCGCTCAGGTACGAAGCGACGCCCGCGGCGTGCTTCTTCTACGATCTGCTTTACGCAGCACGCCCGACTGCCTTCCTCAAGGCCGCGCTGAGAGCGCAGCGGCAGGCATCGGACGGCGCCGGGATGCTGCTTTATCAGGCGGCACTGGGCTTCAGGCTTTTCAATCGCGCCGCGCCGCCGGTCGAGGCGATGCGCCGCGTGCTGATGGAGGCGCTGGGCCGGTAAGCGGACGCTGTCGAAGATAGGATCGAAGTCTATTACCGCCGTCCACTCCACTCGGCTCTGCCGAACCACTCAACGCGCAGCCGGAGCGCGGCGGCGGCCGCGGCGAAGGTATCGTCCGCAGTGGCGGTCGCATCCGCACCAATGGCGGTCGCGATCGCCAGATGGAGCGCGTCGAGCGTCCTGAGCGGAACCGCGTTGAGACGGGCCAGAAGAGCACTAGCGCCTATGGCGTGCCGATCCTCCAGGGGATGCACCTCGAGAAATCCTTGCGCTACATCGTCTTCGAAGGCTGCTACCGCTCTGCGCTCCGCGCCGGCATCGATGTCTCGGTTCCGGCGGCGGCGGCCCAGAAGGCAACGCAACTCGACCATAGTGAGGCGGCTGATCGATACTGACACCATGCGTCCAAGGAAGCGGTCGAATTCGTCCGACCCGGCTTCGCGCAGATATCGCTTGGCCAAGGCGCTCGTGTCGATGTAGGTGGAGCTGCTCAGCGCAATTCTCGATCCTGGCGAATCAGTACTTCGCTCGGAACCCTTAGTCTCGGCATCGAGGCGCGCAACTCGGCTCGTGAGGGGATGCGACGATGGCGCGCAGCAGCCGCGCCCGCTCGCGGTCCGGCGTGCGGGCGAGACTCTTTTGCGCGCGGTCGGCGGTCATGACCTTCCAAAGAAGCGTGGAGCTCATCGAGCGTATAGTAGTCGCCGCGGCGGATTTCCTCGCGGCCTTTGCGGATGCCTTCGAGCTCCGCCCTGGTAAGCGTGTAGCTCGGCAGGCTGCGCGCCGTACCGAAATACACCCTGAGCGCCTCGCGCATCAGTTCGCTTTTCGTGCGGTGCTCGCGCCGACAGGCGTCCTCGATCTGGCGGGTCATTGCTTGGGGGAGTGAGAGCGTGATCGTGTCTCGCATTGTGGTTCATTGTAAGACAAAGAAAAGATCCGTCAAGTGCCGGGACCCGCGGCGACGCAAAGCACGTTCCATCACCTCTCCCGCGCCCGCAAGCGCTGAAAAGAACCGGCGCGGAGGCCGGCGCTACGCAAAAGAAGAATGCTACGGAAGCGATGTCCGGGAATCGGCGCGGCAACGGCCAAGCTGTACGCAGCCGAAGACGCGAAAGTGATCATCGCTGATATCGACAAGCGTGAAGCACTTCAACAGCGAAAACCGGCCGAACGCTGGTCACCGGATCAGAAGGGTACTAGCCGAACATCTCCTTGAGCTTGTCCACGAAGCCCTTGGACATAGGATGGTTGACGTCTTCGCCGGAGAGCTTGGCGAACTCCTCGAGCAATTCGCGCTGGCGCGCGCTCAGGCGGTGCGGCGTTTCGACCACGATCTTCACCAACTGGTCGCCTCGCCCGTAGCCGTGCAGGTCGGCAATGCCCTTGCCCTTGAGCCGGAAGACCTTGCCCGACTGCGTTGCGGGAGGAACCTTGAGCTTGACCTTGCCGTCGAGCGTGGGCACGTCGATCTCGGCTCCGAGCGCCGCCTGCGGAAAGCTGACCGGGACTTCGATCACGATCTCGTTGTCCTGGCGGACGAAGAGCGGATGCTCCTTGACGTGGATCACGACGTAGAGATCGCCCGGCGGTCCCCCGCCGAATCCGGCCTCGCCCTCTGCGCGCAGCTTGAGGCGCGAGCCGTTGTCCACACCCGGCGGGATTCGTACCGAGATCGAATGCGGCTTGCGGATGCGGCCCTGTCCCTGGCACTTGGGGCAGGGGTCCGCGATTGTCGCCCCTTCGCCCCGGCATTGGCCGCAGGTGGTCGAGATCGAGAAAAAGCCCTGCTGGGTGCGCACTTGGCCGGTGCCACGGCAGTTCGGACAAGTCTTGACGCCGGTGGCGCCGCCGCGCGCGCGGCTGCCGTTGCACGCCTCGCAAGTCGCCAGGCGCTGGAAGTTGATGACCTTCTCGATCCCTCTGGCCGCTTCCTCGAACTCGATCTCGAGGTCGTAGCGCAGGTCGTCGCCGCGCCGGGTGCGCGAGCGCGAGCGGCCGCGGCCGGTGCCAAAGAAGTCGCCAAAGATGTCGGAGAAGACTTCCTCGAAGCCCTGGGTGAAGTCGAAACCGCTGAACGGGCCGTTGCCCGCGGCGCCCTGGAACGCGGCGTGCCCGTAGCGATCGTACTGCGCGCGCCGCTCCGAGTCGGAGAGCACCTGGTAAGCCTCGTTGATTTCCTTGAAGCGCTCTTCGGCCTGCTTGTCGCCCGGGTTGCGATCGGGATGGGATTGGATCGCGAGCTTGCGGTAGGCCTTCTTCAGCTCGTCGTCGCCGGCGCCCCTGGAAACGCCAAGGACTTCATAATAGTCGCGCTTGTGGTCCGCGGGCATCGCAGAGCGATTCTATTAGGAAGGCGGCCCTGAAGTAAGCAGGCCCATCACCGTGGGAGCCAAGTTCTGAGTTTCTGCCTTCTCGCTTGTCAGTTCTTGACTTCCTTGAAGTCGGCGTCGACCACGTCCTCTTTCTTGGCCTCGCCGCCTTCGGCCTTGGCTTCGCCGCCGCCAGCCTTGCCGTCGCCGCCCGCTTGCGCTCCACCGGCTTCCTGCCCTTGGCGGGACTTGCTGTACATCGCCTCGGCGAGCTTGTGGGAGGCGTTGGCCAGCGTCTCCGCCGCCCGTTCCATCTCGTCCTTGCTCTTGGACTCGAGCTTGCCCTTGGCTGTCGCCAGCGCCTCTTCGACGCTCTTGCGCGAGGGCTCATCGAGCTGGGAACCGTATTCCTTGAGCGTCTTCTCGGTGGTGTAGATCATGTTGTCGAGCTTGTTGCGGGCCTCGACCAGGGCGCGCCGCTCCTTGTCGTCCTGCGCGTGCGACTCCGCCTCACCCACCATCCGCTTGATCTCCTGCTCGTTCAGACCCGAGGAGGCGGTGATCCGGATCGACTGCTCCTTGTTGGTGCCGTGGTCCTTGGCATGGACGTTGACGATGCCGTTGGCGTCGATATCGAAGGTGACCTCGATCTGCGGCATGCCGCGCGGAGCGGGCGGGATGCCGATCAGGTCGAACTGGCCGAGCAGCTTGTTGTCCGTCGCCATCTCGCGCTCGCCCTGGAAGACGCGGATCGTGACCGCAGTCTGATTGTCCTGCGCGGTCGAGAAGACCTGGCTCTTGCGGGTCGGAATAGTGGTGTTCTTGTCGATCAGCCTGGTGAACACGCCGCCCAGGGTCTCGATTCCCAGCGAGAGCGGGGTGACGTCGAGCAGCAGCACGTCCTTGACCTCGCCCTTGAGCACGCCGGCCTGGATCGCGGCGCCCACCGCCACCACTTCGTCGGGATTGACGCCCTTGTGGCCCTCGCGTCCGAACAGCTTGCGCACCCGCTCCTGCACCGCCGGCATGCGGGTCATCCCGCCCACCAGCACGACTTCGTTGATATCGCTGGTGCGCAGACCGGCGTCCTTGAGCGCCGTCAGGCACGGTCCATCCAGCCGGTCGAGCAGGTCGGCGCACAGCGCCTCGAGCTTGGCCCGGGTCAGCTTCATGTTGAGATGCTTGGGGCCGGACTGATCGGCGGTGACAAACGGCAGGTTGATATCCGTCTCCATCACCGTCGACAGCTCGCACTTGGCCTTCTCGGCCGCCTCTTTCAGCCGCTGCAGCGCCATCCGGTCCTTGCGCACATCGATTCCCTGGTCCTTGCGGAACTCGTCAGCCAGATAGTCGATAACCCGCTGGTCGAAGTCCTCGCCGCCCAGGAAGGTGTCGCCGTTGGTCGCCTTGACCTCGAACACACCGTCGCCCAGCTCGAGGATCGAGATGTCAAAGGTGCCGCCGCCCAGGTCGAACACCGCAATCTTCTCGTCCTTCTTCTTGTCCAGGCCGTAGGCAAGCGAGGCCGCCGTCGGCTCATTGATGATGCGCAGAACGCTCAGCCCGGCGATTCGGCCCGCGTCCTTGGTCGCTTGGCGCTGGCTGTCGTTGAAGTAAGCGGGCACCGTGATCACGGCCTCGGTGACTTTCTCGCCCAGGTAGTCCTCAGCGGTCTGCTTCATCTTCTGCAGGACGAAGGCCGAGATTTCGGGCGGGCTGTAGCGCTTGTCGCGGATTTCGACCCAGGCCGCGCCGTCGTCGTTCTTGACCATCTTGTAGGGCAGGACCTTCAGCGCCTTCTGGACCTCCGCGTCCTCGTACCGCCGCCCCATCAGCCGCTTGATCGCGAAGACCGTGTTGGTCGGATTGGTGATCGCCTGGCGTTTGGCGATTTGTCCCACCAGCCGCTCGCCCGAGTCCGTGAACGCCACCACCGAGGGCGTAGTGCGACTGCCCTCGGAGTTGGCGATCACGACCGGGTCGCCGCCCTCCATTATCGCCACGCAGCTATTGGTCGTGCCGAGGTCAATCCCGATTACTTTTGCCATTGCGATCCCTCATGTTGTCCGTCCGCGCACAGTCCGCGCAGGACTAAATCTCTATTAAAAACGGTAACCACGTTTCAGCCTTTTTCAACGTCGCCGTCGTTCTTTTCGGCCTGATTTCCATCGCCGGCGCCGCTTTTTTTATGCACGGCCGGCGCCTTGGCGACCGACACCCGGGCGGGTCGCAGCACGCGATCTCCGATCTGGTAGCCCCGGTTGAACTCGCTGATGACGGAATTTGGCTGGTGGTCCAGGCTCTCGACGTGAGCGACCGCCTCGTGGAATTGCGGGTTGAAGGGCTGCCCGACGGACTCCTGCGGCGTCACGCCATGGCGGCGCAGCAGGTCATGCATCGAGCGCAGGACCATCTCGATACCTTCGACGATCGGCTTGCCGTCGCCGCCGGTCTGAGCCGCCGCGACCGCCAGCTCCAGATGGTCGAGGATCGGCAACAGCTCGCGCAGAAGCGATTCGCGCTGAAAGCGTAGGGCATCCTCGTTCTGCTGGCGCAGGCGCTTGCGGGCGTTCTCATTCTCGGCAAGCGCACGCAGGTACTTGTCCTTCAGATCCGCGATTTCATAATCTTTTTGTGCGATCTGGGCCTTAAGGGCTTCGATTTGCTCCTCCAGGGTCGGCCCCGACGGCTCCGGGCTCGCGGCAGCCTGCGATCTCGACTCGGCGTTATCCGAGGTTGGCGGCTTCACCTCGTCGCTACCGGCGTCTTTGGCACGTTTGCTCATCTTGCGAAGTTGGTCCTCTATACTCCGTGAACGTAAGCACGATTGCGGGTTTCGCCACTGCCGCAGGGACAAATTCCATCACAATCGGCAGGGGGCGCCGCTTGCCCGAAGTTCCCCTTGAGAAGGGGGGTCAAACGGGCATTGGAGTGCGCGCCTGACCGGCAAGCAGCTACGCGCCGCTGTGCTCCAGCACGCGCGATAGCGCCCGGGCGGTGTAATCGACCAGTGGGATCACGCGCCCGTAGTCCATCCGGACGGGGCCGACGACGGCGAGGCTGCCCAGCGGCATCGGACCGCTCGCGTAGGCGGCCGCGATCACGCTGAACGCGTTGAGACGCACATCCGCAATCTCCGACCCTATCGATACCACCAGCTTGCCCGACTTTAGCGTCTGCTCGAGCAGATTCAGCAGTGCGGTCTTGTCGTCGAGCACCCGCAGCAGCTCGCGCAGCTTGTCCGGATCGCTGAACTCGGGTTGTGCGAGCGCCTTGGCGCCGCCCTCGACGTAGAGTTCGGCGGGCGGCGGCGCATGCTGCGCGACCTCGCCGCCGAGCGTGAGCGCCGCCCGCCCGAAGCGGTCATAACGGGCGCGCTCCTCGCGCAGTTCGTGCTCGATCCAGCGCCGCGCCTCTTCCAGCGTTCGCCCGTGGATCGATTCGTTCAGATAGCGCGCCATCCGGTTGAGCTCCTCCTGCGAGTAGCTCTGCTCGGTCTCGACGACCCGGTTGTGGACCCCGCCGGAGGCGGCCGCGAAGACCCCGAGCACCTGCCGATTGCGCAGCCACACGAAGTTGACCCGCTCGAGGGTCGCTTCCTCCAGCCGCGGCGCCATCACCGCTGCCGCCTGCCCGGTGAGCAGCGCCAGCAGGCGCGAAGTATCGCGGATGACCTCGTTAAAGTCGCGCGAGCGGGCCGAGTAGTGAAGCTCGATCTGCGCACGGTCCTCGAAATCGATCTGCGGACGCGGCATCAGCCGATCGACGTAAAAGCGAAACGCCTTGTCGGTCGGGATCCGTCCCGCCGAGGTGTGCGGCTGATGCAGGTAGCCGGCTTCCTCGAGATCCGCCATCATGTTGCGCACCGTGGCGGCTCTCACGCCGAGCCGGTAACGCGAAACGATCTGATGAGAACCGACCGGCGCCGCGGTGTCGATAAACTCACGCACCGCCGCCATCAGCAGCGAGTCGCGCCGCCGGGCCTGTTCGCTATTGGCTCCCTCGCTTACCATCGCTATCGGGCGTTCAAGCCCTCTGTTTAATCTTGGTCCCTGCCCATGGGTTCATACAAGTGCGGCGACCCTCGCACTGAGACCTCATACCCGGCATTCCTGTACGCGGGCCGGCCGGGCCTGATAGCCTACTGGGGCGGGAAGCAATCGCCCATGGCGCGCAAGCCCACATCTGCCAAGTCAAGGGCGATCAAGCTCAGGCGGGTCTACATCCCGGCGCTCCCGGCCGAGGCCACCTGGCTCGAGAGCGACAGCTACGATCGCCACGCATGGAGCGAAATCGTTCACGGCGCGCCCGCGGTCAATGAACTGGTCGAAGCGGGCGAGCGCCTGGTGCCGCACTTCGCCGCCCTCCTGCAGGACATCTTTCTCGCGCTCTTCAAGTACAACCTGGTATGGCGAAAGCCCGACGCGGTGCGGCGCAGCGCCGCTCTCAACCAGACCATCCTGCGCGATTTGATCCCTTCGCCCGCCTTCGAGGCGCTCAAAACCCGCACCTTGCTGGAGGAGGATAAGTCCGCGATCGCCGCCCTGGTGCTCGGAGAGAACGTGATCGAGCTGGTCCGCTCGGAGCGGTTGATCAACCAGCGCGAGATGCTCGACCTGTGGGACCTGAAGCATCAGGAGGAAGATCTCGCGCAGCGCGCCGAGGCGCTCAAGAACGTCGTCGAGATGGCCGAGCGCGAGGACGGCCAGCTTGAGGGCGGGGACGAAGAACTGAAGAAGAAGATCGAGCGGCTGCAGGAGGCGGCGCGCAACGCGGCGCAGGTTTCCGAGGCGCGGCTCAATCAAAAGGCCCGCCAGGTCCGCGACCAGCTCGACAACAGCAACCCGAGCGAGCTCAAGCGAATGCAGGTCGAGGGCGCGCGGATGGTCGAGGAGATCGATCGGGTCGCGCAGGACGCCCACGACTTCAGCCTCGAGTTCGGACAGGGCGGGCGACTCTCGGCCGGCGAGCGGCTCGAACTCGGGCGGCGCCTGGCGCGCAACAAGAAGCTCGGTGAGCTGGCCCGGCTGGTCGGCCGCTTCAAGAATGACGCGCGCGCGCTGCGCCGCAAGACCCTGGAGCGCGGCGCCGCCGAAGCCTACGACATCGAGCGCGGCGCCGACATCGGCCGGCTGATTCCCGCCGAGCTGCTCGCCCTCCACCATCCGGCGCTCGCCCGCGACTTCCGCCGCCGCCTGCTCGAAGGCACTGTGCTGCAGTACCGGCTGCGCGACGACGAGCAGAAGGGACGAGGCCCGATGGTGGTGTGCGTGGACGTGAGCTCCTCGATGGAGGGGCAAAAAGAGCTGTGGGCCAAGGCCGTCAGCCTGACCCTGGCGGATATCGCGCGCCGCCAGCGCCGCCTGGTGCGTGCCGTGATGTTCTCCTCGGGCGACAAGAGCCTCAAGGTGCTCGACCTCAATCACAAGCGCCGCTACCAGCCCGAACTGGCCAAGGTGATGGAAATGGCGGAGTACTTTCCGGGCGGCGGCACCGACTTCGAGCAGCCGCTCGACGCCGCAATCGAGCTGATCGAGGACAAGCAGCTCAAGCGCGCGGACATCGTGATAATCACCGACGGCGAGTCGCAGGTGGGTCCCGAATTCCTGGCGCGATTGCGCGAGAGCAAGGATCGGCTGGAGTTCAAGATTTTCGCGGTGCTCATCGACATCGGCTCGAGCGAGCTTTCCACGCTCGCCCGGTTCAGCGACAAGGTGACCTCGGTCAGCAAGCTCACCGCGCAAGGCGCACGCGATATCTTTCTGAGCGTGTAAGGGGAGGAGTCCTCGTTGCGATGGACTAAATTGCCTCGTTGAAGGTGGCGCACAGGAAAATCGACCGCTCCAACTGGCGCGATGCGATCGAGCTGAAAGTCGCACCCGGCCAGGAGAGCTTCGTCTCTTCGCCGGTCAAGTCGCTCGCCGCAGCCTTCGTCCGCCAGCACGGGGATCAGTTCGAGTACGTGCCGATGGGAATCTATGACGGGGAGCGGATGGTCGGCTACGTCTCGATTCTGTGCGATCCGCAGAGCAGCGACAACTATTGGATCGACGACATCCTGATCGACGCGCGATGGCAGAGCCGGGGCTACGGGCGCGCCGCCGTCTGTGAGACCATCCGCTTCATCCTGCGCGCCTATCCGCGATGCGAGACGGTCAAGCTCGGATGCCATCGTATGAACACGCGCGCCGCAGCCCTCTACCTCAGCATCGGATTTCAGCCCACTGGGGATCTCGACGGAAACGGACAGCCCCAGTACGCGCTGTCGGGACCTGCACTGGCGGCCTGCCGCTGAGCGGACCCGGTAAGGAGGGCCTACGGACCGACCGACGATGTGAAATCCGCGCTGATGTTGCAGCAGAGCGCGTAGCTCTCGCCGACTCGCGGCTGTGCGTCGTAGCCAAGGATTGAGCCGTCAGAGGCGACCCTGATTGCCTGAAAGCTGGTCGAGCCCCGCGCGCGTTCCACCGTGAAGACGTAGTAGGCGCCGGTTTCGAGCGGTTCGGGCGGCCCGGAGTCCGGTATCGCCTGGGCGAAACCCTTGGGCGTCTTGCCATAGCTCACGCTGGACGGCGCGAGTTTTCTGCCGGCGCCGAGTCCGGAGAGCAACTCGCCGCCAAGACCCTGGTCGGCCTGGATTTGCCATACCGGTACGCCGCCCGTGAAGCGCACTATCGATACCCCGGTGCGCTCTTCGCCGGGTTTGAGCGAGATAGACTCTGCCGCCGTGAACTTGGTCACCGTCAGCGAGCGCAAATGATCGCCCTTGATTGCGTAATCGATCTGGACCGTCGCGGACGGCGTCGGCGCCGATGAGTCGGACGTCGCGGCGCCCGATGCAGCCGCGGGCGCAGGCGCCCGTTTGTACGAGGCGCATCCCGCCGGCGCGATCATCACCGCCACCGCGAATCCGGCGGCCAGGGCGAATCGCGCGGCGCCGATCACGCCTGGCAGGCTGCGGAAGAACTTTCCGCACCCTGCGACGCGCTTCTGTGAGGCACGCTTATCGGATAATCTCGCCGCACGGTGTCGTTGGGGGACAGAGAAAAGGTCGGGCTTCGGACGCTGCTGGTCTACTCGCAGGCCCAGCTCGGGCTCAACTTCTGCGCGACGATGCTCGGCTTGCATTTGTTCTATTTCTATAGCGACCGGCTCGGACTCTCGCCAGCACTGTTCGGACTGGCGTATTTCATCGCGCTCGGCCTCGACGCGCTGACCGATCCGATCGTCGGCAACATCTCCGACCGCGCCCGGTTTCGTTCCGGACGCCGCCGTCCGTTCTTTCTGGCTGCGATTCCGATGGCGCTGTGCTACTTGATGCTGCTCGCACCGCCCGACCTGCGCAGCGGCCTGTTCGCGTGGTTCCTGGCCTTCTACTTCCTGATGCTGACGGCGCGCAAATTCTACGAGACCGCGTACAGTGCGATGATGCCCGAGATCACGCTGGATTACGATGAACGGACGCGGCTCTCCACCTTTCGCCAGCTCCTCGGCACGGTCGGGGATGTGACCGGCGCGCTGCTGCCGTTCGCCGCGAGCTGGATGTTCGCGCGCGGCACCGACTTCCGCGTCACCGGCGCGTTCGGCGCATTAATCGTAGGCGGCGGCGCGACGCTCGCCTGGGTCGGCACGCGCGAGCGCCCCGAATTCGCCGGGCACGAGCGCTTCGGACTGCGCGAGGCGGTCGCCTCGACCTTCAAGAATCGGCCCTTCGTGATCCTGCTGATCGCGACCACCCTCGCCATCATGGCGGTCAACGTCACCTCGGTGCTGATCCGCTTCCTGGCCAAGTATTGGTTTCACGACGACAGCGCCGCCGCGCGATGGCTGATCGCGTACTTCATCGGCTCGATCGTCTCCTATCCGTTCTGGTTCAAGATCACGCTCCGGATCGAAAAGAAGCCCGCCTCCGTGGTCGCGCTGGCGTGCAATGCGATGTGCTCGCTCACCGTTATGGCGCTCGGACCGCACAACGTCGCGGCAATCTACCTGGTGATGTTCTTGAGCGGTTTCTCCGCGATCGGAATCTGGGTCACCCAGATCGCCGCGTCGGCCGACGTGATCGAATGGGACGAGGAGCGCACCGGCCGGCGCCAGGAGGGCGCCTACGCGGGAATCACCTCGATGTCGATCAAGCTCGCGGTCGCGTGCTGCCTGCTGATGGTGGGCCCGGCGATGGGCTGGATCGGCTACGTGCCGGGCGGACACGAGCTGACGCCCGCGGCGGCCGAGAACCTGCACCGCCTGTTCTCGCTGGCGCCGTTCTCTATCTTCATGCTGAGCGCGATCGTTTTCTCGCGCTACCCGATCACCCGCGAGGCCCATCGCGCGATGCGTGAGCGGCTCGCCACCCGCGAAGCCCGCGCCGCCGACGAATCCGCCGCGTCCTGAGTCTAAAGCCGGTGTGGTGACTTCTACATTCCTTGATTAAGTAGCGAGTCCTGCGTCGGCAAGAACGCGCGAAACCAATTCTTTCTGCGCGATGGTTAATGGAGGTAGAGGGTCCTTCACCGTCGGCTCGATCGGATGCCCTAATTGCCGCATCGCCTCCTTCATGATGGCGTGCGGCGCGGGCGTCGCGGTCATGAGGGGCATGAATTTGAAGAGGAATGCCGCGATCTCGCCCGCCTTTTCGGCATTGCGGCTCTTGAGGGCGTTGTAGAATTCGATGCACTTTCCGGGCACGAGATTCGGCAGCACACAGATCGCGCCGCATCCGCCCTGTTGCATGACCGGCATAAGGTTGAGCACCGTGCCTGACAGGACCGAAAAGGGTCTCTTCGCCACCAGCTTCACGAGTTCCCCCATCTCGCCAACGTCGAGGATCGTTTCTTTCACTCCAATAATCTGGTCGATTTCGGCGAGCTCCGCGATCTGCGAGGGCGCGAGCCTCAGGTGCGTTGCTTCGGGGATATTGTAGTAGAGAATCGGGAAACCGGATTCGGTCGCAATTCGGCGGTAGTGCCGTTTCACGTCCGCGAAGCTGAGGGGATAGTATATGGGCAGCGCGATCAAGGCCGCATCGGCGCCCGCCTCGCGTGCGTATTCCGTGAGCGCCAGCGTCTGTTCGGTGCCCATGTAGCCGCTTCCCGCGATCACGGGGACGCGTCCTCTTGCTTGATCGACCGTCACGTCGATCAACTCTCGTTTCTCCGTGTCTGAAAGATACGGGAACTCTCCGTTACTCCCGAGGACCACAAGGCCGGAAACGCCCTCAGTGATGAAATGCTCCACCATGTGCCGCATGGCGGTCCGATCGACATTCCCGTCACGGAAAGCGGATAGAAGGACAACGTAAACCCCTTCTAGTTGCTCCATGACACCCTCCCTGCGCCGGTCAAACCGGCGAGATGTTCCTTAGGGAGCAGAAACCTGCTCTCGACCTCCGGGCGCGTCGGCAGCCTCGTTCGTCGGCTTTCTCTCGACAGTCGAAACTACGGCGCGTATAATATATAACTGGCTGAGTCAGTCAATATCCGCCGCGGGGAGCGTGTGGCAAATGATCGTCGACGCACATGTGCATTTGAATGACTCCAAATGGAAGAAATAGAGATCGTGATGGGCGCCGCCGCACACAAACTGTACAGAATCTAGGACACTGAAAAGGGGCCCATGCCGAGGATAACGCCGGACAATAGGATTCCCGATATCGTGAACGCCGCCATCAGAGTGTTCGGCTCAAGGGATACCGGCTGACGCAAATGGACGAGATCGCCGAACGGGCCAAAGTGTCAAAGGCCACTCTCTACTATTATTTCAAGAACAAAGCGCATCTCTTCCAATATGTGCTGGAGAACGGCAGTCTAAACGGCGGCGCGAGTCTGCCGCCGCCCGACAGCAGCTCCTCGTTGTCTGACAGGGAGTTGCTTCAACTCTTGAAGAAGAGGCTGAAGGAGGACAGCAGCCTCAATAGTATAAGGTCGTGCATGGACGCGAAATCCAAGCACATCGATCTCTCAAAAGAGATTGCAGCGATAACGGAAGAACTCTGGGACCTCACTGCCACAAATCGTGTTCAGCTTATCATCCTGGAAAGATCATTCCTCGAGTTTCGTAAATTGGCGGAAATATACGACACCTACGCGCGAGGACGGATATTGAGCCAGCTCGAGAATTACCTCGCGCTTAGAGTGAAGCAGGGCGTGATTCGCCCTCCGAATTCTGTTCCGGCTACAGCGCGCTTCATGTTGGAATCGATTGCATGGTTCGGTTACAAGCAGTCAATGGGGAGGCATCGGCCTTTCGGCAAGATTGAAGCATTGCCCGATCTCGTTTCAGTTTTCACGCACGGACTACTCAGAGAGAACGAAGGTCAACCAGTAAGGTCGAAGGTGGACTAGCGGCCGCGCCGGCTTTGGAGAGAGACAATGCTCGAGTCCAAGCGAAGAAAGCCTGAGGAGCTGCGGAGCCATCGATGGTTCGGCCAAGGTCCGTGGTCCTTTGGTCGCCGTTCTCGGATGCTCCAGAACGGCTGGCAGCTCGCTGAGTTCGTCGGTCGACCCGTCATCGCCATCATTAACACCTGGAGCGACCTCAACACCTGTCATCGACATCTCAGGGCGCGCGCCGACGACGTGAAGCGTGGCGTCCTCCATGCGGGGGGATTCCCCGTGGAGCTCCCCGCGATGTCGCTCAGCGAACGGAACGTCGCCCCCACAACCATGCTCTACCGCAACTTCCTGGCCATGGAGACGGAAGAGCTGATCCGCTGCCATCCCGTGGACGCCGCCGTCCTCCTGGGCGGGTGCGACAAGACGACGCCCGCGCTGCTGATGGGCGCGATCAGCGCCGATGTCCCTTCCATCTACGTGCCGGCGGGCTTCATGCTCAGCGGCTCATGGCGCGGAGAGCGCCTCGGATCATCGTCCGCAGCATGGAAGTACGGCCAGGAGCTTATGGACGGGAAGATCTCGTTCGAGGAGTTCCTCGAGGTCGAGCAGACGTGCGCTCCGACGGTGGGAACTTGCAACGACATGGGGACAGCATCGACGATGACTGCCCTCGCCGAGGTGCTCGGGTTCTCTCTGCCCGGCGCCTCTTCAGTGCCGGCCGTCGACGCGCTGGGAATGCGGCTCGCGTTCGAGGCGGGTCGGCGAATCGTCGAGATGGCTTGGTGGGATCTGAAGCCCTCCGACCTGCTCACGGAGCCCGCCTTTCGAAATGCTGCCGTGGTTTGCTTCGCGCTGGGAGGATCGACGAACGCAGCGATCCATCTGATTGCCCTTGCGGGTCGGGCAGGCGTGAAGCTCTCTCTCGACAATCTGGATGCCATCGCACGCGGCGTGCCCGTGCTGGCGAATGTGCACCCCTCTGGCGAGTACCTGATGGAGGATTTCTATTGGGCGGGCGGCATTCGGGCATTGCTGAGTCGAATCCAAGACCGCCTGGCGCTCGACTGCGCCACGGTGAATGGACGCACGCTCGGCCAGAACATCGAGGGGGCACAGGTCCACAACGCGAAAGTCATCCGGCCGATGACGGAGCCGATTGCGGAGCAGGCGCTGGCGGTGCTGCGGGGCAACCTTGCGCCGGACGGATGCGTGATGAAGCCGAGCGCGGCCACCGCGTCGCTCCTGAGGCACCAAGGCCGCGCGGTCGTCTTTGAGGATGTCGATGACCTCAACGCGCGAATCCACGACCCGGACCTCGAGGTGGATGAAGACAGCGTGCTGGTTCTGCGAAATGAAGGACCTCAAGGCGGGCCGGGCATGCCTGAGTGCGGAATGCTGCCGATTCCGCAGAAGCTTGCTCTCGAGGGGGTCCGGGACATGGTCCGCATTAGCGATGCCCGGATGAGCGGAACCAGCTTTGGAATGTGCATCCTGCATGTTTCTCCCGAGGCCTACGTAGGCGGACCCCTTGCTCTCGTGCACAACGGTGATGTTATCGAGCTCGACGTTCCCGCGCGCAGGATTGAGCTCAAGGTATCTGAGAGTGATCTCGAGGAGCGCCGGTCGAGATGGAAGCCGCCGAAGCCGCGAGCCATGCGGGGCTACCAAGCCCTGTTCTCCAAACATGTGACGCAGGCGCACCTTGGATGCGACTTCGACTATCTCGCCGGCAGCGGCGGCGTTCCCGAGCCTAAGGTTCACCTCTGAGGCGAGGATCTAGCCGTTCGTGCCGGGCACCGGCAGCGTGTTCGGGGTGTAGCGACTCGGATTGACGGAATGCACCGCAAGACAGGAAGCTAATCTATGAAAAGCAACGCGTTGAAAATTGCCGCCAACGATAATGTCGCAGTTGCAATGGAATCTTTGACGAAAGGGGAGCCGGTCGTCATTGACGGCCGGCGTCTGCTTGACCTTACTGAGGATGTCGCCGCCGGCCACAAGATTGCGCTCACGGCGATCCGGTGCGGCGGCGTTGTGGTGCGATACGGCGAACCGATAGTGCAAGCCACTCGCGACATAGGCAAAGGCGAATGGGTCCACGTCCACAACACGCAGCCTATTCCGCAAGGAACGCGCGGCTAGAGACTGTTCCGGCAATCGTCGCTGCTCGCTGTGCACGGAGCCCGGGCCGGAAAACACGGATCGTGAAGCAAGTGCGAGGGCACCAATATGGAGTTTCTCGGATACAAGCGTGAAGACGGAAAGGTTGGCGTGCGCAATCACATGCTCGTGCTGTCCTCGGTCGCGTGCGCCAACGGCGTGGTCGAAGCCATCGGCCGCACCTTGCCGGATGTTGTCGCTGTCACGCATCCTTATGGCTGTGGCTACGGACCCGAAGACATGGTGGTGAGCATTCGCGCGCTCGGGGGCCTGATCAACAACCCAAACGTCGGCGCCGTGCTGGTGATCGGGCTTGGCTGCGAACCGTTGCGCAGTAAGTTTCTCACGCAGTTGGCCCAGGCCAAACCCGCAGAATCCCTCGTCATCCAGGAATCGGGCGGAAGCGCGGCCACAACGGCAAAAGGGATTGAAATTGCGACGCGACTTTTGCAGGAATTGAAAAAGCAAAAGCGCGTGCCCGTTGCGGTGAGCGAACTGATCGTGGGCCTCGAGTGCGGCGGCTCCGACGCGCTCTCGGGCGTCACGGCGAATCCCGCAGTCGGTGCAGCGTCCGATCTCTTTGTGCGCGAAGGCGCCACCGTGGTCCTCACGGAGACCACGGAAATGATCGGCACGGCCCACATCCTCAGGCGCCGTTGCGCGACTCCCGAAGTGGGCGAGCGGGTGGAGCGGATGGTGATCGACCACGAGAAGCACGTGCGGGCCACACTCGGCGAGCTCGCCGGCCTGGTCATTTCAACGGGCAATATCGAAGGGGGCCTTTCATCCATCGTCGAAAAATCGCTCGGCTGTATCACGAAGGGCGGCACCACGCCGATCACCGAAGTCTTCGAATACGCGGAGCGCCCGTCCAAGCGTGGCTTTACCATCATGAACGGACCCGGCTATGACATCGATTCGATGGCGGGCGTCGCAGCCAGCGGGGCGCAGATCATGCTCTTCACGACGGGCCGGGGATCGACGGCCGGTTTCCCCGGGGTTCCGGTGGTGAAAATCTCGAGCAACTCACGGATCTACAAGAGCATGCCCGGCGACATGGACATCAACGCGGGCACAGTCATCGATGAGGGAAAAACAGTTGAGCAGGTTGGGCGCGAGATTTTCGACTTCACCCTCACCGTCGCAAACGGTGAGCTCACCTGCGCCGAGGTGAACCGGTCCGCGCCTTTCAACTACCTGAAACAGGGACCGACGTACTGAAGGCGGAAGCATGAAGCACGATGTCGCCTCGGTGACCAAGAGTTTCACCGCGACGTTGATCGGCGTTGTGGAAGATCCGCCTCACAGCAGATCTTCGCGGGAAGTATCAGTTCGTGCCGGGCACCGGCAGCGTGTTCGGAGTGTAGGGCGTCCCTGATCGCGCGTCGTTAGCTCTGGAAGTCTGTCCGCTGCATCGCACCCCCCGCTTGACGGGTGGAACCATGCTGGCGCAACGCGCTGGCACGGCCGGGGGTCGCGTGTTAGCGTCAACCTTGAATGACACGAAAAGGGAGAGGTCCAAATCGCCATGGATGTAAAGACGCGTGCGCGGGAGGTCTGCGAGGGTGTGGGTGACAAGCTGATTGCGCTCAGCCATCGGATTCACGCCCATCCCGAGCTCGGCTTCGAGGAGCGGCAGGCGGCGCGATGGTTGTGCGAGGCGCTCGCGGATGCGGGTTTCGCGGTTGAAGCGCCGCTATGCGATTTGGAGACCGCCTTCGTTGCGCGGGCGGGCTCCGGCCCGCTGCACGTGGCGATCTGCGCGGAGTACGACTGCCTGCCCGGCATCGGTCACGCTTGCGGCCACAACATTATCGCGGCGATGGCGCTGGGAGCGGGAATCGCAGCCGCCAGGATCGCCGATGAGGTCGGGCTCCGGCTCAGCGTGATCGGCACGCCGGCCGAAGAGGTAGGCAACAACGGCGGTAAGATCCTATTGCTGGAGCGCGGCGCGTTTGCGGGCGTACACGCCGCGATGATGGTCCATCCCGCACCGATCGATATGCTCAAGCCCGCGATGATCGCAAATTCGACCTTCGACGTGCTTTACACCGGCAAGGAGGCGCATGCCTCGGGATTCCCCGAACTCGGGATCAACGCCGCCGACGCGCTGACCGTCGCGCAGACCGCGATCGGCTTGCTGCGCCAGCACATGCGGCCGACCGACCGCGTCCACGGCATCGTCACCAAAGGCGGCGACGCTCCCAACATCGTGCCGGCCCATACCGCCGCCAAGTTCATGGTGCGGGCCGAAACCTTGCGCGACCTCGACGACATCCGCGGCAAGGTCTTCCGATGCTTCGAGGCGGGCGCGCTCGCCACCGGCGCGAAACTTGAAATCGTCGGCGGCGACAAGCCCTACGCCGAGATGGTATACGACGGCGACATCTCGGAATTGTACCGGCGCAATGCGGAGCGGCTGGGGCGCGGGTTTATCGAGCTGCCGGGAACCCAGCGGGCCGCGGCCTCGACCGACATGGGCAACGTCTCGCTCGCGATCCCCGCGATCCATCCGCTGATCGGCATCGCTTCGCTGCCCGCGGTGAACCATCAGCCCGAGTTCACCGCGCAATGCGTGACCAGCGCGGCCGACAAGGCGGTGCTCGACGGGTCGATCGCGATGGCCTGGACGCTGATCGACATGGCACAGGACTCCCGGCTCTGCGCGCGGCTGACCAGCGGCGCCTGAAGTCGTTTCTAAAGAGCCACAGGCAAGATGCCTGTGCCACAAACACAGGATCTGCAGATGGCCCAGACTTGTAGAGTGGCACAGGCTTCCAGCCTGTGAGGATTGAGTTTGACAAACCCGGCGGCTCGCGTAAGTTGTGCGGCATCTTCGCCACGAGGTGCCGCATGATGCAGCGCGTGAACGTCAACGGCGTCGAGCTCGAGTCCGAAACGCACGGCAGCGGCGAGCCTGTCGTGCTAATCCACGGCAGCGCGATCGCCGATACGTACCTGCCGATGATGGGCGAGCCGTCGCTCTCAGCCTTCCGCCTGCTCCGGTATCGGCGCCGCGGTTTTGGCGCCAGCACGCATCCCCAACCGCCGGTGAGCATCCCCGATCAGGCCGCCGACTGCATGGCGCTGATGCGCCGTCTGGGGGTATCGCGCGCGCACGTCGTGGGGCACTCGTACGGCGGCGCCATCGCGATACAGCTCGCGCTCGACTTTCCGGATGCGCTGCAGTCGCTCGTTCTGCTCGAGCCCGCCCTGATGGGCGCTGTGCCCGACAACGGGGAGTTCCTGCAAGGTTTCGTGACCGGGCCGCTGGCTGAGTATCGAAAAGGCGACAAGCGCGGCGCGATGGCACTCTTCCTGGAACTGGTGGGCGGGCCGAATTGGCGCCGGATAATTGACAGCCTCGCCGGCGCTTTCGAAATGGCCGTGGCCGACGCGGACAACTTCTTCATGGTTGAATCGCCGGCCATCCAGGAGTGGAGCTTCACTCGCCAAGACGCCGCGCGAATCCGCCAGCCGGTCCTGGCGGTGGTGGGCGCCGACACGATTCGCATCTTCCACGACGTGCACAAGCTGGTGCTCTCATGGTTCCCGCAGGCGCAGCCCTTCGAGCTTGCCAAGGCGGGGCATTTCCTTCAGATGGAAAACCCGCGTCCGCTATCGGAGGCGATCGCGAGGTTCCTGCGGGAACATCCGATCGGGGGAGAGAAGCCGGCCTGAGAGCACACGCATTGGTGTAGGGGCCCCTCGAGAACGGCCCTCCGCGACGCTCGTTGTGGAGGGCCGCTCACGAGCGGCCCCTACTACTACGGAAAAAATGCAGAATCGTGCAGCGCGAGGTGGCGGCCAGCGCGCACCCGCCGCGAGCGGCGGTTCTTCCCTTCCGTAGGGGCCGTTCGTGAACGGCCCTCCATGCCGCGCGCATGCGCCATGACGATGTGGTATCAGCGCAAGTCTCTTCGCCTGAAGCGATATGACTACTGCCAAGAGGGCGGTTATTTTGTGACGATCTGCGTTTTCAAGCGTGATTGCATTCTCGGCGGCGTGGTGGACGACGAAATGCGGCTGAATGAGCTGGGACGGAGCGTCGCGGATTGCCTTAACTGGCTGACCAGGCAGTACGCCTACGTTGACCTCGATGAGTGCGTGGTCATGCCAAACCATGTCCACGCAATCCTGGTGTTAACCGGCGGTTCCCGAAGTGCATCGGGCAAGACCAAAACGCTTAGCAGTTTGGTGGGAGCCTTCAAGAGCCGCTCTACGAGCTGCATCAATGGAATCCGCGGTACGCGGGGCGCCAAGCTATGGCAGCGGGGGTTCTACGAACACGTCATAAGAGACGAGACCGACTTCGAGAGAATCCGCAGGTACATCCGGGACAATCCGGCAGCGTGGGCAAGCGATGAAGAGAACCCGGCGACCACGCGAAGTGGCAACTGATTGACGGAGGAGCCGAAGCCGGACGTCGTCGAGGGCCGTTCACGAAGGGAATTATCGGGCACTTGACTACCGCTATCATTTGCGCTAATATTTCAACCATGAAGAACGACGAACCGAAATTCGTTCCCCAGATGACGCTTTCCGAGTTCGAGGCGTTGTTCCCCAATGAGGGCGCGTGCTGGACCTACCTCCTGGAGCGCCGCTGGCCCAACGGCCCTTGCTGCCCACGCTGCGGCAATGACCACGTGTATGAGAGCAAGGCACGCCCGTGGCACTGGCAGTGCAAGAAGTGCGGAGCGGATAACCGCTCCCCCTACCGCTTCTCGCTCAAGACGGGAACCATCTTCGAGGAAACCAAGAAGCCGCTCCGCACGTGGTTCCAAGTCCTGCATCTGATGGTTACGAGCAAGAAGGGCATCAGTGCCCACCAGATCTACCGGCTCATCGGAAGCGCCACCTACGAGACGGCTTGGTACATGTGCATGAGACTTCGCGCCGCGATGCACGATCCTGACTTTAAGAAACTGATGGGAATCGTCGAAATTGACGAGGCTTTCGTCGGCGGCAAAGAGAAGAACAAGCACTGGGACAAACGCGATCCGCACAACACGGCTGGCAAGGGCAAAGCCGTGGTCATTGGAGCCATCGCGCGCAAGGGTAACGTGGTCTGCAAAGTGATCGAAAAAGCCGACCGCGCCCGCATGATGGGCTTCGTCCGCAGAGTCGTGGACAAAGAGAAGGTCGAGCTTATCGCAACCGACGAACACAAGGGCTACGACACCATCGGCGATTCCATGCGCCACGAGGTCATCAAGCACAGCGAAGGCGTCTATGTTCGCGGGGTCGTCCACACGAACAATATCGAATCGTTCTGGGCGCTCCTGAAGCGCGGCGTGATCGGTACTTATCACCACGTGAGCGAAAAGTATCTGCCGCTGTATTTGGCGGAGTTTCAATTCCGCTTTAACAACCGCAGAGAAGCCGATATTTTCGGCAAGGCGATAGCAGGATGCTGAAGCGCACCGACTGGCGGGCGCTACAGCAGAGCGCAGACGACGCCAGCGAGCCGAAGCAATTGGAGCTACCTTTCCCATGACCTTATTGCGGCCAATTGTTCCTCGTCGGGCCAAAGAAAATGTTGGGCAATATGTCGAGTAGGTTACTGCCGCCTTGCGTCAGGCAGACGGTTCGCCTTTCTGATTCGCCGGGTATTTGCACATCAATTGTTTTGGGCCGATCAACAGTTGCTAGTACGTCACCCTCGTTAACAATCCAGAGTGTAAAAGTGTCACCCGCATTGAGGGCACCAATACGAACGGGTAGCGGATGAACGTCGCTGCCGAAATGGGCCATGAACGTTAGTGTTGCATTGATGATGGGCGTTTCACCTATATTCTTTACTTCACAACGCCATGAGAACTCAGGTAGCCAAATTGGCGCTGATGGTTCTCTTTTTGGTTGAATATCTGCCGGTGGCCAAATCAGTGGTTTATCCCCGTTGGTATTATCTACGCTGAATAGCACCGCGACACCGAACACAACTGGTGGATTGGGTGCTTTCGCGCGTAGAGGAAGTATATAGAACATCGAATGAGGCGGCACCGTAATAGGCAGTCCAGCCATTCGGTAATCGCTCACCAACACCACTGATTTAGCTGAGACAGTCGGAGTCGGATAATTGTTGATCTGGTTCCCTTGGATATATGTCCCGCCCGGTCCGCCAGGAGCACCAGCTCCGCCTCCGCCCCCGCCAGCTTGACTGCCGCCTGTTCCACCGCCTTGGGTCGCGATAGGTGACGGCGACGGCCCGGATTCGGGCCAAGCAAAGTACAGCCAACTGAAACCCGCGAGGGCGACAGCCATGCACAAAACCCCCATAATGCGACGATTTGGCGTCAGCATGAGATTGATCGCTTCGCCAAAAAGAGCCGCGAGAGCGAGAGCAAACACCCAAAATTTCGGTTCGTGAAGCACGCTAAGGATTCACGAGGGATTGGCGCATGGTACCGCGCTTGACGACTACCCGCCAACTGCGGAAACTTGGGGCATGGGTTCTCGATACGCGCAGCCAATCCTGTTTTTCTTCTGTCGTCGATGCGGCCACTACGAAGAGAAGAAGACGAGCCCGCATTACCGCGCGCAGAAGCAACGGGCTTGTCGCCGTCGCAAGGCGAAGGAAGCCGCCCAAGGCGAGCAGGCCCAACAGCCCGCCTAATCCAACAGGGAGGTAAGTCAGGGTCCGACTCATCGCCGGAAAGTGTAGCATTTTCGGGTAGGGTAGTCCACTGCCCGATAATTCCCTTCTCGAACGGCCCCTACGGTCGGAGACCGGGCACAAAATTGGACGGCATATGAGCCAATAGCGTCTGCCCATACACCAGTATCGAGAGGACTACAGTGATTCCAACCCAGTAGTGCAGGCTATCGAGCCTGAGCTCCCATCCGGCTTTTTCGGGAGCCCGGATCGTTGCCGTGAACGGGATGTCAGTGGGTGCGGTCTTTTCTCCTGCGAACACGGTCATCACCAGCTCGAGAAAGAAGAGCATCGCGCTGATGAACATTATCGTTCCGCCGACCCCGGTCATCGCTCCCGCGACGCGCCATCCGGGCAAGCTATAGGTTGCCAGCGCCAGGTCGGTGCGCCGCGGCATCCCCTCGAGCCCGCCCATCATCAGCCCGCGCGACATGATCAGCACGCCGCCGAACCAAATTACCGACTGCGCGACCGCAAGCTTCGGCGCCCAGAGTTTCCTGCGCTCCAGATAGGGCACCATCCAATACGCGATTCCCATGTAGGACAGCATGACCGCGCTGCCCACCGTCAGATGGAAATGGCCCGGAATGAAGGTGGTGTTGTGAAGCATAAGGTTCATGCCGAAGCTCGCCACCATCAGGCCCGTGATGCCGCCCACAAAGAACGTCAGCATCGCCAGCACCTGCGCGCATACCGAGGGATCGCTCCATGGAATCTTGAAGAACCAGCCGATGAGTCCCTTCCCGCCGCGCCGGCGTCCGCCGATCTCGAGCGCGTACATCACCGCGAACGCCGTCATCAGGCTCGGGAAAAAAATCCCGAACGTCAGCACGGTCGAAGCGAACTTATAACCCTGCGTGATTCCCGGATCGACGTACTGGTGATGGAAGCCGACCGGGATTAGCACGATAAAAAGCACGAAGACCACCCGCGTGAGCTTGTCGGAGAACAGAGCACCGCCGACCTGCTTGGGAATCAGCGCGTACCAGGAAACATAAACCGGCAGCAGCCAGAAGTAGACGATCGGATGGCCGGTGAACCAGAACAGCGTCCTGCTCAGCATCGGGTCCGCTCCGGCGAGCAATCCCAGCGACCACGGCAGCAGCAGCACGACCACTTCAACCGCAAGCCCAACCGACGCAACATCCCACATCACGTAGGTGGCCGTCGAAATGAACGCGAGCAGCGGGATGCGCTCGCCCGCATGTTCCTTGCGCCATGCCGAGAGCGTGACAAGCTGATTCGCCGAGGTTGCCCAGGTGCTGGCAACCACCAGCGCCAACCCCAGATAGAACGTCCAGTGCGCTTCCAGCGGGGGATAAAACGTGTACAGCACGCTCGCCTGTCCCGTGAACATCGCGTACCCGGCGAGCAGCAC
This sequence comes from uncultured delta proteobacterium, assembly GCA_963789115.1. Classification (GTDB taxonomy): domain Bacteria; phylum Desulfobacterota; class Binatia; order Binatales; family Binataceae; genus CAWBJH01. Next base: position 215,090 of record CAWBJH010000002.1, read on the forward strand.
GCCCACCAACAACAGCCACCACGCAGCCTGGAGCAGCGCAGTGCTCAGCGGCCGGCTGAGCCCTCGCGCCGTCATCAGGGAGATGAAGCCGTTGCCGAAGGCCGTGGTCAGCACCAGGGCGTTGATTACGCCGTGTATGGTCAATCCCTGGTAATAGCTCTTGATGCCGGGGAGATAGGGCAAAATCTGTATGTGCGCGTGATCGAGCGCCTGCACGAGTCCAAAGAGCACGCCGACCGCGAGCAAGGCGAATCCGAAGTAGATATTCCAGCTAATCAGCCTGCGCTGCACGTCGGGCAGTTCAAATCCGGCGGGGTCGTAAACAACCGGTGTGCTCACTTGACCACCACCTTGCCTGACATCGTATGGTGCAGCATGCCGCAGTACTCGTGACAGAGAATTAGATACTCACCGGGCCGGGTGAACTTGTAAGTCGCGACCGAGATTTCGCCGGGGATTAGCATCATGTTGACGCGCGTGTTCGGGATGAAAAAGCCGTGGACCACGTCCGCCGAGGTCGCCCGAAAGGTGACCTCCGCCCCGACCGGCACGTCGATTTCATCGGGTGTGAACGCCCAGGTCCGTCCGATCACGACCGCCTCGTACCTGCCGGGCGCAATCTGCTTCAGCCCGGGGGCGTTGAATGGCGGCGTCTGGCGCAGCACCTTGAGCAACTTCTGATTCGACCTGCAGTAGACCCGCCCGCTTTCTGTCGGCAGGACGACACCGAGCCCGAGCGTGCTGTATGCCAACGCGGCCAGAAAGACCACCAGCACGACAGCGGCGGCGACGAGGAAGCCCTTTTCGTAAGTCTCCATGCGTTACCTGCTGATAAGCCCGAACAGCATCGCCACCCACATCACGACCAGTATGAGACCATAGGCCGACAGCACAAATATGGTTCCGGTCGGCGGCGGCACTCCATCGCCGGGTACTTCCACTGGGGGCCCTTGTCCTTTCGATACTTTGCTCATCGAAACCTCGCTTGGAACCGGCACCGATGATGAGAACCGAGTACCCTGAATAGCACCCAGCCTCAGGACGTCAAGGCCTAAACTTAAATCCAAGCCCAAACGCGCTGCCCTCCCGGGCGAGCCTCTTTTCATTTTTCACACCGGTCGGGGCTTGCGTTCGCAGGGCAAAATAGTTTTAGTCTCTTCGGCAGACACCGCGGGCGATTGCCACCGGCGGGAATCTTGAGGACGAGCGGGTATCGCGCTGCCCGCCGGGGCGCGGGGACGATCCGGCATCGATGTCGGAGATGAAGGAGGTAAAGATGCGTAGCCGGCGATTGCGAAATGCCGCCCTGATCGTTCTCGGCGTTCTCGGATTGATCGCTTGCGCGTTGCCACTGACCGCGCGCGCCGGAGACGACCCGCCCAACGACCCACCCAAGAGCAGCAAGGAGATCCGCGAAATCAGGCGCTCGATCGAGAAGCTCGAGGCGGACCGCGAGGCGGATCGGGTCCTGATCGATCAGCTCCGCCACCGGCTCGACCAGGTCGAAAGCGAGAACCATCAGCTCAAGGCGGCCAGCGAGCAGCTCCAGGGCCAGACCAGCGACCAGATCAAGCAGATCGAGACCAAGGTGGAGACCGGGCCCTCGCCGAGCGCGTTCTCGGACGCGTTTGGCCGCTATCTCGGTTCTCGCACCTTCAGCGTGACCGGTGCGGCGGGTTTCGACTTCGTCTTCGACCAGCAGAGCGCGGCGCTCGACGGCTTCCCTCATGAGACCCAGAACTCCTTCTTTGCCGACTGGGAGCCGATGATTCTGTACCGCCCGGCTGACTGGATTCTATTCGAGGGCGTGTTGAGCGCCTCGGCCGGCTCAGGCGGGACTGGGACCGACTTATCAACCGCCGACTTCCAGCTTTTTCTCAACGACTACATGACGGTAGTGGGCGGTCTCTTCGACCAGCCCTTCGGCGATTGGTACGAGAACCAGAGCCCGATGTGGGTGAACCGCTTCGTGAGCGCTCCGCTGCCGTTCGCGGTCGAGCCGGTGGTTCCGCCGGGCGAAATCGGGGTCCAGTTGCGGGGCGGGCTCCAGTGGGGACAGCTCGGCCAGGATTTCGATTACACCACGTGGATCGGGAACGGTCCGAGCTTCAGCGACCCGTCACTGGGCGCCGCGATGAGCGGGCCCAACTTCAGCTCGGCCTCCCAAACCCATGGCAGGTCTTACGGGGGACGCTTGCGCCTCTACCCGATTCCGGTGGACTCCAATCTCGGGCGGCTCGAGCTGGGCGCCTCGACCTACGATGGCAAGTGGCTCGATGGTGACTGGCTCACGTCGTGGGGCGTTGACTACAACTACCTGATGGGAAACTTCGAGACGCGCGGCGAGTGGCTGGAGTCTTATCGCGAGCTGCCGGGCGGCACGATGGACAATCGTCAGGGCTGGTACGTGCAGTTGGGCTACACGCTGGCCGAGTTGAACCTGCCGTTCCTGTCCGACGACCTCAACGCGCGGATCCATCGTCTGGAGCCGTTGATCCGCTACTCGGGAGTGAACCAGCGCCAGGTTGACATCGGTGACATCGGCCCCCTTAATACATTTACGGCCGGGCTCGTCCCGGACTTCGGGCTGAGCGGTTCGCCGGCGCTGTTCGCGCCGCACTCGCGCGAGGTGGCGATCGGATTGGACTACTACATTGCACCCTCCATCGTGTGGCAGAACGAGCTGGACATCGAATTGCCCCGTGCGGGCGGCAGCTTCTTCACTCCCGCCACAGGCTCGACCCCTGCCACCACGACCCTTGCCGGCTCCATTCCCAGCGACAAGGCGTTCCTGAGCCAGTTCACGGTGGGGTTCTGATGAGGCGCAACATGAAGACGTTACTAGCAGCATTGCTGTTGGCGGGCGTGACGGTGGGCGCGGTCTGCGCGCCGGTGCTGGCGCAGGAACAGCAGGAGCAGATGAGTGCGGCCCAGAAGAAGGAGTTGTTCCGGGAAGGCGCCAAGCTGTGGCCGCTCTACTGCAACACCTGCCACAAGGCACGGCCGGGCGCCGAAAAGGCCTCCTATGAATGGGACCAGGTCATCATGCACATGCGGACGCTCGGAAATCTGCCTGCGCAGGACTCGCGGGCGCTGGTCGAATACCTTAAGGCAGGCAAGTAGGCGCGCCAACCCTTTTTCCGCAACCTGATAAAGAACCACGGCAAAGGATGGTCCGGTGAGCAAAATCGGGTATCTGGTCGGTGCGATAGCCATCACAACGTCTCTGTCGGCGGTCGCGGCCCCCGCGTGGGCCGCGGACCTGGCCGCGGCGAAGCAGAATTACACGACCTTCTGCATCAAGTGCCACGGTCCCTTGGGCAAGGGCGACGGCCCGTCGGCGGCGGCTCTCAAGACCAAGCCGCGCGACTTTACCGATTGCAAACGCATGGCGAGTCTGCCGGACGCCACCCTGTTCAAGGTGATCAAGGACGGCGGAGCCGCCAACAATCTCAGCGGCGACATGCCGTCCTGGAGCCAGGGCTTCGAGGACAACGAGATTCACGACTTGGTCGCGTTCGTCCGCGGCTTTTGCAAGAAGTAGGGCGGCTGGTGCCGCTCCAACCGGTTGCCCCGACTATCAGCGTGGACTCGGGGCAAGCGACACGCCGGCATTGACGGCGCTGACTTTGCCCAAGATAGTTGCAACGGCACTGGGCGGCCGGCGTGCTCTTGCTCGGGGCGGGTCTTATCGTCGCACTGCCGGCGAGAAGGGTTGTCGGATTGGCGCCGATCTCGGGTTGAGATAGTGGAACAGGGCTACAAGGTGGAGGCCAAGCCGCGCGACCTCTGGTGGTTTCGCCAGAACGTGCCGTGCTTGGTTGCTTGCCCGGTCAAGACCGACGCGGGCCGTTACGTCCAGTTGATTGCCGAGGGACGCTTCGCCGAGGCTTACCGGGTGGCGCGCTCACCCAACCCGATCGCCTCGATCTGCGGGCGCACCTGCGGTGCTCCATGCGAGGACGCCTGCCGGCGCGGCAAGATCGACGCGCCGGTCACGATTCGCGCGCTCAAGCGCTTCGTCTGCGAGCTTTATGGTCCCGAGGCGCTCTCGGCGACCAGCCTCAGGGAAATTCTCCTGGGCCCGATGGGCGGCGCCAGCATCACTCCCGGCCACGCCGAAAGGATGCTGCGTGGCACGACGACCGCTGAGCGGCGCGTTGCCGTGGTCGGGGCCGGGCCGGCCGGGCTGTCGTGCGCGCACGACCTCGCGATGATGGGTTACTCGGTCACGGTGTTCGAGGCGATGCCGCATCCGGGCGGCATGATGCGCTACGGCATCCCGCCCTATCGCCTGCCGCGAGAGGTCATCGACTACCAGGTCGCCGAGATCGAATCGCTCGGCGTCGAATTCGTCTACGGCACCCCGCTTGGACCGGAGTTCGGGCTTCGCGACTTGAAGCGCCGCGGCTTTGACGCGATCTTCCTTGCGATCGGCGCGGGCAGAGGCCGCGCCCTGCGAGTGGAGGGCTCGGAGAGCGAGGGCGTGCTCAAGGCGATCGATTATCTGATCGGAATCAACCGCGGACGGCGGATGGTTATGGGCAAACGCGCCGTCATCGTCGGCGGCGGCCTGGTCGCGATCGATGCCGCGCGGACCGCGGTGCGCGCGATGATCCCGGGGATCTCGATGGCGCCCGAGGAGGAGCAGGCGCTGGCCGCCGGCACGATGCGGATCGCGATCGACGCGGCCCGCGAGGCGTTCCGGCTCGGCGCGCGGGAGGTGACGCTGGTGAGCCTCGAGTCCGACGCCGAGATGCCGGCGATGCAATCGGTGCAGGGGCGCGAGGAGATGGAGATCGCCCGCGAGGAAGGCATCCGCTTCATGCCCTCGTGGGGACCCAAGCGGATCGTTTCGCAAAACGGAACGGCCGTCGGGATCGAGCTGATGCGATGCACTCGCGTGTTCGACGAGTCGCGGCGTTTCAGTCCCCAATTCAACCAAAGCGAGACCCGGACCCTGGACGCCGATACGATAATCCTCGCGATCGGCCAGGCGGCGGACCTCTCGTTCATCTCCCCCGAAGACCACCTCGACACCACCCCCGCCGGAACCATCAAGGTCAACCCGGTTACGCTGGCGACCAGCGCGCCCGGCGTGTTCGCCGGCGGCGACGGCGCCTTCCCGCCCTCGCTGCTGATCACGGTCGCGGAGCAGGGCAAAGTCGCGGCGCGCTCGATCGACGCCTACCTGGGAGGTAAGCCGCTCGAAAAAACCCTGATGCAGGTGACGGTCGAGGAGCTGCCGACCGACCGCTATCGGATGGCGCCCGGCTACGAGCTGACCGGGCGCGATATCCCGCTGACCCCGATCGAGCGCCGCAGCGGCATCACCGAAGTCGAGTCCGGCTATTCCAGCATCCAGGCCCGCGAGCAGGCCGAGCGATGCCTGTACTGCCATATCCATCCGATCTACGACGGAACCAAATGCGTGCTCTGCAACCGTTGCGTCGATGTCTGTCCCGAGCACTGCCTGCTCTTCGTCCCGACCGAGCGCCTGGACGACCCTGCGTGGCTCAGCGAAGTGATGCCCGGCGAAGGCCCGCTGACTGCGTTCCTCTATGACGAAGCGAAGTGCATCAGGTGCGGCCTCTGCGCGATCCGATGCCCGACCGCGGCGATCACGATGGAGCAGTTCCAGTTCGAGGAGACCCATTCCAATGCGTAGCCTGGCAGGGTGCGGAAAAAAGGCTGGTGAGCCCGGAGCGCGCCGCTATGGTCAAAGCACCCTGCTAGTCCGCGCATGCGCCGCGATCCTGTTGATGTCGCTCTTCGCGGCCTCGGCCGCCTTCGCCTACGAAACCATCGAGGTCACCAACGGCGCAACGATCACCGGCGTCGTGAAGGTCACCGGCAAGACGACTGCGCCGGCGCCGTTCACGGTCTACAAGAACCGCGAGGTGTGCGGCGCCCGCGTCGAAAACGAAAGCCTGGTGGTGGGACCCGGCAACGGCCTGCGCTACGCCGTGGTCACCATTGTCGATATCACCAGGGGCAAGGCCGTCGAGACGGAGGCGGTCAACACCCTCGACAACGTGCGATGTCGATTTGTTCCGCACGTTCAGGCGGTCAGCGTCGGCCAGTTTATCGAGCTCAACAATACCGACCCGATCCTGCACAATGCCGACGCCGTCCTCGACAAGAGACAGACCCTGTTCAACGTCGCGCTCTGGCCGGGGCGCGAGCTGCGCCGGCCGATCGCCTACCCGGGCGTGATTCGCATCAACTGCGACGTTCCATCCCTGGATGAATGCCTACGCGGTCGCAACCGTACACCCCTACCACGCAGTCACCGACCTTGATGGCGCGTACGAGATCGACGACGTGCCGCCGGGAACCTACCAGATCCGCGTATGGCACGAGACCCTCGGCACGCAGCAGAAGCAGGTGCGGGTCGGGCCGGGTGGAAAAACAGAAGTCGATTTCACGCTGAGCGCCGAGACCAAAGCCACCGCGCAAGCCTCAGCCCGGCCGCCCCGGCCGCAGCCCGCGCCGCCGCAGCCGCCTGCGACGGTGAGCCAGAGTCAACCTGCCACCGGTCAAGCTCAAGTCCCCCCTGCGCTCTCGGCCAAAGGGAGGGGCGAAATCACCGGTACCGTGACGATCCGGGGCAAGGTCGAGCCCGCAGTCAAGGATGCGGTGCTGTGGGTCGCGGGAGTCCCGCGCCAACTGATCCCGAAGGAAAGGCTGAAACCCGGCGTCGCCGCGATGGAGCAGAAAGATATCGCGTTCGTGCCCCATGTATTGCCGGTGCTGGTCGGCACGACCGTCAATTTCCCCAACGACGACCCGGTCTTCCACAACGTCTATTCCGCCTCACCGGTGCATAAATTCGACCTGGGACTCTATCCCCAGGGCAGATCGCGCAGTACCCAATTCGACCAGCCCGGCATCGCGCACATCGGGTGCAACGTGCATGCACAGATGAGCGGCTACGTGGTGGTCCTGGCCGAGCCCTTCTTTGCCGTGCCCAACGAACGCGGCGTCTATCAGCTTGGCGGGCTTCCGCTCGGCACCTACACCATCAAGCTCTGGGACCCCGACTTCGCGCCGGTGAGCCAGCCCTTTACGCTCACGCGCGATGGTGAGGTCCTGAACCTCGACTTCGACCTGGGCGAGGAGAAGTGACAAGCGAGCATCGCGAGCTTGCCATTCCTTCGGCAACCTCAGGACGGGCCGCTTGAGCAGGGCAGGAGAAGATGAACACGACGCGGCGATGGGTCCTGAGTCTGATGGGCAGGGGCGCGGTGGGGCTGGCCTTCTTGACACAGATCGGAGCGGCGGCGCGCGCTCTTTTGCCCAACGTGCTCTACGAGCCGCTCAAGCGCTTCAAGCTCAAGCGGCCCGACCAGTACGCGGAGGGCTTCACCTTCGATCCCGACCGCCGGCTGTTCGTGGTCCGCAACCAGGACAACTTTCACGTCATCTCGGCGGTCTGCACGCATCTCGGATGCACGGTGCAGTGGCGCGCAACCGAGTTCGATTGTCCGTGCCACGGCAGCCGCTTCCGCCCCGACGGCAGCGTGATCGGTGGGCCCGCTCCGCGTCCGCTGGCGTGGTACGACGTCTCGCTCTCGCCCGACGGTTTCATCGAGGTTGACACCGAGACCCCGGTGGTGCGCGGCTTCAACTTCACCCTTCCCAAGGCCAAGGCATGACCATGCGCGAACGACTGTCGGCGCTCTGGCGCAAGCTTGCCTGGAGCTGGGACCCGCGCGGCGAGCGCGAAGCCGGCGAGGCGATCGTCCGTAACCTCTGGCTGCACTGGTTGCCGGCCAAGGTCGCGCGGGTCAGCGCGAGCTGGAGTTACTCGGCGTGGCTGGGAGCGATCGCGGCGATCCTGTTCGTGATCCTCAACGTAACCGGCCTGCTCCTGATGTTCTTCTACGTGCCGTCGACCGAGAAAGCCTACGGCAGCATGAAGGATCTCGACTACGCGGTGACGCTCGGCTGGCTCTTGCGCAATCAGCATCGATGGGCCGCGCACGGGATGGTCGCGGTGGTGTTCCTCCACATGGCGCGGGTATTTTTCACCGGCGCTTACCGGGGACCGCGGGCGTTGAACTGGCTGGTCGGGCTGGCGCTTCTGCTCGCGACGCTGCTCTGCTCATTCACCGGCTACCTGCTCCCCTGGGACCAGCTCGCCTTGTGGGCCGTAACCGTCGGCACGAATATCGCGCGGGAGGCGCCGCTAGCCGGCGAGTTCATCCGCTACGTGCTGCTCGGCGGCACCCAGATCGGGCAGAACGCGTTGCTGCGCTTCTACGTGCTGCACGTGTTCTTCATCCCGTTGGCGATCTGGGTGTTGTTCGCCTACCACATGTGGCGGGTGCGCAAGGACGGCGGCCTGGCGGCGATCGAGCCGCTGCGGCTTAACCGCCAAATGCAGCCCAAGGAAATGCCGGCCACCAAAAGCTACTCGCTGTGGGGACTCGCGCGCGGGACCTCGGCGGCGGTGCGCAGCTCGACCGAGCTGGAGGAGAGCGACGAGGTCTTCGCCTCGCCGAACGTGACGCGGCGGCTGGTGCTGGTCTTCCTGGTGGTACTCAACGTCACGATTCTGATCAGCGTGTTCTTCAATGCGCCGCTCGAGGAAGCGGCCAATCCCGCGCTGACGCCGAATCCGGCCAAGGCGCCTTGGTATTTCCTGTGGCTCCAGGAGCTGGTGGCGTCAACCACGATTCCGATCGGCTCGATCCGGATCAGCGGCGGTCTTATCGGCGGGATTATCGTTCCGGGGGTCCTGCTCGCCGCCGCGGCTCTGTGGCCGTGGCTGGACCGCTCGTCACCCGCCAGTGAGGGGGTCTGGTTCGCGCGCGAGCGGCGCTGGCAGAATGCGACCTTCGCGGCGGTGTTGGTGCTGATCGTCGCGCTGATCATGATTGGAATTTTTGTTCGCGGACCCTACTGGCGCCTCTACTGGCCCGGCATGCCCTGGCCCCCGACGCCGCGGACGCTCTGAAATGGAACCACGACAAGACGAACTCGAACGCCAGGACTTTGCCTGGATGGTGCTGGCGTCGCTGGTCTTTTTCATACTTGTGGCGATCGCCGCCTGGCGCGCCTTCGACACCGAATACGGGCCGATTCAGGCCCGCTTCCGGCAGATATTGGAACAGCACAACCAGCTCGCCGCGGCGCGACGTTTCCGCCCCGGGATCCGCCAGATCTGGAATCCCGAGATCGGCGTGGTGGACCGTTGCATCACCTGTCATCTCGGCTACGAATGGGGCGGCCAACTCCCGGCCGATTTGCCGCAACCCTTCGCGCCGCATCCGCCGCTCCCATACCTCGACAAGCATCCGTTCCCCAGCTTCGGCTGTACGGTCTGCCACGGCGGACAGGGATGGGCGACGACCGCTTCGATGGCGCATGTCGGCGGTGAGCATTGGCAATCGCCGATGCTGTCGAGCAAGCTCGCCCGCCGCTTGGGCCTGACCGCCGCCCAGCTTATGCAGATGCGATGCAACATCTGCCATCGCCACGACCTCTCCACCCCCGGCATGGAGGAAATCAACCAGGCCAAGGACCTCGTCAAGCGCAAGAAGTGCCTGGTTTGCCACACGATCGAGGACAAGGGAGGGCTGGTCGCTCCCGAGCTGACTTATTTCGGTGACAAGAACCCGGAACTGTTCGACTTCAAAAACGTCACCGGCGCGCACACCGAGTTCAACTGGAGCTACCAGCACCTGATGGACCCGGACAAGATCACGCCCAATACCACGATGCCGACCTTCGGGTTCGAGCCCACGCAGGCTCGGGCGTTGACCCTGCTGCTGCTGAGCTGGCAACGCAACAACTTCCCGCCCCAGTACATCCCGACCCCGGTCGAGATCGCGCAGCCGCCGTACAAGCTGGCTTCCGCGGTGGGAGAGCCGCCGGTGGTGGCGGGCGCCGAGTCCGGACGCAACGTGTTCCGCACTCGTGGATGCGCCTACTGTCACACCGTCGGCCAAGGCCGCCTGCTCGGCCCCGACCTCAAGGGAGTCGGCTTGCGGCGCGACGAGCGATGGCTGCGGCAGTGGCTGGCCGCTCCTGCCTCCGTGATCCGCGCCTATCCGGAATTCGCGCACTGGCCGGATGAGTACGACGGAATCGTGATGCCGAATCAGAACCTCTCGCCCGAGGAGATCAACGCTCTGGTTGCGTACCTGAGCAAGCTCTGAGGGCACGGCCGGTAACCGAACAAGTCCGGAGCAGGAATCGTGGCTCACTTGACCTTCAACATTGCTGTCATGCAATTCCTGGCAGACCACAGGACTTTTTTTCTCACGAAATTCTTCCTGCTCGCCAGCTTCGTTGGTCAGGTCGAGGGCTACATCCTTATCGTGACCCTAATCTACGTGATGGTCGACAAGACGCTGGCTGTCCGGCTTTCCGTACTGGTACTGCTGACGATGTGTCTCAATCACGTCCTGAAGATAATTATCAAGAATCCTCGGCCCTTCATCCACGAAGGCACCTATCTCCAGAAGTGGGCGGTATCGACGGAGAACGCAAAAGCACTTGCGACCGAGTATTCAATGCCTTCCGGCCACGCGATGGCTGGTTCGACTTTCTACTCTTATCTCGCCGCGTCTTTCGAAAATCCATTCGTAAGAGTAATCGCCGTCATAGCGATTCTTCTCACCGGATTTTCGCGCCCCTACCTCGGTGTCCACTATCCCGGGGACATTCTCATCGGTTGGATGATTGGATTGCCGGTCGGCCTGGTAGCGATAAAACGCGCTGATAAAATCAGCGACGGATGGAATAAGCTGTCATATCGGCACCAGGTGGGAATCGTTGCTGCCTCAAGCCTGATTCTCTGGCTCGCCACGATCGCAATCAACGGTTGGCGCATCGATCGTCAGCCCCGCGCATTTTTGGGCTATGCAGGATTCTTGACGGGCATCGTCTTCGCCCGCCCCATTGAGCTGAGCACTCTGGACTTCGATCCCAGAAGTTCTAAACCGATGGCAAAAATGCTGCGATTCGCCATATCCGTTGCCATGGTGCTGGTAACGCTGCTCCTTCTCGACAAGGTCTTTAGAGTAATAGCCAACGACTTCTCGGTGCTTGGATACATGTTGCAGTACATTCGCTACGCCATTGCCGGCGTGGTAAGCATATTCGTCGCGCCTCTGCTTTTTACAAAAGTCAGATTGGCTGAAACCAACCCTGTGGCAGCAGCCGAGGGCACGCCCGGTTTGCACTTGGCCCTCTAAGCCCTTCGCCCAGGCCGGCCCACGTTCCTAGGCGTTAACCTAACAGTTGACGTGAGACGGGGACGAGGCGGGTGTCCTCCCTCTCCCACATTTTTAGTGGGAGAGGGCAAGCGGCGTGGCGATTGCTCCTTCTCGCAATCGCCGTGACGCGCGGGTGAGGGTGCTGCTATCCTGCTCGAAGTGCGGCGCTTTTTTCGAATTGCTCCTGCAGAGGCGACTGCGCTTCCCCTCTCCCGCTAAAGATGCGGGCGAGGGCAGGATATCCCGGCGCCCCGGCCTCAGTACTCGCCGACCGTTTGCGCCCGTCCAATTCACCTTCCCCCTCTGCCCAGCGCCTAGGTCTTAGGTTAACGCCTATGGGGATCCTCCCCCTCGCCGCTTCGTATGAGAACCACCCTGTTGATGGAGCCGGCTGGCTGTCGAGTTTGGGTTTGAGCAGACCGGCCTTGAGCTTCTCCTTGAGCCTGAAGCTTTCGCCTTTGATGTTGATGGTGATCGAATGATGGAGCAGGCGATCCAGGGTGGCGCCGGCGATCACCGCACCGCCGAACACCCGGCTCCAGGCGCCGAGACTCTGATTGCTGATGATGACGATCGCTGTGCAGCGGCTTGTGGGCTCTGACTGAAACAGGCGCCGGCCGACGAGTGCGCGGATGGAGCGTTTTGCTTACCGGGCGGTCAGTGTGCCTTCCGGAGCTTCCGACGGGCTCATTGCTTCTTTTGTCGTGGCGGAAGTTTCAACTGAAAACGCTTATCGACGCCGTGGAGAAGAACGACAGAGCGGTCGTTGCCGCGATACACGACGGAGCGTCGGCGCAGCGCGATGACGATGACGACAATGTTGAGTTCACGGGGATCGCGGCGGACCGAGCTAACTGAGCGGCAACCGCCACCTAGGAACGCCGCTTGCGTGGTGCTCGCCAAAGCGCCGAAGCGGCCCGAAACGCGGCGCCGCGCGCACGCGGCTCTCAGCCATGACCATCCCGCGAGGCGAGCTGCCCTTCAGTCCTTACATTCCCCCCCGAGGTCCGGCAGAATCGTGTCGTGGACTTTGAGTTCTTTAATAGGGACTATGCCACCCTAATAGAGGAGCTTGAGCGGTTCCTTGGTCCGACCGAAATCGACCGCAAGCTCAAGAAGATCGATCATGCACTAAGACACCGGAACCCGTTGGTCGCAGCGTACTACGGGCCGACGCCGAAGGCGGCGCTCTGGTTGGGTCTTAGAAAGGCTCGTCAAGCTGTCAAGCAACACAGTCGCATCTCCGTTGGTGACGAGCACGTGTATCGCGCTCTCGACCTCGCAGCCACGCTGCGTGCCCTTTGGCCAAGTACGCCCGACTGGAGGCGTAAGGATCTCAAATCGCAGCTTCTTAGTGAAAGTGCTCTGGAACCGGTTCTTCTGGAGGTCAAAACTGCCTTGCACCTGGTACTTTCCGGTCACAAGATCACCTGGATCGAGCCGGCGCGAACACCAGGAGTGAGGACACCAGATCTGGTCGGTGAAAAAGACTCCTTTGCCTTCGAAGTCGAGTGCAAGGCACAAAGCGTAAACGAAGGGCGGAAAGTAGTCCGAGAGGCGATGCACGACTTCTGCTATCGACTCGCTACTGCGATTCTGGGCGACAAAGTCGCCGGGCTTTGGCGCGACGTTTCTGTTTGCGTGCCAGACCGGTTTCCAGCGGGCCACACTTGGCAACAGGACCTCGTGGAACGGATCGCTGCGATCAAACACGGCGGTAATGTAGAGCTTGCGGACGGAACATCAGCCAAGGTCGTTCTTCGGCTCGCCACGAATCATCTGCCCGCGCTCGCGCCTGGCCAGTTTGGTCACATGTGCATTCTGACGGCACGAGCAGACGGCAGCGAACCCACGCTGACCATTCGGGTTGGGAGCACTAAACCGGACACGATGTTGGCAGCGATTGAAGAAGACCTTAACGACGCGTTGGGCCAATTTTCTGGCGCTCGGCCCGGAAAAATCGTTTGTTACGTTCCGGAGATCCCGTCCTTTCGAGGGATGAATACACTCGACAGCGGTATTGCGCAGATGACGTATCATTTTTTCCTTAGGCACCAGCGAGCCCGAATTGTCTTCGAGGTTGACTACGTTTCGGACGTTGATTTGCAAGGGGGCGCAGGTTTGGCGAGGGGACTGCATTTCCTGCGGTTTCGGAACCCGAATCACCCTTTTCAATCGCCTTCCCCGAGGGCCCAGCAGCCGTCGTCGCCCAACTAACGATGCATTTAGGTGGCCATCACAGCGCTCGGTATTTCCGCGAAATATTCGTGGTCGAGACGGATCTGTTCAGAGACAGGACGTCACGCTCTCTGCCAACCGAGGAGGAGATGAGCAGCAAGGCGAAACACGCAGAGGACGAGAAAATGGCCCGCCTGGTCTCCGCGTTCCGGTATCGGGACGATGTGGACGAGTCGGAGCTCGCCGAGGCTGCATTCCAGCACGGAGTCGCAATCTACTCGAGCGTCGGTCATATCCGGCAGGGAATAATCAATCTTTTCACCGTCGGTCTTTTTCATCTCTTCGAGCAACAGCTGCTTTTATTCTATCGCCGCGGACTCCAATGGGGCCTTCGCGGCCCATTAACTGTCGCCATGGCGGTAAGATCCTTTTGGATCCAACTCGGCGAGGCGATCCGCCTACTGAACTAGCGATCATGGCGACAAAAAAACTTCTAATGCTTCTCGGGACCGGCAGCTCAATCGCCCAAGGAATCCCATCCGTATCTCACGTCGATCGCAGGATGAAAAAGGCGGCAGCCGAATGGTCGCAGGGGTCGCATCGAACGGGACTTCCAAATTATTTCGATTTCGCCTGGGCTGCCGCCCAACTCTATTACAGCAGCGAGAAACCTGCCCTTAGACCAGAAGTGAATTTTGAACGAGTTCTGGGGGACATGTTGGCACTTGCGAACTGGATGACGCCTGCGCCATATGGAAATTCGTTACGGCAAATCATATGGAATGAAACGCCGTTGCCTCCGTCGCCCGGGCGCTTTTTGATTTCCACCTTGATCACGTCCCAGCTGACGGAGCTTCTAGTAGACCTCGCTAGATATATGCGGAAATGCAGCCGTGACTTCGATCGCGGTTCAGACGCATTCCGGGAGTATCGGGCCTTACTCGACGGAATTCGAAGTGAATTCGACGTGGGCATCTACAGCCTCAACTATGACAGCGTTGCCTTGACAGCATGGCCAACCGTCTTTACTGGATTTGACGCATCGGGCCGGTTCGCTCCGGGTCAGGTCCTGAGCCGACGCGAATGGAACTTCCTGTACCATTTGCATGGTAGTGTGTATCACACACTGGTGGGGCCGTTTGGCAATTCAGTGCGCTGGCAAAATGATCTGACCGCACGATTCGATGATGGTAACGCGGCTCGCTCTACTGACGAACGATCAGACGGCAAACGGTTTCCTAAGACCACCCTTATCGCGGGCGCGTTTAAACTCGATCAGTTACTGATCGAACCTTTTCATACACTCTATGCAGCCTTTGTTCGCGACGCCTACGAGGCTGACGCAATTCTGCTGGGCGGTTATGGGTTTGGTGACGCGCATGTAAACCGCGCCTTAGGGAACCGTCTCGAGAACGACACGAATAGGCCATCCATTATGATCCTCACCTACGCCGAGCCGCGAACGGATCCGATGGAATTTCGAGCGGATCGTTGGAGTTATGAATTGTGCCGCACCTTGAACGTCAGTGCTAGGTCGTTTTCTAGCCCCGCGCCGATGCACGTGGCCGATCTGGTCGCGAACGATGGCTTTGAATTCTCTGCTGAACAGCGAATTGCCATCTGGCACGGGGGCTTCAGCGAGGCCTCGAGGCGGGTGGCCCCTATTGTGGATTGGCTCTCCGGCGCTGATAACTCAGTGCTCAGGCCCTCAGTGTCATAGCTCCGGTTCGGCCATGCTCGCGGTTCTAGCAGTATCGGGGCCGCGTGCTGGATTGATCCTTGGGCGGCTCTGGCGCACGAAATTCTTGACCTGGGGCGCGATGCGTTCGCGCTCGGCGGCGCGCCTTGGCCCTGGGATCGAAGTCGGCGATGCCTGCTGAAATCCCCCGTGTTTATGGAGCCGCCTGGCTCTCGACTTTGGGTTTGAGCAGGCCGGCTTTGGGCTTCTCCTTGAGTCTGAGGCGTTCGCCTTTGGCCTTGCCGAGCGTGGTGATGAGCGCGGTGGCGGTGAGCGCGCACGCCCTGCCCTCTTGACGGCTGGCCGGTCCCGGCAATATCGAATCGATCATGGACGACGTGCTTCTCAAGCAGCGGGCGCTCGAGTTGTGGAGCAGCGGCGTTGAGTGTCACGCTTAGGAAGACTTCCAGCCTGCCTTCGGCTAGCAGGCTGCGGAAAAAGCTCAGGGTGCTTCCGCCATCGGCGAAGTGCCCCGTCTCGAAAATCCTTTTTCCGCACCTTGCCAGGGCCTTGCCGAGCGTGGTGATGAGCGCGGTGGGCGGTCTCGTACTGGTGACGGCGTTGACGGGAAGGTGACCTTGGACTTGCCGGTTCCAGTTCTCCTAAGTGGAAGCGGAAGATGTTTCACTCGAAATAGCTCTTTCACTGAACGGTGAAATCCGCTGATTTAGTGAAACATGAGCGCCGGTCTTGCCGGTCGCCTGCAAAGCGCAGCGCGCCTGACCGACATTCCTTAGGCACCGCGCGTGGTGTCAGCAACGCGAGCCCACCGTCTAACAGGTTGCGGAAAAAGCCTTTTTGGGCCCTTTTCGGCCTAAGCAATCACACGCTTTGATGAGCTGATTCATGCCAACGTTACTGACTAGTCAAGTGTTTCCGGAGTTTTTCCGCAACCTGCTAAGCCGGTAGCTGGCCCGATAGCCGCAATCTTCATCGCTCCACCCACTGCCGCTTCGCCGCCACCCAATTCAGATCATGGTGAGACCGGCCTGCCACGGCACGCATCGGAAGCAACAGGAACGTGCACAGCTCGGAGACCACTTCCGGCAGCGAAGGCGCGTCGCGAAGCTTCATCCTGCGGACGAAACCCAGCCACTGTGCCTGTTTTTGCCGATCACCGCCGAATCCCGCGGTTAGCGCTACCGGCACGCCGTCCGGATTTTGGTGTCCATCGTCTTTCGAACGTCCTCGCGATTGCTTCACAGAGCTTCGCCGCTTCAAAATTGAATGAGCGCGACAAAAGCCAGATGTCAAAGAAATCCTTCATCCGGCTGTTGAGTTCCCCCAACTTCACCATCGCCTCGAACTTCTCCGCCACCGCGCTCTCCTTGCTGTAGGCCAGCAGCTCGGGAGCGGGCAGATCAAGGAGGGTCGGATAACTCGTTCGGGCCGCAGACGGGATAACTATGTCGCCGAAACCCACGTCGAGCTGCATCGGGACTCGCGCCACGCCCAAGGTCCCTCGGAAGCGAATCCTAACACCCTAGTACTCGGCCGCATCTGCGATGCGCTCGCCTGAAACTGTCGCCGCATCAAACAGCAGGCCGTCCTCCACATCCACCGGCGCCGAACACACCTCTTTCACAATAGCAACCATCGCTTCGACACTGTTGTCCGTGCGCCCCAGAAGATCGATGTCCATCGTTGGCCGGAGCAACGGCGCCTTCCACACCGTCAGCATCAGCGCACCCTTAAGAACGAATTTGTCCGCGTGGCGTGACTTCGAAAGCCGATACAAGAAAAGCTCCATCGCAAAATACTGGAGCAATTCGCTGAAGGGGCGCCGCGTAGCACGCGCGTTGTTCAGCAGCCGCTGCCGCACCGAGGCCGCGAGGTTCTTCGCGCCAGCCTTCGTCATAGCAGCGCTTCCAAGTATGGGCGCATGACCTTCTCCACGCGGCACACACGGGCGAATTTCATCAGCTCGTCGACCTTAGGACGTTTCCGGCTTCGATAAAGCCTGAGCGCTTCGAGCACCGTGTCCAGTCCGAGCTTGTTCCGATACTTGAAGCAGTCGGCGAGCGTCTTCTCGGGACTGTAAACACGCAGCCGGATGCCGTCCACCTTGTGAACCTCGATTCCCTCGGTAAACGCCTCTCCGGTAAACCAGAACACGCGCACCGGAGGGTGCTGGAGCTTTGGAGGCTCCGCCCCCCGGCGCAGCGCAACGTGGACTTCATGTGGGATCTGCGTAGTAATTTCGTGATATGCCAGGGCAGAGATGAGGCAGATCACCCCGTTCGGAACCTTGGCTGCAACCGTCACCAGGTCGGGGCTGGCGAGCGCCGGCAGCCCGGACAGTCGAAACAGTCCGCGACCGAGTTGCTCCACGATGCCCTTGTCTCGCATCTTGTAGAGCGTGCGCGGATGAATTCCTGCGCGCAGAGCTGCGCTGGTCCGAAGCAGGCCGCCTTTCTGGCGAAAGAGCCGTTGCTCCCTCTCAAATGCTGTTGTCCGAGCTATGGATAAAACTACCAGCACTGATGAACATATGCTGGTACTTTTATCCGCGCAATAGCCGAAATCACCCGCGGGACACGATGAGCGCGGTGGCGGTGACCAACAGAGTGCGTACGCCCTGCCCTCTTGACGGCGGCGGTCACGGCAATATCGGATCGATCATGGACGACGCGCTTCTCAAGCAGCGGGCGATCGAGCTGTGGAGCAGGGGCGTTGAGTGTCACGCGCAGGGCGACTTCCAGCACGCCATCGAGCTCTACACCAGGTCGATCGACGTCTATCCGACCGCCGAGGCGTACACTTTTCGCGGATGGGCCTACGACCACTTTGGCAGAATCGACGACGCGATCGCCGAGTGCAAGCGGGCCATCGAGGTCGATCCCACCCTGGGCAATCCGTACAACGATATCGGCGCCTACCTGATCGCGCAGGGCAAGCTCGATGAAGCCGTCGAGTGGCTTGAGCGGGCCAAGCGCGCCCCGCGCTACCAGCCCAGGCATTTTCCGTACATGAACCTGGGCCGCCTGTACGCCGCCAAGGGAATGATCCTGCAAGCGATATGCGAGTTCGAGAAGGCGGTGGAAATCGAGCCCGCGGAACAGAACTGCATCGCGGCGCTTGCCCGGCTGCGCGCGATGATCAACTGAAAGCCCGGTTTTCGCCGGCGCGGCGCACCGCCGGCAAGCACGGGTTGCGCTTTTCACTTTGCGCTTTTCACTTTGCGCTGCTCAGCGATAGTGCGCGCACGGCCGCGCTCAAGTCAGGTGTCTCGGATTGGCCGTCCCGGCGGCCACACTGTCCGCACTTGGGCCAGCGGATGTCCCGTTCGGCCCGGCAGAATTCCGCCCAGGATCGCCGAAGATATCGTGACCAGCGTCGCTTTGGGCCAAGCGTGCGGAAGGCTGCAAGTCTCCGCGCGCCGGCCCCCGGCAGGCTTCTATTTGATGTTATTTACGACAATGTGTATCTTTCGGCGCCATGGTCCGTCCTTTGCTCCGATGAGCCGGCATGTGTTGCGCAATGGGTCTTGCCGCGGCCAAGGGAGGACCGTGTGGCTGAGCTCGAAGAGACTTCGCCCCAGGATGGCACGTCGGCGCCGGAATGGCTCGACCTCGACACGATCGCCGGCGAAGCGGCGTATGTGTGCGGGATGGTGGTGCGGTCGGCGCATATGCGCGAGGTGCTGCGAACCATCTCGCGGCTGGGGCCCCATAAGGCCACCGTCCTGATCCAGGGCGAGTCGGGCACCGGCAAGGAGCTGGTGGCGCACGCGCTGCACGTGATGGGCCCGGCGCCGAAGGGCCCGTTCGTCACCTTCAACTGCTCCAACCTGGTCGAATCGCTGGCCGAGTCGCAGCTCTTCGGGCACGTGCGGGGAGCGTTCACCGACGCGCGGGAGGACTCGCTGGGCTATTTCCGCTCGGCCAGCGGCGGCACCCTGTTCCTGGACGAAATCGGAGACCTGCCGATCCAGCTTCAACCCAAGCTGTTGCGCGCTGTCGAGACCAAGGAGGTGCAGGCCGTCGGCTCCACCCGCAGCCATCATGTGGACGTGCGGCTGGTGGCGGCGACCAATCGCGACCTGCGGGCGATGGTCCGCAGCGGGCACTTCCGCGACGATCTCTTCTACCGGCTCAACGCGACTACGATCACGATCGCCCCGCTGCGCCAGCGGCGCGACGCGATCCCCGCCTTGGCGGCGAATCTTATCGAGCAATGCAACCGCATGCTCGGCACCCAGATCAGGTTCCTCTCTCAGCGTACCCTGGCCGCGCTGTTGGCTTACGAATGGCCGGGTAACGTGCGCGAGTTGGCGCATGCGATCGAAAGCGCCGTGATGCTCGCCGAGCGCGACCGGATCGACGTCGGCCATCTGCCGGAGTTCGTGACCGCCGCCGCTCACGCGGCGGGAGCCGCGTTGAGTTCGGCAGAGGCCGAAGCATCGGGGAATGAAGCCCGTGAGTTCGCCGGCGAGGTCGCGCCAATCCCGACCGCGCCGGCGATCCCGGCCGCGGCGCCCTTTAGCCGCTCGCTGGATGAGGTGATAAAGCGGGCCCTGGTGCGTTCGCTCGAGGAGACCGGAGGCGATCGCCGCCGCGCGGCGGAAATGCTCAAGATCTCACGCTCGACGCTCTATCGGATGCTGGCGCGCTACGAGCTGCCCCATCTGGCGCGCCATCGCCCCGTCGTCATTGATCCGGTCGCGGCTGCACCACCCACGACCGCATCCAAGCTGCCGACCGCCTGATGGTCGCGACGCCCCAGCAAATTGCGCCGTTCGCGCCGGGTATGGAAAGCCCCGCGGTTTTGGATCAGAATTTTCCCCGATGAAGCACCTATCGCGCGTGCTCGCCGCCTTCGCGATTGGGGCAGCGTTCGCCCTAATCGGCGCGGGAGAGGGCGAGCAGCCGCCTGCCGACCTGGTCCGGCTCGAACGCGCGGTGGGACTCAAGGCCGCGCATGCCCGCGATGTCGGCCCCGTCGATCCGGAAAAGCGCAAGCTGCTCTCCGAGGCCGAGCAATCGGACCTCAAGGGCGAAGACGCTCTCAAGGCCGGAGACTATTCGGGTGCTCGCGACTACTTCACGCGTGCGATGGAGCTGCTGAGCAAGCTCGACGAGTGAGCGATTCCTGCGTTTGTCGGCGACCGGGGTTTTGATAACTTCAAGTCGGGGAAAAAACTTCGAGATGCCGGGTCCCGAACAGATCTGGGCGGAGGCGGCGCGCACGCTGGAGCGCGGCAAGCCTTTCGCGCTCGCGACCGTGATCAACGTGCGCGGCTCCACCCCGCGCGAAGTCGGGGCGAAGATGATCGTGCGCGAGGACGGGCAGTTCGGCACGATCGGCGGCGGATGCGGCGAGGCCGAGGCTTTCCGCAAAGCTAAACTATTACTTGAAGGCCAGGATCAGCCGCGCCTGACCGAAGTCGACCTGACCGGCGACTTCGACCAGCAGGACAAGGCCACCTGCGGCGGTATCATGGACGTCTTTATCGACCTGTGGTCGCCTGAGCGGGACCTGCCGATGGCCAAGAGCCTGGCGCTGGCCGCGGCCGGCAGCGCCCCTGCCGCATTGCTGACCCTGGTCGTCCCCGGTGAGCCGGCGCGCGGCCCGGCCGGCGCGCGGCTGCTGATCGAGCCCGATCGCGACGAGCAGCCCGCCAGTCCAATCGAGCTTGCCCCTCGCGCCCTGGCTCAGCTTGCCGAACGCACGCGTGCCGCGGCGCCGGGCTTGTTGCAGCTCGACGACGCCGGCGCGCTCAAGGCCGTCACGCACGTCGAACGCACCGGCGCGCCGCGGCTGTTTCTCGATCCGGTTGTCGGCGCACTGAGAATGATAATCGTGGGCGCCGGCCATATTGGGCAACCGCTGGCCAGTCTCGGCACGATGTTGGGCTTTCACGTCACGGTGATCGACGATCGCGCCTCGTTCGCCAATCGCGATCGCTTTCCGACCGCGGACCGGATAATCGTCAAACCTTTCGCCGCCGCGATCGATTCGCTCAAGCTCGACCGCTACTGCTGCCTGGTCGCGGTAACGCGCGGCCATTCCTTCGACGAGGAGGTGGTGCGCACCGCGCTCAAGCAGGCGTGCGGATTTATCGGGATGATCGGCTCGCGCCGGCGCGTCAAGGCGACCCTCGAGAGAATCCAGGCCGACGGTGTGGATCCCGCACTGCTCGACCAGGTCCACGCGCCGCTCGGGCTGGATATTGGCGCCGAGACGCCCGAGGAAATCGCGATTTCGATCATCGCCGAGATAATCCGCGAGCGCAGGCTCAAGGTGCGCGACCATCTCTCGCTGGGCGTCAAGCTCGGGCGCCTCAAGCCGTCCGCCTGACGGTCATGGAGATAGAAGCCATCCTGCTCGCCGCCGGCGAATCGAGCCGGATGGGGTATCCCAAGCCGCTGCTCAAGATCGGCGAGCAGACTTTTGTCGCCCGGCTGTGCGACCTGATGCTCTCGGCGGCTCGGCGGTTGGTGATCGTGCTCGGGGCCCATGCCGAGCGCGTGCGCGCCGCGATCGGGAATGACGGGAGGATAACCGTCGTCGAGAATCCCGATTACGCACGCGGACAGCTCTCCTCGCTCAAGACCGGGCTGCGCCAGCTCGGTCCCGACTGCCGCGCGGTATTAGTTCACCTGGTTGACCATCCCACGGTCCGCCCGTCGACGTTCTGGGCGATGCTCGAGGCGTACTACCGGTCCGGCAAGCCGATCGTGATCGCGCGCTACCGGGGCCGCCGCGGCCACCCCGTGATTTTCGATCGCGCGGCATTTGCGGAACTCGAACGCGCGCCGGAAGGCGAAGGCGCCCGCACGGTGGTCAACGCCGACCCTTCAAGGATCGAGTACCTGGACGTCGACGACCCGGGAGTGACGCTGGATCTCGACACGCCCGAAGACCTGACTCGGGCCGGCCTGCCGCCGCCACCCTGAAATCCGCCCCGGTGTGGGTTCCTTCCGCGCCAACACTCTCGACCGTGTTGCCACTTTTGCCAGGCAACTCCACTTACACCCGGAAGCGGGCGGATCGCAGAGCCATCGGCAGCGCCCGCGCGATGGCACGTCAGGCGCGTCAGGGATTGACGGCGGAAGCGTCGCTCTTCGCCAGTTGCGTCTTGAAGCTGTCCCAGTGCTTCAGGATGTCGACAGCCTTCTCGAGCTGAACATCCTTGGGCTCTTTGGCCTTGGCGCCCTCTACGCCTGGCTTGGCGTCTGCCGCTCCCGATGGCGGTGCGACTGCGGTGCCTGTTGGAGGGCTGACGCCGGATTTCTTGCCAAGCTGGCCGTTCTGGAAGTGATGCGGCAGGTCGCTTTCGTGGATCTCGGCATGCTCTTCGACCGCGCCGCCGGGAATCTCCAGCGCGGCCATCTGCTGCTTGGGAGGCTCGACTTCAACGTCGGGACCGACTCCGACGGCCTGGATCGAGCGCCCATTAGGGGTGAAGTAGCGCGCCGTCGTCAGGCGCAGCGCCGACTTATCGTCAAGCGGCAGGATAGTTTGCACGGAGCCCTTGCCGAAGGTCTGGGTGCCGACGAGCATGGCCCGGCGATGGTCCTGAAGGGCGCCGGCGACAATCTCGCTGGCGCTGGCGGTCCCGCCATTGATCAGCACCACCATCGGGTACTCGACATAGCTGTTCTTCTTGTGGGCAAAGTACTTCTGCCGCTGATTCTCGAGCCGGCCCTCGGTATAGACGATCATCCCGCCGTTGAGGAATTCATCGGCCACTTTGACGGCCTGGTTGAGCAGTCCGCCCGGATCGTCGCGCAGGTCGAGCACCAGCCCCTTGATCCTGCCCTTGTCATCCTTGGTGATCTTGTCGAGCGCCTTCTCAAGGTCGTCGCCGGTGTCCTCCTGGAAGGTCG
Organism: uncultured delta proteobacterium; assembly: GCA_963789115.1. GTDB lineage: Bacteria > Desulfobacterota > Binatia > Binatales > Binataceae > CAWBJH01. The sequence continues at coordinate 238,066 of CAWBJH010000002.1, forward strand.
TGACCCGAACGTAGCCGATCCCGTCCTGGAGCTCGTTGGACTTGACCGACTTGATCTTGATCACGTCGCGGGTCACGGCGACCGAGAACAGGTCGGGGACATCCTCGCGATGGATAGTGAGGGTGCACTTGCTGCCCCTGGGCCCGCGCATCCGCTTGACCGCCTCGGTCAGGGTCATGTCCTTGGTGAAGTCGTTGTCGATCTTGACGATCTGATCGTTGGCCTTGAGTCCGGCCTTGTAGGCCGGAGTGTCCTCGATCGGCGCGACCACGGTCAGCATCCCGTTCTTGATCGTGATTTCGATTCCGAGGCCGCCGAAGCTGCCGCGGGTTTCGACCTGCAGGTCGCGATACAAATCGGGCGTCAGGTAGGCGCTGTGCGGGTCGAGCGAGGCCAGCATCCCGGTGATCGCGCCGTCGATCAGGTGCTTGGTGGAGACCGGCTCGACGTAATTTTTCTGGACGAGCGCCAGCACGTTGGCGAAGGTATCGAGGTCCTCGTAGGTGTCGGCGGGGAGCGCCTGGGCGCGCTCAAGCGGACGCTCTTCGAGGACGACGAAGCAAGCGAACAACAGGATCGCGAAGGTTATGGCCCATCGATTTTTCTTAATCACTGACATCACAGACCCGCTGGACTAAGGTAATCAACCATAGCAGAAACTGCGCGGCTATTTCTTCCCCCGCGCGCTAAACGTCCTTGGCATCGAGCAGTTGCTCGAGGGCCTCGCGCACGTCGGAGCGCGACCAGTCGAAGGCGCCCATATGATGCGCCACGATACGGCCGTGGCGGTCGATAATGAAGGTCTCGGGCACGCCGCTTGCGTCGTACAACTCACTCAGCTTGTTCTCGGGATCGAGCAGAACCTGGAAGTGAAACCCGTTTTTCTCCAGGTAAGGCTTGACCGTACTCGCACCGAACCGGTCCTGGCTGACCGCCAGCATCACGAAGTCCTTGTTGCCCTTGAACTCGTTGTACAGATCCTCCATCGCCGGCATCTCCTCGCGGCAGGGCCCGCACCAAGTGGCCCAGAGGTTCAGAAAGATCACCTTGCCGCGCAGCGAAGAGAGCGAAACTTTGTTGCCATTGAGATCCTCGAGCGTGAACTCCGCGGCCCGATCGCCCGCCGCCACCGATGGGCCATGCCCGAACGGCGCCGACTCCTCGACCGCCGCGCCGGCATTGCGATGGACGAGCTGGGGAATCCATACGTAGGTCAGACCGGCCGCCAGCAGCGCCACGGCAAGTCCGGTCAGGAGCTTTTCGGTGGAAGTCATGGTCACGCCTGCGCGCGCACCGGATTTCGAGCGTCGTCGATTTGCAGCTTCGGCTCCCGGATGCCCGAAACCAGATACGCGGAGAGTCCGATTGTCATCATCGCAATCGCGATCAGTTGCGCCTCGCTGAGCCCGAGCATCACGCGCGGGTTGACGCGGATGAATTCTACAAGGAAGCGGCTCGCCCCGGCCAGGATCAGATAGAGGTAGAACAACCGCCCATCAACGTGAAGTTTCTTGCGCAACGACCACAGGACTGCGAAAACTCCAAGGTAAAGAATAGTCTCATAGATCGGCGCGGGGTGCACCCGAACCCCGGGATAGAAGCCCGAGACCAAGCTGCCGTGGCTGTCGAGCGTGAGCACGGTCTGCGGGTTCCAGCCCACAATCGCCCTGGGATAGGCCATCGCCCACGGCAGCTTCGAGGGCAGGCCCCAGTCGCCGTCGCCGGCAAGCTGGCATCCGATTCGTCCAATCCCCTGCCCCAGAGCCAGCGCGGGACCGGAGACGTTGGCGATCACCAGCCAGGGAATCTTGTAGCGGCGCGCGACCCCATAGCTGGCGATCAAGCCGCCGGCCAGCCCGCCGTACCAGACGAAGCCGGAACCCGAGAAAATTATCGATTTCGGGTCGGCCATGTATTGGGAAAGGTTATTGAACACGTCGAGGATGCGGGCGCCGGCGATACCGCCGATCGCTGCCCACACCACCAGGGTCGAGGCGTAGTCGGGGTTGTAGCCGCGCTGGCCGAAGTCGCGCCCGATCACGAAATCGGCGGCCAGGAATCCAAGCGCCATCATCAGGCCGTAGCTGTAGAGCGTGATCGGGCCGATCTTGAACAGAATTGGAATCATCGCGTGTACCCAGTATAACAGGACACGAATCCGAGAGACTAGCCGTGTTTTTGCGCGTCGCCGCGCTTCCGGCCTTGCGATCGTCGCTCCATCCTGTATACGACGCTGCTGTGCGCGCAGTGCTTCAACGGGTAAGCCGCGCCGAGGTCCGCGTCGGCGGCCGCAGCGTGGGGCGAATCGGTCCGGGATTCGTGGCTCTGCTCGGCGTGGCGCGCGACGATACCGAGGCCGACGCCGCCTACATATGCGACCGGACGATTGGCCTTCGCGTGTTTGCCGATGCGAACGGGAAGATGAACCTGGCGCTGGGTGCGGTCGGCGGCGAGCTGTTGGTCGTCTCGCAGTTCACGCTGCTTGCGGACCCCGAAAGTGGACGGCGCCCGTCGTTCAGCGCGGCCGCCCAGCCCGAACAGGCGCGCGGGCTCTACGAGCACTTTCTCTCGCTCGTCAGAAGGGCCGGTGTTAAGGTGGAACAAGGCGAGTTCGGCGCGATGATGGAGGTCGAACTCGTGAACGACGGCCCCGTGACGATAATCCTCGACAGCCGCGATCACAGGGTGCGCAAGACCCTTTCCTAGGTGAGCGTGGTTCACCGATGGAAGCAGCACCCTGCACAAGAGCCGGCTTCCTTCCTCAATCTTCTCCCCATGACCAGGGGGAGATAACAGAGGGGGAGCAGGCCGCGGAAACTTTTCTTCCGCAGCCTGCCGGGTGAGACGATGGTGCGGGCGGGTTTCTACGCCATCGAAGCCGGGAAAATTTCGTTTCGGCGCGACGGCAACTGGTATAGCGACGACGAGCGGATCCTCAACCCGCGCATCGCTCTGCTCTTCAGCCGCAGCATCCGCCGCAAGCCCGACGACGGCAGCTACTTTCTCCAGGTCGCCGAGGAGCGGGCCCCGATAACCGTCGAGGACACACCCTGGGTGGTTAAGTCGCTGGAGGGCGCTGCGCGAAGCGGGTTCACGCTGGTCCTGAACGACGAAGAGCGCGAGCCGCTCGACCCGGCCTCGCTCGAAATTGGGCCGGACAACGTGATGTACGCGCGGGTCAAGGGCGGCGAGTATCGCGCGCGCTTCCTTCGCTCGGCCTACTACCATCTGAGCGACTGTATCGAGGGCGATGAGCGCAGCGGGTTCTTCCTTAAGATCGCGGGCCAACGCCATCCGCTCCAGCGCGCATCGCGCGGCGCCGGAGACGGCGGCGGTGCGCCCAGATAGCGTGCCGGATAACGCGACGGAACCGGCGCTCCACGTCGTGCTGGTGCGGCCGGAAATCCCTCAGAATACCGGCTCGATCGCGAGGCTGGTCGCAGCCACCAAAAGCCGCCTCCACCTGGTCGGCCCGCTCGGCTTCTCGCTCGAAGACCGCTACCTGAAGCGCGCCGGGCTGGATTACTGGCCGCTGGTCGACTTGCGGACGTACGCAGGATGGGACGACTTTGTATTCGACAATCGCGAGGCGTCCTTCAAGTTTTTCTCGACTCACGCGACCGCCTCGTACCTGAAGGCCGCTTACAAACGCGGCGATTACATCGTCTTTGGCGGCGAGACCAAGGGACTCGGGACGAATTTCATTCGCGAGCGGATGGAACAGACGTACCGGATTCCGATCTTCGAGCCGGGGGTGCGCAGCCTCAATTTGGCGAATGCCGTCTCGATCGTGGCATACGAAGCGCTACGCCAGATGGGCGCGCTCGACGAGTAGCGGCTCCGACCAGGGCCAAAGCAGGGGCGCCCGCAAGATCGCGGGCGCCTTTGCCAATCTCGGTGTTGAGCCGCGCTCAGGCGCTAGCGTCTCCCCGTTGGACACGAGCCGCATCCACCACCGCCACAACCGCCGCCGCCTTTGGCGGGCGGAGCGCCAAAGTAGTAGCCGTCGGCCTCGAGCTCGTCGGCCGTCACCCATCGAAGCTTCGCATCGACAATGCCGTCGCAATGGACGCAGCGCCGCATCTCGCGGCCATCATCATCGATATCGACGTAGGTGAGCACGGCTTTCTCGCAAGTGTCGCACCGTGCCGTTGGAAAGGAAGTTTTGCTGAGAGACGGCTCCCGCATGTCCTTGTTCTTCACCGACACGCTCACTTCGTTCGACTGGGTGGAGGTTACCCATCGTATCGAGCGAAGCGAGCACTGTGGTGAAAGCGCTTTCATACTAACTTATAGGCGTTGGCAACCAGAACCAAGACAGAGCTTTCCACGCCTGCCGCAGTGGCCATCGGTGGTGGACCGGCGCGAAAGCGGCTAGCAGGTTGCGGAAAAACTCCGGAAACACTTGACTAGTCAGTAACGTTGGCATGAATCAGCTCATCAAAGCGTGTGATTGCTTAGGCCGAAAAGGGCCCAAAAAGGCTTTTTCCGCAACCTGCTAGACGGCGAGCATGGTTGTGCAAAGCCGTCAAAGTGAGCATAATAAGATTGTATGAAAACGCGGATTTCGGCCACCAAGGCCGCGCGTTCCTTTTCCGACTTGGTAAGTCGCGCCTGCTATCGCGGCGAAGGTTTCGTCGTCGAGCGGAGAGGACGCCCTGTCTGCGAGATTGTCCCCGCCGCCGGTACCACTTCTACGATCGGCGACTTTGTGCGCCTCATGCGGTCTATTCCCAAACCTCACGATGAATACCTCGACATCGTAGAAGACCTCATCAAGCACCGGCAACCGGTGGCGCCATCGCCGTGGGAACGCTGATCGACTCGAGCGTAGTCATCGCCGCGGAGCGTGGCCTCCTCGATCTCGACCGCATTCTTTCAGAGCATTCCGACGAGGAACCGCTGGTACTGTCGAGTGTGACGGCTGCCGAGCTGCTGCACGGCGTCCACCGGGCGAAGAGCGCTGCGCAGCGGCACAGACGGGAGGCATGGGTCGAACGGGTCCTGAGCACGCTCAGCGTAGTTCCATTTGACCTGCTTGCGGCGCGAGCGCATGCGCGTGTCTGGGCCGAGTTGGCCGCGAAAGGCACCAACTTGGCGGAGCGCGATTTGACGATCGGAGCAATAGCACTCGCGCTCGGATTCACGGTGGCGACCCGCGACCGGCGCAGCTTCTCGAAAATTCCCGGCCTTTCGGTTGAGCGCTGGTAAGAGCGCCGTCACGGGCGCACGTAGGGCTGGCCGAGCGCGCTTGGGGACTGCGCCCGACCACCGACTCCGGCCAGCACCACCAGCGTCAGGGCGTACGGCAGCGCGAGGAAGATCTGGTACGGCACCGTTGTACCGAGCGCCTGCAACCCGAACTGGAGCGCCATCGCCGCTCCGAACAGGATCGACGCCGCCGCCAATCCGTAAGCGTTGCGCCGCCCGAGTATCACCACCGCCAGAGCGACGAACCCGCGCCCGGCCGAAATCCCTTCCACGAAGGTGTTGGTATAGGCCAGCGTCAGGTAGGCGCCGCTCAACCCGGTGAGTACACCCGAAGCCAGCAACGCCTGCCATCTGAGCCCTATCACGTTGAGCCCGAGCGAGTCGGCGGCCTCGGGATGCTCGCCGGCGGAGCGCAGCTCGAGCCCGTAGCGCGTGCGCGACATCAGCATCGCGGCGGCCGGGACCAGCGCGAAAGCGAGGTAGGTGAGAACGTTCTGGCTGAAGAGTACGCGGCCGAGAAGCGGAATCCGGCTGAGCGGGCCCAACGCAAGCACGGGTAGCGCGCGCACTGTGAAGGCCTTGCCGGTCACGCCGAACAGGCGGCGATAGAAGACGCCGGTGATTCCCAGGGCGAAGATGTCCAGCGCGGTCCCCGCGACGACCTGGTTGACCGCGAGATTCACGGCCAGGACCGCGAGCGCCGCGTTGATCGCCACGCCCGCCCCGATACCCGCGACCAGGCCCAGCATCACGCTGCCGCTGAAGTATGCGGTGGCCAGCGCGAAGAACGCCCCCGCCAGCATCGCGGCTTCGATCCCGATGTTGAGCACGCCGCTCTCCTCGACGATCATCTCACCCAGCGCCGCGAGCAGGATCGGCGTCGCCATGCTGAGCGCGGAGGTGAGGAGCGCTTCAAGCATCAGCGGCGTGCGCTGCGGCGCCTGCCTCGCCGGAGACTCCGGACCTCCCGATGATCGCCTCGCGCATCCCGGCCGGCGCTGCGGTGTCGAAGGCGAGCAGAATCAGGATCACCAGTCCCTGGATCACCTGGACCAGGACCGGCGATACGCCCACCTCGCGCTGCATGGCCTGCGAGCCGTTGTCGAGCGCGCCGAACAGCAGCGCGGTGAGGATCAGCGCGAGCGGGTTGAGCCGGGCGAGCAGCGCGACCGCGATCGCCTCGTAGCCCCATCCGGGCGAGATCTTCTCGTACAGGCGATGGTTGATCGCGGCGATTTGCACCGCGCCGCCCACTCCCGCGAGCGCGCCGCTGAGCACCATCACCCACACCGTGAGCCGCGCTATCGAAATCCCGAAGAACGCGCTGGCGCGGCGGTTGCGGCCGAGCGCGCGCAGCTCGAAGCCCATCTCGGTATGGAAGAGCAGGACGTAGCACGCCGCGGCGAGCATCACTGCCACAATCATTCCCGCGTTGAGCCGGCTCGGCGCAAGGTAGGTGTGCAGCTCGGCCGCCGGCGCGATCGGGACACTGGTTGGGTAGGCGCGCGACGGCTCCATCAGCGGACCGTGCACGGCCCAACTCAAGACCTGCGCGGCGACGAAGTTGAGCATGATGGTGCTGATAACTTCGTTTACGTCGCGCCTTGCCCGCAGCCATCCGCAAAGCCCGCCCCACGCTGCGCCGCCGAGCGCGCCAGCGCACAGCATCAGCACTGCGGCGGCGGGATGCGGCCAGGCGTGCAGGTATGGACCAATCGCGCCCGCCATCAGCGCGCCGATAATCAATTGCCCGTCGGCGCCGATGTTCCAGAGCGCTCCCTGGAACGCGAGCGACACCGCAAGCCCGGCGAAAATGAGTGGCGTGGCCTTGACGATCGTGTCGGTGAGCGCGAGCCAGTTGCCGAAAGCGCCCGCTGCGAGCGCGGCGAAAACGCCGGCCGGCGATGCGCCCAGCGCGAGCAGCACCAGTGAGATCGTCGCCGCGGCCACCGCCAGAGCCGCCAGCGGCTTTGCGACCGACGCGATCATCGATTGTCCCACCCCCGACTACTCCCCCGCCCCCGCCATCAGCAGCCCCAGCCGCTGCGGGCTGCGATCGTGGGGCGGCGTCTCCCGAAGGCGGCCGCGGCTTAGAACGCTGAGCCGGTCGCTCAGCTTGAGCAGTTCGTCGAGGTCGCTCGATATCAGAAGGACGCCGCCGCCATCGGCCGCGAAGTTCAGCAGCGTGCGATGGACCTCGGCAGTTGCGGCGGGGTCCAGGCCGCGGCATACGTCGTGCGCGATCAGGACGCGCGGCCTCTCGGCGATCGCGCGCGCCACTTCCAGGCGCTGACGGTTTCCGCCGGAGAGCGCGGCCGCGGTCTGCTCGGGGCCCGCGGCGCGGATACGAAAACGCTCGAGCAGATCGCGGCAAGACTCGACCGCTCGCGCCCGGCTGAGCCATCCGCAGCGCACCAGCCGCCTTCGTATCGGGCGCGCAAGAATGATGTTCTCCCACAGCGCCATATCGAGGATCAGCCCGTCGAGGTCGCGGTTCTGCGGAATCACGGAGAGCCCGCCGTCGGCGCCGCCGGCCTCGATACGCAGCGCGATCCTGCCGGAAGTCGGCTTGCGCGCGCCGGCAAGGATTTCGACCAGCTCGGTCTGTCCATTGCCGTCCACTCCGGCTATTCCTGCGATCTCTCCGGCGCGAACCTGAAGATTTATCCGGTCCAGAATTCGGCGGCCCCCATGTTCGAGCACCAGATCCTCGACCTCCAGCACAGGCGCTCCCGGCGCGCGAGCGCGAGCAACCCGTTCGTCCGGCAAGACCAGCTCGCCGACCATCAGGAGGGCCAGCTCCGCCTCGCTGGTGTCCTGCGGCGTGAGCCTGGCAACCACCCTTCCCTGCCGCAGTACGGTGATGCGATCGGCGACCGCGAGCGCCTCGCCGAGCTTATGAGTGATTAGAACAACGATCCGCCCTTCGCCGCGCAATTGTCTCAACGAGTCAAGAAAAGCCGCCAGCTCGGCCGGCGCGAGCACTGCGGTGGGCTCGTCCAGGATTAGGACGCGGGGCTTGAAGCTCAGCGCGCGGATGACCTCGAGCCGGACGCGATTTGCAACCGAAAGCTCTTCAACCAGGGCCCCATCGCGGGGGAGCTCAAAGCCGAGATGCTTTGCGAGATCGCGGGCGCGCGCGGCTGTCTTGGCAAGATCCAGACGGGCGGATTCGGCTGCGAAGCCGCCCAGTGCAAGGTTTTCCTCCCATCTGAAGCGCTCGAAAAGCATCGAGCTCTGATGCACCGCGGCTATCCCGGCCCTGAGCGCCGCGTGGGGCGAGCCCGGCTTGAGCGCGATACCATCGAGCGCGACCTTGCCCGCGTCGGGCTGCAAACGGCCGGCAAGGATGTTCATCAGGGTGGTCTTGCCGGCGCCGTTCTCGCCGAGCAGTGCGTGAATCTCGCCGGCGCGAGCCTCGAGATCGACGCCGTCGAGCGCGACCGTGCGTCCGAAGCGCTTGGCTATTGCTTCGGCGGTGAGCAAATTTTCACTTTTTCACCAGCAGGCTGCGGAAAAAGTATCCGCAGCCTGCTCCCCCTCTCTTATCTCCTGTTTGTGCGCGGGACATGGGTAACAGGTGTGCGAGGACATGGGTAACACCTAACCGGCATGCTGGACCTCCACCAGGAGGTGACCGGGATGCCGTGGCGGGAGGTTACTCGAGTGTCGTTGCGGGAGGAGTTCGTGCAACTGGCGATGCAAGCGGGAAGCAATCGGCGTGAGTTGTGCCGGCGCTTCGGGATTTCGGCCAAGACCGGCTACAAGTGGCTCGCGCGCCATAGGCGGGAAGGGCCGAGCGGACTTAAAGACCGCTCGCGCCGCCCGCGGCGCAGCCCGGCGCGCACCGCAGCCGGGATTGAGCAGGAAGTAATTCGGCTGCGGGCGCAGTCGCGCAACTGCTGGGGCGGCCGCAAGTTGTCCCGTCAACTGCTCGGCCAAGGCGGGCCGCACTTGGCGCCCAGTACCGTGACCGGCATCCTGCGCCGCGCCGGCTTGCTCAACCCCGAGCTGGCCGCCGCAGCTACTCCCTGGCAACGCTTCGAACGCAGCGGGCCTAATCACTTGTGGCAGATGGATTTCAAGGGCCACTTCGCGCTGCTTTCCAACGCGCGCTGCCATCCGCTGACCGCACTCGACGACCATTCGCGCTTCTCCCTGGCGTTGCAGGCCTGTGCCGATGAGCTTGGCGACACCGTGCGCGCGGCGTTGACCGTGGTCTTCCGCCGCTACGGCTTACCGGCCGCGATGTTGATGGACAACGGCGGGCCGTGGGGCGGCCGCGAGCATCCCTACACCCGGCTCGGCCTGTGGCTGATCCGGCTGGGGATCAAAGTCATCCACGGGCGTCCCTGCCATCCCCAGACCCAGGGCAAAGATGAACGCTTCCATCGCACCTTGCGGTTCGAACTCTTGCGCCACTTCAACTTCACCGACCTCGACCATTGCCAGCGCGAGTTCGACCGCTTTCGCGACCGCTACAACCTGCTGCGCCCACATGACGCGCTCGGGCTGGCCACTCCTGCCAGCCGCTATCGCCCCAGTTCGATCCCCTTCCCCGAGCACCTGCCGCCGATCGAATATCCGGCCGGCCTCGAGGTGCGCAAGGTGCAGGCCGAGGGCTACTTCAGCTATCGCGGACGCGAGTTCCGGGTCAGCAAGGGGCTGCGCGGCTTGCCGGTTGCGCTCCGTCCTGGCCCCCTTTCCGACTCCCAACGTGAGGTGCTGTTCTGTCATCAAGTGGTCGCTGTGATCGACCTCAATCAAACCAATCTCACCGATGCCACCGACTAACGTTTCACCGTGGGTTGTCCACAAGTCCACAGGCGGGATCCTTCATTCGATCCCAGCGCCTGTGGACCTTGTGGGCAACCCACGGCCACCCAAAATGTGTTACCCATGTCTCCGTACACCTGTTACCTATGTCTCCCGTCCGTACAATCTCCCCCAGGACAGGGGGAGAAGATTGAGGAAGGAAGCCAGTTTTCACGCAGGGTGCTGTCACCATCGGCGACGTGTCTCGTCTCGCAAAGCGTTTTTCCGCACCCTGCTAGGGAGCGCTCGCCTCTCGCGCGTGGTGCGGAGTCAGGACGCGGCGCTGCGCACGGGGGGCGCGTGATGGGTGCGCACGTGTTCCAGCGCCTGCTCACGGCTGGTGAGTGCGCCATCGAGCTGGAGATCCTCGACTTCCTTGAGGATGGTCTTGAAGCTCGGGCCGGGGGCAAGCCCCATGCCGATCAGATCGTCGCCGCCGATCAGGCGCGGCGGGCGTATCTCGGCTTGGGAGAGCCGGCGCATCGCGCGGCGGCAAAAGTGGTAGTAGCCAAGGTAGGAGCTCGAGGCCAGCGCGTCGAGCCGCGCCAGCTCCAGGAGCTCCTCAAAGCCTTCCTCGCCCAGCATCCGCTTGAGCGTGGCCTGGCGCATGCGCGGCGCTATACAGAGCCGCAGATGGTCGCGCACCAGGTAGGCGACGCGCTCCTGCACGAAGCGCGGGCGCTTGAACCGGCGCATGATCTCCGCGGCCATCTCGGCGCCTCGCTCGGTATGGCCGTAGAAGGTCATCTTGCCGTTTATCACCGCGCGGCATCGCGGCTTGCCGACGTCGTGCAGCAGCACGCCGAACGCCAGTGTCTCCGAGCATCCCGCCTCGAGCATCGAGACCGCCAGGCGGGTGTGGACGTAGACGTTGCCCTCGGGGTGGAAATTCTCGGGCTGCGTGCAGCCAACCGTCTCGACGAGTTCCGGCAACAAAGCCTGCGCGAGCCCGCTCTCGATCATCAGGTCCAGCCCGCGCGCGGCGCCGCCTTCAGTCATGATCATCACCAGCTCTTCGCCGATTCGTTCGGCGGCGATGCCGGTGATGGTGGCAGCCGTCCGCTTCATCGCGGCCCAGGTCGCCGGATCGATCGCGAAGCCGAGCCGTGCCGCGAAACGCGCCGCGCGCAGAATCCGCAGCCGGTCCTCGTCGAACCGCTCGTAGGGGTCGCCGATCGAGCGGATGATTCCGGCGCGCAAATCGCGCATCGCACCGACCAGGTCGATCACGCGGTCGGCAAGAAGGTCATAGTACATCCCGCCGATCGTGAAATCGCGCCGCCGGGCATCCTCCTCGATCGTGCCGTAATGGACGGCCGAAGGGCGCCGCCCGTCGAGGTAGGGCGCGTCGGCGCGGAAGGTCGCAACCTCGAACGGGTCGCTGCCGCTAAGCACGACGATAACGCCGAACTTGGCGCCGACCGCGATGGTCTCGTCGAAAATACGCTGGACGACCTCGGGGCGCGCGTTGGTGGCGATGTCGTAGTCCTTGGCCTCGACGCCCAGGATGCGGTCGCGCACGCATCCGCCAGCCAGGTAGGCCTCGAAGCCCGCCTCGTGCAGCTTGCGGATTATGGCCAGCGCCTTACTTTCTTTTTCCGAGGGCATGATATTCGGAGCACAGTTTACCGCCCGCCCAAACTGGCGCGCCAGCAGGGGTTGTGTCGCATTCCAGCACTGGTGTTGAGAACGGAGGGATACCTACCCTCGTCCGCGCTCTTTTCTTCCCCCTCGCCCGCTCTTTTGCGGGAGAGGTCGCGCGGCGCGATGGTTGCAGTTTTTCTGCAAGCATCGTGACGCGCGGGTGAGGGTGCTGCTACCCGAACGCCCGAGCCGCGCAAATTTAGCGGCTGATTTGAGATTGGCAAACTTTGCCATAGCTGATATAGTGCCCGCGATTCGAGGAGAAATTGGAGATGCCGACCCGAAACGTCAGCCTCACGGCCGAGCAGGACGCCTTTGTAGAAAGGGTGGTTAGGGCAGGCGAGTACCAGAATGCGAGTGAAGCAGTCCGCGACGCGCTTCGCGTCCTTCAACGGCAGCGGCAAGAAGATGCGCTGAAGCTGAAGGCGCTGCGTATGCAGATCAAGGCCGGTGTTGATGCGCTCGCGCGTGGCGATTTTAGCGAAGTCTCCGACGCCGATCTCGATGAGTATCTTGGAGGACTAACGCTCACGCGCAGCAAAGGCGCGCGCTGACCCGGTGGCGCGCTTTCGTCTGTCCCGGCCGGCGCAGGCGGATCTCGCGCACATGCTTGCCACGAGCACCGGACGGTGGGGCATCGAAGGCCGGCGCCGCTACGCAGCGATCCTCGCAGCGGCGATACGCCAGTTGGCGGCTGACCCGAAAGGTCCAACGACGAGAAACCGCGCCGAACTCGCGCCCGGGATCCGCAGTTTCAGTGTCCGGCACGCGCACGTCAACGATCCGAAGGCGAAGGTGAGGAGGCCGGTGCACGTCGTCTACTACCGCGTAATTGCACAGGGATTGATCGAAATTGTGCGTGTGCTGCACGAACGCATGGAGCCGAGCCACCACGCGGGGGCGGTCCCTGAAGACCAGGATTGAGCTGACGCGCCGGCCGCGGTGGTTTCGTCGAAAATGCGTGGTCGCGTACATATCCGCCCGCCAGGTAGGCCTCGAAGCCCGCCTCGTGCAGCCCGGGGGATTATCGCGAGCGCCTTGCTTTCCTTTGCTGAGGCAACGCCCGGAAATGACGCTTTTGCCGAGCGCTTGCGCAGACACTTCTGGCCCCAGCGTCATCATTGAAATCTGCTCCGCTCTGCGCTCGCCTTATCCCGCCGGGGACGGCAGCACCACGATCCGTCTCAGCATGCCGGCAAACAGCCGCCGCAATCATAGGTGGTTTAGAACTTCGCGAACCCCGATCTTTGTGAGGACCTTTCCGAGCGGGCTGTCGACCGCAGCGTATCATCCATCAGCGGGAATCTGACAGGAAGGGGCGGAGCTTCTTCCAAGTCTCGGCATCAAGCGCCGCAAACGCCTGCCGGAAGCGCGGGGAACTCGCTGACGGCGCGGCGCGGCCAAAGCGTGGACCGCGCCCCGCCTTATGCTGGTCTAGCTGTGCGGGCGGAAGAGGGACTGGCTGTCGCCAGCTCCGCAACTGCAAACCCCGCTGCCAGAGCCGTTCCTCAGCAAAAAGCCGCAGGACTCTATGATGTCGGTCCCGTGGTTGGGATCCGACGGGACGGAAGCAAACTGATCGGTCGAAGTGCTCACGACCCTGGTTGTTAGACCGGGAACGATAGTGGAGGGCAGCCCCACCATCGACTCGGCGTGATCCGTCCATGCCCGCAGGTCCGAGTTGACAATGGCATGCTCGCTCGTGCCGCTTCCAAGTCCGCCTGACGGATCGCAACCCAGGCCACTGGTGCCGGCGACATTGACGCCGCGAGGCGGAGGCGCACCGGGAAAGGGGGCCACCCAGTCCAACTGGCCGGAAAAGATGTCGATCACGCCCGCCGCCAAGTTGCCCTTGTTGACGCCCCAGTTCGAGGTGAGCTGGTTGACGACCGAGATGGTGCGCATCCCGTCGGGCGTCACCGGGCATCCGCAGCACGCCTGCATCTCCTCGTTGTCGTCGAAGACGTAGATATAGGCGCACAGCGTGCCGTTCTGGAGGTTGTCGGGGTCATTGTGGTTCGGGTTGACGATCCGCACCAGCGCGTCGCCGGCGCCCCCCGACTGCCCCCGCCCCCCGTAGCCGGCGGCCGAGGGCGTGACGCTGGTGGCCACGTCGTAGTAACTCACCAGCATGCAAGGCTCGACGGCGCTTTCGGAGATGGATACTACCCCACCGACACTGACACTGACTAAGGCACTGCCGCAATGCCCTGGTTCGAGTGCGAAAGCGGGCGAGTAGGCGACTACCAAAGAGACCGCGACCAATAGCGCCCCGAGGACTGCTGCCCTGTTGATCATTCCTTTTCCTCCATTCCTCTCGCTGCGGGTGGCGTCATTCCGAAGCCTGCTCGGGCATGAACAGGGCCGCCTGCATCTCTGGATTTCAGCTCTGACTCTCCGATTCCCACTCGCCATATAGACCAGATGGCCTCATGTAGACCAAATGGCCTCGCTTTGCAAGGTTTTAGCCGGTTTTAGTCCACGGTCTCTCCACCGGCACCAGGACGAGTGGAAAAGCCGGTTTCGCAATCTGGTGGACACGCAACGCCGACCCGCGTCGGCAGCGCCCCGTAGCCGCTGAGATGTGCGTCAGCGAGCGAGGCGGGGCGGGCCGAGCACTATTCCGCCGTCCACCACCATCACGTGGCCCGTGATATTGATGGCGCGCTCCGAGCACAGAAAGGAAACCGCACGGCCTATGTCTTCGGGGGTCTGCTCGCGCCCCAGCGGCGTCAGGCTGGCCACCACGAGCTCGAAGGTCTGACGGGCGCGCTCCTCGGCGCCGCCGAGCGCAGTCCCCAGGTCCTCCCATATTTTCGTGTAGATCAGTCCTGGCGCTACAGCGTTGACTCGAATCTTCCTCGGCCCAAGCTGTATGGCGAGAGTCTTGGTGTACGAAATCACCGCGGCCTTGGCGGCGGCGTAAGCCGCCAGTTCGGGCGTCGGCCGCAGCCCGGCGATGGATGCGGTGTTGCAGATCGCACCGCCCTCCTTCATCCGCGGCGCCACCTCGCGCGTCACCAGGTATACAGAGTTGAGGTTCAAGTCAACGAACTTGCGCCACAGCTCGACGCTCATCCACTCCTCGGTGTGCTCCTCCATCAACCAATTGCGATCGCCGCCCCCGGCGTTGTTGCAGAGGATATCGGGATGCGCCCCGAGGCGGGCGGTGATCGCCCCGACCGCGCGCCTGAGTTTGTCCTCGTCGGTCACGTCGGCCTCGAAGCCGTGGATGCGGTCGGCAAGCTCTTTGGGCGGCGGCGCAAGCTCGCGATCGATAACGGCAACCTGGTCGGCCACCTGGTCGTCGAGCAGCGACCGCACGATTCCAAGTCCAAGCCCGCGCGCACCACCTGTAACGATTGCGTATTTCATCCAGAGTCTCCTTACGCCGCCTCTTTTTGCGCGGCACCATAAGTCTTGCGATACACCTTGAGCAGCGCGGCGAACACCGACATGATCGCGGGCCCGGCGAACAGTCCGAGCGCTCCGTAGGTATAGAAGCCGCCGGCGATGCCGAAAAAAAGCGCGAAGGTCGGCAGGCCGGTGCCATGCCTCATCACCCACGGCTTGATCAGGTTGTCGATGACCGCGACCGTAATCGTGGACCAGACCACCAGCCCTATCGCGCCGCCCCATCCGTCAACGTAGAGCAGGTAGGCGGCAGCCGGCACCCAGATAAGAGCGGTGCCGCCGAAGGGAAGCAGTCCGGTTGCCGCGGTGGCCAGCCCCAGGAACGCCCAATAAGGGACCGAAAACACCAGGAACCCTACGCCGATCATCAGACCCTGCGCGATCGCCGTGAGCATCAGGCCCCGCACCACCGAGGAAAGCGTCGCGCGCAGGGTGTCGAACACCGCTCGCTTGTCATCTTCGTGTAATGGAGTCAGACTGCGGATCGCCTCGTAGTACCCCTCGCCGTCGCGCAGCAGAAAGAACAAGGCCAGTATCGTGATGCCGAAGTCGGCGAAGAACGAAACCAGGTTGCGCGCGATCGCCGTGAAGTGAGCAACCATGTAGTCGCTGGTCAGCTTGGCGACCTGGACCAGCAGCCTCGGGACCTCGTCCTCAAGCCTCATCCCTTGGTGCGCGAGCACGCCGTTGGCCATCGCCGCGTAGTGCGAGTGCAGTATCCATTCCCGCAGATCCGTGACGCCGCCGGCACTCATCATCTTCGAGGAGTTGACATAGAGCGTCTGCGCCTCCATCGCCAGGCGCGTACCCAGCCACAGCGCCGGAACGACGACGCCCACCGCCGCTCCGGCCGTGATCAGGGCCGCGGCAACGGAGCGGTTGCGGACTATGCGATTGGCCTCGACCATCGCGGGATGGAACAGGAACGAGAGCAGCATCGCCCACACGATCGGAATCAGGAACGGGCTCAGCAACAGGTAGAGCTCATAAGCCATCACGGCCAGAAAGCCGAAGAAGAAAAGTTGGACTATTCGTTCCCGATCCATGGCCGTTCGAAGGCGCAAGCTTAGCAAAACCCAACACGGGCGTCGCCCGGGCCAAGACGCGCAAAATCGCCTCGCAGGGTGCGGAAACTTTTTCCGCAGCCTGCCGGAGGATCGGTCGGGGACGGAACCGGGCTCTGGGAGAAGCCGGCTTTCTTGCCCGATCTTTACGGGCAACCAAGAGAGATAGGAAAATCGAGCAGCACGAACAAGGCTGTCACAATTTCGGCATATGACTTCCAGTCCTGCACGATCCCGATCATCGCCTCCGTGCCGTCGGACAGGCGATTCAGCTCGCCTTCCCAGGGGCGTCGTCGGCCCCTGCCGTTGTGGGCCTGATCGTCAAAACCGGACGGGTCGATTCCCGCACGACTCGCTCGGCCACGCTTCCAAGAAAGAAGCGGACCATACCCCTTCGGCCATGGGTCGCCATCACGATGAGATCCGGATTCAACTCCTCTGCCGCCCTGAGTATGGCTTCCGCCGGCTGACCTACTTTTACGACGACCTCATGCGGTACTTCACCGTGGATTCGCTTGCGAGCAAGTTCCTCGAGTTCTGCCTTGGGCGGTTCATCCGAGGACACTGCCGCCGGTTCAAGCGGATATCCCGGTCTGACCAGCGGGACGAAGACCACGTGCATCAGGCAGAGGGTCGCCTCGTTTTCACGCGCGAGCTGGACAGCAAAGTCCAGCGCTGCCATGGAGTTCTCCTCGAAATCGATCGGGCACAAGATTTTCCTGAAAAGTTTCGCCATCGATAGTGCTGCCTTCCACGACTACCCCTGCCTGCGAGTAGCCGCGCTGTTGCGTGCCAGCAAATTGTAGAGCCACGCGAAGATGGCTCCCCCGATAAGCCCGTCGGGAAGCGCCCATAGGAGCCCTATCAGACTGCCGGCAGGACTGATGTCGTATCCGCGATATAGGTGGCCCAGGAGCGTCAGTTCGTGGGTCGCTCCTTCGAAGGCGATTACCCACCATGTGAGGAAGAACACGCCAAAGCCCCATATCAATCCGACTGCGATCGAAAAAGCCCTGACGTCAAATTTCACAGCCATCCTCCTAATCCTCGGGCCAACCGGTACGGCCGAAGCCATTGATCGCGATCTTGGTCGGCATTGTCAGAGTGCCCCCTATTTCGGGAATTGTAAAATTGTCCGCATTCTCTGTGCCGAGGATCGATCGATTCGCTTGCACGCCTTCGGTAAGAAGCTCCCACTGCCTGCGCAGGTTTGTCCCATTTCTCCCTCGACCTGTAGCGGATGAGGGTCGCGTTGAGCAGCGGGCAGGGACGCCCGCCCCACTGGCTTTGGTGATGTTAAGTTAGCGCCTATGGGGCGTTGCCCTGGGCTCAGGTGTTTCGCGCCGTTGGCGCGAGGCCCGATTGCACCTTTGAGTACCTTTCTGCACCGCCGCGGACAACCTCGGTTGCCCGGAGCCGGGATTTTTGTTAGCGGTTGCTCTGCTTGAGGCTCTTGCGCGAAACCACGCCAATAGAGGCACGTAGCTCAGAGGGAGAGCACTTCCTTGACGCGGAAGGGGTCGGCGGTTCAATCCCGCCCGTGCCTACCAGATCATGTTCGAGTCCGGTCCTTGCCGGTCAAGCTCAAGGTTCTCCGCGACCCAAATTCTCCTAGCCACGAGACCCCTCCGACCGCTATAATAGTTGCCAGCCTTATGATGCACGATTCGCCGCCGGTCTTGCCCGCCTTGTTCTCTGCTTCCATCTGATGCCTCCGGTCGACAGCCGCAAGCCCATCGTGGCACGAGTCGCTGGCCGCCTGGTGGACTTGAGCCGCGTCCCTGAGCGCGATGCGCAAATCGAGCCGGTGTTCGCCGACAGCCCCGAGGGAATCGAGGTGCTCCGCCACTCGACCGCGCATCTGATGGCCCAGGCGGTGCAGGCGCTCTTCCCCGGCACCCAGGTCACGATCGGCCCGAGCATCGAGGACGGCTTTTACTACGACTTCGCGCCCGCCCGGCCGTTCGCGAGCGAGGACCTGCCCAGGATCGAAGCCAGGATGCGCGAGCTGGCCAAGGCCGACCTCAAAGTCGAGCGGCTCGAGATGCCGCGCACGGAAGCGATCGAGCTGTTCGCGCGGATGGGCGAGCAATACAAGGTTGAGATTCTCAAGGGCCTCCCTGACGAGACTGTCTCGATCTACCGCCAGGGCGACTGGATGGATTTGTGCCGGGGGCCGCACGTCCCGTCCACCGGCTTTATCAAGGCCTTCAAGCTCACCGGGGTAGCGGGAGCCTACTGGCGCGGCGACGAGCGCAACGCGATGCTTTCGCGGATCTACGGGACGTCGTTTCCGAGCAAGGAGGCGCTCGACGAGCACTTGCGGCTACTCGAGCTGGCCCGCGCCCGCGACCATCGCAAGCTTGGCCGCGAGATGGGGCTCTTCATGTTCGACCCGGTCTCGCCCGGCTCGCCGTTTTTTCTGCCCAAAGGCGCGATCGTCTACAACCAGCTCATCGACTACATCCGCCGCCTCTATCGGCGCTACGACTTTGACGAGGTGATCACACCGCAGGTCTTCAAGAACGATCTCTGGCGGACCTCCGGTCATTGGGAGATGTTCCGCGAGAACATGTTCCTGACCACCGACGAGGTAGGCGAAGGCGCCGGCCGGATAGATAGCGGCCCCGAGGGATGGCGCCAGGGCTACGCGTTCAAGCCGATGAACTGCCCGAGCCATTGCCTGATCTATCGCAGCGACAAGCGCTCTTATCGCGACCTGCCGCTGCGGCTCGCCGACTTCGGCCGGCTCCATCGCGCCGAGCCTTCGGGCACCTTGCACGGGCTGACCCGGGTGCGCGCGATGTCGCAGGACGACGCACATATCTTCTGCACCGCCGAGCAGATGGCCGAGGAGATCGATCGCAACATCCAGATGGTGCGCGACATCTACCCGGCGCTGGGCTTCGAACTGCCCCAGTCCAAGGTCGCGACCATACCCGAGAAGCACCTGGGCGACGCCGCGATGTGGCGCCATTACGAGAAGATGCTGGGCGACGCGCTGACCCGGAACGGCATTGAATGGTCGGAGAATCCCGGCGAAGGCGCCTTCTACGGGCCCAAGATCGAGTTCTACGTACCCGATGCGCTAAAGCGCAAATGGCAGCTCGCCACCATCCAGCTCGACTTCAACATGCCCGAGCGTTTCGGGCTGGAGTACACCACCGCGGCCGGCACCGCGGCGCGTCCGGTGATGATTCATCGCGCGATCCTGGGGTCACTCGAGCGCTTCATCGGCGTGCTGATCGAACATACCGGCGGCGTACTGCCGTTATGGCTGGCGCCCGAGCAGGCGCGCGTGCTTTCGTTGAGCGAGAAGGTCGAGGCCTACGCCGGCGAAGTCGGCGCGGTCCTCAAAGGCGAAGGGTTTCGCGCCTGCGCCGACCTGCGCAATGAGAAGCTCGGCTTCAAGGTGCGCGAGGCGGAACTGGCCAGGGTGCCGTACATGATCGTGGTCGGCGAGCGCGAGGCGCTAAGCCGCGCGGTCTCGCTGCGGCTCCTGCGCGGCGCGAAGAGCCAGACCCTGTCGCTCGAAGAACTGGTCAAGCTTCTCAAGGCTGAGCCGATCCCGGCGTGAAGATGCACTCTTCAGGGCGCAGCCTGGGATTTGCGTTGAGTTTCAATTCCAAGTCGGCCCGCCGGGCCAAGGAGGTGTTTTATCCGTAGAGATTTTCGAATTCCACCGGTTAGAGAACCCGCGATTAGAGTCAACACGATGATCCGCGCACCCGAGGTGCGCCTGATCGACGCCGACGGGCGCCAGGCCGGAATCATGAACGTGCGCGAGGCGTTGCGCGTGGCCGAGAGCCGCGGACTCGACCTGGTCGAGGTCGCACCGACCGCGCAGCCGCCGGTATGCCGCGTCACCGACTTCGACAAGTACCGATACGCGCAGAAGAAGAAGGAGCACGACTCCAAACGCCACGCCACCGCCACCGCCATCAAGGAAGTAAAGATGGGTGCGCTGACCGAGAAACATGACGTCGGGTTCAAGGTCGAGCACATCAGGCGCTTCCTAGGCGAGGGACAGCGTGTTAAGCTTACAATTTCGTTCCGCGGCCGCCAGATGGCGCATCCCGAGCTCGGGCGCGGCCTGATGGAACGCATCCTGACGATGGTGAATGATATCGCGCAGCCCGAAGGCTCGGGGCGGATGGAGGGGAGAAACCTCTCCGTGCTGCTGACGCCGCGTTAGCAGGGGGAGATAAGAGAGAGCGAGCAGGCTTGAGGAGACTTTTTCCGCAGCCTGCTAAGACAGAGGAAACGAGAGCACGTCCGATGCCCAAGATGAAGACCAATCGCAGCGCCGCCAAGCGCTTTTCCGTCACCAAAAGTGGCAAGGTCAAGCACAAGCGGGGTTACGCGCGCCATCACGCGTGGGCCAAGACCCCCTCGCAAAAGCGCCACCTGCGCCGTTGCGCCATCCTCAACCCGACCGACGCCCAGGCCATCCGCAGGCTGATTCCGTATGCGTGAGGGAAGTCGCGGCCGAACGGCGAACCGGACAGGACGAATAGGATAAGGAAGGAAGGACCAGGACTCCGATGCCTCGCGCCAAAGGCGGATCCAAGACCCGCCGCCGTCACAAACGTCAGCTCAAGCTCGCCTCCGGCTTTGTCGGCGGCCGCAAGCTCTACCGTCAGGCCCGCAGCACGTTCGAGAAGGGTCTGGTCTACGCCTATCGCGATCGCAAGCAGAAGAAGCGCGTCTTCCGCTCGCTGTGGGTGGTGCGGATCAACGCGCTGGTGCGCGAGCACGGGCTCAGCTACAGCCGCTTTATGGCGGGGCTCAAGAAGGCGGGCGTCGAGATGGACCGCAAACAGCTCGCCGTGCTGGCCCTGGAACGCGACGGATTGTTTACCGAGTTGGTGCGCGCCGCGAAGGCCGCGTTGGGCATCGCGTAAGCCCGACGCCTCACTTCGGGTTGCGCGCCGAAAGACCATGTGGCAGTTGCCACATGGTCTTTCGTTTGATGGGGGACGAACCGAGGAGTTTTTTTCGGATGAAGGAACAACTTGAAAAGATCCGCGCACAGGCGCTCGCCGAGCTGAGCGAGTCCGCCGCCGAGGAGCAGATCGAGAGCGTGCGCGTGCGCGTGCTCGGCCGCGGCGGCGAGATCACCGAGATCATGCGCCGGATGCGCGAGGTCCCCGCCGAGGAACGCCCGGCGCTCGGTCAACTCGCCAACCGGATCAAGACCGAAATCGAGGCGCGCGTCGCGGCGCTGCAAGAGGCCCATCGGCTGGCCGCGCTGGATCGCTCGCTCGGCGAGACGGCTGTGGACGTAACCCTCCCCGGGATCCGCATCCCGCGCGGCCGGCTGCATCCGGTGACTCAAATCATGGAGCGGATGCTCGACATCTTCACCCAGATGGGCTTCGAGATCGCCTACACGCAGGACCTCGAGGACGACTTCCACAACTTCGCGGCGCTCAACTTCCCGCCCGACCATCCCGCGCGCGAGATGCAGGACAGCTTCTTTGTGGGCGCCGACCTTCTACTGCGTACCCACACCTCCAACGGCCAGATCCGCGTCATGGAGAATCGCAAGCCGCCACTGGCCGTGGTATGCCCCGGCGCCTGCTACCGGCGCGACGAGTTGAGCGTGCGCGCCCTGCCGATGTTCAACCAGATCGAAGGCTTCATGGTCGACCGGACCGGTGTGGTTACGATGGCGCATCTCAAGGGCGTGATCACCGAGTTCCTGCGCGCGTTCTACGGTCCCGAGACCGGCGTGCGCTTTCGCGCCAGCTTCTTCCCTTTCACCGAGCCGAGCGCCGAGGTCGATATCCGTTGCGTGCTGTGCGGCGGCACCGGATGCCGCGTATGCAAGCAGTCCGGATGGACCGAAATTTTGGGCTGCGGGATGATCCATCCCAACGTGCTGCGTGCGGTCGGCAACGACCCGGGGCGTTACCAGGGCTTCGCCTTCGGTTTCGGCGTCGAGCGTCCGGCGCTGCTCAAACTCGCGGTGGACGACATGCGGCTGTTCTGCGAGAACGACCTGCGCTTCCTCAACCAGTTCTAGGCGGAGAGGAGAAAGATGAAAGTTCCGCTTAGCTGGCTCAAGGAGTTCGTCGCGATCGACGCCGAAGTCGAGGAGATCGCGCGCCGGCTCACTGCGGCCGGGGTCGAAGTCGAGGCGATCGATCGCCTCAAGCCCGCATTCTCGCAGGTGGTGGTCGCCAAAGTGATCAAGGTCGCGCGCCATCCCAACGCCGACCGCCTCACGATTTGCGAGGTGGACTTCGGGGCGCCTGAGCATCTGAGCGTCGTATGCGGCGCGCCCAACGTGAAGGCCGGGATGAAGGCCGCCTTCGCGCGGGTCGGTGCGCAGCTTGCCGCTGCCGGCCACGGCGACGCGTCCTCCCCTCCCCCGCCGCTCGAGGCGGCCACGATTCGCGGCGTGCGTTCGGAGGGGATGCTGTGCTCGGGGCGGGAACTGGGGCTCTCCGAAGAGCACCAGGGGATCCTCGCGCTGGAGAGCAACGCGCCCGTCGGCGCCGACCTTGCCGCTTACTTGGGACTCGAGGAGGTCGTGCTCGACATCACGATCACTCCCAATCGCGGCGATTGCCTGTCGGTGCTCGGACTGGCGCGCGAAATCGCGGCGCTGTTCGGGCTGCGGCTTAAATCGCCAAAGCTCGCGCGTCCGGCTTCGGGCGAGGGCGCGCCGGTCGAGCCCGCAATCGCGGTCGAGGTCCAGGCCCCCGAGATGTGTCCGCATTACGCGGCGCTCAGGATGGACGGCGTAAGGATCGGCCCATCGCCCCACTGGCTCAAGCGGCGCCTGGAGCTCGGCGGGATGCGCCCGATCAACAACGTGGTCGATGCGACGAACTACGTGATGCTCGAGCGGGGGCAGCCGCTGCACGGCTTCGACCTGAAGCAGATCGAAGGCGGCAAGATCGTGGTCCGTCGCGCCGGCGACTATTTCGTGTTCGTGACGCTGGACAACGAGCGGCGCGATATCGAGCCTGCCGACCTGATGATCGCCGACGGCAACAAGATGCTGGCGATTGCCGGCGTGATGGGCGGGCTCAACTCGGAGGTCGGCGAGTCAACCGGCGAAATCATCCTGGAGAGCGCCTACTTCGAGCCGATGGCGATCGCGAAGACGGCGCGGCGGCTGGGGCTGCGCAGCGAGGCCAGCTATCGCTTCGAGCGGGGAATCGATCGCGAGGGGCAGGTCCCCGCGCTGCTGCGCGCCGCCGCGATTATCCGCAAGATCGCCGGCGGGCGCCAAGTCGGCCCGGTTATCGACGTGGAGCCCAGACCGGCCGCGTCGCGCCAAATCGAGTTGCACCTGGACGCGATAGACGCGCTGCTTGGAGTCGCGATTTCGGGGGCCGAGGCGAGACGCCGGCTGCGGGCGCTGGGCGCGACGGTTTCCGGCGGCGCGGGGCGGCTGCGCGTCGTCGCACCGTCATTTCGGCCCGACTGGAACGAGCAGGCCGACCTGGCCGAGGAGATCGCCCGGCTCTCCGGCCTGGAAGAGATTCCCGCTCTGGTTCCGGCGCGCGAGGCCAAACCCACGGCGCGGAATCCAACTCGCGAGTTCCTGAAGACCACCCGCGAAGTGATGCTCGGCTGCGGGCTGACCGAGGTTCGGACCATCGCGTTTATCGCACCTTCCGACAACCAGCGATTCCCCGGCCTGGAAGGGGGAGCGCCGGTCAAGCTGCGCAATCCGCTCTCCGCCGAGCTCTCGGAGTTGCGGCTCAGCTTGATCCCTGGGCTGCTCGCCGCGACGCGGTTCAATCTCAATCGACAGGCGGCCGCCTTTCATGCCTTCGAGGTCGCGAAGGTTTTCGCCTGCGCACAGGACGGCGCGCCCGGCGAGAGCGAGCGCCTGGCCGCGGTGTCGTTCGGGCCTTTCGCGCTCGAGTCGATCGGTTCGCAGGCGCTGCCGGCCGGCTTCCTGAGCCTCAAGGGGGTGACCGAAACCTTTTTCCAGGCGCTAGGATTGTCCGGGCAGGTAGAGTTCGAACGCGCCGGCAGCGCGCCGGCCGGCTTCCTGCATCCCGGACGTGCGGCGCTGATCAAGCTCGGCGGCAAGCCGCTCGGCTATCTCGGGGAACTTCACCCGCGCGAGGCGATGCGCCTGGAACTGAACGGGCCGTGCGCGACGTTTGAACTTGACATCAAACACCTCATCGCCTATGGTTTGCCGGCCAAATCGATCGAGCCACCTCCGAGGTTTCCGGCTGTCAGACGCGATCTGGCGCTGGTGCTCGATCGCGAGTTTCCGGCGGGTGGGGTAGTCGCCACGGTGAAGCAAATCGGCCCGCCGATACTCGAGCGCGTTGAGTTGTTCGACGTCTACGTAGGAGAGCCGATTGCGGCCGGGAAGAAGAGCTTAGCGCTGGCGCTGAGCTACCGAGCCAAGGATCGAACTTTAACCGACGAGGAGGTCAACCGCGCGCACGCGGAACTGGTGGGACTGGCGCTGGCGCGCCTGGGGGCGCAGTTAAGGCAGTAAAGAGCGGCACTGGTCGCGTGCGAGTTACGGGGGAGCGTACGCCACACGGCATGACCAAAGCCGATCTCGTGGAACTGATCTACGAGCGGGTTGGCCCTTCCAAAAGAGAAGCCGGCGAGGCGATCGAGTCGGTTTTCTCTATTGTAAGGGAGTGCCTGCGCCGGGGCGAGAAGGTGAAAATCTCGGGCTTCGGCAGCTTTCTGGTCAAAGAAAAGCGCGCCCGCCGTGGACGCAACCCACAGACCGGGGAGCCGATAACGATCGATCCCAGGCGAGTCCTGTCCTTCAAGGCCAGCCAAGTGCTCAAGGAATCGGTGAACGGCACGAAGCCGCGGTTATGACTCGCTCCCGGCGCCGCAGCCCCGTGAAGCCGCGGCGCGTCAAATCGCGGCCCCGTCCCAAGGTGGCCGCCGACTCATCCAGACCGGCCATCAGGATCGGCCAGGCCGCGCGCATCATCCGTGTCAAGCCGTTCGTGCTTCGCTTCTGGGAGACTCAATTCGCTTTCCTTAGACCGGCGCATGCGGGTTCAAGCCATCGCCTCTACCGCCCGGAGGACATCGAGAAGCTGAAACTCGTCAAACGCCTGCTACACGAGGAGCGCTTCACCATCGAGGGTGCGAAGAAGCACATCCGGGAGGTCGGGCTCGAGGGGGCGCAGGCCGCCAAGCCCAGCACTCCCGCCAATTCGCCCGGGCTCGATCACCCGACCCGGCAAACCTTAGTCGAGATCCGCCGCCAGCTCGAAGACTTGCACAGGCTGCTGGAACGCTGATTGGCCCCGCAGCCCAGCGTCAGTCGGCGCGGAGTTCGGCGCCGGCCGGCACGGCGGCGCTCTGGCGGCGCCGCGGCGCGCGCGCCTTCATCCAGGAAATTCCTTGAACTGTGGGAGCTTGTCCGTGATGTCGTACCAGGGCGCCTTCGATCCCACGAAGAAGTGGCTCGACGGCTTGATGCCCGGGTCGTCATCGAGGGTGCCCATCGCCAGATAAAATGTGTCGGCCTTGGGATCCGAGGATCCCCCGCCGAGCGTCGAGCCGCACTTCTTGCAGAAAAGCCGCACGCCGCCAGGCGAGGACTCGTACCGCGTGATTAGCTCCTGGCCCGCCGACCAGCGCAGACTCCCGGTCGAAACCGGAACTGCGCTGAAGAATGCCGACCCGGTCTGCTTGCGACACATCGAACAATGACAGTTCGCTGCCGATTCGACCTTGCCGCTTATCTCGTAACGCACTCCACCGCATAGACATCCGCCTTTGAGCGCCATGATCGTAACCTCCCTTGTCAACGATTCTCCCCACATACAACGCACGCCTCGGGAAAGGCAACGACCGCGCCGATGACGAACGGTCTCTCGATGTTCGACGCGCGACGATCCCGACGCGATAGGCGCGATCGCGCGCCCGCTGGCGATGGAGTTCCAGAGTCATAACTCCACCCTCACCCTCCCCTTGAAAAAGGGGAGGGAACAGAAAGACCAGCCGCGGCAGCGGAGCGGCGGCGACCGTCGGAGAGCCCGAACCCTTCGTGGCGGAGGATTCGCTTCTCGCGGCGGAACTGTTCAACCGTTCGGGCAGGCACCGAGGCTCGCTGCTCCATTGCATTATCGCTGCGACCGCGATGCGCCTGGAAGCGACCCTCGCGACGGCGAATCGCACCGACTTCCGGAGATCGCCCGGGTTGCAACTCGCCTAGCGCGCGCATCCGCGCTGAGTCCGGCGTGTCTGCCGTTGCGCCACGCTCGTGCGCGACTGCATTCTATCTGACCGGCACTTCAGAACGCGCCGTTTGAAAATGACGCGCCATTGATCGATTTCGTGAACTTGCCGCGAGCTAGTCGGCGGACAGTTCTGCGGCGGCCGGGGCGGCGGCGGGCTGGCGGCGCGCTGCGGCGGTTGGGCGCCCCAGCGGCATCAGTTGCAGTTGCTGGGCGGATTGCTCGACCGCACGAATCGCAATCCGGGCTGAATCGACCACTTCGCTGAGCAGCAGCACGCTCCAGGCAAGCGTCGCGGCCACGAATGCGATTGCGGGGCCGCCAAGCCCGAGCGCGGCGGTGAATCCGGCCGCAACCACGCAGACCAGCGGCGCGATCTTGCCAAAGCGGTTCACGCGCACGCGTATCATCACCAAGTTGCGGAGCTTGAGACCGCCGTGCTCTTCGTCGGCGGTCTTGAGCCGGACGTGCGTAAGTGGGCCGGTCCTCACCTCAAGGTCGTAATCGTTCCATCCGGGATCGATCAGCGCGGGATGGCCGGCGCGGGCGAACAGCTTGGAGAGCCGATCGAGCAGCTTGTCGCGGCTGATGTAGGACTCGTTCCAGTACGAGAGCCGCAGCGAGCAACGGGCCGGCAGGATCTCGGGGTGCTGGCGCGGCCGGATTTCCGAGAAGGAGCCCGCGCCGACCAGCGCCTTGAGCCGCAGCCGCAGGCGCGTGATGGTGCGCACCGCCGGACCGGTGTAGTCAAGCCACGCCACCAGTAATCGCGAGGTGAAACTTGCGTGAACCCTTTCGAGCGGCGCATGCCAGGCGTAGTAGAGGGCCCAAATCGGTCCGAGGGCGAGCATCAGCAGCGGCGGGATCGAGCTAAACCCGCAGACGATCGAGACCACCAGCATCAGCGCCGCAAGCACGTTCCACTCCAGCGTCTGCGGAAGGAAGCTCAGCAGTCCCAAGCTCGGCTCGCCGACCGTCGCGAACCCGACGCGTGGCGTATCCCAGAGGACGCGGCGCGTACCGCCACCCGGCATCGTGCGCGCCAGACCGGGAATCGTGCCGCGCCACTTGATCTGCCCGAGGAGGTTGAAACGCTCGGGATACTTGGGGTAGAGCAGCGCCTCGGCGCACCCGTAGCCGCGCTGCTGGCCGTAGTAGGCCTTGATCGTGTTGCGGCGGAAGTGCCAGACGAAAGCGGCAGGAGAGAAGCCGAGCTTGAACCCCGCATCCAGCATTCGCCAGCAGATATCAACGTCGTCGCCGGCGGCGGTGAAGCGCGGGTCGAAGCCGCCAAGCGCCCGCAGCGCGGTGCGCCTGAACACCATGTTGCATCCAGCCAGATGCTCCGCGCGGTCGTCGCCGACCAGCACATGGCAGGGAGCGCCGGGCGAGGCCGCCACGCAAGCCGCGACGCGTCCGTCCTCGTGCGGCGCGTAATTCGGCCCGCCGCATCCGTCGAACCCGCCTTCGAGCATCGTGCGGATCATCATCGTGAGCCAATGCGGATCGACCACGCAGTCGGAGTCCGTATAGGCGATGATTTCGCCGCGTGCCGCCTGCATCCCGACGTTGCGCGCGATCGCGAGCCCCTTGTTGGGCTGGCGAATCAACCTGAACTCCGGAAAGTCCATCGAGATCTCCGCAGTACGATCGCGCGAACCATCGTCCACGATGACAACTTCGTAGTTCGGGTAGTCGAGCCGGCGTAGCGATTCCAGGCAGTCGCGCATCGTGCGCTCGGCGTTGTAGGCGCAAATCACTACCGAGATTAGCGGCGCCCGCTGGGGCTGAGGCGGGCAGTTGCCGTTGAGGGAGAGAAAAGGCAGCAGCTCGTCGGCGCGCAGCATCTTGAGCGAAAGCAGGTCCACGCGCGGCGCCGGACGTGTGGCGGGCGCTACCACGCCTGCGCTCCCCAGACCGAATACGCACTCCACCATCGCATCCTGGTCCCCCATCGGCTGGTCGAACTCGATCACCACCGGGCGGGCTTCGGCGAGATTGTGGAGGCTGACGAGGTATTCTCTGAGTTCGCAGGGGCTGAGCGGCGAGACGGTGCTATAGATGAAATCTTCTTCGAGCAGGCTGGCGGGGCGGCTGGCGGGACAGTGCTTGACCGCAACCAGAGCGCGAGAATCCTGCGACCTGACTGCCGCGATCAGGCTGCGCAACCGCCGTTGAACCTGCCCCAGTCCGTGCAGCTTGATCAGGTCCTGACCGATAGGACAGTCGATTAGGTATCCCGCGACGACCGGACGGCCCGCCATCGCGCGCACGGCGCGTTGGAGTTCCACTTGAGCCCCCCGCAGTCCGCCACGGTCGAACAGCGTCTCGGGGGCAATACCAGCCTCGACCACCAGGCACATCCCGACCTGCCCAGCGAGGTCCGCGACGGCTTCGGCATCGGCTTCCTTCACGACCAGACCAGTGGTGTGAGCCTCGGTGAGCTTAAGGAGGCGATCGCGAAGGGCGAGTTTTTCTGAAAAATCCCGTGGCGGCTGGACGCCCTTGAGACGCATCGCCTTGAGGAAGAATTTACGGTCCGAACGGAAGAAGAATTTGCCCTGAACGGTGAAAGCTGGAGATAGATCCACGGTGTGCATGCCCCTGATGATGTCAGCCCCCAACGCGCGCTAGAGCGAGAGGTGTGCCACCAGGAGAGGCGTGAATTTTCAGGAGTTTTGGCTTAGCCGCGAGGATGGCACACGCAATTGGGTTGGGCGTCCGACGTTTTGCGCGCAACAGAGACCGGCTCCTCGGACCGGTGGCCACCGCTTTGCGGCTGATGCTCGCTTCGCACAATGCGAGCGTTTCCGGCTCGATCCCCTAGCTTGGCTGATCGGCCGGTGTTATAGGTCGTCAAAGTAAGGCGAAGAGTCTCGTTTTTCGGCAGAGATGCCTAACCTCAAGGCTCGCAACATCCGAAAACACCCCGTCCTCGACCAACCTCATTATGAAGCTGATCAAAGCCTGCGGATGCGGGCAAATCGCAAAGCCTGGTTGCTCACGCAAGTCCACAGACGCGCCGATCGAGGCGACGCCTGAAGAACTGGTTTCCATTCGCAACCAGCTCGGGGCGATCGAGATCCTGCTCTCAGGACTCTACGGCGACGCCTATGGCCGCGGTGCCACGACCCTGAAGGCGCGGACTGAGGCCGCCGACCTTATCGATCGCCATTTCGACGGCATCATCGGGGAATGGGCTGCGTCGGTCGCTTCCGTATTCGGGCAGCCTGAAAACGCGCGGCACGGCGAGTTGCTCTCCAACCTGTCCAACGCGCTGATTCGCTTCGTCTGGCACCTGCGCGACCCCGAGGACATTACCACCTACGTGCACCTGCGCAGGCACTGCCAGGAGGGGATGCTGTCGCGGGCGTTGCCGTCGCAGTTCAACGTGCTGCACATCGCGCTCAAGCAGATCATCCTCGATCATGTGCGCGTCACACTGCGCGGGACGCGGATGGAACTGGTGCGCGACGCGGTAGTCGGCGCGATCGACGAGCGGCGGCTGATGGTTGCGCAGTTTTATATCGACTCGCGCGAGCGTGCCTTGCGCGCCTCGGAAGAGAAGTATCGCAACTCGATCAATCACGCCCCCGACCCGATGTATGAGATCCAGCCGGAGACTTGGCGGATAATCGGCATCAACTCCGCCGCCGTGCAGCTCCACAAGCAGAATCCCGACGGCAAAGACGATTCCCCGATCGGCTATTCCCTGCTTGACGACGTGCCCGCCGAAAACCGGCAGGCGGTACTCAGGCATCTGCGGACGGTGATGGAGCAGGGCTCCGACGAGACGCTCGACTATACGGTCGGCTCACGCTACTTCGACGTTCATTCGGCGCTGATTCCCTACGGCAACAAGCAATTCATCCAGTTGATCCTTCGCGACGTGACGCAGCGCCGCGAGATGCTCGACCAGCTCCTCAAGACCGAGCGGCTGGCCGCGGCCGGCACCTTTGCGGCCGGGGTGGCGCACGAGGTAAACAATCCGCTCGCCTCTATCTCTTCGCTGGTGCAATCGCTGCTGCCGGGCGAGACCGACCCGGCGCGCCGCACCATCGAGCACACCATCCTCTCCCAAATCACGCGCATCTCGACCACCCTCAAGGACCTGGTGAATTTTGCGCGGCCCTCCAGCGCGCAAAAGAAAGTAATCAACCTGAACGACCTGGTAACCGAGACCCTGCGGCTGGTTACCTACAACAAGCGCTTCGACGTGATCCGGATCGAGTCCGCGCTCGCCGCCGACCTCAAACCGGTCTACGCCGGCGACCATGAGATCCAGCAGGTCCTGCTCAACCTGCTCCTCAACGCGGCTGACGCCTCGCAGCGCCCGGGTAGCGCAATCCGGGTGGTCACGGAGAATCAGCGCGACGGGAAGAACGGCCACGGATCCCGCCGCGTCGTGATCCGCGTGATCGACAACGGTGTCGGCATCCCCCACGAGAATCTGGAGCGCGTTTTCGACCCATTCTTCACCACCAAGGCTGCGGGCTCGGGGGTCGGACTCGGACTCTCCCAGTGCCAGCGCATCATCCTCTCCAATCGAGGCACCATCCGCATCGATAGCGAAGTCGGCAAGGGCAGCACCGTCACGATTTCGCTGCCGGCGGTCACGGCCTCCGACGCGCAGTCGCAGGTCGGCGCGCTTCGATGAGCGCCGCGGAACAAGCTTTCGCCGCCGCGCCGCCGGCCGAGTATCGCGTGCTGGTGGTCGAGGACGAGCAGCTCATGCGCTCGATAATCGCCCAGCTCCTGCGCAGCCAGGATTACGAGGTGCTCGAGGCGGATAAGGCCGAAGCGGCGCTGCAAATTTTCGAGAAAGAGAAGATCGACCTTGCGATCCTCAACGTCAACCTCGGACAAGGCGAGAGCGGACTCGATCTGCTCGGCAGGATGCGCGACCTCGACCCCGAGCTGATGGCGATCATCCTGACCGCGTACGCCAGCGTCGAGTCGGCGGTCGACGCGCTGCGCAAGGGCGCCTACGACTACCTGACCAAGCCGTTCGCCAACGACCATCTCAAGGCCGTGGTGCGCAACGCGCTCTCGCAGAGGTCGCTGTTCCACGAGAACCGCTTTTTGCGCCGCGAGCTGCGCGAGAAGTACCGGTTTGAGAATATCGTGGGCAAGAGCGACGCCATCGAGCGGGTCTTCCGGATCCTGGAGAAAGTCGCGCGCACCGACTCCAGCCTGCTGATTACGGGCGAGTCGGGCACCGGCAAGGAGCTGGTGGCGCGCGCGATTCATTTCAGCTCGGAGCGCGCCAACGGACGCTTCCTGCCGATCAACTGCGGCGCATTGCCCGAGAACCTGCTGGAGAGCGAGCTGTTCGGGTACAAGCGCGGCGCCTTCACCGGAGCGGCCCAGGACAAGATCGGGCTCTTGAAGGCGGCCGACAAGGGCACCGTGCTCTTCGACGAGATCGGCGAGTTGCCGCTCTCCCTTCAGGTCAAGCTGCTGCGCGCGCTCCAGGAACGCGAATGCTACCCGCTGGGCTCCAATGAGCCGATCAGCTTCGACGTCCGCGTGCTGTGCGCAACCAACCGCGACCTGGAAAAAGAGGTCAAGGCCGCACGCTTCCGCGAAGAGCTGCTGTACCGGATTAACGTGATCACCGTCAGCTTGCCGCCGCTGCGCGAGCGCAAGGACGATGTCGCGCTGCTGGCGAATCACTTCATCCGCAAGTACGAGAAGCAGCTCGGACGCGAAGGGATGCGCTTTTCGAAGGACGCGATGCGCCTGCTGATGAGCTATTGGTGGCCGGGCAACGTGCGCGAACTCGAGAACACGGTCGAGCGCGCCGTCATCCTGGCCGAGACCGACGTTATCCACTCCCACGACCTGCCGGACAAACTGCTCACCGCCTCCGGCGGCGGCACCACCCATTTCGACACCGCCGGCATGACGCTCGATGAGCTGGAACGCGAGCACATCCGGCGCGTCCTGGCCAAGGTCGAAGGCGACAAGGTCAAGGCGGCACAGCTATTGGGAATCCATCTCTCGACGCTATATCGAAAGGTCCAGCGCTACCGGCTGGATTCCTCGATCGAGGGGCCGGCCGCAGCCAGTGTGGGCACCGACTGAGCGGCCGACGGAGGGGTCTGTTGCGCCCGCCGGGGGTCGATGGCGTTGCAGTGGGGTATTGATGTAGAGTCGCAGACAGGAGCGGCATCGCTCCGGAGACCATTATGGATCTGTTCGCGCCCTCACATTTGCTGATCCTGCTGGTGATCATCCTGGTCATCTTCGGACCCAGCAAACTCGGGGACGTCGGCGGGGCCTTAGGCAAGGCGATTCGCGACTTCAAGAAGGCGATGAACGAGCCGGAGGAAGCCAAACCCGTCGCCAAGGCCGAACCCAAAGCCGGTGAGGCCGAAAAGCCGTCCTAGGACCCCCTCAAAAGCAGCAAGTCCCGGATCTGAAGTGGGAGCGGGCGTCTCGCCCGCTGCTCTCTTAGCAATACGACCAGCTGATCGAGTTGCGCGGCAAAGTCAGCTTCACCCTGGATCGTCTCAGCTCGCCGGGTTCTGATACTTTGGCGACGACGCCTTCATAAAGCGCATCAGCATCCGCATCTCCGCGACCCGCTTGCCGCCGGGCTCGTTCAGCGCCGTCTCGAACCACAGGTATTCCGTCTTCGGACTCTGCCCCAGCGCTACCACGTGCCCGGTCAGGCGATACGGATGATCGACGAATACGGGGCCGTTGATATTGCGAAGTTCGATAGCGCCGAACAATCCGACCGCCATTCCGAGCTTTTCGCGCACAGTCGCGATCGGCTTTTGATACAGTAGTTGCACCGCCGCCGCCGGCGTCACGATCGATCCACCCCACGGCGACGGCTTCACGTACCACTCCAGCGGCTCGGTTACGACCTTCATCCGCTCGGCCTGCGCCTCGCGCGACAGGACGACCTCGCACTCCTCGAAACGGTCGCCTGCCTTGAGCCCCTTCAAGATGCGCATCTCCCCGGGCTCAAACCGATCGGGCGGCCGGCGGAGCAGGGCGGTCGGCTCGCTCGGTGAGCCTACCGAGGCGGTACCCTCGCCGATCTTCATGCCGTCATCGCGTTCGATCCAGACCTCCACCTGGGCGTCGCTCAAGCCGGCCGGCGGCTCCTTCATGAATGCGCGGACCGCCTCGCGGTCGGTGGTTGCGTTGAGGAAGTACATCGAGAGCGTTCCGCGCTCGAACCAGCGCTCGCCGAATGCCTTAAGGAGCAGCGGAGGGAACAGTTCGAGATGGATCGAGCCGGCGACCGTGCCGCCGCGGAATCCGAGCTTGGTCGCGGTCGCATCGTCGTGGATGCTCCCGACCACATTGCGCGCGTTGTTGACCGAGCGCCTGAGCGGCCCGACGAACACGCGATCCTCGCGCAGCTCTATCTCAGCTTGCATGGCAATTTCCTCCAACTTTCGACTTGCTTTTACGCTCACCGGCGGAACAACTCAAACGGCCGCGCCAGGCGCGTGCTGGCTGAGAGCCGATCCCTCTTGGAGCCGCAGCCCTGAGTGAAGCCGGAGACGAACTCTCGACGGCCGCTATTGGCCGGAGAAGCCGGTCCTGCTCCAAGCTGATGCGCGATTCTATTGCAACCGGAGGCCTGCGTGCCGCGCGAAGTGGCGGAAGTCGCTGTCACGCGTGACCAGCGGCACATCGTGGTCGAGGCAGAACTGAGCAATTAGCGTATCGGCCAAGCGCGCTCTCAGACCGCGGCCGAGCTGCTTGGCCCGCAGCTTACCTGCACGTCCCCGGGTTCGTCGGCCAAACTGAGATGACCGGTCCCTGCTCTTGCCAAGTCGGCGCATTGTGGTATTTACAGAACGCCGTGGCTCTCGACGATTGGCATCGCCAGCGTGCCGAGCTATTGGGCCGCCTGCAACAATTTTATGGAGCGATACCGGCTCGTGGCGCTCTGGAGGTTGAGGAATATCAGCGCCGTGAGTTCGCAACTCACACAGAGATCAAACTCAGCTATGCCGGTGAGGCCGGCGAACGGATTCCTGCCTATCTCCTCCTTCCGAGAAATGCCCCGCGTGCCAAGCAGCCGGGAATCCTCGCCGCCCATCAGTGCGCTCTGGCATGCGATGTGGGGAAAGAACAAGTCGTCGGCAAATCTGTGGATTGGCCCGATCAAGCCTACGGACTAGAGCTCGTCCGTGAAGGTTTCGTGGTTTTGGCCCCCGACGCCAACAAGGTGGGAGAGCGCTACGATTCATCATTGCGGGAGCCGTGGCAGACAGCCGCAATGCTTCCGGAGGGTCAAGAGGCATGTTGTACCGCTCCCGGTGGGTCGTGGGGACCAATTCGTTGGAAGCCCGTGTTCAACGTCATGCGCGGCATCGACCTGTTGGTCCAGCACCCACTGGTCAATCCCCTGCGCATCGGCATGATCGGTCACTCGTCGGGAGCAGAGACGTTACTGTGGTCGATGCCGCTGGACTCTCGCATTCGGACGGGGGTAATCAGTGGGGGCGGCTTGATGGGCTTAACGGGCCCGAGCGTTCCCCTCGCAACGGCCCAATGGTTGTCGCGTACCTTGCCGTTGCCGTTCACCGATGTAGTTCGACTGATCGCTCCTCGCGCTTTCTTTGAGGTGATCGGTAATGAAGACTATCTGAACATCTGCGACGACTCACTTAAGGGAGCGGATGTTGATGCTCGTATGGCAGCGAAGCGAGCGGCACACGAAGCGATCGGAGAAGTATATCGGTTGCATGGGGCGCGGGAGCGTCTTGCTCTATATGAGTTTGATGGCGGGCATTGTTTCCCCGCGCCCGCGCGCAAGGCGGCGTATGCGTGGCTGAAGCGCTGGCTGGGGGATGCGTAGCCGCGCGGCGTGTGAAAACCATCGCCGAAGCAAGACCGACTCACCCGGGGTGGGTCAATTTTCAATCGGCGTCCAGCCCGATGATCGATCTGCGCGGAGCTCGTCGAGGTCCAGGGTGAATTTGACTTTGCCCCGCAACTTGAGCAACTGGTCATAGGCCTCACTCGCCGCCAGAAGCTCCAAACCCTTGCGGACGGTTTCAGTAACGCCGGCGTCGGTTGCCTTTTGCGCCTTGGCGAGCAGATCGGCTTTTACATGCACCGTAATCTTTCGCTCCGCTTTCACACCATATCGAATACCAGCATCGAATACCGTAATCAATCACGGCGATGCCGGGCGAGAGTCCGCGCGATTACGCTCAGCACGGTGCGGTTGGCGACCATCCCGACGTGACTTCCCGGCACCTCGACGTTGGGCTCGCCGGGAAGCATACAGTTCTCCGGCGCCACCACGCCGTCGCCGCGGCTCCATAGCGAGTATGCCGCCGCACCGGAGTCCCGCGGCGTGCGAAGAAGGCGGACGTACTCGCAATCGCACTTCTCGCTCATGCATCCGGGCCGCCGGCCGTAGAGTGCGCGCGAGGCGGCGAGCAGCCCCCGGATCGCCAGGCTCTCGTCGCGCAGCGTGGTTCCGCCGATCGGCGTGCCCAGCGTGATCACCAGGTCCGCCAGATCGGGCGAGCGCCGCGCGAGCTCCCGGGCCATGAAGCCCCCCCGGCTATGGCCGATCACGGCGAGCGGCCGACGATGGCGCTCGCGCATCCGGCCCGCGACGTCGATCAGCTTGACGACCGTCTCCTCACCGCATCGATTGTTCAGACCCAGTCCCCAGGTACGCGCGTCGTAACCCAGCTCCTCCAGGTTGCGCCGCAGGATGAACAGCGAGGAGTCGCCGCCCCACAGCCCGGGAACGAGCAGGACGCCGCTGCCGTCTCCGCGCGGCAAACTGCGATCGACGCCGGTCAGCAGCGCGCCGAGAAATTCGGCGCCCGCCCCCAACTCGTTCAGCCAGGCGCCCAGCCGCAAGCGTGCCATTGATCGCGTCCTTTCCCGCAAGCTAAACAGGGGCTATGAGTTTGCCGTGGTGGCAACGGGCCGTATTCTACCAGATTTATCCGCGAAGCTTTGCCGACTCCAACGGCGACGGAATCGGCGATCTCGACGGCATCACCGCCCATCTCGACTATCTCAATGACGGCAGCGAAAAGTCGCTAGGCATCGACGCGATCTGGCTCAACCCGATCAATCCCTCGCCGCTCAAGGACTGGGGCTACGACGTCAGCGACTATTGCGGAATCCATCCCGAGCTCGGCGACTTGGATAGCTTCGACCGGCTGCTGGCGGAAGCCCACCGCCGCGCCATCCGCGTGATAATCGACTTCGTGCCGAATCATACCTCGGACCGCCATCCGTGGTTCATCGAATCGCGCTCGTCGCGCGCCGACCCCAAACGCAGTTGGTACCTTTGGGTGGACGGCGAACCCGGCCGTCCTCCAAGCAACTGGCTCAGCACCTTCGGCGGCGCGGCATGGGAATACGACCCGGCGACCGCGTCGTGGTACATGCATTCCTTCCTGAAGGAACAGCCCGACCTCAACTGGCGCAATCCCGAAGTGGTCGCAGCGATGCACGAGGCGTTGCGTTTCTGGCTGGATCGGGGCGTGGACGGGTTTCGCGTCGACGCCATCTCCCATCTGGTCAAGGACTCAAGCTTGCACGACAATCCGCCGCGGACCGATTCCGATCTGCTCACGTGGCGCGACCCGCAGGGCGTGCAACTTCATCTCTACGACCAGGATATTGCGGACACCCACGACGTGGTTCGCGGCTTTCGCCGGGTGCTCGACGCCTATGGCGAGCGGATGATGGTGGGCGAGGTGTGGCCGCGCGAGCAACGCTCGCTAGGCTACTATCTGCGCCCCGACGAGCTTCAACTCGCCTTCAACTTCCGGTTCCTGTTCTGCGGATGGAAGGCGGGCGAGTTTCGCGCGGCGATCGCGGAGACCGAGAAGATCCTTCGCGGCTCGGCCTGGCCCACCTACACGCTTTCCAACCACGACTATCCGCGCCACATCAGCCGCCACCAGAACCGCGACGCGACCGAGGCGCGCGCCCGCGCCTGCGCGGTGATGATGCTGGGGTTGCGCGGCACGCCCTTTCTCTATTACGGCGAGGAGATCGGGATGCCCGACGTTGCCATCCCGTTCTTCGCCGGGCGCGATCCGGTCGGACGCGACGGCTGCCGCACGCCGATGCAGTGGTCGGCGGAGAAAAACGGCGGCTTCACCACGTCGGACCGTCCGTGGCTGCCGGTCGGAAACTGCATCGAGGTGAACGTCGCGCGCCAGAGCAACGACCCGCGCTCGATGCTCTCGCTCTACCGTCGGCTCATCCGCATCCGCAAGCAGACGCCCGCGCTGACCGAGGGGAGCTATCGCAGCTTCTCACCGGCGCCCGACGATTGCCTGGCGTTCTGCCGCGAGCTTGCGGACCGGCGCGTGTTGATCGCGATCAACTTTAGCTCCGAGCCGCGCCGTATCCCGTCTATCGAAGGGCGCCTGCTGGTCAGTACCATCCCGGAGCGCGAGGACGAAGCGATACGCGGCACCCTCGCGCTCGCCCCCAACGAAGCCGCGATGGTTGCATTGACCTGAGCGACGGCCCCATAAGCGCTAACTAAGGTGCGAGAGTATTAAGGATCTTCGCAACGGGTACGATTTCACGCAATGGGGATCATGCGGCTTTGACAAGGCTGCCCGGACGCGCAAGAAACACAAGATATAGATTTCGACGGGAAACGACCTTTGGTCATGAGAACCATGTTCTGCGGCGCTGAGGCAGCGGCTCTATTCGCCTATATAATCGAGTGAGAAACGAGCGTTCCTCCGCAGCCTGCTAGGGGCGCGGCGTGACGCGCCCATGCCTCGAGCGTGCAGGAGGAACCCGAACTATGTCCCAAAGGAACTACGATATCTACGAGCATAAGCATCGTTTCGCAGCGTGGGCAGCAGCGCGCGCTGCCGCAAGCTCCCCTGATTGCCGATTTTCAGTTGAGAAGGGTCAGAAGCTTCTTGAGGCAATAGGATTCAGAAACCTAATTCGGGATCCAAACAATCTTCCGAACCCGGAAAAGTTCGACGAGCGTCATCGAGCGTGGCGAGAGCGAATCCTGTTGCTTGCGCAGCAGAAAGGCACCGAGACTGAGGTCCCTGGTATGACTCACGGTGTGGCAGCCAAGCTGATCAATGTCTATCTGAAGGCCATTTTTGTTTGCGGCGGTCACCACGATCACCAACGCGTAAGAGTTCTGCATCCGCCGATCGACAGGCTTCTGCTGAGAAATCTGGGATGGAACAACATCGGCCCCTGGAGCCACTTCGAGAGCAATACCTACGAAGAAGTCATTGACTGCATCCGGAAGAAGATCGGGACAGGTCAGCCGGTTTGGAAGATCGAGGAGTACTGGCCGGGATTCCAATAGCTTTATGACAAGCATTATGACACATGAAGAGAGTCATACCCGTCAAAAGCGGCGTGACGCCTTGCAGCAAAACGCCTCTTGGCGCAAGCAAGAACCGGAAGCCGCGAGTGAAAACGGGAATCCCGGTTAATCTGTTACCCATGTTACCGCTATATTCCGTTACCTATGCCGGTTCGGACCTGGCTATCGCCTCTCCCGGGTCGGGAGAGGCCGGCGGCATCTTTTGCCGCCGAGAGAGGGACCTCAGCGTCGCCGCGCCGGCGGCGACATAGATTGCTGCGCTCTTTCGAGTTCTCGCGGTCCAGATAAAATCATCGCCCCATGGACCGCCCGCTGACCCCGCGTGACCGCGCCCGCCGACTACGGAGCGACCAGACCGATGCGGAGTCTCTGCTCCGGATGGATCTGCGCGGCAGGCGATCCGCGCGGCGCTGAGCGAGGCCAAGCCAAAGTAGGAATCATATTGTCGCTGCTGGCGTAGCGACGCTAATGACCCTCTCCCGCCGCTCGCAGCGAGCGTCGGCCTCTCCCGACCCGGGCGAGGCTATAAGCACAAGAGTCGTGCCCGCGAGCCGTCCAGGAAGCGTCGGAAATTCAGCCGCCTCAGACGGGGACCGCAACCGCCGTATCCTGGTAGGAGAAGGTCAGCGCGCCGTCGCTTATGTCCACCGAGGCGAGGCCGCCCTTTGATAGCCGTCCGAACAGGATCTCGTCGGAGAGCGCCCGCGCGATCTCCGTCTCAATGAGCCTGGCCAGCGGCCGGGCGCCGAACTTTGGATCGAAGCCCTGCTGCGCCAGCCATTGCCGCGCCGCGGGCGACACTTTGAGCCGCACCTTCTGCTTGTGGAGCCGTTCAGCGAGCTCGCCGACGAACTTGTCCACCACCATCTCGACGATCGGCGGGCTCAGCGGCGCAAACTCGATAATCGCGGACAAGCGGTTGCGGAACTCCGGATTGAACATCCGATCGATTACATTCTTGGGGTTGCCCGCGCTCTGGCCCACATTGAATCCGATCATGGCGCGCGCCAGTTCTTGCGCACCCGCGTTGGTGGTCATCACCAGGATCACGTTGCGGAAGTCCGACTTGCGTCCGTTGTTGTCGGTCAGCGTGGCGTGATCCATCACCTGTAAGAGGATGTTGAACACGTCCGGATGCGCCTTCTCGATCTCGTCGAGCAGCAGCACGCAATGCGGCGTGCGGTTGATCGCGTCGGTGAGCAGGCCGCCCTGGTCGAAGCCGACGTATCCCGGCGGCGCACCGATCAGACGCGAGATCGTGTGACGCTCCATGTACTCGCTCATGTCGAAGCGCACGAACTCGACTCCCATCACCTTGGCCAGTTGGCGCGCGACCTCGGTCTTGCCCACCCCGGTCGGCCCCGCGAACAGGAACGCGCCGACCGGGCGATCCGGATGCGCCAGTCCCGAGCGCGCGAGCTTGATCGCGCGGGCGACCGCCTCGATCGCGGCGTCCTGCCCGAACACGCCGCCCCTGAGCTCGGCTTCCAGGTTCTGCAGGCGCGCCCGATCCGAGGCGGAAACCGTCCGCTCCGGGATCTTCGCCATCCGGGAGACCGTGCGCTCGACGTCGCGAACCCCGACCGTAACCGGCTCGTCGCCCTTGCCGCGAAGCCGCGCCGCCACCCCCGCCTCGTCCATCACGTCGATCGCCTTGTCGGGCAGAAAGCGGTCGTTGACGTAGCGCGCCGAGAGCTCTACGGCCGCCCTCAGTGCGGGCCCCGTATAGCGGACGTTGTGATGCTTCTCGTAGTAGGGCTTGAGCCCGTTCAGGATCTGCACCGCCTCTTCGTTGCTGGGTTCGAGCACCTCGATGCGCTGGAAGCGGCGGGCCAGCGCCTTGTCGCGTTCGAGCGAGCGCTTGTAATCCTGGTAGGTCGTCGAGCCGATACATCGCAGCTCGCCCGAGGCGAGCGCCGGCTTGAGCAGGTTCGAGGCGTCCATGGTGGCGCCCGAAGCGGCGCCGGCGCCGACGATGGTATGGAGCTCGTCGATAAACAGAATCCGGCGCGGATTGCCCTGCACCGCCTTGATCACGGCCTTGAGCCGCTGTTCGAAGTCGCCGCGAAAGCGCGTGCCCGCGAGCAGCGCGCCCATATCGAGCGCGTAGATCTCGACATTCTTTAGCGGCGCCGGAACGTCTCCATGATGGACCGCGAGCGCGAGTCCCTCCGCCAGCGCGGTCTTGCCCACGCCCGCTTCGCCGACGAAGACCGGGTTGTTCTTGCGCCGGCGCAGGAGCACATGAGTCGCGCGCTCCAGCTCCTTCTTGCGTCCGACCAGCGGATCGATCTGGCCCTTGGCGGCCTTCTCGGCCAGATTGATCGCGTAGGTCTGAAGCGCCTTGGAGGGCGAAAGCTTGCGCTCGCCTTCTGCTTCGGCCTCGGCGTCGCCTTCCGCCTCGCCGCCTTCCTTCTCCTGCTCGGCGCCAGCGGTCTCGCGGTCCTCGTCCGCGCCGATTTTCGAAACCCCGTGCGAGACGAAGTTCACGACGTCGAAGCGCGAAACCGCCTGCTCGTGGAGAAAGTACACGGCGTGCGACTCGCCCTCCTGAAACATCGCGACCAGCACGCCGCCGCCGTTGATCTCGCTGCGGCCGGCAGACTGCGCGTGCAGCGCCGCGCGTTGCATAGCGCGCTGCACGCCGGCAGCGTAGCGGGGCTGGACCGATTGCCCGCGCGGAAGCCGTTCGACCTCCTCGTCGAGGAAGTGCTGGAGTTTCTTGCGCAGCGCTTCGAGGTCGGTGCCGCAATGGCGCAGGATGTTGCTGGTGGTGACGTCGTGGAGCATCGCGTAGAGCAGATGCTCGAGGCAGATGTACTCGTGGCAGCGGTTAATCGCCTCCTGCATCGCGAGCTGCAGGGTGACCTGCAACTCCCGGCTGATCATCACCCCTGAGGATGCCATCGGCTTATAGTATATCGCGTTGCGGCGCGAAGCGCCCGCCCGGCGCCGGGCGCGCCCGGACCGCACCCTGCTAGGCCTTCTCCATCGTGCATTTGAGCGGATATTCGTTCTCGCGCGCCAGCTCCTCGACCGCACGGACTTTGGTCTCCGCGATCTCGAACCGATATACCCCCGCCACGCCCATCCCGTTCTGATGGACGTGAAGCATTATCCGCGTCGCCTCGGCGTGCGGCTTGTTGAAGATCATCTTCAGGATCTCGACCACGAACTCCATCGGGGTGTAGTCGTCGTTGAGCAGGATGACTTTGTAGAGCGGAGGCTTGCGGGTCTTGATTTGGGGACGCGTGCGGCGCTCGATGACGGTGCCGCCCTGCGGCCGGCCGCCATCGTAACCGTCGCCGTCGTCGTCGATACTGGCGATGAAGCGCGCGCGATAAAGGTCTTCCTTCATGCACGTTGCGGCGCCCGGCGTCCCTGCCGGGAAGCGCCTCGCCAATCAAAAATAGCAAATCGGCAGGGCATCAGGGGAGCCTTGCGGTTCTGCTCTGGTTTTCCCGCCACCCGCTTTTCGTGGACACGCCGGTGATGCCATGCTGGTCGGCATCGGGCTCCAGCGAAGACACCAATGAGTCATCCATCCAAGACGCCCGCGGTCGAAATAGTCGAGGGGATCGGCAAGGTCCCACGCGAGCAATGGAACTCGATGCTGGGCGAGAACGACTCGCCGTTCCTCGACTGGGACTGGCTGCACGCGCTCGAGGAGTCGCGCAGCGCGGCCCGCAACACCGGCTGGGCGCCGTACCATCTGATCGTCCGCGAGGGCCCGCGTGGCGCGCCGCTGGCGGCCTGCCCGCTCTACCTGAAGAGCCACAGCATGGGCGAGTTCGTGTTCGACCACGCGTGGGCCGATGCGGCCGAGCGCGCCGGCATCCGCTACTTTCCCAAGCTGCTGGTGGGCGTGCCTTTCACACCGCACACCGGGCGGCGCTTTCTGAGCGCACCGGGAGCGGACCGCGCCGCAATGGTCAACCTGATCGGGCGCGCGCTGGTTTCGATTTGCCTGGAAAACAAGCTCTCCTCAGTGCACGTCAACTTCTGCGAGCCGGCGGAGGCGGCCGCGCTCGGCCAATTGGGCTTCCTGGAGCGGCTCGGCTACCAGTACCACTGGCGCAACACGGGCTTTCGCACTTTCGACGACTACATCGGCGGGCTCAAGAGCAAGCGCCGCTACGCGGTCCGTCACGAACGGGCCGCGCTCGACGCGCAGGGCGTGACGATCAGGATTTACGCGGGAGACGAGATCCCGGACTCGATGTTCGGCCCGATGTTTGAAATCTACCGCTCAACCGTGGACAAGCTTTACTGGGGGCGCCAGTACCTGACGCGCAAGTTCTTCGACCTGATGGGTCACAGCTTCAAGCGGCACATCTGCCTGGTCTGCGCGTTTCGCGGCGAGAAGCTGATCGCGGGCACCTTCAACCTGCAAAAGGCCGGCGTGTTCTACGGCCGCTACTGGGGATGCTTGGAGGACCTGCGCTACCTGCACTTCAACGTCTGCTACTACGCCGCGATCGAGCACTGCATCGCTGAGCGGTTGTCGCGCTTCGAGCCGGGCGCCGGCGGCGAGTACAAATGGCTGCGCGGGTTCGACCCTGCGACGACCCGCAGCATGCACTTCATCGTGCACGCGGGATTGCGCAAGGCGATCGCGAATTTCCTGGAGCGCGAGCAGCGCGAGGTCGAGCACTGGATCGCGATGGGCCGCGAACGCAGCCAGCTCAAGGCGCCGCAGCCTTCCAACGTCGAGAACGCGTAACCGGGACCGAACCGCTACCGCGGCTCGTCTTGGGGTGCGGCCGCAGCGGGCTCGTCGATTGCCTCCGACACCTGGCGCGGCACCGTAACCACGGGTTCCAACTCCCTGATTTCCTGTTGGCCGCCGACGCCCAATTCCTTGAAGCGGCGCGCCGAGGGAAGGAGTCGAGACTCAAGCGATCCGACTGTGTCATTGAAGGCATCCACGCAGTTCCTAATCGAACCGCCGAGCCGTACCAAGTGCCCAACCATCGTGGCCAACCGTTCGTGGACCTGCTTTCCAAGGGTACTGATCCGCTCTGCGTTCTCCGCCAACTGCTCCTGACGCCACCCGTAGGCAACTGCCTTCAGGAGCGCGATAAGCGTAGTCGGCGTTGCGAGCACAACTCCCTGATTGGCGCCTTGCTCGATCAGCGAGGGATCCTGCTCGAGGGCGGCGCTGAAGAACGACTCTCCGGGCAGAAACATGAACACGAACTCAGGGGTCGGCTGGAGATGTTCCCAATACGCCTTGGAACTGAGTTTCCCCATGTGGTCGCGAACCTGGCGCGCGTGCTCGCCGAGTTTCGCCATCCTGAGCTCTTCGGTGGGCGCTTCGAGTGCCTCCAAGTACGCCATCAACGGCACTTTGGCGTCCACCACGATGTTCTTTCCGCCGGGGAGTTGGACGCGCAAATCGGGCCTTAGCCGTCCCGCATCAGTGTCGTGACTTTCCTGTTCAAAAAAGTCGCAGCGCTCGACCATTCCGGCGAGCTCCACGACGCGTTTAAGCTGAATTTCGCCCCAACGTCCACGGACTGCGGGCGAGCGCAGAGCCTTGACGAGATTCGCGGTCTCGGAACGTAGGGCCGCCTGGGTTTTGATAAGACTGTCAACCTG
This sequence comes from uncultured delta proteobacterium, assembly GCA_963789115.1. Classification (GTDB taxonomy): domain Bacteria; phylum Desulfobacterota; class Binatia; order Binatales; family Binataceae; genus CAWBJH01. The sequence continues at coordinate 282,348 of CAWBJH010000002.1, forward strand.
CTCCTTGATAGCGCCATAGGCCTGGTTGCGAGCCTGCTCAATCTGGCCGAGCTGCTCATCCATCTTGTCGAGCGATTCCTTAACCGGCTTGAGCCTTTCACCCGCAAGCGAGAGAAAAGCCTCGCTGTTCGACCTGAGCGCATCGGAGGCAAGCGACTTGAAGGTATCGGAGAGCTTCCGTTCAGCCTCGGCCAGAAGTTTGCGTTCCTCCTCGAGTCGGAGCTTGGCTTCGCGAAGACTAACCGTGGCCTCGGTCTGGTCCTTGGCGGCTCGCACTTCGGCTTCGCGAATCTCACGTTCCAACTCCGTGCGGACTCGTGCAGCCGCGAGCAGCCACCCGATCAGAAACCCCGCCGCCCCGCAGGCTACCAACGTCACTGCCCACATGTCTGTGGCTCCCGCTACGTCGCTCAAATACGCGCATTCTATTCTTCGCAGTCTGAGGCGTCTAATCGCAACCGCGGGATGCCTGCGCTGGTCGCACCTGTTATTTTGGGTGCGGTCCAGTGAAAAAGTGAAAAAGTGAAACAGTGAAACAATGAAAGACCTGCTGGAGAAGGGCTCCGTCGTTATCCTGCTGGGTTCGGGTGGAGTCGGAAAGACGACGGTCGCCGCGGCGCTCGGGATTGCCGCCGGGTCTTATCTCAACACCGCGCTGATAACCGTGGATCCGGCTCCCAGGCTGCGCGACGCGCTGGGACTTCGGCGCTTGGGCGGGCGCCCCACCGGGCTTCCAACCAAGCGGCTCAAGGCCGCGGGGCTCGACCCGGGCCTTAAGCTCTCCGCGATGCTGCTCAACGTCAAGGGGGCTTGGGACAGCATGGTGGAGCGGTTTGCGCCCGATCCGGCCGTGCGGCAACGAATCCTGGACAATCCGTTTTACCGCAGTCTGACCCAGCAGTTCGCCGGCTCCGAGGCCTACGCCGCCTTGGAGCAGCTCTACGATCTTCACAACTCAGCCGAGTTCGACCTGGAAATTGTCGACACGCCACCCGCCGCGCACGCCTTTGAGTTCCTGCAGGCCCCGGCGCGACTGGCCCGGCTGCTCGACTCGCGGGCGGCGCGATGGCTGTTTCGGCCGTATCTCTCGGTAAGCCGCTACGCGATGAAGCTGGCGAGCCGGGCGGCGCGCTTCGTGGTGCGAGAGCTGGAACGCTTCGCCGGCGCCAACGTGCTCACGGTGATTTCCGACTTCTTCGTGGCGGCCGCCGAAACCATCGACTCCGTCGTTGACCGGCTACGCAAGACCGAAGCCCTGCTCCACTCTCCAGCCGTCCGTTTCGTGCTGGTTACGACCGCCGAAGAGGATCGCTTGCAACGTGCGCGCACGCTGATCGACGAGATGGAGGCCGAGGGTCTGCACCTGTCGGCGATCGTGCTCAACCGTTTCCTCGACGAGACCACCTGGCATGAGATGGAACGCGCGGGCGTACCGGCCAATCTTGAAGATCTCGCCGCGCTCCGCGCCAAGCTGGCAGGAGACCTGGACCGAGACGCGGGACTTGCAGCGCTGGTGGATTTCCTGGAGGACTATCGCGCCAAGGCGCTCGATGATATCGAGCGGGTCGCGCGTTTCGCGCGCGAGCTCCCGTCGGGAGCGTGCCTCGCGATGGCGCCGGAGATTCGGATCGGCGTGCGCGACTTGTCGGCGCTCGCGCGGCTGGCGCGTTTTCTCACCGGCAGCGCCCCGCTCAGCGCGGGGACGGCCGGCAAGCGCGCGCGCGAGCGCGCCACTCAGCTCTGAGAGGCCGACGCACGGAGCCGGGCGTGAGCCATCACACCCCCAATTTACGCTTGGCCTTGGCCGACAAAACCGCCAGCCGCGTCAGCTCTGAGAGCCCCACACCACAAACAGAACGTGAGCCAATCAAACCGCGACGATGCCTGGCCTTGGCTGACAAAACCCGCAGCCGCGTCAGCTCCGAGAGCCCGACACCACAAACAGAACGTGAGCCACCAGACCGCGACGAAGGAGCGCGTAAGGTAGGCATTGAAAAAAAGCCGGAGTGAGTCTATAAGCCGGGTTCTGTACCCTTGCGGGTGGCGATCATTCCTCTAGGCCGAGCGATTGCTCGCCGGCTCGAGCGACCATACCCGAGGGATTTGAGCGGGCCACTCTCCCTCCTATTTGGTCTTGCTCCGGGTGGGGTTTAGCGTGCGCGCGCGATCACTCGCGCGCCGGTGGGCTCTTACCCCGCCATTTCACCCTTGCCCTTTCGGGCGGTCTGTTTTCTGTGCCACTTTCCGCGGATCGCTCCGCGCCGTCGTTAGCGGCCACCCTGCCCTGTGGAGCCCGGACTTTCCTCCCCTTGCGGGGCGATCGCCCGACTCACTCCGGCAATCGGTATTGTAGCATTACGCCGCGCCCGATGGATGGCAGGCACCCTTCGCGAAGCATCAGCCCTCGTAGTAAAGGATGCGCTGGCAGTTGGGGCAGTAGTGGATCGCGAGCTTCCTCTGGATTTCGTTGTAGAGCTGCGGCGGAATCTTCATCCGGCATCCCTGGCAGGTTCCGGCCTTGACCTCGACCACCGCGAGACCCGAGCGGCGGTTGAAAATCATCTCGTAGCGCTGGTGCAGCGTCGCGTCGATTCCGGCCGCCAGGTTGTCGCGCTCGGCGCGCTGCCTCAGCAGCGCCGCCTTGACCTCTTCTACCTGCCCGGCGATAGCCTTCTCGGCCTCGGCCAGTTCGGCGCGCTTTTTGCCGACCAGCTCGCCCAGCTCCTTGATCCGCGGCGCCCGTTGTTCCGCGGCTTCCATGTAGACCAGCACTTCGGACTCGAGGCTCTGGTTGCTTTCCTTGAGCGCTTCCACCTCGTGGCCGATCGCCTGCAGTTCCTTGTCGTTGCGGATCAGGTTGAGCCGCATCCGATGGTTGCGGATGCGGGCCTCGCCTTCGGCCAGCTCGCGTTCGAGCTGCTTTCTGGCGAGCAGGGCCTGTTGGTCCTCGAGCGCAAGCCGGGTCAGCTCGTCCTGATTCCTTAGGGTTTCCTCGCGAAGAATGTCCACCCGAGCGGTGATGGTGGTCAGGGCCTCTTCCAGCTCCCGCAGTTGCCGGTCGAGCATCTGGAGACTCATCAACCGCTTCAGCTCTTCAACCAAATTCCTCGCTCCCGATGCAGCAGATTCCAATAAGGAGTGGGCCCACCAGGATTTGAACCTGGGACCAGCCGGTTATGAGCCGGCAGCTCTAAACCGGGCTGAGCTATGGGCCCTCGCGCAGACATCGACCAAATCGTAATGCTACCAACTTTGCGTGATGCTTTTAAGGGCTGGGGGACGAATTCGATGCGCTCTCTCCGACAACCGCGCTGATCTCGATCGCGAGAGTTCAATTGCCCTCGCGCGCCGGTTCGCGCTTGCGCTCGATCAGCTCCTGCAATTTCGCAGTGGCTTGCTCCGGGTCGTCCGCCGCCGATACTTCGCGCCGCAGCACCTCGACATCGCGATTGCGCTGCCCGCGTTCCAGCGCGGCGACGTAGTCGCCGGCCATCTGGCGCGCGAGGTCGGGCTCGTCGATCGCCGAACCGGTCATCAGCGCGCTCAGCCGGCTCTGCTGCGCCTCCGACAGCCGCTCGGCGACCAGGTTCGCCACCTCGGCCTCGCTCTTCTCCGAGCGGCACAACTCGCCCAGCAGGACCGCCACCGCCGGATCGACGAAGCTCGCGGGCGGCGCCCGGCTGATGATCGTCCCGCGAAGCTCGGGACGGGCGAGCGCAAGCGCGAGCAGGCCGATCTCGGCCTCCGAGACCGCGTCGCGTTGCGCGGGCGGCGCGGCGGCGCCCTGTGCTGCGGCCGCTTGCGCCTCGCGGGCTCCGCCACGATGGCCGGGCAGGCGGGCCTGCGCCCTCAGCACCTCCTCGCTCACCTCGAGCATCCCGGCCGCCTTGCGCGCCAGCAGGTCGAACTCAAACGGGTTGGTGACGTTGCGCAGCATCTCGGCTACCCGCTGAGCGGCGCGCGCGCGCTCGGCGATCGATCCGCATGCGGTGCCCGCTTGCTCCCGGATAAAATAATCGGCGAGCGGCTCAGCCGACTCGATCAGATCCCGGAACGCATCCGCTCCGCGGTCTCGAATCAGCGTGTCGGGGTCGAATCCGGTCGGGATGAAGATTCCGCGCCCGAGCAGGCCCGCGGCCAAGAACACCTCCAGCGCACGCATCGAGGCCTTGCGCCCCGCCTCGTCGCCGTCGAAGCATGCGATCACGTTGCGCGTGTAGCGGCCGAGCAGGCGCAGTTGCTCAACCGTCAGCGAGGTGCCGAGGCTCGCCACCACGTCCTTGAACCCGGCCTGCCATACGCTGATCGCGTCGAGATATCCCTCGACCACGATCGCGCGGTCGTTCTTCGCGATCGCATTGCGCGCCTCGAAGACCCCGTAGACACTGCGCGCCTTGGAGTAGAGCGGCGACTCGGGCGAGTTGATGTACTTGGGTAGGCGATCGTCGAGCACGCGGCCGCCGAACGCGATCGCCCTGCCCTGCGCGTCGCGAATCGGGAACATCAGGCGCGCCCGAAACATGTCGTAGCACCCGCCTGGATCCTGCTTGAGCAGCCCGAGTTTTATCCCGGCCTGCACCAGGCCGCGCTTTTCGAGCGCCTTGGCGAGCGAGGCCGGCCGCGGCGGAGCAAAGCCGAGCACGAACGCGCGCGCGGTGTCGGCGCCGACGCCGCGCCGATTCAGGTACTCGCGCGCCGCCGCGCCGTCGGGCGTGTTCCAGAGCACGTGGGCGAAGAACTCGGCCGCGACCTGGTTCGCGCGAACCATCGCGTCGCGCTCGCCGGGCTTGTCGCCCGCGCCGGTGGCGCCCCGCTCCTCGCGCTCGGGGATCGTCACTCCGTAGCGCCGCGCCAGCGAGCGCACCGCCTCGGGAAAGGTCAGCCCTTCGATTCGCATCACGAAGTTGAAGACCGTGCCGCCCGCACCGCATCCGAAACAATGGAAGAATCCGCGCTCCGCGTTGACCGAGAACGACGGGGTCTTTTCGTTGTGGAACGGACAGAGCCCGACGAAGTTGCGCCCCGTGCGCCGCAGCCGCACCTGCGCGCCGATCACCTCGACGATATCCGCGCGCGCCTTCAGCTCCTCGAGCTTGTCCTGGCTAATCGCCACGTCGCCCTTTCCGCACCCTGCTAGAGCAGCGCCTGCAAACGCTGCGGGTAATTGGTCATGATTCCATCCACGCCATAGTCGATCAGCATCCGCATCGCCTCCGGCGCGTCCACCGTCCAGGTATAGACCATCAAGCCGCTTCGATGCGCCGCCGCGCACAACTCGGCGCTGACCATGTCGAATCGAGGATTGATCGCAAACGCGCGCATCGCAACCGCCTCGGCGATCAGATGCTCGGCCTGCTTCTCCGCGAGCAGTCCGATTCGCACTGCCGGCTCGATCGCGCGCGCACGGGCGAGCGTGTCCCATTCGAAGCTCGACACCATCGAAGCCGTCAGCACCCCGTGCCGGCGCATCAGCTCGCACGCCTGTTTTTCGACGCCCTTGCCCTTGAGCTCGATATTCAGCGCGCAGCGCCCGGCCATCGCCTCGAAAACTTCGTCCAGAGTCGGAATCCGTTCGCCGGCGAATTGAGCGCCGAAGCGGACGCCCGCGTCCAGCCGCGTGAGCTCCTCAAGCGTCATCGCGGCGACCCCGCCGTGTCCGTCGGTGGTGCGATCGACCGTTTCGTCGTGGATCACCACGGCGACGCCGTCGCGGCTCAGATGCACGTCGAGCTCGCACATCACTGCGCCGGCATCCGCGGCCGCGCGCAACGCGCGAATCGTGTTTTCCGGAAAACGCCCGCTGGCTCCGCGATGCGCTATGTTCAGGATGTTGCGCCCCAATTTCGACGCGGGCCGGGATGCCCGCGGCCTCCTCTCAAGTCTATCGCGCCGGCGCCGGAGCGCGAGAGCGCGCCGCATCGCTTCTTTCAACAGGTGCGCCGGCGGTAATCTTACCTCAGCCGCGGAGCGAACGAGCTGGACTCGCAAATCGAACCCTCAGTGCTGAAAGTTTCAAATGTCGATGCAGCATCGGCTTCGACCCGTCCACCATCCGCTAAGTGGGGTAGAGACGACCGAAAGGGTCGTCCTAAATCGAAACACGCTGAAAGCTTTGTCAAGGCGGTCTTCCATACGCCGGCCGCGATGGCGGACGAGGCCGCCGGCCTGCTGGTCGCGCGCGGCGCCCTGGGATGCGCGGTCCGGGAGCAGGCCCGGCCCGACTCGCCGCGCAAGACGGTGACACTCGATGCGTACTTCAGGCGCCTCACCCGCTTGGACCTGGCGGCGATCGGCCGCGCGATGGCCTCGGCCGGGATGCTCGCCCGCGACGCGCATCGACCGCGCCGGTGGCGACCGCGCGCGACGCGCGTGACCGACCCCGGATGGTCCACGCTTTGGATGAAGCGGTTCAAGCCGATCCGCGTGGGCCGGCGCTTCCTGATCGTGCCGCCCTGGATTGAGCCGCGCGACCCGCGCCGGCTCGCGATCGTGATCGAACCCGGGCGCGCCTTCGGCACGGGCCATCATCCCACCACTGCCGGCGTGCTGAGGGCGCTTGAGCAACTGTGCGCAACGCGTCATTTTCGAAGCGCGCTCGAACGTCGGCACCGGCTCCGGCGTGCTCGCGATCGCGATCAAAATGCTCGGCGTCGAGCAGGTCGCCGGAATCGACCTCGATCGCGACGCGATCGAAAACGCGAGAGAGAACTTGATGCTCAACAACCTAAAGAAACAGGTGAAGTTGTCGTCGGACCCGCCCGGCCGGCTTCGCCGCCGCTTCGACCTGATCGTCGCCAATATCGTGAGCTCGACGATTATCGCGCTCGCCCCGGCGCTGACCCGCCTGCTCGCGCGCGGCGGGCGGATGGTGCTCGCCGGTATCCTGGCGCGCGAGGCCGGCGAGGTGATCCGCAGCTACCGGCCCAGCCTGCGATGCGTCGCCGCGCGGTCGCATCGCGGATGGACGACGCTGGTCCTAAAGACCACGGGCGGGGACGCCCGTGCCCCTTCTCGATGAGCCTCCCGCCGCGCTTCGCCGTTGCCCGCGACGCGATCCACGACGGCATCGCGATGGTCGCCGGCGCCGAGCTGCATCACCTGCGCGACGTGATGCGGCTGAAGGTCGGCGCCGAAGTCGCGCTGATCGACGAGCACGGCGCCGAACATCTGGGAACGATCAAGAGCTTCGAGCCCGGGCACGCTGCGGTTGAGATCGCGATAAGCCGCGCGCCGGCGCCCGGACGCGGCGCCATCATTCTGGCCGCCGCCATCATCAAGGGACCGCGGATGGACTTCATAGTCGAGAAGGCCGCCGAGCTCGGCGCCTCCGAGCTGTGGCCGACTCTCTGCGCGCGCGGCGTGGCCCGCTCGCCCGGCGCGCAGCGGCTGCTGAGATGGCGCCGGCTGGCGATTGCCGCCGCCAAGCAAAGCCTGGCGCGCCGCCCGATGGAGGTGCGGGCGCCGCTTTACTTCCCCGACTTGATTCGCAACCTGCCCCGCGACACGCTCGGCCTGATTTGCGCGATGGGCGCCGAGCCGCTGGGCACGCTTATCCGGCACCTTCGCCCGCCCCGGATTCTGATAGCATGTGGACCGGAGGGTGACTTCGATCGCGAAGAGGCCGCGATCGCGGCGCAGGCCGGATTCATGAGGGCCGGGCTCGGACCCGCCCGGCTGCGCAGCGAAACCGCAGCGCTCGCCGCCGTGACGATAGCCGCCGAGGCAATCGGAGAGAACGATTCGGGAGCGATTTAGTGTCCTGAGTGGGAAGTTCCTTGACAAACTCGCCGATGGACCTTCTTCAATGGCCTCTCCCAGATGGGAGAGGCCGACGGTCGCTGCGACCGTCGGGTGAGGGACCGCAGCGTCGCTGCGCCAGCAGCGACATTTGGTTGCGCCCACGCTTTTTCGCCAGGGCTAACCACGCAACGGCCCGAGCGCTTCGGTCCTCGGCGCCGCGCAGCCAAAATGCGGCGCCGCAAGGTCCCTCACCCCGACCCTCTCCCAGCTTTGCAGGGAGAGGGCGAACAAGAACTCTCGAGCTTTGGTGCGGAAGTTGCGCAAAGCTCTTGGCAAGCCCGCAGGGGGTTCAAAATTACTCCGCGAACTTCTAACTCAGGACACTAGGAGAGCGATCGGTGCCTCACAAGTTCGCGTTCGTGATGGACCCGCTCGAGAACGTGCTGGTGGACAAGGACACCAGCTTCGTCTTGATGCTCGAGTCGCTCAAGCGCGGGCATCGCGTCTACGTCCTCGAGCAGCGCGAGCTTTTCGCGCGCGGCCCGCAGGTCTTCGCGCGGGCCCGGCGATGCGAGGTGATGCGCGCCGGGCCGCACTATCGCTACCTCGACGCGGGTGCGGAGTATCCGCTCGAAGCCTTCAACGCGATCTTCATGCGCAAGGACCCGCCCGCCGACGCCAACTACCTTTACGCCACGATGCTGCTCAGCCTGGCCGACAGCCGCCGCACCTTCGTGATCAATAATCCGGCCGCGTTGCGCGAGGCCAACGAGAAGCTCTACGCGCTCAACTTCCCCGAGGTCATCCCGCCCACCATCGTGACCTACGAGATCGCGCGGCTGAAGGCCTTCATGGCCGAGCAGGGCGGCGAGATGATCGTCAAGCCGCTCGACGGCCACGGCGGCGAGGGCGTGTTCCTGGTGCACAAGAACGACCGCAACCTCAACCCGATCCTCGAGACCGTGACCCGCTTCGAGTCGCGGCCGGTGATGGGCCAGCACTACCTGGCCGAAATTCGCGACGGCGACAAACGCGTGATCGTGCTCGACGGCGAGCCGCTCGGATGCACCCTGCGGGTGCCGCGCGCCGATGAGCTGCGCGGCAATTTCCACGTCGGCGGCACCGGCGTGCAAGCCCAGCTCACCGAGCGCGACCGCGCGATCTGCCGGGCGCTGCGTCCGCGCCTGCAGCGCGACGGGCTCTACATTGTCGGCCTGGACATCATCGGCGACTACCTGACCGAGGTGAACGTCACCAGCCCCACCGGTATCCAGGAGATCGACCGCCTCGATGGCGTGAACCTGGAAGCGAAAGTGATAGATTTCGTCGAGAAGCAGGTCACCGCCCGTGCTACGCTCTAAGCTCAGACCCCTGAATTCCAGCCTCACCGTTTTGTGAGATAATAGGAGACGGGGCGCCGACGTTGCGCCCGGTGCGATCTTTCGATGACGCAAGAGACAAAGCCTGAGCTTCGCGAGAGCCGTGCGGCAAAGATGCTTCGCGAAGTCTTCCAGTCCGGACGGCCGCTCACCTATATCCGCTCCGCCGAAGAGCATCGGGTCGGAGACCTGCTGCGCGAAGTCGGGCGGAGCCTGCTCGACTCTGCGCCGCTTAAGGTGTGGACCTGGACGCTGACCGAAGGGATGCGTCATGACGACGATGGAATCGCGCAGGGCACTCAGTCCCCCCGCGCGGCCCTGGATTTCATCGCGGCGCAAAAGGACGCCGGCATCTTCCACCTCAAGGACTTTCACGAGCCGCTGCGGGAATCGCCGGAGGTCAGACGCCGGCTTCGAGACCTCTACGAAAGCTGTCTCGATCAGCACAAGTTCGTCGTCATTACCTCGCCGGTGCGGTTCATCCCGGAGGAGGTCGAGCGCAACCTGGTGTTTATCGACCTTCGGCCACCCGATCTGATCGAGCTAACGGAATTCCTCAAAGACGAGGTGCGACAGCTCTCCGCGCGCGGCCCGAGCGCCGAGGCCGACGAGGCAACCCTCTATCCGCTCGCGCACGCACTGCAAGGACTGACCCTCGACGAAGCGCACCACGCCGTGCGCCGCGCCCTGGCCGTAAGCCCAACTCTCGGACCTCAGTCGCTGCCGGCTTTGCTCGCGGAAAAGCGGCTCCTGGTCGGCCGCACCGGCGTGATCGAGTGCGTCGCCGAGAGCACGGATATCGGCGAGGTCGGAGGGCTCAATACTCTCAAGAGATGGCTGCTCGAGCGGCGCAAGCTGTTCCAGGCGCGCGAGAGCATGAGCGCCGACATCGTGCCCAAGGGCCTGCTCGTCATGGGTATCCCGGGCTGCGGCAAGAGCCTTTCGGTCAAGGCCATCGCTTCTCACTTCGAGCTTCCGCTCTACCGCGTGGACATGATCGAGATCTTCTCCGGCAGACACGGCAAGCCGGAGGGATCGTTCGTCGAAACCTGCAAGACCCTGGAAGAGATGGCGCCTGCGGTGGCCTGGTTCGACGAGATCGAGATGGGGATAACGTCGGCGGATTCGGGCGGGGAGCAGGGCAGGATTTTCGCGTTCTTCCTGACCTGGATGCAGGAGAAGGCGCGCGGACTATTCGTGGCCGCCACCGCGAACCGAATCGATCTGCTGCCCGCCGAGATGATTCGCAAGGGACGCTTCGATGAGGTCTTTTTCATCGACCTGCCGACCGACGAAGAACGGATCGAGATCTTCAAGATTCATCTCGCCCGCCGCGGGCTGGATCCGGCGCGCTTCAATCTGGAACGATTGCCGGAATTTACTATCGGCTGGACCGGCGCGGAGATCGAACAGTGCGTGGTATCGGCCCTGACCAGGGCGCAGATCACGAACCAGGAGATCACCGACGAAGACCTCTTCCTGGTCACCACCAGCATCATCCCGCTGTCGCGTACCATGAAGGAACAGATCAATCACATTCGCCAGTGGGCCTATCATCGCGCGGTCCCCGCCTCTCGCGTCGCAGTCGGGCGATAACCGCCCCCACCGCGGATTACTATTGACTGCGCGGCCGTCACTTGTAGAATGCGCCCAGCGAAAGAAACAGAACCGGGAACGCAAGCCGGGTAAGCCAGCGCCGATCGGCAGCGGACTTCAACGTCGATCCGACCGACGCAGCTTTGCGGCCCAGTATCGGCGGTGAAGTCATGAGCAAAAACGTCCTCGCGCTGGCCCTCCTGCTCGCGGCTGTCCTGACTTGCATCCGACCTGCCCGCGCCGACCCGGACCCGTCCCAGGCCCAGGACTGGACGGTGGACGGCTTCCAATATTTCGGCAAGGGGCTGTTGACGCCCATGCTGCTCCAGACCTACGTCGCCAGCGGCCATCAGGCGCTCGACGACGGCACGGTGGCGACCGACAAGCTGACGCGCACGTCGCTGCGCCTGTTCTACGGGTTGACCGACAACCTCAATCTTTTCCTGCAGGCGAACACCGCCCACCCCAATGGGCAGTCCTACGAGATGGAGGGTTTCGAGGGCGGCTTCCATATACGTTTTTACGAGGGCCACGGCTTCCACCTCGGCTTGGCCTGGGAGAACGAGTGGCAGCGGGCGCCGAAGTACGTTGACACCGCGTTCGACATGGATTTTCATCCGCTCATCCAGCAGGACGTAGGTAAGTTTACCTTCCTGTTGAATCCGATCTTTGAAAAAGACTTGATCGGCGCGGGCACGTGGGAAGGCAGTTACAGCGCGCAGGCGCTCTACCACTGGTCCGCCGATTACTCGGCGGGGCTGGAGTTTTACGGCGACGTGGGAGAGTTCAAGCACATGCCGCAGGTGCGCGAGGAGGGGCACTACGTCATGCCGGTAATCAACTGGAAGGGCCTGTCCTTCGGGCCCGGCGTGGGACTCACCAGCGGGTCCGACCGATTGTTGTTCAAAGTAAATTTCAGTTATCCGCTGAGCACGACGAAAGTGATTGATCGGCTTTGGCCCAATTGAGCCGGCACCCAATTTCTGAGGCGGAGCAGGCGCCCCGGCCCGCAACTCCGTCGCCCCGTGTTGCAACGACCATCGCGGATCGGTAGCAATGAGAACCGGTGCGCGCGATCGTCGCGCGGGCTTGCCTGACGCGCCCGCGGCTGCGGCGCAGGCGGGCTTTCCAGCGTGGGCAGGTAGCTCAGTCGGTAGAGCAAGGGACTGAAAATCCCTGTGTCGGCAGTTCAATTCTGCCCCTGCCCACCAATAAAATCAGGGTTTTCTGCGATCTTGGCTGGCGCGCGGTTTTCACAGTTACGCCATAGTTACTGTTCGCGGATGCGCGTTTAAACGCGCGGCGAGGGCGCGATTAATGTTGCCTCGCGCTTAGAGCGGCGGAACGGCAGACGCGCCGGACTTAGGATTCTTTCCGGCCCGGCGCGCATCGGTCGCGACGGGGCGCAATGGGGCGCAATTTCAGGGGTTTTTGGCCTTTCGAGCACCCCATTCAGACCTTTAAAAACCCATCGTGTTTGAAAAGATGATCACAACTTGATCACACGCGGGCGTGAGGGGCCACGGCCTTCGGGCTTCCGGCCCCGCTCGTTGAACGGGGATCGCGCCATTTGATTTATCGGATGGGATGAGGCTATAGGTCGGAGCAAAAGCGGGAGGGCGTGGGACGCGCTGGTTTACCCCCCCTTTGCTGGCGCGTCCCTTGGGGTCGGGGCCTTTGGGTTTCGGCCCCTTCTTTATTTCGGGCGCGGGGAGGAGCGGGGCGCGCGGTTGCGCGAATTTGTAACCGGCGAGAAACCGCGCGGCGGCGTCATCGAATCGGCGGCCTGCCACGGTCGCAGCCTAACAAAGCTGCCGGGCGGCGCGAACGGCCTGCCGAAGTCGCGGAGAGCGGCGCTACCGCGTAGACGGCGCGACTTCGATTCGCAAAAGAGCGGCGGTTTCCTGGAAACGGGGCCGCCGCCGGGCTTCGCAGGCCAGACGCACGAATGGTCCGTTACCTGTTGCCCTCTTGGTAATTTAATGCTACGGACTGTAACCAGAGTGAGACCGGCGCGCTGGCGGCGACCGTCGGGGAGAGCTTTTCGACAAAAGTCTACAGCGGTCTTGAGTCGGGTCTTAGGAGGGCTCAGTCATGGCAAAGAACAAGGGGCGGGACTTCGGGCAGGTTATCCGCGAGCGGCGTCGTCAACTCGATCTGACGCAGGAACAAGTCGCCCGCAGGATCGGGACCTCCATACCGTACGTTGGACATTTGGAATCAGGCAAACGCCATCCGTCGGACAAGGTGGTCATGCGGCTGGCCGACGTGCTCGGGGTAGACCGCCGGTGGCTGTTCTTTCTTGCCAATCCGCATCTCCCGCCGGATGTGACCGCGCCCCCGAAACAGGATGGCGTCAAGTCCGCTTGGGAGGAGTTCTGCGAGGACACCGTGCGCCGAATTCACAAGCTCTCGAAGCGCGAGATAGAGACGCTGCGGGGGGTTGAATTGATGGGCGCCGCAGACTTTCCCTATATCCTGTACACGATTCGCCAGGTATCGGGATACCCTGCTCTTGCCAAGCCAGCCCGTGCGGCGCGTTTGAAAACGGGACCGTGACCGGCGAGGCCCCGCGCCCAAGGTGATCGGATCTGGGGCCTACGGCAGCGAGGGCGCGGCGAGGCGGAAATTCGAGCGGCGGCCCTGAATGACGAAATTCGCCTCTGCTATTCGACGCGGCGCGGCGTTGCTAGACCTGGGAATCAAGAGCGTCTTTCCAGCGACGTGCCCGCGCGGCGGTTGGCTCATCGTCTTCCGCGACCGCAAGGAGGTCTTCCACTACCGAGGCAAGCTCATGATGAAGTGGCCGGGCAGAGAACCCTATCCGCGCGCCGGGGGAGACCCTCACTGCGCAGTGAACGATCCGTGAACCGTAACGGAATCGCCAACTCCAAAAATTGCCGAACCGGAAACTCGCCCATTGTAACTAGGCCCGGTTCCAGTGAAAGGGAAAATTGTTTGTCCGCCCTGGAGAGTTACAGTGCCGGTGGTTTGGTCGTCGATTTTGCCGCAACCCAAGATCATTGACACTCCCACCTCCTGTCCGGTGTCGGAGTCAAACTCCTGTGCGTACATGGGACGGCATCCCGCTATCTCCGCGTCCAGGTCTTCGCTCGCGTTGATTTGAAGAGGATAACGGTGTGAGCCTTCGACCAAGGTTCCCGTCAGAGATATACATGCGCACCAATCCGTAGCGCAGTAAGAGTCGAATCCATCCTGGCATGGGCCATCGGCATAATCGACCGATCCTTTCGCGGAAACAGTCCCGCTGATCGTACCCGCCCACCCCGCGCCCGCTCCGAGCAGCAGGGCAATCGTCACAATCTGACCTGTTATTTTACGTCCCATTGTTTCACACGCCTTCTTGACGACTTTTATATCCTAGCGGTAGTCCACGCGCGAAGCTAGTGGAAGGAGAAAGGGCCGGAAGCCCTCGGCTGCCGCGCGGCGTGATCGATCTCCGCCCGGCCTAGATCAACCCGCCGTGGTGTGTCCGCCGCTTAGATACGCTTCGAGCTTCGAGGCGCTCTCAGGCCCGCGCGGGGGAGCGTAGGTCTTAAGGATCTGCGCAATCGAGCTGTGGCCGCAGGCCGCCGCCGTTTCTTGCGCCGTGTAACCGCTTGCCAGCGCCAGCGTACAGAATGTGTGACGCAGGCTATGGAGCTTCTGATAAGGCAGGCCCGCCGCTTCGAGCGTGGCGCGCCCAATGCTTGCGGATCGTGGCGAGGTCGGCGGGGCGGTCGTATCCGTTTCCAAACACGTAGGCTCGCCCGCCCGTCTCGCTCCGCTGCGCAGCTATTGACTATTGCCTGATATAGTTACAGAGCTTGTAATTGCCTTGGGTGCGCGGGCAGGCAACCCTCACCCGTCGCGCAGTTGCTCGGGCAACTGCGCGACGTCCTCTCCCTGGCCAAGGAGAGGTGAAAAAAGAGCTGCGCCGACTTCTGTTTTCCCCCTCTCCCTGACTAGGGAGAGGTCGCGCGGCGCGGCGCTTGCGCTTCTCTTGCAAGCGCCGTGACGCGCGGGTGAGGGTTGCCTGGTGAGCGGGCCGGTCCCAACTCTCCGTAACTATGTTCTGCAAGACTCAATAGGGCCTGGACGACGCGATCGATCAAGAGGACGTCGCGCTTCGAGCCTTTGGTCTTGGGCGAACCGATTGAACCATTCACTCCCTGCCCACCAAAGAATTCCAAGCGCGACCCCTTAGACTGAGAGGCGGAGCGGTTGGCTGGGCGGGGAACTCAGCCGTGCGTGGGCGCAGGCGCGGGCGATAGGCTACGCGAGCGTCGGAATCTTGCTGAGCGCCTTGCCGAGTCGCCGCGCTGCGACCCATGCGTCGCGACTCGCCTGCATGCGCAGCCAGAGCTCGGGGCCGTTACCACAGAGCTTGCCGAGCCGGACCGCCATCTCCGGGCTGACTGCGGTATCGCCGGCCATCACGCGATGCAACGTCTGGCGCGATCCGCCGAGCAGCGTTGCTATCTCGCCAATCGTGCGGCGTCCAAGCTCCGGCAGAACCTCTTCGGCGAACAGCACGCCGCGATGGGTCGGCTCACGCGTAATCTCTTCCCGCCTTACGGCGTATTCTTGCCGCTTCATGTCTTACCGCCTCCCAGTGTACTGAGTTTGAAATTCGTTGAATAATTCTGAGCCGGCTCCCGGCTTGCCGAGCTTTGCACAACTTCCACACCAAAGCTCGAGGGTTCTTCTTCGCCCTCTCCCTGCAAAGCTGGGAGAGGGTCGGGGTGAGGGACCTTGCGGCGCCGCATTTTTTCACTTTTTCACTGCTATGCTCACTTCGTTCGAGCCGGTTAGAGCGGCCCCGCTTCCCGAGTGAGCCGAAGCCCTGAGTCTGCGAAGGGGAAGCGAGCGTCTCGGTGAAAGGCGCGGCGCCGAGGATCGAAGCGCTCCGGCCGTTGGGTGGTTAGCCGCGGCGAAAAAGCGTAAGCGGAACCAAATGTCGCTGCTAGCGCAGCGACGCTGCGGTCCCTCACCCGACGCTCGCAGCGACCGTCGGCCTCTCCCATCTGGGAGAGGCCATTGAAGAAGGTCCATCGGCGAGTTTGTCAAGGAACTTCCCACTCAGGACACTAGCAGGTTGCGGAAAAACGGATGATTACCATGGCGGGATGTGCTTTCGAGAGTGTTGGCATGGCGTGTGAGGGCGTCGATTGAGGTTCAGTTGGTCAAGTGCCCCGGCTCTCCACCCGATTGCGGATGGCTCAGGGAGCTGCCAGCGCCAAATTGCGCATCCTGACCAGATTGTAGGCGGCCAGCGCGAAGGTGAATATCCAACCGACCCGAGCGACTCCGCGGTGGCGCGCCTTGCGCAGGCCGGCGACAGTTTTGAGCCAGCCGAAGATCTCCTCGATGCGTTTACGCTTGTGCTGGCTGATCAGATAGCCGGGATGACGAGTGGTCCTTTCATCAATGATAGTGGACGGCTTGCAGGCAAGGTGCGGGGTGACCTGGTGATCACGCAACTCCTGAACAAGTTCTTTGCGGTCGTAGCCCTTGTCGGCTCCCAGGGTTACTCGATGCGAGCCTGGGATTTTTTCCACCATCGCGATGGCCGCCTCCGGTTCGGCGCGGCCGGTGGCCTGGGTTACGCAGCCTTGGACCGCAATGCCGTTGCGGTTCTCCATCAGCACGTGTCCGGCGTAGCTGAGCTTGGCCTCCTTGCCTGCACCCTTGCGGGCCAGGCGGGCCTCGGGATCGGTGGTCGATTGGT
This sequence comes from uncultured delta proteobacterium, assembly GCA_963789115.1. Lineage (GTDB taxonomy): Bacteria > Desulfobacterota > Binatia > Binatales > Binataceae > CAWBJH01. The sequence continues at coordinate 298,794 of CAWBJH010000002.1, forward strand.
GAGTGGCGTTGCTGCGCCGCTCACCGTGGAAGTCGACGCTGGGGTTGCCCGGATCGTCCGGCGGAGTCTTTGGGTCAGCGCCTTTGCGCTTGAAGCTCTTGTGGCTGGCCCAGGCCTCGATCAGCGTGCCGTCGACCGTGAAATGCTCGTCCGAAAGCAGGCTTTGGGCGCGGGCCTGGTCAACCACCGCGATGAAAAACCCCTCCGCCACCTCGCCCTCAAGCAACCGCTCGCGGTTTTTGGTGAACACGGTCACGTCCCACACCGGGTCATCGATGCTCAGTCCGACGAACCAGCGGAACAGGAAATTGTAGTCGAGCTGCTCCATCAACAGCCGCTCACTGCGCACCGTGTACAGCACCTGCAGCAAAAGCGCGCGCAGAAGCTTCTCCGGCGCGATCGAGGGACGCCCGCTGCTGGCGTAAATCGCATCGAAGCTCGGCCCCAACTTTTCGAGCGCCACATCCGCCATCGCTCGGATCGCTCGCAGCGGATGGTCTTGGGGCACCCGCTGCTCGGCCGATATGTAGCTGAACATCGCAGACTGCTGGCGATCCGTCCCGCGCATCCTCACACCCTCCTCACACCACCATCGCTGGCTACTCTACATGAGAATCGAATGGGAAACGATCGTTTTTCCGCATCCTGCTAGTGATACTGCTCCAGATCAACTCGGAATGCGTCGCCATCGCACCATTCGAAGGTAATTCGCCACGCGGATTTGTTCGGCGGCCTTTCCCGGTTCGCGGTAACCGCGGCGCAACGTCCCAAAGTTGGGCACAGATCGCAGAGCACGGCCGACTATTGAGCCCTGCATATCATAGTGGCAATTCTGCTCTTGCTCGATTCCTTGGTATGTCATTCTCGCGCGTGGCGGAGCCTGCCCTCGCCAGAGGGCGCAAAGAATCCCGGATACCACCTAGTGGGGCGGGCGTCCCCGCGCCGGTGGCGACTGCCCGCCCGCCACAGAAATCGCGGGCAGGGACGCCCGCGCCACTAAGAGCCGGGATTCCTCGCGCGCGCCGGACACGCGCGCGGGAATGACAGGAGCAGCCGCGCTCCGGCTCGGGCGCTTGGGGGCTGCGCGGGCCGGGTCGACGCCATCGATCGCTTGACTGGCGCGGACGGCAGTTTGCTTCAGGGCGAGCCGAGGCCGAGGCGGCAGGTGTGCTCCTGCATGGCCTGCCGCTCCTCCGGAGCATAAGCGCTGTTGCGGCGCACGAGCTCGTCGAAATCCACCTGGTGCGCGTCGAAGGCCGGCCCCTCGACGCATGTGAAGCGGATCTTGCCGCCTACCGTCACCCGACATCCGCCACACATGCCGGTGCCATCAATCATGATCGGATTGAGGCTTGCCAGGGTCGGCACTCCCCAGCGGCGGGTGACCTCGGCGGCGGCGCGCATCATCGGAACCGGTCCGATCAGGTAGACCAGTTGCGGACCGGCGTCATGCGAGGCCTTCCAGGACTTCATCAGGTCGACCACCGTACCGTGGAAGCTGCCCGAGCCGTCGTCGGTCGCCCACAGCACCTCGTCGGCGGCAGCCTTGAGCTCGTCGTCGAGGACGATTTGAGCCGTTGAACGCGCGCCACAGAGCGCCAGCACATGATTTCCGGCGGCGCGGAATGCGTTCGCAACCGGCAGCAGCTCGGCGACTCCCAGCCCTCCGCCCGCGCACAACACGTTGCCCACGCGCTCGGCCGCAAGCGGCTCTCCGAGCGGTCCGAGCAGGTCCGCCATCCGATCGCCGACCTCCAGCGCGATCGCCTGTGAAGAGGTCTTGCCGATGGCCTGAATGACCAGGACGATGCTGCCGCGCTCAGGATCCCCGCCCACGATCGTAACCGGGATGCGCTCGCTTTGGGCCGTGGGACGGATGATTACGAACTGCCCGGCCTTCCAGTGGCGCGAGAGATCGGGCGCCGCAATCTCGAGCCAGGCGACGTTGGCCGCCAGCATTCGCTTGGTCAGGATGCGGTTTCGGGGTATCGCGCGCGAGGCGGCCCCGTTGGGAGCGAGTGTGGCGGCCAGAGGGTGCTCCGCCTTCAGCGTGCGGTCGATCGCCTCGGCGGCGGCACGCCCGTCACGCATCGCCAGGATTACGGTGGCGCCGCCGCGGGCCACGTCGCCGCCCGCGAATACCTTGGGCATGCTGGTCTGGCCCGCTTCGTCCACCACGATCTTGCCACGCTTGGTAAACAACTGAGGTGTGGCGCGCTGGACGGTGGGATTGGGTGATTGCCCAACCGCCATTACGATGGTGTCTACCGGCACGCGATACTGCGAGCCGGTAATGACGATCGGCGAGGGACGGCCGGACGCGTCGGGCTCACCGAGTCGCATGCGCACGCATTCCATCTCGCACAACCGTCCCTTGTCGTCGCCGAACAGGCGCACCGGCACGGTCAGAAATTCGAATCCGACTCCTTCTTCCATCGCGTGCTCGATTTCCTCGACGCGCGCCCGCAGCTCCGCGCGGCCGCGGCGGAACATGATGACACTGTCGCTACCCAGGCGCTTGGCCCAGCGCGCCGCGTCCATCGCCGAGTTGCCCCCTCCCACCACCACGGTGCGCTTGCCGACTTTGACCGGCGTATCGCTCTTGGGAAACTCATAGGCCCGCATCAGATTGATACGGGTAAGAAACTCGTTGGCCGTGTAGACGCCGAGCAGGTTTTCGCCGGGGATGCTCATCAGAGTGGGACTCCCGGCGCCCGTGGCCACGAAAACCGCCGAGTAGCCGCGATCAAACAGCTCCTGGATCGTAACCGTGCGACCGACCAGATAGTCGGTCTCGAACTCCACCCCCATCGCCTTGAGCCGCGCGATTTCTTCGCTGATGATGTCGCGCGGCAGCCGGAACGGAGGAATGCCGTAAACCAGAACGCCTCCCAATTCGTGCAAGGCCTCAAAGATGGTTACTCGGTATCCCTTGCGCGTCAGGTCGTGCGCGGCGGTCAACGAAGCCGGGCCGCTGCCAATCAGTGCCACGGCCAGCCCGTTGAGAGGCGCCGCCTCGACCTCTGTGCGGGCGCCCGACTGACGCTCGTAGTCGGCCGCGAAACGTTCGAGCGAACCGATCGCGACGGGTTTGAACTTGTCGCCTATCAGGCAGACTTTTTCGCAATAGAGTTCGTGCTGGCATACCCGCCCGGTGACGCCGGGCAGGGGCGTACACTCCTTGACCTTTACGAACGCTCCAGTGAAATCGCCCTCAACCATTCGAGCGATGAAGCTCTTTATGTCGATGTGCAGCGGGCAGGCCTCAACGCACTTTGGATCCTTACAATTCACGCAGCGTAGCGCCTCGATAACCGCGTGTTCTTCGGAAAGCCCGAGCACGACTTGCTCACAGGTCGTCGTCCGCCGCTGAAGATCGAGCAAGGGCGCTTCTTGCCTGGGAACTTTGGGATTGCGTTTCGGCCCCCGCGCTTTGGCTCCAACCGCCGCTGGTTTCCCCGTTGTATCCATGGCTCAAGCTCCTCTCTGTTTTTAGGATACCATAGAAGAACTTATCAACCAAAGCGGCGAACATTACCAAACCTTATGGCAATCTTACCCGTCGCGGCGGGGGTGCCCCGGTAGTGGGAAGTTGAAGAGGGGATGGCGGTTCGTCTCGCCCGATTCTCGTAAAATCGCGTTGGTGAGGACTTCGCCCTCGCCGGTAAGCCGCGAGTCCATCGATCAAGCTTGAAAAGCACCCGCTGCCCGCCCTCGCCACCTCCGCCGCTAGATGATATGGAAGGTCTTAGCTGCGGAAAGAAAGCGAGGCGATAAAATATCATGGGACGCAAGGTGTACGTAGTCGGCGTGGGGATGACCAAGTTCGAGAAGCCGGGCTCCAGGGCGTGGGACTACCCCGACATGGTCAAGGAGTCGGTCGGCAATGCGCTCAAGGACGCCGGCATCGCTTACCAGGCGGTCGAGCAGGCGGTGGTCGGCTATTGCTACGGCGAGTCGACCTGTGGACAGCGGGCGCTCTACGGGCTGGGGCTCACCGGTATCCCGGTCTACAACGTCAACAACAACTGCGCGACCGGATCCACGGCGCTGTTCATGGCCAAGCAACTAATCGAGGGCGGAATCGCCGACTGCGTGGTGGCGCTGGGCTTCGAGAAGATGGAGAAGGGATCGCTCGGCGCCAAGTACACCGATCGGATCAACCCGATGGACCATCACGTGCAGTTGATGGTCGAGCTGCGCGGTTTTACGCCCGCGCCGCCGGCGCCGCAGATGTTCGGCAACGCCGGGCGGGAGCACATGGAACGCTACGGCACCACCGCGCTCCAGTTCGCCAAGATCGGATGGAAGAACCACAAACATTCGGTGAACAACCCGTACTCGCAATTTCAGCAGGAGTACTCGCTGGAGGACATCCTGGCCGCACCGATGGTTTACGCGCCGCTCACCAAGCTCCAATGCTGCCCGACCTCCGACGGCTCGGGCGCGGCGGTACTGGCAAGCGCCGATTTCGTCAAGAAGCACGGACTTGCCGGCAAGGCGGTCGAGGTCGCGGGGATGGCGATGGCGACCGACTTCGAGAGCACCTTCAACGAGCGCAGTTGCATCAAGATGGTCGGCTCCGACCTCTCCAAGGCGGCTGCGCACAAGGTTTACGAGCAGAGCGGACTAGGCCCCGAAGACCTCGACGTGGTCGAGCTGCACGACTGCTTCTCGTGCAACGAACTGATCACTTACGAGGCGCTGGGCCTTTGTCCGGAAGGCAAGGGCGGCGAGTTCGTCGATTCCGGGGCCAACACCTACGGCGGCAAGCTGGTGGTCAATCCCTCAGGCGGACTCATCTCCAAGGGACATCCGTTGGGGGCAACCGGGCTGGCGCAGTGCGCCGAGCTCAACTGGCAGTTGCGCGGCGAGGCCGGCAAGCGCCAGGTGGCGGGCGCCAAGGTTGCGCTCCAGCACAATCTCGGCCTAGGCGGCGCGGCAGTGGTAACGATGTACCGCCGAGCGCAGCTCTAGCGTGGTGAGTCGTCGGCTCGCCGGCCTAGTCGTCCGCACCCCCGCTTCCCGCCAAGCGGGGAGGCAAGGAAAGCGCACGGCCGCAGGTGGCTCGGGCTTCATCACGGCAGATGCCCGATGGTCTTGCCTTTCGGGTCTGCCAAGGCCAGCGCCGGGGCTTCGTCCGCTCCCAGATGCAGCTCCGCCCGGTCCCTGCCGTCCTTGTCGAACAGCGCCAGCGCAGGATTACCCGACTGCGAGACGCCTAGACCGGCGCGCGCACGGCCAGTGCGTTGGTCGTAGAGCGTGAGGTTGGCCTCGCCGTCGGGCGAGACCGCGAGTCCTGCGATCTGCCAATCTTTGTTGCTGGCGTAGATGCCCACTCCGGCGCGGCCCTTCTCGTTTTCGCCCACCACCATGCGCCGTCTTCCGCCCTCGTCGTAGAAGCCGAGCGACGCGGTGCCGTCCGGAGCCGTCTCAAGCTCGGCCCGGCTGCGGCCGTCGCGGTCGTAAAGCGTCAGACTGGCAGCCCCGTTGGAGGCGACCTGCATGAGGCCGCGGCGTGTGCCGTCGCGATCGACCAGGACAAACTGCTCGGCGGAAAGCGATTTCGAATGCCGCGCCGCGGCGAACGCGCGGCCCGTCCACGGCTGGGTGGCCAGGATGCCGCCTGCGAGCCCGGCCACCAGAGCGATCGACACCTGGGTCAGGGGTCTGAAGTTCCGCATGGTTCACACCTCCCTAGGCAAGACAGTTGGCGGGAAAGTTCTGCGCAGGCTCGACCGGAAGGCGGCGCACCGTCCGTTCCCCGTCTTATCCAACAAGTTAGCGGCGGCGGGGCTCGTTCACAAGACGCGCGACAGCTACTCGGAGCCGTATTGGGCTGCGGTTGGCCGTAGCTCTTGAGCTTGTTGTCGAGCGTCTTGAATTCGGCGGGCAGATCGTCGACCGTCAGCAGCGGGCCGCGACCGACGATGAGCGAACGCTCGATCGCGTTGCGCAACTGGGGCACGTTCGATAAGTAGGTTGGCGCTACGGTGCGGTTCGTAGAATCGCTTTGTGATATATTAAAGATAAACTAGCGATCTTTCCGCACCCGCCCTACAATCGGCGCCGGCGTGCCGGTTGGCTGTGCGGGGTGGTTCAGTTAACAACTGTGTATTCGTTTATCCTTACCGAGGACATAACAGCGCCCGCAGCGCGAATCTGGCAGGCGCTGTGCGATCCGGCCGAGGTCGTGCGATGGGATAGCGGGGTGGCCGCGCCGCTGGATGCCCCGGGCGACTACCCTAAGGCGGGCCAGCACGTGCGATGGCGTTATCGCCATCCGCTGTTCCACATTCTTCACGATCGGCCGCAGGAAGTGGTGGCCGAACACAAACTACACTCGCTGCTTGCGGTAGGGCCCTTTCGCTTCGACGAGACCTACATACTTCAGCCGAGCGGCGCCAGTTGCCGGCTCGTGGTCGATATGGAAGTTCGCGTGGCCATTCCGATGCTCGGAGCGATCGTGGAGCGGGCCTATATCGGTCCCGTGACGCGGCGCACGGTGGCCGACTCGATCCGGGCGCTCAAACGCCATTGCGAGCAACGCTTCGAGCAACTGAAGACCCTGGAGCGAGGCCGTGAGCCTCGGGCGAATTAAGCAGGCGGGCTCAGACCCGCCCGTGCTCCCTCATCAGGGTGTAAATTCGCTTGCGCGAGATGCCCAGTATCTCCGCGGCGCGCGCCTTGTTTCCTCCCGTACGTTCCAGAGCCCGGCGCATGAGGCTGCGCTCCATCTCGGCAATGCTCACGATTGGCGGAGCCGCGTTTCGTGGCGCCGGTTCGGCGGCGTGCTCGATCAGCGATGATTGTCCGCCGTCCAAGGTCGGGGGCAAATCCTCGAGTCTGATCATCCCGGAATTGCCGAACGTGAGCGCGCCCTCGATCGCGTTGGAGAGCTCGCGCACGTTACCCGGCCATGAATGGCGCTTGATCGCTTCCAGCGCGTCAGGCTCGATTCCCCTGAACATCGGCAAGCGCTTTTGATGCTCGTTGAACAACCTCGCGAAGTGCTCCATCAGCACGGGAATGTCTTCGACCCGCTCGCGCAACGGCGCTATACGCAGCACGCACGCCTGGAGACGGTAGTAGAGGTCTTCGCGCAGAGCGCCGGTGCGCATCGCTTCTCGCGGGTCGCGATTGGTCGAGGCGATCACACGCACATCGACCGTAATCTCTCTGGTCGCGCCGACCGGACGCACGCTCTTCTCTTGCAAGGCGCGCAGCAGTTTGGATTGGGTGTCAGGGCTCATCTCGGTGACTTCGTCCAGGAACAGCGTTCCTCCGTGAGCTGCCCGGAACAGCCCCGATTTGTCGCTGAGGGCGCCGCTGAACGCCCCTTTGACGTGACCGAACAGCTCGCTCTCGATCAGGTCGCGCGGGATCGCCGCGCAGTTCAGCGGGATGAAGGGAGCTGCATGACCTTCAGCGTCTGAGTGGATCGCCCGCGCCACGAGTTCCTTGCCGGTCCCGCTTTCGCCGACTATCAGCACAGTGCCGCGGGTGGCGGCCGCCGCCACGATGCGTGCGTAAAGTGCGCGCATCGGCGCGCTCGCGCCGACCAGGCCCCTGAAGTGCATTCGCGCCTGGCCCGGCAGCCCCGCCGCCTCGCGCTCGAGTCCGTCCATTCGGGCGCGGGTGTTCGCCGACCCGAATCGTATGTAGGCATCGGCGAGCAGCATCATCCTGGCGTGATTCAGCTTGTCGAGTGCCGCGCATAGCGCGAAGCTCAATCCACCGGGACAGTCGCGGGTGAACGTATCGACCACGCTGCGCCAGTACAGATGAGCCGACGCGGCCACCTCCGTATGCGGAACGCCGCTCTCGGCCAGCGTGCTTCCCAACCTCGCAACGTCCGTCGCATATTCGATCAGATTCCCTTCCCGCAGATGCCCGGTCGCTCTCCGAACAACCGCGGGGAAGAGCTGGTGAAACTCCGGCTCGGAAAGGGACGCCTCTGTACCGAAACACAGCACATACAATTGGTACCAGTGTGCGACAACCTCGCTCAGTCGCCTTGCCATCACCTCCAGGACCGGGCGTAGATCCTCCAGATCCCCGCTGCACAACCAGCTCAACCCAGCCCCGGCCGGCGGAGGACACTCCTTCAACCGAACGGCGGCGCCCATAAACTGTACCTCGTGCGGCACAGTGTCGCGTCAGGTACCGTCCGAGTCAAACACAATACTCAAGTGCGCATTGACTGTTCGCCACTCGTGAATCTCATTCCATTAGCCTGTAGGCCAACCAGCAATGAATATCGACCGAGATATGATGAGAAAGCACGGATTAGGCAATGCCGCCGGTCGACGGCCACGAACCGGTCGGCACCTCGCGCTTGTTTCAGGAAAGACAGGCTATGGCTGCCCGGAGCCGCCAGCGACATGCCATGGCTTCTCCGGCCGGCGCGGCGGCCCTCGCCGCCACTCTGTCCCGCTCCGCGACCTTAGCCGCCCCGGGTGCTTCCGTACCCGATGTCGCGAAGGAAGTCGAGCAGGAGCTGGTTGAAGACCTCGGGACGCTCGAAGTAAATCGAGTGTCCACAATCCGGCACAGCCACCATCCGCGCCCCCGGGATCACGCCGAGCAGCGTCTCGATCGCGGCGGGTGGAATCAGTTCGTCCTCTTCACCCACCAAACATAGGACCGGCATCTTCAGCCGCTCGCGCACTGCGGCGGGGTCATACCTGCGGCCGCCGATACGCGCCATCGCATCGATCGGAGGTCTCGCGCCGAGGATCCGCAGCTCGTCATAGAGGAAGGCGAACTCGGGCCGCCGCGCGAAGTAGTCGCGCGCGTAAGTGGGCATCGAACCGATCGGCGGCGGCTCGGGAAGCGGCCTGAGCGTCCGGCCCTGGAAAGCCTGCGCCATCGCGGGCGTGACGATCCCGCCATACGTATCCGCCATCACCATTGCCGCCACGCGCTCGGGATGCTCCAGCGCGTAGCCCACCATTGTCCATCCGCCCATCGACTGCCCGACCAGCACCGCTTTCTCGCTTCCGAGATAGTCGAGCAAGCGAGCCAAGTCGCTCGGATGGGCCTGGTTGAACAGATTCTCGGGGTCCGGCGAGAGTCCGAAGCCGCGCTGGTCCAAGGTGATGCACTCGAACCATCGCATGAAGTACGGCACCTGCTGCCACCAGGAGAGGTGATTGCCGCCAAGCCCGTGGAGAAAGACCATCGCCGGCCCGCTCCCGACCCGTTCGTAGTAGAGCGAGAAATTCCCAATTTGCAGCCGCCCGGGCGTGATCCGATGCTCCATCGCAGGATGCACCTCCGCGCGGCTGACTGTAACAGCCGGGCGCGCCTTTTTCGTCCCCTCGCCCGCTCTTTGCCTTCCCCCTCGCCCGCTCTTTTGCGGGAGAGGGCAAGCGACGCGGCTCTTGCTGCTTTTCACCGCAATGCTCGCTTCGCTCGATACGGTTGGCAAGCATCCACCGAGTCGAACGAAGTGAGCGTATCGGTGAAAAGCAAGAGCCGTGACGCGCGGGTGAGGGTTCTGCTACCGCTACGATCGCGACAGTTCAGGAGACCGGGTGTTGGAATAATCCCGAAGGCTCTGACCTCGGGGCGGCACAACCCCCATCCGCAACAGAGCGGGCGAGGCAGAGCAAAAAAGACCGCGACTTCCTACGCCTTGTTGCCGCGGCCGCTCAGCACGCTGTCGACAAGACCGTACTCGACCGCCTGCTGGGCAGTCATGAAATTGTCGCGGTCGGTGTCCTTTTCGATCTTCTTGATGTTCTGGCTGGTGTGCTGGGCGAGGATATCGTTGATGATCTCGCGCTGGCGGATCACTTCGCGCGCCTGGATCTCGATGTCGGCGGCTTGGCCCTCGACGCCGCCGTGCGGCTGATGGATAACGATGCGCGAATGCGGCAGCGCGTAGCGATGCCCTTTGGCGCCGGCCGCGAGCAGCACCGCCGCCATGCTTCCGGCCTGTCCCACGCACAGCGTCTCGACCGGCGGCTTGACGAATTGCATCGTGTCGTAGATCGCAAGCCCGGCTGTAACCGAGCCGCCGGGTGAGTTGATGTACATGTTGATCGGTTTTTCGGGATCCTCGGACTCCAGGAACAAGAGTTGCGCGGTGACCAGATTGGCAAGGTCGTCGCTCACGGTGCCGCCGACGAACACGATACGGTCCTTGAGCAGCCGCGAATAGATATCGTAGGAGCGCTCGCCGCGCCCGGTCTGCTCGACAACGAAGGGCACCAGGATACTCATGGCATTGAGGATACTATCGCCCGTGCGCTTCGTCGAGCGGCCTTCGCCTAGCGCAGCCGGAAACGCTCGCCCAGGAAGACCTGGCGCACTTCCGCGCTGTCAACGATTTCCTTGGGCTTGCCCGCGAGCAGGATCTTGCCGCCGTGAATGACGTAGGCGCGATCGGTAATCGAAAGGATCTCGCGCACGTTGTGATCTGAAATCAGGACGCCGATCCCGCGGTCCTTGAGATAGCGAATGATGCGCTGGATCTCGATCACCGTGATCGGATCGATGCCGGCAAACGGCTCGTCCAGACAGAGGAAGCGCGGATCGAGCACCAGCGCGCGCGTGATCTCGACCTTGCGCCGCTCGCCGCCCGAGAGCACGCCGGCCTTGGACTTGGCTAGCTTGGCTATTCCCAACTCATCGAGCAGCGATTGGAGCCGCGCGCGGCGCTCCTCTTCGGTCAGCGGCAAGGTCTCAAGCACCGCGAGCAGGTTCTCCTCGACGGTGAGCTTGCGAAAGACCGAAGGTTCCTGCGGCAGGTAGCTGATTCCGCGGCGCGCCCGCTGGTAGAGCGGAAGCGTGGTGATATCCTCGCCACGCAGCATCACGCGGCCGGCGTCGGGCTTGAGCAGCCCTACCAGCATATAGAAGGTGGTGGTCTTCCCCGCGCCGTTGGGCCCCAGAAATCCGACCACTTCACCCGGGCCGATTCCGACCTCGACGCCGTCGACCACCGCGCGACCGCCGTAACACTTGGTCAGCCCATGGCCCTCGAGCCAGAACGTCTTTGACGGCGGCTGCCGCGACCGTCCCGTCCACCGGAAGTTCCGGCGTTGGCGCGGTCTCTATCTCGGCAGTCGCTATGATAGTCTTGTTCGCCATCGTGGAGCGCACCAAGCCGCGCGGCCCAGCCCATGTGAGTTAACCACAAAGCCGCAAGCCGACAAAGTTGGACGCCGGCGCCTCCTGGCCTCATACTGGATCATCGAAAAACGGGCGGCAAACGCTACGGGAAGTCAAATGAAATCGGCACCTGAAGGCATCAGGGGAACATTTTCGCTGATCGTCACAGCCGACGATCTTGCCAGCAAGCTCGACGCGACGCTGCCGGCGGTGATGGCGTCGCGAGTGTTGGTGGGAATGATGGAGCTGGCGGCGATGGACGCCATCCGGTCTTACCTGGAAGCGGGGGAAAGCTCGGTCGGATTCGCGATGGACGTGAATCACATCGCGGCGACACCGGTCGGCCATCGCGTACGCGCCGAGGCCGAGCTGACCAAAGCAGAGGGCCGCCGGTTCGAGTTCAAGGTCCGCGCCTGGGACGAGACCGAGGAGATTGGCTCGGGAGTCCATCGCCGGGCGGTGATCGACCTCGCCAAATTCAACCAGCGCCTGAAACCCAAGATGAAGGGGTAAGAAATTGACGACGATGGAAATTTTCGCGTCCGATGAGCGTTACGTGGGCCGCGACATGGGCGGCCGCGAGGTCGAAATCACGCCGGCGATGGTCGAGCAGTTCATCGCGGGCACCGGCGACGACCATCCCTGGTATCGGGGCGATTCGCCGCTTGGCGGGCCGATCGCGCCCGCGCTGGTCCTCCACTCCGAGGTCTACCGCACGCTGGAATGGTACCTGCCCAACATCTACGGCAACCTGCACGTGCGCCAGGAGTGGCAGGTGTTCGCGCCGGTGATGGTCGGCGAGCGGCTGACGACGCGCTGCGTGATCGTCGATCGCTACGTCAAGCGCGACCGCGAATACGTGGTCAACGAAGCACTTGTGCTCAATTCTTCGGGGCGGCTCGTGTCGCGCAGCCGCACCCATCAGAGCTTCCTCGTCGAGGCCGGGCCCAAAGCGGCCGGCTTCGTCGTGGACCGCTCGCGCGAGCGCGACGCCGCGCGCAGCTTTGGGGTCGGGGAGCGCGGCGGCGAGCCGATCGAGGCGCCGATGCGCAAGATCACGGAAGCGATGTGCATGGCGTTCTCCGGCCCGGCACGCAACTACCACACCGATCGCGAGGCGGCCGTCGAGCTTGGCTTCCCGGATATCGTCGTGCAGGGGATGCTCTCGATCTGCCTGGTCGCCGAGATGATGACGCGGCGGTTCGGGCTGGGCTTCCTGTGCGGCGGCAAGATGGACCTGCGGCTGGTCAACGTGCTGTGGGGCAACGACACCACCGGGCCGCGCGGGAGGATCGTCGAGCGGCGTCCCGAAGGCAAGCGCACGCGCCCCGAAGTCGAGGCCTGGTGCGAGAAGGCCGACGGAACAAAGACCGTGGTCGGTATCGCGAGCGCACTGGAGATGTAGGTCGCCTCGCAGAGCCCTATCCGGCGCCGAACGGAGAGAGCGTCGTTCGCGGGTACGCGCGCCGTTGCGGCTTGGTTCTACCGCGGTTATACTCAGAGCATGAAGACCGCCGTCTCGCTTCCCGACCCGGTTTTCCACGCCGCCGAGCGCTTGGCCAGGCGTCTTCGCGTTCCCCGCAGCCGGCTCTACGCGAAAGCGATCGCGGCGTTTGTCGAGCAGCACCGCGCCCAGGACGTTACTGCGAAGCTGAACGAGGTCTACGGAGCACAAGTGGACGAATCCAGGCTCGACCCTATGCTTGCGGCTATCCAGTCCCGCTCGCTGCCTCGCGAGGACTGGTAAGTGAGGCGCGGGGAGATCTGGTGGGCTTCTCTTCCGGAACCGAACGGTTCCGGGCCGGGCTATCGCCGCCCTGTCGTGGTCGTGCAATCCGACGATTTCAACCGAAGCCGGATTCAGACGATCATCGGCGCCGCGATCACCTCGAACACGAGACTCGCAGCGGCCCCCGGCAATTTCCTTGTTCGCCGCAGGAGCACTCGGCTCCAGCGAGACTCGGTGGTCAACGTCTCTCAACTGATAACCATAGATAAGTCTCTGGTCACCGACCGCATCGGCCGTCTTCCTCCAAGAGAGTTGGAACGGTTCAACGAGGGCCTGCGACTGGTTCTGGCGCTGTAACGCGAGCGGGCAACGCGGTACGGGCTGCGCATGCGCGTCGCGATGAAGCGGGACGGGCGTTCCCGCCCGTCGTCAGCCCGCGGTCAGCGATTCGATATCGGCCACGGACTTCGGGGCGGCGGCGGTGATTACGTCGCGGCCTTCGGCGGTCACCAGCACGTCGTCCTCGATCCTGATGCCGATTCCGTGCAGCGGCTCGGGCGCGCTCTCGTCGTCCGGCGCGACGTAGATTCCCGGCTCGACCGTCAGCACCATCCCGGGCTCCAGCTTGCGCGACTGGCCGCCGACCCGGTAGTCGCCAACGTCGTGCACGTCCATCCCCAGCCAATGGCTGGTGCGATGGATGTAAAAGCGGCGGTAGCTTTGGCTCGCGATGATCTCATCGGTCGAGCCGCTGAGCAGCCCCGTCGCGCGCATCCCTTCAACCAGGATCTTAAGCGCGACGTTGTGCACCTGCTCGACGCTCACGCCGGGCTTGATCGAATCGATCGCGCTTAGCTGCGCGGAGAGCACGATCTCGTAAAGCTCGCGCTGAGCCGGGCTGAACCGCCCGCCGACCGGGAAGGTGCGCGTGATGTCAGAGGCGTAGAAGTCGTACTCGCATCCGGCGTCGAGCAGGATCAGGTTGCCGCGTTCGATGCGGCGGTCGTTGTTGATGTAGTGCAGGATGGCGGCGTTCGCGCCCGAAGCGGCGATGGTCGGATAGCTGGGGCCGGCCGCGCCCTGCGAGCGGAAGGTGTAGTCGATGAGCGCCTCGACCTCCCATTCAATCATCCCGGGCCGCGCCTGCTCCATCGCGCGACGGTGCGCGGCGGTCGAAATCTCCGCCGCCCGCCGCATCGCCGCAACCTCCTCCGGCGCCTTGCGCAGGCGCATCTCGTGGATCACGTAGCGCGGGTCGAACATCGCGGTCGGCCCTTCGCCGGTCATCGGGCGCTTGGCGTAGGAGCCGCGCAGCATCTCGAGGAAACGCTCGTTCATCAGATGGTTGTTGCCGAGCGCGTAGAAGACCCGCTCGCGGCTCTGCAGGTATTCGGACAGCACGCGGTCGAGCTCGTCGATGGTGTAGGCCTTGTCGGCGCCGTGGTCGATTATCGCGCCCTCGACGCCGGCGCGCCGGCCGGTCCAGGTCTCGCGCTCCTTGTCGCGCGGACGCACGAACAGCACGAACTCGCCGTCCTTGTGGCCCGGAGCGAACACGGCGACCGACTCGGGCTCGGCGAATCCGCTCAGGTAGTAGAAGTCGCTGTCCTGGCGGTAGACGAATTCGACGTCGTTGGAGCGGACCGAGACCGGCGCGCTCGCCAACACGGCCACGGCATCGGCGCCGATCTTTTCGATGAAGCGCTTGCGCCGCGCGCGCAAGACCTCGAGCCTGCCGTTGGGGGTGGCGGCCACGCTACTAGCTTGCCGGATGGCGCCGCGGCGAACCAGTGCCGCTGCAACGTTCCGGCGGCGCCGCTCTCAGGGCAATCCCGCACCCGCCACTTCGACCTCGGTCATCTCGATTCGGCCGGTTCTTTTGGCGCGGCAGAGCTCGGGATCGGAGCTCTCGGCGGTGAGCACGAACAGCGTGCGGCGGCCGGGTCCGCCGAGCATACAGGCAAACGCACCCGTTTCGACCTTGATTCGCTCGGCGATCGCGCCGCCCTCGCGCACCCGGATCACCTCGGCGGTGGTCGGCGATGCGACCCAGATTGCGCCTTCGGCGTCCAGCGCGATTCCATCCGGGATGGCGGGCGCGAGCTCGGCCCATACGCGGCGGTTACCGAGCGACCCGTCGGCTTCGATATCGAAGGCGGTAAGCCGACCGCGCGACGATTCGCCGACGATCAGGGTCTTGCCGTCGGGCGTTATCACGGTGCCGTTGGGAAAGCCCATCTGATCCGCGACTATCCTGGCGGCGCCGTCGGGCGTGACCATTATGATCTCAGCGAGCCTGGGCGCCTCGCCGCCATACAGGTCGAAGCCGAAGTTGCCGATGTAGGCGCGGCCCTTTGCGTCAACCACCATGTCGTTGCAGTGGAACGAGGCGAGTGGGCTCAAGTCGGCGACGAGCTTGAGCCCGTCACGGTCCATGCGCAGCAGGCGCCGGTCGGTCATCGAGACGATCAGCATCCGCCCGTCAGGCAGCCATCCGAGACCCGACGGTTGCGCGGGGACCTCGACCACGGCCTCGGACTTGCCGTTCATGTCAACCGCCATCACGCGACGGGCGTGCATGTCCGAGAAAAAGAGCCGCCCGTCGTGCCATCGCGGGCCCTCGGGGAAGCACAGTCCATCGAGCAGAACGTTGAGTTTGCGCATCGCCGGGGACCTCGCGAGGGTTGATTTGGCGGCCGTTACAGGGCGATTACTGGATCCTTCGCCTCGCTCCGGACAAGCTCGGCATACTCGCTCGTCACTTGAGCGCGCCCTTTTCGTGCAACGCCTTGACCTCGGCGGCGCTGTAGCCGAGCAGGCCGCTGAGCACCTCGTCGGTATGCTGTCCGAGCAGCGGTGCGGGAGCGCGCACTGCGCAGGGCGTGCCGCTCATCCGCCACGTGATGCCGGCGTGCCGGCGAACGCCGACCTCCGGATGCTCGAGTTCGACGAAGTAGTTGCGGGCGTTGAGATGGGGATCCTCTAAGACTTCCTTGTTGGACGCGCACACCGCCGCGGCGACGCCGTGAGCCTGCAGTTCGCGCGCCGCCGGGTACGACTCGCGCACCGAGGTCCACGCCGTGATAATCGCCTCAAGCTCATCCTCGTTACGCTTGCGCGCCGCCAGTGTCTTGAAGCGTTCATCCTCCGCCAGCTCGGGACGCCCGATGGCCCGCGCCAGCCGTGCGAAGTCCTGATCTTCGACACAAACGATCGATACCCATGTATCGATCGTCATGCCGAGGATTTTCTCGGGCAGGTCCTTGCATCGGAAGACCCCGTGCGGCGCCATCATCGGGTCGCGATTGCCGTCGCGCTCAGGCTGGCGGCGGTTCATCGTGTACTCGAGCACTCCCTCGGCCAGCAGGTCGATCGCGCACTCCCACTGGCTCATGTCGATATACTGGCTCTCGCCGGTCTTGGCTCGATGGTAGAGCGCGGTCAGCACCGCGAACGCGCCGTGGATTCCGGCGTTGGGATCGGCGTAGCTGAAGCCGACGTGCATCGGAGGCCATCCCTTGTAACCGGTCAGCGTCGAGAGCCCGGATAGCGGCACCTGCGCCGGCCCGTAAGAGATATAGTTGCGCTCGGGGCCGGTATCACCATAGCCGGAGAGGGAGATCATGATGATATCCGGCTTGATCTTGCGGACCTCCTCGTAGCCGAAGCCGAGCCTCTCCATCACCCCGGCGGCAAAGTTGTTGGTCACCACGTCGCTCTTTGCGATCAGCCGGCGGGCGATCTCTTTCGCCTCAGGCAGCTTCAAGTCGAGCGCGACCGAGCGTTTGCCCTGGTTGTACTGGTTGAAGTAGCCGGAGCGATTGAGCCCGAACTGCTCGTTCAGCCACGGCGGCAGCATCCGCGTGACGCACGGCCGGGTCGCGGTCTCGATCCGGACAACGTCGGCGCCCATGTGTGCGAGCTGCAGCGTGCAGTGCGGACCCGCCCACACCCAGGTAAAGTCGGCGACCCGAATTCCATCCAGCGGAGGTTTCCCCATCAGATCACGCCCCTGCGCTCAAGTTCAGCGAGCCGCACCGGGGCCAGTCCCAGCCGCTGCCCGAAGACTTCGCGGTTATGCTGGCCCAGCGTCGGCGCCGGGAGCCGAATTTCCCACGGCGTCCTGCCGTACTTGAGCGGCGCGCCCGGATACTTGTGCTTGCCCGCAACCGGCTGCGCGATCTCGACGAAGAAGCCGCGGGCCTTGAGATGCTCGGAGTTGACCAGGTCGCCCATCGTGGAAACCGTCGCGAACGGGATGCGCCGCTCCTGGGCCCTGCGGTAGAGGTCCAGCATGGTCTGCCCGCTTATGTACTCCTGGATGAACGGCGTCAGCGCGTCGCCGTTGATGCCGCGCACCAGGCGGTTCGAGAAGACCTCCTCATTGGCCCACTCGGGATTGCCCATCAGCTCAACAAAGGCCTTCCATTGATGCTCCTCGATGCAGCAGACAAAGATCCAGCCGCCGTCCTTGCATAGATAGAAGCCAATCGGCTCAATCGGCTTCACGCCTAGCCGGCTCCCGATCTTGCCCATGTAAGGCCAGTATTCGAGGGTCATCTCGAGCTGCGAGGCCACCGCCTCCTGGATGGAGACCTCGACGTGCTGCCCCTCGTGATCGCGCAGCCGCGCGACCACAGCGCCCATCGTCGCCGCCGCGGCATGCGCGCCACCCTGATAGCCGGCTTGCTGCCCGAAGGCCTTGAGCGGAGGCAGGTGGGCAGCTAGCGGTCCGCCGCCGTTGAGGTAGCAGGCGCCGCCCGCGCACCAGAGATTCAGATTGTCGGCGCGCCAGTCGCGATGCGGCCCGGAAAGGCCGTAGGGCAGCACCGAAGTCATGATCAGCGCCGGGTTGATCTTGCGCAGCCGATCGTAATGGAGGCCGATCCGATCCATGTCGGGCGGCACGATGTTGTGGATCAGCAGATCCGCGCCGGCGATAAGCTTCTCGAAGATCTCGAAGCCCTCGGGCTGCGCGATATCGAGCGTGACGCCAAGCTTGTTGGTGTTGAGATACAGAAAGAGGCCGCTTTTTTCGGGATGCGGCTCGCCGCCGGGGAAGGGGCCGCGCGTGCGCGCGCGATCGCCGGCGCCCGGCCGCTCCACCTTGATCACCTCGGCGCCCATGTCCGCCAGAAGCTTGGAGGCGTACGGCGCCGAGACCATCTCACCCACTTCGACAATCTTCAGATCGGATAACGCACCAGCCATCGTTGTTCAGCCGCCAGCCCGGGTTTTACTCGGGGAAGACCTTGCGCAACGTCTTGACCTCGACCCGCTCGAAGACACCGCCGCTCGTGTAGGGATCGTTATGTGCGAAGGCAATCGCTTCGGCCTCGTCGGGGAAGTCGGCAACGATCAGGCTCCCGCTGCCGTCGGTAAAGGGACCCGCGATTACGACGCGGCCGCTCTCGGCGATCGGGCGGAGGTTATCGAGATGGGCCGGGCGGAGGCCGGGCCGCAAAGCCTCGCCGTCGGGGCCATCATGGCCGATTATCGCAAACAGCATCGCACGCGTTCCCTTGAGCGCCCGTTCAGTCGCGGGACCGGCTTCGAAGCGGGCTTGGATGGTTTCTTAGCACGCGGCGGCGGCGAGACAAAAGCCTTTGTCCGCATGGCGACCCGGTTCCCAGGGCACGCCGCGTCAGTCGCCAATGATCTTCTGGCAGGAGTGGGGCGGGCGTCCCTACCCGCCATTTGGGGTTCTCAGGGCACGCCGCGTCAGTCGCCAATGATCTCGTTCACTCCCTCGACGATTCGGTTCAGTTCCTCGACGGATGCGCGAGCGAGCCTCCGGCCAACGCGCTCAACGGAGAGCGTGCGAATCTGGCTGATCTTCGCCCAGGACAGCTTCGGCAACGCCCTTGCCTCGAGTTCCAAAGTGAGGGGAAAGCCGGCGCGCGGAGGCTGACTCGTCACGGCGACCGCGATGACTGTCCCCGAGCGCTCGTTAAAAACGTCATGGCTCAATACGAGGACCGGCCTCCGGCCGGCTGGCTCGCGGCCCTTGACCGGATTCAGATCGGCCCAGACGATGTCGCCCCTCAGTATTCTGGCCATTCAGCCAGCTCGCGCGAGATGCCTTCCTCGGCCATCGCCTGCTCGAATTTGGGGTCAAGCTTCGCGCACTCTCGAGCAAGCCGGCCGCGGTCGAACCGCTCAAGTTTTTCCCGCACGGCCTCTTGAATCGCCCTGCTTCGGCTCGGAAAGACCCGCTTGCCAACCAGCGAATCGATGCGGTGGAGAAGGTCGTCCTGAATGCTAATCGCAACCTTGACCGTACTCATGAGTATTACCGTAGGTAATACCAGGCGCAGAAACAAGCCCGGCGCGACTCGGCAGCGCGGGTCGCGCAGGGTTTCTCCTGGGCAGAAGAGGGGCCAGTGGCGGCGCGCCGCTCACTTCATCGCGACGGCGCCCAGACCCGTCAGGTAGAGGCCGAAGTAGGCGGCGCCAAGCGCGAGCAGGAACACGAACGTCGCGATGTCGCGGGGACGGACCGGGTACTCGATGAAGCTGGTCGGATGCGGGTTCATCCCGAAGCCTCGCGCCTCCAGCGCCATCGCCATGTTGTTGGCCTTGCGCAGCGCGCCCATGAAGACCGGGATCACCACCGGCACGTAACGCCTGATGCGGGTCAGCACGCCGCCGTGGCTGAAGTCGAGGCCGCGCAGGCTTTCGGCATCGACCACGGACAGGAAGGAATCGATGAACAAGGGCGCGAGCCGGAACGAAAGCGTGATCACGAAGCGCGCCCGGTACGGCACGCCCAGCCGCGCCAGTCCGATCATGAACTCCTCGATCTTGGTGGTGGAAAGGAACAGCACCGAGGCGGCCAGCAGGTTCGCCAGCTTGAGACCCCGTCCTACTCCCAGCTTGACCGAGGCCGCGGTAACCCACGCGCCCCTGCTTCCGTAAACCAGCATCCAGGAAACGGTGGTCGAGAAGACCAGGATGATGAACAGCCATCGCAGCGAGTAGAAGTTCGGCGTCGATTCGGTGACCTGCGCCAGAGTCGCCAGGAACAGCGCAAGCGGGATGAGCACCAGCGGATTGTCCACCCAGTACACGGACCAGAACATGATGAACAGCGCGAACACCTTGACCGTGGGATGGAGCCGATGGACGAACGAGGTGCGCTCAATGTAGCGGTAAATGGGCATTTTTCACCACGTACTTCCCGCGCTCCTTCGTCGCGGTTTGGTGGCGCATGATCTGTTCGAGGCGCCGGCCTCCCAGAGCTGACGCCGTTGCGTTCGTGCCGGTCAAGGCCGAGCCGTTGTCGCGGTTTGGTGGCTCACGGATCTTTGCAACCGGCCCACTATCGGCTCTGCACCCAGTTTACGAATTCATCCACCGAAAGCGTGCTCACGCCGAAGCGCCGCCCGAGCGCGGTTACTTCAGGCGGGCGGAACGACGAGCTGAGCAGCAGCTCCTCGTGCGCGAAGAATTCGCGCACCCCGCCGTCGAACAGCTTTCGCCCGCGCCGCATCAGCACCACCCGCCGCGCGTACTCCGCGACCAGCCAGGGCGTATGGGTGATTATCACGATCGCGATTCCGGCGCGGTTGAGCTCCGCCACCAGCGCCATCATCCGGCGCTGCTCGCGATAGTCGAGCCCGGTAGTGGGCTCGTCGAGGATCAGCAGGCGCGGACGCAGCGCGAGCACGCTGGCCACCGCGAGCCGCTGGCGCTCGCCCTTGCCGAGCAAGAAGGGGTCGCGACTGCGCGCCCCCTCCAGCCCGACCGCGTTCAGCACCTCGGCGCATCGCCGTTCCACCTCGTCGGGCGGGAGGCCGAAGTTGCGCGGTCCGAAGGCGACTTCCTCCTCGACCGTGGCGGCGAAGATCTGATGGTCGGGATTCTGAAAGACGTAGCCGGCCTCCAGCGCGGTCTCGGCCGGGCGCATCGCCATGCGATCGCGCCCGGAGAGCAGGATTTTGCCGGCGGCGGGCCTGAGCAGCCCCACGATCTGCTTGGCGAGCGTGGTCTTGCCCGAGCCGTTCTGTCCGATGATCGCGACGAACTCGCCGGGCGCGATCGTGAGATCGATTGCGTCGAGCACGCGCGGTCCGCCCGGGTAGGAAAAGCTCAGCTCGCGAATCTCGAGCAGCGGTTCGCCGGGAGTGCGGGCGCCGCCGGTGTCGGAGGCAGGGGGCGGCTCCAGGCGGCCGTCGGCGGGCAATCGCGCGCCGGCCAGCGCGGGAAAAATCCGCCGCATCATGGCCTCGGCTTCGGCGACGCCGGTCAGGTGCGCGCGCACGCCGAGCCGGGCGGCGATCTGATTCAAGTCCGGCGGATGGACGCCGCACTGCTCGAGCAGGTCGAGTTGGGTCATCAGCCGCTCGGGCCGGTCGTCGGCGATCACGCGTCCGTCGCGGATCAGCAGGATGCGATCGCAGTCGCGCAGCTCTTCGGCCTCGTGCTCGATCACGATCAGGCTGAGCCCGTGGCCGCGAAGCCGGCGCACCAGCGCGAAGACCTCGGCCCGGCCCTCGGGGTCGAGGTCGGTAGTCGGCTCATCCAGGACGATCACCGAGGGCCGCAGCGCCATCACCGATGCGATCGCGAGGCGCTGCTTCTCGCCGCCGGAGAGCGAGGTAGGATCGCGATTCTCAAAACCCTTGAGGCCGACCGCGTCGAGAGCGCCGGCTAGCCGGACGACGATTTCCCCGCGCGGGATTCCAACCTGTTCCATCGCGAAGGCGACTTCGTGCGCGACGTTGGTCGAGAAGAGCTGCGCCTCGAAATCCTGGAACACCATCCCGACCAGCGGCGCCACGTCGCATACGCGCGCGCCCTTTAGCGAGCGCCCGCCGATTCGCACTACGCCGCGGAACTCGCCGTCCTCGAAGGCGGGGACGATACGGTTGAGGCACTTGGCGAGCGTGGATTTGCCGGCACCTGAGGCGCCCATCACCCCCACCATCTCGCCCGGCGCCTGGCGAAAGCTCGCGCCGGCGAGCGCGGGCGACTCGCCGCCGTGATAAGTGAAGGTGACGTCCTCGACCGCGATCGCCTCGGCGCTTTCTGAAGCGGCGACGGTCGCCCCCGGCGCATGCGTCTCGCCCGTGTCTTTTCCACGCAAGGGCGAGTCGCCGCTCACAGCAGGCCCACCCCCGCGATCGCTATCAACATCATCGGGCTCACCGTGATCGCGATCGCGCGGTCGTACGGGAGCTGCGCCCATCCGTGCGGAATGAAAGCCGGAATCCAGTATCCGGTCGAGACCAGGTTGCCGAGCAGCCATGCACCCGACTCACCCACGATGATCATCAACACGCCCAGCCCGCGGCGCATCGAGGGACCGTGCTTCAGCGCGGGCATCACGTCCTCGTAGCCCATCCGGCCCCGGCGCACGCGCGGGTAGATCGCGATGAGCAGGAAGGGCGACAGCACCAGCGCGGCGGTCATGTTGTTGAGCACGATCACGTTGCCAAGCATCCAGAACGGCCTGAGCCCGAGCAGGTTCTCACCCCATCCCACGAAGTCCGCGCACAGCGTGCTCGCCATCAGACACACGATCACGTACTTGCTCATCGCCAGCGGCGAGCGGCTGATCGGCGGCGCATCGCCCCCGATCACGCTCCAGAGCTTGTAGGGCAGATAGCCATAGACCAGGTTGCCGAGGAAGCCGAAGACGTCGCCCGGGCCGACCCCGCCGAAGAAGTCGCCGATCATGTTGCCGATTGCGGAGCCCCAAGCGGCGGCCGGGCCAAACAGGAACGAGCATACGATCGGGATGGCGTTGGCGGGACGCAGCTCGGTCACGCCGGGTATCAGCGGTACGCCCTTGAATGGGACCAGCACCGCGGCGTAGAGCGCGGCGGAAATCGCGGTCAGCACGACCATCCGCGTATCGCGCCACATCAGGCGCAGATCATTCATCGATTCGCGTTCAACCTCGGACTAAGACCCGGACGCTCCCCAATATGCCGTCTCGCAGCAACCAATCAAGCCGGCCGGCCCCCGCGCCGCTATTGCAGAGGATCGCGCCGACGCGGAAAATTACGGCGGATTCAGCACCTCATGCCTATCTACGAATACCAGTGCGACAAGTGCCACAAGCACACCAGCGTGCTCACGATGCGCGTGAGCGAGAAGGTGGACGCCGTCTGCCGGCACTGCGGCGCCGCGCGGCTCAGGCGTATCATGTCGCGCTTCGCGATGCCGCGCAGCGAGGACCAAAGACTCGAGCGGCTCGCCGATCCCTCCGGCCTGAGCGACTTCGACGAAAAGGATCCGAAGAGCGTGGCGCGGATGATGCGACGGATGGGCAGGGAGATGGGCGACGAGTTCGGCGGCGATGAGTTCAACGAAGCGGTCGACGAGATCGAGAGCGGCGCCGATCTGGACGAAGGCGGCGGCGATTCCGGCGACGACGATTTGTAGAAGCGGTGCCTCGCCAGGCGGGCGCGCGTCGCTATTTCTCTTCGCCCGCCAGCAGAACGATCGCGGCGGCGCCGATTCCCTCGGCGCGGCCGAGCGCACCCAACCCTTCGGGACTTGAAGCTTTGACGTTGAGCAGCTCCGGCGCCGCGCCGACTGCGCCGGACAGCCGCTCGCGCATCGCGGCCAGATGCGGCGCCAGGCGCGGGGCCTGCGCGAAGATCGTGAGGTCGGCGTTGACCAGATGCCATCCACGGCCCTGCGCGAGCTTCCACACCTCGGCCAGGATGGCGATGCTGTCGGCACCCTTGTAGCGCGGGTCGTGGTCGGGAAAATGGCGGCCCAGGTCGCCCTCGCCGATCGCACTGAGGATCGCGTTGGCCAGCGCATGGGCGGCGACGTCAGCGTCGGAATGGCCGCTCAGCCCGCGCTCGTGAGCGATCTCGACCCCGCCGAGAACCAGCTTGCGGCCCTTCTCCAGCGGATGGAGGTCGAAACCCTGGCCGATGCGCAACGTCAAGGCGCCACCTTGTCGCTGCGTTGACAAGGACGGGCAAACGCCGCAAGCTCGCGATGGGAGGACGATGCGCGATGCCGGATTTCGTCAAGAGTCCCAAGTTCATCATCAGCACGATCGTCGTCGTCTGGGTGGCGTATATCCTGTGGGCGAACTTCCAGCTTGAGGAGATCAGGATTCATCTGATCCCGTTCCTCGCAACGCTCAACTTTAACGTCTCGGCGGTGATTGTCGGCTCGGCGATTTCAGGCGCGATTGCCACGCTCGTCGTTCAATGGCTTTGGCGGCGGCGCTCCTCGAAGAAGGCCTCCGAGTCTGCCGCAGCCTGAGGATCGAGCGCCAGCACGGTCGCATCGGCGCCCGCCCGAAGCAGGGATTGCTTCGCCGGACCAATCAGCAGCCCGTCGGCGCGCGAGAGTGAGCTTAAGATTCCCGACCCCTGGTTGCCGGTCGGCGTGGCGAAAAGCCCATCGGCGCGGCGCTCCAGCCGCACTCGCACGAACTCGGTCAGATCGTTGGCGGTCCTGATGTCAACTGCGCATCGCGCCTGAAGCCGCGCCAGCCCCACCTCGCGCCGCCCCGCCATCTTGAGGATCGCCGGACGCGCGTAAAGATAGAAGCAAACCAGCGCGGAAACCGGATTGCCCGGAAGTCCGAACACCGGCCTGCGCCCGACCAGGCCGAACTTGAGCGGACGGCCCGGCTTCTGCGCGACGCCGTGGAATACCTGGCTTAGGCCGAGCTCGTCGAGCACGGCCTTGACGTGATCGAATTGCCCCACCGATACGCCGCCGGTGGACAACACCAGGTCGAAGGCGATCGCCTCTTCGAGCCGGGCGCGGACGGCCTCGCGCAGGTCGCGTGCGACCTTGAGGATGACCGGTTCGCCGCCCGCCTGGCGCACCGCCGCGTGAAGTCCGTAGGCGTTGGAGTTGACCACCTGGGCGCCGGTCGGGACCTGGTCGACGTCAACGATCTCGTCGCCGGTCGCGGCGATCGCGACGCGGGGCCGGCGGTAAACCTCGACCATCGAGCGGTTGAGCGAGGCCAGCATCCCGATATCGGGCGGGGAAAGCCGCCGGCCGGGCTCGAACACCAGGTCGGCCTCGCGGATATCTTCGCCGCGCGGTCGGACGCAAAAACCGGGCTCGCAGGCCGCGAGAATCTCGACTTCGCCGGCGCCGCCGCGTGTGCGCTCGACCGCAATGACCGCGTCGGCACCAAGCGGTATCGGCGCCCCGGTCATGATCCGCGCGCATTCACCGGCGCCGATCCGCCGCGACGGCATCGCACCGGCCGCGATCGTCTCGACAACCTTGAGCCTTGCGGGCCGCGATTCGCTCGCGCCCCGCACGTCGCCGGCACGGATCGCGTAGCCGTCCATCGCGGAGTTGTCGAAGGCGGGAACATCGCGCCGGGCGCGGATTTCTTCGGCGAGTACGGCCCCGAGCGCCGAGAGAATCGACACGCGCTCGATGCCCAACGGCTCAACGTTGGCCAGTACGAGTCCGAGGGCCTCGTCCGCGCTGATCATCGCGCGACCAAGAATACGCGCCTCGGCCGAGGATTAGAACCAGTGCCGTTCCGACTTGTCGGCATTAAACAGGACTGCTATTCGGCCAGGTCCGCCCGGCTCCGGCGTGCCGCATGGCTCTCGGTTAAAATAGTTGGAACGGCAACAGTCAGGTTCGCAACGGAAACAGCAGCCTGGAAGCGGGCCGGATCGGATCAGTAGTCGATAGGCTGTCGGGCCGACGCGTGCTGAACGCGCGGGACCCAAATCTCGTACCCGGCGACGTCAGGCGGGGCGTAATCGATCAGCAGCGCGGGATTGAGCTTGCGCAGCATCGCGGTGGTGGCGCCGGTCGATTTGGCGATGCGTCGCAGCGCGGTGCCGCCTCTGACCTTGATCCGGACATAGGGCGGCGCCGAGTATTCGACCGGCTCAAGTCCGTAGGTCTCGGCATTGCGGGCAACAAAGGCCACGGCCATGAAGCGGTTGAGCAGGCTGCGCGTGCGGCGCGGCAGACGCTTGATGAGCCGGTCGTAGGCAGCACCCCGCAGGCTCCAGAAGCGGTCGATCGAGCCTTCACCCGTGTTCCAGCTCGCCAGCGTCAACCGCCAATCGCCGATCTCGTCGTGGAGGCTGGCCAGGAATTCCGCAGCCGCGCGAGTCGACTTGACCGGGTCGCGGCGCTCATCCACGTAGCCGTCGACTCGGAGCCCGAAGCGCCGCGCGGTGGCGCGGCTCAGTTGCCACGGACCGGCACCGCGCGCAGAGAAGCCGCTTTCCGCGAAAGCGAGATAGACCAGGTCCCTCGGCAGTCCTCGCTGCTCCAGTTCCCACACCATCTCCGGCT
This sequence comes from uncultured delta proteobacterium, assembly GCA_963789115.1. Lineage (GTDB taxonomy): Bacteria > Desulfobacterota > Binatia > Binatales > Binataceae > CAWBJH01. Next base: position 324,910 of record CAWBJH010000002.1, read on the forward strand.
TGTAGGGCTCCACGCGCTGGAAGGCAGCCTGCACGTCGCCCGACTGGCCGAGCATCTCGTTGATATACCGGCGTACGCCGATGTTAAGAACCAGAGGAAAAGGCGCAACGGGATGCGGCGCGTTGTGGTAGAAGACCACATGATCGCCCGCCACGCCGCCGCCCACGCCTGGCATCGGGCTGTCGACGGCTGGCGCGGTGCCAGCCAGGGAGCCCGAGGGTGAAAGCTCGCCCAACCCGGCTGCGCCCGCGCTGAGGTAATGGGGCGAAGTGCGGGCCGCCTGCAAGGATGGGGTGGCGGGAAGGTCGAGGCCGATACTGCGGTCAGGCTCGCCCTGGCTTTCCGCCAATGCCGCGAGCGGCACCATCAGGAGAATCAGAAGGACCGTATATTGCGCAAGCCTGTACATCCGCCGACAACCTTGGGTTGCGCTGACCCTATATGCCGGGGCGAAGCGGAATCAACCCGATGAGCGTTAAAAAAGTTGGTCTTTCCACAGTCCATGGCTAATGCCGCTTATTATTCGTGGCACAATCGCTATCTGTGGCACGCTTGAGACGGCGCAAGTGGCAGCTTAGCTGTGGTCAGCCTTTGTGGTAGCGTGCAAAAAGATGCTTCCTGCGTTTCTCCGGCCAAAAGCGGCGTGAATCTTTGGCGCGATATCGTCGAGAGCCTGGGTGATGCAATTATTGTGCTTTCGCCGTCGCTCGAGCCTGCCGCGCTCAATGCCGCCGCCGAGACTCTGCTAGGCGCCTCTAAGCTCAATACCGGCGCCATCAGCGAGTTGCTGGCCCGCAACGAGCGGCTGGCGTGGATGGTTGGCACTTGCCTGGCGAGCGGGCGGAACCTGGCCGATCCGGAAACACAACTACGGCTGGCGCGCCGATCGGTGATCGTGCGAGTCGAGGTTTCGCCGCTGATCCAAGACGACGGGCGGGTTAACGGCGCGATCATCCTGCTCCAGGATCTCTCCCATCAGAAGAGCGCGGAGCAGAGCCTGGAAGTCGGCGAGCCGAGCCTGAGGCTCTCGCCGGCGGGACTCGCGCACGAAGTGAAGAACCCGCTGACCGGCATCAAGGGCGCCGCCGAATTGCTGGCCGCGATGTCGCCGCCGGAGTCTCGCGCGCGCGCCTACTGCGGCGTGATTCTCGACGGCGTCAACCGCGTCGCGGCGCTGGTAGAGCAGGTGCTCGACTTCAGTTCGCCGCAGCGGCTGGCCATGCGCGACGTGAATATCCATCGCGTGCTCCATCAGGCGCTCAAGATGGCGGGGCTTTACCCGCATTCGCCCGAGGGTATCGTCATCGAGCAGCGCTTCGACCCGAGCCTGCCCGACGTGATGGGCGACGCGGGGGCACTCGAGCGGGTATTTCTCAATTTGCTCCGCAACGCGATCGAAGCGATCGGCGAGCGCGGGACGATTCGGCTCAGCACCCGGATGGAGACGCAGTTCCGGATGACCGCCGAGGGGCGGCGGCGCTACTTCCTGCGCGCTGAAGTGGCGGATAGCGGCAAGGGCGTCAGCGAGGCGGAGCTGGGCCAGTTGTTCACTCCGTTCTTCACCACCAAGCCGCAGGGTACCGGGCTCGGTCTGGTGATAAGCCAGCGGATCGTGGCGCTCCACGGCGGCAAGCTGTGGGCCGAGCGCGCAGGCGTGGCGCCTGACGCCACGCGCGAAGCTTCGCCCGCCGCTCCAGGTGCCGATGCGGGTCTCGTCGGGATGACCTTCAAAGTCACGCTGCCGGTCAACACCGATTCGCCCTCGCCCAGAGCTCACGGTACGATTACCGGCGAACGAGCGAGGACCTGAACCAGTTTACGATGGCTGCGGCAAATCCAGATCTAATCCGATCTCCCGAGAACCGGGGCGTCACGGTGCTGATCGCGGACGACGACCCCGCGATCCGGCTCGTGCTGCGCGACCGGCTCGAGGCCGCCGGCTTCGCCGTCGAAGAGGCCCCCGACAGCCAGAGCGCGCTCGAGGCGCTGCGCAGCGGGCGTTTCGACGTCGCGTTGATCGATATCATCATGCCCGGCGTGGGCGGACTCGAGGTGCTCTCGACCGCCAAGAGCGAGAACCTCCGCACCCTGGTGATCATGATCACCGCGGCGAGCACGATGAACAACGCGGTCGAGGCGATGAAGCGGGGGGCGCACGACTACCTGACCAAGCCGTTCGCGAACCTGGACCTGGTGGCTGCCGCGGTGACGCGTGCGGCCGAGGTCGGGGCGCAGGCCGCCGAGGTGGATCGGCTGCGCAACCAGGTCAGAGGCACGCTGGTGGGCGGCGAGATAATCGGACGCAGCGCGGCGATGCAGGAAATCTACAAGCTGATCGGGCGGGTGGTGGGCAACGACGCCACCGTGCTCCTGACCGGCGAGAGCGGCACCGGCAAGGAGTTGGTGGCCCGCGCGATCCATTTCAAATCGCCGCGATGGCGCCAACCGTTCGTCGCGGTCAACTGCTCGGCGATCCCGACCGGCCTGCTCGAAAGCGAGTTGTTCGGCCACGAGCGCGGTTCGTTCACCGGCGCAACCGAGCGTCGTGCGGGCAAGTTCGAGCTGGCCGGGACCGGAAGCATCTTCCTGGACGAGATCGGCGACCTGCCGCTCGAGCTGCAGCCCAAGCTGCTGCGGGTATTGCAGGAGCGCGAGTTCACGCGGGTCGGCGCCACCGACACGCTCAAGCTCGAGGCGCGCGTGATCGCGGCCAGCAATCAGGACCTCGACTTGGCGGTCAAAGAGCGCCGCTTCCGTGAGGACCTTTATTTCCGCCTCGGAGTGATCCTGATTCACATGCCGCCGTTGCGCGAGCGGCGCGAGGACATCCCGGAGCTGACCGACTACTTCGTCGCCAAGGCGACGCGCGAGATGGGCGCGCGGGCGAGCGCGGTCAGCGCGGCGGCGCGCGAGAAGCTTGCCGGCTGGCATTGGCCGGGCAACGTGCGCGAGCTCGAGAACTGCGTGCTGCGCGCCGCGCTGCTGGCCGCCGGCAATACCATTCAGAGCGCCGATATCGCGCTCGGCCCGAGCGCTCTGGCGCCGCGGGCGGCCAGGGCCGGCGACAGCGATGCGAGCTTTGCCGAGCTGGTCGCGCACCGGATGGACGAGATCGCCGCCGAGTCGGCCGGCGAGGAGCCGCGCGATCTTTATGAGAAGCTGGTCGCGGAGATGGAGCGGCCTCTGATCGAGCGGGCGCTGGAGCGCGCGGGCGGCAACCAGGTCAAGGCGGCGCGGATGCTGGGGCTGAACCGCAACACGCTGCGCAAGAAGATCACCGAGCATCGCATCGTGCTGCGCAAGATGCCGACGCAATGAGACTGCCGTCACACTTCTACGCGATCGTCGATCCCGTCGCCGGTCACGAGCCGGTCGAACTGGCGCGGTTGATGCTCTCGGCGGGCGCCCGGCTGCTCCAGCTTCGGCTCAAGGACGCGCCGGCTCGCGACTTCCTCGCCGCGGCGCGCGCGATCGCGCCGCTGTGCCGTGAGGCGGGCGCGAGCTTTATCGTCAACGACCGCGCCGATATCGCGATGCTCGCGGAGGCCGACGGCGCGCACCTGGGACAGGAGGATCTGCCGATCGAGGCGGGACGGCGCGTGATGGGCCCGGGCAAGATCATCGGCGTCTCTACTCATACGGTCGAGCAGGCGCGCGCGGCACAGCTTGCGGGCGCGGACTACATCGGCTTCGGCCCGATGTATCCGGGCGGGCTCAAGAACGTGTGCGTCGGCAATGGAATCGAGAAATTGCGGGCGGCGCGCGCCGCGGTGAAGATTCCGATCGTCGCGATCGGCGGAATCACCGAGTCGCGGATACCCGAGCTGCTTGCGGCCGGCGCCGACGCCGTCGCGATCATCACCGACCTCGTGCGCGCGCCGGACATCCCGGCCAAGCTCCGCGCAATCCTGGCTGCGGCGCGCGTCGCTTGAATTGGCTAGCCGGTGACGCCGCAGGGGTATCTCGCGGGACAGTGCCAGGCATGTTATGCGCCTGCTGCTAGGCGTTGCGGCCCAGCAAGTAATCTCGTCCGTGCTCGAAATCGAAGAGCGCTTTGCAGTCTTTCGCCGCAAGTAGCGCTTGGATTCCGGGGTTCACAAAATCCTTCTTGTCCCTGGTAACAAAGCAACTTGCGCCGGACGAGGCCTCAAGGTCCCCAAGGACGGATGCCAGGACAATAGAATCCGGCAGCTCCAAGTCGAAGCTATCCCGCAGAGTTGCCGCGAACCGCAATACCTCCAAGTCCAATGGCATCAATCTCGCGGCGCGAAGTAGCCTTTCAATCACCGCGCGAAAGTCTCGATCTTCTTCCTCGACACTCGCGATGAGGAACCGGCTCACCGCGTCCAAGTGGCGAGCCCGGTCCTTGTATCGAGACGACCGTAGAAGCTGCGTTCGTTCAGCGTCAAAGTCCTTTTTGAAGTGGGTTCTCCGCCTTCGCTTCTCGACCAACGCATAATGAGCCTCCAGCACGCAGAACGCCGGGAACACCACAGTCTCATCGCGAGTCTCGCAAAACGAAAGAATCTCCTCGCAGGCCTGGTGGTGCTCCTGCCGAAGTGCGAGCTCTAACGCGAAGTTCGACTCGACGTAGAGTCTCACGCCCCTGGTACAGCGGCCTCGAGGGCGATGCGTCCGCCTCGAAGTAATTCCAGAAGGCCCGACTCGACGAGCCACCGACGGTGATCGGGAGAGAGCCCTTCCATAGCCGCGCCAGACTGAAGGTCAGCGAGCCATGCCGCAACGATCAGTTCAAAGGTGACTCCCTTGGCGTCGCGCGGAATCTGTGGTTCCGCTCCATAATAGGGCTCAAGCAACGCCGTAGCGTCTATGTCATAGTCTGGATCGATCAATTCGGGCGTAGGTGGTGGATCCTTCCACAAGTAGAAATGCTCCGGGGTCGCCAGGAGAAAGAATGGCACCCTCGGGGAGAAGCCCGCGGCGGCCAAGTTGCAACGATATCTAGCCGCCCAGTCACTCGATGTGGCAGCTTGGCTCTTTGCCTCCACAAGGAGCACCATTTGACCGTCCTTATCGAAGACCGCCATGTCCGCTCGCATTTTCGTGCTCCTAGCTTAGCTGTTCGACTGTAGCACAAGACCAACCGCCGAAACCATTTTCAGCCCTCGTCCATTCCTCGTCACCGTGCCGGGGACGACAAGAACTTTCTCACGCCGAGGTGGCGAGCGGGCGGGCTGCTCGCTGCTGCTCGGCTTCCAGCGGCAGGCAGGCGTAAGTTGCGATCCCGCCGAGCAGCAGCATCACCGCGAACAGCTCGAAGGCGTTGGCGTAGCTGCCGCTGACATCGAAAATCCGTCCCGCTGCGATCGGGCCGACCGCGCCGCCGATCGTGTTGAACAGTCCGGTCAGCCCTGAGAGCGAGCCGAAGCGCTTGAGCCCGACCGACTCCACCATCACCAGCGGCACCAGCACCAGCGGCGCGCCAAGCGTGAGCCCCATTACCAGCACGGTCGGCAGCAGCACTGCCGGATGCGTGCCGCCGAGCAGCATCAGCGTGCCGAGCGCCGCGATCGCGAAGTTAAGGGTGAGCGCGATGCGGCCGCTGAGCCGGTCGGCGAACAGCCCCATGACCAGCTTGCCCGCGGAAGTAAACAGGAACGTCGTGCCCATTATTGCCGCAGCCAGCGCCGGCTTGTAGCCAATTCCGACCAGATAAGAAATGAGATGCGCGACGATCCCGGAAGCCGTGGCGGCATACAAGAACTGCGCCGCCGCGACCATCCAGAACGATCGCGAGCGCAGCGCCGGGCCGACCTCAAGTCCCGGCAGGGAACTGGCCTGCGCCGACACGCTGAGCTTCTCGACCGACGGCGGCCGGGTCCGCACCATCAAGATGAGCACCGGAATGACGACCACGACCATCGGCAGGCCGAGCGTGAGGTACGCCGCGCGCCATCCGGCGTGGCCGATAGCGAAGCTCGCCACTATCGTCATCGCCGCGCCGCCCAGCGATGTCCCCGTCATCGCCACGCCCATCGCCAGCCCGCGCCGCGTCCCGAACCAGTTCGCGATAACCAGCGAGACCGGGAGCAGCGTGCTGCCGGTGATCCCCACCCCCAGCACGACATAAGCGGCAACCAGCGGCGGGAAGGAGTTGACCCGGCTCGCGGCGATAAAGGCGAGGCCCGCCATCGCGGCCCCAGCCACCATCACCACCCGCGCTTCAACCCGGTCGAGCAGCCATCCGGCCAGCGGCACGCTCAGACCGGCGGCGGCGGCCAGCGCGGCGGGCAACGCCGAGATCTGGGTGCGGCTCCATCCGAATTGCTTGAGCAGCGGCGGGAAGAACACGCCGGTGGTGTTGTAGCCGCCGCCAAACACGGCCAGGTTGGTGACGAACAAGCTCGCGACGATGAGCCATGCCCGGCGTTCCTGCTTCGTCATCGAGGGTCCTCCCGCATGGCCCGCGATCGCGACGCGGACTCGCGCACCGATTTATAGTCGGCGCGCCGGTCCGCGTCGAGACGCGAGTTTCAACCGCCCGATGACGCGCACGTCCATGCAAGGCCCCCACATAGCGGCGACACCCCCCTTGGCGACCGCAAAGCGCGGCAAGGGCCGCCGTTCCGGCCGATTCAGCTAACCGTCACATCGTTGCGCTGACAGGCTCGCTGGTCGTCGTGCCGTTCGCCGGCACGGGGATACCATTCCCCGACTGGGCGATATATTGCGAAGTGGAGCGACCCGGATTTCCCGTTCCCGCTACGCTGATGACGTAGTAAACGTACATCCAGTCGTCGGGTCGGTAGGAGAGAAGCCAGGAGTAGGGAATGGTCACAGTGCAACTGGCGGCCGTCTTCGAGCTGCGTGTGGCTAAGGTGTTGGCTTCTTCTTCTGGCGAGTTCGGGCATCCGTTTGCACCGGTAGGGTCACAATCTTCCGCAACAACGTCAACCTCGCATACGATAGAGCTGGTCGTCGGGATTGATGATTTAACCGCAATTGAGAAACTAACCTTAAGTGTGCCCGTCACCTTAGATGGAGTTGGCACCTGCTCCGGCTGCACAGAACCTCCAGTCGCAGTTTCAGGGTTCTCCTGGGCTCTGACATGCATGGGCGTGAAAGCCCCGGTGCGAGGGTTGAGGAATCCCGGGACGGCCAGCCCAGGACCGCCCGGGCGTAGGGGTTGGCTCCAAGCGGGCGTGGTAAGTGCAATGATGCAGATGCAAAGCAAGACGACGCGATAGATCTTCATGGTTCCTCCTTCAGCTGCGTCTTCGAACACGAAGCGTAGCTTATCACGACCTGCCTCCTGCTTCTGAGAAGCAGCACATCCTTATTCCAGGGAGAAGGCCTTCTTACGCTTCGCCGTACGGCGGGTTTTCCCCGGTACGGCTCCAAGGCCGGCACGCGAGGGAAGAGATAGCGGCCGTGGCCGCAGAGATTACTGGAGCGCGGCGCTCGGGATGAATCCGTCGGTCCCGTTCTTCATCCTGATCTTCATGTAATCGAGCGCGACGCCCACGACGTGCACGTCGTGTCCCTTGTGCACTTCCGCGACCTTCTTGCCCCACCGATTCGGATGGTCGTAGACGGTGCTGTCCGAGGTGAGCTGGAAGACCTTGTCGGAAGGCCGCACCAATTCCACCGTGGAGGGCGAAATGTAGCCGACCTTCCCGTTCTTGAGCTCGACGCGCAGGTAATAGTGGGTGGAGCCGGTGACGACGATGAACTTGTCGGCGTGGACGCCCACGACGTGCTTGCTCTTCTTGGAGGGCTTTTCGTACACCCAGGTGTCTTTCATGAGCCTGACCCTGGCGCGCCCCGGCTCGACCTCGTTGTCCTCGACGACCACGTGATGGCGAAACGGAGTGGGCTTGGCGGCGGGCGCGGGGCCGATGGTGGCCGGCGCCTCGCCAGGCGGCGGTGCTTCGGCGGGCGGCGCCGGCTCGATGCCGCCTTCGCCTGCGGTTTGCGCCAGAGCACCGTCTTGCGGGGCGATCAGGATCGCTACGGCGATCGACGCCGCCGCGATCGCGATCATGCCGGGTATCAAGTTGCGGATTTTGCGCACGGCCATGTCCCTTCCTCCGCCGGAGCACCGATTCAGCAAGCGCCGCACACCGTGCATCGGGTTACGTCGCAGGGTTTGGTCTGATGTTCGAAGCGCGCCTTGCCGCGCTCCGAGAGCAGGAACCACTTGTGTATATGATGGTCGATAAAGTCCCAGGGCAGCAGCTCGTGGTAATCGTAAGCGCGGGTGACGAAGAAGTCCGGGTTGGGAAGCTGGTTGCCACCGGCTTCGGCCTCGCGCCGGATTTCGCGCAGCTCGCGCCAGATCTCGCCCGGCTCCGCGCAGCGGCGAGCGTTGAGCCGCTCGAGGATTTTGCCGACCCGGCGATCGCCGCGCGACACCAGGGTCTGAAAGTAGGCTTCGCGGGGCGATTCGGCGTCCAGCTCGACGGGTCCGTCGAGCCGGAAAAGCGCCGCGCGGATCATCGCGATCTTGCGCTTGAGGCTGCGCGTATCCTCCATCGCGTCCCACTGAAACGGAGTCCACGGCTTGGGCACGAACGGATTGAGTGAGACCGCGATGCGTCCGACGCGGCTTTTGGCCCCGGACTTCATCCGGGCAAGGATCTTAGCGGTCAGCGCGGGAATTTCGAGCACGTCGGCGTCGGTCTCCTCGGGCAGGCCGCACATGAAGTAGAGCTTTAGGTTCTCGACGCCCTCCCCCACCATCATCTCGGCCGCCCGCATGATATCGGGCTCGCTCAGGTTCTTGTTGATCACGCGGCGCATCCGCTCGCTCCCCGCCTCGGGCGCCACCGTCACGCTGCGATTGCCGTTGCGGGCCAGCGCCGAGGCGAGCCGCGGCGAGATGCAATCGGCCTTCAGCGAGGACGGCGAGAGCCTCCCGCCGCGAGCGGCGACCGCCTCCGCGATTTCCGCCACGCCCGGCACGCTGGCCATCTCGGCGCCGACCAGCCCGATCACGCGGCGCTTGGAGAGTCCGTGCTCGGCCTGTGCAACCAGCTTGTCGGGGCTGCGGTAGCGGATCGGCCGGTACATGAAGCCCGCCGCGCAGAACCGGCATCCCCACTGGCAGCCGCGGCTGGCTTCCACCAGGTACATGTCGCCGAACACCGATTCCTCGGTCAGGATCAGAGAGGCGGTGTCGAACCGATCGAGGTCGTGGAGCAACCGCCGCCTGACCCCTTTCCGTCCCTGTCCGGTGTAGTTTACGGCGGCAAGCCGTCCCTCCCGATCGTAGACCGGCGTGCTGTCGGCGGGCGGGTACGCGCCCTCGACGCGCGCCAGTTCCGCGAGCAGCGCGCCACCCGATGCGCCGGCGCCGCGCGCCTGCTGGTAGCAAGCGAGGAACTCGGGAATCATCTCCTCGCCCTCGCCAATCAGGAACAGGTCGACAAAGTCTGCGATCGGCTCGGGGTTGAGGAAGACCGCCGAGCCGCCGGCGATTATCAATGGATACTCGCGTCCGACGCGCTCCGAGCGGCGGATCGGGATGCCCGCCATCTCGAGCAGCGCCAGTACGTTCAGGTAGTCGGTTTCGAACGAAATCGAGAACGCCAGAATCTCGAAATTGGAAAGCGGGCGCCCGTTCTCGAAGGACACCAGCCGTTCGCCGCGGGTGCGGATCACGCTACGCTCATCGGGATCGGGCAAGAAAGCGCGATCGACGAAGACGCGCGGGTCGCAGTCCAGGATGTGATACACCGCCTGGAAGCCGAGGTTGGCCATCCCAAGCGGATAGACATTGGGGTAGATGAGGCAGGTGGAAATGTCGCCGCTCGGCCGGCGCTCGAAGAGCAGCTTTTCCTTGGCGATGCGCTCGAGCGCGCGCTTGCGGAGGAACATGCGGCGAATCTCTAGCCGTTAAAGCCTAGCGCCTAAGCTTGCGCGCCTACAAGCAGGCTGCGGAAAAAGTTTCCTTAAGCCTGCTCCCCCCCTCTTCCTTCGGCTCCGCTCAGGACATGCTTATCTCCCCCTGGCTTTTCGCATCCGTCTCGCTATGATCCCGCAACGATGATCCGGCTCTTCAAATTCGAGACGGCGATCGACGAGACGGTTTCGCTGGTCCCGATCGCGGTGCGGCGCAAGCTCGACCGCGTCGGGATCAAGATCGGGCTCGACCAATGGCGCGCGCTCGGGCTCGGCGAACGCCTCGCGATCTGCCATCTGCCGACGCAACGACAGGACGAGTGCGACGCGTTGAGCCTGTTCATTCGCGAGGCGGTGAAGCGCACGTCCGGCGCCGAGCCGAAGATAATCGACGAGTCCGAGCGGATGACGGCCGAGCCGCCGGCGACGCCACCGCCGCAGTTGGTGGAACGGGCGCGGACCGAGGGTTTCACGCTCGACGCCTCGGCCTGGAGCGACCTCGACAGCGACCAACGTTACGCGCTGATGAAGCTCGGCGGCGGGAAGAAACTGAGCCACGACTTCCCCGCCGCGCTCCGCGAGTTCCTGAAACGTTAGGCGGACGCTCGCAGGCTGGTGCTTGCTTGCGCAAATCAGCCTGACAGGACGGCGGGCAGAAACGCCGGCGCTCCGAGGATAAATCGCGCTCTTGATGTAGCAGCGCCCGGAGCCCGCCATCCGAGATGGCACAGGCTTCAGCCTGTGCCCTACCTCCTTGCAAAGTGATCCAGCATCGGGCGGCCGCGCCTTCCGAGCCTGATACGGCGGCGGATTGCGAGCGTGACGTAAGCCTTGGCACGCCGCACCGAATCCTCGAGCGTCGCCCCGCGCGCCAGCCAGGCGGCGATCGCGGCCGAAAAGGCGCATCCGGTGCCGTGTATGTCCTCGCCGCCCGCAATCCGCTCGCCGCTTAGCTCCAGCCACCGCCGGCCGTCATAAAGGAGATCGATCGCCTGAGCGCCGCGGCCCAGATGACCACCCTTTATCACGACCGCCCGCGCGCCCATCGCGAGGATGGTCCGGGCCGCCGCGCGCATCGATTCGACGCCGTCAATCGCGACTCCGCTCAGCAGGCGTGCTTCGGGAATATTGGGCGTCACGATCCGCGCCAGCGGGATCAGCTGCGTGCGGATCGCCTTCTCGCCCCCCCGCTCGATCAGGCGCATCCCGCTGCTTGCAACGATCACCGGGTCAACCACCGGCGCCGGCAGCCTGAGCCGCCGAATCGTGCGTGCGACGGCTCGCACAATATCGGCACGGGCCATCGCCCCGGTCTTGATCGCGTCGGGGCGCCGCTCGGCGAAGATCGTCTCGATTTGCGCGGCGACCATCGCCGCCTCGACCGGCGCGACGCGCCGCACGCCGGCGCTGTTCTGGGCGATCACGCTGGTTATCGCCGAGCATCCATAGACCCTGAGCGCGGCAAAGGTCTTCAGGTCGGCCTGGATTCCAGCGCCGCCCGACGGATCGCTGCCCGCGATCGTCAGCGCGGCTGCGCTCACGATACTTGGTCCGGTTGATGCCAATTGAGGTCGCGCTCAAACGAGGCGCATATCTTGTGTCGCGGGATCCGTCAAGGCGGAAGGTTTCAGCACCGATGCGGCGCGCGAGAGGGCTCGCTTGATCGTTCTTGGAGCCCCAGAGTATTTTTCCGCTCAGGCGGCACCGGACGCATCACGATGGCAATCAGGGGACAGGACGAATTCCTCGATCTTCCGTTCCAGGAGAAGCTGGAATTCCTCTACGGATTGCCGGCGCGGCAAAAGCGCGACCTGATCTTGTCGGCGCGGGAAGCCGAACGCCTGGTCCAATCCTTCACCCCTGAGACGCTTTTCTACACGGTCAAGGAAATCGGCCCGGCCGACGCCGGCGACCTGCTCAGCCTGGCCCTGCCCGAACAGGTGAAGGGGCTGTTCGACCTCGATTGCTGGAAGAAGGACCGGCCCGATCTGGACCGGATGCGCGAGTGGGTCGAGGCGATGGCCGAGGCGGGCCGCAAGCGGATCGCCGACGCGCTGATGGACTGCGACATGGAACTGGTCGCGCTGCTGTTGCGCCAATACGTCGAGGTCCATCGGATGGACGACCCGCTGGACATGCCCGACTTCCCCTCCAGCCGCTTCGTCCAGTTCGACGAGCATTACCTGATCGAGTTCATCCGTCACGATTCGATCTACCCCCTGATCCAGGACTTCTTGGAAGAGGTCTTCGAGCGCGACTACAACTATTACGCCGGGTTGATGGAGGAAATTTACTGGGGCGTCGAGGCCGAGCTCGAGGAGCAGGCCTACTCGTTCCGGCACGCGCGGCTGGCCGACCGCGGCTTCCCGGACTTCTTCGAGGCGCAGGACGTTTTCGCCTACCTCAACCCGCAACGCTTCCGTGAGATTCGCGCCGGCTACGTCGCGCCGATCCGCGACGACCTGCTCGGCGAATCCGAGGCGTTGCCGCCGGAGATGGCGCCGGCGCTTACCGAGGGCGACAACTCGCTGTTCAATGCGGCGCTGACCGCGGGATTCGCCGCGCAGGGCCGTCGCCAGTTGCGCAGCGAGATGGCGATGGTGGCCAACCAGGTGCTGGTTGCGCGGCAGGTCGACTTCGGCGACCTCGACGCGGTCCGGGTCACGGTCGAGATGACGCACAACCTGCTCAACCTCGGGCTCGAGCATCTGGCCGGCGGCGATCTGAACACCGCGATCGAGAACCTGCGCGATACTCCGCTCAAGCTGCTGTTTCGCCTCGGTGTCAGCCTGACGATCGATCTGCGCAAGCGCACGGAGGCCACTCTCGGCCGCTTCGGGCTCAGAGCCGACCGCGCGAGAGAGATCCCGTACTTCGACTCGCCCTATCGCGAGGCGCTGGCGGGCTTTGTGGCCCGCCTGCCGCGATTCTACGCCGGGCTCGATCGCGGCGGCGCGGTCGAGATGCGCGACTTTAACACGATGCGCGATCTGCACCTGGGATACGCGATGCTCGAGCAGCTCGACGCGATTCCCGACTTCTTCCGCGCCTTGCTCCAGATCGATCTCGCCTCGCCCGGTTTCCGCGGGCAGGTGGCCGGCCGCGAAGTCCGCCTGAGCCAGATCCTGCTCACCGCGCTGGCGCGTATCGCGCTGGAGGGCAGACTCGTACCCGAGCCGATCGAGGCAAGCCGGCTGCCTGCGATGCACGCGGCGGTGATGACGCGCAGCGGGAGGCCGGCCCGGCTAAAGGAATCTTTCCGCACCCTGGTCGCCGAAACGATCGTCAAGCGCGTGGGCGAGACCTCGCACGCGCGCAGCGCCGACTTCGTGAACTCGTGCCTCAATATCCTGGAGGAGGAGTTCGCCCACCTGGAGCCCGAGCGCGAGATCGACCCGCGCTTCATCCGCTGCGTCCTGCTGCGCCGCGGCTAGCGCGGGTCTCTGCAAGGCTTCGTCCTAGCCGTCTTGGCCGGTCTGCGCCGGCACCTTGATCGTCACGGCCTGCGCAGCGCCGGCGCGCTTGAGCGTCAACGCGATCGAATCGCCGGGCTTTAGCCCGGCCACGCCCTGATCGAAGTCCTTGAGCGTCTTGACCGGCGTGCCGCCGACCGCGATGAGGATGTCGCCGCGCTGCACGCCCGCGCTCGCCGCCGCGCCTTTGGCCTCGGAGACCAGCACACCGCTGTGGGGCTGTTCGGCGAGCGCTACGGCCAGATCCTTGGTAATCTCCTGCACTACCATCCCGAGCCCGCGTGAGGTGCCGGGCAGTCCAGCGTCCTCACCCAGGTCGATTCCGCCCGCGTCGGACTGGAACAGCTTGGCCGACACGAAGATCGGCGCATTCACGCTCAGCGCGAGCGCGATCGCGTCGCTGGGGCGGCTGTCGACATGGTGGCGGCCCGGGTCGAGGTAGATCGTTGCGTAGTAGGTCTGATCGCGCAGATCGCCGATCACCACGCGGTCGACGTGATTACCGGTCTCCTCGATCACGTTGCGCAGCAAATCGTTCGTGAGCGGGCGCTCGCTCCTGATCCCGTGCAGTTCGAGCATGATCGCGCGCGCCTCGGTGTCGCCGATCAGGATCGGCAGGCCGCGCCTGGCCTGCTTGTCGGCGAGCAGGACGAAGTGGGCCCCGGACTCGCGGTCGAGGCCGACCGAAGCGATCTCGACCTTGCGGAACTCGCCGGGGGTGGGATCTACGGCGCGACTTCCGGCGCAGGTCGCGGCGACCATCCCCAGAACCAGCAACCAAGCGGATTTGCGCGCAGCGGTCATCGCGTCGCCGTCTTCAACCTTAGCGCGCGCCCCGCACTTCATTCCAGACTCGAAGCGCCAACGCGCGGTCCATCCCTGCGGCGGCAGCCCAAAGGCGCCTATTCACAGCGCCGACGGCTTGAAATCGCGGGCCACGACGTAGAGCTCCGAGGATCCGGGGCGCGTGGCCCGGGTGCGCGTCACCTCGACTTTGCCGAAGCGGCGTTTGAATTCGCCCATCACCCAGGCGAAGTCGGCGCCCATGAAGAGCTTCGCCACCATCGCGCCGCCCGGCTTAAGGCAGCGCTCGGCGAACTCCAGGGCGGCGTCGGCCAGAGCGCGCGCGCGGACCTGGTCGCGGGCGGCGATCCCGGTCAGCTTGGGCGACAGATCGCTGGTTACCAGGTCGGCGCGTCCGCCCAGCTCCGCGAGCACGAGGCCGGCCGTCGCGGTGTCGGAGACGTTGCCCACCAGCGTCACGACGCCCGGCGCGGGACTCTTGCACTGCGCGACGTTGATGCCGACCACGACTCCATCGGGTCCCGCCGCGCGCGCCAGTATCGCGAGCCATCCTCCGGGCGCGCATCCCAGGTCGGCGATCCGCGCGCCGGCCTTGACCAGCCGGAAGCGGCCTATCAACTCCTCGAGCTTGAAGGCGGCGCGTGAAGGAAGCCCGCGCTCGCGGGCCTTGCGGTAGAACCTGTCGCGCGGAGTGTAGGTCGCCATCGCAGTTTTCCTCATCGCGAGCCTGAGACGATTGCTCGCTGACTCGTAAAGCCGTTATCTTGCTCGAACAGGCTCGCAGCCCTGTACCCCATCGCGATGGCATCGGTCCAGCTCGACGATCTCAATCCCGCCCAGCGTGAAGCAGTACTGGCGGGCGACGGCCCGATCCTGATCCTGGCCGGAGCGGGCTCGGGCAAAACGCGTGCCATCACCTACCGTATCGCCCGCCTCATCGCCGAGCACAAGGCCGCGCCCGACGAAGTGATGGCGCTAACGTTCACCAACAAGGCGGCCGGCGAGATGCGCGAGCGGGTGTCGCGGCTGGTGGGCGTGACGGCGCAATTGCCGTGGGTCAGCACCTTCCATTCGGCGTGCGCCCGGATTCTGCGCCGCGATATCGGCGCGCTCGGCTACGAGCGCAATTTCACGATCCTGGACCAAGGCGACTCGATGACCCTGCTGCGGCGGATGGTCGCGGAGGCCGCGATTGTGGGCGCCCCGGCGGTCGAGCTGGTGCGCGCGCGGATCGAGCAGGCCAAGAACGAGGCGGTATCGGCCGAGGAGTTTGCGGCGCGCGCTGGCGACGGAATCGAGCGGGCCGTAGCCGAGCTCTACCGGCTTTACCAGCAGCAGCTCCGGGCGATGAACGCGCTGGACTTCGGCGACCTGCTGCTGCTGACCTATCGGCTGTTCGCGGAAAAGCCGGCGGCACTGGCGCGATGGCAGGCGCGCGCGGCCCATCTGCTGGTCGACGAGTACCAGGATACCAACCGCGTGCAGTACCTGATCGTGCGCGCGCTCTCGGGACCCGCCGGCAACCTGTGTGTGGTCGGCGACGAGGACCAGTCGATCTACCGATGGCGCGGCGCCGATATCCGCAACATCCTCGATTTCGAGCGCGACTTTCCGGCCGCACGGGTCTTCAAGCTCGAGCAGAACTACCGCTCGACCAAGACCATCCTGGCGGCCGCGCACGCCGTGATTCGCAACAATCTCGAGCGCAAACCCAAGCGCCTGTGGACCGAGAATGCCGACGGCGAGCCGATCGTCTACTACACCGGCTTGACCGAGCGCGACGAAGCCGACTTCATCGCCAACGAGATCGCCCGGCTGCTCGCGGGCGGGATGCGCGCGGCCGATTTCGTGGTCTTCTACCGGGTCAACGCGCAATCCCGGGTTATCGAGGAGGCGCTGGTGCGTCGCCGCGTCCCCTACTACGTGGTCGGCGGCGTGCGCTTCTACGAGCAGCGCGAAATCAAGGACCTGCTCGCCTACCTCAAGGTGATCGCCAATCCGAAGGACGCGGTGAGCCTGGAACGGATGGTCGGCGTTCCGCCGCGCGGAATCGGCGACAAGACCGTCGAGGCGATCAGGGAAGTTGCGGCGCGCGGCTCGATCGGCCTGTTCGAGGCGATGGGACGGCTGGAGCCGGTCTCGGCGGTCGCGCCCCGGATCGCCAAGCAGGCCAGCGCGCTTTACGAGTGGATGCGCGAGTTGATCGCGCGGGCGGAGGAGATGACGGTCGGTGCGATCCTCGACCAGGTTATCGCCCGCAGCGGCTTCCTGGCCTACCTCGACGGACTCGCCGACGGCGCCGCCAGACGGCAGAACCTGGATGAGATGCTCGCGGCGGCCAATGCGTTCGATGCCGAGCGTGGTGCGGGCGCGCCGGCCCCGTTGGAGCTTCCTATGCCGGAAGATTCCCGGCAATTCCTGGCGCAGCGACCAGTTGGAACGGGGCTGGCCGACTTCCTGGAACGAATCGCGCTGGTCAGCGACGCGGACCAGATCGCGGAGCAGGGCGGACGCGTCGCGTTGATGACGCTCCATACTTCCAAGGGCCTCGAATATCCGGGGGTATTCGTGACGGGGATGGAAGAAGGACTGTTCCCGCATTCCCGCGCGAGCGACAACGGCATCGAAGTCGAAGAGGAGCGGCGGCTTTGCTACGTCGGGATGACGCGGGCGCGCCAGTTGCTGTACCTGACCAATACGCTCTCGCGCGAGCTCTACGGCAAACGGATCGAATCGCGTCCGTCGCGGTTTCTCAACGAAATCGATCCCGCGCTGATCCGGCGAATCGCGCCCGAGCGCGTCGAGCGCCTGATCCGCCGGCCGCCGCCCGGCGAGCCCTACGTCGATTACAGCACGAGCCAGCTCCCCAATTCTGACGAGGACGGGACACCCGGCGAGGCGCCGGCCGTCGGCTTACAGGTGATGCATGCGACGTTCGGGCGCGGGATAGTGCGCAAACGCGAGGGGCGCGGCGAGGCCGCCAAGGTCTGGGTGGATTTCGGACGCCGGGGCGTCAAGCTGCTGGTGCTGAAATACGCGAGCCTGCGGCCAGTTTCCGACTAGCAGGCTGCGGCAGCGGTCGAAAGTTCAAGAAATGCTGCGGCAGCGCCCGCCCGGCAAAGTGAGACTCGGCGCACCAGGTTTTCACTTCACGCGTTCGAGCGCGATGACCGGTATTTGACGCGCGGTCCTTTTCCGATATTCGTTGAATACCGCCATCTGCTGCGCTTGCGCGTTGAACAGCCGCTCGCGCTCCTCGCCCTTAATGATGACCGTCCTGGCCTTGAAGTGTTCGGCACCGATCTCCAATGTCACCTCCGGGTGAGCGACGAGATTGTGATACCAGGACGGGTTGCTCGGCGCGCCCGCTTTCGAGGCGATGATGACGAAACGATCACCGTCTTTGCTATAGACCAGCGGCGTGGTGTAGGTCTTCCCGCTCTTGGCTCCTTGGTGGGTAAGAAGAACCATCGGCGCGCCGGCGAACTGACCGCCGACCTTGCCACCATTGGCTCGGAACTCCTCGATCACTTTCTTGTTGAACTCGGCCATCGGGTCTGCCATGTCTTTCTCCTCACTGCTCGCGACCGCGCGCGCAGCTCCCGCCATAAATCGACGCCTGAACAGCCCCCGGCCAGGACGCCTGGAAACCGCGGTTCGGAAATCATACCGCGAACACTCTAGCAGGCCTACGGAAAAAATCTCCGCAGCCTGCCCCCTGACAAGCCGATTGTTCCCTGGATGCTGCGTGATTTGCCGCCCCTGTGGCAAGAGGGGTAAGCGGATTGCCCCACGCGGCCGACCAGAATCATATCGTCGCTGCCGGCGCAGCGACGCTGAGGTCCCTCACCCGACGCGCGAAGCGCGTGTCGGCCTCTCCCTGCCAGGGCGAGGCCACAGAAAAAACGCCGCTCCGCTTTTCGGAGCCCCGCTGCCTGACTCTTGCGGGCGTCGATTTTCTCGGGTTGCCGGCAGAGCCGGGATCCGCCTCGCCAAAACGAACCGGCAGTCGCCACCGGCGCGGGGACGCCGGCGCTACGCGGACAAGAAAAAAAGGGCAAGTGCCCGCACCAAACTCAAACCATATATTCCTATCACCTATTGAGCCCTGCATATCAAAGTGGCAACTCTGCTCTTGCTCGATTCTTTGGTATGTCATTCTCGCGCGTGGCATGCGCCGGGGGCGATGCCGCGCGAAGAATCCCGGGCTCTCAGTGGCGCGGGCGTCCCTGCCCGCGATTTCTGTGGAGGGCGGGCAGGGACGCCCGCCCCACTAGGTAGTACCCGGGATTCCTCGCGCGCGCCAGACACGCGCACGGGAATGACAGAAGCCGCCGCGCCGGAGCAGAATTCTGTGTCACTAACTTGTGCAGGAATCAATAGATCCTCAACGGCTTGATTGCATTCGGAGAGGCGATTTCGGTTCGCGAATTGCCAGGTGCCAGGTTGGACGTTGACGAATACCCGCGATGATTCGATCCCGGTGAGCCGTTCCTGCCAGGGCAACGGCGGGTGCCCTGTGGCCCCTGGCAGGCTGCGGAAAAAGTTTCCTTAAGCCCGTTCCCCCTCTTCCTTCGGCTCCGCTCAGGACATTCCTTCGGCTTCGCTCAGGACATGCTTATCTCCCCCTGGTCAGGAGAGCTTTGCAAATCTGCGGTTGCCCTCTTCAATGGCCTCTCCCCAGTGGGAGAGGCCGACGGTCGCTGCGAGCGTCGGGTGAGGGACCGCAGCGTCGCTGCGCCAGCAGCGACATTTATTTGGTTGCGCTTTTTCGGCCGGGCCAACGACGCAACGGCCGGGGCGCATCGATCCTCGGCGCCGCGTCTTTCACCGACACGCTCGCTTCGCTCGGCAAGCGGGGCCGCTCCAACCGACTCGAACGAAGTGAGCATAGCGGTGAAAAAAAAATGCGGCGCCGCAAGGTCCCTCACCCCGGCCCTCTCCCAGCTTCGCAGGGAGAGGGCGAAGAAGAACCGTCGAGCTTTGGCGTGGAAGTTACGCAAAGTTCTCTTGCTCAGGGGGAGAAGATTGAGGTTTTTCACCGCGATGCTCACTTCGTTTTTTCACCCGAGCCGGTGGGAGCTTGCCGGCCTACCGAGCGAAGCGAGCATGGCGGTGAAAAATCGAGCGAAGCGAGCGTGCCGGTGAAAGCCACTTTTCATGCAGGGTGCTTCTGCCATCGGCGAAATGTCTCGTCTCTAAAGGGTTTTTCACCGGGTTCGTCCTGGCGAACCTGGCTGGCCGCCGAGGTGTAACCGCCGAAGGCCCTGGTACGTCTTAGGTATGATGAATCCTTCATGTTTCCAGCTCAGCTTTGGCTTGGTTGAATAGGAAACTAAACCGGGACGCCCTAGCAGGTTGCGGAAAAACGGATGATTACCATGGCGGGATGTGCTTTCGAGAGTGTTGGCATGGCGTGTGAGGGCGTCGATTGAGGTTCAGTTGGTCAAGTGCCCCGGCTCTCCACCCGATTGCGGATGGCTCAGGGAGCTGCCAGCGCCAAATTGCGCATCCTGACCAGATTGTAGGCGGCCAGCGCGAAGGTGAATATCCAACCGACCCGAGCGACTCCGCGGTGGCGCGCCTTGCGCAGGCCGGCGACAGTTTTGAGCCAGCCGAAGATCTCCTCGATGCGTTTACGCTTGTGCTGGCTGATCAGATAGCCGGGATGACGAGTGGTCCTTTCATCAATGATAGTGGACGGCTTGCAGGCAAGGTGCGGGGTGACCTGGTGATCACGCAACTCCTGAACAAGTTCTTTGCGGTCGTAGCCCTTGTCGGCTCCCAGGGTTACTCGATGCGAGCCTGGGATTTTTTCCACCATCGCGATGGCCGCCTCCGGTTCGGCGCGGCCGGTGGCCTGGGTTACGCAGCCTTGGACCGCAATGCCGTTGCGGTTCTCCATCAGCACGTGTCCGGCGTAGCTGAGCTTGGCCTCCTTGCCTGCACCCTTGCGGGCCAGGCGGGCCTCGGGATCGGTGGTCGATTGGTGAGTGGCGTTGCTGCGCCGCTCACCGTGGAAGTCGACGCTGGGGTTGCCCGGATCGTCCGGCGGAGTCTTTGGGTCAGCGCCTTTGCGCTTGAAGCTCTTGTGGCTGGCCCAGGCCTCGATCAGCGTGCCGTCGACCGTGAAATGCTCGTCCGAAAGCAGGCTTTGGGCGCGGGCCTGGTCAACCACCGCGATGAAAAACCCCTCCGCCACCTCGCCCTCAAGCAACCGCTCGCGGTTTTTGGTGAACACGGTCACGTCCCACACCGGGTCATCGATGCTCAGTCCGACGAACCAGCGGAACAGGAAATTGTAGTCGAGCTGCTCCATCAACAGCCGCTCACTGCGCACCGTGTACAGCACCTGCAGCAAAAGCGCGCGCAGAAGCTTCTCCGGCGCGATCGAGGGACGCCCGCTGCTGGCGTAAATCGCATCGAAGCTCGGCCCCAACTTTTCGAGCGCCACATCCGCCATCGCTCGGATCGCTCGCAGCGGATGGTCTTGGGGCACCCGCTGCTCGGCCGATATGTAGCTGAACATCGCAGACTGCTGGCGATCCGTCCCGCGCATCCTCACACCCTCCTCACACCACCATCGCTGGCTACTCTACATGAGAATCGAATGGGAAACGATCGTTTTTCCGCATCCTGCTAGAGGAATCATTCATGTTTCGGAACTACACCATGACGAGGGGAAGAGCCGCAAAGATTCTGGTCGGGTCGTCGCTACTGATCGGAACGCTCGCAATGCAGGGCTGTTTCGCCGGGCCGAGGCCATACTACGGGGGCGGATACCAGGGATGGGCGCCGGCACCGGCTAATTTCTTCGCACCACCGCGCCCGATCTTCGCGCCACCGCGCATGGCCTTCGCGCCACCGCGCCCGTTCTTCGCGCCTGCGCGCATGGGCTTCGCTCCGCAGCGCATGGCCTTCGCTCCGCCGCGCACGATTTTCGCCCGGCCGTCCCGGGGTGGCGAGCGTCGCCAGGGCAACAGCGTGGCCCGCGAGCACTCGCGGCATACTGAGCAGCGTCGCTCATAGCTGATCCAAATCGCCGATCCGCGTTTCACGGCAATGACCGGTCACTCTCCGCTTCCGGTCACCTGCACGTTGAGATGCCTATGATTCGGATCGTCGCTATCGATCATAAGCATTTGCGGCGTCGCGGCGCCCGTCGCCGGCGGCGTGAACGTCACCACTACCTTGTGCGATTTGCCCTGGCCGAGCGGGAAGCTCCCCGCTCCATTCTCCCCAAACGGCGGCGGAAGATCATTTCCCACGGTGAGATTCAGCAGCCCCTTGCCTGAGTTCTTTACCGTAACCGTCTCCTTGACGGTGGTTCTGACCTTGACCATGCCGAAATTGACCGACAGCGGCGTGACAGAAAGCTTCCCGCCTTCTCCTGCCGGGACTACGCCGTCGAACTCGAACGCGCCGATGTCGCATGCAGAGCTGGAGCCTGAAGGATCGGGACGCCGGGCACCGCGCTGGTCAGTGGCTGGGCATCCTGCGATTGGGACGGCGTCGATTGCAGGGCTGGTGGACTCGAGCGCGATCGTCTCGGTGGGTCCACCATTGTTGTACAATCCAGCGAGGGCGAGTATCGGATCAACGCCATCGCCGATCGTATCGCCGTTGGCGCCCTTGCTGGACGCGAATCCGCACGAACCGTCGTCGGAGATATTGTAGCCGCCGTCGATAACCTTCCCATGGCAGTTACCACCTGAGCCGGCGTTAGCCAATATGCTGTTGGTGACTGTCAGCGAACCGCCGTGCGTGCCGGTATTGCTATAGATGTTGCCGCCGTAATACTGCGCCGCGTTACCGGAGAAGGTGGCGTTGGTCACTGTCAGGAAGCTGAAGACGTCGCTAAAAACGGCCCCACCGTACTGCGCCGAGTTGCCGGAGAAGGTGCTGTTGGTGATGGTCGGCATGCCGGAGGTATAACTGCCGGCGTTATAAATGCCGCCGGCGCCGTACTGTGCCTGATTGCCGGAGAAGGTACTGTCGGCGACCGTCAAGGTGCCGAAGATATCATTGAAGATTCCGCCGCCCCACTGTGCCGAGTTCGCCGAGAAAGTAACGTTGGTGACCGTCAGCGTGCCGTCGTTCTCGACACCGCCGCCGTATGGGGCATTGCCGTGAGCAATGGTCAGGTTCTCCAAATCAAGAGTGGCGCCGGAGTTTACGAGCAACACGCCGTAAAGATTGTCGCCATCGGCAGTTACAGTTTGCCCGCTGCCATCAATAGTCAGGTCGTTCTGGATTGCGGGCAAGCTGCTCCCCAAAGCGATCGCGCCGCCGACGGTGAACTCGATCGTGTCCGTGCCAGTGCCTGCGATGCAGTTGTTGTCGGGGTTAGTGCTCTGGCTGTTGGCGTTCTCGATGGCGCCTCGCAGGCTGCATTCTGTGGCGGTGCCAGGGTCGTCGGTCGTGTTGACAGTGATAGCGCCGGCTGCCTTCGGCGCCGGCTGGAGGACCACGACGCATAGGGGCACGAGCACGATCAGGAGAGCAACCAGCAATCCCGGGCGCGCGATTGCCTTACGGAGCCTGCTGGAAACGCGCATGCGCCTACCGGTCGCGAAACATGAAGCGTGGCAGCGTCCGAGAGCTGCTACCCAACGCCGCCATCTCGACCACCGGTTTTTCTCGACCATAGCTCTCGAAGCCGCCAAAGCGTTTCAAGCTGGGATTTCCGTTTTGACCTTCGGCCCAGTATTACGGATAGAGCGAGTCCGCTCCACAGCGCAAGTGGGCGCTTGTTGATGTACGCCGGCGCTTTCAGCGGCGACCGCGGCGGCGGGCATCAGGAGTCACAGGCTGAAGCCTGTGCCACAGCCCCACTGGCTTTGGTGCGCTCCCCGAAGTGGAACTCCCCGGAGCGCGGAAATTGACGGCGCACCAGGCACCGACGCTGATCAAGATCCTGCTTCAATGGGGCCGCGCTCCTCGGAGCGCGGCCATTAGATTATCGCGCCCGTCGCTATGCAACCCACGCCGCAGCTTTGGAAAACGACACCGGACCGCTCCCGATTCACCTCGCTTGCGGCCGCCTACGGCTCATCGCCTCTCCCGCAGTTGGGAGAGGGACCTCAGCGTCGCCGCGCCCGCGCGGCGACATTTGATTCTGCTACGTAACGCCGGCCTCCCCGCGCCGGTTCTTTTTCTATCTCGCGATCGCGAGTGGCGCGGGCGTCCCTGCCCGCGATGGGCTTCAATGGGGCCGCGCTCCTCAGAGCGGAAATGCCCGAAGTGGGAACAGGCGTCTCGCCTGTTGCTCTCCAGCTTCAATGGGACCGCGCTCGGTCGAGCGCGGAAATCCCCACTGGCGCGGGTGTATTTCCGCTACCCTACCTTCGCCGCCTTCTCGATCTCCGCCGGAACATCTGTAGGCTTCGTCACTAGCGCGTAGTCCCACACTCCATGGGTGCCGTCCGCGTTGACCGCCTTGACCCACCGATGCGCCGCAGCAGCCTTGACCTCCTTGAGTTCATCGTAACCCTTGATCTCAAGAATCAGATGCATCGGCGGCTCGGTCTTGAGCCTGACGATAAAGTCCGACACGTAATCGTGGTCCTGGCCATTGTGAAAGTAAGGGATGGCAAAGCCGAGGCCGGCGTTTTTTGCGAACGCATCGACGAGCTTGTGCGTGTCGATAAAGTAGGCCGCAGATTGCTCCCATTTCGCCGTGTCCGCCACGACGTAGTTGAGATGGCTGTGCTCGATCTCCCGAGCGTCGCGGCTGGTCCAGAAATCGACGTTGGCGGTCGAGCCGTCGCCGCGCTTGTCATAGATCGGCAGTTCCGGCTCTTCTCCGCTCGACTGGTCGGGATGAATCGCCGCCAGCAACGCCTCGATCACCCAGCCGTAGTATGGCGAGATTCCCACGTCCATCTTTTCGCCGGGAGGAATAGGCTCCACCTTCTCGCGGATGTACCGATCGACGATCGCGCGCAACTGCGGAAACAGCGCGTGCGCCGGGACGATGCAGTCAGGCCGATTGACGTAATCTCTCGTCAGTGCCGTCGCCATTTCGAACACGATTTTCTGTATTCGCTGTGCCGCGCGCCACTCCATCAACCCCGCCAGCACGGTCTTGCCCACGGTGCTGAGCGTGAAGCGGCCCTTGTTGTTCGGAACTCCGGCCTTCATCCCGACCTCGGGCGGGATGTCGAGCGGATTCACGCGGATTGGCGGTACCGTGTTCCAGTCGATCGCGATCCGGTTGCGGACCGCCTGCCGGTATCCCTCGACGCGCGGAAACCCGATCGCATAGTGCGCCTTTTCCGGTATCGCATGGACGTGATGGCGCTTCTCGCGCGGGCGAGGCGCCGCCGTCTTGCTCTCCTTGAATGGAATAATCTCAAACGGAACGCCGAAGACCTCGGCGATTTCCTCGGTTAGCAGTTGCTTGCCGTCCTTCTCGATCGGCTCGTAGCTGGCGCGGCGCAATCCGCGGCCGACCACCTGCTCGCATAGAAGCTGCGACATGAACGGCCGCAGCCCCACGATATGAGTGACCGTGCTGCAGTCCCAGCCCTCTGTCAGCATTCCGACGCTCACGATGCATCGCACGTCGCGGCCCGGTGGATGCAGCGGGCGTTTGAGCTTGTTTGCCAATTCCTCAAAGTCCTGCGGATAGACCGGCCGCCCCTGCGTGTCGATTGGCCAGTCGCGCTTGCCTACGGTGTCGAGCGTGAAGCGCATCCACTTGGTTTCGTCGTTCTTCGCGTTTTCCAGATCGTCGCTTTCCGCGATGACCTTGGAATCGACGCGGATCGTGTATTCCACATCGTCCGTATTGCGAAAACCGGCGATATTGGCGGGCGCAATCGAGGCATTCGGCGGCTGGCCTTCGCCGAGCCATTGGTAAATCACCTTCGCAATCGCCGTGTTCTTGCAGACCACGATGAACACGGGCGGGCGCAGGTCCTCGGGACGGTCCCGCTTCCAGTCCGCGAGCATCCGTTCCCACCGTCCGCCGAGTATCTTGATCGGCGTATCTGCGTATTTCAGGACCGCCTCGGGCTTGGGGCTTTCGCGCCGTGCGCCGCGTTCCCCGGTGGTCAGCTTGTTCAGGACCCATCGCCAGATGTTGAAATAGGGCGGCGGCCGTTCGCCGGTCGTGTCTGTCACGACGAGTTGCGGGATTTTCGTCAGGCCCGACTCGATCGAATCGGTCAACCCGAACTCGCTGACCGTCCACGGAAAGATGCGGTTGGTCGCCTGGCCGACGCGGCCGAGGTAATAGGGCGTAGCGGAAAGATCGACGCAGAAGTTGATTCCGCGCAGCTTGTTAATCTTGTCGAGGCCGTCAATCCAGACCGTCGCCTCTTTGTAAAACTCTTCGTCGGCGCCGTTGCCGTTTTCCTCTTCGTTCTCGTCCCCTTCGGGCTGGCGGATGCGATAGGCGTGATGCGCCTCGTCGTTGAAGACCAGGATATTCTGCTTGCCGCCAACAGCCTTGAGGACATCGTTCACGAGCGCTGTTTCGCTCTTAACGTAACGATACGATCTCACCCGCGCGCGCTTGAGGTTCCCTTGTTCGTCCCGCTCCTCCCCGCCGCTTACCACCTCTAGTTGGCCGCTCGCCTTCTGCCGCTCGTACTCTTCGGGCGTGAGATACCGTCTGCCGCGCGCCACGGTCTTCTTTGGCCCGATCGTGATCGTCTCAATTCCCTCGACGCGCTCGCCCGTTTTGATTACGCGCGCACTTGTGCCGCCGACGTTCGGCGCCTGCGGCTCGAAGACGTGCCAGTTCGTGACGATCACCTTGCCACGGCTGAGGTCGGGCATCAGTTCGGATGGCACAAGATCGCGCGTGCGATAAAGGCTCGCGTCGCCGCGCTCAGGATCGAGTTCGGCAAGCCGGTTGCGAATCGTGACGTTCGGACAGACGACCAACACGGTGTCCGAGAACCGCGAATCGCTCTTGTCGTTGACCTTGTTGAGAATGCTCCACGCGGCGAGCATCGCCATGACCGTGGTTTTACCCGTGCCGGTCGCCATCTTGAGCGCATAGCGGACGAACGCCTTAAGGCCGTTTCGCTTCTGCTCGTCGCTCGGCTCGTCGAGCGGGATGCTGATCCCCTGTTTGAAATCCGCGCGCGCCTCGGTCAGGAAAATTATCGTCTCGGCCGCCTCGAGCTGGGCGAAAAAGAGCCGATGCTGCCGGCCCTCGCGCTGCCAATAATTCAGCAGGTCGATCGTAGTGCGCGACGCACCCGGATAACCGGCCGCGCGCCATTTCTTGATGTCCTCGCGGATCAGATTGACCCGTTCGAGGGGCTGCCACACGCCGCGCGCCTCGTGCTCGGTATCGGCGGCGGGCGCTTTGGGATCGCGATACCAGTATCCCGCCTCGCGCCTGCCCGGCCGTTTTTCGGGAATCTTGCCTTCCTCGATAAGCCAGTGCGCCGCCGGCTCCTCGTAGGGGGAGTTGAGGATTGGCTCAGGAACTTCGTAGTCAGGCACTTTGGGATCTCACGGCTTTGCATTCGCGGGCAGCCTGGCGAGGACTGCTTTGTAGAGGTCGGTGGCAAGGGCGAACGCAGATTCAACTTCCTTGCGCGATGGCGCCACGGGTTCGCCTGGATAGCGGAACTTCCAGGCATACTCGGTGAGCGGCACCGCGCGACTCACCATCTCTTTCAGAGTGGCGTCGAGCTCGACGCAGGCATCGCCCACTTCTTTCAGGTAATGCGTCTTGCGAAAGGGGACGTCGTGCCAAACCAGGAACGCCTTCAAGGCCTTCTCAGCCGCTTGCTGGCAGTGAAAGACGGCCCCGCCGGAAAGCGCTTTCGAAGGCTTCAGGAGTTGTTTGGCGATCTGGAGGTCTTCTCTGGCCTTTCGGAGTCATCCCGCGGTATCCGCGACTCGCGCCGGGTCATGCGCCATAGAGCAACAGCCCTTCGCGGAGAACAGTTCCGGGCAGCGATGCCTTCAGATGGCGGCGCGCGTCGAAATACGACCGCGTGCAGATAAGAACATCGACCGCTCCGGTTGCGGCCGCCCGCCATAGAGTCTCGTACGCAAGCCGGCTCCGACGCCGCTCCGGGGGCGCATCGTCCGGGACGACCAGCAACAGATCGTAGTCGCTGTCGGGCCCGGCGTCGCCCCGCGCCTTTGAGCCGAAGAGGTAAATCGCTCGCGGTTGGTAGGCATCGGCAAGCCGGCGTACAATCTCGGCTAGCGTCCCATCTCGACTCAACAGTTCAACTTCGACTTGATCCGGCATAAGGCTCTCCAGGCTCGCCGCCCTTCAATCATACATAGCGCGGGCGCGACGCGTTAATCGCGCCGCGCCTTGAGGTCGCGATACCAGTAGCCCGCCTCCCGCCTGCCTAGCCGCTTTTCGGGAGCCTTGCCTTCCTCGGTCATACCGCGAACACTCTAGCCGGCCACCGAAAAAATCTCCGCAGCCTGCTTGCTCTCCGACCTCGCCTCCGCTCAGAACATTCCTTCGGCTTCGCTCAGGACATGGCTTATCTCCCCTGATCACAGTGGCGCGGGCCTCCGTGCCCGCGATTCGCTTCAATGGGGCCGCGCTCCTCGCAGCGCGGAATTTGTAGCGCCGGCCTCCCCGCGCCGGTGGCGAGTGCCAGTTCTTTTTTCATTCAGCTTCAATGGGGCCGCGCGTCGTGCGACCCCGGTTCATCTCGTCCGTTGGTTCTTGAAACCGACGTGGGAGCGGTCGATCATATCATCGAGGCGCGAGAAGGATGGCGAATCACGCTGAGAGGGGCGGAAACGCTGACATCATGTGGAAGAGCGAAGAGGGCAAGTCGTACTTGCAGCTCGGCGATTCCTTGGCCTTAATGCAAGACCTCCCGGCAGACAGCGTCGATTGCATCTGGACGGACCCGCCCTATTTGCTCTCCAACGACGGCATCACCTGCGTTGCCGGCCGTATGGTCAAGGTCAACAAGGGTGAATGGGACAGGAGCCGGGGTATCGACCTGGACCACGAGTTCAACCGAACCTGGCTCGCGGCCTGCCATCGAATCCTCAAACTCGGCGCGTCTATTTGGGTAAGCGGCACGCTTCACGTCTACCTGAGCGTCGGCGTGGCGATGCAGCAGATCGGGTTCCGGATCCTGAACGATATAGTGTGGGAAAAGCCAGCGCCTCCACCGAATCTTGGTTGCCGATGCTTCACGCATTCGACGGAGATTCTGCTCTGGGCCACTAAGGCAAAGAGGGGCGGTAAGGACCGGCACAAGTTCAACTACGAGGCGATGAAGGCAGAAAACGGCGGGAAGCAGATGAAGAATGTTTGGCGTTTCTCGACACCCGCCGACGATGAGAAGCGGCTCGGGAAACACCCGACACAGAAGCCGGTGGCGCTCATCGCGCGTTGCCTTCGCGCCACGACCGATCCAGGCGACCTCGTGCTGGATCCCTTCGCCGGATCAGGATCCACTGGCGTTGCCGCGTTGAAGCTGGCCCGTAACTTCGTCGGTTATGAACAAGACAGGACCTATGCTCTACTCGCCGCGCGGCGGCTGAACGAGACGGTCCCCGACGACCTAGCCATGGGTACGTCCGCGACCGCCTCGACCGTCGTGCGGAAGCGACAGCAAACGCTGTTCGCCAAAGCGTAGCTCTCGGTGGACCGATCCGAGGCGCTGGCTCATCTTCAGACGCTGATCGGCCGTGACCTAGTCAGCCTTGGCAAGATGTCTGGCGTCACGATCTGGAAGGGCGATCGCATCAACAAGGGCTGGGCCGGCCACACCATCGAACGCTATCTCGGCCTCCCGCTCAATTCCTCTCGATCTCCGAACTTCGGCTCGTGGGAACTCAAGGTCGTTCCGGTGCGGGCCATGCCCGGCGGCGTGTTCAAGGTGAAGGAGACGATGGCGATCACGATGATCGACCGCGTCGAAGTCGCGGCGAAGGAGTTTCAAAATAGTCATCTGTTCCTGAAGTTGCAGCGAATGATCGTCGTCGCGCGGGTTTTTGAGAGCAAGGCCGAGACCCGGTCGCTCTGTCATCTCGTGGCGGCATTCGATCTTGGGGACGAGACACTCTACCAACAGGTCAAGGCCGACTACGATCTTATTCGAGAGGTGATTCGCACAAGGGGATTCGAGCACCTCAGTGGCTCGATGGGCGTCATGGTGCAGCCGCGGACTAAAGGGCCGGGCCACGGTAGCACGTCGCGAGCGTTTTACGCGCGGGCCGCATTGGTCGCAAGGATTCTCAGACTGGGCGTCGGATAAGCGACTGTCGATTTGGGTGAGTTCCCACAATAGACGGCCGGAAAGACCCGAACTGCGCATCGGCCGATCCGCGGATCTTTTGATGAGTCCGGCGCCTATGCTGCTCCGAGCAATTGGTTAGAATCCAGGGCGATGGCTCGCATTAGTGCGGAGTCCCTAGTCGGCGCTGACCGCGATTGGCGCCGGCCGCAACCTGGCGATCTGTTGTTCGACGCCGACGATTTTTTCAACAAGGCCAAGGGAGCGGTAAAGGGAGCGGTCCAAGCCCGCTACGCGAGAGCTTCCCTAATCCTCAGCGTCGCGGCGATTGAAGCCATCTCCAACGACGCGCTCGCGTCGATTTATGAACTGCTGACAGATATCTGTCCGTCGGAGTGCGTTCATCTGGCCCCGTGGGTTCACTTCAGGAGGGTGAGCTACCGACCCATCGAAAGGCTACTGCTTCGCCAGCGGTCGCTAGCAAAGAAGATTCAATACATTTTTCGTCACCTGCGGCGCCTTTCAACCAGCCCTGATGCCGATCTGGACAAAATCAAAAAACAGCTAAAGGAAGCTGTTCTCTTCCGGAATCGAATCGTTCACATGACCTACCTGCTGCGGCCAAACAGACACCAAGCCGTGCTTAATCCGCGGCAGATCGTCTCGCTCGCCGAGTCTGCGCTTGAGGCGGCGAAGAGCTACATTGGGGAGATCGGCTATACTTTCGAGGAAGTAAACCTGCCGGTCTCGACGGCCATAGAAAGCACATCATTTCCGCCGTACTGGTGGGAAAACGACGAGTGGGGCTGACGGTCAGGTCGATCGGAGGATCGCCAGGCGATGATTGCCCGGAGAGGATCGCGCACGCCCTCGGGCTCAAACTCTCCGCTCTCATCGCCCAGGCGGAGCGCGAATCTCGCAAGTGAACTACAGGCGCGCTTGAGCAAACGGCCCGTGCAGACTTCGCACAACTCCACGGCCGCGCGCCGCCGTTACCCCGAGAAAAATGGGCGTGCAACAGGGGGTCGTGCGCGCTCCGCGTCGAGTCCCTTTTCTCGGGGGATTGTTCACTTTACGCAAGGCCATCGGTCTGCAATCCTTGGCCATCCTATCGTCCGCGAAATCGGCATTTCCAGCCTTCGCGGTGCGAGCTGGAGGTGGACTGGATGACCGTTTGTATCGCCGCTCGTTCCGTGGAGGATGATTCGATTATCGCGGTGTCCGATCGGATGCTTTCTTACGATTGGACGGCTGGCGATGACATGGCGTTAAAGCGCCTGCCGCTAAATCTACGTTGGGAGGGGATGTTTGCTGCATCTTCTGTTTCCAGCGTCATGCCCATAGTGCGAGGAATTTGGAACTATTCAAGCCAGTTGCCACCATCGGTCGGGGTCATGGAAGCAGCCTGCGTTCAAGCGTACCACGATGAAAGAGAGCGACTTATCTATAGTCGGATTTTGAGCACGTACAAACTGAGCTTGGCCGCTTGGGTTCAAACTGGTCTCAACAACTTCGGTCCTCAGGAATTTGCACGGATCAACGGCCTGATTGAACGCGTTCGGGTCGGCGTCTCTTTCTTGGTTTATGGATTCGACGAAAAGAGCATCGGTCATTTGTTTCTCGTAGATGACGCTGAGGACGCAGGAGGTGAAGCTCGGTCTCTGGACATTGAAGGTTTCGGAACTATAGGCTCTGGCTCTTATCTTGCTCATGCATCCCTAGTTTCACGAGACCTTCCGAATTATTCAAAGGCGGAAATGATTTATCGCGTGTTGGAAGCGAAGTTTTCAGCGGAACGCAAGGCGACAGGAGTAGGCGAAGGGACGGTAGTTGCGTTCATAGACAATCCCTTGGGCGCTGAATGGGCGCGACCTAGATTTCTCAATTCTGGCGACATCGCTATAGCGCGCAAATACTTCGAGAAACGGCGCGATGCGCCACTTCCCGCGCGCGCCATCGAAGCAATCAAGAAGGGAGTTGGAAGTAGCGTTACATCGGAACAGATTCGCGCGCGCGTCGCACAAATGACGGGTAGGCGAGAAGCTTAAGGTTGTCGGCGTTTTCTACGCGCGTCGCGCGGCTATGACTACGAGGTACGTTTTCGGGGGCAAGGGGTGGCCAAGCAAAAAGCCAAAAAAAATGAAGCGCCCGACATATGGGCCGAGATTCGGGCGTGGGTTTACAGTCGTTTCGGCGTTGCGGGACTCGTCCTATTAGCCGTGCTCGTGTTCGTTGCCTGCCGGTGGGAGATCAAGAGCATTCTTGACCTGCTTGTCGACCCCCTTTTGAACGCATTTCGGGAGGCTGTTCTTGAGCCGATTCTGCAGAAGCCACTTCCGAAAGCCGATCCCAATCGCTTCGCGGTCGCCGTCGCGCACCTTGAGAATGACCAGGACGGCAAAGTCGAAGGATACCTTCGCGAGGCGCTGAAGAACTTCGAGGAAAAGCTCGGCGTCCAGCCTCTGGAGTTTGACAGGACCATCCGGCTCAGGGGCCAGCCCGAAGAGGCCGAGAGGGCGGGCCACCAGCAGGCGCGCGAGTACCTCAAAAAATCCGGCGCGCAAGTGTTGGTCTGGGGGAAGGTGCTCGCCGGAGGCTCGGCCAGGCTGTATTGGACCTCGTCGGAGGAGCCCGGCGCCAGGCGCTCCGAGCGGGCATACCAGCCCAAAGACTTCGCGCTTCCCGACGTACACGAAAAGGACCTGACCGATGTTCTCGGCCTCGTGGTTGCAACGCAGAGCGCCGCATTCTTCGCGCGAGAGGGACAATTCGTCGGGGATCAGCTCGGGCCTTTCATCGAAAGGGTGCGCGCTTTGCTCAACAGCGGCGCACAAGGCTGGAATCAGGAGACCCGCGCGCAGGTGCGGTTCATTTTCGCGATCCAGCTCACGACCTTCGCCGAGCAGGCCGGAAAGAACGAGCCTCTCGAAGAGGCCGTGGCCGCATTCCGCGAGACACTCAAGGAGCGCACCCGCGAGCGCGTACCGCTGGACTGGGCGATGACGCAGAACAACCTCGGCGCCGCGTTGGAAACGCTCGGCGAGCGCGAGTCAGGGACGGCGCGGCTGGAGGGGGCGGTCGCCGCCTACCGCGAGGCGCTCAAGGAGTGGCCTCGCGAGCGCGTACCGCTGGACTGGGCGGCAACGCAGAACAACCTCGGCAACGCGCTGTGGGCGCTCGGCGCGCGCGCGTCCGGAACGGTGCAGCTAGAGGAGGCGGTCGCCGCCTACCGTGAAGCCCTCAAGGAGTACACCCGCGAGCGCGTACCGCTGGATTGGGCGACGACCCAGAACAACCTCGGCAACGCGCTGGAAACGCTCGGTGAGCGCGAGTCGGGAACGGCACGCCTGGAGGAGGCGGCCGTCGCCTACCGCGAGGCGCTCAAGGAGTACACCCGCGAGCGCGTACCGCTGGACTGGGCGATGACGCAGAACAACCTCGGCAACGCGCTGGAAACGCTCGGTGAGCGCGAGTCGGGGACGGCACGGCTGGAGGAGGCGGTCGCCGCATTCCGCGAAGCGCTGAAGGAGTACACCCGCGAGCGCGTACCGCTGGACTGGGCGGGCACGCAGAACAACCTCGGCAACGCGCTGCGAGCGCTCGGCGAGCGCGAGTCCGGGACGGTGCGGCTGGGGGAGGCCGTCGCCGCCTACCGCGAGGCGCTCGAGGAGTACACGCGCGAGCGCGTGCCGCTGCAATGGGCGATGACGCAGAACAACCTCGGCGGCGCGCTGCGAGCGCTCGGCGAGCGCGAGCCGGGGACGGCACGGCTGGACGAGGCGGTCGCGGCATTCCGCGAGGCGCTCAAGGAGCGCACCCGCCAGCGTGTACCGTTGGGCTGGGCGATGACGCAGAACAGCCTCGGCAGCGCGCTGGAAAAGCTTGGCGAGCGCGAGCCGGGGACGGCACGGCTGGACGAGGCGGTCGCGGCATTCCGCGAGGCGCTCAAGGAGCGCACCCGCCAGCGCGTACCGTTGGACTGGGCGATGACGCAGAACAACCTCGGCGGCGCGCTGGAAAGGCTCGGCGAGCGCGAGTCCGGAACGGCGCGCCTGGAGGAGGCGGTCGCCGCCTACCGCGAGGCGCTCAAGGAGTACACCCGCGAGCGGGTACCGCTGCAATGGGCGACGACGCAGAGTAACCTCGGTGCCGCGCTGGGGGCGCTCGGCGGACGGGAAAGCGACGCTTCCATCGCCTGCGAAGCCTTGGACTGTCACGTCAGCGCGTGGGAGGTCTTCTCCGAGGGAGCACCTCATCAGGCGTCGGTCGCGGCAAACGGCGCCGGGAGAGATATCGCCGCTCTCAAAAAACGGTTCGAACCAACCGCCTACCAGCAGTGTCTCGCCAGGCACTCCGACGCGCTGAAACGAATGAGCCTGCTGTAAGCGCCACTGTCGATCGCGAGCAGGGCGCCGGTTGGGACGTTGACGAATAGCCGCGATGATTCGATCGCGGCGAGCCGTTCCTGCCAGGGCAACGGCAGGTGCCTGGTGGCCCCTGGCAGGCTGCGGAAAAAGTTTCCTTAAGCCCGTTCTCCCTCTTCCTTCGGCTCCGCTCAGGACATGTGCAACCGACAACATGGGTAACACTTTAAACCGGCAGGATGGGTAACACTTTATCGCATTTGGAGGGGGGTACAGCGCGAGGAGGGCTGCCCGCCTCGCCAAAAGGAACCGGCAGTCGCCACCGGCGCGGGGACGCCGGCGCTACAAAAGACCGGGCGAGGCCGCAGAAAAAATGCCGCGCCGCTGCTTTTCGGAGCCCTGGTTCCCTGACTCTTGCGGGGGTCGATTTTCTCGGGTTGCCGGCAGAGCCGGGATCCGCCTCGCCAAAAAGAACCGGCACTCGCCACCGGCGCGGGGACGCCGACGCTACGGAAACGAATCCAACAGACAGAGACCAACCGGCGATGCTCGTGGGCGCGCAACTACTCGGCCAGCCTCTTCTTTCTCTGTGTAGCGCCGGCCTCCGTGCCGGTTTCTTTTTTACAACGGCTTATTTCTTCGCACCACCGCGCCCGGTCTTCGCGCCTGTGCGCATGGCCTTCGCGCCATCGCGCACGATTTTCGCCCGGCCGCCCTGGGATCGGAATGGCGGGCGTCGCGAGGGCAACAGCGTGGTCCGCGAGCACGCGCGGCAGACTGAGCATCGTCGCTCATAGCTGATCGAAATCGCCGATCCGCGGACGACGCAAGCCGGTTTCGATCAAACGCGGTCTTCGAAACGGCGCCGCGTTGCCCTGGGCTGATGTACGCGCATCAGGGATCACAGGCTGAAGCCTGTGCCACAGCCCCACAGCTCCCCGAAGTGGAACTCCACTTTCGCCGCCACCCGCCGCAGCCTGCTAGACGGGCGCTCCGAGCTTCCGTACAATTTTATCGGGGCTGTTGAGGAGGCTTGTGACCATTCTGCTTCGCATCCTTGTTGGGATGGCTTCAGCTCCGCCATTGAAACGACGTTTCCCAAAATCTTTCACGATTTGGCCGGCGGCAGCGCTCGCGATGCTTGCCCTGGCGGCCCTGCCGGCCGTGTCGCTGGGATGGTCCGAAGACCAGTTCGAGCATCGCCCGCTCTACGCCTATCCGATCCCGACCGGCAACGACGGCGTGGTTGGCGACCTGCTGACTTACGAGATCCAGCCCGGCGACACGCTGCTCGACGTTGGACGATGGTACGGGCTGACGGCCAGGGAGGTCTCCAACGCCAACGGACATATCGACTGGTGGACGCCGCCGGCGGGCAAGAAGATCGTCCTGCCCACCCGGTATGTTCTGCCCGACGGCCCGCGCGTCGGAATCGTGCTCAATATCCCGGAGATGCGCCTGTACTACTATTACGGCGCCGCCGCCGGGCACGCTAAGAAGCGCAGGCTCACGCCCGCCGCCTACTCGCCCTCCAGCGTGGTCTACACCTTCCCGGTCGGGCTCGGACGCTTTGACTGGAAGACCCCGATCGGGGACTTCAAGGTGCGCGGCAAGACCAAGGAACCGACATGGGTAGTCCCGCAGGATATCTACGAGGAGCACCTTGAGCGCGACGGCGAGGCCGACCACGTGATTCCGGGGGGCGACCCCGACAATCCGCTGGGCCATTACCGGCTCGAGCTCACCCTGCCGGAGTATGCGCTGCACGGCACCAACGTGCCTTGGGGCGTCGGGATGGAAGTGAGTCACGGATGCGTGCGCCTGTATCCCGAGGACATCAAGGCGCTCTTCGAGAAGGTGCGGATCGGCACCACCGGCCGCTTTGTCTATCAGCCGGTCAAGTTCGGGTGGCGCGGCGATGCGCTCTACGTGCAGGTCTACGAGGACCTGTACGGGCGCTATCCGGGCTTGTGGAAGCACGCGGTCCGCGAGGTAAAACGCCTGGGGCTGACCGGCAAGGTCGATTTCTACAAGCTCGAGAAAGCGGTTGGGGAGAAAACCGGGATCCCGGTCTACGTGATGCCCGGCCCGTCCCCCGACGCGGCGGGCTGAGCTTCACTCAGTTCCGGGAACTTCGCCGGCGTGGATTCATCGCCGGTTCAGGCCGGCTGCGATTTTGGGAAAGATCAGTCCGGTCGCGGCTTCGAGTTCGGCCAACGCCTGGGCCTCGCTCACCACCTTGATCGCCACCATGCCGAGCTGCGCCGCCGACTTGCAGTTGAGCCCCAGGTCGTCGAGGTAGACGCAGGCACCGGCCTTCACGCCAAGCCGCCCGCACATCATCAGGTAAATTCTGGGGTCGGGCTTGCGCAGGCCGGATTTCGAGCTTTCGATCACGGCGTCGAAGTGGCGCATGATGTCGGCGGCCGGCGAAGCGCGCTCTGGACTTGCGGCCATGCCCGCTTCATCGCTGTGCGCCATGTTGTTGGTGATGCAGCCGACCTTGAAACGCTGCTTGCAAATTACCAGCGCTTCAACCATCCGCGGCCGCACCTCTCCGGCAAGTAGCGGCAGAACTTCGGCTCCGCGCACCGGGTGGCCGAGCTCGGTCGCCTCCTCCAGGAACTTCCGGTCGAAGATCAGGCTATCGATCTCGCCGCGCTCGAAAAGCGCCCATGCGTTGGAGTCGGGATCGGTCGCGTTAACCGTCCGGATGAAGTCCTTGGGCAGGCCGCGTCGTAACTCATAGCGGTTGAAGGCCTCAAAGGGAGAGGTCGTGAAGACGCCGCCGAAATCCCAAATCACCGCCTCTATGGCCACGTCCTAATGCTTACTCAGAGCCGCGCGATTCTCCAGATGCAGGCGGTTGCGAGACGGGCCGGGTTGGTATCGGTGCGAGCTTGCGCAGCACGTAGATCTCGCCGGGCACGAGGCCGAACGGCCCCGTAAACGGGAGGCGGCGGACCACCTCGGTTCCGGGCACGGGCGCGATCGCGATCGTGTACCGAGAGAGAGCGTGCGAGGTGATCATCGGGATGCCCGCTTCCTGGCGGGCGGCGTCTTCGGTGCCGGAGGGATAAAGGTCGCGGCCATTGAGCGCGTAGCCGGCGTCGATTTCGCTGCGCGGGACTCCGCTGCGCTCCAACTCGTCGAACGCGGCGACCACCGCGCGCAGCCCCGACTGGTATTGGCACAACGTGCCGATCGAAACGCCGGCCAGCACCGCCGCCATCGCGATCGCGCACGCGGCGCGCAGTGGGCGCTGCGCGAACCCGCTTATCGCGAGCAGCAGGCATCCAGCCGGGAGCATCACCAGGTAGTAACGGTCGTTGAAAAACCATAGCGGAATGGTGGCCGCCCAGTAGCATCCCGCGGCGACCATCATCGCGGCCGCGGCGCGATCCAGCCGGCTCGACACCGTCGCCGCAGCGACGACGATTCCCACCGCGCCGAAACTGCCGAGCACGGTCGCCGGCCACTGGCCGCGCCCCGCCCAGAAGAATCGGGTCGAGAGCCCGCGCAGCAGCAGCGCGTTACGCCATCCCCCGCAACAACTGAACTCGGGCGCGGTCGGCCATCCCGGGCTCAATCGCATCAGGATCCAGGCGGCCACGAGCACCGCCGTCGCGAATAGAACCGCGCGGTGCCATCGCAGCCCGGCTAGTCCCATCAGCGCCAGCGGGCTCAATACGACGCCGAGGTACAGCAGCGGGGCGAGCACCCCGTCGCGGGCATACGCGGCGGCCGGCAGGTAGAAGATGTACCTGAGCTGATGTTCGCTGCGGGCCAGCTTCCACGGCTGCCCGTTGAGCCTCGTCACCCACGTCCATTCGAGCACGCACAGAAGCGCCGCCACGGCGAACGGCGCAAGCAGATGTGCCCCGCGCCGTAGCCAGGCGCGCTCCAGACGCCAGGGGTGCAAGTCGTAGATCAACAGCACGGCCGCGCAGCCGATGATCGCCACGCCCGCAAACGGGCGGACCATGAACCCTGCAAACGCGAGCAGGCCGGCAAGCCATCGCCACGCATTCGAGTCTTCTTCCACGGCGCGGGCGAAGGCGAGAAAGGCGGAGATGAACAGCACCATGAACGGAATCTCGGTCATGAAGGAGAAGCTCAGGAAGAGATAACAAGGGTTGGCGGCCAGCAGCGCGGTCGCGATAGCGGCGTCGGTGATGGCGGCCCCGCAGCGGCGCGCCAGGGCGTAGAACATGATCGCACCCAAGGCGCCCAGCACCGCGACCGACAAGTCGAACGACGGCGAGCTCTGCCCGAACAGTTTGGCCCACGCCGCGCCGTAGACCACCTGTGCGACCGGCATCGCCTGCGTGTATCCGCCGAAGTGAAATCCGCCGGTGCGGATCAGCGCACGGACCGCGTGCGCGTAGAGCCAGCTATCGACGACCGGCGCGTCGGCGAGCGGGCGCGCGGCCAGGTACGCGAGCACGTACCATCCCGCGACCGCGGCGGCCGCCGCCGCTTTCTCGGCGCTGCTCACAGACCGTTTCAAGGCCCGCCTTGCTCCGCTTTCGACCGATCCTCTATACTGCCAGCGTTTCCCGCTTTAACGTCGAACGTGCCCACAGCATAGGATGCGCCAAGTCCCTTTTCACCGTCCTTCAATCGGCCCGGCGGAGGAGCGCGAGGTGCTCGAAGCGCTGCGCTCCGGATGGATCACGACCGGACCCAAGGCCAAGCTCTTCGAGCGGGAGTTCGCCGCGTACGTCGGGGCTCGCAACGCGCTGGCGACGGCGCATTGCACCGGCGCGCTCCATCTGGCGCTGTACGCGCTGGGAATCGGGCCGGGTGACGAAGTAATCACCACCCCATTCACTTTTACCGCAACGGCCGAGGTGCTCGCCTACCTGGGGGCGCGCCCGGTGTTTGTCGATATCGATCCCGGCACCTTCAACATCAATCCCGCGCGCATTGAGGAGGCGCTCGAGAGCGGAGACCATCGCAATGTCCGCGCGCTCTTGCCGGTGCATTTTGCCGGTCAGGCCTGCGACATGGACCGAATCCTCGCCATCGCGCAGCGCCACAACCTTAAGATCGTCGAGGACGCCGCGCATGCAGTGGGCTCAGCGCGCCACATGGACGGGCGCGGGATGGTCAAAGTAGGGACGATCGGGGACCTGACCTGCTTCAGCTTTTACGCCACCAAGAACATCACCAGCGCCGAAGGCGGGATGATCACCACGGCGGACGACGCGCTGGCCCAGAAGATC
Organism: uncultured delta proteobacterium; assembly: GCA_963789115.1. Classification (GTDB taxonomy): domain Bacteria; phylum Desulfobacterota; class Binatia; order Binatales; family Binataceae; genus CAWBJH01. The sequence goes on from CAWBJH010000002.1 coordinate 363,837, forward strand.
GCAATTGCGAGCCTGCACGGGATGGATCGCGACGCGTGGAAGCGCTACGACAAGGGCGGGTCGTGGTATTACGAGATCCACGAGCTCGGCTTCAAGTATAACCTGTCCGACGTGCACGCCGCGATCGGGCTGGCGCAGTTGCGGCGCGCGGACGAGCTTAAAGCGCGCCGTGCGGCGATCGCGCGCGCCTACAACGAAGCGTTCCGCGACCTCGAGGCGCTGCAGACGCCGTATGCCGAGCCCGGCGTGGACCACGCCTGGCATCTCTACGTGCTCCGAATCAGGCCGCCGCGGCTGCGCATCGACCGCGCGCAGTTCGTCGAGGTGCTGCACGCGCGCGGGGTCAACGCGTCGGTGCATTGTATCCCGCTACACACGATGGATTTCTATCAGCGCCGCTACGGCTACCGAAACGGGGACTTTCCGGTTGCCGAAGATGTCTTCAGCCGCTGTCTGTCGCTGCCGATCTTCCCGGCCCTCTCGCAGGAGGAGCTGGCCTACGTTATCGAAACGGTTCGCGCCACGGTCAGCGAGAACCTGCGCTAGTTGGGAGCTTCAGCCATGAGAGCACTGGTCACCGGCGGCGCGGGTTTCCTAGGGTCGCATCTGTGCGAGCGGCTGCTCAATGACGGCCACGAGGTCATCTGCCTCGACAACTTTTTCAGCGGCCGGCGCGCCAACCTCGCGCATCTCAAGAATCATCCCAACTTCGAGACCGTCCGCCACGATATCGTCGAGCCGATCCTGCTCGAGGTGGACCGCATCTTCCACCTCGCCTGCCCGGCCTCGCCGGTGCATTACCAGTACAACCCGGTCAAAACGATCAAGACCAGCGTGATGGGCACGATCAACATGCTGGGGCTCGCCAAGCGCGTGCGCGCGCGCACCCTGCTGACCTCGACCAGCGAGGTCTATGGCGACCCCGAGCAGCATCCGCAGACCGAGTCGTACTGGGGCCACGTCAATCCGATCGGCGTGCGCTCATGCTACGACGAGGGCAAGCGGGTGGCCGAGTGCCTGATGATGGACTATCACCGGCAGAACAACGTCGACATCCGGATCGTGCGCATCTTCAATACCTATGGACCGCGGATGGCGATCAATGACGGGCGGGTGGTGTCCAATTTCTGCGTCGCGGCGCTCAAGGGCGAGGAGCTCGAGATCTACGGCGACGGCAAGCAGACCCGCTCGTTCGCTTACGTCAGCGACATCATCGAGGCGATCGTGCGGATGATGGATGCCGAGGACTTCATCGGCCCGGTCAATATCGGCAACCCCGACGAGTTCACAATCCTGGAGCTGGCTTCGCTCGCGGTCGAGCTTTGCGGCAGTTCTTCGAAGGTGGTCTACAAGCCCGCGCGCGCCGACGACCCGGTACGCCGCCGCCCCGACATCTCGCTGGCCAAGAGCCGCCTCAAGTGGGAGCCCAAGACGCCGCTGCGCCAAGGGCTCGCCACCACAATCGATCACTTCCGCAAGGGACTGAATATCACCTGCGCCTGATCGGCGGTCGGATGCTCGTCAAGCAAGGGAGTCTATGGCTACAGCTCTAATCACGGGCGCCTCGAGCGGTCTGGGCGAACAGTTCGCACTGCAGCTCGCCAAGGAGAAGTTCGAGCTGGTCCTGGTCGCGCGGCGCGAGGATCGGCTCAAGGCCGTCGCGGACGAGGCCACCAGACTCGGCGCGTCCAAGGTCAGCGTCATCGCGTCCGATCTGACCGGGTGCGATTCGGCCAAGGCGCTCTACACCAAGGTGGAAGGCCAGGGCATCCAGGTCGGCTACCTGGTGAACAACGCGGGCTTCGGCACGCGCGGACGCTTCGATCGCTTGCCGATCGAGCGCGAGATCGCGGAAATCGAACTCAACGTCACGGCGCTGGTCGCGCTGACGGGGCTGTTCTTGCCCGCGATGGTGGCGCGGCGCGCAGGGACGATCGTCAACGTCGCTTCGACCGCCGGCTTCGTGCCGGTGCCTTTCATGGCGACCTACGGAGCGACCAAGGCTTTTGTGCTGAGCTTCTCGGAGGCGCTCGCCGAGGAGCTGAAGGGCACGGGCGTAACGGTGATGGCGCTGTGTCCGGGCGCGACGCGCACCGAGTTCCAGAAAGTCGCCAACGTGGACCGGACGTTGATTCCGTCGTTCGCATTCATGAGCGCCGAGACCGTGGTCGCGCAGGCGATCGCGGCAGCCAAGCGCGGCAAGTCGCTTTGCATCACCGGCGCGATCAACCTCCTGATGGCAGAGTCGCCTCGGATCGTGCCGCGCAAGCTGGCGGCCAAGATCGCGGGCTCGATGTTCCGCGACAAGAGCACGTAAGGTCGCGAAAAGCTTGCGTGCGGGGGCTGCGGCGCAGATGATAATTGCTGCACCCGATCATTTCTCTCCGGCGCAATCGCCATGACCGAGCTTAGGCGGAAAATACCGCTGGCGGCGCTCGTACTTGCGCTCGCGGCACTTGCCGGATGCGCAGCTGCGCCGCCGGAGCCGGCCCCGGTCATGCCGGTGGCGGTGGCGCCGCCGCCGTCTGCGGACGAGTGGAATATCTTCCCCGATCCGCTGAGCGGCCGCGTCGAGGTCTATCACAACGGCGAAGATGTCGGGTCGGTCACCGGCGAGGAAACAGACGAACCGCCTGTTCCGCGCCGCCGTCCGGGCGACGACGCGGAGCAGGAGTAGTTTAGTGGCGCGTAACGCCGAAGCGCGCGCCATCCGCAGCCCGCATGCTATGACTTAGGCTATCGCGCCGGCGCAGCCCGAGCCGGCGCCGGCGGCACATCCGAAGCAGTGCGCGGCAGTGGCGATGCGCGCGCCAACAAGGCGCCCGACATCCTCGAGGTCCCAAATCGTGAGCGGCTGCGACCCGCTTGCCGCCCCGATCGGAATCTCGAGCATCTGGTTGAAGTCGCAATCGTAGAGCCGCCCGTCCCATCCCACGCTCACCAGCGTGCGGCACATCAGCCCCTCGACCGTTGCAGGATTGAAGTGATTCACCAGCAGCCCCATGTACTCTTCGTACTTGCCCCAACTGCGCAACTGGAGGGCGAACCGGTTGATCGGCATGTTGGTGATTGTCAACAAGCGGTTGAACTCGATTCCGAAATTACGTCCGAGCTCTTCGCGGTACTGTTGCTCGAGCCGACCCTGCCGCGGCGGCAGGAACGCGCCGACCGGGTTGTAGACCAGGTCGAGCGTCAGGGGAGAGCCGGGGCGCGCGTATCCCGCGCGGTTGAGCGTGCGCAGCGCCTCGATGCTCCTGGCGAACACGCCTTTGCCGCGCTGCGCATCGGTGTTCCCCGGCGTGTAGCACGGCAGCGAGCAGACCAGCGCGACCTGGTTGTCACGATAGAAGTCCGCCAGCCATTCCATCCCGGGCACAAACAGCACCGTGAGATTGCACCGCACCGTCACTGAACGCGCGCTGTCCCGCGCCGCCTCGACCAGGTAGCGGAAGTTGGGATTGAACTCGGGCGCCCCGCCGGTCAGATCGAGCGTCCGTACGCACGCGCTGCGCACCATCACCTCGATCACCCGATCCGCCGTCGCGCGCGTCATGATTTCGGTGCGGGCCGGACCTGCGTCGACGTGGCAATGATGACACGCTTGGTTGCAGAGCTTGCCGACGTTCACCTGGAGCGCCGGCGGGACCGCGCGCCGAAGCGCTGCGAGCCCGTGACGCGCGAGCGTCGCGTCGAAGTCGGCGTGAAGATGATGCGCCGCAGAAGCCATCGCTGATCGACTCCCCGAAAATCTAAACCCCGAGGGCGGCTGCCAGGTTCCCGCAGCGCCGGTCCTCAACGCGCGTCGGCATAGAGGGCCTTAAGCCGCGCGGGAGAGACCCCGGCGAGGAACAGCAGCCGGATCAGCCACATCCGCAGCACCGTCGCAACCACTCCTTCGCGACGCCATCGCCGCGCCGAGGTCACGACCTGCGAACGCAGGCAGGCGATGCGGCCGGCCCGCTTGAGCATCCGCGCCAGGGCGAGGTCCTCGCACAACTCGATTCGGGGAAAGCCGCCGAGCCGCGACAGCACCTCGCGCCGCACGAAGATCGCCTGGTCGCCGGTCCCGGTGCGGGTGAGCCGCGAGCGGAGATTTATCAGCGCACCGATCACGCGCAACGCGAGCGCCGGATCGTCGATACGCAGATCGAAGCGCCCGCCCACGATCGAGCGGTCCACGAGCGCGGCTTCGATATCGCGCGCGAAGCTCGGCGCAACGATGGTGTCGGCGTGGACGAAGGCAAGCGTATCGCCGTGCGCGGCCGCGGCCCCGGCGTTCATCTGGATCGCGCGTCCCCGCGCGGCGCCGAGCAGAACGTCGCATCGCGGACGCGCAATTTCGACACTGCGGTCGATGCTGCCGCCGTCGACCACGATTATCTCCGCGCCGGGCCCGCCGGCGCGAATCGCCTCAAGCGTGCGGACGATGACACCCTCCTCGTTCAATACCGGAACGACGACTGAAAGCTTCACATCGGGTCTGCCTGCGGTTTTCGATGCCGTTTTGGCGGCGGCACGCGTGCGGTACACAATCTACCGGCCCGGGCCGAGCACTCCAAGCTTCCGCATCACGCGCACCGTCGCCGGACATGCTTGCCTGGCTTTCGCGCTTCGATCGAGATGCACGGCCAGCAGCGCGAGATCGTCGGGCCGGTCGACGTCGTACCAGGAAGGTCCGAGGCTCAGGCGGTCACCGTGACGCTCGAGCCGCGCGATCGTGCGGCTGAGCACGTTCCCGGTTCCCCATTCGATCCCGCCAAAGATGTCCGGCATCGCGCCGCGCACGCCGACCAGGTAGTAGCCGCCGTCGAGGCTCGGGCCGAGCACAAGCGGGGACGCGCGCAGCATCGCCACGCTGCGCGCGAGCAACCTTGCCGGGAGCGACGGCGTATCGGTGCCGAACAGCACCGCGCCGCCCTCCGCGTAGGGCCTAAGCGCGCGCCTCATCCGCGCGCCGAGCGTGCCGCTGCCCTGGTCGGCCAGCCCCACGCGATAGCGCCGCTCGAGCGCGCGGAAGTACGTGCTTTGCTTCGCTCCGCGCGGCGCGGCTCCCGCGATCACGATACCGCCGGATCGGATCCGCCGAGCCTTGGCAAGCGCATCGCGGACGAAGGCGTCGGCGAGCGCGGCGGCGCCGGCGGCCCCGAGCCTCGCGATGAGACGGGTCTTGGTGCGGCCCGGGAGCGGCTCGCGCGCAAAGACGATAATCGTCGGCAGGCGCGAGGGCGGCACGCCGGGGTGTCAGTCCTTGAGCAGGCCGCGCGCGATCACGACCCGCTGGATCTGCGAGGTGCCCTCGTAGATCTGCAAGAGCTTGGCGTCGCGCATCAGCTTCTGCACCGGGTAGTCGTCCATGTAGCCATAGCCGCCGAAAATCTGCACCGCGTCGACGGTGATCCGCATACAAGCGTCGGCGGCAAAGGCCTTGGCGTAGCTCGAGATCGCGTTGGGCATCTCGCCGCGATCGACCAGCCACGCGGCCTTGTAGGTCAGCAGCCGCATCGCCTCGATATCGATCGCCATGTCGGCCATCATGAACTGCAGCACCTGGAAATTCGCGATCGGCTGGCCGAAGGCATGGCGCTGGCGCGAGTACTTGAGGCATTCATCCAGCGCGCGCTGCGCGATCCCGATTGCGATCGAGCCGATCTCCGGGCGGCTCATATCGAAGGTCGCCATCGCGTACTTGAAGCCTTCGCCCTCGCGTCCGACCAGCGCCGAGACCGGCACGCGCACGTCCTCGAAGAAAATCTCGCCGGTGTCGGCCGCGCGCTGGCCGAGCTTGCCGTGCATCCGGCGCTTGCTGACCCCGGCAAGGCTGGAGGGGAAGACGAAGCAGGAGATGCCCTTGTGCTTGAGGCGCTTGTCGGAGGTGGCAAACGCGACGTACCAGTCGGCCTTGGAACCGTTGGAGATGAAGTGCTTGGTGCCGTTGAGGATGAACTCGTCGCCTTCGCGGCGGTAGCTGGTGGACATCGCGGCGACATCGGAGCCGGCGCCGGGCTCGGTGATCGCGAACGCGCAGAAGGTGAGCTTCTCGATCAACGCGCCGAGGTAGGTGCGCTGCTGCTCCGGGCTGCCCGCGATCAGGAGCGGCAGCGTCGCCAGCTCGTTGGCGGCGATCGCATTGGTGATTCCGGCGCATCCGTAGTTCAGCTCCTCGACGATAAGCGCGGTGTCCAGGACGCCGAGTCCCGGACCGCCAAGCTCCTTCGGCACGCCGAAGTTCATCAGTCCCGCGCCATGCGCCTTCTCGCACACGTCGAGGGGGAAGATTTCCTTTTCGTCGTATTCGCGCGCGCGCGGAATTATCTCCTGCTCGGCAAACTTGCGCGCCAAAGATTTGAGCTCGCGCTGCTCGTCGGTCAAATCAAAACTCAGCATAAAGTCATCTCCCCCGTGCGAATTGTTCCCGCTCAGGCTGAGTATGATCGAGGATGCCGGCCCACGCAAAGCCGGACGCCAACCCCCGCGCCTTGCAAAACGACCGCGAACGCCGCTAAGACCAGCATACGCTCAGGCATCAGGCTTACGAATCAAGGAGCACAAGCAGATGGCGATCACAGTGGTAGCGAAACTCAAGGCAAAGAGCGGAAGCGAAAAGCAGCTCGAGGATGCATTCCGCGCGATGATCCCGAAGGTGCGCGGCGAGACCGGCACCCAGGCTTACGTGCTGCATCGCTCGGTGCAGGACCCCACCGTGTTCGTCTTTTACGAAGTCTACCAGGATCGCGAAGCGCTCGACGCGCACGGCAAGACCCCGCACATGGCCGAGATGGTCAAGACGATCGGCCCGCTGCTCGACGGCCGCCCGCAAATCGACCTCCTGACGGAGCTCGATCGCAAGTAAGCGCGCCGGCTCTCGCCCCCTGGCCCGCTCCTTTGCGGGAGGTGAGGCATGCCCTGGGCTTGGCAAAGGGTCGCACGGCGCGGCTCCTGCCGTCTTTCGCAACCAGGCTTACCCGCGGCCCAGGAACTCGGTAACCTCGTGGTTGACGGTTTCGGGCGCCTCGCGCTGGCAGAAGTGTCCGCAGCGCTCGAGCTTCCGGAACGTCAGAGTTGTAAAGTAATCCTTTAGATTATCGCTCCACGCGACCGGGATGATCGGATCGCTGTCGCCCCACAGCACCAGCGTGGGATGCGCGATCTTCCAGCCCGGCGTCAGCGCTGCCGTGCCGGTGCGCCGGTATGCGCGGTAGTTGTTGAAGCCGCCGCGCAGCGCGCCCGGCTGGCTGAAGGCCTCGACGTAGCTCGCGACTTCCTCATCGCTGAAGAGATTCTTGTCGTGCGACCAATGACTCAGGAAGTGGCGCAGGTAGAGCTCGGTTGCGCGCCGCGATGAACCGACCAGGTCCTCGGCAAGCTTTAACTGATGGAAACTCTGGTACCAGGTCTCCTGGATGTGCGACGGGTCAACCCATCGCATCCCGATTCCCGGGTACGGCGGATTCAACAGCACCAGCCGCCGTATCGAGGCCGGATACTTGAGCGCGAAGCATTGCGCGACGATCGCGCCGATATCGTACGCCACGATATCGACCACCCCCAGCTCCAGTGCACCGATCAGGCCAAACACGTCGGCGGCGTGCGCCTCGTCGGTGTAGCCCTTCTCGGGGGCCAGGTCCGGTTTGTCGGAGTAACCGAAGCCGCGCAGGTCGGGAGCGATCACGTCGAAGCGCGCGGCCAGCGCCGGGATGTTGAGATGCCAGTCGAACCAGAAGCCGGGCCATCCGTGGAGCAGCAAGACCGGGCGGCCACCGCCCTCGCGCACGTAATGGATCGTGACGTCGCCGAGCTTGACGCGATGATGCTTGAATTGGTCGGCCATCGTTTTCCTCCGACGAAAAAGAACCGGCACGGAGGCCGGCGCTACAGGCTGAACCCCCACGGAGGCGGCACTACAGGCTGATTGGTGCGCGAAAGCCGCTCCTTGTCAAACGCGAGACCGCTTGCCCTCGCCCGCAACAAACTCCGGACGCAGCCGACAATGAGGGAGCGGGCGAGGCGGGAAAGTTGGAAACCGGGCAAGCTGCGCGCTATAGATTGGTCAACGAGGTGAGGGGCGGCGCCGCCCGCCGACAGGAACAATGGCGAACCTGGTTGCAGGAGCCGCCAGAAGCAGGCTCGACCCCCCGCTGGGAATCGCGATGGCCGGGTACGGGAGACGGACCGGCCGCGCCTTAAGCGTGCACGACGAGCTCTGCGTACAGGCGCTGGTGCTTGGCGACGGGCGGCACAAGCTCGCGATGGTGGGAGTGGATTTGCTGGCGCTGGGACTTCGAATCGCGGATGAGGTGTGCGAACGCGTCGCCGCGCAAAGCGATATCCCCGCCGACGCGATCATAATCGGGGCAACTCACACTCATTCCGGACCGTCCTTCAACTTCTTCGCGACGCCGAAGCGTGACGCGCGGATCGGCGACGATCGCAATCTCGGATGGGAGCTTGAGCTGCCCGGGAAAATTGCGGCGACGATTCTCGACGCCAATCGCACGCTCGTACCGGTCAGGATCAAGGCGGCGAGCGCGCGCTGCACGCTCGGCACCAACCGCCGGCTGGCCACGCCGGCCGGCGAGACCCGGCTCTTTCCCAATTACAACGGGGTCGCCGATCCGGAGCTGAAGGCGCTCGGCGCATATCGCAGCGACGGACGCCCTCTCGCGTTGGTGCTCAACTATCCGTGTCACGGCGTGATGCTGTGCGAGGACAACCTGCTCTACTCGCGCGACTACATGGGCTTTGCACAGGACGAGATCGAGCGGCTCGCCGGCGACGGCGCATCCGGAGCGGTTTCGATCTTCCTCAACGGGGCGACCGGCAATATCGACCCGCGAATCCGGGGCACCTTCGAGGTCGCGCAAGAGGCCGGACGTACGATGGGACGCGCGGCGTTCGAGGCGCTCGAGCATGCGCCCGCAATCGCAGATGCGGAAGCGATGGTGCGCCGCGTGCCGATTACGATGAAGCTCAAGGACCTGGACGGCGCGTTTGCCACCGCGCGCAACTACCTCGATCAGACCGAGCTTTCGCTGCGCAACCATCGCGGCGGCGACTATCGGCTCGGCCGCATCCGCATCGAGCACGAACGGGCGCAGCAGATGATTGCCGCGATCGAGGCGCTCAGAGAGACGAACCGGCGCGATCGCAGGGTCAACCCGCAGACCGGCGAGGCGGCAACGCGCCTTAGCATTGCGCGAATCGGCAATGTCGCGATCGTCGGGCTGCCGGGCGAGGCGTTCGTGGAGTTCGGACTCGCCCTCAAGGCCAATCCCTATTTCGCGCACACTCTCGTGGTGGGCTACTGCAACGACCTGATCGGCTATATCCCGACCCGCGAGGCCTATCCGCAGGGCGGCTACGAAGTGGATACCGCGCGAGTGGCGGCGGGCGCCGGCGAGCAGATGGTGGCGACCGCCATGGTCCAGCTCCGGGAGTTGCACGCCGGGTCGTGCTCGGCCTAGCAGGGTGCGAAAAAACGTTCACGCCCGCGCCGTGCGCATCGTTGACCATCGCGAGGTGCAGGCCCTGATCGCGCGGCGCGCACAGATCGTCGACGTCCTGCCGGCGCATGAGTACCGTCGGGCGCATATCACGGGCGCGATTCATCTCCCGCTGGGCCGCGTGCTCGCAGAGGCGGAGCGCACTCTGAGGCGGGACCGTCCGATCGTGGTCTATTGCCGCGATTCGCTCTGAGACTTGAGCGGGCGAGCTGCGGCGCAGCTCGAACTTCTTGGATTCGCGGAGCTATATCACTATATGCGGGGCAAAGCGGACTGGATGGTGAGGGGACTTCGGAGCGAACCGGTGACGCCGCTTGGCGAGCGTGTACGCGCGCTTCCTTATTTCCTCAACAATCTCGCGCCGCGATTGCGGTCGGCTTGGATCGCGCTCTCGCGTCGAACCAGCGTCGCGCGAATGACGCGCGACGACGTTGCGCGGTTGGCTCCCGATGCGCCGGTTGCACGGCACGCCGATCAAGGCGGTGTCGTCGCGGTAATTTTGAATCGCGACGAGGTACTGCTCGGCGCGATCGAAGGATCGATGGACGACTGGACGACCGTTGAGCGCCGCGCCCGCGACGCGATGAATCCCGCGCCGCAGACGATTCGGCCCGACATGACGCTAAAGCTGGCGGCCAAGCTGCTGCAAACCAACGCGTACCTGCTCGTCACGGACGCGCACGGGCGCTACCTCGGCCGGTATCATATTCCTTCACCTCGCCCGCTCCTCCGGGAATGAAAGTGGCCGCCTTCCCTTGGGGCCTTCTCCCGCTCTGTTGCGGGAGAAGGACGGGATGAGGGTGACTGCGGGAGAGGTCGCGTGGCGCGATGATTGCCGCCTCTCTTGCAATCATCGTGACGCGCGGGTGAGGGTTCTGCTACCTCAACGTCAGAGGCGCCTCGATCTACGAGAATAGGGCCGATGCCGCGGACGATCGTGATGGGCAACCCGAGGTACTTCTCAGTACGCGGCGGCGCCAACCCGCATACCCGCAACCTGCTCGGGCTGAAAAAGCGCGTGGACCCGGCGCTGGCGCGCGCGCAGTGGCACGATATGGCCCGCGCGCTGCTGGCCTACGGCGCCGAGGTATGCGTGATCGAGCCGCACCCCCGGCTCACCGGCTTGGTCTACCCCGCCAACGCGGGATTCCTTTATCCGCTGACGCGCGGCGCAGGCTCGCCCGCAACGCGCAAGATTTTTTACCTCGCGAACCTGATCCCGACCCGCGCCGCCGAGCGGGACGTGTATCGTCCGTTCATCCGCGCGATGGGCTATGAGACGCGCGAGGTCGTGTCGCAGTTCGAGGGCGAGGCCGACTTCTTTCCGGCCGGCCGCTACATGATCTTCACTTACGGCGCCATCGAGCGGCAGCGCTTCGTGCCGCAGCTCAAGATACCGCCGTGGCGGCGGGTGTACGGCTTTCGCTCCGAGATATCGGCGCTCAGGGAGCTGCGCGAAGCGGTCGGCGAACGGCCGACGCTCGCACTCGAGCTCCGGCTCGAGGCGCACTATCACGGCGACACCGTGCTCTGCTCGTTCGGCCCGGAGCGCGAATTTCTCCTGGGTTACATGGAAGGGCTGGCGGAGAGCTCGCGCGACCGGCTGAGAAGGGCGTTCGGCTCCAATCTGATCGAGCTATCCGAGCGCGACGCGGCCCTATACGCCGCCAATTCCTTCCAGATCGATCACAAGGGGCGGCTCTATCTGCTGATGCCCGAGGGAGTCAGCGCCGAACTGTTGCGACAGGTGCACGAGCGATCGGTCGAGCCGGTAACGATCGACGTGAGCGAATTTTTGGCCAAGGGCGGCGGCTCGGTGAAGTGCATGATCCTCGACCTCGGGCCAAGCTCCGAGCAACCCGACGACCCCGCCGCAGTCAGCTTCCGCGCCGAGCGCAGCTACGAGCGCGTGTACCGCGGCTGACACCGACGCGGCCGACCACTCGCTTCGCTCTCTTATACGGGCCGCCTTGCCCACTCACCGGACGATCACGCCGTCGTTGGAGATGTCGAGCCGCCATGCGAGCTGGCGGGAAAGTTCCTCGGGCCGGGCAAGATAATACTCGACCTGCGGAGTGCCGGTTAGCGCGGCAACCAGTTCCACCACCGGCGCCTCGACGAAACCGAAGCGCCTGAGGTAGTCGCCGGCGCCGGTGCTGAGAGCCCACAGCGTGCGCGCGCCGCGCGTATGAGCTGCTTTGCGCGCCGCAGAGAGAAGCTTGGTGCCGATACCTCGCCGGCGCATCGGCTCAACTACCGCCAGCGACCGTACGAGAGCCGCGTCGAGGCGGGCCTCGACGCCGACCACGCCGACCGGCTGGTCTTCGTGCCACGCTATCAGGTAGCAGGCGGCCGGCCATTCGACCCCCTCGGTCATCATCCCGGCCGCCGAGAGCATCGCGCGGACGCGCTCGACGTCGCGCGACTGCTCGACCACCGGTTCGCCCGCGGCGCGCCGTCGCCGGATGGTCATGCGGCTATCCCGCGCTTGCCCGACCCGAAACCGTGAGGCCCGCCTGTTTCTGCTCGAGATGCTCGATTCGAAACCCGGCACGCTGAAAAATCGCAATCGTCTCGCGATTGAGATGACACCCGCCGAAGAGCCTGGCCGACACCGGATCGACGGCGTCCTGGAACGCACCCAGCCATCGCCCCGGTGCCCGCACATGCTCGACGAAATGAAGCTCGCCACCCGCCTTGAGCACCCGGCGCAGCTCGGCAAGCGCTGCGGCGGGATTCGGAATCGTGCAGAACACGTGCGTGGCGACAACCGCGTCGAAACTCGCGGATCGAAACGGAAGCACCTCGCCGTCAGCGGCAAGCAGCCAGACCCGGGCGGCCGCAGCCGCCGCGCGCGGTCTCGCGCGCCGGAGCATGTACAGGTCCGGGTCGATCGCGGCGACGGTCGTGCCGGGGCGGTAATGGCCGAGATTCAGCCCGGTGCCGACGCCGATTTCGAGCACCTTGCCGCTGAGATCGGCGACCAGCCGGGCCCGCGCCCGCTTCATGCCCAAGTACTGTCCGGGCACGCTTATCAGGTCATGGGCTGCGGAGAAGATCGGATGCTCGCGCGCCATCTTTGTCCCGAGCGTTGCCCGCTATTTCCTGGGCGGCGGAAAGAGTTGGGTGCCGGTTCCTTCGTCCACTACGATAATCGCCTTGGCGGGACATCCGCGCGCCGCCGCCATGATCACGGCATCGGGCGCACCGGTCTGATTGTGAACCTCGGATTTGCCGTTGGCGTCGAGGCGGAACACGGCCGGCGCCGTCTCGACACAGTCTTCGCTGGAGATGCACTTGTTCTTGTCAACCGTGGTCTTCAGTTTGGCCATGGATCGAGGTCTCCGCGCGGCGAAGGAATATCCCTGACAATAAAATCGACGATCCGTCACCGCAAGCGGCGCGCGAGCCGTCGCGATGGCAGGCCACCAGCCGCGCCCGCATCGATATCTTCCGTGATGGCTGGGCATCGCTTCTCTAGGACCGACGCCAACTCCAGAGCAAAAGCACGGCGAAGCCGGCCACCAGTACTACATGCAGGGCCATGAATGCCCAGACTTCGGTTACGACGAACGGCCTGCAGCCGGGGGCATCCGGGCGCGTACACCAGGTCAGGAAGCGGCTAGGCAACAGCCATAGCTCAAAGCTGCTGTGGAGGATCGCCAGCGCACCCATCCATTGTTTGAGCCGCAGGTTACCCCAGATCGCCACGAAGATGCGCATCAGCCCGCCCACCGCCGCGTCGCCTCCTTGCAGGCTGAGCGTGAAGGCCAGAAGTGCCAACTGTGCCGGCGCCAGGAACTCGCCCATCCTTGCGGACACCGCGCTGCCGTACTGATAAGGGAGAGCGATGGCGAACACGCCGGAGATCACCGGTGGCACCCCGCCGAGCCACAAGAAGACCGAGAACCAGCGCGACACCAGTTGCTGCCGGTGGTCGTACTCGGCTGCCGCTACCATCATTGTTTACCTCCTATCGACGACCGTGGCCGGATCATTCCATCTTCCTACATTATGGCGACAGCATGCTGCGGCACAGGTCGAGAACCTGCTTGGTTCTCTCCAGGACTTCATCAGCGTCGAGTTCCGTCCAATGGTCCGCGAACCACCGGTCTGCCTGCAGCGTCGCGCCCAAGGTGACGGCAACTAGAAGGCTGGAAGGTATATCGGCCCGCACTGCACCGGCCTGCTGTCCGGCTTCAATGGCCTGGCCCAACCATCCTTCAACGCGCGCAACCAGCGGGGCGAGTGCTTGACGCGGAGCGGACCCGGAGTAAATGCCTCTGGCCAATTCGACCAGCCGCGGCTCGCCGGCTAGCGTGGCAGTACCTCGCATGATTACGGTTGCCAGCGAAGTCCAAAAGATTTCGGGAGAGCCCTTTTCGAGCGCAATTGACCCGACCGATTCCGCAATCCGGGTGAGGGCCCGCTCGACGACAAGGCAATACAGCGCCGCCTTGTCGCGCGCGTAGTGATATGCCTGCCCCTTGCTGATGCCGGCCCGCTCCAGGATGTAGTTGAGCGACGCCCTCTCGTAGCCATGCTCTGCAAACTCGGCCTCCGCCGGGTCCAACAATTGAGCCTGGCGCTCGGGGGGAAGAGCCTCGAAGCGCTCTCGATGGGTGCGCTGCCGACGGTCCGGACGCTCCGAAGTGAGCGGATGGGAAGTAGTCACCCGTTACTTATAGACCGCCGGTCTAAGCATTGCAAGAATATAGACCGTCGGTCTATCGCATGGCCGCTGAGCGCGATTGCGCTACCCGTTCAAGCGGCGCGCTGTTTCGACTTCGGCTCCCTTGCCAGGCGCCGTGGCGCGTGAGGGGAAGGAGACTCCATCCATGGTGAGGGTCGCGGGAAGCGAGTGGGCACCCACGCGCGGCAATGACGAGAGCGCAAAGCTCGGGTAGACCCTGCCTGAAAATGACCCACTACCCGGTCCGGCTTCCCCTTGCGCCGGGGGCGATCAATACTGCGCATCGCGGAGGCACGATGGCTCAGATCCTCGGTACCGGAGTTGACCTAATCGAAGTCGAGCGGGTGCGTTCAGCCCTCGAACGCGAGCGGACCGGCGCGCGCTTCCGGGCGCGGGTCTTCACTGCCGGCGAAATCGCCTATTGCGAATCGCGCGGTCGCGCCCGCTACCAAAGCTATGCCGGCCGCTTCGCCGCCAAGGAAGCGACGATGAAGGCGCTGGGGACGGGATGGAGCCGCCACGCCGGATGGGGCGAGATCGAGGTGGTTCGCGAGCGCGGACGCGCGCCGACTATCCTGCTTTCGGGCAACGCGGCGGCTTTTGCCAAGGGCAAGAAAGTCGCGGCTGTCCACCTGAGCATCAGCCACACGGCATCAAGCGCGATCGCGCACGTGATCCTCGAGGGTTGAGGGTCGTTTCTCAGGATGGCGGGCACCCTTCGGCAGCCTCAGGGCAGGCTCCGGCCCGCCCACTACAGAAAGAGGCCCTAAATCTGAACTGGGGCGGGCGTCCCCGCGCCGGTGGCGACCGCGCCGGTGGCGACTGCCCGGCTCTGCACGTCCTGGCGGGGGAACAGCCGACTGATTGTCGATCAGTGGCAGCGTGGCGTAGATTCCCGGTAGCACTCGGCCGGTTCTCGCGGCCGGCCACCCGCAAACCACGGAGGAACGCTCAGATGCGTCAGATCAAGTTCGCTGTTACCTTGCCCAGCCGGCACTTCGCCGAAACTCGCGCGATGGCGGAGGAAGCCGAGGCGCTCGGCTTCCACTCGGTCTCACTCGACGACCACTTCTTCGTGCGCGGACTGATGGAGACTACGCAGACGCCGCACCTGGAGTGCTACACGACACTCGCGGCGCTGGCGGCCGTGACCCGGCGTGTGCGCCTGGTGCAAACGGTCACCTCGATGTCCTACCGCAACCCGGCGCTGCTGGCCAAGATGACCTCCACGCTCGACCACATCAGCGGCGGGCGCCTGACGGTCGGGGTCGGCGCGGGATGGTTCCGCGAGGAGTACCACGCCTACAACTATCCTTATCCCTCCAATGCCGAGCGCATCGAGCAGCTCGCCGAAGGGATCAAGATACTCAAACTGATGTGGACCGAGGACGAGCCGAGCTGGCATGGACGCTACTTCAAGATTACCAAAGCCTACAACTACCCCAAGCCGGTGCAGAAGCCCTATCCTCCCCTGCTGGTTGGCGGCTCGGGCAAGAAGGTGCTGGAGATCACCGCCGCCGAGGGCGATATCGCCAACCTGATTCCGCCCATCAAGCGCGGGGAGATCGAGCTGACCGAGGCGCTCAAGTTTGACAAGGCCGAGCTGGGCCGGCGGATCGGGACCCTGCGCGGCTACGCCAAGGCCGCGGGCCGGAGCCCTGACTCGATCGAGCTCTCGGGCAACAGCTTCGTGTTGGCCGCGCGTGAGAAGAGCGCCGTCGAGGCGATGGTGCAGGCGACCGCGATCGCGATGGGGATCAACGATATCGAGGCGGCGCGCCGCTCGCCTCAAGTGCTG
Source organism: uncultured delta proteobacterium (assembly GCA_963789115.1). Taxonomy (GTDB): domain Bacteria; phylum Desulfobacterota; class Binatia; order Binatales; family Binataceae; genus CAWBJH01. The sequence goes on from CAWBJH010000002.1 coordinate 379,828, forward strand.
GCCGGCACGGTGGACGAGGTCACGCGCGAGCTGCGCTCGCGAATCGAAACGCTCGGCATCACCTACTTCTTCCTCAGCTTCCTCGCGCAGGACACACTCGAGCTCTTCGCCACAGAGATAATGCCCGAGTTCGCGAGCTGACTCGCGGGGAGCCGATTTCGATCGATTCCCGGAAGAAAAGGGCAAAAAAGCCGCTGCTGTGCACCTGAGCATCAGCCACACGGCATCAACCGCGATCGCGCACGTGATCCTCGAGGGTTGAGGGCCGTTTCTCAGGATGGCAGACACCCTTCGGCAACCTCAGGGCAGGCTCCGGCCCGCCCCACTACAGAAAGAGGCCCTAAATCTGAAGTGGGGCGGGCGTCCCCGCGCCGGTGGCGACTGCCCGCCATCGATGCGCGGGCGCTTCGCCCGCGCCTCCAATGGAATTCATTGCTCAACGAGCGGCCATCAGCGCTACTCCGTCAGCTCCCGCCAACGTTTCCACGGGCTGCTGAGGATGCATTGAACCCGGATTCCCATTTTCTAAGTGAACTACCAATTTGATAAAATGCGACAAAAGCCCTGATGGATGCGGGTTTGGATGCGAGTGGGGTGGTGCGGAGGCGAGCAGCCGGTGGGTGAGACGCAAAAACGGCCCTTTCAGTTCTCGTTCAACAGCTCCTTGCGGGTCGAGTTTCAGGGCGCGCGAGTGACCTCCGACGGCGGCTTGATTCTGCCGCGTGAGCTGGATGAACTCTGGGCTTAAGCGCGCTGGACCAAAACCGGCTAAAACCTTGCAGAGGAAGGCCGCTCGGTCTATACGGCGAGTTGGAATCGGAGGGTAAAACGAAAATCCCGGATCATACCGAGATCGGAATCCCGGCGCTGCGCGAGGCGGCCAGCGGCGCGCTCAGCGAGGCGGCCGTGCCCTGATGCTGGAGCTATCGCGTCAGGATCGGCGTGACGTGGTGACCGATCGTGCGATTTTAGGGGGCGGAAGGTGCGATGAGCGGAAGTCTCAGCGGTGCGAAGCCGCGCGGCGCGAGGAAAGTGTCGAGACGCGCATTCCTGGGCGGCGTGGCCGCCGGCGCGGCCGGCACATGGGCGCTCTCCCACGGCCTTGAACAGCTCGGCGAGGATCCGGCGAAGCCGCCGCAACTGTACGAATACTTCCTCGACAATTTCTGGTTCGAGGCGGCCGGCCTCGAACACCAGAATATAAACGCTCCCCTCAAGGGCAGCCACAAGGCCGACATCGTCATTGTCGGCGGCGGCTTCACCGGGCTTTCCTCCGCTTACCATCTAAGCCGCAGATTTCCCAGCAAGCACATCGTGCTGCTCGAAGGCGCCTGCTGCGGATACGGCGCCAGCGGCCGCAACGGGGGCTTCTGCGACGCGGGCTTCTCCGGACTGATGGCGTGGGTGAACAAGGTGGGCCCGGAGCTCGGCCGCAAGGCCTTCGACGCGAGCCTCTACGGCATCGGACATATCAAGCGGCTGGTGGCGGAACACGGCGTGGCCTGCGACTTCGAGGAAAACGGCGTGCTCGAAGCCGCCATCGACCAGGAGCAAGCCGCCCAGCTCGAACGCCAGCTTCAGACCTACAAGTCGATGGGCCTGGACGCCGCGCTGCTGCATGGCAAGGAACTGGAGGCCGAAATCAGATCGCCGCGTTACATCGCCGCCCTCAAGTTCCCCTACGGCGGCATTCTCAACCCGGCGAAGCTGGCGCGCGGCATCAAGCCATTGGTCGAGCGCGCCGGCGTCGAGGTTCGCGAGCGGACCCTGGTGATGCGTGTGACTCCGGGTAAGGTGCACCGCGTGGAAACTGAAATGGGCGACATCAGCGCACCCGTGCTGGTGCTCGCCCTCAACGGATACTCCCCGCGGCTCGGTTTCTTCCGCGATCGCGTGTTGCCGCTTTGCAGCTATGTGATCGCCACCGAGCCGTTGACGAAGGCGCAGTGGGAATCGATAGGCTGGAAGGGCCGCCAGGGCCTCGCCGACCTGCGGGTGCTCTTCGACTACCAGCGTCCGACCGCGGACGGGCGCATCGTGATCGGCGGTTCGGACGCGCCCTACTTCGCCGGCGACGCGCCGAGTTCCGGCAACTACAGGCCGGCCCTCGAATTACTCACAAAGAGCCTGTTCACGACGTTTCCGCAACTGGAAGGACTGCGAATCGATCATGCATGGGGCGGCACGATGGGCTTCACGATGGATTTCACGCCGTCGGTAGGCGTGATGGGAGATCACAAGAACATCTTCTATGGAGTCGCCTACAACGGCGAAGGCGTCGCATTCACGCAGACCGCGGGACGCATCATCTCCGAACTGATTGCGGGCGAGCAAAGCGAATTCACCGAATTGTTCGTGGTGAACCACAAGCTGCCCTATCTCGGCCCCGCCAGCCTTCGCATCGTGATCGAGAGGCTCTACAGGTGGTACCTGCTGCGCAACGCCGGCAGAACCGTGCGATGAGCTTTCAAGAGTCGCGGGGACCTGCCCTGACCCGGAATTCGGTAGTGAAACCAACCTCCTTACATCCCATTTTTCCGTAAAGACTCAACGCGTTGTTGTTGTCTGGTTTGACATTGAACGCAGCGGTCCAACCCCTTCGGCTGAGGTCGTCCAAAATACTTTCCATGAGTAATCTTCCGAGGGCGGCTTTGCCAAGGGCAAGAAAGTCGCTGCTGTCCACCTGAGCATCCGCCACACGGCATCAAGCGCGATCGCGCACGTGATCCTCGAGGGTTGACGAATGAGTCTCATCTTCAGTGGGGCGGGCCGCCGTGCCCGCCATCGATGCGCGGGCGCTCCGCCCGCGCCTCCAATGGAATTCTTGCTCAACCAGCGGCGTCCCCCGCCGCCTTCGCGTCACGCTCCTTCTGAGCCCTCTCTCTATGATCGATGGGAGAGGGTTTGGGTGAGGGACCTTTGATATTGTCTCCTCGTGTCGAAGCCGCCACTGGTGCGCGATCTCGCCCGCCGTTTGCGCCGATCAGACCGACGCCGGGCGCGAGCTGTGGATGCGGCTGCGCGCCCGGCAACGCGGCGTGAAATTTCGCCGGCAGTACCCGATCCGACCCTTTGTGGCCGACTTCTGCTGCCTCGAGCGCCTGCTCGTGATCGAACTCGACGGCGGCCAGCACGCCATGCAGCAGGCCAGAGACGAGCGTCGGAGTGCCTATCTGCGCAAGCTTGGTTTCCGCGTGTTGCGGTTTTGGGACACTGACGTGCTGACCAACATCGACGGCGTACTCGAAGAGATTCTCAAGCACCTGTAGGTCCCTCACCCAGACCCTCTCCCATTGATCATAGGGAGAGGGCTCAGAGGGAACCACGATGGCGGCGCTAGGGCCGGTGGTGCGCCGGCGCAGGAAACGTTTCGTGCTCGCTTGTCACTTTGTTGCGGCCTTGGGACTTGCCGCGGGAGCGGCCGCGGCGTGCGCGCGGAACTGGTCGGCGGTCTTGTTCACCTGGTCGAAGGTATAGTCGTCGATCGCATAGACCGCGCTGCCGGCGCTGGAAGTGACGTAGTACTCGGCTTCCTTCTTCTGGTCCGGCGGAGCGTTCTTGGCGGGCTCCGGCGTTAGCTTGGCGAGCTCGAGCGAGCCGAGATCCTTATTGTCTCCGCCGATTATCTGGATTTCTTCGGGAGCCTTGTCGAGCCCGTACCTGGCGGGATTTCTGAGCGGGTCTTCGACAATCGCCGAACCCTTCAGGAAGCGGAGCGTGTCGAGAAAGCGCTCTACGGCGCCCGCGTCCGCGCCGGCGGTGCCGCCGTCGGCAACCTGCCACTTATCCGGCCCCAGCCGCTTAAGCGTGAACTTCGACCCGCCGCTGACGAACGTCATCCGATCGACCTTGGCGTTCACGAACCGGGGCAGCACGGTCTTGTCGCGCAGATCCAGGATCGACTTGTCTACATCCGTCATCACGAAGGGATGGACGGTGTACACCGGGGTGCGCTCGCCGCGCCGCACGTAGATTCCGTCCTTGCCTTGCTCGGTTTGCTTGAAGCCGAACAGGAGCGACTGTCGCGCATTCTGCTTGCCGACGAAAACCGTGACCTGCAGATGGGGACGCTGCAGACCGTACTGGCTGACGCCGGCCGGGGTGTCGGAGATGAAGTCGGCGACCCGCGCGTTGTCGAGCGTGCTGAGCACTTGGCGGACCTGGGTCGGATCCGCCGGGTAGTTTGCGGGCTTGACGACATTCCACTTGTCGCCGTCGCGATCGACTTCGATCTCCGGGCCGTTGCCGCGATCGATCACCAGCTTCTGAACGTCGTCCACCTTGAAGCTCATCAACTCGCGGCCGCGCAGGTCGTCGAGCTGCTTGTTCATCCCGGGCGGAAACGCCGAGTTGGTGAGCAGCACCGCGGGCTTGTCGGCGGTCTTGATATAGGCGGCAAAGCCGATCGGGGTGGTCTTGCCTACTAAAATTGGGGGCAACACACCCTTGCCTTTGGTCGTGATCGTGACCGTTGTGGCGGGCTTGTCGAGTCCGAACGGCTTTAAGTCGGCGGGCTTCTCCTCGACGGTCTTCTTGACCTCGCAATCGGCGATCGCGCGCGCAAGATTATCGGCCACGGTCTGATCCGCCTCGCTGTGGATCGGCCTCTCGATCTCCCACTTGCCGGCCTGGTTGCGCTCCAGCTCGAGCTCGCGGTCCGGGTACTTGAGATCGATGCGGGTGATGTCCTCGGGTTTAATCTTGTAGAGCTTAACGGTCTGCTCGATGGTCACGCGCTTGGAAAGCAGGTAGGCATAGCCGCCCACCAGCGCCAGGATGACCAGGGCAATGATGGTGTTGCGGATTCGCATCGCGCGCTACGCGATGAGTCGGGCTAGCTGCGCCGTTCCCACGAGACCACGGTCCCGGCGATCAGCAGGATCTCCGGCAGCAGCAGCAGGGAGAGCGCGAACACGATCGCAAACTGGGCAACGGTCAGCCTGAAGCGGGAGGCGCGCAGCGCGCGCGGCCGAATCGAGATCTGGTTCTCCTCGCCGGCCATCCAGTCGGCGCAGTTGACCATAAAATCGCGGTTGAAGAATTCGCCCAGGTACTGATTGTCGGCGAACTCGGTGTCGCCGAACACGATCAGCCGGGCCTTGCCCTCGCCGAGCTTGAGCGCCTTCAGATCACCCTGGACCGCGTCGCACACTGCGATCGGCCCGCGCCGATCGGCCGTATCGAGCTTCGCCGTCCCGTGCTTGAAGATGCCGACCAAGTCGGTCTCGGCCCACGAGGTGTCGCTGGTCTTGGCCAGCGGCGTCACCTCGAGCCCGGGCTTCAGGGGATCCTCAGGCTCGACCGAGCGCGTCATTGGGAAGACCGTGCGCTGCTTGAAGGAACGGGTCACCTGATGCGGCCCGTAGGTGTCCACCAGCGGGTTCAGGCCCAGCGCGGGACCGGCGAACAGGCGCACCACCTGGTCCACGACCACGTCGTTGCCGACCTTGACGCCCCAATCGCCCACCAGCTTGATCAGCCCGGACTCGTCGATAGGCTGGTCGGGGCGATCCGGCTGTAGCATCACGAGCAGCCGACCGCCTTTCTTGAGATACTCCTGCACCTGCTCGAGCTCGTGCGGCACGAGCGGTTTTTCGGGCCCCGCGATCGCCAGAATCGAGCAATCTGAGGGCACACTGGCCGCGGAAGCGAGCAGGAGTTTCTTGACTTCGTAACCCTCGCCTTCCAGCGCCTTTTTCAGCGCGCCGAAGCCGCGGGAGGTGTCATTGTCGTCGATATCGGGCTCGCCGTGGCCCTCAACGAAGTAGATCGCCTTCTTGCCGGCCTTGGTCACCTTGATGATCGCGTTGGTGATCGCTTCCTCGCTGATCTCGCTGACGTTGGTGCCTTCGCCCTCATCGCCGCCGTACTGGATGTGGGTGGTACCCATCGTCGAGACCTTGTAACGCTCGGCGAGCTCGGGATGCCGGTCGGGATCGACCAGTTGGTAGCTCACCTTGCGCGAGGCGTAGGCATAGGTCTCGTAGAGCGCCTCGGCGGCGGGACTCTGGCCGCCCTCGAAGAAGCCGTATAGTTTTAGCGGCTTGTTCAGCCCCCTGACGATATTCACCGACTGCGGGGAGAGGCTGAAGACCTTCTCCTCGGTCAGGTCGGCGCGGCGATGATAGACGGTGGCTATGTAGTTGATCGCGATCAGGATGCCGATGAAGGCTATCGAATAGAGCGCGGCATTGAGGCCGTAGCGGGTCGTGCGGCGGCCGAACGCGCCGGACACCGTGTCCCATCCCGAAACCAGCCAGGCGACGATCAGGAATACGCCCACTACCAGGTTGACGAGAACGAAGGCGCCGAACCCGCTGGAAACGAAGTAGTCAACCAGTGCAAAGGCAAGCATCTCCAGCCCGACCAGTCCGGCAAGCGCCGCAGAGTTCCGCCGCATCCCGCTTCCCCTCCGCTTACCGCCAGCGCGCCGATTCAACCGAGCGCTGAGTTAGGAAGAGAGCCACGAAAATCAGGCTCAGAAAGTAAACCAGGTCGCTGGTGTCGATGATGCCCTGGACCAGCCCCGAAAAGTGGTCGGGCAACGACAGGTAGTGGAGCAATCCGGAGAACTGCTCGCCGCCGGCTTGCGCCGGCCACGAGATCACATAGAGCAGAAGCAGCACGCCGAAACAGGAGATTGCCGCGATGATCTGGTTTTGGGTGAGAGAACTCGTGAACATCCCGACCGCGACGAACGACACCGCGAGCAGCGCCAGTCCCAGGTATCCCGAGGCCATCAGCGAGATCTCAGGGTTGCCGAAGGCCACCAGGATCAACGGGAACATCCCGGCCAGCCCGATCATGATCAGCACGAAGACCGCGGCCGCGATAAATTTGCCCGCCACGATCTCGCCGGTCCGCAGCGGCGCGGTCAACAAAAGCTCGTAGGTGCCGGTGCGCTTTTCCTCGGCGAAGCTGCGCATCGTAATCGCCGGCACCAGGATCACCAGCACGATCGCCAGGTTGTGGAGCAGCGGCTCGATCACCATCTGGTTCAAGTTGAAGCGCTGCATCGCGCCCGGATTCTGCATCGCGGAATAGACTTCCAGGATCATGTTGAAGCGGCGCAGCAGCGCGAAGAAGAAGAACCCGCCCAACAGCAGGAACACGGTCATCACCACGTAGGCTACCGGCTGCACGAAGTAGCCCACCAACTCCTTGCGGGCGATTGTCAGCGTATTCCTCATCGCACCCCGGCGCGGCTCAACTGTGCCCCGCTTCCATCTCCTCCAGCGTCTCTTCGCCCGCGACGGCTCCGCCGTGGCGCTCCAGAGCGATCGCGTTGAGGAAGACGTCTTCGAGCGAGGTGCCGGCGGGCAGCGCCTTGAGGTTCTCCTCCAGCACCACCCGGCCCTCGGCGATAATCACGACCTTGTCGCAGATCTGCGAGACTTCCGGCAGGATGTGCGTCGAGAGCACGATCGTGCGCTCGCCGGCCAACCCCCGGATCAGCCCGCGGATTTCATGGATCTGTCGCGGATCGAGGCCGATGGTCGGCTCGTCCAGCACCAGCACCGGCGGATCGTGGACCAGCGCTTGCGCGACTCCCACCCGCTGCCGATAGCCCTTGGAGAGCTGCCCGCAGATCCGGTTGGCGACCTCGGCGAGACCGCAGACCTGCACTACATGATCGACCGCCTCGTCCAGCAGGCTTCGGCCAACGCCGCGCAACCTTGCCACGAAGCGGAGATAGCCCTCCACCCGCATGTCGGAATAGAGTGGCGGGCTTTCCGGCAGGTAGCCGATGCGCCGACGCACCTGGAGCGATTGCGTGAAGATGTCGAGGCCGTCGACCAGCACGGTGCCGGAAGTCGCCGGCATGAAGCCGGTGATGATCCGCATCGTGGTGGTCTTGCCGGCGCCGTTTGGACCGAGGAAGCCCAGAATCTGCCCGCGCTCAGCCTTGAAGGAGACGTCGCGAATCGCAACGAAGTTGCCGTACAGCTTGGTCAGGTTCTTTACTTCGATCATTGTGGTCGCGGCGCGCTCTTTAGTTAGCCACCGCGGCTCGCAGTGTCAATATAAGGCACAATTGAATCGGCCTTGCTTTGCCAATCGCATCGGCTAAGTTCAGGCCATGGCGGAAGAACGCGCGGAATTGCTCCTGGTTGACGGCTCGGGTTATATCTTCCGCGCCTTCTTCGCCCTGCCCCCGCTCAACAACTCGCGCGGGATGCCGACCAACGCAGTCTATGGCTTCGCCCGGATGCTGCTCAAGCTGCTCAAGGAGGAGCGCCCGAGCCACATCGGGGTGGTTTTCGACACCGCCAAGAAAACCTTCCGCGACGATCTGTTCGAAGCCTACAAGGCCAACCGCCCCACACCGCCCAGCGACCTGGTGGTACAGATCCCGTACGTCCATCGTATAGTCGAAGCGTTCCGCATCAAGAGCATCATGCTCGACGGCTACGAGGCCGACGACGTAATCGGAACGCTCGCGGCTCGCGCGGCGCGCAAGAAGTTCAACGTCACGATCGTCACGGCCGACAAGGACTTCATGCAACTGGTGGCCCCCAGCGTGAGCCTGTGGGACACGATGCGCAACCGGCGCATCGCCGTGCGCGACGTGCGCGCGCGCTTCGGCGCCGAGCCGCACCAAGTCGTGGACATCATGGCCCTGATGGGCGACCCCATCGACAACGTCAAGGGGGTCCCGGGCATAGGCGAGAAGACCGCCGCCGCGCTGATTCAGAAGTTCGGCAGCATCGAGGGCCTGCTCGCCAATCTCGACCGCATTGAGGAGGCCAAGATCCGCGGCGCAGCCAAGCTCGCCGGCGTCATCGCACAGCATCGCGACGACCTCGAGCTGGCGCGCAAGCTGGTGCGAATCGAAACCGACGCGCCGATCGCGCTCGAGCCCGAGGAGCTGGCCTGGCCGGGAATCGACGCCGCGGCGGCCCAGACGCTGCGCGAGCTGGAATTCACTTCGCTGCTGGCTGAGATCGCACCGTCCGCGGCCGGCATTCCCGAAGGATCGTCGCCCGAGGTAGTCGTGGGCCGGGACGAGCTGCCCGCCGCAATCGTCGAGCTGGCAAAGGCTCCGCGTATCGCGCTCCACCTGGGGGACGACAAATCCACTTCGAGCCACGGCGCGCAGGCCAACCACGCACCCGACGGCGAGCCCGGCTCGAATCGGACCTTTCACTTCGGCACGCATCCCGAGGGCGCGCCCCTCAAGCTCAAGGGCGAGACCCAGGACGTCACCTACGTCATCGGCCACGACCTGATCGCCGAGACGCGTATGCTGCTCGAAGCCCCGACGCCGCCCCGGACCTGCCACGACCTCAAGCATCATCTGCGGGCGCTCAAGCGATGCGCGGTCGAGCTTGCGGGCGTGGATTTCGACACGATGCTCGCCGGGTTTCTGGTCAATCCGGGGCGCCCCGAGCCCTCGCTCGCGGAGCTTTACCATCAGCATCTCGCGCCGCTCGGCGGCAGGGCCGCGACCGGGTCGGAACCGGAACTGGTGGCGGCGCTGCGCAATGCGCTCGAGCCGCGGCTGCAGGAGCATGGCCTGGCCTCGCTGTTTCTCGAGATCGAGATTCCGGTGGCCGCGGTGCTCGCGGAAATGGAAGAAGTCGGAATCGGCATCGACGCGGCGGCGCTGCGGAAGATATCGGAGGAGTTCGGCGCGCAGCAGGAACGGATCGAGGCCGAGTGCTATCGGCTGGCTGGCCGTAAATTCAATCTCAACTCTCCCCTCCAGTTGCGCCAGACACTGTTCACCGACTTGAAGCTCCCGACCAAGGGACTCAAGCGCACCAAGAGCGGCCCCTCGACCGATGCCGACGCGCTTACCAAGCTCGCCGAATCGCACGAGCTGCCGAAAAAGCTGCTCGAGTACCGTACCATCGCAAAGCTTAAATCCACTTACAGCGACGCGCTGCCGATGCTGATCGATCCCGCCACCGGCCGTGTCCATACGTCGTTCCATCAGGCCCTGACCGCGACCGGCCGTCTGAGCTCCACGGATCCCAACCTGCAGAACATCCCTGCGCGCGGTGAGGAAGGCCGGCGCATCCGCCGCGCCTTCGCCGCCGCCCCCGGATGCGCGCTGCTGTCGGCCGACTACTCGCAAATCGAGCTTCGCATCCTGGCCCATCTCTCGGCCGACCCGACTCTGGTCGAGGCCTTCCACAAGGGCGAGGACATCCACGTACGGACCGCGACCGAAGTACTCGGCATCACGCCCGCCGCCGTTGACGAGAGCGCGCGCCGGCTGGCCAAGGTGATCAACTTCGGGATCATCTACGGGATGGGTCCACAGCGTCTGGCCGGCGAGCTCGGGATTGCGCTCAGCGAAGCTTCCGAATACATCAAGCGCTACCTCGAGCGATTACCGGGCGTGCGCGCCTACATTGAGCAGTCGCTGGCCACGGCCCGCGAACGGGGCTTCGTGACCACCATGTACGGCCGCCGCCGATATCTACCCGAGCTCAACGCCCCCGATGGCGGCGCCCGTTCGCAGGCCGAACGGATCGCGATCAATACCCCGATTCAGGGCAGCGCCGCCGACCTGATAAAGCTGGCGATGGTACGAGTGTCGCGGGCGCTCAAGCAGGGCGGCCTCGGGGCCCGGATGGTGTTGCAGGTGCATGATGAGCTGCTCTTCGAGGTGGACCAGGCGAGCCTCGATCCGTCGTGCGCCCTGGTCAAACGCGAGATGGAAGGCGCAGCTCAGCTCCGGGTCCCGCTCAGGGTTGACCTCAAGTCGGGCCCAAACTGGGCCGAATTGGGCCAGGCTGCGACGACATATCGCCTCTGACCGGGAGGAGCTAACTTCGATGAAACAGCCTGGGGGGACTTTTCCGCGGCGGGACGGTCTGAATTTCACCCTGCGGTCGGGCGTCTAAGACCTTGAGAACAGGCAGCCGCCCAGATGAGGACGAGCTCGAGCTGATCGAGCGGGCCAAGCGAGGAGACCGGCAGGCCTTTGGCGTTTTGGTCGAGCGCTACCAGCGACGAGTGGTGGGTGTGGCACAGGCGGTTGCGCACAACCGTGAGGATGCGCTCGAGCTGGCGCAGGAAGCCTTTGTCAGAGCCTTTGAGAATCTACCCAGGTTCGAATCGCGTTCGAGCTTCTCGACCTGGCTCTACCGGATCGCCGTCAATCTCGCGATCGATTTTCGCCGCCGCGAGACGCGCCACGTCGTGCTGCGCGGGCTCGAAGCGGAAAGCGAGCTGCGCCGCATCCCGAGCCACGCCGACGACGCCTATCGCGCCGTCCGCCGCAGCGAACTCAGCGAGCGTATCCGCAAGGCGCTCGATCAGTTGACGCCGGAGCACCGCGCCGTGATACTCCTACGAGAAGTGGAGGGCCTGTCATACGACGAAATTTCGGACACGCTCGACGTGCCGCGCGGCACGGTGATGAGCCGTCTGCACTACGCCCGCAACCGCCTGCGCGGTCTGCTCAAAGACCTCGAAGGGAGTTGACCGATGGCGCGATGCGATGAGATCGGTCCCTTGCTCGGCGCCTTCGACGACGGCGAGCTCGAGCCCCACGAGATGCAGGAAATCGCGCGCCATCTCGCGCAGTGCGCCGCGTGCGAGCGCGAGCTTGCCGAGAACGTCGCGCTGGGCCGCCGGTTACGCGATACGCTGGGCGCGCCCGCGCCGGAGGGCTTCGCCGAGGCGGTGCAGATGCGGATTCGACAACTCGCGCCGCCGCTTTACGTTCGTATCGGCCGGCGCCTGGAAGCCTCGCGCGAGCAGATCATGGCCGCGCTCGCGATTGCGGGCGCCGGCCTTGCGACCGCCGCGCTGACCGCGGTGCTGCTGGCCCCCTATGCCAGTCGGATGGTGGCGCGTTACGCGCCACAGGCGACCATTTCCGCGCCGGCGGAGCGTGCCGAGTCCGCCCTCGGTCCCAAGTTGGCTGCTGTCGCGGAAAATAGCTCGCGGGCCATAATCTCGCGCCTGGAGGCGAACTCGCCCTCGGTGGCAGTCTGGAGCGAGCCCAAAACCGAAACCACCGTGATCTGGATACCCGACCAGCCTTAGTCATGCCCCGGCCTGCCCCCAGCCTGCTAGGAATCCTGACGATGACCCTGGTCACGGCTGCGGCCACCGCCGCCGCCGCACAGAGCGGATACCCGGTCGCGGTACGGGTCATCTCGGTGCTGGCCGCCGATACCAACCAGGGGATGGATACGCGGCTGCAGGCGATGGCGCCGCAGCTCAACTCTTTGTTCCATTACAGTACCTACAGATTGCTGAGCGTCCAGGAAGTCAAAACCAACTGTGGCCGCAGCATCGTGTTCACGCTGCCCGGCGGCCGGATCCTGCATCTCGAACCGCAGGCGATTGAAGGCAACATGATCGCGATGCAGTTGATGCTCTTTCAGGGCGAGCAGCCGATGATGACCACCGCGCTGAAGCTCACCAACCGCGGCCGGCTGATGGTGGGCGGGCCCCGCTACCAGCAGGGCATGCTGATCATTTCGGTCTCCATCGCAACCGACGTGACCCACGTGGCGCCGCCCCCTACCTCCTCCCAGCTCGCACCGGTACCGCGCGGCGCGCAAAACCTTGCGCCGATGGGCCAACCCCATCAGCCCGCGGCCTCGGCTTCGCCGCAGGCGCAATAGGACTTTAGGCGCTCCCTTACCCCGGGGCGCGCGCTCCGCTGCTCCTAGCGCGGCGCCATCCGCAGCGCTCAGCCGAGCCGGATCGTCTCGCCGTTGAGCATCGGATTCTCAAGGAACCGGTGGCTGGTTCTTGCTGATGGGATGTGTATTTGCGAACTTGGCGGCTGCCACGATCTCCCGGTCCGCTTGATTGAGTAACGCCTCCGCGCGGTCGCGATGGCCACCGAATTCTGCCTTGGTGGCGTGCTGAGCTTCGCGGAGTTGCTGAAGGGCCTCACCGATGTGCTGTTGCGCCGCCTTCAGATGCGGATGGCCCTCAAATTGTGCAAACGCTACCGACCCGGCGATCAGCAGCCCGGCGAGAGCAGCAAGTGTCAATTTCTTCATTTCAAGCACCTCCCACATGAACTTCTGGTTACGCTGTCAATCCAGTTCTAGAGTGGAGCGGCAGCACAAATCATGCCCTTACACAGCTCTTTAGTAAATCAAGGTTTGCCCGAGGTTTGGAAGCCGCAAGCCGCATCCCTCACAGCGCAAAACGTTCAATCGGCTTCGCTTTGGTGCATACATCGATGAAGCTCTCTGAGCCTCGCAAGGTGCCCAATGATACCGGGCCCGAGAAGGGAGAACCTGGTCGTCTTCCGTGTTCGGCCCTTGGGCAATGAGATTCATGCACTGTCTCGCCCGAGCTGACGCTGCGCCCGGAACGATACGCATGCCGGTTGAGCGATGCAACCCCAGCAGCGCCATGGCCTTCAACCTGCGCCCCTGCCGCCCCAAAGCTTTGATAAGGCTCTAGCACGCTCTACGGCGCACCCGGGGAACCGCATTACTGTCGCGCATGCGTCAAGCTTGACTAGCGGGCACTGATGCTGGCAGATTGAACCGGCGGTAGAGGGGCTGCCGGTGTCGGCACTCAGGGGGGGTGTGCACCTACGCCCGATAGTGTGCGCCTTCACGGCTCAGGGGCGACACGGGCGGCACAGAAGAGAGTCTGTCTGCGCGTTGAAGTGGACCAACCAAGTAACATCAGGCCAACCTCTCGTCCTCGCACACCCAGCGTCGGAGAACGGACAACTCCGCCGGCACCGGTGGCGCTGGACGATCTCGACGACGGCGTCGAGCTGTCCTACTACTGGGCGCTGCTCAGGCCTTGGCGGCTGCGAATCGCGCTGGCCGCATTCGCGATTGGCGTCGCCACCCTGCTCGTCACCAAGTTCCTGTTTTTCCACTACTATCGCGCCGAAGGCATCTTGAGACCCGCCTCGCAGGAGCCGCAATCGACGGTGAACTTGGGCGGCTTGCTCGGCAGCATCTCCGGCGGGATCTCGGGCAACAGTGGATCTCTGCTGAGCAGCTTGTTCGGCACCGGCACTCCAACCGATGTTAACGAGCACATGACGATCGTCTCGACCTACGACTTCACCATGGGAATCGTGGAGCGCTTCAACCTGGGCCCGCGCGTGTGCCGAAAGAACTGGTACCACGACCTTGAAGCGCTGGTCGGTATGCATCCCTACTCGCGCTACTCGCAGTACCTGGCGATGGAGGACCGGCTCGACTACAGCTACGATGACAAGCTTGGCAACCTCGAGCTTGACTTCGAGGACACTGACGCACAGTTCGCCCGCAAGGTGCTGCAGGGATACGTTGACGGCTTGCGGGCCAGACTTCGCAACCAGGCGATGCTTGAGGCCTCGCTCGCGGTCAAGGCGCTCGAGGCAGAGCTCGGCAAGACCTCTGACAGCCTGCTTATCAACCAGCTCGACCAACTGATCGCCCAGGAGATTCAGCAGGAGAAGACCGCCGAGGTCCAGGCGGACTTTGCCTTTACCGTGGAGGAGCCGCCCTACGTCAGCGACCGGATCTATACACCATGGCCGCTGCTGGATGCGGCGATCGCCGCGGTCGCCACCTGCCTGCTTGCCGTCATGTGGGTAGTGGTTCGAGACCGGCTGACGCGGTCGCATCGCGACACGCAGCGCCTGGTAGCTGTGGGTTTGGAGCCCGAGGAAGCTCCTTCGGCTCCTGAGGAGGAGGGCTTACGTCTTCGCGAGCCAGTGCGATCCCGGGCCCAGAAGGGATAAGCGAGAGGGCGCGCGGCCCGCACCAGCCGCCATTTGGACAGGAGGGGCATAGCGTGGGAGCAACTCTCTCGGCTGATACTCATTTTTCCAGCTTGATGGGACTCTAGCACGCAGACCACAGCGGAGAGGCTGAGCGAGGCCGGTTGTGTGTGCGGTGCAAAGCTCTTCCTACCAGCCGCTAGCAACGTCGGCGCGGATTGGCGAAGCCGGTTCGTCAGTCGGGACGGCCAGCGGTGGGATGCTACGCCGGCGCGAAGCCCTGCTCAGACAAGTCCTGCTGGCCGGCGATGTGGTGCTCCTGCTCATCAGTTACCTGGCCGCCTATTACGTGCGGCTGCGGATCTTTCCCCTGTTCAGCCCTGTCCCGGAGTCAGTCCAGGAATACGCATGGGTACTCTGGGTAATCATACCGACCTCGATTATCGCCTTCCGATGGTCGGGACTGTACGAGTCGGGTACGTGCGAGTCGCTCGCTAGTACCACCCGTGCTCTGGTGAAGGGCCAGGTCGTGGCGGGTCTGATTCTGCTCAGCAGCATGTACCTGATGAAGAAGCCGGAAGTGAGCCGGCTCCTGCTCGAGACCTACCTGGGCCTGAGTTTCCTGATGCTGCTGGGGGAGAGAACCGCCGTCAGGCTGGTGTTATATCGCTTTTCGGTATTCAGCTCTCACAACCTCTGGCGCGTGATGGTGATCGGCGACGGGCCCCAGGCGCAAGACTACCTGCGCATGCTGCGCGAGCATCCGCACTGGGGCGTGCAGGTGGTCGCGATGCTTTCGACGATGCCTACGAACGGGGTCAACGCAAACGGCAGCAACGGGAATGGCGCCAACGGCGATGGCAACGGGCATGCGCGGCTCGAGCCGGCGGACTGGAAGAGCATCCTGCAGCAGTACGTGGTCGACGAGGTGACCGCGGTCTCGCAATGGTATGAAGCGGCGGCGACCGAGAGTCTGGCGGTGGCGTGCGCGGAGCGTGGGATCACGTTCCGGATGCTGGTGCAGATGCCACCGATGCAGGTGGGTCACTACCACGTCGAGGACCTTGGCAGGGGCGCCTATCTGGTCTCGCTGGAAACTGCGCCGCACGCCCCCCTGGCGCTGCTAATCAAGCGGCTGATCGATATCGCCGGAGCGATTATTGGGCTCGGGCTATCGGGGCTGGCTTACCTCTGGTTCGCGCCCCGGATCCGCCGCGAATCGCCGGGTCCGGTGCTGTTCCGCCAGGAACGGGTGGGTCAGAACGGGCGGCGTTTTACGATCTACAAGTTCCGCACTATGTATCTCGAGGCCGAACAGCGCCTAAAGGAACTGCTGGGTGGCAACGAGATGAAGGGGCCGATGTTTAAGATCAAGCAGGATCCGCGCGTCACCCCGATCGGAAGATTGCTCCGACGCCACCATATCGACGAGTTGCCGCAGTGTTGGAACGTGCTCAAGGGGCAGATGAGCCTGGTCGGCACCCGCCCGCCGACTCCCAACGAAGTGGAAAAATACTTTGCCCATCATTTTCGCCGCCTCGCCATGAAACCCGGCATCACCGGGTTGTGGCAGCTCAACGGCAACGGCTCGGTCAACGACTTCGAAGAGGTGGTAAAGCTCGACTGCGAGTACATCGACAACTGGTCTTTAGGCCTGGACTTCAAAATCCTTGCGAAGACCTTGGTCAAGGTAGTCAGGGCGAGCGCGTGGTAAGGGACGATTGCGACCCAGCGGCTTATCAACTCCGGCACATCGTAGACCGTTAGTCCGCAACCACGCGCAATCGCGCGAGCATGCTCGTTGATGTCGTAGCCGGCCTTGATTTCCCTCTGGACGGCAAGCAGGTTGCGCCCGGTCCCACAGCCAAACTCGAATACGCGAGCGTGCGGCGGAATGTAACGTCGCATCTTGGCCGCAAAGAGCCGCCCTCCGATGTCGCTACCTGGGTCGGAGGAAAACCGCTCCAGGTAGCGCGCCCCGCGCTCCCTGCGGTAATCAGAGCTGGACGTCGCTCCTTCGCCCAGTTTCGTCGAGGTTTCCACGTCCGGTCTCACGCTCGCCTTGCCAAGCGGTCGATCGGTGCCGGTTTTCGTGGCATCCACACCCGCTGCACCCGTCAAATCCTTACTCTATTTGAGGACTCAAATGGACAACTTAGTATTCGACTTGTTTATCAACACCTTGCTAAGTCTGTCGTTCATCGTTTGCTCAAGGCCCTGTTTCAGTCGGGAACGGGGCGTGTGCGTCATAGATATCGCAAGCCGCTTTCAATTTAGGTCGGATTCACCGGAAGAGGCGAGGGTCGATCCGGAAATGGATCCGCGGCAGCAAATTGCGGGATTGCAGCCGCGCGACGCGGGAACTAACCTTACTTAGCCCTGAAGACTTGAGGAGGATAAAAGGATGAAACTGGCAGCTACCGTCCTGGCCTCTGCGATAACTTCGTTGGCGGTCTTATGGTTCGCGTTTGACCTCGCGCCGACCGCCGTGCCGCGCGGGATCCGGTCTTCATCTCAAGCCGCTTTTGCCGCTACCCCTCATCCCGTGGCATTTGGCCCCAGCGCGACTGGCCACGCGGTGATAGTTGCTGCCGGGGCCGAGATCGGTGGGGAAATCAGCCGGACCATAGCCGGTCTTTCCGGCGCGGCGGACGGGAAAAACGGTTGTGGCACGATCGTGTTGCCGGAAGGCACGTACACGCTCGCCAACCCAATCAGAATCACGAATCCGTGCGTAAGCATCTACGGTCAGGGGCGGCGAGCCACGCTGCTGAAGTACCAGGGTGCTGGAGCGGCGTTAGAATTCACGGACAATCACTTCGGGTTGCCACCACGATCGCCCCAGATGGGCGGAACCCTGGCGCATTTTGCGATACAGGGAAACGCCAGTCCTGGCGCCGCCGGGATCCATGTGGGCAATCTCGTGGGCCTGACTCTCGAAGACCTCGAAATCTACGGCTTCTCAGGGGGCTCGTGTGTCTGGTTTGACAATACAATTGCCTTTACCGAGCGCTACTTTGTTTCCAACGTCGACGTAGACAATTGCGCGGCCGGGTTGAGATTTACCAAGAGCGGCGGCAACGCAAGCTTCGAACACGGCCACATCCAGGTCTTTGTTTCCGTCCGTGCGGGGCAGACCGGCGTCTTACTCGAAGACGGCGCTTTCGTCGCTCGCGGCTATCTCGAGATCAACGGCAATATCCAGCATGGCGGCACCCTGGTGCGCCTCGCCGGTAATTCGCATCTCGTCGAAGAGTTCGTCGTCATAACCGTTGAGAACACTGACGTGAAAGGCGCCGAGGGTATCGTAGTCGATTCGACAAGCACTGCGGCCCTGACCGGGCTATTCTGGCCCAGTGACGGTTGGTTGCGCAACTCAGCACCACCGAGCCACCTTCAGTTGGCGGTCGGAAATGGCCATGGAGCTATGAGCGCCACAAACTTCGTTGCCCAGGCGCCGCCGAGGCCTCCTCGGAAGGGGCTGCTGCCCTGAAAGGTTAAGGCACACTCCGAATCTCTCGGAACTCTGAGATGTCCGGCGCCCGATAGCAGGCGTCGCACACGCTCTGGTACGAGATGGATTCCATGCACGGCGGCGGCGAAGGCTGGTATTCCCAGCCCAGATTCAGATAGCCGCAGCAGGGCAGTGGACACTGCACAATCACGCCGAGGGCGGCCGGATTATACTGACGCCCCGTAAATCATTCGCATCAGAACGAAAGGGGGCCCAACGTTTACACGACGCAAACACCATGTTAGGGTGTTTCGGTCGCGCCCGGTGAGGTGCAGGCTGAGTTGTGCGCCGACCGCATCACGGTCTTCGAAAGCGAGCAACGCGATAATGGCGCCGTTCTTCGACGATATTGACCAGTCCTGGGAGTGGTATGGATCGAACGATCCCTACTTCGGCAACATTGCGTCACCAGGTAACGAGCCCTGGTCCCAACGCTATCACCCGGAGGGGTTGACGGCGGAGCTCCGGGCCGAGTTCTTTGCCAGTGGCAAACGCCACATGGCCCGAGTGTTCGACACCATCCACGCGCACGTCGATCCGGCGTTCCGGGCCTCGCGGATACTGGATTTCGGATGCGGCGTGGGTCGCCTGCTGGTTCCGCTCAGCGAGGCCTGCGAAGAGATCGTTGGGGTGGATGTGTCGGCGTCGATGCTTGCCGAGGCGCGGCGCAACTGCCCCAAGGCGAGGCTCATCAAGCTTGGTGAGCTGGGCGACGACGAGCGCTTCGACCTGATTCATTCGCAAACGGTCTTCCAGCATATTCCGGTCGCGCAGGGCGAGAAGATCATAGCTCACCTGCTGCGCCATTTGGCACCCGGCGGTGTAGCGGCCCTGCAGGTCTCTTTCGCCAATGCGAGCCTGCTAAAGCGGCTCACGCGGCCGCTGCGCCGCGTGCGGCTCGCGCACTATCTGTACAACGCGGTCAAGGGGCAGCCGCTTCGCAGGCCGATGCGACAATTGAACTGCTACTCACTGGAGCGCCTGATGGTGATATTCGTAACAGTATCGCCCGCCTGCTACCTGTGGATGACCAACCACGACGGCCTAATCGGCGCAATGTTCCTCGTGCAGAAGGAACGGAATAAGCTTGCGGTGCGAAGTCCGGCGGGGCTGACGAACGTCCCCGCGCTGGAGTGACAGGAGGGCTTCTGCGACGTCAGCGAGGCCGGCGCTTCGTATGAGCTTGCAAGCCTTTGCGACCCCAGATCGTTCATACCTGTGGGTAATCGGAGCAAGTAGGCCAGCACGAGAATGCTTGGCAATTTTGTTTTCAGTTTCAAATTTATGAAATTATTGAACGTTGCATAAATAATTGAAAGGAATACTCAGTTGTGCTACGCTGGCTTCATGAGGCCAGTGGGAAGTGCGGCGGAGTTGGAGCGGCGTCGGCGGCGTGCGGTGCGGCTGTTGCAAGCCGGCCATTCGCTGTCGACGGCGGCACGGATGGTGGGCGCGGCGGTGAGCGCGGTCTGGCAGTGGCGGGAGACCTGGCGCCGGCGCGGAGAGGCGGGGCTTCAAGCCAGGCCGACCCCGGGACGGCCGCCCAGACTGACCCCCCGGCAACGCCAGCGCCTGCCCAGGCTGCTGGCCCTGGGCGCCCGCGGTTACGGCTACCCCAACGATCTCTGGACCACGCGGCGGATCGCCGCGCTCATCGAGCGCGAGTTCAGGGTCGGCTATCACCCGGCGCAGGTGAGCCGCATCCTGGCGCAACTGGGCTGGAGCTATCAGAAGCCTGAACGGCGGGCGCTGGAGCGCAATGCGGCGGCCATCACCCATTGGAAGCGTTACCGGTGGGTCGGGATTAAAAAAAAGCCCGGCGCCTGAGCGCGCATCTGGCGTTCCTGGACGAAAGCGGCTTCCTCTTGGTTCCCAGCGTGCGCCGCACCTGGGCGCCGTGCGGCCAGACCCCGATGCTCGTCCACCGCTACGCGCGCGATAAGATTTCGGCCATCTCCGCGGTGACCGTGAGTCCCGTGCGCCATCGCCTCGGGCTTTACTGCCACTTCCACTTCGTCAATCTCACCCAGTTCGAGGTCGCCGCCTTTTTGCGCCTGCTGCTGCGCCAACTGCGCGGACCCATCATGCTGCTGTGGGACGGCGGCCCAATTCACCGCGGGCCCGCCGTCAGCCAAGTCCTGGCCCGCCATCCGCGCCTCATGGTCGAGCGCTTTCCCGCCTACGCGCCCGAGCTCAACCCCGATGAGCAGGTCTGGAACCACTTCAAGACTCAACTCGCTAACGGCTGTCCGCTCAGCATCGATCAGTTGCTCGACGACCTCAGCCAACTCGCCCGCCGGGCCCGGCGCTCCTCCCAGCTCCTGCGCAGCTTCGTCCTGGAATCCGACCTGCCGCCTCTTTTTTCACCCTGAGTTTCTATTATTTATGCAATGGTCAATAAACCCGACACACCACACTCTTACCTGAGTCGAATCCGGCATCGCGGAATAGGCGCGTCGCGCTTTCTGGGCGTGAAGTAAGACACGTGAAAGGGCAAATCAAGATACCAGCAATCCTTCTTGCTAATCCGCGCAGCCCAGCTATCCAGGTTGCCCGTAGTCAAATGGCAGACACCGCCTGGCTTTAATGCCCCGTAAACCGACCGAGCGAACTTGTGCGGCTCGGGATCATGCTCGATGACTTCGGTGCCAATGACACCTTGGCGGCGGAGCGGCCTTCGATTTTACCGATAACCGTTTCGGCCTACCGGGGCCAGCGCCGAAGATGAGCGGAACGCTGGCAACTTTGGATTAAAGGGCAACAGCCTTCCAGGTGCAGTAGGGATTCATCTGGGTAATATGGCCGGGCCGACTCTCGAGAACCTGGAGGTCTACGATTTCAACGGGCCCGACGCCGTCGGGATCTGGTCCGACAACACCCGTGCGTTCACCGAACGGTTCTCCGTCTCCAACGTATCGGCGGAGTTCTGCAACACCGGACTCAGGTTCAGCAAGCGCGGCGGCCTGGGCAGCTTCGAGCACGGCCACATCCAGGTTTTTCTTTCGGTCAATGCCGGGCAGACCGGCATCTCGGTCGATGGCGGCTGCGACCTGGCGGGCGGCTACCTCGAGATCAATGGCAACGTCCATGCCGGGGGCACCATGGTGCATGTCGACAGCCTGTCGAATATTCACGCGGAATTTGGCGTGGTGGCACCCGAAGCCAATGGCGGCAAGACCGCCGGCTTCGTGGTTGATCCGCCGCGGGGTGGCGTCAGTCTGACCGGGATGTTCTGGGACAGGGCAGGATACTTTTACAACTCCGCGCCCCTGGGGCGAAGATCGGGTGCGAAGCCATCGAAATATCGCCGTATGGGGTGGAGCGTCTGCGTTCCAAGGAAATTACCGTTCACAACAGCGCCCCGGGCCGGTCCCGCGATCATCGACGCGTGCCGGCGGCGATTTGCGGATGTCGCGCGCGGTTTCTCGCCGTGAAGGCGGCCCATTCATCTTCGATTAGCCGCGCGAATTCGCGCCGGAATCGCTCCGCCCCAAAGGCCTCAGCGTTGGCGCGGATTCGGGCCGGATCGAATCGACCACGGCCCTTCTCGAACTCTTCTACGGCTGCCATCAGCGCTGGGGCTGTCTGCTCTTCGAAAAAGACGCCGGTCTCTCCGGCTACTACCGATTCGGTGACGCCCCCGCGATTGTATGCGATCACTGGTGTCCCGCAGGCCTGCGCCTCGACCGGTGCGATCCCGAAATCTTCTTCGGCCGCGAAGACGAAAGCCTGCGCCCGTCGCACGTGGTCCTGCACAACCTCGGAGGGCTGGTACCCGAGCAGCGCTACGTTGGGCCGCGCGATGGCGCGCAGCTTCGCTAGTTCCGGACCTCCACCTATGACCACCAGCCGTTTCTGCGGCATCCGTCCGAACGCCTCGACGATCAAGTCCACGCGCTTGTAAGCAACCAGCCGCGATACGGTGAGGTAAAAGGGCTCCTTTTGCCGGCGAAGGTTGAATCGTTCCAAGTCGACCGGCGGGTATATCACCACTGCGTCGCGTTGATAAATTTTGCGAATTCGGGCGGCCACGAAACGGCTGTTGGCAACTACCCGGTCCACGTGTCGCGCAGAATTCACATCCCACCTTCGGAAATAATGAAGCATCAAGCGTGCTGCGATTCCTCTAAAGCCGGTCGCCATACCGCTCAGTGCAAGGTACTGCTGCTGCATGTCCCAGGCGTAGCGAGCAGGCGTATGGACATAGCTGATATGAAATTGTCCCGGACTGGTCGAAACTCCCTTAGCGACGGCGTGGGAACTTGAAACGACCAAGTCGTAAGAGGACAGGTCGAAATGCGCCACGGCCGCGGGCATCAGCGGCAGATAAGAGCGGTACCTTCTGCAAGCGAACGGCAGCTTCTGGATGAACGAGGTTCTGACCGGTCTGCCCTTTAGGAAGTGTCTGTCCTCTGCGCGCATGAAATCGGCAATGCAGTACAAGTCGGCCTCTGGGAGGAGTCGAAGGATCTCCTCGAGCACGCGCTCCGCGCCCCCCGGCATTACCAGCCAGTCGTGGACCACTGCGGTTCGCATGGCAGAAATGGCTATGCGGCCTCTGCCAACGGCGCGCGTTCGCGCCGCGCCTGCCGGCGCAGCCAGTTCGCGTTGGCCAGCGCCAAGCCCATCAAGATCGTGAAGGGAAGCATTTCGGCCGGTGCAAACAGGCGGTGCTCGGTAGTCGCCGACCAGACCGCGGTCCAGAACGCCAGCAGCAGACCGTAGCGAACCGCCATCGGCTCCAAACGGTGGATGAATTTCCACATCGCGTAGAGCATCCAAAGCAGCAGCGACAACCCCAGCAGGCCCGTCTCGGCAAGCACGTGCAGGTAAGTATGATGCGCGTGACTGTCGTCGAATTGGATGCTGCCGGGTTTTGCGAGAGCCGCTACCCCGTCCCATCCCGAATACCCCAGCGTGGGGGTGTCGTTGTAGCTGCCGAATCCCAGCCCGAATATGGGCGAATGCAGCCAGTTGTCAACGGCGCGGGGCCAGAGGAAAAATATCCGCGCGATGACGTGACTCGCGTGCGGCGCTTCATCGAAGTCGGTAGTGGCACCGCCACTCACCTGAGCCTGCCCCCCGTACTCGGTTTGCGACGGAATCTCGCCACCTTTCTCCCAGATCGGATAGGTGTAGGAAAGCAGCGCCGCGAGCAACGCCACGTAACCGAGGATCAAAAGCCAAAGCCACCGCTCCCGCATGACCAGAACGATCAATACCGCCATCCCGAACCCGATAAAGCTGCCGACGGAAAGCGTCAGCGCCATGCCAAGACCGTTGACGGCCATCCAGCAGAACTCGCGCCAGCCGCGCCGCACCCACCACTCGCCCAGCGCCAGCGCGGTCGCGACCGACAGGAAGCCGCCGGCTGCGTTGTGAGCGAAAAACAGGAAATGATAAATACCGGGATCCGATACGAAAATGGTCGAACCCGTGGCAGCGTAAATTACGATAAAGACGACGTCTACAAGCGTGACCCATAATAAGAAGCGCCTGATCAGCGGTTGCAGTCTCACTCGTATGGAAAGCAATCCGTAGATCATTATCGGCGCATAGCTGGTGAAGACGTTTCCGTCATACCGATAAAATTCGTACTGCAAAAATGACGGCGCGTAGTAGATAAGGGTGCTGATCGCGAAATAAGCGAGCATGCAGGCGCAACTGAAGACCACCTCCGGGTAGCGGCGCCTTCCCACGAACAGCACCGGGACCAGGACGATGAGCGGCGCGAACCCGACGCTCAGGGGGACCAGGTTCGTCACCGTACAGTAGAGACTGAATACCCCTAGCGCTGCAGCTATGACATGCATCGCCCTGATCAGTCACCGTTTGGAAGCATCACCGGGTAACCGTAGCGCGCGAGGACTGGGAATGTAAGCGCGGTTACGAGCAACCGATGTGAGATCTTCATCTGATGCCTCCATTCCTCGTCCGGGCTGAGCTTGACCAGCCCCGTCCGGAAGCGGCTGGGATTACCAAAGATTCCGTGTGCGGGCTTGATCTCCGCGCAGTCTTCGCCGACCAGCGGGAGGCGGCTTTGGGCTTCCCCGACCAGCGCCACGATGCGTCCGAGCCATTGGCGGGGAGAGGCGACGAAGTCCTCGTAGCGGATTCGCAGGTAGCACCCGGTCCGGCGCCGCCAAAGAAGATCGGTTGCCGTCTGGTTGAGGTCCCACGCCAACGCGCATTTCGCCGGATTGACGCGCAGCATGTAGCTGTCGGAATCCAACTGGCGGCGCACCCGCTGCCACGAGTAGGCTACAGCCCGCGCGTCGCGCACGAGATGCACGACGTATAGGTCAACCGCCCCGGTCAACTCGAGCAGATAGGCATGCAACGGCGTCTTCGACGAATCGATGACCAGCCTGCATCCTGTGACTTCGCGCACTGCTCGGTACAGGGCCTCGAGATTTCGCAGGTAGAGGCCCATCCGCCGGCGCAGGACTCTTTCGCGCAAGCCCGGAACGAACAGCAGCGGTACATAGCGTGGGCGGTCGACGCGCGCCCGCAACTCCGCCATCTCCCGCGCTGGGGCCTCGTCCATCCCGCCGAAGGCGCGCGCGAAGATTCTTCGCCAAGTCTCGCACTCTCGAAATGGAGCGCCGCATCCACATCGCCGGTTTGCGATGACGCCGCAATCCCATACGTTATTGAACTCGCCGATCGAGAAGAAGCCGTCGATCTGGCCGAGGATGCTGTCGAGCAGGGTGCTGCCGCTGCGTCCGAGGCCGGCGATGTAGAGAACCTTGACCTTTTCCTGGGTCATGCCGGCAGTGCTCTGTCGAGTACCTCGAAGGTTTTGGCGGCACACCGCTGCCAGCTCATCTCCCTGGCGCGGTAAAGGCCCGCCTGCACCAGTTTGCTTCGGAGCGAGGAATTCCCGATGACTTCCTTCATCGCGGCCGCGATACTGTCTGCACTGGTGGGGTCGCAATAGACAGCAGCGTCCCCGCATCGCTCGCGCATTTCCGCGAAATCCGCGGTCACGACCGGGCAGCCGCAAGCCATCGCTTCGAGCGGCGGCAGGGGACTCGCCTCGTACAACGAGGGAAAGACAAAGCACGCCGCGGCACGGTACAAGGCAACCAACCTGGCGGTGTCTTCGATCCTTCCCGCAAAGCTCACCTTGTCGCGGATGTGCTCGGGAATCTGAAGGCCGGCCTTTCTGAAGTTCCCGGATGAATCGCCGACCAGCACCAGTCCGATATCCATTTCACGCCCGAGGATTTCGATCGCCCTCACCGCGCTCTGCGGGTTCTTGTGCCGGTTGATCGAGCCGACGTACAAGGCGTAACGGCGCCCGGCCGCTTCCGGCGGCGGTGGCGTTTCAGCGTCGGGCGAAAAGTCACTGGGAAGGCTGCCGTTCTGGATAACATGGACCCGCGGCAGCTCATTGATGAAACGCCTGATCATTAGTTGTCTCTCAGTTTCTGACACGGCGATTATCTCGCGGGCAGTCCGCAATACCCTGGGTATCAGAAAACTATAATAAAGTCTGAAGCGGGCCGAGTATGAGTACGGCACGAAGATATAATTGAGCCCGTGAATAGTGACGACATTGGTCCTCGAACGCGAGCGTAGAATCGGAGCAGTGTTGGCCGGGCAGAACAGCAGGGCGCCGTTCGTATGACTCGGCAGCTCCAACTGTTCCCACAGATGTCCGCTCAGACGGCCTACTTGGCGAAAACGGATGGCTCTAAGCGGCATCTCCCTGCGCAGGCCCCGACGCGGGGCAAGCAATTCGATGCTGTAGCGGGCCCGGTCGATAGCGCCCGAGTCGAGCATGTCGTCCAGGCAACGCGTTACCTCGATCGCGTAGCGCTGCACGCCCGTGATTGCCTGGGTCAGGAAACGGCCGTTGATGCAGATTCGACGTGGAACGGACTGGCCCACTTACCGACCGCCGGACAGGCGCCTCCTGGTCGTCGCAGCAAGCTGGCGGTCCTCGGTGTCGAGGCCCAACTGCAGCAGCGCCGCGCCAAACATCAGCAGCACGATAAGACTCGTGACCGACAGTCTGAGTACGGGCGCCCGGATGCTCGCGCTCGGGAAAAACAATATTGGAGCGGCGGCGAGCGCGCCCGCGATCAGGCCCTTCCAGTACCGTGCATCATAGGGCCAGACTCGAATCGAACGCCAAGCCACAAGCACCGCCATGCAGTTCACGCCGCCAATGGCGCAGGTGCTCGCGACTGCGGCGCCGGCCAAGCCGAAATGTGGAATCAGGATACAGCTCAGCGCCACGTTCACCGCCAGCGCCAGGGCCGAAATTCTGAGCAACTCTGTCTGATGCCCGGTCATCACAAGCATCAACCCCACCGCGCCGGTCCCCGCATTGACGAGCTGCCCGATCGAGAGGATCAGAAGCGGTACGGCGCCGCTCTCGTACCGCATGCCATAGAGCACAGTCATGACTTCGCGCGGTAGGAAGGCTATTACCAGAAAAGGGGGGATGCTCAAATAGAGCGTCCACTTGGTACTCACCTTGAAGAGGCTCGTCGAGCATTTGCCACTGTTCGCGGCGATGAAGATCGGCGATAGTCGGGGCGAGGATGGTACTGAAGCCGACCACGATGATCGCGAACAATATCGACGCCTCCGATGCAGCCTGATAAATTCCCACCTCGGCGGCTGGCTGGAAGTAGCCCACCAGCAGGCGCCCCACCCAAGCGTTAAGCGAGAGCATGGTGCCCGCGGATGCGATTGGGAGCGAGAAGCCGATCAACGTAAGCGTATTAAAGAGCGGCCTCGTCTCCGAAGACAAGGCCTCGGGGAATAGCCTGAAGAGATAATACAGGGCGAGCAGGAACGCTACGCCATGAGAGGCCGTACACGCGGCCACCGCACCGATCAAACGTTCACCCATCACGAAGAGAATGAGGAAAAGCAACAGGTTTACAGCCGGCTGTCCGATCGCTTCCGCATAAATGCTGTACTGAACCCGCTGCGAAACTCGGGTTGCGGAGGCCGCTACCCGCAGGCCGGCAAGTAGACCCATCGCAAGCGATAAGCCGCGAAGGACGCCCGTAAGGCGCGGCTCTCCAAAGACCCTCACCGCGAGCCACGGCGCCGCGACCCACACCACGCAGCCGATGAGCGCCCCACCGCCGATAGCCAGAGCGAGCGATGCCAACACCACGCCCTTGAATCTGCCAGGGTCATCGCGATGCCGCGATGCGAAATAGACAACCCCCGAGTCCAGCCCGAGCGGCGCCATCAGCCCGGTTATTCGCAGCACCGTCCATCCGAGTGAATATACTCCGAACAGGGCTGGGCCTAGCGCGCGCGCAAGCACTACCTGACCGGCAAGTTGGACGCCCCGGCCAACCAGCACGCCTGCGACAGCGGTACTCGCACCGGAGGCGAGCGTTGCTAGCGCCTGAGGTTGCAAGGCTTGCGGCGGCGGCCGGCCGGCGCAGCCGACCTGATCCGGCGCACCTGCAGACTGCAGCGGCGCGATCATCTGAAGGTCACTGACGCGCGGCGGCAAGATCGCGATAACCCTCTGACCGCAGCGGCTTGATCAGCCGCCTTCCTGATACGTCGATGTAGCGCAAGGACGCTTCGATCTTGCGTCGCTTGATGAATTCATCTACAGCCTTGCGGCAACCCTTCCAAAATCCGTAATCGTCGATCTGAAGGATTCCGCCGGGGCTTACTCGGTCCCAGAGGTTTTCCAGGCAGCACATGGTGCTTTCATACCAGTCGCCATTGAGGTGCAAGACGGCGATAGGGCCCGTGTCGGCTACGGGCAGCGTATCCTGAAACAGACCTTTAACCAGCTTGTAGTTCGACAGACCGAGCTGCTTAAACAGGTTGTCGACCTGTTCGATCCTTCCCAGGCAGCGTCCCGTGTAGCCGACCGCCACGTCAAAGTCGGGATCTTCCGCCGATGGCGGAGGCAGACCCTCAAAGGTATCGAACACGTACAGTCTCCGTTCGGCGCCGATCTGCTTCAAGGCCAACCCCATCAGCGCTGCACTCCCACCGGCGGCAGCGCCGCATTCCACGACGCCTCCCGGTATCTGCTTTGCGACGGCTTCGAGCACGGCGCTGAACAAACTGCGACAGCGGGGGTAGCCTAATAACGTGAACTCGCGAACCACCTTGTAGCAGGCACGAAATCCGCGATTGAACACCGGATCTGCAAGCCGTTGTGGCAGCCCCGGAATTTCGCGGACTCTCCTCAGGCGCAGCCACAGGCGCCGCCGGCGGAAGTTCCCGGAGTTCATGAAGGCTCAGAGCTTCGTACCAAGCAGGCCTATGACCGCGAGGCTCTGCGCGGCGTTCGCGACAATCTGCGTGATATCCATTGCGTACTGGGTCTGGATGAAGCTCTGAATATCGGCAGGTACGTATATCGTGTCGCCGCCTTCGAGGTGCACGCTCATCAGGCCTCCGCTGACCACCGAAACTAGCGGGAAGGTATGGGCCTTCTTGATCGCCCGATCGGTGATCACGGAACCGTCGGCCTTGATCACGAGGATATTGCTGCTGTCTGCATAGGGGCTCGCCCCGCCGGCGCTGGAGAGGTAATCCCACACCGTCCAGCCCGGTTCCGCGGTACGCGAACTCGGCTGGTTGACCTGGCCGAGGATCTGAACTTCGGAAGGACGGCGAGGAATGGTTAGTGTATCGCCGGTCTCGAGCAGCAGGTCGTCAGGAGAACCTGCCAGCTTGTTGATCGAATCGCCCATCGCTACCACGACGCGGCCTGTCGCCTGCTGGGTCTGAGCCTGGGATAGCAGACTCTGCATGCTGAGCATCGCCGCCGCGCTGTTGGAGTTGCCGCTGGGTCCGTTGCTGAGCAGCGGAGCCATCAGAGCGTACTGGCCGAGCCCTTGGGAGAGCTGCATGACGGCCTGCTTGAGCATCGTGCTCTCGCTGAGCTGGACACTCAGGCGGGTAAACACCGCCCCTTTCGGAAACGCGTCGCGAGTGAACCCACCGCAACGCCGGACCAAGTCGCTGAGGTGGTCATGGCGGTCGATCGGATAGTAGCCGGGACGCATCACCTCCCCCGCAACCTGCACCCACCACGGCGGATGCCACCCCGTAGCGGTATTCACGTACACCTGGTCGTTCCTTTCGAGCACCGGATCGGAGTCGGCGTGGCCATCGGAAGCCGCTTCCTTGTAATCGACGAACATGTGCGTATCGCGGCTCTTGCCGCCGGCGACTTCTGTGCGCTGGATCTCGATTCCGTCCTTGAAAGCGTTGTCCTGAAGACCGCCCGCCATGTAGATCAGATCGCTCAGCCGCATATTCGGGCTCAGGGCGAAAGTCCCCGCCAACTGGACCTGCCCAGAGATGCTAACGGTGGGCGCTTGTTGCAGGAAGTCTTCGTTGAACACGTCAACTTCGTCGCGCGGCAGCAGCACCAAGTCGGCGGGATCGGCATGGCCGTTATTCAGCGCGTCGCCGAGAGCGATCTGCAGGAAGCGCTGCCTCATCGATGGATAGTCGAGTCTTTGCAGCCGCGCGTACTTGAAGTAGGTATGCTCGGCAACTCCGCCTGCCATCTTGATCAGGTCGCTGACTCTCATTCCCTTGCGCCATTGGAATTCGCCAGGGCGGCGCACGTTGCCGGTGACCACGAGGACGTCCTGGTGCTGCGTGAGGATGTGGAACACGCTCACCAGGTCGCCGTCCTTGAGCTTGAAACGCTTTCCTCCGATGTCACCGTAGCTGACGTCCAACGCCACTAGGCGATGCCGCTTGTCGACGCGCAGCACCTGGACTCTCTCGGAGTTGCTGAAGGGGCTGGTGCCGGCTGCCAGTTCGATGCCGCGTTTGAGGTCGTTGGCGCCCTGCGCGAGTTCGTAGATAGCAGGCCTCTGGACGTCGCCGATCACGCCGACCACCGGACCTATCGGGGGCACGAAAATGACGTCATTGGTCTGCAGAAACTCATCATCGCCGTTGTCGCCATAGAGCAGCATCTTGTAGAAGTCGATCGAACGCTTGATCTGGTTGCCGCGGCGCAACTCGACTCCGCGCAAACTGCCGATCTTCGCCACGCCCCCGGCGGCGATCAACGCGCTCGATACCCTCGACAGCGCGCCGATCGAGTAGGAGCCGGGCTGGTTCACGGCCCCGACGACCAGCACCTGGAGAGTGCGCAACTGACCCATCGACACGTAGGCCTTGGCCTCGGCCAGTTGGTGCAGGCGGTCCTCGATCAGCTTCTTGGCCTGCGAGAAGGTCAGGCCGCCGATCTGCAAGGGCTCGATTCCGGGAATCTCCACCGAGCCGTCGCGGTCCACTACCACGTAGAAGGTCTGAATAACGCGGCCCCACATGTAGATGTTCAACTGGTCGCCCGGGCCAATCACGTAGTCGGCACCGACCGGGACGTTGCCGACCGGCGCAAAGGTGGACACCGCCGAGGCAAAAATCGAATAGCCGAATTGCGACAAGTAGAGCGGACTCGGGTTGGGCGGCGGGAGCTGCAGGTCAAGCTGACCGTAGCTCTGCTCGATCAGCGACGGCTGAGTCAGCGCGGCGTACGCCAGCGGCGAGGGCCACGGCACCGGCGGCGCCCCACCCGGAACCTGGGTTGGTGAACCGGGCACACCCGCGATCTGTCCGCTTGCGCCAGGCATACAGCTCTGCACCTGCTGGAGCATTGTCCCGCTCAACCCCATCGTGCTGGCCAAGGTCTGAACCATGCCGGGGTTGATGTTCGACGCGGCCAGGTGCGAGCACAGGCTCTGCACCTCCTGGGCACTCAACGCGCCGCCGGAGATCTGCTGCTCGAGCGACAGCGCCTCGTTGGGCGAGACCCCGAGCGCGCTCATCGCCTGGTTGATCATCTGAGGACTGAGCTGAGAAGTGATTCCGCTCGGGACGCCGTTCATCATTTGCCCGACGATACCGTTAGCCGGCGGCAGACTAGGCGCCAGGGACGTGCCTGGCAAACTGGATGCCGCAGCACCAGCGGTCCCTGGAGCCGAAACGGCACCCGCCGCGCCAGGAGCCCCCGGCGCTGCCATCGTTGGATAACCCGGCGCTGTCGGAGCATACCCCGCAGGAGGCGCGCCCGGCGCATAACCCGGCGGAGCGGAATAGCCGGGCGCGGGCGGAGCACCGGCCTGTGCAGGAGCGTACCCGGGCATCGGCGGGGCACCGTATCCAGGAGCGTACCCGGGCGCCGACGGGGCGCCGTAACCGTACGCAGGAGCGTACCCGGGCGCTGGCGGGGCGCTGTATCCAGGAGCGTACCCGGGCGCCGGCGGCGGGCCGTATGGAGAAGCGTACCCGGGTGACACCGGAACGCATCCCGGTGCGGGCGGATAACCCGGCGGCGTCGGAGCGCATCCTTGCATGTAGCCATAACCCGGACTACCGGGATACGCGCCCGGCGGGAACGGAGCCGCGCCGTATGGAAGTACCCCGGCGGAGCCCGGCATCGGCGTGGTCGAGACCGCCTGAGCATCGGCGACCCCGACCATCAGCATCACTAGAGCGACCGCGATGACTGCGCCGCGAACACAGTGCAGACCGACTTTCAACCGAAGCCCCTTGCGCATAAACCCTTTAACCTCTGTGGCCGCTTGAAGTGATCGGCGGGTCGGCCAAATCGATATGCGTCTGCCACCCCGCGCGCGTTGGCCATCGCACGCGAAATCATAGCGAAACGCGGGGTCGAGTAAACGCCACTCCGCGGCGTTTGTCAAACCGCCTACCCCACTCCTGACAGACCAGCGTAATTTCGTGCAGGTCGAGCCGGTCGAGCACCGCCGCCATCCAATCGACGTGGCACTGATAGGTGTGATCTTCGCGGCGGGCCGGCTTGTCGCAACGTCCGAATCCGACCAGGTCGGGAGAATCGCTCGTCGAGAGTTCGAAGAATCTCCAGCCTTAGCCCTCCGTTCGGGATCTACGGGGTGTGATTCCCGAAGCGCTCGTAATGCACGACTTCGGAGCGCTTCTTGAGCGGGCGCGGCTGCGGCGGATTGGCCGGGGCAATGTGGCCGAAGGGCAGAATCGTGAACACCGGCCAATCCTCGGGAAGTCCCAGCAGCGCTGCGATCTCCGGCTGATCGAAATTGCCCACCCAGCACGTCGCCAGTCCGAGTGCCCATCCGGCGTTGGCCATGTTCTGGACGGCCTGCGCGCAGTCATTGTCGGCCCATCGCGGGTTGTTGCGATCCTTGAGCACCGCGATCGCTGCGGGCGCATCGGCGACGAACCGTCCGGTCGAGCATAGCGCGCCCAGCGCGCGCAGCGTCTCGGGATTGCGGATCACGATAAACTGCCAGGGCTGCAGGTTGCGGGCGCTCATCGCATGGCGTCCGGCATCGACGATTTGGGCGAGCTGCGCCGGCTCGACCGGGCGTTTGGCGAATGCGCGCGACACGCGCCGTCCAACAATCGCGGCAATGGCGTCCATCGTTGCCTCCTTCGTGTCTTGTTCCTTATCAGATCGCGTCGCCGGCGGCTTCGATCATCGGTGTCTCTTCGGCCGGTGAATCTTTCACCGCACCAGCACGTTTAGGCGGAGCCGACGAAGAAGCGCACCGAGCGGTCGGCGAATGCGATTACGGGCGCCCAGTAAAGCCCCAGCGCGATCGTCGCCGCGGCCAGCGCGCCCATCAGGCCGTAGTTCCACGGCTCGCTCTCGAGCTCGCCTTCGCCGTTGGGCTGTTCGAAGAACATCATGCGAATCGGCCGCAGGTAATAGTAGAGCGAAACCACCGAGTTGAGGATCCCGATCAGGGCCAGCACGTAGAACCGGTTTCGGATCACGGCGGCAAACAGGTAGAACTTGCCGATGAAGCCCACCGTCAGGGGGATTCCGGTCAGCGAGAACAGGAAGATGCTGAGCGCGACCGCGGGCACGATCCCGCCGCGCCAGGCCAGCCCGCGATAGGCCGGCAGATCCTCGCGCCCGGTCTGGTTGGCGATGATCATCACGACCAGGAACGCGCCGGCATCCATCAGGTAGTAGGCGAAAAGGTAGAAGAGCATCGCGCGAATCCCGTCGTTCGAGAGCACCACGAATCCCATCAGCGCATAGCCGGCCTGCGCGATACTGGAGTAGGCCAGCAGCCGCTTCATGTTGGTCTGCTGCAGCGCGGCAAAATTGCCCAGCGTCATCGTTACGATGCACATCACGAGCAGGAGCTGCGGCCACTCCACGCCCGCCAGCGCCTGCCACGCGCCGCCGGGCGCCAGGCGCGAGAGCGCGGGATAGAAAAATCGGGTGAGCAGCGCAAAGCCCGCGGCCTTGGACGCGACCGCAAGGAAGGCCGTGATCGGTATCGGCGCCCCGGTGTAAACGTCGGGCGCCCACATGTGGAACGGCACCGCGGCGACCTTGTAGCCCATCCCGGCCAGAATCAGGACTAATGAAATGTACACCGCCAGCGCCGGCAGATGCGGTGAAGAGGTCAGCGCCCGGTTGATAGTGGTGAAGTCAAGCGAGCCGGCGATCCCGAAAATCCAGCTCATCCCGTAGATCATCGTGCCCGACGCAACGCCGCCATAGATCAGATACTTGAGCGCCGCCTCCTGGGAGCGGCGGTTGTGGCGCAGAAAGCCGGTCAGGAGGTAGGAAGTCAGGCTCGCGAACTCCAGCGACAGGTAGGCCATCAGCAGATTGGTCGCGGTGGCCATCAGGAACATCGCCAGCGTGCTGGAGAGCAGGATCGCGTAATACTCGCCCTGGTCGCACGAGGCGACCTCGCGCGAGCCCATCGACATCCAGACCGCGACCAGCGCCGCCAGCGCCAGCAGCGCGCGGAAGAACAGCGCGAACGGATCGTAAACCAGCATCCGGTTGAACAACCACGCCCCGCCCATCCCGCGCTCCATCCCGATCGCCAGCAGCGCGCCGGCTGCGGTCAACAGCGCGAGGTCGCCGATCCGCGACTTGTCGCGGATAGCGAGATCTACCAGCACGATCGCTATCACCCCCGCGGTCAGAACGAGCCTCCGGAATAAAGTATGCGAGGCTCGAGAGGCTGGAGAGATCCATCTCAACGAACCAGCGCGATCGCCGCCGGGATCGGCGAAGACAGCACCACCTGGTTCAGATGGACCAGCGACGCATTGAGCAGGTCGAGCAGCAGATGCGGATAGAGGCCCAGGATCAGCACGATCAGGCCGAGCGGGACCAGCGTGAACGCCTCGCGGAAACTCAGGTCCGCAAGCGCCTTGTACTTTTCGTTGAGCGGGCCGAGGTAGATGCGCTGGAAGGTCCACAGCAGGTATCCCGCGGTGAGGATCGCGGTCCCCGCGCCGAACACGGTCATGATCGGATGCGTCGGCCAGGCGCCGATCAGCACCAGCACCTCCGAGATGAAGGCCGAAAATCCCGGCAGGCCCATCGCGGCAAAGAACGCGATCCCGGTGATGCCGGCGTACACCGGCATCTGTCCCGCCAGGCCGCCGAAGCCGCCGATCTCGCGATGGTGCGCGCGGTCGTAGATCACGCCGACCAGGATAAAGAGCATCGCCGTGATCGTGCCGTGGTTGAACATTTGCAGCACCGCGCCGTTGATTCCGGCCGTGGTGAACGACGCCATCCCGAGCATCACGTAGCCCATGTGGCTGATCGACGAGTAGGCAACCAGCTTCTTGTAATCGGTCTGCGCCATCGCGCACATCGCGCCGTAGACGATGTTGATCGTCCCGATCACGCCCAGGAACAGCCATGCCAGCTCGTGGCTGGCGGCGGGCAGGATCGCGAAGTTGACGCGCAGGATCCCGTAGGTCCCCATCTTGAGCAGCACGCCGGCCAGGATCACGCTGATCGCAGTCGGCGCCTCGACGTGCGCATCGGGCAGCCAGGTATGGAACGGGAAGGCCGGGATCTTGATCGCAAACCCGATGAACAGCAAGAGCCATACGATGCGCTGGAAGTTGATGTTGTAGCTCGGCGCGGCGGCCGCCAGCCGGGTCATGTCGAAGGTGACGGGCGAGTTGTAGTAGTACAGCCCCAGCATCGCGAGCAGGATCAGCACCGAGCCGAGCAGGGTGTAAAGGAAGAACTTGATCGCGGCGTACTCGCGCCGCGGCCCTCCCCAAATCCCGATCAGGAAGTACATCGGGAGCAGCATCACTTCCCAGAAGATGTAGAACAGGAAGAAGTCCACCGACACGAACACGCCCATCATCCCGGTGTCGAGCAGCAGGAGCAGCGCGTAGTAGCCCTTGACGGCGCGGTCGATTCCGAAGCTGGCAAAAACCGAGATGAAGCAGATGATCGCGGTCAGCAGCACCATCGAGATGCTGATCCCGTCGACGCCCATGAAGTAGTCGATATTGTAGCTCGAAATCCACGGATACTTCTCGACGAACTGGAGGGCAGTGGTCGAGGTGTCGAAGTGCGCGAACAACAAAGCCGCGACGATCAATTGGGAAGCGGTCGCCGCCGCCGCGATCCACTTGATCGCATCCTTGAACGCGTCGGGACACAGCAGGATCAGCGCCATCCCGGCCAGAGGTACGAAGGTTATCAGCGTAAGCGCGTGACTCATTGCATTTCCTGTGCCGCTCTTCCTACTCCAGAGGCTCCCCGCGATTTGTCATTGCTCGCTGCGCCCGGAATGACAGACGAAACATTGCTAGGCTCTCAGCAGCGCGCGCGCCAGCAGGATCAGCATCACCGCCGCCAGAATTCCGTACAGGTAAGCGTTGATCGAGCCGGTCTGCAGCCGGCGCAAGCGCCCGCCGGCCGCGAGCGTGGCGTTGGAGGTGAGGTTGACCAGCCCGTCGACCACGTAGTTGTCGAACAGCCCCGATAGCCACGAGCCGATCACGACGATCGCAGCCGCCAGGTTCACGATCCCGTCAATGACATGCAGGTCGAACCATGCAAATGCCCGCGTCAGCGCCAGGTAGGGTTGGACCACGACCGCGTCGTAAATCTCGTCTACGTAGTACTTGTTTTCGACCAGGCGGTAGAGCGCGCCGCCGAACAGGGTACTGAAACTCTCGGCGCTGATCGCCTCGCGCCGGTAGATCAGGTCCGCCAGGAGCCATCCCGCCACTACCAGCGCCAGGCTCAGCACCGCGAAGCTCGCCTCGATGCCGTGGTTGTGGATGCCGGCCTCGGTTATCTCGCGAGTCAGGTCGGAGCTGAACACCGGGGCCAGGAAATTCTCGAACAGCTTGATCGGCGCGATGAACTGGGGAAGGTTTACGAACCCGCCGATCACCGAGAGCGCGCCGAGCACAATCAGCACGGACGCCATAGAGGGCGGCGACTCGTGCAAATGGTGCCCCTGCTCGGGGGTGCCGCGAAACTCACCGGAGAAGGTCATGTAGACCTGGCGGAACATGTAGAAGGCCGTGACGCCCGCGCCGATCCAGAGCAACCCCCATACCGCGACGTGACCATGGGCAAAGGCCTGCCAGATGATCTCGTCCTTGGACATGAAACCCGCAAACGGAGGCACGCCGCACAGCGCGAGCGTGGCGGCCAGGAAAGTCAGGAAGGTGATCGGCATGTGCTTGCGCAACCCGCCCATCTTGCGCATGTCCTGCTCGCCGCCCATCGCGTGGATAACGGAGCCCGAGCCCAGGAACAGGCAGGCCTTGAAAAAGGCGTGCGTCATCAGATGGAAAACGCCGGCCGCGAAAGCCCCCACGCCAACCCCGGCGAACATGTAGCCGAGCTGGCTTATCGTCGAGTAGGCGAGAACCTTCTTGATATCGTTCTGGGCGGTGGCGATGGTGGCGGCAAACAGCGCAGTCAGCGCGCCGACCGCCGCCACCACCGTCATCGTCCCGGGCGCCATCGCGAACAGGAAATTGAGCCGAGTCGCCATGTACACGCCCGCCGTGACCATCGTCGCGGCATGGATCAACGCGCTGACCGGCGTGGGGCCCGCCATCGCG
Source organism: uncultured delta proteobacterium (assembly GCA_963789115.1). Classification (GTDB taxonomy): domain Bacteria; phylum Desulfobacterota; class Binatia; order Binatales; family Binataceae; genus CAWBJH01. The sequence continues at coordinate 416,853 of CAWBJH010000002.1, forward strand.
TCAGGCAGCCACACGTAGAGAGGAATCTGCGCCGACTTGCCGGTCGCACCGATAAAGAACAGCAGCGTCACGAACGTAACCAAGGACATCCCGAAGTAGCCCGGCTGGTTGGCAAGGCCCGAGGCGTACTTGGCCACCTCGCGCGTCACGAGCGTGGGATGCCCCACCGCGCCGAGCCCGGCGAATAGCGCGTAGAGCGCGATTACGAACGCCCAATCGCCGACCCGGTTGACGATGAAGGCCTTGTTGCCGGCGGTGGTGTTGGAGAGCACCTTGTACCAGAACCCGATCAGGGCGAACGAGCAGAGCCCAACGCCCTCCCATCCCACGAACATCAGCCACAGGTTGTCGGCCAGCACCAGCACCAGCATCGTGAACGTAAACAGGTTGAGCCAGGCGAAAAACCGCCAGTAGGACTCGTCCTCGTGCATGTAGCCGGTCGAGTAGATGTGAATCACGCCGCCGACCCCGGTCACCACCAGCGCCATTACCATCGAGAGCGGGTCGAGCCAGAACGCGATCTCAAGCTTCAGCCCGCCGATATCGATCCAGCGCCAGAGATCGTCCAGCATGAAGCGGTTGTCGGGCGCCAGGGCGAGCATCGCACTGAGACCGTGCAGCGCCACGAGAAACGCGCCCACCACCACACCGCATCCGACCAGGCTTATCGCGCGCTTGCCGAAGGTCTTCTGCAGCCAGGCGCCAAGGATAAAGTTGATCGTGGCCCCGGCCGCAGGGAGGATCACGATCCAGCGTATGAAGCTGGCGCTGATTGGGTGGTCCATCGGTCAGGCGAAACTGGCGATTCGCAAAGGTTATCCTTGTAAAGGGGAGCAGCAGCCGCAATTCTGCTTAACCAGGTATCCGGCACATATAAGCAAAAATGTTGTGGCGGGGAAAGCGGCTGGACCAAACAGTAACATCCTCCGGTCTGCCCGGCGGGCATCTTTCGCCCGTCGGCCTCGCCCGACCCGGGCGAGGAGGCCACAACCCAGCGCCCGGATCAGCCGCTGAGGGTCTCGGTGGCTTCTACGTCGATGGTCTTGAAGTCCTGGTAGATCGCAAGCACCACCGCCAGCCCGATCACCGCCTCTGCCGCCGCCAGCATGATCACGAAAATCGCGAAGACTTGGCCGTCGTAGCGCCCGCCGCCGTAGAAAGCGAAGGCCAGGTAGTTGATGTTGGCTGCGTTGAGGATCAGCTCGATACCCATCAGGATGCCGATCGCGTTGCGGCGCGACAGCACGCAGAACAGGCCGAGCGTGAAGACGATCAGGCTTAAGACCAGGAAATGATCGAGCGTGATTCCCGACTGGACCATTTTTCTAATGACCCAGCATGCGCGGTGAGGCGCTCAATGAACGCAACCGGATCGCAGCTGTCCATCCTCTTCCCATGCTGAATTACTGAAAAACCTACTCCGTAGCCGCTCCGCGCGAGATCACGACCGCACCCACTAGCGTCGCCAGCAGCACCAGCGAGGCGATCTCGAACGGCAGCACGTAAGTGCTGAGCAACGCGTCGCCGATTCCGTAGGTGGTCGGCGCGACCACCGGCGGCGCCCCCTGATACCACGGGGTCCTGAGCACCGCGTATAGCATCACCAGCCCCGCCGCAATCGCGACGGCGAGCGCCGGCACCAATCCTACCGTGCGGTTCGAGATGGTCACGTCGGCAATTCCCTGCGTGAGCATCACGGCGAACAGCGTCAACACCAGGATGCCGCCGACATACACCAGCAATTGCACCATCGCGACGAAGTCCGCCGCCAGCAGCACATAGATGCCGACCACGCCCATGAAGGCGCCGAGTAGCGCGAAGGTCGAATAGACGATATTGCGCGAGAACGCGACGACCATCGCCGAGCCAACCGTCAGCGCCGCTATCAGGTAGAAGATCGACTGTCCAAGCATTTTTTCACTTTTTCACCAATCGAGAGTCCCGCCGCTCCGTTGTCGCGCCTGCCTGCGTGGCGTCACCTAAGGCCCCGGAAAACTACGCCGGGCCCCCTTCCTCGCGCTTCTCGCCGGGCGTCGCCCACTGATCGAGGTACTTCATGCCGCGGTTCAGAATTGGCGCGATTCGGGGGTCGGTCTCGGGCCCCTTCTTGGGCTTGTAGGCGAGAACCGGGTCCTTGATGAAGCGGCGGATCAGGCTCTCCAGCGAGTAGTCAGCCCCTTCGAACTCGGTGGTGTGATGGATCGCGCCGGTTGGGCAGGGCTCGCTGCACAGCCCGCAGAACATGCACTTGGCGATGTCGATATCGAACTGCGAGATCAGCATCTGCCTGGTCTTGGGGTCCTTCTCGACCGCGATCACGATGCAATCGATCGGGCAGGCGCGCTCGCAGGCTAGGCAGCCGGTGCAGATCTCCATGTCGACTTCCAGGATGCCGCGGTAGCGGAACGGCAGCGTGTCCTGCACCCGCACCGGCGTCCGGTCGGGGTACTGCACGGTGTAGGGTTTGCGCACGAAGTGCGACGCCGTCACCGCCATCCCCTCGAAGATCGTGGTGACGGTGTCCCTGATATTTCGGACGTAAGTGCCCATCGCGCCCATGGATTCGTCTCAGATGATTGGACTGAAATACAACTCCATCCGCGAGCGCCGCAGATAGTATACGACCCGCTGGATGAACAGAACCACGACCGCCACGCCAAGCGCCAACATGATCCATCCCGCGACCCGGTTGCCGCTGGGCCAAATCGCCACCCAGACCGCGGTCCCGATCATATCGACGAACGAGATCGGCACGAAGTACTTCCAGCAAACCGACATGAGCTGATCGATCCGCACCCGCGGCAGGGTGGCCCGAATCCACATCGAGAAGAACACGATCGCCAGCACCTTGACGTTGAAGGTGATGAGCTGCAGCACGTTCATCACCACCCGGCTCCCGCTCAGGTGCGGAAATTGCCATCCGCCCAGGAACAGCGTGGCGATAATCCCGCCGATGATGAACAGGTTGCCCCACTCGGCCATGAAGAAGAACAGGTAACGCAGCCCGCTGTACTCGGTGGCAAAGCCGGCCACCAGCTCGGTGTCGGCCTCGGGCAGGTCGAACGGCGTGCGGTTGCCCTCGGCCAAGGACGACATGAACAGGATATTGGCGGCGACAAAGCAGAACGGGTTGGCGAAGATGAACCAGTTCTGCGGCGCCCATCCCTGCGCGCCGATTATCCCCTGCATCGAGAGCGTGCCGGCCATCAGCACCACGGGAAAAATCGAGAGCCCGGCCGGAATCTCGTAGCTGACGATCTGCGCAGCGGAGCGAACCCCGCCGATCAGCGACCACTTGTCGTTCGAGGACCATCCCGCCATCAGCACGCCGACCACCGTCAGCGCGGTGACCGCGGTCATGTAGAGGATGCCGACATTCAGGTCGGCCAGGATCAGGTCGGAGGAAAACGGCATCACCGCCCACGGCGCGATGAATGCCAGCATCACGAGATAGGGCGCCAGTTTGAACAGCCGCGGGTCGGCCTCGGACGGAACGATATCTTCCTTGCAAACGCTCTTGAAACCGTCGGCGAGCCACTGGAGAAAGCCGTTGGGCCCGACGCGGTTGGGGCCAACGCGCGATTGAATGCGCGCCCACACTCGCCGCTCGAACCAGCTCATAATGGCGGCGAACGGGAACGCGACGCCGAGAAAGACGATCGCGCTGAAGAGCAGGATGGCCAATGCGTAAACCAGATCGCGCGGCGGATTCTTGCCGAAGCTTCCGGCGGCGATTAGCCTGTCAACCAGTTGCTGCATCGCGCCTCAGCGATCGACCTCGGGAGCGATGACGTCGAGGCTGGCGATCAGCGCGACCAGGTCCGCGATCATCAGGCCCCGGCTCAGCTTCTGGATTATCCCCATCGCGGCGAAAGAGCCCGTGCGCACGTGGACCCGCCACGGATAGCCGCTGCCGTCGCTGACCACGTACCATCCCATGTCGCCGCGCGCGCTTTCGACCCGCACCTGGCATTCGCCGGCCGGCGGCTTGAAGTTGCGCGGCACCTTAGCCAGCACCGGGCCGTTAGGGATCTTCGCCAGCGCCTGGCGTAGAATCTTCGAAGACTCCACCATCTCGCGCATCCGCACCATGTAGCGGTCCATCGAGTCGCCGACCGTCCCCCACTCCCCCTTGCCGATCGGAACGTCGAAGTCGAACTCGGGATAGACCGAGTATGGGATGTCCCTGCGGATGTCCCACTTGATGCCGCAGGCGCGCAGGTTGGGACCGACCAAATTGTAGTCGATCGCGTCCTGCGCGCTGATCACGCCGATACTGGCGAGCCGCTCAACGTAAATCTTGTTGAACGAGATCAGCGAGTTATACTCATCGAGGATCGGGTCGAGATGGTCGAGGTAGGCGATCGCCTTCTCGCGCCATCCGGGCGGCAGATCCCACGCCACGCCGCCGATGCGCATGTAGTTGAAGGTCAGGCGTGCGCCGCACAGCTCCTCGATCAGATCGTTGATCATCTCGCGCTCGCGGATCACGTGCGTGAACGGCGTATTAGCGCCGATATCCATCGCCATCGATCCGACCGACAGCAGATGGGAGGCGAGCCGGTTGAACTCGGCGGCGATCACGCGGCAGTACTCGCCGCGCTTAGGCACCTCGATTGCGGCCAGTTTCTCGCAAGCCATCCCCCAGCCCTGGTTGGTGAACATCGCGCAGACGTAGTCCACGCGGTCGGTGTAGGGCATGAACCCGTGGTAGCCGACCTTCTCCGCGATCTTCTCGATCGAGCGATGAAGGTAGCCGACGTCGGGGATCGCCTCGCGCATCACCTCGCCGTCGGCCTTGACGATGAAGCGCAGCACACCGTGGGTCGAGGGATGCTGCGGCCCCATGTTGAGCGTCATTTCCTCGGTTCTTAGCGTGCTCATTTCTTCTTTGGGTCGAGCCGGATAATCGGGCTCTCGCGGACGGTGGAAATCCCGTGATACTCCAGCGGCTCGACGAAATCCTTGCGCAGCGGATGACCGGGCCAGTCCTCGGGCATCAGGATACGGCGCATGTCGCTGTGGCCCTCGAAAGTCACGCCGACGAGGTCGAAGATCTCGCGCTCCATCCAGTTGGCGGACTTCCAGAGGTTCTCAACCGTCGCGACCACCGCATTTTCGCGCGGCAGTCGTACCTTGAGCACCGCGCCGTGGCGATGGCGATAGGAAAACAGATGGTAGACGACCTCGATCCGGTCCTTGTAATCGACGCCGCTCTGGTTGGAGAGGCAATCCATCGAAATTTCGGGGTCGTCCTTCAGCCATCCGCAAACCTCGACGATCGCCTTGGGATCCACGACCATAAACGGGTCAGGCTTCTTGTCGGCGATCTCGAGGATTTTTTCGCCCAAGCGCTCCTTGGCGCGCGCGTATATCGAAGGCGCTTCCATCGCAATCCTGCGTCGTGCTCAGGCCGCGGCCTTGCCGTTGCGGCCCGGCTCCTTGCTGAGCCAGCGCTCGGTCATAATCTTTTGCTGCAGCTTGAGCAGCCCCTCGGTCAGCGCCTCGGGGCGCGGCGGGCATCCCGGCACGTACACGTCAACGGGCAGAATCTTATCCACCCCGTCGCAGACCGAGTAGGCGAGCTGGAACAGTCCGCCGCAACTGGCACAGCTGCCCATCGAGATTACGTACCTGGGGTCGGGCATCTGGTCGTAGAGCAGCCGCGTGGGCAGCGCCATCTTGAGCGTCAGCGTCCCGGCAACAATCATGAGATCCGATTGGCGAGCCGATGCGCGCGGGATCGCTCCAAAGCGGTCGAGGTCCGCTCGCGGGCCGCCGGTATGCATCAGTTCGATCCCGCAGCAGGCCAGGCCGAACAGCATGTACCAGATGCTCGATTTGCGCATCCAGTTGATCAGCTCGTCGGTCTTGGTGGTTAGGACGTAGTCCGGCAACGTGTTGAGCAAAGGCATATTGGCTTTCCTATTCCGGAACCTTCTTTATCCACTCGAGGTCGTGCTTGACCCAGACATAGAGCAGCCCAACGAACAGGATGGCCAGGAAGATAGCGACTTCACCCAGCGCGTAGAACCGGTTGCCGCGGCGGACCCAGTCGAGATAGACGGCCGCAACCGGGTAGACGAAGGCGACCTCGACCTCAAAGATCACGAAGATGAGCGCGATCAGGTAGAAGCGAACATTGAAGTTGATCCAGGCGCGACCGGTGGGCGGCTCGCCGCATTCGTAAGGGATAAGCTTGCGGGCATAGGGGTTGCGGGGAGCAAGCAGCTTCTGCAGCCCAAACATGAGCGCCACGAAGCCGATCCCGACAATCGTGAGTCCCAGCGGTACGCCAAACTGAAAGTACATTCCTTCACTAACCCAGCATGCGAGCCGCGTCCCTCGCAGATCGCGCCCGGCTCGTCATACCCGTCAACGCCGCATGGTGGACTCGCCGAGTCCACTATAGCCCAACGGGGCGCATGCGGTAAACGCACAAGCAGGGATGCTCTTAACAAGCGCGTCGCTGCTTGAGCGGCACCTCACTATTGCGGCTTCCGATTGAGGCTTTCCGGGAAAGGCCCCCCGGGCCTCGAGGCCCGACCCACCGACAAAGAGTCCCATCTTTTGCTGCACGCGGTCGGCGGCTATTTGCGAGCCTTCGGCAGGGCCTCGAGGACGGCGCTGTCGAGCCAGGCTCCCTCCTCATCGGGGCAGGCCATCATCGCGAACCCCTTGCGCGCCTTGGCGACCAGCGCCTTACCGCAATGCGGGCATTTGAGGGCTGCGCCGGCCTGCTTTTTCTCCGACATGTGCTGGCGCATCTTGGCTAACAGCTTCGAATCCTCCTCGTGCGCCCACTGATCTTCGCGCGCTTTTTCAACTTCGCGCAGCTTGTCGCCCAGCCGGTCCTTTTCGTCCTGCATAAGTACTTACGACATCTCCTTGATAAGCTTGCCGCTGCGCGCTTTCTCGACGGTCGCCTCGAATTTCTCGCCGAGATCGACACCCATTTCCCTGGCGCGCTTCTTTGCCCACAGCCCCACGTTGCGCGAGTCGCGATAGAACGAGTCGTCGCGCGGCTTGCTGGTGTCGAGATCTTTCAGGCGTGACTCCTCACTCCCGACCACCGCGAACGAGGACATCACGCGGCGGGTCCGCGGCGACCCGCAATGCGGGCAAGAAACCCGCGGCTTGCGGCGCGCGCCAAGCACGACGTGCGAGCTTACGCGCGCGCATCGGGCGCATTGGTACTCGTAGATCGGCATCGTCGAGGCAAGGATAGCGCCACCCGCTTGGACGGCGCAAATCGGCGCTGCGAATTCGACCGGTTTTCCCCGGGAAGCAGGGCGCGCTGCCGCCGATTTGCGCGGTTGCGGCGGCTAGTGCCGCAGAAAAGGTTCTGCGATCGGGCTTCCGACGAGCATCCCGAGGCCAATTCCGCCTACGACCACGCCGCACCCGATCCACCACCCCGAACGCCAACCGATCCCGACGGCGAGCATCGCCAGCCCCCATAGCGGCAGGATTGCCGACACCAACAGGCGCATCAGCACGCTGATGGTACGTTCGGCTCTCTCGATCCTCTCCTCTTTGGTCATCGATGCGCCCTTCCTCTTGGCGATATGTCTCTAATGATGCTCACGAAGTGGGACAAACTGATAGAGCGAGAGCGGCCCGCCGCCGCCCACGTTGTCGCCCCCCATCACAAGCCGCAAGCGCAGGCGGGTTTGGTCGTCAAGACGATCGAGATCGCGCGGCGTAGCGGCAACATAGATCGGCCTGGACGCAACCGTGGCGGCCGGATCTCCCCTGCCCGTCCACACCGGCACGCCCCGGCCATAATAGAAGGAAAATTCGTAGTTGCTGCCGCCGAGAACGAAAATCGGCGCGTTGCCGATTCGGCGATGGACCTGCTCGGCAACTCCCCTGACGGTCCGGACTCGCGCCAGATCCGGCCTGAGCGTGCCCGCAAACAAACTCACGCCGGCGATGCCGATTAGCCCCAGTCCGGCGCCGTTCCACACCGGCGCGCGGCGCGCAAAACCAACAAACACGATTATCGCGCCCAGCACGACAGCGCCCGTGAAAGCACCAAACGGCCCGGCGAGCGTCATCATCCCGCGCTCGAACATCGCCACATAGGCCGCGTCGCTCGATTGGAGGCCCGCGGAAATCGTGCCGCCGAGGCGAAAGAAGACCAACGCTCCGAGCACCGCCGCCGCCGAGGCCGCCGCGATGATGACCGCGATCAGGTCGGTGGCGCTCGCGGCAACTTCAGCGCGGCCCGACATGCCGGGGCGCGGAGTGTATCTTCGCGCGAACAGCGCGGCCAGGGCGATCGCGAGTCCCGGCATCGCCGGCAGCACATAGTCGTCGCGCTTGCTGCTCGCGACGGAGAAAAGGGCCAACACCGCCAAGGGCAGGGAGAGCTGAAACAGGATCGGGCGGCGCGCTTCGGGATCGAACCCGCCGGTCCACAGCGCAACCACCAGCGCGGGCAGCAGCAGCGCCAGCGGCATCGCACCGCCTATCATCCGCGCCGCGATGTAATAGAAAGGCCGGGCCGCCTCGCCGGTGCCACCAAATCGCACGGGCAGCAAGTGACCGAGATTCTCTTCCTGCACGTAAACGACGAACAGATCCCGTCCCCCGGCGATCAGCGCCGGAATGTACCAGCAGGCGGCGATCGCGACCGCAATCGCTATCGCGATCCACGGCCACGGTTCGCGAATCGGCTCCCATGGCCGCCGCCGCCCGAGCATCAGGTAGATCGACGCGGCGAGCGCGATCAGCGCAATCGCGACCGGCCCCTTGGTCAGAATCGCGAGTCCGAGAAGGGTGCCGACCACTGCAGCCCTTGAGTTCGATCCGCGCCCCTCGATTTGTGGATAGAGAAGGCAGTACGCCACGAAGAGCAAGAGACTCAGCAGCATGTCGGTCAATGCCGCGGTCGCGCGCGATGCGAATCCGTAGCAGCCGAGTAGAAAGAGCGGCGCAAGCCATGCCTCGGCCGCCCCCAGGTATGCGCGACTCCATAGCGCGACGATGCCGGCAAGCACCGCGCCGGCGGCCAGTGACACGACTCTCGCGTTGATCTCGTTCACTTCGCCGCCGGTGGCCCGCACCGCGAGCGCGGAGAGCCAGTAATAGAGCGGCGGCTTGCGGTTCACGTAGCCATAGTCATCGTGGGCCACCAACCAGTGACCGTTGACCGCAACGTCGCGGAGCCATCCCGCCGACTGCGGCTCCTGATCCTTGGTGAACGGCGCGTCAATTCCCTGGCTGAGAAAGAGGAGCGCCGCCATGCCAACGACGGCGAAAACACCCGCGCGATTGACGGCCACGGTCGGCACCTGGTTATGGCTTTTCGCTATCGCGACCGGGTTTGAGGCTTGACCGCAAAATGCCGCAACCCGCCAGAGGCCTGGAAGATGGCGACTTCCATCGCTTCCGCGTTGTGCGCGTAACCGACGCGCCCTCTCCGATCGACCAGGACGATTCCACCCTCGCCGCCGGGAATCATGCCCAGGTCGGCGATCGCGCGCGCAGCGGCCACCGCCGGCCGCGCCCCGCCCAGTGTCATCACCGCCTCCCGGCACATCCCGAGCTTGACTATCGCCTCGCCCAGCCCGGTCGCCGAAGCCGCACCCATCTCAGCGGCGAAAAAACCCGCGCCGAGGATGGCAGAGTCGCCGACCCGCCCGGGCAGTTTGCCAAGGTATCCGCCGGTAGAGGTCGCCGCTGCCAGCCCCCCACGCGCATCGAGCGCCGCGGCACCTACGGTACCGCTCTTCGATGCGGCGATAGCGCCGCGCCGGCGCGGCGCGCGCCAGCGCTTCAATGCGCGCGGCGCCACCAAGTCGCCGGGCCGGCAAAGCTTGATGCCGGCGCGACGCGCCACGCGCTCCGCCCCGGCGCCGGCCATCAAAATGTGCGGCGTGAGCTCCATCACGGCACGCGCAAGCGCAATCGGATTGCGCACGCGCGCGACCGCCGCAACCGCGCCGGTGCCGAAGCGCAGCGCCTCACGCCGCGATGTGCTGGCGGCGGCGCTTCTTTCACCGATATGCTCGCTTCGCTCGACATAGTGGGCAAGCTCCCACCGCGTCGAACGAAGTGAGCGTGCCGGTGAAAAAGGCACACCGGCCGCCACCATCAGGCCCGCGTCCATCTCGACCCGCCCCATCGCGTTGAGCGTCGAGCCGTAGCCGGCGTTGAACAAGGGATTGTCCTCGAGGGCTTTGACGCAGGCGATCGCAGCATCCAGCGCGCTGCCGCCGCCGCACAGCACCGCTGCGCCTCGCGCGGCAGCCGCGAGCATCCCGCGCCGGCGCGCCGCGCGCTCGCTCGCCGCCCCGCGCGCACCTGCACCGCCATGGACGATCAGCGCCGGCAGGAACAGCCCGCGGGCCATCTCAGCCCCAAACGCTCGCACGCCATTTCGATGAACTTCTGCGATCGGTTTCGGCAGTGCGGATGTTCACCTTTCACACGCCCTTTGCAGCATAAGGGCGGCACATCGAGCGGACAAGCCGCCGCGGTAAGGCACGGCGCAGGCCCGCCGCGCTTCATCGCTCGATGAGCGGGGCCCAAATTGCGATCGGGCCACCCTCATTGCGAAAACCTCAATTGCCTACGCAACAAATCGCGCGTGCAGAGGCGGGCAGGGACGCCCGCCCTACTTCAGATTTAGGGCCTTTGTCTGTAGTGGGGCGGGCCTCCGTGCCCGCCATCCTTTCGTAGGGGCCGTTCGAGAACGGCCCTTCTGTCCGTTAGCGAGGGCCGCTCACGAGCGGCCCCTACGCTCAGACCCGGCCCGCGAGCTGAGGTTTTCGGGCTCATTGCGAGTTTTCACCCCGCGTGCTGGATTAGTGCAAACCCGCATGCCGGGTTGGTGAAAAGATGGTTGCGAACCCGCAACTCTCGGGACTGCCTTCGGGGCGCAAGCGACCGCGGCGGCGCTTTGGCATCGCCATAGCCGGTGCCGGGATGCTCGGCACGGCGGCCGTGCTATGGATCGGCCTGGCAACCTACGGCGCCTACCGCATCTGTTTTCCGGAGTTCTATACGAATCCGCCCCGCGCGTTTCCCAGGTCGCCCGCGGATCCGCGTGCCGCGTTCGGCGCCGACTTCGAAGAGCTCACCCTCACGCGCCGCGACGGTAAGAAGCTTGCCGCCTGGTTCATACCCGGTATCAAGCAGGCCGCGATCGTGGTCCTGCATGGCGGCGGCGGAGATCGCCGTACGATGCTCCCCTATCTCAAGTTCATCCACGCGGCCGGCTACCCGGCCATCGCGATCGACGAGATCGATCACGGCGCGTCGGACCATACCGGACTCGGTGTGGGCTACGGCTGGCATCAGCGCGGCGACGTGATGGCTGCCGCCGAGGCGCTCCGGTCGCGAGGCTTTCACAAGATCGGAGCACTGGGCGTCTCGCAGGGTGCGGCGGCGGCGCTGATGGCGCAGGCCGAAGCGCCGACGCTCTCCGCGATCGTCAGCGACAGCTCGTATGCCAACCTGGACGAGCTGCTCCGCGAGGTGCCGTCGATTGCGCAGCTCAATCCGGCCTTTACCGCCACGATGTTCTGGGAGCTGCGATTCATGCTCGGCCGGGGGCCGAGCAGATCTCGCCCGCAGACGCCGCGGCGCGTCTCTCGGGATGCGCGCTGATGGTGATCCAGGGAGCTAGCGACCGTCTGACGCCGGTTCACAACGGCGAGGCGATTTACGCCGCGGCGCGCGGCCCCAAGGAAATGTGGATCGTGCCGTCAGCCGATCACGGCGGCGCGCTTTGGGTCGCGCCCGACGCTTACGCGCGCCGCGTGATCGGCTTCCTCTATGGTTATCTCTGACCCGGCTACATCCTCGGAACCCCGAGGTCGGTGCCCAGCGTTGACTTGAACACCTCGAACAGCTTGTCGATATCCCACGGGCCGGTGCTGTAGATGATCCGGTCGGGCACGATGTGGCGGTAGCGCATGATCCGGTAACCCGCAGCGCCGAAGCACTGCCCGGTAACGTACTGCGCCTCATCACTGGCCAGGTATACCACGATCGGCGCGATGTTGGCCGGGTCGCGCGGCGTGCCTTCCGCGGTCGCGCTGGCGGGCAGGTCAGGGCCGCCGCTCGGCATCCGCCCCGCAGGAATCGTGTCCGTCATCCGCGTCGCCGCGCCGGGCATGATCGCATTGCAGGTGATGTTGTACTTCTGAAGCGCGTTGGCGCAGCTATAGGTCAGGCCCAGGACGCCGGCCTTGGCCGCGGCGTAATTCGGCTGCCCCGGCGATCCCAGCGCCGAGTTGGAGGAGAAGTTGATGATCCGGCCGTACTTGCGCTCGCGCATATGGGCCGAGGCCGGCCGAATCGTGGAGTAGTGGCCCTTCAGGTGCACGCGGATGACCTCGTCCCACTCCTGCTCGCTCATGTTGAAAATCATCCGGTCGCGCAGGATGCCGGCGACGTTGACCAGGATGTCGAGTTGGCCGAACTCCTTGATCGCCTGGTTCACCAGGTTGGCGCCGCCCGCGACTGTGGCGATATCGTCGCGGTTGACGACCGCCTTGCCGCCCGCGGCCTTGATTTCGCGGACCACGTCGTCGGCGGGCGTGGCGGCCTCCTTCTCGCCGCTCACCGTTACGCCGATATCGTTGACCACCACCGCCGCGCCTTGCGCGGCCAGCGCCTTTGCGACCCCACGGCCGATTCCGCGACCGGAGCCGGTCACGGCGGCCACTTTACCGTCGAGCTTTCCCATGGTTTGAGAATCTCCCTTATGGTTTAGTCGCCGCCGCGTGTCGGGCGCGTCGCGGTTCGCGCCGCGAAGCGGTCGCGACCCGCGGATGACCTCGGGGCGGCCTTGCGGCCTTTGGTATAGCGCAAATCCGAGCGCGCGTAACAGCGCGCGAGACGCGGACACTTGACTATCTCTGCGCGCCTATGCAGGCGCTGGTTCAGTTTGGACCGATCGACTCTCTAGCGGGCTGAGGCGTTGAAGATGCGCGAAAGCGATGCCAAGCGAAGGCGCCGCGGGTCCCGTTGGCGTAACCAAGCGTGAAGACAATTGCGACAAGCACGAAGATGGGCGGAAAGTTCCGCCCTACTGTCGCTACCGACCAAGCGACTTCTAGCGCGAAGAACAGAAGACCGATAGTGGCCGCCGCGCGCGAGAAGCGGAAAATGAAGAAGGCCAGAATCAGAAAACCCGCCGCGTCTGCGCACCCCGCGTATCTATGCGTCAGCGTCGCATTTGCCACCAAGCCTACGCCGCAGATCACGGCAAGCGCAGCCGCCTCGCGAACCGCCTTCTTCGCATCATCGGCAGTCTCCAGGGTTGGCCAGTACGACCGCCCATACGTTCGCCAGGATTTGCCGCCCGGTTTCGACACAGTTGCCTCCTTGCACGGCCCTTCCGAAGCGATTCAGCCGATCTCCGTTAATTCCTCCGGCCTCCACCTACGGCGTGACTTAAGACTTCCAGCAACACCCAGGCCCGAAACCTCCATCTGGACAGGCTGTCCGTCAACAGTCCGATGTACGGGGTCGATGTTGAACGGTCCCCAAATCTGACCACCTTTGTAGTGATCTCTGCCTCCAACCAGAACGCGACGCAACTCCTTGGCAGGGATAATAACCGTCGGTCCGTTCTTCAATCGAAACTCGGCCTCTACCAGTCGCCGGTCATCAAGCACAGTCTTGAAAATGTCCGTGCGCCAACTGCCCTCTCGCCCCCAAGGTACATTTCTGGTCCAGCGTCCGTTTATAATTTGTGCCTTCACCTTGGCCTCCTCCTAGGTCGATTGTCAGCGTCGCTTTCAGCGCTCCGCACTTCCACAGCTTGGACAACTTCAGAGCCGGTCCCCCCTTAAGGCTTTCTGATCCGAAAACGATTTGGTCCGGTCTCTTCCAGCAGAAGCCAATCGCCAGGCCCGAGGCGAAGTTCCGCGTAGTATTCGCCAAACTGGCGCCGGGCGCGGAACTTGTAGTCCATCGTCTCGGTCTGGATCGTCCTCGTTCCGCTCGGTCCGACGAGGTCGATGGCTACTGGCATGTTCTCAGGTAAGTGCATGCCTTGTCTCTTTGCATTCTTTGTGCGAAACAGGTTTTGCTTCAGATCTCCTGCCGAAATTTGGATGCGAGCCGAGTTTACCGGCGCCGAGGCCAGCTTGGACGGTTGCCCGTTCAATTCAGCGTCAACAGAGATTAGTTCTGCGACTGCGTTATCGAGCCGTTTCCCTAGCGACGTAAGCAATTGCACTCTGTCGTAATCCCCAGCTTCCGTCGCCTTGTGAATCTGGTCCTTGAGCTTCTGGCGAAGCTCGGCAAGACGCGTTAAGTCAAACTGTTTGTCCATGGGCTTAGTTTAGCATGACGCAATGTTGGTTTGCAAACGGTTTGACGCAACACAGATCTCGGGAGACGCGATGAGACACCTGTTTCATCGCCTCGCCCCCAGACTCAGGAAAGCGCCGGCTCGCGGCGCCGTTCCTGCCATGCGATCAGGTCGATCACCCGGTAGCGCCGATCGCGCTCGCCTATCTTGATGCACGGCAGCTCGTGGCGCTTAGTCGCGTGTTGGGCGTAGCTCAGAGAGACGTGGAGAAATTCGGCCGCCTCCGCCGCGGTGAGCAGCTCGTACAGCTCGCGGACCTTGGCCGCGCCGCCGGTCGCGTTCAACACCGAGCGCAGCGCCGCGGTCAGCTCGGACCCGCCGTCTCGGCTCGCTTATCGCCTACCGGCCATCGCGCCGGTCAGCTCTCCTTGATGAGCCCGAGCCGCAGCGCGGGCAGGTAACAGGCCCGGCAGAGCCCCTGGATCAGCTCATCCGCCGGCTTGCGGCACCATCTACAGGCTATCCCTGCGCGCCTATGCTTCCGTCAGCGCCTGCAGGTCGGATATCGCCGCGACGAATTCCTCCATGAACTCTTTCACCACCTCGCGCGTCGATTTGACGCTATCCACCAGTCCCACGCCCTGGCCGACGAAATAGGTTACGAGCTCGCGCGCCTTTAGGTTTCCCCGCGCCGCCGCCCGCTCCGCGGCGCGCAGAGCGGGTTCGCTGAGCAGGCTCTGAAACGGCATCGGCAACGGGCCGGGGCTGCCTGCTTGCTCCCAGGCTTCGGTCCATGCCGATCGGAGCTGGCGCGACGGTTTTCCGGTCCTGCATTTGGAACGGACCGTGTCGCGCGAGCGCGCTCCGATCATTTTCTCGCGAAAGATTTCCGAGGCTTCCGATTCGGTGGTCGCCAGCCACACCGAGCCGGTCCATGCCCCGGCGGCGCCCATCGCCATGCAGGCCGCCATCTGGCGGCCGTTCATGATGCCGCCGGCGGCAAATACGGGAACGTCGCGGATCGGTTTGATCGCGCGCAGCACCTCGGGGATCAGCACCATCGTCGAGACCTCGCCGCAGTGGCCGCCGGCCTCGCCACCTTGCGCGACGATTATGTCGACCCCCGCCTTCGCCTGGCGCACCGCGTGTTCCGCCGCTCCGACCAATGCCGCCACCGGCACCCCGTGCTTGCGCCCCATGTCGAGCATCGACTGCGGCGGCACACCAAGCGCATTGGCGATCAATCTGATCGGATGACGGAAGGAAACCTCCAGCAACTTCAGCGCGTTTTCGGGCTGCATAGAAGGAAGCGCATCAGGAGTAGCAGTCCACCCCTCTTCAAGTACCTGCGATGGCTCGATTCCGTGCTTGGATAGAAGGTCGCGCACGAAATCCCTGTGCTGCTGCGGGAGGCGCTCGGCGAGCGCCCGGTAGGTCACGCCCGGTTCGTTCTTGATCGAGAGGTTTTCGGGAATGAGCACGTCGATGCCGTACGGCTTGC
The DNA here is from genome assembly GCA_963789115.1 of uncultured delta proteobacterium. Classification (GTDB taxonomy): domain Bacteria; phylum Desulfobacterota; class Binatia; order Binatales; family Binataceae; genus CAWBJH01. The sequence goes on from CAWBJH010000002.1 coordinate 432,632, forward strand.
CCTCGATGTGATCGTCGATCCACTTCAGCTCGAGTTCGAGCTGATCGGGCGTGAAGCCGGTCGCTCCCAGTACGCCGAACCCGCCGGCCCGACTGACGCCGGCCACAACGTCGCGGCAGTGGCTGAAAGCCGCCAGCGGGAAATCGATACCGAGCATCTTGCAAATCGGTGTTTTCATCGTGCCTACCCTCGCCAAAGAGAAGAATCATATTGTCGCTGCTCGCGCAGCGATGACATAGGATTTCCGCGTCTCTTTCCAAATCCCCCGCTCGGGGTGAAAATCATAGCCCTATGAATCGCCCACTTGCCCCGCCCCGACCTCGGCGAGGCCATAGAGAGGGCCATCGAAGACGCCGGCGCAAGCCGTACCACAGCTCTTGCAGCGGCCGCCGTGGGTGAGATTCCAGGACGTGATCTCGTACGCACTCCGACCAATCACCCTTGATCCACAAGCGTGGCAATACGTGCTCTGCGTTTCCTCGTCGTGAATGTTGCCGGTGTAGACGTGGCGGAGCCCCGCGCGGCGGGCGATGCTCCGCGCCGCCATGAGCGTCGCCGCCGGGGTCGGCGCCCGGTCGAGCATCTTCCAGTCGGGATGGAAGGCCGTGAAATGCAGCGGTACGTCGGGACCGAGACGCTCGAAGATCCACGCGCTCAGCGCCTCGATCTCGGCGGGTGAGTCGTTCTCGCCCGGAATCAGCAGCGTCGTGATCTCGAGCCAGACCGGGGTCTCGTGCTTCAGGTAAACGAGCGTCTCGAGCACAGGGCCGAGCGAACCCGTGCAGAGTCTTTTGTAGAAGGCTTCTGTAAACCCCTTGAGGTCGATGTTGGCGGCGTCGATGTGGCGGTAGAACTCCCGTCGCGGCGCATCGCACATATATCCGGCGGAGACGGCGACCGTCTTCACGCCCCTGGCGCGACAAGCCTTGGCAACATCGATCGCGTATTCGACGAATACGACCGGATCGTTGTAGGTGAAAGCCACGGAACATCCGCTCCGGACCGCCGCGTCCGCGATCGCCTCCGGCGACGCTTCTTCGGTAAGCCGGTCGAATTCCCCCGCCCTGGAAATGTCCCAGTTCTGGCAGAACCGGCAGGTCAGGTTGCACCCCGCCGTGCCGAATGAGAGCACTGACGTGCCGGGCAGAAAGTGGTTGAGCGGCTTCTTCTCGACCGGATCGATGCAAAACCCGGACGAGCGGCCGTATGTTGTCAGGACCATCCGGCCGTCGAGCCGGGAGCGAACGAAGCAGAGACCACGCTGACCCTCATGCAGTTTGCAGAAGCGCGGGCAGAGATCGCACTGAACCCGGCCGTCCGCGAGCGCATGCCAGAAACGCGCCTCAACGCCTTCCTCGACGGTGTTCACAAAACCATACTAGCATCATTGGAACACTCAATTGACGCAAACCGGGGCACTGCCGGTCTTCGGCGCCTTGCATCATCAATGTGTCCGGAATATGTCCGGGTTTGAGTTTTGGGCAGGCACAGGCGATCGTCTGTGACGCCGATTGCAAGTATGGAGCATGTGCCGCACCCGGCAAGCCCGGCCATCTCACGTTGGCGCATCGAGCCGTTTCGAATCTTCTTCCCGCTCGGAGTCCTCTTCGCCTGGATCGGTGTGGGTCGCTGGCTGATGTACGCGGTGGGAGTCACTGCGAGTTACTCGTGCAAGTTTCATGGGTTGGTGCAGATGTAGGCATTCATGATGGCATTTGCCACCGGCTTCCTACTCACGGCCGTGCCGCGTCGCACGCAAACGCCGGCGGTGACCCGGATGGAGATGGGCGCGTCGGCCCCGGCGCCGGATTATCCGGGCGCTGAGATCCCCAAGGAGTTCGTACCATGCCCAAGGCAGCGAAGAAGCAGCAAGAGCCCTCCGGACCTTTCGGAGATATGTTCCCCTATCGCGAAACCTTCGAGACCTACCACGAACTGCCCAAGAAGGGCCGCCAGCCCGAGGAGGTCATGCGCAAGTTGCGCAGCATCGCGCGCCAGGAGGACGCGCGGTGGCAGACCGGCCAGATCTCGGGCACCTACTTCCACGGCGGGATGGAGCACTATGCCTACCTCAACCGCGTGTTCGCGCTGTTCTCGCACGTCAACCTGCTGCACCGCGACATGTGCCCGAGCGGCACCAAATTCGAGGGCGAGATAATCGCGATGACCGCGCGGATGCTCGGCGCGGAACTGGCGCGCGAGAAAGATCCGCAGGCCGATGTATGCGGAGCGATCACTTCGGGCGGTACCGAGAGCGTCATCCTGCCGATGCTGGCGTATCGGGAGAAAGCCAGGGCCGAGCGTGCAATCACGGCGCCCGAGATGGTGGTGCCGGAGACGATTCATCCGGCGTTTTCCAAGGGCGCGCACTTTTTCGGCATCAAGCTGATTCGCGTGCCGGTCGGAGCCGATTACCTGGCCGACGTGGACGCGATGCGGCGCGCCATCGGGCCCAACACCATCGCGATCGCGGGTTCGGCGGCGAATTTCCCGCACGGGCTGATCGATCCGATCGAGAAGTTGTCCTCCTTGGCGCTTGAAGCCGGCGTCGGCCTGCACGTCGATAGCTGCTTCGGCGGTTTCATCCTGCCGTGGATCGCAAAGCTCGGCTATGACGTCCCGGCGTTCGACTTCCGCCTGCCGGGCGTCACCTCGATGTCCTGCGATACGCACAAATGGGGCTACGGGCTCAAGGGTGCGTCGGTCGTGCTCTATCGCAATCGCGCGCTGCGCCGGCGCATGTACTTCGCGATGACCGACTGGCAGGGCGGCTTGTATGCGTCGCCCACGGTGGCGGGCACCCGCTCGGCGGGAATCAGCGCATCGACATGGGCGGCGATGGTCACGCTCGGCGAGGAGGGCTATTTGAAGGCGACCCGCCACATCATGAAGGCGGCGGACACGATCAAGTCGGGAGTCGCAAAAATCCCGGAGCTCAAGATTATCGGCAAGCCGACCTACTGCATCGCGATTACGTCGGACCAGGTGGACATCTTCCACGTCCACGATTTCCTCGTGGAGCGTGGATGGCGCCTCAACGGGCTGCAGCGGCCCGCGGGCTTTCATATGTGCGTCACCTTGCTCCAGACACTTCCCGGAGTGGCGTCGCGTTTCGTCAGGGACATCGCGGCCGGCGTCGAGTACGCGAAGAATCTGCCGGCGGCGCCCGCGCGCAGCGGTGCGATGTACGGCGGCGGCGCGGCCTCGCTCGATCCATCGATGGTGAATGAACTGGTGCTGGCGTATCTCGACGCGAGCACCGAAGTCCCGTAACCGGGCCGGCTCCCGAGGAGAACGGCCTATGCCGGCGATGGACGACCGCGCGATCGAAGAGTACGCCGCCTTTGCATGCCATCTGGCGGACCTGGCGGGACGCACGAGCCTGCCGTATTTTCGCCGGCGACTGGCGGTCGAGAATAAGGCAGGAGCGGAGCGGCCCGCTGCTCCGCGCGATGGTGGTTGCGGCCGGTCTGGGGCTCGGCGGCGGGGCATGGCGCCCGCCAGGAAAGGCGGGTGTGCACCGCAAGCTCGTCTGGCTGTCGACCTGGCTTATGCCGGTAGGCTTGATCGCCTCCACACTCTGGCCCGACTACCGCGTGCCGACGCTGCACATTCTGTTCATCGGCGGCTTTAGCCTGATGGCTTTCGGAGTAGCCACCCCTGTCGCGCTGAGCCATCTCAACATGGAGCAGCTCGCGCTCGGGAGGCCGCCGGCTGTGATCGCGCTCGGCGCAGCATTCATGGTTGCGCTATTGGCAAGGCTCGCGGCCGATGTCAGCAACACGTACTTCCTCCACCTCGGATGGGCAGCCGCCGTTTGGATCCTGGGATCGGCCGCTTGGTTGATCTTTTTCGGCCCGAAACTGGTGCGTTCCTGAGCTCGCCGTCGGCTTTCGGGTCAGGCATTTGCCGGAAGCAAGCGCCCACTGTTGGCCTATTCTTCGACTCTCCCTGTGACCGAAGCGAACTCGCTGAGCCGCTCGATTCGTCGGCAGACCTCGGGCTTGGCGTCGAGCGGGTCGAGCGCGAACGGCAGCCGGTAGGTCCAGTTGCGCGGACTGAGCGTGCCGGGCACATTGATTCGCGCGCTCCATCCGAACAGGTCCTGTATCGGCACGATCACCAGCACCGAGGGCGACGCGTAAAGCGCGTGCAGGATCGCCTCGAGCATCGCCGGTGCGATTTGCCGGCGGCGCGGATTCAGCCCTTTGTTCAAATTGAGCGCCTGGCAAGTCAGCCTGCGCTCGTTCTCCGGCGCCTCACGCCACCATCGCGCCAGTGTTTCCGTATCGTGAGTGCCGGTAGTCGCCACCGACAGCTCCGGATATTGCGAGGGCGGCACGAATCGCTCCTCGGGCGTGTCCCAGTTCTCCTTTTCCCATCGAAGGACCTTGTAGCCCGGCACGCCCATCCTGGTAAGCGACGCCCGCACCCATGGCGGCACGGTGCCGAGGTCCTCCGCGATCACCGCCGAGCCGCCGGCTTCTTCCTTGATCGCGCGCATAAGCTCCTCGCCCTGTACGCGCTGCGCTTCTTCGGCATCCGGAGAGAAGCGTCCCGGCCCGTCGGGATCGGGGCCAAAGGAGAAGGTGCGGTAGAGCCCGACCACGTGGTCCACCCGGAACAGGTCGAATAACGAGGCAGCGTGGCGCGCGCGCATCCGCCACCACCTGTGCCCCTCGGCGCGCATCCGCTCCCAGTTCGGCATCGGCAGGCCCCATCGCTGGCCGTGCGCGTTGAACGCATCGGGCGGCGCGCCGACCGAGCGCTGGAGGTCGAACAGCTCCTGGTTGGCCCAGACCTCTGCGCTGTCGCGGGCCGGGGAGAACGACAGGTCGCCGCCCAGCATCGCCCCGCAGCTACCGGCCTCCTCGCGCATCGTCGTCCACTGGCGATAGGCGACGAACTGGAAATATACGAATCGGCGGATTGGCTCCTTAAGCGCGCGGCGCACCCGCTCGAGAGCCGCAGGATCGCGGCGCCTGAGGCCCTCCGGCCAGGTCTCCCAGGTCGAGAATTCGAAACGATCCTTGAGCGCGCGAAACAGCGCGTAATCGTCGAGCCATTCGCGGTTCCGATCCGCGAATTCGTCGAGCGCGGCGCGCTCTGCGGGCGCGGCGGAATGCGCAAAGTGGCGGAACGCGCCCTCGAGCAGCGCGAGTTTGGCGGCGCGCAGCTTGCGACGCGGCGCCGTGCGCCGGTTCCCGAGCTCCGCGCGCACGGCCGCGACCGCGCAAAGATCGACCCCCTCGAGCGCGCCGACCGAGATGTAGATCGGGTCAATCGCGAATACGGACAGCGCGCTGTACGGGCTGCCCTCACCCGGCGCGGTTTCGTTGAGCGGCAGGAACTGGACGACCCGAGATCCCATCGCGAGCGCGAAGTCCAGCATCGCTGAAACTCCCAGGATCTCGCCGCGTCCCAAGTCATCCGGGGTACGGATCGAAAAGAGCGGGATCAAGAGGCCCGCGGATCGCTTGAGCATCGGGGGCTACGCGCGCGACCGACTCAGATCACACAGCCGCCGTTGGGGTTTACGACCTGGCCGACCATGAACGACGCGTCCTCCGAGGCCAGAAACAGCGCCGCCGCCGCGACTTCGCGCGGCTCGCCGAAGCGCCCCATCGACGTCATCGCGATGATATTCGCGCGCACTGCCGCCTCGATCGGCGCGGTCATCGGCCTGTCAATTCTCCAGCACGTCGCCATCGAGAGCGGCAAGTTCGTGATGTACCTCCGCCTGCCGTCCGGCGACATCGGCATCATGTTCGGATGATTCCCGATCGCGGCTCATTTCCTGCCCTCCTTCAGTTGACGCTTCCAATCGAGCCGGCGCGCTTCGGCTCCCGCCGCCTCGGCTTCCTTTATCATGCCCTTCTTCTGGTAGAACATGCTCAGGTTGGTAAAGGCGAGGATGTCCTCGGGGGCCTGCGCGATGTGCTGCTTGGTCAGCTCGATCGCGGAGTCGAGGTCGCCCTTGGCCTGGTAGCACATCACCAGGCCGTGCACTGCGTCGGCGTAGTGCGGGTCGATCGCCAGCGCCTGCTTGTAGAGTTCGATCGCGTCGTCGTAGTTTTCGTCGGCATAGGCATCGACCGCCTGGTCGTAGAGTTCTTCCGTGTCGGGCATCACGAACCTCCAGTCCTGGGCAGCGGATGGTCCGCCTTGCGTCCGTTGACGAGACGATCCGCGGCGGCACCGAGCTTTGCGCCTCAATTCTGCTCCCATATACTACGAGCAGGAAGGCTCGAGCCCGCATATTCTCCATGACCGAGAGTGACGTTTACGAAGTCTTGCACGAATGCTACGACCCGGAAATCCCGGTAGATGTCGTGGACCTGGGTCTGGTCTACGGCGTTGCGGTGCACAACGGCGTGGTGAATGTGCAGATGACGCTGACCGCGCCGGGATGCCACATGGGCGCGATGATCACCCAGGAGATCACCGACAAACTGCTCGGCATTCCAGGGTGCGAGGACGCGGTGGTCGAGCTGGTGTGGGACCCGCCGTGGACGCCGCACATGATGAGCGACGCGGCCAAAAAAAAGCTCGGCATCGAGTGACGCCGCGCGCGCGGATACCCTCCCCTTCCCTCCGCCCTTCCCTCGCGACCCTTTGATTGCCGTCCCGCCGGCCGTTGGCCGGCCACAGCCAGAGCGTCGTCAGGGCCCCTTGGCGTCGATCCGGACCCAGTCGTGGAAGTGGCGGTAGTCGATCTGGGTCGAGCCGTCGGGGAGCACCGCGAAAATGTCCACAAAGCGAGCGTTGGGCACGATGTCGGCGGCGGCGTAGGAGTGGCGGGCGTAAACGGTCTGCGAAATCGTCTCGTCCAATCCCGTCATCGACACGATGATCTCAGCGCGTTCGGCGCTCAGCGACTCCGGCGTCGCCCCGCGCAGAGGGCTGCTCTCGGTTATGAAATGGACCACGGTCCAGGACAGCGCGAAGATCACGTTGCGATCTCTCTCCAGCTCGAGCTCGTGCAAACGCCGCATCGTTTCGCCCTCGGCAGTCCGCTCGTCGCGCGCGATCACCACGTGGAGCTGCGCCTCGACGATCCGGTTGGCGCGTTCGTTCGCCATCCGAAACATCAGGCACGGCCGACCGTTGCGCCGGCTGATCAGGGCAACCTTGCTGAACATCGCGCGCGCAGTCGGCCGTGAGAACTTGGCGAAGGTAAGCCCGGTGACCGTCGCAAAACCGAGCAGCCCGGTAAAGACCTCGAAGCATACGATCACGTTGGCGATCACCGTGCGCGGGACCATCTTGCCGTAGCCGAGCGTGGCGATGGTCTGCACGCTGAAGAAAAACGCGTCGAGGAAGGAGCCCGGCCGCGCCTTCTCAATACAATCGCCGCAGCCCAGGTAGGCCAGCGCGAAAATCAGGTTCACGCCGATAAAGGCCGCGGTCAGGATGGCCAGCGCCAGCAGCCACGAGGTCCCGAGGAAGAAGTGATAGAGGTCGGTCAGCCGCCGGCGACGCAGCCCGATCTGCCTGAACGGCAGATTGCCCCAGCGCCTGGGGCGGCTCTCTCGTTGCGTGCGGAGAGTCCTGCGAAGCATCGCGGCGCAGGTCTCCTCAGAATTTTTCCTTGAACGGCCGAAGGTCGAGCTCTTGGGTCCAGGCGCTGGGATCCTGATGCGCCAGGTGCCAGTAAGCCTCCGCGATCGCTGAGGGCTTGAGCATGTCCTCGTCCTGGAGTTGCGGGAAACGCCGGCGGATGAAGGGCGTGTCGATCGCACCGTCGATATTGACGTAGGCAACATGGATACGGCTCGGACCCAGATCGCGCGCCGTCACCTGCGCCAGCCCCCGCAACGCGAACTTGGCGGGCCCGAAGGCGGCCGAAGTCGCAAACGGCTTGACTCCGGCGGTCGCGCCGGTGAACAGGATCACTCCCCGGTTCTTCTCGAGCATGCCGGGCACCACCTGCTGGGAGCAGAGGAAGGCGCCGAAGGTGCCGACCCGCCAAGTGTCCTCGAACGTACTCGGCTTGGTCTCCATCAGGCGCCCAAACGGACGCATCGCGGCGTTGTAAATCAGGATGTCGGGAGCGCCGAGCTCGTTGCGAATCCGATCGAATGCGCGACCGATCTGATCGGCGACGCTGACATCGACAGGCACGGCCAAGGCTTGGCCGCCGTTGCTCTGTATTTCCCCTGCCAGCGTAGCGAGGTAATCGGCCTTGCGGGCGAGCAGCGCCACCGCGTATCGCTGTGCGAACCGGCGCGCGAGGGCGGCGCCCAATCCCGCTCCCACGCCGACTACGACCGCAACTTCACGCTTACTGGATTCGGCCATGATCTTCTTCCTCGCTTCGGCATCTTGCAGCGATACACGGCCCCAACCTTCGAGTCTATCGCGAGCCGGAACAGGATTACGGATCGAAGAGTACGCCCGGATTGAGAATCGCGTGCGGATCGAGCGCGCGTTTGGCAGCTCTGAGCGCGCGCGCGAACCCCTCCGGACGCTGGCGGTCGTACCACGGGCGATGGTCGCGGCCGACGGCGTGATGATGCGTGATGGTGCCGCCGAGCTGGTTGATCAGGTCCGATACCGCAAGCTTGATCTCGTCCCACTGCTCCAGTTCCGCGCCGCGCCGCCCCGGCGCGAGCACCGTGTAGTACGGCGCAGGACCGTCGGGATAGACGTGCGTGAACCGGCAAGTGACGCCACCGCCGCCGCAGATTCGTTTGACCGCCGCACGCGCGGTCTCCATCACCTGGGCGTGGAAAGCGGGGAACCGCTCCCACGTGATCGCGGTCTCGAAGGTATCGCTCACCACGCCCATCGCGATCACCGTGTCGCGCAGATAGGGCGCGTTGAGAAAGGCTTGCCGCCATGCCCCAGCCGCTCCCTGATGGGTCGCCTCGGTGTCGGTCCGGGTCCGCACCGGCTCGCTGGGAATCCGCCCGCCGTGATCGGCGCAGCACTCCAGCGCGCGCGAAATCCAGGGATCGAGCGGATGGTCCGCGGACTCGAAGGCCAGCACCAGGATCGCCTCGTCCTTGTCGGTGGCGCCTGAGTTGAGCGCCTCACCGGGATCGAGCAGGCGGCAGTTGGCCGGGAACAGGCCGGCCTGCGAGATCGCGCGCACCGCACGCGCACCCCCCATAAAGTCCGGGAACGGCACCGATGCGCCGGCGCGGAATTTCGGGCGATCCTGGAGGCGCATCCAGGCCTCCGTGATTACCCCGAGCGTTCCCTCGGAGCCGATGAACATCCGGTCGGGACTCGGGCCCGCCCCGCTTCCCGGCAGGCGGCGCGTCTCGACCACGCCGGTCGGGGTCACCACCCGCAGCGATTCGACGAAGTCGTCGATATGCGTGTACAGGGTGGCGAAATGCCCGCCGGAACGCGTGGCGATCCAGCCTCCGAGCGCGGAGAACTCGAAAGACTGGGGGAAGTGGCGGATGGTATAGCCGTGCGGGCGCAACTGCTCCTCGAGTGACGGGCCCAGCACGCCGGCCTGGATTCGCGCCGCGCGCGAGACCTTGTCAACCTCGAGCACCTTGTCGAGATGGCGTAAGTCGACCGATACCGCGCCGCGATAATCGCCCTGCGTCGGCGGCTCGAGGCCGCCCACTACACTGGAGCCGCCGCCGTACGGGATCGCCACGATCCGCGCGCCATCGCACCACTCCAGGATGCGGACCAGGTCCTGCTCGGTGCGCGGAAAGGCGACCACGTCCGGCGGATTGGGATAGTGGCGGCGAAACGCGCGCACCACGTCGCGGAAGCCGCGGCCGTAGCTGTGAAAGGCGCGTTCGTAGGTATCGCTCGCACAGATCGTGCTGAGCGAGTCGGGCGGCTTGACTCGCGGGGCGCGCAGGTTGAGCTCCTCGACCCGAGGCGGCGGCGTGATGCTGAGCTCCTTCAATCCAAACCGCTGCGCCATCCGCTCCGCGATCCGCTTCTGCTGGTCGGGATTGGGTCCCTGGTCCTCGTAGCCCCATCCCCAGAATTTGCACCTTCGCTGAGCCATCTGGATGCGACCTCCAAATCGAAGGCAGACCGCCGGCAGGATTCCGGCGCTGCGATCGGTTTCGCGCCGCAATTGTGCGCCCGACCGCGCCCGCCGGGCAAACCGTTGGGCCGACAGGCCGAACGCCCTGAGCGAAGCGAAGAGGCCGGCCTCGCGGCAACTCCGCGAGAATAACGGTGCAGAGCTTGCGCGCGCTGAAGGGATTGGCGCGCCCGAGGATGCGCCTACTGAGCCGAGTGGCGGCTGAGTGCCTCGATCGCAGCGGCGAGCGAACGCGAAGCGGCGGCGAGATTACGCATTATCCGCGGCAGTCTCAGCATCACCGCAGGATTGCGTACCAGGTAGAAGGCGGCGGCAAGCGGCCGCACCCGCCCTTGGTCGTCGGCCAATCCCCAGCCGAACAACTCGTCCTCGACGGTGTCCATCACAGCTCGCACGCATGCGAACGGGATATCGCGGCTTAGCGCTTCGGCGGCCAATGCCGCGCTTTCCATGTCGATTGCTATCGCGCCGGTGCGCCGCTTCGCGTGCCGCTTTTCCGCCGCGGTAGCGAGCACGCGACGCGAGGTCAGCACCGTGCCGGTCGAGAACTTGAGCCCCGCCGCTTTAAGCGCGCGCTCGGCGTTTCGCACCTGCTCCGGGCGAAGGGCCACGATGCGCGCCGGATCGCTTGTCTCCTCATCGTCGCTCCAGACGATTCGCTCCGCGATCACCAGGTCGCCGGCGCTGAGCCCCTCCGATAGTCCGCCCGCCACGCCGGTGGAGATCACCATCGTGACTCCTGGTACCTTCTCCAGCGCCCGGCGTGCAGTTTCCTGCGCGCGCTGGTATCCGATACCGGTCGCCACTGCGATGATCTCCAGGCCGCCGAGTTCGCCGAGGAAGCCCCTGAGCCCCTCGATCCTGAGCGGCGCGCGCGCGCCGATGCGGCGCCTCAGCGCCTTGAGCTCGCGTGCAAATGCGTAAAAAACCAGAATCACGTCAGCTTGAGCCGGCTCCCCCCTACGAGCAAAATCGCCCCTGCGGCGCTGCAGATCAAGGCCGGCGTTTGGAGGCGACTTGAAGGCGATCATAATCAACGGCGACGACTTCGGACTATCCCCCGAGGTCAACACCGGTATTATCCGGGCCCATCGCGAGGGTGTGATGACCAGCGCCAGCCTGATGGTCGCGGCGCCGGCGGCCGCGGCGGCGGCTGCCGCCGCGCGTGACCTCTCCGGCCTCGACGTTGGGCTCCATCTGGTGGTCTGCCAGGGAATCAGCGTGCTGCCCGCCGGCAAGCTGCCCGGAATCGTCGACGCCGAGGGGCGCTTCGTCGAGAACCCGGTCCTGGGCGGGATAAAATATTTCTTCAACCGGGCAATTCGCGAGCGGCTGCGCGACGAATGCCGCGCGCAGATCGAGCGCCACCTCGACATGGTCGGGTACCTCAACCACATTGACGGCCACCTCAACTTCCACGCTCATCCCGTGCTCGCCGACATCCTCATCGAGCTTGCCGGCGAGTACCGCGTGCAATGCCTGCGGATCCCGCGCGAGCCGGTCTTCACCACGCTGGCGCTGGCCCGCGACAATCTCGCGCGCAAGCTGGTCGAGGCGGCGATCTTCCGCTCGCTCTCGGCGCGCACGCGCCGGCGGATGTCGGCGCGGGGCTCAAATCGACGGACTGGCTCTTCGGGCTGCATCAAAGCGGTAACTTGAGCGAGAATTATGTGCTCGGGATTATCGACCGCCTGCGCGACGGGCTGACCGAGATCTATTTCCATCCCGCCTCCGACGTTGGCGGCACGCCGCCCGCGGCCGCCGCCCAGCGCGAGGTGGAAATCCTGACCAGCAAGGAGTTGCGCGCGGCCCTGGAGGCGCGCGGCGTGCGGCTGACGACGTTCGCGGAGCTCGCACGATCCGACACGGCGCGCAGATGACTTCGCCGTTTCAATCCCGACCACGGATTGACATACTTTAGCCATCACACCATCCGGCCGCCCGGATTCGACTCGAAGGAAAGGTTACCCGCGATGCTCGATCGGCAAGAGGCTGCTCTCGAAACCGCGCAAGACTACCGGCTTCCCGCCACCGTGACGCCGGAGCGCTACGACCTGAAACTCACGCCCGACTTGAAGGCCTTCACTTTCGTCGGCGAGGAAACCGTCGCGATCAAGGTTAATCAGAAGACCAGCGAGATCCTGCTCAACGCGCTGGAGCTGGAGATCGACAGCGTCGGCGTCGAGCGCGCCGGCAGGACCATCATCGGCAGCGCGCAACTGCTCCCCGAGCGCGAGCGAGCGCGGCTTGAGTTCAAGGAGCCGATCGAGCCGGGCGACTGGAAGCTGCGCATCGGCTTTCGCGGAATCTTGAACGACAAGCTCCACGGATTTTACCGGAGCCAGTACAAGGACGACGCCGGCAAAACGCACATCGTCGCCAGCACGCAGTTCGAGGCGACCGACGCGCGCCGCGCTTTCCCGTGCTGGGACGAGCCCGCGCTCAAGGCCAGCTACAAGGTCAGGCTGGTAATCGACGAGCATCTCACGGTGCTCTCCAACGCCGGCGTGGAGGCCGAACACCAGCTCGGCGGCGGCAAGAAAGAGGTCGTCTTCAAGGAGACGATCAAGATGTCCACCTACCTGGTCGCCTTCATCGTCGGCGAGTTCGAGGCCGCGCCACCGGTCGATGTCAACGGCACCCCGCTGCGCGTTGTGCACGTCCCGGGCAGGCGGGCGCTCACCAACTGGCCGAGCCGGATCGGCGCTTTCTCGCTCGACTTCTACGCCAACTACTACGGGATCAAGTATCCGGGCGACAAGCTCGACCTGATCGCGATTCCCGATTTCGCCGCCGGCGCAATGGAGAACCTGGGCGCGATCACGTTTCGCGAGACCGCGCTGCTGGTCGACGAGAACCAGGCCTCGCGCGCGGAGCTGGAGCGCGTCGCCGACGTGGTATCGCACGAGAACGCCCACATGTGGTTCGGCGACCTGGTCACGATGAAATGGTGGAACGGGATCTGGCTCAACGAAGCGTTCGCCACCTTCATGGAAATGCTCGCGGTCGACGCCTGGAAGCCGAACTGGCGGCGATGGGACAGCTTCTCGGCTTCGCGCGCGGCCGCGATGGCGGTCGATGGGCTGCACAGCACGCGCCCGGTCGAGTACACCGTGAAGAGCCCGGAGGACGCGCGCGGGATGTTCGACGTCCTGACCTACGAGAAGGGCGCCTCGGTCCTGAGGATGCTCGAACAGTACCTGGGCGCCGAGCAGTTCCGCAAAGGAATCTCGCTTTACCTGCGCAAGCATGAATATGCCAACGCCGAGACCGGCGACCTGTGGGACGCGCTCGAAGAGGCCTCGCACGAGCCGGTGCGCAAAATGATGGACTCGTGGATCTTCCAGCCCGGCTTCCCGGTCGTAGAACTCACGCCGTCGGCCGACGGGCGCGGCCTGGCGCTGCGCCAACGCCGTTTCTTCTACCTCGACCGGAATGATGACGCGCAGCTCTGGCACGTGCCGGTGATGGTGCGGGCCAAGACCGATCGCGGCATCGCCACGCACAAGCTCATCCTGACCGGCAAGGAGTCCACGCTCGCGCTGCCCGGCAGGCTTGAGTGGGCGCTGGCGAACGAAGGCGGCCACGGGTTCTATCGGGTGCGTTATGCAGCCGAGATGCTCGCGGCTCTGACCGCCAACCTCAAGGAGTTCAAACCGATCGAGCGCTTCGGTCTGGTAAGCGATACCTGGGCAGCAACCGTCGCGGGACTCACGCCGCTGGCCGGGTTCCTCAAGATGGCACGCCTGTTCCGCGACGAGAGCGATCTCAACGTCTGGCGCGCGATCATCGGGACGCTCAGCTACCTCGACATGATCGTGGACGACACGGGCCGTCCGGCGCTCGCGGCGCTGGCGCGCGAGCTGCTGGGGCCGGCGATGGTGCGGATGGGATACGAGCCGCGCGCGGGCGAGGACGAACTACAGCGCCAGTTGCGCGCAACGCTGGCCGGCGCGCTGGGCACGCTCGGCGACGACCCCGGCGTCCAGGGCCGCGCCCGCGAGCTGTACCATCGCTACCAGGACAAGCCCGACTCCGTCGATCGCGACCTGGTGCCCGCTCTGATCGGAATTCTGGCCTACTGCGGCGATGCGGCCCGCTACGCCGAGTTCAAAGACAAGTTCAAATCCGCGCGCAACCCGCAGGAGGAACAGCGCTACCTTTACTCGCTCGCCGCTTTCCGCCGCCTCCCGCTGCTGCGCGAGACGATGGAGATGACGATTAACGGCGAGGTGCGCACCCAGAATGCGCCCTACCTGATGCAATCGCTGCTCTTCAACACCACATCCCGCGACGACGCCTGGGAGTTCCTCAAGCGCAACTGGGATACGATGCTCAAGAAATTCCCCGACGCGGCGCTGCCCCGGATGTGCGAGGGGATCATCGGACTGATCAACCACGAGCCCGAGGTGCGCTCGTTCTTCGCCGCCAACAAGGTGCGAATCGGCGAGAAAACTATCGACCAGCACCTCGAACGCCTGAGCGTCGCGGTCGCCTTCAAGCATCGCGAAGGCGCCCATATGGCCGGCACGCTGACAAGCTGATGGCTATCGCGCCCGGGAGAGGAAGGTCGAACTGAAGAGGCGGAGATAGCGACGGGCGAGACGCCCGTCCCCACTTCGGACTACAAGTTTTGTGTCGAGTTGGATTGAAGCTGTGATGCTAAAGTAATGGTTTCATTTGGAGATTTGCATTTTTGCTGAATCGAGTCTTGATTGAATCTGGATTGAATCCTGATTGAAGTGGTGGCGGGCGTCTCGCCCGCCCTTGGGACCCGTTTGCCAAGCGAAGAACCATACCGAATTTACCGAAGAAAACTTCCGCACATTCGGATGGAAGGCGCGACCTACTTCGTCACTTGGCGTCTGCGTGCAGACCAGGCGGAGTTAACTCGGACAGAGCGGGCCGCGACTGCTGACGCACTTCGCTATCGCGATGGCAGCCTCTACCATCTGGGCGGTTACGTGGTGATGAACGACCATGTGCACGTGGTGGTGGAGCCGATCGCGGGGCACCCCCTGGAAGCGATCGTGCAAGCCTGGAAGTCCTACACCGCTCATCGCTTTCGGCTTGAGGGCTCGCGCACGGGCGCCGTCTGGCAGGACGAATATTTTGACCGCGTCCTTCGAAGCGAAATGGAGCTGACCGAGAAACTGGAGTACATCCAGGGTAATCCCTTCAGGCGCTGGCCCGAATTGGATATCTACCCATGGCTATGGGTCGCCGGCTGAGAGATTGCGCCGAACTGAAGAGGCGAAGATAGCGACGGGCGAGACGCCCGTCCCCACTTCGGGAGCCGTCCGCAGGCTGATGCTAAAGTAATGGTTTCATTTGGAGATTTGCATTTTTGCTGAACAGAGTCTTGATTGAATCTGGATTGAATCCTGATTGAAGTGGTGGCGGGCGTCTCGCCCGCCCTTGGGACCTGTTTGCCAAGCGAAGAACCATACCGAATTTACCGAAGAAAACTTCCCCACATTCGGATGGAAGGCGCGACCTACTTCGTCACTTGGCGCCTGCGTGCAGACCAGGCGGAGTTAACTCGGGCCGAGCGGGCCGCGACTGCTGACACACTTCGCTATAGCGATGGCAGCCTCTACCAACTGGCCGGTTACGTGGTGATGAACGACCATGTGCACGTGGTGGTGGCGCCAATCGCGGGACGCCGCCTCGAAGCGATCGTTCAAGCCTGGAAGTCCTACACCGCCCATCGCTTTACGCTTGAGGGCTCGCGCACGGGCGCCGTCTGGCAGGACGAATATTTTGACCGCGTCCTTCGAAGCGAAATGGAGCTGACCGAGAAACTGGAGTATATCCTGGGTAATCCCTTCAGGCGCTGGCCTGAGTTGGACAGCTACCCATGGCTATGGGTCGCCGGCTAAGAGATTGCGCCGAACTGAAGAGGCGAAGATAGCGACGGGCGAGACGCCCGTCCCCGCTTCGGACTATGAGTTTTGCGTCGAGTTGTATTGAAGCTGTAGTGAATCCGGATTGAATCCTGATTGAAGTGGCGGCGGTCGCCCCCGGCGCATGCGTCTCGCCCGCTCTTGGGGCCCGTTCGCCAAGAGAAGAACCATACCGTAGACGCGAGTCCCCGCTTCACACAAAGAGGCAAATTTAGTATCGCTCGGGCGGCGGCACTCCGGGCGCCAGCAGGCCCTTGCCCGGTACGTGATTGACCTCGATCCGGATTCCGTCCGGATCCTCGAACAGCACCGAATAATAGCCCGGCGCCCACGGCCCTTGCTCCGGAGGATGAACGATCTTCGCGCCGAGTTCCTTGACCAACTGATGCACCGCGTCAACGTCGCCCGGCTCGCGCGCCCGGATGCAGACGTGATGCAACCCCACCCTATCCTGCACGAAGCGCTCGCCGCGATACTGCTCGGACGCTTTGACGATTCCGATCGCGGTGCGGCCGCCCACGCAATAGAGCACGCCGTCGCTCTTGATTACCGGCTTGAGGCCGAGGAACGCGAGCAGCTTCTCGTAGAACGGAAGGCACTTCTCGAAGTTGCTCACCGTGAGCATCACGTGGGCCACGCCGTTGATTTCCACGTTTCGTTCCTCCAACGGGTCAGTTTAGCCATGCAGTCCCTACATGAGCCACCGAACCGCGACAACGGAGCGCGGGAGGTACTCAGTGAAAAACCATGCGCGCGGCGTTGGGTTGCTCGTGACCGAGGATCGGATGGGGCCGGTAGGGCTTCTCGAGCGCCTTGACTTCTTCCTCGCTGAGCTTGATATCCACGCCCTTGAAGGCCTCGGTGAGATGGTTGAGCTTGGTCGCGCCGACGATCGGCGCGGTCACTCCGGGCGCCTGCAGGATCCAGGCGAGCGCCACCTGCGACGGAGTCGCGCCCCGCGTGGCGGCAACTTTCCCGACCGCGTCCAGCACTTCGAAGTCATACTCGCGGTAGTACATGTTCTTGGCGAACTCGTCGGTGCGGGCGCGCGAGGTGGGGTCCTCGGCGTTGCGTTTGCGGTCACCCGACAAGAAGCCGCGCGCCAGCGGACTCCACGGGATCAGCGCCACGCCCCGGTCGAGGCAGAGCGGAATCATCTCGCGCTCCTCCTCGCGATAGACCAGGTTGTAGTGGTTCTGCATCGAGACGAAGCGATGCCATCCGTGCTCGCGCGCCGTGTAGAGCGCCTTGGAGAATTGCCATGCTGCCATGCTGGAGGCGCCGAGGTAGCGGACCTTGCCGGCCCGCACTAGCGAGTCCAGCGCGTCGAGCGTCTCCTCGATCGGCGTCGTGTAGTCCCATCGATGGATCTGGTAGAGGTCGATGTAATCGGTCTTGAGCCGCTTGAGCGACGCGTCGCAGGCTTCGAGGATGTGCTTGCGGGAGAGCCCGTGGCGATTGAGCCCGCCGCCCATCGGGCCGTAAAGCTTGGTCGCGATCACCACGTCGTCGCGCGGCGCCATCTCCTTAAGCCATCGCCCGGTTATCTCCTCGCTCACGCCGGTCGAGTAGACGTCGGCGGTATCGAAGAAGATGACGCCGGCCTCGAGCGCGGCGGCGAAGAACGCGCGCGCCTCGTTGGCCTCCAGCACCCACTCGCGCCACTTCTTGTCGCCATAACTCATGCATCCCAGGCAGATTCTTGAAACGGTGATTCCGCTCTTGCCGAGCTTGCTGTACTGCATCGTTCTCTCCGGTTGCCGTCGGTTGTTTTATCAAACTCCGGCGGCGCGGGCACCGTGTCAAGCGCGACAAGCTCGACCCCCACCCCCCTCCCCGGCCGTCGCGGTTGCGCGAATGCCTTTACGCCAGCCGGCGAAGGCGCCGGGCGGCGGATGCGCGCGCGCTCGCGAACGCGGGCAGATCTTTCTCGTAGGGGAAATCCTCCAGATGGCGCGCGACGGCGTCGGCGTCGCCGTGGCTGTCGGCGCGCGTCAGGATGTGAGCCACGAGCATCGCAACCGGAAAATAGATGAAGACGCCGGCCCAGGCGATCTCCGCCGCGCCAATCCGGAACAGCATCGTGATACCGAAGCACACGATCCCCGCATACAGTGCGGGCCCGAGCAGCGCGCGCGAGGGTAACGACTCCATGACGCCGGACGGTTTCGATGCGCTGTGGTCGAGCCGGGCATCCAGCCGTTGGAAGATCGCCACTGTGATCGCCGCGACCAAGAACCACCCCAGGTAATTGCTGATCGGCACCCCGAAATACGGACCAGGCGGGTCGTACCAGAAAATCCGCCGCAGGAACCATCGGTCTCCCAGCACGCTCAGCGGATCGATCACCATGTCCACCATCACCATGAACAGCGCCGCCATCAGCCACACCCGCGGCGCGCGCCTGAGTTCCCGCGTGTCGAGCAAGCGAAGATCGTAGCCGTTGCGATAGAGCGGCGAGCTGACCAGCAGCGCCAGCGTGTAGCTCGCGAAGCTTAGAAAGCTGAACGAGATCGAATCCATGAACGGCACGCCGAAGATCCAGAGCTCGCGGCTGCGCGCGCTTTGGATGTAATGGTAGAGGCCAAAGGGGAAGCCGTTGTGTACCGAGCTCCATTCGCACGCCAGCGCGACCGCGTAGGTCAGCGCCGTGAACAGCACGGTCGTGCGGACCCCGAAGCTGACCAACGCGACGAACAAGTAGCAGGCCAGGAAGATGAACACGTAGGGCCGAAACGCGATGGTCGCAAGCAGCAGATGCATATGCGTCAGGCGGCGGCCTTGACCGCGCCAATCTCGCGGAAGAACTCGATCGCCCGGGCGAGCCCGCCGTCGACCGCACGCGGCGCATAGCCCAGCTCGATACGCGCCTTCGAGGAGTCAAAGAACATTTTCTTGCGCGCCATCCTGACCTCGGTCAGGCTCGCCCGCGGAGCGCGCCGCGTCACGGTGCGCGCGATCGCCTCCGCGCCGAGCGCAAAGCCGAATGCGACCGCGTAGGGAATTCGAATCTTCGGCGCCGGCAGTCCGGAGAGTTTCGCCAGGCGCCCGAACAATTCCGCCAGCGTCAGATCTTCGCCGCCCAGGATGTACTTCTCCCCCACCCTGCCGCGCTCGGCGGCGAGCAGATGGCCGCGGGCCACGTCCTCGACGTCAACCAGGTTGAGCCCGGTATCGACGTAGGCCGGCATCCGATGGTTCAGGAAATCGACGACGATCCTCCCGGTCGGAGTGGGCTTGTAATCGAGCGCGCCGACCGGGGTCGAGGGATTCACGATCACTACCGGCAGTCTCTCGCGCGCGGCGGCCAGCGCCGCCTGCTCGGCGAGAAACTTGCTGCGTTTGTACGCGCCGACCATGTCCGCGAGCGCGACCGGCGTGTCCTCGCGCCCCGGGCCGTGTCGCGGAACGCCCAGCGTACCGACCGTGCTGGTATGGATCACACGGGTGACATTGGCGCGGCGCGCCGCCTCCAGCACGTTCCTGGTGCCCTCGAGATTGGCCGCGTACATCGGCGCCTCGTCGAGCACCCAGAGCCGGTAGTCTGCCGCGACGTGGTAGATCTCATCGCATCCGCGCACCGCGCGCTCGATCGATTCGCGCTCGCGCAGGTCGCCGATCACACGCTCGCAATCAAGTCCTTGAAGCGCGCGCAGATCGGCTCCTGCCCGGACCAGGACGCGCACGCGGTCGCCGCGCGCGAGCAGCGCGCGCGCCACGTGGCATCCCACGAACCCGTTGCCGCCGGTGACCAGCGCCGTCCTGTTCGCCATCGCGATCTACGCTAGCAGGCTGCGGAAAAAGGTCTTTCCGCAGCCTGCTCTCCCCTCTGTAGTCTCCCCCGCTGGGGGAGAACTATAGGAAAGCAGCCAGTTTTACCGCAGGGTGCGGAAAGCCGCAGGGGTTGCATGGGAGTTTTCCGCACCCTGCTAGGCCGCGGCCGCCAGGGCCCCGAGCGCGGCGGCGGCGGCGCGTCCCGCAATCACGGCGCTTTCGATGGTCGCGGGAAGGCCGGTCTGGATCCAGTCGCCGGCTATAAAGAAGTTCTTGAGCGGCGTTTCGACCGGTGGGCGGAGCTGATAGGAGCGCGGATTCGGCGCCATCGTGGCCTGCTTCTCCTTGAGCACCAGCGCCTTGACCACTTTGGCCTCTCGCGCCGCCGGGATCATCGCGTGCAGGTCGCCGATCACATTGGCGAGCAGCTCCTCGTTGCTGCGATCGACCAACGCACGCGCGCCGCTGATTACGAAGCTCAAGTAGCCCGGGTCGCGCTCGCCGTGCTGCTCGAAGATCTTGCGCTTGTTGAACATCCACTGCGTGGCGGTACCGATAAAACCCACGAATGCGCTGTCGGTAACCGCGCGATCGAACCACACGTGGACGCAGATGATCGACGAGGTGTCCAGCTCACGCAGCCGCGCGAAGAACGGGTCAACCACCACGCCCTCGGGCAACATAGCGAGGAGCTGCTCCGGGGGAACCGCGGCAATGAAGTTGGCGGCCTCGAGCCGGCGCCCGTCGCGCAGGCGCACCCGGGCAACCGCGCCCTCGTCGTTCAACTCCAACGCTTCGACGCCTGCGCGCGCCACTACCACTCCACCGCGAGCTTCGATGAAGCTCGCGGCGGGCCGGCAGTAGAGCTCGCTCAGCCCGACCTTCGAGTAGACGAAGGCCGAATCCGAGCGGCGCGAAAAAAACGCGCGCTTGAGGACCTCCGCCAGCAGCGCCGCCGAGGCGCGTTGCGGGTCCTCGTTGAGCGTGGCGATCGCGAGCGGATACCAGAAGCATCGCCGGGCCCGCTCGCCCTGGCGCAGAACCTCCATCAGCTCGGCGACGGTCATCCGCTCCAGCGCGGCGCGGCTGCCGCGCCGCATCCGGAGCAGGCGCGCGCCGCCCGCCACCAGCCGGATTCGTTCCCGTGGGCTCAGATGGCGGTAGCGGATCAGCGCGCCGGCCATGTGCAGCGGACCGGGCATCCGCGCGGTGTAGAGGCATGCGCGTGCGCCGTCGGCCGCGAGCATCTCGATTTCGAGATTGCGATGGAAAACCAGCTTGTCGAGCGTCCCGATCTGTTTGAGAAAGTCCAGCGTCTGCCTGTAGCAGCCCATCAGTACGTGCTGCCCGTTGTCGACCTGATCGCCCGTCTCGGGGTCGGCAAACGAGTAAGCGCGGCCGCCCAGCGCCGGCTTGCGTTCCAGGACCGCAACCCTAAAGCCCCGCTCGGCCAGCGCGACGCCGGCGCTCAGCCCGGCGAAGCCGGCGCCGATCACGACCACGTCTTTGGTCTCGACCATCGCCCCGCCTGCCATCCGCACCCCTAGCAGGCTGCGGAAAAAGTATCCGCAGCCTGCGCCCTCTCTCTTATCTCCCCCTGGTCAGGGGGAGAAGATTTAGGTTCTTTCACCGCAATGCTCACTTCGTTCGAGCCGGCGGGAGGCTCGCCAGTGGGTCGAGCGAAGCGAGCGTGTCGGTGAAAACCAGTTTTCATGCAGGGTGCTTCTGCCATCGGCGACGTGTCTCGTCTCGCAAAGCGTTTTTCCGCACCCTGCTAGGCACCGCGGGCGAAGGGCAGGCGTCCGCTCGCCCAGGCGCGTCCGACCAGGTAAAGCTTGCGCGGCGCGGAAAGGGTCAACCGCCGCTCCATCACGCGATAGTTGGATTGCTCGATCCGCCTGAGCAATGCGCCGTAGATAAGCCGCATCGCCTCGGCGGTGAGCAGCGTGGCGCGATCCTCCTGGGGCAGCGCGCCCTCGGCGGCCTCATAGTAGCCGCGCGCGCGATTGGCCTCGAACTCCATCAGGCGCTCGAAGCGCGAACTGTGAACGCCGCGCAGGATCTCGTCCTCGGTGACCTCGAACCGGGCAAGGTCGTCGAGCGGGATATAGATTCGGCCGCGGGCCGCGTCTTCCCGCACGTCGCGCAGGATGTTGGTCAACTGGAAGGCTACACCGAGGTTCTCGGCGTAGGTGCGGGTGGACGGATTGCGGTAGCCGAAGATCTCAATGGAGATCAGGCCGACCGCGGAAGCAACCCGGTGGCAGTAGAGGTAGAGAGCGTCGAAGTCCTGGTAGCGGGTACGCGAGAGATCCATCTCGACGCCGTCGATCACCTCCTCGAAGTAGCGACGCGGGATCGCAAAGCGAGCGACGCTGTCGGCCAGCGCGCGCGACACCGCCCGGCTGGGCCGGCCGCTGAAAACCCGATCGAGCTCCTCACGCCATCGCGCGAGCAGTGCCGCGGGCTCGCGCACCGCAGCCTCGTCGGCGATATCGTCGATGAAGCGGCAGAACGCGTAGACCGCGAACAGCGCGCGGCGGCGCTCCGCCGGCAGCAACATGAAGGCGTAGTAGAAGTTGGAAGAGGCGCGGCGCGTGATCTCCGCGCATCGCGCGTAGTCCGCCTCGAGATCCGCCGCCGCTTCGCCCCGCATCCCGTTCTCCACTTGCGGCTCAGACCTCAAGCCGCCCGATGAATGCATGCCACCCCAGCCTCAGGTAGTCGAGTTTCCCAAGCTTCGGCCGCGTCCGAAATACGTCATAGCCGGCGCGTTCGATCGCGCGCAGAATCGCAAGCCCGCCCCCGGCAAACATCACGATGTCGCGCGAGAGCCGGCGGTCAACCAGCCGATACAGGGCGGCGCCTTGCACAAGCATCGCGCGCGCCACCCCGATCTCGTGACGCATCAGCGCGATGAAGGCCGCGTTCACTGCCTGGCGGCGCAACTGGTCGGCGCCGTAGTCGAAACGCGCCAGGTCGGCGCGTGGAAAGTACACCCGCCCTTTGCCGAGATCGATCGCCACGTCCTGCCAGAAGTTCGCCAGCTGCAGCCCGCTGCATATGAGGTCCGAGAGCCGCTGGCGCTCGGCGTCGCGGTAGCCGAACAAGTACAGTACCAGCCGGCCGACCGGATTGGCGGAGTAGCGGGCGTAGCCGAGCAGATCCTCGAGCGTGTCGAAGCCCTTGAACTCCACGTCGGAGCGGAACGCACGCAGCAGGTCCGCGAACGGCTCGCGCGGTATATCGAAGCGCCGCACCGTTTCGTGAAGCGCGACGAACACCGGATGGCGCGGGGTGCCGGCGTAACAGAGATCGAGCTCGCGCTCCCAGGCGTCGAGCTTGCTCAGGCTGCGGTCCTCGTCGGCAAAGTCGTCCGCGATCCGCGCGTAGGCATAGATCGCGTGCATATGCGGACGCATCGCACGCGGCATCAGCCACGACGCGATCGTGAAGTTTTCGTAGTGCGAGCGCGCCAGCCGTGCGCAGAAAGCATAGGCCTGCGCCACAGCCGGCGCAGCGGCGTGCGGCGCGGCCGCATTCTCCGGTTCGGGCGCGGAGTACGGCATCGTGGCCGTGCCGCGCTGCGGAGCTGCCCTGAGCGTCGCATTATCCATCGTCAATTCGGCTCGCCGTTCCGAAGCCCGATCAGTTCGCGCGCCGCCGCGCGCGCCCGACCATCGGTCTCCAAAAGGTCCTCGAGGTTGCGGGGGGTGGAATTGCAATGGCGTTCCATCAGGGTTTCGAGATGCCGCGGGATGTCTACGAAGCGCACCCGTCCGGCCAGGAAACCCGCCACCAGCTCCTCGTTCGCCGCATTGAGCAACGCCGGCATCGTGCCGCCCGCGCGCAAGGCCTCGTAGCTCAGGCGCAAGCACGGAAAGCGGCGGAAGTCGGGCTCCTCGAACGTCAGCCGTGCGCAATCGATCAGCGAAAGCGGCCGCAGGTGATCGAGCGGGAGACGCTCCGGAAACGCGAGCGCGTACGCGACCGGGATGGTCATGTCGGCAATCGCCATCTCGGCGATCACGGAACCGTCGATCATCTCGACCATCGAATGGACCACGCTCTGGGGATGAATCACCACGCTGATCTGCTCGGGGGCAAGATCGAACAGCCATCGCGCCTCGATCACCTCGAGCCCCTTGTTCATCAGCGTGGCGGAATCGATCGTGATCTTGTTGCCCATCCGCCAGGTGGGATGGTTGAGCGCGTCGGCGACCGTGATCGACTCGAAGCGCTCGCCGGGGAGCTCGCGGAAGGGGCCCCCGAAGCGGTAAGGATAATCCGCTTGAGCGCGGAGCGCGAACGTCCTTCGAGGCATTGAAAAACCGCGTTGTGCTCGCTGTCGACCGGCAGCAACCGCACCCCGTGCTCGCGCGCGGCCTCCGTGACGATCTGACCCGCGATCACCATCACTTCCTTGTTGGCGAATGCGATATGCTTGCCGGCCCGGATCGCGGCCAGAGTCGGAGCAAGCCCGACCGCACCGACCAGCGCCGAAACCACCATCTCGGCCCCGTGATGGGTCGCGACGGCGGCGACGCCCTCGGCGCCATGCGCGATCTCGACCCGATGCGGACCGAGTCGTGCCGCGAGATCGCGCGCCAGCCCGGCATTGGCCACCGAAACAAGTTCGGGGCGGAAACGCCGCACCTGCTCGGCGAGCCGGTCGAGATTCTGCCCGGCCGCCAGCGCGACCACCTTGAAGCGGTCCGGAAAGCCGCTTACCAACTCGAGCGTGGTGACGCCGATCGAACCCGTCGAGCCGAGAATCGCGAGCCCTTTCACACCATCCTCACCCGGCTGCAGCCGGCTTCCAGAGGCCGGGCGAGACGGGCCGCTTCAACTTTCACGATCCCCACCCCGCTGCGGCCATCTGATGGAGGCGGCGGCGGAACTGTGCCAGCGCGATCAACGGAAAGTAGTGCGAGTACAACTCGTAGCGCAGGTAGAAGTGATTGGGAAAGCCGATGCCGGTGGACTCGATCTCATCCCAGTTGCCGGCGTCAGCCTGCCGCTCCATCAGCCACAGGATGCCGCGCATCACGTTTTCGCTGATTGCATCCTCGCCCGCAAGCAGGCCGATAGTCGCCCACGCGGTTTGCGCGGCGGTGCTGGCGCCCTTGCCATGCCAGGCCGGATCCTTGTCGCTCAAATTGCTCTCGCCCCATCCGCCGTCCGTATTCTGCACCTCCTTGAGCCAAGCCACGGCCTTCTTTATCCAGGCCTCATTCATATCGGCGCCAACGGCGCCCAAGCCGGCCAGCGCCGAAAAGGTACCGTAGATATAGTTGACGCCCCAGCGCCCTCGCCACCCGCCGTGACTCGCCTGGTTGCGCTTGAGCCAAGCGATCGCTCGCTTGGCCACCGGATGGTCGGCGCGATAGCCCACCGCGCCCATCATCTCCAGCACCCTGCCGGTCAGGTCGGCACAACTGGGGTCGGTGACGGCTTCGACATCTGCGAAAGGCGCGTGATTGAGCCAGTGCGAGTCGTTGTCCGCGTCGAAGGCGGCAAAGCCGCCGTCCGTCGATTGCATGCCCATCACCCAGTTGGCCCCCAGGCGCACCGAGCGCTCCTGGGCGGCCGGGTCGTCGGCAGCCACGTGCGGCAGCACGGTCAGGATCATCGCGGAGTCGTCCACGTCGGGATAGCAGTCGTTGAAGAACTGGAAAGCCCATCCACCGGGTTCGAGATCGCGCCGTTTGATCGACCAGTCGCCGCGCTTGAAGATCTGATGGTCGATGAACCAGCGGGCGGCCTTCTTGAGCGCGGGATGGTCGGCCGGCAGGCCTGACTCCCAAAGCGCCCGCGCCGCGATCGCGCTGTCCCAGTTGGGAGACACGCACGGCATGTAAAACGCCTTGTCGCCCAGGTCCCAGATCAGCTCGCGCACCCCTTCCATCGCCTTCTTCATCACGGGATGGTCCTTGCGGTAGCCGAGCGCCTTGAGCGCCATCGCGCTGAGCAGGTAGCACGGCTCGATTCCGCCCCATGAGCCGTTGGCTTCCTGGTGCTCGAGGAGCCAGCTCTCGGCGGCGCGGAGCGCGCGCTGGCGAAGCGAGTCAACATGATGGCGGTCATAGAGGCGCAGAATTTTGTCTATCCCGTTGAGCGCGTTGCGCAGCGACAGCAGCCGCTTGCCGGGCAGATGTTTGAAGCGGGTGAAGTGCGGCGGCAGCATGTACAGCTCGAGCACGCCGTCGCGGTACTCGACCGGCCGCACGGTCTTGAGCGCCTGAATGACCATCAGCGGCACCAGCGTGCCGCGCGCCCACGAGGCGAGCTCGTAAATGTTGACCGGGAACCAGTTCGGAAAAAGCATGAACTCGACCGGCATCGCAGGCGTGGCCAACCACGGCACCTGGCCCATCGCGGCCAGGTAAAAGCGCGAGAGCGTGCCGGTGTTGGCGATACCCCCGCGGCCGAGGATCCAGCGCCGCGCCGCCATCATCGGCTCGTCGCCGGCGCGCATCCCGGCCAGCTTGAGCGCGAAGTAAGCTTCGACGCAGGTCGAGAGATAGCCTTCGCCACCCGCGTACAAGGGCCAGCTTCCATCGGCGCTCTGCGCGCCGAGCAGATGCTTCTTGAGCTTGGCCTCCAGCTCGAGGTCGACCGCCTCCATGAAGTGATTGAAGATGACAAACTCGGCGTTCATCTCGGCGTTGGCTTCCAGCGAACCGTGCCAATAGCCCTCGAGATGCTGCCGGGCGATTAACGCGCGCTGGGCGCGATCGATGACGAAGTCGACCCGGGCGGCGAACTCATCGCGCGCGATCGGCTCGGCGCCGGCCTCCCGGCTTTCGAATTGAAGCGCTTGACTCATGGGATTCAGACTCCGATCCACGTCAGGGGATTACGGCACACTTGAGCACGGTGCCGCGCTCCATCATCGCGAATACCTCGTCGAGTTGGCTCAGCCGCCGGCGCTGGTTGATGATTCTTCCCGCGTCAAGCTTGCCCTCGCACAGCATCGCAACCGCGCGCTCAACGTCGCGCGGCCGATAATGGAACGGGGCAAGCAGGGTCAGATTGTCGTAATGCATCCTGCGCGTGTCGACGCTCAGCGCGGTCCCGGCGGGGCATCCGCCGAAAAAAACCACCCGGCCGCCGCGCCTGACCCGCTCGAAAGCCTCGCGCCATCCGTCCGCCTGCCCGGTACATTCGATCACCAGATCAGGCCCATAGCCGCCGTTGAGCCGAGCGACCTCGCGCGCCGGATCGGCGCAGGTAATATCGATCACCCGGTCCGCGCCGAGCTGCCCGGCCCATTGCAGCCGTTCCCCGCCACGTTCGGCGACCGTCACCTGCTTGATGCCGCCGGCCTTGAGCACGATCATGTGCAGCAGGCCGAGCGCTCCGGCGCCGAGGATCAGCACGCTCTCGAGTTTCTGCGGGCGCGCCATCTCGTGCGCGTGCACGACGCAAGCCAGCGGGTCGAGCAGAGCGGCCTCCTCGAACGGCACCGCGGGCGGCTTTCTAAACGCGTTGCGCGCGACGACGTGGGCCGCGATCACCAGGTAGTCGGCGTATCCGCCGAGCACCATTTTTTCCATGGTCTGGGGACAGAGGTTCTCGTCCCCGCGTCCGCAGTAGAAGCAGCGCCCGCACGGTGCGGTCGGCGCCGCCATCAGCTCGTCACCTACTTCGAATTCGGAGACGCCGGCGCCCACCTCGGCGACCACGCCGGAAAATTCGTGGCCGAGCGGCGTCGGCATCGGCCACATCGGATGCCCTCGGCGCCAGGCCTTGAGATCGGTGCCGCAGCTCAGCCCGCATCGCACCTGGAGCAGTACCTCACCGGGACCGGGATGGGGCGGGTCGAAGTCGCGAAGCTCGAGCCGGCCCGGGGCCAGCAGCATCGCGCGCCGTGAATGAGAGGGCTCGGCGCCGCGGGCGACCGTCGCGCCGGATGGCTGCGCGGCCTGGCTGTGCGCGCGCGCCGGGCTCACAGCGTTCGCTCCACGACGAAGCTGGCGAGCCGCCTGAGCGGTTCGGCACGCTCATCGAACGTGCGCAGCGCGTGATGCGCCCGGCGCTCGAGCCGGTGAGCCAACTCGCGCGAGCGCGCCACTCCGAGTATCGAGGGATAAGTCGCCTTGCCGCGCTCCGAGTCCTTCTGCGTGCGCTTGCCCATCCGCTCGGGCGTTGACTCGACGTCGAGCAGGTCGTCGATCACCTGGAAGGCGAGTCCGAGCGCGCGGGCATAGTCGGTCAGGGCACTGAACTGCGCCGGGTTCGCGCCGCCCATGCGCGCGCCGCCGCGCACCGCGGCCACGAACAGAGCGCCGGTCTTCTTGCTGTGGAGATGCTCGAGTTGCGCGAGGTCGAGCGGCCGGCCTTCGCCGAGCAGATCCATCGCCTGCCCGGCCACCATCCCTTCCGAGCCGGCGGCCTCGGCCAATTCGGCGACCGTCTCGAGCACTAACGCCGGGTCGATGCCCGAGCCGGTACGGTGGACGAGGACCTCAAACGCGTCGGTCAGGAGCGCGTCGCCGGCCAGCGTCGCCATCGCCTCGCCGTAAACCTTATGGTTGGTCGGGCGGCCGCGGCGCAGGTCGTCGTCGTCCATGCAAGGCAGGTCATCGTGGACTATCGAGTAGGTGTGGATCATCTCGAGCGCGCAGGCGATGCCGAGCGCCGCTTCGATTGCGCCGCCCACCGCCTCGCACGAGGCCATCGCGAGTATCGGGCGCAGGCGCTTGCCGCCGGCCAGCAAGCTGTAGCGCATCGCTTCGTAAAGCCGCGCCGCCGGCCCTTCCCTGGCGGCCACCGCCCGCTCTAGCTCACATTCAACGATCGCGGCGCGCTGCTTGAGGTAGCTCTCGATGTCGAACGGGCGGGAAGACGCAAAGGGCTGCGCAATCGCCGGCGCGCCGGACTTGGGTGCAGCACAGCCCGCGACGGCGGCTGAGACCGTACCTGCCGTCTGTCGCGAGGCTGCCCCCTCGTGAGACTTCGCTTTCCCCATCGATTTGCCCCCGGCGGTATCGACGCCGCCCTAGCGCCGCCGCCGTTGTCCGCCCCTCAGGTGCCGGCCACGGGCAGCGCCATCCAGCACTGACGGATGCGGCGCGCCCGGCCCCGGTCAGCCCCGCCCCTAACTCTCACGCGACATAGTGCCGCACCATTGCCCAGGTGTCCTTGAGGTTCTTGCCGAAATCCAGCGCCACGGTGCCCTCAAAGCCGGAATGCAGCTTGCAGTCGCGGCAGCGAAAATCCTGCTTGGTGCGGTAGAACTCCCAATCGGTCGCTTCGTGGAGCTGCTTTAGGCTCGAGTAGTGACCGTTGGTGATCAGGTAGCAGGGCCCCTTCCAGCCCTGTGGGTTGCGAGTCACCGTGGTCCACGGACTGCAAAGCAACTCGCGCTCGCCAATTAGATACTGCAGGTAGATCGGCGTGTTGATTATCTTGTAGTCCTCGGCCAACTCCATGACCCGCCGGAACTTGTACGGCATCTCCTCCTTCCTTAGGTAGATGTCGTTCTCGAGCATCTGGTAATGGTAGCCCGGCGTCAGCAGCATCCCGTCCACCCTGAGATCGGCGAGCATCCTGGTCAGCTCTTCGATTTCCTCGGCGCTCGTTTCGCGAAAGACCGTGGTGTTGGTCTGCACCCGGTAGCCCTTGGCCTTGAGCATCTTGATCATGCGCACGCAGGTGTCGAACACGCCGTTGCGATCGACCACCCGGTCGTGCGTCTCGCGCATCCCGTCGATATGCACGTTGAAACTCAGGTAAGGGTTGGGCGCCACCTGCTTGACGAAACGCTCGAGCAGCAGCGCGTTGGTGCAGATCTGAACGTGGCGGCGCTGCTCGATCAGACCCTTGCTGAGCGGCACGATGTGCTTGTACATCAGCGGCTCGCCGCCGCAGATCGAAACGATCGGGGCGCCGGCTTCTTCGGCGCAAGCAAGTGCCTCGTCAAGCGGGATCTGGTCACGGATGGTGTCCTTGTACTCGACAATCCGGCCGCATCCGATACACGCCAAGTTGCAGGCGTGGAGCGGCTCGAGCATCAGGACCAGGGGAAAATATTTTTCGCCGGCGCGCTTCTTGCGCCTCATGTAGCGGGCAAGGTCGATCATCAGTCGCAGAGGCATTCGCATGTCTTCAGGTTCTCCCGGAATGGCTGATGCAATCCGTTCAGGCTACGGCCTTTCCGCTATCCGAATGACTCCCTGGGTTTTCGTGAAATAACCATCCCCGCAGCATCGCGACGATGCTGTCCGAATCAAGGCCGGCGCTGCCTATGAACAGGAACTCGATCAGCGAGCCGTTGAGCGCCGACAAGAGAAAACCCGCCGCCGCCTCGGGGGTGAAATCGCGTCCACACAGCCCCTTCTCCTGCGCGCGGCGGATCAAATCCACAAGCAGGGTTCGATATCCCTCGTAAAGTTTGAGCACCTGGTCGTTGAGCCCGTCGGAGAGACGCTCGCCGTGGAGCAGTTGCACGACGAAGAATCTCACCGAGCTCGCGTTGTCGCGCACGAAGGACAGGTACGACCCGACCAGCTTCACGATCTGCTCGCGCTCGTCCAGGACGGCGGCCTCCTCGGCAAAATCGATGAAGTAGGGTTCCAGCAACCGGTTGAGCACCGCCAAGAAGAGCTCTTCCTTGGTCTTGAAGTGCCAGAAGATGAGCGCCTTGCTGACCCGGGCCTGGCGCGCAACCTCGGACATCGAGGTCTCGTGAAAGCCGCGGTCGGCGAAGAGTTGGGTTGCCGCCTTCAGGATTTCATCGCTGGAATCGGCGGAATTGGTGCGTACTGCTGTTGAACCCATCTGCGGCTGGAGCGCTGCCCCTACTAACCTAGCGGTCAATGGCGACTGTACCTGCCACGGCGAGAAAGTCAATAGAGACAATCCGATCGGTCAGGCGAGCAAGCGAGCAATTTCCACAGGGCGACCGACGGTATTGGACTCACGGGCACCAATAATGACGGCAAGGGCCGTCTTGGCCTCATCCAGGTTCTGGATGGCTGTGGCGCCCGAGAACCCTTCAGCTACGGCACGCTGGAAGTCGGCTGCAACGCCGGCAAACCAGGCAGGATGGTAGGAATCGTCTGGAATATCGGGTGGTTGGAACTCTTCGACCTTCCCTGCGCGCGGAATCAGACGGACGCGGCCCTCATCGATTTCCAGGGTAGCCTCATCGGCATAGAGCGTGGCCGAAGTGCGCCGGGTTGGCGCTCTCCATGAAAGCTCGGAATACCCGGCCCGATCGCCGGGAAACGCGATTCGAAGATCTGCGGCCTCCTCGGCGCCCGAATCCGCCCCAAGGTGAAGGCGGGCTGAGACAGCGTTGGGCGGTGCGCCCATCAGCCACCTAATCAGGTAGAAGACATGCCATCCGTGATCGATCAGGATCCCGCCGCCCAGGGCAGCGTCCATCCTCCACTTTGAGCCCGCCCCGCCGCGCCCGGCCGGCTCCGTCCTGAGGCGGAGGAGTGAGACGAAGCGAGGTACGCCGACCCTCCCGGAGGCCACCAGTTCGTGGGCAAGCCGATAGACCGGCGCATGCTTCCAGTTGTGCACGCACATCAGGACACGGGAGCGTGCCGCGGCCAGCGAGCGAAGCGCGTCGAAGTCGTGGGCGGTAAGGCAAAGCGGCTTTTCGACGACTAGATGCGCTCCGGCTTCCAGCGCGGCGCGCGCGGTATCGGCATGCAGCGCCGGGGGGCTTGCGATGTCGAGGAAATCGAGCCGCTCGCCCTCGAGCATCAGATGCAAATCGTCATAAACGCGGACATTCTTTATCAGGCGAAGTGCCAGATGGCGCCGCTCGGCGATCGGATCGTGAACCGCGACGATCTGGATATCCGGCCTCGATCGCCATCCCGGCAGATGGGCACGCGCTGCGACCTCGCCGAAGCCCGAGATTGCTCCCCGCAGCTTCATGTATGAACCTTCACCTCAGCGACGCGCCTACTTCCACCCGAAGAAGTCCCTTGCGTGGATGAATTTCTCCACCCCCGCCGCCTTGGCTGCCAGCTCGTCGATTTCATTGTCGCCGACCATCGTGGAGCCCGCGAGGTCAACGCCGTAGACTCTCGCCAAATCGACGATCATGCCGCCCTTGGGCTTGCGGCATTCGCATCGGTCGCGATCGTCGTGCGGGCAGACCTGCCATCCGGTCAGGATATCCCCCAGTTGGCGGTCCAGTTCCGCCATCGCCGCTTCGACCTGTTCTCTCGTGAAGCGGCCGCGCGAGACACCCGCCTGGTTGGTGACCACGAAGATCAGATGGTCGCGAATCGGGCGAAGCTTCTCGGCCACGCCCGGCATCAACTCGATCCGGACATTGCCCTTGCCGTCGATCGGAAGCTGGCGGGTCTCATCCATCTTGACGAGCGTCCCCGCAAGGTCGAGGAAGAGCCCCCGGTTGCCGGTGCGGTCGGCCACGCTCAACGCGGCGCGCGCCAGTCGACGTGGTCGCGCACGTAAGCAAAGACTTCGTCGAGGATCGAGGCGCCGGCCTCGGCCTGCGCCTCGGTAATCACCAGCGGCGGATTGATACGCACGCGCGGGAAGTAGCTCATCGCCACCAGTCCGCGCTTGAGCGACTCCTTGAAGACCAGCTCGGTGACCTTGCGGCTGAGCAGTTCCTTGCTCACGCGGTCGCGCACCAGATCGATCCCGATCAGCAGGCCCCGGCCGCGCACGTCGCCCACGAATTCGTACTTCTCCTTGAGCGCGAGCAGGCGCTCGAGCAGCAGCGCGCCGACGCGGCAAGAATTCTCGACCAGCCTCTCGCGCCGGATGGTCTTAATCGTCTCGGCCAGCGCCGTCGCCGCCAGCGGATTCCCGCCGTAGCTCGACGACGACGCGCTGGGCTTGCCGAAAGGCTCGGCCTTGCCGAGCTCGTCGCTCAGCAGGACTCCCGAAACCGGAAAGCCGGATGCCATGCCCTTGCCGATCGTCATGATATCGGGCTCAGTACCGCTGTGCTCGACACCCCACCACTTGCCGGTGCGGCCGAAGCCGGTGATCATCTCGTCCGCGATCAGCATCGCGCCGTTGCGCCGCGCAAGCTCCTTGACCGCCGGGATGTAGTCGTCGGGCGGAATCACGTTGCCGGCAGTGCCCTGAAAGGGCTCGACCACCACCGCCGCGAGCGCGCCCGCCGAGGCATTCTTTACCTGCTCGCCGGCGAACTCGACGCAGAACATCCCGCACTTCGGATACTCGAGCTTGAACGGACATCGATAGCAGTCGGCGTACGGCGCCATGTATTGACCGCCCGGGAGCGGCCCGTAGCCCTGCTTCGATTCGTCTCCGATAAGCCCGATTACACCCCCGCTCTTGCCATGGAAACCGCCCCAGAAGCTGAGCACCTCATGCTTCTTGGTAACGGAGCGCGCCAGGCGAAGCGCCGCCTCGACCGCCTCCGCACCGCCGCTGTAGAGATGCGCGCGCTTGAGGTTGGCGGGCGCAACTTCGCTCAGCAGCCTCAACGCCTCGGCGCGCTCGCGGTTGGCAAACGTCCCGACCATCAGGCGCGAGGCCTGGCGCGAGATCGCCTGGGCGAGCGCGGGATGGCCGTGGCCGAGGCTGGCCACCGCGACCCCGGCAAAGAAGTCCAGGTACACGTTGCCGTCGGCATCGGTGAGCGTGGCGCCCTCGCCGCGCTCGAAGGCAACTCCGGCGAGCAGCGAGATTCGCTGGCGGCCGGGCGCGATATAGCGTTGCTCTTCGTCGAATATCTCGCGCGATTTCGGTCCGGGAATCTGGGTAAAAATTTTCGGGAGCATGTCGCCAGTCGTTGTCATCCTGTCTTAGACCGAGTCCTCTCTCAGGTTTGCGCTGCGCGAGCGCCGCCGCACGAGCTGTATCGCGCGTCGTGCGATAGCGCGCGCGGCCGGTTCGCGTACCCGGCTATAGCTGGGCCAGTCGTTAAAGTCGATAATCACTATCCGACCGCCCGGCTCGATGATCGCGTCGCCGCCCCAGGCCTCCAGCCCCAGCGCCGCGGCTGCCCTCGACGCAGCGCTTGCGAGCTCGGTTTCGATCGCCTCGGGAACCGTGCCCTGGTCGGCCAGCGCGGCAAAATACTCGCCGCCGCTCACGCCGTAGAACTTGAGCACCCTGCCCTCGACCTCCTCCTGCACGTAGGCGATGGGAATTGCGCGGCGCGAGAAGCCGGCCAGCGCCGCGCGCAACTCGCCAAGGCCGACAACGCGTCTCACGTCGTCGGGCTCCAGCGCGTGCAGGCCGCCCCGTTTGACGTAGAGCGGCTGCGAGAGATCGATACCCGGGAGCGATCGCGCATCGGCGACCGCGGCGGTCTCGACCAGTACGCCGGCGGGAATCGGCACCCCGGCGCGCGCCAGGCCGTGCCCCAGCAGATCGCGGTAGCAGTTGCGAATCGCAAGCGCCGAGTTGAGCGCGACGGCCCCGGATTGCTCGGCCGCCGCCATCCATCCAAGCGCCGCCTCACCCTGGCACATCGCGAGAATCAGGTCAGCGTGCTCATCGCGGAGGTCACCGAGCCGCGCGGGCTTGGTCGCGGCGACCCGAAACCCGTTGCGCTCGAGCGCCGACAGAACCGAGTCGAGGATCGCCTTGTCGGCCTCGACCTTGCCGGGCGAGAACTCGGTTTCGCGATAAATTCCGAGCGCCAACATGATCCTATCTCTGCATCCGGGAGGAAGCGCCGCCCGCGCAGGCTTCGGAAACTTTTTCCGCACCCTGCCCGGATTCACCTCGTGCGGACAGCATCGCACGGGCGGCCGCGAGGTCGGCCGGCTCGTCAACATCGACGACATCGGCAAGCTCGATCGCCGCAAAGCGCATCCCGGTCTTGACCAGGTAGCCCAGAAACTCGCGCATCGCAGCGAGGCCGGCGGCGCGCGCCTGTCCAACGAAGCCGAAAATTTCGGTCGAGAACAGGTAGACCCCCGCCGTGACCTGCGGGGTCTCGCTTGCGCCGAGCGAGGTGATCAGACCGCCGGAATCGACCGCGGCAAAAAGCGGGCGCGCGTCACCACGCCATCGCGACACCCCGAGCGCGCCGTCGAAGCGCCGATCCCCCGGCGCGGTCAGTTCGAGCGCGCGGGCCGTGAAGCGTTGGAACTCGGGGCGCGGGAGCACCGCGTCAACGGTCGCCATGATGAAATGGTCCTTAGGAAGGTTCTCGCCGAGCACGAAGAGGGTCTCCATCGAGTTCGCCGTATCGCGCACGAACAATCTGAGCTCCTCGGGCAATTTGACTTTACGCGCTTCGATAAGGCGCGCGGTCTCGGAGTTGACGACCGCCAATACCGGGCTCGCGCCCGCCGCGGCCATCGCCAGCGCCTGACGCACCAGGAGCGGATGGCCGTCGAGCTCGATTAGCGGCTTGGGCAAGCCGCCCGCCGATTCGCGGATGCGTTCGCCCTTGCCGGCGGCCAGTATCGCGCCAATGAGAGCCTTCATCATTCAAGTTTCAGCAGTTCGTCGAGTGTGTGAATTTTCCGATCCGCAAAGTCATGTACCGGACCGGCATGATGCCGATCGGGGCCGCACAGCCATATCGTCGCGAGCCCCAGCTTGCGCGCCGGGATGCAATCCTTGTCGGGCGAGTCGCCGACCATCGCCACGCTGCCCGGGTCGGCGGTCATCTTCAGCTCCGCCAGCGCGTGCCCGAAAATCCGCGGGTCCGGCTTGAAGATGCCGACGCGCGAGGAATCCACCACCGCGTCGAGCAATTCCAGCATCCGCGCTTCGCCGAGCACCCGGTCCAGATTGCCGTAGAAGTTGGAGACCACGCCCAGCCGCAAGCGCGGCTTCAGCTCCGCCAGGACCTTGCGGCTGTGCGCCATCCCGCGCATCGATTCTTCCGCGAACTCCGCCGCCGTCCGCTCCGCGAAGCGACCGTGGCCGCCATCGCCCAGACCGGCGATGCGCTCGCGGACCGCCTCGGGCCCGTTGCGTTCCAGATACTCGACCTGATGCGCGACGAGGAAGCAGACCGTGTCGCGCAGACCCCGGCTGCGCATCGACTCGGACGACTGGTAGCCGGCTTGGGTGGCGTACCGGTAGGCCGGGTCGAGCTGGTCGCGGGAAAGCTCGATACCGAGGTTTCGGTAATGCAAGACGAAGCGGTCGAGCCAATGCCGAGGCGCGTCGAGAGTGCCGCCAAAGTCGAACAGCAATGCGCGAAAAGCCACCAAATCTTTCACCCACACCGCTCACTTCGCTCGGCTCGATGGGAGTCTCGCCAATGCGTCGAGCAAAGCGAGAATGGTCGTCAAAAATCGACCCAAGCGAACATCGCGGTTAAGGAAGCTTATCAGTCCGCGAGATCCGCCACTAGAATGCGGCGGGATCGAGCGCCGGCTGAAGCCGGAAGGGCCGCCCGCAGACCGCTTGGTCAGGAACCCGGCTTCCCTTATACTACGTTGACTTGAAGGATCGATTCGTTTAGTAACACAACCTTAACAAAAGCGTCGATTTTGAGCTGAGCCATTGTTTTGAGCTGAGCCATTGATAGACACAGCCCTGATTCGGGCGCCTTCGCGCCCTTCGGACTCGATCTTCGGGCGCGCCCTGCTCCAGCGGCTTGTCCTGATGTGTCAACGCGCCGGGGTTAAGCGGTTCTTCATCGAGTCGCCACCCGCGCAGCGCGCCGAGCTTGAGCGGCTCATAGCCGGATGCCCGGACGGTTCGCAGTTCTCGTTCGTGGATTCGATCGACCAGGTGCTCGCCCCCCCCTTTGATATCGAGCCCTCGCAGACCTGCCTCGCGCTTGCGGGCAACCTCGTATTCGGACGCTTGCAGCTCAAGCAGATTCTCGCGATGAATGCGGCGCATCCGGAGCGCCTCGCGAAGCTCGAGAGCGCAGGCGGCAACGGCGCTGCCGGCGCGACGATGGCGGCGGGTCCAGCCGCCGATCTTCTGGCCGAGCTGTCGGCGCAGGGCGGAGCGGCCAACGGCAACGCCGCGGCCGCCGGCGCGCGCGACATCGCCCTGCCCTACTCGCTTAACGGAAGGCTTGAGGAGCGGGATGAGGCCGAGCTCCGGATCGCGATCTCGCTGCGGCACGAGACCGCGCACAAGGACGGGATTCTGGCTCGCCTGCTGGACCGCAAGGTCTCGTGGCGAGTGAGCTATCGTCTCGCGCATACCTCGATAACGCCGAACCAAGTGACTCTCTTCAACACCGCGGTCGGACTTACGTGCGCATCGATGTTCGCGTCGCCGGGCTACTGGATGCGCGTCGCGGCCTCGCTCCTGTTCCTGGTGTCGGTCACGCTCGACGGCGTCGACGGCGAGCTGGCGCGCCTGCGGATGACCGAATCGGCCGCGGGAGGCCGGCTGGACTCGCTCACGGACAATATCGTTCACGTGGCGTTGTTCGTGGGCTTGATGGTTGGATGCTATCGCGCGAGCGGCAGCGTCGCCTACCTCTATCTGCTCTTGATACTGATGGGTGGTTTTGGCCTGTGCGCGTGGAGCGTCGATCGTGCGCTCAGCGTGCGGGGCCACGATGCCGAGTTGTGGCTCTCGCGCGTGGACCAGCTCACCGGGCGCGATTTCGCGTACCTGCTGGTGGTCCTGGCGCTATTCGATCGAATCTACTACTTCGCATGGGGAACCGCCCTGGGTACTTACGTGTTCGCTCTGGGCCTGTGGTGGATGACCAGCAGGCGCGTCGAGCGAAGCAACCGTGAAACGGCGCGAGAGGGCGCATGAAGAAACCTCGAATCCTGCTGGTGCAGCCCACGACCGTTCATCTCGACGGCACGCCCCATAAGACGCGATGGCGCCTGATCATGGGGCTGATGATCCCGCTGATGGCCGGCCTGACACCCGACGATTTCGACGTCACGCTCTGCGACGAGCGGCTGGAGGACATCGATTTCGGCGCGGGATGGGACCTGGTCGGGATGACCACCACGATCGGCGCCTCGCTGCGCGCCTACCAGCTCGCCGACGAGTTCCGCAAGCGCGGGATCCCGGTCGTGATGGGCGGGTTTCACGCCACGCTTCAGACCGCCGAGGCGCTCAAACATGCCGACGCGGTCGTGCAGGGAGAGGCCGACCTGGTATGGGAGCCGCTGCTGCGCGACTGGCAGGAAGGCAAGCTAAAACGGGTCTACAAGGCCGACAAGCTCCACGACCTGAGGGGCCTGCCGCGCCCGCGCCACGAGCTGCTCAAGCTCAACCGCTATCTGTTCAAGGCCGTGCCGATACAGGCGAGCCGCGGATGCCCCTACCGGTGCTCGTTCTGCGAGATTCCGGTGTTCTACGACGGGAGCTATCGCACGCGCCCGGTCGGCGACATCGTCGAGGAGGTCAAGCAGACCATCGCGGCTACCGGCTTCCGGCGCTTCCAGTTCATCGACGATCAGATCACCGGCAAGCACAAGTTCGCCCGCGAGCTGTTCAAGGCGCTCGCGCCACTCAACATCCGGTTCTCGGCGCTGTGGACGATCAACTCGAATCACGACGAGGAGCTGCTCGACCTGGCGGCCAAGGCCGGGATCTTCCACGTCAATATCGGGGTCGAGTCGATCAGCCAGGACAGCCTGCTGTCGATGAACAAGATCCAGAACCACGTCGGCCAGTACAAAAAGCTCCTCGGCCGCCTCAAGAAGCACGGAATTTACTACTCGCTCAACTTTATGTTCGGGCTCGACGAGGACAAGCCGGGCATCTTCGACGCCACGATGCGCTTCTTGCACGAGGTCAAGGCGCCGGAGGCGTTCTTCAACACGGTCACGCCGCGGGTGGGCACGCCGATGCGCGCCAAGCTCGAGGACGAAGGGCGAGTGATCATCCCGGACGCCGACATGTACACCAACAATTTCCGCTGCATGTTCGTGCCCAAGAACTTGTCGCCGCAGGACGTCGAGGAAGGCGTGTGGCGATGCACGACCGAGTTCTACTCGCTCAAGTCGATGTTCAAGCGGCTGCTGATGCCGCCCAGCCGCTACACCTGGCAGGGCCTGACCGAGAACATGCTCTTCTACTGGGGCGCCAAGCAGCGGATCGATCCGGTGGACTACTACTGAGCCAAAATCAAGGGTTTTGGGGCCGTCGCGCCTCGCCGGGCGGACGCGGGACGGCGGGCACCGCCCGGGGCGCGTTTCAGACCGCGTTTCGATGTTTCCTGCGGCCGTCCGCACAGCGGCATCCCGGATAGAACCGTCCGACCCGCTAAGCCTGATTGCGGTACTGGAACCGGCACAGCGCGAGCGCGCCGCCAAGGCTGCGTCTACCGTCCGCCCTACTAGGGAGAAGGTCGAGAGATGAGCGAGACAGTAACCTGCGCTGATGTTTAAACCCAAGCGGCCGGGGCGCACTGGTACCTATCTAATCGGTGCCTATCGGTTAGTCGGGCAGCTAGTACGAAGGCCGCAATCTCGCAAAGACATATATTCGGTTCCACTGCGCGACGGGAGTCGTACCGGCTAACAACTTTGGAACGTCTTCGCCGCATAGCACCTTCGCCCACTCACTTTCGGCGCAAAACAGCTTCGCCTGCTCACTGATTACGATTAATGGCGCACCGGGGTAGCCTACCAATTCTGGTCTCACCCCCGGATACTTACGCAAATAGTAGCCGAGGACAGTACCCGAGTAACGCAGCTCGACGCTTACCGGAACGCCACGGATCAAATAAGGCGCGACGAATTTTGCAGCTTCGGCCCACTGGGTTCCCAACTGTACGTCGGTCGCTGGGTCATAGGCGCGAATGCGTAACAGCGCGAGGGCCGCCACCAGTGCAACCGCTGCAAATCGCGCCCAGTTGGCGCGAAGCTCCCAAATTCCCAGCGCGATGAGAATACAGAACGGCAGCAGGCTTGCAATGACATAACGCTCGAACAAAATGGGGAACCATGCGCCCGCGAAAACAGTCAGCAACATGACTGGGTGCCACATTTGCACGGCCAGCAACATTACAGGCATCGACAGCCACAGCAGGAGGAATGCGGCAACCTCGCGCGTCCGTTGCCAACAGACGACAGCTCCCCATCCGGCGAGCGCGGCCGTCAATGGAAATAGAAGGCTGCGAACCGCTGCCGGGAGGATCCCATACACGGCGTACAGCGACGTGGGCCTCTCCCAAGCTTCGTGAGTGACAGAATATAGCAAACGCCACGGCGTCGAAAACACGATCACTGCCCCGGCCCCGGCGAGCGCGATTCCAAGCCACCAAGCGTACCGTGAGTGTGGCTCGCATGGTTGCTCGATGCGACTTTCCCGCTCGTGGCCAGTCATACGATGGTGGACGGAGGAATGACTGTTCGCGGATCGGTATGTTCACCAGTGTCAGGTTCGGCCGTCGCGGCACCTTCCGCAGAGTGCAAACGCCGGAACAGAGAAGGGTCTCGCCGCATTTTCAGAAGCTTTGTGAGACCAGGATTTCGACGTCCAGTAGATGATTACCGGCTTCGGCAAGCCGGCTTTACTCCTTGATTTTGCCGGACTAATCTTCGCGAAAGGTTTCTACTGTGTCGCCGATCCCCGAGCTGACCCCGACTCTCCTGGACGGTATATGCCGGAATGGACCGACCGACCCCATCGAGTACTACCGGCGTCCGCTCATCGGGCGCCTCTACCGGGGGCGAATCAATCTGGGGCTTCGGATGCTCGGCGACCGGCGGTACACCAAGGCGCTGGAGGTCGGTTACGCCGCCGGCGCTGTGCTGCTTGCTCTTGCGCCGAGCGTGGACGACCTGCACGGAATCGACCTCGAAGCCGATCCTGCCCCGGTAGAGGCACTGCTCACCAGGCGCGGTTGCGCTGCAAAGCTCGCGCAGGGCAGCGTGTGTGAGCTGCCATACGACGGCGCGGAGTTCGATCTCGTCGTCTGCTTCTCGGTCTTCGAGCACCTGCATGAGTACCAAAAAGCCCTCCGCGAGGTAGCGCGCGTCCTCAAACCCGGCGGACGCTTTCTTCTCGGCATGCCTGCGGTGAACCTGATGATGGAAGCGGGCTTCCGGGCGATAGGATTCAAGGGCATCGGTGACCACCACGTTACAACGCCGCGCGCGGTCGCACGAGCGTTCGATGATGTCGGTCTGCGCGTCGTCCAGGGGGCTCAGTTGCGTCCGATTCCCGGCGTCTCGGTGTACTTCAACTGGTTGCTGGAGAAGGTCGAGAGATGAGCGAGGCAACAAAGCGAAGAACCCGGCGGCGCGGTTTCTGAACACGGTTGCTGCCAGATGTGCCGCGCCAGCTATTGCTCGCATCGCGCGATGACGTTGAAGCCGCTTCCCTCAGGCACCGCCGCATTCAGAAGCTTCGGATCTGAAGCCAGTCCGCGACCTGAAAGACTGGAGAGTCGATAGCCAGCGCTCGCGAGAAGCGAGAGTAGTTCATCGACCGAGCGCCCGTGCTCGACCAGGACATAAGGAGACAGCTCCATGAGGATGATCGGTTTGTAGGCCGCCAGTGACTTGATGCCGCCCGCCAGAACGTGGCATTCGAAACCGTCGACGTCCATTTTTATGAAATCGACTTTCCTGACCCCCGAAGCGACCAGATAGGCGTCGAGGGTGGAGACGCGCGCACCTTTGGTCGACTGATAGCGCCCTCCGTGCTTCGGATGCAGGTTGCTTTCGCTGACCACCGGCCAGCTCGAGTAGATTTCCGCGTCAAGCAGCGAGTCATCGCGATCGCTGAGCATGACCTGGTCGGCCATGATCCGCGCGCGCAGCGGCGGGTTGAGATCGATATTTCGGCGCAGCTTTGCAAAAGCAAACGCCGTCGGCTCGAACGCGTAAACGCGGCCCTTTGGTCCAACCAGCCGGGCGAATTGCAGGGTGTGCGCGCCTATGTTCGCGCCGATGTCCAGCACGACATCGTCGGGCTTCAGCAGCCGCCCATACGCCCTTACCGTCGAGCTTTCGAAAACCCTCAGAAAGATGGCAAGGTCGATACCTTCCCTCAGATCGAGTTCCCACCGAAGGCCCCTTCGGGTCACTTCGACGATGTCGTTGCGAGCGCCGGCCAACCTTCGCGCCGATCGAACGGCGCTGGAGAGAGCGGCGGCGATCCTGATCTTGGTTCTGGTTCTCAACAAGGCGCTCGCGCGGCGGGGTCGATCGTGCGCACGGCGCCGCCATCGCGTTTGCCCCAGCGGCGTCCAGTGCGCTATTAGGCCTCTAAGTCAGGTTTACTGGCGGGTCTAGCATCGCTTTGGAGACTTTTCCCGGGTCAGCTAATCTGTTCCCCGGCTGAAACCGCTGCACTATGAATCAGACTACTCTTCCGGATGCCGCCCAGAAAGTCGTGGCGGAGCGCTTCCGCCAGGACAGGATCGAGCGGTGGGACCGCGAGGCTCCCGCTCGGGCCGCCCGCTTCTATCATGACTCGCTGGCGCGCCTCTATCGCAGCCTCGTGCCGCCGGGCCAGCGCGTGCTCGAATTGGGCTGCGGCGATGGAGACCTGCTTGCGGCGCTCGCGCCTTCGCTGGGAGTGGGCATCGACTTCTCGCCCAAGCGGATTGAAACCGCCTCGGCGCGACATCCCGGCTTGCGTTTCATCGCCGCCGACGTCCACGAGTTTTTGCCCGATGGGCAGTTCGACTACGTCATCTTCTCCGACCTGGTGAATGACCTCTGGGATGTGCAGGTGGTGTTTGAACGAATCGCCGCGATCTGTTCCCCGACCACGCGCGTCATCATCAACAGCTACAGCCGGCTTTGGGAACTACCGCTGGCGATGGCCCGGCGGCTGCGTCTCGCGAACCCTCGACTCGGCCAGAACTGGCTCACGGTGGAGGATCTTTCCAACCTGCTTTACCTGGCGGGCTTCGAGGTCATTCGCCGATGGCCGGAGATTCTCTTTCCGATTCGTATTCCGGTAGTAGCCACGACTTTCAATCGGTATCTGGTCCGGCTTCCGCCGTTTCGCTTCGCCGCACTGAGCAATTTCATGATCGCGCGGCGCAGCCCGTCCGTCGCGGCCGCGGCAGGACAGAACGGGGACCCGATGGTCAGCGTGATCGTGCCCGCTCGCAACGAAGCCGGCAATATCGCCGAGATCGTTCGTCGCATACCTCGAATGGGCAGGGAAACCGAGATCGTGTTCGTGGAAGGTCACTCGCACGACGACACCTGCCGGGTGATCGAGGAGACCATTGCGCAGCACCCGGATTTGCGCTGCAAGCTGCTTCGCCAGACCGGCGAGGGCAAGGGCGATGCGGTCCGGGCGGGGTTTGCGGCCGCGGACGGCGAGATTTTGATGATCCTGGACGCCGACCTTAGCGTCGCCCCAGAGGACCTGCCGCGATTCTACCGGGCGCTGCGCTCCGGGATGGGCGAGTTCGCCAATGGCGTGCGGCTGGTTTACCCGATGGAAGGCAAGGCGATGCGTTTCATCAACCTGGTTGGAAACAAGTTTTTCAGTTGGGCCTTTTCCTGGCTGCTGGGCCAACGGCTCAAGGACACTCTGTGCGGGACCAAGGCCCTCGGCCGTCATCATTACCGGGAAATCGCACAGAACCGGGGCTACTTCGGCGAGTTCGATCCGTTCGGCGACTTCGACCTGATTTTTGGCGCCGCCCGCCTGAACCTGAAGCTGGTGGACATACCGATCCGCTACCACGAGCGCACCTACGGCACGACCAACATCCGGCGATGGAAGCACGGCTGGCTACTCGTCAAGATGGTCCTGTTCGCATTGCGGCGGATCAAGTTCGTCTAAACCCGGCGATCGAACGACCGGAGAAGCGTAGTGCTACAGCAATCGCCGCCCGGCACCGGGTCGCCTGACACCGTCCCCTGGACGCACCGGGTTTATCGAGCCGCAAGGCTTCAGCTCGCGGCCGCGTCCCCCGACCGCATTGCTCAACTGGGAATCGTGCTGACGACGCTGGCTCTCACCTGGTGGACCTGGGCGCATTGGGGCGACGTTCAAGTCAATTGTGGCCGCGAGTTGTACCTTCCTGCGGAGATCCTGAAGGGCAAGCTACTCTATCGGGACCTCTGGTATCAGTATGGACCGCTCGCGCCATATCTCCAGGCCCTGATCTTTTTCCTGTTCGGCGTGCATTTCACTTGC
Source organism: uncultured delta proteobacterium (assembly GCA_963789115.1). Classification (GTDB taxonomy): domain Bacteria; phylum Desulfobacterota; class Binatia; order Binatales; family Binataceae; genus CAWBJH01. Next base: position 476,336 of record CAWBJH010000002.1, read on the forward strand.
CTGTACGTGCTGGGTCTTTCGATTGCGCTGATCACGGCGCTGTTGTTTTTCGCCCTCAGCCGGCGATTCGTTCCGGTTTTCCCCGCATTCGTTGTCTCATTTCTGTTCCTGGTCTCGGGATTCGAGCCTTCGATCTTCAATTACGTTTTCCCGTACAGCTATGCCGCGGATATGGGCTCGCTCCTGGGCCTCGGCTGCGCATACTGCGGGATTTGCTACGTTCTCGATGATGGCACAAGCATGCTGGTCTTGAGCAGCCTGCTCGCCGGACTAGCCTTGGCGTGCAAACAGGAATTCGGCCTGGCAGGGTATATTTTTCTTGCCGTCGCTCTCACATTGCGCGCTCTCAAGCATCGCTCGTTTCGCCTTCTTTCCAGAGAGGTACTTTTTTGCATTCCGGGACTCGCGGTCGGCATCCTGATCTACGCCTGGTTCGTCTGGCGGCTTTCGTGGAGGTTCATTTTGCAGGAGAATTTCGTGGGGCCTGGCTCGTTCTTCATGCGGAAATTCGGTTCTGCGTATGTGGCTCGTTGGGGATTCCGGTTCGTGCCGCGCCAAGTGCTGTTGACCGTGGCAGTTGCGATGCTCGCGCTCGGGGCATGGTTCGGCATCGCACTTCTGCTGCGGGTCTGCTTTCGAGGCCGAGAACGAGCATTGCGCGGATTCAACGCCGTGGTTGTCGTGGCCTCGGTGGGTTTGTGGTGGCTCCGGACCGCGGCTCCTCTCCCGATTCGGCTGGCGGTTAGCACCGCGGCGCAGGTAGCCGGTCACTTGACGTTTCCGACTGGCACCTTCTGGCTTGCCTGCGCGCTTCTGGCGGTGTACTTCGTTCGCACGCTGCGTTCAAATGGCGGAATCTACGACCTCGCGGCGGCGGCCCTTGCTGTCTATGCGCTGGCGACGGGGCTGCGACTCATGGCGTGGGTGGAACCCTGGGGCTACGGAATCTATTACTGCGGACCGCTCTTTCTGATCTTCGTCCTCATCCTGACGACGCTCGTCGGGTTGCGAACTCGCGCACTTTCGGACCTGCCGGCCCTACCGCTGCTGAACTCGATTTTCACGATAGAGGCGGGCCTTCTCTTCTTCCTGTGGTGGCCTGCCCCGAGCATTCCCCTGCCGGCCCGACTGGACACCGATCTTGGTGCGATCTACACGCGACCCGAGGAAGCGGCGCTGTTCCCTCGACTGGCCGGGTTCATGAAGGAGCAGCGGCGTCTTGGAAAACGCGTGCTGGTATTGCCTGAAGCGACCATGCTCTACGCTCTTTCAGGGACGGACGCCCCTTCGCGCTATTACGAACTCGACCCCGGTCTGCTAAGTCCCGAGGGCGAGTCGAAATTTATCAGCGAGATAGACCGCTCAGGAGTCGATTTCATACTGCTCACGAATCGCAGTTATCCCGAGTACGGAGTGCCGCATTTCGGAATCGACTATGCACAGACAATAGGCAGATGGATAGACCAGCACTACGAGGCAGTCGGCCAATTCGGTAATTTCTCGCTGCGCCCTGGTGCACCTTTCGCCGTGCTGCTATACAAGCGCCGGCAGACTGCCGATGTCGGGCCGGCCTCGAATACGCCGGCGAATCCATGAACAAGCAATCGAGCGCGGCAGAAGGCTTAGCATGGTCGGAGACGCAAGGCGCGACCTATCTGGAAGAAATTCGCCGGCAGCGGCTCGCATGGGAGCGGAAGCCCGTTCTCCGCAAGCTTTACCGCCGCTGGTACGAGCAGTGCGTGGCCCAGTTGTCCCCGCTTAGGCCGGTGGTTGAAGTGGGCGCCGGGTCCGGAAACTTCAAGGAGTTTTTCCCAAGCGCGATCTCCTCGGACGTCTTCAAGACCGGTCCGTGGATCGATCTGGTCATGGATGCCGACCACCTGGGCCTAAGAGAGCGCGCAGTCGGCAACATCCTGGTCTTTGACGTGATCCATCACCTGCACAGTCCGGTAAATTTCCTGAGACGGGCGGTCGGGGCTTTGAAGCCCGGGGGGCGGTTGGTGCTGTGCGAACCGGCGCTGTCGCCGTGGTCGCGGCTCGTGTACGGGCTCTTTCATCACGAGACGGTGAATCTCAACTGGAAGTGCCCAGCGACTGAGGAAGGAATCGGCAATCCCGACCCCGGACATCTGTTCGCCAACATGGCGATTCCCGAGATTCTGTTCTTCAAGCGTCGCGCCCAGACGCTGGAGATGCTGCCGTCGGCGCGTCTGGTTGAGGCGCGCAAGTTCGCTTTCCTCTTGTATCCGCTGACCGGGGGCTTCGGCTATAGGTCGTTCGTCCCTGAGGCTGCTTTTTCATTCCTGCTGAGGATCGAAGACGTAGTGACACGAATCATACCGAGTTCGCTGACCGGCATGAGAATGTTGATAGTCCTCGAAAAGGCAGGGTTCGGCGACGGCCGGCTCTAGCGTTCCGTTCGAAGCTGCTTGCCGTAGACGCTGGAAAAGTGATTCGATGTTCCTGGGTCGCATTCAGGCACCACGGAAGAGAGCATGGCAGAACCGTCCCCCATAGCGCACAAGAGGATTCTGGTGACGGGCGGCGCCGGATTTCTCGGCAGTCACGTGGTCGAGGAACTGAACCGGCGAGGATGCCGGAACATTTTTGTGCCGCGCTCGAGGAACTATGATCTCCGGAAGCCCGACGCCATCGCTCGGCTCTACGAAGACGCGCGGCCCGAAGTGGTCCTCCATCTCGCAGCGGTGGTGGGCGGGATCGGCGCCAATCGCGAGAGTCCCGGCCGCTTCTTCTACGATAACCTGACGATGGGCGTCGAGCTGATGGAGCAGGCGCGCCTAAGAGGGGTCGAGAAGTTCGTTGCGCTGGGCACCGTGTGCGCATATCCGAAGTTCACACCCGTGCCGTTCAAGGAAGAAGACCTCTGGAACGGCTATCCGGAAGAGACCAATGCCCCTTACGGCCTGGCAAAAAAAATGTTGCTGGTTCAGGCACAAGCTTATCGCCAGCAGTACGGCTTCAACGCAATCTATCTCCTGCCGGTGAACCTCTACGGCCCGCGAGACTCGTTCGATCCGGCCAAGTCGCACGTGATTCCCGCCCTGATCGAGAAGTGTCTCAACGCGGTCGAAAGGGGCGAGCCGCGGCTCGAAGTGTGGGGCACGGGGAAAGCAAGCCGCGAGTTCCTCTACGTCGAAGACTGCGCGCGCGCGGTGGTGCTGGCGACCGAGCGCTACAACGGCGCCGATCCGATCAACGTGGGATCGGGCGGCGAAATCGGAATTCGCGACCTTGTGAAACTCATCGCCGAACTGGTGGGGTTCAAGGGCGAGATCGTGTGGGACGCGACCAAACCCGACGGCCAACCGAGACGCTGTCTCGACATCTCCAAGGCGCAGCGCGAATTCGGCTTCTGCGCCACGGTTGAGTTCAGGACCGGGCTCAAGCGTACCATCGATTGGCATCGCGAATCGCGGCGGAGGGCCGATCATCGCACGCAGTCCGACGCGTAAGGGAGGAGCTCCGCACGCTCGATGCGCTCAGCCCGGCTCCGCGCTTGCGCCCGACCAGCGCCCTTGACCGGAGTCCCAGGGCTTAAGGCAGCAGCTCTTTGATCAGGCCTCCACGGTTGCCCGAGCCTGCAACGATAAGATCGGGCGCGGTGCCCGGCTTCACGCCGGCCACCGCCTCAAAGCAGGTCGGCTCACGGACAGTTGCGCGCTGGGCGGTAGCCGGCCTGCTCGGCAGCCTGCGCGCCTGGGAATGGCACGCGGTTGCGCGGCGCGACCGCGTCGTAGTACGGGCATCCCGGCCATGGGTAGATATGGCTGCGCCGGTTTCCGACTACGGGGCCGACGCGATGCCCGGTCTTGTCATAGAGCAGCGGCGAAGTCGGGCCGCTCACAAATCATCAGGCTTGAGTCCGGTTTTGCCGGCGACGCGGGCTAGCGCTGCGGGGCCAATCTCGGCCTCGTCGTGAAAGGTGAAAGTGTAATCGGGCCAGCCGGGACGGCCAAGCGCTCACGCCGCTATGGCAAAAATGGCGTCAGCGACTTCAGGCGAGCGCTCGCCGTGCTCGATTTCGTCGGCGATGACACGCAGGGCCAGAACCTTCACTTTGTCGATCGCTTCTGCGCGCGTTGCGCCGTAGGCCATGACACCGGGCAAGTCGGGAATGTCGGCAAGCCAGCGGCCATCGTCTTCACGCTCGATTTCGATTCGAAGCTGCATCGAATGCCTATTCCCTCTAGGCGACTGTAGCACCCAGCCGAAGCTGGCCGACGCCCGAACAACGCGCGAATCTCATAATGTCCCTGCAGGAAAATTCTGGCAACGGAGGGGCCTGACCGAGAACATGCTCTTCTACTGGGGCGCCAAGCAGCGGATCGACCCGGTGGACTACTACTGAGCCGCAAGCCGGATTCGAGCACGGGGCCCCTCTTTGTTTTCGTTCCGGCGTAGCTCGGCGGATCGCGAAGCTCACTGCCGGCTGACCCCTGCTCCGCCCCGCCCTCCTTCGGGATCGTCATGATCTGCTCCTCGCCAACTCCCTCTTTTCATGCCTGCCTTCCTCTCCGGCAGACGCTTCTAGTGTCCTGAGTCAGGAGTTCGGTGACAAACTTGCCGCCGCGACTTAGAGGCCCGCGCCCGCAAGCCGGAGAGCTCTGCAACCCGCGGTCGCCGTCTTCAATGGCCTCTCCCAGATGGGAGAGGCCGACGGTCGCTGCGACCGTCGGGTGAGGGACCGCAGCGTCGCTGCGCCGGCAGCGACATTTGGTTCCGCTGGCGCTTCTTCGCCAGGGCTGACGACGCAACGGCCGGAGCGGTTCGATCCTCGGCGCCGCGCCTTTCACCGACACGCTCGCTTTGCTCGGCAAGCGGGGCCGCTCCAACCGACTCGAACGAAGTGAGCATAGCAGTGAAAAAGTGAAAAGGTGAAAAGGTGAAAAAATGCGGCGCCGCAAGGTCCCTCACCTCTGCCCTCTCCCAGCTTTGCAGGGAGAGGGCGAGCAAGAACCCTCGATCTTTGGCGTGGAAGTTGCGCAAAGTTCTTGGCAGGCCCGGACCGGGCTCAAAATTATTCCGCGAACTTCGAACTCGGGACACCAGGTGGGCTGACCCGAGACAGCGCCCCTGACGTGACGCCGATGACTTTGCCGGTGAAGCTATTGGCGCGAGCGAAGCCGGGCAGGAGCAGAACCAGGACCAGCGCAATAGTCCGAGCGCGCATCACAGGCGCGGCGGTATGCGGTTGCTTCGATCTCGATCCGGGCGCCGCGCGGTAGGGCGGCTACCTGTATGGTCGAGCGTGCCGGATAGGGGGCTTTGAAAAAATCTCCGTAGATCCGGTTGACCGCTTCGAAGTCGCGCAGATCGACGATGAAGATGGTGGTCTTGACCACCTGTGCCATCCCCGCGCCCGCCTCTTGCAGCACCGCGCGCAGGCTCGAGAGCGCCCACGCGGCCTCGGCCTCCACGCCGCCCTCCACCAGTTTGCCGGTGGCGGGATCGAGCCCGATCTGGCCCGAGCAGAAAATCCACCCGCCGTCCTCGACCGCCTGCGAGTAAGGACCAATCGCCGCCGGCGCGCCGGGAGTGTGGATCGTCTTCTTCATCGCGCGCCCGGAGGTGGGTCAATCCGCCCGGTGGCCGTTGCGCTGGCCGAGGCGCGAGACTCGCATCACGCCCTCGATTCCCGCTATCGAGTGCATCACGGTGTCCAACTGGCTGCCGCTGCTGACGGTCAGCTCGAACACCGAGAGCGCCCGTCCGTCGGTGCTGCTGGCCTTGACCTCGGCGGTGGAGATGTTGACCCCGGCCGACGCGATCGCCTTGGACATCGCCGCCAGCAGCCCCGGCTTGTCCACGCACAGCACCTCGAGCCGGATCGGGCGCGGGGTCTGCTCGCCGGCCTTCCATACCACCGGCACGCGGCGCAGCGGGTCGGCCTCGAGCGAGCGAGAGCATCCGAGCCGATGGATGGTGACGCCGCGGCCGCGGGTGATGAAACCGGTTATCGCCTCGCCGGGGAGCGCATTGCAGCATCGCGCGAAGCGCACCAGCATGTCGCCGATTCCCGACACCACCACCGCGTTGGCGGCCACCCGGCGGGCTTCCTTGCTCGGGCGCTCCTTCTCCGCGCCCTCGGGCGGCTGGGGAGCCTTGCCGGCGCGGTAGAGTCTTAGCTCGTCGGGGGTCAGCAGCTTGGCGAACAGTTGCGCGGGAGTAATGATTCCGTAGCCGAGCGCGCCGATCAGGCTGTCGACGTCACGCTGCGAAAAATCCTTGAGCACCGCCTCCAGCCGCCCCTCGCGCTTGAGCTGCGCCACGGTCAGCTTGAGTGCAACCAGCTCGTTGTCCAGAATCGAGACGCCGAGCTCGATCGATCGCTCGGCCTCCTGCGAGCGCAGCCACTGGCGGATCCTGCTCTTGGCCCGCGCCGTGGCCGCGAAGTGGAGCCAGTCCTTGCCCGGATTCTGCCGTTCCGAGGTCAGCACCTCGATCGTGTCGCCGGACTTGAGCCGGTAACGCAGCGGCACCATCCGGCCGTTGACCCGCGCGCCCGAGAGGTGATGTCCCACCTGCGAATGGATCCGGTAGGCGAAGTCGATCACGGTGGAACCCTGCGGAAAGTCCAGCACGTCGCCCTTGGGAGTGAAAACGAAGACCTCCTCGGGGAACAGGTCGTCCTTGACGGTGGAAAGGAACTCTTGCGGGTCCTTGAGGTTCTGCTGCCATTCGATCAGCCGGCGCAGCCAGGCGAAGCGCTCGGTCTCGCGCAAGCCCTCGACGCGGCCCTGCTTGTAGGTCCAGTGGGCGGCGATTCCCTCCTCCGCCACCCGATGCATCGCTTTGGTGCGGATCTGCACTTCGATCCGCTGCCCGCGCGGACCGATAACGGTGGTATGCAGCGACTGGTACATGTTGATCTTGGGCAACGCGATATAGTCCTTGAAGCGGCCCGGCACCGGCTTCCAGTTGGCGTGCACCACCCCCAGCGCCTCGTAGCATTCGCGCACCGAGTCGACGATGATCCGAAAGCCGATCAGGTCGTAGATCTCCTCCAGCGTCAGCCCCTCCTCCTCCATCTTGGCGTAGATCGAGTAGAAGTGCTTGGGACGGCCGGTGATTTCGGCCTTCACCCCCGACTCGCCGAGCCGCTTCTGCAAAAGCTCGATCACGCCGCGAACATACATGTCGCGCTCGCCGGCGGTGTTGGCCACGAACGCCGCCACCATCTGGTATGCCGAGGGGTTCAAGTAGCGAAAGGCGTTGTCTTCGAGCTCGGACTTGAGCCAGTAGATGCCCAGGCGATGCGCGATCGGCGCGTAGACCTCCATGGTCTCGCGCGAGATCTCGACGCGGCGCTCGGACGCAAGATGGTCCAGCGTGCGCATGTTGTGCAGGCGATCGGCGAGCTTGATCAGGACCACCCTGATATCGCGCGCCATCGCGATGATCATCTTGCGGAAGTTCTCGGCCTGCTTCTCCTCCCGGCTCTGCAAGGTGATCTTGGAGACCTTGGTGACCCCGTCGACCAGTTGCGCGACTTCGGCGCCGAACAGGCCCTTCACCTCGCTCGGCGAGGCGGGGGTGTCCTCGACCACGTCGTGCAGCAAGGCGGTCGCGATCGAGGGGACGTCGAGCTTGAGTTGGGCGGTAATATGGGCGACGTTGAGCGGATGGATCAGGTAGGGCTCGCCCGACTTGCGCTTCTGCGGCGCGTGCATCCGTGCCGAGTATTCGTAGGCGCGCCGGATCAGCGAATCATCGGCCTGCGGATTGTAGGAATGGACCTCGTCGAGGAGATGCTGGAGCCCCTCGGTATCGCCGGCCGCTAGCTCTTCCAAGGCGCGAACTCCCCGCGCAGCCGCGTCACCCTGAGGCGCTCGGCCTCCACCACCGCCCGCACCCACGCGATCGATTCGTCGAGATCGGCGTTGACCACTATGTAGTCGTACTTCGGATAGGCGTGCATCTCCTCGCGCGCGCGCTCGAGGCGATGCGCGATCGCGTCTTCGCGCTCGGTGCCGCGCCCGCGCAGCCGCTCCTCCAGCTCTTTGAGGCCGGGCGGCATCACGAAGATCAGCACCGAGTCGCGCGGATAGCCCTTGCGGATCAGGGCGGCGCCCTGGATGTCGATATCCAGCAACATGTCGCGCCCGCCGGCGACGGCGTCTTCGAGCGGGCGGCGCGGAGTGCCGTAGCGGGCGTCGAAGACCCGCGCCCATTCGGCGAATTCCCCGGCCCTGAAGCGGCGGTCGAATTCCTCCTCGCTCACGAAGCTGTAGTCGGTCCCGTCGACTTCACCTTCGCGCGGCCTGCGCGTCGTCACCGAGACCGACGCCGTAAGGCCTCCGATCTCCTCGACCGCGCGGCGCGAGATGGTGGTTTTGCCGGCTCCCGAGGGAGCAGACAGTATGAAAATTATACCGCGCCGCGACGGTGTGGAGTATCCCTTGTTCAAGACTACGCCGGCTCCGGGCAATTTCAAATGCCGTTCCAGCCGCACCACTACTCCACGTTTTGCACCTGCTCGCGCATCTTTTCCAGTGCCCCCTTCATCTCCACCGCCAGGCGCGACAGCTCCCCGCTCTGGGATTTGGCGCCGATCGTATTCACCTCGCGATTGACCTCCTGGAGCAGGAACTCGATCTCCTTGCCGACCGGCGTCTGCTTGCCGAGCAGTGCCCGCAGGGCCTGCAGATGGGCCCGCAGACGCGCCAGCTCCTCGCTGATATCGGCGCGCTGCGCGGCCGCCGCCGCGTCCTCGTGCAGGCGCTTCTCGTTGACCGCCACCTCCGCCAGCAACTGGCGCATCCGCGCCTCGAAGGACGCCACGACCTGCGCGCGCGATTGGTCGGCGAGGCTTGCGATCTTCGGTATCGCGGCTTCGAGCAGAGAAAGATGGGCCTTGAGATCGCGGGCCAGGCTCGCGCCCTCGCGGATCCGTTCGGCGTCGAGCGCCTTGAGCGCGAGTCTCAGCGCTTTGAACCCGGTTTTGACCCCGACCCGATCGTCGTTCTCATTCTCGATCACCCGGAAGATCTCGGGACGCTCGAGGATCGCCTCGATTCCCAGTTGCCCCGAGAGCCCGAAGCGTTTTGCCAGGCGCTTGAGCTCGGCGACGTAACTGCGGGCCAGCCGCTCGTCGACCTGGAGGCGGGTGCGCGGCGGGCGCATCGCGATGCATCGGATGCTCACCTCGATCCGGCCGCGCGCAACCACTTCCTGCACCAGCTTGCGGACCTCGGCTTCGTAGTCGCCCCATCCGTGCGGGAGGCTGAGCTTGAGCTCGAAAAAGCGTTGATTGAGCGAGCGCGCTTCGACCGCGACTTGAAGCTCGCCACTTTTAAGGGTCGCTCGTCCGAAGCCGGTCATGCTGCGCATCGGATTCAGTTGTCCTCCTATTTCGCGGCTCCGCCGTCAGAAGAACCGGCACGGAGGCCGGCCCTACCAAGACAGGTCCGATAAAGCTCGAGCGTCGCACGCGCCATCGCGGCGATGCTGAACCGCTCGACGATCCTATGGCGCGCGGCGGCTCCAAATCTCTCGCGCATCGCCCGGTCGGCGGCAAGCACAGCTATCGCGCGGGCAAGAGGATGCGCGCTGCCCGGCTCGACCAGCCGGCCGCTGCGCCCGTCCTCGATCACCTCGCCGACCCCTCCGACATTGGCGGCGACCGCCGCCAGCCCACACCCCATCGCTTCCAGCAACGCTACGCCCAATCCCTCGTTCAGCGAGGGAAAGGCGAAGATATCGAGCGCCCAAAGTACCGCACGCGGATCCTCAACGCCACCCGTAAGGCGCACCCGGCCTTCCAGGCCGAGCCGGACAATCGCACGCTGAAGCTCGCCGCGCAGCGAGCCGTCCCCGACGATAAAGCATCGGAGCGCCGCCGGGTCGCGCGCGGCCGCCGGCTCCGCTATCGCCTCCAACAGGTAGCGATGACCCTTGCGGGCTTCGAGCATCCCCACCGCGCCGACCGCAATTTCATCCGGGCCGAGCTTTAGCGCCGCCCGCGCCGCGGCGCGCTCGTCGGCGCCGGGCGGGCGGAAACGTTCGCAATCGACGCCGCTCGGAATCACGGTCACCCGGGAAAGCGCGACGTCGGCTTTAGCCAGCGAATCGGCCACGCCTCTCGAGATCGCCGCGACGCCGTCGACCGCGCGGTTGTACATATACGGCGCGAACAGCCGGTTCGGCGGGTAGTCCATCCTGCGCGTCACGACCAGCGCACGCGCCAGTCCTTTTGCGAACGGGGCTATGGCATGCGCCCGCGCGGTGTGGAAGTGCACGATGTCGTAATGCCCTCGGCGCAGCACGGCGCGCATCCTGAGCCCCGCGCCAAAGTCGAGTGCGTTGCGAATTTTAAGCGGGTGGCATGGCAAGTCCGCGGCACGCGCCCGCCCGAAAAGCTCGCCGCGCGGGTCGCACAGCAGCTCGGCGCGATGGCCGGCGCGACGCAGCTCGACCGTCAGAGCGAGGACCTGGCTCTCGCCGCCGGCGAAGCGCAGCTCGGGATCGACCCCGAGCACCGCAAGCGGCGCATCGGCGCGCAGCCCGCCGGCCGGCGTCGCGCACGCCGCGGCGAGCTTGGCGCCGCTATCGATGGGAGTTGAAGTCACCGCGCCCGGGGAGCCGGCAGAGGCGACCCGGCCGGCGCCGCGCCGCAACAATCGCCCGCGCGGCGGTCTCTTGCGATTCGCGCCTGAAGCATCCTGAGCGCCCGTCGCGTTGCGGCGTCGTGGCGCCAAAGCCCGAGCCCCGCGGCCCAAGCTCGGATGATTTGCGTCCGGTCGGCTTGCGTCATCCCGGGCAGCTCGAAGCGCATCAGCTGCACCAGGTTGCGCAACTGGCGGCGGCGCCGCCCGATCGCAAACGCCCGCCGCGTGCGATCGTGATCGAGCAAGACAAAGCGCGGCGGCTCGAGGCCCGCCACGAACACGTTGTGCGGCGTCAGATCGCCGTGGATATAGCCGGCGCGATGGAGCCGGGCGACCTCCGCGCCGAGCGCGTCGAAAATCGCCGGCCTGAGATCAGCCTGCCCGCGACCGGATCGCGTCGCCGGCGCGCTCAGAAGGCCGTCCAGCGGGGTGCCGTCAACCGCCTCGGTCATCAGCAGCTCGCGCCCGCTGGAACGTTCTTCCCCAAACAGCATCGGACGGGCCACCGCGAATCCGTGCGCGCACAGGATCGCGGCGGCCCGCGCCGCGTGCGCGGCGCGCGAACCGCGAAGCCGGCGTTTGATCGCGTCAAGCCCGCGCGGCACGTCGTAAACCTTGATGAACACGACCATCGGCTCGCCGACCGGCTCGCCCCACACCCGCATCAGATAGGTCGTCGCATGACGCGAGCGCCGATAGACGCCGGCGGCTCCCTGGTTTGCGACTGCGATCGCGGTATCCCACAGTAGCTCGCGCAATCCCGGCTCCAGGCCGGCGCTCTCGGGCGTGAACTCGAGCCGCCATCCATCGCGCTCGAGCAGCTTTGTGGGGGCTTCCATCAACGCCGGCTCCCGCTCGCCTCGCCCGCCCCGACCACGTCCGCGCCGGGCGCCCTCGCATCCAGGGCAGGCGCGGCCGAAACCGCCCGCCGCACGGCCGCGGCAACCGCCTCAGGCCTTATCCGCCGCATGCATTCGCGGCCGATTGGACATTCGCGCAAGTAGCACGGATGACACGCGATCTCGGCTCGCACCGCCAGCTCCGCGAATCCCCACGGCGCCGAGCGCTGGGGCGCGGTCGCACCCCATAGCGACACCACCGGGCATCCGACCGCCGCCGCGATATGCATCGGGCCGCAGTCGGGACCGAAGGCCGCGGCGCATTCGCCGAAGATCCCGATCAAGTCGCGCAGGCCGGTGCGGCCGGCCAGATCGAGCACCGGCGCTCCGTCGAGATGGCGCCTGACCTCGGCCGCCAGGGCGACATCGCTCGGCCCTCCGAGCAGAATCGGGAACAGCGCCGGAGCGCCGTTGACCGGGCGCACCAGCTCGCGAATCACCGCGCCGGTGGCCTCCGGAAAATATACCCGGCTCGGCCACGACGACCCCAGAATCACGCCGAGGCGCGGAGCCTGAGTATCGGCGAGCAATCCGATCGCGCGTGCACGCTCGTCGGCGCCCAGCTCCAGCCCGAACTCGGGTGGTGCGGGCGCAAGCCCAAGCGCGTCGCCGAAGGCCTGGTACTGCGCGAGCTTGAGCCTCATCGGCGGCTGCGGCGCGATCTTTCGGGTCGAGAACAGATAGTTGAGCTCCTTGGCGTTGGGGCGCGCGAATCCAAGCCGCTCGCGCGCTCCCGAGGCAAACGAGGCGACTCCGCTCTTCAGATGCCGCTGCAGATCGATCACCAGGTCGAAGCGGCCCGCGCGTATCTTGCGGATAAACCCGACGAAGGCCCGCGGCCCGCGTCCGCGCTGATAGAGGATCACCTCGTCGAGCCATCGATGGCCCCTGACGATCGGCTCCGACGTGGGCTCCACCGCCCATGCGATGTGCGCAGCGGGATACGCGCGGCGAAGCCGCCCCAGCAGCGGCAGCGCGCGAACAACATCACCGATAGCGCCGAGCAGCACGATCAGGATACGGCGCGGCGCAGCCGGCACCGCATCCGTAGCGATAGCGGAATCAGGCGGCATAGAAGAGTAAAACTCTTGCGCCCGATGATAACCACGCGCGCCGCCCGCGCAAAGGCCACCTGATTCTCCTACCGGGCGGGGTAACAGCCACCCGATTGCGGTCAATGGCCGTGGCGGGTACAAGGCCCCTATCGCGGGCCGAGCCGGAGGTGAATGCAACGGTGCCTGACAACCTCTCCAGGGCCGAGCGATGGGCGGGGCCGACAAGCGGCAGAGGCGAGGCGGGGGCGACGGCTCTCGGCTAGTGCCGTTCCAACTGGTTGGTCCTAACGCCGGCAGCAGCGACGAGGAGCGCAAGGTGGAGAACTTGTCGCATAGTTTTAGGTCGAAAAAGTTGGAACGGGACTAGCGGTCGCATTCGCCGCCGATCATGTTGATCATGCCGAAGGTCGCGATGATGTCCGCGATCATCCGCCCGCTCAGCATCTTGTTCAGCGCGCCCATGGCCAGAAAGCACGGCGGCCTCACTCGCACGCGGTATGGACGCCCGCTGCCGTCGCTTACCACGTAGAAACCCAGCTCGCCGTTGGCACCCTCGACCGCCTGGTAAACCTCGCCCGCCGGCACCTTGACGCCTTCCATGATCAGCTTGAAGTGGTTCATCAGGCCTTCGATCGAGTTGTAGACCCGCTCCTTGGGCGGCAGCACCACCCGCGGGTCGCTGACCGCGACCGGCCCCTCGGGAATCTGCGCCATCGCCTGCTCGATAATCCGCATCGATTGGTAGAGTTCGCGAAAGCGCACCAGGAAGCGGTCGTAGTTGTCGCCGCGCTCCCCAAGCGGCACCTCGAAGTCCATCCGGTCGTAAACCAGGTACGGGCTGGCCTTGCGCACGTCGTAGTTGACGCCCGCCGCGCGCAGGAGCGGCCCGGTGAGTCCGTAGGAGATGCAATCCTCGCGCGGCAGGATCCCGATACCCGCCAGCCGGTCCACGAACACGCGGTTCCTGGTGAGCAGCTTGTCGCAATCCGACAGGAGCGCGCCGACATTCTTGAGCGCCGGCTTGAGCCGGTCTCCGAAGCCGGGCGGCAGATCGCGCGCCACTCCGCCGACCCGGCACCAGCTCACGGTTACACGCGCGCCGGTAACCGCCTCGACGAGATCGTAGAGGGGCTCGCGCGCCTCGATCATGAAGCACGCCACGCTCGACGCGCCGACCTCATGCGCCGCCAGCCCGAGGCACGTCATATGGTCGGTGATGCGCGAGATCTCGCTCATGATTACGCGGGCGTATTTGCAGCGCTCGGGCGTTTCGATCCCCAGCAGCTTCTCCACCGCCAACGCGAAGCCGACGTTGTTGATCAGCGGTGAGGAGTAGTTGAGCCGGTCGGTGTAGGGAAAGACCTGGGTCCAGGTTCCCTGCTCGCACATCTTCTCGAAGCCGCGATGCAGGTAGCCGACCTCAACGTCGCAATCGAGAATCCGCTCGCCGTCCAGCTTCAGGTTGAACTTGATGGTGCCGTGCGAGGCCGGGTGCGACGGCCCCATCTGGATCTCCATCACCTGGTCGGCCAAGTCGCCGGTTAAGGGTGTCTCTTTCCAGCGTGCAGGCAGTGCCATGGCCGGTTACCGCGAGGGTCTGAGCGGTTTGATCACGGGATCGGTCTCCTCGACCAGCGGCTGACGCCGCGCGACTGGGTAGTCCTTGCGCAGCGGATGGCCCTCGAAGGAGTCGTAAAGGAGGATGCGACGCAGGTCGGGATGGCCGCGGAAATCGATGCCGAACATGTCGTAGCATTCGCGCTCGAGCCAGTCGGCCGCCTTCCACAGGTCAACCACGCTCGTCACCCAGGCATCCTCCTCCGCAACCGCCACCTTCAGCCGCAGGCGATGCTTGAGACCGAGCGAGAATAGATTATAGACGATCTCGAAACGCGGGTTGCGCTCCGGCCAATCTACCGCGGTCAGGTCGCTCAGCATGTTGAAGGCGAATTCGGGCTCGTCGCGCAGCGCCCGCATCAGGTCGTGGGCTCGCTCGCGGGCAACCTTGATCGTCTCCTCGCCATGAGCGGACTCGACCGAAAGGATATCGGCATCGAAGCGCGTTTTGAGTCTTTCAATCAAGGTCTTTTTCACTGACCCGGCATGCAGGATGCCCCTGATGCCCGATGGTCGGGTGTCACTGGCGCAAGTTTCCCAGCCGCACTAGTCCCAGTCCAGCGCTCCGCGCTGCCAAGCGTAGATCAGACCGATCACCAGGATAACCGTGAAGATCAGCACTTCAACGAAACCAAACATCCCCAGCCTGCGCAACTCCACCGCCCAAGGATAGAGGAAGATGATCTCCACATCGAAGACCAGGAACAGAATGGCAGTCAGGTAAAACCGCACCGAGAAGCGGCCCCACGCGGACCCGGTCGGCGGATTCCCGCATTCGAAGGCTTCACCCTTCACCGGCGAATGGCGGCGCGGTCCGATTAGCTGATTGATGGTGACCAATACGCCGACGATCAGCCCCGCCACCACGAACGTAACCGCAATAGGAAACCAGGTCAGCATCGTGACTCCAAGCACGCTCGTGCGAAAACCGTTCTTATCCTGACACCACTATCGCATCAGGGCACCTTTTCCAATGGCCGGGTCCGCGGTCAACGCCTCAGCGGGGTCTCGCCGGTGAGCCGATTCTTAACTTAAAGCGCTGTAAAACATGGGCGAATCCGTCGTCTCGCATAAAATATATTGACTTCTAGCCTCAAGCCGTCTAATGCCAGATCTGAGGCTTGTGAGGCGGATTGGGTAAACTGTCATCGGGAGGAAGCATCCTATGAGCTCGAGGCAACTTGTTGGTCTAAGCGTTGCTGCCGCAGTTGCACCCTTGATGGTCCTGATGGGAGCTGTGGCGCCTGCCAAGGCGCAGGTGAAACCCGGCGATTTCATCAATCCCGACAACGCCGAGAAGGTCAAATCGCTGGTGTCGCCAGGCGTCTACCCGCGGGTCGTGCATGGCATGACCATGAAAATCGAGCCGACCGAGCGGATAGAGTGGCCGCCGCCCTATCGGGAAGCGACCGAGAAGTATTCGCCACAGGTCAGGCTGACCCCGGACGGCAGGAGTCTGGCGGGCTATGTGGCGGGCGAGCCGTTCCCGATCATCGATCCGAACGACCCGGAGGCCGGTGTTAAGATCATGTGGAACGAGGTGTTCCGGCCGATTTCCACCGATGACTACGACCTGCGATGGTTCGATTGCGAAAGCGCGTATTGGGGCCGCAACAAGAAGTTCTTCGAGATTACCGACATCCAGATCGGCCACTATGCCGGCTACAATGAGGTCGGACGCACCGAGGTCGAGCCCCTTCCCATTGATCCCGACTTCAAGGTAACGGGCCGCTATTATTTGGCGCTGCTCTACCCGGTCCTCTCGCCGCAAGACTCTCGGGGAACCGGAATAGTGAAGTCAATGTACGCCGATCCCGCCAAAGAGGACGATATTTGGACCTACGAGCCGGGGACGCGGCGGGTGCGCAGGCTGAACTACTCGATGATCGACAGCGCGACCGGGCCACAGGCCTACGATCCCAATCATTATTTTGGGTGGAGCGGCAAGCCCGAGGACTACGATTTCCGCTTCCTGGGCGACAAGACGATGCTTGCCGCGGCGGACGTGCATCACGGAGTTGACGTGCGCTGCCCGACCGACGGCGGCGCCAGCCACTGCCCGGATCCCTGGCAGTTGCGTCACCTTTACGTGATCGAGGCCAAGGAGCGCACGGCACGACTCTCCAGTCCGCTTTACAGCCGCGAGATCATCTACATCGACTCCGAAGCCGACTTTCCGATGTACGTCGACATGTATGACCGCAGTGGTCAGTTGTTCAATGGCTACGTCTCGTGGCTGAATTACTCGGATCGCGCGCAAAGCGATTCGCGAGTTGCGATATATCCCTTCAAGCGAGAGTTCGGGGTCGGGTCGTCGACTATCAATCTTCAGACGGGGTTCTCGACCGTCTGCTACCATCCGTCACCGGCGGCCCCGACGCACGAGTCCTGGTTTATCAACATGGGAGCCGTGGACCGCAACTGGTTCACGGCCAACGCGATGCAGAAGGCCGCCTTGGGCGGTCATGCCGGTGGCGACTAGGACATTGATGCCAGTGGACAAAGACTCCTTCACGACGCGGGCAATGGTCAGGGCGAGGACGTAAGCCGCGCGTGCTCTCGTGCAGCGACGGGCGCGCCCCTTAGGGGTGCGCCCGTCGCGCTTTGGCGGGTTGCGTCTGCCGAAAGGTGGGCGCAACGGCCATGACATGGCGGCGCCGCGCCCCCGCCGGTAAAATGCCGCCATGTCGGAGACATCGGCGCTGCCCGCGCGATGGCTTCAGCGGGCGATCGAGGCCGCCTGGCCGGGAGGCCGGGCCGCCTCTATCGCGCCGCTCAAGGGCGATGCGTCCACCCGCCGCTTCTGGCGGGTGCGGCTTGACTCCGGAGGCAAGCGCGCCCCTGCGACCGCGGTTGTAGTCGATCTCGGCCCCGACGACGTCCCCTCGTATGCGCGGGCGCTCGGCCTCTATCCCGAACCGCTGCCCGAACCGCCCTACCTGAACGTCCAGCGCTTTCTCAAGTCGATCGAGGTGCCGGTGCCGGAGGTTTACTACAGCCGGCGCAGAGAACGCCTCCTGCTGGTCGAGGATGTCGGCGACCGCTCGCTTCACCAGGCCGCGCTGAGCGACCCAGCCCGCGCGCCCGACCTATACCGCGCCGCGGTCGAGGAGCTTTTGCGGATCCACGTCGAGGGAACCATCCGGCGCGATCCGCGATGTTACGCGTTTCGCATCCAGTACGACGGGCGCTTGCTTGGATGGGAACTCGATCAATTTGCGGAGTTCGGTCTGGCCGCGGTGGCACCGGATTCGAATCGCGAGGCAGTACTTCCCGAGCTCGCCGAGTTGGCCGCACGCCTGGACTGCATCCCGCGCGTTTTCTCCCATCGCGACTACCACGGCGGCAATCTGTTCGTGGACCAGGGCGCCGGGCGCGAGCTCCGGCTTCGCGTGCTCGACTTCCAGGACGCGCTGATGGCACCGCCGGCCCATGACTTGGCGCTGCTGATGACGACGCGCGACACCGCCCGCGTCGTGACGCCGGCGCTCGAAAACCGTCTGCTCGACTTCTATCTCGGCGGATTAAGCCGCCGCGCCGTGCCGGCCGACGACCGCGCCGTGTTTGTCGAGAGCTACCGCCTGTGCGTCCTTCAGCACGCGCTCAAGATGATCGGCCGCTTCACATTGCTGGAGCGCGCCGGCAAGCCCGGTTACGCGGTCTATGTCCCGCACGCCGTGGCGCAGGCGCGCCGGATGCTCACGCAGGGCGATGACTTCCCGTCGCTCAGGCGGATGCTTGGAGTCGGATGATGAACGATGTAGCGCCGGCCTCCCCGCGCCGGTGGCGAGTGCCGGTTCCTTTCTCTCCATCGCTCAAGCGGTTTCTTGGAGTCGCGCGGTGAAAGCGCTCGTGCTGGCGGCGGGCAGAGGAGAGCGGCTCCGGCCGCTGACCGAAAAAACTCCCAAGGTAATGCTCGAGGTCGGCGGACGTCCGCTGATTCATTATCCGCTGATGCTTCTGCGGCGCGCCGGAATCACCCGCGTGGCGATAAACGTTCATCACCTGGCCGCCAAAATCGAAAAGGCCCTTGCGCGCGGCGACGGCCTCGGGATCGAGATTACTTACGCGCCCGAGCCCGTGCTGTTCGGCACCGGCGGCCCGATTCTGGCGCTGCGCGGATATCTCGGCGATGAGTCGTTCGTGGTCGCCAACGCCGACACCATCCTCGACCTCGACCTCGCAGCCATGATCCGGTTCCATCGCAGCCGTGGTGCGGTCGTGACGATCGCGCTTCATCGTCCGCCCAACCTCGACGATTACAGCCGGCTCGAAATCGACGCCGAGGCCAAGCTCCGCCGCATCCGCCTGCTCAATCCGAAGGCCCCCGGCGGATTCGACGACTATCCGCGCGATCTCGACCCCGGCGTTACGCTGAGCGCCTACATGTACTGCGGGGTATGCGTATTGGAGCCAGCGGTGTTCGCGATGATGCCCTCGACGCCGCCGTTTTCGCTGATGGGCGACGTGATTGCGCCGATGGTGGCCAAAGGGATGCCAATCCTCGGCTACGTGCATCGCGGTTTTTTCCGCACCGTGGACGACCTCAAGAGCTACCAGGCTCTGCGCGCGGAGTTCGCCGCGAATCCGCCGCGCCTGGATTTCATCTGACGCCCCATGACGTCCCACCGCCGATCAGCGGACATTTCGATAGACGGCGGATCTCAACGCCGTGAGATTCTCCGCGCTCGGAATGACTGGAACTTGACCAGTCTTTTTCTGAAGTGGCGGCGGGCGTCCCGCCCGCCGAGTCTAGTGTCCTGAGTGGGAAGTTCGTTGACAAACTCGCCGATGGACCTTCTTCAATGGCCTCTCCCAGATGGGAGAGGCCGACGGTCGCTGCGACCGTCGGGTGAGGGACCGCAGCGTCGCTGCGCCAGCAGCGACATTTGGTTGCGCCCGCGCTTTTTCGCCAGGGCTAACCACGCAACGGCCGGAGCGCTTCGATCCTCGGCGCCGCGCAGCCAAAATGCGGCGCCGCAAGGTCCCTCACCCCGGCCCTCTCCCAGCTTTGCAGGGAGAGGGCGAAGAAGAACTCTCGAGCTTTGGTGCGGAAGTTGCGCAAAGCTCTTGGCAAGCCCGGAGCGGGTTCAAAATTACTCCGCGAACTTCTAACTCAGGACACTAGCAGGGTGCGGAAAAACGCTTTCGAGACGAGACATTTCGCCGATGGCAGAAGCACCCTGCACGAAAAGTGGTTTTCACCGACACGCTCGCTCCGCTCGATCTTTCACCGCCATGCTCGCCCCGCTCGGTAGGCCGGCAAGCTCCCACCGGCTCGAACGAAGTGAGCATCGCGGTGAAAAAACCTCAATCTTCTCCCCCTGACCAGGGGGAGATAAACATGTCCTGCGCGGAGCCGAAGGAAGAGGGGGGAGCAGGCTGCGGAAACTTTTTCCGCAGCCTGCTGAGCCCGAAAACCTCAGTTCCGGGTTCCTAGGTTGAGAAACGGACGCACAAAAAGAACCCGTGACTTTTATGGCTTTAGCTGGTCCTTACGGCGCTTCTCCGTCTCCCTGCGGCGGTCGATGAGCTTTTTCGAAAACGCTCGCAACTCGTTGATGTCAGAGAATAATTCATCAGGCGCAGGGCGATCATGATGGAACGCTTTGGATTTGTCGTGACCCGTCATCCAGGTGCTGGCCTTCGACATGTGGAGATCGACCTGATTGATGTCGGAGTCTTCAATGTCGACCTCGATGAGCTTAAGTGTCTGCACGCTGTTCCGATATCGACAGACCACGTTGTAGAACAGGTCATCCTCAACGCAAGATTCCCAAGCTTCGCGCAACAGCCCGTAGACGCGGGCCGCCTGTTCGTTGTACTCGGTCATCTTATCCTGATACAGCGGCTTGATCTTGTGTACCAGTTCCTCAAGGTACTGCGCCCGTTGTTTGACCTTCATGGCATGCCACGGCGCTCCCTCGGTCGTTATGCCAGCCGATTTGCCGCCACGGCTCAGCGTATGCACGGTGATAGCGACAGGCGTACCGGCCTTGGCCAGCGTCTCGCACGCGTCCTGAAGTTCCATCAGGAAGGCGATGTTGTGCGTGAAGATGATGACTTGCCGTGTCAGCCCTTCCTGCGCGAGCCGCGCGGCGATCCTCCCGGTGAACACATGGTCCAGCGAAGATACGGGATCGTCTAAGACAACAGCGTTCGCATGCGGAGCAAGCTTAAGCTCCGCCAAAAAGCCAGCGATCGCGATGACACGCGCTTCGCCTTCACTGAGGACTTGCGACGTATGTGCCCGGCCCAGCGCGTTGGCACCTACCAGCACCATCTCGTGCGCGGTCGCGCCAACGTCTCCGCTGGGCTTCACCGATATGGGCACGCGCGTTGCGCCCAACGCGGTTAATTCCCTTTTGAAAGCATTCAACAGCTCTGGGGTTAGGTTTTTGCGGATTAGAGTTGTGCCTTGCCGTGTGATCTCCTGCGTGCGAAGGGTGTCGGCGGCGCAACGAAGGTCGGCGTTGCGCTTGGCTTTCGCGACGAACGCACCGATATCGGCCTTCCTTAGGCTTAGCGCTTTGCGCGATTTGAGTTGCGCGACGTTGGCGAGGAGTTTCTTGTACTCCTCAGGCTTAGCGGCATTTGTGATGTCAGTTGCCTTTCGGGTGAGCGTCTGCGCAATTTCTCGCAGTGCCGTCTCAGGTGAGGCAGGCCAGGGTGTCAATAATGCCACCTTCTCCAGAGCTTCGCCCTCCTTAAGTAACGCGAGTGCTGCGGTCTTTCGGGCGGCAACCCTTGTGTGATACGTGCGGAGGTCGTCTGCCGCCTTGGCGTCCAGACTGGCCAACTCATCGCAGATGGATTCGAGCGGCGGGCCTGACAAAGGTGATAAAGCTTCTATTTTTTCGCGGAGGAGCCTCAGCGCATCGCGCCTGGCTGTGAGCACGGCGTTGGTGGCGTCCTCCATAAACTTCTTGAACCGAGCAAAACGGGCAACTGCTTCCTGGCCAAGTGGCTGCTGACATAAAACGCAAACCGCATCGATTGTTTTTGGAAAGGGTTCGCCCGGATAGGCTATCTCCTCGGAATATTGTTTCGCCGCCTTGTAGAGAATTTCCCATTGATTCGTTGACGCGACACCCGGCAGTGGTTCAGGCGCCTGCCGTTCGGCTACGGCAGCCGCGTGTGCGAGCCGGGCGGCGTTCAACTCGGTCAAAACCTTCGCGATCGCTTCGTTCGTGAGATCCGCGCACGCGGCAGCGAGTCCTGACGCCGTGCCGGCCGCACTGTTGACGCGCCCCTTGACCTTCTCCAGGCGGGCGACCTCTTGAGTCGCTTTCGTGGAATCTGACGTTCGCGCAAGCTCTTCATGGGTTGTGAGTTCTAGTTCATCCTGTGGAGTCCAGTTGGTCGCCGATTGGATGACCGCGTCTTTAGTGGTCTCGGACAAAGATTCGAGAAAGGTCGCTGATGGTGTGCCTGCCACCACGGCTGAATCTTGGACCGGCACAAGCTCCGCCACCTCAGCTTCCAAATCAGTCTTGACCCTCAGCACTGTCTCAGCCGTCTTTTGGAAAACGTCGGCACCGTAGGGGAGGTAGGCGATTTCGTTGCGGTCATCTGTTATAACCCGAGCGCAGCGGCCGTCGAATACGGTGATATTTGTTAAGACAGGGTCAGGGGCGGTGCCCTGGGTCCAGGTGATATCCTTTGCAGTGGCGTCCTGTTTGATTTTCAGTGTCGCGGTGGGCGTACCGGTCGGTACTGCTGCGAACACATTCGGAAGGATACGCTCGTCCTTGTCGCGGGCCTGGCAAGCCAGTTTCAGGATTCGAGAGTAGCCGGACTTGCCGGAGCCATTGTCGCCATACACCACCGTGACGCCACTCTCGGCGAACGGCTGCGTTTGGCCGGACTTAATAATGTTTACGTTGCGGACGTCGTCAATCGACAGGAGTTTCACCGCGACCGTCGTTGCCGGAACGCCGGAGAACTGGCCCGGAGCGGGAGGAAAAGGCTTCAGATTGTCCGGAGGCGGTACGAGCTTCAAATCGGCTTTGGCGAGAGCCAATATCTCCGAGTAATCCTGAGCGGTGAGCGGCGGCTCCCCCGCTAGCAGGAGGCGCCGGACGGCATCGCCCTGCCAGGCGGGCAGCGTGTTAGCCCACGCGATCACGTCGTCAATGGTAGCCATTGAATTCTCCCGCAAGACGCACCTCGTCCGGCAGGCAAGAGGGAGTTGTGGGGTGGGTCATGCGTTGCTTCTAAGCCTCTGTTTTCGTCATCTGGTCAAGTTCGGGTCTAATCCAGCGTTGGTACAGCGTCCCCGTCAGCCCTCCCTGGAAACGTTTTCATCAGAATCTTCGGTCGGTGGCGTGGTCAGGACGCCCTCAACGAGCATCGATGGCATCGGTCTTTTGGTTTGGACGCCCAAACTGCGAATGCGTTCACCGATTGAGAGCGCATTGCCTTTCCCTGTCGAGAGCCGTTTCACCGCTTCGTTGTGAGCATTCAACGCACCTGTGATCTTCTCGGCGACGCCGTTCAAGTCAATAAGGCTCGCGCTCACTTTGTCGCACAAGTCGCCCGCTAGGCCCGCAATCGCCTGCGCATTTTGGCCCTGTAGTTCATAGCGCCAAATCGACGCAACAGTGCGCATCGTCATAAGCAGCGTCGGAGGACCAACCAGCACGACACGACGATCCCACGCATACGTGAAAAGCTCGGGTTCCCTCGTCAGCGCTGCGGCCAGCGCACCCTCGATCGGTACAAACATCAAGACGCAATCGTGCGCCTGTAACTTTTCATTTTCCTGATAGCGCTTGCCGGCAAGTCCGTCGATATGACCTTTAACATCCCGCACAAACTGATCGGCGCAGGCTGCCCTCTCGGTTTCGTCCTTCGCTGCAATCACCCGCTCGTAAGACGTAAGAGGGACCTTTGAATCGACGATCATCGTCCGCTCCTCTGGAAGCATGACAATGATGTCCGGTTTTTGGGCACCACCGGCCTCGCTCTTGAGGCCCAATCCGCGCCCTTGAGAGATGTATTCCCTGCCCTCCGTGAGGCCTGCCGCTTCGAGAATGCGTTCCAAGGCCAGTTCGCCCCACCGGCCGAGGAGCTGAGAATCGCCTCTCAGTGCCTTTGCGAGCCCGTCTGCTTGGTTACCGATCGCATAGCTCGTTTCGACGATATGTTTGATCTGCTCTTTGAGCGAGAGAACTTCACGGCTTTCTGCTTTGTAGGTGGTTTCGACCTTTTCCTGAAAATCCTTGATTCGTTCGCGTAGCGGATCGAGGATGGCGGCCAACGCCTTTTGTGAATTCTCTGAAAGCTCGGTGGCATTCGCTTTCAGGATGCGGTTTGCGATGTTCTCAAATTCCGCCGTCAATTCTTTCTGCAGATCGGCAAGCTGCGCCGTCTGCGTTTCGATTTTTTGCGTCAGAGCGCTCTCACGCTCCTTGAGCCGCGCAACTTCGGCTCCCGCCGCCTTCGCCTCACTCGCAGCCCCATCGCGCTGAGTCTCAAGGGCGCTGTTCTGCTTCGCTTGGTCTTCGATCTGTTTCGTGAGGCCGGCAACGCGCTCGGTTAGTCGTGCGACTTCCTCCCCTAAGCTCTTTGCTTCCTCAACAGCGGCCTTGTGTTCGACATCAAGTTGATTTGCCCGGCCCCGAAGCGCAATGCATTCCTGGTCGAGCCGAACAATTTCTGTTTGGGCCTTGGCCAGTACATCCCGGTCACTTTCGCGAACTGTCGGCCAGACATATCGTCCAAGCGCAATGCCTAAAGCGACGGCGAGAACACCAATGGTTATGAGAAGTGCAACCTCCATGTGGTTTCCTCCAATTGGTCTGCCCCCACCCCGACTTACCCGCAATTATAAGCTGGAATTTCCGTTTTGACTCCTCGGTTCCTCGTTAACGCGATTGCCAACCTTGAAGGAATCTGTTGATCGCTGCCTGCACGTCAGGCATTGACGCAAGCCGACGCTGCTCGATCGCCTCAACTTCGCCGGCCGAGCACACGGGACGGCACCCCGCGCCCGGTACGTGGCGCTCATCATCTGGCGAACAGGCGGCCGGCGGCGTAGGTTACTGCGGCGGCCGCGATTCCGGTGGCCATGCTCTCGAGCCCGCTCAACCACCATCGACGCGCCGTGATGATCGTCTTGGCGGCGCCGACTGCGAACAATGCCGCCGCGGCAGCGGCCGCGGACATCAGCACGCCCGTCGCCGGCATCATAAAGAAATAGGGCGAGAGCGGCACCAGCGCGCCGACCAGGTAGGCAAGACCGACGGTAAGCCCGGAACGGATCGGCGGGTCGAACGATTCCTCGGAAAACCCCAGCTCCTCGCGCATCATCACGTTGCGCCATCGCTCCGGGTCGCCGGTGACATGCGCGACGATCTGATCGAGCAGCGCGCCGGTGAAGCCCTTGGCCCTGTAAATGGCACGGATTTCCTCGCGCTCGCGCTCGGGCCATCGTTCGATCTCGTCGCGTTCGCGCGCGACCTCGCTCTGGAAGAACTCGATCTGGGAACGCGCGGAGACCAGCGCCGCCAACCCCATCGAGACCGCCCCGCCGAGCATCTCCGCCAACCCCGCCATCACCACCACGCTGCTCGAGTTGAACGCGCCGGCGACGCCCGAGGTTACCGCGAACGAGGCCACCATCCCATCGTTCAGCCCCAGCATCAGGTCGCGGAGGCTGCGGCCGCCGGGCGCGTGGACCTGCTCGGTGTGATGGTCGTACTCGCGCTTGCGAATCGCGATCGCCATTGCGCGATCCTAGTGCCGTTCCAACTTGTTGGCCCTAACGCCGGCAGCCGCGACGAGGAGCGCAAGGTGGAGGACTTGTTGCATGGTTTCAGGCCGAAAAAGTTGGAACGGCACTAGCCCCGGCGCACGTTGGATGAGGCGAGTGCGGCATCGCGCCGCGCATCGGCGTTCGCCGGCCGCCGCTGCCGGTAGCGGTCCTCACGCGCGCGACGTCTGAGCAGCGCGCCCACCAGCTCGCGAGCCCTTTGCCGCTCGGGCCGCCCGCCCAGGTAAGCATACAGGAAGCGCAGCCGCGCTGAACGGCTCAGAAAGCGCCCCACGCTGCGGTCCAGTTGGACCAGGTTACGCTCGCGCGGGCGCCATCGGACACGCCGCGGACTGCGAAGGCGGTCGAGATCGACGAAGTAGATCCGGCACTCGCCCCCGGCCTCTTCCAGCATCAAATTGGTCTCTTGCAGGTCGGAGCTGAAAAGTCCCGCCTCGTGGAATCTGCGGACCTCCCGAGCGACTGCCTTGAGGATGCCTGCGCGCCATCGCGCCTCGGGCTCCGGCGAGCGCCCACGGATCTTGAGGAAGGCGCTGAAGGTCGCAGCGCGGAAAAGCGCCTCGCTCACGAGGTAGCTCGTGGAGATGCCGCCGGCGTCGATCACTTCGGCTGCGGCGTAGGGCTCGGGCCGGCGAAAGCCGCGCGACTCGAGCAACTCGGCGCCTTGAAGCGAACGGCGGGCGCGTGAGCCTCGGACTCTCGCCCACAATCCGCGGCCCCGCGAGCCGGCCTCGAAGCGCTTGATAAAGGCGCGGGCGCCGTTTTCCAGCGCAACGAAGCCGGCGCGGGTGCGCCCCTCATCCTTGACCGGCTCGAACCCCGCGCCACGTATCAGCGCCTCGGCACGCATCGCCGCTTCCGCCCAGACCGGCGATTGCGCGTAGATCACCCGCGTACGCATCCGGCGAACAGGGTAGCGAATCCGCGACGGCGCGGGCTACGCGCGCCCGGCTACTTCGACTCCGGCGTGCCCTCGGGATGCATCATCCCGGGGTGCATCCCGTGATGCATCCCGTGTTGCATCATTATGCCGATCATCCTGGAATGGACCACGAGCTGGCCGCCTATGTGCGCCGGATGGAGCTGGCAGAAGTACGGGAACACACCGGGTTTGTCGGCGGTAAAGTGGATCACCACCGGCGTGCCGCGGGTCACGAGGGTGACGATGTTATAGTCGGGAATCGTAAAGCCGTGCTGATTCTCCGGACCCGGCACCTGGTTCTTGAGGGTCAACTTCACCTTGTCACCCTCATCGACGATGATCGTGCTGGGCAGCCAGAACTTGGTTTCGCCGATCAGCACGGAGACCAGCGTGAACTTCTTCACTGCGGCGGCCGGTGCGGCAGGTGCGGCCTCCTTGGGCGCAGGGCTCGCCTGCGCAGCCGAGCCGGCCTCAGCCGCGGGCGGGGCCTGCTGGGCGCGGGCATAGGAAGCGACCAGGAGAAACGCGATTCCTCCCGCCGCCGCCAGTAATCCAGCTCTCCTCATCATCGCTCGCATGTTCCTCTCCCTCCGTTTTGGAAATGGTGTTTTCGGGCCGTCTTCAGCCGTTGAACTGTTTGGTCAGCCTGCGCCATTCGGCGTCGTCGACTCCCGCGCGATACGGGATATAGAACCCGACCCGGTCCAGCAATCCCTCGTAGCGCGCCTTGACCTTGGCGCCGATCTCGTCGAAGGTGCCCGCGACCGCGTAGACGTCGAGCATCTCGTCCGTGATCTCGTTAGCCATCCCGGTCCAGTCGCCCTTGGCGGCCTTTTCGTTGAGCCGCTGCGAGACCTCGCCAAAGCCGTGGGTATCGAGCACGACCTTGTAGGTGCGCGTCGAGGCATAGAAGGCGATCTGCTGGCGCACGCCGGCCTTGGCCCGCTCGATCTCGTCCTTGCTCTTGCCGACGATTGCGAAAGCGGTAGTCGCGATCGAGAAATCCTTGCGGCTGCGTCCGGACTTTTTGAGTCCGATTTCGACGTTGGGGATCACGAACTCGCGCAGGTACTTGGGCGAGTTGAAAGGATGGGCGTGCAGGCCCTCGCACAGCTCGCCCGCGAGCCTGCAGATGTATTTGTTCACGCCCGCGATATAGATGGGGATGTTCGCATAGTCGTGGCGCTGCGGCGTGAAGAAGGGCGTCATCAGCGAGAAGTTGTAGTACTTGCCCTCGTACTTGAGCCGCGTGCCGCCCTCGGCCCAGCATTTGAAGATTGCGCGTAGCGATTGGATGTACTCGCGCAGGCGCGGCACCGGCGCCTCCCACTTGACGCTGAAGCGCCGCTCGATGTGTCCCTTGACCTGTGTGCCGAGCCCCAGGATGAAGCGTCCCTGCGAGAGCCCGGCCAGGTCCCACGCCGTATGGGCGATCGCCATGGGGCTGCGCGCGAACGCGATGGCGACCGCAGTGCCCATCTTGACCCGCCGGGTGTGCTCCGCGATCAGCGCGAGCGGCAGGAAGCCGTCGTTGCCGGCCTCGGGCGTCCAGATCGCATCGAAACCGGCCTCTTCCGCCGCCTTGGCGGCGGCGGGAACCTCGCGCAAATCGCGCGCCATCAAACCCGTGTCGAGTTTCATTTTCGCTGCTCCCCGCTCCGGTTTGCGGACTCTGGCAGGCTGCGGAAAAAATTCCCACGGTCTGCACCTCGAAAATCGTTTTTCCGCACCCTGCCAGGGCGAGCGAATCCTAACAGTTTCGGGAGCGGGTTAGAATCGCGCCGTCGCCTCGAACAGCCCTGCTCGCATCGTCAGCTTGGCTCGGATCCGACACGCACTCAGCGGCCGGGCCTCCGCGCGGCATTCACAGCATCTACAGAATCCGGAGCAGGCGGGCCGGATAGTCGGTGATTATGCCGTCGACCCCCAAGTCGAGCATCTCGCGCATCTGCGCGACTGCATTCACGGTCCAGACGTGGACCTCCACGCCGAGGCGATGGGCCCAATCGACGATTTCGGGGTGACCAGCCGCCACGATTGGTATTCCGGCGGCACCTGCAGCGCGTCGCCCGGCGCACGCCAGGTATCGTCGTGCCGCGCCATCGCCTGCATGAAGGCGGCGACCTCCAGCGAGCAAAAGTTGGTCGGAATTCCGGGCGCCAGCGCCCGAACCTCGTCGAGGGGCTCCTGATGCTCGCTGGCGACCATCACGCGGCGGCGCATCCCGGCCCGATCGATTGCTGCGAGCATCGCGCGGACCAGGCTCGGACGCTTCTGCTTGACCTCGACGACGAAAAACGCGCGCCGAAAAGCCGACAGCACCGCTTCGAGGGTCGGGATGCCGACTCCGCGGTTGCGGAACGGATAGGCGCCGTCGCCCGGGGTGAAGTTGTATCCCGCGTCGGCGGCTGCCACTTCCACCCAAGTCAGCTCCGAAATTTCGGCGTCGCGCCCGGCGGTGCGTTTCAGGTTCGGGTCATGGCAGACGACGACTGTCCCGTCGCGCGTCATGTGGACATCGAGCTCCGCATAGGGCGCGCCATCCTTGACCGCGGCGTGAAAGGCCTCGATGGTGTTTTCGGGATAGCTGCCGCTGGCGCCGCGATGGGCGATCGCGCGCGGGGGCGGCGGCGAGAAGAATTCGCTATCGAGCGTCGCGCGCATCAGGAGAATCCTCCCCCGAAGCGCCGGTTTTCATCAGGGCGATACGGAGGCCGACTGGTTCAGAGCGCGCCGCCGCCAGCCGGCGCCGTCGAGTATGGCCCTACGGCGCGCGAAATGCCGTGTGCCCGGCGCGGGCTATGCTTCAGCCCGGCGTGGTAGAGCACCCCAGACCGCGAGCCCGACGGCTTGCGCTGACCGGTGAACAGATTGCGGGTGTCCAGGTCGGGCAGCCGGGCCAGCACGGTCTCATAGCGATGCCTGATATGGTCGAACAGCGCGCGCATCCGGGGCGACACTTCGTGGTTCGCTCCCAGTTTCTCATTGAGCGGGTTGACGTACCGGCCCTCGCGGAGCAGCGCGAAATGAAGGTGTGGGCCCGTAGAAAGCCCGCTCGACCCCACCCATCCGATTACTTGACCGACCCGCACGTAGCTACCGGGTTTCAGGCTAGGACTGATCTGGGAGAGATGGCCGTAGATGCTGACCAAGTTGTGCTCGTGCTCGATTCGAACGCACTTGCCAAGCTCGCCGGCCCAGTCGGAATACTGGACTCGCCCGTCGGCTATCGACTTCACCGGCGTTCCATACTGTGCAACCAAGTCGACGCCAACATGCGGGCGATAGCGATGGAGAATCGGATGGTAACGTTCGGCCGCAAATCCAGAGGAGATGTATTCGAACGGCACCGGGAAGCGTAAGACCTGCGGACCGAGCGGTTTGCCGTGCTCATCGTACAGGTGCGACCGGCCATGCTCATCCCGGAATGCGAAGGCATTGAAGGCCCGGTTGCCGACCCGGACCTGCGCCGCTTCGAGGTCGCCGACCGCTTGATGGGTCCCGTCGCGGCTGACTTCTTCGGTATAGACAAGCTTCAGAGCCGCGCCAGGCGGAAGGTCTCCGAGCGCGCGACGGTCGGCGAACGCATCCTCAAGGGTCTCTACGATCGGCTTGGGGATGTCGCGGCGAGCGACCTCGTCGTCGAAGCTGTCGCGAATTGCGAAATCCACCGTGACCGGGCGCACCACGTACTGGATCGGCCGCTGCGCAACCAGAACTACCCCGTTGTCATAGCTCTGCTCGACCACCGCCGTGCGTTCATTGAGGTCGTACCTGAACCCGCGAAGGTCGCCAGTCTCAGGATCTCTGTAGAGGGTGATCAGATGGCCGTTCTTGAAAATGTCGTCGCGGGTGGCGTTTTCGAAGATCCGCTCCCATCGGCGGGCATCGTTACGCGACAGGCCGGCATCTTCGAGCAAGCCCGTAACGGCGGCCGAATGATCGAGTGTGAAGCGGATTATGATTGGATCGGGTGCCGGCTCAGCGGAGTCGTCGGCATCGGATTCGGCAAAGTCGCGGCAAGGGGCGCCGCCCTCCATGTAATAGCCCGCTTGAGCAACGGCGGCCGGGGAAGGGTTACCGTCAGCGCGGAGCTGGTTCTCGCATCCCAAAACGAAGAGCCGCAGCGCAACTCCCGTCGCAATAACCGCCGCCGTCAACCCAACGGCGACTCGGGACAAACACACCCCCGTGCTGCTCTCCCCCTGCATTACTGGCCAAGTTAGGGCATTCGGTCAGCCAGGTCAACACTTGGGGGGGTGTTTTTTGTCACACCAGCCAGTATGTCTTATAGAGACGTGCTGGTAAGCTGAGTGCAATTAATGCACCGGACGCCTATAGCCGCGCTCGATGTCGGCCGAAAGCGAATCGGGATCGCGGTTTGCCCCGCCAACAGCCTGGCGGCCTACCCCGTCGCAACCATCGAACGACGCTCGCTCGCGCAGGATCTCAAGAAGCTGGCGGCAGAGCTTGGCTCGCGCGATGTTGGGCGCGTCGTGGTCGGACTTCCGCTCAACATGGACGGCAGCGAGGGCCCCAATGCGCGCGCCGTACGTATCTTTGCCGAGCGGCTTGACGCCGCGCTGGGCATCCCGGTCGAGCTCTTCGACGAGCGCCTGACGAGCTTCGAGGCTGAGCAGCGGCTCGGGGCTTCCTCGCGGCGCGGTGCGAAGAACAAGCATGCGGTCGATGCGGTCGCGGCGGCGGTAATCCTTGAGGGATGGCTGGCCGGGTGCGCCGATTCGGGGCGCTGAGGGGTTGGGGTGAAAAGTCTCCGGGGCCCGGATAATCTCGTCTCAGGCACCGACCACCTCTGACCGGCGGGATGCGATGGCCCACGCCGGAATCGGCGAGACCACAGTGAAACGGATGATGTCGATCGCGATCGCAGGGTGGGCTGTGATGATGCTGGCGGCCGCCGGCGTGGCACTAAGCTACTACTGGTTCGCTCCGACCGAAACGTTCACACCCCCGCGAACCGTATCGATCAGGAAGCACGAGTCGTTGCGAGCCATCGCGCGCAAGCTCGCCCAGCACGGGATCATCAGAAGCTCGACGGCGATGCTCGTGTATGCGGAACTGACCGGCGCAGCGAGCCGCCTGCAGCCGGGAGACTACCGGTTCAGGGGCAACGAGCGGGTGCCGGACATCCTGCGGCATCTGGTGAACGGCGATTTCATGGTCGCCATCGTCACCATCCCCGAGGGCCTCACCGTGCATCAGATCGCCGAGCGCCTGGAGCAGGCCGGCCTGGGATGCGATTACCAGTTCGAGGAGCTTGCCCGCCATGGACCCCTGGTAAAGGCGCTCGGGCTCGGACCGCTGGGAGCGGAGGGGTATCTGTTCCCCGCCACCTATCGATTTTCGCCGCTGACGCCGCCCAAGCGGATAATCGCGACGATGCTCGCGCGGTTTTACGCGATCCTGACGCCGGCGGTCGAGGATAGGATGTTCGAGCTGCATCTCGACCAGCGCCGCCTGGTGACGCTCGCCTCGACGGTCGAAAAGGAGGCCCGCGCCGGCGGCGAGCGTCCGTTGATCGCGGGCGTGTTCTACAATCGGCTGCGCCTGGGGATGCCGCTTCAATCCGATCCCACCGCCCAGTATAGTTTTGAGGGAGAGAGTCTTCCCGCGGCCATCGCCGTGCATACCGCCTCGTCTTTCAACACCTACAGCATCAGCGGTCTGCCGCCCGGCCCGATCGCGAATCCGGGGTTGTCCTCGGTCAAGGCGGTGCTCTATCCCACGGCCACGGACGCCCTGTATTTTGTCGCGCGCAATGACGGAACTCATGTATTCTCCCGCTCGTTCAGGGAACACGAGCGGGCGATAGCGGCGCTCAGGAAGGATGCGGCGGCAAATCACAAGGCCGAGGCCGTCGCCGGCGGCACCCGCTGACCCCTGGCAGGGTGCGGAAAACCGATTTTCGCGACCACGCAGTTAAAAGTTAAAAGTGATCGACCCGGTTGAACTAATCGGCAAGACCCGCAGCAGGCTCGCGCTTGTCGCGGCGACCCGCGCTGTGCTCTACGCGGTCGTGCCGGGCGTGACGGCGACCGTCCTGGCAATCGCGGTAGGGCCGGCCACCAACGAGTTGATGCTTGCGCGATGGGCCGTGGCCCTGTCTCCCGCCATGCTTGCGGCGGTCCGAGGCGGCCTCATCGCCGTGGCCGTCCTGGCGGCCGCGGCGGCCGCGGTCGTGGCGACGATAGCGTATCGGCGCGCCGACGATTTCATCGCCGCCGCCGAACGCGTGGACGCGACCGTCAACGCCCGCCAGGAAGTGCTGACCTTCGCGACCCTGACCGATCCCTCGGGGCCGCAGGACAAAAGCCTGCGCAGCGGGCTGTTCCCGCTGCTTTGGCGCAGAACCGCCGAGCGCCTCGATCGCTTCGATCCCGATCGTGCCTTCCGATTCGACGTCGCAGCACCAGTCCGGCGCGGCTCGGCGCTGGCGCTCGCGATAGTGGCGATACTCGGGCTCGCGATGATGGCCTTGATGCGGCCGCCGACGCCCGAAACAGCCCAGGCGCACAGGCTGCGTGAGATAGCGCGCGCGATCGAGGCTTCGCCGGGCGATTCCGCGGCTCGCGCGCTCGCCGCCTCGCTCCGCGCCGCCGCGACCGCGCTGGAGAATCCGAGCCTGCCGCCCGAGGAAAAGCTCAAGATGATTGCGGAGGTAACGCGCGCACTCGAGCACAAACAGCCGCAACCCAAGGAGGGCTCCAAGTCTCAGTCCGCCAAGGGCAACTCGTCGGGCAAGGGAAACTCCGGCACGGGCGAAGGGGCCCGCTCAGGCGAGGGCAGTGGCAACGGCCAGGGCGTGGGTAGTAAAGGTCAAAACAAGAACGCCCCCGGCACCGGCCAGGGGGAGAAGAAGGGGCAGACCCAAGTTGCCGAGCTGCAGGAGGAACTGTCCCAAACCAAACAGCAGATCGAAAACGAATCGGCACCCAAGGACAATTCGATACCCAAGCCCGCGCCGGGAGAGAAACCGGGTACCACGCTTGCGCCCGGCGAGAAGCCCAATCAGCCCGGCGCCGCCAATCAGCCCACCAACACCGGCGGAAACAAGATGGCCAAGCCGGGCAAGAACGCCGCGCAGACCGAAAAATCCGGCGAGGGCGGGATCGAAACGGCCAAGAACGACAAGGGATCGACCAAGGGCGACACCCGTCTGGGAGAGTTTCCTGCGCCGGTCCGCTATGAGAGATTCTACAAACCCGGCGAGCATGGACCGCCGGTCGAGATCCGCGACGCGCGCTACGTCCTGTTCCGGCTGCCCACCGCGCCTGCCTCCGGCGGCACCGGCAAACTGGTACTGGACACGGAACGGCCCGCGGCGAGCACGCCGTACGTCAACGTGCCGCTCAAGGAGCAGAATCTAGAGGCCACGCCCGATGAGCGGCAGCAGATTCCGCCGCGCTATCGCGACTTGATTCAATAGCAGAATGTCGAAGCCGGTCGGAGGAAGGGATTATTTCCGTAGGGGCCGTTCGTGAACGGTCCTTCCGCGTAACATGATGTCGAAGCCGGTCGGAGGAAGGGATTAAGGGATGGGAGTGGCTGCGAAAACTTCTCCTGAGCAACGCGTCGCCGAGTTCTGCGAGGTCTTCACCCAGGCGGAAGCCGAAGTCGGCCGCGTGATCGTCGGTCATCTGGCGGTGGTGCGCAAAGTCCTGACTGCGCTGTTTTGCGGCGGACACGTCCTCATCGAAGGTGTCCCCGGACTGGGCAAGACCCTGATGGTCAAGACGGCGGCCGAGGCGCTCGGCTTGAACTTCAGACGCATCCAGTTCACGCCCGACCTGATGCCCTCCGATATCGTCGGCACCCAGGTGCTGACCGAGGTCGAGGGCAAACGGGAGTTCCAATTCAAGCCCGGCCCGATTTTCGCGAACATGCTGCTCGGCGACGAGATCAACCGCGCCACGCCCAAGACCCAGTCGGCGCTGCTTGAGGCGATGGAGGAGCATCAAGTCACCGTGCTCGGCACCACCTACACGCTCAAGCCGCCGTTTTTCGTGCTCGCCACGCAGAACCCGATCGAGCTGGAAGGCACCTACCCGCTGCCCGAGGCGCAAATGGACCGCTTCCTGTTCAAGGTGGTGATCGGCTCGCCCAAGCCCGACGAGCTGCGCGAGATTCTGAACCGCACCACCGGCGCAACATCTTACAAGGTCAAGCCGATTTTCGACCCGCCGGATGCGCCCACGATAATCGAGCGGCTCAAGGGGCTGGTGCGCGAAGTGATGGTGGCGGAGGCGGTCGAGCGCTACGTGATCGGGATTATCGCGGCCTGCACGCCCAACGGCCCCGGCGCGATCCCCGAGGTCTCGCAGTACCTCCGCTTCGGCCCCAGTCCGCGCGGCGCGCAGGCGCTAATCTTGTGCGCCAAGGTCACCGCCCTGCTGGAGGGCCGCCCGGCGATTGGCTACGACGATATCGACGACGCGCTGGTTCCAGCCCTGCGCCATCGCCTACTGCGCAACTTCCAAGCCGAGGCCGAGAACGTCACCACCGACTCGCTACTAGAACTGGTAGCCAAACGCACCAAGCGCCCCCGCTAACGCGGCAACACGTCGCGCCGCTTCCACGGCAAGGTACTGGCTTAATCTGGAAAAAACGCTAAGCGACTATCAGGCCCAGGCCAACCGGCCCTTCGAGCACGATGCGCGATTGAAGGAATTGCTCGCCCGCCAGGCCCAGCTCAATGCAGCGCTGGACCTCGACAAGAGCGATGCGCAAGCTGCTGAACCGGTCGATTCTATTATCGAGCAACCAACGCTGCCCCGATATCAGGAATCAACCCCTGCTTCGCCGGTGCCCGCTCGTCCGCCGGCGCCGCGCCTGTGAGTCATTGGTGAAAATCGTCGTCGGAACAGGCACATAAGCGATCGGTAAAAAACCTTGACCGATTCATCACATCATGATATGATGAGTTAAATCCAAGAAGCAATGTCGGCGACATGAATGAAGCCCAAACCCGACTATGAACTGGAAGTGCTTCTGGACCTTGATGGCCACGAGTTCGACTTCGCCAAGAACTACGTCGTCAAGTACGAAGTACGCCGGGTTACGGCTATGGAGGGCCGCCCATCCGGGCTCAAATACAGCCTCACGCTACACGACCCGAAGGGTAAGAGGATCTACGGAATTGACAACGCACACAAGGCGCGACGGCGACGCGAATTTGACCACCGGCATCCGTATGGATCGAGCAAACTCGTCGCTTACGAATATCGCGGCCCGGTGGTCCTGCTTGAAGATTTCCTCCGGGAAGTCGAGCGAATCCTGACAGAACGAGGTGTCCTATGAAGAAGCACACGCGAAAGCCCGGAACCTTCAAGGCAGGAAGCTTTCGGGAATTCAAGGAATTCACGCTTGCCGTCGTGCGAGGCCAGCGCAAAATAGACCCGACCGAGCCAAAAATCTGGGTCGAATCGGCCGATCCTTCCGAGAAGAGAGCCACCCTGGTTCAGTTCCAGTCGCTGGAAGCTGGCGCCAAGCTTCTGTCGCCGAAGAACCGCGCTCTATTGCGCATGATCGCGGACCGGCGGCCGAAATCGGTCAGCGAACTCGCCATCCTGACCCGCCGCGCTGAACAGAATCTTCTGCGGACGCTACACAAGCTGTCGGAGGCGGGTCTCGTACGCCTCGATAGAGGCGAGGGCCGCGCCTACCAGCCCGTAGTTACAGCGCGAACGGTCCATTTCGAAATCGACCTTCTGGGCTGAACCAGACCCGTGCGGTCCAGTCGCGCTCAGGCCGAACAGCCTCCTGGAAGAGCCCACCTTGGACGAAGAATCAGGAAATGAAAGAGAAGTTTCGAATGGACTGGTCGCGGTCCCATCTTGCCATTTGTCGCTTCATGGCGTTTCGTGGCGCATTGAGCAACCGATGAGCAAAAGACCGGGCACGCAAAGGGTCCGAACACTATGAGCCAAGTCGTCATCCAGAACCCGATCCCCCGCGACAAGAAATTCTTTTTCTGCCAGAACCAAGCCCTCGAAACGGTCATCTAGCCGTATGGACAAGCGCGCCCTCAGCGAACGCGACATCTGCGCCAAGTTCATCACCCCCGCCCTGCGTCAGGCCGGCTGGGATGAGATGTCGCAAACGCCGATTTCATGGGTCTCAGGGACGAACAAGCGGTCCACGATTTGATCGTTACGGCGCAAACAAGGCTGCTCGCGCGTTCTGCCCCGTCTTGAAGCGGTAGTGGGTCAGTTTGGGTTTGGTTGTATGCCCGAAGTTTTTTCTGTCATTCTCGCGCGTGGCCGCCGCGCGAAGAATCCCGGTCTTTTGCCCTGAACCGCCTTGCATGCGTGAGCGCGAGTCGACGAACCCGGACTGGGAGGATCTGAGCGGGGAGTAGGAAGAGCCGCAAGGGGCGGGCAGTCGCCACCGGCGCGGGGACGCCCGTCCCACTACAGAAAAATGCCTGAAGATCTGAGGTGGGGCGGGCGTCCCTGCCCGCCTCTGCACGCGCGCCTCGGCCTGCCGGAGCCTGCCGGGCCTTAACGGGCTATTTCACGGGCCTGAACCGATCAGCGGATCTCCGGGACACGACGCTACTTGAGCCCGCGCCACTCGGCGAGCGCTTTGCGCACCGTGGCTGCATCCGGAGATTCGATCTGCTCGTAGATCTTCAGCGCAGCTTCGGCGCGCGCGATCGCCTCGGCGCGATCGCTCAGCGCGGCCAGCGCGAGCGCGCTGTTGAATAACGCGTTGGCTTCACCTTGGCGGTCTCCGATTTCACGCGCGATCGCCAGCTGCCGTTCATAGAACTCGATGGCGCGGCGGTGGTCCCCGAGCGAGTGGTGGGCAAGGCCGAGATTGCCCAAAGCTGCGCCTTCGCCGCGCCGGTCTCCGATCTCGCGGGCAATGGCCAAGTGCTGTTCGTCGAACTCCGCGGCGCGGCGGTATTCCCCGACTGAGTAGTAGGCGCTGCCCAGCGTGCCTAGAGCGCTGCTTTCGCCGCGCCGATCTCCGATTTCGCGCGCAATGGCCAACGCCTGTTCGTGGAACTTGATGGCGCGGCGGTAGTCCCCGAGCGAGTAGTAGGCAATGCCGAGGTTGGCCAAGGCAACGTCTTCGCGCCTCCGGTCGCCGATCTCACGAAAAATGGCGCGAGCCTGTTCGTGGAACTCGATGGCGCGGCGGCAGTCCCCGAGCGCGTGGTAGGCGTTGCCGAGGCCGCCCAAAAGGTTGCCTTCAGCGCCGCGGTCCCCGAGGCGACGAGCTGCACCCAAGGCCGCGCCGAGCCACTCGATCCTCTCGCGCGGATGCAGCCGCAGCGAAAGGACATAAGCGCCGGCATCC
The DNA here is from genome assembly GCA_963789115.1 of uncultured delta proteobacterium. Classification (GTDB taxonomy): domain Bacteria; phylum Desulfobacterota; class Binatia; order Binatales; family Binataceae; genus CAWBJH01. The sequence goes on from CAWBJH010000002.1 coordinate 513,559, forward strand.
GGGTAATCGACGCACAGCCGTGCGGCGAGATCGTCCCCGGCTGCATGCACCACCGACCAGGCTTGGCCCGCCCGGATGTTCCCCCGCTCGAGGTCGAAGAGCGCCAACCCCTGTGGGACCGCCTCGCCGCCCTGCAGGTAGAGCCGCTGCGTAGTAGCAAGCACGTTCCTGTAGTGCATGGCGTGGCGGCTTTGAGCTTCGGCTCGTGCGGCCTCACCCAGTTGTGCACCGGCAAAGTCGCGCACCGGGCCGTGCAGCCGATAGCGGCCCGACGCGGAGTTCCACTCCAGCAGGCTGTACCTCAAAAGCTCGCCCAAGGTGTCCTGCGCGGCGTCGGGCGGTAGTCCCCATACCGCAGCGGCGCCGGGACGATCGAAGCTGTCCGGGAATACGGCCAATTGGAGCCAGCGGCCTTTCAAGTCAGGGCTCAGCAAGCCGCTGCTCACGGTCAGGGACAGCTCCACGCCGGTAAGCTTCAGCCGCTGTTGAGCGTCGCTCATTCGACGTACCAGGTCCGCCAGGCTCAAGTCGGGACGCTCGGACAGGGCGCCGGCAGCATTGCGCAGCGCCTGCGGCAGATAGCCGCAGAGCTTCGCGATTTCATCCGCGTGATCGCCGATTCGCGGTGCAATCTTGAGCAAAAGCTCGCGCGCCTGAGGGGGCGGCAGCGAATCGAGGTTCTTCGCGAAGAGCCCCGGCAGAGTGAAATTCCGGCGCGAAGTAACGAGCAGGACGCACCCGGCAGGCGGGATCAACGGCTCCACCTGCTCCCTGTCGAGCGCGTTGTCCATCAGCAGCAGCGCGCGCTTGCCGGCCAAGACCACCCGATAGAGCGCTCTCAGCTCCGCCTCGCTCTCGGGCAATTGAGCGGTGCGATCGTAGCTCTTGATCACATAAGCCATCGCCTCGGCCACCGTGAGCGGTTTCGCCTCAGGCGGATCCGAGGCGTGCCGCGCTCCCTTGAGGTCAACGTAGAGCTGACCGTCGGGAAAATCCGGAGCCAGAGTTTCACCGATCTTGAGTGCGAGCGCCGTCTTGCCGATTCCGCCCATCCCGCGCAACCCGGAGATCGCCGCGCCGCCTTTCCGGACCGCAGCCACGATCTCATCGAGTTCGGCTTCGCGGCCGACGAAATCCGCCGGAGGCGGCGGAAGCTGGCGCGGAACGACGACAGCGGGGGCGGCGGCGGTCGCGGGCGGACCGACGTATTCGCGACCGGGAACGTTAACGATGACGATGTCACCCCCCGCCTGTGGGCTCTGCTCGCGCGGAACTTTCGCCTTTCGCTCTTTGCTTCTCTCGTCGAGGCGGCTCACAAGCGGACGAACCGAATCGAGCAGGCCTGAGCGAAGAAGGCCTATCGTGAACGCGGCCGCCGTGTGGCAAGCGTATGCTGTCCACTCGGCTTCACGACGATATCCGACCACATCGCTCGTGCCACGGGCCACCAGCACGGGATAGATTACGTCGATTCGAGCAGCCGCCTCGAACACGCCCGCGGCTTCCATCTCGACCGTTTGGATCTTTCGTGATGCCTCCATCCAGTGCTTCAGCACAGCGGGATTTCGTACGAGGGAATCGGTACTGGCGATGGTTCCGGTGAAGAAGATCGGTTTCTGCCGGGCATCCGGATTACCGAAGTGGTGCTGAAAAATTTGGCGCGTCTTCCGCTTCGAGGCGTCGGGCCCCTCGAAGCGCTTCTTCTCGAGAGGCGCAGGCGGTCGTGGGACCCCGATTGCATCGGGCTCAGACCATGTGTCGGTTGCCTGGCGCGGGAGGTTAGCGAGCAGGTCGGCCAGTCCCTTGTGCACGCGTTCCCCCCGGATCTCAAGCTGTGGGCGGTCTTCATAGCGGAGCGCCTGAACGCGCAGATCGGCGAGCCGAACTGCCACCACAACGTCGCCTAGCGTGACCTCCCACGATGGGACGCCGCCACCAATTCCGACGACCGCGATTAGGTTTGGGTCAAGGTCCTCGATTACGTCTCGCGCAGCGTCTTGTGCTGGGCCGTTACCCTGCTCCGCCAGCCTATGAACGAACACCGTCGCCGTCCGTCCGCTCACCGTCCGGACAGAACCCACGGTGTAGAGTCTCCGACCCCGAGCCGCCCGTGCATTTTCCAGGCGCTGGACAACAACGTCATGCTCATCCTGGCGGATCGTGATGATCGCCGCGTCTACGCGTCCTCGATGCGCGCTCGCCTGCTCTTCTGCCATCGAAACTGAGACCCTCCTGGCCCGCAACTCAGCAGTTATCACGCCGCCGGATCGATTCCTGCCACAGTTACGTCAGGATTCTCCGTGTAGTCCCGATAAAGATCGCGCGCAAGTTCTGTGCAGGGTGCCGCCGCAACGTCGGGATCATCAAGGCCGGCAGCCGCCCCTCGTAGTAAACCGATTCCGAGCGCTTCGGACTCAGCGAACGCCCGCCATCTATTCGCGGAATTCCAACTGCGCGGCGACGCGGGCGGCGGAGTCGAAGGGCGGCGCGATTCTCCGGGCCTGAACCGATCAGCGGATCTCCGGGACACGGCGCTACTTCGGCCCACGCCACTCGGCGAGGGCTTTGCGCGCTCTGGCTGCATCCGGAGATTCGATCTGCTCGTAGATCTTCAGCGCGGCTTCGGCGCGCGCGATTGCCTCGGCGTGATCGCTCAGCGCGGCCAGCGCAAGCGCGCTGTTGAATAGCGCGTTGGCTTCACCTCGGCGATCGCCGATCTCGCGCGCAATCGCCAAGTGCTGTTCGTGGGACTCGAGGGCGCGACGGTATTCCCCGAGCGCGCCGTAGGCGCTTCCGAGGTTGCCGAAAGCAGTGCCTTCGCCGCGCCGCTCTCCGATCTCACGCGCAATAGCCAGACGCTGTTCGTGGAACTCGATGGCGCGACGGTACTCGCCGCGCGCGTGGTAGGCGTTGCCGAGGTTGCCCAAGGCGTTGCCTTCGCCGCGCCGGTCGCCGATCTCGCGCGCAATCGCCAAGGCCTGTTCGCAGAACTCGATGGCGGGGCGGTGGTCCCCGAGCGAGTCGTAGGCAAGGCCGAGGTTGTTCAAGGCGTTGCCTTCGCCGTGCCGGTCGCCGATCTCGCGCGCAATGGCCAGGTGCTGTTCGTGAAACTCGATGGCGCGGCGGTAGTCTCCGAGCGAGTCGTAGGCAACGCCCAAACCGCCCAAGGCGTTGCCTTCGCCGCGCCGGTCTCCGATCTCGCGCGCAATGGCGCAGGCCTGTTCGTGAAACTCTATGGCGCGGCGGCAGTCTCCGAGCGACCGGTAGGCAAGGCCGAGGTTGCCCAAAGCGGCGCCTTCACCTTCGCGGTCTCCGATCTCCCGCGAAATGGCTCGGGCCTGTTCGTAGAACTGGATAGCGCGCCGGTACTCGCCGCGTGCGTGGTAGGCGTTGCCGAGGCTGCCCAAAGCGTTGCCTTCGCCGCGCCGGTCTCCGATCTCGCGAAAAATGGCGCGGACCTGTTCGTGGAACTCGATGGCGCGGCGGTGATTGCCGAGCAAGAAGTAGGCGTTGCCGAGGTTGCCCAAAGCCCTGCCTTCAGCGCCCCGGTCCCCGAGCCGACGAGCTGCACCCAGAGCCGCCTCGAACCAGTCGATCAGTTCGCGCGGATGGAGCCGCAAGAAAAGGACATAAGCGCCGGCATCCGGGTAATCGACGCATAGCCTTGCGCCGACATCGTCCCCGCCGGCATGCGCAGCGGACCAGGCTTGGCCCGCCCGGACGTTCCCCCGCTCGAGGTCGAAGAGAGCCAACCCCTGTGTGACCGCATCGGCGCCCCGCTGGTAGAGTTGATCCGCGGCGGCAAGCACGTTCTTGTAGTGCGCGGCGTGGCGGCTTTGAGCTTCGGCTCGTCCGGCCTCACCCAGTTGTGCACCGGCAAAGTCGCGCACGAGGTCGTGCATTCGATAGCGGAGCGACGCGGAGTTCCACTCCAGCAGGCTGTACCTCAAAAGCTCGCCCAGGGTGTCCTGCGCGGCGTCGGGCGGTAGTCCCCATACCGCAGCGGCGCCCGGACGATCGAAGCTGTCCGGGAATACGGCCAATTGGAGCCAGCGACCTTTCAAGTCAGCGCTCAGCAAGCCGGCGCTGACGGTCAGGGACAGATCCACGCCGGTAAGTTTCAGCCGCTCTTGAGCGTCCCTCATGCGACGCACCAGGTCCTCCGGGCTTAAGTTGGGACGCTCGGAAAAGGCGCCGGCAGCATTGCGCAGCGCCTGCGGCAGATAGCCGCAGAGGCTCGCCAGCGCATCGGCGTGCTCGCCGATCCGCGGTGCGATCTTGAGCAAAAGCTCGCGCGCCCGAGGGGGTGGCAGCGTATCGAGGTTCTTCGCGAAGAGCCCCGGCAGGGTGAAATTCTGGCGCGAAGTGACCAGCAAGGCGCACCCGGCGGGCGGGATCAACGGCTCGACCTGCGCCCCGTCGAGCGCGTTGTCCATCAGGATCAGCGCGCGCTTGCCGGCCAGGACCGTCCGATAGAGCGCTTCCAACGCCGCCTCGCTCTCGGGCAATTGACCGGTGCGATCGTAGCTCCTGATCACATAAGCCATCGCCTCGGCCACCGTTAGCGGTTTCACCCAAGGCGGGTCCGTGACGTGTGGCGCTCCCTTGAGGTCGAGGTAGAGCTGGCCGTCGGGAAAGTTTGTAGCCAGGGTTTCACCGATCCTGAGTGCGAGCGCCGTCTTGCCGATTCCGCCCATGCCGCGCAATCCGGAGATCGCCGCGCCGCCTTTCCGGACCGCAGCGACGATCTCATCGAGTTCGGCTTCGCGGCCGACGAAATCCGCAGGGGGCGGCGGAAGCTGGCGCGGAACGACGACAGCGGGAGTAGCGGCCATCGCGGGTGCAGCGGCGTAGTAGTCTCTCCCCACATTGACTATGTCGCGGCCTGCCTGCGAAGCCTGCACGACTTGGGAGTTGCTTGCCGTTCCCGCAATTACGTTATCGCCCTGTGCCTTCGGCTTTTTGTTTTCCTCGTGACGCTTCCGGTCCAAGTAAGACCACAGCGTGAGCCCACCGAACGTCAGGAGCCCGGCGGCCAGCCACCCTCCGTAGGCAAGCAGAAAGGCCTCTAGCCGCTGAAATGAGTGAAGCGGAGGGTAGCCCTCAAGCCAGTCGTGGATATAAATGCTGAGGGGACCGCCGACGACGACGGCGAAAATCGACGCCCACAGCCAGCGGAGGAATGGATACAGTCGCCGCATAGCCCCCTTTAGCCTATCTACGCGACCAGAGGCCCCTTCGGCAAACGCGCCCGACGGGAGGCAACCATCGCCCGCGAGAAGGAGATCAAGCGCATGACGCGGAGGCGGAAGATCATCGAGTCGACGAACCGGGACTGGGAGGATCTGAGCGGGCAGTAAGAAGAGCCGCGAACGGCGGGCAGGGACGCCCGCCCCACTACAGAAAAATGCCCACTACAGAAAAATGCCCACTACAGAAAAATGCCCACTACAGAAAAATGCCCACTACAGAAAAATGCCCCAAAATCTGAAGTGGGGCGGGCGTCTCCGCGCCGGTGGCGACCGCGCCGGTGGCGACTGCCCGCCTCTGCACGTGCGTCTCGCAATCCGGGATTCCTCGCGCGCCAGCCACGCGCGGGAATGACAAAAGCGCAAAGCTCGCGTAGACCCTCCCTCAAAATGACCCACTACCCTTGAAGCGATCGACTCGCAGCCGTCGATTCCGCCTATTAGACTAAGGGGATGCTCGGACTGCCTGCCCAATTCACTCCCGACTTCATGGCCCGCCTCGAGCAGTTGCGGATCAAGACCCGGCGCGAGTACGCGGGGATGGGCAAAGGCGCCCATCTCTCGCCGCGACGCGGCACTTCGCTGGAGTTCAACGACTATCGCCCCTACTCGCTGGGCGACGACTTCCGCTATGTCGACTGGGGGCTGTACGGCCGCACCGACAAGCTCTACATCAAGCTCTTCAAGGAGGAGGAAGACCTCCTCACCTACATCTTCATCGATGCGAGCGCGTCGATGGCGTACCCGGCGGCCGACCGCAAGTTCGAGGTCGCAGTGGCGCTGGCGCTCGCGCTGGGGTACCTGGCGCTGTCGTCGGGCGATCGCGTGATGATCCGGACTCTGGCGGGCCAGGGCGGGGAGACCTCGTCGCCGAGCTTCGTGCACGACCGCTACCGGATCGTGGAGCTGGCGCGCAGGTTGTCGGCCGTCAAGCCCGCCGGCGCGCTTGATTTCGCCTCGACGCTGGCGCGCGAGATGGTCGCGATTCGGCGCGCCGGTAAGGTCTTCATCATCTCGGACTACCTGATGATGATGAACTCGGTCACCAAGGGACTCGAGCTGTTCACCGCCGCCAACATGGACGTGACCGCGGTGCAGGTGCTGGGCGGCGGCGAACTCGCCGGCCAGGGCCTCGAGGGCGACGTCGAGCTGGTGGACGCCGAGAGCGGCGAGCGGCTGCGGGTGGCGGTATCGGCGCGCGAGCGCGAACGCTACCGGCAGACGCTGCTCAGGCTCTCGCGCGAGATTCGGGCCTTCTGCTTCAAGCACGGCCAGCACTACACGCTCTACACCACCAATCTCAACTTTCACGACTACTTCCTGCACGCGGTGAGCGAGCTGGGCCTGGTCCATTGAGCCGGCGCGAAGCGGGCCGTACGGCGCAACGCGCTCGACACCCCCGCATTCGCGCCGCTGTTTCGCGTGATTCAGGGTTGACTTAGGCTGGCGCTTTCGGGAGTATGTGCGTTTTCCGTTACGCGCAGGCGCGCCTGGACCGCAAGAAGAAGATGAAGATGCGCGGGTTTCTCGAGGCCTTGCGCCTTGGGCAGATTGTGGAAGCCTGCGCTGGTCGTCCGAAAAGACAATTTATGGAGGAAACATGAAGATCTCTCGGTTCGTCTTTATTTGCATCGCGATAATTGCCCTTACCGCGCCCGCCTGGAGCCAACCTGCGGGTCCGAGCGCTGCTATGCCCGGCATCCCCGGATACCTTGACGCCCGAAGCGGTGCGTTCAAGCCTATGGTGATCAATCCTGTCGAGACTCCCGACGTAGCCGAGCTGACCCCAACCGGCGGCAAATTTGTCTTTAATTTCACGATTACGATTGCGTCGCCAGTCCCCGCCGGCAACGTCATCCAGTGCGGTGCCGGCGCTGAAGCATTTGACGGAGTCCGGTTTTTTGATGAGTCGGCTTCTTTTGTGACCGCCACCCGCAGCGGATCCAGCGCGACGTGTAAAGTCACCATACCTTATTCCTGGTCTCTGGCTACCGCGAGCAGCGACTCAGTCTCGCTCAGCTATACCGTCACCACAGGCGCCCCCACGACCGGGTCAGCAGGTCAGTTGACCTACCGTTACAGTTCTGGGGACCTTGCGGCCATAAAAGTCCCGGCGCCGGGTGTGACAACTACCGAGAATGTCAGCGTAACGTTCTGAGACCGCAGTGTCGCGGCTTTCAAAGCACCGCGACGGTCCCGCAGGAGCCGAGTAGCCGGCGGGCGAGTGGTTGCCGACTTCCTGATCGGCAGCCACGCCCTGGTTCAGAGCGACGCGCTGCTGAGCCGCGACCGCGGCTTCTACCGGCGCTACTTTTCGGGACTCAAGCTTATTGAGCCTGCGTGAGCCTGCGCGCCCGATACGCAGGCCGATCAACCTCGATCGTCTTCATAGGAGACTGACGATTCGCGGAACGCATCCGCGTTGGCATTGAAGGTCCTCAGCACGCGGGCGACTTCGGCGCGGGTCGCGCCGGCTCTGAGCCAGGCCTCGCCCAGCGACGCGATATTGGGCGACTCGTGCGGCCCGTAGCATCCGTAGCATCCACGCCCGTAGGCCGGACAGATCGCGCCGCATCCGGCGTGCGTGATCGGCCCCAGGCAGGGCACGCCGCGCGCGACCATGATACAAACCCTGTTGCGCCGCTTGCACTCGAGGCACACGCTGTGAGCGGGCACCTGCGGCCGGCGCCCATTGATGAAGGCGCTTATCGCCTCGAGCAGCTGATGCTTGTTGACGGGGCATCCCTGCAGCTCGAAGTCCACCGCGACGTGATCGGCGATCGCGGTCGAGGTGCGCAGGGCCGAGATGTACCCCGGCGTGGCGTAGACGATCGAGGTAAATTCGCGGACGTCCTTGAAGTTGCGCAGCGCCTGGATCCCACCGGCCGTCGCGCACGCGCCGATCGTCATCAGGATGCGCGAGGCGCGGCGCACCTCGTGAATCCGCTGGGCGTCGCGCGGCGTGGCGATCGAGCCCTCCACGATCGAGAGATCGTACGGCCCCTTGACGGCGGCGCGGCTCACCTCGAGGAAGCGCGCGATTTCGACCCGCTCCGCCAGGGCCAGCAGCTCGTCTTCGCAATCGAGCAGGCTCAACTGGCATCCGTCGCACGAGGCGAACTTCCATACCGCGAGCTTCGCGGGCCCGGGCCGTTGCTGTTCCACTTCAGAACTCCCTGACGCCGAGAAACCGCGCGATCTTGCCGAGGGGAAAGATCGGGCCGTCCCTACAGATGAAAAGCGGGCCGAGCTGGCAATGGCCGCACCAGCCGACCGCACATTTCATGTTGCGTTCGAGCGAGAGATGGATGTCGTCCACCGACATCCCGCGGCCGAGCAGCTCGCGCGCCACGAAGCGCATCATCACCTCCGGCCCGCATACCATCGCAACCGTCCGCGCGGCCTCGAAATCGAGCCCCGCCAGCAGCTCGGTCACCACGCCGACGCGCCCGAGCCATTGGCGGTCGCCGCGATCGACGATCACTCGCACCGCCATGTCGGGTTCGGCGCGCCATCGCTCGCGCTCTTTGCGCCAGAGCAGGTCGGCCGGGGTCCTCGCGCCGTAGAGCAGAGTCACGCGGCCAAAGCTCCGCCGATCGCGCAGCACGCGATGGATCACGGGGCGCAGCGGGACGAGCCCGATACCGCCGGCAATCAGCATCAAATCGGCGTGCCTGCGCGCCGCCTCTTCGAGCGGCCACGAGCTGCCGTACGGTCCCCTGACTCCGAGCACGCCGCCGCGTGCGATCGCGGTCAGCGGCGTGGTCACGGCGCCAACCGCCCGGATCGTATGGGCGAGCGTATCGGGCCGCGACGGGTAAGAGCTTATCGAGACCGCCACCTCGCCCGCACCGAACAGGTAGAGCATGTTGAACTGGCCGGGCGCGAAGCCCGGCCCTTCGCGCGGCCCAGGCGCGTCGAGCAGGATGGTGACCGTGTCGTGGGTTTCGCGTGTCACGCGACGCACTCGCGCGAAGCACGGCACCATCGGATCGGCAGCAGGGCCGGCGGTGGGCGCACTTGCAGTATCGATTGGTGATGGCACAGCGCTCGTTGTCCCGCGCCCTGTCAGCAGGCTGCGGAGAAGGTCTCCGCAGCCTGCTCCCCCTCTCTTATCTCCCCCTGCCCAGGGTCAGGGGGAGAAGATTGAGGAGAGAAGCCAGCTTTCATGCAGGGTGCTTCATGCATCTGCGAAGTGTCTCGTGTCAAGAATCGTTTTTCCGCACCCTGCTAGGGATGCTGCCCGTAGATGTCGAGCAATTGAAAGCGCGCGCGATCGAGGTGCTGATGCACCTCGTAGAGAAAGCGCTTGACCAACTCGTAGCCCAGGTCGTGGTCGGCTTCGCACTTCGAGCGCAGGCAATTTCCGTCGAGCTTGATCGCGCGCACCTCCTCGATCGCGCGCGCGTCGAACTGCCACTTGTAGGGCGGATAGAGCCACGACCATCCCAGGACCTCGCCCGCGTCGATGGTCTGAATCCGGTTCGAGCCGCGGCCGGGTACGTCGATCTCCAGCGCAATCCTGCCGGCCCGGACCAGGTACGAAGCATCGGCTTCATCGCTCTCCCGGAACAGAAACTGGCCGGCGTCAAAGCGGACGTTCGATGCGCATCCGGTCAGAAACTCCAGGTACCGTTCGGCGAGACCGCGCAGGAAGCGATGCTCGCGCAGGATAGGCAGCAGCGTCTCGGTTTTGATGGTCGCACCCCCTGCGATGCCTATTCGCGCGCCGCGCGGCGATCCGTCGCGCGAATGGCGGCTACTTCCTCCGTGATATCGATTCCCACCGGGCACCATGAGATGCAGCGGCCGCATCCGACGCATCCCGAGGTCCCGAACTGATCGATCCAGGTCGCGAGCTTGTGCGTCATCCACTGCCGATAGCGGGACTTGAGCGAGCTGCGCACGCTGCCGCTCCCCAGATGCGAAAAGTCCATCGTGAAGCACGAGTCCCATTGGCGCACGCGCCCGGCGCGGCTGCCTTCGAGATCGAGATGGTCCTCCACGGTGGTGCAGAAGCAGGTCGGACAAACCATCGTGCAGTTCGCGCATCCCAGGCATCGCGCGGCTACGTCGCTCCATCGCGGATGCTCGAGATTCTCGTAGAGCAGCTCCTTGATTCCGACCGTGTCCATGCGCCGGCCCATCCGCGTCGCCGTGCGGGCGACCACCTTGGCCGCCTGATCGATCCGGGCCTCGTCGGCGGGCCGCGATGGAACCGTGCCGATCGCGGCGGCGCCCGCCTCGCTCCCGATCTCGACGACGAATTCGTGGACGCCGGCGCCGATCAGCTCGGTCAGCGCAAGGTCGTAGCCGTCGCTTACCCGCGGCCCGGTGCCCATCGGAGCGCAAAAGCAGGTACCCCCGGCCTCGATACAGTTCACCGCGACGATGAACAGGTTGTTGCGCTGCGCCGCGTAATGCGGATCGGCGTAGCGCCCGCCGATAAGCACCTTGTCCTGGATCGCGATCGCGTGCAGCTCGCAGGAGCGGACACCGATCAGGGCGAGCTTTTGCGGCGGCGGCGCCGGCTCATCGAGCTTGACGGCGCCGTCTGCATCGCGCCGCCCGCTCCACAGCCGCAGCGTCGGGGGCACCAGGAATTTCTTCCACGAATGCGGTCCGACGGCGAAGCCGAAAATAGCAGCGTCGTCGCGGCGCCGCAGCCGATAGCTGCCGGCATCCTGTACGTCGGTCCATCCCGCAGGGAGCTGATCCGCACTCTGAATCTCGTCGTACGCGATCGCGCCGTCGCGGACCATCGGACCAACCATCTCATAGCCGAGGCGGCGCAGGGCGGCCAACAGACTGGAGAGGCCGTCAGCGGCCATGATTACGATTTTGGCCTCCAAGAAGACCTCGCCGCGATCCGCGCAAGGTTGGCAGCGCCACGCCTGCCGACAGCCGCTCAAACCAGCGCCCAACTGCGGCAACGCCCAGTATAGTCGCTGCGCCGGGCGCATCCATAGCGTGCGGCGTCCCGGGTGGCGTCAGCCGACCTGTCCGTTGCCCCGGCGGCTTTTGTATTAACGGCGCGGACGCGGGCCGGTCTGTAGCAGGGTGCTTCTGCCATCGGCGAAGCGTCTCGTTTCGAAAATCGTTTTTCCGCAGCCCGCCGGGGGCGCGCTATGCCTTCTTTTTGGCCATAACCGCGACTTACTGACTGTTGCATTCGTAGCTACATAATGTTAGGAAATGCTTCGCGGTTTGCGGGGAGAAAACAAAGAATACCCGGATTCAGTTGCAAGGAGCCCGGTGCGATGAGTCAGATGAAGCGTTACCCGCTCGCTGCGGAGGCCATAATGGCCCCGATCACTATCGGCGTTCCCGGAGGCGAAGGCGGCCCGTGCCGCGCGCCCTGCCGCCACAAGCACTGCGTGGCCGCCCGCCGGATGGCCGACTGGCTTTGCCAGTACTGCCACCAACGGCTCGGCTTCGGCGCCAGGATCACGCGCAACCCGGCGGCGCATCTTAGCTGCGCGCGGCTGGCGGCGATTCGGCGCGATTCGGGTGCCGAACTCGATACCGAATACGCCCGGTTCAACGGCACCCATTCCGTGGCGTCAGCCGCCTGGGAGGCCTTCCGTAAAGACCATTCGCTCCGCGATGCCCACGCCATCACGGCCCAGGAGATGGAGATGCTGTCGCACGTGGCGCTGATGGGCGACGCGCACAGCCCCAACGACTTCGTTTACATCCTCAAGACCCTGCGCGCGGTGCTGAAACCCTCCGGCGCCGGCTCCCCGGCCGAGTAAAGGGCCAGCTTCCTTTGCCGACACCGGGGGGGCGTTTGGGCGGGTCCCGTCTCGCCGGATTTCGGCGACCGGCGCCGGCCCGCGCGAAAATCGTTTTTCCGCACCCTGCGAGGGCGAAGGGCCGGCGAACCCCGGCCTGACGCTATCGACCAGTGTCGGTCCTGCAACATACTGTATGTTTAGACTCTTGACTTAATGTAGGATACGTTGAACACTATGTGGCGATGGCAACCGCACCCAGAAGCGACAAACGTTCCGCCGGCCGCCGCCCCGGCGCCGTCCGCGCCGTCGCGCGGCCCGAGATGAAACCGCTGCCCTGGCCCCCGGCCGAGCTGACCCCGCGCCAGGCGCAGGAAGCCCACGCTCATCGATGCGTCGCGTGCGCGGCGGAGTTCAGGTGCCCGGGACCGGACGAGGCCGGATTCTGCGCGCCGGTCTGCCCGCCCTGCTACTGGGTGGAGCTCGGCCAGCAGCTGCGCATCTACCGCTCGGTGGTAACTGCGCTCAGCCGCCGGCGCTCCAAGATCGAGCGGCGGGTCGGAAGCGCCGCGTGCCGGCGGGCGGAGCGCCGCCGCAGAAGTTCGCGCCGCCTCACGCTGGTGCCGGCTCTGGGCGCATCGGCATCCGTAGAAACTGGTAACGAGTTGTCCGGCAGCGGCGGGTTCGCGGACCTGATCGAGCGCGCCGTCGCGAGCGTAATTTAAGATCCTTGGGAAGGTGGGAGACCAATGGTGAGCAAATTCATAGTCAAGGAGCAGGCCCGCTCGTTCGCTGACGTGGTCCGCGAGCGCCGCCGTCAACTCGACCTCACGCAGGAGGAGGTTGCAAAGCGGATCAAAACGTCGACGCCTTACGTCGGCCATCTTGAATCCAACAAGCGCCATCCGTCGGATGCGGTGGTCACCCGGCTTGCCGACGTGCTCGCCCTGGATCGCACGGATCTGTTCTTCCTGGCCAATCCCGACGCCAAGGAGCTGCTCCAGAAAAAGCGCAACACCGGGGACGTCACGACGTGGGAGGAGTTCCGCAAGGACGAGCATCTGCGTCGGCTGCACAACATCAGCGACCGCGAGATGGAGATGCTGTCGCAGGTTGCGCTGATGGGCGAAGTGCGCAGCGTCCGCGACTTTATCTATATCCTGAACACCGTGCGCCAAGCCCTGGCAAAGTAAAGGCCTGCCACTACATGAAAAAGGGTTCGGCCAGCTCCTTGAACCGGCCATACATCAGGTACACCTTCACGCCCGCAACGTGAGGGTGCGCCAGTGGCCCCCCGCCGAGCGTCCTGAGCCCGAAGCTCTTGTAGAGCTCATGTAGCGACTCGATGGGGGTGGCGATGACGAGTTCAGGGCGGCGCGAAAACAGGAACAGCCGGACCGTGTCCGACAGCACGCTCATCAGTCCGTCGCGGCTGCGGAACTCGGGATCGACCGCCATCCCGCCGAATTCGAATACATCGCCGGCCACCAGTCCCTTGAACAGCGCGGGCGGATACAGATGGCCGAGCGTGAGGGGAGCTTCGGCCAGCGAACGCGCCCAGAACGCGCCCACCAGCGGTGGACGTTTGAGCTCGCGCCCCGGGCGTATCCAGTACAAACCAAAGTGCAGCGCCAGCGGCCACAGCATTATGTGCACCTTGCGCTCCAGCGCTCCCAGCTCACCGCCGGTCCGCTTGTAGAGCCCCGAGAGTTCCTTGAGCCCCTGGGAGGTCCCGATTGGGCGAACCTCGATATGACCTTCAAACTCGGCGGCCGCTACGGTTTCAGAACCGTTGGCGCTGCGATGCGCCGCCGGATCGGTATCGGCACGGGTCTCGGCTGCTTCGTCGAGCGGGGCTTCCTGCGAGGCGAGCGAGTCGATGGCCACGGCCGGGGAAACATCGTGATTGCTTTTGCTTCCGGCGCGCTTTGGCGGCTCGCCCAGCGCGAAACTAAGCAGGATGCTTCTTTTTGGCATAACGCGTGCGTTGGGGCTCCGAAGCCATCACACGAAACCGATCTTATGCTACCCCTTGCTGTCATGAATATAATGCCGGCCACTTTGAGTCGCCAATGGTCCCTATAGCAAAAGACTCATGGCCTTACTCGGCCGACTATCGTGAGGTGCCGGGATTGCCGTCAAAGCACCTCCTGCGCGAGCTCGCGCGCTCGCTCTTGGTGCGGGGCTTTCGCTGCGCGGTTTTTTTGCCGCATGGCGGTTGGCGACAGGGCCAAGCCCGATCTCCGGCACGTTTCCCAGCTCGAACCTCGACAACAAATCCGCCGACGCGGTGGCCGGTGTCATTCTCTCGGCAGAATGTGAAAGCTCCATGGCGCCACGAAACTGTGCGCGACCTTGCGGTTCACGCGTGCAATAAAGTTGCAACCGTGCCAAGTCTAGTGAGTCCAAAGGATACAGATTTAATCGCCTCGCCTCTTCACTGTAAGTACTCCGAACTTCCGATTTCGCTTGCCTATGGCGGACTTGCGGCTCGGTTGACGCTAAACTGTCCAAGATGCCCTGCCTTGGCATATCGTGTGCGTGGAACGCTTTTGGGGACCTATCTTGTGCTGCCCCTTGCTCTCATGCGTATAATCTCGGCCACTTTAGGACCGTTATAGCGAAAGAGCTATGGCTTCACTGGTCAACGTCGGATCGAGCCTGATGGCGGCGGGCCGCGGTCATTCGCGGCTGGGGCAAGCGGATGCGCTTACCGTCCGCGAGGTTGACGCACTGATCTCCAGGCTCCTCGACGAGATCAAGATTCCATTCACGTCGGTAGGCAAGAAGGTGCTGGGTCAGTTGACCGATCTGAAGAAGGTGCTGGCCGCCGACTATCGAGAAGTACCCGGGCTTCCACCCAAGCCGCTCCTGCGCGAGCTGGCAAAGAGGGTCGAGACCGATATCAAGTCGCATCGCGACATCTGGAAGTCCAGTTGGGATAAGCCCGCGGTCTTCACGGATTGGGCACGGGAGATCGGCACGCGCGAGATCGAGGTGCGCGCGGAACGCTACCTTAGCGGCGCCGGGTTGTCGCTACGCGGCTTCTTTTGCCGCACGGCGCTTGGCGACAAGGCCAAGTTTGTCATCTTCCTCAACACCGCCCACCATCCGGGAGCGGTGGCTGCGACCTTCGGCCACGAGCTCGGCCATTACATCTACGGCTCGCTGGTTGGCGAGAGCACCCCGATGACGGCCTTCATGGAAGGCGCTTTCGCCAACCACCTGGTCGCAGAGCACGAGTTGTTCGCAGACTCACTGGTCGCGCTTGCCGCATACAGCCGCGACCAGATCAAGACTATCGGTCGGCTGGACCAGGTCGAGCCCGGAAAATCAGACAAGTTCTTCAAGCGGATCCAGAAGGTTAACGAGGCAATCGGGCAGGGCTACAACCTCCACCTCGCCCAGGAGCGTTCCGCTCCGTGGAGAGTGTGTTATCTGACCTCGATGATCCACTTCTTCAAGCTGCGCTGCGCGCTGAATGAGACGACGGACCTCTAGCGGCCGCCCCCCCCCCCCCGAAACGCCTTGCGCACGCGCTCGAAGCGCGGCTCACAACTTCCGTCCATTTCTGCTGTCACGATTTCCTTGCGCGTAGTGCAATCGAAGCGGGACGTTTCCGCCGGGATGCTTCTTGCTCGAGCGTGTAGCTCAAGTCCATCGCCCCAAGCCTAAGCTCAAATTCCCAGACCGCCAAACGCCGCCTCGGCGGGCGGGGCCGCCGGCAGACAGCAGGTGCGGAAATCGGCTATAGAGCATCTGCGGGAGGGAAACGCTTTGGAAACCGATTCCGCGCGCAAGGCGCTGATGATTCTGCGCGATCCGGCACAATTCCGATGGTACGTGATCCCGATGCTGCTCCTGGTTCTCTACGTGTATGCGAACGAGATTGAGCGGCGGCAATGGAGCGTGGTTTTCGCGGGGCTCGCTTTCTGGGGCATGGATTGGGTCAACGAGATCGTCAACGCCCTGGTGTTCCACTTCACCGGACGCGCCCCGATCTGGGGCGCGCCCGGCGCCACCGCCTACCTGCTCCTGATCGGCATCAACATCGAAATCACCTTCACATTTGCGGTGCTGCCGATTGTCTTCGCGAAGCTGCTGCCACCCGATCCGAAGATGAGGATCCTCGGGATACCCAACCGGCTGTTCATCGCATTGGCGGGGTCGATCTCATGCGTGATCATCGAGTACATACTGAACTCGGCGAACGCCCTGACCTGGGATTGGTGGTGGTGGAATCGGCGCGCGCCGTGGCTGATCGTGATTTTCGGGTACCTGACCTTTTTCCTGGTTTCGTTCCGGGTCTTTGATATGAAAACGCTGCGCTCCAAAATCACCACGGTCGGCGCGCTGCTCGGGTTTGACGCGGCATGCCTGGCCGTCTTCGGCGGGATGCTGGGGTGGATCTGATCGCTGTAATCACGCGCGCAAGCGGAGGTTGAGTCGCACCATGATTTATCGGGGCGGATGCCATTGCGGGAGAGTCGCCTTCGAAGTCGAGGGCGAGCTGCGCAGAGTTTCGGAGTGCAATTGCTCAATCTGCACTAAGAAGAGGTATCTTCACTGGATCGTCCCGCGCGAGAGCTTCCGGCTGCTCGGGCCCGAGGCGAATATCGCGACCTACCAGTTCAACACGCACGCCGCGAAGCATCACTTCTGCCCGGTCTGCGGCGTGGCATCGTTCTATATTCCGCGCTCGGACCCGGACAAGATCGACGTGAACGTGCGATGCCTCGACGGAGTCGATGGGGCGAAGCTTGAGCGAACCGCCTTCGACGGGCGGAACTGGGAGGCAGCGATAAAACAGCGGCACTGAAGCGATCGCATCGCTGCTCGCCCGGTTTCGGTCCCGGCTCATGAGAAAAACTTCGCCAGCTCGTCGGAGGCCTGCTCGGCGTCATGCCGCCCGAGCTCGATGAGGTGTCCGATGTAGCATTGGTCGAAGAGCAGGTAGGAAAGCAGGTCGGCTTCGCCGGTCGTGCCGCGCGCCGCATAGCGGGCCACGTTGCGGCTCAGCCAGTCACTGAGGCCGCGGCTGCGCTGATGGCCGATGCATTCCGCGGCGATCGCGCC
Source organism: uncultured delta proteobacterium (assembly GCA_963789115.1). Classification (GTDB taxonomy): domain Bacteria; phylum Desulfobacterota; class Binatia; order Binatales; family Binataceae; genus CAWBJH01. The sequence goes on from CAWBJH010000002.1 coordinate 530,618, forward strand.
GATATCCTGCGAGGGCCGTATGAAGACGTTGTCCACGATTCGGTAGGGCGTGTTGCGCATCTCCTTGATCGGCTCGTTGATCCGAACCAGGAATTCCGGCCCGTAGACCTCGAACCCACGCTGCAGGATCGCATTGAAGAGCCTGAGCTGACCCACGTCGTACTCGACGCGGTCGAGAAGCAACGCATTCAAGGCCTTGCCGGCGAGGTAAGTCACGCTCGAATAATTCGCCAGCCGCTGCGTTGCGAGGCGGTCTTCCTCGCCGGGCGTGCGCTGGTAGCGGAGCCCGATCACGAGCACGCGGTCGGCGCCGAGCCGCAGCGCGGGTGCCAGCGGCGTGTTCAGGCGCAACCCGCCGTCGTAGCAGTACGCGCCATCCACGCGCACCGCCGGAAAGATCAGCGGGATCGACGCCGAGGCCAGCGCGTGCGTGGGACCAATGCGGGCGTCGCGCGCGATCACGAACGGGTCGCCTGCCCATCGTGGCGTCTCGCCCAGTGCGGTATCCACGAAGACCACCGAGCGTCCGGTCGCGATCTCGGTAGCGGCCACCGCCAGGGCGTACAGCCTGCCCTCGTCGATGTTGCGGCGCAGGGTCTCCCACGGAATTCCATTCAACACCGTGGACTCGATCCATCGCGAGTCGAAAAGTCCAGGAAGTCGCTCCGGCGCGCGCTCTGCCCGCGCGGGCATCCATTCGCTCACTGGGCGGAGCCCGAGCAGCCGCCACGGCACACGGACCACCTCGGCAGGACCGACCGGGAAGACATGCTCCAGCGACAGCGAGCGCCATGTGGCGGTGAGCCTGGCGCCGCCGCTCGGATCGTCCTGCGAGGCGGCGACCCAGCAGGCGTGGATCGCGCCAACACTGGTGCCGGTGACGATATCGAAGTGAATCGGGCGGTCGAGCTGTGGCGACAGCTCCTCGAACAGATACGAGAGCACCCCCGCCTCGTAGGCGCCGCGCGCGCCGCCGCCCGACATGACCAGGCCGATCTTTGCTGTAGACGTGGCGGACGCACCTCCTCTGGCGAGTTGAGGATACTATCTGGTGCAGCCGGCGATACCCCGGCCGTCGAGAGCGCCAGCTCAGCCGCCGCGGCGTTATCCGATCGGCCCCTGATAGACCTCCACGAATCGGATCAGCAGCTCGACGGGGACTGCGAGATTCGCATCGCGATCGGTCCTTATGCACACGACGGCCGGTCCCGCGCCCTCGCGCGCGCTCCTCAGCGCTGCCTCGAGTCCTTCTATGCGATCGACGTGGAAGCCCCGACAGCCCAGGCCCTCGCCGACCCGATCCCATCGCACGGTTCCCATCTCGGTGCCGAAGGTCTTGCCGTAAAGATTTCGCTCGTTCGGTTCCTCCATCGTCCACGAGCCTTCGGCGAAGACCACGGTCGTGAGCTCGAGCCGCTCGCGTGCTGCGGACTGCATCTCCATGAAGTTGAATCCGGCGGCTCCGTCGCCCGTTACGCACACCACTTCGCGCCCCGGATTGCCCAGCTTCGCCCCGATCGCGGACGGAATGCCCGTGCCGAGCATGCCCAATTCGAGAATGTTCAGATACGACCTCGGTCTGGTCGCCGGCAGAAACCAGTGCGCCCATAAGCTGGTGTTGCCGCCGTCGGTAACGTAGATGGCGTCGGTGGCAAAGACCTTTCCGACGATTTGCATTGCCTGCGCCGGATGGATGCCCGGCCCGCGCCAGCCGGCGATCGGTCCCAACTGCTCCTCCCGCCATTTGCGGTTCGCCTCACGATAGCGCTCCAGGTTGTCGTTGCGCCGGGGCTGGAGCCGCTTCGCCCCGAGTAGCCGCAGCAGGCCCTCGAGTGCGTCTTTCGCATCGGCAACAATTCCGAGCCTTAGCGGGCGCGTGACCCCGATGTTGCGCGAATCGATGTCGATGTGGATTACCTTGGCGGGCGTAGGCTCGCCCCAGTATTTGTCATACGGGAGGTCGAGGTTGCCCAGCCTCGACCCGGCAACCAGGACAACGTCGGACTCGCGGCGCGCGAGGTCGGCGGCCGGGCTGTAGGGGTAGAGGAAGTTCGGGTGATCGATCGGCAGCGCGGAGCGACCGGCCATCGTCCCTATCATCGGGCAATTGAGCAGCTCGACGAGTTTCAGCACCGCCGCGTTGGCATCCCCGCGATCGATGCCGGAACCCGCGACCACCAGCGGCCGTTCGGCGCCGGCGAGCAACCCGGCGGCCTCGTTGAGCTGGGCCTCGGAGGCCTGCGGTGCCGGCGCCCGGTAGCGCTCGGGCGGCATCAGCCTGATTTTCGCCTCGTCGCCGGTGGCGTACATCACGGGCGCGGGCACCTCGAGATGAACCGGTCCCGGCCTGCCGGTGAACATTTCGCGAAAGGCCATTCGCATCACCTCGGGCATCCGTTCCCAGAACAGGATCGGCGCGCTCCACTTCGTGATCGGCTTGAATAGATCGAGCTGATCCTGTCCCTGAAACGTAGATGGAGGCGACGGATAGACAAGGTCCAGGCGGTGCTGCGCCGTGATGACCACCACCGGCACCCCTTCGTGCCGCGCGGTGATCACACCCGGTATCAGATTCGCCGTGCCGGGGCCGGGGTTACCAAGCACCGCAGCTACCTGGCCGGTGGTCTTGTAGAGGCCTTCCGCCATATGTACCGCGGCGGCCTCGTGACGGACAGGAACGAAGCGCACCCCGTGCCGCTCGGCGCCGGCGAGCAGGGGATCGACCTCCGGACAGGGGAGACCGAACACGAACTTGACGTGCTCTTCGACCAGGCATCTCACAAGCAGCTCTCCCCCGGTGATTTGACTCATCGCTCTCCTCCTGCACGCCAGTGTGACAGCTCGGACGAGGCGACCGGCAGGCTGCGGAAAAAGTTTCCTTAAGCCTGCTTCACGCCGCCAGGGCCTTCGATTGCGGACATTACGCACACGCCCGGTTACGAGGCAAGTCGCCCGCGACCGCGGGCGCGGGTTGGGAATGATAGCCGGCTGATGGGACGCCGGCTCCGGATGCAGTATCTCAGGCGGGGAGCGCGCGAAAAGCCGATGGCGGAATTGCAGGAGAGGGAGGCGGCCATCAGGGCGGCCGTCACCCTCTGCTTTCAGGCGGCCACGTGGATTTCTCGCTCGGAGAGGGGCAGTTGAACGGTAAAGGTACTGCCATGTCCTTCAGCGCTCTCAACGAAGATCCGACCGCCGTGCGCTTCCACGATCTCCTTGACGATCGCAAGGCCGAGTCCCGCTGCGCCGCGCTCACGGTCGCCGGCTCCGTACTGGGCAAAGCGATCGAAAATGTACTGCCGGATTTCGGCCGGGATTCCCGGGCCTGAGTCGGACACTTCGAGTCGCAGGTGCGCGCCGTCGCTCTGCGTCCGGACCACCATTTTCCCCTCTGCGGGCGTGTAGCGGAGCGCGTTGCCGATCAAATTCGAGATGACCCATGAAAGCTTGACCGCGTCGCCGCTGATCTCGATTGACTCATCGGCGTGACTCTCCAAGTTGATCCGCTTCTCTTCGGCCTGCACGCCGAACCGCACGACCACCTCTCTAACCAGCCGAGAGACATTCAGGCGCTCGCGTCTGAGCGCGATAGAAGCCATCTCTCCGCGGGCGAGATTGAGCAGGTTGTCGGTGATCTGCTTCATTCTCGTGCATTCGTCGAGAACCGCCACGACCAGGTCCCGTTGACGTTGGTCCAGCACGCCGCGGTTCAGAAGGTCCGCTGACAGCGTGATCGAAGTGAGCGGCGTTCGCAATTCATGGGATAGCGTCCCGACGAGATTGGTGCGCGCCCGGTCCTGGTCGCGCAAGTACGTCACGTCCTGAAGGATCAGAAGCGTGCCAAACGACGACCCCTGCCCGGATCGAAGCGGAATCGGCTTCAATACGTAGGAGTGATCGCGGCCCCGCACATGAAGCCGGACTTCGACTCTTTGGATCTGCTCATTCGTTTTGCCGAGCTTGCGCAGCGCACCTCTGATTCGCAGGTAATGAGGATGGTTGCTGCTCAGGTCATCGAAGGGGCTGCCGAGAGCCTCGCTGCGATCGATTCCGATGATCACCCCGGCGATCTCATTGATGTGAGTTACCGTGCCGTCCGCCCCAAGCAACACGACCCCATCTTCGAGGCTCTCTATGATCGCTTCGGTCTTGTTCTTTTCGTAAAGCAGCCGCTCGATGTTGAGCTTTTCGTAATGTTCGAGCTGCTCCGCCATGTGGTTGAACGCCTGGGCAACCTCGTCCAGTTCGATCAGGTTCTGCGGACCGAGCCGGACACGCGTGCGCCGCTGACTGATTCCACGCAGCTTCTCTGCAAGCTCCTCTAACGGCTTCGACAGAGTCCAGCCCACACCCCAGGAGAGTGCAGCGACCGCAAAGAGCAGCACCGTCAATCCGGCGGCGACCTCATAAGTGAGCGTCCTTCCCAGCGCCATCGCACGGCTGTCTGCGCGAAACATCGCCGCTCGGTTCATCTCGATCAAATCGTCGATCCTGGCGTGCAGCTCTCCGAATTCCCGATCATGGCGAATGCCAGGTTCCGTGCTAAGCACCTCATCGAACAATCTGCGTGCCCTGCCCTCGATGTCGCCGGCGAGCCTGGGCTCGCCTATCTCCGTTAAATTGTGATCTTCAACGTCCATCCAATGCATGAACTCGCGCTCGGAATCCGACAACGCGTCGCGCACCCATCGATCTCGTTCAGCGAGTTCGAGCCGCCTGAGCGCCGCATGCATCTGCTGCCCGGCCTGGATGCTTACGTAGTTTCGGTAGAGCGTCGCGCGAATGGCGCCGCCCAAGTCATAGACGCGCGGAAGCGCATAAAGCCCGAGAAGCGCAACGAACGCGACCAGCACCAGTATGATGTTGCGGACCTTGCTGCGAAACGAGCGCGGGCGACTCATTTGTCTTCGGCCTCCTGATCGGCGACTAGTTTATGTTCTTCACCGTTCTTGCAGCGAGCGCGGGCCCTGAGCGGCGCGATGCCGGGGGCGACGCCGAGTAGCCCGGATCGGTGGTCCTTGGAAGCCAGGGACTACACGACGCGGAGATATCCATAGGTCACCGAGCGGATCATGGTCGGGGTTCGTGCCCTCCGGTCTCGGCCGCCCCGAGCTTTGCGGTCCAAGGCATCGCAATCCCACAATTTCGATTTGAAGGCCACGGGCTCTGTCAATCAGTTGTCGCACAAGCGATCGCCGAAACCACCGATTCCACAGGGTGCGTCGGCTGCAGTGCAAGATTATGCGGTCGATCTTCGAACTGTGCGCAAAGTCGATCAGAGCAGTCGCTTCATCAGCCGACTTCAGCCAGGCGAGTTCCGCTCCAATGTCTGCTGCGAAAGCGGCCGTATTCTCGAAGGACAATGAGCCCTCGCGTCCAGCTCTCTTCGCCTCGGTGGCAGTTTCTACATGAACCAGCCAGACCCGGTTCTCGGCAGACAATTCCCGTACAGCCTTTTGCCGAAGGACCAGATCGCGGCCCGGCTCACCGGAAAGGCAGACCATCACCCGCGTTCTTTCCGCCGGTGTGGGATGTCTGTCACGGATTGCGATTGGAGCGGGCATGACTTTCCTGGATTTGCCACGATCTCGAAACGCAAGTGCCATGCCGTCCGATCGGCGCGGCGTTACGCGGAGTTTGCGAGGGTTTTTTCGTGAGCGAGGTCGCCGCTTTTCAAAATGAACTGTGAAGACAGTTCATTTTGAAATGTTCGAACAAGAACTAGCGGGCCGATATCCTCCCTCCCCCCCCAGGAAACCTCATTCCATGTGGTATCTTTTCCGCTTGCGCCAGAGGGTCGCGATGCTTATGCCGAGCGTTGCAGCAGCATCTTCAAGGGTTGGAGCAACGGCCAGCACGCGTCTGATGTGCTCCTCCTCAAGTTGCTCCAGGCTCGAATCAGGCGACAACTGGATCGGTCTTCCAGCGTTGGGTTCAAAGATGACGTCAGGAAGGTCTTCCTTTCGTATCGCCGATCCGCGGCTCAGAACGACGGCCCGTTCGACCACGTTGCGAAGCTCTCGAACGTTCCCGGGCCACGAATATCCAATCAGGGGGTTCTTGGCCTCGTCGGAGAAGCGGAGGTCCGGGCGGCGGTTGCGCGCAGCGGCTTCAGCAAGCATCTCCTCCGCCAGCGGCAGAATGTCTTCGGGGCGTTCGCGCAGTGCGGGAACGCGAAGGCTTATGACGTTGAGTCGGTAATATAAGTCGACTCGGAACCGGCCCGCCGCGATCTCCTGTTGCGGATCACGATTGGTGGCGGCGATGATCCGCGTGTCGACCTGGATCGTCTCCTGCCCGCCGATCCGCTCGAAGCGCTCATCCTGCAAGAAGCGAAGAAACTTCGTCTGCAGGGTCTGGGGCAGCTCGGCGATTTCGTCGAGCAAAACAGTTCCGTGATTGGCCGCTTCGAGCCGGCCGGGCTTGTCCTTGATCGCACCCGTAAAGGATCCCTTCATGTGGCCAAACAGTTCGCTTTCCAGAAGGGACTCTGAAAGCGTGGTGCAGTTGACTATCACGAAGGGATGCTCATGACGCGGGCTCCATTCGTGTATCTGGCGGGCCAGCACATTCTTCCCGGTGCCGCTTTCGCCGGTGAGCAGGATGCCGGCGTCGCTTCCAGCGGCCTTGAAAGCAGTTTCGATCAGCTCTCGAAATTGCGGACTCGCTGAAACCAGCAGCGGAACACCCTCGATCGAGTTGCGCAGCGCTCGATTCTGCGACCGCAGTTCCTTGACCTCGAGCGCCCGTTCGACGGCGTGCTGCACCTGATTCAGCGAAAAGGGCTTGGTCAGATAGTCATACGCGCCCGCCTTCATTGCCGCGACAGCGTTGTCGATGGTGCCGTATGCGGTCATGAGAATCACGATCGTGTGGGGAAACTTTTCCTTGATGGCCTTCAGCAGCTCGAGGCCGTTCATCTCGGCCATCCGCCAGTCGCTCAACACGAGGTCGAAGTCACCGCTTTTCGCCATGATTTCGAGCGCCTGGCGCCCGCTCTCTGCCGTGGACACCTGGTAGTTACAGGATTCGAGGAATCGGCTGATTCCCTGTCGGATGTTCTTCTCGTCATCGACGACCAGCAGCTTCGCCATCTACGTGTCCTGTGAGAGCGGAAGCTTGAGCGTGACCATACCGCCGCTTTCCGCCGCCTCTGCGAACAAGCTGCCACCGTGCGCCTCGGCAACCTCTTTTGCAACGGCGAGCGCCAGACCCACTGCCGGGCCCTCCAATACCTCGGTGCTGCGTCGCGCCGAAGGTCTGAAGACCAACTCTCTTATTTGCGCGGGGACTCCGGGGCCATTGTCGCGGACGGAGATCCTGACCTGCTCATCTTCTTTCTGCGCGGTCAGCTCGATCGTCCCCCGCTCGGAAGTGTAGCGAAGCGCGTTGCTGACGAGAGTAGCCAGCACCCAAGACAACTTCAGCGGGTCGCCGAACGCATCCAGGCCCCGGTCGGTATGGGCTGTGAATTTGATGCTCTTGCGTTCGATCCAGGCTTCGAATCTCTTGGTGACGAACGTAACCAGCCTTCCGAGATCGAAGTGGACGCCCCGGACTGCTATCGAACTCGGCTGCTCGCGGGCGACGCTCACAAAGGCCGCAGAGACCTGGCGAATTCGCTCGACATCTTCCACAAGCGCATCTATCAACTCTTGCTGCTTCTCGGTATTCCGCCGGAGCAGGTCGACCGCCAATGATATGGACGTGAGCGGCGTATTGAGCTCATGTGCCGCTGCTGCCACCGCGCTATTTTGAGCCCGGCGCTTTTCGCGTAACTCGGTAATGTCGTGGAGAATGATCAGCGTTCCCAACAACCGGCCGTCGGTCAGGCGCAGAGGCGCGGGCTTCAGGAGATAAGTGTGCTCACGGCCCTGTACGTTCAGGCTGAGCTCTGCCTGCTGCTCGCCTGCCGGAAGAGTAATGGCACGTTCAAAGGCCGCACACATCCACGCGTAGTCGAGACAGCGATCGTCGAGGTCACGATCAAATACGCGCCCGAGGATCTGATCGCGCTCGATGCCCAGGATTGCCGCTGCCGCCTGGTTGACGTGAACGACAGTTTCGGTCTCGTCCAGAACTATTGCCGCTTGATCGAGACTTTCAATTATTGCTGCGGCACGATCGTTTTCAGTAATGGCGGTGCCTGTGTCCATCGGAGAACTCCGCCGGCGCAGCCGCCGGAACTCGGCCGTCGGACGCCGCGCAGCTCGCGTTCTACTCGCCAAGCCCTCTATTCGGGGGATCCGAACTGCTTCCTCAATTCGAGATTGACTTGCAGCACGTTGACGAATTTCTCCCCGGCCAGACCGCCAAGCGGTGCCGACGAATTCGCCTGTAAGATCTGCTCGATCTGATTGCGGACCTGCCCGGCATCCAGTTTTCTGTCCGCCGCCCACTTCTGCGCCACGCGATCCAACTGATATTCTGCGTTCTGTAGGCTGATGTGGGGATCGAGTCCGGAGCCTGACGCCGTCACCATGTCCGCGGGAACGTCTTCGAGCGGCGCGTCGGGATGATCCTGCCGCCACATATCGAAGAAGATGGACTGGATATCCGATCCCTGGTTGACTGCTTCGACCGTGGTGACCGTCTTGCCCCCGACCTGATGCTGAACTGCGGAAGGAAACTTGCCGGGGTTCTCCTTTGAGAAGGTCTCGAAGAACAGAACCGCAACGTCGGCCGCCTTGGGCTCGGGAGTACCGGGATTGTCCTTCTTCCATTGGCCGACCAGGTCGGGATGCTTCTTACCCCATTCGTTTATGTACGGCTCATGTGACGGGTCTGCCGCCACCCAGCCCTGGGCGATCGAGTTATGAGCATCAGCCCACTGCGCAACGAGATGCGGCTGACCGCCGAATTTGTCCTGCTGGAACCAAGCTTCGACGTCAGGTGCGACGAGCCGACCCCTTTTGGGACCGTCGCTGTATTTCACGATCGGCCCCAATGCCCGCGCGACCCGATCGCGCAGAGCATAATTGGATGCCGCAAGGTTCGAGGGCGCCGAGGCGGTGGCGTCGTAAGACGCGGCGGACGGCCGCGGCCAGAAGTATTCGTCCTTCGTGAACGGCTGTGCGATCAGCGCCGATCCGACCGGCTTTCCATCCGGGCCGCTTATGATGCTTCCGTTGGCCTGGAACGGAAAGAGCACCTGGCCTATCACCCACAAGGTCAATGGATAGATCCCGCATACGATTGGGATCACAAAGGCGAAGAGCAGCAGGCTTTTGGAAAAATAGCGTGTCATGGTTCTGTCCTTTGGATCGTTCCGATTAAGCAACCAGGTGGCCGGCGACCATGATTATGTCGATCAGCTTTATGCCTATGAAGGGTAGGATCACGCCGCCGAGTCCCCAGATGAGCAGATTGCGCCTCAGCAAAGCGTCAGCACCCAGTGGACGGTACTGCACGCCGCGCAGCGCGATCGGAATCAGCAGCGGAATGATTATCGCGTTGAAGATTACGGCCGAGAGTATTGCCGAGGTCGGCGAGTGAAGGTTCATGACGTCCATGGCCTTGAGCCAGGGCAAGGTTCCTGCGAACAACGCCGGCACGATCGCAAAGTACTTCGCCACGTCGTTGGCAATTGAGAAGGTCGTCAGCGCGCCGCGCGTCATCAGAAGCTGCTTTCCGATCTCGACGACCTCGAGCAGCTTGGTGGGATTGCTGTCCAGGTCCACCATGTTGCCGGCTTCCTTCGCAGCCTGCGTCCCGGAGTTCATCGCAAGGCCCACGTCCGCTTGCGCGAGTGCGGGAGCGTCGTTGGTGCCATCGCCAATCATGGCGACGAGCTTCCCGTCTGACTGCTCCTTCCTGATGTAGGCGAGCTTCGACTCAGGGGTGCATTGCGCGACGAAATCGTCGACGCCTGCCTTCTCGGCGATCGTGGCGGCAGTGAGAGCATTGTCACCGGTGATCATCACGCTGCGCACGCCCATCTTTCGCAGCCGCTCCAAGCGCTCGCTGATGCCGGTCTTCAGAATGTCGGCCAGCACTACCACGCCCGCGATGCTCGCATTGTCGGCAACGACCAGCGGTGTGGCACCTTGAGATGCGATCGCATCAACAGTGGCCTGGAGCTCCGCAGGAATTGGACCCGATTGCCGCTCGACGAAGCGGATAACCGCGTCGGGAGCGCCTTTGCGGATTTTCTGTCCGTCGGGAAGGTCGATTCCGCTCATGCGAGTCTGTGCCGAAAACGGAACAAACTCGGCTCCGCGAGGCGCGGTCACAGCCGCCAGCCCGCCGCCGTTCTCGAAAAAGAGTTTCACTATGGTCTTGCCCTCAGGCGTTTCGTCGGCGGCCGAAGCCAAAGCGGCAAGACGACCGAGGTCCTGAGGCGCGTACTTCCCGATCGGCACGAAATCTGTTGCGTGCCGATTGCCCATCATGATGGTGCCGGTCTTGTCGAGGAGCACCGTGTCGATATCGCCGGCGGTCTCGACTGCCTTCCCGCTTTTCGCAAGGATGTTGGCCTGAAGCGCCCGATCCATTCCCGCGATGCCGATTGCCGCCAGCAACGCCCCAATGGTCGTTGGGATCAGGCAGACCAGCAGAGCCACCAGGGTCGGCACATCAGTCCCCAGACTTTTCAACGGCTCGGTGATGCCTAAGTAGCCGGCCATGTAAATTTCCGCGTTTAGCGCCATTGGCCACAGCGGCACCACGACGATCAAGAAGATCAGGGTGAATGCAGTAAGGACGAGAGTGAGCGCGATCTCGTTCGGGGTCCGTTGGCGAACAGCGCCCTCGACCAGCGCAATCATCCGATCCAGGAACGATTCACCGGTCGCCGCGGTGACCTTCACGACGATGCGGTCCGAGAGAACTCGCGTCCCGCCTGTTACTCCCGAACGGTCGCCCCCCGATTCGCGGATGACCGGCGCAGACTCGCCCGTTATGGCCGATTCGTCGACTGAAGCGATTCCCTCGACGATCTCACCGTCAGCGGGTATGGACTGACCGGCTTCCACGACAACCCGGTCACCGGGTTTCAGAGCCGCTGAGGAAACTTCCTCGATCGTATCCTTGCCGCGAAGCCGAAACGCAGGCGTTTCGACACGGGCCCTACGCAGCGATTGGGCCTGAGCCTTGCCGCGAGCTTCCGCGAGCGCGGTCGCAAAGTTTGCAAACAAGACCGTCAGCCACAGCCAAAAATCGAGCGCGACAAAGTAGCTAATCGCCACCTGGCTCGCTGACTGGCTGATTGCCGCCTGAATGATGAACAGCAGAGTTAGAACCGACCCTATCTCGACCACGAACATCACCGGGTTCTGCCACTGGATGTCCGGTCGAAGCATGACCAAGGCTCGCTTGAGAGCAGCCCGGACCAACTCCGGAGCGAAGAGCGCCATCGCGCGCACCCTCCGTTGCGGCGCAACTATAGGAGGTATGTTCGGCTCGAGCATCGTCGGAGTAGTCTTTATTGCTTCCATCTTCGATGTGATTCCTCGATGGTTTTGTCGGTGTTCGCCACGCGTCGCCCTAGCCGCCGAAGGGTATTGGCCCCAGATGCTCGGCTAGAGGCCCCAACGCCGCCACGGGCAGAAAGAGAAGCGCCCCGATGACCACGATGGTGCCGAGCAGGAGCCAATAGAACGTCATGGTGTCGTCGCGCATGGTTCCCGCTCCGGACGGCGCCTCCTTCTTCATGCCGAGGAACGCCGCCATCGCTATCGGTGCAACGATCGGCAGGTATCGGCCGAAAAGCATCACCAGTCCTGCGGCGACATCCAACTGCCGGCTGGTCGGTGCCGGATTGGGGTTATCGTTGAAGCCCCACGTGTCGCCCAAGCCTTCGAAGCCTGAGCCATTGTTTGCGGATGCTGAGCTGAACTGATACATCACTTCGGAAAAGCCGTGTGCGCCTGGATTGAACACAGCTTTCTGACCCCACGAAGTCGCTGCGAATACCCCGGTTGGTCCCAGGATTAGAAACGGATGAACCAGGAGCGCAATAACTGCCAACTTGACCTCGCGCGCTCCAATCTTCCGGCCGAGGTACTCGGGAGATCGACCCACCATCTGGCCGGCAATAAACACGCCGATGATCAAAAAGAGCAGCACATTGATCATCCCGACACCCTTGCCACCATATATGCAGTTGAGCCACATGCCGATCATTGGCGAAAGGCCGGTCAGCGGGTTGAGGCTGTCGTGCGCGCAGTTGACCGCGCCGCAGGTTACATCCGTGGTAAGAGCAGCGAAGGTCGGCCCTGCCACGGTACCGAAACGCATTTCCTTGCCTTCAAGATTTCCCAAGTGCTGCTCGAGTGGCAGCCCGGCAACCGCAGGTACGTTGATCACACGTTCACCGCCCTTGGCGGTTGCACTCCGAATCTTGAACTCCATGCTTGGCGATCGTGCTGTGAGGCCGGGATTGGGCTTCAACTCGAAGTAGATGGCCCAAACGATCATCGCGACCATCAGCGTCAACATCACCGCATAGATAACGATCGCGTGTCTAACTCTACCCAGCATTCGCCCGAACATGAGCACGAGGCTGAACGGGAAAATCATCATGCCCAGACAAGTGATGAAGTTAGTCCATGCGCTAGGGTTCTCGAATGGATGGGCCGCATTGGCGCCGTAAAATCCGCCGCCATTGGTGCCGATCTGCTTGATCGGTATCATGGCCGCAACCGGGCCCACTACCATGGTCTGTGGCTTTGCCACTCCCTTATCGTCGGTTCCCATGGCACCCGGTTCAAGCGTGGCTACTTCTACCGTGCTCTGATAGGTCATCGGCATGCCCTGCTGGATGAAGAGCACGCCGCAAAGCAGCGCGACGGGCACGAACATGTAGATGAGCACCCGCCACATGTCCAGGAAGAAGTTGCCGACCTTCGATTCACCACGAAAGGCACGGATCATTGCGGCCAAGGCGCAGAATCCCACTGCTGCAGAAATATACTGGTTCGAGATTACGAAAAAGATCTGGCTGAAGTTCGAAAAATGAACGTCACCGGAATAATCCTGCAGGTTGGTGTTCGTCATGAACGACGTAACCGAGTTGAAAATCGTGGTCGGCGCCAGCATTCCCAGGTGACGAGGATTCAGCGGCATTAGCGGTTGCAGCGCCAGAACCGCGTAGCCCCATACAAAGAGAACGAGATTGAAAATCAGCAGCGCTGCTGTGTACTGTTTCCAGTTCTGAGGGCCGCTATCGAGTCGTCTTTCGAACCAGGCAAAGAAGCGCGGTGGATTGTAGCGACCCTCCATTATCCATGTCGCGTATTTGCTCAGCGGAACCGACACCGCGACTGCCGAGACGAGCAATACAGTTGGAAGAAGCCAAAGGTGCGTCATCGTCATTTCCTTGCGCCCGACCTCAGCGCCTTAGAACCATTCCGGCCGGATGAGCGCCGTGGTCAGGTAGACAAACAGGAACACGCATACCAGTGCGGTTACATAAACCATGTCGGTACCCCTCCTAGCAGGTTGCGGAAAAAGCCTTTTTGGGCCCTTTTCGGCCTAAGCAATCACACGCTTTGATGAGCTGATTCATGCCAACGTTACTGACTAGTCAAGTGTTTCCGGAGTTTTTCCGCAACCTGCTAGATGTTCTCGCAGGCAATGAGGAAGGCGTAGCAGAGAAGCATTGCCCCGATGCCCAACCCGAACGTAAACGGAATCCACGTCATCAAATCCATTTGCCTGGCCTCCTGAGAGCGTTTTGCCTGGAGAGCAAGCCGCAAGAGCTATGCCGCCCGAGAACCCCCGATAAACCGTGGCAATTCGCAGACGGGCCCGAAGGCGCTTGGCGTTTTGCACTGCTTATGGTTTTCACTCTGAAATGGCCGCGAGCTTCGTTCGGTGTCTCGCCGAGTTCGGTGGCGGCCCCTCACCGGGTGGTGATCATCAGGACCATCATCACCGAAAAGATCGCCCAGGCGTGCTTCAACTGCCCAGCATCCTCCCGAACATCAGGAGCAGAGCCATCGGGAAGAGCATCATCGCGACGCTTTCGAGGAAATTCGTCAATGCCGTCGGATTCTCGAACAGGAACATCGAGAGAGATCAACGACGTTTTCAATACGAAATGTCCTGGTTGCCGATTTGTTGAGATGCAGATGCCGAAGCTTAAGTCATGCACAATGACGCCGCATTTCGTTTCGAAATCTGGATTCGCCGCGCGCGTTCAGCAAGAATGATGCGCAGGTCGATGGATCCCGAAAGCGATCAAACACCCTCTCTAGAACTGCTCGCGCCTCTGATCGTCGGCTGTGCGCTCTTCATGGAGATGCTCGATTCGACCGTCATCGCAACCGCTCTGCCGGCAATGGCCCAATCGCTTCATCAGGACCCCATCAGGCTCAATCTCGCGATCACGGCCTACATGTTGAGCCTCGCGGTGTTTGTACCGATCAGCGGATGGATGGCCGACCGATTCGGCACCCGCACGGTCTTTCGTGCTGCGATCGTGGTCTTCACCATCGGGTCCGTTCTCTGCGGTTTGTCCGGCTCTCTTTCCACGATAGTCGCCTCGCGCATCCTGCAGGGTTTCGGCGGTGCGATGATGGTGCCGGTGGGCAGACTGATTGTTCTGAGGACCGTGGCCAAGTCCAACTTGGTGACAGCGATGTCCTACTTGACGGTGCCGGCGGTGCTCGGCCCGGTCGTCGGCCCGCCGGTCGGCGGCTTTATCGTGACTTACTGGTCGTGGCGCTGGATTTTCTTCATCAATGTGCCGATCGGATGCATCGGTATAACGCTGGTCTCGCTGTTCATCGAGGACGTTAGTCAGCAGCAGGTGCCGCCGCTCGACCTGTTCGGATTCGTGCTCATCGGAGTCGGCCTTGCCGGTTCGGTCTTTGGATTTGAAACCATCGGCCGCGGCGTCGTATCCCCCGGCATAACCGTGTCTGTGATGGCCGCCGGAGGTCTGTGCGCCGGAGCCTACGTATTTCACGCCGGGCGCATTCCTTATCCGATCGTCGATCTCAGGCTTATGAAGATACGCACGTTTGCGATTTCGACGATTGGCGGCGGGCTCTTCAGGATCGGCATCGGAGCTTTGCCATTTCTGCTCCCGATGCTGCTACAGCTCGTATTCGGATTGACGCCGTTTGCTTCCGGCCTTCTGACGTTTACGAGTGCATGCGGCGCTCTCTTGATGAAGCCGACGGCTGCGCCGATTATCCGGCGGCTCGGTTTCAAGTCCGTGCTGATCGGCAATGGATTCACTTGCGCGCTGATCCTCTCAAGCTATGCGCTGTTCCGGGCGTCAACGCCTCACTCTGTCATCGTGACGGCGTTATTCGTGGGAGGATTCCTTCGTTCGCTCCAGTTCACGGCGCTTGGAACGCTCGCCTACGCCGATGTGACAAACGAGATGATGAGCAGCGCTTCGACGCTGGCGAGCATGGCGCAGCAGTTCTTTCTCGCTCTCGGTGTTACGGTCGCCGCGCTCATAGTGCATTTCAGCCTTTGGGCTCACGGCTCGAGAGCTTTGTCGGTGTACGACTTCACTCCGGCGTTTCTGATCACCGCAATCCTCGCGTTGTTCTCGGCGCTTACGTACTTTTCGCTGGAGCATTACGCCGGCGAGGTAGTTTCCGGCCGCCGCTCGATGGCGGCCGATTCTACCGCTGTGGAAACGGCGGCGTTAGCAGATTGAGGGGGGAACGAGAGGCAGCCAAGGATTACCGACGCGGCGATCGTGTTCAATGCGGACATTGAACCGTTCATTTTCTCTTCCAAGGATTTCAGTCAAGCAAGACCATGATTGCCGAACGCGACAAGGTCCGGGCGCTCGGACTCCTGCTCAGCTCCGAAAGGCTCAGACGAGCCCACTGACCTGGCGCTAATGCCATTTCGCGTGACGGGGCGTACTACCTGGTCGACCTTGAAGACCGAGATGCGGTCCGGGTGGAGAGCGGCAAGCAAGGCGTGGACGATCTTCTCCGCGTCTTTATCGAAGACCTCAAACTCAACCTTTGCTCTCTCAAGCAGATCAACCGTGAACGCCTGGCCCCGGCAGAGCCGTTGGCACCCGACGTGCTGAGGGCTTGAGCGGCGCACCTCGGCCACATCGAATTCCATAATCCCAAGCTCGGCGGCAACGTCTCTAAACCCATCCAGCGCCGGGCTGTTCATGACTACTTCGATTCTCTTCATGTGGTTACCCAAGAGTTTGTTGAGGCTGCCGATGCAGTCCTGTCGGAATCGCTTAGAGAGCAAGAGCCGTGCCCCGGAAAAACTATCGAATATTGCGCCGATCCGGCAGAAAAGGGACCTCTATCCCTTTCCTTTTGAAATGCGGTGACATTTCAATATGGAGAGTCTTGGGAAATTTCGTCGAGTTCGAGCGGGCGTGACACTTGGACGGTCGTGGACTTCAAGACTGACCGTGACCTGGAAAGGGGTCTCTCCGATTACCGACGGCAAGTCACCTTGTATGCATCAGCAATCAAGGCCGCAACTGCAGAGAAGGTGTCTGCGGTATTGCTAAGGATTTAAGAATGAAACCGGGGCAGAGCTGTATTCACTCGCAATTCCCGCCATGAGCGACAGCCTCTCGCAAGGCCGCACGCGCCAGTATTCGCGTCGAATCGAGCGTCGGCAGTGCGGAGTCAGCCTCGCCGATCAGCAAGGGTATTTCGGTGCAAGCCAGTGCGACCGCATCGCATTCCGCGTCCTTGAGGCGCCGGATTACGTCCTGCAAAAAACGACGCGCTTTGTCATCGAAGCGCCCGTACACGAGCTCATCGAAGATGATGCGGTTGATGCTCTCGCGATCGTCAGGCGCCGGAATTTCAAATTCGAGCCCCAGCGCGGCAAGCTTCTGCGGGTATACGGGTCCTTCCATCAGGAAGCGCGTGCCGAGGATGCCCACACGTCGGCAGCCGCGGCTGCTGGCGACCTCGGCCACTTCGCCGGCGATGTGCAGCCACGGTAGCGGCGACCGCGACATGAACAGATCGAATGCCTGATGCGCGGTATTGTCGGGGCAGATGACGAAGTCCGCGCCGGCGCGGGCGAGGATGTTCGCGGACTTGAATAGTAGATTGGCGACTTCGTCCCACCGGCCCGCCTCCATGTGGCGGACGTATTCGCTGAGCGGATACGTGTGCATCGTGACTTCCGGATGAGCGTGCGGCCCGAGCAGCGCCGCAGCTTCGGCACAGATCGTCCGGTAGCAGAGCGCAGCGCCCTCCGCGCTGACCGCTGCGATACCGATATGCTTGAGCATCGTGACGCCGGACGCACCGCCGGATGCACGCGGCGGAGCCGACCGGCTTAGGATTGCGCCCGCGCGCCAATATCGCAAGCGCACCGAATCGAGGGGCGGCAACGCGCGGTACCGGCTTAATTCGGGGCTGAGTGCCTTGGCGGAGAGGGAGGGATTCGAACCCTCGGTACCGGTTACCCAGTACGCCAGATTAGCAATCTGGTGCCTTCGACCACTCGGCCACCTCTCCGCTCAATGAAATCAGGTACTTAGGCGCTATCGGCCTTCGCGGGACCCTCAAGAATCCCGGGTCGGCTTTTTCGAGCGTCCGGCGGACCTCGCTGATTTAACCTTCTCGCCTGGCGATCTTGTGCTCCTCGGCAATCTTCTCGATCAGCCCCGCGGCGGGCTCCGAGATCGCCATCTCATCGCGCTCCCAGCGCGCTATGGTGTTCGAAGTTACACCGATTGCGACCGCGAGGGCAGCCTGCGTAAGCACAAGTTTCTGCCTCATGGAACGGAGCTCTCACCCACCCGGTCACGGCTATTCGTATAGTCGGGCCGGAAGGAAATCAAGGAGCTTGGTTGGCGCGTTCCGCGAGGTAGCGTTCGACTTCCTCAAGCTTGGATCGAACGGGTGACCGAGTCTGAAAATAAGCCGCTACTCTTCGTTGCGTCGGATTTACGGACGGGATAAGCTGCATTAGTGCCGCTTATGATGCGTGAGGCGCCGCGGATTGTCGTGGCGGGGCTGTCCGGCGATTCCGGGAAAACATTGGTCTCCCTTGGACTGCTCTTGCTCGCCGCAGAGGCCGGCGTTGCAGTGGCGGCGTTTAAGAAGGGCCCGGATTATATTGACGCCGCGTGGCTAACCTGGGGCTGTAATCGCGCCTGTCGCCATCTTGACACCTATCTAATGGGGCCGGAAAAGACCCGGTTGTCTTTCCTGACTCATGCCGAATCCGCCGGATTGAATGTCATCGAGGGGAATCGGGGCATTTACGACGGAGTTGACGCGCGAGGCACGCACAGCACGGCGCAACTCGCCAAGCTGCTGCGCGCACCGGTCGTCCTGGTAGTGGACGCGACCAAGATGACCCGCACGGCAGCGGCGCTCGTCCTTGGATGCCAAAAGCTCGATCCCGAAGTTGCTATCGCAGGCCTGATTCTCAACCAAGTCAGCAACCGGCGCCACGAGAATATGCTCCGCGAGGCCATCGAAGCTTACTGCGGCTTGCCGATTGTCGGCGTGATACCGCGAGCCGCCGTGGGCGAGACGCCGCTGCCGGGTCGCCATCTGGGGCTCGTCACACCTGAGGAGCATTCCGGAATTGCAGCCCTGAAGCAAAACCTGCTGTCGCTGGTCCGAGGCCATATCGATTTGACCGGAATTCTCGAGATAGCGGCGGGCGCGCCGGCGCTCGCGCCGCCCTCTGAGCCCGTGGCGCTGGTCCCGGACGGTCGCGGCCTTAGAATCGGTTACCTGAGGGATTCTGCATTCACCTTCTACTATCCCGACAATCTGGAAGCGATCGAGCGGTCATGCGCCACGCTGATACCTATTTCGGCGCTCTCTGCGTCAGCTCTCCCCGATGATCTTGACGCGCTTTACATCGGGGGCGGATTTCCTGAAACCCACGGGGCATCGATCGCTGCCAACCAGTCTTTCCTGGAATCCGTACGGCGGCATGCGGAAGGCGGCCTGCCGATTTACGCGGAATGCGGAGGCCTGATGTTGCTGGCGCGGGGCTTCACCTGGAAGGGCCGGCGATACCCGATGAGCGCAGTCCTGCCCGTGGAGGTCGAAGTCTGCGCCAGGCCGCAGGGCCACGGTTACGCGCATATGGTGGTGGATACGCCCAACCCCTTCTTCTCGGTGGGGACCGAGCTATACGGTCACGAATTTCATTATTCCCGAATTGTTCCCGACGGCGACCTTCCTCCCACCGCCTGCACCTTGAAGCGTGGGGCCGGAAGCTATCGAGGCCACGACGGAATCATTTCAAACAACGTGTGGGCCAGCTATGTGCACCTGCACGCTGCCGCAACTCCGCAATGGGCGTCGGGACTGCTCGCGGCCGCCCGGCGCCATAACTGCCATCGCCAAGGGTCTTCTCGCCTCGCGTAGGCTAAGGGCCGGGTTCAACCCCGCCTCTCGGCTCACAGCACGATGGCGTTCGAGACCAAGTCGTGCAGCCCGCCGATCTTCACGTCCATCCTAAGATCGCGCAGCGCCGGCAGCCGGTGCAGGAATAGAAATGCTCCACCCATTCGCTGATTTCGCCGGAGGGGGGGCTTGCCGCATGGCGGGACTCCCGTCTC
Source organism: uncultured delta proteobacterium (assembly GCA_963789115.1). Lineage (GTDB taxonomy): Bacteria > Desulfobacterota > Binatia > Binatales > Binataceae > CAWBJH01. The sequence continues at coordinate 550,113 of CAWBJH010000002.1, forward strand.
CCCCCTGAAGGTGCCGGCATTTCGCAAGAGGTTCGTCCGCCACTCCGACCGCGACCTCGAAACATTGATATAGGGAAGCCGCCGCGCTGGACGGCAATGGCCCGGCCGGCAAGCCGACGGTCTCAGGAGCGCTCGAAGCGGTCTGGGGCGCGCGTCGGCGCGGCTCGGGCTTGGGGCTCGCACTCGAACCAGTTGAGGAGTGTTGTGAAGCTCGAAACTTCGCCCACAATAATCAGTGCGGGGGTGGATAAACGGGCGCGAGAGGCTTGGTCGGCAATGTCCGCAAGCGTACCAAGAATAGTCCGCTGGGTTTCGCAGGTGGCATTACTGATGACCGCCACGGGGGTTTCGGCGGCGCGGCCAAATTCCATCAGTGAGCGCGCGATCCCTTCCAACTTGGCGCCGCCCATAAAAATGACGAGCGTATCGACCGCTTTCGCCAGGTGCTCCCATTTCGGGCCTTCCAAGGTCGGGGCTGCGAAGCCATGCGCGGTGACGAAGGCCACCGATGAGGCCATGCCACGGTGCGTGAGTGGAATGCCCGCGTAGCTCGCCGCGCCCAGCGCCGAGCAGATTCCGGGGATCACCTCAAAAGCAAGCCCGGCGTCCTTGCAGGCCAGCGCCTCTTCGCCGCCATGGCCGTAAATCATCGGATCGCCGCCTTTCAGCCTGACTACGATCTTCCCTTCCCTTGCGCGCTCGACGATGATCCGGCAGATCTCCGGCTGCTCCATCTCATGACGGCCGCATCGCTTGCCGACAAAGAGGCGCTCGGCCGCTTCAGGAGCCTGCGCCAAAAGCTTCGGGCTGAGCAGCGCGTCATAAAGTACGACATCGGCCCGGCTGAGCACCGCCAGTCCTCTCATGGTAATCAGATCGTCCGCGCCGGGGCCTGCTCCCACGAGATAGACCTTCCCCGCAACTGTGCCGTTCGAGTTCACACTCGTGCCGCCTTTTCTACCTCATCGATCCACGGCTTGGGCGTCCGCGGATTTCGCATGGCGATGAAAGCTGACCGTCGCCGCCTTGACGCCCTCGACCTTGTGCGCAACCAGCAGAACATCTTCTTCGTTCGGTCCCGCCCGTCCCGGCAGGAGTCCGGCGCCGGCCATTTCCGCAAAAATCTCTACTTTCCCGTCGTCGGCAACCACCCCGAACTCGGCATTTCGAGTACGAACGTCGTCGGCCAACGCCAGCTTCACCCGGCAGTCGAGCGCGAAATCCACTAGCTGCTTTCGGACTTCTTCGGTAACCGCGTAGGCGGGCAGCTTCGCAGTGGCGCTGACAATGTCGCATGCGGTCTCGAGGTTGATGTCGCGCAGGTTGATTACCAGATCATAGAGCTCGGGGCTGGACCAGTCGAGGCCGTACACGAACTTGGTCCACTGTTTGCGGTCGCGATCCGAGCATTCGACGAAGTCCCGCGCCTGCGAGTAACGAAGGCCCTCGCGTCGCATCAGGGCGCGAACCCGCTGCTCCATCGGAGCGATCAAGCGCACCTTGAGGACATTGCGCAGACCCTCGAGCAGCAAATGGCCCGCGTTGCCGTGATAGACCAGGTTCCCGGATACACAATGCTCACTCAAGCCGGCTTGCAACGCCGTCAAGTAAATCCGGCGGTCTACTGTCAGCCTTTCCCACGGGGTGCCGCGATAGCCGACGCTCCAGCGCAGCTCGCGCTCGGGAACACCCAGCTTGGCCGCTGCCTCCACGAGCACCTCCCGCGCCAGGCAAGGATAACCGAGAGTCTCGGCAACGCGGTTCGCCAATCCTTCGCCACCACTCATCGTCCCGCGAGATATGGTGATGATCGCCATGAAAGCCCTTCCGTTGTCGCCCGCCGCGTTACTTCAAAACGGCATCGACGCCGGTCTTCTCATCGAATCCCAACGGTTGAGATCCATGCGCAAAAGGTGTTCCTACGACCCCTCTCCATCGGAGCCCTCTCGCCGCTACAAGGTCATTACGCCTTTGAATCCAGGATCTGACACCAGTAGTTGTCCAAGTCGTCGAACATTCATTTCGGCACCGAGGTAGCCCCTTCCGCCGTAGACCACCAGAACCAGACCCAGCATCAGCAGCGCTCCGTCGAACAGGGTCCAGACCGAAGGGGTAACAAAACGGAAGAGCGTAATGGCGATCGCCAGGAATGCGAGGCCGGTTCGAATGATAGCCAAGGACGTTCTTTCCCTGGCAAGCTCGGTTCTCTGAAACGCCAGGCGCGTTCGAGCCATGGCCCTCACGGTCCGCTCGGTCGCCAGGTCGTTCCTTTCTTGTGCGAGATCGGTTCTTCGTTGTGATAGCTCGTTTCGCTGTTCCGCGAGGTCGTTCCTGAGCTGGGCCAAGTCGGTCCTTCTGACAGAGAGCGCGTTTCGCTGTTCCGCCAGTTGGGTCCTGTGCTGGGCCAACTCGGTTCTACGATTGGCCAGCCCGGTTCTCGTGACGGCAAGCTTCGTCCGTTGCCCGGCCAGCTCGCTGCGATGGACTGCGAGTTCCGTCCGCTGTTCGGCCATCGCCGTGCGTTCGTGGCCAAGGTCCGTGCGGATATTGGCCAGCTCGGTGCTTCGGGTCGACAGCCGCGTCTGCGCACGCGTGAGGACGGTTCGCTCTCGCGCCATGGCGGTCTGATCTGCCGTGTGCTTGGCTGTTGCCGAAGAGAACTGAAGGAGATTGGAGGTGGTATCGGTTCGGCGCTTGGCAAGCTGGTTTTGCTCCTCAATCAATTCGACTTGCTTTTCTTCGCAGCCGACTCCCTTATCAATGGATACCTTGATTGCTTCCAGGAGTGGCTCTACTGCCGGTTGCGCTTGGCCCATGTTTGATCTCCTCTCTTACGACAACATATCGAACAGTGGGGCGTACCCCTCCCGATACTGGACTTCTGCTACGCCCGGCACGGCCCTGGCTATCTCTATGACGGTCGAGCGCTCGGGGTCATCGAGATACGGGCCTTCCAGAACCATTCGCCCGTCTTGCGCTGTGGCTCCCACCTCGAGCTCCAAGGTCTTCGCATTGTCCAGGAGCGCCGCCAAGACCCGCGCGCAGAGGTAGGAGTTTTCAACCGCAGCCAGCGATTCGGGCGTCGGCTTGAATTCCTTCTGCTCCGCGATATCGGCCAGCATGGCGCTGGCGGTGGGGAAGGAGATGCGCTCCAGGTTGATACACAGATCGAACATTGCCGGGTCCGAAAGGTTCTTGCCATACATGAAACGGGCCCAGCGGCCTCGCTCCTGGTCGTCCTGCCGGATGCGTTCGCGCGCCTGCTCGTGCGTAAGCTTCTCTCGCTCCATCAGCAGCGCGATCCGCATCTGCGGGGGCGCAATGATTCGCACCCTGGCGGCATGTGCAACGTGCGGGAGCAGCAGATGCCCCGAATACCCAAAATAGGCAACATTCCCCCGGCGTACATACTCGAGCAGCGCCAGTCGCATCAGGATTTCGTAGGGCCGCCTCTGGGCGGTGAATTTTGCGTAATTCTCCGTGGCCTTCTCGATGCTGGCGACGATGCGGTTAGCTATTTCCCCGCGAGTATTTACAACTGCAACCAAGTCCTCCCGAGTCAGGCACTTGAAGTCGGCTGTCTCGCAAAGGCATTGCCTGATTAGCTGGCTGCCCGAAAAGGAGCCTCTCGAGATCAGGAGCAGCGCCATGCTCCTCCCTCCGCATCCCGGCTTCTATGGCGTTTCAACGGCCCGGGCAGAAACACAGCCTTATACATACTGTTCCTTTGCTCAGTACCTACACACTGGGCATTGGAGCAAGTTCGTCCAGATTAAGATCGGTTACGCCGGCGGTGCCCCGAGCCACACGCTTGACCTCTTCGATCTGGTCCAGGGTGGCGAGGGTTCCCTTGATCGATACCGACCCGCTGTGCGCCGTCACCTCTACCTCGAGGTCGGAAGTAGCGATGTTCATCGCCAGATTGGCGCGAACCCGGCTCGCGAGCGCCACATCTTCATAGGCGATCAGAGATTCGGTGGTGAACTCGAAGGCCTTCTGCGTCGCCATCGTAACGACCACCTCGCAGGCTTCCTTGACGTCAATCTGCTCCAGGTTCAGCACGATATCGTAGAGCGCAGGATCTCCCCAACTGACACCATAGAGGTACCGGGTCCATCTTATACGGTTTTCGTCGACCGAGTGGATGTACGCCAGAGCCTCACTCCGGTTCAGCTTGAGGCGCTCTTGGACCATATTGAGCCGGAATTCCAGCGGCGCGATGATGCGTACCCGGAGCATCTGCGGCGCGCCCCTAAGCAAGAGATGGCCCGCGTTGCCGTGATAGATCACCTTCCCGGTCCGGATCTCTTCCGCGAGCGCAGCCTGAATAAGCGTCAAGTAGATATATTTTCTGTGGCGAAAGCGATCCAGGAGGCCGGGCGGCTTCAAAAGGGTGTCCATGAGTTCGTTTTGGGAAACCCCGCCCGCGGCGGCCCGCTCTATAATTACGTCTCGGTCGATGCACCGATAGCCGAGCCTCTGCGATAGGCACTCCGCCAGTAGTTTCCCACCGCTGAACGATCCTCTGGAGATTGTGATTACTGACATATGCGCTTTTCTTCCAATGCCTTTGTGCCGCTCGGGGCCGGCCCGCTTCTAGTGTCCTGAGTTTGAAGTTCGATGACGAATAAAGCCTTGCGTTTCCTCACATTTCTGCCGAAACATATGCTGCGAATGTCTAACTCAGGACACTAGACCCTCGTTACGGCACGGTTGCGCCGTTTCGCGCCGCAGTCTGCTCCGCCATCCGGAACCCGTAATTGCCCTCTAGGAACTGTTGCACGTACCATTTCATTACCTGATGGCTGGTCATGTACATATCGAGCTGGCTGGAGCAGGCCATCAATCGTCCCAGGATGTCCAGTCTGGCTTCCGTCTCAGCGGTCGGAGCCTTTTTGAACCAGGCGTTCACCAGGTCTCCACGACGCTCTACCAGGTAGCCGTAATGAGTCAGGCAGGCCTCAATGAAACAAGCTCTCAGACGACGCCGCCATTGGGTAGCGCCGCCCCCAAAGAAGCGGAAGGAAATGTAGTTGCGGCTGGGAACGTCAGAGACGCAGGCGTCGACCAGCGAAAAGTGATACGCCAGGCGCGAGTTGAGGTCCATGTACTCGTCAGCCACCATGAGGTAACTCCGCTCGCCCAACGCACGCACGGCGCTGTTCTGCGATGAGAGGGCCCCCGCCATGACCGAGGCCAGATCGCTGAAGCTGGCTGGCATCTCGCGGGTCCAGGTTACCCCCGGGTGACTCACTCCCTTCCAAAGCGCTTGGAAGGGCCGCGAAACGATCTGCGACGGCGTCACGTCCGGGCTGTCGGGGTCGTCCATCTTCAGGCCGCCGCCCAAGTCGAGCACGCGCAGGTTCACCGGTATTGGCGTCAGAAGCCGCTTGCAAAGATGTGGTCCGCGCTCGGACTCGTTTTGGTTGAGCGTGAACATGGTCTCGACGGCCTTTTCGTGGCAGAAGCGAATCACATCATGAGCGGATTTGCAGCCCCGTGGGCGGAAGTTGAAAGCCGCCGGATCGAGAAGATGAAGTGCCAGCAGGCGTTGGCTGATGGGGTCGCTGCGTGAATTTCGATAGCGCTCGGGGATAACGACCTCCTGTTGGCGTGGCGGCCACAGGTTTCCCGGGTAAATCTTTGCCTGGCCCGCGTCCAGGCTGATGGGATCTCCCGGCTTGACGCGCTCGATCGCGCCCGTCATTTGGAAAACGGAAGGCACTTTGAATTCCCTTAAGAGGGTGGCGGCATGCCCGGCCACGTTTCCCCATTCCGTTACCAACCCCCCAATACGCGGAAACACTTCGATAATTTCCGGGGAGGCCGTGCGCATCAACAGCACCGACCCCTCGGGTATCTGGCTCAAGTCGTGTGCGTCTTTGGCCAAATGAGCCGGTCCGGAAATCCGCCCTGGATAGACCGTGTGGCCCCCGGCGATGATCGGATCAACTCGCGGTCGAGACCAGGCCCAAGTAGAGGCGGTGCCTGCAAGCACCAGCGGTCGCGACTGAAGGATCCAGCAATTGCCACCTTCGTCGACCGCCCATTCCACGTCTTGGGGAACTCCGAAATGCGCTTCGATCCGAACACTCCATTCGGCCAGGAGCTTCAAATGCTCGGGAGCGAGGCTGGGTGCTTCGCTTTCACCTGAGGGTAGGACCTTGTGCGCGAGTTTGCCCTCCGCCTCGGGGACAATCTGCTCTTGCTTGTGAACGATACTTTGTTCGACCAGGCGGTGAGGCCTGCGGCGCGACACGACGAACAAATCGGCGGGCTTGGCCCCGTTGGCAATATCCAGGGCCAAGCCGCGGGTGGCTGTAATCCACAGCACCTCTTTTTTCGGGTCTTTGGGGTCCCGAGTATAGAGGATGCCGGCCGCGCGGGCTCTGATGACGGGCAGAAACAGCACGGCGAGAGGACTGTCCACCTCGGCCAGCCCGGTCGACAACCTGTAGAACATGGCGCGTTCGCTAAACCGTCCTGCCACCACGCGCTTGTAGGCGTCGAGCACCTGGTCGCGGGGCGCATTGATCAGGCTTAGGAACTGGCCGGCAAAGGTTCGTTCTCCGCCTTCGCCAACGGCGCTCGACCGGACCGCGAGTCCCAGTCCGTGCGTGGCGAGCTTGCGGGCCCGTTCGGTGATCGCAACCTCAATGCTTCGGGGAATTTGACACGCGAGTACCTTGTCTCTGAGCCGCGCTGAAACCGCTCGCAGCGCGTCGAGGTCATTGGGATCGACTTCCCGCATCGCGTCGCGAATCGCCCTCCAGAGCGGGATGCCACAAAACTGCCGGTAGGCTTCCGTGGTGAGCACGTAGCCGTCCGGCACCGGCAGGCCGAGCTTGTTCTTGACCTCGCCCAACGCGGCCGCCTTCCCGCCAACCTCGGACGCGGCCTGAGAGTCGATCTCCGAGAGCCACGTGGAAAGCCTCGGCGTCACCAACTCGTCGCAGGCCGCGGTGTAGGTCTCGACTTCGTGCCGCTGGGCGCGCAGGCGCTCCATGAGGGTTGGCTGCGGCTTGCCGGTCAGCTTTTCCAGCGTGGCCACGATCTTCTCCGCCCTGTCGAAAATCACATGGACGCGATCGCCGAGCACATCGCGCAGCGGCGGAACGTCCCGCAGGTCTTCTTGCAGCTCGACCAGCGCTTCCAGGCACTCGTTATTGAAACCGAGCAGGTCCCGGAACCGGGCATACTTCTGCCGGATTCCCTCTGCGGCGGCCACTGGGCTCTCTGGAGGGGATCTGCGCCATAAGCCGAACATCGTTTTTCAATGAACTCGAGGGGCCACCAACAGGACCTCGGGAGCCACAACGAGGCCTATCATCATCTTAATTGCAACCAGCAAAGCCAAGCCACCCAGCAGAATCAGCAGTTGGTTGCCATGCAGGTAACGGCCGACCTGAGCACCGACCTGCGCCCCAAGGGCCGATCCGGTGGCCAGCAACAGCGCCAGGACCAAATCCACGGTATGGTTGGTTGCGGCCTGCATATAGGTGGTGCCGGCGCAGGTGAGCAGGATCTGGAATAGGCTCGTACCCACCGCGATGTGGGCCGACATCCCAAGCACATACACCATGATCGGAACCATGATAAAGCCGCCGCCCACCCCCATGATTGCCGCGAGGATCCCGACGACGACAGCCAGCAACAGCGGCAGAAGCACGGAATGTTCGATACCGGAGCGCGGAAAACTCATGCGCCAGGGCAACCGGCCCAGCAGGGGCCGCTTGCGGCCAGGTCGATGCGGCTTGACGGCCTCAGCCACGCCGCGCCGCATTTGGCGTGCGCTGTCGATCACCATGTAGAGCCCGATGGCGCCAAGCATCACGACATAGGTGAGCGAGATGACAAGATCGGCGTTTCCCAAGGCCCGCAGGATCTTGATGATCTGCACGCCGACAGCCGCTCCCGCCAGTCCGCCGACCAGCAAAACGCCCCCCAGCTTGAAGTCCACATTTCCCAAGCGAAAATGGGCCCCGACGCCCGAAGAAGACGCCGCCACAATTTGGCACGTGTCAGAAGCCGCGGCTACCGTTGCGGGAATCCCAATCATCATCAGGATTGGTGTGAGCAGAAAGCCACCGCCCACGCCAAACAGCCCCGAAAGGAACCCCACCACGCCGCCGGCTCCGACCAGCAGGACAAGGTTCACACTCACTCCAGCCACCGGGAGGAAAACTGGCATCTTAGGCTTCCTTTACTGCCGGAATAGGCGACGGCTCTGGGTCAACCGAAACCTCCTCGGCAGACTCTGATACGATAGTCGTCCTTCTTCGACCGAGCCTGGTAAGCGGAAAGTCTACTCCAACGCCAGCCTTTCCCGGACCCCTCTCCCTTGCAAGGAAATCAGCGCGGGAACCTTGACGGTTGTGGCAGTTAGACATTCGGCGAGTGCTCCGGGTGAGCTGAGACCGCTTCTTCAGGCTCCGATACCGGAGCGGGCCTTTTCCGGCGAAGCCCCGCGACCAGAAAATCTATGCCAAAGCCGGCCAACGAGGCCGTGGCCACAGCCACCAGCCCGTAGAGTTCACCGTGGTTGAGCGACAACGCCACCATGAAGGCGCGGAAGCCCACCCGCGCGACTTTCAGGTTGGTATGGAATTCCCCGACCACGGAACCATTGCGGCACTCGTAGACCACGACTTCATAGTCGCCCGGCGGCGCTTTTTCCGGCCACTCAAGGTCAACACTATAAGGGACGCCTTCCAGGTCCGGTTGTCCGATTTTGACGCTGCCGTCGTGGACCACGTAGGTACTCTCCATCGTCTTGAGCTTCAGGTACTCGTCGTGGAGAAGGTCGCGATCCATGTCCGGCGGTTCGATCCGGATGCGCTTCTTGACCGCAGCCAGGTCAAGCTCGTGCTCCGCGATGACCTCGGCCTTGAGCAGATCCCTCACCGGTTCTGGGCTCGAGGCAATATAGAGAGAGGGAACTCCCGAGATCGAAACCTTGCCCGTGCTGGCCCAGATGGGCCCCACCCGGCCCTTGACGGTCAAGACTTGCTTCTCTTCACTGCCTCTGACTACTATCACGGGCTTGGCGCCGGATTCGCAAAAACCCTCAATATGAACTTTGGCGCCTTTGTAGAACATCCCCAGCTGCACGACCTCGGGCGTCACCTTTACGCCGAGGTCTGCCGCAGCAAGCGGTCCGACCAGCGAGCATAGGTTGATCAGCAACAATAGAACGAGCGTCCTCAGGAGTTTCATGTCAATGCTCGACCCCCAACCAACAAGAAAATACTGACGCTCACTCCGGCCACCGGCAGGAAAACCGACATCTTCTATCTCTTTGGCGCCTACGCGCCGGGACCCGGGCGGCTGACGCGGATTCTCACTTTGGCCGGGCAAAGATACTCAGTGCCACTCCCACTCGATAAATCCCGGCTTTGCGTCCACCATGGCGTTGACAATCAGCTCGACCAGGCCGCCGTAGAGAAGCCGCTCTTTCTCCCACAGGTCATAGTAGAAAAGCAGGTCGCGGAATTGCCCCTTGCAATTGCTGCAAGGAGCGCAAATGTATTTCCGCGTTGACGGTCCACGGCAGTCCGCAAATGCGTTCAGGATCTGCTGGAGCTTCTTGCGACCGGCGACCTGAAAGCGCCAGTCGGGGAAGTTGTTGCCCTGCATGATGGCGAATCCGCTGCCGCCGCCGCAGCAATAGTTATCCACCCCGTGCGGCTCCATTTCCCGGAAGCGGGGACAAATCTTGTGCAGGATGTCTCGCTGAGGCTGCACCACTCCCATCAGGCGCACCAGGTTGCACGGGTCGTGCAACGTGACGGGAAAATCGTTGCGCGAGGGGTCGAGCTTGAGCCGGCCGCTCATAACAATCTCGTGCAGCAGCGTCATCGAACTCTCGCGGGGGATATTGTTGTCGCCGAGCAGCAGGCGATCCGCCACCACGCTCAGCGCCTTGTGCGCGTGACCGCACTCGCCCAGGACAATCTTTTTGACCTTGAGTTTCTTGGCCGCCTCGGCGTGCCGCAGCGCGACCCGCGCGAACTGCGCATCGTCATACCAAAGGCCGTAATTGATCGAGTCGTATGCCACCACTTCGGAGGAAAGGGTCCACTTGATGCCCGCGGCGTTGAGGATCAGGGCGAAGGCGCCGGGATTTTCCGGCCACGCCAGGAATTCGCCTGCGTTGTGGATGAGCAGAACGTCCGCCCCCTCCACGTCCCAGGGCGTCTCGACCTTGATTCCCGTCTTCTCGCTCATGTCCTCATCAATAAACTGGACATTGTCTTTCACCACTTCGGGATTCATTCCCGTGCTGGAGCCCACCCTGAGTTGCATCATGGAGCCCGTGGCGTGGAGCTCCTTGGCGGCAATACCCATTTCCTGGCTGAACAGCTTTCTAAGCTCGTGAGCCACCAGCCCATTGTCGGCCCCGATCGGACAGACCTGGGCGCATCGCCGGCAAAGGTTGCACCTGTAAGATAGCTCGATCAGACGGGCGACGAGCGGCCAGTTCAACTTGATGTCGCCGTGCTGCCAGAGCGAAATCAGGCCGCCACGCTTCACATACTTGAAATACAGCCGCCGCAGGATTTCAGTGCGGTAGGTGGGCCGGTAAATTTCATTCCGGCCGCTGGCCTCAAAGATGTGGCATGCGTCGGAGCAGGTCTGGCACTTCGCACAATGCTCCATGGTGAGGAGCAGGGGCTGCAGGAAGGTCCAGTTGTTCTCCTTCTGAAAGAGCTTTTCGAGACCGGCGAGAAACTTGCGTACCAGCTCTTCTTCCTCTTGCTTGGTCTTCGGCTTGGGGACGTTGACCGCGCAGGTGTCGTCGAGAATGCACTCATACTTTTCCCTGATCGCGGGGGAAAGCGGGCGAAAATCGGGTTCCTTACCGCGATCCTCAAAAGGCGCGGGAAGCGGCATGAGATCTTCCTTCTCGAGATGCGCCAGCGGCTGCCCGTCCTCCCTGGATACATCAGACACCAGGACCGTCTTTTTCGAACTCACTTCTTCTTCTCCAACGCTGGATTCGCGGTCGCCACCTCGGCCCAGGTCTTGAGGCCCTGCCCCGCAATGTGCGGAGCCGACCAGGTCGGGCGGTAAGTAAGGTACTCAGCCACTTTCCTCTCCAGCTCCCCGCCACGAACATTGACGCGATCGTCCCATCGGACCGAATGGTAAGTGAAATACTTGGCGATGAAGTGGGACATATGAGTATAAGGAACGTAAGCCGCCAGCAAGGCCACGCAGGCCATCCCTGCGGCGAGCAGACCCGGAACCTGCACCGACGCATCGAGAGTGAGCATTCCCCGGGTGAAGGCGAGCATACCGCAGAATTGCCGGCCGCTGAAGGCATATCCGGAAAGCAGCAGGGTGAAGGAAATGGCAAAGAAGAGCAGGTTGAGAATATCGCCGGGCACGGTATAGGTCTTCATATCCTCGTCGCTCAGGCGCTGCGCGAGCAGACCGAGGCTGCCGGCGATCACCAGAAGCGGCCCGAGGATTCCCGTCGCCATACAAACATAGTGGATTCCGGTCTCCACCAGGCCATTTCTCCAGATCGGCCAAGCCAACGAAACCAGCGCGTCGGCACCCAACAGCCCTGCACAGGCTATCGACAGGTAAAGGCCAAAATGGAATGGAAAGGATCGCGACCACAGCCTGCGGTTGAACCCCCAAAGGCCCTTTAGGAAGATCATCTCGGGGACCATGAATCCGATTTCGCCGGAGAGGTTGAAGCTACGCGGCTTTTTCCACCAGTCCAACTCCTCAAAGTAGGATCCCCCGTGTTCGACGCGGGAAGCCTCCTCGTGCGGGACGGGGTAAAGCTCCCAGCGCAAGTGGATAGGCAGCCGGGCGTATTCCAAGGCACGGATTACACACCCTGTCAGGAAGACGAGCAGCGCCAGATATATGAGCCCGTAGAGCAAGCCCGTTATCACCGAGAACTACCTCCAATCAAGCGAGCGACTAGGCTGATCATTTCTTCGGGGTCGATTGGCTTTGCCACGAAGGCATCCGGAGGCGGGACCTGACGCCGGGTGCTATAAAACCGCCTGGCATCCTCCGGGTCGCCGCCCGGCCCGGTTACGCCGGTGACGATCACGACCGGTATGGTGCTGAGGGCGGGATCGGACTTGATGTCCCGGTAGAACCTGACCCCCGACTTGTTAGGCATCGAGAGGTCGAGAGTGATGAGATCCGGCTTGTCTTTCTCAACCATCTTCGACGCTTCGAGGCCGTCGGTAGCGCTTGAAACCGAGTAACCGTTTTCCTGAAAGAGTCTCGTCAGGTACGCACAAACGTCCTGTTCGTCATCCACGACCAGTATCTTCTTTATGCCTTTACCATTCCTGGTGCTCATGCTGCCTCCGCGTCTCCATGCCCAAGCGGTAGCCTGACTGTAAAGGTAGAGCCCTCGCCTAGCGCCGATCGCACGGAGATGGTCCCGCCGTGCTCGGTGGCTACCTTATGGGAAACCAGCAACCCCAAGCCTGTGCCGAAAGTTCCCTTGGTGGAAAAGACCATGGTGAAGAGCTTGCCGCGGGTTTCTTCGTCCATTCCGGCGCCGTTGTCTTCCACTTCGATGACCGCCCGGTCTGCCTCCTGCCGGACTCTCACAAGGATACGGTGGCCCTTTTGCTCGTCCTGATCGGAGAGGCAGGCGTCGATAGCGTTGGCGATAAGGTTGGAGAGCAGCGAATGGACGTCCTTTGGTTCGCCCAGAATCGTCCCGGCGTTTTCGGCGATGCTGGATTCGAGTTTGATCGAATACTCACTGCAGCGGGGGCGATACAACGCAACTACCTCACGGGTCACCACCGGCAAAACAATCGGCAGCCGCCGCGGCGGATGCTCCTTGGCGCAATAGAGCATATCGAGGATCATGGCCGACAGCCGGCCAACGTTACGCTCGACCATCTCCCAGCCCGTACGGATGTCTTGCTGGTTGTTGTCCCGAAACCCGAGGTTCACGATGTAGACGCCGCCCCGCAGCCCCTCCAGAATATTCTTGATGCTGTGGGCGATTCCCCCTACCAGCCCTCCCAGTGAAGCGAGTCGATCCTGAAGGGTCCGAATCTCAGTGATGTCGTCCGACACCTCCATCACCGCGGTGATGTTGCCCGCCGCGTCCCGCAGCGGCGCGGTGTGGACAACGACATGCACTTTGTTCCCGTCGTTGTCGACCACCACCTCCTCGCTGCTGTGCGTCTTGCCGTCTTCGAAGGTTTCCGCCACCGGGCACACCGGACAGCGGTCGTGCCGCTGCTTGTAGACCTGGAAGCAGTGCTCGCCCAATCCCGCTCCGAAGCTGTCCCTGAACCGGCGGTTCACCTCGACAATCCGGAAATCACGGTCCTGGAGGGAAATGTAACAGGGCACCACGTCGAACAGGTTATGGAACCGTGTGAGGCTATCGCGAAGACGCTGTGCCAGCTCCTCCTGGAGCGTGATGTCGGTCAGAACGGTCACCACCGCCGCCACCGCCCCGGCTTCGTCCCGCAGGCCCCGAGTCTTGACCGCGACCGTGCGCGGCAAACCGTCCCGGTCGAAGACCGTCTCTACCGTGCTGTGCTCCCGCCCGTCCTCGAAGGTTTGAGAAACCGGACACTCCGGGCAGGGTAGGGTGCGACCTCGGAACACCGTGTAGCACTTCCCGCCCATAGGATCGCCGAAGCTCTCGATGAGCTGACGGTTGGCTCTGACCACAGCCAGTCCGCCATCGACGATCGAGATGCAGCAGGGGGCTTCTTCGAACAGAGTACCCGCTGGAAACTCGGTGCCGACGCGCCCGGGTTGCGGCTCGTCAGGAGCGGGAGTCGGTGCCATGGCATCCCTCCCAATATTCAAATTGCCCGCGCGATCAGTTCGCGCTCGCGGTCTTCAGCAGCGTTTCGGTCACCGTTTCGATCAACCTGCCCACGTCGACCGGTTTTTCCATGATCGCTTCCGGTTCGGGGAGGTTCTTTTCGGCCAGGAACCGACGGAAGTCGATTCTCGGCGCCTCGACCCCCATGTAACCGGAGATAATGATGATGGGGACCGATGCAAACCGTTCGTCCTTCTTAAGCTCCCAGTAGAGTTTCTCGCCGGTCTTGTTGGGCAGCACGAGGTCAAGTGTAACGAGATCGGGCTTTTCAGCCATGAGCGCCCGCATGGCCTGGTTGGCATCCGGCGCCTCCACCACCGTGCAGCCCTCGTCGCGGAAAACCCTGCTCAGGTACAACCTGATGTCCGCCTCGTCATCCACCACCAGGATCTTGAACCCCGTCAGCGGCTTCATCTTGGTCGGCCGCAGCGGCACCACCAGCGCGCTGGCGACGAGGTTAACCAGCAATTTCACCTGCATGTCGAGCTTGTAGTGGCGGATGAGGTCGAACAGGCCGTCGACGCAGTTGTGGCACGAGGTGACGACGATCTTGGCTCCGGTTGCGCGGAGCTGGTCGGCCTTGATCTTGGCGGATTTGAGGCGGCGCGGGGCGTACTCGGTCATGGACATGGCGCCGCCGCCGCCGGTGCAGCAGAAGTTTTCTGCGCGGTTGGGGTACATCTCGCGGAAATCTTCGCAGACCAGGTTCAAAAGCTCCCTCGGCTCTTCTGTGACCCCGCAACTGCGCGCCAGATTGCACGAGTCGTGATACGTCACGGGCTCGGAATTCTTCCGCTTGTCGACCTTGATGCGGCCTTGCTTGATGTAATTGAGCATCAGGAAGATGGAGCTTTCCATCTCGAAAGGCACGGTCGTTCGGGCCCAGTTGGGTCCCTCGCAACGGGTCGAGCGATAGCCGTGCCCACACTCGGAAATGACCAGTTTCTTGGCGTGCAGCGTCTTGACGGCGTCATAGACGCGCCACGCCGCGGCGCCGCCCAGATCGTCATCGCCATTGAACAGTCCAAAGTTGGTCATATCCCAACCCTGGGACGGCATGGTCCACTTCTCCCCGGCGAAATGGAAAATCGCGGCCGCCTCGGCGATCGTCCGGGGATCGTATTTCACCTCGCGCGGGTTGATCGTGTAGAGGACATCGACGTCCGGCTTGTCCACCGGAATTCGAATAGTCGGGTCGTGATATTCTTCCTGCAGTTCTTCCTCCATCCACTTGAGCGTGTCGATATATTCTTCGGGCAGCACGCCCATCTGGTTGCCGATCTCCCACTGGTCCCGGGACACCACAGCCACGCCCTCGGGCACCACGCCCACCCACGACAGCAGGCCGCGAGCCATGCGATTGAACGAGGCCATGTCCACTCCCATCGGGCAGTTGAGCGAACATCGCCGGCAGTTCGTGCACTTTCCAAAAACGACGTCCTTGAGCTCCTCCAGTTCCTGGTCGGTGTATATGCTTTTCGCGCCGACCCACCACGGGAACACGCGGCCGGTCCAGTCGAGGTGCGCCTTGAACAGCTTGCGCAACCGGTCGGCCTTGTAGGCCGGGGCGTAAGTGAGATCGCCGGGATTGGCCAGTACGTAATGGCATTGGTCGGTGCACAAACCGCAGTGGACGCAGGCCTCGAGCGACAGCATCGCCTGCCGGTTGACTTTGGTTTGCAACCGCTCGATGAACTTTTCGGCCTTCTCTGATCTGGCTAGCATCGGACTCCTCCAGGCTCAAGTCTGGGTCACACGCGGTGTTCGCAGCGGGTATACACCCCTGTGGCCGAGCGTTTTTCCAAGGTACCAGCGCGCGAACGGGTAATAGATGTAATGCGAGATCTTGCTAAAAGGCACATAGATAAGGAAAAACGCCGTGAGCACAAAGTAAGCAATCAACCATCGCTCGCCGTTTTGCGGTAGATTGGGCGCCGCAAGAAAACTGGAGCCGAGCCAGACCAGCAACAGGGCGATCGAAAAATAATCGTCGGGCGTGCTGATGGCCCGCATGTAGGGATCGCTCACGCGGCGCACGAACCGCGCCAGTCCCGCGAGCATCGCGCCCGCGAAGATCGCCTGTAACGCGATGACCGCGGCCCGGCCCGCGATGATTCCGGGAGCATACGGAATGAAGAAGGACATCGCGATCGCGACGGCCACGCCCACGTGGAAAATCACGAACTGCGCATACAACCAGGGATGGCGCCGGGTGCTGGCCATCGCCCACGGCATCGAGATTTGAAACAGCGAGAGCAGACCTCCCTTGCGGCTGCTGGTATGCTCGCTGCCGAATGGCGCCTGCCGGTCGCCCCCGGCCGGGAATTTCAGGATCCAGCGGACCTTGATTGCATAGACCACCGCCATGAAGGTCAGCGCGACAATCTGCAGCTCGTTTTCAGCGAAATGGAGCATAGCGCTCACTTCCAGCATAGCACACTCCCTGGACTATTGATTCACAGCTTCTCCATCTTCTCACGAAAAACCGCGTGCTCGCGGCGATCGAGGACGCAGATCGTCACCTCCGCCAGCGAGGTTTCTCCCCGCAGAAAATCTCCAATCGTCTCCAGCATGATCGTGGCGCAAAGCGCCAGCGGCACGCCGTGGAAGCCGGCGCCCATGGGAGGAAACGCGACGCTCGTGAGGCGCTCGCGATCAGCCAGCGCCAGCGCCGACCGCACACACCGGCGAAGCTTCGTCTCCGTGTCGCTCTCCTGAAACTTCGGGCCGCACGCGTGGATGATGTGCTTGGCCTTCATCTTTCCGGCGCCGGTGAGAACGGCCTCGCCCATGCCAAGCGGACCGAGCGAGGCCAGTTCCTTCTTTACCGCGTCGCCGCCGCGCGACTGGATAGCGGTGCCGAAGCCGGAGGTCAGCTTCAAATCCTCCCGAGCGTAAAAGACGAAGGCGTCCACCGGCATTGCGGTCAGGTCACCGTGCTCGAGCCTCAGGACCGTGCGCTTGATCTTCTTTTCGACGAACGGCTCCGTCAGCGGCCCGTCCGGGTCTCTTGATGCCGCCATCACGCGTTCCGCCTCTTGAGAGCGTGCGCTCATGGTTTTCCGGTAGCGTAACTATGCAGTTTGACTTCGACCTTCTTTTCCAGCGTGTCGTAATACTGCTTGAGGATGGCGATGACTTCAGGTCTGGAGAATTCCGCGGGCACCGGCTTACCCTCGCTCATGAGCTTTCGGAGCAGCGTGCCGGAAAGCAGCAGACGCGCGCCACCTTTGTATTGTCCGTTGTCGTCGATGACCGCCTTGCTCTCATGCGGGCAGGTCTTCATGGACGCCATGCTCTGGCACTCGTAGCAATAGAAAGTCCAGTCCATACTCAGGGGCCGGGTCTCGAGCGCTCCCGGCGGGACTTCGTTGAAGATCTTTTGTGCGTCGAACGGTCCGTAGTAATCGCCGACCCCCGCATGATCGCGGCCGACAATCAGATGCGAGCAGCCGTAATTCTGACGGAACACGGCGTGGAGCAAGGCTTCGCGCGGCCCTGCATACCGCATCTCCATCGGGTAGCCGCCCTGGATGACCCGTTCCTTGCGGAAGTACTTGTTGACCAGCGCGTCGATCGCCTTGACCCGAACGTCTGCCGGGATGTCGCCCGGCTTCAGCTTGCCCAGCAACTGGTGGACGTAAACCCCATCGCATACCTCGATCGCGATCCAGGCCAGGTAGGCGTGCGAATTGTGCATGGGATTGCGCAGCTGTAGCGCCGCGACCGTGCTCCAGCCTCGTTCCTCAAATTGCCGCCGCGCTTCGGCGGGCCGCTGGTAGATGCCTTGGAACTCGGTGGGGAAAAAGGACTCCGATACCGCCTTCACCGGCCCCGCCAGGTTCACCGGTCCCTGTTCCATGACTTTCTGCACGCCGGGATGCTGCGGGTCATTGGTCTTGAAGACCTGCTTGCACTCGTGGGCCTTGTCGATCGTGTACTTGTCTGAAATCTTCATCGTGCCGACGAGCTCATTGGTATCCGTATCCCACAGCGCCACTTCTTCGCCGACCCGGAGCGAGTTCGCCAGTTCCTCAGTGCTCGATAGCGTCACTGGAATCGGCCAGAAGAGCCCCTTCTTGCTGGGCAGCGACATGGTGTCGCAGCAACTCTTCCAGTCATCCTTGCCCATGAAGCCGTCGAGCGGCGTGAACGCGCCGATGCCCATCATCAGCAGGTCGCCCGTCTCACGGCTGGTCAGCGGCACTTTCTTAAATTTGGCCGCGCGCTTGATCTCTTCCTTCGCAGCTTCGGGTCCGAGCAGCAGCGGCTTCAACTGATCGCTGCCATGCGGCGGTACGAGTTTACTCATTTCAAACCTCCTAAAATCCCTAAGACTCCGGCAGATAGTTAACCTCTACGCGGCCTCGCTCTCGCGTGCCACGCCGTGCACGAACTCCACATCGGCCGCCGCTTCAACTGAAAGCGCAGCCTTGTAAAACACGGTCACCATCAACGCCCCGATCGCCCAGATCCCCGCACTGATCGAAATCTCCGGCAGCGTCGGGGTGTAATGAGCCATCACGCCGAGCGGCGAGGGCATGAAGCCGCACACCACCAAGCAGACGCCCTTATCCAGCAAAAGTGAGACGAAAGTCAGCACGCACGCCGCCGCCAGCGTTGCATGATTTCTTCTCATCCGGGGAATCAGAAGCAGCACCAGCGCCCCCGCCATCAAAATGACGGAGCTCTGCCCCCAGGGAGTAAGCGAGGACGCCATCTTCATCCCGGCCAGGTCCCTTCCCAGGTACATACTCTGGAAATGCTCCATCAGCGCAGGGATCTGGCTGTAGTAAGCTGTGAACAGCTCCATCAGCAGGAAAAACACGTTCAGGATCGACGCGTAAGTCACGATGATAGCCAATTCGTTGATGGCTCTGCGTCCGACGTCGTATCCGCTCAAACGGCGGACCAGCATGCACAACAAAATCAAGAGCGCGGGCCCCGAGGCGAAGGCCGAGGCGAGGAATCGTGGTGCCAGTATCGCAGTCATCCAGAACGGCCGGCCTGGAAGACCCGAGTAGAGAAAGGCTGTGACAGTATGAATACTGACCGCCCAGGGAATCGACAGCACGATGACCGCTCTAAGCCATTTCGGCGGCGCGACCCGCTCCTGATGGGCGTGCAGCGAAACCAGCGTGATCAGGGCATTCAGCACCAGGTATCCCGACAGCGAAATCATGTCCCAAAACATCATCGAGTTCAGGTGAACATAGATCATGATGTTGAGGACACGCATCGGCTGCCCCATGTCCACGAAGATGAAGAGCATGCACGCGGTGACCGCCGAAACCGCCAGGCACTCGCCCAGCACCGTCATTCGCCCGAATTCCTTGTAATTGTGCAAATAGTAAGGCAGCACCACCATCACCGCCGACGCCGCCACGCCGACCAGGAAGGTGAATTGGCCGATATACAAGCCCCAAGTCACATCGCGGCTCAGTCCGGTAAGGCCCAACCCGTAGTTCAATTGCCGGAGATAATTGAAGAATCCCCACAGGATCACGACCATGAGACCGCCGATCCAGCCCCAGTACCGGCGGCTTCCGACCACGGCCTTTTCCAGCATGAACATAGGTCAACCCTCAGACGATGTAGTAAATGTTCGGACCCGTCCCCAGCTCCGGCTTGCGCCGGATGGTGTATTGGGCGCCCAACCGCTTTCTGATCTCCGAATCAGGGTCGTTCAAGTCCCCGAAGACCAAGGCCTTGCCCGGGCACGCTTCGACGCAGGCCGGCAACTGGCCCTTGGCCAGCCGCTCGGGACAGAATGTACATTTTTCGACCACGCCCTTGGTGCGGGTGGGGAAGTCGGGATTCATTTCTGTCAGGTTGGGACGGGGATCGAGCCAGTTGAAACTGCGCGAGCCATACGGGCAAGCCGCCATGCAGTATCGACAACCGATGCAGCGGTGCCAGTCCATCATCACGATCCCGTCTTCTTCCCGCTTCCATGTCGCGCCGGTCGGGCAAACGCGCACGCAGGGAGGATTGTCACAGTGGTTGCACAACACCGGCACCCGCTCTTCTTTCAATGCCGCCGGCATGAACGGGGTTTCCTGAGAGGCAAAGACATTGTCAAACGATTCCGTCCAAATCCACTTCACCTCGTGCGCGCGGTCTGCGAATCGGGGAATGTTGTGGACCTTGTCGCAGGCCTCGATGCATTGCGCGCAGTTGGGATGCTGGCCACAGGCACGGGTATCGATCAGCATACCCAGGTGCTTGCGCTGGACCACCAGCCGGGAAGAATCCGCTATCGTCTGTCCCGCAGCCGCGAGCACGCCCCACAGTCTTTCTCCGCAAAACGCCAACAGCGAGGCGCCGCCGAGCTTCAGGAAGTCCTTGCGCGACAGCTTCATTGCGGGGACCTCCGCGCGAGCGCCGCGGCCGGATCAATATGGCAATTCCAGCAGTACGGCGTCTTGACGCCGACATACTCGTGGCAGCGGTCGCAGAACTTGGCCTTCTCGTGGCATTTTAGGCACGTCCCGCTCAACCGCATGTCATAGACTTTGCCGTCATACGCCTTGAACGAGTGCACGTCTTGTCGAACCACCTGGTCGCGCCACTGCAGCAACAATTTCATGTGCGAGGAGTGCATGTACTCCACCGACATTACACAGTCCTTTTCGTGAGCCGGTAGCGCAAGTTCCGGGCCCTTTAGTTCCTTGGACGCGTGCACATTGCTCCACACCGGAAAGGTCAGCAGCGCCAGGAATGCTCCCAGGCCCGCCAGGATCCACACCCGGTCACGCACCGGCGGCTGCCTCCTTCCTTGCCGGCGTTTCCTCCGGCAAGTCCGCCGCTCCATTGCCGGCAAACGGCTGCCCGCGCAGGTCGGCGGTCCGTTGCTTTTCGCCGGTCATTATCAACGCGTTGCCCAGTAACTCGTGCACTCCGCCCACCTCGACCCCCGGCGTCCAGTATTCGAAAGCGGTCGGCAAGGTCGCTTTGTCGATGGCACAGACGCAGGCGACCAGGTTCACTCCGAACCGGTCGCGGACATAGCGCACCGCATTTGCGCGCGGCAGGGCTCCGCGCAGCCGCATCTCGATATTTTCGTCGTTGCCCAAGCCGGCTCCGCTGCCGCAACAGAAGGTCTGCTCGCGAATGGTGTTCTCCGGCATCTCGAAAAAGTTCCGGCAGGTCTCCCTGATGATGTAGCGCGGCTCCTCGAGCAGTCCCATGCCGCGCGCCGGATTGCAGGAATCGTGGAATGTGACCCGCCATCGTTGGTTTCGACTCGGATCCAGCTTGAGTTTGCCGTTCTTGATCAAGTCGGCCGTGAACTCGCAGATGTGCACCATCTTGGTCGAGCGCGCGTAGTCAAAGCGCGTGCCGGTCACCGGCGACACCGGCACTTCCAGAAAGTCGGCCGGACCGTTCATGGTGTCCATGTATTGATGGAGCACGCGCCACATGTGACCGCACTCGCCGCCCAGAATCCATTTCACTCCCAGCCGCTTGGCCTCGGCGTAGACCTTGGCATTCAGCCGCTTCATCAATTCGTGCGACGAAAACAGCCCAAAATTTCCGCCTTCGGAGGCATAGGCGCTAAAGGTGTAATCGAGTCCGATCTGGTGGAAAAGCATGAGGTAGCCGAGCAGGGTGTAGTAATGCGGGGTCGCGAAGTAGTCGGCTGAAGGCGTCACAAACAGGATCTCCGCGCCCTTGCGGTTAATCGGCACCTCCACGCGAATTCCGGTTATCTCCTCGAGCTCGTCCGCCGCAAACTGCAGGCTGTCCTTGAAACCGTGCGGCTGGACACCGAGATGATTGCCGGTCCGAAAGCAGTTGGCGGCCGGTTCCAGCACCCAGTTGATGTTCAGCCCGACCAGGTTCAACAGTTCGCGCGCCATCATCGTCACTTCGGCGGTATCGATGCCGAAGGGACAGAACACCGAGCAACGGCGACACTCCGTGCACTGATAGAAGTAGTAGTAAAGTTCCTTGACTACGTCCTCGGTCAACTCGCGGCCGCCGGCCAGGCGGCCAAAGATGCGGCCGGCCAGGGTAAAGTGGCGGCGATATATGGAGCGCAACAACTCGGCCCGCGCCACCGGCATGTTCTTCGGATCGCCCGAACCAAGATAGAAATGACACTTGTCCGCGCACGCTCCGCATCGCACGCAGATATCCATGAACAGCCCGAAGGACCGGTACTTCGCCAGCCGATCTCTCATTCCATCCAGGATGATCTGCCGCCAGTTCGCGGGAAGCTTCCAATCCTGATCGAACGGTTGCCACTGGCGCGGGTTCGGCATGCCAAGAGCCTGAAGGCTCTTGGGCGTCGCGCTGTAGCTATACGTCCCCTTGCGGAAATCGCGAAGCGGCTCCATCCAGTCCTTTCCGTTCTGGGGACGGAAACTGATCTGGAGGAGTTCCTCAGGTTTTGGCGCATGTTCCGCCACGATTCATTCCCTCTCCAGCGGCAGTCCGGCCGCGCGAATCTTTTCCCTGAATTCGTCTTCCCATTCCTGGTAAGTGTGCACCGGCACCGGATAGTTCCAGGGATTCACGTGCCTTTTCGTACGGCTGTTGTTGGCAAGATTGCGCGTCGGGCTCAGGAAAATCCCCCCCATGTGCATCAGCTTGCTGAACGGGAAATATGCGGCCAGCGCGCTTAGCAGCGTCAGGTGAACGAAAAAGAGCGGAGCCACGCCCTGGGGCACGACCGGCGAGAAGGAGACCAGCCCAAGGGCCAGTTGTTTGACCGCTACCAGGTCCACCTTGGCGAAATAGCGCATCACAATTCCGGAGATAGCGAGTCCGAGCAGCAGGAACAGAGCAAAGTAGTCGGCGGGCAGAGAGAAGTAGCGAATCTGGGGATCCCACAATCTTCGCCCCAGCAGATAGAGCAGCGAGGCCAACACCACCAGGTCCGTCACGTAGAGGGTCGGCTCCGCCACCTGGAAGAATCCGTCGAAGGCGTCGAGTGCATACAGGACCGGGGGGATCGGCAGTATGAAAAAGCGAATGTGGCGGATGATGATGATTAGAAGCGACCAGTGAAAGGCGAGCGCGGCCAGCCACAGAAACTTGTTCTCGGCATAGATCATGTGCGGCCCTTCGCGCAACTCGGCCCGGGTATTGCGGAAAAGCGACCGAAACAACAACACCTCGAGCGCCATCCTCGCCACGACCCCGAGCGTTGTGGAAGGGTTCTCAAGCCGTGCCGGTTTGATCCATGAAAGCGACTTTTGCTGCCCGCAGGTGGTTGGAATATGAAAGGGAACGGGCGACCAGGCCCATCGAACGACCTTGTAGGTGAATCCGGCCAGGAAGGTGGCAAACGCCGCGTAGGGGAGCACGATTCCGAACGTTATGCGCAGCGCATTATAGTCACTCGCATGAAATGCGACTGCGGCCATCACCCCAACGGCGATCAATGCATAGAGCGCTTTCAAACCCGATCACCTCGATCCGGCCGCCGAATAGATTTTCTCCAGTTGCGCCGTCCGCCGGCGGGCTTCGTCGGCCATGACCTCGTAAATTCTTTCCCGACACTTCATATAAAGGTCGAAAGCGATCAGCACGGCCTCGTCGATTCGCTCCTCGGCCACAAACCGCTGCTGGTCCCCTTGCTTCCATCTTTCCCGGAGGATTCCCTTCAACAGGAACAGGAAGGACACCGATTGGCTGGCGGTGAAGCCTTGCACCGCGCGGATCCGGACGATACTTTCCAACGCCTGGGAAAGCTGCTCGCGGTCCATGTTTCCGAGCAGTTCTTCCGTGACCGCCGGAAGCTGCTTCCTGAGCGTGTGACCCATGGGATTACGGAAGGGATCCTTTTCGCCGAGCAGGAAGTGCACCGTCTGGACGGGATACGTCGCTACGGTCTGCCTAAGCCATTCCTGCGCGATCGCGTCCTTGTCCTTGTCGGGAAAGTTGCCCATGGCATCGTTCCTATCGTGCAAGGCCGCGGCTCACGGGAGCCTCGTGCCTGCGGCGCCAAAACTCAACTTCGTTCGCCACTCCATACCATCTCCCCACCCCGTGACCAGGTCCAAGACGGCACGCCGGAACCGGACATTAGACGCAGCCGGTCGGCTTCGGTAAGCCTGCCAGCTTGCACGCGCCCTTGGCCGGTCCCGAAGGGAACATTTCGTATATCTCGCTCAGCTTGTACCCGGTTTCCTTGCAGAGCTTCCGGATCATCGGAGCGATCCCGTACTGGGAATAGTAGTCCCGGAGATAGCGGATGACTTTCCAGTGGGCCTCAGTCAAGTCCGTGATTCCTTCGGCTGACATGAAGTCCTTGGCTACGTCGTCGTTCCAGATCCCGGGATCCTCGAGGAAACCGTCCTCGTCAACTTCGTAGACATGACCGTTGCTTTCAAAGCTAGGCATAATTGCCAGCTCCTTTCCTAATTAGTGTATAAGTGACCGCGGACCGCCGATTGACGTGTGCGCGGAGGGAAGATCGACTCAACTTGCGAAGCGCTTGCACCCGCCGCCCGCCGAGGAAGTTATCGCCTGTCGGTTCCTTGCACATCCCGTCAGACCATGTCGATGTACCCGCAGGGGCACTCCTCAGCGCACTTGTTGCATCCGTTGCAGAGTTCGAGCTTGATCCGGTAATGCTCACCCTTGGGAAGTTTCACGAAGCAGCTATTAGTGCAGTACATCCAGCACTTTTCGCAGTCCATGCACATCCCGCACGACATGCAGCGCTTCGCTTCCTCGAACGCCTCCGCCTCCGAGAGGCCCTTCTCGACTTCGGTATTCATGTCGCGCTCAAGCACGGAGATGTGGGCGCGCTCGTGACGGGCACTCTCCGGGTACCAACTGAGCTTTAGGCGCTCAGCCTTGATGGCCGCAGGAACCGTCGTCGGCTTCTCGAGGACCTTTCCCCGCAAGCGCGCGTCAATCGCTTCGGCCGCAAAGCGGCCCTGAGAGATGGCGATAGTCACTAATCCGAGCTCTACATCGTCGCCGCCCGAATAGACCCCGTCCAGGACGGTCGTTCCCGCCTCGCTGGTCTTGATCCAGCTCCGGCCGTCGCGCAGCGCGACGAAGCCGTCGAATTGCGGCTCCTGACTGATGGCGGCAATCACGGTCGAGGCTTGGACGTCGAACTCCGTTCCGGGTTGCGGGACGGGGCGGCGGCGGCCGGACGCGTCCGGTTCACCGAGCGCCATGCGGATGCATCGAAGGCCCTTCGCCTTACCGTCGTTGAGCAGGACCTCGACGGGCGCCGCCAGGAATTCGATCTGGACGCCTTCCTCAAGCGCGCCTTCGATCTCCGGCTTGATAGCGGGCATCTCATCGCGGGTCCTGCGGTAGAGTATGGTTGTCGAGGCTCCCAGCCGCTTGCTGACCCGCGCCGCGTCGATCGCGGTATCGCCGCCGCCGATCACGATTACCCGGTCGCCGACCGCAACTTCTTCGCCGCGATTGACCTGGTTCAGGAACTCGGTGCCGGTGAACACATTGGGAGCGTCCTCGCCTTTCACGCCCAGCTTGAGACCGCTATGCGCGCCGATCCCGACAAAGACAGCCTGGTACTGATTGCGGACCTGATCCAGCGTAAGGTCCTTGCCGATGATGGTGTTGCAGCGAAGCTCCACTCCCAAGTCCAGGATTCTCTGTGTTTCCGCGTCCAGAACCTCACGCGGCAGCCGATAGCGCGGGATGCCGTAACGAAGCATGCCGCCGGGCCGGCTGAATGCCTCGAAGACCGTGACTGGATATCCACGTCTGGCCAACTGGTAGGCACAGGAGAGGCCGGCGGGACCGGCTCCGACCACGGCCACCTTTTCGGAATAACTCGTCTCCGCGAGCTTGGTCAGCTTCAGATGTTTTTCGATGCCGAAGTCGCCCACGAACCGTTCCAGCGCGTTGATCGCGATCGGCCCTTCTTTTTCACTGCGGTTGCACGCGTCCTCGCACGGGTGAGGACACACTCTGCCGCACACCGCAGGGAACGGGTTACGTTCGGTAATGACCCGCCACGCGATCTCGTAAGCCTGATCGTGGGTGCGTCCGTATTGCTCGGCTTGGGCGATAGTCGTCAGCCATCCGCGGATATCGGACCCACTGGGACAGTTCCCAATGCACGGCGGCGTCTTTGGCACGTAGCGCGGGCGCCCCGCGCTAATTTCGCCGCCGGCTGCGGGAGTCGCCTTGATAACCGGCTTCTTGACTTCCTTAAAGAGAGGCATACGCGTCACCGTCTAGGCATACGGGTAGATTTTTCGCTTGAAATCTTCCAATTGACCCAGGAGACGGTCGTGCAGCCGCTCGTCCTCAACCAGGTAGGTCAAAAGGTGCCGTTGCACGAACAGGCGACATTTCTTTCGCAGCTCATCCGCCAGCTCGATGGTCTCCTTCTCCATCGCGGCGTGACGCTCGACGCTCTCCCAGATTTCTCCCAGCTCCTCCGGCGTCAGGCTGACGGCTTCTTTCTCCAGGCTGTCGATCATGAACTGCTGCACCCGCTTGTGCATCACGGAATCCTGCCGGACGATTTCCATCACCAGCTGGATGAGGGGATTTTTTGTCTTGGCGATGATCGCCGTGGTCGATGCCACGCTGCCGTCCTCGATCACCTGCCACTTGCGCAGAAGGCCGACCAGTTCCGGCGTGCTTGCTGCCTTTTCCCGTTCTTGAGCCTTGGGCTTCATTCCGACAATCCATCCTTCCCGGCGCCCGTCGCCTTGCGACGGGCGGTTACTCCGGAGCCGACCCTTCCTTGTGCGGGAGCGTGATGAAGCTGCCGCCGAAGTAGCTGTACACGCATTTTCCCGAATCTATTAGCTGGCGGATCGCCTGCTTGCAGGCGTCCTTGCTGCACTCCGCTTCGCCGAATTTTGCGATCATGGCCTTGGTCAAGTCGGTGGCCTTCAGGTTCTTCTTGCCCATGTAATCGGCCACCATCTTGTACATTTCCTCGGCCAGAGTTTCGACCGTGACACTCATGGTTGCCTCCTAGAGTCTCACCTGCGCCGACCGGGCAAAGCTCAAGCCCGCATGCTTGAAGTCGTCGATGTGATAGCGGGTGAACTCGATGCCGGTCAGCTGGAAAAATCTCGGCCAACCCACCCGGTCAATCCATTCGCCCATCCGTTCGAACTTGCGCGCGTTGCTCGCATACACTCCCACAATGTTCACTACTGCCTTGACCACTGCGGGCCAGCGCGGCGGATCGTTGGGAATGAACGGGATAGCCAGCTTCGAAAACCTCGGAACCGAACGCGCATTGCTCACTTTGCCGCCGACCCAGATCGAAAGACCATCGTTCTCCGGGTCGTTGAGCACCATCGCCGGACACACGGTGTAGCAGTTGGCGCAGAACATGCACTGTTCTTCCACCACCTCGACCGAAGGATTGCCGTCGACTGTGGCGGTGCGGATTGCGCCGGTGGGGCACGACGAGATCACGGTGGGGATTTCGCACACCTTGCGCAATATGTCGTGCTGGACTTTCGGCGGGCGGCGGTGAATGCCGAGGATCGCAATGTCCGAGCAATGGACCGCGCCGCACATGTTGAGGCAGCACGCCAGCGCGATTCGAAGCTTCGCCGGCAGGTCCTCATGGGTGAAGCGCTCGTAGAGCGCGTCCATGACCGCTTTCACGATGCCCGAGGCGTCGGTGGCGGACGAATGGCAATGCACCCATCCCTGGGTATGGACGATATTGCTGATGGCGTTGTTGGTACCGCCGACCGGAAAGCCGGCGGCCAGCAAGTCCTTCTTGAGCGGCTCGATGTTGTTGCGATCGTCGAGCAGGAATTCCACGTTGTTACGGCTGGTGAATCGCAGGTATCCACTTGCGTACTTGTCGGCAAGGTCCGCGAACATGCGTATGGTGTGAATACCCAATAGGCGCGGCGAGCCCGCCCGGACCGTGTACATCCTGTCGCCGGATTCGCCGACGTGGCATAGGACGCCCGGGGCGACGTTCTCATGGTACTTCCATTTGCCGTAATTCTTCTTGATCAAAGGATGCAGAAATTGCTCGTAATTCGGGGGGCCGATATCCGTAACGCGCTTGGGTTTTTCCGTCGCCGTTGCCATTCCTAACCTCACTTATAAGGTCTGTGTTGCCTCGTGATAGTTGCCCGCTATTTCCCGTTCTTCGTCTGGAAGAAGATGTAGGGATTGTCCCGCGGTGCGGAAATCATTTCCGGCACCGGATCCAGTCCGATGGCGTCGAGGAAGCTGGCCATGCCGACGCGCTGGATAAGCTCACCGATGCGCTCGCGGTTGTTGCCGTATTCGCCCCAGAAGTCCCAGCAGCGCGCGATCAGTTGCTTCATTGTGTCCGAGAGTTCGGCGGCGGGCACAAACGGCACCAGGACCGAGGACAGCAGCGCGCCCTGAAGGATCGGCGCCTTGGCCCCGATCAGCAGCGTGGCGCCTTTCTCCTTGCCCGGACGCAGCGCCTTGGGCATCACGTTGATGCAATGCATGCAGTGCGTGCAGTCGCGGTTCCCGATGGTGAGCTTCTTGCCGTCCCATTTCATGCATCGAGTCGGGCAGCGCTCGCACACATCCTGTTGAATGTCCAGTCCTGCCGCCGCGTATTCAGCCACCGCCGCGTCATCCTGCTGGATATCGTCCTTCCAGGTGCCGATGACCGAGAGGTCCGCTCGGGCAATCGAGGCCACGCAGTCGTTGGGACATCCGCTGCACTTGATCTTGAACTTGTATGGGAAGCCAGGCCGGTGAAGTTCGTCCTGGTAGCTCTTCGTCATGTCGTAGCAGATTGCCATCGTGTCATAGCACGCCCACTCGCATCGGGCCTGTCCGACACAGCAGGAGGGCGTCCGCATATCCGACCCCGAGCCGCCCAGGTCGAACCCCGCGTCGGTCAACTCCTTGAAGGTTGGCTCGAGCTGGTCGGTCGTGGTACCGAGGAAAATGATGTCGCCGGTCGAGCCGTGCATGTTGGTCAGACCGGAGCCGTGACGCTCCCAGATGTCGCACAGCGTGCGCAACGCTTTGCTGGTGTAGAACCAGCCCGAGGGCTGGTTGACGCGGAGGGTGTGGAAGTGCGCGACGTTGGGGAAGCGTTTTCCCAGGTCACTGTAGCGCCCGATCACTCCGCCGCCGTAACCGAGCACGCCTACGATTCCGCCGTGCTTCCAGTGGCTGATCTTCTCCTCGTAGGAAACCTCCAACTGGCCCAACAGGTCCTTGACCACCGGGCTCGTCTCGGCCGTCTTCTTCAGCTCCTTGACGAAGCTCGGCCAGGGACCCTTCTCCAGCTCGTCAAGCAACTTGGTGTCGCGTTTCTCATCTGCCATCTCGTTCTTCTCCTATTGCCAGCGTGGGATGTTGAGCGCACTGCTCGAAAACCCAGCGCTTTGGCGGTTTCTCAGCATCCTGCTAAGCGCTCTGAGCAAGCGCCTCCTTCGTCGTTACTACTCTTGGCTCCGCCTGCACTCTTTGATCCCACGTCGCCGCCATCGCCACGGTCCGGTACACGATGTGGCTGAACTTCGAATACGGCGCGTACAGGAACAGGCAGAAGACCGCCACCAAGTGCACGAAATAGACCGGATACATATAGGTCGCGCTCTGGGCCAGGCGCAGGAATTGGCACATGATTCCAGTCAGCACGACACCGGCGAGCGTCGCGAGGAAGAACCAGTCGAAATAGGTGTTGGGAGCCAACGCCTCGCGGCTCCCGATCCGTTCAAGCCCAATAGCAATGAGGCCGGCGGCCAGCGCGATCGTGCACAAGTTGGCGAACAGCTTGATCGGACTCGTCATCGGCAACGGCACCTGCACCGTCCCGGTGAAGTAGCCGATGCCCACCATCACTTCCACCAGGAACAGTCCGCCGAAGCCGAACATGGTCAACAGATGTCCCCAGCGACGGCGCTTTTCCGTGGTGCATAGGCCAAACCGCTTGTGGCTCAAGATTTCCACCGCCGTCGGGATAAGCGTGCCCAATATCCGGCCGTGATACCCCGCCTGGCGCAGCCCCTTCACCATTCGCGCGATCCCGACTCCGTACACCAGTATCACGAACAGAGCCACCGCCCAGAAAACCACTTCCAACACGGGATCGGGAAATACGTTGGTGAATTCGAGCCTGGGCGTGGGCGCTTCTCTGGGCGCCCACTTGGCAATCGCGGCAAAGATCAGGATCGGCGGCGCAAGCAGCAGCGGCAGGTACTTGGAGTGCGACGTGAACCTGGCCATGAAGCGCGGCCAGGCGTAATGCCCTATTGCCTGCTCGCGCAACGCCGCCATCACGGCGCCCGGCTTGGCGTCGCGCGGGCAACGCAGGGTGCAATCGTCACAGTTGTGGCACAGCCAGATGGCGGGGTCGTTGAGCAGCCTGTCCTTCAATCCCCATTGCGTTGCGATCATCTGCTGGCGTGGAAACGGGACCCCGTCGGTCGAGAGCGCGCAGACCGATGCGCAGGTGGCGCATTGATAGCATCGCTTCAGGTTGCCCCCGCTGCTGGCCAGGACTTCCCGGATGAAGTCGGTATCGGGATTGACCGCGGTGTCTGGGCTGGTCTCCGGTAGCATGGTTAGTTCACCACTATGAATGCTGGCTTCCGCCTAATCACTGCAATCACTAGAATCCCTTGTACGGATTCGGGCCGATCTCCCGGATTCGCGCCATGAACTTATCAATCATGGCCGGCAGCTTGTGGCATTCGTCAATCGCGACCTGCGCCACCTCGATCCGTTCGGACTCAAGCTGCAAGCGGGTGAGCGTCTCCTTCACGTTTTCGAGCCGCTTGCTCGCCAGCTCGCTGCCCTTGGCAAAGTGGCACTGGTAGTCGTCGCCGTACTTACACCCCATCAGCATGATCCCGTCGATGCCGCGCGAGAGCGCATCCGCGATCCACACGATGTTCACCGAACCGAGACAGCGGACCGGAATCACACGCACGCTTGGGTCGAGTTGCACGCGCGCCAGGCCGGCGGCGTCGAGGGCCGGGTAGGCGTCGTTCTCGCACATGAAGAGCAGGACGCGGGGTTTCTCCTCGTCCTCCTCCGGCACCTCGAGCGCTTTGATCATGCTCGAAATGATATCGACCGAGTAATTCTTGAAGGAGATGATCCGCTCGGGGCACGCGCCCATGCAGATTCCGCAACGGCGGCAACGATAAGGATTGAACTTGGGCGTGCCCTTTTCGTCTTCGTCGATCGCGCCAAACGGGCACTCCACCGTGCAGCGCTTGCACTGCGTACAACGCTGGAGCAGGAACGAAGGGAACGACATGTCGCCGGCGCGCGGATGCACGGCCTGGCCCCGGCTGGCCAGCTCGACGCTCTGGATCGCCTTCATCGCCGCTCCGCGCGCGTCGTCCCTGGCGAACGCGGCGTCCATCGGCTCGCGCACGGCGCCCGCGGCATAGATGGCGGTGCGCATGGTTTCGTAGGGGAAGCATACGAAGTTCGAGGTCGGGAAGCCGTTGCGCAAGAGCGGAAGGTCCGGCCCCTGGCGGTAGGCGAGATTCAGAATCTCGGTCCCGTCCAGATGCTTCAGGCGCTCGACCGTCTTCTCGGCCTCGGCCCGTTGTCCGTTAGCCTCGCCGCGCGCGAGCTTGGCCTTGGCATCGCGCAGGAGTTGCAACGACACGCTGTCCGCCGAGTTCGGCACCATCCCGGTGGCGAGCACCACGAGATCGGCCGTTATCTGGAGCGCCTCGCCGAGCAGCGTATGACGCAAGCTCACCCGCACCGCGCCGACGGGGTCCACCTCGACCGCCTCGACCTCGCCCTTCGTGAAGAAGGTCGTCGGATGGTCCTGCACGGTCTGGTAAAACTTTTCGTACTGGCCGGGCGTGATAATGTCCTTGTAAACGACGTAAACTTCGCTCTGCGGGCTTTCTTCGTGCAGGTACTGGGCCTGCTTCAGGGTCTCCATGCAACAAGTCGCCGAGCAGTAGGGAAGATGCGCGGGATCGCGCGAACCTGCGCATTGGATAAACACCACGCGTTTGAGCGGTCCACCGTCAGAGGGCCGTGTCCATCGCCCGGCCACCGCCATCTTTTCGAACTCGACGTTGGTGACTACATTGCGTGATAGCCCGTAGCCGAGATGACCGAGCTTGGTCGCGTCGTAAGGCTTCCATCCGGTCGCCATCACGATGGCGCCCACGCGATGGACGCTGCTTTCGGCGCCGGTTTGCAGGGTCACGTCGAACATGCCGGGCTGGCCTTCGATGCGTACGATCGTCGTCGAGGTGAAGACCTTCACCCTTGGATGGCTGGTGACTTTCTGGATCTGCTGGGGCAGATCGCTGGTTGCGGGTCCGGTGTACGGCGGCCGGGTCGGCAAGAGCCGCTTGACCTCGGCCAGATGACCTCCAAGGTGCTCGCTCTTCTCGACCAGCACCACGTCGTAGTAGGCCGCGGCAGCCTCCAGAGCGGCCGTGATTCCGGTAACTCCCCCGCCTAGCACCAAGATGGCCTTTGAAATTTCGTCGGCGAGCGGCTCCAGCGGCTGCATCTTTCCAGCCTTGGCGAGGCCTATCCGCAGGTAGTCCTCGGCAAGGGCCTGGGTCTCCTCGTCTCCGGCCTTGTGGCTCCAAACCACGTGCTCGCGAAGGTTGACCCGCTCGAACACCATGCACGGGTCAAAGCTGAATGCATCGGTCTTGACCCGCGGAGAACACGCGGCGATGGCCACGGCGTTCACCTCATTGTTGGCGAGGTCTTGCCGGATCATCGCCACCCCTTCCGCACCGCACAGGAAGGGATGTGTGCGGCAAACCGGGACCTTGTATTCCTTCTGAGCGACGCCGACCAGCGCGTCAACGTTCACCGACTCGCCAATCGAGCATCCACTACAGATGTAAACGCCGAGCTTCTTATCCATGGTGGGCGCTCCCGAGCACACTTTGCAGCGCTTTGAGCGCTGCGCCCACGCCGTCTCGGACGCTGGCATCCGCCCCTTCAGGCCGCTTCGCGCATCCGGCGACGCTGAGGCCGTCGGTTCCGTCGGCAAGGAAACCGAATTCATCGAGCACGAAGCCCTGTGGGAGATCGCGAGTTTGGGGAACAATCCCGGTTGCAAGGACTACCAGGTTCACGCGCAGCGTCATTCGCTTTCCGTTCAGGACGTCCTCGGCGCTCACCAGCAGGTCGCCGGTGCTTTCGTCCTGCTCGATTTTTCCGACCTTGCCTTTGACCAGCCGGATTCCTCCTCCGGCAATGACCTTGGCGTAGAAGTCTTCCAGGTGGCCGGGGGTGCGCAGGTCAATGTAGAAAATGGTGATATCGACGGCCGGATTCTGGGTGCGCAGGTAGGTGGCCTGTTTCAGCGTGGCGGCACAGCAGACGGCGGAGCAATAGGGCAGATGGTTGTGGTCGCGCGAGCCGGCGCACTGAACAAATGCGACGGTCTGCGGTACCTTGCCGTCCGAGGGGCGCACGATCCTGCCTTGCGTCGGACCATTAGGCGCGGCCAGACGCTCGATGATCGCGTTGGTGAGAACGTTCGGATACTTTCCGAAGCAAAGGTTATCAATCCGGGTCGCGTCATAGGGCGCCCAGCCCGTGGCCGCCACGACTGCGGCCACCGAGAACGTCTTGCGTTCCACTTGCTGGGCAAGATCGATTGCCGCGTACTTGCATGCATCGGCGCAAGCCTTGCATCCCTCGGTGCAGGCCGCCCGGTCAATCACGTACTGCGCGGGAAACGCCATCGGGAAGGGAAGGTAAGCAGCCTTGGTCTTCGAAAGGCCATGGTTGAATTCGTCCGGCCGTTCGACCGGACATGCCTGCGCGCAGGCGTCACACAGCGTGCAGGCGTCGGTGACGTAGCGGGGCGCGATCTTGACCGTGGCCCGATAATCTCCGGGCACGCCTTCGAGCCGTTCGAGCTCGGCCAGACTCAAGACCGTGATCCGCGGATTGTTCCTGACGCGCCGGAAATTTATTTCCAGCCCGCAGCTTGGAGGGCAAAGCTTGGGGAAGTAGAGGCCCAGGCGAGCGACCCGCCCACCGAGACTGGGTGCTTTCTCCACCACAATGACTC
Organism: uncultured delta proteobacterium; assembly: GCA_963789115.1. Taxonomy (GTDB): domain Bacteria; phylum Desulfobacterota; class Binatia; order Binatales; family Binataceae; genus CAWBJH01. The sequence goes on from CAWBJH010000002.1 coordinate 583,913, forward strand.
GACATCCCGCGTCGGCTGCTTCGATGGCGGCGGTCAGGCCGGCGATGCCGCCGCCCAGCACCATGATCGGCCGCCCATCACGTTCGGTTGCAATCAGTTCGGTCATGGCCGTTTGTCCACCTGCCTCGGCGTAACAACCTCAGCCTGTACCGTTCTTTGCCGGGCTTGCTCGGCGACCCCGCTGCGCAGTCGCATGGTCTTTTCGCCCAGCAGGGCGAACCGCAGCCAGCTCATCGCAAATTCCAGCAGTTCTTCGTTGTCCACCCGGAGCGCCTCGATCCGCGCCTCGTCAACTTCGAACGCCTTGAGAAAGCTGGTCTCGAATACGAATCTTCGGAAGGAGTCGAGGTCATAACACGCCGTGAAATACATTGCGAGTTTTTCCGGCGATAATATATTCTCCTTCTCCCAGAACTCACTGAGCATGAGATACTTGAAGGAAGCCCCCATCACCTCGTACTGCTCAATTCCCTGATTTGCTATCCACTGGCGGACCGAGCAAGGGTCGCCCTGGTCATGCCCGTGGCATTGGTCCTCGCGCAAAAGGAAGTAAAACGGCCGCGCCTCAGGCGTAGGATGGCGCGGTTCGGCCGCGCCCAGCGGATACATGCGGCAGGCCCAGGGGCGATTGCCGTAGATGCTGCAGCCGGCGCCGGTGACGAACGGGCACCGCTTGGTCTCCGGATCCATCTTCAGCAGCACGATGGGAATTTTCTGGTCGCGGGTGACGGTCGGGAGTGTGTATTTCAGCAGGAATTCCGTGGAGTCGAGCGCAAGTGCCTGCTTCATGCGCAGAACGTCGTACGGCGTGAGCACGATCGCAACGTCGCGGCAGCAGTTAGTAAAGCAGTCCAGCCCCTTGTGGCAGGCGAACGCAAAGACGTCGTCCGGTCCGATCGCGGGCCGATCGGTGGGCGGCTCCTGCCGGGTCAGCAAATCCTCAGCCATGGGACAACTCCGTTTGCGAGATGATGTGCTCCTTGAGCGCCTGCTTGGACCATACCGGCAGTGGACCGCTTTCCCCGGTTACCGGATCGAGCCGGAACCGGTAGGAGGCATGCACTGCATACTGACTCTCCATCCATTGCCAGCCACGCACGAAGTAGGGGCAATCGTCGTTGAAGCAGACGTACTGGAATTCGCCGCCCCAGGAGCTCAGCGCAGGCGTCGCCCAAGCCTGCAGCGAGCCGTGGCAATGAGGGCATTGGATGCGAGCTTCTTGGACCACCGTTGCAACCTTGCAAGGTCCGGGAGGCTTCTTTGCGGAAGCCTCCCGGTTCCTTAACTCCTCCAAATCAGCCTCCCAACAACTCGTGCTCCTTGGCCTGCGGGAAGACGTGGAGCACCGGGCGCTTTACCATCTGCCAATTGCCCGATTTCGGATCAAACCGGCAGTTGGCGAAGACATGCCAATTGGCTTCGTCCAACTTTGGCTTGTCGGCCCGGAAGTAGTAACCCGGCCAGCGGGTCTCGTCCCGGAACAGCATCGTGCGCACATGCGCTTCCGCCTGCCAGAGACGATGGACATTTTCCCAGGCGCGCATCAGCTCGTGCAGATTCGAGGCCCCGAGCTTTTGCGCGTCCTCGCGCAGCAGGCCCAGCAGTTCGAGCCCTCTTTCCAGTTGCGATTTGTTGGTCGTGAACTGCGCGGTGACGCCGCCGGCGTACTCGTCCATGATCTTCTGAAGCCGGAACATGAACATGCGCGGCTTGATGTAATTCGGATTGACTTCGGGATCGGTGGTCGCGCCCTTGTGCTGCTCGTAGGTGTCGAGCGGCTTTAGGATTTCTGCGATCTTGGCGTCAATCGCGCTCTGATCGACTTTCGGCGCGGCCTTGTTCTCGACGATGAACTTGATCGCCGACTTGGCGGCGATCCGGCCCTCAGCATGCGAACCGGAAGAGAACTTGTGGCTGGAAGCGCCCGAAGCGTCGCCGGCGCAGAACAGACCCTTGACCGTCGCCATGTTGGTGTAGCCCCAGAAGTATTCCTTGCGGGTCTCGTCGTTTTGCAGGTCGGGCGGACCGCTTAGCCAAGCCCCCGAAGCGCCGGAGTGAGAACCGATGAAATACGGCTCGGCCGCGGCGATCTCCGAGCTCCTCTCCTCGGGCTGGACGTTGCTCGCGGCCCACAGGATGGCTTGGGAGATGGTCATGTCGAGGAAGTCTTCCCACGCTTCGGACTCGAGGTCCTTCACCTTTTTCTTGTAAGCCTTGGGATCGTCCTTGTACTGGTCGGCGATCTTCTGCATCGCCTCCTCGGTGCGCATGGAGATAGGACCCTTGCCCTCCATCACGTCGAGCATGCCGAGGTAATTGCGAAGATTGGCGGGAACGGGCTTGACGTGGCCGTAGGGCAGCCATTTCTCGAGCTCAGGCTTGCGCTCCACCATGTAGTCGCCGCCCATCGCGTTGGTGGCGCGAGACTTGAACAGCAGGAACCAAGCGCCGACCGGGCCGTACGCATCCTTGAACCGCACCGGGATGAAGCGCACTTCCTGGCAGGTCATCTCGGCGCCGGCCTGGATCGTAAAGTAGGCCGAGGAGCCGGAGTTCCAGGGCGGATACCACGCGCGCCCCATACCCTCGCCGCTGCTGCGCGGCTTGAAGACATGGACCGCGCCGCCCATCGCCGCCAGCGTCGCTTTCGCCTTGAAGACGTAAATCTTGTTTTCGCGGACGGAAAATCCGATCGCGCCCGCGCAGCGATCGCCGTCGAGCAGCGGACCGACGATGAATATGCGCTCGAAAATCTCGCCGACTCCATCCTGCAACAAGGCGTTCTTGGCGGCCTCGGCCACCAGCACCTTGTAGGATTCGCCGTTGATCATCAGTTGCCAGCGGCCCTCGTGGACGTATTGGCCCTGCTCATCCTTCCAAATCGGCAGGCCCCATTTCTCGAACAGGTGCACGCTCGAATCGACGTGCCGCGCGATATTGGCGACGAGATCCTCGCGGGTTATCCCCATCAGGTCGTTGCGCACGTAATCGACGTAGTCCTTGACGCTATTCTTGCCGTCCTTGAGTCCTACGTACTGGTTGATCGCCGACAGTCCCATCGCGACCGCACCCGAACGGTCCACGGCGGCCTTGTCAACCAGCGTTACCTTCAACCCGTTCTTCTTGGCCCAATGGGCGGCCTCGACTGCGGCTCCGCAGGCAGCCATCCCGCCGCCCAGGATCAGCAGGTCAGTTTCTACGACTTTGGTTTCAAATGTGGCCATGGTGGCCCTCCTCGTTTCCCCTGTCAGGGTGTGATAAGACGCTTGCTACTTTCGCACCGGACATTGCCTTCAACTCCCTGCTCGCTATGCCTTCTTGGCAAGCGTGAACACTTCGTTCAGGCCGGTCGAAGCCGGTTCCGTGAACAGTGCCGGGCTGTTAAGGTCACCGTCGCCCGCGAATCCGCCGGCCGGCACTGCAGTACCTTCCGCGGTGGTTCGAATCGGGAACTTGAATCGCTTGAGCGTGCCGTTGCGGAACTTGACGGTCCACATGATGGAATCCGTCGAACGCAGCGGCGTCACCGCCGCTCCCATGGGCACAAAGTCGGCGTAGCCCCGGATCTCGATGGCTTGGGTCGGGCAGATCTTCACGCAGCTGTAACATTCCCAGCACATACTGACGTCCTGGTTGTAGGCCTTCATTTTTTGCCTGTCCAAGACCATCAAGTCATTGGGGCAAATGTATTGGCACGCCGTTCTATCCAACGCTTTGCACCCGTCGCACTTGTCCGGATTGACGTAGCTCGGCATAAAGTTCTCCTTATAGTGTCTTTCCCACCGGATAATTCGCCCTTATGTCATGCAAAAAACAAGCCCTGATTTTTGCTGACTTTTCCCACACAAGACCTCGATGACGTGACTCTTTTGGCGCCAAAGGCGCCACGCACTGCCGCCGAAAGGAACGCCTGCGCGCATCGAGCCACCTTGGCCCTGTCCTGCCTGCCTTCATCAGTTGTAGGCCGGAACTAATGCAAGTTCCGCCCCTCTCGCGAAGGGAAGAGAGTTCCATGCTTCTCCGGTATTCGTCCTGTTCATGGGTGGGCAAAACGCTACATGCGGAGTGGCAAAATTTATCACTCACGAAGCGTTCTTCGCCCACGATTCTGGTCTTAACGGGTCCACTATAGCTGCCTGACGAAAATTGCGTGCAAAATAGATTTCCAAGCGAGCATACTGTGTACTCAGCGCCAAGCTCGGCCGCATATTCGCGTATTAAGGAGTTGGCGACCGACCAAAAGACGACATACCCGGTCTGCAATGCTGCCTAAGCTACCGCCAGCCAATGATCAGAAACCTAATAGGTTGGCGCGGGAACGCGGTCTACCTCGCAAACATTGGCTCCCCGCCACAGGTATGTCAGGATAAAGGACTGTAGGCGGCGGACTGAGGGCGGTGGCTGGCAGGGCTCGGCGGCTTTCGGGCGGAACTTTGAGTGCGCCCTCGACGTAGCAAGAAAAGACGAACCTCTGAGGAAAGACCCATGGCCAAGAGAGCGGCGATCCTCTACTGCAAGAAGATCAAGGACATATCATGTGTCGCATGCGCCAAGTGCTTTAAGGGAATCGCGCTTCACGCGGGCGAATTCGCGCGCTTCGACGACCTCCAGATTGTTGGCATGACCCATTGCGGCGACTGTCCCGGCCTGACCGTTCCACGGGTGAACCTGCTCAGGGAAACGCTCAAGGGGCTCGGGCAGGAGTTGGACGTGGTCTACTTGGGGACCTGCATGAAAGGCGCGATGGAGTCAGCCGAATGTCCCATTGACTTTGACGCCCTCAAGACCCGTCTCAGCAAGAAGTTCGGCGTCGAAGTGATTCTCGGCACCCATCCGTACTGAACGGCGAGCTCTGCCGGCGGCGAGCTAATCGCCGCGCGCCGCGTTTTTCCCGCCTCGCTGGTCTGCCGTGCCCCGGCGAGCGATGCGCCGCGGCTTAGATGACCAAGCGCGTGCCGACGCTGTTCTGGACAAACGCCTCGGGAAACTCGCGCGCGATCGCATGCGTCGCACGCCAGCCCGTGCAGTGCGCGGGCACGATGATATCCGGGGCGAATTCCCACAGCGCCTTTATCGTGGGTTGGATCCGCGGCTCGAACAGCGGCCCCGACAGGTGAAAGCCGCCGATTATCGCGTGCACCCGCGCTACGCCCGTGAGTTCGCACGCGTAGCGGATGGTGTTGATCAGACCGGCATGGCCGCATCCCGTGAGAATCACGAGCCCTTTGTCGCGGACATTCACGACCGCAGCTTGGTCGTCGCAGATGAGCGGGTCGGGCTGCCATTCGCCGCCGACTTTTGCCCAATGGATGGGGAAGCCCCGCTCGAAATCGGTGGTGCGCGGAATCTGCCCCGTGATGAGGACGAGATCGCCGAGCAGCGTCGACGCCCCGCGCTGCTCCATAAGCTCGACTCCATTGTGCCTGAGCGCGCGCTTGTCGGGCGGCGGCAGGCTCGTTTCGCGCCCGCCTGGCAGCACCACCTTGCGCGCGAGCATCGCGTCGGGATGCAGCACGAGCGAGATCCTGCGCCTGCCGAGCCGGCTTATCATCGCGAGGAGCCCGTTGGTGTGGTCGATATGGCCATGGCTGAGCACGACGGCGCGGAGCTCGCGCGGCTTGATTCCGAGCACCTCGAAGTTGTGCATCATCCCGTCGCGGCTCAACCCGGTGTCGAACAGGAGCGATTCGGCGCCGCCGTCACCGGCGACCTTGACCACGGCGGAAAAGCCGTGCTCGGCGATAAGCCATTTCTTGCCCATCGTCGCTTCCGACCGGTAGCGCTTCACCACCTCGCTCGAAGTCAACAGCAGGTCGACGGTGTTGTCCAAAACGGTGGTGATTTCGACGCGGTCGGTTTGCTTGAGCGTGATCTTTCCCTGGGCCATCGCTGGCTCCTCCAGGTCGATTTCCGGTGTTGCTTATCTTGTCAAGTACGCCGCGGGTTTCGCCAAAGCAACTGAAACCCGCGTCTGGCACGGCAACGGGTCGCAAGCCGGCTTTCTCGCGGCACTGCCGGAGACCGCTTGCCCACCACCAAAAACCCCCGACTTCATTGACGCGCCCTGAGGGATTTGAACCCCCGACCCACAGATCCGTAGTCTGAATCGGGCTGCGAACGGCTCCAAGCGTCGGCTAAGAAACCCCACAAACTCGCGGGTTTTTCCCATCCCGTAAGGGCGCGTTTGGAGCGCTTCGAGATGGGTTTTAGCACAGAACTGGCACAGTAAAACGCGATCAACTTGAGGCTCCTACGCGGCGCGCCTCGCAGGTAGAGGCGTAACCTTGGCGGGTGCTTCTTGCTGGTGGGCGACGTACTGCGTGATCGTCGCCGCCGCCGCATCAAGATCGCCCTCACTCACGATGTTGTAGCGGTCGAAGATCGTGCGGGTACGATGCCCAGACAGAGCCATCGCCACACGCTCGGGTATTCCCGCGCGCACCGCGTTCCTAATGCCGCTTCGGCGCAGGTCGTGGACCAGTATGCCGTCATCCGCTGGGCGGTATAAGCCTTGAGCCGGCCACTCGTGATGTCGTTCGCGCGGTAGCCGCCGAACCACTCGCGCAGGCGCCTCAGCGCCAGCCGGGCGACGTGCTCGGATCGATTCGCCTTGACCTTGTAGTCGTCCAGCAGAACCTTCTCCAAATCCTCGAAGGTCACGCGCTCCTCGCTTGGACCGATCAGCCGGTTTGTGCCCGCCTCACCGATGCGTTTCTTGAGCAGCTTGCGCGCATCGACTTCGCGCTCGCTGTGGCATGATTCGCTAAACACCTTGCCGCGATGAGAGTACCGCACCCATCAGACGCCGCCGCGTTTGTAAATTCTTCCCATTCCACGCATCTTACCTGCCCTCCTTCCGGGACTTGAGGTACGCCCGCAGCGCTTCCGCCACGACGTCCTGCAGGCAGGGTCGTGCCTTCCTCGATGGCGTGAATCTTCGCCCGCTTCAGAAGCTCCTCCGGTAATCGCAACGTGGTCTTCGGCATAGTGATCACCTCCTCCGCAAGGGGGTCTGGGGTGTTCGGCATTTTCCGGAGAAGCCCGCGAAATTCAGGATCTTCGGCGCTCTCCGCTGCTGTGCCAAACTGCTTCGCCGTCGTTCCTGATTCGAGCAACGCAAAAATCAGATTCGTTCGAGATCGCTCGAGGTTCGATCATCCCAGACGCTTCCAGCATCAGGGTTTGACTTCGGCTCGACTTCGGCGAAGCGCTGGCGGTGATCGGCAGAGTGGAGCGGAAGATCCACTTCTTCGCGATGGATCTGCCGCACAGCGACGGCTGCTTGGTGCAAGCCTATCCGGCAGAGAGCGCGGAAGCCTTCTGCGAGGGAACAAGGTCAGCTTCGAGTTCTTCGGCGGGGTGCCGCGCCCTCCGCTTGGGGAGCGGCGGATGCGTCATTGCGCGGAGAAAACATTGGACCTGCGACCGTCGCGTTGCGGAGGTTTAGACAACGGCATATTTTCACGATGAGGCTCTAGCAGGTTGCGGAAAAAGCCTTTTTGGGCCCTTTTCGGCCTAAGCAATCACACGCTTTGATGAGCTGATTCATGCCAACGTTACTGACTAGTCAAGTGTTTCCGGAGTTTTTCCGCAACCTGCTAGTGGGCGGTTCGCATGATTTTTTTCACACCGGAGGCGTGAGATGATTATGAATCACACCGTTTCGATCTCGACTGCGCTACTGTTTGCCGGCGGCTTTGGATCGCTCGCATTCGCTCAGACTGTAGCTTCCCCTGCCGCGGCTCCAGCGGCCACTATGTCCCTCTCGACAGGCAAGTCAGCGGTCAAAATCGAGACGGTTGCGGGCAGAATCGTCCGGATTGATACCCGAGCGCGAACCTTCTCTGTAAGAAGCGGCGAAAACATCATCGACTTGAAGGCTGGCGAGAATGTGTAACATAAATCACCTAAGCAGAGGCGGAAGATACATCGTGGCTTATTCAGGAGGCGTCGCTCTCAACGTTCAGGCGACGAGGAGCGTGCCATGACGCGGCCCGAACCTGTGTTCGGCTTGCGGGAAGAACGTTACGCCAAGTCACGCGGTAGAAGCTGAGAGCGGGTACTCGGTGGGTACTCGAGGGTCGCCAAACGAAGGACTGGCACCGGCGGTTCAAATTCGCCTCGCTCCGCCAAGCATATATGGACCCCGCCCGGTGGAGAGTCGGGGCGCAAAACTGCGCGCATGAGTACCCTGCTCGAGTGGTAACGATCACCCCTGCTAAGCAGCGCCCACAGTATTGGCGCATTCCTATTGGGCATTGCGACCGCGGCCACGTTAGGTCCGCGCTCGGCGCTGAAGTCCGAAGGCTGGCGTCCCGCGCAGATCGCGCAAGCTTCAAGCAGGAAATGCCAACGCTCTTTTATGATTTACTGAATCAGCATGGTTACTTTGCCGCTGTCCAGATCGTAGCGCGCGCCAATGATGCGAAGCTTGCCAGCAGCGATCTTTTCGTCAAACGGATGGGTACTTCTGAGTTTCTGCACTTCCAGTATCACGTGCTGATCTATCGCATCGTTGACTGCGGTTTTCTCGTTTGCGTCCCGTTCTTTCTCCTTGACCTTCGCGACCGCGTCGTAGATGGCTGAGACGAAATGCGGCGCAGGTTTCGGATACGAGTCGACCGCGGCAGTCACTGCACCACACTTCTGATGCCCGAGCACCATCACAACCTCCGCGCCGAGATGATCGACCGCATATTGGAGACTTTCGACACCTATGGTGTCGGCGCTATTGCCCGCATCGCGCACCACGAACAAGTCGCCCACGCCTTGGTCGAACAGCAGTTCGGGAGCAACTCTTGAATCCGAGCAGGACAGGATCGCAGCGAACGGCGTCTGACCGTTTGCGGATACACACCTGCGGCGTGATAAATCCTGACCCGGATGCCGTGGAGTTCCGGACGTCCATCGTGAATTTCCGTCCAGCAGCGCTTGGAGCGCCGCCGCCGGAGAACCCGGACGAGCCTCATTGCACGGAGCCCCACCCGCACTCTGCGCGTGGCGCGCGCCGAAGCCAAGGATCACAGCTGTTGTCAGAAATACCGCAAGCCAGCGACTGACACCCTTCATAGACTCCTTCCCGCCTCCCCGAGTGATAACGTCACGAGGTCCATCCGTGCTGAGCAAAATACTGCGTCAGCGAATCGACGATCTGAGTGGCCGTCTTGTCGGCGAGAAACCCGTTGGACGAGGTGTAGTTCTTGACCCCTCCGGCCGCGGCGTTCGCGACCACCACCGAGGCTGCGCCGGCGCCTGCCGCCGCCCCCGCCGGGCCCATGACTGCTGCTCCCGGCATCTTGCCGCTGTCGGCGTGAGTGGTGAATGCGAGTAGCCGGGAGGACATGTCGCCCGACCGCTGCCACACCTCGACGCTAGTGTCGAGCGTCGATGCTCCCGCGCCCAGTCCAATCACCAGTCGCCGCAGGCGGTTCCCCTCGCTGATGTCGGTGAAGTCGCCATCCACGATCACCACATTGTCGCCCGCAACGGTGATTCCGCGTTTTTGGCATACCGCGTCATACCCCTTCTCCTTCAAGGCCGTGACGACTTCCAGGCATACGTTTTCGGCGGTGTCGTGGGCGATTTTGAGCTGCTGCGCGCTCTCGTCTTCGCCGGAGACGTTCCGGTACGCTCTTTGTATGATACTCTGATTCAGCGTGACGTTTGACGGATCGACGCTGAAGGGGTAAACGACTATTTGAGTCGGACGGGCGCTGACCGCGGGCGCCATCGTCGCCTGTTGCGTTGCGGACGCTCCTGCGCATCCGGCTAATGCCACGGTCAACAACACACATATTCGATTGAGTTTGATTCCCATCGTCGTCCACCTATTTGTCCGGGATTTCCGTTTTGACTCTCCGATTTCAACTAGCCGTATAGACCACATGGCCTTGCTCTGCAAGGTTTTAGCCGGTTTTGGTACACGGTGTTTCCAGCGGCGCCGGCGAGTAGCGCCATGCCTCGATGGTCTCCCGTGCCTCAGCCGCGCTGAGGAAGACATGCTCGTTGACGCACTCGTCGCGCAGTCGGATTTGATGCCGGCTTGCACGCGGAAAGCGCGTCCCATTTGCGGCGACGAGTTCAATAGCCATGACCTGCCTGCTGTCGGCCTAACGAACTATTTCACCGAATAGCCACGCCCGGTCATGCATGCGGCGAGCGCGCGATGGTATGAATCCAACCCGCTGGGAGCGCTGGTGGCTGCGGCCGCAGCGCTATTAGCCTGATCGCGACGGCGCAGAGCGCCGCCCACTCCGCCTATTGCTGCACCGGCGGCCGCACCCTTTCCGGCATTACCCGCGATCGCGCCGCCGATCGCGCCGAGGGCCGCCCCGCGCGCTCCGCCTCGGACCGCATTCGGCTGACTGCCTTTCCCCAGCAGCGGCCCTTGGCGCTGGTCAGCAGCGTTTGCCTTGGCCGCGGAAGAGGGTTGCGAAGGGTCGAAGCCGGTCTGCTGAACGGCCCATCGATGGCATTCGTATTGATCGCGATCCTGCTGCTCGTGGCTTTGGCCTTTGGCCGGATAGATGATTGGGTCGGCCGCCCACGCGCTTCCCGAAATCAGGATCGCCGCCAGCACCAGAGTGACGGTCTTTGATGGAGACATTAGAAACCTCCACGGCGAATTCGATAATTACGATTCTAGTATCCTGAGTTTAGAAATTCGTAGCACGATTTCAGCGAGAAAAGCCAACGATTGTGGGGTCACTTTGTTCATAATACTTCAAACTCGGGACTCTAGAAAAGCAAATGGCCCACGATCATTGGTCCCGGTCTATCGACTTTTGCCTCGCAGAAGTGCGCGGTTGGATGCGGTTGTCCCGATTTATCGATTGGCTCATGTAAATCCCTACCAATCGCGCAACCAGAATCGCGAGATAAAACTGTCCGGTGATACCCTCAGCCACCGCTGCGTAGCGGGCTTGCAGAGTCAGGGGAGTGATGTCGCCGTATCCAATGGTAGCCAGTGTAGTCAGGCTGAAGTAAATAAGAACCGGGAAAGCCTGCTGCTCGGAGGGCGCGCCCGAAATCGGCGTCGGAGAGCCCCCGAAGCTGAAGGCGTGCGGCTGCACCTGATTGAGTACGATGTAGAAAAGAGCCAAGTGAACCCGAGCAACAGATAGACCGAAATCGACATGCTGATGGTTTCCCTCGTGACCTCCTTCTGCCTCAACACGTCGCGCAATAGATTCCACGTAATGAAGGAAAGGAGCAGCAGCCACAAAATTGAGCCGCTCAAAAGGAGCGAACGGCTTGGCATGAAAGTGACGGCCAATCGTTCCGCAGTCGCGGGCAGTGCAAGCGCCCAGCCGATGATGCTTCGCCTCCTCCTCTCGGCCAGAAGAGTTTCACGTTCGCCCACCAACTCGTCGACCTGAATGTTATAGAGGGCCACCAGCAGCATGGCCAACATCGCAATACTTAACACGGCAGCGCTAATTCCGGCATCGCCTATCAGGGGCCGCACTGCGAAGAGAACGATGATCGCCACAAGTAGCGCACTGTGTCGGCGCGGCGCGAAATGACGGCGGATGGCCTCTCGCAATTGTTCCAATATGCTGTCGTCCATTGGGATATGCGCGCAGTCCCGTCGCTACGGCTTCTCGTCTGCTTCCGCCCGGATCGCCACGGCAATCTCGCCGCTCACCGTTGCAAGCGCGCGGCTGTGCGCGGCGGCGAGCGCGTCGAACCCTTTGTCCTTCACGGCCTCGCGCGCGACTGTGCGGCCCGAGCGCGTTTCCCCGCCCGCATTCCTGCGTACGGTCCACACTGCCTCGACGAGCGCCGCCTCGCCGCGAACCGACTCGAAGCGCTGGACGTCGATCGTGACCCGATAGGCAGGGCTGAAGTCCGCCAGCGGCGCCGTGGCCACGTCAGGCGTCCCAAGCAGCACCGCAAGGTCGCCGGCGACGGCGCGCTCAATGCTGTCGTTCAGTGGCGCAGCCCAGCGGTCGAACTCCTCGACCTCGACGCGGTTTGGCGCGACCTGCACTACGAACTCCGGCTGGTCGACCGAAGCGGGGACGGAGACCGGGCCGACAATGACGGCGGTGCGCACAGCCGGCGCGCCGTCCGGGGTGGCCGTGGAGTCGAGGGTGTAAAACCGCGCCGGCGCCGAGGTGCTGCAACCAACTGCCGCAACCGCGACGAAAGCGATCAAGAGCAGATGCGCGACACGGCTTGCCATCACTTCGCCTCCTCCTTCTTGCCTCGAATGAGCGTCTCTGGATGGCGTTCGAGGTAGTCTGCGAGCACGCGCAATGACCGGGCCGCACGGCTCACTTCCTGTAGCGTGTTGCCGAGTTCCTGACCCTGTACGGAGTTCGGTTCGACGAAGCTGTTGGCATTGTCGAGTGTGCCGCGCGCGCTCACCAGCGTCCGATCCAAATCGGCGATCGCCTTCCGCAGGTCACCGCCGATCTCCTGGAACGGCACCTTGTCGAGCTTCTTGATGATGTTGGCGACGGTCGCTTCGGTCGCCGCGAGCTGCCCCGGAGTGGTCGGCAACTCCGCTGGCTTCTGCGACCAGTCCACGGTGGCCGGGGGCGCGCCAGGGAAAAAGTCGAGCGCCACGTACGCGGACCCGGTCAACAGGTTCCCCGTCCGCAACTGCGCACGGACCCCGTGGAACACCAGGGAGTCGATCAGCTTCTTGCGCATGGTCTCGAAATCCGCGCCGGTCTTCAGGTCGACGATCTTGACCCCGAGTCTCTGCGCGTCCACGTGGATAGTCACCGGTACCGAGAATTCGAAGGTCTTCAGGTCGACTTGCGCGCGAACCTCCACTACCTCGCCGATTGGAATGCCGCGGAACTCTACCGGCGCGCCGGGCGCCAACCCTCGGACCGAGTCCTTGAAGATTAGCTGGTAGGTCTGCGGACTGCGGGGGGGCGGGTTGAAGGCCTGGGCCCGGTTGTTGAACAGGGTGAAGACCGTGTTCGCCTCGGCTGGCGGCAAGACCGGATCGGTCGCAGCCGTCTCGAACGCGATGCCGCCGATCAGGATGGACAAAACCGACTGGGTCTGCACGCTGAGACCGCTCGCCGAGAGCGACACGTCGATCCCACTGGCGTGCCAGAAGCGCGTGTCCGGGTTGACGTACTGGTCGTAAGGCGCTTGCACGAACGCCTTGACGGTCAGGAACTTGCCGTCTTTGTCTAGCTCGTACGACGCGACCTGGCCGACCTTCAGCCGCCGAAAGTATATCGGCGTGCCGGTGTCGAGCGAACCCAGGTCGGGGGTTTTCAGCACGAATAAACGGCCCGGCATTTCGCCTGTTACGACCGGCGGCGTTTCGAGCGCGACGAAGTCGCGCCTGCTCTCCCTCGAAACTCCGATTTCCATGCCGATGTAGGCCCCGGAGATAAGGGTGCCCAACCCTGTCACGTTGGCGCCCGATACCCGCGGCCTTACCACCCAGAACTTCGTGTCTTCGACGAGAAATCCTTCCGTCTTGGGGGCCATCTGTGCGAAGGTGATCGCTCGCTGGTGATCATCCGACAACCGGATCGTCGTGACGGTGCCGATATCAACGCCGTTATAGTGGATCTTGGTCTTGCCGGCCTCCAGTCCCTCGGCTGACTGGAAGACGATCGTGATCTTGGGCCCCTCGCCTAAGACCCTCGTCACCGCCACCCAGGCTCCGATGTACGGACGGGAGACATAGGTAACAGGTGTACGGAGACATGGGTAACACATTTTGGGTGGCCGTGGGTTGCCCACAAGGTCCACGGGCGCTGGGATCGAATGAAGGATCCCGCCTGTGGACTTGTGGACAACCCACGGTGAAACGTTAGTCGGTGGCATCGGTGAGATTGGTTTGATTGAGGTCGATCACAGCGACCACTTGATGACAGAACAGCACCTCACGTTGGGAGTCGGAAAGGGGGCCAGGACGGAGCGCAACCGGCAAGCCGCGCAGCCCCTTGCTGACCCGGAACTCGCGTCCGCGATAGCTGAAGTAGCCCTCGGCCTGCACCTTGCGCACCTCGAGGCCGGCCGGATATTCGATCGGCGGCAGGTGCTCGGGGAAGGGGATCGAACTGGGGCGATAGCGGCTGGCAGGAGTGGCCAGCCCGAGCGCGTCATGTGGGCGCAGCAGGTTGTAGCGGTCGCGAAAGCGGTCGAACTCGCGCTGGCAATGGTCGAGGTCGGTGAAGTTGAAGTGGCGCAAGAGTTCGAACCGCAAGGTGCGATGGAAGCGTTCATCTTTGCCCTGGGTCTGGGGATGGCAGGGACGCCCGTGGATGACTTTGATCCCCAGCCGGATCAGCCACAGGCCGAGCCGGGTGTAGGGATGCTCGCGGCCGCCCCACGGCCCGCCGTTGTCCATCAACATCGCGGCCGGTAAGCCGTAGCGGCGGAAGACCACGGTCAACGCCGCGCGCACGGTGTCGCCAAGCTCATCGGCACAGGCCTGCAACGCCAGGGAGAAGCGCGAATGGTCGTCGAGTGCGGTCAGCGGATGGCAGCGCGCGTTGGAAAGCAGCGCGAAGTGGCCCTTGAAATCCATCTGCCACAAGTGATTAGGCCCGCTGCGTTCGAAGCGTTGCCAGGGAGTAGCTGCGGCGGCCAGCTCGGGGTTGAGCAAGCCGGCGCGGCGCAGGATGCCGGTCACGGTACTGGGCGCCAAGTGCGGCCCGCCTTGGCCGAGCAGTTGACGGGACAACTTGCGGCCGCCCCAGCAGTTGCGCGACTGCGCCCGCAGCCGAATTACTTCCTGCTCAATCCCGGCTGCGGTGCGCGCCGGGCTGCGCCGCGGGCGGCGCGAGCGGTCTTTAAGTCCGCTCGGCCCTTCCCGCCTATGGCGCGCGAGCCACTTGTAGCCGGTCTTGGCCGAAATCCCGAAGCGCCGGCACAACTCACGCCGATTGCTTCCCGCTTGCATCGCCAGTTGCACGAACTCCTCCCGCAACGACACTCGAGTAACCTCCCGCCACGGCATCCCGGTCACCTCCTGGTGGAGGTCCAGCATGCCGGTTAGGTGTTACCCATGTCCTCGCACACCTGTTACCCATGTCCCGCGCACAAACACTCCGACCAGCGCCGCCAGGATCGGGATAAACCAGACCAGAGAGAGCCGCGTGCGCTTCCTGGGAACAGCCTTCGAGTCAGGTACCGAAGGGAGCGGTGGGTCACGATCAGGCATATCGAACCTCTTTGGCGCTTGCGGAATCCCAGATCAGCCGCGGATCGAAGGACTCGACCGCGAGCATCGTCAGCACCACCACCGCCGCGAAGAAGAGCAAGCCGGGCCCCGGCTCCACCGACATGAGCGGCTGAAACTGAATCAGGGCCGCGGTGAAGGTGTCGACGAATACATCTACCATCGACCAGCGTCCGATCAACTCGACCATCCGGTAGAGCCGGGCGCGCTGCTGGTTGTTGTCGATCGAACCCCGTTGCGCGGTGATGAGCAGGTATGCCAGCGCCAGGATCTTTGCGCTGGGGATCATGATGCTCGCGAAGAGCACGATGAGCGACAGTGGCCACCCCGTCGGCGACCAGAGGAGCACGACGCCTTGCAGGATGGTGTCCGACTCGGCGCCGGCGGCCGTGGTCGTCGTCAACACGGGCAGGACGTTTGCGGGGACGTAACAGATCGCGGCGGCGATCACGTAAGCCCAGGTGCGCTGGAAGCTGGCGGGCTTGCGGAAGGCGAGCTCCTCGTCGCAGCGCGGGCAGCGCCCTTCGTGCTCGCCGGGCGCGGGACGCGAAAGCAAACCACAGCCGTCGCAGCTTTGCAGGCCTTGCTGCATCGCGGTCATTGCGGTCGGCCTCACGGCGTGTCCTCGGCCATCCGGCCTCCAGCGGTGGCGCGCCGCGCTCCGGCCTCCGCCCACTCGATCCGCTCCCATACCTCTCTGGGGTCGAAGCTCGCCTGGATCGCGGCCAACAGGAAGACCAGCACCCAGAGCACGAACAGCGCCACTCCCGGGATCACCGTCGCGTAATCTGCAATCTTGACCAGGGCGACCAGCACGCCGAGCATCATGACCTCGATCATGCTCCAGATCGCGGTGGTCGGGTGATGGCGCAAGAGCGTCCCCACCCATCTCGACGGGCGTTCGCGGTGCGCCCCGAGCACGATCGCCAGCATCAAGCCGATTTGCAGCGCTGGCGCGATGACGGCGGTGAACGCCACTAGCACCGCGACGATCTCCTGGCCGTTCTCCCAAAGGTGCTGGGCGCCTCCGAGCACTGTGGTGGACGCCTCGCGCCCAACAATCGTTAGGCCGAGCATCGGAACCGAGTTCGCGACCACGTATAGCACCGCGGCCGCAAGCGTCAGCGCGAGCGTCCGGTTGAGTGAGTCCTCGCGGTGGCGCCACAGCTCCTTGTCGCAGCGCGGGCAGCGCGCCGATGCGCCCGGCCTAAGGTCCGGGAGGCGCTGCAGCAGGTCGCAGTCCAGGCAGGCGATGAGCGCAGGGTCGGCGACCGCCTGGTTGTACCCTTGGCTATGCAATCGCACTTCCACACCTTTATCACGACTCCGCATAGAAGCCGGGGTTTCGCAACGCGAGCTGATCTCAGACTTGTCGCTGCTCATTATTCGCCGGTTGTCGCCTTCGACCAGTAGGTTGGCGACCGTCGAGGGACTCAATCCGGCGGCTTGAGCGCCGTTGTAGCCTTCTTGCCAGTCATCGGGTAAAGCCCGATCGCGTCCGTTCCGTCAAACGTGTAACCCAGCACAATTTTGCCGAGCCGAAGGGCAGGCGCGACCGCGCCGCGCTGCTCATAGTGTGAATTGCGGAAACAGCAGCGTCACGCCGAAGCGCACGGTGTACATCGGTGTGATGCCCGTGAACTGGTGATAGGCCGTCCATTCGCCCGAGGTCCACGCGTCAAGCTCCAGTCCGGCGAACTTCCAGACCTTTCCGAACCCGAGGCTGAGCGGAATGGTGGTCGAAGTGTGATGCCTCCAGTTGATCGTAAAGGTCGAGTCGGAGGACTTCGCGTACCATCCGCCGCCCAATTCATACGAGATCGCGGGCTGAAGGAGCATCGCGCTGCGGGCCTTCGCCGCCGGGCTCGTGTACGCAAAGGAGATCGGATTCTGATAGAGAAAGCCGAGCATTAGATGTGGAATGCCGCGGAATATGATTGCCGCGGCCGGCCCCGCCTGCCAGGAATTCTGGCCGTCCTCGCGATCGCTCGCGGTGGGAAAGACGAAAGTCGGGCCCACCGCCCACCTCAGACCCCATCGCTCGGGGTCTGGCCAGGGCGAGACGAACAGGTCGAACAGCTCGGCATCGCCCAGTTCGGTTATGGTCTGACTGCTGCGCCCGGTGGCAAGCGTATCGATCTTGAAAGTCGGCCGGATGACCTGGTCCGGCAACAGCCAGAATCGTGAAACCGGGAGCGTTGCCCGGAGCTGAAGAGTGGTGGATCGGCGGCCGGAGCCGCGCGGCTCGCCGGTATCCGGTGCGCTGGTCTTTCTTCTCCGCCTGGCCAAGCCGGCTCCGTCTTCGAGGCGCTATCGCCGCTCCAAACTTACGCCGCCGCGTCCAAATCGGCGCGATGTCGGCCCTCGTCAGTCTGCTCCAGCGCTCCGCTGTGCAACGCGCGCCTCCATATCGACAACTAGCCCCCTGATGTCTATCGCTTGATGCCGGCGCGGGTGCCTGCCCATTCCTCGAACAGGCTGTAGCCGACGGCGAGGAAGGTGGGGCCGAGGAACAGGCCGACCAGACCGAACGCCATCACGCCGCCGAACACTCCCAGCATCACCAGGATCAGCGGCGTCGTGCCGCCGCGGCTGATCAGCAGCGGCTTCACCACGTTGTCGACGCTGCCGACTATGAAACCCCACACGATGATGAAGATCGCCCAAGCGCTCGAACCCTGCTGGTACAGCCAGAACGCGGCTGGCAGGGCGATCAGATGCGGCCCGCCCGGAATCCCTCCGACCAGGAACGTGACGAAGCCGAGAAACGTCGCTCCGGGTACTCCCGCGATTAGGAAACCGAGGCCGCCGAGCACGCCCTGCAGCAGCGCGGTCCCAAGGATGCCGTAGACCACCGCGCGAATTGTCGCGCCGGCAACTTCGAGCAGGCGACCGCCCTCGTCGCCGCCGATACGATTGATCGCGGCGCTGAGCTGGCGGGCGGCGGCTTCTCCGTCGCGATAGAAGAAGAACGCGATCAGCAGGCTCAGGACGATCTGGATGATTCCCGCGCCCAGGATGCGTCCGCCCCGCAATACGAACTGCTTGGCCACGGGCAGCAGCTTGGCGAGTCCCTCGAGCCGCGCGGAACTGCTCTGGTTGAGCTGATTCCAGTCGTCGAGGAGGCGGCCGCCCACCACCGGGATGCGTGCCACCCAGGCCGGCGGCTGCGGCGGGCCCTGGTGAATCATTCGCAGCGTGGCTGCGATCAAATCGGAGAGGTTGCTCGCCAGCGTCGCACCCAGGATCGCGAACGGCGCGGCGATGACCGCCGCCAGGGTCAGGGTGGCGATCAGCGCGGCGAGCGACCGGCGTCCGCCGAGCAGGCTCTCAAGTCTGGTGAAAAGCGGCCAGGTCGTGAAGCAGAGGATCACGGCCCACAGCGCCGCCAAAATGAACGGGCGAAGAATCAGCAGGCAGCCCATCGCGAGCAGCGCGACCGCGGCCACGCCGATCCAGGCTCGATCCGGGTTTGTCTCCCCGCGCCTTCGTTCATTCCACGCTTCCCCGATTCGGCCGGTCTCGCCTTCGAGCGGTCTGACGCGGCCCGCAGCGAGCGCCAACGAGCCGATCATCACGCGCTTCTTTCCGATAGCAATCAGGCGGTGTCGAGATATGTCTGATCATCGAAGGTAATCCCGCCCCCGCTCCGCAAGCCGATTCGGCACTCTTGAAAAGGTCGCGCCCATTTCGTAACCCGGCCTGATCCAGCCAGCGTCTCCGCTTCGCCGCCGCTGGAAGTGGTGGCACTCGCATCCGATTCGCCGAGAGGCCCTGGATCACCTGATCGTGTTCGGCGAATCGCATCTGCGCAGAATTCTCAGAGCGTATGCTGTCTACTACAACCAAGTCAGGGCACTAATATACTTGACGGACCACGATAGTTGTGCTACATTTCTAGCATGAACGCACCACGAACGCTCCGACAGGCAATCGTCTTTTTCAGCGCCCCGGACAACGCGCATCGCTTCATGACTGAACTGCGCTGGCCGGATGGCAAGGTCCGTTGCCCGATCTGCAATTCCGAGAAGGTGACGTATCTGGCGAACGCGCGCCGCTGGAAATGCTACGCGAAACACGACCGTCCAAAGTTTACGCTCAAGACTGGAACCATCTTTGAGGATTCGCCGCTCGGGCTGGACAAATGGCTTCCCGCGATGTGGCTGATCGCCAACTGCAAGAACGGAATTTCGTCTTGGGAGCTACATCGCGCATTGGGCGTGACGCAGAAAACCGCGTGGTTCATGCTCCAACGCATCCGCCTTGCGATGCAGAATCGGGATTTCGCCAAGGTCGCTGGCGAGTTTGAAGCAGACGAATCTTTTATCGGTGGCCTCGCCCGAAACATGCACAAGGACAAAAAGGCAAAGGGCACGGGCGGGGCCGGTAAAGCGGTCGTCATGGGATTGCTGGATCGCAAGACTCGGAAAGTCCGTCTAACGCACGTTCCGAACGTGCAAGGCGAGACGCTTCAAGGCGTGGTCCGCAAGTACGTGGAAGGCGGTTCCTACGTGTACAGCCATGGTTGGGTCGGATACCACGGCCTTGATCGCGACTACGTTCACAACGTCATCGATCACACGGAAACCTACGTGAAGGGCAACGTCCACACGAACGGGATCGAGAATTTCTGGAGCCTGCTAAAACGTTGCCTCAAGGGCACCTACGTCAACGTCGAGCCGTTCCATCTTCTCCGCTACTTGAACGAAGAGGCTTTTCGCTTCAACGAACGCGAGGACAACGATGCGGGGCGCTTCGTTCAGGTCGCCAGCGCCGTCACGGGTCGCCGGGTGACGTACAAGGAACTAACCGGCAAGACCGCATCGACGGCTCCGCCCTTACCGGCGTAAGCAGTGGAGAGGCAAGCGCCCGCGTGGTAAGGTTGGGGCGTGAAGCCGAAAGCCGAGTCGAAGTTACTTGACGTAGAATTTGAGGCAGAACCCGCCTTAGATCGCTTGCGAAAGTTCGCGCGCACGCTTGTATCGGTCCCTAGGCGAGCCATCGAGAAAGCCCTCGCCGAGGACAAGCACAAGCGCAAAGCCCACAAGCGCTAGGCTGTTCGACACTGGTCCTTCAGTCGTTCCGTGGTCGGCTGACTGCGGATAATGTCTCGGTTGAAGTCGCCCCTTGTTGCCACATCAACCGCGCCAACAGCTTTTGCAAAGATTGCGTCAGCTCTTGCCGAATCCCACAGCACTTCGCTGAGGGCGTTGCAGAAGACTGTCATCTCCTTTGAATTCATCTGCGGAAGCGACCCAGAATTGAATAGAAGGCGAACCGCCAAGAGCAGATGAAAGCGCGCTGGCTTATACTTCGCGTCGAGCCTGCCGCTGCGAAAAAGATATTCCAACTTATAGAGTGCCCACGCTGAAACGTAGTAAGGTTCTAGCCTATGTCCTTCTACAAATATCTCCTTGCCGACCTTTTCTCTGAGCGACGAATAGTTCCGAGTGGTTCTATGTGGTTCCTCCAAGAACATGGCGGCAAACGCACGAATCATATTTGCTGGCGTGACAAGCCGCGTCTTCTCAATGGACAGGCTGTCGTATTGACGCGAACGCCTCTCGTAGAAAAGCTTGCGCCCGTTTGGGAAAGTCCCGAAGAACTCTTCAAGCCTCTTCGCGAATTCCGTCATGGCAAAGAATTGCTCTTCTTTGACTTCGGTCTGTCGGTTGGTCGCTCTGATAATTGAATGTGTAACTCCCTCGTCTTGCGTGGCAATCAACCGCAGAGGAATCATCACTGATTCATCGACCCCGTCTTTCTGGTCGAATAGGACATGACAAGTCTGACAGCCGTTTACGACCTGAAAGTCCTCGACGGCAAAGCTATTACCCGTGGGCTGCAAACTTCGAGCGATAATTGTGATCCCATTGTTCATCAACACGAAACGGTCCTTGAAGTCGGATCTTATCGTGTCGCTGATTTCGGAATTGACCTCGTTCAGGCCTTGCCAGCCACGCACATTGTCGTAGAAGAGACTCTCGATAAGGTCACCTTCGTCATCGGTCAGGAGCTTGAGCAATTCACGAGCCGGAAGGAACCCAAGGTACGCTTGCTCCACGCTTTGGACTTGAGGCAGGACACTTTTGTTCAAAAAAGTGAAGTTCCGCGTTATCGCGTTCTTCGCTTGCCTATAGAGCTTCTGGATGTCAATAGCGCCAATGGGAAAGAATTTCACGTCACTGAAAAGCTGTGTCGCTTTCAAGTCGGCGATTGCTGTGGTTCTGCGGCTCTCAAGGTTGGGGTCGTTAGTCCACGTCCCGGTTGTTACGTAATACAAATAACAGGCTGGATTACCTCGCTTAAATTTGCTGCTGCGCTCATAGATGGCGTTCTTGATCGCGACGGCTTCTTGAATCCTGGTGTTTTGAATCGCGGCCGACGAGGCTTCAAAAAACGTGCGCACACCATAGGCAAAGTTGCCGATTTTCGCGCCATCGAAAGAAGAGGTCCGTGCCGCCTGAACGAACACGAACGCCACGTCCAGCGTGCCAGTGAACTCCGCAATGCTCTCAACATCCGTGATCAGGGTGCCGTTTACGATGATCGCGATTCCGTCGATCCCCGTGTCCCCGCCAGCGCCGGTCACGACCTCTTCCGAATCGAACGTCTCGCTGTATTGGCGTCGAACGGTTATGTACGAAGCGAAATGCTCGAATCTCTTGTCTTCGGCCAGCGAAGTGATTTCATGCTCGCGGGAGAATTCGTCGAGCAGAGACTTGGTTATTAGGTCCATCGGCCGGTCTCTTTCGTCCAAGGAAACACGTGTGAAAGCCAGCATAGGGCAATCCTTTGACCAACGCAAGGTCCGTCAAGTATATTAGTGCCCAAGTCAGGACCCATCTCTCGTTGAACAAGGACGCGCCCAGCTTCCGAGTCGTTCAACGCGCGGGACGCATCACTCCGCTTCCAATTCTGGGAGGATTGCATCACCAATAGCTTCGCACCAGCAACGGGAGGGCTCTTAGCAAAGGCGCGAGCGCGGTTTGCGCCTCAGCAAATCTTGATTGAATGCTGTTTAGCCGGTCCAAAGCAAACTGACACACTTTTGGCACAGCAGATCGCTTCGCAGGTCATCTATTCGAGCTGGAAGCCGCCAGTTTGTCAGGGAATTTGGCGCGCCCTGAGGGATTTGAACCCCCGACCCACAGATCCGTAGTCTGTTGCTCTAATCCGCTGAGCTAAGGGCGCGCCCGGACCCATGATCTTTCATCATGAGGCCCCCACTCGCAAGCTCCGTGCAATACCACGCGGTGGCGTCGAGGAAGGAGCAAACGCCGGAGTGCCACAGGTCCGTCTCTTGGACCGGCATCTCACGCGCCGAGCAGCGTCACCCCAAGGACGCCGGCAGCCACTCGCAAATCCTGATCGAGCGATGCGAGCGGCAGGCGGCGGCGCTGCGCGAGCTCCAGATATGCGGCGTCATAGACGGTCAGCCGGAAACGGTCACTGAGGTGTACCGTGGTCGTCCAGGCATACGTGTCGGTGTCCCCATCCGTCACGATCTCCATGAGCGCAAGGTCCGCCAGCGCGGCGTCGCGAAAACTGCCGCCGATGCGGCCCCGCCGAACTGCCGTGTACAGGCTGTTCGCCACTTCCAGACGCCAGATCGCCGGTACCCAGGCGCCCTCTCGTGCGATTATCTCGAACACATGCCGCGCGGAATCAGTAACTTCGTCACTATAGATCCAGGCGAGTGCCATCGAGCTGTCGAGAACCATGCTCACAGCCGCCCCTCGTCCCGATAAGCCTTCCACTCGGCCCAATCAAAGCGCCCGAGCTTCAGTTTCTCCGCGCGCTCACGGATCCGTTGCGCTGCGGCTCGCGCCCTCTCGCGGTCGATGCCCGGGGTGGCGGGAATCATCCGCGCAACGGCTTTGCCCCGCCGAGTTATCACTACCTCCTCACCCCTCTCCACCCAGTCGAGCAGGGTGCTGAGCTTGGTTTTCGCCTCGAAGGCACCAATCTCTCTCACAGGCATCTCCACAGTCTAGACTGTCAACTAGTCTACCAGCGCGGCAGCGCCGGGCAAACGCGCGGACAAAGGGGAAAACCCGGGGCTGAATGCTCCGGTGCTCGTCCGCCCTACCCTGCCGCCGGGATCCAGACCGTCACGGTGGTGCCTTCGCGCAGGCGGCTCTCGATGCGCAGCCGCCCGTGATGGAGCTGCACGATGTGCTTGACGATCGCGAGGCCCAGCCCGGTGCCGCCCAGCTCGCGCGAACGCGCGCGATCGACCCGGTAGAAGCGCTCGGTGAGCCGCGGGATATCCGCGGCCGGGATACCCTCGCCGGTATCGGCGACCACCAGCTCCACTCCCGTCGGTTGGGCGTCGCCGGCCGGTGCGGCGCGCGCCTCGACCGTGACGCGTCCGCCGCGGGGCGTGTATTTGATCGCGTTATCGAGCAGGTTGAGCATCACCTGATGCAGCCGATCGCGGTCGCCCGCCGGCTTGGGCAAATCGGTGGCGCATTTCGTCTCGATGGACACGTCGCGCTGGCGCGCCTGCTCGCGCATCAACTCGACCGCTTCCTCGATCACGCGCCGCGGCTCGACCGGCTCCATCCTGAGCGGCATCAGTCCGCGCTCCAGGTCAGAGAGCGAGATGAGGTCGTCGATCAGGCGGGAGAGGCGGTGCGATTGGCGCTCGATGATCGCCAGGAAGCGCCGCTGGGTGTCGGGATCCTCGACGCCCGTGGCCAGCGTCTCAGCGTAGCCGCAAAGCGCGCTCAGCGGCGTTCGCAACTCGTGCGTCAGGTTGGCGATAAAGTCCGTGCGCTGGGTTTCGTAGGACTTGAGCTGCGAGATGTCGTGGAAGACCAGCACCCAGGCGGCGGTGGTGCCGCCCCCCGAACGCACCGGCGCCGCGTTGACCTGCAGACAGCGCTGCGCGGGGTTCTGGATCAACAGCTCTGCGCTCACCACCTGGTCGCCCGCCGACCGCGTCGCGCCGGCGACGAACTCCTGGAGGCGCGGATCGCGGCACAGCTCGACGAACGCGCGCCCGCGGTAGTCGGTGTCGGGCTCGAGCGCGAACATCGTACGCGCCGCCCCGTTGAGCATCAGCGTCTCGCCGCGCCTGTCGGTCACCACCACGGCCTCGGTCATACTGCGCAGGATCGCCTCAAACTCCTCGCGCTGGGGGTCGAGCGCCTCCACTTGATCGAGCAGTGAGTCGGCGGCCGCGAGCAGCCGGCGCTCCGCACGGACGATCAAATCGTCCTCCTGGCCCAGCAAGTGCGCCGGAGGCCGGCGCTGCTTGAGCGCGGCGGCGATCGCGTCGATGCGTTCGGCGCGCCGGCGCCGGGCCCTCGCCTCCGAGAGGAGGATCACGCCGCCCGCCGCGGCGCCCATCGCGATCGCTATCGCCACCCAGATGAAGGAAACCGCGCCTTGGGCCGCCAGCACGATCATCACGACCGCCCCGGGAATCAGGCTCAGCGCCACCGCTACCAGCAGGCGCAGGTTTAGCGATTTAGCCAAGCGCGTCCGGGTTGAAACGATAGCCCACGCTGCGGACCGTCAAAATCAGCTCCGGATTGGAGTCGTCGCGTTCGATATGCCGGCGCAGGCGCCGGATGTGGACGTCGACCGTGCGCGGCTCGACGTAGGTGTCGCGTCCCCAGACCATGTTGAGCAGTTGCTCGCGGCTGTAGACGCGCATGGGATGCTTGACCAGAAAGCGCAGCAGCTCGAACTCGCGCAGCGCCAGATCGCGGCGCTCGCCGTCAACCGAGACCTCGTAGGTGTCAAAGTCGATTTTGAGCCGGCCTCGCTCGTAAACGCCGCCCGGCTCGGGTCCGGGCAACAGATGGGCCCTTCTGAGCAGCGCTTTGACCCGCGCCACCAGCTCGCGCGGGCTGAACGGCTTGACCACGTAGTCGTCAGCGCCCATCTCGAGCCCCAGCACGCGATCGACTTCGGCGCCCTTGGCGGTGGCCACCAGGATCGGCAGGGAGGCGGTCTCGGCGGTGGCGCGGATACGGCGGCAAAGCTCGAGTCCCGACATCCCGGGCAGCATCAGGTCGAGCACTATCAGGTCGGGCGCGCGCCGCTTGATTCGTTCCAGGGCCTGCGCGCCGTCGGCCGCCTCCTCGACCGCGAAGCCTTCCTGCGCGAGGTTGTAGCGGATCAACTCGCGGATGTCGTGATCGTCCTCGACCACCAGCACTTTGTGGGTGGGGCTGCGAACCGCTCTGGGAGCCGTGCCCATCAGCGCGTGCTCTTGTCCATGTGCTTGATGGTCTTGCCCATGACCATGAAGACCACCATCTCGGCGATATTGGTGGAGTGGTCGGCGATCCGCTCCAGATACTTGGAGACGAAGAGGATCCTTGTAGACCGCCCGATCAGCTTTGGATCCTCGGCCATGTAGCTCAGCAGCTCGCGATAGATCTGATGCTGAAGGTCGTCAACTTCGTCATCGCGTGCGATCACCGCCTGGGCCAGCTCGGTGTCGCCGCGCATGAAGGCGTCCAGGCTGTCCTTGACCATCGATTGCGCCACTGCCGCCATGCGCGGAACGTCGATATAGGGCTTGAGCTGCGGCTCGTCGTTGAGCTCCAGCGCGCGTTCGCAGATGTTGACCGCGTTGTCGCCGATGCGTTCGAGGTCGGTGGTGATCTTAAGCCCGGTGGTGATGAAGCGCAGGTCACTGGCGGCGGGCTGATGCAGCGCGAGCAACCGGATGCAGCGCTCGTCGCACTCGATATCCATGCGGTTGACCTCGGCGTCCCGCGCGATGATCTCGCGGGCCTGGTCGCTGTTGCGCTTGACCAGCGATTCCACCGCCTCGGCGATCTGCCGTTCCACCAGCCCGCCCATCTTGAGCAGGCTCGCGCGCAGGTCGCGCAGCTCCTCTTCGTAATGTCGATTGGTGTGTTGCGGTTGGAACGTACCCATCGGCAACCCTCCCCGAGAATCTAACCAAAACGCCCGGTTATGTAATCCTCGGTTTCGCGGCGGGCCGGGTTGGTAAAAATCTGCCTGGTCTCGCCAAACTCTATCAGTTCTCCAGCATACATGAATGCCGTGTAGTCGGAAGCGCGCGCCGCCTGCTGCATGTTGTGGGTGACGATCACGATGGTGTAGCGGGACTTGAGCTCGAACAGCAGTTCCTCGATCCGCGCGGTCGATATCGGATCGAGCGCCGAGCAGGGCTCGTCCAGCAGGATCACCTCGGGCTCGACCGCCAGCGCCCGCGCGATGCACAGCCGCTGCTGCTGACCGCCGGAAAGACTCAAACCCGGCCCGCGCAGGTTGTCCTTGACCTCGTCCCACAGCGCGGCCTGGCGCAGGCTGCGCTCGACGATCGCGTCGCGCTCGGAGGCGCGCAGCGAGACGGAGTTGAGCCTCAACCCGGCTGCGACGTTGTCTTCGATCGACATGGTCGGGAACGGCGTCGGCTTCTGAAAGACCATCCCGATCCGGCGCCGCACCTGTACCGGGTCCAGCCCGGGTGCATAGATGTTCTCGCCATCGAGGAGCACCTCGCCCTCGACTCGCGTGCCGGGCACCACCTCGTGCATCCGGTTGAGGCATCGCACCAGCGTGGACTTGCCGCATCCGGAAGGACCGATGATCGCGGTCGCGACATTGGCGGACACCGCCAGGTTGACGTCTCTGAATCGCGCGCACACTGCCGAAGTAAGCGTTGAGACGGCGCGCGATGAGCTTGTCGTCCATTTCTTGACGCATCCCTCAGCGCGCCGCCTTGGCGCCGCCGCCGGTGGCCCATCGCACGCCCAGCTCCAGCGCCAGCACGATTGCGGTCAGGACCAGCGCGCCGGCCCACGCTTGGCGCTGCCAATCGGCGAATGGCGAGATCGCGTAGGTGTAAACCTGCACGGTCAGCGTCGCCACCGGCTGGGTCAGCCCGGTCGACCAGAACCGGTTGCCGAAGGCGGTGAACAGGAGCGGCGCGGTCTCGCCGGCCACCCGAGCGATGGCGAGAATCACGCCGCTGACGATGCCGGCCGTCGCGCTGCGCGCCACGATCGATATAGTGGTGCGCCAATGCGGCACGCCGAGCGCGAGCGAGGCCTCGCGCAATTCGTGCGGCACCAGCGCTACCATCTCCTCGGTGGTGCGGGTTACCAGCGGAACCATGATCGCCGCCAGTGCGACCGCCCCCGCCAGCGCCGAGAACGAGCCCATCGGGCGTACTACCACGGCGTAGGCGAAAAGCCCGATCACGATCGACGGCACCCCCATCATCACGTCGGCTGCGAACCGCACCGCCGCCGCGAGCGGACGGTCGCGATGCTCGGCCAAGTAGAGCCCCGCGCCGATTCCGACCGGTACTCCCATCAGGCAGGCCATCGCCACCAACTCCAGCGTCCCCACGATCGCATTCGCCATCCCGCCGCCGCTCTGACCCACCGGCGTTGGCAGATGGGTCAGGAAGGTGAGGTTCAGGCTTGTCGCGCCCTTGCTGAGCAGATAGCCGAGCACCAGGAACAGCGGCGCCAGGGTGACGATCGTGGCTCCGACCGTCACACCCATCATCAGGTCGCTCTTGAGCTTGCGGTAATAGTCGCGCCGCTGCGACGGTGAAAAGTTCATTGCGCACCTCGCGCGAAACGGCGCTGGGTCACGCCCAGCACCAGCATCCGCGCCACCACGTTGAGCAGCAGCCCCACCACCAGCAGCACCAAGCCCAGCTCGATCAGCGCCGAGACGTACAGGTCGGAGGTGGCCTCGGCGAACTCGTTGGCGATGACGCTGGCTAGGGTCGAGGACGGCATGAACAGCGAGGCGAAAATCTCGGGGCGGTTGCCGATCACCATCGCCACCGCGATAGTCTCGCCAAGGGCACGGCCCAATCCCAGGATCACAGCGCCGATCACGCCGGAGAGTCCGTAGGGCAGCACCGCGATGCGCACCATCTCCCATCGGGTCGCGCCGATCGCCAACGCAGCTTCGCGCTGGGTCTGCGGCACCGCATGGAAAACTTCGGTGCATACCGACGAGATGTACGGAATTACCATGATCGCCAGAATCACGCCGGCGCAGAGCATGCTCACTGAGACGTGC
The DNA here is from genome assembly GCA_963789115.1 of uncultured delta proteobacterium. Classification (GTDB taxonomy): domain Bacteria; phylum Desulfobacterota; class Binatia; order Binatales; family Binataceae; genus CAWBJH01. The sequence continues at coordinate 612,117 of CAWBJH010000002.1, forward strand.
GGGCCCTGGAAAAACGGCAGGAACCCGAAATATCGCGACAGCCAGGGCTCGACTTCGTCGCGAATCCAGGGTCCGGCCACGAAAACCCCCCACAGGCCGTAGACTACGCTCGGAATCGCGGCCAGCAGATCGACCAGGAATCCGAGCCGGCGGCTGAGCCATCGCGGCGCCATCTCGCTCAGGCACAGCGATACGCCCAGACTGAGCGGCACTGCAATCGCAAGCGCCAACGCCGAGGACACCGTGGTGCCGTAGATGAACGGCAACGCGCCGAACTGGTCGTTAACCGGGTCCCATTCGGTGCTGATCAAGAATCGCCATCCGAACGCCTTCAGCGATTGCCGGGAGCCTGCGATCAGCGCAAGCGCGATGCCGAACAGAAGCGCCAAAATCGCAAGCGCCAGAATCAGCGTGACCAGGCTGAAGACCCGGTCGGCGGCGGGAGCCACCGAAAAGCCCTGGCGCGCCCGTCGAGCTACGGTCACCTGCTGCCTCTCGATTTCCACCAATCCCGACAATGTTCGTTCATCTCATCGCTGAATTGGGAGAACCGGTATCCCAGGCAAACGCCTGCGTCGCGGGCTCACATCCTAAGATCACGCTATCAGTCAATTGTTACGGCAATGTTACGGGATGGCGAAATGCCCGGGAATTGCGCGGGGTCTGCCGCCGCTTACACCCCCCGTATCACATCGAGACCGTCCAGATAACGGCGCAGCACCTCCGGGACGACGACGCTGCCGTCGGCCTGTTGATAGTTCTCCAACACCGCGATCAGCGTGCGCGGCAGGCCGAGTCCTGAGCCGTTCAGCGTATGGACGAACTCGGTCCTGGCGCCTGGCGCCGGACGGAACCGGATGTTCGCGCGCCGGGCCTGGAAGTCCGAGCAGTTGGAGCATGAGCTGACCTCCAGCCACTCGCCGCATCCCGGCGCCCACATCTCGACGTCGTACTTGGCCGCCGCCTGGAAGCCCAAATCGCCGGTGCACATCTGCACCACCCGCAACGCGATTCCCAGCCGCCGGCATGCTTCGCACGCGTCCTCGACCAGCTTGTCGAGTTCATGGTCGGAAGTCTCCGGGCGCACCACCTTGACCATCTCCACCTTGTCGAACTGATGGCCGCGCTTGATGCCGCGCACGTCGCGCCCGGCCGACATCTTCTCGCGCCGGAAGCAGGGCGTGTACGCAGTCAGGTAGATGGGCAGGCGCTCGGCATCGAGGATCTCGCCGCTGTGGAAGTTCGTGAGCGGCACCTCGGCGGTCGGGACAAACCAATAGTCTTCCTCGATATCGCGATACATCGTGTCGCGAAACTTGGGCAGATGCGCGGTGGCTCTTACCGCCGCGCTGTTCACCATCAAGGGCGGCGCGACCTCCAGGTAGCCCTGCTCGCGTTTGAGGTCGAGCATCCAGGCGATCAGCGCCCGCTCCAGGCGCGCGCCCAGGCCGACCAGGAAATGGAAGCGCGTGCCGGCGATCTTCACGCCGCGCTCGAAGTCGATTATTCCCAACGCTTCGCCCAGCTCCCAATGCGGCCGCGGCTTGAACGCGAACGTGCGCTGTTCGCCCTCGGTGCGCAGGATCCGGTTCTCGCTCTCGTCCTTGCCGACCGGAACGCCGGGGCGCGGCAGGTTCGGGACCTCGAGCATCATCGCGTCGAAGCGCTGCTCGGTCTCGGCCAGCTCGCGCTCGCCGGCCGCGATTCGGTCGCCGAGGGCGCGCATCTCCGCGCGCCGCTCGTCGCGCTCCTCAGGCGTGGCCTTGCCCAGTTCCTTGGACTCCCGCGTACGCTTGGCGCGCAGCTCGTCGAGCTGGTGTTGGCGATGGCGGCGGGACGCGTCGGTCTCGAGCAGGCGGTCGATTTCCGATCCGTCAAGTCCGACCTTGGCAAGTTCGGCCTTGACGAAATCGGGCTGCTCCCGGATGAGCTTGATATCCAGCATCAGAAGGCGTCTCTGAAAAGTTCCACGCGCCGGCCGGGCCAATCACCGCTAATTGCGACCACATCGAAACGGACCGGACGCCCGTGCGCGCGATAGCGATCCAAATAGACCTCGGCGGCGCGGCGGATCCGCTCCTGCTTGCGATCGTCCACCGCCTCCTCGGGCGCGCCCAAGCGGCGATCGCGGCGCGCCTTCACTTCGACGAACACGATGGTGTCCCCTTCGCTGGCGACCAGGTCGATCTCTGCACCAGCGGCGCGAAAGTTACGCGCGACGATCCGGTAGCCGGATCGCCTGAGCCGGCGCGCGGCCAGACGCTCGCCCGCGCGGCCCATCGCTTTGCGCTCGCCGCGCGGCGCCCGGCCATCGCGGCCGCTGCCGAACCCGCGCAGCCAAGCCCAAATCCGCCCCGTCAACCTCATCGCACACGCCTTCATTATATATATTGGCTCGAAGGCGCGAGGCGAGCGCGCCTCCACGCCGGCGCGGCGGCGCAGCGCTAACAGCGCGAGCCGGCGGGAGGGGGCGATGCGGGGTGGGGGCGGATAATCCTTGTAACGAGCCGGTCGATCTGGCGCTGCAACTCCAAAGTAAAGCCAATTTCCTGGGCTTGCTTGGCAGCATGGGAAAGAGCCGCCTGGTCGGAGTTGTCACAGTCGAACTGCGGCACGGACACCTTGTTCAGAACGGCCCCGACCTGCAACTTGACAGTAAAGCTGTCGATGAACGATTTGACGAGAGTTGAGGCCAGAAACCCTGCGACGAAGAATGCTTCTTCCTCGTCGTCGAAGGCAGCGAAATAAACCTTATGATCGGGAACAACAACCTTTTTCCCGAGATGCGGCAGGTCCTGGGATGCAAATACGGCGACCTTGAGGCCGCTCGCGCCCTGCATTTCCGCCCAAACTACCTTGAAGGGCTGAAAGGTGTACGGGCCCACGTCGTAGATCGCGTAATTCGGTGCGCCCTGATCCCTCATTCTCGTCCGATAGGTCGAACGTTCAGAAAGCAGAGAACCGTGGCGCTCCAAGCTACCAAAGTACTTCGCCGCCAGCGGGTACCTGCTGGCGAAGGCTTCCTTATCCATGAAACCCGTGATGCGCTTGTTCGGGACGATAACTGCCTGCTCGCAAGGAAACGCCTTAAGGCGGTCAAAGCTTGCGGCCCCCTTCAGCAGCGGATAGAGCAGATCGGCTTCAATCTCGAACCTGCGCGGCGGCACCTCGGCCCTTCCCATCTCCGGACAGTTTTCAACCTCTAGCGCGGCCTTCGTTTTTCCGCGTCCGAGTATCCTGACGAAATATGCCCCGTTCAAGTCCGTGGTGACGCCCTTTCGGCCATAATACGCGCCCTGACCGGAGAGGCGTTCGATAAGCCAGAGAGAGCCTTTCGGAAGGATGGACCATCGGGCGTCCGGTTCGATGGGGCGAGCCTCGAAGTCTGCCTCTTCGAGGAGGTCTTTCACCTCGGCCCAATCCATCGTACTTTGGACAGCCACGGACGATTTGCGCGACCATCGTCGATATGGAACCGGGTACTTCGTTTCCTTGCCTCGGACCCATGTGAAGACGGCGGGGCTATTGGCGGCTCCCTTGAAAGCCTTGACCTTGCTCATGTCATCCACTTTTTCGATCCCGAGAGGGGTTCCGTCAGGCAGCTTGAATGCCCGCCAACCTTGCGAAGAGGGCGCTTGAAAGTGGATCTGTGTGATGATGAAAGCGAGCACACCCCCGTCGTGCAGCCATCGCTGTGTTACGGTGTAAGAAAGCATCCCGGAAATATCGAGTTCATTCCCGCCGAAGAAGGGCGTTTTGGAGAAGATGTCGAACTTCTGGCACGTCGGCTTGATGCGGTTTCTGTATGCCTCGGGCAACTCGGACCATCGGACCCAAGGGGGGTTGCTGACAATAAAGTCGGCTTGCCCGACAGCAATGGAAGCGAAATAGTTTCGGATGATCCGACACCAGATGCGGTTCCACCTTTTTCGCTCCAAGGCCAATACACGCTTGTACATGTCACCAAGTTGTGGGAGCCACGTCTCGACTGGCTTATCGCTCAACGATGGAAGACGTCTCACTTCACTTTCAAACCCCGCCTGCCCGGTTTTGGCCACGACGTGCGACTCCATTACTTCCAGCACGTCGTCGAAGGCGCGCCGAGCCTGTACGAGTGCTTCTGGTACCGCTAGGTCTACGTCGCCAAGTACCGTGGCGATCTTGTACCGTCGGATGCTTCGACTGCCTATGGAAATTGGCTCCGGGGCATACACTGCATCGGCGAGATATACCGGGACTTCGATGTCTAGCGACTCCACGTTTCGCAAGAGGTCGATAACGGCTAATAGGTAGTTCAGGCGAGACGCGAGGACAGCCAACGGGTTCAAGTCAAAGCCGACAATGTGAGAAAGGACGTTGGAGAGCCGCGCTCTGGCGGACCCAGTTTCCGCTTGACACTCGCGATACCGGGCGATGGCGTGGATGAGAAACCCGCCAGAGCCACAGCAAGGGTCGATGAGCTTCTTGCCCATGACCGCACCGCCCTTGTAGCCAGCCCGGTCAAGCGTAAATTCAACTAGCCAACGCGGCGTGTAGAACTCGCCCAAGTTGTGGCGAAGAACTGCAGGAACGAGCCCTTCGTAGGTTTCTCGGATGAAATCCGCAAGCAGAGATGTTGGGCGAGAGGGATAAAGGTACTCGGTCAACCTTCCCGCAAGGCGCCGAATGGCGGCGAGCAGTATGGGCGGCGGCTCTTCCGCGTACCACGCAAAAAAAGTCCCCTCGACGAAGTTCCTAATGCCCCGATCCTTGAAGACTTGGGAGTGTTCGATGTCCCTTTGCAAGCGGGAGAGCAAACCCTCGTCTGTCTCTTCAGCCACAAGGGCAAAACAGAATCCGGCCACGTCTTTGAAACAGGCTTGGGCGAGTATCTCTGCCGCGAGCAGTTTGTAAAGGAGCGCGTTGTACGTGTGAAGGACGAACAGGGCTTCCGCCGGATCGGCATTCCCCGGAAGGCCGACGTCCTTGAAGTGGCGTCGTACCTGCGCCCTAGCAAGCCTGCCCATGCTCGTGGCCTGCTCGAAGAGTTTCCGCCACTCGGTGAACAGCATCTTCACCTTCACGATCTTGCTCGGACCGTGGAGTGCTGTCGTTAGGTGCGAAAACAGCGTTGCGAGCAGATCCTTAGCAAAGGGTGAACGCGGTCCGAAATCGGAAACCACGTTATCTACCGACAGTGCCCTGCGCCGGTCATCGCGCAGAATCTGGATCAGAAGCCCGGCGATGGATACCACCGGACCGATAGACGAATGGTGCCAGACTCCGAGTTCGTCGCACGACACCAGAAAGGCATGAACGCCGTCTATCGCGACCCCGAGATATTCGTGCAGTCCTCGGCCATCCTTGTTGGCTTGCCGCTTGATGTACGCGGGGTTGACCGACAGTTGCTTTAACGCCTCAACGGCCTTCGCGCTCCCCAAGGAGCCGCGGAAGAGCCCTTTGTCCTTGAACTCCATGACCACGCGGTTTCGTCGCAAGTCGGCCTTGCCCTGTTCCAATCGAAGGTCGTGAAGCCCGCAGCGGAGTTCGAGCGCGGTCTTAAAGGCGTCTCTGACTTCCGTCTCGTTGTTGGCCCTGTCAAGGCGGCTTTGGAACTCGGTCAGGAAAGAGGCAACTTCCTCATTACTAGGCCACGCAGAAACCCGCATCGGACCCCCTGTCTTAAAAGAACCCCTTTTTCACGCCAGCCCTATGCTCCCCGTCGATCCTGCTCGTCGCCTCGCCCGAAAGAAAGCTCGGGCCGGAGCGCCTTCGTCCGCGGCCCTTCATCCCGCGTTGTGGTCAAACTACTTCTCCGACAAAGCTCAATTCCAGGCGTCCCTACCACTTGTGCTGTCGCTGCAAAATCTCCCTGCGGAGGTTCGCGTCGCCGAGCGGGCGAATGCCTCAGAGATTGGGGCGCTGTGGTCTCAGGAAGACAGAACAAGCCACGCCATGCTACCGAAAATCGTAACCAGCGCCACAAAGAAGCAAGCCGCTTTGAATCTACTTTTGACGAAACTCTCCCGAATTGGGATTCCACAAGCACGTTTTTGTGGTCCCGAAGACAGGTTCAACTGAGCGTATTCCTAGAGACTGGTTCATCCCGGGGACCGCCGACTCAACGTCGTAGACAGCGCCGTTTGGCGTGTATCTTACCCTCAACACGCTTACTCGCTCGTCCCTTCCACCTTCTCCGGAGTAAATTCCTATTTCCCCAGCGGCGATTACTTCAATCCACTCCGCCTCCAGGATCTGATCCTGTGGCGGAGTCACTTTTTCTTTCTTCAGAGATGGGACGACACTGATGAGGTCTCCTAGCTGGTTCGCAAAGACTTCGCCGCGCCTCTGCGCCAGATCATGCGCGACACGTACGGAAGTTTCGAAATTCTCTGCCAACTGTTGGGTTAGCCGCAGACTTCCGTTGGTTGAATCGAAGATGCAATGGCCGCGCATTGGCGCGTTGAGGCCCGTGGTATTGATCCTCGAATAGAAATCACCCACCCCGAGTTCCCTGTCCTGTACCGAAAACTCTGTGCAGAAAGCCTCAAGCAGCAGGTAGATCGCATCCTTCGATAGGGTGAGTTGTGGAAAATAAAGACACACACCGGTTGTTCTGAAGAAACGATTCAGACTCTTCTGCGAATAGGGAGAGGTCGGACCGTAATCATGCCTATCCGAATTTGGCCCTCGCTGTTCGACGAACCCCAGTACTTCCTCGCTGACTTGCATCTCAGATTCAATGACTGCGGAATCACTCGACCGCAAGGATGTCAATATGCCTTCAGGGAATTTGGGAAACACCGTCACCCTAGCAGGTTGCGGAAAAACGGATGATTACCATGGCGGGATGTGCTTTCGAGAGTGTTGGCATGGCGTGTGAGGGCGTCGATTGAGGTTCAGTTGGTCAAGTGCCCCGGCTCTCCACCCGATTGCGGATGGCTCAGGGAGCTGCCAGCGCCAAATTGCGCATCCTGACCAGATTGTAGGCGGCCAGCGCGAAGGTGAATATCCAACCGACCCGAGCGACTCCGCGGTGGCGCGCCTTGCGCAGGCCGGCGACAGTTTTGAGCCAGCCGAAGATCTCCTCGATGCGTTTACGCTTGTGCTGGCTGATCAGATAGCCGGGATGACGAGTGGTCCTTTCATCAATGATAGTGGACGGCTTGCAGGCAAGGTGCGGGGTGACCTGGTGATCACGCAACTCCTGAACAAGTTCTTTGCGGTCGTAGCCCTTGTCGGCTCCCAGGGTTACTCGATGCGAGCCTGGGATTTTTTCCACCATCGCGATGGCCGCCTCCGGTTCGGCGCGGCCGGTGGCCTGGGTTACGCAGCCTTGGACCGCAATGCCGTTGCGGTTCTCCATCAGCACGTGTCCGGCGTAGCTGAGCTTGGCCTCCTTGCCTGCACCCTTGCGGGCCAGGCGGGCCTCGGGATCGGTGGTCGATTGGTGAGTGGCGTTGCTGCGCCGCTCACCGTGGAAGTCGACGCTGGGGTTGCCCGGATCGTCCGGCGGAGTCTTTGGGTCAGCGCCTTTGCGCTTGAAGCTCTTGTGGCTGGCCCAGGCCTCGATCAGCGTGCCGTCGACCGTGAAATGCTCGTCCGAAAGCAGGCTTTGGGCGCGGGCCTGGTCAACCACCGCGATGAAAAACCCCTCCGCCACCTCGCCCTCAAGCAGCCGCTCGCGGTTTTTGGTGAACACGGTCACGTCCCACACCGGGTCATCGATGCTCAGTCCGACGAACCAGCGGAACAGGAAATTGTAGTCGAGCTGCTCCATCAACAGCCGCTCACTGCGCACCGTGTACAGCACCTGCAGCAAAAGCGCGCGCAGAAGCTTCTCCGGCGCGATCGAGGGACGCCCGCTGCTGGCGTAAATCGCATCGAAGCTCGGCCCCAACTTTTCAAGCGCCACATCCGCCATCGCTCGGATCGCTCGCAGCGGATGGTCTTGGGGCACCCGCTGCTCGGCCGATATGTAGCTGAACATCGCAGACTGCTGGCGATCCGTCCCGCGCATCCTCACACCCTCCTCACACCACCATCGCTGGCTACTCTACATGAGAATCGAATGGGAAACGATCGTTTTTCCGCATCCTGCTAGAATTGGGCTTTGTCGTCCACCTCTTTTCATGCCTAACCCGAATCTCGCCTTGTCTGTAGTTGAACTGGAACGCACGGTACGGCCTTGCCATGTAATAGTAGATTGCTCCCGGATAGGCTTCACGGAGCGCGTGTTGGTAGCTGAGATCACCCATCGGCAGGTCGTGTGGGCCGCGGACTCTAAAGTTAGGCTCCACGGCGCTACGGAGCGGGAATTCCTGATGTGGTCCCGCTTGCGCGCGTTGCTTCAGTTCATACAGGTCTTGCGGCACCGCTTCCTTAGGGTTTAGCTCGTTGTCGAGCAGGCGCCTAAACGTTTCCGGAAGGCTGTCGAAAGGCTTCAGTTGGTCCTTCGTGATCGATTGTCCGGCCAATTCGAACGCGGCGCACAGCACGTGTGAATATTGTATGTACCTGTTCTGCAAGTACAGCCAATTAGGCTCGAGCGGGCGCTCCATGTATTTTGCGAGTCCGCCCACTTCTTCAACGAAACCCTGGTTGTCAATTAGCAGGCAGACCGCTGGATGTTTTCTCCCCGCCCGACCCAACCGCTGCCAAAAGGCCTTCATCGATGGGGCAACCCCTAGGAAGACCATAACGTCAATCTCACCGATGTCGATCCCGAGTTCGAGGGCGCTGGTCGAGACAACTCCGGCGAGCTTACCTTCACCTAGCGAAGATTGAATTTGTATTCGGTCCGCCTCTTCATAACCGGCCCGATACGGCAGAATCTTGTATTCGCGGTCCGAGTTTGCGTCGTTGCTATCATCTTCAGGATCGCCGCCGGGTTGATCATCCGACTCATTGTCTTCTCGTTCGGTGATGGTCCGCTGGGTCATTACGACTACCTGTTCGACCATCTTTCTAGAATCAGCAAACGCTAAGAATCTAAATCGCTCCGCTCGCGCGAGATCCCCCAGATTGGAAAGGAGATCGGCCATGAATTCGAGTTGCTTACCAGAGCTGCCCGCCGGTGACGTGAGCAAACAGACGGTCTTTTCGGGCACCTCGTGCCCTTCATCGCTAGTACCAACGAAATCGAATTGTCGGCCCGTCAAGCGGCCCGCTAGTTCGTTGCCGTCTTTCAGTGTAGCCGTACTCAGGATAACTTGGTGCTTTCCCGCAGCCACTTCGAACCGCCGGAGGAAGTAAGCCATGTTAGTGCCGAATACGCCGTCGTACACGTGAGCTTCGTCAAGGATCAAAAGCTTCAGATTCTTCATCAACGAAGCGATTGCTTTCTCCGCCAGGGATCGCATCAACCAAGCCTGCGCGACATCCGGTGTCATGAGCAGAACACGACCCTTTTGAACGACAGCATCTCGTTCCTTGACTGGAATCCCTCCGTCAATGTGCCCGACAGTTAGGCCTAGCTGTCCCATCAGACCGTTCCATTTGATTTTCTGATCCTGAATCAGAGTCTCTTGCGGGATACATCGCTATTACCTTCGATGCCGGCTCCGAAAAGAGGAGATGTGCCGCCACGGCCATAAAGATCTCGGTCTTGCCAGAGGCCGTCGATGTCGCGACGCAGATGTTGCGTCCTTGAAGCGAAGCTTCAAGTGCCCGCGCTTGATGCGTGTACAATCCGCGGCCAAAGCGTCGCTCGAATAGCTCTTTTACTTTCGGATTCAATCCGCTCGGAATCGGTTGATACTGGGCAGGTCTGCCGGGGAGCTTAACGCGTTCTCCGACAGTAAACCCGGCCTTTTCCGCGAGTGCTACAATTGCTTGAAGGTTCGGCATACGTGTCCCCCTTAGATTCCAGACCGTATCACCAGTGAATTTTGCACCAGCAGAGGCCGCTGCTCCTGCTCCTTACCCGGAATTTCCAATTTTGAATCACGATTGAGGCGCGATTTGCGTTTCTACTCTCCGATTTTAACTCGCGGTATAGACCAAATGGCCCCGCTCTTCAAGGTTTTAGCCGGTTTTGGTCCAGGGTGTTTCCACCGGCGCCGGGAGGGGCCGCTTTCGCCTCCGGTGGGCACGCAACGCCTGGAAATGACCCTTTTCCCGAGTGGTTCCGCAGACACCCCCCTGATGCTGCGCTCCAGGTTGTCGTTGGCCGGAAGGCGGATAGCGTAGGATCAAACCGCCGTCGGACGTCACTCGCGCGCCCTGAAGCTCGACCAGCAGCGAGGTGTCGAACGAGAGCTGAAATGGCCGTTTTTCCTTCTCACCCACCGGCTGGCCTACCCCGCACCGCCCCACGCGCACCCAAAGCTGCGTTCATCAGGGCTTTCCGAGCATTTTATCAAATTGGCAGTTCACTTAGAAAACGGGAATCCGGGATATCGGCTCGAAGGCGCGAGGCGAGCGCGCCTCCACGCCGGCGCCCAGCGGGAGATTGATCGCGCCGGCGCCTGACACGACGGGCCGGGGATGTTACGATTTGCGCTCCGGGGAGGGCCGGCGGCGCCCACGGAGGTGAGCGCGACAACGGAGCGCGACAAACTGGGTCGGTTAAAAAAATGGCGCAGGCAAAAATCAGTCTCGAACAGGTGCGGCACGTGGCGCAGTTGGCCAGGCTGGAGCTCAGCCGCGAGGAGGAAGAGCGCCTGCAAACCGAGCTGAGCGACATCCTTGCCTACGTGGACAAGCTCAACGAGCTTGACACCGCCGACGTCGAGCCGACCGCGCAGGTGGGCGAGTCGGGCACGCCGATGCGCGACGACGAAGTCACCAACGCTCCGGAGCCCGAGGCGATGCTGTCGAATGCGCCGGCGCGCCAGGGGACTTTCTTCAAGGTCCCGAAGATCATCGAGTAGGAAGCGCGATTTCGCGATGGGCCCGGAGCTGAACAAATTCACGATCGCCGAAGCGCAAAAGCGCTTGCGCGCGCGCGAGTTCTCGGCCGTCGAGCTGACTCGCGCCTGCATTCAAAGAATCGCCGTGGTCGAGCCCCGCCTCCACGCCTTCGTCACGGTGTGCGAGCGCGAGGCGATCGAACAGGCCGAGGCCGCCGAGCGCAGACTGGCGGCCGGCGATGCGCCGCCGATGTGCGGGATTCCCGTCGCGGTCAAGGACGCCTACTGCACGCGCGGCGTGCGCACCACCTGCTGCTCGCGCATCCTCGAGAGCTTCGTTCCGCCTTTCGACGCCACCGTGATCGCCAAGCTTAGAGCCGAGGGTGCGGTGTTCGTAGGCAAGACCAACATGGACGAGTTCGGGATGGGCTCGTCCACCGAGAACTCGGCGTTCGGCACCACCCGCAATCCCTACGACCTCGAGCGGGTGGCCGGCGGATCCTCGGGCGGCTCGGCAGCGGCGGTCGCGGCCGGCGAATGCATAGCGGCGCTGGGCGAAGACACCGGCGGCTCGATCCGCGAGCCGGCCGCTTTCTGCGGCGTGGTCGGGGTCAAGCCGACCTACAGCCGGGTGAGCCGTTACGGAATTGTCGCCTACGCTTCATCGCTCGACCAGGTCGGCCCATTCGCCAGGACCGCGCGCGACGCGGCGATCATGATGCGCTCGCTGGCGGGGGTCGATCCCCGTGACTCGACCTGCTCCGCGCGGCCGGTGCCCGATTACGAACGCGCGCTTAGCGGCGAGGTCAAAGGGATGCGGCTGGGGGTGCCCAAGGAATACTTCGTCGAGGGGATGGAGCGCGAGGTCGAGAGCGCGGTCCGCGGCGCGCTGGCGCAGTACGATGCGATGGGAGCGAAGACGGTCGAAATCTCGCTGCCCCACACGCCCTACGCGATCGCGGCCTACTACCTGATCGCAACGGCCGAGGCGAGCGCCAATCTGGCCCGCTACGACGGAATCCGCTACGGACTGCGGGTCGAGGCCGACAACCATATCGAGCTGTACAACAAGAGCCGCGCGCGCGGCTTCGGCGCCGAGGTCAAGCGGCGCATCATGCTCGGCACCTTCGCGCTCTCGGCCGGTTACTACGACGCCTACTATCTCAAGGCGCAAAAGGTCCGCACCCTGATTCGCCGCGATTTCGAGCGCGCCTTCGAGCGATGCGACCTGGTCGTGACGCCGACCGCACCGACCACCGCTTTCAGGCTAGGCGAAAAGATGGCCGACCCACTCCAGATGTACCTGTCGGACATCTTTACAATCTCGGTCAACCTGGCGGGACTGCCCGGGATGGTCATCCCGTGCGGCTACGACAGCCGCAACCTGCCGATCGGGCTGCAACTGATCGGCGCGCCATTCGGCGAGGAGTCGATTTTCCGCGCCGCCGACGCCTATGAGCGCTCCGGCGCCTTCAAACCGCGCGAGCCGGTGATCTAGCAATGGCTGCCGAAGCATACGAAGCAGTGATCGGACTCGAGGTCCACACCCATCTGACGACCAGCGCCAAGCTGTTCTGCGGATGCTCGACGGCGTTCGGCGCGCTGCCCAATCACAACGTATGTCCGGTGTGCGTGGCGATGCCGGGCGTGCTGCCTGTGTTGAACCGGCGCGCGGTCGAGCTCGCGATTCGCGCCGGGCTCGCCGCGCACAGCGAGATCGCGCCGCGTTCGATCTTCGCGCGCAAGAGCTACTTCTATCCGGACCTGCCCAAGGGCTACCAGATCAGCCAGTACGAGCTGCCGGTCTGCAAGGGCGGCTATATTGACGCGCCCGTCGACGGCGAAACGCACCGCGTGCGCCTGGTCCGAATCCATCTCGAAGAGGACGCCGGCAAGAACGTTCACGAGGCCGGCTACAGCCTGGTCGATTTCAACCGCTCCGGCGTGCCGCTGATGGAGATCGTGAGCGAACCCGATATCCGCTCCGCCGCACAGGCCGGCGGCTATCTGCGCGAGTTGAACACCATCCTGCGCTATATCGGCGCCTCGGGCGCCAAGATGGAGGAAGGGGCCTTTCGATGCGACGTCAACGTGTCGGTCAGGCCGCGCGGAGCCGCCGAGTTGGGGGTCAAAACCGAAATCAAAAACCTCAACTCCTTCCGCTTCGTCGAGAAGGCGATCGATTACGAAGTGCGCCGCCAGATCGAGAAGCTCGAGCGCGGCGAACGCATCGCGCAGGAAACCCATCTGTGGGATCCCGAGCGCCAGGTGACGCGTCCGATGCGCTCCAAGGAGTACGCCAACGATTATCGCTACTTCCCGGAGCCCGACCTCCCGCCTCCGCTCGTTACGCCCGAGATGGTCGAGCAGGTCCGCAAGACCATGCCGGAGTTGCCTGCCGAGCGCCGCGCGCGCTACATGCGCGAGCTTAAGCTGTCGCCCTACGAAGCCGAGGTCCTGACCGCCGAGCGCGAAGTCGCCGAGTACTTCGAGGCGACCTGCAGAGGCCTCTCCAACCCCAAGAGCGCGGCGAATTGGGTCATGACCGAAGTGCTGCGCGTGATGCGAGAAAGCGGCAGGCCGATCGGCGAGGCGGCGCCCGATCCCGCCGAGACTTCAGCGCTGCTCGAGATGGTCGAAAACGACAGGGTTAGCCTGCATGCGGCCAAGACCGCGTTCGCCGCGATGTGCAAATCAGGCAAGACCGCGAATTCGACGGTCGCCGAGCTGGGACTTGCGCAAGTATCGGACGACGCTGCGATCGCGGCGGCCTGCGACAAGGTGCTCGCCGAAGAGGCCGCAAGGGTCGCGGAGTATCGCGCCGGCCGCGACAAGCTGTTCGGTTTCTTCGTCGGTCAGGTGATGAAGGCGATGGGCGGCAAGGCCAATCCCAAGGTTGTCAACGAGGTGTTGAAGCGCAAGCTCGCCGGCTGAATTTTCCGTCAGCCCTTGGGCAGGCCCAGGGTGCGCTCGCCGATGATGTTGCGCTGAATCTCGCTGGTCCCGCCCGCGATCGTGTACTGGCGCGAGCTGAGCACCCGGTTCTGCCATCGCGGCGCGTCGGGCACGGTCGCGGTCGGATCGCCGAGCAGCGCGTGGCCGCCGAGCAGCTCGGTCGCGAATTGTGCGATCCGCACGCCCAGCTCCGAGCCGAACAACTTCAGCACCGAGCCCTCGGGACCTGGCGGCAGGCCCTTGAGCCGGCGCGTCAGCGTGCGCAGCCGGGTGTACTTGACCGCCTCGCATTCGATCGCAAACTGCGCAAGCCGCTGGCGCACCCATTCCTGGTCCCACGCGCGACGCCCACCGATCTGCACGCGGTGCGCCAGCTCCGCGAGCCGGCGCACCTGCGAGCCGTGACCGCCGCCGCCCGCACCGCCGCGCTCGTACATCAGCGTGGTCATCGCGACCTTCCAGCCCTCGTTGAGCGGGCCGACCAGGTTCTCTTTCGGGACCCGCACGTCCTCGAAGAACACCTCGTTGAAATGCGCATGACCGTTGATCAGCACCAGCGGCCGCACCGTCACGCCCTCGCTCTTCATGTCGAGCAGGATGTAGCTGATTCCCTTGTGCTTGGGCACGTCGGGGTCGGTGCGCGCAAGCAGGAACATCCAGTCGGCATACTGCGCGCCCGAGGTCCAGACTTTCTGGCCGTTGAGTATGAAGTAATCGCCGTGATCGACCGCGCGCGTCTGCAACGCGGCGAGGTCGGAGCCGGCGCCCGGCTCCGAGTAGCCCTGGCACCAGATATCCTCGCCGCTGAGAATCCGTGGTATGAAGCGGCGCTTTTGCTCGGGCGTCCCCCAAAGCATCAGGGTGGGTCCGCAGAGCCCGATTCCCGAATAACCGGGCAGCACCGGGGCACGCGCGCGGCCATACTCCTCGTCGAAGATCACCTGCTCGATAAGGCTCGCGGCGTGCCCGCCGTAGTCCCTGGGCCACGACAGCCCGACCCATCCCGCGCCATGCATCGTCGCCTGCCACTTGCGGCGCTTCTCGAACACCTCGCGATTCGGCGCGACCCGCTCGTCCGCCGAATCGTCGATGCACAATTCCTTGGGCAGATTCGCTGCGAGCCACGAGCGAACTTCGGCCCGAAACGCTTCTTGCTCAGGCGTGTATTCGAAGTCCATCGGCGTTCAGTCTGCGACGCCTCCTATAAGTTGCCCGAATGAGAAGTTCCGCTCGGTGCACATAACACTCCGACACTCCAGGAAAGGGACGATCAGCCGGCGGAGACGTCCGAGCGCGGGAAGCTCAACGTGAACACCGCCCCGCCCGAGGGATGGTTGGCCGCGCAAATATGACCGCCGATCCTGGTGATCACGTCGCGCGCCATCCAGAGGCCCAGGCCGCTTCCTGTCGGTTTGGTGGTAAAGAACGGGTCGAAGAGTTTTGGCAGCGCTTCGGGCGCGATGCCGCAACCTTCATCCGCCACCGTGATTTCGATCGACGACGGCTCCAGCCTGGCGGCTACCGTTACGGTGCCGCCCTCCGGCATCGCGTCACGCGCATTCAGGAGCAGGTTCGCGATCACGTGCTCGAGCTCGGTCGGCAAAGCGTTGACCCTGGGCAGCTCTTCGGCGAGTTTACAGTCTATTTTGATCCTGCCCCCGTAAGCCGTGGGCTGCTTTTGCACTATAAAGTCGACCATCTCGATCGCTTCGCGCACCAGCACTGCGAGGTCGACAGGCTGAAGCTGCGCGTCGCGGCGCGCCAGCACGAAATCGTTGAGGCCTTTCACCCGCTCGATCGCGGCGCCGATCGATCGTGACAGCACGTCAAGCTCCGGAATCAGTTCCGGACCGGCTGTCGTCCGCATCCACTGCAAGCGGAGACTCGCGGCATTGAGGCTGTTGTTCAGATCGTGGGCGAGACCCGATGCCAGCTCGCCGAGCTCCCGCAATCGTTCGCTGCGGAATAGCTGCTCCTGGACGCCGAGAAATGTCACCAGCGCCGAGATCTCCTGGCTGAACTCGACGCCCACTCCCACCAGATGCGGTACCCCATCGACCTCGACCCGGAACCTCAGCACGAACGCGTATTCCTGTCGGCCGCGCCTTTCCACCAGTTCGATGGTCTGGAGCGGCTGACCACTGGAGAGGACCATCGAATCCTTTCTGCTGTAGCCGCGCCCGAGGTCGGGAAAGAGCACCTCGTCGGAAGATCCGATCCAGGTTTCCGGCGGGAGGTCGAAATCGTCGCACAGACACTGATTCACATATACGTATCGGCCGCGGGAGTTCTTGACCCAGACTCGTGCAGGAAGGTTCGCTGCCAGCGAGGACAGCATGCCCTCCCCGTCGCGAAGCCTCGAAAACGGTCGGAACTCGGCTTCCTGCTTGGTCGTGCCCTTACCCATGATGGCGGGGATCCCTCTGCGCGTGCAAATCATAACCCGATTCCGGAGTCGTTGCACCAGTACCGTTCCAGAGGACCGTTCCAACCGAGCGAAGGCTGCCGGAGTCGTCGCAAAATTGCGGCCTGGCGGCTGGTGCCGTTCCAACTTTCCTCATCAAAGGCTGAAGTTACCGGCCTCGGACCTGGTGAAATCCAGACCAGGGTCGAGCTAAGCTTCAGGCTGAAAATCGGAGGGCCAAACCATCATGGCGATCCAGGCGATTAATCCGGCCAGCGGCGAAGTGCTGAAAAGCTATCAGGAAATGATGCCTGGCGCGGTGAATGATATCGTCGGCAAGACGCACGAGGCGTTCCTCGGCTGGCGACAGACTACTTTTGACCATCGTGCGGGTCTGATACGCAAGGCCGCGAAAATCCTGCGCGCCAACGCCGGTGAGTATGCGCGCCTTATGGCACAGGAGATGGGCAAGCCGGTGCGCGATGGCGTCGCCGAGGCGCAGAAATGCGCGCTGGGCTGCGATTTCTATGCCGAGCATGCCGAACGTTTCCTGGCGCCCGAGCCGGTGCCGACCGAAGCGCGCAAGAGCTTCATCACGTTTAAACCACTCGGCGTTGTGCTGGCCGTGATGCCGTGGAATTTTCCCTTTTGGCAGGTCTTTCGTTTCGCCGCACCGGCATTGATGGCAGGCAATGGGGCGGTGCTGAAGCATTCCTCCAACGTGCCCGGCTGCGCGCTCGCGATCGAGGACGTCTTGCGCCGCGCCGGCTTCCCCGAGAACCTGTTTCGCACCTTGATGATCGGCAGTCAGCAGGTTGAGGCGGTGATCGACAACCCGCTGATTCGGGCTGTAACCCTGACCGGCAGCGGGCCGGCGGGCCGGGCGGTGGCGCGCAAGGCCGGGGAGATGCTGAAGAAGACGGTGCTCGAACTCGGTGGCAGCGATCCGTATCTGGTTCTCGAAGATGCCGATCTCGACCTTGCCGCTGCGGTGAGCACCAAAGGACGCCTGGTGAACTCCGGACAGAGTTGCATTGCAGCTAAGCGATTCATTGTCGTCGATAAAATTCTAAAGGAGTTCGAGGGTGTTTTCGTCAAACGGATGAGCGCCGCCAAGATGGGCGACCCGCTCAATGAGGACACCGAGGTCGGCCCGCAGGCGCGGCACGACCTGCGCGATTCGCTTCACCGCCAGGTCGAGGCGAGTATCGCCAAAGGAGCGCGCTGCCTGCTCGGCGGGACGATTCCCAATCATCCCGGCGCATATTATCCGCCCACGGTCCTGACGAACGTCGGCAAAGGTATGCCGGCGTATGAGGAGGAATTGTTCGGCCCCGTCGCCGCGATCATTCCGGTGAAGGACGAGGCGGAGGCAATAGCCGCCGCTAACGACTCGGTTTTTGGGCTCGGCGGCGCGGTGATCACGCGTGATCTGGCCCGCGGCGAGCGCATCGCGGCCGAGATGATCGAGAGCGGTTGCGTCTTCGTGAACCAGGCCGTGCAATCAGACCCGCGCCTGCCATTTGGCGGTATAAAGGAGAGCGGTTACGGTCGCGAGCTTTCCGCCTATGGCATCAAGGAGTTCGTCAATATCAAGACTGTGTTCGTCGCATGACGGCGCAGTCCGCCTTGTCGATGAGGAGGGAACGCCAGCCAAGTGGAAATCGCGTGGATCGGAACCGGAATCATGGGCGCACCGATGGCGCGCCGGATGCTGCACGCCGGCTATCGGGTGCATGTTTACAATCGAAGCCCCGAGAGGGCGCGGGCGCTGGCCACCGAGAGCGCCAAGGTCGCAGCCGACGCCGCGCAGGCAGCGCTCGGCGCCGAAGCAGTGTTTATCATGGTGCCCGACACGCCCAACGTCGAATCGGTCGCCGCGCAAATCGAGCCGGTGCTGCAGCCGGGCCAGCTCGTTATCGACATGAGCACGGTTGCGCCGGCGGCCGAGCGCGCTATCGCGGAGCGATTTCAGGCCCGCGGCGCCGACTACCTCGATGCGCCCGTATCCGGTGGGGAGCCGGGCGCGATCGAGGGGACGCTCACGATCATGGTCGGCGGCGCCGAGGCGGCGTTCGAGCGGGCGCGGCCCCTGCTCGAGCATCTCGGCCACCGCGTCACGCGTATGGGTCCGTCCGGCGCGGGGCAGATGACCAAGCTCGCCAACCAGATCGCGGTCGCATTGACGCTCGAAGGGGCCGCCGAGGCGTTGACCTTCGCCGCGCGGGGCGGTCTCGATCCCGCTCGCGTACTGGAGGCGATTGGCGCCGGCGCCGCGGGCTCGTGGCAGTTGAGCAACCTGGGCCCCAAGATCCTCACCCGCGATTATCGCCCCGGATTCCTGGTAAGACTGATCCGCAAGGATCTGCGCCTGGTCGGCGAGGCCGCCCGCCACAGCGGGGCCTCCCTCCCGGGGCTCGCCTTGATGGCATCGATGTTCAACGCGGCCGCCGCGCTGGGCCATGACCTCGACGGCACCCAGGCGGTGGCCGCCGTGCTCGACAGGCTCGCCCGGGTGAAGTAGTAGAGAGTCAATGTTTGGGGGATTTTGACAACCCGGCGCGCGGCGCAACCCTCGGACCGGATCGGTGAAAAATCATGGCTGACCATCTGCTTACCGAACGACGTGACGGCGTGCTCTATCTCACGATGAACCGGCCCGCTCGGCTCAATGCGCTGAGCGACGAGATGGTCGGCGATTTGCTCGAAGAGCTTCCGCGCGCGGCGCGTGATCGCGAAATCGGATGCGTGGTCCTGACCGGCGCCGGACGTGGCTTTTGCTCGGGCGGCGATATCCGTGCGATGCACGACCGGAACAGCGGCCAGGCGCCGGGGGCGACGCCGCCGACCCTCGAGGAGTCGGTCGCGCGTCTGCGCCGAAGCGAGGAGACCTCGGCGCTGCTCTACGAGATGCCCAAGGTGACGATCGCGGCCGTCAACGGCGCGGCCGCCGGCGCGGGCCTGAGCCTCGCGCTGGCCTGCGACATCCGCATCGCCTCCGACGCGGCGCGCTTCACCACCGCGTTTGCGCGGGTGGGATTTTCGGGTGACTTCGGCGGCAGCTACCTGCTCACTCAACTGGTCGGCAGCGCGAAGGCGCGCGAGCTTTACCTCACGGCCGAGCTTATCGGCGCCGAAGAGGCGCTCAAGCTCGGCATCGTGAACCGGGTGGTGCCGGCGGCGTCATTCAAAGATGAGGTCCACGCCTTTGCGAAGAAAATCGCGGCGGGCCCGCAGGTCGCCTACACCTACATCAAGGCCAACCTGAACTATGCGCTGGGCTGCGACCTGCGTACGATGCTCGACCGCGAGGCCTTCGGGATGAATCTCACCGGCCGCACCGAGGACCATCGCGAAGCCATCAAGGCGTTTCTGGAAAAGCGCGAGCCCAAATTCCAAGGCCGCTGAGATCGGCGCGGCCTTGCACAAACCGCGCGACCCGCACTTGGCTCACCTCTCCGGCGCCCGCAGCTTCCTGCTGCGGGCGCAAGCCGGGAGAGGCCGCGGCGCGATTTGCTGCAAATCGCGCCGCGGGTGAGGCCACCACACACGGAGGACGCATCGATGAACTTCGAGTACATCCTTTTCGAGTCACACGACCACGTCGCCAAGATCACGCTCAACTCTCCGCGCACGATGAACGGCTATCACGGGAAGATGGTCAAGGAGATCGTCGCCGCGATCAACGTCGCGCGCCAGGACGACGAAATCCGCGTCCTGATCATCACCGGTACCGGCCGCGCGTTTTGCGCCGGCGGCGATATCAGCGGCACCGCCACCAACCGCTTCGCAAACCATCCGATGGGCCATCTGCTCACGATGCGCGAGGATTTTCATCAACTGGTGCTCTCGCTCAACCGCTTCGACAAGCCGGTAATCGCCGCGATCAACGGCGCTGCGGTCGCCGGCGGTCTGACCCTGGCGCTCTGCTGCGACCTGCGAATTGCCTCCGACCAGGCGCGGCTCGGCGACACGGCGCTCAAGTTCGCCCTGCTGCCCGACGAGGGCGGCGCCTACTTTTTCCCGCGCGCGATGGGGATGGACCGGGCGCTCAAGATGACGCTGCTGAGCGAGGTCTACGACGCCAATCGCGCGCTCGAGCTCGGGCTGGTCACCGAGGTCGTGGCGCACGACAAGCTCGACGAGCGGGTCAACGAGCTGGCGCGACGGCTGGCCGAGGGGCCGCCGCTCGCGATCCGGATCGCGAAGCGGATGATGTACAAGCAGCAGGAGATGACGCTCCAGAATGCGCTCGAAGACGCCGCGCTCTCCGTGATGATCACCAATCCGTCCGAGGACGTGCGCGAAGGGATGCGCGCCTGGCGCGCCAAGCGCAAGCCCGAGTTCAAGGGCAGGTAGCCTCCCGAGTGCGAGCGGGCGAGGGCGTCACCAAATCACCTTGATTATGGAGACGGCGCGGGCGAGTCGGGAGACGCAGCAGCCGCGGCCGGCGGCGTGGCGAGCGCGGGTAGCCGCATCAGGCTCGCGCCCAAATCCGGCGCGATCGTGATCGGACGCTCGCTCTGGTTGGCCTGCGCCTGGTTCAGCAGCTTCATCGCCTGGTCGGGTGAGACCGCCGGAGTGATTCCATAGCCTCGCCGCAACTTGTTGCGATCGTCCGGGCTCATCTGAAACCAGATCTGGCTTGCCTCGGCGGAGTTCCCCTGATTGAGCGCATCGACGAACTTCTGCTGGGGCGTCTGCCGATTGCGATGGAACAGCGAGCAGCCACCCGCGATGCTCCCCGCGAGCACAATCAAGGCAAGCGCGGCAAGCGGGCGCGGCCCATTCATGCCCGCATAATCCGCCCCGGCATAGTATCGTTCAAGCCGTCCGAGCATGGCTCTCCCGGCTTCGCCCGAGCGGTTAAAACTTGAAGCTTATCGGCCAGGAAAGCGCCGCAGTGCGCGCGAACCACAGCGATTCGACGATCGCGATCAGCAGCAGATTTCCCGACACGCTATAGGCCGAGGCGGCGAAGACCTCGAACATCACGAACAGGATCGCGAGCAGCGGCATCACCAGGGAGATAAAAAACGGGATAGTGCCAAGCCCAAGCCCGATCGCAATCACAACCAGGATCGCCACGCGCCCGAGCGATCCAAGCACCGTCGAAATAGCCGTGCCGCCACGCCGCAGCATCAACTCGAACGAGACGAAGAACGGCAGTACCAGGAGCGCAGCTACCACGGTCACCACCAGGCGCTCGGGGGTCAGCGAGGTACGATGGAGCACGAGGTCGTAGGCGCCACCCACCACCATGATCGCGCCGAACGCCAGCGCCGCGCCGAGCAGGGTTGCGCCGAGTCCCACGCCCAGACGCCGCAAGTCATCCGGATATCGGACCGCGCGCAGAGCGATGAGCAGGCCGCCCGCAATCGCCAGCCACGATACCAAGATGTGGCCCTCCACCAGCGAAATGAATGTCGCCTGCGGCGCACTCGCGTTGAGCGCCATCGCAACGAACAACGCGATCAGGAGCGTGACCAGGCCGAGCCATCCCGAGCGATCGGAGGATCGACGCTCCCACGCCGGCGCCAGTCCGGCGCACACCCGGCCGATCGGTATCAGCAACAGAACGAAAAGCCCGAGGCCGACCACAACCAGCGCCAGCCGGGGCTCGGCCAGGTTCAGATCGGCGGTACGCTTCACGCCGCAAACGGCGTCCAGCCATCGCAAGATGCTTTGCGCGGCGTCTGCCGACCATATGATCCTCACATGGTCAATCCCGGGTACCTCGACGGCCTCGACCGCGGTCCCATTCGCCAAGTCGCCGTAAACTTTTCCCAGTTCGACCCGGTCCACGCCGGCGAGATGCGCCACGATGAGAGTCGAGGTGTCTTTGATAAAGGCCGGGTCGTTTTCCGCGAAAATGAAAAGCGTGTTGCGCGGATGTTCGGGGCCGTTGAGGCTGAACCCTCCCGAGATCATCACGGCGCCCTTGAGATTCGGGTCGTGAGTCGCGTAGTCGAGCGCCGCCCCCGCGCCCATCGAGTGGCCCATCACGACGATTCGCGATCCGTCCACCAGCGGCGATTGCCGGAGGAATTCGACCGCGTTTCTTACATCCTCGCGCAGACCGTTGTCGCTTTGGCTTTCAAGGAACGAGTTTCGATTCTCGCCGTGTCCGCGCACGTCTATAGCGAGCACGCCGTAACCGTTCTGAGCGATCCGGCGCGCCAGCGCGCTCGTGTTGGTGCGATCGGCGGAGAACCCGTGAACCAGGACGACCGCCGGCGGCCGCTGTTCAACCGGGAGCGGAATGCTCCGGAAGAAAGGATTGCCGGGTCCCTGCTCATTGCTTGATCCCGGCATGTACAGCGTCGCCGGCTCGCCGCCCGGCAGTTCCTCGTCCCGATGGGGTGGCACGCCGTTCTCGTACTGTGACAACCGCGCGGCAATCACGAGGAAGGCGATGGCTATCACTACAGCGGCAATACGGTAGATGGTCCGCATCCTGCTTCGCGCTCCAGTGCTTGGATAATCCGCTGCGGCGTGCGATCGTTCAAGGCAGCGTGCGCCACCGAGCCGCGAAATGGAGCGCGGGGGCAAGCAAAGGATAAAGGCCTGGCCTTGGCCGGTAAGCCAGCGATAGCGTCAGCTCTGAGAGGCCCACGCGCCAACAAGAGGTGAGCCACGCAACCGCGACAGCGGAGCGCGGGAGGTAGGTACTGAAAAATGCCGATGCGCGAGGAAGAAATCGAGAAGCTCTTGGCAAAGCCCAACGTCGCGGTGGTCGCGGTCACCGCCCCCGATGGCGCGCCGCACGCGGTGCCGACCTGGTACGAATACCAGGGCGGCGAAATCGTGTTTCACACCGCAAAGAGCGCCTTCAAATATCGATGCCTCGCGCACGACCCGCGAATCACACTCTGCGTCGACACCCGCAAGCCGCCCTACAAGGCGGTGATCCTGAAGGGACGGGTCAGGATGGAAGAGCGGCTCGACGACGAGCGGACCGAGCGCATGGCGATCGCATACCTGGGAGAGAAAGACGGGAGGGCTTACGCCAACTCGCTCAAGGGAGAGAAGGTGGTGGTCGTTCGCTTTAGGCCCACGCGCGTGATCTCCTGGGACTACGGACAGGAACCGCCGTAACCGGCGTTGCGTCCCGCCACTATCCAGTCCGAATTTGACCTCGACTCCAGGTAGTGACCTCAGGCTCTCGTCCGTGGCCTCCTTCAAAGATCAATCCCGGCAGTTGGAAATCGTAGTCTCAGTTCTATCCGGGTCAGCGCCCGAATGTGCGAGACCAGGAGCGCGATTCCCGAGGCCGACTGGAAGGCGCCCCCCTTGTAGCCGTGGACGATCGCGTCGCCGGCCCAGGTCAACTGGCTCATGCATCCGAAGACCTGGTAGTAGCGGACCGCCTCGTCGTCGAGCGGGCGCCTCCGGCAATAGGCGCGCAAGTAGCGGCGTCCCGCGAACTTCATCATCGCGCGAAAGATCGGCTGCAATGGCCTCGGCACCTCGATCGGAACGGTGGCGATATCGCCGACCGTGAAGCCCAGGTCCAGCGCCGGGTCGCCGATCGTCGTGTTTGCCCAGTCGATAACTCCGGTGACGCGTCCACCTTCCACCAGGATGTTGAACGGCTGAAAGTCGCAGTGACAGATCGCGAGTCGGCGCTCTGGCGGCCGATTCGCTTCGAGCCACGCGACGGCGGGAAGCAGTCCCGCAAGCTCGGCCTGCGAGTTTGTGAGGCGCAGCCACCTTAGCCGGCCCTCGAAAGTAAACGCCTCGGCGGGCAATCCCGCGCTCTCGACCGCGCGGATGAGCGGCTCGACGGGCAACTGATGGAGACGAAACTGCGCGTCGGCCATCATCCCCGAGAACTCGCGCAGCATCGCCGGCATCCGCATCAGCAGACCCGCCAGTTCGCGCGCGCCTCGGCCGCGGCCCAGCCCCTCGAATTCCCTGGTCAGCGTGTGACCGGGCATCCGCTCCATAATCAGAAACACACCGCCGAGCATCTGTTTTCCGGTCTCGGCGATGAAGACCCGCGGCGCCGCATAGCCGAGCGCGCTGATCGCGTTTTGAACCGCCGCTTCCCCGCGTGCGCGCTCGGGATCTTCGGTCTCCGCGAACAGGCGCAGGATGAGCCGGCCGTAAAGCGGTTCGGGCGCGCCCGCCAGTCTGAATCCGAAGACCGAAGTCTCGAATCCGCCGGTAATGCGCGCGGGAGTTTCGGCGTACGAGAGGCCGGGAACTTTGAGCGAGGCGCGGAGGTAGTCGAGGAGCCCGCTCGCTATCTGTTCGTCGGTTCCGAGTGGCATGTCGGGTGTCTTGGGCAAATTGGAGTTGACTTCTCGGCCCGCAGCGACAAACATAGATACGCTACGTATGTTGCATAGGTAGATTACGTATGTCAATACCCGAAACCGCGACGAAGACCCTCAAGGCGCAGCAGTCGGAGAAAACTCGCGCCGCTCTGCTGCGCGCGGCGCGAAAGATGCTCGCCGAACGGGGCTACGCGGACACCTCGCTGGAAGAGGTCGCCAAGCGCGCCGGCGTAACCACCGGCGCCGTTTACCATCAGTACCGCGACAAGAGCGCGCTCTTTCAGGCCGTTTTGGAACAATTGCAGACCGAGATTTTTGAGGACGTGCGCCAGGGTTCGCGCCAGAGAGTCTCTCCGGCCGGACGCAACTCCTGGAACAGGCTGGTCGAAGCGGCAGAACTCTTGCTCGATTCGTTCACCGACCCGATCGTCTGCCGAATCGTGATGATCGACGGACCCGCGGTGCTGGGCTGGAAAACGTGGCATCGCATCCGCGCCGAACCCATCTTGGGCTATATCACGAAACCCCTCGAACACCAGATGGAGCAGGGTCAAATCGAGCGCGAACCGGCCGCCCCGCTCGCCTATCTGCTGTTCGGCGCACTGACCGAAGCCGGGATGTTGATCGCGCACGCCGCGGACCGGCGGGCGGCGCGAAAGGAGATCGGCGCGGTGCTGCTGCGGATGTTCAATCGGCTGAAGCTGCGCGCCACCTCGCCTCGCGCACCGGAGTTGCCGGGGTGAACGTCATCGGCATCGACGTCGGAGGGACCAATACTGACGCCGTGTGTGTCTTCGACGGGCGGGTCCGTACCTTCGCCAAGGCACCTACCACCGCCGACGTCTACACCGGCATCGTGACGGCCCTCTCCGAGGTATGTCGCGGCCAGCCGACGGAGCGCGTGCACATCGGCACCACTGCTTTCACGAACGCGCTCGTCCAACGCCGCGAACTGGCTCCGACTGCGGCGATTCGGATCGGGCTGCCGGCGTCCCAATCGCTGGCGCCGATGGTTGACTGGCCCGACGACTTGCGGGCGGAAGTTCGGAGCGCGGTGTTTTTCGTGCACGGAGGCCGCGAGTACAACGGCCGGCCAATCACGCCTCTGAACCGCAGCGAGATCGAGGCGGTTGGCGACCTCTAGAGATACAGGGATGGCATTTGAAATTCGAGCTTCCGACCTTCCTGCACTGACCCTCGGCTCGAGCCTGTTGGCATGCGGCGGCGGCGGCAATGCATACTACGGTCAGCTGGTAGCGCGGGACTTGCTGGCGGGCGAGCGCGCGGTTCGGGTGATCGGCCTCGACGAGATGCCGGCGGAGGGTTTGGCCGTCTGCTCGGCGATTATCGGCGCTCCTTTGATAATGCTCGAGAAACCGCCGAGCCTGACCGCGCTTGGGGCGGGACTCGACCGTGTCCGGCACTTCCTGGGTCCTCGGCTCAGCGCTTTCGTGGCTGCCGAAGTCGGGGGCGTTCAATCGGTGCTGCCGCTGCTTCTTGCGGCGATGACCGGAAGACCGCTGCTCGACGGCGATGGTATGGGCCGAGCCTTTCCGGAAGCGCAGATGTGCACGTTTCTCCTTTATGGAATGAATCCCACGGTTCCCCTCGCCTTGAGCGACGACCATGGCTTGCTGTGGTGGTTGCCGCCCGTGCGGGTACGCCCGAGCGGTGGGGTCGGCGCGGGACAGGCGTCGTCGGACGCGCCGCAGGGCTCGTCGCAGAGCGGTTGCTGCGTCGCTACTGCTCGTGGAAGGGCGGGCTTCTCTACATGACCTGCACCCTCGACCGGCCGACGCTGGAGCGCACGCTGGTTCGGGGATCTATTCGACTTGCGCTTGAGATAGGGTCGGCGATGCTCTCGGCGCGATCCGCAGGAGTCGATCCAATTGATGCAATTGCCAGCCGCTCCGGGGCCAGCGTGCTCTTTAGAGGCAAGCTTGTGGACGTCCAGCGCCGCTACCGAGCGGGACACGACTGGGGTGCGATCGAGGTCGAGGGCTTGGATGCGTACCGTGGAGACCACGCGCAGGTTTCCTTCAAGAACGAGTATTTGATCCTCAGCGTTGACGAGCGTGTCGTGCTTACGGTTCCGGACTTGATCACGCTGGTGGAAACCGAGAGCGGTACGCCGGTGACCACCGAGCTGGTACGCCCGGGACTCCGTGTGTGCGTGCTTGGGCCTAGAAGCGCCCCGCTTTACCGCACCAAGGAGGCATTGCGCGTTGTTGGTCCGAAGGCTTTCGGGTACGACGTGCCCTTCACACCGCTCTCATGAAAGGCTTTGGGCTGCGCGGTCAGAGGGCGAGTGGTGCCGATTGGACCGAGGGAGAGTCTCGGGGTCGGCGAGACGGGTGGCGCGCAGCAGGGAGAAGTATGGCGACGCTGAAGACCCGCATCTGACGCTGAGATGTAACTTTCGTCCCGCCAATCGCTCTGCGATAATCCGGACAAGTGGCGAAACAAGTTCCCGTCGAGGCTGTCTTCGAGGCGCTCGGCCAGATCAAGCATCCCGACTACGCGTCGGACCTTCTAACGCTCGGAATCGTCGAGCAGGTCGAGCCGACCCCCGACGGCGGCGTGGCACTGACTCTGCGGCAGGCGACGGCTCGCGACGAGTCGATGCGCCGGCTTGCCGAGCGAATCCATCACGCGCTCACCCACGAGCTCGGCATCGCCAAGGTCGAGATCCAGGTCCATCGCCTCGACCCCGAGCTGGGCGAGAAAACCGGCAAGGTCAGGCTCGAGGACATCCGTCACGTCCTGGCCGTCGCGAGCGGCAAGGGCGGCGTCGGTAAGTCCACGGTGGCGGCGAATCTGGCGGTCGCGCTCGGCCGACTCGGCCTCAAGGTCGGACTGCTCGACGCGGACATCTACGGGCCGTCGGTAGCGATGATGTTTGGAACCGGCGGGGAGCGTCCCAGGCCGGCCGAGGGCAATCGCTTCTACCCGCTCGAGAGGCATGGCGTGAAGCTCATCTCGATCGGGTTCTTCCTGAGCGACAAGGCGCCGATAATCTGGCGCGGGCCGCAAGTGATGAGCGCGGTGCGCCAGTTCCTGAAGGACACGCTTTGGGGCCCGCTGGACTTCCTGATCGTCGACCTGCCGCCCGGCACCGGCGACGCGCAGCTTACGCTCGCCCAAGAGGTCGCGCTGGACGGCGCCGTGATCGTCACCACGCCGCAGGACGTCGCGGTGCAGGATGCCGAGCGGGCGGCCCAGATGTTCCGCCAAGTGCATTGCCCGCTGATCGGCATCGTCGAGAATATGAGCTATTTTGTCTGTCCCGATTGCGGCGAGCGCGACGAGCTGTTCGGCCGGGGCGGGTCCGACCGATTGGCCAGGGCGGAGGGGACCAGCGTGCTCGCGCGTCTGCCGATCTATATGGAGGTGCGCGAGGCGGGCGACGTGGGGACGCCGATCGTGATGAAGAATCCAGAGCATCCGGCCAGCCGGGCCTTTCTTGAGCTGGCCGAGAAGGTGGCAGGAGCGATGCCGGAGTAGCCGCTTGCTCCGCTCTCAGCGCGTCGATATTCTGGCGCGGGAAACCAGGCAAGCGCCTGTTGTAAAATCAGGGGAGAGTTTTTTCGATGGCGACGGTAATCACGGCGGAATGCATCAACTGCGGAGCCTGCGTGCCCGAGTGTCCCAACGACGCGATTTACGAGGGCGGCCAGCCATGGCAGCTCGACGGCCAGGGCGGCCCCGCGCTCAATCCAGACCTCTATTACATCGCGCCGCAGAAGTGCACCGAATGCGTGGGCTTCTTCGACCAGGAGCAATGCGCCGCGGTATGCCCGGTTGACTGTTGCATACCCGACCCGAATATCCCGGAAACCGAGGAAGTTCTGATGGCGCGCGCCCGCGTGCTCCATCCGGAGCAGGCTTTCGCCGACGATTTCCCCTCGCGGTTTAAGAGCAGAGCGGAGCCGACTGCGGAGCCGTGAGCTTCGCCTGGCAAGGCGTTGAGAAAAAGCGCGATGGGAAAATGGCAACATGCACCGGCTCAACGCCTTGCGTGGAAGATGGTTTCCTTCCTCAAGCTCCCCCCCCTGACCAGGGGCAGATAAGAAAGGGGCAGCAGGCCGCGAGGACTTTCTCAACGGCCTGCCAGGGGGCTTGAGCTCGGCACGCACAGATAGCGTCCGCATCGCGCCGGCCCACGGCAAGCTCGGCGTCTTGCTGCCCGGACTGGGCGCGGTCAGCACGACCTTCGTCGCGGGCGTCGAGGCGATCAAGCGCGGACTCGGCGCGCCGATCGGCTCTCTGACCCAGCTCGCGACGATCCGGCTCGGCAAACGCACCGACGGACGCACGCCGCTCGTCAAGGACTTCGTTCCGCTCGCGAAGCTCGAGGACCTCGCCTTCGCGGCGTGGGACATCTTCGAGGACAACGCCTACGAGGCGGCTATCAAAGCCGCGGTGCTCGAGCCGGCCCTCCTGGAGAAGCTGCGCGAGCCTCTGCAACGCCTCGTGCCGATGGAGGCGGTCTTCGACCAGGCCTACGTCCGGCGGATTCGCGGCCCCAACCTCAAGGAAGCGCGCAGCAAGATGGAAAAGGCCGAGATGCTGATGGAGGACATCCGGCGCTTCCAGGAGCGCAGCGGGGTCTCGCGGATGGTGATGATCTGGTGCGCCTCGACGGAGGTGTTCAAGCGCCCCTCCCAGGTCCATCAGAGTCTCGCCAGCTTCGAGGCCGGCCTGGCCGGCAACGATCCCGACATCGCGCCGAGCCAGATTTACGCCTACGCGGCGCTCAAGATGGGCGTTCCCTACGCCAACGGCGCGCCGAACCTGAGCGTCGATATTCCGGCCCTGTTGGAGCTGGCCCGCGAGCGGAGCCTGCCGGTCTGCGGCAAGGACTTCAAGACCGGCCAGACCTTCATGAAGACCCTGATCGCGCCGGGGCTCAAGGCGCGGATGCTCGGCCTGTCGGGATGGTTCTCGTGCAATATCCTGGGCAACCGCGACGGCGAGGTGCTCGACGACCCCGATTCGTTCAAGTCCAAGGAGCAGACCAAGCTTTCGGTTCTCGATCAGATCCTGCAACCGCAGCTCTACCCGCAGCTATACGGCAAGGTCTTCCACAGCGTGCGCATCAACTACTATCCGCCGCGCGGCGACGCCAAGGAGGGCTGGGACAATATCGATATCTTCGGATGGCTTGGCTATCCGATGCAGATCAAGATCGACTTTTTGTGCCGCGACTCGATCCTCGCCGCTCCGATAGTGCTCGACCTCGTGCTGTTCCTGGATCTCGCTCGTCGCGCGGAGATGCGCGGAATCCAGGAGTGGCTGTCGTTCTACTTCAAGGCGCCGATGCACGCGCCGGACGTGTACCCCGAGCACGACATCTTCATCCAGTTGATGAAGCTCAAGAACACGTTACGCTGGATGCGCGGCGAGGATCTCATCACGCACCTCGGCCTCGAATACTACGACTGACCGCGCCCGCCCCGCCGAAGACCACGGTGTGGTGAGTCTAAAGTCCAGTCAATAAAGATGGGACCGATCGAAGCCGCCGACCGCCGTCCCAAGTTCCCACTAACTCCGGGACAACCCCGCGGCGCGCGTTATACAGGACGTTCAGCGGGTTCGTTCTTTCTCAGGGGTTGGTGGCAGTAAGCATCTCAGTTTCCTCCAGTGTACCGGTCAGGATGTTATAGAACTGGTAGCGGAAGGACTGGCCCGTATTGGTATCCAGTTCCGCGGCCACGCGAAGCTCGTCCGTGCCCTTGGTGTGAAACGCTGCCACTCCGCTGAGGACCGGCGAAATCTTATAGCCAGTCGGATCGATGCTCGGTACGGATTTCGTCCAGATCAGTTTGCCGGTGGCGCTCTTGTACACAGAAGCTGTGTAAACGTAGATTGCGAAGGTGACAACGGGCCTCTCGGAGGGTGAGGGCCGGGGGACAGGTACGAATGCGCGCAGCTAACAACGAAGGTAGGGGCAGGAGGGCGAGCAAAGCTCGCGGGCAGGGCGACGACGACGGCGGCGCGAACTACGGGCACCCGGGTTGGCCGGTCTGTTGCATAACGCGAAACGGAGTCAATTCTCCTTCGCTCTCGGTCACCGTTGTGGTCACCCCATCCTTCCACCAATGACCGACTGCGAGTCCGCTCCCGCATGCGGTCCAACCTTGCTCTTCGAGAGCTCGCCCGAGAGTTGCGCGCGTCTCACGATTACCGGCCGGACCGCAATCGAGCGCCCACTCAAAAGCGCCTCCGACGAACCGCCCTGCACCCACCACGATGCATCCTGCGGGAAGGTCGATCTCGAATGGCTTAGAAGGGGCGGATGTGCGAGGCGCTGCGGGCATCGACGACGGCCTTGCAGCGCTTGGGGCAGCAGTGTTTGACGGGGTCCCTGCCGAAACACTTGCTGCGCCATAC
Organism: uncultured delta proteobacterium; assembly: GCA_963789115.1. Lineage (GTDB taxonomy): Bacteria > Desulfobacterota > Binatia > Binatales > Binataceae > CAWBJH01. The sequence goes on from CAWBJH010000002.1 coordinate 642,983, forward strand.
ACCCCAAGCAGAGCCGAGAAGGCGACACTGAGGACACACCGGATCATCACCACGTAACCTCCTGATACTCCCGATCGAGATCTAAGTTCACCCCACACAGCACATAGCCGTTGAGATACTGGTATGCCATCGCGTAGTCGCTACGCTTGCCATAGCTCCAGGCGTATGTTTGCCAGTAATGGGTGACGTTGGGCCAATTCGCCTGCGCGTATTCAATTACGCTATACGATCCATAAACTCCGATCGGGTATGCACCCTTCATTCCGGAGGCGACCCCCTTGAAGTACTGTGCGATACCCCTACTGAGATCCACATTGGTCGCGTCGTAGTCCACTGCGAAGAAAATTGGAGCTCCCGCCGCCTGTCCGGCATCCTTTGCGCGTGCCTTAGCTTGCTGTGCATCATAAACACCTTGGTTGTACCTGAAATACGAGGGACCGGGACATCCGCAGCACGTCGAGCCACCGCACGTCTCATAGAAGGTACCAATCTTCAATCCCGCCTTGTGAAGTTGGGCTGCCTCCTCCTGAACTAAGCACTTAGCGCTTTTGCCGCCGGAATCGTCGTAATAGCGGCCAACGAAGAACTTGCCGGCGTTTCGGATGCACCTGTCCGTTGACGGCGACTGCGTCCTCAAGTAGTCAACGCCCTCAAGCACTGTCGCGAACGTTGCGTCCGCCCCGTACGCAGTGCCGGCGCTGTTGGTGGCGACCATGCGGAAGTGGTAGGTCGTGCCGGCCGTGAGGCTGCTCAGGTTCGCAGATATCGCCACGCTGCTCGCCCCGCTGCCGATCGACTGGGAAGAGGTGGTGTTTCCGTAAGAGGTGCTGGTGCCCCACTGGAAGTAAGCCGTGGTCGATGACCCGTTGGGATTGACCGTACCGTTAAGCGTGGCGGAGCTCCACGTCACCTTCGTCGCGGAATTCGTCGTGGCCGTAGGCTTTCCCGTGGAGGTGGTCTTAAAGGTTGCGTCCGCCCCGTACGCAGTGCCGGCGCTGTTGGTGGCGACCACGCGGAAGTGGTAGGTCGTGCCGGCCGTGAGGCTGCTCAGGTTCGCAGATATCGCCACGCTGCTCGCCCCGCTGCCGATCGACTGGGAAGAGGTGGTGTTTCCGTAAGAGGTGCTGGTGCCCCACTGGAAGTAAGCCGTGGTCGATGACCCGTTGGGATTGACCGTACCGTTAAGCGTGGCGGAGCTCCACGTCACCTTCGTCGCGGAATTCGTCGTGGCCGTAGGCAGCGGCACTGGCGACGCCGTCGTAAAGCTCCAGATGTCTGACCAGAGGCCATACGTGGTGGAGCTGCGCGCATGAACCTCCCAATAGTAGGTGGTGCCCCCGCTGAGCACTCCCGCCGCCGGAGTATAGGAAGTCCCACTCGGCGTGTCGTTGATCACGCAGCCGCTGCAGGTGCTCACCGTGGGATCGGTCGGCAGCACACCCGAACTGCTCGCCACCATGATCCGGTAGCCGGCGTCGGCCCCGCTCACCGCCGACCAACTGAAGGTCGGAGCGGTGGAAACTCCGCTGGCCCCGTTCGACGGTGTACTCTGCGTCGGCGCCGGCAGATAAGCGAACGCCATCGTAGCGGCAACAGCGCTGGGGAGAGTCAATGTGAGAACTAACGCGCCAATGCGCGCGACGCGGGCGAAGTGAAGCTTTAGGCGCATTGATCTGGGATCTCCGTTTTGAACTCCGATTCCAGTGCCGTGTATAGACCGAACGGCCTCCCTCTGCAACGTTTTTGCGGTCAACTCAAGGTGGGGCATTTCGACACACTGCCAAGAATGAGATTTCGCCGCTCCAAAATCGGGTGGGAGACTCTTCCGAGCCTTCTGGCCCTCATCTCCTCAACGCCGCCCGCGCACGAAGCCTTCCTACTTTAACCGGAATTTCCATTTTCAAGCCTGAATCGGATTAGCACCGACACGGGCGTCTTGCAGATGCGAAGTTCGAGTCCCGGTTTGAAGTCCAAAGGGCTTCCCACGACCCCGCAACGGACCAGTTCTGCCTCGCGTTGGCATAAAACACCCTGAACTGACGCTCTTCCAACCGAGTTTTCAGACACTTATCCCTTTCCCGCTCCATCTCGTCACCGAAATCTGCTCTGCTCTGCTCTGCGGGCCGCCTATCCCGCCGGCGACGGCAGCATCGCGATCCTCCGCAGCATGCTTGCGAAGAGCCGGCGCGTCAGATGGCTCTCCGCCAGCAGGAGCCAGTAGTAGCGGGCCTGCTTGAGCAAACGGCCGCCGGTTTTCACCAACCGCTGCTGCAACCTCGTAAGCGACCAGGTGGCGACCCGCGTCGGCAGCGCCAGCCGCCGCCACAAATTGCCGAGATTATAGGCGAGCACGCTCAGCCACAGGCGTACCTGGTTGGCCCGGAAGCGGTGGCAGGAAAGGCGCGTCATCGCAACCGCCTGCTTGCCTTCCTTGATCCATTGTTCCGCCGTGCCACGCTTGTTGTAGAACCGCACCACCAGCCGGCTCTCTGCCGTGAGGTTGGTCACGATGAAGCCGACACGCGGGAACAACTCCTCAAAGTGGAACTCCACCTTCGCCACCACCCGCCGCGCCTTGTTCCAACTGGCCGCCTGGTAGGGAAAGCTCTTGTACCGCACCACCGGTTTGTGGCTTGGCCGTCCCACCGGCCGCCTCAACAACTCCGCAATATCCCGCTCCACAATATCGTTAGCGGGAAGCCGGATAGCGTACTTTACGTCGCGCTCTTCCAGTGCTGCGTAGAGCTTCGGCTTGGCGAAGGCCGCATCGGCGCGGAAGACTACTTCCTTGCCCTGCTCCTGTTGGCGTTCGATCTCGGGCAACAGCAGTTCCTCCCAGCCCTCGGCGCTGGGCACGTTGCCCGGGCGCAGCTTCGCCGTCAGGCAGTCGCCCTCGCGATTGAACAGCAGCAGCGGGTGATAGCACGTGGACTCGAAGTGGCCGTTGTAGGCGCTGTGCTCCTGCTCCCCGTAGACCGGAACCTCGGTTGAGTCCATGTCCAGCACCACCCGGTGGGGCGAATCGACAGCTTCCGCCCTCGCAATCAACCCTCGATTGAGCGTGGCCAGACCGGCGAGGTTTTCTTCTTGCGTCAGCAGCTCCGTTTCGAACGACTGCAAGCGCGAGGTCAACGCCGCCCCGCGCTCCCAAATCTTACTGGAGCCAATGAGCCGGAAGGCCGGGTCTTGGGAAAGCCGCTCGGCGTCGTTGACATCCTCGTACCCCGCCAGCCGACTGTATATCGACTGCCGCACCATGTCGGTCAGTGGCAACTGGGTGTTCTTGCCGCGCGCGTCGGCCAGATGCTGTTCGATCAGTTCGCCCAGGCCCAACCGCTCGTCCAACTCCCGCACCAGCAGCAAGCCGTCGTCCGAGGTGACCCGTGAACCTTGGAAATCGACCTTCAACGAGCTGTTGAACGAGAGTTGAAAGGGCCGATTTTGTGCCTCACCCACCGCCTCTCCACCTCCCCACCACCCCGATCGCATCCAAACCCGCATCCATCAGGGCTTTTCTTGCATTTTATCAAATTGGCAGTTCACTTGGAAAATGGAAATCCGGGGAAACGCCGATGTCCACTTTTGCCTCCGTCCCAATCTGGTATCTGCCGTAATAGGCATTGCCGTAGACCAATACAGTCGAGCTGCCCGCATTTGCAATACCGATGTTAAACATTTCTTCGTCAGGAAAGTCGTTTTCATAGTTGGACGGATTGAAACACTGACCCGTATAACTACTTCCACTCGGACATGGGCACCCGAGGTCGCTGTTGTTTCCCTCGCCATTGGTATCGTAGTCGGTCTGGTCGGCGCCTCCGCACTGGAATTTTGCGACGGTGGGATCCGGATACTTCGCGCTGGTGAGTTTCAGTGAACTGAGTGTGATCGTAGGCGTATTCCCACCCGTCACCGGATAAATGTTCAGCACCGAGGTTTGGGTTGACGTGATCATGTCGTTCTTGTCCGGGGCAGAGGTTGTAGTGGTTGAAGTGCCGGCGGGCAGACCAACGGTGGTCGCCTTCGGAAGTTCGAGCGACAACAGGTTTTCAGTCTGGAATGTGTGCTTCTTAGCGGAAGCCCACAGCTTGATGCAGGGCTGGGCCGGCTCAACCGCGAACACGGGCGTCGCCGCTCCCGTCACTAGTGCCAAAGCAAGAACAAACATGATTCGACGATACATCGTCATTCCTCCAACGGCGTCACTGTGTGTGGCCTAGCCGCGCGGAATGGTGCCACAGCTGACTATACGCGTAAAACGCGGCATTATGTCTTCTAATGCGAGCTGCCAAGATTTCTTATTGACATCACGCCCGAACCGGGCATAGACCCTAGCCGAACGATTCCCCCAACGGAGGTCACTTATTTTATGGCAGTAGCGCAGATTTATGTTCTTCGTCCCCGGCCGGGGCGCCTTCAGGAATTCATGAGGGATGTCAACCGGTTCGAAAAGATTGTCCGCCGCGACGGTGGGAAGTTGCGAGTCTGGAACACCGCCGCGGGGGCGAGCCCAACACCGTCGGGCTGGTGGTCGAGACTGCGGACTGGGAGGCGTTCGGCGAATACAGCGCCAAGCTGGAGGCCGACCCCGAGTGGAAAGCCTTCCTGGCGGAGCTCAACTCCGCGCGCGATCCGAACGCCGACATGGTGAGGACCCAGATCAGCGTCGAGGTCCCGGTCGGCTAGGCTACTATCGATGCGCGCCTTGAGAGGGGACAGGATCATCTCCGGCCTGTCCCCTCTTCTTTGTGTGGAGTAGAAAACCCGCGCAGGAGGGAAGGCGTGAGGGCGTGAGAGCGTGAGAAAAGCGCCGTCTTCCATCGGGCTTGGCTTGACACCTACAATTGACCCGCGATGAGCGTGCTTGAGGACAAGACCATCGTGGTCGGAGTGAGCGGCGGAATCGCCGCCTACAAGGCCGCCGAGCTGGTCCGCCAGCTCGTCGCTCGCGGCGCGAAGGTGCGCGTGATGATGACGCGCAACGCCCGCGAGTTTATCACGCCGCTCACCCTCCAGACGCTCAGCGCCGCCCCGGTGGCGACCGATACCTTCAGCCTTACCCAGGAGTCCGAGATCGGCCATATCCGCCTGGCCGACAGCGCCGATGCGATCGTGATCGCGCCCGCGACGGCCAACCTAATCGCGAAGGCCGCGGCCGGAATTGCCGACGATATCGTCACGACCGTGCTGCTGGCCGCGCGATGCCCGATCGCGTTCGCGCCCGCCATGAACGTCCACATGTATGAGCATCCCACAGTCGGCGAGAACCTCGCGCGGCTCAAGTCCCGGGGCGCCACCGTAATCGATCCCGAGTCGGGGGAGCTCGCCTGCGGCTACGAGGGCAAAGGCCGGCTCGCCGATCCGGTCGCGATCGCCGAGGAGGTCGAGCGGATGCTTAACGCGCCGCACGATCTCGCCGCCGAGCGGATGCTAATCACGGCGGGCCCGACCCAGGAGCCGATCGATCCGATCCGGTTCGTGTCGAACCGCTCCTCGGGCAAGATGGGCTTCGCGATAGCGCGCGCCGCCTGGTATCGCGGCGCGCAGGTGCGGCTGGTGGCCGGGCCTTGCGTTCTTGCGACGCCGCACGGCGTCGAGCGAATCGACGCGTCGAGCGCGGCCGAGATGCTGCGTGCGACCGCGCGTAATTTTCCCTGGTGCTCGGCGCTGGTGATGGCGGCGGCGGTGGCGGATTTCCGGCCGGCGCATCCGGCGGCACAGAAGCTCAAGAAGGACGATCGCGGACTCAAGCTCGAGCTCGAGCCGATCGCCGATGAGCTGCCGAGGCTGGCCGCCAGGAAGGGCAGCCGCCTGATGGTCGGCTTTGCCGCCGAGACCGAGGCGCTCGAGAGCCACGCGCGTGACAAGCTCAAGCGCAAGAAACTCGACCTGATCGTGGCCAACGACGTGACCCAGGAAGGCGCCGGCTTCGGCGGCGACACCAATATCGTCACGATTATCGGCGCCGGCGGACGCGCCGAGTCCTTTCCCAAGCTATCCAAGGATGAAGTCGCAGGCCTGATCCTCGACCGAATCGTCGCGATACGCACCGCCAAAACCGCCTCGCCCTCCGTGCGCGCGGCGAAGTGACAAGCGAGCATCGCGAGCTTGTCATCCTGAAGCGGAGCGAAGGATCCCGGCAAGCGCCCGGCGTTGGCGAGGATTTTCTTTATCGGCGGTTTCGCCTGTCGCGCGGCGCGCTACGGCGCGGGCGGTTGCGCGCCGATTCGTCTCAGCACCGCGCGTTCACGATGGCGTGCGATGCAGGACATGCACGAGGCAAACCGCGCCTACACCGACCATGTGCGCCAACCCGGTTCGCGCATCGGGCTGCTGGCGCGCGCCGGCCTCGTGACGCAGTTGACGTGCGATCTGGGCAATCTGTCCGACGCCGGTGGGGCCAATCGGATGGCCCATCGCGAGCAGTCCTCCTGACGCACTTACCGCGCATTTCCCGCCGATATCCGTCGCGCCGCTCCCAATCAGCGCCGCCGCCTCGCCTTCATCGCACAACCCCATCGCTTCGGCGTAGAGCAGCTCTTCGATCGCGAACGCGTCGTGCAATTCGATCACGTCGAGATCGGTGGGACCGATCCCGGTCTCTTCGTAAGCCTGCGACACCGCTTCGCGCGTCAGCTCCGCGTCGTGATTCCCGGCGCCGTCATAGACTCGTTCGCTGCGGCTGACCGACGCGAGCACTCGTACGGCGCGCGATCGATCTATACCCAGTCTCGCGATCGCATCATCGGAAGCAACGACAAGCGCGGCCGCGCCCTCGCCGACCGGCGTGCATTGCAGGCGCGTGAGCGAGCCCGCGATCGCGGGACCGGCCATCACCTCCTCCAGCGTGACGGCCTTCTGATGTTGCGCATACGGATTCTTCGACCCGTTGCAATGGTTTTTCACCGCGACGGCCGCGACCTGCTCGGCGGTGACGCCGTAGCGATGCATGTATTGGTTGGCGAGCAGCGCGAAATGAGTGAATGGAACCACGCGCGCACCGACCAGCGTGGCGATTCCCGCCTTGCCGGCCGCTCGTCCCACGCCGCCGCCGGGCTTGTCGACTCCGATCGCGATCGACACATCGGTCATTCCACTAGCGACGTCCAGGCATGCCTGCCGAAATGCCGTCGAGCCCGACGCCGAGGCGTTCTCCACCTGCGCCATCGGAATTCCGGTCGCGCCCAGATGACGCAGCATCGGACGCGAGGCCGCCATCCCGAGCAGCACGGTGCCGGTATATGCGGATTCGACCGAAGGCCATTCGATGCGCGCGTCCTTCAAGCCCTCGCGCACTGCGGTCAATCCGAGCATCACGTAAGGCGTGTCGCTCAGATATTGATAGCGGTGGAGCCCGATGCCGACGACGTAAACCGGCCGCATCTGGCTGAGCGTTTTTTTCATCGGCTCACCTGGTCTTTTGCAAATCGCAGCTCCATGACTTGCCGTCCGTTCGCGTCCGTGCGCAGCGGCGCGATGACGGCACTCATGCGATCTCCAATCTTCAGCTCCGCATCGGTGCGCGAAGTCAGGATCGCAGTCACTGCGGGACCGTCATCGAGGACGATCGCGCCGACCGTGAACGGCACTTCCACGCGTTCGTCGCGATGGCGATGCACCGTTGCGGACGAATAAAGAACGCCGCGTCCGGCAAGGTTCATTGGCGTGAGCCGCTCTCCCGCAGCCCCGCACTTCTCGCATCCGTAGTCTTGCGGTGGGAAGAAAATGTAGCCGCAGGAACTGCACCGGCGGCCCTTCAGAAATGGATTGCCGTCAGGAGCCGCACCGTAAAGCGTCGGTTGAGCCAGGATTTGATCGGACATGGAGCCCTCCCCAATCCACTGCTTAGGCTAGCCTCCAGTTGCTTGCTTGTCAACAGATACTTGATTGCTGACAACTATTATGGTGGGCTGCCGGGTCGTGGATATGGAAAACCAAGCTCTCGTGCTGCGCAAGCCCCGACGTTACACCCAGGCGCAACGCCGCGCCCGGTCCGACCGGCGGGGGCTTGCCATCGTGCCGAGCGAAGCGAGCGATTCGGTAACGGGTTTTTCTGCTGCCTGCAAAGCGGAGCCGCCGAGCCGTCACGGCAGGCCGCTCATCGCGCGCGCCGCCCCGGCGCCGCCGCGGAGGTCTGAGCCCAAGTCGACCGAGGCAACCTTGCGCTTATCGCAAGCCGGCCAACCTCCAGTTGTGTCGCGCGTGACGCCCACCCGCCGCTCTCCCGATCAGCCGTTGCCGGTCTCGTCGTTTTCTGCTACCGCCAGACCGACTCATCCGCGCGGGGAGAGGGCCACAGGGTGCAAGTCTCGGCCGATATCATGACCGGCCTTAAGAACGAAGTGAGTTTCGGACCGCGGAGATGCACTAGCAGGGTGCGGAAAAACTCGGTCAGTAAGTAGGTTTTCTACTGAGATTTAGTTGTGGCGGTTCAGTCGCAGATACCAAGCAGTGCCGCGAGGCCATTTATGGTGGCACTGGGGAGCATCACGCCTACCATGGCGGTTGCTCTATGCCGGTGCGGGCAGCAGATTGCGCATCCGCACCAAGTTGTAAGCGGCCAGCGCCAGGGTGAACATCCAGCCCACTCGCTGCACTCCCCGATGGTGGGTCTTGCGCAGGCCGGCCACGGTCTTGAGCCAGCCGAAGATCTCCTCGACCCGCTTGCGCTTGGTCTGACTGATGGCGTAGCCGCCATGGCGGCTGGTCCGCTGGTCGATCGCACTGTACTGCTTTTGCGCAATATGCGGGGTGACGTTGTGATCGCGCAGCTCGCGCACGAACTCCTTGCGGTCATAGCCCTTGTCCGCGCCCAGGGTTACCCGCCCCAAGCCCGAGAGCTCTTCCACCATCTCCAACGCCGCGCTCGGCTCGGCCCTGCCATGGGCCTGGGTCAGCCGGGAGTTGAGCGCAAGTCCGTTGCGGTTTTCCATCTCGACGTGCCCCAGATAGCAGAGCTTGGCCTCGGTACCCCGGCTCTTCTTGTACAGCCGGGCCTCGGGGTCGGTGGTCGATTGGTGGGTGGCGTTGGAGCGGCGCTCGCCGTGGAAGTCCACCGTCGGGTTGCCGGGGTCATCGGGCGGCGGATCACTCGGTCCCGCCTGCTTGGGCTTGAAGCTCTTGAGCGAAGCCCACGCCTCGACCAGGGTGCCGTCGACCGTGAAGTGCTCGGCGGAGAGCAGGTCGTGGGTGCGGGCCTGGTCCAGCACTGCGTTGAAGAAGGCCTGCGCCACTTCGCCCGCCAGCAGCCGCTCGCGGTTCTTGGTGAAGACCGTCACATCCCACACCGGATCGTCCATGCTCAGCCCCACGAACCAACGGAACAGCAGATTGTAGTCGAGCTATTCCATCAGCTGCCGCTCGCTGCGCACCGTATAGAGCACCTGCAACAGCAAGGCCCGCAGCAGCTTCTCGGGCGCGATCGACGGCCGCCCATCGACCGCGTACATCCGGTCGAAGCTCGCACTCAACTCGCTAAGCGCGCTATCCGCCATCGTGCGGATCGCCCGCAGCGGGTGATCCCTGGGGACCCGCCGTTCCGCCGAAATGTAGCTGAACACCGAAGATTGCTGGTCGTCCGTTCCACGCATCCCCGCCTCCTCCTCACCCCACAGATAACCACTATCCTACTATATAATCAAGTGAGAAACGAGCGTTTTTCCGCAACCTGCTAGACGACCATGCTGAACATCGGAGACAAGGTTCCCGAGCTCACCGCGCCGCTCCATGACGGCGGGGAGTTCTCGACTGCGAAGCTGAGCGGCAAGCCCTATGTAATTTATTTCTACCCGAAGGACTTCACGCCGGGTTGCACCAAAGAAGCCTGTATCTTCCGCGATCGCATAGCCGAGATTATTGAGGCGGGCGCCGAACTGTTCGGCGTCAGCCTCGACGGTCTGGAGAAGCACAAGGCGTTCGCCGAGTCATATCAGCTGAACTTTCCGCTGATCCCGGATCCCGACCATAAGGTCTCAGGCGCCTTTGGCGTCCTTCGGCTGTGGGGAATCCTGCCATTTACCAAGCGCATCACCTTCGTAGTCGACGCTCAGGGTGTGGTGCGCAACATAGTCGCCTCGGAATTCAACATCGACAAGCACATCGACCAAGCAATCGCGACCTTGAGGTCAATCCGCTCGACTAGCCGGTCGTAGCGGGAACTTGAAGAAAGGATGGCGGTCACGGCGCCGGTGACAATGAAAAAGGAGCTTTCTATGAGATCTATCCAATGGCTTGGTCTCATTCTGACCGCATTATTCCTTCTCTTCTGCGGGTGTGCTGCCGGCCCCGGTGGTGTTATCTCCCCTCAGCCGCCCTCGGCACTCAGCTACACTGCCGGTACGGCGGTCTACGCCGTGGGGACGCCGATCACGCCGAACAGCCCCACCAGCACCGGCGCAGCGGTGACCGCGTACAGCGTGAGCCCGGACCTTCCCGCGGGCCTGAGCCTGGACGACCACACGGGTATCATCAGCGGGACCCCCACCGCCGTGACCGCCACGGCCGGCTACAGGGTAACGGCTTCCAACGCGACCGGCAGTACCACGGCGACCCTGACCTTTACGGTGAATGGCGGGACCGCGGGCATCCAGTTCATCCCCAATATGAACCAATGGATTACGCCGCTGGCGCCCCAGGGTTCCCGGTTCCAACCGCTGGTCACCCCTTGGTTAGTAAACGGTAAAACCTGGCTGGCCGGGCAAGCGGTCTCGAGCGTGGTGAGTACGGATGGGAATACCCTGTTTGTTCTGACCACCGGGTTCAACCGCATTTACTACGCCGACTCCATCCAAGCCCTGGCCTTCGCGGCCGAGCCGCCCGTGGTAATGCTCAACCCCCACGACTCCATAGCGGACGAGGGGCTCCCGGAAGCAAACTCGCCGTCGAGTGAGTACGTGTTCATCTACGACATTTCGGCGGGCACGCCGGTTTATAAGCAAAATGTGATGATCCCCAATTCCTACAACGGGATTGCCTACGATCCAAAGCAAGATGCTTTTTACGTATCCAGCGGCATGGGTGACTACCCTTTTGACAGCAAGGGCTTTCCCGCCAACCCCCCCGCCGACCTCTACCAATATGACAATGTCCACATCTTTACTCTGAGCGGAACAACTTGGGCGCCGGCGCCGCCGACGCTGATGCCCGGACCGGAGCTTTCCTTGGGCCACAGCGGTGGGGGCGTTGGCCTTCCCGTGCCGCCCTCAATGCCCGAAGCAACCGTGGTAAACAGCTTGGTTTTCGTGCAGCCTTGCGCCGCCGGCGTGGCTGTTTCCAATGACGGCCAGACGATGGTGGTGGCGAATTATTACAACGACTCGATAACGGTGTTCACCGGAGGCCTGGGCAACTGGACGCCGCTGAGCACCCTTACGGCCGAGGAACCCGGGAATGTGCAGAACAAGGGGGAACTCGACCTGCGCCCCGGCAAGGCCGCCAGCTCGCCGCACAGGGGCACGCCGGGCGGCGAATATCCGTTTGGGGTGGTTATCGCGCAGCCGACGCCGCTGCCGGCGGATAGCACTATAACCACTTGGGCGTATGTCTCGAGCATTCGCGACCGCGAGATCGACGTGGTGAATCTGGATGGGGGCACACCGGCGGTAATAAAGCGGATCAGAGTGAAAGGCCAACCGAACAAGATGACGCTTAACGCGGCCCAGACTCGCCTGTATGTCGCCGAAGACGAGTCGGATACCGTTGACGTAATCGACACCAACCCGAACGGCAGCATGTGGACCGTCCTCGAAACGATCCCGGTCATCGCTCCTCCGTCATTAGTGTCTTCCAATCCCACGCTGGCGAAATATACGGGCGCCAACACTAACAGCGTGACGCTCACGCCGGATGGGACGCAACTCTACGTGACCAATGGCAATCTGAACAGCATCGCCGTCGTGGCGCTGACTGGAACGGATAAGAACGACCAGGTAGTGGGTCTCATTCCCACCGGCTGGTACCCAAACGCCGTGAGCTTCAGCAACGATGGCAAATGGGTGTACGTGGTCAATGGGAAGTCGCCGACGGACGCGAATCCCGATTGGTGCTATAACTATGGCCCGTCGTGGTACCCAAGTTGCTGGGATATGAATGACTATAATCCCCAGTTGACCAAGGCCGGCTTACAGAGCTTCCCCACCGCCACCCTCGCGGCGCAGCTCCCCGCGCTGACGGCGCAGGTAGCCGCGAACAACCGCTTCTCCACCACCGAGAGGGCCGGCGACGCCGCGGTCATGGCGGCCGTGCGTCGTGGCATCCAGCACGTTGTCTTCATCATCAAGGAAAACCGGACTTACGACCAGGTTCTGGGCGACCTGGATATCGGCAATGGCGATCCTAGTTTGGTTCAGTGGGGAAGTACCATCACGCCCAATCAGCACAAGCTGGCGACAACCTTCGTCACGCTCGATAACTTCATGGCCACCGCCGAAGTCAGCAATGACGGCTGGCCGTGGACCACTTCGGCTCGCGCCCCCGACGTGGTCGAACACCAATACCCGGTGGCCTACGGGGCACGCGGCCTCAGCTTGGATACCGAGGGTTTGAATCGCAGTGTGAACGTTGCGATTCCGACCCTGGCAGGGCGCGTGGCCGCCGATCCCCTTCTTATAAATACCCTTCTTACACCACCAGCGGCCGATCCGGATCTGTTACCGGGCCAGACCGACGTGGATGCGCCGGATGGACCGAACAATCAAGTGAATTACGGCTATTTGTGGGACTTCGCGAAGGGGGCGGGTCTCACGATTCGCAACTATGGTTTCTTGATAGACACGACCTGCTATAACGACCTCACGCTCACGTGCGCCATTCCCCTGGCGCACGACCCGGCCTCAACCGTCCCGACGCCAACGATCGTGGCCTACCCCGCGAATGTTACCCTTGCCCAGTTCACCGATCCGTACTTCCGCGGTTTCGACCTCAACTTTCCGGATTATTACCGTTACACGGAGTGGGAGCGGGAGTTCAATGCCAAATACGCCAAAGGTGGACTCCCTTCGTTGAGCCTCGTTCGCTTCATGCACGATCACACCGGAAACTTCGGTACCGCGATTGACCTCGTGAATACTCCGGAGACGCAGCAGGCCGATAACGACTATGCGGTCGGCTTGCTGGTTCAGAAGATCGCCAACAGCATATACAAGAACAACACCCTGATCTTTGTCGTTGAAGACGACGCGCAGGATGGCGCCGACCACGTCGATTCGCACCGCACCGTCGCGTTCGTAGCGGGCGCCTACGTGAAGCAACGAACGCTGGTCCACACCCAGTACAACACCCTCGACTTCCTGCGCACGATTGAAGAGGTTCTGGGCCTCCCGCGAATGAACCTGAACGACGCGCTCGCAAGGCCCATGGCCGACATCTTCAACACCACGCCGAGCGACTGGGGCTTTACCGCCACGCCCTCGGCGTATCTCTACAACACGAGTCTGCCGCTACCTCCCAAGGCGGCCGGCCTGGTCGTGCCCAAGTCGACGCACAACGCGAAGTATTGGGCACAGGTCACCAAGGCAATGGACTTCTCGGACGCAGATCGCATCCATTCCGCGGTCTACAACCGCATTCTCTGGAAAGGGATGATGGGCAACAAGCCTTACCCCGCCGGGCCGACCGGACTGGACCTACGCCAGAACCGCGAGAAGCCCCTCGCCAGTTACCGGCGGTCTTTGAAGCAAAAGGCGGCGCAGAAACCGAAGACGGTCACGAACTGAGCGCGGTGGTGGGATCAGAGCGTCGGGGCTGGCAGGGAGTTTGGCTGCACGCCTGCCGTAACTGACTGGGTGCGGCAAGGTATTGGCGCAGTCTCAATGTCAGGTTCGGTCGTCGGTTCCGTGGCCTGGGCGTCGCTTTTGTCGAGGTCGAGGGGGATCTAAATTGATGCGATTCAGATGGGTGCGCGTAAGCTTGGGCTGCCTCGCCTTTTTGCTTCTATTCGCGAAGCCGGCCCAGGCCCAGCATGGCGATTGGCTGATGGGAACGAACGGGCTGCTAAGTGCCCAGCAGGCGCCGGAAGGGATTTTTTATTCGGACGTCTGGTCGTACTATCACGTCTCAGGCAGCGATTTCGTAGCAACGGGGCCGCTAAAGTGCAGTCCCCACGATATGGTTTGCCTAAGTCTCAACCTTGGTGGCAGCGGTAGTCTCGACGAATTCGTTGACCAGAACATTATTGGCTGGACCTCGCCCTATAAGGTCCTGGGCGCCAACTATGGATTGTTTGTCGATGTGCCGTTTGCCATCGCTGATGCGAGGGGTACTGCGAGCCTACAACCCGTCCTGAGTCTGAATCGTGACTCGTTTGCGCTGCCATCGCGACAGAGTTCCGCAGGAGTAACGAAGGGCAGCATCGCCGACATCTACGTGGAACCGGTAAATTTCGGTTGGCACTTGCGCCAGCTGGACGCCATCGTATCCTCGGGCTTCTTTGCGCCTTCAGGACCGTATAGATCCGATGCGACGGTCAACATTGGAGACGGCCACTGGACGGGCGTCTTTGGTCTTGGAGGCACCGCGTACGCCGACGCCGATCGAACCTGGTCGCTCTCCATCTATGCTCATTACCTGCTGTACGGTTCTCAAATGGGTAGAAGCTATACGCTCGGCGACGTCGTCCCGTTCGAGTGGGGTGCAGGAAAGTATCTCAACTTGAACAATGACATTTTCAAGCAGCTTACCTTGGGCGCGGTAGGGTATGCCCAGTGGCAGGTGACCAACAATCAGATAGATCTAACCCCCAAAACCAAAATCGCCGGCTCGGCCATCAATACGCTGGCGAATACGCTTTCTCAGATCTATTCGGCGGGCCCGGCAATCTACTTGCTGACGAAGTACGGGCTCTTCTCGGTGCGTTACTATGAAGAGTTCGACGCGCATGCTACCCCGTCGGGCCGACAACTGATGTTCAGTCTGGCCCTTGCTTTTGGTTAGGGGAGCACAATGAAAAACACCAACGTGTGTGGCGATCGGTCCTTCGCGATCGGACGGCGCAAATTCGTGCTGGGAACGGCTGCCGCTCTGCTTCTTTCAGCGCGACTCGCATCCGCTCAAATCCCTGCAAGCTCTCAGAATGTCCAGCCAAAAATCGTCTCTAATGACGCTCTTGCTGTTCCTATTCCGGCGAATCCATCGTAAATGGTCCCGTCCGCGCCGATGGCCGGCGAGGATCGTTCTTCTTCATCATCAGCGCAAACGCGCCATGACGAGGCAGATGACGGCGATCAGCCATGCCACGTCCATGTACGACTGCACGGTGGCTACGCGCCAGGGGATTGGGAACGCGGCTCAAGCATTTGCCCTTTCTCCGCGGAACCTTGTCTGAATCAATCGTTGTATGACGGCAAAGAGCATGGCGGTGGACACCCCGAACATGAGCATCCCGTCGGCTGTTTCGAGCGGTTCCAATAATTTCCACGACGCCGACATGACCTCATTGCCGTCGCCCAACGAGGTGTAGCTCACCGCCGAGTGATAAAAGGCCGCCGCAAAGTGAGGGAATTCGCCGCAGAGGACGAATACCACCGCCCAAGCTGCCATTTCGAGCAGATGCGCCGCGAGAGCAAGCAGTGCGGTTCCCGCTACGATGGCCACGCCTCTCCAGAACCGGACACCGGCACGGCCGAGCCTTCGCTCGTGGCTGGCGAAATAAACGATCGCGTTCACGGCTCCTCCGTGAATGACAATGCTGCAGAAGGTCGCTCCCACGCTCACGACCAACGGTAAGAAGATAGCTATCCCAGCTGACGAAGGAGCCATTTGGTCCTCATTTGCCGAGCTATCGCTCGGGTTTATTCAGCCTCGCAAGGGCGAGATCGGTATCAAATCAATGCACCGCCATCGCTTTCTTGGCACGCGGGTCGTTGCGCTTGAGCAGCGGCATGATCGGCCGAATTCCGCTCATAGAAGCCCTCGCGGCACCTGGGGTTCTGATCCGCCGCTCTCCGCCACTCAGTCCTTATCTCCAGAGATTCTCCGACGAATGGACTGGAATGTCCCCAAATGCATTTTCATCCATATATTTAGTTCTCGCGCCGTTGTTTAAGCGACGAGTTTCCCGCAAATTGTCGTCAACACACGGCTCCGGAAACTTTTCCTCTGCGTTTCCCGCCACGGCTTCGAGGTAGGATCGCTCCTACGGCGCAGCCACCACGGGTTCGAGTCGGATGGGGACCGTTTTGCACCTTTCGCCCCAAGTGAGAAGACCATTCTGAGTGTCGCTGCCAGCGAGGAAACGTACCCACCTGTCGGCCACGCCGTATTTCTCCCGCAGCAGCTGATGGACCCTCGCGTGCGCCTCCGGATCAGGTAGCGCGCGGTACCGCCGTATTTCGCCGCCTCGATCGATCTCGACAATCGGGTTCGCGTCCATGTGCCGGATCCACCGCTCGGCGTTAGCGCCGCCGGGGTGAATCCACGAATACCGTCCGTCGTCGACGATCCAGAGCCGCGCCTTGTGCACCACTCCTGTTGGAGTCGGCTCGTGGACGACAACGACCTCTCGGCCAACTTCGATTAGGGCCAAGTGTGCGATGGCGCAAGTCACGCAGACGCCGACCACGATCGCCGCGACGACGATCACTTGTCTCATCTCGTGCGCCTCGAGATGCAGCCAGCCGCCACGAAGCTACGCGTAGTCAGCGAGACCCCATAGTTTTCCTGACATTCAGAGTGAACGCGATGTCCATCCTACGCCGGGTCAGTGGAGCTGGGCTGATCGCTCCGCTTTCACCGGGCACAGTTTCGCGGCATCGAACTGTAACACGATGATTCGACATTATCTCTGTGACGCGATCGGGATACCTTTCGGCATAGGCGAGCGCCAAGATGCTGCCCCAGGACCCACCGAGGACCAACCATCGGTCGGCTGACGGCGTCGAAGGCATAAGCTTCTTAACCGAGGCTGCCCGGTCTGGGACAATTGACCCAGTCGTCCGCAGTCCCGACTTTAGGAGCGCGCCAGTGCATGCAGGTCTTCGGGTTGGATGGATGTGGTTGGTGGGAGTCGCGATGCTCGCCGGCGGTATCGCGCGGGCCGAGACGTCACCCTCGACCGTCCAGGTGCCGCTCACTATCGACTACATCACCTTGGGCGAGGCGCTGAAGCGCCAGCTCTACACAGATAACGGCCGCGCGCCGCTGTGGAACGGCGCAAATGCCTGCCAGTACTTTTACGCGGACCATCCGATGCTCTCGCGCAAGGGCGGCCAGATGGGACTTGAGACCGGCGCAAGCCTGAGCATCGGGGTGCCGATGGGCTCACAATGCCTGAGCCCGATCCGATGGGATGGGATAATCGCGGCCACGACCGCGCCCTATGTCTCGGGCAAGAGCCTCAAGCTTCGCGTCACCGATATCGACCTGCTCGACGAGCATCACAACAAAACCATGCTGGTCGGCCGGGGCTTCGACTTGGTCAAGAACTACTTCATCCCGCGGATCGAGACTTTCGAGTTCGATCTGGCGCCGGCGGCCGATCGGTTGAGGGATCTTGCAGGAGCCGCGGCTCCGCCCGCGGTGGCCGAGCGGGTAAAGACCGCGCTGGCGAGCCTGCGCGTTCGGCCGGAGATCGCGCCGCTCGACGACGGCATTCGCGCGACGATCGAGCTCACGCTCCCGTATTTCCCGACCGCAGCCCCGGCGGCCACGCCGCCGCCGCTGAGCGCAGAGGAGCTGGCCGCTTTCGAAAAGCTGGTCGACCAGTGGGACGCGTTCATGGTGTTCGCGATCAAACAGCTTGCGGGCACGTATGTCGATCGACAGTTCCGCCAGGACCTGCTCGACCTGCTGCTCGACAGCCGCCGCCGGCTGATCGACGCGCTGGCGCATCCCGACAGCGGCGGTCCCGACCCGGTGCGCGTGCTGTTTGTGGACAAATGGAAACGACTCGGGGAGATCCTGCGCGGAGCGGCGCGGCGCGGTGCGCTGGGCGATCGTTCGCTTGAGTTTCTCTCTTTCATCTCGGCTGGCGACGCGATGTTCGCGCTCGATCAGGCGGCGCCGGCGCTCGGCATGCGTATCTCCGCCGACGACATGCGCCGGCTGGCCCATCTGATGGCGCCGCAGGCGCAGGGCGACCCGCTCGCATTCAGCTTTGACGAGGATCCCGAGCTGGCAAAACTGCTCGGAGTCAAAAAGCCGCTAGCGTCGGAGGGAGCCTTCGAGCCCGGGCCGACCGAGGCACCCGCGGCCCCTACCACCGCCGCGCCGGGCGCGACCGCGACGCCTGCCGCATCTGTCGCCGGGCCGGCGCCGCCCTCGCCTCCTCCGGCAGCCGGGCCGACCGCGGCGCCCGCCATCCCTGCGACGCCAAACCCCGCGGACAAGGGTCCTTCCTCAATGCTCGAACTTTTCGACTGGACCTCGCGCGCTCATGCCGCGGACGTGGTCCAGGGCGGAATCGATCTCACGCGCAGGCTGCAGGACATTGCGCGCAAGCTCGGCCGCGCGGTGGCGAGGGATGACAACGCCGATCGTTATCGGACCAATATGGAGGGGCTGCTCGAGATGGCCGGGCGGCGCGAGATGAGCCAGGAAAACCTCGACTCAAGCTACCGGGCCGTCTATGCGCGGCTGGTCAAGGCAGCGGCGTGGCAGGAGAGCTGCTGGCGCCAGTTCCATCAGAAGGGCAACCGGATCGTTTACCTGGAGTCATCCACTCACGACGTGGGCCTGATGCAGGTCAACAAGTTCGTCTGGCGCGGCTTCTACAGTGTTCCGCGCCTGGAATGGGATCTGCTTTACAACGCGAGCGCCGGGATGGAGATCCTGGCGCAGTTGCTCGACGATATCCAAGGCAAACGCGGTGCGATGAGCGCCGGCAAACCCGACGAGCTGGCGCGCTCGACCTACGCCGCCTACAACGGCGGCCCCGGCGCATACCGGCGATGGCGGGGGCGCGAGGCGGAAGACGAGCGGCTGGTCGACGACTCGTTCTGGACCAAGTACCAGGCGGTATCGCGCGGCCAGAAGATCGACATCATGAGCTGCGCCGCAACGTGGGGGCAGGCGCCCGGGCATTGACGGGCCTGAGCTGAGCGGCGGCGGCCCCCGCACCCGCGCGTCACGTTAGCGGCCCTTGGTGCATCACGTTCGAATGGCGCGATGGCGACGCGTGGCGCGTTGACCCGGAACAGTATCATTGAGGAACGAAACATGAACCATAACCCGAAAGTTAGAGATAGGTTGACGAGGCCCCCGACACATCCGGCGGCTATCCTGCGCGAGGACGGCGCTTCTGGCGACAGCATCGGTTACCAACTCGGCTTGGCGCCCTTGTAAGGCGGCGGGGCCGCAGAAGTCCTAACTTTAGAGCGTTCCAAAAAAAGGAACCGGCACTCGCCACCGGCGCGGGGAGGCCGGCGCTACGCAGAGAAAGAACAGGCTGGCCGAGTAGTTGCGTGCGCACGAGCATCGCCGGTTGGTCTCTGTATGTTGGTTTCGTTTTCGTAGCGCCGGCCTCCCCGCGCCGGTTTTGTTTTCGTAGCGCCGGCCTCCGTGCCGGTTCTTTTTCTGGGTTTGTTTCTCAACCCAAAAACCCGGAACCGAGGTTTTTGGGTTTGATATCGGTGGAGCGCGATGCCGACCACCTAAACCGCCCGCATCTGCCTGAGCGTTTTCCTCCTCGGCTCGGCTCGTCTTTTGCAAATCGCAGCTCCATGACTTGGCGTCCGTTCGCATCCGCCCGCAGCGGCGCGATCACGGCACGCACGCGATCTCCGTGAAATCTTCAGCTTCGCATCGGTGCGCGAAGTTAGGATCGCAATCACTGCGGGACCGTCATCGAGGACGATCGCGCCGACCGTGAACGGCACTGCCACGCGTTCGTCGCGATGACGATACACGGTTGCGGACGATTGCAGAACGCCGCGTCCGGCAAGGCTCATCGGTGCCAGCCGCCCTCCCGCAGCCCCGCACTTCTCGCATCCGTAGTCCTGCGGCGGGAAGAAAACGTAGCCCCAGGAACTACAGGGGCGGTGGTGGATCATTTTGACGCAGGGTCTACACGAGCTTTGCGCTTTTGTCATTCCCGCGCGTGGCTGCCGCGCGAGGAATCCCGGACTCTTAGTGGGGCGGGCGTCCCTGCCCGCCCTTTGCGCCTACTCCCCGCTCAGATCCTCCCAGTCCGGGTTCATCGACTCGACCAACTTGATCTTCCGCATCCGCGTCATGCGCTTGATCTCCTTGTCGCGGGCGATGGCTGCGCTGACGTCGCCGAACTCCTCGCAATAAACCAGACGGTTCACGTTGTATCGGGCAGTGAAGGAGCCCGGCTGCCCCTGCTGGTGCTCGAAGACGCGGCGTTCGAGGTCGTTGGTGACGCCGGTGTAGAGCGTCCTTGACAGACTGCTCATGACGTAGACCCAGTAGCTCCGCTCACGCATGCAAGGCGGTTCAGCGCAAAAGACCGGGATTCTTCGCGCGCCAGCCACGCGCGAGAATGACAGAAAAAACTTCGCCCATACAACCAAACCCAAACTGACCCACTACCGACGCGAGGCCGCCATTCCGAGCAGCACGGTGCCGGTATATGCGGATTCGACCGAAGGCCATTCGATGCGCGCGTCCTTCAAGGCCTCGCGCACTGCGGTCAATCCGAGCGTCACGTAAGGCGTGTCATTCAGATATTGATTGATAAAGCATGCCCGGTACTGCTGGTTGCTGCTGGCAGAGAGTCATCTGACGCGCCGGCTCTTCGCAAGCATGCTGCGGAGGATCGCGATGCTGCCGCCGCCAGCGGGATAAGGCGCGGCGCAGAGCGGAGCAGATTTCGGTGACGAGATAGGAGAGAAAGGGTTAAGGGTCTGAAAACTCGGTTGGAAAAGGGTCAGTTTCGGGTGTTTTATGCCAACGCGAGGCAGAACTGGTCCGTTGCGGCGCGCTGGAAAGCTTTTTGGACTTAAAACCGGGCTCGAACTCTGCGTTTGCAAAGCGCCCGCTGTCGGTGCTAATCCGATTCAGGTTTGAAAATCGAAATTCCCGCTCATATAGAGTTAGCTCGGAAAGTTATAGGGAATATCTGTCAATCTGTCCGATCTGTCATAGACAGGTGACACACGATATGAAATAAGCGCAGTATGACGCCGCTCGAACGCGTACACGTTGGTCTGATTGGTTGCGGGCGCATCGCCAGCCTGCAGGTCCTGGGCTATCGCGATCACTCGCGCGCGGAGCTGACAGCAATCTGTGACAACGACGAAGCGCTACTAGGTCAGCGACAGCAGGAGTGGCAACCAAAGAAGACGTATCGTGACTATCACCAGCTTCTCGCCGACTCCGACGTGAACGCCGTGGAGATCCTGATACCACACCACTTGCATCGGGAGGTCGCCATCGCCGCGTTGCAAGCAGGCAAGCATGTGTCGTTGCAGAAGCCGCCGGCGTTGACGCTCCGCGAACTCGACGACGTGAATGAAGCGGCGAAAGGTGCGGGACGCCGGCTGCGTGTCTTCGAGAACTTCATGTACTATCCGCCGCACGTCAAGGCGCGCGCGCTGGTCCAGGAAGGCGCAATCGGTGAGCCCATCTCGGTGCGTATCAAGACGGCGGCCGGACGTTTCGATGACGGCTGGCGGGTGCCGGCCACGTCGCTAGCGTGGCGCATGAATCCGGAAACCTGCGGTGGCGGCCCAACCTGCTTCGACCACGGCTACCATTGCTACAACATGGCGCGCTTCTTCGTCGCCGAGCCGGTCGAACGCGTGCACGCGTGGATTCACGTCAACCGGTTTGGGTCGGACGCTTTCTACGACGGGCCCGCTTTGATCAGTTGGAAGTACGCCGGCGTACCCAAGTTCGGCAGCTGGGAAGTCATCGCGTCGGTGGGCATGCGCGTACGCTCGAAGTACTACGCCAGTGACGACCGCATCGAAATCCACGGGACCGAGGGCATCATCTGGATCAACCGCTGTACCGGTTCTCTTCTCGACGAGCCTGCGCTGGTCCTGTATCGGGACGGCGAGACGCGCGCCTGGCACGACATTCCAAACGACTGGTCGGAAAGTTTTCGCCTCGGCGTGCACGATTTCATCGACGCGTTGATTGAAGGCCGCCAACCCCCACAGGATGCCGACGATGCAGCGGCAACGCTCGGCTTCGCCATCGCCGCCCACGTCTCGGCCTGCGAGCACCGCGAAGTGTGTCTCGACGAGATCGGGCCGGACACCAGAGCACGACTCCCGATCTGACTTGCTGTCCGTCCCGAGAACTCGTGCTGGTGCCTTTGTGCAACGGGCGGGCGATGCCGTCCACGATCCACTGAAGCGGTCAGTAAGGCTTGCATGACAAGCTTAGATTTGTAGAACAATAGACGGAGCGAAGCGGCCAAGAGCCGCGATCCTCCCCGCGGTCCGGAAAGTGCCATAATGCCGGCTGAGTTCTCTGTACCCGCGCGCGAGCACGATCTGGACGCGCGACGGCTCGATCTTGCCGTATGCCGCACGAGCAGGCTGACGTGAGCTCCGCGAGGTCCGCTAATGATCTTCGCTCTGCGCTGGCGTCAACCGCATCGCGCGAGCGACGCCTCACCTTTCTGGCGTATGCGGCGATGCTCGTACTTGGCGTGAACGTCGGGTGGCTCGGGCCGTTTCTGCCGCAAATCTCCGGCGCGATTCACGCGTCACTGGACCGCACCGGCCTGATTCTCAGCGCGATCGCGGCAGGCTATTTCTTCGCCCTGCCGGCAGGTGGCGAGCTTGGCCATCGGCGAGGTCCACATTTTCTCCTCATTGTCGCGATGACGCTCGACTGTGTCGGTTTCTTCGGATTGGCGCTTGCGGGCGGTCTGCGTTCGAGCCTGTGCGCGGCGGTGGTAATCGGGTTCGGGCAGTGCGGAATCGAGATTGCCGCTAACGCATTGGTCGCAGAACTGAACCGAGACCGTCTCGCCCCGGCGTTGAACTATCTCCACGTCATGTTCGGTGTGGGCGCGACGTTGGGCCCGGCGATCGACGGTTTTGCGCTCGCCCATCATATCGGTTACCAGGCCACGTTTGCATGCGGCGCCGCCGCGACTGCCACAATTGCGGCCGCTCTCCTGCTAGCACCTGCTGTCGAGCTTCCGCCGAACCCTGGACAGGTATTGAACCTGCGGTCACTCCTCGCGCAGCCCCTGATTTGGGCGATTGCCTTCGTGCTGTTCTTGTATGTGGGCGCCGAGGTCGGCATAGGCGCCTGGCTGTTTACCTACTTGCGTACTGCCGCCGTGCCACTCGCGACATCGGTCGCATCCGCGGGCGTCTCAGTCTATTGGGCAGGACTGATCGGCGGACGATTATTGGGAGGCCGGCTTGCTCACCGTATTTCTGCGCGCCGGCTCGCGACGATCGGCTCGATAATTGCGGCCATCTCCTTAATCGCCCTGATCCTGGTGCCGTCACCACCGCTGCTTGCGTTTCCGATCGTCGCGCTAATCGGGTTCGGCTACGGACCCGTGTTTCCCGGCATGATCGCGATTGGCGCCGAGCAATTCCCCTCGCGGGTAGCGAGCATGACCTCCTTCGTCGCAGGCGGCGCCGCGCTCGGGGGAATCCTATTGCCGTGGGCGATGGGCCTCGCGCTGGTAATAAGCGGTCGCGGCGCATCGATTGGGCTCGCGCTCATCGCGACGATGGCGATGCTGGTGGCGTTCCGACTTGCTGCTCCCAGCGTCGACAGGCCAGCGGTACCGGCTTAGCTTTCTTCCTATCTCACGGAGGTCCTCACGCCGGAAATTGCGGCTCAATTGTCAGGAGTTGGTCGATATGCGACGAGAAAGGGAAAAGCACAAATCAGCGAAGGGGCCGGGCATGGCACTAACTTCGAGAGTCAAACGCGGGACTCAAAAGACGAAAGCGGGTTAAGTGCTTTTATATCGGTGGAGCCCGATGCCGACGACGTAAACCGGCCGCATCTGCCTGAGCGTTTTTTTTCATCGGCTCACCTGGTCTTTTGCAAATCGCAGCTCCATGACCTGGCGTCCGTGCGCAGCGGCGCGATGACAGCCCTCATGCGATCTCCGTGAAATCTTCAGCTTCGCATCGGTGCGCGAAGTCAGGATCGCAGTCAATACGGGACCGTCATCGAGGACGATCGCGCCGACCGTGAACGGCACTTCCACGCGTTCGTCGCGATGGCGATGCACGGTTGCGGACGAATGCAGAACGCCGCATCCGGCAAGGTTCATTGGCGCGAGAGACCACTCTTCATGAATAATATTGGCGGGCTACTTTCATTCTAAAATACCGGTACGCTTTGGCAATTTGGACCTATGGACAGGCGATGCAGCGAGGAGGGCACAGCAAGGATGGAAAAATCTCTTATCAAGAATTCCCTAGGGCAAATCGAACGCGAACTCGAAGATGCGCGCGATGCGAGACGACAACTTGAGGCCGAGGACTTAGACGGGGAGTCCCGTGGCGGGTGGGGGGATGCCAGAGGTGTGCTGCGCTTTTCGCTGGATCGCGTGTACGAGATATTGTCGGTCATCCTGGAAGCTGGCGGTCTCGCGGATACGCGGACTCATCTGGTTGAAAAATGGCGTGCCTTCGAGAAGAAGCCGGAAGGCCTCGGCGCAACAACATTCCTGGCTGACGTCGAGTATTTAGAGAGCGAACCGCTCACGTATGTCGACACCATACTTATCAGCTTGCGAGCGGTGATCGGCGAAGGACCGAACTCCGCGGAGGCCCATGAGCTCGGGAAGCTCGAATCGATTCTTCGCAGAACGGCATGGCTGGTCCGCAATCGTGGGAAGATTCCCAAAAGGGAGATGGACGTCCAGGAGGTTATGCACGATTATCTCGGAGCATTTTTCACGGAATACACGCGGAAAATTTCGCTCCCGAAGCTGATTAAGAATTTCAAGCCGGACGGCGGCGTCCGCGATCTTAAGGTGGCAATCGAGTTCAAGTATGCCGCCAGCGAAAGAGAGGTTTCAGAAGCGCTTAGCGGAATCTATAAGGATATGGCCGGCTATTCCGGATCCGCCGACTGGACTCGATTCTATACCGTTCTGTATCAAACAGAGGCGTTCGTGTCTGAGGACCGCTTCAGAACTGCGGTATCCCGCGGCGGGAGCAACGTCTGGACCCCGATTCTTGTGACGGGAAGCGGAGAGCGAAAGGCAAGGAATCCGAGAAAGAAATGAACTGCTGAGCGAAAGAATGATTTACGGACTCGGCCTGAGCTGTCCCTCAAAACGCCGACCCGCCTGAGAGATAGAGAAACGCGATCGGATCCCGCAGGTACTCGGCGAGGTTCTCACTGAGCGCAACGAACGCGCCGTGGCGACAAAGCCTTGCCGAGCGTTGTCCTCTTCGAGCGTAGGGATATAGGCTGACAAGGTGGCCGCTTGCGCTACAGGGCGGAGTTGGGCTATGGGCATCCTGGTCCGAGGCGTCAAAACGGAAATTCCGGCTCAATGAGTTCGCGTTCCGCTACAACAACCGCAAAAATCCGGACATCTTCGGCGCGGCGCTTGGTAGTTGTCGCGCATAACTCTGGCCGCAAGGAGATCAAGCTTGCCCTCAAACCGCGTCGCTCCAATCGTTGCAAAGGTCGAACGGGCCAAAGAGCACATCCGTGATCTCGACGCCGAGATCCGGGCTTTCCTTGACCGCAAAGTATATGCGGTCTTTGTCGATACAGATCCAAAGACCGGCGAGAAAGTCGCCAAAGCCCGGGTTCTGGAAGAACCGCCGCTCCGGCTCTCCATTATCGCCGCAGACGCGATCCACAGCCTCCGTTCTTGCCTTGACTACCTTGCCTGTGAACTGGTTAAGGCGAACGGTGGGACCGTTACCAACCAAACGGGCTTTCCGATTTTCGATAGCGTCGAGAAATTTGAAGCCGGACTGCTGCGAAAAGTAGAGGGTGCCAGCGATGAAGCGATGCGTCTCATCAGAGCGCTCAAGCCGTACCAAGGAGGGAACGCAGCGCTCTGGAATCTCCACCGCTTCAGCATCACAGATAAACACCGCTCTCTCGTAACAGCAGGCGTCGCGTCCGGGGATATTTTCGTAGATACGGGTTTTCCGTTCCCCGACATGGACATCCCCGTTCCGAAATTCGAGGCCCTTGTGAAAATTAGACAAGGGGTTTTCCACCTCAGCATGCCCGCTGCCCGGCGTGTCTTTCCGCTGAAAGATGGCGCAGAACTCGCCCGCGGGGTCATCCCTTTCCAGTCGACGAAATTGGATCAAAATCCGAAGGTGACCTTCAACGTAGCGTTTGGCAAGGGTGAGGTTTTCGAGGGTGAGCCGATGGTTCCAGCGCTGAACCAAGTCGTTGACTTGGTTAATCGCGTTATCGAAATATTCCGCCCGCTGCTCCCTTGATAGCCCTAGCATCATGGTTACTCCGAATGTCTAAGATCGGCGAATTGAAAAACGCATTATTTACTTCTACTGTCGTCCCTGCGCGGACTATCACTTGAAGACCCATGCGCATTATCGCGCGATGAAGCGGCGCAAGCTCAAGCGCCGCAAGGCCAAAGAGGCTGCCCAAGCCGAGCAGCAGGCAGACTGAGAGCGAGCCTTTGATTTTCACTTCCCTCGACGACTTCACAGCCAGCCCCCACATCTTTGCGGTTGCTTTGATTGCAACTTGATTGCAACTGACCGTTGGCATCGAAAACAAGGATGAAGATGTCAGCAGAGACCACTTTCCGCTCCCGTCGCTGATAGTCAACGCCCAGGTAATCCCCTTTAGAAATGGATTGGCGTCAGGAGCCGCACCGTAAAGCGTCGGTTGAGCCAGGATTCGATCGGACATGGAGCCCTCCCCAATTCGCTGGTAGGCCAGCCTCCGCTTGCTTGCTTGTCAACAGATACTTGATTGCTGACAACCATTGTGTTAGGCTGCCGGGTCGTGGACACCGAAAACCAAGATCTCGTGCTGCGCAAGCCCCGACGCTTCACACAGGCGCAACGCCGCGCTCGGTCCGACCGGCGGATGCTGGATGCCGCTCTCAAGCTGATCGCGCGCCAGGGCAGCAGCCGCACCACCCTGGCCGAGATCGGCGAAGCATCGGGTTACACCTACGGACTGGTCACCAACCGCTTCGGATCCAAAGCGGCGCTGGTGCGCGCCGTCACGCGCCACGTGCGATCCAGCTTCGCCCGCCGAGCTTTCCCCCAAGTGGGCAATCTCAGCGGAATAGGCGCACTCAAGGTGTTGATCGAAAGCTATCTCACCCACATGGATTCAGTCGGCCGGCGCGCTCTCTACGTGCTGATCGGAGAAGCACTCGGGCCGGTGCCTGAGATCAGACCCGATATCGCGGAAGCCGACGAGAGCTTTCGCCGCAACCTCCAGCGCCATATCGAACGAGGGATCGCTTCCGGCGAGATTGCGGCCGGCGTCGATGGCGGCGCGCAGGCCGCGCTGTTGGTCGCAACGCTGCGCGGCATCTCGCTCCAGCAACTCATCAATCCGGCCGCATTCGATCTCAAAGCCGTTTGCGCACAATTACAGGCGAACGTCGAGCGGTCGTTGCGGCCGAGCGGCGCCGACACCGGGCACCGGCAGGAGAAGCTCCATTGAGCATCGACATTCTGGATTTGAAAGGACGTATCGGGTTGATAACCGGCGCCGGGCAGGGAGTCGGCCGCGTGGTCGCGCTCCACTTCGGATCGCATAATGCGGGCGGCGTAGTGGTGAATGATTTCCGCCTCGAACGCGCGGAGTCCGTCGCCGCCGAAGTAGAGAAGCTCGGATGCAACGCGATGGCGGCCCAATGCGACGTCACCGATTTTGACGGCGTAACGCGGATGTTCGAGCAGGCGCGCGGGAAGTTCGGCGCGGTCGATATTCTGGTCAACAACGCGGGCAACGCCGGCCCGATTCGCGGCGCCGTCTCTCCCAAACCATTCTGGGAACAGGAGCCGAAGGATTGGCAGCCCTTCCTCGGCACCAACCTCTATGGCGTGCTCAACTGCGTGCGCATCGCAGGTCCGCAAATGATCGAAAAGCAATACGGAAGGATCGTTACCGTGATCTCGGATGCGGGCCGGGTCGGCGAACCTCATCTGCCGACTTATTCGACGGCGAAAGCCGGCGCCGCAGGATTCACGCGCGCGATCGCCAAGGAGCTTGGCCGCTACTGGATAACCGCGAATTGCGTGTCGCTCGGCGCGATCCGGAATCCCGGCTCGCGGATGGAAAGGATCACCGAGGAGGGCCTCAAGCGGATGCTCAAGGTCTACCGGATCAAGCGTCTCGGTCAGCCCGAGGACGCCGCCAATATGATCCTGTTTCTCAGCTCGGACGCCTCGAGCTGGATCACGGGACAGACCATTCCGGTCAACGGCGGATACTCATTCGCGATGTAACGGAGAGCAAACTTGAGTTACGAAACGATCCTGCTTGAAAAAACCGACGGCATCGTGCGACTGACGCTCAACCGGCCGGAGCGCGCGAACACTATCAGCGCGCAACTGGCGAATGACGTGGTCGCCGCGATGGACGAAGTCGAGGCGGATTCAACATCCCGGGTCGTGATTCTCACCGGCGCAGGACGGCATTTCTGCGGCGGCGCCGATCTGCGCGATCCGGCGCGGCGCGGACGCACCGCGCACGGCGGCCAAGGCGCGAAAAGTCCGCGGCGCAACATGTTCGAGGCGCTCGAATCGTCGCGCCTTCCGCTTATCGCCGCCATCAATGGCGCGGCCATGGGCGGAGGGTGCGAAATCGCGCTCGCCTGCGACCTCCGAGTGATGGCCGAGGGCGCCGCGATCGGCCTGCCCGAAATCCGTTTCGGAGCGTTACCCGCAGGCGGCGCAACCCAGCGTCTTCCGCGCCTGGTCGGGCCGGGAATCGCCAAGGAGATGATTTTCAGCGGATTGCCGTGGTCCGCCGCCGATGCGTACCGGGTCGGACTGGTGAATCGGGTGGTGCCCGCCGGGGAACTGATCGCCACCTGCGAACAGATGGCGCGCGTGCTCATCGAGCGGGCGCCGTACGCGCTCAAGGCCGCGAAGGCGCTTATCAATCGCGGCATGAATCTCGCTCTCCCCGAAGCGCTGAAGCTGGAGCGCACGACGATCGCGGAGATGGCGACTCGGGATGAGCGCCGCGCCGCGCGCGAGCAAGCCGCGGGAAGTCAGCAAACCTACGCGCGCATTTTCGGCCGCCAACCGGACAGGCAATAACAACATGGATTTCCAATTGTCGGAAGAGACTCGCGCGCTCAAAGATCTGGTCCGCCGAATTATCGACGAGCATCAGATGCCGCTGGAGCGGAAACTGCTGCGCGGCGAGCGGTTGGCGCCGCAGGACTACAGGCCGGGGCGGGCCGCCGCAAGAGCGGCAGGGCTGTGGGGACTGAACCTGCCCAAGCAATACGGCGGCATGCAGTTGTCCACCATCGACAATGTCGTGGTCACGGAGGAAAACCTCCGATGCCTGGTGCCGCTGCGGTTCGGCGGCAATGTTCCCGGGTTCCTGCTTGCACTCAATGAATCGCAGAAAGAGCGCTATCTGTACCCCCTGCTCAAGGGCAAACGGCGCTTTGCCTTCGCGCAAACCGAGCCTGACGCAGGCTCGGACCCGGGCGGTCAGATGCGGACGCGGGCGATTCGCCAGGGCGATAAATGGATCGTCAACGGGACCAAGACGTTTATTTCATTCGTCGATGCGGCGGATTTTTTCGTAGTCGTCGCGGTCACCGATCCGGAGCGGCGCCAGCACGGCGGAATCACGTTATTCCTGGTCGACCGCAATAGTCCCGGAGTTTCGGTATCGCGCCGAATCCGCATGCTCGGCGGCTTCTCGACTCACGAGCTGGTCTTCGACTCGGTCGAGGTGCCGGCCGAGAACGCGATTGGCGAGCCGGGCAGCGGCTTTTCCGCGGCGCAGGAGTTGCTCTCCGGCGCCCGCATGAATATCGGAGCGCGCGCGGTCGGAATCGCCGACCGCTGCGTGAAGATGATGATCGAGCACGCCAAAAATCGGGTCGCCTTCGGCGAGCCGCTCGCGCGCAAGCAGGCCGTGCAGGGAATGATCGTCGATTCGTGGGTCGATGTGCATCAGACGCGCCTGGTCGTCTATCACGCGGCCTGGAAGAACGACTGCGGAGAGGACACGCGAATCGAAGCCGGGATGGTGAAATTCATAGCCAGCGAGATGGTTGGACGCGTGGTGGACCGCGCGATCCAGATTCATGGCGCGATGGGCGCGACGATGGAGCTGCCGCTGGCCCACTGGTACGACCGCGTCCGCATGATGCGGATCTACGAAGGCGCCACCGAGGTACAGAAGTATCAGGTGGTCGCCCGCGCGCTGCTGGGCGCATAGCCGGCGAACCGGGGAACAAACCATGAACGGAGCACTCGACGGGGTGGTTATCCTCGACCTTTCGCAGCAGCTCGCCGGACCGGGCGCTACGATGCTGCTGGGCGACATGGGAGCCGACGTGATTCGCGTCGAACCGCCGGGCACGCAAGCCGCAGCCGGCAACCGCGTTGCGAGCCGCTTCTCGCTCAATGTCGGCCGAAGCAAACGCAGTATCGCGCTCGATCTATTGCAGCCCGAGGCCCGCGAGGTCGTATACGCGATCGCGCGCCGCGCCGACGTGGTATGCCAGAACTATCGTCCGGGCGTGGCCGAAAGACTAGGGATGGATCTCGAATCGTTTCGCAGAGTCAATCCGAACCTCATCTACGCCCGCGTGTCGGCTTACGGAGATCGCGGTCCGGAGGCGTTTCGCCCCGGCTTCGATATCATCTCGCAAGCCGGGGCGGGCACTATGGTCGCCGGGCCGGACGGGAAGATGCCGACCCCCGAGAGAGTTCCGATTGGCGATGTCACCGCCTTCTGTCTAGAGGCGATCGGAATTCTCGCCGCGCTGTACCATCGCAGAGTCACCGGCGAGGCCCAGGCATTGAGCACTTCGATGCTGGCCGGAGCGGTTCTGCAGAACATTCTTTGGCTGGTTTCTATAGATGAGACCGATGGCGGATGGCGGCGCGACGCGATCGATCGCGCGCGATCGCTGGTTCAGGAGAGTGCGCCATATCGCGACGTGCTGCGCGCGACCGCAACCGGCATCGGCGGCGAGTTACAGTCGCGATCCGGTCGCGACGATCCGTTGGGCACCGTTTACTACCGGACTTATCGGACCACGGATGGATATATCGTTGTGGGTTGCCTTAACACGCGACAGCAACAGCGATTCAACAAGGCCCTCGATCTCGGCGATCCGCGTTTCGCAGCGGATGCCGGCCGGAAGCCGCTTTCTGGAACGGAGAAGAAGGCTGAAATCGCGAAGATGACGGAGAAAGCCGAGGCCGCGTTCGCATCCCGGACCACCGGGGAAATGCTCGCGATTCTCGAACCGGCGGAAATCGCATGCGGTCCGATTCGCAACCTTCTCGAACTATTCGACAATCCCCAGTTGCTCGAAAATCAATACATCGTCGAGTATGCACATCCAGCGACGGGTAGCTGCAAACTGCTTGGATTCCCGATCTCGTTCGAAAGGACGCCAATGCGTATCACGCGTCCCGCACCCGCAGTGGGAGCCGATGGCGACGAGGTCCTTTCGTGGCTCGGCTACGGCGCAGAGCAAATCGGAAGCCTGCGGGAGCGCAAGATAGTGTGTTGACGACCGGCGCTTGGCGGCGAACTCGACGAAAAATCAGCGCAGGCCGGCGAGCTCCTGGAGCAGGCGCCAGTTCGCGAGGCGATCGGCCTCGGCTCGGCGCAACATCTCCGACGGATTGCCGTCGCGATCGAAGTGCTTGGCGAAGCGCGCCTCCGTCCTGGCGAAATCGACGAACGTGAAGAGCTTGCTTGTCTTCCGATCGACCATCCAATCGCCGGACGGGTTCGGATTGCCCTGCAGGCTCAGGCGTTCGCTGAGCTTCGCGCCCTTGCGCGGATCGTGAACGAAAAGCGGAAAGGCGCGGCTTTCGACCGCAAGCGCGGCCTGCACCACCGCGCATTCATCGCCCACTCCGTGCTCGGGCTGGCAGGTTGCGTAGACGTTGACCACCGCCGGTCCCGGATAGGAGTTCGCGTCCATGATCGCGCGATAGAAATGGTTGATGTGCGCGCAGGTGGTCTGCGCGACGTAAACCTCGGGATGCATCATAGCGAGGAGCCCCAACTCCTTGCGATGCTCCTGCTTGCCCGCGAGCGCCTTGCCGAAGGGCGACATCTTGGAGGGCTGCGCGGTAAAGCTCGCGGTGCTGGTCTGGCCTCCGGTGTTCGAGTAGACCTGCGTGTCGAGCACGAGCACCTTGATGTCCATCCCTGAGGCGAGCATCCGGCTGAACGAGCCGAAGCCGATGTCGTAAAGCGCACCGTCTCCGCCCACCGCCCAGAGCCGCTTCGACTTCCATCCGATCTGGTCCCATCTCATCCGCACGCCCATCGCGACCGCGGTTGCGTTCTCGAACAGCGAGTTGGTCCACGGCACCGTAAACGGGTTGTAAGGATAGGTTGAGCCGTAAACCGTGTTGCATCCGGTTGCCGCGGCGATCGCAACGCCGTCGGGACCGTACGCGAAACCTGTCGCCGCGAGCATCATCCGGATCGCCGTCGCCTCTCCGCATCCGGGGCACGAACCCGCGCCGCCCACGTAGAGCATGCTGCGATCGAGGCTCAGCATCATGTCCGCGAGCACCTTCTCGCGAATGAAATGGGCGGGGGTCGGCGGGATGCGAGTGAAGAAGTCGAAGCCGCGGCGGTAGAGCGGCACCGTCGCGTGCTCCTTGTGGATCATGCGCAGCGCCTTATGGTCGCCGCACGCGGTCACGCATTCGCCGCATCCCTTGCACTTGGTCGGATCGATGAAGAGGCCGAACAGTCCCGGCTGCTCGCCGCGCTTCTTCACTGCGTCATAGTACTTGGTGGTGGAGGTCCACTGTTTGCGGAGCCACTCGCGCTCGCCGGGGTCCTCGACGCGCGCGAGATGCGCTTGGAGAGTCGATTCGTCCGCGACCTTGGCCAGGATCGCAGTATCGGGGCACTCGGTCACGCACTCCATGCATCCCACGCACGCACCTTCGGCCAGTTCCGGCAACTCAGGGCCGATGTAGGAGAAGTCGCGCATCGCGGCAGTCGCGGGCGGGACCAGCGAGCGCGCGGTGCCCGGGTCGGCGGGGAGCTCCGCTGGCCCCGAGTTCCTGGCGTAGGCGTCGATTATGCGTAGGTTGAAGTCCGCGGCGTACTGTTCGGGATTCGCCGCGAACGGATCCGCCTCGGGCGAAAGCTCGAATCCTTGCGCTTTGACGCTATCGATCTCAATGCCGTCCTTCTCCTCTGCGGGATCGGTCGGCAGCTCTGTCACTTGCTCAACCATATCGATTCACTCTCCAGCCGCGGTTGCGAGCACGTCGCCGGTAGCACCGCGCATGATTAACGTGCGCGGGACCTCCTTGAGTTGGTCGAAGCCGCGCCGCACGCATGTCATATTGTCCTTGACGACCTGTTCACCTTGGCGTCCGAAGTAGCGGCGGATGGCGTTCTCGACGCGCGCGAACAGTTCGTTTTCCGGCATCGCAAGCTGCTGCAAGTACGGCATCGAGCGCAGGAACACGCCAAGCAGCACGATACCCTGCATCCGGATCTCCAAATCGCGCCGGCTCGAGACCTCGGCCGCGATCCTGGCCGCGTCGAGATAGACCACGCGCAGCCCCCTGCCCTGGATTATCGGCCGTGCGTATTCGGGGATTTCCTGCCACACCTTCTCCGGCTCGGCCGCGGAGGTCTGAACGAAGACGGCGCCATTGCGCGTGATGCCGGCGAGCGGGTTCCCGAGCGCGAATGCGTTGACGTTGTTTAGCGCCACAAACTCGACATGTTCGAGTTCGCAATGAGTACGGATCGGTTCGGACGCGGCAGTCAGGAAGTAATTGGTAGGCAGTCCCTTTTTTTCCGAGCCGTAGAGGGGGAAGGCCTGGACGTTGAGTCCGAGTATCTCCGCCACCAGCGTCGCGATCATCCGGTTGGTCGTCACCGAGCCGTAGCCGCCGACCGAGTAGCCGCGCATGCTGAACGCGCCGGCCGTCCTCACGTCTGGATCCGACTTGCGCTCGAGCGCGAGCGGATGTTCGATGCCGAGTACGAAGTAGCGCTTGTTACCGGCGATCAGGTTGTCGAACAGCGCGATCAGATCGCCGGGGCGCACGTCCCGCCCGCCCAGACCGGCAGAGCCGCAGAAGATCTCCGGCACAGCCGTGAGCTTGCGATAAGCGGGATGCCCTCCGAGCGCGTCGGCGAACGCCGCCTTCAATTCGACGCCGAGCGGATTCGACTCCGCGAGCGGATTGTCCAGCCGCTCGATCACTGCCACGCGGCGGCATCGCCCGAGCGCCGCGACAAGTTGCGGTCCCGGGAACGGGCGGAAGCAAGTGACGGTCACAACGCCACACCGGAGCCCGCTTTCGCGCCGCAGATACGCTGCGGTCGCCATCGCGGTCTCCGCCATAGTACCCATCGCGACAATCGCGTATTCAGCGCCGTCCATCAGGTAGGAATCGATGAGTTCGTAGCGCCGCCCCGTGGCCACGTTAAACTCGTCCATCGCGCGCACCACCGCCTCTTCGACGCGGTCGTAGAAGTAGCGCTGCGCGATCTTCCCCTTCATGTACGAGTCCTGGTTCTGCACCACCCCGGACTGCATCGGATGTTCCGTGTCCATCAGGTTGACCAGCCGCCCCGTGGGCGCGCCGACGAACGCCCGCATGAACTCCGGCTCCGGCAGGCGCACGCTCTCAAGCGTATGCGTGGTCAGGAAGCCGTCCTGGATATTAAAGAAGGGAGTGCGCGTGTCCTCGGCGGCGCGCCGCGCGATCAGTCCCAGGTCGGCGGACTCTTGCGCATTGCGTGCGAATAGCATCCCCCATCCCGTGTCCGCCACCGCCATCACGTCGTCATGACCGGCGTGGATATTAAGCGACTGGCTCGTGAGAGCGCGCGCCCCGATATTGAACACCGCCGGCAACCGCTTGCCACTAATCGTGTAGAGCACCTCCTTCATCAGCACGAGGCCCTGGCCGCTGGTGAAGTTGGTGACCCGCCCGCCCGCCAGCGCGAAACCTTCGGCGGCCGAGGCGGAGGAGTGCTCCGACTCGGGCTCGACAAAAGCCAGGGGCTCGTCCCAGAGGTTGCGCTGCCCGTTGGCTACCGCTTCCGCGTAGCCCGCGCCCATATTGGTCGAAGGGGTTATCGGATAAACGCAGGCGCCCTGAGAGATATGGGTTTCCACCCAGACCACTGCGCCACTGCCGTCCGTCACGGAGGGGATGCCCGGGTAACGGGGCGCCGGGCGCTTAGCCTCCGAAAATTCAGCATTAGCAGTCAATTTTCCCACAAAGCTGCCATACAGCTAAAATCGTGCCACTCTCACTTCCCCAAAAGAAGCTAAGGTTATTTGAGTTTTCAGTATATCAAGGGCTCTGGGGTGTTTCCATTTCACCCACCTATTGAGAGATGGATCGTTGGGGGGCAGTGATCGGCTTCCAATCGGTGATGGCCCGTACGGGTTGAACGCTTAAGCGTCAAGCGTAGCAAGGCATCGGCCCCGGTCGTCGCCCGCCCGGTTTCTTCTGCCAGTCCAACAACCTCAAGGCAACGCGAAAGCCTGGCGAAGCTGAGAGGCTCCGTCCGCGACGGCGATAGTAGGTCGTAGCGGGGGTCAATGGCAAAAGCTGCGGAGCGGCGGGGAGGGCTTCGTAAACGCGGAACCCTCAGGACGGTGGCGGGATTCGGAACGGGGTCTGCCGCAGATGCGCGCGCAGATCCTCGAGCATCCTTCCCGCCAGCTCGCGCGCGCTCCTGCGGGCGGAGGGCGATATCCGCCCCAGCCGCTGCAGGCTACGACGCGACGCCGTCGCGCTTCTGATGGCCTGCACGCCCATCGGATCGAACCTGCAGGCTGGCGCCTCGGCGGCGCGCTCCAGCAGGCCCGCGATCGCGTCGCACGAGGCCGCCGAGAACAGCGGCGCGTCGGTGCGATCGACAGCGCCACTCTTGGTCAGCGCCTGGATCGCGCGATGGAAGCCGCGGATTCGCCTAAGCCCTCCTTCGAAGATCCTGCGATGGGCACGAAACGGGATGAGCGGCGTGTCGATCGCCCGGTCGAGCATCTCGTCCAGCGGCGCGAAGTCGAGAGCGAGCACCTTGAGCAGCAGATCCAGGTACTCGCGCTCCTGCAGACTGTCGAAGCGCGCCTCATTATAGATGTGGCTGGCGAGCCCCGAATCGAACCTTCCGATCAAACAGGCCGGCAGAAAGAAATTGTGCGCCACCACGTCACCGCCCAGATGGGCAAGGTAGCCGAGCGCAAAGGCCACCTGCGCATCACCCGAGGCCGACTCCAGCAGGCCGAGCGCGGTGCCCCAGTTGTGCGAATGGCGCCTGAGCCGGCTCTGCAGGCGGCGTCCCTGCACGATATCCGGCGCGAGCGATCCGTACAGGAATATCTCGGGCACCTTGAGCAGGGCGGCTTGAAGCGGATGATCGGGGGTGATAACCGTCGCAAGCACCTGCATCCCGAGCGCGATGTGCGTGACCGGACCCCAGGCGAAGGCAGGTTGGGGTATCAGTAGAACAAAGGCGACGGCGAGAGAGCCGGCGGCGACAAGAATCATGAGCGCGCGGATGCCATCAGGGCGACCCCTCCTGCTGCTGGCGGGTCAGCTCTAATCTTAGGGAGCCGTCCACGATGCCGCCAGATCGCCGCACAATCCTAGCCACCATGCGCGACTACCTCGACCAGCTTCGCGAGGAGGGGCTCGAGGGCCTGCCGAGCCGCGAGCGAGCGCCGGCCTCCGCGCCATTGCCACGCGAGGAAGCTCGCGCTGTGCGTCCGCCGCCATCATCGGCTGCCGTTCGACCGTCCGCGCCGGCTACTCAGTCGGCGGCCTCGATCCGTGGGGCTGGCGGGATGGCGCTTTTTTCGCCTTATCCCGGACTGGACAAGACCAGGGACCTGAAAGAGCTTGGCGAGTTCATCGGCGATTGCCGCCGATGCAAGCTCTGCAAGGGACGCACCCATATTGTCTTCGGCGTCGGCGATCCCAGGGCCGAGCTGATGTTCGTGGGAGAAGGGCCGGGCGCCGAAGAAGACGCGCGCGGCGAGCCGTTCGTGGGCCGCGCCGGGCGACTCCTCACTGACATAATCGAGCGCGGGATGGGGATGTCGCGCGCCGAGGTTTATATCTGCAACGTGGTCAAGTGCCGGCCCCCGGACAACCGCAACCCCGAGCCCGACGAAGTCGTGGCCTGCGAGCCGTTCCTGATGCGCCAGATCGATCTGGTCCGGCCGCGAGTGATCGTCGGGCTCGGCACCTTTGCGGTCCAATCGCTGCTAAAGGTCAAGACGCCGATCGGCAAACTGCGCGGTGTATGGCATGATCTGCGCGGGATCAAGATGATGCCGACGTTTCATCCCGCCTACCTGCTTCGCAACCCCGCCGACAAGCGGATGGTGTGGGCCGATATCCGCGAGGTGATGAAGATGCTGGGGCGGCCGATTCCGAAACGCGGCGGAGCGTAGGTGAGAGCACGCATCGCCGCCTGCTGCCAGCTCGGAGCGATCGTCCTCTCGGTCGCGATCGCGCATCCGCCGGCTGTGTGGTCCGACACGGGCTTCGTCGTGCTGATCGCGATCGACGGCTCTATCAGTCCCGCCTCCGCCGACGTAATCGAGGACTCGATCCAGGATGCCGCGCGAAGCCACGCCAAGGCGCTCGTGATCGAGCTCGACACGCCCGGCGGCTTGCTCACCTCCGCGCAGCGGATCGTGAAAGACCTGCTCGGCGCGCCGCTCCCGGTCATCGTCTACGTTGCGCCGTCGGGCGCGAGCGCCGCCTCGGCCGGCACGTTTATCACCGAGGCAGCGAGTATCGCGGCGATGGCGCCCGGGACGACGATCGGCGCCGCCCATCCGGTCGATTTCGAGGGCAGCGAGGAAAAGGGCGCGATGGGGCAGAAGATCGAGAACTTCACCGCCGCTTTCGCCCGAACGATCGCCGAGCAGCGCGGGCGCAACCCGGCCTGGATGGAAGAAGCGGTGCGCAAGAGCGCCGCACTCGGCGCGCGCGAAGCGCTCAAGGCCGGCGTGATTGATATCGTCGCAGCGGATATCCACGATCTGCTGGTGCAATGCTCGGGCCGCAAGGTCAAGGTTGCCGGCGCGACCGTGACGCTTGAGCTCGCCGACGCCGCCGTCCATCGCCGCAAGATGAGGCTCGGCCAGCAGCTCCTCAACCTGCTCGCCGATCCCAACCTGGTCTACCTGCTGCTGATGGCGGGCTTGGTCGGCATCTACTTCGAGTTCGCGCATCCCGGGGTGTTTCTGCCCGGCGTGGTCGGCGCGATCTGCATCCTGCTCGCGCTCACCTCCTTCGAAGTGCTGCCGATCAATCTCTCGGGTCTGCTGCTGATTTTCCTGGGCGTGACGATGCTGGTGTCGGAGGCGTTCGTGACCAGCTACGGGGTGCTCGGCATCGGCGGAGTCGCAGCCTTCGTGCTCGGCTCGCTCTTTCTGATCGACACGTCGCGGACCAATCTGGAGGTCAGCCGCAGCATCATTGCAGGTGCGGCCGTCGCGCTCACCGCGATCATCCTGGGCATCGGATACGTGATCGCGCGCGACCGCCGTCGCGCCGCGCTCACGGGAGGCGAAGGACTGGTGGGCGAGGTCGGCGAGGTGCGCGAACCGATCGTGCCGGAAGCATCCGGACGGGTTTTCATCCACGGTGAGATCTGGCGCGCGGTCAGTGACGAGCCGATCGCCGCCGGCGCCCGGGCGCAGGTCACCGCGGTCAAAGGGTTGGAGATCAAAGTCAAGCGCGCCTGAAGGTCAGGCGCCCGCCCGCGCGCGCTCGGAGTCGTAGGCGCGAGCGGGGCAAAAAGGAGGACGGAACATGATGGGACTCGGTGTAATCGTGCTCATCGGAGTGATCTTTTTCCTAAGCGGCCTCAAGGTGCTGAACGAATACGAACGCGGTGTGGTCTTTCGGCTCGGCCGGCTCATGCCGTACCGCGGGCCGGGTGTGATCTTCGTGATTCCCGCCCTCGAAAAGATGGTGCGAATCGATTTGCGCATCGTGCCGCTGGAAATTCCGCCGCAGGACGTGATCACGCACGACAACGTGACTGTCAAGGTCAGCGCCGTGCTCTACTTCCGCGTCATCGACCCGTCGCGTGCGGTGACCGAGGTCAACAATTACCTGTACGCCACGCTGCAGCTCGCACAGACCACGCTGCGCTCGGTGGGAGGCCAGACCGACCTTGACGACCTGCTCAGCCAGCGCGAAAAACTCAACGCCCGCATCCAGGAGATCGTCGACTCGCAGACCGAGCCGTGGGGAATCAAGGTGACGCTGATCGAGATCAAGAACATCGACCTGCCGCAGGACATGCAGCGCGCAATTGCGGCCCAGGCCGAGGCCGAACGCGAGCGGCGCGCCAAGGTTATCGCCGCCGAGGGCGAATTCCAGGCCGCCCAGCGCTTGGCCGAGGCGGCGGAGATCATGGGCAAGAGCCCGATTACGCTCCAGCTCCGCTACCTTCAGACGTTGGCCGAGATCGCTACCGAACACAACTCGACCACGGTTTTTCCGCTCCCGATCGATTTGCTCGAGCCCTTCAGGCGCCTCACCTATCCTCCCGCGAATGCCCCGGCGCCCGGATCCGGCTCCGACAAGTCCAAGACCTGAGCTGGAAGCGAAGGTCGCCAAGTGGCCCGAGCAGCGGCGAAAGCGGTAGAATTTTCCGGATGGCCAAGAAGCGAACCGGCCGACTTATAATGGTCCGTCACGGCGAGAGTGTGGGGAATCGCGAGCGCCGCTTTACGACCACGCCTGCGACCCTGCCGCTGACCGACACCGGACGGCGGCAGGCGCTCGAAGCCGGTCGCAGGATCGCGCAGCTCTTCTCTCCACATCTGGTGATTTCGAGTCCGTTCGCGCGGGCGCGCGACACCGCCGGGATCATCGCCGAGGTCCTTGGACTGCCGCTCGAAATTGAGCACGCGCTGCACGAGCGCGACATGGGCGAGTTCGCCGGCGAACTCTACGACGCGATGCTGACGCATTCGGCATTCGACCCCGCGCGGCCCTGGCTGTGGAAGCCGCCGCGCGGCGAAAGCTTCGAGGACGTCAAGCGGCGCACCGCGCCGGTGCTGGACCGGCTCGCGATCGAACATGGCGGGCGTGAAGTTAT
The DNA here is from genome assembly GCA_963789115.1 of uncultured delta proteobacterium. Lineage (GTDB taxonomy): Bacteria > Desulfobacterota > Binatia > Binatales > Binataceae > CAWBJH01. The sequence goes on from CAWBJH010000002.1 coordinate 683,129, forward strand.
CGTCGTCAGCCACGGCGGCGTGATGATGTCGCTGTGGGCGCACGTGACCGGCAATTGGAAAGGCGCAACCGTGGTGCCAAACTGCGGGATCATCCTGATCGAGCACGCCGAGGGCCGCTATCACCCTCCGAAGTTCATCGAGAATTGAGCGGCCGACAGACCTCACCGAGCTCCGGCGGCATCCGCTTCTGCGCATCCACTGCGAACGGCTGCGGATAGGCGATTAGTCCGCTCCGAGTTGCCGCACGGCGGCCTGTCTCACCAGCCATCATCTCGAGAAACTGGATCGCCGCGACGCGATTCGGCGGCTCGGAGGTGAGCGTCGCGCCGTACGCGATCGGCGCACCCACGATCCGTCGTTTCGCGCTCCCCGCGCCGACCTCGACACTCGCCGAAGCGTACTCGGCGGCGCGCGCGAAATCGCCGAGGTTGATTTCCGGCGGCAGCCGAATGAGCTTGAGCTCGGCCAACCGCGCGTCGGACGCATAGCCGAAGAAGTAGTCGAGGTCTCCGCTTTGCAGCAGCGGGATCAGATCGACGCTCTTAGGCCGGATGTTCGAGGCGGGGCATCCAGCCTCGAGCCGGCGCGCCAGGCCGGGTTGCTTGTAGTAGCGCTCGGCGAGTTGCCACATGACCAGCGTCCAGTAGCCGGCGGGATCGCGCTCGGGATTCGAGTGCGCATAGCGTACGCCGCCGCGAGTCAGGATTCGGTACCAGTTGTCGCCGTCGATCTCGCCCGCCGACGCCGAATGCCCGGTATACAACAATCCGAGCGAGTTGCCGGCGAAGATCATCACCCACGGCTCGACACCTGCCAGCGGCCGGTCCAGCAAGCGCCAGTCGGCGGTCACCAGGATGTCGCAGGGCAGATGCAGGTCGGTCACGCGGCGGATCGCGTCGAGGCTGCCGACGCCCACGTGACGGACCTCGACGCCGCGATGCGAGGCCTCGAACTCGCGCGCCAAATCGGTGACGTATCCGATCAGGCTGTCGGCATGAAAGATCGTGAGCGCCGCCGGCTCCGCGCGCGCTGTCCCGATCGGAGCGATCCACACCGCGAAAACAAGCGTGAGCACGATCACGGAACGTGGGACTGAAAACGCCATGGCGCGCGCTGTTTTCGCGCGATCCGGTGCGAGCGGTCGCGCAACCCATTTCCCGCCGATCAGCAGTTTCTTTGGAGAGCTGCTCAAGAACCCGATTGCGTCGTTGGACTTTGGCCCTTGCGCCGCCGTTGCGACGGATGGTGTTGCTGCACTCATTTTTATTGTGCTCCATCAATGCGTCGGATCAGAATGGTATGCGCGCGGTCAGAATGAGGTTGTGGTTGTAGTTGCGATGAAACGTCGCCGCGATCTGAGCGCCGACGCCGAACGTCAGGCCGACGCGCTCATGGATCGGAATCCGCCCGACCAGGATCCCGGGCGTAAGATAGAGCGTGCTGTGCCCGGTGTCGGCGCCGTACGACTGCCAGCTGTAGTTGGTTTCAAACTCCGGCCAGAAATATTTGAAGAGGCGATACTGGAAGGTGGTATTCCAAGCCACCGGCACCCCCAGCCGGTCGAGCCCGCCGTCGGAAAACGCCACGCCGACCGTCGATTGGACATCGAAATCGCCGAAGCCTTTGCCGGCCGCAAGGGTTGGCGTGAAGATCCCGTGGCCGTTGCCGTTGACGTTCGAGCCGGTCGGCACGCTGAACCCCATGAAGGCGGTGACGATGTAGTTGCCGTGCTCCTCGTTGGAGGAGAGCAGCCGCACTTTCAGCAGAAACGGCCAGTCGCCGAAGCCGTCGGTGTTGTGCGGTTTGTTGCGGTTCAGGAACGGCGGCATCCCGACTATGACTTCAGTATTTTGAAACGGGATCAGCTCCAGTCCCTTGCCGGCGCCGAAGTTGTCGGTCGCGAGGCCGTTGCGCGACGACTGGAAGAACTGGTCGTAGCGCAACTCCTCCTCGAGCCGCGGGGTGACGGTCACCAGCGGAGTTATCCAGTGCGGCTGCTCGCTCTGGATTTGGGTGACGCGCGGAAACCAGTTTATGAAGTAGTCCTCGACCGCTGTCCCGAACTCCGGGACGCTCTGTGCTCGGCATGGCCCTGCAAAGAAAAGAAAGACCACCATGCTCAACCCAATGGCTCGTAGATGTCTCGTCATCATCCGTCCTCCTAGATGCCTTGCTCCTCGTTGGCCGAAAGGATTCGGTATTTCGCGAAAAACGACACGTCCCCGAACCCGTCGAGGCCGTGGGGACGGCTTCGCGCCAGGTACGGTGGGGCGGCGAGAATCACCTCGATGCGGTCGCGTGTGGTTCTCATGGCGAATCACTCATGCCATAATGCTGGCATTATGACAAGTATTCGAGCTAGGGCGGAAACCGCGCTTCGCCGCGCCCGGCGCGCCCGCGGGCTGAGCCAGGGCGCGCTCGCGCAGCAGGCGGGAATCTCGCGCCAGGCCCTCGGAGCGCTCGAAGCGGGGATCTATCAGCCCGGGGTGAGCGTGGCGCTCAGCCTCGCGCGCGCACTGGGCGAGAGTGTTGAGCGGCTGTTCGGAGGCGCGGACGAGATCGAGCGGATCGAAGTGCCGCTCGCCGGCCGCGGTGCAGAGAGTCACAGGGGCGCCGCGGCGCCCCACCTCCGTGTCGCGCTCGGCAGGGTGGGTGGCCGCCTGGTTGCCGTGCCGCAGGCCGCGGCCGCATTGACGATAGCGCCCGCCGCCGGAATCGTTGAGGGGACGAGCGGACGTTCGGGCCCGGGTCGAGGCGTTTCGCTCGCGCGCAGAGATCGATTCGACTCTGCTGATTGCGGGATGCGATCCGGCGGTTGCGGTGATGGCCGACTGGCTCACACGTCATCACGCGCCCGTCAGCGTTTGTGCAATTTCCTGCTCCAGCCGCGCCGCGATGACCGCCGTATCGCGAGGCGAGGTCCATGTCGCCGGGGTCCATCTTCGCGACCCCAAAAGCGGGGATTACAATCTCGAAGCGGTGCGTCGCGCGCTAGGCCGTCGCCGGGTCATGCTGGTCAACTTTGTGCTATGGGAGCTGGGTCTCGCCGTCGCCGCCGGCAATCCGCGCGGCATTCGCGGATTCGAGGACCTGGCGCGTTCCGGCGTGCGGCTCGTTAACCGCGAGTTGGGGTCCGGTGCGCGCTTCGCGCTGGACGAGGCGTTCGCCGCCCTGAGGATCGATGCGCGCAGGATCACCGGCTACGATCGCGAACTGCCGGGCCATCTCGAAGTTGCCGGCGCGGTTGCCGCGCGAGAGGCCGACGCCGGCGTGACGATCCGCGTGGCCGCCGATGCGTACGGCGTCGGGTTCATCGCGCTTCGTGAGGAGCGCTACGATCTCGTGATTCCCGAGCGTGAGGCGGATCACGCGGCGGTGCGCGCGATGCTCGACGCGCTCAACTCCCGGCGGTTCGCTCGCGAGCTTTCCGAACTCTGCTCCTACGACACCAATCAGACCGGCCGCGTGCTGGCGCGGCTTTCCTGAACGCTTCCCTCATCAGCACGGAGAGCGGCGCCGTGAGTCGCCGTCTCACTCCAATACGGGGTGAGAGGGCAACACCGAGTCGAGGAATTCGAGCGAGCGGAGCTTGCGATCCAGGGTCCCCGCGATGAAGCGCGCGATCGCGAGCGCGCCGTCTGCGCCAGCCGGCTCGGCCACAGCGGCCGCGTCAAATTCGAGCACCTGGAGCGGGGCGAGAGCGGCGGCACTTTTCGCGGCGAGCTTGAAAGCGCCTTCGCCGACGGCCGGGCGGCATCGCGGGCACACCACGCCGCCGCGCGCGGAAACGAAGAAAACGGCGCCGCCTTGCGCATCGATTGCGGCGTCGCAGACGCGGCATCTGCCGAACTCCAATCCGTACCCGGCCCAGGCGAGCATCTTGAGCTCGAACGCCTGACGAATCGCGGCGCCGACCGGGAACCGTGTCACCGCGCCGAGTGCCTCGGCCAGGATGCGGTAGGCGCCGGCAGCCTCGACCGCCTCCGAGGTCAGCGCGTCGACCAGCTCCAACATGTAGCTGCCGAGCGCGAAACGGGCGAGGTCGCCGTCCAGGCGATACTGCGGCAAGTCGCTCGCCTCGCCGCGGGTGATGAAGACCAGCTCGCCGTGCGGTCGGCGCCGAAAGTACAGCATCACATGCGAGAAGGGCTCGAGTTTGCGCTCGAAGCGCGCGCGCGACTTCTTGGCGCCCTTGGCGATTCCGGAAAGCTTGCCGTGCTCGCGGCTCAGTATCGTGACGATGCGGTCGGACTCCGAGTAGTCGCGGGCCCGCAGCACGATCGCGGGCGTGACTTCCTCGGCGGGCATGGACCTACATCCGGCGCAGCATCGTATGCTGGATTTCCTTGACCCGCGTGCGCATCACTTCGACAGCCGCGGTCACGCGTCCCTCTTCGGCGGCGGCGCGCACCAGGCTGTCGAATTTGACCAGGATGTTCGCGATCTTGGTGTGGGCCTCGATCAGTGCGCGGCTCTTGAGTTCCTCGCTCTTCCATCCGCGCTCGGCGTACTCGCTGAGTTCCTGGGTCTGGATCAGCAGTTCACGCGCCTCCTCCTCATAGCCCTTGACCAGGCGATGGATCGCCTCGCGCACCTTGGGTCGCTCCTCGGGGTCCTTCCACAGCGCGTGTTCGAGGAACATCAGGTCGTCCTCGGTCACGGTGGCACGGCCGAGCACCAGCGCGTGCGCACGGAGCACCCCGAGCCCGGACTTCCATCGCCGGTCCGAAGCGACGACCTCGATGCGCTGCAGCTCGCGGCGGAGCGCGGCGATCGAGCGCATGATCGCGGGCGGCATCGCAATTGCGCGCGCGGCCGTGGAAAGCTCGTCCAGCTCGGCAAAGCTGAGGACGGTGCGCTCGGGCGCGGCAGCGCCCTTGAGCATCTTCAGGAAGCGGAAGTCCTCGGCGATGTAATCCACCACGAAGCGCAGCATGAAGCGATCGTAGAGCGCGGTCAGCTCCTCCTCGTCGGGCAGTTCGTTGGACGCCCCGAACATCGTGATCAGCGGCACCCTGACCCGCTCGCGCCCGTTGTGGAACAGCCGTTCGTTGATCAGAGTCAGCAAGGCGTTGAGGATCGAGGAGTTGGCCTTGAAGATCTCGTCCAGAAAGGCGATATGCGCCTCGGGCAGTTTGTGGCTGGTGACCCGACGATAGTCGTCCTGTTCAAGTCCCTTCAGGCTTACCGCGCCGAAGATCTCTTCAGGCGTGCTGAACTTGGTCAGCAGCCACTGGAAGTAGTCGGCCCCTTCGATTCGCCGGCAAAGCTCGTCGGCCAGCATCGACTTGGCGGTCCCCGGCGGACCGATCACCAGGATGTGATTGGCGGAGAGCAGGGCGCATAGCGCGCCATCGATAAGCTCCGCGCGCTCGAAGAACATCCGGCTCAACTCGTCACGGATCCGGGCGAGCTTGGAGCGGGCATCTAACGTGGTCTGCATCGCAACGCTCTGGCGCAACGCGCCAAGCCCAAGACATATCAAAGGCCGCCCCGCGACTTAAGGATGCAGCCTGGCACCTCCGCCTTCAAACGCCAGGCCGGCGGCTCGCGGATGAACGCTTACGGCTCGCGGTCCAGCGCTGGGACAGGAAGCGATTTCTCGAAGCTGGGACGGCACTTGCCTGCGGTGTAGAAGCGGAGCTACAAGGAATCGGAGCGGGCGAATTGCCGCTAAGCGGCAACCAGTGGCGTTCCAACTATAATAGTTGAAAATAGTTGGAGCGAAGACGCTGCGCCGGGCTCCAATCGCGACAATGCGGCTGCGCGGAGCGCCGCATTCGCTCTAACAAGCTGGAACGGCACCAGGAGGCCATCGATGGACAGGGCGTTGTCCGGGGTGAAGATTCTGGATCTCACGCAGTTCGAAGCAGGGACTTCGTGCACCGAGCTTCTGGCGTGGCTCGGCGCCGATGTGATCAAGCTGGAAGCGCCCGGCGCGGGTGACCAGGGACGCTGGCTGCTCAGCGAGAAGCCGGGAGTCGACTCCTATTACTTCATGCTGCTCAACGCCAACAAGCGCAGCATCACGCTCAACCTAAGAACCGAGCGCGGGCGCCAGATTTTCCTCGAACTGATCAGGAAGATGGATATTCTCGCCGAGAACTTCTCGCTCGGCACGCTCGAGAGCTTCGATCTCGGCTACGAGCGGCTGCGCGAGGTCAATCCGCGCCTTATCTACCTGACCATCAAGGGCTTCGGTACCTACGGCCCCTACAGCAAGTACAAGAGCTTCGACATGATCGCGCAGGCCGCGGGCGGAGCGATGTCGATAACGGGTTTCCCGGGATCGCCGCCTCTCAAGCCGGGCCCGACGATCGGCGACACCGGCACCGGAGTGCATGCCGCGGCGGGCGTGCTCGCGGCTTACATCCAACGCGAACGCACCGGCAAGGGACAGAAGGTCGAAGTCGCGATGCAGGACGCGGTGCTGAATTTCGTGCGGGTGCCGATGATGGCGACTTATATTACCCACAAGCCGGTCGCGAGGCTGGGCAACCGGATTGCGGCGACTCCCGGCGACATCTACAAGTGCTCGCCCGGAGGTGACAACGATTACGTCTACGTGCTCTGCACGACGCCCGAGATGTGGAAGAGCTTGTGCGCCGCGATAGGACGTCCCGAGCTTGTGGACGACGAGCGCTTCAAGCACCCGCGCGCGCGCCGCCACAATGCCGAGGCGCTAACGGCGATTATCAACGAATGGACCGGCCGGTATACCAAGCACGAGGTGATGAAGACGCTGGGCGAGGCAGGGGTTCCATGCAGCGCGGTGCTCGATACGCTCGAGCTGCTCAACGACCCGCATCTGCGCGAACGTGAGATGATCGTAACGGTGAATCATCCGGTGCGCGGCGAATTCGCGATGCCCGGATGTCCGGTCAAGCTCGAGGATTCGAGGGTCGAGGTGAGCAGCGCTCCGTTGCTCGGCCAGCATAACCGCGAGATCTATGGCGAGTACCTGGGGCTTGAAAAGCGCGAGCTCGAAGAGCTCGGGCGCCAGGGAGTAATCTGAGCCGCCGGACCTTCCCAGCGCTCCAATAGTTTGTCACGCCGCGGCCAAGAGGGCCTGGAGAGAAGATGGCGGACCTGTTCGAGGCGGTCGAATTTCTCAAGCGCGAGGGCCCCGACCTGATAGTTCAGTTCGCACGCAGGCATCGCGGGACGGCCTACGCCGATTTGCGCTTCGAGGTCGTGCACAGCCTGACCAGCGCGGCGGACAACGGCGAGTCGCGCGATGCCTCGCAAAGCGAGACGGCGGTCTTCGGCGTCAGCGTGCGCTTCGCGCACGGTGCCGGCGCGGCAGGTCGGAGCGACGGCGCAATCGTCGGTCACGGTTACAGGGGAGCGGAGGTCGGCCGACTCGCACTTAGGCCGAAAAAGCTGGCCGCAGCGATTAGCCGCGCGCTGCTCGAGGCTTACGAGTGCGCCCGGCTGAACGCCGCGGAGAAGGTCGCGCTGCTCAGAGAGCAGGGCGAGCGGCTCGCTCCGGTATTGATCGAGCGGCTGGCCGAGGTCGCTGCGGTGCGCGACGAGGTCTGCGCGATTTATCGGCGCGACCCGCGCGCGCTTGCACCCGAGGAGCTCAAGAACCTCTGCCGCGACGCATCGGCGGCGGTCAAGGGACTCGGGCCCGAAATCGCGTTTAACTGGGTGGGTGCGACGAGCGAGCTTCGCGACGAGGTTTTCATCAGCAGCGAGGGCGCGCTGATCGACCAGGCGTTCGCATTCTCGCAGGGCGATTGTTACGTCGTCGCCCAAACTGCCGGCGGAGGGCATCAGGAGATTTACGACACCATCGGTCAGCAGCGCGGTCTCGAATGCCTCAGCGAGGGCTGGCGCGGTGAGTTGATGCCGAATCCCAACCTGCGCACGTTCGCGATGGGGCTGGCGCAGGAGGCGCGCGAGCTTGCCGCGGCGCCGATCCTGAATCCGCCCGACAAGGAGGTCACGCTGGTCAGCGATCCGCATTTCAACGCGCTGCTGGCCCACGAGATCGTCGGCCATCCGTGCGAGGCAGACCGGGCGCTCAAGATGGAGGCCGCATACGCGGGACGGAGCTGGTTTCTGCGCTCGCTTCAGGACAACGAAATCGGCAGAGAGGTCGCGGCTCCGATCCTGTCGGCGTGCTCGGATCCCGGCCTGGAAGGCTACGGACAGTACCGTTACGACCATGAGGGCACGCCCGGACGCCGTGTGATGCATTTCGAGCGGGGCGTGTTTTGCGGATTTCTGAACTCGCGCGCGACCGCGGCCGTGCTGGGTGCCGAGCCCAACGGCTCCGCGCGCGCCAGCGACCCGCGCTACGTTCCGCTGATCAGGATGTCCAACACGTTTTTCATGCCTGGCGAACGGCACCCCGAGGAAATAATCGCCGAGGTCGATCGCGGCTACTACGTCTGCGGCCATCGCATCCCCTCGATCGCCGAATCGCGGGAGAACTTCCGGATCTCGGCGCGCCGGGTTTACGAAATCGAGCACGGCCGGCTCGGACGCCTGTTCCGCTCGGGAAGCGTGATCAGCGACTCGAAGCGTTTTTTCCTGAACGTCGATGCGGCCGGCAACGACCTGCGTCTGCTCGCGATACCGAACTGCGGCAAGGGCCAGCCGATGCAGGCCAAACGGATGTCCAACGGCGGGCCGACGCTGAGATCGCGCGCGCGCCTGGCCGGCGGATGAGACGATGCTGACTTCGCGGGAGCTCGTAAGCTTCGCAAAAGAGGCGATGGGTGTGGTGGCGCGCGAAGCGGATTGCGCGGCATTCGAGATCTACTGCTCCAGCAGCGAGCAGATCGTCGCGCGGCTGAACTACACTTGCGACATCCCGTGCCGCGGCGTGGAGGAGATCAAGTCGCTTGCCGCCGACGGATTCGCGCTGCGTATCGTATCGCGCCGCAACCCGTGCGAATCCGGGGTGGCTTTCGAGGCCGGCGATCTGAGCATCGAAAGCGTGCGCGCGGCGCTTTCGGGAGCGCGCCGCGCAGTGGTGGTCGATCCGCACTTCCCGGGACTCCCGGCCCGGCCCAAGCGTCTGCAACTGAAACCGGCCGGCGCCGCAAGCGACCTGATGCGTGCGGGCAGCGGGGCGGTGATTCCTGCTGCATGGGCGATCGTACGCGGCGGGGCCGCGGCTTTTGCCGCGCTTGCGCCAAGGAGTTTGAGACAGCCCGGACTGATAATCGGCGGCGACATCTCGATCATCCGCGACCGAATCGCGATCGCTAATTCCAACTTCCAGGATCTGCGCACCGACCAGAGCGCGTATTTCAGCTCGTCCGTGACGGCGCTGGTCGAGGCGCTGGATGCGAAGGGGACGGCCAGCGCGATCGGCGCGTCGCTGGCGGCAATGAACCGGATGGCGCCCCAACTGGGGAGCGGGGCGGTGAGCCGGGCGCTCAAGTTGCTCCGCGGCGAGCGGCCGCCGGGCGGCGCATATCGGGTGTTGCTCGGCCCTCAGCCGGTCGCGGAGATTCTGAACTATGTCGTGATGGGGTCGCTGACCACGGGCGCATTCTACGCCGCCAACTCGGCCTATCAGTCCCGTCTGGGCGAGCAGGTGATGGATGCCAGGATCAGCCTGTTCGACGACCCTGCGTTCGAGCCGGGCGCGCTCGGGCGCAGAATCACCTGCGAGGGGTTGCCTGCGCGCCGCACCGAGATGGTCCGCGCCGGACGGCTGGTGGGGCTGCTCTCGAACTTCTACGACGCGAACCGGCTGGCCGCCGATCCGGAGCGCGCGGCGAAGCTGGGTCCTGCCGCCGGCGACGCGATCCGGTTTCCGGTGCGAAGCGGTTATCGGCTCGGCGAGGGCGGCGGGCGGCGCTTCGATGCGAATCCGGCGGCGGTGGGAACCAACGTTGTGATGCGGGCGCGCGACGGAGTCAACGAGCGAGCGCTGCTGAAGGCGCTGGGCGACGGGATCTACGTCGGCCGCGTCTGGTACACCTATCCGATCAACGGCCAGCGCGCAGGTGACTTTTCCTGCACCATCAGCGGCGATTCATACCTGGTGAAAAACGGCAAGGTTGCCGCACCGCTTGCGCCCAACAGCCTGCGAATCAACGCGCATATCGACCAGGTCTTCAGGGACGTGGTCGCGATCGCAAAGCGGGCGCATCCGGCGCTGATCTGGGGTGCGCCCGAGGCCTACTATGTGCCGGCGATCGTGGTGGACGGATTGGCGCTCGCCGCGGTCGGCGATTAGCTCGGGCGCGCTGAAAGCCGAGGAAAGGCGCCTCCAGGTCTAGGAGATCTTCTTGCCGTCCTTGTAGATCTCTTCCCAGTTCCTAATCCCGTCCGGGTCCCATCGCTTCCACGTCCCCTCGCGCTTGCCGTTCTTATAGTAGCCCATGGCGGCCATCTGGCCGTTCGCGTACCAGCTCTCGTGCAAGCCGTCCTGAACGCCGTTGCGAAAACGATCGACCGCCGAGCGCTGGCCGTTCTGGTAATAAGTGGTCCACTCGCCATCCTGGTTCCCGTCGAGGTAGTAACCCTCGATCATCTTGCCGCCAGCGCCGGAGTCGAAGACGATAAAGTGGCCTTCCTTGATTGGCTTGCCATTGACGAGCTTCTCGCACCAGACCTCGTCGCCATCAGGCGGCGCTTGGCCTTTGAGTTCCGCTCCGGGAGGGCAGGATATCCCCTTGTTGCATCCCGCGACGAGCAACGCAGCGAGCAAGAGCGTCGAGGTCTTCACGGCCTTGCAGATTATCCCACACCCGCCATCGCGTCAGCGTGGCGTCGGAATGACTTTTGTCTCGATGCGTAGTGGTGGCAGCACCCTCACCCGCGCGTCACGATCGCACCGCGCGACCTCTCCCGCAGCAGAGCGGGCGCGGTGAAAGAGCAGAAAGTCAGACCGAAGCGGTTGAGCCCAGCAGATTTCCTCCCAGCGTGGCGTTACCCACCGTCACGTCTCCGATCACGTTGATCACCGCTGGTTTGCCCGACTTGAACGCCCGTTCCAGCGCCGGCCGGATCGCTTCGGGCGTATCGGCATATTCGCCGTGGCATCCCATCTCAGCGAAGATCTTGTCGTAACGGATATTGGGCAGCATGTTGAACGGGTCGGTACGGCCTTTGAGCAACGGCATCTGGTCGAAGCTGGGCCCCACGAGCTGTTGTTCCAGAGCACGCAGATGACGGGCAGGTTGTAGCGGGCGGCGGTCTCCATATCGAAGCCGCCGATTCCGATTCCACCGTCGCCGCTGATCACCACCACTTGCTGTCCCGGCCGCGCCAACTGCGCTCCGATTCCCATCCCCACGCCGTGTCCGACCGGCGCAAGCGGTCCGGCGTCCACGACCTGCCCCATGAACCGGCAGGTGAACGCGCGGCTCATCCAACCGGAGAGCGTGAAGCTGTCGATGATGGTGGTGGCGTTTTTGTCCAGGACCGCGATCAGGTCGTCGCACAGGCGCGCCGGATGTATCGGGCGGTTGTTCGCGGCACTTTTGTTCTGCTCGCGGATCGCGGCTTCAAAGTTGGCGCGGCTCTTGGCGACCTCCTTGACCCACTCCGAGTTGCGGTTTTTAGAGAAGTCGAGCTTGAGCTCCTTGATTCGGTTGATCATCTGGCGCAGCACCAGCTTCGGATCGCCGACGATCGGCACCTCAGCCGCGGCCTGCCATCCGATCCGGGTCGGAGTCGGATCGACCTGAATATACTTGGCCCGATCGCTCCAGGTCGGAGGCTGTCCGAAGCGCTCGCCGCTCCAGAAGCGGAAGCCGATCGCGAGCACCGCGTCGGCGCGGCCGGTGAAAGGCTTCTTGAACGCGCCGCGAATCGCCAGCGGATGCTCCTCGGAGACCGCACCCTGTCCCGCGCGCCGCGTGTAGATCGGGATAGCGGCGAGATCGACGAATTCCTTCATCTCGGGCCCGGCCTGCGACCAGAACAGGCCGTCGCCACCGGCAATCAGAGGGCGTTCGGCGGCGTGCAGAATCTCGAGCGCGCGATCGATCTTGGCTGGATCCCCGGCCGAGCGGGTGTCGTCGATCGTAAGACGGCGCGCGCCCTTCTGCTGCCGGGCGTCGTCCTCGTGATGGTAGAGGATGTTCTGCGGGATCTCGACCAGCGAGACGCCCTGCGGCGGCGCGATCGCTTCGCGAAACGCCGAGCGCACGTCGAACTCGATCGTGCTCCAGTCGGTGACGCGCTTGGTGAACTTAGAAAAGCTGCGCACCACCTCGGAGCCGTAGGCCTCCTGGAACGAGCCGAGATGGTCCTCGGTATTGGGATGTTGGCCGGAGATGCAGACCACCGCGCTGCCGGTGAGTCCGGCCACGCACAGTCCGGTGACGGCGTTGGTGAGGCCACATCCCGCCGTCACCATGCACACCCCCGGCTCGCCCGTGATTCGCGCGTAGGCGTCGGCGGCGTAGGCGGCGGCCTGCTCGTGTCGCACGTGGATCATCTTGATATCGTTGTTCCTCAGGTTTGCCAGGATTGGGAACAGGTGTCCGCCATTGATGGTGAAGCAATAGCGGACCTGATTTTCACGCATCACGCGCGCCACCAGAGCTCCGCCGTCAGTCTTGGCCATCGCAGATCCTCCTAGAAGTGACTCGGTTCATCCACCGCGAATATTCCACATCCAGCGCCGGCTGAGAAGCAACCGTGCACAGTTCGCGAGCTCAGGGGTGCGAGGTTGGTCTAATACCAGAGTGGTGGCAAAGGGCTGCGATAGATGGCAGACTCGGAAAGACCTGTTAGGGAACGGCGAATTTTACGGTGCGGAAGGTGGTCGGAATCAGTATCGGTCCGCGGGCCGTGGCGGCCGATCCCCAATCCGAAGATATCCAAGCGATGCGGAAGACAAGAGGTGCGGCACGTCTGCCCGGCGCTACCCTCGCCCTGGTGATGCTCGCGCTGGCGATAACTGCCGGCGCCGCGGCAGCAGACGACTCCGTTCCCGTATCGGAACCCGTCACACCCAAAGGGGCCTCGCGGCCAAGTTCGGCGCCATCTCCCGGGTCTGGCCAAACGGGCGGATCCGGCCAAGCCACCGGCATCGCGCCCTCGGCGCCCGCCGGTGCCTCAGCGCAAGGCGCGCCGCAGCATGAAGGCACGGCCGCATCCGCGAGTTCCGAGAGCGTCGGCCCGACACCGGGCGGTTCGCAGATACCACCTGCCGCGACACAGCACTTCAGCCTGCTCGATCCCAAGACTTGGCCGTTTTCGTTCGTGCCGGTCCCGGAAGTTGCGACCGACCCCAATCAGGGCACGACCTACGGAATCCTGCCAGTCCTCCTCTTTAACGACGAGCACCAGCACATCCACGACATCTTCGCGCCCGATATCACCAGCAACACGATCATGGGGCCGGGCGGTACGTTTCGCTATCTCTCGTATCCGTCCGAGGACACGCAATGGTACGCGACCGGCGGCCTGGCGCAGAGGATCGCGCGCAGGGTCGACCTCTACTTCGCGACCGGGCGCGCCCACACCGAGCGATGGTCGTTCGAGGGCCGCTTCTATTTTGAGCGCGACCCGACCGAGCGCTTCTTTGGAATCGGCAACCAGACGCAGCACAGCGGCCAGACCAACTACACTACTGAGCAGGTCTACGGGCAGGCCCAGCTCGGGCTCAACCTGACGCCGCAGCTCCAGGTAGCGCTTGTCGAAAAGCCGCGCTACGTCCGGATCTTCGGCGGCACGCTCGACCTGCCGTTCATCGGCAAGCTCTATCCCAACCTCAAAGGGCTCGATGGCGGCAGCGACATAGCCAACCGGTTGCTGATCTCGTATGACACCCGTGACTCGCCGGACATCCCGCGCCGCGGCGACCTGCTGCGGTTGTTCGGCGGAGTCTCCGACCGGCAGTTCCTGAGCTCGGTGTCGTACACGCAGTTGGGCGGCGAGGTGCGTCACTACGTTTCGTTCGGGAGCCGCGTGACCCTGGCGAGCCATCTGTTCCTGCAGTACACGCCGGCCGGCAACGAGACTCCGTTTTGGGCGATGGCGCGATTGGGCGGCGAGGATAGCCTGCTCACCGATCAGCAGACGCTGCGTGGCTATGGCGCCGGACGCTTCGTGGACAACAACCTGTCGCTGGCGAACGTCGAAGTGCGCACCCGGGTCTACGAGCGCGACATCTTCGATACCCATGGCATCATCGAGCTGGCGCCGTTCCTCGAGGCGGGACGCGTCTTCCACGACGCAACCGATGATCCCGTGACGCGGCTGCATCCGGTGGGAGGAATTGGCTTTCGCGGGATCGCGGAGCCGTTCGTGGTCGGCTACCTGGACGTCGGCGGCGGCGGCGAAGGCGCCGCAGTCTTCTCAGGCATCAACTACCCGTTCTGAGCCGTTTTCGGCTCCAGCCCGCGCAGGCGCTGCTCTCGCGCTTCCCTGCCCCTTGACGTACTTTCGCGTACGATTCATACTCAAGGGTACGGGAGAGACGCGATGAGGGGAAAGGCGCACGCGACGGCAGGTCCAACTAGCATAAGGGCAAAGCGCAAGGAACGCAAACGTCAGGAGATCCTGCGCGCCGGGCTCAAGGTTTTTGCGGGAAAGGGCTTTCAGGGCGCGACCATGGACGACATTGCGATAGAGCTGGAGGCGACCAAGGGCCTCCTCTATTACCACTTCAAGACCAAGGAAGACATCCTGAACGCAATCCTGAGTGAAAATCAGATGATTGCGGGAATCGAAGCCGGTATCGCCTCGCTGACAGGATTGCCGGCAGCCCAGGCGCTGAAATTGGGGGTGCACAACTCGGTGGCTTTGATGGAAGCCAACTCAGGGTTGGTGCGCTTTCTCCACGTGCAGTCGCTGCTTTCGGGGAGCCAGGCCGAATCGGTCTACAGCAAGGTGCTCGAGCGCCTGTACCAGATCGTGGTGCGCGGTATCGAGCATTTCCAGCGCGTCGGCGAGATCAAGGCCGACCTTGATTCGCGCGTGTGGGCACGGCTGGTGGTCGACCTGGTGATGTCGTACTTCCTCCAGAGGCAGATTTTCGGCGAGCGCCAGCAGACGCCTGCCAACTATCTCGACCGGGCGCTGGAGATTCTTTTGCACGGAATCGCCGTTGACCATGAGTCGGCCGAGCTTGCTGATGCGCAAGCGGCACGGACGGAGAAGATCTCTAGGAAGATCCCTAGATAGAGAGCGATGTTCGACGAGACCGAAAATCGATGCGAGCTACGTAACGCCCCCTGCCCTCACCCGCCGAGCGATTTTAACTTGAATCGCTCGGCGACCTCTGCCAGCTTGCGCCTCTAGACAAGTCAGAGGCACTTGGCGAGGTCTGAGCCCAGGGGCACGCGGGGGAGAATTCCCGCGCGCCCCTGGGCTTGGCTGATCCGGATAGGCCGCCGACCCCTTGACTTCGTCGTCTGCCGCTCGCCCGCTTACGCGGCGGCCTTGGCTTGCGGCCCGGCGACACTTTCTTCAGCGATCGAGCCACGCTTGGAGAACGCAACCGCAACGCCGAGCAGCGTGATCGACAGCACCACTACCGCCACGCGCCCCACCGACCACCCCGATAGCGCGGCGGGCGCGAAGGGCGCGGCCAGAATCGCGACCAGGTTCATCACCTTGATCATGGGGTTGAGCGCAGGACCGGCAGTGTCCTTGAACGGGTCGCCGACCGTGTCGCCAACCACTGCGGCCTTGTGAACATCGGTTCCCTTGCCGCCGAGGAAGCCGTCCTCGATCTTCTTCTTGGCGTTGTCCCAGTTGGCGCCCGCGTTCGCCATGAAGACCGCCATCAACTGGCCGGTCAGAATAGCGCCACCCAGGAATCCGCCGAGTCCGCCTACACCGAGGCCGAAGGCGACCATCAGAGGAGCGAACACAGCCAGGATGCCGGGGCCGAGGAGTTCTTTCTGCGCCGTCGAGGTCACGATATCGACGCAGCGGCCGTAGTCCGGCTTCTCCTTGTACTCCATGATTCCCGGATGCTCGCGGAACTGGCGGCGAACCTCGACCACCACCTGGTAGGCAGCGCGGCTCACGGCCTTGATCGCAAAGCTGCTGAACAGGAATGGCACCGCGCCACCGATCATCAGGCCCACGAACACGGTCGGCATGTTGATCTGCACGCCGAGCACGCCGAGATGGGCCTCGTCGATGAAGGAGCGGAACAGTGCGACCGCCGCGATTACCGCGGTCGCGATCGCCAATCCCTTGGTCAGCGCCTTGGTGGTATTGCCGATCGCGTCCATCCACGAGAGCGTGCGCGAGGCTTCTTCCTGATGCACGCCGCTCATCTCGAAGATGCCGTGCGCGTTGTCGGTGATCGGCCCGTAGGTGTCCATCGCGAGGATGAAGCCGGTGGTGGTGAGCAGTCCAAGCCCGGTCAGCGCGATTCCGTAGAACTGAAGCGCCAGCGACTCGTGGAAGAGCAGCATCGCGCCGATTATCGCGAGCGCGATCACCATCAAAGCCCACACGGAGGACTCGAGCCCTTCGGCCATCCCCGACAGGATCAGCGTCGCCGCCCCGGTCCGGGCCGCGCTCGCAGTCTCGGTGACCGGTCCGCGGTCGGGATGGGTGAAGTAGTTAGTCAGCCACAAGGTGACGACTGCCAGCGCGATGCCGAAGGTCGCGGCGAACGCGAAGCGCCAATCGGGCGAGCCGGTGCGCGGGTCCTGGAGATAGAAATAGTTGACGATGAAGAAGCCAACGATCGAGGCAATGGCCGAGGTCATGTAGCCGACATTGATCGGACGCATCGGGTCGCGCATCGCGCTGCCCGCCGGCACGCGCACCGCCATGATTCCCAGGATCGACGAAAACACGCCGACCCCGCGCAGGATCAAGGCGAAGATAATGAGCTTCACCGCGAACGCGCCGGCTGCCGCGCCGTAAGCGGCAACGAAGTCCTTTTCGGAGGCCGCGTAGGCCGCCAAGATGATCGCGGCGACCAGGGTAACCTCGTAGGATTCGAACACGTCGGCCGCCATTCCGGCGCAATCGCCGACATTGTCGCCGACGTTGTCGGCGATGGTGGCGGCGTTGCGCGGGTCGTCCTCGGGAATGCCGGCTTCGACCTTTCCCACCAGGTCGCCGCCGACGTCAGCGGCCTTGGTGTAGATTCCGCCGCCGACGCGCATGAAGAGCGCGGCCAGCGAACCGCCGAAGCCGAACCCGATCAGCACCTTCATCGCGTTCTGACGGAAAATCAGGAAGATGATCGTGGCGCCGAGCAGGCCCAGGCCGACCGTGAACATCCCGGAGACGCCGCCCGCCTTGAAAGCGAGCTCCATCGCGTCCTTGAAGCTGGTGAGCGCGGCGTTGGCGCTGCGCACGTTGCCCCTGACCGCCAGCCACATCCCGACGAAGCCGGCGCCGTACGATGCCGACACGCCCATGATGAAGGCGACCGCGATTCCGACCGGCAGCGCCCATCCCGCGTAGACGTTGCGGTACATCACGAACAGCGTGATCGCTATCGCGAGCACGAACCATCGCATGGTCCGCACTTGGCGCCTCAGGTAGGCCATCGCGCCCTCTTCCACCGCTTTCGCCACTTCCACCATCGATTTGGGCCCGGGGTCGGCCCTGAGCACGATTCGCACCAAGTACAAGCCATAGCCCAGTGCGACTAGTGCCGAGAGTAGGACCAGCCACAGGATCATCACCTGCGAATCGCTGAGTGCAGGCAGTACAATATTAGCTTCACTCATCTAAGTTTGGCCTCCTGACCGCCAAGGGATTTTAGCGGGTACCCCGCAGCCTACCCAAGTTAAGTGCCTCAGTCTAAATTTTCCGATACTCCAAGTCCAGCCGGGACCCATTGCGGGCGCCCGCTAAAATCCCTTGGCAATAGATGAGCAAAACTAATGCCATGCGGGCGGGAGCACCGGCAGCACGTCGCGTCAACATCCTGGTAAAGCCGGCGAAGCTCGGCGCCGCACGGTGCGGCGCAAGCACACGGCGCGGCTGCGGCCTCGCGGGCGCTCGCCCCGCGAGAACAGCCGTGCGCATGGCGGCGCATCCAGCCACCCCGCGCCCCAGCAGTCCCGCCTGACATCGACAGTTCGTGTTTTTGAAAAACGCGTCGCGTTCCCGGCCGCTCGCACTGACCGTTGACGACCTGGGTCGGGAAGATCGTCACGCGACCCGAGGCCCCAAGCTTTCTTTGCGCCGCCAGGCTGTGGAAAACTTTTTCGCGCAATGGCGCGACGCCGGATCGATGCGGCCGGATCCTGCCGGTGCGATTGATCGGCGCGGCACGCATGTGTTTATCTGAATTCGCGCATCCATCATGCAAATCAACATCGAGAATCCTTCCGCGCTTCGGCGCAAGATGACCATCGAGCTTGGTCCCGACGAAATCGGGCGCGAGCTGAACCGCGCGTACGGCGAGCTTCGGCGCACCGTAGCGCTCAAGGGCTTCCGCCCCGGCCGCGCTCCGCAGAAGCTGCTCGAGCGATTCTTCGGCGACCAGGTACGCAGCGAAGTGATTCAGAAGCTGGTCTCTGAGTACACCGGCAAGGCGCTCGAAGAACATAAGCTCAAGCCGGTTGCCGAGCCCGAGATCGTCACCGAGGAAGCCGACCTCACCAAGGCGCTGCGCTTCTCCGCGACCTTCGACGTCAAGCCGGAAGTCGCGCTCAGGGACTACCAGGGTCTCAAGGTCCAGAAGCCGCAGATCGAGGTGAAGGAGGAAGAGCTCGATGCGATGATCGAGCGGATACGCGAGCGGCATGCGGAACTCAAGAAGGTCGAGGATCGCACCGTGGTCCGCGACGGCGACTTCGCACTGGCGGAAATCGAGGCGGTCTCGGACGGCAAGCCGCTGGATGGCATCAGCAAAGGACAGCGGTTGTTCCAGGTTTCCGAACCGGGGCTGCAGCATGGGATGTACGACGTGATCGCCGGCGCCGAGGTCGGCAAGCCGGTGCGCAAACTCAAGAGCTACGGACCCGACTATGCGCGCAAGGAGCTGGCGGGCAAGGACGTCGAATGGCACGCGACGGTCAAGGAGATCTACCTGCGCGTGATGCCTGCGCTCGACGACGAATTCGCCAAAGACGCCGGACATTCCACGCTGGCCGAGATGCGGGAAAAGGTGCGCGCGGATCTGATCGAGCATGCGCGCGACGAGGCCGAGGCGCGCGTGCGCCAGGGTCTGCTCGATCTGGTGATCGAGCGTAACCCGATCGAAGTGCCGGAATCGCTGACCGCGCGCGAGTTGCGCGCGCTCGAGTACGAGCTGGCCTCGTCGCTGGAGGCCGGCGGAGTTCCGCACCAACAGGCCGAGGCGCGCGCCGCCGAACAACGCGACGAGCTCAGGACTCGCGCCGAGAAGCGCGCGCGCAGCACGTTGATCGTCGATGCGCTGGCCGACCAGGAGGGCGTCGAAGTCGCCGACGAGGAGGTGGCCGATCGGATTGCGAAGCTCGTCACGCAGAGCGGACGCGATCGCGAGCAGGTGGCCAAGTTCTACGCGCGCGAGGAGGCCCGCGCGGCGCTCAAGCAATCCATGCGCCGCGAAAAGGCCCTCGACCTTCTGCTCAGCCGGGCGCAGGTTGAGGAGGGCGCCACCGCGACGGTGTAGCTTCGGTGCGACAACTTCTCATTGCCCGCTTTCCGGTAACGGAATAGAATTTATTTCCAGAGGGAGCGGACCGGTTGGCGCTGAAGGGGGGGTTGGGTCTGCTCTGAAGCCCGCGATTATGAGCACCTTTGTCCCGATGGTGGTGGAGCAGACCGGCCGCGGCGAGCGCGCTTACGACATCTTCTCGCGCCTGCTCAAGGACCGGATTATCTTCCTGGGCGGCGAGGTGACCGACGAGCTCGCCAATCTCGTCACCGCGCAGCTCTTGTTTCTGGAATCCGAGGATCACGACAAGGAAATCAGCTTTTACCTGAACTCGCCCGGCGGTTCGATCACTGCGGGACTGGCGATCTACGACACGATGCAGTTCATTAAGCCGCCGGTTTCGACGCTTTGCCTGGGGCAGGCGGCGAGCATGGCCGCGGTTTTGCTGGCTGCCGGAGAGAAGGGAAAGCGCTACTCGCTGCCGCATTCGCGAATCATGATCCATCAGCCCTTGGGCGGCGCGCAGGGCCAGGCGATCGACCTCGACATCCAGGCCCGCGAGATTTTGCGGATGCGCGAAGAGATCAACAGCATCTTCATGAAGCACACCGGTCAGAACTTGCGCAAAATCGAGAAAGACACCGACCGCGACATGTTCATGTCCCCGATTGAAGCGGTTGAATACGGGCTGATTGATGAGGTAATCGTAAACCGGGGCGCTTCGAAGTGACGCGCGGGAGGCGATAATGGCGAAGCATGACGATCGCTCAGGCAACTTGGTCTGCTCGTTCTGCGGCAAGAGCCAGGACGAGGTTCGCAAGCTGATCGCGGGCCCCACCGTTTACATCTGCGACGAGTGCATCGACCTCTGCAACGACATCATCGCCGAGGAGACCGACGGCGAAGAGGCCTTCTCGCAGACCTCCGCGGTACCCAAGCCGGCCGAGATCAAGCGCGTACTCGACCAGTACGTGATCGGCCAGGAGCGGGCCAAGAAAATTCTCTCGGTCGCGGTCCACAACCACTACAAACGCATCGACTCGCAGATGGTGACGGGCGATGTCGAGCTGCAGAAATCGAACATCCTGCTGATCGGGCCGACCGGGGTCGGCAAGACGCTGCTGGCGCAGACCCTCGCGCGCTTCCTGCAGGTGCCGTTCACGATCGCGGATGCGACCTCGCTGACCGAGGCCGGCTACGTCGGCGAAGACGTCGAGAACATCATCCTGTCGCTGCTGCAGAACGCCGACTACGACATCGAGCGATGCCAGCGCGGGATCGTGTACATCGACGAGATCGACAAGATCGCGCGCAAGGGCGATAACCCGTCGATCACGCGCGACGTGTCGGGCGAAGGCGTGCAGCAGGCGCTGCTCAAGATCATCGAGGGCACGATGGCGAGCGTGCCGCCCAAGGGGGGCCGCAAGCATCCGCAGCAGGAGTTCCTGCAGGTCGATACGACCAACATCCTGTTCATTTGCGGCGGCGCTTTCGTCGGCCTCGACGACCTCATCCGGCGCCGGATCGCAGGCAAGACCATGGGCTTTCGCGCCGACTTGAGCCATCGCGATCCCAAGACCATCTCCGAGCTGCTCAACGAGGTACAGCCCGAGGATCTGCTCAAGTTCGGGCTGATTCCCGAATTCGTGGGGCGGCTGCCGGTGCTCGCCACGCTGGGCGAGCTCGACGAGGAAGCACTGGTGCGGATCCTGACCGAGCCCAAGAATGCGCTGGTGCGTCAGTACCAGAAGCTGTTCGACATGGAGAACGTGCACCTCAAGTTCACCCAGGGGGCGCTCCGCGCGATCGCCCGCGAGGCGCTCAAGCGCAAGTCCGGCGCGCGCGGACTGCGTGCTATCATGGAAAACATAATGGTGGACCTGATGTACGAGATCCCCTCTCAGCCCAACATCAAGGAAGTGTTGATCTCCGAGGAGGTCGTGACGCAGAAAGAGCAACCGCTGCTGGTCTACCAGAAAGCCGCCGAAACCGCCTGACAGGGGATTTGTAACAACCGATGCTTTTTCGCAATGACCGGAGAGACAATCACGACGCCGCCGAGACGGTTCCACTGCTGCCGTTGCGCGAGTTGATCGTCTTTCCCCACGAAGTTTACCCGATCTTCGTCGGGCGCGCGAAGTCGATAAAGGCGCTCGAAGCGGCCGAAGCCGGCAAGAAGCCCATCCTGCTTGCCGCCCAGAAAGACGCCAAGGTGGCCGAGCCGACCCCCGCCGATATCTACTCGGTCGGCACGCTGGGCGTGGTGGTGCAGTTGCTGCGTCTGCCCGACGGCACCGTCAAGGCGCTGCTCGAGGGCAAGAAGCGCGCCCGCATCGTCCGCTACGTCAGCGAGGACGAGTTCTTCCAAGTCGAGGTCGAAGAGGTCAGCGAGAACTGCGAACGCACGACCGAGGTCGAGGCCCTGATGCGCTCGGTCAACTCGACCTTCGACAATTACGTGCGGCTCAACAAGAAGATTCCGCCCGAGATGGTCACCTCGATCGCCGCGATCGACGATCCGGCGCTGCTGGCCGACAAGCTGGTCGGCCATCTCGGCACCAAGCTCGAGGACAAGCAGGCCCTGCTCGAATGCGTCAATCCTGCCGAGCGGCTCGAGAAGATCCTCGGCTACATGCGCTCCGAGCTGGAGATCCTCGAAGTTGAAAAGCGCATCCGCTCCCGGGTCAAGAAGCAGATGGAGAAGACCCAGAAGGAGTACTACCTCAACGAGCAGATGCGCGCGATCCAGAAGGAGCTCGGCGAGAAGGACGAGTTCAAGAACGAGATCCAGGAGCTCGAGGACAAGCTGCGCCAGAAAAAGATGCCGGCCGAGGCGCGCGAAAAGTGCGAACGCGAAATCAAGAAGCTCAAGATGATGTCGCCGATGTCGGCCGAGGCGACCGTGGTGCGCAACTATCTCGACTGGTTCCTGGCCCTGCCCTGGTTCGAGTACACCGAGGACAAGCTCGACATCAAGGAAGCCGAGCGCATCCTCGAGGAAGATCATTACGGCCTGGAGAAGGTCAAACAGCGAATCCTCGAATACCTGGCGGTGCAGACCCTGGTCGGCCAGATGAAGGGGCCGATCCTGTGCCTGGTCGGACCGCCGGGGGTGGGCAAGACCTCGCTCGGCAAATCGGTCGCGCGGGCGACCGCTCGCAAGTTCGTACGCATATCGCTGGGCGGAGTGCGCGACGAGGCCGAAATCCGCGGCCATCGCCGCACCTACATCGGCGCGCTGCCCGGCAAGATCATCCAGTGCATGCGTAAGGCGGGTTCGGGAAACCCGGTGATGCTGCTGGACGAGGTTGACAAAATGTCAACCGACTTCCGCGGCGACCCCTCCTCGGCGCTGCTGGAGGTGCTCGACCCCGAGCAAAACTGCACCTTCAACGACCACTACCTGGACTGCGACTACGATCTGTCGAAGGTGATGTTCATCACCACCGCCAACACCATGGAGCGGATCCCGCGGCCGCTGCAGGACCGCATGGAGATCATCCGCATCCCGGGCTACACCGAGACCGAGAAGCTCAACATCGCGCGCAAGTATCTGATCCGCAAGCAGCGCGGAGCCAACGGTCTCAAGGACGAGAACCTCGAGTTCTCCGACAAGGCCCTGCTTGGCATCATCCGCCGTTATACGCGCGAGGCCGGGGTGCGCAACCTGGAGCGCGAGATCGCATCGATCTGCCGCAAGGTCGCGGTCGAGGTGGTCAAGACCGATCGCAACGCGCACGTGCGGACTTCGAGTTCGAGCCTGGGCAAGTTCCTGGGGCCGCCGCGCTTCCGCTACGGAATCGCGGAGACCGAGCCGCAGGTCGGCGTTGCAACCGGGCTGGCGTGGACCGAGATGGGCGGAGAGCTGCTGGCCGTCGAGGTCACAATCGTCCCCGGGCGCGGCAAGCTCACCGTGACCGGACAGCTGGGCGAAGTGATGCAGGAGAGCGCGCAGGCCGCGCTCTCCTACGTGCGCTCGCGCGCCGACTCGCTGGGCCTGCAACCCAACTTCTACCAGAAAATCGATATTCACATTCATATCCCCGAGGGATCGATTCCCAAGGACGGCCCGTCGGCCGGAATTACGCTGGCCACGGCCCTGGTCTCGGCACTGACCCGCGGGGCTGTGCGCAACGACCTGGCGATGACGGGTGAGATCACGCTGCGCGGACGGGTGTTGCCGATCGGCGGACTCAAGGAGAAGATCTTCGCGGCCCATCGCGGGGGCATCAAGACCGTCCTGATTCCAAGGGAAAACGAAAAGGACATTGAGGACATCCCTCAGCAGATCCTTAAGAACATCACGCTGATCGCGGTCGACAACATGGACGAAGTCTTGAGGCATGCGCTGGTACTGACGGACCGGGACGCTTTCCTCAAGCCCAAGCCTGCGGCCGAGCCTGCTTTCAACGCGGAGCAGGAAGGCAAGGAAGAGTTGGAGGACGAGGAGGACGAGTCCACGGTGCGGCCCAACCTCTCCTGAGGCGGCCGGGCCGAAGGTCCCGCTCTCCACCAAACGGCTGACCCCGAGGTTGGCCGGGCAAACCGCTGGGATGGCCTTATGACCAAGACGGAACTGATCGACGGGCTCGCCAACAAGCTTGCGATGAGCAAGGCGGACGCCGAGAAGGCGATCAACATCGTCCTCAATGACATCGTCGCGGCGTTGAAGACCGGCGACCGGGTCAACATCTCGGGGTTCGGCACGTTTTCGGTCTCGTCGCGCCAGGCGCGCGCGGGGCGCAATCCCAAGACCGGCGAAACGATCCAGATTTCCGCCAGCCGCTCGGCCAAGTTCAAGCCCGGCAAGCAGCTCAAAGACTCACTCAACGAGTCGTCAGGAGCCGACGCCACCAAGCTTTTGGCCTGACGCCGCCCGCGCACAAGTGCGCGAGGCATTTTGATCCCCGGCGCGGGTGGGTCGCAGACCCACGGCCTACTCCCATGTCCTCGCGAGAGAGACAGGGTCAGGTTAGGAAACGGGCCAGGGGATTAGGTCTTTCTTCGGGCTATAGCGCGTTCGGGCCGCGCTCGCCGGTGCGGATACGCACCACCTCTTCCATCGGCAGGACGAAGATCTTGCCGTCGCCGATGCGGCCGGTGCGGGCCGAGCGTTCGATCGTTTCGACCACCTGGGAAGCGAGCTCGTCGGATACGATGATCTCGAGCTTTACCTTGGGAAGGAAGTCCACCACGTACTCCGCGCCGCGATAGAGCTCGGTGTGCCCCTTTTGGCGACCGAACCCCTTGACCTCGCTGACCGTGAGGCCCTGCACCCCGATACTGGACAGCGCCTCCTTGACCTCATCGAGCTTGAACGGCTTGATGATCGCCTCGACCTTCTTCATAACACTCCTCTTGGCGGTTCAGCGAACAACGCCATCCCAACCGGCCCGAGTTGATCGCATACCCACGCTTACTTTTTCCAACTATCCCGGCCTTCGCGCAAGTCCCCCCATGCCCGGCAGACCGCGGAAAAGTTCCGCACCCTGCTAGCGCCTCGCGCACAATCGTCCACAAGGGTTAGGCAAGGTCGATGCCACGTTGAAGCATAGTACCAGAGCGTGGATTAGGGCGCAGATGCCCAAGGGGTAGGCGGAAGGCTGCGCCGCGGGCATCGGAGCTGGCCCTAACCGCGCGAGGCCGGCTTAAACATTGGTTCCTCGCCGCGGACGAGGCGGCCGATGTTCTCCCGGTGGCGCAGCAGCACCAGCGCGGTGATCACGATCGCCAGCGCCAGATAGGGCTGCGGCGAGGAGAGCGCAGCCACGGCCGGCGGCAGCGCAATCGCAGCGCTCAACGAGGAGAGCGACATTATTCGCCACCGCCCAAAGACGATCGCGAAGACCACCAGGGCGATTCCGACCGCAAGCGGCGAGAGCACGAGCCAGATGCCGAGTGCGCACGCCACACCCTTGCCGCCGCGAAAGCGCAGGAAAACCGACCATATCGAGCCGACGAAGGCGGCCAACCCCACGACCGCCACTGCGGTCGCGTCGAAGCCGGCCGCGCGCACAACCATCACCGGAATCAGGCCCTTGAGCGCGTCGCCCAGGAACGTGAGTGCGGCGGCGCCGCCTCCTCCCGCACGCGCCACATTGGTCATCCCGATATTTCCGGAACCGACCGCACGGGGGTCGAAGCCGAGGATGCGCCCGACTATCACCCCCGATGGGATAGAGCCCATCAAGTAGGAGGCTACGGCCGCGAGCGCGATGGTTATCAACTGCATGGCCCAATACAATTCCATCGCCGAAGCGCAGCAATTTCCAGGAACGCAAGCGCGGCACTCGTCTTGAACATCACCGAGATGGTATAAGAGGTATCCGGTTCGAGGTCCATAACCGCAGAGTCGGGGTGTAGCTCAGCCTGGCTAGAGCACTGCGTTCGGGACGCAGGAGTCGCTGGTTCAAATCCAGTCACCCCGACCACTTTTCCACCGGGACCATCTGCTTGATAACTGGGGCTTGGCGAGTCAGAGCCCCGCCGCCCGCTCGCGCATCGCCGTGATCACGGCGCGATAGTCCCGCTGCTCGAAAATCCCCGAGCCCGAGACGAAGACGTTGGCGCCGGCCCGGGCAACCTCGGCCACATTGTCGAGTTTGATTCCGCCGTCGATCTCGACGTCGATGGAAAGCCCACGCCGGTCGAGTTCGCGCCTTATGATGCGGACCTTGTCGAGGCTTTCCGCTATAAAGCCCTGCCCGCCAAACCCCGGATGCACGCTCATCACGAGGATCATGTCTAGATGTTGCGCGGCGGCAAGCACCTGTTCGGGTGCGGTCTCGGGGTTTATCGCGACCGAGGCTTCAGCGCCAAGCTTCCTGATCCGGCTCGCAATCGCGGGCAGATCCGCGCACACCTCGCAATGCACCGAGATCGAATTGGCGCCGGCCTTGACGAAAGGCTCGATATAGCGTTCGGGGTACTCGATCATCAGATGAGCGTCCAGCGGCAGGCGGGTTATGGCGCGCACCGATTTGAGCACCGGGATGCCGATCGAAAGGTTGGGAACGAAATGCCCGTCCATCACGTCGAAATGAATCAGGTCGGCGCCGGCCGCCTCGACCGCGCGGACCTCCTCGCCAAGCCGGGCGAAATCGGCCGAGAGGATCGACGGTGCAATCTTGTAGGCAGGGCGCATGCAGAGAATCTACCGCCTCAACAGGCGCGCCGCAAAGAAGCCGTCCAGCCCGTCGCGATCCGGCCGCGTAAGCATCGCGCCCTCGGGGTCGAAGGCCGCCTCGATCAGGCCGCGAATCGGAGGAGCCGCGTCAAGACGAAACTCGGGATGGCGCAAAAGAAAGCCGGCAATAACATGCTTCCCTTCCTGCGGGGCGAGGCTGCAGACCGCGTAGACCACCGCGCCGCCGGGCCGCACGATCGCCGCCGCGTTCTCGAGCATCCGGGACTGCAGCTCGGCCATCCGCTCCAGCGCCGCCGGCCGCAGCCGCCAGCGGATTTCCGGATGCTCCCGGAGCGTGCCGAGACCCGTGCAGGGCGCATCGAGCAGCACGTAGTCCCGACTGGCGGGGCGAATTGGGATCGCCGCCTCGAGGTCGGCGCGCACGAACGCGATGTTGCGATGGCCCAGGCGCGAGGCCACCGCGCGCGCCCGCTTGAGCCCGGCGAAGTTGCGATCGAGTGCGACCACCGTCACGCGGTCGCCGACCAGTTCCGCCAGATGAGTGGTCTTGCCGCCGGGAGCCGCCGCGCAATCGACCACGATTGAGCCCATCGCCGGCGCCAGCATCCGCGCCACGAGTTGAGAGGCCTCCGACTGAAGGTGGAAGAACCCGCAACGGTAGGTCGGCGCATCCAGCCTCGGCGCCCCCTTCAGGAGGGCGGTCTCTGAAAGCCGCCCGCCATCCGCAAATTCAAACCCGTCGGCCCGCATGCGTTCCACGATCTCCTCGCGTCCGCCGCGCTTGAGGTTCAGCCTGATCGCATTGGGCGCCGGCTCGTTGTTGGCCGCCATCAGGCGCTCGGCGCCGTCGATCCCGAACCATTCGATGAAACGTTCGACCAGCCATCGCGGATGCGAGTACGCGACGGCTAGATAACCGGCTTCATCCGCCGACCGGTCGGGCAGAGCGAGCGGCTTAAGCGCGGCGCGGCGCAGGATCGCGTTGACGAATCCCGCTGCGGCTCGCGTCGCGCGATTTTCGCGCGCGATAGTCACACTGGTATCAACCGCCGCGTGCTTGGGGACGCGCGTGAGAAACCGCAACTGGAAAAGCCCGAGCCTGAGAATTACGAGCACCGCCGGCGCGAGGCTTTCAAGCTTGCGCGAGGACAGCGCGGCTATTTCGTAGTCCAGGCGGCCGCGCCATGCCAGCGTCCCGAGCACCAGGCGGGTCAACAAGCGTTTGTCGGCGGGCGCGAAGCCGCCTATCCGATGGCCAAGCAGGACGTCGGCGAATGCTGATTGTTCTTCGACTCGCAGCAGGATCTCGAGCGCCGCGCGGCGCACCGCAACGCCCTCACGCTCGGACACCCTTCTACTGCGCGCCCGGGCGGGGGCCGGGCGGGGGCCGCCCGCCTTGCGCTCGTTCACGTGCCGAGCCGCCGGCCCGCTTCGATTCGACGCCCGCGGCAGAAGTCGGCGGCGCCCATTCGCTTGCGTCCGGGCGCCTGCACTTCCAGCAGCACCATGCGGCTTAAGCCGCACTGAACGGTCGGCGCCGGTTTCAGCCACAGGATCGTGCCAGGCGCGTCGCCTGAGGGTGGAGCCGGCTCGGCGGCAGCCCGGTAGATGAGGATCGGCTCGCCATCCATCGTGGTGCGTGCGATCGGCCACGGATCGTACGCGCGGGTCATCCGTTCGATTCGGACCGCGTCGGCGCTCCAATCGATTATCGCATCCTCTTTTTTCACCGGGGCGGTGTAGGTGGCCTTGCTCTCGTCCTGCGGCGTCTCGACGAGCGCGCCGCGCCTGAGCTTCTCGATCGCTTCGAGCAGCAGGACCGCTCCGAGTTCCGCGAGCTTTGACTTGAGAGTCGCCTGCGTGTCGCCGGCGGCGATCGGAATTGCGCGCTGAAGCAAAATCGGCCCCGCATCCATCCGCTCGGTGATTCGCATGATCGTCACGCCGGTTTCGCCGTCGCCGGCGAGAATCGCGCCTTCGATGGGCGCCGCTCCGCGATAGTGCGGGAGGATCGAGAGATGAACGTTGAGCGGCATAATACGCGCCGCCTCGAGTACCGGGTTCGGCAGGATTCGCCCATATGCCGCCACCACGATCAAGTCCGGATCGAAGGCCTTGAGTTGACCGAGGAACTCGCCGGTCCTGATCTTGACCGGCTTGAGGGCAGGGATGCCGGCGCGCGCGGCGACGGCGCCCACCTCAGAAGGTTCGAGTGCAAGTCCGCGGCCCCTGGGCTGGTCGGGACGCGTCACGACCCCGACCACGCCAAACCGCGGGCCCGACGCCGCCACAAGGCGATCGAGGATGTGGGCCGCCAGAGCCGGCGTGCCCATGAACACGATTTTCAGTGTTTCGATGCCTAACCCCTGCGCGGAGTTCACCTGAGCCTCGCCGAAGGGTTGTCGCGGTTCAGTGACTCACGAAGGTAACCACGCGACATCGACCCCTTTTGTGCGCCGGCGATCTTAGATCCGCACCGCGGAGGGCCGCTTTTCGTCAGCCTTGCCCTCTTTGATCAGCTTGGCGAGCCTGCGTTTGTAGAGCTCGCGCTTGATCCTGCTGATGCGGTCGATAAAAAGCTTGCCATCGAGATGGTCGATCTCGTGCTGCAGCGCGACCGCGAGCAGCTCGTCGGCCTCGAGCTCGATTTCCTTCTGCTCCGGCGTCCAGGCACGCATCAGCACCTTGGCGGCGCGCTTCACCTCGGCGGTGTAGTCGATCACCGACAGGCAGCCTTCCTCCCAGACGATCTCGCCCTCGGCCTCGACAATCTTCGGGTTGATAAGCTTGAGCAGCTTCTGGCCGGGATTCTCGTGATCGGTATCGAGCACGATAATCCGCTGCGACTCGCCGACCTGGGGCGCGGCCAGACCCACGCCCGGCGCGGCATACATGGTCTGCACCATGCTTTCGATCAAGCCGGCGAGCTGGCCGTCGATGTTGGAAACCGGCGCCGCCGCCCGCTTGAGAACAGGATCGGGGAATTTGCGGATCTTAAGCAGCGCCATCGCGGTTGCTTCAATTCTATAACACGTATGACAAGGAGCAACCTGACTCATGCTCGACGCGGCGGCGGCCTCCAAAGCCCGGTCAAGCTGCCCTCTCGACCAAACGGCCTGAAACATACTTGTGAAGAAGGCTGGCGATTAGAGTCTGATACGGGATTCCCTCCTCCAACGCACGCGTCTGAAGAGCCTCCAGGTCTTTGGCTGAGATCCTGATGTTAACGCGACGATCTTTCTTGAAGGTTGCTCTCGCGTAACGCTGGTAGCGCCGCCGCTCGGCTTGCAGGTTGCTCGCGGATTTCCATTCACCCCGTTCCACAGACTTGGCGAGTTCCTTTTCGTCACGGCTCAACTTAGTCATTCTCCGGCTCCTTCGACTTCAAGCATTTTCTCGTAGCCTTGCAGCTGGGAATGATGGTCTTGAGGACGATCTCCTCTTCTCCTTCGACAAACGGGACCAAGTAGGCGTAATCACCGACCTTGACCACGAACAATCGTTGTCCTGGATAGCGTTCCTGCTTTGGATGCTCGAGAAGGTCGAGAATATCTCCTTGAGCGATGTGATAAACGATCTCTTCAAATGAAATGCCGCGCTCGGCCTTGAGCTTCTCGTTCTTCGCAGTGCTCCACGAGAAGTATTTCACAGCCACGCCGTAGCACGTTGTGTGCCTTTTGGAAACAACACGACGAGCCGGACAGCCCAACGAGCTGCGGCTGAGCGGCCCCCTGGTACGGCAGGCACGCGGGACCCACGTGCTCGCTGTTCACATCATGTTGACGGGATCGACGTCGATCAGCAGGCGCAGTTTCTCGCGCTCGGCGAGCGGTGCCAGTTGCGCGCGCATCTTGACCAGCGCCTGGCGCATCGCGGCGAGCGCCGAAGACTTCACCGCTACCTGCCATCGCCATCGCCGCTTGATTCGCTCGATCGGCGCGGGCGCCGGTCCCAGCACGCGAAGCGTCCCGGGCCCGGCCTCGCGCGCGAGCACTGAGGCCGCTTTCGCGGCGAGATCCCCGACCGCTCGGGAATCCTCGCCCTCGATCCGCACCAGCGCCATCCGCGCGAACGGCGGGTACATCAGCTCGCGGCGCAGCTCGAGTTCGCGGCGCATGAAGCGGGCGTAGTCCTGGTCGCGCGCGGCGCGGATGCTGTAATGATGCGGCGCGTAGGTCTGGATCAGCACCCTGCCGCGACGCTCTCCGCGTCCGGCACGCCCGGCGACCTGAGTCAGCAGTTGAAAGGTCCGCTCCGCGGAGCGGAAATCCGGAAGGTTGAGCGCCAGGTCTGCCAGCACCACGCCGACCAGCGTCACGCCGGGCAAGTCGAAGCCCTTGGTGATCATCTGCGTGCCGACCAGGATGTCGATCTCGCCGCGCGCCAGCGCCTCGACGATCGCAATGCGCGCGCCGCGCCGGCCGCTGGTGTCGCTGTCCATCCGTTCGATCCGGGCCCCGGCAAGAAGCTCGCTCAGCGCCGCCAGCAGCCGCTCGGTGCCGAAGCCCTGCCCTACCAGTCCGAAGCCGCCGCATCCGGGACAGCGGTCCGGGGCGGGCGTGCGATGGCCGCAGTAGTGGCACCGAAGCGAGCGGTCGCGGAGATGGAACGTCATCGCGACGCTGCAGTTGGGGCAAGCGATGACGTTGCCGCAGAGCTGGCACTGCAAAAAGTTGTGGTAGCCGCGGCGATTCAGGAACACTACGCTCTGTCCGCCACCGGCGAGATTTTCCTTGAGTGCGGCGACCAGCCGTTCGGAGAGCGGCACGGCAGGCGGTTTATCCGATGCGCGGTCGTCGGCGGAGCCCGTCCGGGCGGCATCGCGGGCGCGGTCCTTCCTGAATTCCTCGCGCAGATCGATGACCTCGACCTCGGCGAACGGCCGGTCCTGAACTCGGCGCGCCAGATGGAGCATCCGGTAGCGCCCGCGCCGCGCATTGAAGTACGACTCGGCCGACGGCGTCGCGGAGCCCAGCACCACCGGACATCGCGAGTAGCCGCCCAGCGCCACGGCAAGGTCGCGCGCGTTGTAGCGAATCCCCTCTTCGCTCTTGTAGGCGGGGTCGTGCTCCTCGTCGACCACGATCAGCCCGAGGTCGTGCAGCGGCGCGAAGATCACGGAGCGCGGTCCGATCATGATTCGCGCCCGGCCGCCGAGCGCCGCGCGCCAACTGGCCCATCGCTCCGCCACGTTCTGCCCGCTGTGGGCAACGGCAACGGTCTCGCCAAAGCGGGCGCGAAACGATCTCACCACCTGGTCGGCAAGCGCGATCTCGGGCACCATCACCAGCACCTGGCGCCCCGCGACCAGGCATCGCGCGGCAAGCTGGATATAGACCTCGGTCTTGCCCGACGCGGTCACACCCCACAGCAGAAAAGTCTCCGCGCGCGGCTCGGCGATTGCGGGCGCGACTGCGCGCAGCGCAGCAGCCTGCTCCTGGTTGGGCTCGGGCGCCAGGCCGTCGGCTTGGACAACGCTTGCGAGCGCCCGTTCGGAGGTCTCGACCAGCCCGCGCTTGACTAGTGGGCCCAGCGCCAGTCTCGCACCGGGAACCTGCTGTTCGAGATCGGCGAGCGCGATCGCGCCGCCGCCCAGTCCCGACAGAAGGCCGACGATGGCCCGCTGCCTGGCCCCGCGCAGCACGGCGGGATCGGCCGCCGGCTTGAGCCGCACCTCGAGCGTGGACTCCTCGCGATGGCGTCCGCGGGTGGCTTCATGCGGTGCGACGATTCCGTCGGCCGACAACCGGTTGAGCGCGCCGGCAAGCGCGCGGTCAGAGCCGAGGCGCCGGAGCCCCCGCTCGGTCATCGGCCGCGTCGAGAGGGCCTCGACGATCGACCGTTCGAGCGGGTTCATCGCTGCCGATTCGAGTGCGGCGGGAGGACGCAGCAGCTTAAGCATCCGCCGCGACTCGACCCTCGCCGCCGCAGGCATCACGCTGCGCCAGGCCTCGGCGGGCGTGACCAGGTAGTAGGAGGCGACGAACTCCAGCAATCGCAGATGCGCGCGGTCATAGAGCGGCCTGGACTCGAGCAGCTCCGCGACCGGCTTGAGCGCGACGCCGCCCGCCTCCATGCGATCGCCGAGCTCGACCACAATGCCGGTGAGCCGCCGCGAGCGCACCGGCACGACCACGCGATGGCCGGGCTGGATGCGTTGCTCCATCTCGGGCGGGACGGTATAGGTCAGGCTATCAACGCCCCCGCCTGCGCCCAGCACTATCACCCTGGCCTGCATCGATGGTCCCCGCGTCATCCCCCGAACCTCAGCACTCTACACGCGCCCGGCGTCAGGCTGTACCGGCTCGCGGCACGCTCGGCGCGACCTTTCCCGAACACGGCAAGTCTGGTTGAATCGGAATCGGCCGGGAATCGCGGACGAGACCCGGACAGGGGTGGCCGATGCTGCGTTTTGTGACTGCCGGCGAATCGCACGGACCGGAGTTGCTCGCGGTGCTCGAAGGAGCGCCCGCCGGCTTCGAGATCGATCTCGCCCGCCTCAACCGCGATCTGGCTCGCCGCCAGAAGGGCCATGGA
The DNA here is from genome assembly GCA_963789115.1 of uncultured delta proteobacterium. GTDB lineage: Bacteria > Desulfobacterota > Binatia > Binatales > Binataceae > CAWBJH01. The sequence goes on from CAWBJH010000002.1 coordinate 716,312, forward strand.
CGCGGCGGGCGGATGGCGATCGAGCGCGACGAGGCGAGGTTCGTCTCGGGAATCCGGTTCGGGCGCACGCTCGGCAGCCCGATCGCGATGATTATCGAGAACCGCGACTTCAAGAACTGGGCGAAGCAGATGTCGGCCGATCCGCAGGATCGTGGCGCGGCGCAGCCCGTGACGCGGCCGCGCCCCGGACACGCCGACCTGGCGGGCGTGCTCAAGTACAACCTGGACGACATCCGCGACGTGCTCGAGCGTGCCTCGGCGCGCGAGACCGCGGCGCGGGTCGCGGTCGGTGCGCTGACCAAGCAATTGCTCGCCCCGTTTGAGATAAAAGTGCTGGGCTACGTGGTGAGTATCGGAGCGACCGAAGCCAGGACTCCCGCCGAAATATCGCTCGACGAACTCGAGCGAACCACCGAGGAGTCGGCGGTGCGGGTCGCAGACCCGGCGGCGGAACGCGCGATCATCGGCGAAATCGACGAATGCAAGAAGAGCGGCGACACGCTCGGTGGGGTGGTCGAGGTGATCGCGGGCGGGCTGCCGGTCGGACTGGGAAGCCACGTGCAATGGGATCGCAAGCTCGACGGGCGGCTGGCGCAGGCGCTGCTGAGCGTGCAGGCGGTCAAGGGCGTGGAACTCGGGCTTGGCTTCCGCGCCGCGGCAATTCGCGGCTCGCAACTCCATGATGAAATCGGTTACGACCCGGCCGAGCGCCGCTTTTCCCGGCTCTCCAATAATTCGGGCGGCACCGAGGGCGGGATGACCACCGGCGAGCCACTGCGCGTGAGGGTTGCTTTCAAGCCGCTCTCCACGCTGATGCGGCCGCTGCACTCGGTAGATATCAAGACCAAGGCCGAAGCGGTCGGCGCGATCGAGCGCTCAGACGTGTGCGCGATTCCCGCTGCGGCGGTGATCGCCGAGGCGGTGGTCGCCTTCGTGGTGGCCGACGCCTTCTTCGAGAAGTTCGGCGGCGACTCGCTCACAGAGGTGATGCGCAACTATCGCGGATACCTCGAACAGGTACGCGATTTCTAGCCCGGCCGGTCGGAAGATGCCTAAGAGGGTCGTGCTGACCGGTTTCATGGCGGCTGGCAAGAGCGCAGTCGGACGCACGGTGGCGCGCCGGCTCGGCTGGCGCTTTGCGGACAGCGACCGCGAGCTGGCCGCGAGAGCCGGCAAGCCGATCGCCGCGATCTTCGCCGAGATGGGTGAAGCGCATTTCCGTCGCCTCGAGCGCGAGATAATCGCCGAGTGCGCGGCGCTCGCGCAGCCGGCGGTGATCGCAACCGGCGGCGGCGCGCTGGTTGACGAAACCAACTATCGCGCGCTCAGCACGGACGCGGTGATCGTCTGCCTCAGCGCGCGGCCCGAAATCATCGCCGAGCGGATTCGGCGCTCTGGCGCGCCGCGTCCCAAGCTGCTGGAAGGCGACAAGCCGCTCAGGGAGAGAATCGAAGAGCTGATGGTGGCGCGCAAGGAAGCGTACGCACGGGCCGAAATCACCATCGACACTTCCGAGCTGACGGTCGAGGAGGCCGCCGACCAGGTGCTGGAAGCGCTGGCGGCGCGCGGTGTGCATCGATGCGAACCTTCCGCGTAGAGCTCGGCCCTAACTCGCATACGGTGTACGTCGGCGCCGGAATTCTCGATCGCCTCGGCGAGCTCGCGCTAGGCGCAGGCCTGGCCCCGGGACGCGCCGCGATCGTCACCGACCAGACCGTCGCCGCGCTGTATGCGGAGCAGGCGCGCGACTCGATTCGCAAGGCCGGCTTCGAGCCGGCGCTGATCGAGATCCCTCCGGGCGAGCCGAGCAAGTCGCTCAAGATGTACGAGCGGGTGATCGACGCGATGGTAGAGGCGGGTCTGGAACGGACCAGCCCGGTGTTCGCGCTGGGCGGCGGCGTGGTCGGTGACCTGACGGGATTCGCCGCCTCGAGCTTTCTGCGCGGCGTGCCGCTGGTCCAGGTGCCGACCTCGGTGGTCGCGCAAGTCGATTCCTCGCTCGGCGGCAAGACCGGAATCAACCACCGCCACGGCAAGAACCTGATCGGGGCGTTCTACCAGCCACGGCTGGTCGTAGCCGACATCGCGACGCTCAAGACGCTTCCGGAGCGCGAGTTCCGCGAGGGTTTCGCCGAAGCGATCAAGTACGGCGCGATCATGGACGCAGAAATGTTCGCGGCACTGGAGCGCTGCTTGCCCGCGATTCTGGCCCGCGATCCCCAGCGGCTCGCGGAAGTCGTCGAGCGCTCGCTCAGGTGCAAGGCGTCAGTCGTCTCGCGCGATGAGCGCGAGTCGGGGCTGCGCAAGATCCTCAATTTCGGCCATACCATCGGCCACGCGCTCGAGGCGTCGACGGGATACGAACGATGCCTGCACGGCGAGGCGGTGGCGATCGGGATGGTGGTGGCGGCGGACTTGTCGCGCCGTCACGCGGGACTTCAAGACGGGGACGCGCGCCGCCTCGGACGCTTGATCGAGCAGGCGGGCCTGCCGACCAAGCTGCCCGCCGACTGTCGCAACGCCCGTTTCAACAAGGCGCTTCACCTGGACAAGAAGCGCGCCGACCAGCGTATCGAGTTCGTACTGCTCTCGGAGATAGGGCGCGCCCTAATCCACAAGCTCAGCTTCAAGGAAATCGCGGCGATTCTAGACGCCACCTGACCCAGGTCGCCGCGCCCTGCGCGCCCGGCGGCCGGGCTAGTGCTTGTGCGAGATCAACTGGCTCAGGAATATCAAGGCGACGCCGATCGAGATCGCACTGTCGGCGACGTTGAAGATCGGCCAACTGTACGAGAGGTAATGCACGCGGACGAAATCGATCACATCGCCGCCGCCGAGCGCGCGATCGATCAGGTTGCCGGTCGCGCCGGCCAGGATGAGCGCGAGCGCGACGGAGGAGAGCGCCGGGCTCACACTCCGGGCCAGCAGCACCAGGATCACAACGATGGCAACCGCCGACAAGGCAAACAGGAAGCCGAGGCGAAGTCTGGCCGGCACATTCGCGAACAGGCTGAACGCCGCGCCGGGATTGAGCGCGTAGGTCAGATCGAGAAAGTTCGGGATCAGCACGATATCCTCGTACAATTGCATGTGCGCGCGGACGTAGAGCTTGCTCCACTGGTCCAGCGCGACGACCGGCACAGTCACGGTGCCGAGCATCAAGAGCAGGGTGCGCAGCCCGTGGACCGGCGCAGCAGCGGCAAGCTCCACGGCCGGCGATTCGCGATTCACCGATTCAGACCCGCACCACCGCGCGGCATCGCGGGCAGAGTCTGGGGTCGCCCCGATCGTCGAAGTAGCTCCAGCAGCGTTCGCATTTCACGCCGCCGGCCCGCTCACCTAGCATCACCAGCGGAGGCTTGAGCGAGACCCGGCCGAACTTGCCGTCGAGGGAGAAGCTCTCGCGCCCGTTAGCTTCGCGCTGGAGCTGGGCCGCTTCCGAGTCGCTCAGGACGGCCACCTCGGAAACGATGAACAGCTCCTTGAGACGCTCGCGATCCGCGGCCAGCGCGGCAACCAGTCCGGCGCCCGGCGCGCCTGCCGCGCCGAGCTTCACCCTGGCCTCGAGCGACGCGCCGATCGTTCCGGCCTTGCGCATCGCCTCGAGCAGCTTGAGCGCCTCGGCGCGCACTTCCAGCAGCCGCTCCCATCGCGCCTCCAGGTCCGCATCGGCCCAGCGCGGCTGCGGCGGCGCAAATTCGAGCAGATGGACGCTGTCGGCGCGCTTGCCGGGAAAGTGCGAATAGACCTCTTCGGCGGTGTACGGGATCAGCGGCGCGAGCATCCGGATGAAGGCGTCGAGCACGTGAAAGATTGCGGTCTGCGCGGAGCGTCTTTCGCGCGAGCCGGCCGCTGAGCAGTAGAGGCGGTCGCGTGCAACGTCGATATAGAGCGAGCTGAGATCGACCACCGCGAAGTTGAGCAGTTGATGGTAGGCGGGCTGGAAGTCGTACTCGTCGTAGGCGCGGCGCACTGCAGCCTTGAGCCGCTCAAGCCGCGCAAGGATGAAGCGGTCGAACTCGAGCATCGCCGAAAGCTCGATCGCGTCGCGGCCGGGATCGAAGTCGAACAGATTGCCGAGCAGGTAGCGGCAGGTGTTGCGCAGCTTGCGGTAGGACTCGGCGACCGCGCCAAGCAGCGTCGCGCCGACATTCATGTCGGCGGAGTAATCGACCGACGCGTAGAGCAGGCGCAGTACGTCGGCGCCGATGCGGCCGACCACCACCGATGCGTCCTCGACGTTGCCGAGCGACTTCGACATCTTGCGTCCCTGCTCGTCGAGCGTCAGTCCGTGGCTGATCACGTTGCGAAAGGGGGCCGCGCCGCGCTCGGCGGTGGCACAGAACAGCGAAGACTGGAACCATCCGCGCGCCTGCTCGACCGCTTCGACGTAGGCGTCGGCCGGCCAAGCCAGCTCGGGCCGCGCGGCCAGCACCGCCGCCTGCGAGCATCCGGAGTCGAACCACACGTCGAGCACGTCCTCGAGCTTGTCGAGCGACGCGCCGCCGCATGATTCGCAGCGGTAGCCCGCCGCCACGAAGTCCGCGGCCGGACGGCTGAACCACGCATCCGAGCCCTCGCGCGCAAAGATCTCCTCAACCCGCTTCATGGTCGCGACGTCCAGCGCGACGTGTCCGCATTCCCGGCACTTGAGCGCGGGGATCGGCACTCCCCACGCCCGCTGCCGCGAGAGACCCCAATCGGGCCGCGTCTCGATCGTGTTCCTGATCCGGTCGCGCGACCATCGCGGCCACCAGCTCACCTGGTCCAGATGCTCGAGCACGCGCCGGCGCAGGTCCTTATGATCGACGCGCATGAACCACTGTTCGGTGGCGCGGAAGATCAGCGGGTTCTTGCATCGCCAGCAATGGGGATAGCTGTGGCCGAGCGTCTCGGCATGCAGCAGCGCGCCGCGTTTGCGCAGTTCCGCGACGATCGCGTCGTTGGCCGCGAACACGTTGCGGCCGGCAAACGCTCCCGCCTCGCGCGTGAACACGCCGGCCTCATCGACCGGAGCGAAAGGCTTGAGCCCGTAGGCCTCGCCCGCGACGAAGTCCTCGTATCCGTGACCGGGCGCGGTGTGTACCAATCCGGTGCCGGCGTCGACGGTCACGTGCTCGCCGTACATCAGCTTGACGTCGCGCGCGACAAACGGATGGGCGAAGATGTCCCGGCCCTCCAGCGCCTTCAGCGCCTCACGCGAGAGCGCGATCCGATCGTCAACCCCGAGTCCGCACGCCTTCTCGACGGGCTCTGCAAGCCGGGCGGCGACGATGTAATACGCGCCGGCTACTCCGAGCGCGACGTAATCGAAGGTCTGGTTGAGCGTGATCCCCAGGTTCGCCGGCAGGGTCCAGGGCGTGGTGGTCCAGATCAGCGCGAACAGACGCCCCTGCGCGTGCGCCGCGGCCAGCTTTTTTCCTTCGGCCTTGTCCGCGGCCAGGGCCGCCGGATCGCTCACGTTGCGGTTGAGTGCGAAGGCGACATAGATGGAGGGCGAGAGATGCTCGCGGTACTCGATTTCGGCCTCGGCCAGCGCCGTGCGGCACTCGAAGCACCACAGCACCGGCCGCAGCCCGCGATAGATGTAGCCTGCCTCGACGAGTCTTCTGAGCACGCCGATTTCCGCCGCATCGTATCGGGGATCCATCGTAAGATAGGGCCGCTCCCAGTCGCCGAGCACGCCGAGGCGGCGAAAATCGGTGCGCTGGTCGTTGATCCATCGCTCGGCGTGCGCGCGGCACAGCCGGCGGAGCTCCAGCTTGGCAATGGTGCGCGCCTTCTCGCCCAGGCTGCGGGCCACCTGATGCTCGATCGGCATCCCGTGGCAGTCCCATCCCGGAACGAACGGCGTCCGAAACCCCATCATCGAGCGCGACCGTACGATGAAGTCCTTGACGATCTTGTTGAGAGCGGTGCCCATGTGGACCTTGCCGTTGGCGTAGGGCGGCCCGTCGTGCAGCACCCACAACTTGGCGTCGTGCCGCGCCTCCATCAGGCGCGCATGAAGGCCCATCTCGTCCCATCGCTTGAGGATTTCGGGCTCCCGCTTGGGAAGGTTGCCCTTCATCGGGAAGTCCGTCCGGGGAAGGTTGAGTGTGGTCTTAAAGTCGGTGTCTGGCACTCTCTCAAGACAGCAGGCAGCGCCGCAGCGCCGCCGGGTCTGCTCCTCCAATTCCTTGCGCAGAGATTAACCGATGCGGGCGCTTTGCAGAAAGAGGGGCAAACGCGCACTCGGCCTGATCTTTACAGTGCGGCGATCCCGTTTGAAAAGCGGGATTCGGCTCCGTATCATCGGAGGAGCCGGCGCCGAGGCCGGCACCGGCAGGCTGCGGAGACTTTTTCCGCAGCTTGGTAGAGAGCGAGTTCGTTCATGGCACTGAGGAAAGTCACCTTTTTCGACCACCGGGGCGTCGCGGTCCAACCCGTCGACGAAGAGGGTCAAGCCAAGCCGTGCGTATTCGGCGTGCGCTGGGTCAATCGCGACACTTTCGAGACCATCCGCGCGCGTGGCGGCAAGCGCACCGGGCCCAAGGGCGAGGTGCTCAAGGAGATCAAGCCGACCCTCAGTCTCAGCCCGTTCGAATTCGAGGAGCCGGGCAAGCCGCCCGCCGCGCACGAGCCTTGAGCGAACCTGCGGGCCCTCCCGGGGCGCTTGCGGGACTGAAAGTCCTCGACCTGAGTACCCATCGCGGGGCCCTGTGCGCCCGCATCCTAGCCGACCTGGGTGCCGACGTAATCAAGGTGGAGCCGCCCGACGGCGAGTCCGGTCGCCGCCTCGGTCCGTTCCTGAACGACCTGCCCCATCGCGACCGCAGCCTGTTTTTCTGGTTCTACAATCTCAACAAGCGCTCGCTGACTCTCGACTACACGAATCCGCGCGGCGCCGAGATGTTCCGCAAACTGGCGCATTGCGCCGACGTGGTGGTCGAGAGCTTCGCACCGGGTGTGATGGAAAGGCTTGGGCTTGGATGGGAGGACCTGCGTCGGGAAAATTCCGCCCTGATAATGTGCTCGATCTCGCCGTTCGGTCAGACCGGGCCCTACCGCGATTTCGAGGCCGACGACACGGTGCTGGCCGCGCTCGGCGGGATGCTGTACGTCAACGGCTTTCCGGGCCGCGCGCCGGTGCGTCCGCTCGGGCTGCAGGCCCACCATTCGGCGGCATACTACGGCGCGGTCGCGATCATGCTCGCGCTGTTCACGCGCGATCACGACGGCGCCGGGAATTGGATCGATCTCAGCATGCAGGAGGCGACCGCGGCGTCCGTCGAGCATGTCGCGGGCAGCTACTTCGCCAACAAGCAAATCGAGCCGCGCCGCGGCACGCTTCATTGGAGCCGTTATTTCCAGGTCTCGCGATGCCGCGACGGATACGTGATGCATTGCACGCTCGGCGACTGGACCTCGCTTATCGAATGGGTCAGAGGCGACGGCAAGGCGCAGGACCTGACCGGGCCGGAATGGAACGACGTGCTCTATCGCCGCAACCAAGCGGAGCATCTGTTCGAGGTGCTTGAGGAATGGGCCGGCGACTCCGGCCGCGACGAGCTGCTCGAGCGCGCACAGACCCTGCGATTGCCGTACGCCAGCGTGCGCGCTCCGGAATCCCTGTTCGAGGACGAGCAACTCGCGGCGCGCGGCTACTTCGTTGAGGTGGAGCATCCCGAGCTCGGGCGCAAGTTCCGCTATCCGGGTGCGCCGTGCCTGTTCGGCAGCACGCCGTGGCGGGTCTACCGCCGCCCGCCGCTGCTCGGCGAGCATACTGCCGAAGTTCTGCGCGACGAGCTCGGAATCGGAACCGATGAGATCCGCGTGCTCACCGCCGAGGGAGTGATCTGAATCGTGGCCGAGCTTCCGCTGGCCGGGGTGAGAGTGCTGGACTTCACTTGGGTGGTGGCAGGCCCGGTTGCGACCCGAATCCTCGCCGACCACGGCGCCGAGGTGATCAAGCTCGAGCGCAAGGTACCCGGCACGCTGGGGCCGCGGCGGGTCGGGCTGCAGGGTGATCTCAACCGCAACAAGCTCTCGGTCGCAATTAACATGGCGACCGAGCGCGGGATCGAGCTCGCGCACGAACTGGCGCGCAAGAGCGACATCGTAATCGACAACTTCTCTGCTCGGGTGATGCGCGGATGGGGGATGGACTACGTCAGCCTCTGCGCGATCAAGGCCGACATCATATGCATCACCATGTCGGGCCTGGGGTACTCGGGACCGCGCGCCAACTACGTGAGCTATGGGCCGACGCTGCAGGCGCTGGCCGGCTTCACGCTCTTGATGCAGGACGTGCGCGGCGAGCCCGCCGGGTACGGCTATTCGTATGCCGACATGGCCGGCGGCTACACGGGCGCGCTGGCGGCGCTGGTCGCGCTGTGGCATCGCCGCCGCAGCGGCAAAGGCCAGTTCGTCGATCTTTCGCAGTTCGAATCGCTGGTCAGCGTGATCGGCCCGGCGCTGCTCGACATCTCCGCCAACCAGCGCGAGCAGCACGCGCCGCTGTGGGAATCGCAGGAAGGCCCCGCCGCGCCGCACGGGGTCTACCGATGCCGCCCGCGCGTGGACGGGAGCGTCCGCGACCTCGACCGATGGATCGCGATCTCGGTGCGCTCGCAGCAGGAGTGGGAGCACCTGGCGATCGCGATCGACCATCCGCCGTGGACCAGCGAGTTTAGGTTCCGCACCATGTACCTGCGGATGCGCAACCGGAACAAGCTCGACCATTACCTCGCCCAATGGACCGCCCGGCATGACGCCGAGGAGGCGATGGCGATTCTGCAACGGGCGGGGGTGGCGGCGGGAATCGTCTCGAACGGCGCCGACCTCTGCGAGCGCGACCCGCATCTCAGAGCGCGGCGCTTCTGGCCTTCGGTGGAGTTGCCCGATGGGACGACCACCCAGGTCACCGGCGTCCCGATCAAGCTCTCCGCGACGTCCGGATCGGTGCGTCGCGCGGCGCCGGAGATCGGCGAGAATAACGATTACGTGCTCGGTGAATTGCTCGGCCTTGGTCCTGCCGAGCGCGAGCGACTGATCGCGGACGGCGTGATCTGGCCGTAGCGGCGAGGCGAACGAGCGATAGGAGGCCGTGCGATGAAAGGATTCCCGACCCGGTCGCGATCGAGAGCCTCGATTACGCCGCGAAGCATCTCGGCACGCGATTGATCGTGGTGATGGGTCACGATCGATGCGGCGCGGTAACGGCCGCGCTCCAGGGGCATGAACAGCCGGGCGACGTGGGTCCGATGCTCGCCGAGTTGCGCCCGGCGGTGGAAGCCTCGAAGGGAAAACCCGGCGACCCGGTCGCCAACGCAGTGCGCGCCAATGTGGAGCTCGCGGTAGCCAAGCTTAAGAAGTCCAAGCCGCTGAGCGCGATGGTTGAGGGCCGGGAGCTGAAGATCGTCGGCGCCGTCTACCATCTGGACACCGGCAAGGTCGAATTGCTCGGTGAACGGCCTCCACCATGATCGGGCGGGCGGCATCGGGGTCGGCTGCCGGCGCCCTGCCCGGCTCTTGCGTTATTCGGGCGGGCGCTGTCTATTCACGGCTGGCAGGGTGCGGAGACTCTTAGCGCGGCCTGCCAAGGGGGATTGGTATTGCTCGGCAGCGTACTCTCCGCCGCACTCCTCGGCGTTGACGCCTATCCGGTCGAGGTCGAAGTCGACGTATCGCACGGGCTGCCCAAGTTTAGGACCGTCGGGCTGCCCGAAGGCGCCGTGAAGGAGTCGCTGGACCGGGTGCGGGCCGCGGTCAGGAACTGCGGCTACGAGTTCCCGAATCGGCGAATCACGGTGAACCTGGCACCGGCCGACACCCGCAAGGAGGGTTCCGCATTCGACCTGCCGATCGCGCTGGGCCTGCTCGTCGCCACCGGCCGCCTCAAGCCGGACCGCCTGCGCCGGTATGCGGTGCTCGGCGAACTCGCGCTGGACGGACGAATCAAGGGAATCAAGGGCGCGCTGTCAACCGCACTGCTGGCGCGCAGAAGCAAGATTGAAGGAGTTGTGCTGCCGCTCCAGAATGCCGCCGAGGCATCGGTGGTCGGCGAAGGGGTCGCGGTTCTGCCCGTGGAGACGCTGCACGAGGCGTTTGAGTTCTTCGAGGGACTGCGTGAGATTCAGCCCGCGACCATCGACCTCAATCAGGTCTTCGGCGCGGCGAGCCGCTACGAGGTCGACTTCGCCGAGGTCAAGGGCCAGGAGCAGGCCAAGCGGGCGCTCAAGGTCGCCGCCGCCGGCGGCCACAACGTGCTGATGATCGGTCCGCCCGGCTCGGGCAAGACCATGCTCGCCAAGCGCCTGCCCACCATCCTGCCCTCGATGACCTTCGAGGAAGCGATCGAGACCACCAAGGTGCACAGCGTTGCGGGGCTGATGGACGGGCGGGCGCTGATCGCGACGCGGCCGTTTCGCTCGCCGCATCATACGATCTCGGATGCCGGCCTGGTCGGCGGCGGCTCGTTGCCGCGCCCCGGCGAGGTCAGCCTGGCGCATCACGGCGTGCTGTTCCTCGACGAGTTGCCCGAGTTCCGCAAGAACGTGCTCGAGGTGCTGCGCCAGCCGCTGGAGGACGCCAAGATCACGATCGCGCGGGTGATGGGCACGCTGACCTTTCCGGCCAGCGTGATGTTGGTGGCGGCGATGAACCCCTGCCCGTGCGGCTTCTACACCGACACCCAGCACGAATGCACCTGCACGCCGATCGCGATTCAGCGCTATCGGTCGCGAATCTCGGGACCGCTGCTCGACCGGATCGACATCCATATCGAGGTGCCGGCAGTGAAGTACGCCGAGCTCTCCGACAAGGGCGCCGGCGAGAATTCGGACGCGATCCGCGAGCGCGTGAATCGCGCGCGACAGCTGCAGCTCGCGCGGTTTGCGGGGCGGCAGTTCTACTGCAACGCGCAGATGACGCCGCGCGACCTGCGCGCCTTCTGCCAGCTCGACGGCGCCAGCGAGCGGCTGCTGGAGATCGCGATCAACCGGCTCGGCCTGAGCGCGCGCGCCTACACGCGGATCCTGAAGGTGGCCCGCACCATCGCCGACCTCGACGAGGGCGCCCCCATCGCGGCGCATCACGTGGGCGAGGCGATCCAGTATCGCTCGCTCGATCGCCAGCCGCTGTGATCCTTCGCCCAGACCTTTGAAGCATGTAGTGAACGGCATGCCGGGGCGCGCGCTGCGCCTTCATGGAGGGCTGCTGCCCGGCGCGCGATCACGCCACCGCGCGCATGGTGTCGGTAATCTTAAGTCGCAGCACGCCGAGCGCCGGGATGAAGCTGCTCACCACGCCGATCGCGGCGGCGACGCAGAGGCTTTCCGCGGCTACGCGCGCAGGCAGTTTCAGGATCATCGCGATGGGTCCGAGAGCGGACGACGCGTGCGGTGCGAAGTGGAGCGCGAGGTACGCCATCGCGCATCCGAGCAGCCCGCCCACGACGCCGATAATCAGCCCCTCGGCCACGATGAAAATCAGCACGGCCTCGCGCGTGAACCCGATCGAGCGCATCACCGCGATCTCCGGGCGCCGCTCGCGCACCGACATCGCGGCAGTGTTGGCGGCCGCGGCCGCGATTGCGACGATCACGATCGCGGCCAGCACCTTTACACCGTCGAACAGCAGGCGCCAGAAGCCCATCTGGCTCATCGAAGCTCCGAGTTCGGACTCGGTGAGCGTCTCCGCCGGCGAGTTGGCGAAGGTGCGATCGATCTCGGCGATCGCCCCCGGGATCGACTCAAGCCGGTCCACCTTCACCCAGAACAGATGAACCGACTCCTGGCTGTGGAGGAGCTCCTTGAGGCGGTCGCGCCGAAACAGCATCGCGTACCGCGCCGAGGTGCCGCCGAGCGTGCCGACGATCGTGAGCGCCACGTCGACCGGGTAGATCGTCCCGCGCAGGGTCACATTGTCGCCGATGCGCCATCGGTAGCGCTTCATCAGGAACTCTCCCGCCAGGGCTGCGCTGCGCACGCGCTCGAACTCGGCGGCCGCCTGACGGGTGATGCCGAAGTCGTCGAACATGGCGTCGATGTCTTCAGGATCGACCGCGACGCTCGGAATCTGGTCCTGAGGGCCGAGGTAAGTGCCCATGAAGATGTTCTCGCCGGTCACCGCATCGACATGGGCCATCGACGCGATTCGCCGCCGGTAAGCTTCGGGGAGCGGATAGGAATAGCCGCCCTTGGAATGGGAGATGAGTCTGAGCGAGTTGGCGCGGGCGCGCAGGATCTGATCGACCACGCCGGGCAGGCTTATCAGGGAGGCAAAGACAAACAGCGAGACCGCGAGCGACATCACGGTCAGAATCGTACGGCGCTTGTTGCGGAAAAGGTTTTTCAGAATGAGAGGAAGGAACTTCACGACAGGCAGCGCTCGACGATTGCGAACCCTTCCTCCAGCTCCTCGTCGGTCAGCGCGCCGGCGGGGAGAAACATTCGCACGCAGGGCATACGCTTGCCCCCATAGCAGCAGTACATCGCGAGCCCCGCCTCGAAGCATCGCCGCACAAACTTTAGCGTCGTTTCCTTTGACCCGTCGGCGACGCGAAACGCGACCATCGCGCCGACGCCGTCGCGCTCGCCGATCTTGCCCGGGTGCTTGCGGACGAGGCGCTCGAGATGCTCGTGCGCCATCGTTTCGAGCCGCTTGATCCTGCCCTCGGGTCCGAAGAACTCCTCGCTGGTGAGCTTCTCGATTATCCGCCGCCCGACCGCCATCGCAACCGTGGCGCCCGAGAAGGTGCCGGAAATCAAGCCCGGATCGGGCATGAATTCGCGCCGGAAGAGCACGGCGCTGCCCTGCAAGATCTTGCCGATCGTGATCAGGTCGGCGTACTCGGCCAGGTTAAGCCAATCGGTCGCGAACAGCTCGGAAGTGCGCGCGAAGGTCTGCACCTCGTCGATCAGGATCGCGATCCCGGCGGCGCGGCATTGCTGGAACAGCGGGACGAAGAACTCGCGCGGCGCGGTGACGAAGCCGCCCTCGCCCTGCACCAGTTCGACGAAGAATGCGCCAGCCGACTTCCCGTCGCGCCCGATAACCTCGCGCAAGGCCGCGAGCGATTTCGCGGCGCAGTCGGGGTCGCGGCGATCGTAAAAGGGGATGTAGTGGACGGGAAACGTCGCAGGCTGCCCAATCCGGTAATCGGGACGGTCGGTGATTTCCGCCATCGCGGTGGTCCGCCCGTGAAAGCATCCCTCAAACGCGATCACGCCCGGGCGCCCCTCGCGCTTCTGGCGGATCAGCTTGAGCGCGTTCTCGTTCGCATCCGCGCCCGACAACGCGAGCCAACAGTAGCGCTGCAGGGTCGGCGCGTGGGCAATGATAGTCTTCAGCAGCGCATGGTATTCGCGGTTGAAGACCAGGTTGCCCTGCATCACCAGGTCGGAGGCCGCGGCGCGAAGCGCGGTCTCAATAAGATCGAGATTGCCGTGGCCGAAGAAGTGCACGCCGATGCCGAGCGCAAAATCGAGGACCCATCGCCCGTCGGCGAGCATCGCGCGGGCGCCGCGGCCGATCCCGGAGCCGAGGTATGGATAGAATGGCGGGCGCCCGCGCAGGCCCTCGAGCTCGTCGAGCGCGCGTCGCATTTCGTCCGCGCTAAGCGCAGGCGCCCCGCCTTTCTGCGCCTCGCCGATCGCCTCCAGCACCAAGCGCAGCCCCTGTTCGAATTTGTCGCTCTGGATCACGGGTTGAACTCCGGCTGGAAATTGCGACAAGCCAATTCTAGTAGCCCCTGACAATCGAAACGATAGAGTCGGCCAGCCGCCACCGCCGCCCCGGGCGGGCGCCACGCAGCAGAGCAAAGGGAGAAGCGCGGGTTACTTGAGCGCGCGCATCGAGAAGCCGCGCTCGTTGCAACAGAGCAGCGTGCGCTTGCCCTGGAGCGTGGTCTCGATCACTACTTCGCGGCCCCACAGCCGATAGACGTAGGCGAGGGTCTTCTCCGCGTACTCCATGTGCAGGTCGCGGCCGTCGTGGTAGTGCCTCAGGTAGAGCGTGCGGTTCTGGCCGAAGTCGGCGTCTTCGACCTTGATCACCGGGATGGCGCTGGTGCCGACGTTGCGGATCAGGGTTTCCTTGACCTCGCGCCATCCGTCCTCGTCGGAAACCCTGCTCACCACCAGGTCCTCGCCGCGCGCCTCGTACCGGAACAGGTCCATCTCGCGCATCAGCTCTTCGGTCAGGTAGCGGCGCAAAAAGGAGCTGTCGCGCTCGACTTCGCGTACTTCGAAGAGCTTCGCGTCGCCGGACTTCATCGGCGGTCCGTCGCGCTCGATCTCCTCGCGCGTCGGGTTGGTGTGACGCCGGTAGATGTCCTCCCAGAGCTTGAGTCCCAGGTGGTAGGGGTTGATCTGGCCGGTGATCGGACGGATCACCTGGTTGTGACGCACGATGAATTCCAGATGCAGTCCCTGGTCGAGCGCGAGCGACTCGAGGATCCGATGGTGCCAGTAGCTCGCCCATCCCTCGTTCATGATTTTGGTCTCCATCATCGGGATGAAGTACTTGGCTTCCTCGTCGACGATGGTAAACAGGTCCTTCTCCCATCCGCTCAGGAACGGGTTGTGGTCGCGGATGAAGAGCAGGAGGTCCTCCTCGGGCTCGAGCGGGACCTTGTTGAGCTCGGGCTCCTTGAAGGCTGGACGGGCATGGATCTTCTGAAAGGGATCCGGCTTGGGACGCGCGTTTTCGACCGCGCGCTCGATCTGGTCCTGGCGGCTGAGCTTGCGGATCGCCAGATTGCGCCGGCAATTCCACTCCAAAGCGCGCGCCGCATCGAACACGTGCTCGATCTTGTCGATCCCGATCGAGGGGTCCTCGACGTAGCGCCGCACGCGCATCGCGTGGGCCTTGAAGGTCTCGATCGTCAGGTCGGCGCGGGTCGACTTGTAGGTGAAGTTGCTGCGGAAGAAGTCGTTATGGCCGTAGACGTGCGCGATGGTCAGGATTTGCAGCGCCAGCGTGTTGTCGCGCATCAGGTAGGCGATCGCGGGGTTCGAGTTGATCACCATCTCGTAGGGCAGGCCGCTCACGCCGTGGTCGTAGAGCGTCTTGAGCTTCTCGTAGGCCTTGCCGTAGGACCAGTGCGGGTAATGCGACGGCATCCCGGAGTACGCCATGTAGCCGAGCATCTGGTAATGGTCGCAGAGCTCGAACTCCTGCGGATAGCAGTTCAGCCCGAACTCCGCGACCTTCTCGCGGATGCGCTCGTCCCACTTGGCCAGGTCCTTCAGCTCGTAGTTGGGCATCGGACCTACCCCCCGGCCCCTTCCCTGAGGACGGGAAGGGGAGACGAGCCGCGCGAAGGGTTCACGCTGATTCCTGGACCTTGTCCTTGGCCAGGAAGGCCTTGAAGGACGGCCAGATATCTTCCTTGCGTTCGATCAGCACGCTGTGGAAGTTGGGCGCTTCCAGTTGCCGGAACACGTTGAGCATTGAGGACTCGTAGTAGCGCGAGCCCAGCGGCTTGACCTCGCCGTAACCGAACAGGTTGCAAATCTCAGCCAGCTCCTGCGCCGCCTTCAGCGCCGACGGATTGTCGGAGTCGAAGTTGTCGCCGTCGGAGCAGTGGAAGGCATAGATGTTCCAGAGCGAGGGATGGTAGCGCTCGGCGACTATTTCGAGCGCCTTTAAGTAGCCCGACGAGATGAAGGTGCCGCCCGACTCGCCCTTGTGGAAGAACTCTTCCTCGGTGACCTCACGCGCCTCGGTGTGATGGGCGATGAAGACGATCTCGACGTTGCGGTAACGGGTCGAGATGAACTGGTAGAGCAGGAAGAAGAAGCTTCGCGCCAGGTATTTCTTCATCGTGTCCATCGAGCCCGAGGTGTCCATGATGCACAGCACCACGGCGTTGGACTCCTCGCGGGTGTCGACCTCCACGTGGCGGTAGCGAAGGTCGTCCTGATGGAAGGGGAAGCGCCGTTCCTCCCCGTCGGAGAGCACGGGAGCAGGGGCGGCGGCGCCCTCGGCGCCCTCGGCGCGCTCGGCGAATCCGCTGGCCAGCTTGCGCATCACGCGCTGCTTGGCGGTGCGGCGCTTGTCGAGCCGCATCCGGATTCCCACGCGGCGGAAGCCCTTGCGCTTGCTGGCGCGCTCGGTCTGGATTTCGCGCAGCGCGCGGCGTTCCAGGTTGGGCAGCTCGAGATCCTCGAACATGATCTCGATCAGCTCCTCGAGCGTAACGTCGGTCTCGTAGTAATCGACCCCCGGGCGGTCGCCGGCCTTCTCGTCGCCCTTGCCGGTGCCCTCCTTGCCGACCTTGCCCACGACCTGGCCCGGACGCACGTCGCCGTCGCCCTGTCCGACGCCGGGGGCGTTTTCGCCGAAGATGAAGCGATACTCCTTGATCCCGCGCAACGGGACCTTGATCACGCGGTCCCGGTCTTTGCCGATGATCGACTCTTCGGCGATGATGTCGGCGATATTCTCGCGGATCGATTCGCGGACCTTCTGGCGATGGCGAAGCCGATCGCCGGCGGAACGATCGGAGCGTTCGGCGTCGGAGGCCCGATATTCGCGGAAGATTGTCTCGGAAGTCGCCACGGTCAGCTCTTTTTCTTCCCCCTCTCCCCGACCAGGGAGAGGTCGGCGAGCACTTGCGCTAGCAAGTGCTCGCCGGGGCTCCGGCCCTGCCGTGGAGTAGTCGGTAGAGTGCCTCGGCGAACTCTCGGGTCGCGAGGACCGGTCGCGGCTTCCAGTTGAGCAACGCGATCACGCCATCCCCTCAGTCCTTCCACAAATTATTCGCCGCGTACTTCAGGACCACGTCCACGCACGACTCGCAATAGCCGTTCTCCAGCAGGTTCTTGACCATCGCGCCGTACTTCTCGGCCTGCTCCTCATCGCGGGTGCGGGCCTTGGTGATGATCCGCGAGATGTCGCGCACCGAAGTCATCAGCTTCTTCTCGATCGCTTCCTTGAGCGGCTCGTAGCTGCGGTAGCTGACCTTCTCGCCGCGCCGCGAGGACGACCACAAGTAGGCGATCACTTCCTGGCGGAAGCCGTCGGCCGCCGAGCCGATAATCGCGATCTGCTCCTCGATCGACTTGAGGAAGCCCTCGTCCGGAGGCAGTTCCTCGCTGGTGTTGCGATCGCGGACCTTGGTCTTGTTGACGTAGGCCTCGGCGTGGTCGAGGTAGTTCTGGAACAGCGCCTCGGCCTGCTCCTTGTAGGAGTAAACGAAGGCGCGCGTGATCTCCTTTTCGAGCAGCTCCAGGTACTCCTTGTGCAGCGTGTCCTGCAGGAACTCGAGGTACTGTTTGCGGGTGTCGTCGGGCAGGTCCGCCTCCTTGGTCATCGAGATCAGCGCCCCGCGGACGTTGATCGGATTGATACAGTTGCCGGTGGCGTTGTCGCTAAGCGCGTTGTCGAGCGCCTTCATGATGAAGCGGGTCGAGATGCCCGACATTCCTTCGCGCTTGGCGTCTTCCTTGAGCTCCTGCACGTCGATCTTCTTGGTGCGCCCCTTCTCGACCACCTCCTCGCCGTTGTACAGGCTCAGCTTGGTCATCAGGTCGCACTTGGAGGTCGGCTCCAGCCGCGACAGCAGCGCGTACATCGAGGCCAGCTCCAGCGTGTGCGGCGCGACGTGGGCGCGGAAGTCGGAGTTGCGGATGATCTTCTGGTAGATCTTCACCTCCTCCGAGAGCCGCAGATTGTAGGGCACCTTCACCACCACGATGCGGTCGAGGATCGCCTCGTTGGTGTGGTCGGCCTTGAACTTCTGCCACTCGGCCTCGTTGGAGTGCGCCAGGATACAGGTGTCCACGTACACCATCCCGTGCCGTCCGGGCGCCGGAATGACCTTCTCCTGCGTCGCAGTGATCATCGCGTGCAGGTACTCGGTTTCGTTCTTGAACACCTCGATGAATTCGACCAGCCCGCGATTGCCGACGTTCAAGGCGCCGTTGAGCTCCAACACCCGCGGGTCGCCCTCCGAGTATTGGTCGAGCTTCGAGATATCCTCGGAGCCGATCAGCACCGAGGTATCCTGGTTGTTGGGGTCGACCGGCGGCACCACTCCGATTCCGATCCGATTGCGCTTGGAGAAGCTTCGCGTCACGACCGGAAACTCCTCGTAGCGCTGGCCGAACTCCTCCTTGAGCCGATAGCGGCACACCGGGCACAGGTCGCCCTCGACGTGCACGCCGAGCATCTTCTCGAACTCGCGACGCAGATGGCGCGGGATGAGATGCACCGGCTCCTCGTGCATCGGGCAGCCTTCGATCGCGTAGATCGACGTGAGCTGCTCCAGCCCGCGCTGCACGCGCTCGATTAGCGAGCTCTTGCCCGAGCCGACCGGGCCCATCAGGTACAGCACCTGCCGGCTCTCCTCGCCCTTGAGCGACGCGGAATGGAAGTAGCGCACGATCTGGGCGATCGTACGCTCGATTCCGAAGAACTCGTCGGCGAAGAAATTGTAAACTTTGAGCGGTTCGTCCTTGTACAGCCGCTTGGTGCGCGGGTCATCGCTGTCCTGGATCTCGCGCGTGCGGGCCAAGATGATCATGTCGTAGATCCGCGCGTGCGAAAGCTTGGCGATTGTCGGGTCGGCCTTGACTCGCTCCAGGTACTCCAGCAGCGTGCCGCGCCACTGCTTGGACTCGCGCGCGGCCCGGTCTTCCTTGATTACCCGTTCAAACGTTGCTTGGGACATTGCAGACTCCTTATGTCAGGGCGGGCCCCAACAGGCCGAAACGGACCGGATGGGCAGGCGAAGTTGTGCTATTTTTGAGGCTGCTCCCCACAATAAGTATAACGGACGCTTGCACCGTCTATCAAGTAAACTCCTAGCAACGTGCCCGCTCCATTGCGGGCTATCCACAGTTGACTCCGATGAGAAAGCAAGCACCGCATGTGCCAAACAGCCAACGCGTCCCATCCACTGTTAGACGCGCCGCGCCCCCACCGATTCACGTTGCGAAAGCCGGCTAGCAGGCTGCGGAAGAAGTTTCCGCAGCCTGGTCCGCACCCTGCTACGACGGCCATTCCGGCATCGAATCGCCGCCGAGCCGGGTCCGCGACCAATTCATGGCGGCGTGCGTCGCGCAAAAAAGTATCGATTGCTTGTTTCAAAACTGACGCACCCACAGGGCACAAATGTGGATGCAGAGCGTCCGAATGGGGCGCGCGCGCCCCGGCTAGTTCAACTGTACCGCATCAGGCGATGGTTTCGGTAGCCGCGATGCTCTCGGTGGTTACCAGGCGACCCTTGTCGTTGGCGATCTGCGCGGCAAACACCCGGTCGTCGTGGGCGAACGACACCCACGAGCCCTCATCCACCGAAGCGTGCAGATAGCGCGCCTTTTCCTCCATCGTGCGGATCGGGTCCAGGTCATAGGCCTGGTTCCACGGCCCGCGGATGTGTGAGCGCGTGGGTACGATGTCCGCCAGGTGCACGAAGCATCCCTGCTCGGTGCGCAGCCGGGCGATCTGATGGTCGCGGGTGTGGCCGCCGGTGACGACTGCGGTCAATCCCGGGATTATCTCGAGGTCGCCGTCGAGCGCCTCGACGGTTGCGGCGACCGGCTCGATACACTCGGCGACATGGCGGTAGGCGGCGCGCAGGCGCTCGTTCTCATTATGGCGCGCGGTCTCGAGCTCGCCGCGCTGGATGAAGACCCGCGCGCGCGGGAAGGAAGCCTCAAGCACCCCGGAGGGCCGCCGCCGCACGATACCGCCGCAGTGGTCGAAGTGGAGATGCGACAGGACCACGCCGGTTACGTCGCCCGGCTCCATTCCCAGCGCGCGGAGCCCCTCGAGCAGCCATCCGTCGCCGTGGTCGAAGATTCGCCGCTCGACCGAGCCGAGCCGGTTGCCGATTCCGGTATCGATCAACACCGCCTCGCCGCCCCTGATTACGAGCGGGCAAGTAAGGTTGAGGCGGATTCGGTTTCGCTCGTCGGGGGGATGCTCGCGCTGCCAGAGCTCGCGCGGCACCACCCCGAGCATGCATCCGCCGTCGTTCCACCAAAACCCGTCAGTCAGAAAGGCAACGCGAAAGTCACCGAGCGCGATCGTGGGCGGCTTTTCCATCGGTCCAGCATAGCACCGCGGCGCTCGGGCCTGCCGCCGGCACGCTCAGCTACCCATCAGCCACAGGCCGAGCCCGAGCGCCAGCGCTCCCGCAACGACCGTGAGTCCGTAGGCGCGCGCGATCCGGTTAGTCGCCGCGCCTGCCTCGGACGCGCCCGCCGCGAGCATCGCCGATTCGGCCCGCCACGAGACCGCGAGCGCGGCGGCCATCGCGACGAACAGCGCGATCTTGATCGCGAGCACGATGATGAAAGTCTCCGAGAAGGCGAAGCGCCGTATCGTGCCGGCGATAAGAAAATTCACGATGCCGCTGAGTATGAGGACCGCCGCCGCCGCCAGGTTCAGCCGATCGAGCCTAGGCGCGGTCCGCATCGCGAAGTCGCGCCATTGCTCGGGCGACGAGGCGTAGGCGGCGCCGCCTATCACGAAGCACGCGCAGGTGCCGGTCCAGATCGCGCCCGAAAGCGCGTGTATCCACAACATCACGGTTGCAAGCATCGGTTGCGCGCCGCGCTCAAATCTATTCGGCGCCCTTGGACAGAATCAATTGGACGGCCATGCGGGGCGTGACCATCGGCCCCGGACGCCGGAGCTTATCGGATCACGATTTCATCGCTGCCGACATCGAAATGCAGGGGCGAGGCCTTACGTGACCCGAGACCGCCCGCGCAAAAGCGCCGCGTAGCGCCAATAAACGCAACGTGGTCCTATTGCTCGATCCGCAGGCGGGAGGTTGGTATACGATACGCGTAGGAATCCGGGCGCCAAGTTCGAAGTTCGGGCTGATTGGAGCCGGCGCCGCCCCGGCCGGGAGCCCGCCCGAAAGAAATCCAAAGCGCGCGTGGTTCCGGCCACGCATCCAAGTGACCCCATCATGAATCAGGTGGATTCAGATAAGCCCGAATATCGCATGGGCCGAGCCGAGGCAGAACGCCTGGAGCAGACCGAGAAGGCTTTTCTGGCGAGACCCCGCGTCACCATCCGGCTGCGCATCGTGGCCGGCTTCCTCCTGTGCTTCTTCCTTCTGGTGGTGACCGGACTCATCAACCTAATGATCCTCTACCAGGCTCGGAGCAAGCTTCACTTTCTGGATGTATCGCAGGACCTCTCGCTGCTGATCCAAGAGGCCCGCCAGTACGCGCGCCAGTCCTTCCCCAACCGGCAGAATCTGGAGAAGGCGCGGGAGCGCGCCGAGCAGGCCTTCCAGCTATTCCTTACGCGGGGGTCTCGCATTCTGGGCGCCACGAGCGAGAAGGACGTGGCCATCCTCAACTTCCAGATGGGCCACTACGTGCAACTGTTGGACGACGGTCTGGCTCTGACAATGACGGGCGCCCCCAGTGCCGCCGAGAAGGAGGCCCTCTACCAGGAAATGGACACGACCAGCGAGGGTCTGATGGACTTCCTGCGCAAGCTCAAAGCGCAGGAGGCCGAAAGAGCCGATGCCGTCCTCAAGCTTTCGCAGGAACTGCCATTTCTTTTCTCTGCGGTGATGCTCGTCATCATATTCTGGATCACAAGCCTCCTGGCCGGTAGCATCACCACCGCCCTGCAGCGCCTGGAGCACTTCACGAGCCGAATCACCGCAGGCGATTTCTCGCTCATGGACCCCAGGCGGCGCTACCACGACGAGTTCTCCGACCTGGCGCTGGCGGTGAACCGCATGCTCCTCGAGTTGCGCGCCCGCGAGGCCCAAGTGATCAAGGCGGACAAGCTGGCCGGCGTCGGCATGGTGACCTCGGGCTTCGCCCGCGAGGTCCACGCCGTCTTCGATGCCATCACCCGTGACGTGGACTCCTTTCTCGCGGCCTCTCCGGCGGCCAAGGAGTGCGCGCAGTGCGGTCTCCTCAAGGCAGTTTCCGCGCAATCGCAGCGCGGCAAGGAGATGGTGGACAGCCTGTTGAAATTCGCACTTGACGACCACTTCACGCTGGAGCCCGTGAGCCTTTACGAGGTGGCCGAATCGGCCAGGCATCTCCTCGAGTACCAAATCGAACAGGCCCACGTGGTCTTCTCCAACGGGATCGCACCGGAGATGCCCCGCGTGCTGGGCGCGTACAACCAGCTCGAGCACGTCTTCCTGAACCTTTTCGAAAACGCCATCCAGGCCATGCCGCACGGCGGCGCCCTCTCGGTGAAGGCGGCGCTGCTGGACGCCAAGCGGGCCAGCGTCACGGTTTCCGACCAGGGCACGGGAATACCGCCGGAGGACCTAGCCCACATCTTCGACCCCTTCTTCACGACCAAGGAGAACTCCAAGGGGACGGGGCTTGGCCTCGCCATCAACTACGGGTTGATCAAGAGGCAGGGCGGGGACATCCGGGTCGAGAGCCTCATGGGCGGGGGCACCACCATCTATATCACGCTGTGCCACTGGCGGACTGAGGCGGTCGCGGCCCCTTACGGAGGCTCGCAGGCCCCGCGTGGGGCTCAGGCCGCCAGGTTCTTGTTGGCAGAGAGCTTGTCGTCGCTGGACGCGGGCCTTGGCGCCGAGCGCCTGAAGAGCGCGAAGAGCAGGGACATCGAGTACCCCACGGCCACCGCAAGCGCCACGGCGAGCAGGCCGTAGAGCACGCCGTTGGAGCGGGCGAAGTTGCCGATGAAGGCCTCGATCCCCACCTTGTGAATCTCGATGAACGCGGTCCGGATGGCAGCCACGCGCCAATTGGCAATGGCCATCGCCTCGATTTCGTAGCGGCCCGAAGGGGCGCCCGGCGGCCAGAAGAAGGTTGTGGAGAAGTGCGAGCCCTGACGCCGCACGCCCGTCTCGGCCAGGCTGTACAGGCGCGACGCCTCGCGCACGGCGATCAGCTCGTTCAGGTAGACGTCCGCATCATCCACGCTGTTGCGGATCTTCAGCGAGGCACGAAGCCCCTGGAAGCCCAGGTGGTAGCGGATCTGCTCGGAGGGGCTGAGGATCTGCTGCAGCGGGCTGCTGCACTTCTCCTTGTACATCCACGGAACGTTGTCAAAGTAAACGCGCCCCCGCGACAGCCAAAAGGGTCCCACCTTGCCCATGCGCGAGAAGGTCGCGGGTTCGCGCGGCGAAGTGAGCTTCACCACCACGTCGCACCTGGGGGACACGATGCCCGAGACCCTCACCAGCTCGCCGCAATAGCGGCACGTGACCCGGATGTTTTGGTCCGATATGGTCAAGTCCGTCAGTCCGCATGCGTTTTCGTCGCCGCCCCGCGCATTGGTGTCCCACAGACCGGCGCACAGCAAGACGACGGGAAGGAGAATGATCCAGACTCTTCTCATCGCCGGCCTCCCAGCTCCACCAAGAAAAAGCCCGGAGCCGAGAGAAGGTCGTTAAGCATCTTGAGCGCCATCCCCAGCACCACCAGGGAGAAGACGACCTTGAGTTGGTCCGCCTTGAGCTTCCGGAGCGCCCAGACGCCGAGCTGAGCGCCGAACGAGGATCCGACGAGCAGGATGGCGGCCAGCAGGATGTCCACCGTGTGGTTCAAGGCCGCCTGCATGAGCGTGACGGCGCTCGAGGTGAAAAGCATCTGGAACAGGCTCGTGCCCACCACCACCCGCATCGGCATGCCCAGGAAATAGGTCATCGCCGGGACCAGGAAGAAGCCTCCGCCGACTCCCATGATGGCGGCGAGGAGGCCCACGAAGGTGCCCAGGACAAGGGGCGCCAGCAGGGACGTCTCGACGCCCGAGACTTCGAACCGCGACTGCAACGGCAGCCGTTGGAACAGCCGCTGGACCCGCGACTCGGTGCGGGGTTTGGTCTCGCCCTGAACGCCGCTCGTGAGTCCCTCGACGAAGACCGTCACGCCGATGATCGTCATCAAGACCACGAAGCAGGAGAGGATGACCAGGTTGAGGTTGCCCAAGGCCCGAAGAATCTTGACAAAAACGGTGCCCAGCGCGCCGCCCGAAGTCCCCCCGATGAGCAGAAGGAGGCCCATCTTCATATCGACGTTGCGGGCCCGCAGATGGGCCACCGTGCCGGATACGCTGGCCCCCACGATGGCGTTGATGCCGGAGGCGGCCGCGATGCCCGGGCTCACGCCCATCATGATCAGGAGCGGTGTCAGCAAAAAGCCGCCTGACCCGAGCAGCCCCTGGACGAAACCCACGCCGACACCGATGGAGGCCAGCCACATGATGTTGGCGTCCATCGCGGCCACAGGAAGATAAATTTCCATCAGTTTCCCCCCGGGAGGTGGTGCCCCGGGTGAGCCCGCAAGCCCTTCTCCGCGCCAGCGGCGCCGAAAGTATATCGCGCATGTTGCGGGAATCTATCCCTGTAAACGAGAATTTCCGCCCTCGCCAAGTGCTTTGCCTCAAAATCGGGGTCTCCGGTCTTGAATGGATTACAAACTGATCAGAACGGCCTTCCTCTGCAGGGCTTTAGCCGGTTGGGTAGTGGGTCAGTTTGGGTTTGGTTGTATGCCTGAAGTTGTTCCTGTCATTCTCGCGCGTGGCTGCCGCGCGAAGAATCCCGGTCTCTTGCGAACCCGGACTGGCAGGAACTGAGCGGGGAGCAGGAAGAGCGGCAAAGCTCGTGTAGACCCTGCGTCAAACTGACCCACCACCGAAATTCCACACTGGGTGGGCCAAAAGTCTGTAGATCGGTTCCTAATCTAATGACCGCGGCACAGGGAAGCCGCGGTGCGATGGGTGGCGGTCCATTTCCGCCGGAAGCGGCGAATCTCCGCCGTCGCCTCGCCAGCGCGAATAGCGGCCAGCCACTTGCGCAAAGAGCCGGGCTCTATTCCAACCGCATCGCAGACATTTTCGAAAGAGAAAGGGCTACCTGAGGAGCAATTGACGCCGCGCGTCTCGATCCAGCCCTCGACCTCGATAAAACGTTCGCGTCCTTCGCGCGTCTCGCACTTCATGTCCTTCACATAGCAGAGGACCGCGTCAGCGAGCACCGCGAACATCAGTCTGGTCTCTCCGTCGCGGACGTGCCCGCGTCTGATCAGGTCTACGTACTGAACGGGCATGAGCACAACGGGCGTGATTTCAAGATCGGAGCGGAGATCCGATGGCTGATCGCGCGCAGATTCACGCCCATCTGCGGACGAAGTCTTCGTTCTCCCATGTCGTCGCGTTTGCTGCATCAGAGGCTTCGATTCAGGGCGCAGCCTTCACCATCGCCTGCGTCGTGAAGAAGTTGCGATCGACGGCGCCCATGTCGATGTACCAGCACTCACGCTCGGGCGTCTCTTTGCCGGGCAGGTAGCACATAATGTTCATTGTCTTGCCGTTGATGACTTTGTAGTAAACGCCTGGCGACACCGGATCTTTGACCTTGCTGACGTTCTGGGGCGTGATTTTGTCCCCCGGGCAGCAGCAGCGAGTGCGCGACTCCGGTCGAGTGCTACGTCACTCACAGAAGTCTGATATGCCTATCCTAATTGACGAGCGACGAACCCGATTTCTTCAAGTCGCGACTAAACGACGTTCAGTGTTGACCTTCGGCCACCCAGCCCATTTCCGGCCTGATCGCGCCCTACAACTCGTTCGCCGCGATTTACAACGCTACCAGTCTTGAGGACCTCATCCCTTTGGGTGAGTCCGAGGTGGTACGCAGATGAGCCTCTTTGGCGATCCGCTTTTTTGGGCGCTGGTCAGTATGTCCGGATTGGCAAG
Organism: uncultured delta proteobacterium; assembly: GCA_963789115.1. Classification (GTDB taxonomy): domain Bacteria; phylum Desulfobacterota; class Binatia; order Binatales; family Binataceae; genus CAWBJH01. The sequence goes on from CAWBJH010000002.1 coordinate 741,971, forward strand.
CGCCGAGGGCTTAGAGGACGCGAAGAACGGGATTCTTCGCGCGGCAGCCACCCGCGAGAACGACATACCAAGGAATCGAGCAAGAGCAAAATCACCACTATGATAAGCGCTCGGCCAGGGCTGCTTGAGTAAGCCCTCGACGTTTCCGCAAATTGGCGATCTTGCGCTCGATCAGAATCCGGGCGAGCTGATCCTCGACTTCACGCCGAAGACCGCCCCCTCTCCGCCAAGGAGTCTGCGATGTGCGGCATTCTCCGGAAGAGCCCGCGAAATTCGCGCGTGTGCGCGGGTTCCCGCAGTCGTAAGAGCAGTGGAGAGGCCCCTGGGCTGTCTCCAGAGGCGAATTCGGTCTTGGTTTCTCCACGGGCGATCGTGCCGAGTCCCTTTCGCCACAATGGTTGAGAGAGCGGGAGGAGCAGCCCGCGGCCGCGAAGCATCTGTGTGAAACAGAGCAAATCCTCAGGCAGTCTGCGCGAAGCCGAGCAGTTGACGTTGTTCAGCCCGGTCGACCGCGGGCCTGCGTAACTGGAGAACGGAGAGATCCGCTGGCTGCCTGCCATCAAGTATGGCTGCGACGATGTCCGGGGCGGCTGACCAGGTGAGCGCGCGGGTGCGGACATCAGACGCTGACAGTGGTCCCACGATAGTAATGCTGCAAGATTTCTGTGTAAGTCTTGCCCTCATTTGCCATGACTGCCGCGCCGATCTGGCATAGGCCGACACCATGTCCCCAGCCGGCTCCTCTCAAGACAAAGCGGCCAGACTCTTTGTCTACGACGAATGCAGAGCTGTAAAGATGCGTGCGCGATAAAGCGCGGCGAATTTCCAGTTCTTTACCGATGATGACGTGATCCCGTTCCCCGGCGATCTTCAGCCGATATATTCGGCCTGAAGGTCCGCGAGCGAGCGCCTGCACGTCGCGAATCGGACCAAGGTCCACGGCAAGCCTCGATCTGATCAGATCGGCGAGTTCTTCGGGCGTGTACGCGACCCGCCAGCGATAGAAATCGCGGGTCTCCTGATCGAATCCCGGGAGAACGCGTGAGAGGAGCTCCGAATCGTCCGTGTTGCAGTAAGCCGGCGGGTTGGAGCGTATCCATGTCTCAGGACTGTAAGAGCAGGACTGCACCGGACCGTCGTAGACAGACTCAAGATAGGGAATATCTTCATCTTCCCAGGCAGTCGCATAGCGCTCGGTCATTCCGCCGCAGGACTTGGAAAACCGTGCGTCGCAGATAGCGCCGTTGTAACGGAGAAACTCGCCGGCTGTCGCGCGAACCGCTTCGGCTGCAGCCGGAGAGGACGCTTTCGTGATGCCCTGATACCGCTGGCAGTGGTCGTCGGCGCACACATCGAAATCCGGATGCGCTTCGCGACCGTACCAGCGAAGGATTTCATGAGAATCGAGACCCTCACTCTGCCCTCTCCCGGAGCGAGAGGGATTTGCTTTCGGAAACCACAGCCAGCTGCGCGAAATCACCGCGTGAGCTTTCAGCAGTTCAAGAGGACAGGACGCGCGCATCTCGGATGAAATCACGCTCGTGACGTACTCTTCGAGCGAAACATCATTAACCACCGTCAGACCGGCTTCTCGTTTCAAGAGGCGAAAAACCCCACGGAATACCTGGCGCTCCTTGCGTTCCCAATGAAATCCGATCCCGATCGTGACGTCGTCCAGCGCAAACGCGCACGATGCCGGGTCCGACGGAGTAAGCGTAACTTCAGAAGTGAATCTGTAGCGCCCGGGACCGTATGGCTTGCCGCACGTATCCATAAACATGCCGCCCGTCAATTCGACTTCAACGGCGGATTGTTCTTCAATCAACCCTACAGATACGTTCAACGCTCACTCTCCAGCTTCTCGGCGACTTCCCGAAACTGACCGTCAGGCAAAGTGACCTCTCGAAAAATTGCGGCAATCGCGTCACCCGTGATTCTTTCGAAATCGTGCGCCAGCGGCACGACAAATATTCCGCACAAATCAATCGATGCCGGACTCACCGTCAGTTCGCCCGTGTGAAAGACCTCTGGCCGATGTTTTCCTCGCGGGAACAGATACGTGACCCACTCCCCTTTCTCATGAAAGACCGCGATGTTGACCAACGGTTCTGCTCCTTTGCGGGTCGTTTCCGCGAGTAGATCGATGGCACGATCCATTCGATCGATCAAAGCAGATCGATCCCGTCCACGAAATAAGAACACATTTCTTCCGTAGTTCGGCACTGTAACGCCAGTCAGTCCAGCGGTGTCCTTCTCGATCGGAAACAATCCTCGCGAGCCTGCCTGAAAGTGCATGTGGTCTGGTGCGGACGCTCCGCATTCCGGACCGTTATAGATGACAAAATATCCAGGCAGGGCAGCAGTAAGGTCCAGCATATTTCCGAACCGGTCCGCGATGCGCTGCAAGCCGTGCTCTCTGTGAGCGATCGTAAGGTGATGATCCACGATTGGAAACGGATTGCAGTAAATCGTGAAGTCCTCATCAAACTGCACACCCTCCTCCTCCGGAGGCAGATTTCCCGAACATAGGAAGCAGGGGCGTTTCGCAACCGACTCCCGGTCGACAGACGCCGTTGTACTGCCCACACGATGGGGAATGTGACGGATGAATATGTCGAACCAATCGATCCGTACCGGCCGGGTCTTCGCCCGCCCGAGGCCTTCAATGCCTTTCGCGAGCTGCGGCCATCCCCGCGCCTGCCGTTTAAACAGTTCTTCTAGTTCGTGGATCATCCCCGCATTCGAGCCCGAATCTTGATAGTCCGGAGCCAGTCCTTGTACAGATCGTATCGATTCGCAACCTCGAGCGGCAGGGCGCTGTCGCTATTGCCTTCCCAACGGCGGCAAAGATAAACGGAGTCGTAGATCCGGGCTATCTCATAATCACGGCTGATGCGCAGCGCTACGGCGTAATCCTCGCCATAGCTGACATTCGGAAATCCGATGCGGCGTAGAACCGATGTATTGAATGCGCGCGGCGCGCCAAGACCATTGACACGGAGTGCATTGTTTCTTCCGTTCTCGCGACTCCACTCGCGGTGATCGATTAGACCAGGCGGAATCTCTTTCAACGAAAAATCGACCATCGTATAGGAACCTATGACCATCGCATAAGGTCCCGCTTCAAGTTCTGCAACGATCCGCCGAAGGACGCCGTCATTGATGTAGAGGTCGTCAGAATCAAGCTGGATGGCGTATTGTCCGCAGTCCCTGGAGTAAATCGCCTCGTTCCAGCATCCGCCGATTCCCAAGTCCCGGCGTTCGGGAACGACGTGTTTAACACGCAAATCGCTGATACCGCGCAGGATTTCCGTCGTCCGATCCGTCGAATGGTTATCGACGACGATCACATTGAATTCGAAATCAGCGCTCTGCGCCAGGGCGCTTTGAACGGCGTCGAGAATTGTCCGCTCGCGATTCCGAACCGGTATGACGACGCTGGCTTTTACCGGAAATGTTTCCGCGGCGGCTGGAACTTTCTCGAAGTGCGGCTGCAACCAGGCGCCGACTCGTTTTAGATGCATCGCCGCGATGCGCTCCATTTCGATTTGGTAATCGCGATTGCGCGGATTCACATAATCGAATTGCTTTTGACCCGTCGGCCGCGCATCGATCATCGACGCGCCGTACAATGGTTCGGGAATCCGCACGATGGCGTGTTTTTCCGAGATTCTCAACCGCAGGTCGTATAGTCCTCCCCATTTCCAGGCGCTGTCGATTCCTGACTGACGCGCGGCCTGAACGGACACACCAACTACCGGGCCGAAGTCGAAACCGTCGCGGATGCTCCCGCTTTGATAGTCGATACGAGGATGGCCTGCTGCGTCGGCATAAACCAAGCCGCCGCCGGTTTCACGTATGACCCGCGCCATTCGATCGAACATGCGCGGTCCGGGCTCGATGTTCACACGCGGATCGCCGAGAAAGAGGACATCGGAATCGGCGGCGTCGACGAGTCCCTGAATACTCGCCGACGAGCAGTCCTTTGGATAGACGATGTTCACATTCCACCGCGCCGCTTCGCGCCATCTCTCCTCTGCGAGGAGGAAATTCGCCTCATCGATAAACGCGTCATCTTACCGCAAATGCGTCCTGTAACCCCTTGCGGCCGCACGACAATGACGCCGGCCATCCGATTTGCCTTGAGAAACTCGCTCAATTCCTGTTCCACGACAAAGCCCTGGCTGCGCGACGCGTGACGCATGAGCATGCTCTTGCCGTCGCGCACGATGATTCCGGCATGAAACACGTCAAGATTCTTGCGTGTGGACACGAAAAAAATCAGATCACCGCTCTGCAAGTACGCTGCGAGCCGCGGCACTGCCGGCTTTGGTACACATTTCACGCGAGTCCGCTGTGCAGCGAGTCCGGGTACGACATTCAGAACGCGTTCCCTGCTGAGTATCGGGACAGCCGGCATTGAAACCGGCCTGATTATCCCTTCGCGCACGTTGTTGCGAATCCAGAGCGTCATGTAGTGATTTCGCCGTTCCCATTGAATGCGGCCTTGTTCGTACCGAATCTTTCGCAGCCACTCGATGAAGTCATCAACGTTCGAAGCGCGAGAGAGAGCCAAAATTGTCTCGATGTACGTGACACAGTCGAATCCATCGAGGGAAGCCGTGAACACTTCGGGGGTATCGGCAGATCCAATCAGCGGATTGGGTTTGTAGGAATGTCCAAGGAAGTGGCGGGAGAGAACGTCAATTCGGCTACCGGTGGAACGGTCATGCTTCGTTTCAGATAGAAGGTGCTCCACGCACCGCCGGCCGAGACCTCGTGGTTGGGGGTGTCTCATCAAATCTTGATTTTAGCACGCGCTTTCGACCTGTTCAGGCGTGGCCTGGTTCTGCCTGATCCGGATCAATCAAGTGCACGAGATCGTGCGTTGTCGAAGCCGGGTGTGCAAGCAAGGCAACGCGCGCCTCACAAGTGGCTTGCGTAGCGCGGTCTCCTCCAACAGGCGGTCGAAGCCGAACTTCACGGCGGTCGAGACCTACCCCTCGGGGCCTGCCGGCTCAAGCAGCAGGGCGAATCCATCGGCGTCATGAAAATCCGGTTTGTCGACCGGATGGCGAAGCGCCCAATACGAGAGCCCATCGCTCGCCTCGATGACCGCCGAGAGCCCGATACGGAGGGAAGCACGCGGGTGGATGGCAGACAGGCCATCGAGCCGGACAAGGGTGTCGAGCTCAAGCCGACTGCCGGTAGAGCGCACGGCAATGTGCGGGCGCATCATTTCGTTCGCGAGAGGACCGCCGTTGCGATAGCCGCAGAAGGCGTAGACGGCCCACTCCCCCGACGGGGCGAAGTTGAACTCGTGGTACGCCCGTTGCCCTTCCACTGCGATGAAGGCTTCGAAGCAGGTGTGCTGCCAGAGCTGTGTAGCGATGCGCGGCGCACCCGGCGAAGAGACCCAGATCCGGGGAATATCTCCGTCGAGGCGGAAGGTCATCTGGAGTTCAGCGCTTGCCGATCGGCGTACGAGCACCTCAATGGCGCGCACCGTCTCAGGGCGTGTCGACGGATGGCACCTGAGGTCGATCCGGTGTTCGACGGTCATAACGGGCTCGGTGGCCGCAGCGGGATTGCTCTCCGACCGGAATATCGAGTCAAACCGTGGGCGCTCAAAGCCTTTTAGCGCTCCACGTTTCTATTGTCCCACCTATCGGCCTTTAATCACTATATCGCTGACGCCGCTGTCTGTCGCGCGGCACCGCTCCTATTGTGTCGCTTACCCCCGTCTAAAATACATGCGGATGGCCAAAGGAAATAACGGCTGTGGAGAGTGCTCAATAAGGACCCAGGGCTTCCCCGTCAAATCTCCGGTAGCCCGCAATCACAGGGTATCGCGGTGCGACGCGCGCGAACTGCTCGACCGGCCTGCCGCTCGATGACCGATGAGCGCGCGTCATTTCGTTGCCGCCTTATGCAGGTACTTATCGGGATGCGCGA